>CAWAMA010000013.1:0-315555 GCA_963783025.1 uncultured Pseudomonadota bacterium | reverse complement strand
CTTGCGTTTCATGGCCGCCAGCAATTGCGGCTTGTCGTCGATCATCACGTAATGCCCGGCCGGGTAGCGTTGGGCAACGGCGTCGAGCATTTTTTCCTTGTGGATGTAGATCAGCATGTGGCCGTCCACCACGTCCCGGAGTCGCACTGTACCTTGCGCGGCTGTAACACCGCTCGCCGTCGGAGAGAACCACGGTCCGGCCGAGCCGGCCAAGATGCCGCACGATGTCGAATGCCGCAGATAAAGGCGCTCCCCGACGGATAGTCCACCAGAAAGTCGGCCATCATGAGCAACCGCGGATTGCCCATGTCGCTCAGCCGGTATCGCTGCAGGGCGCCCAGGTAATCCGCGTAACCCAGTTCGCCACGCAAGGTCTCGAAGATTTCCCAATAGCGATGGCGGCCGATCGACCGAATTCGCGTTCGAACCGGTTCCCGATATCGGCTTCGATGCGATCGTTGTCGAGCAATGTGTTGTCGACATCGAGCAGGAAAACCAAATCGTCGGGCCGCATCATGCCGGTGCCCGCTGCGCGCCGGATTGCGCCACCCGCCGTCTGCTGTGATCAGCGCATCCGCCTGCCGCGGTCCCCAACTGCCTGATTCATAGATAAATGCCGGATGATGATTTTCGATCACGGGATCGACTACCGCCCAAGCGGCCTCGACGGCGTCCTCGCGCGTAAACAGTGCGCCATCGCCGGCCATGGCATCGCCGAGCAGGCGTTGTAGGGCGATTTCTCTCCCGATTCCTGTTCGGTGAGATAGAACTCGCGCTGATCGCCGAGAAACTCTTTGCCCGCGCGCTTGACGCGGGCGGGAGCGCGACGGCGGAGTCGGGGGACAGCCTGAAGCGCACATAGTTCGCCCGGCCGCCTGCGGGCGCCGCGTCGTCGAAGAGTTTCTGCGGCGGTGGCTTCAGTTCCACCACGATCTCGGCCGCAGTTTCCGGCAGACACTTGCCCGAGCGCAAGTACCACGGCACGCCCCCCCAGCGCCACGAGTCGATGAATAGCCGCAACGCGCAATATGTTTCGACATCGGATTCCTTCGCCACGCCCGGTTCGGCGCGATAGCCGTCGTATTGGCCGCGCACCAGGTCGTCCGGCCGCAGCGGTCGAATCGCCTGGAACACCTTGACCTTCTCGGCGTGCACGGCGCCGAAGCCCTGATAGGCCGGCGGCTCCATCGCCAGCAACGCGACGATCTGCAGCAGATGGTTCTGGACGACATCGCGCAGGCAGCCGATCGTTTCGAAGAAGGCACCGCGGCCGACGACGCCGAATTCCTCCGACAGCGTGATTTGTACGCTCGCCACGCAATTGCGATTCCAGATCGGCTCCAGAAACGAATTGGCGAAGCGAAAATAAAGAATGTTCATGATCGCTTCCTTGCCGAGGAAGTGATCGATGCGGAAGATCGAATTGTCCGGAAATGCCGATCTCAGGATGCGGTTGAGCGCCTGCGCAGAAGCCTGATCGCGGCCGAACGGTTTCTCAACCACGACTCGCGCATCGCCTGCACAACACGACGTCAACAATCCCTGGATTACGGTCGTGAACAGGTCGGGTGGAATGGCAAGGTAATAAAGGGGCCGGCATGCGCAGCCCAACGCCTTCTTCAGAAATTGAAACGTCGCCGTATTATTGTAGTCGCCGTCGACGTATTGCAGCCGTTGCGAGAGCGTAGCGAACGCGGCCTCGTCAATCTTGCCGTCTTGGTCTTTCGCCGCCTGCACCAGACTTTCGTGAGCGCGCTCGCGTAGTTTTTCAATGGACCAGCCGGAGTGCGCCACGCCAATGACCGGTACATCCAGACCATCGCGCACCATCAATGCCTGCAGCGCCGGAAATATTTTCTTGTAGGCAAGATCACCGGTGGCGCCGAACAGAACCAGAGCATCGGAGCGGGTCACTTGCATCGCCACCGGCTCCTTTTATTTGCACCGGACTTGCGAGCGCGGAAAGCGGGATAATCCGGTGCCGAGGGCAGATCTTCGATAAGACTGCGCACCAGCGCGCTGTCGGGTTGGTGCGTCGGACATGCCGATTCGCGGCAACCTGCGCGCAATTCCGGATTCCGACGATCTTCACGCCCGCGCCTCTCGTACGCGACCGCGATCAAGAATGCCTCAATCTGCGCTCCGGCACGGATCATCGCTTCTGCGAGTCGCATGTTCGCGCCTCCAGTGAATCCCGGACAAGACCACTCCGGACCCGGCAAATCGGTGTATACCAGAGCAAAGCTCGTCGGATCATCACGATCGTTACCGGCTGTCGGATGAACGATAGACATGCGTCTTGCACGTCTGCATTGCGCGGACGCTTTCACGCAACGATTGCAGTTCGCGTTCCGCTTCGCTCGGCGGATTGATTGCCTTGAGGGGTACCAACGGAAGCGATCGATGCTTGGCGAGTCGAAAGATCGGTGAGCGCAAATTGTTCATGATCGGTACCCTGGTTTGATTCGTCTGCAGCTTTCACTCGTACCCTTGAGCGGTAATCGCATCGTCGAACTTCCAGTTCACCATGTGTGTGCGGCATCGCACGCAAGCTTGTGTGCGCCGGACTGTAGCCAGTCCGGCGCGCAAATAAACGACCCTTCAAATCCACAAGCGCCGCAGCGTCAGCGCAAGCCCGCCGAACAGCGAAATCAGACCGCCGAGGGCGAGCAACGGAATGTCGCTTGCAGTCTGCGGCAATGTCGCAGGCGGTGGAGTGTTGTCCGCGAGCGCAGTGTCCGTGCTGGCGTCGGCCGGAGGAGGCGTTGGCGCAGCCGCCGGCGTGGCCGTTGGTGCAGCCGTCGCAAGTTCATTCTCCGGCGCGCCGGGTTGCGTCGCATAACCGTACTGACCCTCCGGCACGTACAGGTTGATCGTGTCGCTCTTGTGCAGTTGGTTGAACGCCGTCGGTTGGTCGTTGATGTACGCGACTTGTCCGGCCCTCGGTACGATCGTCACGGCCTCGACGTATCGATTGTGCTGGTCGTGGATGCTGAAGTTGACGGTTCCGTCATTGTCGACACTTGTGAAATCAGCGGCGAGACGGGCCCACTTGACACCGTCGACAGTTACCACTTCCTGGCAGGCTTTGACGACACTGGGATGGTCGCGTGCCATGTCCGCGTTCCAGCCGAAGTTGTCACAACTCTCCTTCCGCACCTGCTCTTTTGGAAATTGAGTCGGCTGCTGGGCATAAACGATGCCAGCGATGGTGAAGCTCAGTAGCGCTACGGTGAATCGCATTTTGTTGACGCCTTTCATAATGATCTCCTGGGACTACCTGTGAATGTCGGTCGCAACCGCTCGCACGATGAAGCGTTGCGGGGCATTGCCGACGTAATGAAACGGATAACACGTGATCAATGTGAGAATCGGCTCGCCGACATCGGCGAGGACCTGAACATCGGTGGGTTCGACGACCTGCATGTCGGTGACCCGGTACCGAGTTGTCTGTTTGAGCGAATCAAGTTCGATGACATCGCCGACCGCGACGTCGCGAAGGTCGCGAAAGAAGCTGTCACGATGTGCTGCGATAGCAACGTTGCCGGCACTTCCCGGCAATGCGCTCCCCGTGACCAGGCCGGCACCGCGGAGCAACTCGCTACGCCCGGTGCCGCGGTTGACAGGGACGACGAGCTTGATGGCAGGAATGCGCAAGATCGCTAGTGCGACGCCGTCCGGCGAGTGCTCCGCGACACGCTCTGGGTGCGTAGCAGGGACTCTCACCGACACCGACGTTTTTTTTTGCGGTGGCCGTTGTTCGAGGCTTGGCGCGGGGTTCGGCAGATCTCGTTGCGCAGTCAGGAACGAATCAATCTGATGCCGGCGTTCGAACTCTTGCCAGCCCAGTACGCCGAAGAACAGAACGATCAACAGCGCGCCGATGGTCCACAACGCGACTTCAACACTTCCAACCTTCATGCAGCTCCGGCATTGCCATCGAAGAAGGTGCCAGAGTGCGCGCTTGCCGTCGTCGTGTCCGTACGCTGCCGTACAATCATGAATTCGGTTCGGTTGAGAGCATTTTCGGCCTTCCCGTGGCGTCATACCGGGAATTGAATTGTTGGGTTTCGTATCGTGGGTCCCGGTCTGCACGGGTATGCCAGTTCCAGCGCGCGCGCTGAGTTACTTCGACGGCGTGCGTATTTTGGCCCGTCGTGGTCAGTGATTTCCGCAAGGTGGCCGGCCATTTCGGAAAGACGTGACCTGCTGTTTCGGTGAGGCGTGACCTACGATTTCGATTGATCGTGACCGATTTTCCCGGTTTCCGAAATCGCCAGTCACTCTTTAGCGAAACGCTGACTGCGTTGGTTGAGCATATGTTCAACGCGCACGGCATCCCCCTCGGTTTTCGGAGCAAAGATGCCGATCACCGAAATCCGCAAATCCGGGTCGGAGCCAACTCGAGAAGTCTAGGATTCCGCCGACTGCGGGCACTGCGAGGCTGCTCCGTAATCTATTCGCATCCGCGAAAAATCTGGCTTTCCGAGGTACAATATTGGGCTGGTTGCGGAGCGGAAATCCGCGTATCGCATTGAACTTCAAGGCTTTCTGCCCAGGATTTTGTTATCCAGGGCGCTGACGCGGCGGCGGCGACCCCCGCGTCCGGAATGCGCGCGCACCTAGCACCCGCAGCTTATTCCCATGCTGAAGAACGTGCGCCTGACCCTGCTGATCGGCCAGTACGCTCACAAGTATTTCCTGCGTGAGCGGCGCAAGCAAACACTCACTGAAACCGTGCAAGCCTTCGGCGAATACTTGCCCGATTACCTGCCGATGGTGCATCCGAGCCCGCGCAACCAGGGCTGGATCAAGCGCAATGCGTGGTTCGAGCAGGTTTCGATCCCGTTGCTGCGCGAGCGCGTGCACGAACTGCTGTGACCGTTCACGCCAAGCCCAGCAGCAAGGCCAGCGCCGTCGCTGCGTAGAATCCGGCGATCACGTCATCGAGCATCACGCCGAGGCCGCCGGGAACCTTGCGGTCGGCCCACGACACCGGCCACGGTTTGAGGATGTCGAAAACTCGAAACAGCGCGAATCCGCAGATGACCCACGGCCATTCGCGCGGCCACCACACGAGCGGCGCGAGCGCGATCCACTGGCCGACGAATTCGTCCCAGACCACGGCGACCGGGATCGGCGATCTTCAATTCGCGCACGGCCCAGTCGCAGGCCCGTACGCCGAGCGCGAACGCAAGCACGAGCGCGGCGACGAACCATGGCAGCGGCAACGCGCGCAAGCGCCAGCCATGGCAGCAGAGCGGCCAGCGATCCGGCAGTGCCCGGCGCGAAGGGACTCAAACCGGAGCCGAAGCCGCAGGCGATCCAACCTGCCGGATGCCTGAACAGCGCGCGGCGTTGTGTGGCATCCAGACTCATTCAAAATGTTCCCAACCACGTCGCGGCACCGAGACGGGATTTCCGGAAGCATTCTGCACGCCCACGTTCGCGCCCGCGACGATGCGGCCGATGCACGTCGCGCCGCAGCCGCTGTCCGCGAGATCGCGCAGCAGATCGGGTGCGGCCGCGTCCGGTGCGGTGAAACACAATTCGTAGTCGTCGCCGCCGGCAAGCTGGAATTCACGGCGCGTAGGCGCATCGAACGCGGCGGCAAGCTCGGACGACGCCGGCAGCGCATCCGCGTCGATCTGCGCACCAACACTACTGGCGTCGCAAATGTGTCCCAGATCGGCGGCGAGTCCGTCGGAGACATCGATGCAGGCGCTGGCCCGACCGCGCAGGATCAATCCTTGTTCGACGCGCGGCGTCGGCCGGTTCAGGCGCCCCGACAGATACGCGCTCTGCGTCCGGCCCGATTGCAGCAGGCGCAGTCCCGCTGCCGCGTCGCCGAGCGTGCCGGTGACATACACGCCATCACCGACACGCGCACCGGACCGCGTTAGCGCCGCGCCATCCGGCACGAGGCCGTGAATCGTCACCGTGATCGACAGCGGGCCTTGCGTCGTATCGCCGCCGACGAGCGCAACGCGATGTCGCCGCGCCAATTCCGCGAAGCCATCGGCGAATTCCTCGACCCAGCGCGCATCGGCACCCGGCAACGTCAGCGCGAGCGTGGCCCAGGCCGGTTCCGCGCCCATCGCAGCGAGATCGGACAAGTTCACGGCGAGCGCCTTCCAGCCAATGTCGCGCGCTGTCGCGGCGTGCGGAAAATGCACGCCGGCGACCAGCGTATCGGTGCTTACGGCGAGCAATTTTCCTGCAGGCACGGCGAGCAAGGCCGCATCGTCGCCGATGCCCAGGCGCACATCCGCACGCGTGGCGTGGCAGCGTTTCCGGATCAGGTCGATGAGCGCGAATTCGGCCACGTCAGCCGCGACGCGGGTTCCCGGTTTCCGCCGCACGCCACTCGCGCGCCGCCTTGTCGAGCACGCCGTTGACGTAGGTGTGGCCGTGCTCGGCACCGAAACGCTTGGCGACTTCGACCGCCTCGTTGAGCACGACGCGGTACGGCACGTCGGGACGATGGCGCAGCTCGTAAGCGGCCAGGCGCAATATCGCGCGCTCGATCGGATCGACTTGCGCCATGTCGCGGTCGAGCCAGGGCGCGAGCCCGGCATCGAGATCGGCGCAGTGTTTCTCCACGCCGCGCAGCAGATCCTCGAAATAATCCAGGTCCGCGATTTCCATGTCCTGTTCGTGGCGGAACTCTTCGATGACGTCGCGCATCGGATTGCCGCCGACCTGCCAGGCGTATACGGCCTGCGCCGCGCGCCGACGCGCACGCGAACGCGCGCTGAGATCGATGCCGGAATTGCGGTTTTGATCGCTCATAGTCGCCTCAACAAATCCGCCATTTCCAATGCCGCCAACGCGACTTCCTCGCCCTTGTTGCCGCGCGCACCGCCGGCACGCGCCTGCGCGTCATCAAAGCGCTCGACGGCGAGTACGCCATTGAGCACGGGCACGCCGTTATCCAGGGCCACGCGCATCAGGCCCGCCGCGCACTCATCCGCCACGTGCTCGTAGTGGCGCGTGTCGCCGCGCACCACGCAGCCCAGGGCAACGATGGCCGCGTGTTTGCCGCCGAGCGCGACCCTTGCCGCTGCTTGCGGAATCTCCCATGCGCCCGGAACGCGAATCACGTCCAGCGCCGCCTCGGCCACGCCCTGCGCCGCGAATGCGCGCCGCGCGCCCTCGACCAGTGCGTCGACGATGCGCGGATTCCAGCGGCTGGCGACAATGGCGAACCGCGCATCGGCATCGGCGCGTGGATCGCCGGCGAATTCCGGCACGGGCGTTTCCTCTTCGCGGCGGGCGCCGCGCGCGTAGTTTACCCGACCCGGCCTTGCCGGAACCGCGCCAGCCACTCCGCTTCCGCGGCAGCGCCAAAGGCCGCGAACACGTCGCAGGAGGCGTCGATCTCGCCCAGATGCGCCAAGCGGCCGACGAGCATGTCCAGGCCGGCGCGCAGCGGCGCCAGGCGCTGCAGGTTGAGATCGTGGTCCCGCAGCGAAATCGCGAACACGCGTGCGTCCAGCGCAGTCAGTTGCGCGGCATACTGGTCGAGCGAAACGCCGCCGAGTTGCATCAGTCCCGGCGCGAATTCCATCAGGCAACCCAGACGCTCGCGGTTGACGGAAATGGTGTTCGCCATGCCGGCAAGGATGCGCGGCTCGGCGCCCTGCGTGTCGATCTTGATGAAATCCAGCGGCGCGCCGGCGAGCGCAGAATCCAGGTCGATGGTCTCGACCCTGATGCGCGCGCGTCCCGGCACCGGCGCGAGGCGGTGATCGCCCGGATTGTCGTCGCACAAATGCAGGAACTCGGCGCCGCCGCCTTCCGCCAGCGCCAGTGGTCGCGCCTCGACATTGCCGCAATCGTTGAGCAGCAAGTTGGCCAGCAACATGCGGAAATTGGCCGGCTCCGGCTCGAAGGCTATGACGCCGCCGGTCGCGCCGACCAGATGCGAGAACAACACGCTGTAGTAGCCGGCGTGCGCGCCGGCATCGACCACGCGCATGCCCGGGCGCAACAGTCGCTGGCACAGGGCGGTCTCGGCCGGCTCCCAGACGCCGTTAGTGCGCAGATGCGGTGCGATGCTGCGATCGCCCTGCGTTTCCAGCGCGAGCACGAACGACGGCACATTCGGCGCGCGCACCTGGAGCAGTTCGACGCGACGCGGCGCCGCCGACACTTTCACGCCTCCATCATCCCGGAATGGCGGGTGACGATGGTCGGATCGAGGTACACGGCGAATCCGAGTCGGCGCAGCTCGCGGCAGACCCAGTAATCCTCGGACAGGTATTCGTCGCCGACCACGCCCGTGCGGAAGACGTCGTACTGCACGCTGCTCTTGAGTTCCACGCCGCGCAGGTCGAAGCCGCGCGAGTACACGCGCCCTTCGCGGCGCGCATCGACCACCAGCGCGGCGACCGCCGCACGCGACAGCAGCAGCGCCGCCGTACCGATGCGCTCGACCTCGTACAGCGCGTCATCCTCACCGCGCATAGCGCCTACATTGAAGATGCGCCCGCCGCTGGCGTTGCGGCCCTTGAGCGCGACCGCCGCGCCGACGACATCGCGACCCGCGGCCAGCATGCGTCGCAAACCGGCGGGCGGCAGCAGCACGTCCGCATCGAGGAACAGCAGATGGCTGAAATCCGCGCGCGCATGGAATTCGGAAAGGATCGTGTTGCGTGCGCGCGTGATCAGGCTTTCGTTGCCGATGCTCATCAGCGCGAAGTCGATGCCGGCACGCTGGTATTGCAATAGCGCGCTCACATAGTCGCTGTGCATCATGCCGCCGTACGCCGGCGTGCCAATCAGCAGACGGGGGGGTGCGGAGGCGCTCATTCGGGGCGGTACTTGTCGCGATTGCCGACGATCTGCGCCTGGATCTCCGACAGCCGCTCCAGTTGCGGATCTTCCATCTGACGATAGCTTTCCAGCAGCGCGCAGTTGGCGGCGTAGTGGGGTTGCTCGAACGTGGTCGCGCGCGGCCGCGGATGCGCCAAATGAACCGCCGGGCGGGTGTCGAGTTCGAAGGCAGGCACGCGCGCGCGTTCGAGGCGGTAGCTGAAGGCGTCGTCTTCGCCGCCCCAGCCGCGGAAGCGCTCGTCCCAGCCGCCCAGGCGCACGAACGCGGCGCGTGCGATGAGGAACACGCCGCCGGCAAACACGATGCGCTCACCCGCACCCTCGCGGTTGGGCGCGGCATCGCGGCGATCGGGAACGAAATCGAAATCGCCGCCGCGCACACGCGCACTTTCGGACGCGTCGAGGTCGATCAGGCGACGATAGGGTTTGATCGCCCAATATCCCTTCTCCAGATGCTCCAGCGTGGCAGTCAAGGCGGCGCCAAGCACGATGTCGGCATCGGCAAAGGCCAGCCAGGCGTGCGTACAGCAGCGGAAGCCGACGTTCAGGCCCCAGCTCTTGTTGAACGGTCCCGGGTTGTAGGCGAATACATGCTTGCAAGCCGGATGCGGCAAACCGCCATCCAGGCGCGGCACCGAGTCCTGCTCGACGAGAAACGGCTCGAATTGCGGATAACGCGCCAGCCATTCCAGCACGGCAAAAAGATTGGCGCGGCGGCTCGCGTCTTCGCCGTCGCGCCAAGTCAGGATGTAAGCGATCTTTTGCATCCGTCTACTTCCGCACCCCTTACAATCTGGCGCCATGATCAGTTGCCTGATGATAACCCAGGCCTCGCGCCTTGCGCTGGCGAAACTCGCGATCGGCGATTTCGCGGCGCAGACGCACGCCGAGCGCGAGCTGGTGATCGTGCACGATGGCGGCGATGCGTTTCCACGCACGATCTGAGCGCGCTCGCCGCTAGCCGTGCACGCCGCGCCGATGCGCGTGCGTGCGGCACACGCCCGGTTCCAGCCTCGGCGCCTTGCGCAATGCGTCGGTCGACGCGGCGCAGGGCGAATTCGTCTGCCAATGGGACGACGACGACCGCTACCATCCCGAACGCCTCGCCCTGCAGTGGCGCGCCCTGTGCGACGCGCAAGCGGATTTCAGCTTCCTGTGCGACCAGTTGCACTGGTTCCCCGCGCGCGGCGAGCTGTATTGGGACGACTGGAACCGCGAGGCGTATCCGCTGAACGTGGTGCAAGGTTCGCTGCTCGGCCGGCGCGAGCGCATGCCGCGTTACGCGGAACTCGCGCGCGGCGAAGATACCGACGCGCTGCTGAAGATCCTGCGCCAGGGCGAGCGCCATCGCGCGCGTGCGCGACGCCGGCTGGAGTTCGATCTACGTCTACCATGGCGCCAACACGTTCGACGCGCGCGCATCACGCCGCGATCGCGCGCGCCAAGCGCTACGGCCACGCCGCGCTATTGCAGCGCGAAGCGCTCCTGCGCCAGCGCCTGGCCGAATACGCGCCGCCGCTCGGCGCGCTGCGCATGCCGCATGCGGGCGGGGCGCTGGAAATCGGCGGCTAATCCAGAAATTGACGCGCCAGCTTCGCGAGCGTGCAATCGCGCGTGCGGATCCAGTTTTCGTCGATTTGTCCGGCGTGCACCGCGGAGAAATCCCTGCGCGACTGCTCCCACCACAGGTGCGCCCACAGATGCAGGCTGTAGATGTCGGCATGCTCGGCGTCGGACTGCTCGAGCAGGCTTTCCAATCCGGCAATCGTGCTGCCGTAGCGGTAGAAGTACTCGCGCGGCAGCACGCGCAGGGCATCCGGCATGACCCGCCACAGCCGCGCGGCTTCGTGGCAGGAATGCCCGCTCCAGCTGCCGTCGAAGACTTGTCCCATGCGCTCGCGCCAGACGCGGGCGAAGCGCGATCCGGGCCGCGCGAACATCACCGCATTGCACAGGGTCGGACGAATGACCTGTCCGCTGCGCGAACGGCGCGCTTTCCTCGCCGATCGCGAAATCCTCGGCGAACCATGCGTCCGCATACGGCCGCACGAACAGCGTGTCCATGTCGCAGTAGACGCCGCCGTGCGCGATGAGGATATCCAGGCGCAGGAAATCCGCTTCGTGCGCATAGCTCAATCCGAGCTGTTCGATGAAGCGGCCTTCCGCACTGTCCGCGTAACGCGCCGGCGCGAAACCTTCCACGACATCCGGGGCACGCACCAGCCGCAGATGCGGCTTGATCTTTTCCCACCATGGCCCGAATGGCTCGTGCCGGTAATGGAAATGGATTGCGTCCGGCCGGTTCACCGCGCGGCACGACGCCAGGCACAGGTAATGCAAGATGTGGAACGGCTCGCGTTGCTCGCGCAGGCCGAAAACGAAGTGGAAGTCGCGCCGTGCGCTCATGCGATGGCTTCGATCAGTGCGTCGACGACGACCGGTTCGGCGTAGTCGCGCACGATGCGTTCGCGGATGGCGTACGCCGCGGCCTGCGTCGGTGCGCCGTCGTCCACCGCCGCGCGCATCAGCGCAACGGCGGCGTCCGCGATCGGGCGTCGCCCAGCACTGGCTCGGGAAATACGAAGGCTGGTGCGGCGGCCACAGCGGCACCGGCTCGAGCGCACAAGGAATCGCTCCCGGCCAGTCGGCGCCGAGAAATTCGCACTGCCCGCCCCAGGCCGTCATCACCACGGGTTTGCCGAGCGTCGCCGCCTCGAACGCGCCCAGGCCCCAGCCTTCGGCATGGGTGAGCGAGACATAGACATCGCCGATGGCGTGGATCAGATCGATGCCGTCGCCGTCGAGTTCCGCATCGACCAGCACGATCTGCGGCAGGAGCCGCCCGACTTCGGCCGTGGCGTCCCGCATGGCCTGCAGGACGAGTTCGCGCGTGGGCACGTTCGGATAAAAGGGTGGGCCGCCGTGCCCGATCGCGGCGGTCTTGATCAGCAGACTCACCGGCGCCTGTGCGGCGAAGGCGCGCGCGAACGCGCGAATCAACGCCGGCATGTTCTTGCGCGGGCCCCAGTCATTGATCGTGTAGAACACGCGATGGCCGTGCGGGATGCCGAGTTGCGCGCGCGCCCTGGCGATGTCCGCCGGGGTGTGTTCGCGCCAGGTGTGGCGGCGGATGTGCGGCACTACGTGGATTGGCCTGTCCAACCCGCTGCGCACGAACGCCGCGCGGTTGAATTCGCACGGCACGATCACGCGATCGGCCTGGCGCATCAGCGGCAACCAGTGCGCCGGCGCGCGATCGGTTTCCCACACGGTAACGCCGATGTTGCGCTTGCCGTTCTCGAAAATCCGAGGCCAGGCCTCCGGCGGCGCGTGCACGATCACCACGTCGTGCGCGACTGGCGCGCGCGTGCGCTCGACCAGCACGGGCAAATCCGCCAGATGGCCGTGCGTTCCGCAGCGTTCGAGCAGGCCTCGTGGACGGCCATCCGGCATCGTCCACGAACCGACCGCCATGCGCTCGGGCAGCCAATCCAGCGGCACCCACTGCACCGGTACGCCGGCATTGACCAGCGCGCGCACATAGGCGATGGCGGCCTGGCCGTAGCCGCTCAGGTCGCCGGAACCGCAATAGAGCACGCCGTGCGGGCTTGCCGGCATCGCTACCCGGCCTCCTGGTAGCCGGCGACTTCCAGACCGAACCCGGACAGCCCGGAAAACCGGCGCTTGGTGCCGAGCACGATCAGGCGTCGCGCGCCGAGATCGGCGAGGATCTGCGCGCCGATGCCGTGGCGGCGCCACTCGCCTTCAACATCGGATCGCGGTTGCGCCGGTTGCACGAGGCGTTCGAGCGCGTTCGCCGCTTCGTCCGCCTCGGTCAGCAGCACGATGACGCCGCGGTCGGCCTGGGCGACGCGGCGCAGCGCGGCGGCCAAGGTCACGCCGTGATCGGCGCGCGCAAGTTGCAGCGCGTCGGCGAGCGCGTCGCGCACATGCACGCGCGCGAGCACGGGCGCACCGTCGTCGACGCGGCCACGCACCAGCGCGAAATGCGGCAATCCCGTGAGTGCATCGCGATAACCGATGAGTCGAAATGCGCCGAACGCGGTTTCCACTTCGCGTTCGGCCATGCGCACGACGCTGCGTTCGGTCGCGAGCCGGTACCGGATCAGGTCGGCGATGGAGCCGATCTTCAGGCCGTGGCGTGCGGCGAAAACCTCGAGCTGTGGACGTCGCGCCATTTGCCCATCCTCTGCGAGGATTTCCACCAGCACGCCGGCAGGTTCGCAGCCGGCCAGGGCCGCCAGGTCGCTCGCGGCTTCCGTGTGCCCCGCACGCGTGAGCACGCCGCCCGGCTGCGCGGCCAACGGAAAGATGTGGCCGGGCTGGACCAGGTCGGCGGGTCTGGCGTCGGCGGCAACGGCGGTGCGGATCGTGTGCGCGCGGTCGTGCGCGGAAATGCCGGTGGTGACGCCGGCCGCCGCCTCGATCGAGACGGTGAAATTGGTGTGGTGGCGCGAGGCATTGGCGCTGACCATCGGCGGCAGGCGCAGTTGCGCGCAGCGCTCGCGCGTGAGCGACAGGCAGACCAGCCCGCGCGCGTGCGTGACCATGAAGTTGACGTCCTCCGGCCGCACGCATTGCGCGGCCATGATGAGGTCGCCTTCGTTCTCGCGATCCTCGTCGTCGACGATCACGACCATGCGTCCGGCGCGGATGTCGGCGACGAGTTCGGGGATCGTGGCGAAACTCATGCGCTCTCTCCGGCGCGCAATCGCTCGACGTAGCGCGCAATCAGATCGACTTCGATGTTCACCGCGTCGCCGACGCGCTTGCCGCGGAACGCAGTGACGTCGACCGTATGCGGAATCAGGTTCACGCCGAATCGATTTCCGCCGACGTCGTTCACGGTCAGGCTGACGCCGTCGACGCAGATCGAGCCCTTCGCCGCGATGTAACGCGACAGCGCGGCAGGCACCTCGAACATCCAGCGCTGCGAACGCGCGTCGCGCTCGATGGCGATGACGCGGCCGATGCCGTCGACATGCCCGGACACGAGGTGCCCGCCGAGCCGATCGGACAGGCGCAATGCGGGCTCCAGATTCACCGCATCGCCGACATGCAGCGCAGCGAGCGTGGTCAGCGCCAGCGTTTCCACGGAAACATCGAAGGCGTGGATACCGCCCTCGCGCGCGACGACAGTCAGGCACACGCCGGAAACGCACAGGCTGTCGCCGAGCGCGAGTTCGACGCCGAGCGCGGACGCATCCACCGCCAGGCGCACATCGCCGCCGCGCGCTTCGTTGCGCGTGACGATTCCGATAACCTGGACGATTCCGGTAAACATCGTGTCATTCCCTCAGCAGCAGGCGCCAATCTTCGCCGATCCGGCGTTCATCGACCACGCGCAGGCGCCGGCCCGAAGAAATTTCCGCAAGCGCGGGCAATGCCAGCAATGGCCGTGCCGTATCGCCGAGCAGAATCGGCGCGACGTACAACAAAAGCTCATCGACCAGATTCGCGGCGAACAGGGCGCCGCACAGCGTCGGCCCGGCCTCGACTTGCAATTCGTTGACGCCGCGCCCGGCGAGCAGGGCCAAAGCCGCATCGAGGTCGATTCTGCCATTTGCTTGCGAGGCCACGCCTACGCGCTCGACGCCTGCATAGCGATCGTCGCACGCCTGTGCGCCTTCGGCATGCAGGATCAACGTCGGCGCGCTGCCGTCAAGCAGGTGGGCTTGCGCGAGCAAGGCATCGAAGCGCGCATCGAGCACGACGCGCAAAGCGGGCACGAATGCCTCGCCATCCGGAAGTCGCACCGTCAGCCGCGGATCGTCGACACGCGCCGTGCCCGCGCCGGTCAGGATCGCGCTGCTGCGCGCGCGCCAGCGCTGCACGTCCGCGCGCGCGGCCTCGCCCGTGATCCATTGCGATTTGCCGTTCGCCAGCGCGGTGCGGCCGTCCAGACTCATCGCGAGTTTGACGCGCACCCACGGTCGACCACGTTCCATGACGAGAAATGAATCCGCGATTGAGTTCGCGTGCCGCCGCGCGCATCAGGCCGGTTTCCACGGCGATGCCGGCCGCGCGCAGTTTCGCGAAGCCGCCGCCGGCGACTTTCGGATTTGGATCCTCGCAGGCGGCGACGACGCGCGCGACGCCCGCCGCGACCAATGCATCGGCGCAGGGCGGCGTCCTGCCGAAATGCGCGCAGGGTTCCAGCGTGACGTAGGCGGTCGCGCCGCGCGCGCGCATCGCCCGCCGCGCGCAGCGCAAAGACTTCGGCATGCGGTTCGCCGGCACGGGCGTGGAATCCTTCGCCGAGGATTTCGTCGCCGCGCGCGATCACGCAACCCACGCGCGGATTCGGCTGCGTGGTGTACAAGCCTTTCTCGGCCAGACGCAGAGAGCGCGCCATGTGCGCGTGGGCGGCGGCGGAAAAGCCGTTCATGGCGCTTTCTTGCGCTGGCGCAGATCGCCGAGCAACGGCAATTGCAGGCCTTCGAGTTCGGGCAAATCCCTCTCGAGTTTTTCGATTTCCTCGCGGAATGCCTGCACGTCCTCGAAGCGGCGATACACCGAGGCGAAGCGCACGTAGGCGACCTGGTCGAGGCGCTTCAGTTCCGTCATCACCCATTCGCCGAGCAGGCGCGAGGGCACTTCGCGCTCGTTGACCGCGCGCAACTGGCGCACGACTTCGCGCACCACGTTGTCGACGGCGTCGCTGGCAACCGGGCGCTTCTGCAGCGCGCGTTCCACGCCGGTGCGCAGCTTGTGTTCGTCGAAGGCTTCGCGCCGGCCGTCGCTCTTGACGATCGCGCGGCAGCTTGATTTCCATCGTCTCGAACGTGTTGAAACGCTCGCCGCAATGCGTGCATTCGCGCCGGCGCCGTATCGTCGCGCCGTCCTCGGATTCGCGCGAATCGATGACGCGGGTGTCGACGTGCTGGCAGAACGGACAATGCACGGTATGGGTCAGCTCGCGCCAGCGGCGTTAATCGCCCGGTCGCGAATCCTCATTGAGCAAAAAGTCAACTCCGGTTCGCTCACGGGCTCGCGCATTGCTGGCGCTTCGCCTGACGGCAACTGTTTATCCATACACCGGGAACTTGCGGCACTGCGCGGTCACCTTCTCGCGCACCTTGGCGATCACGCGCGTCGTCGCTCGGCGCGTCGAGCACGTCGCAGATCCAGTTCGCGAGTTCGATGCAATCGGCTTCGCCGTAGCCGCGCGTGGTCACCGCCGGCGTGCCGATGCGCAGGCCCGAGGTCACGAAGGGCTTCTGCGGATCGTTGGGCACTGCGTTCTTGTTGACAGTGATGTGCGCGCGGCCGAGCGCGGCTTCGGCATCCTTGCCGGTCACGCCTTTGCCGATCATGTCGACCAGCATGAGGTGATTCATCGTGCCGCCAGAAACGATCTTGTAGCCACGCGCGCCGATCGTTTTTGCCATCGCCTGCGCATTCTTCACAACATTGTGCTGGTAAGTCTTGAACACCGGTTCCAGCGCTTCCTTGAACGCAACCGCTTTCGCCGCGATCACGTGCATCAGCGGACCGCCCTGGATGCCGGGGAAGACGATGGACTGCAGCTTTTTTTCGATTTCTTCGGCCGCCGGACCCATTGCGGAATGTTTCGCGACGATCAGGCCACCGCGCGGACCGCGCAAGGTCTTGTGCGTGGTCGAGGTGACCACGTGCGCATGCGGCAACGGACTCGGATACGCGCCCGCGGCGATGAGCCCCGCGACATGCGCCATGTCCACAAAAAGATAGGCGCCGACCTTGTCCGCGATCGCGCGCATGCGCGCCCAGTCGACCACTTGCGAATACGCCGAGAATCCGGCCACGACCATCTTCGGCTTGTGCTCGACGGCGAGTTTCTCGACTTCGCCGTAGTCGATGAACCCGTCCGCGTTCACGCCGTATTGCACGGCATTGAGGATCTTGCCGGAGAGATTCACTTTCGCGCCATGCGTGAGATGCCCGCCGTGGGCGAGCGACATGCCCAGGATCGTGTCGCCCGGATTGAGCAGGGCGAAATACACGGCCTGGTTGGCCTGCGAGCCGGAATGCGGCTGCACGTTGGCGTAGTCGCAATCAAAGAGTTTCTTCAGACGCTCGATGGCAAGGCGTTCGGCAACATCCACGAATTCGCAACCGCCGTAGTAGCGTTTGCCTGGATAGCCTTCGGCATACTTGTTGGTCAACACGCTACCCTGCGCTTCGAGCACACGCGGGCTGGCGTAGTTTTCCGAGGCAATCAGTTCGACGTGGTCTTCCTGACGCTGGCGCTCGGCGGCGATGGCCGCGGCCAGTTCGGGGTCGTAACTCTCGATTTTCATGGTGGCGGCGAACATCGGAGCGTGTCTCCAGCGGGGCGATTGCGCATTTTACCTGCGCCGGACGCCCACTGCGCGATATAATTGTCGGCTAGCCAGCAAGCGGGAATCCCATGCAATACATCTACACCATGATCGGCGTCTCGCAAGGTCGTGCCGCCGAAGCGCGAGATCATCAAGGACATCTCGCTGAGCTTCCTCCCCGGCGCCAAGATCGGCCTGCTCGGCCTCAACGGCGCGGGCAAGTCGACCGTGCTGCGCATCATGGCCGGGGTCGACACCGAGTTCAACGGCGAGGCGCGCCCACAGCCGGGCATCAAGATCGGCTACCTCGCCCAGGAACCGCAGCTCGATCCGGAAAAGACCGTGCGCGAATCCGTCGAGGAAGGCGTTTCGATCATCACCGACGCGCAGAAGCAGCTCGATGCCGTGTACGCGGCCTATGCCGAGGAAGGCGCGGATTTCGACAAGCTCGCCGCCGAACAGCAGCGCTTGGAAGCGATCCTCGCCGCGGGCGATGGCCACACGCTCGAACGCACGCTGGAAGTCGCGGCCGACGCGCTGCGCCTGCCGCCGTGGGACGCCAAGATCAAGACGCTGTCGGGTGGCGAGAAGCGCCGCGTCGCGCTGTGCCGGCTGCTGCTGTCCAAGCCCGACATGCTGCTCCTCGACGAGCCGACCAACCACCTGGACGCCGAATCCGTCGAATGGCTCGAGCATTTCCTGCAGGAATTTCCCGGCACCGTGGTCGCGGTTACCCACGATCGCTACTTCCTCGACAATGCGGCGGAGTGGATCCTCGAACTCGACCGCGGCCGCGGCATTCCGTGGAAGGGCAATTACTCGTCGTGGCTGGAGCAGAAGGACGAGCGCCTGAAGCAGGAAGCCTCCAGCGAAAAGGCGCGCCAGAAGGCGATCCAGCGCGAACTCGAATGGGCACGCCAGAACGCCAAGGGCGGCCGCAGCAAGGGCAAGGCGCGCCTGGCACGCATCGAAGAACTGCAATCCACCGATTACCAGAAGCGCAACGAGACGAACGAAATCTTCATCCCGCCGGGCGAACGCCTCGGCGACAACGTGATCGAGTTCAAGGGCGTCTCCAAATCCTTCGGCGACCGCCTGTTGATCGATGACCTGAGCTTCAAGGTGCCGCCGGGCGCCATCGTCGGCATCATCGGCCCCAACGGCGCGGGCAAATCCACGCTGTTCAAGATGATCACCGGCGTGGAAAAACCCGACAAGGGTGAAATCATCGAAGGCCAGACGGTGAAGATCGCCTACGTCGACCAGAGCCGCGACAAGCTCGACGGCAAGCACAACGTCTTCCAGGAAATCTCCGGCGGCTCGGACATCCTCAATATCAACGGCATCGAGATCCAATCGCGCGCCTACATCGGCCGCTTCAACTTCAAGGGCCAGGACCAGCAGAAGATCGTCGGCCAGCTCTCCGGCGGCGAACGCGGCCGCCTGCACCTGGCGAAAACGCTGCTGCAGGGCGGCAACGTGCTGCTGCTGGACGAACCGTCCAACGACCTCGACATCGAAACTCTGCGCGCGCTCGAAGACGCACTGCTGGAATTCCCCGGCAACGCGTTCGTGATCTCGCACGACCGTTGGTTCCTCGACCGCATCGCCACCCACATCCTCGCCTTCGAGGGCGATTCGCACGTCGAATTCTTCCCCGGCAACTACAAGGAATACGAGGAAGACAAGAAGCGTCGCCTCGGCGAGGAAGCGGCGAAGCCGCACCGCATCAAGTACCGCAAGTTGGCGTAGCAGGATTCCACCCATGTGGCCGTTCCGTCGCGCGGACCCGCTTGCCGGGACATCACAGCCGCTGCGGAACGATCCGTCGGTGCCCCTGGCATCGATCATGATCCGCAGCATGGATCGCAAGACCTTGCCGCGGGCCCTGCTTTCGGCCGCGCGGCAAAGCTGGGGCAATGTGGAAATCGTGGTCGTAGCAGCCTGCGGCCGCCAGCACAAACCATTGCCCGACAACATCCTGGGTCGCCCCCTGCGCATGGTGTGGCCGGATGCGGGCCAGAGCCTGACCCGGCCAATGTCGGCGAACGCCGCGGTCGAGGCGGCACGCGGCGAGTGGATGGGGTTTCTCGACGACGACGACGAATTGTTGCCGGAGCACCTGACTACCTTGCTGGGCGCGCCGCGGCCCGGCCGCGAGCGGGTGATCTACGCCTCGGCGAGCGCGCGGAACAAGCACGGCAAGGCATTCACGCGCGTCGGCATGCCCGGCAACCATGCGCAACTGTATTTCCACAATCGCACCCTGCCCTGCGCGACGGTGTTCCACCGCAGCCTGATCGACGAGGGCCTGCGCTTCGATGCGGATTTCCCGAATTCCGAGGACCACGACTTTCAGATCGCCTGCGCCACGCGTACGGCATTCCTGTTCGTCGACGCGGTCGTCGCGATCTGGAATTCGGAACTCGGCACATCCGGCAGCGGTTTCGGCGCGAACGAGGACCGGCAGATGTTCAACGAGTCGGTCGCGCGCGTCCGCCGCAAATGGCATGCCGCGTTCGAACGCTGGCTGGGCAAGCCCGACAACCTGCTCGAAGCCGGCAAGTTCTACCTGCAGGGCGGCGACCTGGGTCCCGCGCTCGAATGCCTGGAACGCGCGCTCGTCTTGCGGCCTGCCGACGGCAACGCCTTGAACCTGTGCGGCCTGGCGAATTTCCATGCCGGCAACATCGACCGCGCCGAAAAACTGCTGACCAAGGCGCAGAAACGGTTGCCGAAGCACAACGGCATACGCGAAAATCTCGCCATGGTGCGCGCGCAACGCGGCGCGTCGCGATGACTGCGCCGGAGCGGCCAATGGACTTCATGACCAAGCTGCACGATTGCCGCGAACGCAACGCGTCCCTGCTTTGCGTGGGCCTCGATCCGGAACCGGCGAAATTCCCCACGCACCTGCATGGCAGAACCCGATGCGGTCTTCGCGTTCTGCCGCGCCATCGTCGATGCGACGGCTGACCTCGTGTGCGGCTTCAAGCCGCAATTCGCGCACTTCGCCGCGCTGCGCGCGGAAGATGCGCTGGAACGCCTGATCGCGCATATCCACGCAACACATCCCGCAGCGTGCCGGTAATCCTGGATGCCAAGCGCGGCGACATCGGTTCCACCGCGCAGCATTACGCCAGCGAAGCGTTCGACCGCTACCGTGCCGATGCGGTGACGGTGAATCCGTACCTGGGCCGCGATTCCGTGCAACCATTCCTGGATCGCACCGACAAAGGCGTGATCGTGCTGTGCCGCACCTCCAATCCCGGCGCGCGCGATTTGCAGGATCTCGTCGTGCCCGACAAGATCGGCGACGGCCGGCCGCTGTACCAGCATGTCGCGCAACTCGTCGCACGCGACTGGAACGCAAACGGCAACTGTGCACTCGTGGTCGGTGCGACATACCCCGACGAACTGCAAGAAGTGCGCGCAATAATCGGCGACATGTCGATCCTCGTTCCCGGCATCGGCGCGCAAGGGGGTGACGTGCAGGCGGTGCTGCGCAACGGCAAGAACACGCAGGGCGCAGGGCTCATCATCAGCTCTTCGCGCGCCATTCTCTATGCCGGATCGGGCGAGGATTTCGCCCAGGCCGCGCGCGGCGAAGCGCGGAAACTGCGCGACGAGATCAACCGTCTGGCGCTGAACCGCGCCTTCAGCCAGACCCACGCATACAGCGGCGTCAACAGCGCGTAATGCGCGCACAGTCCGCACCACGCGAGCGCGCGGACGAGCGGATTGCGTGCCGCCGGATCGAATTTCCGCAACCAGCGCCACATGCCGCGATGCTTGTGGTACGCGACGAAGAACGGGCGTGCGCGGCTCGATGTTCCCTTCGCATGCACGATGCGCACGGCGTTCGCGCAGGCCACGCTCAGGCCGGCATCGCGCACGCGGCGGCACAGATCCATGTCCTCGCAATGCAGGAAATAGCCTTCGTCGAATCCGTCGACCGCATCGAACGCCGCGCGCGGCAGCAGCATCGCGGCGCCGGAAACGATGTCCACCGGCTGCACGTCCACCGCATCTGCGGGAACATCCACTCCGCCCAGCCCGAACGTGCTCGTCGCGATCCGACGCAGGAATGGGTCGCGGCGGCGGCTGGCCGGTTCGGGCTGGCCGTCACCGTCGACGATGGCCGCGCCGAGCAGGCCGATTCCGGGCGCAGGAATCCGCGCAGGCGCGCGATCGTGTCCGGCTCGATCAGGCAATCGGGATTGAGGAACAACAAGCACGTCGCCGCGCGCCTGCGCCGCGCCGCGATTGCAACCGGCGCCAAAACCCAGATTCGCGCCGTTGCGCACGATGCGCACGCGCGCATCGCCGGAACAACGCACGCCGATCGCATCCACCGAGCCGTCGCGCGAGGCGTTGTCGCTGACGATCGCCTCGACCGGCACCGTGCTGTCGAGGACGCGGTCGACGCAGAGGCCGACGTCATCCCCGCTGTCGGCGGCGACGATCACCACGCTGGTCAGCCCGGATTTCGCGCCACGCCAGGCCTCGGCGCGCAGCAGTTTTTCGCCCTGCTCCGCCGCGTATCGCCACAGCGCGGGCCAGTGCTCGCAGGCATCGGCCATGGACTCGCATTCCTCGGCCAATGCGCGCGCGCAGCCGTCGGCATCGATATCCTGCGCCCAGTCGCCCAGGCGCGGCGGCGCGTTCGCGAGCAAGGCGCGCGCATTGGCCTGCACGATCTCGCGCGCATCCGCCTGCCAGTAGACCGGCGCATCCACCGCGGCCTCGATCTGGTGCTGGGTGCGGTCGATGATGTCGGCGCGCACGAAACTCAGGTATTCGCGCAGGTGGGCATTGCGCGCACTGGCACTGGCGCCGGCGAGGTCGCGCAGCACGCAGGCCAGCAGGTTCATGCGCGCGCCCGGGTCCTCGGCCTGGAACAGGCCGAATTGGCGCTGCACGAAATCGCGCAGAAAGTAATTCACGTGCGGCATGTGCGCGGCCAACGTCTTGTCCGAACGCTTGCGCGCGGATTCCTGCACATGACCGATCGCTTCAGGCATGGACAACGACACGGCGTCGGGATGGCAGAATCGAGTCAGCGCTCCGCGCCAGGCAGTCCTCCCCGCGGCCAACCGGACTCGTGCAGGGTAGCAGCTGCGCGTTGTCGAGCATAAGCGGCGTGAACCCGGCCGTCGCCACCGCCTGCGCCTGTGCCATGCCTTGCACGATGAATTGCGCCTCGCAGTTGCGCACATAGCTTTCGCGATCGCGCCATAACTCGGCGCGGCTTTCGCCGTCGAGCTGATACAGCCAAATGACCGAATCCGCTGCGCGAACTGCCGTAGCTCGCCACCTGTGTCGATACGATGCGCGTGGATGCGGCCAGCACGTCCAGTCGGCCGAGGTTGATGCCGCGCAAAGCGTTGCGCTGCAACGGGTAGGCGGACGCCAGCACGGTGCCGAGCGTGTTTCCACAGGCGCCCAGGTGCAATTCGAACGGATCGGCTTCCACCTCGGTGCCGAGCGGCCAGCGCCTGTTCCATGTTGGCGAGGAAGCGCGCCGATTGCCGCGCATTCGGATTCGGATCCAGTCCCGGCCGCGCGTAGTCCGGACGCCGCAAGGGCAGGATCAAGTCGTCGTCGAGCAATGCCAGGCGTGCGCCGGCCGACAGCAACGTCGCCAGGTTCCAGCCGCGGCCGCCGCCGAAGCGCTGGGCATGCGGATGCGCATCGCGCAACAGCAGACGCTTGCGCGGCAGTCGCGCGCGATGGGCACGGCCTTGCTCATGCGCTCGACCAGCTTCGCCGCTTCGGCGCGCCCGACGTAATGCACCTTGCATCCGGTCGTGCGCGCGAACTCGCGCAGGGCGTCGCGCTGTTCGTTCGCGTGCGCGGGCAACGACGAATCGTCGAGCACGATGTAGCGCCGGTCGGCGCGATGGCGGCGCTCGTAGTCGGATAACGAAGCAAGCAGTCGCGCCAACTGTTCCGGACGATCGCAGGCGCGGATGAATATGCCGCGCAAATCGGCCGGGCTGCGTGCCGGCGCATTCGTCAGGCGCTCGACGAAAACACTGTCGGAAACCAGTAGGCCGCGCTGGATCAGGCTGTCGAGCACGCGCTTGATGTCGTCGCGCTTGCCGGCGAGCCCGGCGATGGTCGACTCGATGCGCGCGGCATGCTCGTCCAGGCTGCGGAATTCGCGGCACTGGTCCAGCGCCTGCAGCACCTGGAACGTCATCACGTGCGTTTCGCCGCTGCGCTTGACCTGGAAAATGCATTCCTGGCTGGACAACGATGCAACGAGGCCATCTTCAGAAGCGAACAGGGGCGCGTTCGGATCGATTGCCGGCACTGGCCGGGATGCCCCCTGTGCCGGGTAGTTGATCTGGTAGTTGAGGGTGGTTTCCATGGGATTCCGTAACGGCCGCGGTCAGCGTCGCGGCGGGTTTTTTTCGAGTTCGCCGCGCAGGCGCGCGACCTCGGCTTCGAGTTCGGCGATGCGGCCGCCGGCCGACATGTTGCGGCGCACCTCGCCATTGTAGTGCGCGTAGACCGATTCCTCGCGGTCGCCGAACAGACTCGCATCGGGCAGGTCGGGCAGCGGCCGGCGCGAACACACCGCGATGAAATACAGCGGCGCGTAATCCAGGCCAGCCTGTGGCGTCGGCGCGGATTCGGACAGCGTGAACGCGGCAACGCTGTGCGGCGGCGCATCCAGGTTCCAGATCGCGGACTGGAACAGCAATTTCTGCCCGTACAGGCGCACCTGCGGGAAATGCGGCGCCAGCAAGGCCAGCAATTCGTCGCGATAGAGTTCGCGCACGTGGAACTCGTTGCGGAACCCGCTGATGTCGCTATAGGTGCGCTTGTCCGGAGAGGAGACGACGAGGATGCCGTCGTCGCCCAGCGCGCGCGCGAACCCGGCGATCAATTCGACCTGCGCGGCGACATGTTCGAGCGTCTCGAACGAGACGATCAGGTCGAAACTGCCCGGCGCGGCATTCAGAGCCGTGCAATCGCCGCGCTCGAAGCGCAGGTTCGCGCGCGCGCCGTAGCGCGAGCGCGCATGCGCAATGGCGTCCGCGGCAATGTCGACGCCGAGCACGCTGGCCGCAGCGCCCGCCAGCATGGCGCTGCCGTAGCCCTCGCCGCAGGCGGCGTCGAGCACGCGTTTGCCACGCGCCAACTCCAGCGCGAACGCGTAACGCGCCCAGTGTTCGTAACGGATCTCGCGCACGCATTCGGGCGTGAAACGCTCGCCGGTGAACTCGAGTGGGTTCTCGCTCATGGTGACCCGTGGCCCGTCCCGGATGCGGTGGATTCACGCCAGGCGTGCGCCAGCCGCACCATGCCGAATTCGCGCGACTCGCCACGCACGGTCACGGCGCGTTCGATCGTGTCGAACAGGCGCATGCCTTCGGGGTCCAGCGGGTGCACCTTGACCGCGTAGGCTCCCGGCAGCAGCGGCAAATCGGCGAAATCGATCACGGCCGCGTAAACATCGTCGCTGGAGCGCTGCAGTTGCACGGCGTCCATCTCGCTGCTCACCCCGTACACCGGCGTTCCATCCATGCGCACGATGCCGACGACGACGACCGGCGCGCGGCCATCGCGCGAGTGCACGCGCGCGCGCACGCACACGCTGCCGCCCATGTCGATCTGTACGGGGGCGTCGCCGACGCTGCCGTTCACGCTCACGTCCAGCAAGCGGAATTCCTGAGCGCTGGCCGGCGGCGTACGCTCCGCCGCCGGCGCGGACTTGCTTTCCTGGTACGCCAGGTACGCCTGGGTAACGGCGTAGACGTCGCCGCTTGCCGCCACCTCGCCGTGCCTGAGCCAGACCGCCCGCCGGCACAACTTCTGCACGTGGTACATGCTGTGCGAAACCAGGATCAGGGTGCCGCCGCCGGACAGGTATTCTTCCATCCAGCGCACGCATTTCTTCTGGAATGCCTCGTCGCCGACCGCGAGTACCTCGTCGGTTATGAGCAAATCGGGCTTGAGCGCGGCGACGATCGCGAATCCGAGCCGCACGGTCATGCCCGAGGAATAATGCTTGACCGGCTCGTCGATGTAGCGACCGATATCGGCGAACGCGACGATGTCCGGCAGCTTGTCGCGCATTTCCTCGGCGGAAAGGCCGTACAGCGCGGCTGACAGCGCGATGTTGTCGCGCCCGGAATATTCCGGATGGAAGCCGGCACCCAGTTCGAGCAGCGCGCCGACGCGACCGTTGACCGCGACGCTGCCCGCGCTGGGCGTCAGCACGCCCGTGAGCAGTTTCAGCAACGTCGATTTGCCCGCACCGTTCTCGCCGATCAAGCCCAGCGACTGGCCGCGTTCCACGCGCAAATCGACGTTGCGCAACACGCAGACTGCATCCGCGTCAACGCGCCCGAGCAGCAGGCGCCACAACGCACGCAGGCGGTCGCGTGAACGGAACACGAGCGGATAGGATTTGCCCAGACCGCGTGCTTCGACCAGCGCGACGCTGTTCACAGGAAATCCTCGAAGTGCGGATTCAGGCGCCGGAAGATCGCCCAGCCGACGACCAGTACCAGCACGGCGCCGAGCAAGGCGATCGCGTCGCCGGCCAGCGCGGGCGCCGGCGTGTGCAGCAGGGCGCCGCGGAAGAACTCGGGGTAATGCGTGAACGGATTGATTCCGAGAACCGGCCGGTAGGCTTCCGGCAGCGATTCGCGCGCATAGAACACCGGCGAGGCGAACATCCACAGCATCAACAACTGCGGCAATGCGGCGGAAAGATCGCGCACGAAGACCTGGATCGCGGCGAACAGGAACGCGAAACCGAGCGCGAGCACGAACAATTGCAGGTAACCGAGCCGCCGCCAGCGGCAAGGCGAGCAGATCGATCGGCACGCCGAACAGGCGCAGTGCGAGGATGATGGCGAGGAAACCGACGCCCTGGACCAGGAAACTCGCACTCACGCAGGCGAACACGAGCACCTCGCGCGGCATCGCGACCTTGCGGATCAGCGCGGCGTTTTCCTCGATTGCGGTGGTTGCCCGGGTCAGGCTTTCGGCGAAAGCCGTCCACGGCCACAGGGCCAGCGCCAGGAACGGCACATATCCCGGCGCGTTAGCACCCGGCACGCGGGCCTTGAACACATAGACGAAGACGAAACTGTATACGGCCAGTTGCGCAAGCGGCTGCAACAGCGCCCACAACCCGCCGCTGAAACTGCCGAGGTAGCGGTTGCGCAAATCGCGGCGGATGAAATGGAGCGCAAGTCGCAGCGCAGGCATGGGTGGGCGGATCGTGCGGAATGGGTTGCGGATTATCGCAGAGCCGCATGCCGCTGTCCGCCGTCAAGGTGCCCGCGTTGCGCGGACACCTTGTGCGGAGAGGTCAATGCTTGGCTTCTTCGGCCTTCTTTTCGGCCGCCTGTTTTTGCGCCTCCAACTTCTCCGCCGCTTCCTGTACTTCGTGCGGCGTGACCGTACCGGGAGGCAGGAAACGGGTGCGCAGCGATGCCACGAGGTCAGGGCTCGCCTGCAGCGGCTTGCCGCGCAGGTCGCCGGTGTACTGCGCCATGCGTTGATCGATCCAGTCGTTGCGCAGCTTGTCGACGAGTCCGGTGCGGATTTCGTCGAATGACTTCTGTTTATCCGGACTGTGCGCGACAAGCTTGAGTACGTGGTATCCGAATTGCGTCTTGACGATGGGCGAAATGTCGCCGGGTTTCTTCAACGCCTCGGCGGCCTTCGCGAACGGCGCCGCCATGTTGGCGGAGTTTGCGCCTTTGATCAGACCGTGATTTTCGTTCTTGCTCGGATCGTCGGAGTACTTTTCCACGAGTTTGTCGAATTGCTGCGGATGCGCGCGTGCGGCGGCCTCCACTTCGCCAATGCGGGACTTCGCCTCGTCATCGCTGCGATCCTTGTTGGAGACCAGTACATGCTCGACGTCCACTTCGCCCGGCGCCACGAATTCGTCCTTGTGCGCAAGGTAATACTCGTGTGCCAATTCAGCGAAATCGGGAAGCTTGAGCGAAGCCTTGTGATGTGCGATCTGTGCGTCGGCCAACGTGTCATCCGTGGCCAGTTCGATTCGACGTTGCACGAGAGCGTCCTGGTCGAGCTTTTCCGCCCGCGCCTGCGCGGCGAGCTGCTTGTTCAGCAGCAGGCCCATGATCGTGCTCTGGATGCGCTTGGGGCTGTCGAAGAATCCGGCGCGGTTTTCCGGCGGAATTTTCGCGGCGAACGCGTCGATATCCTGCAAGGTCACCTGTGCCCCGCCCTGCGCGGCGACGATGCCGGGCGGCAGGGAAGCTTCTTGCGCCAGAGCTGCGCCGGCGCAAAAGGCACTGGCGAGGGCAAGGGCGATGTTCGTCAGAATCTGTCGGCGTCGAGATTGCATTTTTCATTCCCGGAAAAAACGCGCCGCCGAATGGCGGCGCTAGTCAGAACATGCGTGGCGGGAAAAGTTCAGCGCCTGCCGGAATCCGGCAGGTGTGAATCGATTCCAGGTCCCTGAATCAACTCCGATGCTAGAAATTACCCGAGGAGAACAGCGACATCCTGCAACTGGTTGGAGTGCAATTCGCATTCTGGTCCGACGCGGCGGTACCGCCAGTTGGCGTGACCTGGCTTACGTCCGCATTGATGTAATTCACGAAATACGTCTGCCCATCGGTGAGGACGCACGCGCCTGATGTGGGCGTCTTGACCCACTGCACGAATCCGCCGGGCGACCCCAGATTGATCCAGCAGCCGGGCACGACACTGCTTGTTGTCGGGTAAGTCGCCGGATTGCTGAAATCGCCGCATTTGGTGCTGATGCTCATGCTTATCGACGTGCTGTTGGAGGAAGTCCCTATGGCATAGCGTCCATAAGCACTCGACGGCGCGCCGGCCATGTACCCGGCTGGCACGGTGAATTGCTGCGACATGTACTTGTTTGTCGGCACTGACAGGTATCCCGACCGGCCGTTCTGGCCGGGGAATGGCGCAAACCAGAATGACGCGAAGCTGGTCACATCGACTGTCTGTTGTCCGGTTCCGGCCCCGCTGCCGAAATAGGTCACAGTCTGGGTGCCGGTCAACTGGGTGAAGTTAGCGATGCCCGCCGTGCTGCTGCCGATGGTCGTGCAACTGCTCGCGGCGGATACGGTCACCGTATCCGTGGCAGTGATCATTTGACTGGTCGAGGTATCGGTGATGGTCAGGGTGACGGTGAACGGGCTTCCCGTCGTGGTTGTATAGGTATGCGATACATTCTGACCGGAGCCGTTGGCGCTGCCATCGCCGAAGTTCCACGCATACGTCACGGGATCGTTGTTCGGGTTGGTAACCGCACCGCTGAAGCTTACGGCCGTTCCGACGGTAGCGCTGGTAGTACCGTTGGCCGAGCCGTTGATGGTCGCATTGCTAAGCGCACCCGCGGCGTTCTGGGTGATCGTGACGAGTTGCGACGACAGCGTAGCTGGGCTGGCGCCTGACACCGCCGTACAGCTCACCTGAGCCGACCAGGTGCTGGCGCTGCTGGTGCTGGTGTTGGTGAAATTGGCGCTAAAGCTGGATAGGTTCGCACATGCCGATTGGCTGCTGCAGACAGGGACGCTGGCGGGGCTTACCGTACCCGATCCACTGGTCCTGGTGATGGCAGCCGTGCACGACGCCGCGTTCAACGGACGCACGCTGAAGCTGCCGGGTATCGCAGTACCTCCAGCAAGCGTTTGCGTGTTCGGGAGAAGATCCTGGGCCGGACCGAACGTCAACGGCTGGCCCGTCCCGGAAACGCCGCAGGCGGGTGAAAACACCAGCGGCGTGGCCGCGGTGGCGACCAGATTGCCGCTGCCGAGAGTCGACAGTTGCGCATTGCTGACGCCGTCCACATGGCAGTTGGTGCTGGGCGATTCGCCGTTGAAATAAACTGAGAACGAATTCTGGGCGAAGGCGTTGCCGGCGAACAGGGCGCCGAGCGCAAGCAGTACTTTTCGAAACATCGTGATAAATCCGGATGGCGGATGAGCGGTTTCTGATTGTATCCGCATCCGCACCCGCGGAGTGTAAAAAACCTGTAGGCGCCAAAAAAGAAGGGGCCCTTGCGGGCCCCTTCGGTCTTGCGTGAAACGCGTATCGCTTACGAGCAAGCGCCAGCTGCGGCGGTGTCGGCGCAACGCGAGTTGCGATGACGGTACACGCCGCTGTAGTTGGCGAGAACGGTACCCACGTTGCCGTTGACGAAGTTCTCCGCCTCGAAGCCGGTGACCGGCAAGCCGTAGAAGATCGTACCGGCATTGTCGGCACGGCTGGCGTGCATATCAGCCGCGGGCGAAGTGCCGCCGTGGGTGGCATCCGTGAACGACAGGCCAAGCCAACCGTTGCTGCCGAGCGCCGACGTGTCGATGTTCGAGGTCAGCGTCGAACCCAGGATGCTGGCGCCGCCGAACGTGATGACGTTCGTTTCGTGGCACAGCGAGGAGGGCGGCTGGCCCGGAGGACACGGCGAGAAGCCGCAGGTCGGCGTCGAGGTCGTGTTCTCTTCGCGGTCGAACAAGCTGATGCCGATCACGTCGCACGACAGACCCGTCTTCACGCTGAACGCGCTTTCGAACGGAGCGATCGGCGGCGTGGTCGCGCCCGTGTAGAGGGAATCCACATAGAAACGCTTGGTCGGGAAGGTGACGACCCAATCCGAACCCACGCTGCCGTCGGCAGCGGCCTGCCACTGGTTGTACAGGTTGCTGGCGGAGAACACCGCGCTGACCGCGTCGATGGCCTGCGTGGCGCCAGGGTACACGGCCGACACGACAGTACCATTGTTGAACACGTTCGCCGTAGCCGTTGTCGCCGGAGCCGGGTCATTGACGAAGTTCAGGCTCGGCTCGAGGCTGCCGGTGCCGCGGCCCAGCGGGATGCTGGTGAAGCCTTCAAGCGCGTCGGCATTGTAGGCATAGTAGGTGCCATGTCCAACATTGACGACGGCGGCCGCACCGAACAGACCGGAGGTCGGAGCGACGATGCTGGTGAACGCGCCACCGACTTCAAAGTCGCTTTCGGCCTTGGCGCAACCGGGCGGCTTGCCATTCACGTGGGTGATGTCGGTCGACAGCGCAGCGCTGGTAATGTCACCCATCGAGATGATTTCGAAGTGACCTTCGCGGGTACGGCTGTCGCCAGACGGACCACCGTCGCTATTGGTGCCGGTGTAGCCATAGTGCAGGAACGCCTGGTAGCCGGCGCCGTTGGCCAGCGGACCGCTGGTAAAGGTCGGAGCGATGCAGCTGTTGTCCTTGGTGAAGATGCCTGCGCCGGCACCGGAAACCCCGGCGTCGCTGAGCGAGAACACGGTGGCCGTCCACACGTCGTACTGGGACAGGAACAAGTTGAAGTCGAGCACTTCGCGGCTGTTGTAGCCTTCGAGGAAGCGCACCTTGACCGCCTTGCCGACGCTGGTGGTGTTGACCACCGACAGCAGGGTCTGCTGTCCGGAATTGACGGTGTAGTAAGGATAGAGCAGGACCTGGCCCAGACCATCCGGGTTCAGGTTGACGGCATTCGCCATGTTGGCGATGCCCACAACGCCGGCGATGCCGGCGACGACGGCAGTCGTCAAACTATTTCTGTTCATCACAACACTCCTAAATTTGACCACAGGGCTTTTTGCTTTTTCGCCAACCTGAAGGGCATGCCATACGGCCCCTACGCCCCAAAACAGGCTGGGCAACAGCGAATCTATCCTATGCCAAAGACAAAGGCAATGCAATCCCGCCGAAAAACGCCAATTTCATCGCGTTATTCGGCCGGTTTGTCGGCCTGACTATCGAGCTTGGGACTGGCAAGCTGGGGCAGGTAATACCATGCGCCATCGGCCTTTATCCATTTTTCCACTGCAAACCCGGACGACTTGGTGTTCCCGGCCAGGCCGCCGAGATTGATCGTGTAATCGACCGACAGCCGCACCGTGCAGGTATCGGCGTCGCAGGTTTGCGAGTTGTACGCGACCGAGTTCCAGCGCGCGCCGCGGCCGTTCATGTTGTGGGCGTACTGCTCGCGGGAAATCGTCTTGCGGTAGCCGGGCGCGAGGAAATCGTAGGCCTTTTCAGCCTGCTTGGAGATGAGGTAGTCCCAGCGCTGCACGGACTTGGCCTTGATCACGGAGGCGTCTTCGTCCTTCTTCGCAGACATGCCCGCGCAACCGCCCATCGCCAGCACGGCGGCGGCGAGCGCGACTTTCGCAAAATATACGTTTTTACTTTTCATCTTGTGGATTCTCCTGGGATGCCGCGGGTTCGGGCTTGAGTGGAACGGCCTGCGCAGGCGCCGGCGCCTGGCTGGAGGCCGGTACGGCATTGCGTGCGCGCAGCGGCGCGAGGGACTCGAATTTTTGCTCGTATTCCTGCGTCATCTGCTTGGCTTCGTCGGAACTGGTGATGACGCGCGGGGTGATCAGCACGATCAGCTCTGTGCGGTGATGGTTCTTGTCGGTAGTGCTGAACAGGTTGCCGAGAAACGGAATGCTGCCGAGCAACGGCACCCCGGATTTGCTGTCGATGATCTGATCCTGAATCATGCCGCCGAGCAGCACCGTCTCGCCGCTTTGCACGGCGACCTGGGTACTCAGGTTGCGCTGGCTGATCGGCGGGTTTTGGCCGTTCGCAGCCGTTCCGGGAATGCTGTCCTGCTGCTGTACGTCCATGTACACCAGGCCGCCGGGATTCACGCGAGGCGTGATGTCCAGCGAAATGCCGGTGCTGATGTAACTGGCCTGCCCAATCCCTGTGTTGGTGTAGTTAGAGCCGGTGCCGGTGCCGGTACCCGTTCCGGTGACGCTGCCGTAGCCAATGATCGACTGCGAAATCACCGGCACCTGCGTACCGACCGTGATCTGCGCCTGCTGGTTGTTCATCACTACCAGCGATGGCGTCGACAGCACCTTGGTCTGGCCGCTGGTTTGCAAGGCATTGAGCGCAACCTGAAAATTCTTGTTCAGAAACGAATAGAAAAGGCCACCACTCGTTGGTGTCGCGCTTCCACCGCCACCCAACGAAGCGCGGTGACGATCCTGCGGGTTGCCGGTGTAATCCCTGGAATACTGCGGAATGCGTCCATAGTCGATTCCGGTGGCGGCACTGCCCGTGTTGATCAATCCTGCCAGCCACCACTGGACCCCGTATTTGAGATCCCCATCCAGGCTCACATCGAGAATCTTCGCTTCGATCTGCACCTGCAGCGGCGAAATGTCAAGACGATGGATGGCGGCGCGAATCGAATCCCATTCGCCCGGCGTGGCCATAACCAGCAACTGGTTGTTTTCCTCGATCGGCGTGATGCGGATGTCTGTCTGCTTGCTGCCCGAGGTCGCGGGCACGCCGGTCCCGGTCGTGGTCAGGTTCGACGCTGCGCCGGTGGGGCGGCCGCGCTGATTGGCCTGGTTCGTCGCCGTGCTGTTGTAGGTGCCGCCAACGCCCCCGGCGCCGCTGTTGAACTGGCCGATGCTGACCGGCCGCATTCCCGGCGCGACATTGCCCTGATTGCTCGAGCGCTGGCTGACCTGGCCGGTGAAAATCGCGTTCAGGTGATCTGACAGATCCACCGCCTTGACGTTTTTGACGTCGTACACGTAGAGCTGCGTGCCGTTCTCGCCCACCCCCTGGTCGAGCTTGTACAACCAGCTTTCGGCCTTTTCCAGGTATTCCTTCTGCGGCGTGATGACGATCACCGAGTTCGTCGTTTCCATCGGAATGAAGCGGAACATGCCGGCCAGCGGCGATTCGCCGGAGGCGCCGAAGATCTTGTCGAGTTCCGGCATGATCTTGTCCACGTCCATGTTGCGCAGGCCGTAGACGCCGACCGACATGCCCTTGAGCCAATCCACGTCGAAAATCTGGATCGTTCGCTGGTAGTTGGCCAGCTCGGACGCCGTGCCGGCCATGACCAGCAGGTTGCGCGCATCGTCCGCCGTGACCACCGCATCGGTCTTGGCATAGGGCTTGAGCAGCTTCTGCATCTGCGTGGCGGCGATGTATCTGAGCGGGAAAGCGCGTACCTCGTAGCCCTTGGCGATGTTCGGCGGCGCGATGCGCGGGGTCAGGTTGCCCGGAATGGCATCCTTGACCGGCACCACGGCGTAGCGGCCTTCCTTGAACACGAGCGCGTTGTTGGTCCAGCTGAGCAGCATCTGCAAGATCGGCATGGCCTGCTCGGGGGTAATGGGGCGTGCCGTGGAGAACGTCACGTTGCCGGTGACGTTCGGCGCGATCGTGTAGTTCTCGTGCAGCAGCGATCCGAGGATGGCCTGGACCACCGCCTGGATGGGCTGGTTTTCGAAATTGAACGTGATCTGGCCTTCCGCCGCGCCCTTTTCATCGACCGGCGCGCGCGCGGCGGCCTCGTCGATGAACTGGCCGGTGCCGGGTTCGATGTGCGCCTCGGCCTTCTGATGCGATTTGTCTTCGGTGTCGATGTTGATCGGCTTCTCATCGTCGACCTTGCTCGCCGGCAACTGGGCCGGCGCGGTAGCCGGCGAAGCCATTTCGCGATTTAACTGGCGGTCGGCGCCAAGCGTGGCGCACCCGGCCAATGCGGCGGTCAGCAGCGAAACTAGGATGATCGATGGACGTAGGGACACGTGGTGCACTCCGTAGGTTTGCTACTGCTTTTGTTCGGCTTTTTGCTGACGCAGGCGTTCGGCTTCCTCGCGCATCTGCCGACGCCGTTCCTCGATGCGCTGCTGCAACGCTTGCGCCTGCGCGTTCTGCGCCGGCGGCGCCGCCATCGGCGCGGGCGCTGGAACACGTACCGGCGCGACGACCGCCTGCGCACCGGGGCGGGCATTCACAGCCGAGGTTGGACCGGCAACGGCGGTCGACAGTTCCACTTCAACCTCCTCGCCCGAAGTCTCGCGGAATACCGCGCTGCGCGGATTTATCCGGGTCAGGATCCAGCCGCCCTGGTCGCCGTCCATGGGCATGCCTTCCTTCAGCGCCACGTCCTTGTTCTTGAGCTTGTCGTGCACCATCGCCAGATGCAACTGCGGGGTCAGGATGACGCCGGTCAGGGCGATGTTGAGCGGCACTTTGGGCGGCGGTGGTGTATCCGGCGCATCGGGCGAATCCGGCGTCGGTTTGCGATCGTCATTGAACAAGGGCCGCGCCGTGGTGTCGGCGAATTGCGTCTCCGGCGGCAGCTTGAACGGAGTCTTGTCGATGGCCACGCTGGCGACCTGGGCGGAATCGACATCGGGCTGCAGCCACGAATAACCGCGCCCGAAACCGAACTGCATGGCCAGCGCGAGCAGCAACAGCACGCCGCACACGCCGGCAAGGATCGCGCTGAGCAATTTCGCGGCCTGCGTGCTCATGCCCCCTTCTTCCCCGCCTTGCGCAGGTAGCCCGACAGATTGAAGCGAATGTCCAGCGCGGTCGGCGGACGCGCCTTCCCGCCCGGCGGCACGAAACCGTATTGCTGGCGGTAGATCAGCAGTTGATCCACGAACAGGTAGGGATTGCTGTTTTCCAGTTCGTACATTATCTGCGCGAAGGGTTCGAGCGCGCAGCGCATGCGCACCTGAATGGTAACGCGCTCGTAGAGTTCTTCCTCGCCGCCCTTGAAATTGGAGTTGCTCACGATTGCGCACTTGTTCTCGTCCTTGACGCGCGCGGAGATCGCCTGCTTCAGGCGCTGGGTGAGATCGGAAAACGCGCTGTTCGCGTCCGCGTCGGACAGGAACGCCTGATTGCCCTGTTCGTAAGCGCGCACCTGGGTCAGGCGTTTTTCGATCAGCGGGCGCTGCGCGACGATGCCGGCGAAGCGCTGCTGCTGTTCGCGCAGATCCTGCATCTGCGAGGCGATCGAGAGGTCGGGCGCGACGAACCACCAGTGCACGAGCAGCACATAGCCGAGCAGGATCGCGATCAGCAGCAGGACCACGGCGAGGAAGCGACCGTTGCGCGGATCACTGGCCAGGCGCATGCGTGCCTCCGGCTGCCTTGTCCGCTGCCGCTTTGGCCGATGCCGCCTTGGCCGCGGTCGCGGATTTCGCCGCGGCGGCCTGTGCGTCCACGATCGAGCGGAAATCCAGGGTGATGTTGAAGCGATCCTTCTTCGTGCGCGGATCGGGCTGGATCGTGCCCTGCACGCCCGGATTGGCCAGCAGCGTGGACTGGTTGAGCAGGCCGATCAGCTTGGACGCATCGTCGCTCAATCCCTGCAGCTCGATCTTGTTCTTGTCGTCGACGTTCAGGCGTTCCAGGTAGGTGTCGTCGGGCAGGCGCTTGGTCAGGTCCTCGAGCAGGTCGACCATCAGCGGCGTGTCGTGTTTCTTGCGGCCGAGGAAATTCGCCGAGTCGATGGTGTCCTGCAGGGTCTTGCGCAATTGCGAGACCTGCTTGGCGTCGTTCTGCGACTTGGCCACGTCGGCCTGCATCGCCTCCAGCGCCGATTGCCGGTTGTCCAGCCACAACAGCATGCAGGTGACGAGCAGCACCGCTGCCGCCGCGCCCAGCGCAAGGTTCAGGCGCAGGCGCAGGTTCTTGCGCGCATAGCGCCGCTCGGCGGGCAACAAGTTCAAGCCAAGGCGCGCGCCGCCGCGCACATCGCGCCAGCAGTCCACGCCGTCGAGCATCGGATCGCTGCCGGCAACGGCGGCGAGTTCCGCATCGAGCTGCGCACGCGGCACCACGGTCAATTCCACATGCAGGTTGCGTTCTGCCGCCGCATGCGGCGCGACGCGGTAATCGAAATACACCTGGTCTGCCTTGAATGGCGTCTGCCGATCCATCTCGAACGCCAGCACCTGGCGCAGGTTGTCCTCGGCAGCCGCGGGCAGGCTGACCGCGCGGCGCAAGGTACGCGAGCCGTCGATGCAGTAGATGCGGCGCAGGTCGGGCGCTTCGAGTGTGCCGCGCAGGCGCGTGAAGGCGGCCTTTTGCGTTTCGGCCGGATCGTCCAGGTTCACGCGCCCCAGTTCGGCGCAGCCTTGCGCCGATTGCCGCCATACCACCAGCTCGCGCCCGACCGCATCGAGCAGCAACGCATCGGAGCGTTCGGCGAGCAGCCCGCGCCAGCGCGCCGGCAGCAGCAGCGTCAACTCGTGCCCCCACCAGGCGAAGAATCGCGGCAGCGGCGTGCGCGCGTAGCGCGTGCGCAAGCGGGCAAGCTGAAGATCGAGCGCTTCGGTGAGGGTCATCGGGAGCTTTCTTTCTGATCCCAGCGAAGGACGGTGTACGGTTGCCCCGCCGCACCGACACCGCCCAGCCGGATACTGGCGTCGAGCACGGTGCTGGCGCCGTTGGCGAGCGTGGCACGGGATCGAATAGTGTACGTGTTCCCACCGCCATTGGCCACGACGGGGGTACCGTCGGGCAACGTCAGTCCGGCTGCTCCGGACTGGCCCGGCACGCCCTGCCCGGGCAACACTTGTTGGCGTGCCGCGATCAACTGCTGGGCCAGGTCCGGCGTCATGCCCGGCAGCGCGAGCAAGACCTCCAGCGGCGCATAGGCGGGATTCGGTTGCACGCCGCCGCCGTAGATGGTGATCGCCGATTCGATCTTCTCGAACAGGTCGTAATTCATGCCCAGCACTTGCTGCACTTCGCCCACGGTCTGGAACGGCGCGTTGCGCGGAGCGTACGGCAATCCCGCCGCCTTGTATTCGTTGAGTTCGGCGCCCTGCGGCCGCGGGATGTCGTCCGGATCGCGCCAGTCCTGGATCGCGTCCGACAATGCCACGGCCTGATCCGCAGGCACGCCGACCGAGGCGAACAATCCCTGCAGCAACGCATCGTCGGCCGTGTTGATGTCGACCAGTCCGGATTCGTCGGTGAGTTCGACCTGCACCTGCGCGCCATCGAATTCGAAATCGTAGGGTCGGCCGTCGCCGACCCAGCGCTGGGTCATGTCCGGGTTGCGCAATTCGTACACCGCGCGCTCGATGCCGGCCTGCGCGGCATAGCGCGCGGTGGTGCCGTCGAACAGGTGCCGCGCTTCGAAGTTCTCGGTGCGCGCGATCAGGGCGAAGCTGCCGAGCAACACGCCCATCAGCGCGATCACCCAGATGACCAGGATCAGTGCCACTCCCTGCTGGCGCGAAGGCATCATTGCGCACCTCCGGCATGGATCAGCATCGGCCCGCGCGGCCGGATCGCACCGGCATTGAGCATCAGCGGCACGTCGAGCGTCGGCCACGGCGCCTGTACGCCCGGCTGCATGGTCAGGTCGATGCGCACCATCAGCGGCGTGATCTCCGGATCGCGCCAGTCGCTGCTCCAGTCCGTAAGATTGCCGTCGGCATCGAGGGTGCGATATTCGAAGCGGCCGTCGACGATGCGGTCGAGCAGCACCACGGTGTTGGCCGGATCGTTGGCGGATTTGTCGGGGTCGTAGCCATTGAGCATCGCATCGCTGAAGCGCAATTGCAGACCCTCCTTGCCCGGCACGAGTTCCAGCGTCTGCACGTACGGTCCACCGCGCGACAGGTAACCGGGCATCGGCGCAACGAAATGCAGCGTGCGCGCATTGCCGTCGAACACGTGGATTGCGCCGGTGCTTTCGTCGCGCGCGAATTGCAGCGGCATGATGTGGCTGATCTGGCGGCGCAGGAATTCCTGCGCGGTGCGCAAGCGGTCGGTGCGGTCGATCGACGCCTCGCCCGCACGCATGGCGTTCGCGGATGCGTGAATGCCGCTGTACGCGCCGGCGATGAGCAGGCCGAGCAGGATGATGGCCAGCAAGACTTCCAGCAAGGTAAAACCACGTGCAGGCGTCGGTGCTCGCATCATGGCCGCGCCCTGCCCTGCGCCGGATTCGCCGCCTGCGCGATGTCGGCGTTCTGCGCGCGCAGGGTGACGAAGCGCGCGTCGTGCCGCAAGTAGATGCTGCCCCAGCTCACGTCGAGCTGCAATTTGTACAAGTCGATGTTCGGCGCGACGGGCATGGTCTGCAGCGGTGCGGCGTTGGCATTGCCCGCCACCGGAACGGCGCTGGCAATGGGGGCGATGTCCTGCGGCGGAATTTGCGCAATCTGCAGGTGCCAGCGGTACTTGTCGTCGAACGCGCCGGAAAAATCGCCATTCTTGAGCGGCTCGCCGACGCCCTGTACATCCAGCAGCGACTGCGCCCACAACGCCGCGCGCGTGTAGTCGGCCGCCTGCGCCGTGGTGTGCAGGCAGGTCGAAAGGATCTGCAACAACACGCCGAAGCCGATCGCGAAGATCACGAACGCGGCGACGAGTTCGATCAGGGTAAAACCGCGCTGGCGCGGCAGTGCCTGATGTCGGGGAATAGACTGGTGTACGCGCATGGACAACCTGCGGCGTCAGCGCGCCGCCAGCTCCTCGCGCGTCACTTCGCCGGTCAGCCAGCTCACGTTGATGCGCCACTCGCGCTCGCCCAGGCGCACGGAAATGTGGCCACCGGTCGAGGCTCCGTCCGGAAAAAAGCGGATGCGCCCCGAGCTCGCGCTGGTCTGCTCGCTGTCGGCGGTGTACAGCACCATCTGCATGTCCTGGGGCAACTTCACGATCGGCTTGCGCGGGGCCTGATAGGTGTTGGACTGGATGTCGATATCCAGCGCTGCCTGCTTGCCGGTCACGATCGCCTGGCCGCGCGTGTAGCGCAGCGCGGCGACGAGATCGCGCGAGGCGGCCTGGATCTTGGCCGAATTCATGCTCTTGCTGAACGACAGCGACACCACGCTGAGCGCGATGCCGATCAGGACGACGACCGCGACCAGCTCGATCAAGGTGAAGCCACGCTGGCGCGACACACGCATGGGCTTACTGCCAGTTGCCGTAATCCTTGTTCAGGCCGTCGCCACCCACCTGGCCGTCCTTGCCGTAGAAGATGATGTCGAAGTCGCCGTGGTCGCCGGGCGCCTTGTAGAGGTACGGATGCTGGAACGGATCCTTCAGGTCCCCCTCCTTCGCGTACGGCCCGTTCCAGTTCTGGGCATTGCCCGGGCGAGCGACCAGGTCGTTCAAATTCTGCGGCGGCGAGCCGTTGTCGAGCATGTAGGCCTGCACCTTCATTTCCAGCGAATGCACGCCGGCGACGCCGGCCTTGTACTCGCCATTCTGGAAGTTCTGCATCACCTTGCCGCCGACGATGGTCATGACGATGCCGATGAGCACCAGCACGGCGATCATCTCGATCAGGGTGAAGCCGGCCGCGGCGACGCGCTGGCCGCGTTGGTTCAATGTATACCTTTTCATGTTCGTCTCACTGTAGGGAACTGGTGATGTTCAGGATCGGCAGCAGGATCGCCATCATGATCATGGCCACCACGCCGGTCATGATCACCGTGACCGCCGGGACGAGCGCGGCGAGCAGGCGGTCCACGGTGTTTTTCGCTTCCGTATCGAAGGTATCCGCGGTCTTGAGCAGCATGTCGTCGAGTGCGCCGGATTCCTCGCCCACGGCGATCATCTGCAGGGCAAGCTTGGGAAAGCGCTTGCTTTGTCCCAACGCGAAGGCCAGGCCGCCGCCGGTTTTCACTTCTTCTGTCGCCGCGTCCACCGCTTCGGCCAATGCCGAGTTGCCGAGCACGTTGCGGCTGATGCCGAGCGCGGTCAATAACGGAACGCCATTCTTGAGCAAAGTTCCCAGCGTGCGCGCCAGACGCGCGGTTTCGAGCCTGGCGATGAGTGTGCCAAACAGGCGGCGCTTGAGTACCCAGGCGTCGAATTTCAGGCGCGTCGGCGGATCGGCCAGTTGCCGGCGCGCGACGATCACGCCGACGAAAATCAGCCCCGCGATGCCCCACCAGAAACCGCGCAGGGTGTTGCCGATGAACAATACGATGAGCGTGATCGTGGGCAGTTCCACGTTCATGTCCTTGAACATGGGCGCGAACTGCGGCACCACGAACACGAGCAGCACGAACAGCGCGGCGAATACCATGACGATGAGGATCGCCGGATAGATCATCGCGTTGATCACGCTTTCCTTGAGCGCCTTGGCACGCTCCAGGTATTGCCCCAGGCGTGCCAGCGTGGTGTCGAGCGCACCGCCGACTTCGCCGGCGCGGACCATGTTGACGTACAACTTGGAAAACACCTGCGGCTCGGCTTCGAGGCCGTCCGACAACGGTGCGCCGCCGCGCACGTGGTCGCGGATGCGCTCGATGATGCGCCTTGCCTTTTCGCTTTCCGGCAGTTCGAGCAGGATTTGCAGCGCGCGGTCCAGCGGCTGGCCGGCACCGAGCAGGGTGGAAAGCTGTTGCGTGAATTGCAGCACCTGCGCAGGGCTCATCGCCGCGCGTGCGAACAGGCCCGCGAGCGAACGCGCGCCGCCGCCGTCGGTCGCGGCGCGGATTTCCAGCGGGATGTTGCCGGCGTCCTGGATCCTGGCCACGGCTTCGTCGTTCGAGGCGACTTCGAGCTGGCCTTCGAGGACATCGCCGGTCGGCGTGACGGCCTTGTAGCGGAATACGGCCATCAGCTTTCCGAGGTCACGCGCAGCACTTCCTCGATCGTCGTCTGCCCATGCAGCGACTTGACCAGGCCGTCTTCGTACATGGTGCGCATGCCCTCGGCGCGTGCCTGTTCCTCGAGCTTGCCCATGTCGGCGTGCTGCATCACGAGGCGCCGGATCGGATCGCTCATGACGAGGAATTCCATGATCGTGGTGCGGCCGAGGTAGCCGCTCGCGGTCAGCGCCGAGGCGACCGGTTTATACAATTGGATTTTCCCGTCCGGCTGGTAGCGGCGCAGGCCGAATTCCTCGACCACCTCGGGCAGCGCGTCGTATTTCTGCGCATGCGTGGCTTCGAGCCGGCGCACCAGGCGCTGCGCCAGTACGCCGTTGACGGTGGAGGTGAGCAGGTAATCCTCCACGCCCATGTCGAGCATGCGCGTGACCGCGCCGGCGGCGTTGTTCGTGTGCAGCGTCGACAGCACCAGGTGGCCGGTCAGCGCCGACTGGATCGCGATCTTGGCGGTTTCCAGATCGCGCATTTCGCCGATCATGATGATGTCCGGGTCCTGGCGCACGATGGAGCGCAGCGCATGGCTGAAGTCGAGGCCGATCTGCGGCTTGGCCTGGATCTGGTTGATGCCCTCGATCTGGTATTCGACCGGATCCTCGACCGTGATGATCTTGACGTCCGGCGTGTTGAGCCTGGACAGCGCCGTGTACAGCGTCGTGGTCTTGCCCGAACCGGTCGGGCCGGTGACGAGCAGGATGCCGTGCGGCAATTCCAGCACCTTCATGAACTGGGGCAGGAATTCGTCGGTGAAGCCGAGCGTGTGGAAATCGAACACGATGGATTCGCGGTCGAGGATACGCATCACCACCGATTCGCCCCACGAGGTCGGCACGGTGGACACGCGCAAATCCAGTTCCTTGCCCTGCACGCGGATCATGATGCGGCCGTCCTGCGGCAGGCGGCGCTCGGCGATGTTGAGCTTCGCCATGATCTTGATGCGCGAAATGACCGCGGCGGTGGATGCCGCCGGCGGCGATTCGACTTCGAGCAGGACGCCATCGATGCGGTAGCGCACCTTGAGGCGATTCTCGAAAGGCTCGACGTGAATGTCCGAGGCGCGCTGCTCGACCGCGCGCTGTATGACCAGGTTCACGAGGCGAATCACCGGCGCCTCGGAGGCGAGGTCGCGCAGGTGTTCGATATCGTCCTCGCTGCGCGAGGCTTCGTCGCTCAGGTTCTCGACGATGGCGCCCATCGCCGAGCGGCCCTGGCCGTAATAGCGTTCGATCAGGTCGTCGATCTCGCTCGGCAAGCCGACCTTGGGCTCGATGCTTTTGCCGGTCGCCAGCGCCAGCGCCTGCAACGGATAGGTTTCCGCCGGATCGGCCATGAGCAGGGTCACACCGGTTTCGGATTCGGCGATCGGCACGACGTGGTACTGCTTGAGGAAGCGCACCGACATCTGCACGCTCGGCGGCGGCGTGTCGGGACATTCCTTGGCCGACAACAATTGCAGGCCGAGAACTTCGGCCAGGCTCTCACCCATCTCGCGTTCGGACACCAGACCCAGACGCGTGAGCAGCGGCACCAGGTTGCCGTCACCGCTTTCCTCGAGCAGGCGGCGCGCACGCGCGAGGTCCGCCTCCTTCAGGCGACCGCGCGCGACGAGATGCTCGCAGATGCGCTCGTCGAGCGATTCGACGGGTGCCGGATTGGGCGTTTCCATTACCGCGGACATGGCTTCAGTTACCCCTGGTTCAATTACCGCCGGCTTCAATTACTGCCGGTTCAATTACCGCTGGCAGGCGGATGTTCGACCGTCCGCACGCCGTTGGGTTCCCGCACCGGGCGTATCAATTCTTCGATGAACGGCCGGTTGCACACGATCCACAACACGGCCGGCACGAGTACTGGAAGGATCAAATAGCCGAACTGGTAGGCCAATGCTACCGCGTTGAGCGGAATCCCGGCGCGCTGCAACGCCTCGACACCCGGTTGGCCGGCATCGAGTCCCACGGCTTTCAGGCTTTCCGCGACCACGCCGAAAGCCTGCGCGATCCAGATCACGACGCAACCCAGCGCGATCTGCCGCGTGCGCTGCCAGCGCGTCAACGGCGTGGCCAGCACCAGGCCCGCGAACAGCGGCAGCGCGTAACCGTAGATCATCGGATTGACCACCGGTTCGAGGAAGCCGAATTTCGCCGGCTGTCCGAGCGCCGCGACGTTGACCAGCACGCCGCTGGAGATCTGCATGAGATACCCGGGATGGCCGAGCACGCGCCCGTAAGCATCGAGCAGGTCCGCGCCTTGCGAGACCGCGGTGAACAGGCTGGGCCAGGCCTTGAGCAAGACGAATTCCGCCATCGCGATCACCGGCCACACGAGCGGGGCGGCGAACTCGAACCAGAAGAAGAACGCCAGCGGCAGCCACAGCAGCGCAGAAAGCAGGAAGCGTCTGAGCGGCGAGAACGTCACTCAGCCGACCCACAAGCGAGCATTGCGGAACATCCTCATCCACGGCGAATCTTCGCCCCATTCGCGTGGCGCCCACGACATTTGCACGCTGCGGAACACGCGCTCCGGATGCGGCATCAGGATCGTCACCCGGCCGTCGGCGGCGGTGAAGCCGGTGACGCCCTTGGGCGAACCGTTCGGATTGAGCGGGAATGCCTCGGTCGCCTTGCCGCGGTTATCGACGAAACGCAGGCACGGCGCAACGCGCTTGCTGTCGCCGCGATCCGCGAACGCGGCACGGCCTTCGCCGTGCGCAACCGCGACCGGAATGCGCGAACCGGCCATGCCGGAAAAAAAGATCGAAGGCGAGTCCAGCACTTCGAGCGTGGCAACGCGCGCCTCATATTGTTCGGATGCGTTGCGCTCGAAGCTCGGCCAGGCTTCCGCGCCGGGCACGATGGATTTCAACGCCGCCATCATCTGGCAACCGTTGCACACGCCGAGCGCGAACTTGTGCGCGTCGGCGAAAAATGCCGCGAATTGGTCGCGCAGCCGGGCATTGAACAGGATCGAAGTCGCCCAACCGCGGCCGGCGCCGAGCACGTCGCCGTAGGAAAACCCGCCGCAGGCCGCGAAGCCGGAAAATTCATCCAGCCGGTAGCGGCCGTTCTGCAAGTCGGTCATGTGCACGTCGAATGCGTCGAAGCCGGCGCGCGTGAACGCGGCGGCCATCTCGATCTGCCCATTCACGCCCTGGTCGCGCAGGATCGCGACTTTCGGCCGCGCGCCCTTGCCGATGAACGGCGCGGCGACATCCTGCGCCGGATCGAACGTGAGCTTGGGCGTGATGCCGGCATCCTCGTCATCGCAACGCCAGATGTGCTCGGCGTCGGCAGTAAGCGGATTGTCGCGGCGCTCGACCATGGCGCGGCTCGTTTCGGACCAGGCGTCCATGAGCACGGCCCACGGCCAGCGCGCGATCGCCTCGTCGTTGTGCCACAGCTTCACGCGCTTGCGCGCATGCGGATTGCCGGCGAAATGCGCCAGTTTCTGCAACCCATGTTCGTCGAGCAGGGCGAGGAACGCTTCGCGATCGGCAGCCTTGATCTGCACCACCGCACCCAGTTCCTCGGAAAACAGCGCGGACAGCGTGTTTTCGGCCCAGCCGGACAGCTCCAGGTCCAGGCCGCAACGCGCGGCGAAGGCCATCTCGATCAGCGTCGTGATGACGCCGCCATCACCACGGTCGTGGTAGGCGAGCAGCAGGTTGCGTTCCCGCGCGGCCTTGAGTGCGGCGAAGAAACGCGTAAACAATCCGGCGTCGTCGAAATCCGGCGGCAGGCCGCCGACGCGGTTGAAGACCTGTGCCAGCACGGAGCCGCCGAGGCGGTTGCGGCCCTCGCCCAGGTCCAGCAGCCACAACTCGGTTACGCCCGCGTCGAGCACGAGTTGCGGCGTCAGCGCGCGGCGCGCGTCGTCGATGCGCGCGAACGCCGTGATGATGGGCGACACCGGCGCGACCGTGCGCTGTTGCTGGCCGTCCTGCTGCCACACGGTCTGCATGGACAGCGAATCCTTGCCGACCGGAATGGAAATGTGCAATTGTGGACAAAGTTCGGATACCGCCTTCACGGCGTCGAACAGGGCGACGTCTTCGCCCGGGTGGTTGACCGCCGCCATCCAGTTCGCCGAGAGCTTGACTTCGTCCAGGCTCGCGACCGGCGCCGCCATGAGGTTGGTCAGCGCCTCACCCACCGCCATGCGCGCGGCCGCCGGCGCCGAGAGCAGGGCCAGCGGCGTGCGCTCGCCCATCGCCATCGCCTCGCCCGCGTAGCCGTCGAAATCGACGAGCGTCACCGCGCAATCGGCGACCGGCACCTGCCACGGCCCGACCATGGGGTCGCGTGCGCACAGGCCGCCGACCGTGCGGTCGCCGATGGTGACGAGGAAGGATTTGCTGCCGACCGCGGGCAGGCGCAGCACGCGCTTGATCGCTTCTTCGAGCACGATGCCGTCCAGGTCCGGCACGATGTCCATGCGTGCTGGCTTGCGCCTGGTGTCGCGTTCCATCTTCGGCGTCTTGCCGAACAGCACGTCCATCTGCAGATCGATAACGTTGGCCGCATCGGCCGCCGCCGCGGTATCCGCGACAATGGTATCTGCGACAATCAGGCGCTCTTCCGCCGTCGCTGCGCCGACCACGGCGAACGGGCAGCGCTCGCGCGCGCAAATCGCTTCGAAGCGCGCCACGTCGGCGGGACGCAAGCCAAGCACGTAGCGCTCCTGAGCCTCGTTGCACCAGATCTGCATCGGCGAGAGCTGCGGATCGGCGCTGGGAATCTTGCGCAGATCGATGCGACCGCCGACGCCGGAATCGTGCAGGATTTCCGGAATCGCGTTCGACAAGCCACCGGCACCAACGTCGTGGACGGAGACGATCGGGTTCGTATCCCCTAGCGCCCAGCAGGCGTCGAGCACTTCCTGGCAGCGCCGCTGCATCTCGGCGTTGTCGCGTTGCACCGAGGCGAAATCCAGTTCCGCCGAGCTGTCGCCGCCGGCCACCGACGAGGCCGCGCCCCCGCCCAGGCCGATCAGCATGGCCGGACCGCCGAGCACGATCACCGCGTCGCCATCGCGCAATTTCCGCTTGAGCACGTGCGGCGCGCGCACGTTGGCGAGGCCGCCGGCGATCATGATCGGCTTGTCGTAGCCGCGACACAGCGCGGCGTCGCCACGGCATCCCGCCTCGAACGTGCGGAAATAGCCGCCCAAACAAGGACGGCCGAATTCGTTGTTGAAGGCGGCGGCGCCGAGCGGGCCGTCGCGCATGATCTCGAACGCGCTGGCCATGCGCGGCGGCAGCGGACGATCTTTTTCCCACGGCCGTGGCAGGCCGGGAATGCGTAGGTAGGACGTGGAGAAACCGGTCAACCCGGCCTTGGGTTTGCCGCCGCGGCCAACCGCGCCCTCGTCGCGGATCTCGCCGCCGGCGCCGGTCGCCGCGCCCGGGAACGGCGCGATCGCGGTGGGATGGTTGTGCGTCTCGACCTTGATCGCGTACGCCGTGGATTCTTCCACAATGCCGTATTTTCCACTTTGCGCGTCGGCAAAGAACCGACGCGCGTCGCTGCCTTCGATCACCGCGGCATTGTCGCTGTAGGCGCTGAGCGTGTGCTGCGGCGAGGCCGCGTGCGTGGCCTTGATCATGCCGAACAGGGATTGCGCCTGGGCCTGCCCGTCGATCGTCCAGCGCGCATTGAAGACCTTGTGCCGGCAATGCTCGGAGTTGGCCTGCGCGAACATCATCAGTTCCGCGTCCGACGGATCGCGGTGCAGTTCCGTGTAGCGCGCGGCCAAATATTCGATCTCGTCCGGCGCAAGCGCGAGGCCCAGGCGCCGGTTCGCCTCGCCGAGCGCGGCGATCGGATCGGCACCCAGCGCGGTGCGTTGCAACGGGCCCGGCGCACCGGCGCGGAACAGCACGTCCGCGTCCGCCAGCGAGGTCAACACCGACTGCGTCATCGGATCGTGCAAGGCCTGCGCAAAGCGGTCGAAATCCGCGCTTCCCACCGGCGGCGCACGCTCCACGACGAAGGCCAGGCCGCGTTCCACGCGAGCGACCGCAAAACCGCAGCCGCGCAGGATATCGGTGGCCTTGCTCGACCACGGCGAAATCGTGCCCAGGCGTGGTACCACCCACAACGTCGCCGCCTTTGGCGCGCCCGGCCGCGCGCGCAGGACCTCGCACAGCTTGGCCGGGTCCGGCGCATTCGCTGCGGACGGTACGGATTCAAGCTGGACAAAATAGGCCCACCACGCCGCGCCCACGCGGCTGCGCGGCGCGATAGCGGCGAGGTCGCGGTTCAGGCGCTCCAGGCGAAACGGAGAAAGGGCCGTGAGCCCGTCGTAGACGATCATGGCGAGCGGAACAGCGCGTTCGGGGGAACGCGCATTATCCCATAGCCGAATGCCGAAAAAGCCCGTCATGGACTTTTTCAGCGCGTCGAGTCCGCTACACGCCCGGACTCGGCTTCGACGAATCGACCGCTTCCGCGGTCGATTCGCGGGCGGCGCATCCTTGCACCGCATTATCAGGCCACCCATTACCGCCCGATTGCGCCGCGCCGGCGCGAATGGTTTGCGGTCAGCGCGCGGCGACTTTCGTTTTCGCGCGTTCGGCAGAAAGGCGATCGAGCTCGGCAAGCAGCGCCTGCGGCGTGGTCGCCTTGCCCAGGTCGACGGAGGTGCCGTCTTCGGTGAGCACCGTCGGCGTTGCGTTGATGCCAAGCGCGATTCCCAGTGCCTTGGTTTCGGCAACCGGGTTGACGCAAGTGGCGCTGCCCGGATCCTTGCCGTTCATGGCGGCCGTGTAGGCCGCGTTGCGATCCGGCGAGCACCACACCGCGACGGCCTGCTTGTCGGCGTTGGGATGGATGTCGAGCGGGTACATCACGTAATGCACGGAAATGCCGAGCGCGTTGAACTGGCCGATGTTCTTGTGGAAAGCACGGCAATACGGGCAGTCCACGTCGGTGAACACCGTGACCGTGTGTTTGGGATTGGCTACCTCGAAGCGGATTTCCTTTGCCGCCGGCAGCTTGGCGATCGCCTGCGCGCGCATTTTCGCCAGGCTCGCATCGGTCAGGTTCTGCTTGTGCGCCACGTCATACAGGCTACCCTGCAGCAGGTATTTGCCGTCCGCGCTGACGTAGACGATCTGCCCACTGACGACGACTTCGTAGAATCCCGGCAAGTCGGACTTCGCCACCTTGTCGACCACCGCCAGCGGCAGCAGCGAATGCATGGCATCGCGCACGACCTTTTCGGCGGGATCGGCGGCGTGCGCGAACGGCACGGCGGCGAGGAGGGCGGCGAGGACGAGGATTTTTTTCAACATGACACGTTTCCAGTTGGGGCTTGGGCGCGTTGGACATTGCCGACCCGCGCCGGGTTCAATTCAATCTGATTCAATTCAATGTGTTTTTCAGGGCGCGGACTTGGGTTGGGCCAGGTCTTGCAATTGCTTCGCCAGCTGCGCCGGCGGCACGTAGCCACCCAGCTGCGTGCCGTCGTCGGCGAAGATGCCGGGCGTGCCGTTGATACCGACGGCGTTCGCGGTATTCGTGATTTCGGCGATCGGGTTCGGGCAGGTCAGCGGCGCCAGCGTCTTGCCGTCCATGGCCTCGTTGTAGGCCGCGTTGCGGTCCTTCGAGCACCACACGGTTTGCGCCTTCTTGTCCGCGCCCGGATGGATGCTGAGCGGGAACAGCACGTAGTCGACCGCAATGCCGAGCTTGTTGTATTCGGCGATCTGCTTGTGGAATTCGCGGCAATACGGGCAATCGACATCCGTGAACACCGTGACGTGGTACTTCGGATGCGGCGGCGCAAAGGTGATGCGCTTGCTCTGCGGGATATTGGCCAATGCCTGCTTGCGTACGCCGGCCATGGCATCGTCCATTACATTGCGGCGCGCGTCGATGTCGAAGACGTGGCCTTCGATGAGGTATTTGCCGTCCGTGCTGACGAAAACCGGGCGGCCATCGACGACAACGGCGTAGAAACCCGCCAGTGGCGCGGGCGTGACGGATTCGATCTTCGCGTTCGGCGCCAGCTTGTGCAGCGCGTTCGTGACGACGGCGGTCGAATCGTCGGCAGCGGACGCCGAAGCAGCGCAGACCGCCAACAGGGTGAACAACACGAATCGGATCATGGGAATCTCTGGACTGCGCGGAAGGCGCATTAATCGACCGGCGCAGCGGGCCGGATATGACAATTGTCGCACAGATCAAGCTCTTGGATGGTGCCGCTCATGCAGCCGCTTCAAGCCTTCACGCGCCACCAGCGTGTAAATCTGCGTGGTCGACAGCGAACTGTGGCCGAGCAGCATCTGCAGGGCGCGCAGATCGGCGCCGTGGTTGAGCAGATGCGTGGCGAAACAATGCCGCAGCACGTGCGGCGAGATGCGCCTGGCGTCGATGCCGGCCTTGCGCGCGTGGTTTTTCACCATCGTCCAGAACATCTGCCGGGTCATGCCGGCGCGGCGCGCCGTGACGAAGACCGCATCGACCGCGGCGCCACGCAGCAGCAACGGGCGCGCTTGCGCGTAGTAGCGCTCCAGCCAGTCCTGCGCTTCTTCGCCGAGCGGGACGAGGCGCTCCTTGCCGCCCTTGCCGGTCACGCGCAGCACACCCTGGCGCAGGTTGATCTGCTCAGTGCGCAGACCCACGAGTTCGCTCACGCGCAAGCCGGTCGCATAGATCAGCTCGAACATGGCGCGGTCGCGCAGGCCCAGCGTCGTTTCCACGTCCGGCGCGCGAATCAGCGCCTCGACCTCGCGCTCGGACAGCGCCTTGGGCAAGGGCCGCGGCAGCTTCGGCGCATCGAGCAACAAGGTCGGATCTTCGGCAATCGCGCCGAGCGCCGCGCGTTGCCGGTAGAAGTGCCGCAACGTGGACAGCAGGCGCGCATTGCTGCGCGCACTGAATCCCGTGCCGCGTCGGCCGCCTGCGGAAAACCGCGCGGCAAGATAGGCATTGAGCGATTCGCGCGTGGCGCCATCCAGAGTACGCCCCTGCCCCGCCAGCCAACGCGACAGGCCTTCCAGATCCAGCCGGTAACTCGACAACGTGTTGTCGGCCAGACCACTTTCCGACCACAGCTTTTCGAGAAAAGCGTCGATCGCGTTGACGGGTGGTGTAGATTCAGCCGGCATGACGCATGGAGTTTCCGATGAACGCGCCCACTCCCGCAACACCGGCAAGCCTGCGAGTGCGCCTGGCCGCCGCCGCCTACGACCTGCTGCCACTGATCGGGCTGTGGTTCGTCGCCGCGGTGCTCGCCCTCGCCGTCACCGGTGGCGCACTCGACACGCACACGCCGGCCGGCAAAGTCCTGGTGCAGGGATTCGCGCTCGCGCTCAGCGCCGCGTATTTCGTCGTGTCGTGGTCGCGCGGCGGCCAGACCATCGGCATGCGCGCGTGGCGACTGCGGGTGGTCGCTGCAGATGGAAATCGCGTGCCGTGGTCACACGCTTTCCTGCGTTTCTTCGTCGCGCTGATTTCGCTCGCCGCGCTCGGTGCGGGATTCTGGTGGGCGCTGGTCGATGCGCAGGGGCGCACCTGGCACGACATGGCGACAGGGACGACAATGATACGCACACCCTCTTGAATCGGGGTCAAAAAAATCGGGCCGCACCTCGAGCGGCCCGAAATCTGATCAATTCAGCAAATTCACTTATTGACAGTAGAACGCGCAATTCGTAGCCGTCGGTTTGCCATTGGAGTCCTCGAGAGACGAGCATGCGATTACAGACTGTTGGATGCCCCAGCATCCACCGCCTGAAGGAATTCCGCCCATGCCGTGGCCGCTCAGAAAATTGGCGAAATGATCTGCTCCAGTACTATCTCGCCAGTACCATGTTTGCGCTCTTGAATTCTTATTAGGTTCTGGATAAGGGTTACTAGCAAGATCGACTACGTCTTGAAATGAAATTTTCACCTGGGATTTCGCGACCTGAACGGTAAATTCAGCGCAATCTCCGGTTTCGTTGCAGACCTCCAAATTGGTCAGTGAATTACGGTCGAATACCAAATTGACGGCTACCGCCGGATTTTCAGCAACGGTAATTGTTACACCTTGCACACTTGGCGATATCACGCCATAGATCAAATCGGCCAAGGATGGGTCGATACTTTCCAATATCGCTTGCGAACTGAGGTCATCTTCAATTTCCTTTTCCAATCTAGAGAATGTTCCATTTGGATATTCCCATGCGGCCTCCGGCAAGTCGAATGGCTTGCCCGTATACGGATCAATGCCGCCATTGGGAAAATTGCGCAAATGGATAACATCGCGCGCGGAACTCCAGAGTTTTGGATTGGCCTGCGCGATTGCGATCATCGTGTTGAATATCTGCACAACTGGTGCGTCAACTGGCAATTCTTCGGCAGATTTTGTCGGTGGACAGGTGACCGCCGCCTGCGCCTTGAGCGCCTGCGACACACCAACTGGGCCGCAATTAGTGGTTGTCGTGACGCTAAACTTTCGAATGTCCTGTTTCTTCAAATCGTAAAGAAAGCTAATCCCATCGGGTTGACTCTTCGCGGTCGAAACATAACCGACGAGTGTGCATCCCGCACAAGAACGCATGTAAGCCACAGTCTGCTGTGCATTGGCGCAGCGTGGCACAACACCGCAAACCAGTGCCAGTAACACGATAGACGTGGGGATGACTCGCAGCAAGCTTGAAATATCCTTCCGATTTTCCATGAGCATGTTCCCTTTCTCTCGATTTCCCTGTAAGAAGCCCCCCAGCGAAATCTAGCCCCCCCCCCCCCGCGTGCCAAGTCAAGCTACTGCAAATTACCAACGACTCACCCGTATCGCCGGAAATACACCGTCGCCCCACCAGCCAGCAACAGCGACGGCAGCGCATTGGCCACGGCCAGGTTGAAATTGTATACGGCGCCCATGCTGACCACGGCGCTCTGGAAAAAATAATACGAGATCGCCAGCGCGATGCCGATGAACAGGCGTTTGCCGAGGCCGCCGGTGCGCAACGTGCCGAACGCGAACGGCACGGCGCAGAACGCCAGCACCAGCACGTTGAGCGGATAGAAGATGCGCCCCCAGTAGGCACGCTGGTAACTGCCGGCGTCCTGGCGGTTGCGCTGCATGTAATCGATATTGCGCGAAAGATCGCCGATCGACAGGTATTCCGCATGGATCATCGACACCGCGAGCACATTCGGATCGAGCGTCGATTTCCACTGCGCCTCGGGCAACGTCGTGCTCGTCGCCGAGGCCTTGCCGAACTGCGTGCGGCGCACGTCGTGGAAGATCCATTCGCCGTCGGCGTGGGTCGCGGTTTTCGCCAGCGCCAGCGCAGTCAGTTTGCCGGCATCGTCGAATTCGAACACCCGCACGTCCTGCAATTCCACTTCGGGCCCCTTGTTGCCGGTACGCGTGCGGCCGTGCTTGGCATTGACGACATTGGTGCCGTCACGCGCCCACAAACTGCCGCCGCGGCCGATGGCGACGTCTTTCGACTTGGCCGAAAGCGCCAACGCTTCGGCCTTCTGCTGGCCAAGCGGGCCGATGGTCTCTCCCATCAGCATCACCAGCGCGGTCAGTGCGGTCAGCGCGACGATCACCGAAACGCAGATGCGCAGCTTCGACAGACCCGCCGCGCGCAACGCGGTCAACTCGCCGCTGGTCGCGAGCGTGCCCATGCCGAGCAGGCCGCCGATCAGCGCGGCGTAACCGAAGAACTGGTAGCCGCGGCGCGGCACGGTGAGCAAGGTATAGGCCACCGCCTTGCTCAGGGTGTACTGGCCGGTGCCGACATCGTTGACCTCGCCGACGAAGGCGCGGAACGCGTCGAAGCCGACCAGGAATCCCCACGCCACGAGCACCGCGCCGAGCACGGAAATCGCCACGAGCTTGTCGACTTGCTTGAACGCCGGCATGCGCATCAGGTCGCTCCTCGCAGCGCGCGCAGACGCGCTGGCTTGGGTCTCGGCAACTTGTCGCTGCGCCAGATCAGGTACACGGCGATCAGCGCCGCCGGAATCTGCACCCACCAGAAACCGATGCGCGGATCGAGCCGGCCCTGCGTGAGCCAGGAGCGGTCCAGGGCGAGGAAGTTGTAGTACACGAACCACCCGAGCAGCGCGATCAGCAGGCGCGCGTAACGCGGTTCACGCGGACTGGATTTGGCCAGCGGCAGGCCGAGCAGCACGAGCACGAGCACGGAAATCGGTGCGGCGAGGCGCCATTGCAGTTCCACGCGCTGCACCGGATCGGCGCTCGCCAGCAATTTCGAAGTTGGCGCGCTGCGCTTGACTGAATCGGGCGTGGTGTCGGTGTCGTTGTCCGGCAACTGGATGTCGTTGCGCGCGTAGCGCATCAGGCGCCAGTTGTCCGCGCCGAGCGTGCCTTCGACGCGGAAACCATCATTGAGGCCGAGGAAACGCTGCGCACCGTCGGCATCGTGAAAGAGTTCGCCGCCGGCGGCGGTGACGATATTGATGCCGATGCTGCCGTCCTTCGCGTTCGCGCGTTCGCTTTCCAGGAAGAGTTTCTGGAACTCGGTGCCGTCGGCGTTCATTTCCTCGACGTACATGACGCCATCGTTCTTCGGCAGCTCGACGAAACGCCCGGGCTCGAGCCCGGCGATGATCAGCGAGCGGCTGGCTTCTTCCTGCAGCGCCTGCGCCTGGCGCACCGCGGCGGGCGCGAGCCAGAATGAAATCAGCGCGATCGCGATGGCAAGCGGCACCCCGAACAGGGCGAGTGGACGCAGCAGGCCGCTCGCCGGCAATCCCGAGGCGGCGAACACGGCCATCTCGCTCTCGCGATAAAGGCGTCCGTAGGACATCTGCACGCCGAGGAACGCCGCCAGCGGCACCAGCAGGGTGAGCGTGTCGATCGTGCGCAGGCCGATCAACGCGAGCAGCAGCTCGGCGGCGACGCGACCGCGTGCGATCTTGGCGAGCAGATCGGCCACGGTCGCTCCCACCGTCACCAACAGCAGGATCGCGGTGGCGGCGGCGAAACTCCACAGGAGTTCGCGCGCCAGGTAGCGGTCAACGATACGCAGCATCATTCAATCCGGTAAACTTCAGTGCTCGACCGCGCCATTGCACAATGCGCGGCGTTCAAGTTTGCATAAGTCTAGCGGCTCGGCACGCCACGCACAGGATTCGCACGATGACTCTTCAGTTCAGTCTTACCCAGGACGCCCCCGAAACCTGCGCCGCGCCGTGCGTCGTCGCCGGCGTATTCGAGGACGGCACGCTCAGCGCCGCAGCCGCGCGCATCGACGAAAAATCCGGCGGCGCGATCCGGCGCCTGTTCGAATCCGGGCGACGTCAGCGGCAAGCTCGGCGCAACGCACCTGCTGTTCGCCCTGGCCGGAATCGCCGCGCCGCGCGTGCTCGTCGTGGGCCTGGGCGACACGAAGAAATTCGACGCCGCGCGCTTCGCCCGCGCCAGCGCCGACGCCGCGCGCGCGCTGAAGGCGCTGCCGCTCGACCGCGCCGTGTCGTACCTGACCGAACTCGACGTGCCGGGCAAGGATGCGGCGTGGAAAGTCCGCAGCGCCGCGCTCGCCAGCGACGCGCAGGCCTACAAGTACACCGCCACGTTCAAGCCCAAGCCAAGGCCACGCGCCCGGAATTCTCCGCCATCGCCTTTGCCGCACCCGCCACGACGGCCAGCGCGGCGCTGGCGCAGGCTTCCGCGATTGCGCAAGGCGTGCGCTTCGCACGCGAGCTCGGCAACCTGCCGCCGAACATCTGCACGCCGGCCTACATCGCCGAGCAGGCGCAAAAGCTCGCGCAGGAACACCCCGGCGTGACCTGCGAAGTGCTCGAAGAAGAGCAAATGCAAAAGCTCGGCATGGGCGCCCTGCTCGGCGTGGCCATGGGTTCGGCGAACGCGCCGCGCCTGATCGCGCTGCAGTGGAACGGCGCCGGCGAGGCGACAACCCCATGCGCTGGTCGGCAAGGGCGTGACCTTCGATTCCGGCGGCATCAACATCAAGCCCAGCGCCGGCATGGAAGAGATGAAATTCGACATGTGCGGCGCCGCCGGCGTGCTCGGCGCCTTCCTCGCCGCGGTCGAGATGAAACTCAAGTTGAACCTGGTCTGCGTCGTGCCCACGGTGGAGAACATGCCCGGCGGCCGCGCGCAGCGCCCCAGCGACGTGGTCACCACGATGTCCGGGCAGACCGTGGAAATCCTCAACACCGACGCCGAAGGCCGCCTGATCCTGTGCGATGCGCTGACTTACGTGCAGAAGTTCAAGCCGCAGGTCATCGTCGATGCGGCGACGCTCACCGGTGCCTGCGTGGTCGCGCTCGGCAAGCATGCTTCCGGTTTGATGACGCAGGACGACGCACTCGCGAACGAGCTTCTCGCCGCCGGCGAGGCCACGCTCGACCGCGCCTGGCGCCTGCCGCTGTGGGACGACTACCAGAGCCAGCTCGACACCGGCTACGCGGACGTCGCCAACATCGGCGGCAAGTACGCCGGAGCGATCACCGCCGGCTGCTTCCTCGCGCGCTTCACCGAAGGCTTCCGCTGGGCGCACCTGGACATCGCCGGCAGCGCCTGGGAAGAGGGCCGCAAGGGTTCGGCGACCGGACGCCCGGTGCCGCTGCTGGCACAGTGGCTGATGGATCGCGCCAATTCATGATTTTTTTGCCGCGCTGATGCCCAAGGCGGACTTCTATTTGATCGCCAAGCCACGCTTCCGCGGCGATCCGCTGCTGCTCGTCTGCGAATTGGCGAAGAAGGCATTCGAAAGCGGCGAGCGCACGCTGATCTTCGCGCGTTCGGCGGAACAAGCCGAGCAACTCGACGAAAAACTCTGGGATTTCGACGAGAACGCGTTCGTGCCGCACCAGATCGCCGGCGACGAGGACGATGCGATCACGCCGGTACTCATCGTCGCGCCGGGCGTGCAGACGCCGGATCGCGCGCTTGCCATCAATCTGCGCGACGAAGCGGTCGGCGGCACATTCGAGCGCGTGCTGGAAGTGGTGCCCGACGACGAAACCCAGCGTGCCGGTTCGCGTGAACGCTGGAAGGCCTACAAGGCTGCCGGCATCGAGGTCCTCAAGCACGACATGTGATCGCTCCGGCGCGGCTTCGCTCAAAGCGTCACGCGGATGCCATCTGCGCTCACGACGAAGGAAACCCGCACGTCCTTCGCATCCTCTGTCGTTGCCTTCTGCCTGCTGGTGCCCAGCCATTGACGCGTGGCATCGACCAAGGCGGCATTGAAGGCCGCCGGACATTCCGAGTCGCCGAGTTCGGCCGACGTGACCCGATCGTCCTTGTCGAGGCTCAGCCAGACACTGGCCGAGCACCGCCTTCTCAAATCCGTCGGCCATGCCGGCAGCGGCGTGTGCAGCCATTGGATCGTCGATGAATATCGCGGCATGCCTGCCTGCTTGTTTCCCGCCACGTAGATCGCCTTGCCGGTCCTTGCATCAAACTGTATGGCGACCGGCCAACCGTGGCCATCGCCGGGCGGAAGCGGAAAATGCGTTGCGGCGATGTTGCTCGCTACGCAGGTACCAAAGGCCGTCTCCGGCATCGGGAACAGCGCATTCATCGTTCCGTCGACGCGTATCACACCGACCAGCGTGAACGTCGCGGGCGCCGCTGCGCCTCGTTGCTTGGCGCAGCTTCGGGCAACGGACAGGACCGCCGCAGCATTGACCGATTTTTGCAGCTCACGCGAATAGCTTTCTTGCGTTGGCGTGACGCTCGTGCTGCCGATTTTTGTCAGCAAGTCGCCGATCTCGTCCGTGGACCCGGCTGCAGCAGCCACGCCCACCCATAGCAACGCGGCACCGGCAACGCTCATCAACAAGCTGGCATGTCGCTTCATGTTTCCTCCATCGATTCAAGCACTTCAAGTTCGGTCGGCTCATGCACCGGGACTCATGCATGCACGACAAACCGCGCCGCGCCAGCCGCTGAACGCCTTCAAACAAGCAGGAATCGTTCCAGCCTGCTCGACGCAGCGAACGGGTTGCGCGCTGGAAAACCCAAAAGGCCTGTGTCATCGCGCCATCCAATCTCGATATGCGAACGTACGCACCGCGCCTAGCTCAGTCGCCACCGGCCTATTTTTTCAGCAGCTCCTTGAAGCCCGCATCGTCGCGGATCGGATCCCAGACCGGATCGATGTTCAACATCTTCGGCGAGTAGTAAAAGCCGATGCCGGGGCTCGCCAGCGCGGTGGCGAGCAGGGGCACCGCCAGATCGGGACGCCGCGCCTGCGCGTACAACGCCGCGTTCGCCTGCATCGCCCCCGGGCCGGACACCTTGTCGTCCGCCGCTGTCACGATCGCCTGCGATTTTGCGATTGCCTCGAGTGATTGCTGCACGTGGCCCAAACCCAATTCGGCGCTGGCGAGATTGCGCCAGGCATAGGCGAGATCGCTGCCCTGCTGGGTCGCAAGTTCGGCCCGCGCCTGCGCCTGCGCTTGTCCGAACAACGGTTGGGCCCGCGCCGCGTCGCCCGCCAATCGGTACAGATTGGCCAGTTGCAAGGCCTTGGACCCGCGCACGAAGGTGAAATTGTCCGGCGTGTCGTCCACGCCAGCGAGCAGCGCGATGGCGTCGTCGTAGCGGCGCCGGTAAACCAGCAGATCCGCGCGCCATGTCCGCATGACCGGTTCGTCGCCCTGCGCCGCGGCCAACGCCTGTTCCGCATCGCCGCTGTCGAGCAGGATCGTGTTGGAAGAATCGATCCTGGCATTGATGTTCGTCGGGTCCAGCGCCAACGCGCGCTGCTGCCAGGGTGCGGCATCGGCATAGCGGCCAGCCATCATGCAGGTTTCGCCGAGATCGTTGGCCAGCGCGCTGTTGCGCGGGTCTTGCGCCAGCGCCTGCTGCAACGATGCGATCGCGGCTTCGAAACGGCCCTCGCGGCGCTCGACATAACCGCGCGCGGTCAAGGCGTCGGCGTCGTTGGGTCGCAGCGCGAGCGCCTCGTCGAACGCCTTGCGTGCGGTCGCGTAATCGCCACGGCCGTAGTATTCGCTGTAGCCGATGGCCACATGCGCTTGCGCGAGGTCAGGCGCCAACCGCAGCGCCTGTTCGGCGTCGGCACGCGCCAGCGCAGTGAGCTGCTTGACGTCCAGCCCGCCGCCGCCGTTGAGCCACGCCAGCTCGCTTTCCACGTACGACAGCCGCGCCAGCGCCAGCGCGAAGCGCGCGTCTTCCACAATCGCCTGCCGGTACAGCGGCAAAGCGGCCTTCAGACTGGCCGTGTCGCTATCCACCTTGCCGCGATTGGCCTGGTACTCGGCGCGCAGGAACAGATCGAGGGCGGCGCGGTTCGTGGTCGGCAACGCGGCCAGGCTCGCCGACTCCGCGGGCGACAACCGCGCCTTGAGCGCATCGGCCACCTTCTGCGCCACTTCGCCTTCCACGCCGAACAGGTTGTCCAGGGTGCGCGTGTAATCCTGTGCCCACAGGTGCGCGGTACTGCGCGTATCGATCAACTGCACGTTGATCAGCACCTGGTCGTCCGCACGCTGGATGCTGCCTTCCAGGATCGTCGCCACGCCCAGTTGTCGTCCGATCGTCTTCAGGTCTGTCGGCCGCGCACCGTATTTTTCGGTCGAGGCGCGGGCAATGACCTTGAGATCGCCGATGCCTGCCAGTTTTGTCAGGATCAGGTCCTGCATGCCCGCGACGAAGTAGGTGTTGCTCTTGTCGTCGGACAAATTCTCGAATGGCAGCACGGCAATGGACTTGTCGGGAATCGGCGCCTCCGCGCCCCCCGACGCGACCGTTGCGCGCGACGCCGGAGCGATGCGCCACAGCACGCCGCCGCCGACCGCGAGCAGCAAGGCGAGGATCAGCAGTTCCGTTCCGGTCACGCGCTGCGCGCCGCGTTCGCCGTGGTACCAGGCGAGCACGAGGGCGACGAAGAACCCGACGCCCAGGGCCACGGTGATGCCGCGACGCAGCTCCTCGGACCAGCCAAACTGCTGGCCGACGATATCGAGTGCCTGCAGCAGCGCGAATGCGGCCGCGAGGTAAGCCAGCGACCACTGCACGATCTTGCGATTCTTCAGGCGTTGCAGGAGCGGCGTGTGCAAACGCAGCGTGGCGGTGCTCGTCGGCACGCCGAGCAGCGGCAATTCCGGCGTGTGGCGCACATGCACGGACAGCGCCACGTCCGCGCCGATCGCGAAATGCCGCACCAGGTCGTCGATCAGCTCGCGGCAATCGGCATAACGCTGCGCCGGATCCTTGGCCGTCATCTTGCCCAGGATGCGCGCGAGTTCCGCGTCAACGGCCGGATTGATCGCGCGGATGTCAGGCAACGGCGTCTCGGCCACCTCGCGCATCAGCGCCAGCGGCGACGTGCTCTTGTACGGCAGGCGCCCGGCCAGGCATTCGAACAGGACGATGCCGAGCGCGAAGATGTCGGCGCGCGCGTCGGCCACGGTGCCATCGTCGTAGCGCTCGGGCGCGAGGTAGCCGGGCGTGCCGACGAACGCGCCGGTCGTGGTCAAGCGCGATGCGCCGTCGTGCGTGGACTGGGCGATGCCGAAATCCGAGACTTTCACGACGCCGGACGTGGAGATCAGGATGTTTCCCGGCTTGATATCGCGGTGGATCAGGCCCTTCGCGTGCGCACAGGCGAGGCCGCGCGCGGCCTGCACGACCAGGCGCGCGGCCTGGTCGGGGGCGAGGTGCTTTTCGCGCTTGAGCAGCGCGTCCAGCGAAACCCCGTCGACGAATTCCATCGCGAAATACGGCAGTCCGCCCTCGCTGCCGATCGCGTAGACGTGCACGACATGGGCATCGTCGAGCGCGGCGACCGCGCGCGCCTCGCGCTGGAAGCGCTCGACCACGCGCATATCGTGGGCCAGCCCTTCGCCAAGCACCTTGATCGCGACGAATCGATCCAGCGCCGCATCGCGGGCCTTGAACACCACGCCCATGCCGCCGCGGCCGAGTTCGGACACGAGCTGGTACTGGCCGAATGCGGTTTTCATGCCGTCGTTCCGGTTCTCGTCCGTGAATCTCGCCCTGGTCGATGGTAACCCGCGCGCCGGACAAAGGTAAGCGCCGGCACGCATGAGTCTTGGGCGATCCGCCGCGCACCGTTACAATCGCGCCTTCGTCTCTCGAACCAGCCCTGCCCCGCGCGGGCGCAAGGCAGTCCCCCATGGAAAAAGGTTTCGATCCCCGCCCCATCGAATCGAAGTGGTACGCCCACTGGGAAGCGTCCGGCACGTTCGCGCCGCATGGCGACGGTGCGCCGTACTGCATCCTGCTGCCACCGCCGAACGTGACCGGCACCCTGCACATGGGCCACGCGTTCCAGCAGACCATCATGGATGCGCTGATCCGCTACAACCGCATGCGCGGGATGCGCACGCTGTGGCAGGGCGGCACCGACCACGCCGGCATCGCGACGCAAAAGATCGTCGAGAACCAGCTCGCCGCGCAGGGCCAGACGCGCCACGACCTTGGTCGCGCGGCATTCGTCGAACGCGTATGGGAATGGAAGGCCGAATCCGGCTCCACGATCACGAACCAGATGCGCCGCCTTGGCGCGTCGATGGACTGGTCGCGCGAGCGCTTCACCATGGACGAGGGCCTCTCGGCCGCGGTGCGCAAGGTGTTCGTGCAGTGGTACCGCGACGGCCTGCTCTATCGCGGCAAGCGCCTGGTGCACTGGGACCCGGTGCTGATGACGGCGGTGTCCGACCTCGAGGTGAACAACGAGGAAAAGGACGGCTCGCTGTGGTCGATCCGCTATCCCGCCAGCGACGGCGGCGAAGGCCTCGTCGTCGCAACGACGCGTCCGGAGACGATGCTCGGCGACGTCGCCGTGGCAGTGCATCCCGAGGACGAACGCTACGCGCACCTCGTCGGCAAGACGCTGAAGCTGCCGCTGAGCGGGCGCGAGATTCCAGTCATCGCCGATGATTACGTCGAGCGCGAGTTCGGCACCGGCGCGGTGAAGATCACGCCGGCGCACGATTTCAATGACTGGCAGATCGGCGCGCGGCACAAGCTCACGCCGATCACGATGCTCACGCTCGACGCCAAGGTCAACGAAAACGCGCCGCAGAAATACCGCGGCCTCGACCGCTACGCCGCGCGCAAGGCCGTGCTCGCCGACCTCGAAGCGCAAGGGCTGCTGGTCGAGACGAAGAAGCACAAGCTGCAGGTACCGATCAGCCAGCGCTCGGACGCGGTGATCGAACCGATGCTGACCGACCAGTGGTTCCTCGATCTGACATCCGAACGCGGCCGCAAGGCCATCACCGAACCCGCGCTCAATGCCGTGCGTTCGGGCGAAATCAAGTTCGTGCCGGAAAACTGGGCGACGACCTACACGCAGTGGCTGGACAACATCCAGGACTGGTGTGTGAGCCGGCAGCTGTGGTGGGGACATCGCATTCCGGCCTGGTACGACGAGGCCGGCAACATCTTCGTCGGCGAGGACGAAGCCGACGCGCGCGCGCATGCGCAGACGCCGCCGGTCGGCGCGCTGCGCCAGGACGAAGACGTGCTCGACACCTGGTTCTCGTCCGCGCTGTGGCCGTTCTCGACCATGGGCTGGCCGGGCGACGCGCCGGTGCGCGAGGACGGCAAGATCGTCGCGAACTGGAAGGACGACCAGGCCTACCTGCCGAGCGCCGTGCTCGTCACCGGCTTCGACATCATCTTCTTCTGGGTCGCGCGCATGGTCATGGCGACGCAGTACTTCACCGGCAAGGTGCCGTTCCGCGAGGTCTACATCAATGCCATCGTGCGCGACGCCGAAGGCCAGAAGATGTCCAAGTCGAAGGGCAACACCATCGACCCGCTGGACTTGATCGACGGCATCGAACTCGAAGCGCTGGTGAAGAAGTCCACCAGCTTCGCTGCTGATCCCGCAGGTGCGCGAGAAAGTCGAGAAGCGCATCCGCAAGGAATATCCGCAAGGCATCGCGCCGGTCGGCGCCGATGCGCTGCGCTTCACCTTCGCCGCGCTGGCGACCTATGGGCGCACGATCAATTTCGATCTCAAACGCGCCGAGGGCTACAAGAACTTCTGCAACAAGCTGTGGAACGCGGCGCGCTTCGTGCTGATGAATCTGCGAGAACTTCACGCCGCCCACCGCACTGCTCGCGCCGAAGACGGATGCGGAAAAATGGATTTTGGCGCGTTTTGCCAAGACCCTGGCCGAGGTCGAAGCGCAGATGCCGCTGTATCGCTTCGATCTCGTCGCGCAGGGACTGTACGAATTCGTCTGGAACGATTACTGCGACTGGTTCGTGGAACTGGCCAAACCGGCGCTCAACGGCGCCGACAAGGCCGCCGCGGATTCGACCCGCCACACCCTGCTGGTAGTGCTCGAAGCGGTGCTGCGCGCGCTGCACCCGATCATTCCGTTCATTACCGAGGAAATCTGGCACGAAGTTGCGCCAAGACTTGGGATCGCCGGCGATGATGCATCTCGCTATCCTGATGCACGAACAGCCCGGCATCCTTGCCGGACTTCCAACAAGGAGTATTTCGACCGAGCCTTATCCGCTCGCATCGCAATTCGCCGTCGATGCGAATGCCGAAACCGAAACCGAATGGCTCAAGGCCGTGGTTTCGTCGGTGCGCGGCATCCGCAGCGAGATGAACATCGCGCCCGGCAAATCGATTCCGCTGCTGTACGCGAACGGCGATGCGGCCGATCGCGCGCGCGCAACGAAATTCGCCGACGCCATCGCCTTCCTTGCCCGCGCCGAATCGCAGCGCTGGCTCGTCTCCGGCGAAACCGAACCCGCGTCCGCCGCAGCCATCGTCGGCGAGATGAAGCTCCTGATTCCGCTCGCTGGACTGATCGACGTCGGCGCCGAGAAGGCGCGACTGGCGAAGGAAATCGCGCGTCTCGACGGCGAAAACGCCAAGTCCAACGCCAAGCTCGCGAACTTCGGCCCGAACACGCCGGCCGCCGTCGTCGAGCAGGAAAAGCAGCGTGTCGCCGAACGCACTACGCAGCTCGCCGCGCTGCGCGAACAGGCGCAGCGGTTGGCGAATGTAAATCAGCTCGATCCGTCCAAGTCGGGCAATCTCACCGACGAATCCCGTATCCTGAAATGCCGTTGATGTTGTCGTTGCCGAGTACGTCACCAGCAGGTTGTGCGTGCCGAAATTCACGGGCGTCAGCGCGCAACCCGGCGTGGTCGCGGCCAGCGTATAAGTACACGACAATCCGTCGGTCGTATCGTCGATCTCCACGATGCCATTCGCTGTCGCCACTCTCGGCGCGTTCGCCGCGACCTGGGCGACGACCGTGAACGGCGTTCCGGCAACAACCGGATTCCCGTCTCGCCTGATACCGACGTTGTCGATGTCGCCGGGTTGATCGGGATGCTGCTCCATCAGCTTTTTCCGTGCCTTAATTCCGTCGCCGTTGTAAACAGCCTCAAGCTGGCGCGCGCCAGCATTACACGTGAGTTTGTCATGTCGCAAACCGTTGATCCGCCAGACCCGTTGGATCGGCGTGTCGACGCAGATGGGGGCGAAACCACCGCCGGTCACGTCGAAAAACGACATGGTTCCGGTCGGCGTCGTCCCGCCCGCACTGGCTACTGCCCTCTGATGAAAGGCTGGCCGTAGACCGCGCCGGTGATGTTTTGGCCGTTCGCGTCCTCGATCACAGGCCCGCCGTCGAGCACTTTCGGGCGCAGAACTCGTTCGGGTGGGGAGAAGCGTTTGCTGCGCATCATCACGACCACGGCCGCTGCCAAAGAGTCCGCCCTGCAGGTAGGACGTCCATGCCGCACAGGTTCGGGGTGCTCGAACTCATCGTGACAAAACTCTGGTCCCACGCCGATCCGCATAGATGCGAAGCCTGATATTCGAACGCGCCGATGTCCGGTTGCTGCCCACCCAAAGCCGCAGCGCGCAGCGTCGATTCCCGGGCGACAATGTCCAGGTCGGAATCCGACAGGCTATCGCACTGCTCGTCGGTGTCTGCTTCGGCTTTTTTTATGCGTGGCAGAAACGCCTCGTAATCTTTTTGCAGCAAGGCGCGCACATCGGCGGTCTTCGCCGCGGCGATATCCAGTTCAAACGCATCTCCTCTCTTCAACACCACTCGTCGTGCTCGGCACAAAAGCGCACGCCGAGAAATCTCCGCAAGCTTGGACACATCTTTGTCATCAGCAGACTTCAACTCATCAGCCAGTGTCAGGGGATGGCTGCTGTCTGGCGTGGTAACCAGGATTTTCTTGGTAATTTCAGTCTTGTGATTCACGCCACCGGGCGGTGATTTTTTCCCGGTACTGCCATCGGCAGCACTGGGGCGCTCCGTGTTTTGACGTTGATCCGCTGACTCAGGTGATGAACGATCATCATCAATGTGCTTGCGTGCGGCCAAAGTAATCAAGCCGAAGACACCGATGACTAACGCAACGGCGCATAGAACCCATTTTGCTCTACTTCGAAAGATGCGCTTGTTTATCTTTGCAGGGGAGCTGGTCAAGGATCTGCCGCCGCCGGCAACAGCTCCATCGCCATCACCACCGCATCCTCGCGCCCGCGCTTGGCCGGATAATAGTTCGGGCGCTTGCCGATTTCGTTGAAGCCGAGCTGGTCGTAGAGTCTTATCGCGTGCGTGTTGGATGGCCGCACTTCCAGAAAGATGCGCTCGGCGCGATGCCAGCGCGCGAGGTCGATCAGGCGCTTCATCAGGCGCGTGCCGTGGCCTTGCCCCTGCTGCGCCGGCGCGACGCAGACGTTGAGCACATGCGCCTCGCCGGCGCCGGCGCTGAGCACGCCGTAGCCGACCACTTCGATCCCATGCGCGAGCACGATGCAGTCGTAGCCGGCGCGCAGGCAGTCGCGGAAGATGCCGTGCGTCCACGGATACTCGTAAGCCGACAGCTCGATCGCCGCGACCTGTTCCAGATCGTCCGCGGTCATCGTGCGCAGCGCGGGATACGGTTCCTTGAGTATGGCGACCATGTCAGTTTTCGCGCAAGCGCCGCGCCAGCGGCTTCAAGGATTGCCACAGTGCGCGCTTGGCTTTCGCATTGCCGCGCAGGCAAGACGCGTCGATTTCGATGATGTTGTCCGCTCCAGCGCCTTCGCGCCGCAAGCGTTCGTGCGCAACGCCCAGCGCCGCCGGCAGCAGGGCGAACAGGCGCGCGGCGGATTCGCCGTCGATGTCGCCGACACACACGCACGCTCGCGCATCCACGCCCACCCGCATCGGCACGCCGGAAGCAGGCGCTGCACGCAGGCGATAGACGTCGATACCCATCGCGGCGAGCATCGCGCTGCGTTGTGCCTCAGTCGGCATGTCCGCTCCCGAGCGCGGCAAGGTCCGCATAAAATGCCGCGAAATCCTTGTCGACGGCGCGGCCAAAAGCGTCCACCGTCGCGGTCACGCTGGAGTCGGCGGTTGGAATCTCCGCGGCGTAGCTGCGCTCGATCAGCGGCTCGCCCTGGTCCTGGTCCACACGCATCTCCAGCACCACGGCCACGACGAATCCGCCATCGCGCGGCACGCGCTCGTAACGCAGGATGCGGCCATGCACGCGCAGCGCGGGCGTACTCGCCGGCAGGCGATCGGTGACCAGGGCCGCGATACCTGAGTCGCGCAGCATGCCGGTCAGGCGCGCCTGCAACGCGCGCGAGGGCGGATCGTTCCACAACTGGTAGTGGAAGGCGCGCAGCGCATCGGCCTGCGGCGTGGTTGCGTAGATCAGCGCCTGCTCGGCGTAGACGCCATCGCCGCGAAAAGTCTCGACTTCGATGGGCAGGGCCGACAGCGGCTTGTCCGCATGCGGCAGTGCCGCCGACGGCGGCAGGCGGTAATACGTCACGTCCGGCACCGGATCCACGGAGCAGGCGGAAAGCGCGGCAAGGCCGAGGGCCAGCAGGATCGTTCTCGGAATGCTCATGGCTCTTGTTCCTCGACCTTGTCGGGTTTTGGTGAAATCAAGATCCGGTTCGGATTCTTGCGCACCTCGCGCGAGAACTCGTCGAAGTTGCGGCTGGCCGTCTGCAGGTGCTGGCTGATCGAATCGATGCGCCCGGACAACGCCTCGAGCACGGCGCGCAGGTCGGCCACGGCATCGCGGATGCCTGGCCGGTTTTCGCGCGCGATGCCGTCGAGTTGGCCGAGCGCATCGTCGAGCTTTTGCTGCGTGTCGTGCAGTTGCGCGGTCATCTGCTGGGTGTTGGCGAGAATCGCGCCGAGCGCGGCGCGGTTGTCGGGCTTGAGTACATCGTTGAGCGAAGCCGACGCCGAGTTCAACTGGGTGAGCAATTTGCGCGACTGCTCGACGATATCCGGCGTGCCCTTGTCGATCGCGCCGGTGATCGAGTCCACGCGCTTGGACAGGGTCTGGATCAGCGGCGAAATCTGGCTACGCGTGAGCTGGGTGATCTGACCGGCGAGCTCGTTCATCGCGCTGAAGATGTCGGCGTTCTCGGCACCGGCAAGCTCGCTGCCGGGCGTGGCCATCGCACGGTCCTTGCCTTCGCCGATGCCGACGGCGACATCGGCGAGCAGGCCGGTGGCGGTCAGGCGCGCGATCGAATCCTTCGGAATCGGCCAGTCGCGGCGCACGTCGAGTTCGATCTTGTAGCGTGTTCCTTGTGAATCGCGCTCGGGCACGATCGCGCCGACCTGGCCGATACGATAACCCTGATAGAACACCGGCGCGCCGTAGCGCAATCCGGTGACGTTGCGGTAATGGGTGAAGTAGGCCGTCGTCGCGCCGCCGCGGCCGGTGATCATCGCCAACGCCACCAGCAACAGTACTCCGGCGGCAAGCACCGCGGCGCCGACAAGCACGTAATTGACGCTATCGCGTTTCATATTGAAATGCTCATGCGGCTTCTTCCGTCAGGCGTTTCAGGTAGGCGTCCGCGTCGACCTGGATTTCGCGCGGCCGCCGGTTGAGCAGGTCCTGGATGCGTTCGTTGTCGCAACGGCGCACCTCATCCACCGTGCCGGTCATGAGGATGTTGCCCTGATCGAGCACGGTAATGGTATCGGCAATCTTGAACGCGCTTTCCAGTTCGTGGGTGACAACCACAATCGTCATGCGCAGCGCGTCGCGCAGGCGCAGGATCAACTCGTCGAGTTCGGCCGACACGACAGGATCCAGGCCGGCCGAGGGTTCGTCGAAGAACAACAGCTTGGGATCCATCGCGATCGCGCGCGCCAGCGCCGCGCGCTTGACCATGCCGCCGGAGAGCTGTGCCGGCATCAGATCCTGAAAGCCGCCGAGGTTCACGACCTCGAGCTTGAGACGCGACATTATGCGGATGGTGGCTTCGTCCAGGTTGGTATGTTCGCGCAACGGCAGCGCGACATTGTCGCCGACCGAGAGCGAAGTCAGCAGTGCGCCGCCCTGGAACGACACGCCGATCTGGCGGCGCACGTCGAGCATCTCGCGCTCGCTGGCGCGGCCGATGTCCACGCCGAGCAGGCGAATGCGCCCGCCGCGCGGCCTGTGCAGGCCGAGCAGGTGGCGCAAAAGTGTACTTTTGCCCGAACCCGAGCCGCCCATGATGACGCGGATTTCCCCGGCGTTCACCGAGAAATCCACGCCATCGAGAATCCGCCGCCGCCCGTACCAGGCTTCGAGTTGCTCGACTTCGATCAGCGGCGCAGTTGCGGTCGTCATGGATCGAATCAGCGATTCAGGAAAAACGAGAAGATCATGTCGACCACGATGATCCAGCAGATCGACAGCACCACCGCGCGCGTGGTCGCACGACCCACGCCCTCGGCACCGCCCTGCACCGAGAATCCCGTGCTCACGCCGATCAGGGTGATCAGCACGGCGAATACCGCGGACTTGGCGATGCCCTGCCAGACGTCGCCCGGCGACAGCAGCGCGAGGGTTTGCATCACGTAGGCCGTCGGCGTGACGTTGAGCGCAGGCGAGGCGTACAGCGCCGCGCCGGCTATCGCGACCGCGTCGGCGAAGATCGTCAGCGCCGGCAACATGACCAGCATCGCAAGCAAAGCCGGCGCCGCGAGGTAACGCACCGGTTCGATGCCCATCGTCGCCAGCGCATCGACTTCCTGCGACACGCTCATAGAACCGATGCGCGCGGCGAGCGCCGAACCCGAACGCCCGGCGACAAGGATTGCCGTGATCAGCGCGCCGAATTCGCGCGTCACCGATTTCGCCACCGCGACGACCACCTGCGACTGCGCGCCGAATTCGCTCAGCGCGGCGATGAACTGGATGCCCAACATGATGCCGATGGTCAGCGCAAGCAGGGTGACGATGGGCAGCGCATCCACCCCGATCTGACGCATCTGCTCGGCGACCGCGCGCAGGCGCAGCGGCTGGCCGATGCGCCAGCCGGCGAAGGAAAAGTACAGGCTTTCGAGCAGCAGCATCGCCGCATAGCCGACGTTGGCGAACGCGCCGAGCGTGGCGCGTCCCAGGCTTTCGAGCGGGCGAACGATGGCATTCATGTCATGCGCCGCGAGCGGCATCCACATCCATGAACAGCGGAAACACCTTGTCCAGCCGCGCCAGTTGCAGCACCGCCAGAACCTGCTTGCTCGACGCGATCAGGCCGAAACGCCGGCCCGTACTGCGTGCGCGCTGGAACCCCTCGACCAGCGCCGCGATGCCCGAGGAATCGATATACGTCACCTGCGCCAAATCGACGCCAACGCCGATGCCGCCGCCGAGCGCGACGAGGATCGCGTCGCGCACCTGCTGCGACCAGGACAGATCGACTTCGCCGCGCACGCGCACAAGCGCGTAGCCGCCGAGATCCTCGCTGACGCAGGCGTTTGCCGTCTCGTTCATTCCCTGTCCCCAATGTCGATGCGCTTGTGCATGCGCAGGATGTTGCCCTGCCCGTCCGCGGCCGGTTCCAGTTTCCAGTCGTCCATCGTCGCGGCGATGAACGGCAGGCCGAGTCCGCCGGGTTTGCATTCGGACAGATCGCGCGGTTTCAGGCAGGCCGGATCGACCGTTGGCGCCTGATCGCGCAACTCGAACGCGAGCATATCGCGCTCGCGGGCGACGTGCAGCACGATGCGGCGCGTGCATTCGCCGCCGTAGGCATGGCGGATGACGTTGGTGCAGGCCTCGTCCACGGCGAGGACGAGCTGGTCGCGCAGTTCCGGCGCGACGCCCTGCGCATCCAGCGCGTGGCGCAGCGCCGCACGTACGGTGCGCATCTGCGCCGCCTGCGCGGGAAATTCCAGGTCCAGCAAGGTGTGCGCCTGCGTGCCGCAGGGCTCTTGCAACAGCAGCAATGTCGTGTCGTCGACCAAGTGCAGGCGCTTGAGATCGCCGATGACCGCGCGCAGGCGCGGTTCGGGCGCGAGCGTCGCGTGGCGCGCGATCAGGCCACGCAGGCCGGCTTCGCCGAGACGATCGGTCGCGCCGGTGCGCACGTCGGTGGCGCCGTCGGAGAACAGGTAAAGCGCGCGGAGGCCGAGCGCGAATTCGCGTTCGCCATAGTCGGCCTCGGCGAGAATGCCGAGCGGCGGGCCGTCGGCGGCAAGTTCCTCAAAGCTGCTTCCATCGTGCAGCAGCGCCGGCGGAAATCCCGCGCTGGCCAGGCGAACCTGGCCGCTGGCGCGGTCGTACTGGCCGACTGCGGCGCAGACGAAACGGCCGTCCTGCAGCGTGCGGCATAGCTCCGCATTCACCTGCGCCAGCCACGCGCCAGGCGCCGGTGCATGCGCGCCGACCCAGCGCAGCATGCTGGCCACGCGCACCATCAGGAAGGCCGCGTCCAGACCTTTGCCGGACACGTCGCCGACGACGAAGGCGAGACGACCGTCGGGAAGATCGAAGAAATCGTAGAAGTCGCCGGAAATCTCGTGCGCCGGCAAGTTGACGCCACGGATCGGGAAATCGCCGCGGCGGCGTTTGGGCAGCATGGATTTCTGCATGCGCCGCGCGAGTTCCAGCTCACGCTTGATGCGCTGCTGCTCGACCAGCCCGTGCGCGAGTTGCGCGTTGCCGATGGCCAACGCGGCCGGCGCGGCGACGAGACGCAGGATTTCCGCGTCGTCCGCCTCGAACAGACTGCCGTCGCGACGGTTGATCACTTCCAGCGCGCCGATCGGTCCGCGCGCATTGCTCAGCGGCGCGCACAGGATCGAGCGCGTGGCGAATCCGGTTTCCGCATCCACGCGCACGTTCACGCGGGTGTCGTTGCGCGCGTCGCGCACGATTTGGGTGACATTGTCGGCAACACAGCGCCCTACCACGCCCTGGCCGACGGCGAGCTTGAGTCCGGTGATGTCGACTGGACCGACGCAGATACGGCATTCGATGAGCCCCGCATGATCGAGCAGGAACAGGCTCGCGGCCTCGGCTTGCATGAAGTCGGCGATGCGCGTGACCGCCATGTCCAGCGTCGCGCGCAGGTCCAGCGATTCGGCCAGCGCCTGGCTCAGTTCCGCGAGAAATCCCAGCGCGCGCCGCTCACCGTTACCCGCCACGGCGAGCGGGACGTCGTTCACGGCGTCTTCGATTCCGATGGGCGCGGCTCGTGCCGACTGCGCGCGTGGGCGCGGCCCCAGACGGTCACGACCGGACCGGACAGCGCGTAGATCACGGCGATGCCGAACAGCACGCGCGGCGGATTCATGGCCAGCGCGACGAGGATCAGCACGAACAGGATCAGCCAGAAGAACGGCACCTTGTCCGAGCGCGGCCACGACTTGAAGCTGTAGTAACGAAAACGGCTGACCATCAGAAGTCCGGCGACGATCGCGATGACGGGCGTAATGAACTGCACCTGCGCACCGGTCAGGCCGAGATCGAGCACCGTCCACACATAGGACATGACCAGGCCCGCACCGGCCGGAATCGCCAGACCCTGGAAGAAGCGTTTGTCGGCGACGCCGACCTGGGTGTTGAAACGCGCCAGGCGCAGCGCGCCGCAGGCGGCGAATATGAACGCAGCGGCCCAGCCGAGCTTGCCCCAGGCCGCGCCGTGCTCGCGCAGCGATTCCAGCGACCACACATACAACACCAGCGCCGGCGCAACGCCGAAACTGACCAGGTCCGACAGCGAATCGTATTGCACACCGAATTCGCTTTGCGTGTTGGTCAGGCGCGCCACGCGGCCGTCGAGACCGTCGAACAGGGCGGCAACAAAGACGGCGATCACCGCATCGGCATACTCGCCGCCGATCGCGGCGATGATCGCGTAAAAACCGGCGAACATCGCGCCCGTTGTGAGCAGGTTGGGCAGCAGGTAAATGCCGCGATGCGGTTTTGGCTGGCTGTCGGGAGCGTCCATCCGAATCCCAAGTTCAAGCGTATTGCCCGCAGTTTACCGCAAGGTTGCGCCCGGGCACGCTTTTCCGGCGCCTGCCCTTGTGGCATAGTGGTTTCCGCAACAGGGGCAACATTGGGACTGCCGGCCCAGCCGGTACGGAGAACTTCGATGAACCGCAAACTGGTGTTGCTGGCCCTGTCGTGCTTCGTCGTGGGCGCGTATGCGGCCGACCAACAGGTATACAAATGGACAGATGCCTCCGGCGTGGTGCACTTCTCCGACGCACCGCCGCCCAAGGACGCCAAGGACGTGCAACTGATGCGCGTGAGCGGCGGCGACCGCCCGCGCAACGTGGACAGCGCGCAGAACAGCGAACCGGGCAGCACTCCCGAAAATGGGGATGGCAGCACGCCCGCCGCCGCGCCGCCCGATCCCAAGGATGCCAACGCCAAGGCTTGCGCCACGGCACGCAACAATCTGGAAATTCTCAACAGCAAGATGCCGGTCAGCGTGACCGGACCGGATGGCAAGGCCTTGCCGCTGGACGACAAGGCGCGCGCAGCGCAGATCGCCGCCGCCAATGCGAACGTTGAGCTGTACTGCAAGCCGTGATCCGCGAGCGGTGCGGGGCCGCGCGCTGCTCGCCTTGATCGTCATGCTCGCCATCGCCGCCGCCGCGGCATGGTGGTATTTCGCGCCGCACACCCTGCCCGCCTTCGTCCAGCAGCAGTTGCCGGAATCGTCCAAGGCCAATCCCCCGCTGTACGAATGGCGCGACGCACAGGGTCATCTGCACGTGACCGACACGCCGCCGCCGGATCGCCCCTACAAGACCGTGCACTACGACTCGAAGGCGAACGTGCTGCCGCCCGGCGTGGCGCCGAGCGCGCAGTAGGCGGGATCAGAAATCGAAGGTGGCTGACACGAGTGCGCTGCGCCCCGGCAGGCGGTAAACCTGACCGTCGCCCAATTCGCTGATGGCGACCGGATCGCGGCGATCGCTCAGATTGTAGCCGTCAAAACGCAGCTCCCAGCGCGCAAAGCGATAGCCGATGCCGGCGTCCATGATCGCGTAGCTGCCGACCGGCGTCTGGTTTTCCTGGTCCAGGAAGCGCCTGCCCACATAATTGGCCACGATTGATGCCTGCCAACCCTGCGCCGGCGCGTAGATCACGCCGAGTGCGGCGAGATTCTGCGGCGAGACCTCCAGCCGGTTACCGGCGTAGTTGACCGTACTGCCGTCGGGCAGCAATACGACACGGTCGGTATAGCGCGCATCGTGATATGCGTAGGTGGCGCGCAGACGCAGATCGGGCGTCAGGCGATAATCGCCCTCGATCTCGGCGCCCTTGAAACGCTCCTTGCCCCCGTTGGCCAAGCCGGGTAACCCGTTGATGTCCTCGGGAATGACGAGATTGGCGAAGTCCATGTCGAAATAGGAAATCTCCCAGTCGATTCGACCGTCGGCCAGCGCGCCCTTGAATCCGGCTTCCCAACTATGCGCGGTTTCCGGTTGCAGGATGGCGCCTTCCGCCTCCGGGCCGAAATCGATCGCAGCCGGCTTGTAGGTGTTGCGGTAATCGGCGAAGGCGTTCAGACGATTCTCGCCCGCGCTCCACAGCGCGTAGTTCACGCCCAACACGCCGGACAGGCGTGTCTTGTTGCGGCTGTCCGAGTTGGCGTCCGGCGGCGTGCCCGGCGCGGCGTGACGATCGATCGATTCGCCGAAACTGCTTTCCTCGGTGCGGTTCAGGCGCACCCCGGCCACCAGGTCAAGACGATCGTTTGGCTTCCAGTCGGCTTGCGAATACAGGCCGTAGAAATTGCGCCGGTCGCGGCGCAGCGTCGACTCGTCGATCGGCAAGCTATACGAGTTCGGAGCGTTGGCGCCGTCCGGCAGCACCCCGTATTCGAAATTGTCGCTGTTCTGCCTGCCGTTGCCGTAGAGCCAGTCGAAGCCGGTGGTCCAGGTGAGGGCGTCCAGCGGCTCGACGGCAAGGTAGGTGTCGAAGTACGCATCGGTCACCTGCACGCGCTGGCGAAAACCGTCGGCGTTATGGGTCACGCCATCGGTGGCGAAGTCGTCGCGCAGGAAGCCCTGCGTGTTGTGGGCCACGGAGTGATCGGCCGAGAAGGTCGTCACCCAATTGCCGAAGCCGACCTGGCGGTCCAGTCGGGCGTTGATCTGCAGGCGGTTCTGATCCTTGCGCGCGTCGCTGGGATTGATGTTTGCGTCCAGCGGAAAGCGCGGCGACAGCATGCCGTCCTCGACCGGATGGGGGCTGTACGGATCCTGGCGCAGCACGGTGCCGTCGACGTCGACCGTCAGCCTGCCCAGGCCGGTATCGCCGGCGGCGCGGTACAGCGCATGGCCGCGATCGACGCCGGAGCGGTCCGGGCTGAATCGCTGCGTCGAGGCATTGGCGCTGAGCGACTGGCGGAAACCGCCCCAGTCGCCGAGATTGCCGCTGATGGCCGCGGTTCCCCAGCGGCGCGTGCCGGCCCCCACCGTCGCCCGCGCCGGCGTCTTGCCGGCGGGATAGTGAATTACCTGGATCACGCCGACGAAACTGGTGGCGCCGTACATCACCGGCGCTGCGCCGCGCAAGATCTCGATGCGCTGCACGTCGGTCATGTCCAGCGTTGCCAGCGCCGGATTGAAGGCGCCGCCGGCGGGAACGCCGTCGACCACCAGCAGGAACGCATCGATTTCACGCAGGCCCCACATGCCCGGCACCGAACTCGCCGGCCCGGCATCGCCGCCCGGGGCGATGTCGACTCCGGCCACCAGGCTCAGCGCGGTGCGCAGATCCTGCGCGCCGCGAGCGCGCAACTCGTCCCCCGTGATCACGGTGATCATGGCCGGCGTCTGGTCAACCGGCTCGGCCAGCTTGGATGTCGTCACCTCGATGGTGTCCAGCGTATGCGCCGGCTGGTCGGCGCAGGCAGCTGCGCCCGACAAGCCGAGAATGGCGGCCAAGGCGACGACAAGCGGATGGGGCCGGAATGCGTACAACATGATTCGTCCTGTGAGCGGAAATGAGCGGACACAGACTATAGACGCGGGCCAGATCCGGCATAACGGTCTGAGGTCGCAGCGCCGCTAGGCCTTGCGGCTTATGCCAAAGCATTTGGCCGCGATCCGGCCAGCCGCTACAATCGGCGGCCCTTTTGCCTGCGTGCCGCTTGCCATGCGCCTGTCCCGCTTTCACCTTGTCACGGTCAAGGAAATTCCCGCCGACGCGGAGATCGCCAGTCACCGGCTGATGCTGCGCGCGGGCATGCTGCGCAAGCACGCCGCCGGGCTTTACACCTGGTCGCCGCTGGGCCTGAAGGTGCTGAAGAAGGTCGAGGCCATCGTGCGCGAGGAAATGAATCGCGCCGGCGCGCTCGAGATCACCATGCCGACCGTGCAGCCGCGCGAGTTGTGGGACGAGACCGGACGCTGGCAGAAATTCGGCCCGCAGTTGCTCAAGATCAAGGACCGCAAGGAGGCCGAATACTGCTACGCGCCAACCGCCGAGGAAGTCGTCACCGATTTCGCGCGCAGCGAGCTGAAAAGCTACAAGCAGTTGCCGGTCAACCTCTACCAGATCAACACGAAATTCCGCGACGAAATCCGCCCGCGCTTCGGCGTGATGCGCGCGCGCGAGTTCCTGATGAAGGACGCCTACTCCTTCCATCTCGACGAGGAAGGCCTCGTCCGCGAATACGACAACATGTACGCGACATACGGGCGCATCTTCACGCGCCTCGGACTCGCCTTCCGCGCGGTCGCCGCCGACACCGGCGCGATCGGCGGCAGCCGCAGCAACGAATTCCAGGTGCTGGCGGATTCCGGCGAGGATGCGCTGGTGTTTTCCGACGGTTCCGACTACGCGGCCAATGTCGAGCTCGCTTCGGCCCTTCCGCCCGGCCCGCGCGCCGCGGCAAGCGAGGCGATGCGCGAGGTGCCGACGCCCGGCAAGTCGACCTGCGCCGACGTCGCCGCACTGCTCGGCATCGATATCCGGCGTACGGTGAAATCCGTTTGCGTGATCGGCGAACATGGATTCGTGCTCGCGTTGGTGCGCGGCGATCACGACATCAACGAGGTCAAGCTGCAGAAGATCGCCGGCATGGCCGAATACCGCCTCGCCAACGAGCAGGAAATCCTCGCCGCGCTCGGCGCCAAGCCCGGCTATCTCGGCCCGTCTTGTCCAATCGCTGGTGCCGATCGCAAGAAAGTTCATGTCATTGCCGATCGCGACGTCGCCGCGATGGCCGATTTCGTCGTCGGCGCGAACAAGGTCGATTTCCACATCGCCGGCGTGAACTGGGGCCGCGACCTGCCCGAACCCGAGACGATCGCCGACATCCGCAAGGTGGTCGAGGGCGATTTGTCGCCGGATGGAAAAGGCAAGCTGAAAATCGCGCGCGGCATCGAGGTCGGCCACGTGTTCGCGCTCGGCACCAAATATTCCGAGGCGATGAACGCGACCGTGCTCGACGCCGACGGCAAGAACCAGTCCGATGCAGATGGGCTGCTACGGCATCGGCGTGTCGCGCATCGTCGCCGCGGCGATCGAGCAGAACCACGACGACGCCGGCATCGTCTGGCCGGAGCCGATGGCGCCGTGGCGCGTGGCGGTGTGCGTGATCAATCCGAAGAACGACGCGAAGGTCAACGACGGCGGCGATGTCGCTGTACGACGAATTGAACGCGCGCGGCATCGAAGCCTGCCTGGACGACCGCGGCCTGCGTCCGGGCGCCATGTTCGCCGACATCGAACTGATCGGTATCCCGCATCGCGTCGTCGTATCCGAACGCGGCCTCGCCGCCGGCACGTTCGAATACCGTGCGCGACGCGACGCGGAAAGCCGGAACCTCTCGCGCGAAGAGTTGTTCGCGCTGTTCGTCTGAATCTTACGTTGGATTCGCGCCGGCGATTCTGCTAGGGTGCGCACCCTTTTCCAAGGGGATGGGTTATGCGCTGCCTGACGCGTTTTGCGGTTGCCGTTTTTGGTTTGTGTATTGGTCTCGCTTGCGCACCGGGCGCATTCGCCTTCCCGGTGACCTGGACCCTGAGCGGCGCCACTTTCAACGATGGCGGCACGGCCACCGGTTCGTTCGTCTACGACGCCGACACCAACACCCTTTCCAGTTGGTCGGTTTCGGTAGCGGGCGGCAATACCGGCACATTTCCGCCGATAACCTACGACACCACGAGCGGAAGCAGCTCTGTCTCCGGGCAGGGCGCGACGACGACCGGTGTCATGCTGTGCATCGGCGGCTGCGGCAGCCGCGAATTGCGCATGCCTTCCGTCAGTGCGTTGACCGACACCGGCGGCACGATAGCCATCGACACTGCCAACCTCTATCAAGGCGAATGCTTCAATTGCAGTCCGTATCGACCCTTCAATGCCGGCAGCTTTGTCGGCACCGCCGCGCCCACGATCACCAGCGCCGCTAGCGCTGGGTTTCCGGTGAATACGGCGGGCAGCTTCACCATCACTTCAACCGCGGCTCCCGTGTCCGCATTGTCGGAAACCGGCACCCTGCCATCGGGCGTGACGTTTACCGACAACGGCGACGGCACGGCCACCTTGGCCGGCACCGCGACGATGGTGGGCACCTACCCCTTGACAATCACGGCCAGCAACGGCATTGCACCCGATGCGTCGCAGCCATTCACGCTCACCATACAGGCGCCAGCCGTCGTTGTGCCTACCCCGGGCTTGACCTCGCCGGGCATGCTGCTGCTCGGGTGGTTGCTGCTGTTGGCAGGACTGGCCGCACTCGCCGTGTCGCCGCGCCGGGAATGATCGGCGCGACAGGCCGGATTACTTTTTCACCAGCCCCTTGATGCGGTCGAGCCATGAGGCGCCGGCCACGGCCTTGGCTTCTACTTTGACCGCGGGTTTGGCGAAGCGCCCGGTCAGGCTTTGTTCGCGCTTGAGCTGTTCGAGCTCCGCTTTCTGCTGCGCGCCGATCTTGGACTCCCAGCGCCGCTTGATCTGATCCTGCTGCACTTTGGTGCGCAGTTGTGCGCGGAACGAATCCGACAACGCCTCCTGGAACAGGTTGCTTTCCTCGCGCATCAGGTAGCGGCCGATGGCGTCGAACGTGGCATCGTTGAGCTGCGCCGCCGGCAGATTTTTGGTTGCCGTGCCGAGCGAATCGAAGTTCACGAAGTTCATGCGCACCACCGCGCTGTCGGCATCGGCAGAAAACGTGGCGGCCAGCGGAATGCGGCCCTTGGCGTTGAATTTGGCCGAGACCACGTCGCCGTTGCCGTCCTTCTTCGGCTCCAGCAAGCCGCCCAGATGGTAGCGCTGGAACGCGCCGGCGACAGTCCTGACCTTGCTGGCGCCCACCACCTCGACGGTGGGGCATTCCTCGCTCGCCACCAGGCACGGAAAGCCCAGCACGATCTCGCGCGAACCGGGCTGCTGGTTGGATTTGAGGTCGTATTCGTGTTCGATGTAGCCGACGATCTCGCCATAACCGACCAGGGCGAAACGCAACTGCTTTTTCGGTTGCAGGAGCTTGAGATTGGCGACGAGCTTGCCGAGGAACTCGTGCAGCGCGTGCATGCCCGGCTCAAGCTGGGTGCGGAAAACCTCCTCGCGCTGCGACTTGCGCTTCTCCGCGTCGTCGGCGTTGGCCTTGCGCTGTTGCGCCTGCTGTTCGAGCTCGTCGAGCAATCCCACGGATGGGCCCCTTGGTGCCGCGTCGGAACGCGCGGCCTGCATGGTGTTTAACTTAATTCCAACGGGGCAAGCATGCAAGCATCGCGTAACCCGCAAGGGCGACGGATATGACGCTTGCCGCGGATTTTTTGATTTGTGACGGGGTTAATGGCATTCTATCGCCACGATTTTAACCACCCTAATTGCGAGAGTCGTCAATGGCCATCGAATTGAAAAATCTCAACAAGAAACAACTCGCGGAATTGATTGCGCGCGCGTCTTCACGCAGCCGCGAACTGGACGTCGCGGAGCTGGACAAGGTCCGCGCCGACGTGCGCGCTTACGCCAAGACGAAAGGCTATACCATCGAGCAATTGTTCGGCGGGCGCGGGCGCAAGGCCAAGCGCAGCAAGGCCGCGCCGAAATTCCGCAACCCGGCCGACCCGTCGCAGACCTGGTCCGGCCGCGGCAAGCGTCCGCACTGGTTTCATGCGGCATTGAAAGCGGGCAAGCGCGAAAAGGATCTTTTAATCTGATCGCGAATAGCTTCGCGCAAAAAATGCCGGCTATTGCCGGCATTTTTTACGCTCACAAACTTCGTCGCGGAGCCACCAGCAAATCCCCGAACAATAATCCGGCCACGAGCGCAACCAGAATCGCGACGAGGGTAAAGCCGACGTCCAACCCCATGGTCACGTCGCGTTCGAACATCAGCGACAAGGTGCGAAAACCCACGCTGCCCGGCACCAGCAGGATGATGCCCGGTTCGCGCACCAGCGCACCCGGGCGCCCCGCCAGGCGCGCGTACAGATTGCTCGCCGCACCGATGGCAAGCCCGGCCAGGAACACGCCGAAATCCGGCGTGAACGCCGAGCTGGCGTAATAGGCGACGATATAACCGAGCGCCGCCGACGCCATGACCAGCGGGTAATCGCGGCGCGCGGCCTGGAACAGTACGGCAAAGGAAAAGCAGCCGAATCCGAGCGCCACCCATTCGGCCCAACCCGGCACCGGCGGTGCTGGCCCGGCAATCGGCAGCCAATGCAGCGCCTTGCCGATTTCCGTCGCCGCCAGCGTGCCGAAGGCGAGCTTGAGCAGGCTCATCATCGCGCCGGCCAGGCGCGCCACGCCCGAGGCCAGGTGCTGGGTCGACAGCTCGCGCACGGCGGTCGTCAGGCTCAATCCCGGAAGCAACACGATCAACGCCGCCAGCACCACCGTCTTGACGTTGAGCGGCACCAGCCATGCACCGGCGGCGGTGGCGATCAGGGTCGCGAGCATCGCGGAGATCGCCTCGAAGCTGGCAACCAGGCGCGGCCTTCCCTCGCTGGCCAACGCGATCGCACCGATCAGGACGCCGATGACACCGGCGACGGCGATGTCGGCCCAGGCCGCGTGCAGGATCGCCGCGACCGCCGCCGCCGCGATGCCGTAACTGCCCGCCGTGAAAACGCGATTGCGCACGTTGCGGCGGCGATGGATCGCTCGCAGCAGGCGCGAACCCGCGGCGATATCCAGCGTGCCGGCAATGACGCGGTCGGCGATCTCGTCCACCTCGCACATGCGGCGCAGGTTCACGTCGCCGGGCGAGAGGCGAATGACCTGGGTGTGTTCGCTCAGGTCGTCCTCGGCCTGCCCGCGCGCGGTGAACGACAAAATCAATGCGGTCGGCGTGGACAGGCTATCGCAGTGCAGGCCCAGGCGCGCGCTCACGCTGTCGATGGCCGATTCCAGGCGCGGTGCCGCGGCGCCGTACTGGTGCAGGCGCCGCGCCAATTCGACCACGAAGCGCATGCGCGCGGCGGCATCCTCATCCTTCATCGGTGAATTTCCCGACCGGATAGTCCGGCGTCGCATCCAGCGCCGCGGCGCATACTTCCGCCAGTTCCAGCAGGCGCAGGTCGGACCCGGGCGGACCCAGGAGCTGCAATCCGGTCGGCAATCCGTCGGCGTTGAGGCCCATCGGCAGGCTCAGCGCGGGGCAGCCCGACAGGTTCGCGAACGCGGTGAAGTCGGCCTGGTCGGCCGGTGCCGGCGTGCCGTGCGCGAACGCGGTTTGCGGCGTGGTCGGCGTGACCAGCACGTCGATGTCGGCGAACAGGCGCCGCGCCTTGAGCACGGCCGCGTCGACCACGCGGTCGGCGCTCGCGAAATCGGCGGCGGATTTTCCACGCGCATAATCGAGCATTCGCGCCAGGCGCGGCGAGGCGCCGGCGATCACATCGGCGGGATAGGCGCCGAGTATTTCCGCCTCGGTCAGGAGCAGCCCCGCGCGACGCGCGGCGGGAATGGAGAAATCCGCGAAATCCACACGGCGTCGATTCGGCAACTCATGCGTCAGCGCATCGAGCGCGCGTGCAAAGACGCCAGCTACATCGTCGGTCGTGCCCCAGGCGCGCACATCCGCGAGCACGCCAACGCGCAGTTTCCCGGGCTCCCAATCCGGCAGATCCGGATCGACGCGGCGCCGACGCGAACGCGGATCGGCCGCGTCGTAGCCGGCAAGCAGGTGGTAAAGCACGCCCAGATCGTCCGACGCCGCGCGCGAGCAGCCCCACGCCATCCAGCCGCCGTGCCGCCGGCGCAATCCCGCGCATCGAAATCTCGCCCGCGGTCGGCTTGAACCCATAAACCCCGCAATAGCTCGCCGGGATGCGGACCGAGCCGAGCGTGTCGGTGCCGATCGCCGCCGCGCACAAACCCGCCGCGACCGCCGCCGCGCTGCCGGCGGACGAGCCGCCCGGCGAAAATCCCTGCCGCCACGGATTGTGCACGGCGCCGAAATGCGGGTTGCTGCCGTCGGCGCCGGGACCTTCGTCCATGCCGGTCTTGCCAAGGATCACCGCGCCTGCCCCACGCAGGCGCTCGACCACGGCGGCATCGCGCGTGGCCGGCACGCGCGCGCCGGGCATGCCTGCCTGCGTGGGCAATCCCGCCATGTCGATGTTGTCCTTGATCGCGACCGGCACGCCATCGAGGCGGCCGATCGCCTTGCCCTGCGCGCGGCGCGCATCCGCTTCGCGCGCCTGTGTCGCGGCTCCGGCGGCATCGATGGCGACGAACGCATTCAACCGCGCATTGGCCTGTGTCGCGGCATCCAGATACGTGCGCGTCAACCGTGTCGCGTCGATCGTCCCGGCGGCGAGCCAGTGCAAGGTCTGGCAAAGCCGCGCGCCCCGCAGCTGCCATTCTGTTATCGTTTGCCCCATCGATTTCTCCCTATCGTCCGCCGATTATGCCGCAAGCGCACGCCGACGCCGCCGACAAACCGGATACCGCCGTCCGCGGTCTGCGCTCGTCGCGCCAGCCGCGCTACCTGCAGGTATCCGAAACGCTGCGCGAGGAAATCCGCCGTGGCGAGCACCCGGTCGGCAAGGCGTTTCCCACCGAAGCGGTGTTGTGCAAACGCTTCAAGATCAGCCGTTTCACCGCGCGCGCGGCCTTGCAACTGCTCACCGACCAGGGCCTCATCCTGCGCCGGCGCGGCGCCGGCACCCTGGTGCGCAGCGCCGAGACGCGCGTGACCTACGAGCAGCACATCCGCAACATCGACGATCTGCTGCAATTCACCAACGCCACCGGCTTCCAGTTCCTGCACACCGACCGCGTCGTCGCCGACTCGGTGCTGGCCGGCTGGCTCAACGTCAGCGTCGGCACCGAGTGCATCCATTTCCACGGCATCCGCTACCATCGCCGCACGCAGCTGCCGTACTGCCTCGGCGAGGTTTACCGGCGCGCGAGCTGGCAGGGTCTGCCGCAGGGATTCGAACGCATGGAAGACGCCATGCGCCATCTCGTCGAGGAAAAATTCCACGAGCGCATCGGCAAGGTCGAACAATCCCTGTCTGCCGTTTCGATCACCGAAGACCAGGCGCACGAATTGAAAGTGCGTGCCGACACGCCCGGATTCCGCAGCGTGCGCCGATATTTCGACATCAAGGGGCGCCTGGCGCTGGTGGCCGTAACCTTGCACCCCGGCCATCTGTTCAGTTATTTCAGCAAGTACGAGCGCATCGATCCGTCGGTGCGGATCTGAGCGCGCGGCAAATTCCGCGACAGGACTTCTCATGAACGAACGCGAATCGATGGAATACGATGTCGTCACCGTCGGTGCTGGCCCGGCGGGACTGGCGTTCGCGATCCGGCTCAAGCAGCTCAAGCCCGACATCCGCGTCTGCGTTATCGAGAAGGCGTCCACGGTCGGTGCGCAGATTCTTTCCGGGGCGGTGATCGAACCGCAGCCGCTCAACGAGCTGCTGCCGGAATGGGGCAAGAATCCGCCGCCGATCTGCGTGCCGGCGGCGCACGACGAATTCTGGTGGCTGCGCGACGCGGCGCGAGCCATGAAACTGCCCACGCCGCCGCAAATGCACAACCGCGGCAATTTCATCGTCTCGCTCGGCGCGCTGTGCGCGTGGCTGGCGCCGCAGGCCGAAGCGCTGGGCGTGGAAATCTATCCCGGCTTCGCCGCGGCAGAACCTTTTTTCAACGCGGACGGCTCGGTCGGCGGCGTGCGCATCGGCGACATGGGCATAGCGAAAGACGGCACGCACAAATCCGGCTACACGCAGGGCATCGACATCAAGGCGCCGATCACGGTGCTCGCCGAAGGCTGCCGCGGCAGCCTGTCCAAGCAACTCATCGCGAAATTCAAGCTCGACGCGAACTCCGATCCGCAAACCTTCGGCATCGGCATCAAGGAACTTTGGCAACTGCCGACCGGCCGCGCCGAGCCGGGGAAAATCGTGCACACCATCGGCTGGCCGCTGGACGACTGTACCTACGGCGGCAGTTTCCTGTATCACCTGGACAAGGATCGCGTCGCGATTGGCTTCGTCGCCGGCCTCGACTACGACGACCCGGAGTTCAAGCCGTGGGAAGCGTTCCAGCAATTGAAGAATCACGCGAAGATCAGGCCGCTGCTCGAAGGCGGGCAAATCCTGTCGGCCGGCGCGCGCGCCCTCGTCGAAGGCGGCTGGCAATCGCTGCCGAAATGCGAGATGCCCGGCGCCATCCTGATCGGCGATTCGGCGGGACTGCTCAACGTGCCCAAGATCAAGGGCACGCACCAGGCCATGCGCTCGGGCATGCTCGCCGCCGAACACATCGTGGCGACGAACAAGGCCGATGGCTGGGACGCGAAGCTGCGCGCTTCCGCGGTGATGATGGAACTGCGCAAGGTGCGCAATATCCGCCCCGGATTCCGCAAGGGTTTCGTCGTCGGCCTGCTCAATGCCGGCTGGGAAACGGTCACGGCGGGTTACTCGCCGTGGACGCTGCGCAATCACGCCGACTACTCGTCGCTGCTCAAGGTCGGCGAGTTTGAAGTCCCGAAACGGGGCTGGATCGAACGTACGTTGCCGCCACGCGACCGCCTGGCCTCAGTGTATTTCGCGTCCACCCAGCACGACGAGGACCAGCCGGTGCACCTGAAGGTACCGGACACGAACATCTGCATCGGCAGATGCGTCAGCGAATACCAGAATCCCTGTACGCGATTCTGCCCCGCCGGCGTGTACGAGATGGTCGGCGAAGGCAGCAGCCTGCGCCTGCAGATCAACGCCGCCAACTGCGTGCACTGCAAGACCTGCGACATCAAGGATCCGTACGAGAACATCACCTGGTCCACGCCGGAAGGCGGCAGCGGGCCGAACTACCAGAACCTGTGACGCGTGCGGAGCGGGCGGCCTACCAATCCAGCAGCGACAGACCGACGCCGAGATATGTGGCGGCATGGTTGTAGTCGATCAGGCTTTCGCCGTAACCGGAAAACATCTCGACGTAGCCGCGCAGGTTGCCGTCGAGCGGAAAGCTCCAGCTCAGGCGCGCCGAGCCATGGTTCGCGTTGCCGCCGCGCAGCGAATGGCGCAGCGTGAGATTGAATTCCTGGTCGTTCCAGAAGTGCAGCACCTGCATTTCGCCGCGCCCGACGTAATCGGTGATGTCCGGGTTGTTGTCGTCATTGCGCGCCTCGGGAATGCGCCACCAGGGGCGCAGCCGCACCATCCAGTTGCCGCGTTCGAAGCCGAAGTCTGCGACCACGCGGTTCCAGCTGCGCGAAAACGGGTCGCTGCGTCCGTTGGACTGGTGGTCGATGCCGATGTCGAACAGGCGGCCGTTCCAGCCGAGCACGCTGTAGCCGGTGCCGAACACCAGCAACGCCTCGGGTTCGTAATCGGACTCGCGGAACGGCCGCGACTGCGGCACGTTGTAGACCTGCCAGCGCGAGGACTGCGTATAGCCGACCCACAGGTCGCCGGCATCGCCGAACACGCCCTGCCAGACCTTGGTCTTGAGGCTGAGCTGGAACTTCGCCTCGACGTTGTCGAGCTGTTGCTCCTGTGTCACCGTGTCGACGGGATTCGGGCTGGACGGCAGGCTGTTACGCCGGCTGGTCGCGAAAAGAGGCATCACGTAGACCGGCTGGTAGCTGCGCAGGTTGAACGTGCCGAGCTTGCTGTCCGGCTCCAGCTCCCAACGGCTGTCGAGCAGCGAGCGCGGGGCGGTCGCAGCGCTTTCGGTTTCCGGCTTCACCTGCCGGAACACGCCGGTCTTGCGCATCGCTTCGTCCGCCAGCTTCTGTTCGGCCGCGATCGTTTCGTCGCGGTGCGTGGCGCGGTCGTAGCAGGCGAGCCGCTGCGCATCGCCCTGGATTGCCGTGCAGGCGCGGATATCCATCGGATCGGGATTCTGCGCGCGAACTGGCGACGCGACCAAGAGCGCGGGCGTAAGCACAAACACGGCGGACCGCAACAGGCGCATTGCCGACTCCATGAACGCTTGCGCTATGGTGACGAAAACGCCCGGCGCTTTCCAGCCGCCAGAGCGGATTTTCGCGTATAAAGCGCGCTTTGTCAGGATTCGAACCCATGCCATCGCCCCGCATTGCCCTCGTGACCGCCAGCGCCGCACGCGATCTGGACGAAGACCTGATCCCGCTCGAATCCGCCTTGCGCGAAGCCGGCGCCGACGTCACCATCATCGCCTGGGACGATACCGGCAACGATTGGTCACGTTTCGATCTGGCGCTGATGCGCTCGACTTGGGATTACACGCAGCGCCTGCCGGAATTCCTGGCCTGGGCGGAACGCACGGCGACCCGGACCAGGCTGCTCAATCCGCTGCCGGCGATCCGCTGGAACACCGACAAACACTATCTGCGCGACCTGGACAAATCCGGCGTCGCCATCGTGCCGAGTGCCTTCGTCGAGCCGGGCGACGATGCGACCGCGGCATTGGCCGCGTTCCAGCTTGCGCATCCAACCGACGAATTCGTGGTCAAACCCGCGATCGGCGCCGGTTCGCGCGACGCGCAGCGCTATCACGCGAGCGACCGCGACGCGGCGATCGCACACACGCAGCGTCTGCTCGAAGGCAAGCGCAGCGTTCTGCTGCAACCGTATCTGGATCGCGTGGACGAACAGGGCGAAACGTCATTGATCTTCTTCGACGGCCACTTCAGTCACGCGATCAGAAAAGGACCGCTGCTCAAGCGCGGCGAAGGCCCAACGCGCGCGCTGTTCGCCGCCGAACACATCACGCCGCGCCAGCCGAGTGCCGCGGAACTCGCGCTCGCCGAACGCACGCTGACGGCCATTCCGTTCGGCACGCTGCTTTATGCGCGCGTGGACCTGCTGCATACCGATCAAGGCAGCGACAAAGACGGCTCGCCGTGCGTGCTCGAACTCGAACTGACCGAGCCGTCGCTGTTCTTCGCCCACGCGGCGGGCTCGGCCGCACGCTGCGCACGGGCGATCGTCGCACGCGCCGTTTGAGCGCGCTTACAAGCCCTTACCATCTTTTACCGCCCTGCGGTCAACAGCCGCAGGGCGGCGGCGTTATCTTGCGCATGGCAATCCGCCATGCCACCGAGAAAGCCCATGCCCCGCAAACTGATGTTCGCGATCCTGACCGCGCTGCCGCTCGCGGGTGGATCGATCTGCGCCACGGCGCACGATGCCGCGTCCACGGCTGCTGCCGCTGCGCGTCCGTCTTTTTTCCAGCACATGCTGCAGGCGATGGACACGAACGGCGACGGCAGGATATCGCTGGACGAATACCTCGCCGCCGCGACGAAGCGCTTCCAGTCCATCGATGCGCAGAACAAGGGCAGCATCGGTGCCGCCGACATCGCCGCTTCGCCGCAGACCGTGCAGCGCGACCAGAAAATGGCGCAGCGTTTGGTCGCGCGCATGGACACGGCCGGCAACGGCTATGTCAACAAGGATGAATTCCTCGCGGCAGCGGGCACCCGCTTCGCCAGGATGGACTCCACCAGCACCGGCCGGGTGACGCTCAGCCAGTTCGAAGCCTCCGCTTCCGGTGGACGCGGGTACTGGCATGGCGCTGCCGCACCATCCGGCACACACGCGCAATTTGCGCAGGATATGGCGCAAAGCGAATTCGACAAGCTCGACGCCAACCACGACGGCGGCGTCAGCAAGGACGAATACCTCGCCGCCGCGGGCACGCGCTTCGATGTGCTGGACACCGCGCACACCGGCAAGCTGACGGCACAGGAAATCGCCGCGTCGCCGAAGATGCTGCGGCGCGATGAATTCGCCGCGCAACGCGAATTGCGCCGCATGGGCGCCGACGGCCGCGTGACCCGGGACCAGTACCTCACCGCCGCCAAGACGCGCTTCGCGAAACTCGACGCCAACGGCGACGGTTTCATCGAAGCCGACGAAGCAAACGGCCGCCGCTGGACGCGCAGCGGCACGAAACCCGCCGCGAGCAACCGCATCCGCTTCTAGCCCCGAGCTTTTTTAGTTCCTGGCGCACGGGCCGCGACCGCGGCCCGTTTTTTTTCGCCTGCAGGAAGCCGCCTGCTCGCGGTAGAATCCGCATTCCTTTCGCCCGCGTACGCGGGCCGCAGCATCGGGAAAGCGGAAACATGAAGATACTCGTGGGCTACAAGCGCGTCGTCGATTACAACGTGCGCATCCAGGTCAAGCCGGACGGGTCCGGCGTCGTCACGGACGGCGTCAAGCTGTCCGCCAATCCGTTCGATGATATCGCCCTCGAGGAAGCGCTGCGCCTGCGCGAGAAGGGCATCGCCGACGGAAGTGATCGTCGCCACGATCGGACCGGCTGATGCCCAGGCGCATCTGCGCAATGGCCTCGCGATGGGCGCGAATCGTGCGATTCACGTCGTCACCAACGATGCGATCCAGCCGCTGACCGCGGCGCGCACCCTGCTCAAGCTGGTCGAGAAGGAACAGCCGCAACTCGTCATCCTCGGCAAGCAGGCCATCGACGACGATTGCAACCAGACCGGGCAGATGCTCGCCGCGCTGTGGAACCGCCCGCAGGCGACGTTCGCTTCGAAGGTGGATGTGAGCGGTACCATCGCGCGCGTCACCCGCGAAGTCGATGCCGGCCTGGAAACCATCGAAGTGGACCTGCCCGCCGTCGTCACCACCGACCTGCGCCTGAACGAACCGCGCTTCATCAAGCTGCCGGACATCATGAAGGCCAAGTCCAAGCCGCTGGAGACGATCGAATTCGCTTCGCTGGGTGTTGAATCCGGCGATCACCTCAAGACCACGCATTACGCGCCGCCGCTCAAGCGCAGCCGTGGCGTGATGGTGAAGGATGCCGCCGAACTGGTCGCGGCGTTGAAGACCAAAGGATTGCTGTGATGGCCACTGATTCGATGAAACGCGTCCTCGTCATTGCCGAGCACCTCAACGGCAAGCTCAACGCTTCCACCGCGCGTTGCGTGACCTGCGCGCGCGAGATCAAGCCGGACGCCATCGACGTGCTCGTGCTGGCCGACGCGCCAGCCACCATCGCCGCGGAAGCCGCGAAGATCGAGGGCGTGTCGAAAGTGCTGACTGTGGCGAATGCGGCGAACGCGCATGCGCTTGCCGCGGTGTACGCACCGCAAATCGCCGCCGTCGCGAAGAGCGGCTACACGCATGTGTTCGCGCCGTCGACCACGTTCGGCAAGGATGTGGCCCCTTGCATCGCGGCCTTGCTCGGCGTCGCCCAGGTCAGCGACATCATGAAGGCTGTGGATGCACGCACGTTCCAGCGTCCAATTTACGCCGGCAACGCCATCGTCACCGTGCAGGCGCCGGCCGATGCCATCCTCGTCGCGACCGTGCGCACCGCCTCTTATCCGGCGGCGGCGAACGGCGCGAATGCGGCGCCGGTCGAGGCGCTGAATCTCGCCGTCGAACTGCCCTCGCACACGCGCTTCGTCGAACTCGCGCAGGGCAAGAGCGACCGTCCCGACCTGCAAAGCGCGGCGCGCGTCGTCTCCGGCGGCCGAGGCGTCGGCTCGAAGGAAAATTTCGCGATCATCTACAAACTCGCCGACAAACTCGGCGCGGCGGTCGGCGCCTCGCGCGCAGCGGTCGACGCCGGTTACGTGCCGAGCGACCTGCAGGTCGGCCAGACCGGCAAGATCATCGCGCCGGAACTGTACATGGCGATCGGCATCTCCGGCGCCATCCAGCACCTGACCGGCATCAAGGACGCCGGCACGATCGTCGCGATCAACAAGGACGCCGAAGCGCCGATCTTCGAGGTCGCCGACATCGGCCTCGTCGGCGATCTGTTCAAGCTGATTCCGGAGCTGGAAGCGGCATTGGGGTAAGCTGAAAGCCATTGCCAAGGAAGCATCCACATGTTGAACGTGGCAAAACCGATCTGGGAACCGGGCAAGGAACGCGTCGAAGCGGCCAATATCAACCGCTTCATGCGCTTCGTGCGCGAGCAGACCGGCAACGAGGACCTTCGTCGCTACGCGCCCCTGTACGATTTCTCGATCCGCCAGCCGGCGAAATTCTGGAAGCTGGTGTGGGAATTCTGCGGCATCCGCGCCAGCGGCGACCTCGATCCCGTGCTCGTCGACGGCGACAGGATGCCCGGAGCGACGTGGTTCCCGAATGTGCGCCTCAATTTCGCGCAGAACCTGTTGCGCCACAAGGACGATCGCATCGCCTTGATCGCGCGCAACGAATGGGGCCACAAGCGAGAATACTCCTACGCCGAGCTGCATGAAGAAGTCGGCAAGCTTTCACGCGCTTTGCGCGCGGTGGGCGTACGCATGGGCGATCGCGTTGCCGGCTTCATGCCGAACATCCCGGAAACCGTGATCGCGATGCTGGCGACGACGTCGCTAGGCGCCACGTGGTCGTCGTGCTCGCCGGATTTCGGCATCGACGGCGCGGTCGACCGCTTCGGACAGATTGCACCGAAGGTGCTGTTCACGGCCGATGCTTACGGCTACGGCGGCAAGAAGTTCGATTGCCTGGAAAAAATCCGTGGCGTGCTGGCGAAGATTCCCGGCGTCGAAAAAATTGTCGTGATTCCCTACAGCGGTGATGCGCTGAAACTCGATGGCATCGCCAACGCCGTGTCGTGGCCGGACTTCCTCGGCACCGAAAAACACGCGCTCGAATTCACGCCGACACCGTTCGACCACCCGCTCTACATCATGTATTCCTCGGGTACCACGGGCGTGCCCAAGTGCATCGTGCACGGCGCCGGCGGCACGCTGATCCAGCACCTCAAGGAACTGGTGCTGCACACCGACCTCAAGCGCGAGGACAAGATTTTTTACTACACCACCTGCGGCTGGATGATGTGGAATTGGCTGGTATCGAGTCTCGCCGTCGGCGCGGCCGTGGTGCTCTACGACGGCTCGCCATTTCATCCAAACGGAAACGTGTTGTGGGATCTCGCGGACGAAGTCGGCATCAGCGTGTTCGGCACCAGCGCGAAATGGATCGCCGCGGTGGAAAAGGCCGGCATCAAGCCGCGCGAGTCGCACAAGCTGCTCGCGCTCAAGACCATCCTGTCGACCGGCTCGCCGCTGGCCGACGAAAGTTTCGATTACGTCTACCGCGACGTGAAGGAGCGCGTGATGCTCTCCTCCATCTCCGGCGGCACCGACATCGTTTCCTGCTTCGCGCTCGGCTGCCCGCTGCTGCCCGTGTATCGCGGCGAACTGCAATGCCGCGGGCTGGGACTCGCGGTTGCAATCCTCGACGACGACGGCAAACCGGTGCGTGGCGAGAAGGGCGAGCTCGCCTGTACCGCACCGTTTCCGTGCATGCCGGTCGGGTTCTGGAACGACCCCGACGGCGTCAAGTATACAAATGCTTATTTTTCCAAAGTGGATAACGTCTGGTGCCACGGCGACCATGCCCTGCTGACCGAGCACGACGGCATCGTCATCTACGGCCGCAGCGACGCCGTGCTCAATCCCGGCGGTGTGCGCATCGGCACGGCGGAAATCTACCGCCAAGTCGAGCACCTGCCCGAGGTGCTCGAATCCATCGCCGTCGGCCAGGAATGGCAGGACGACGTGCGTGTGATCCTGTTCGTGCGCCTGCGCGAGGGACTCACGCTCGACGATGACCTGCGCGAGCGCATCCGCATGCAGATCCGCAACAACACCACGCCGCGCCATGTACCGGCGAAAATCCTGCAAGTCGCCGACATCCCGCGCACGATCTCCGGCAAGATCACCGAAATCGCCGTGCGCGAAACCATCCACGGCCGGCCGGTGAAGAACACCGATGCGCTGGCCAATCCGCAGGCGCTCAAGCTGTTCGAGGCGCTGCGGTCCGAATTGCAGCACTAGCGCATTGGCGAGTATGGTACTTCACGACATACGTCGACTCACCGCCAGCGATAGCGCATTGCAGAGCCACAGAGCGCACGTCAACTCGGGCACTCTTTCATAGAATTTCCGCTAGAGTACCGGAATGTGTTTGGCGCGATGAAACGACTATGACAGAACTGCCACCACAATTCGAACGACAGCGCTACCGCGAACACAATCCCGATCTGTGCCATATAGCGGACGCGGATCTGGAACGCCACTATCGCGACTCGGGTGAGGCAGAGGGACGACTGGGTTCGGCCGTTGGCAACCGCGCGGCCTTTTTTGCGCTTGCCGCCGGGGCGGAATCTATCCTTGAAATCGGCCCACTGGCCAGCCCTTCAGTTTTGGGGCCAAACGTCAAGTACTTCGACGTCGTCGGCACCGATGCTCTCAAGGATAAAGCGCGTGGCAATGGCATGGATCCGCGCACATGCCCTGAAATCGACTACGTCTCGGCCATCGGCGACATCAGCGTGATCGACGAAACCTTCGATGCAGTGGTCAGCAGTCATGTCGTCGAACACCAGCCTAATCTGGTCGCGCACCTTGCCGGAGTCGCCAGGCTTCTGAATCCGGCCGGCCGCTATTTTCTGGCGATCCCGGACAAGCGTTTCTGCTTCGATCATTTCATTGCGACGAGCACGATCGCCGATATTCTTGACGCTTTCTCGGCGAACCGGCGTCTGCACTGCGCTGCCAGCGTCATCGAACATCTGGTGATGACGACGCACAACGATGCTGTCCGCCACTGGAATGGCGATCACGACGAGCCAGCTTGGCGTCACGACGGCGCCATAGTCCGCCATTCTCTGTTGCACGCGATTAACAGCAATAACAGATATATCGATACTCATGCTTGGCAATTTACCCCGAATTCGTTTCACGAGATCATGCAGTTGCTCGCGGATATCGGGTTGTCCCCATTTAATCTGTGCCGGACTTATCAAACGCTTCGCAACACCTTTGAATTCTATGTGGTCTTGGAAAAGGTGCGGGACGAGATCGATATTGAGTCCTACAAGGTGCCTGATGATTTCGATGCGGCAGCATATCTGCAAGCAAATCCTGATGTGGCCAAGGCGCAGGTCGACCCTGCAGCGCACTATTTGCAGTTCGGTCGGCGCGAGGGACGACGCCTGAAGCTTTGATCAATGCCCAACCCACTCAAAAATACCGAAATGTCTCAGGAAACGGAATGAACTGAATGGACAACGTCACAAACGACGCCGCACGCGCGATCGATATCACCGTGACGATCCCGCTGTACAACGAAGTGGAGAACATACCGATTCTGTATGCGCGCGTGCGCGGCGCCCTCGATGCACTCGGCAAGCGCTGGGAACTCGTGCTCGTCGACGATGGCAGCACGGACAGCTCGGCCGCACTGCTCGACGGGATCGCCGCGGACGATGCTCACGTCACGGTGCTCTATTTCCGCCGCAACTACGGCCAGACCGCCGCCTTCATGGCCGGCATCGATCACGCGCGCGGTGCGATCATTGTGCCGATGGACGGCGACCTGCAGAACGATCCGGACGACATCGGCAAACTGCTGGCCAAGCTCGACGAAGGTTTCGACGTCGTTTCGGGCTGGCGCAAGGATCGCCAGGACAATGCGATCAAACGCAATCTGCCCAGCCGCATCGCGAACGGGCTGATTTCGCGCGTATCCGGCGTGCGCCTGCACGATTACGGCTGCTCGCTGAAAGCCTATCGGCGCGACGTGCTAGACGGCGTGAAACTCTACGGCGAAATGCACCGCTTCGTGCCGATCTACGCGGCCTGGAACGGTGCCCGCGTGACCGAAATACCCGTGCAGCACCACCTGCGCCTGCACGGCGAATCCAAGTACGGACTCGAACGCGTACTCAAGGTGGTGCTGGATCTGCTCGTGGTGAAATTCCTGTTCCGCTACGCCAACAAGCCGATCTACGTGTTTGGCGGTTTCGGTTTCCTGAGCATTGTCGCCGGCGGCTTCGCGGGTATCTGGGCACTCGCGCTCAAAATCTTCAAGGGCGTCTCGCTGATCCAGACGCCGCTGCCGCTGCTTTCCGTATTTCTCGGCGCGGTCGGCATCCTGAGCATCCTGATGGGTTTGCTCGCAGAAATGCTCAACCGCACCTATCACGAATCGCAGGGCAAGGCGGTGTACCGAATCGGCCGCATCGTACGCCACGACGAGGTCGGCTGAGCATGTGCGGCATCGCCGGATTCTTCGGCGCCGGGGATGAAGCAACGCTGCGCCGCATGACCGCACGCATCGCGCACCGTGGGCCTGATGACGAGTCGTTCCTGATCGAAGCCGATCGCGGCGTGCACCTGGGTTTCCGCCGCCTCGCCATCCTCGACATCGCCGGCGGAAAGCAGCCGATGACGACGGCAGACAGCGCGTTGACCATCGTTTTCAACGGCCAGATCTACAACCACCGCGAATTGCGCACCGAACTGGAAGGACTCGGCGCGCGCTTCGTCACCGGCCATTCCGACACGGAAGTGCTGCTGCACGGCTGGCGGCAATGGGGCGACGACCTGCCGAACCGCCTCAACGGCATGTGGGCGTTCGCGATCTACGACCGCCACACACGCAAGGTTTTTTTCTCGCGCGACCGCTTCGGCAAGAAACCGCTGTTTTATTTCGCCGGCAAGAATGTCTTTGCATTCGCATCGGAACTCACCGCGCTGCGCGAGCATCCCGCCGTGCCGGCAACATTATCGCAGCGCGCCCTGCAAAAATATTTCGGCTACGGCTACGTTCCCGCACCGCTGACGTTTCTGGAAGGCGTCGCGAAACTTGCCGCAGGACATTCGCTAACGCTGAATCTGGACGACCTGTCGCACCGCGTCGTGCGCTACTGGCAATACCAGCCGGCGCCACAGCAGGATGCACGCAATGAAGGCGAATTGATCGAGGAATTCCACGCCAGGCTCGACGCCGCCGTTGCACGCCGCCTCGTCGCCGATGTGCCGGTCGGTTGTTTCCTATCCGGCGGCATCGATTCGTCCACCGTGACCGCGCTGGCGATGCGCCATGCCGGCAAGGACAGGATCAAGGCGTTTTCCATCGGTTTCGAGGAAGCCAGTTTCGACGAGACGCGCTACGCCCGCCGGGTTGCCCAATACGTTGGCGCCGATCTCCAGGTCGAGACGATGTCGGTGCAGCGTGCACTCGACATCCTGCCTGACCTTGCCGCGCGTTGGGACGAGCCCATCGCCGACTCGTCCGTGTTGCCAACCTACCTGTTGTGCCGGCACGCGCGGCGACAGGTAACGGTGGCACTCGGCGGCGACGGCGCCGACGAACTACTCGCCGGTTACGATCCGTTCCGCGCACTGCGCTACGCACGCTGGTACGAGAAGCTCTTACCGAAGGCGCTGCATCGCGGAATTTCCCTTGCCGTCGCGCGCCTGCCGGTTTCGCATCGCTACATGAGCCTGGATTTTCGCCTCAAGCGCGCGTTGCGGGGCATGGATCATCCTGCCCGTTTGCGCTTGCCGGTCTGGATGGCGCCGCTGGCGCCGTCCGAGTTGAACGAGCTGTTTTCTGCGCCGCTCGACCTCGACGACATCTACAGCGAAGCGATCGACGCATGGGATACTTGCGCATCGAGCGATCCGATCGAACGCACCATCGCTTTCTACATCCGCCTGTACCTGCAGGACGACATCCTCGTGAAAGTCGACCGCGCCAGCATGCTGCACTCGCTGGAAGTGCGCGCCCCGTTCCTCGATTGCGATCTCGTCGAATTCCTGCGCCGGCTCCCGGCGCGAATGAAGCTGCGAAGCGGCACAAGCAAGTGGATCCTGCGCCAGTGCGCGCAGTCGCTGCTGCCGAAGGAAGTGCTGACCCGGAGCAAGCAGGGGTTTGCGATGCCGGTTGGACAGTGGTTTCGCGATGATCGCTTGCCAGCGGTATTACTGCCCGTCAATGCGGATTTCTGGAATTCCATAACGGCTGCGCATCGCATCGGTCGTGCGGATCAGCGGCTCGCGCTTTGGGCGGCGTGGCTGCTGGGTATCTCGCCGCTCGACCACTTGTCCGCTACGGGCTGAGCACGCCCTCGAAATCCTCGCGGAAGATCGTGTCGACGGCGTTCAAGGTCGTGATGTTGCCGCCGTCGTAGAAACGAACCTGCCCGTCCTGACCCGTCCAGTACACACCATCGGGCGTGTCCAGCGGAGAGTCGACCATGCTTTCCGGCGCATGACCGCTGCCCAGATCGAGCGCCGGATAGTAATTCCAGCCGGCGCCGGTTGTGTCGTACACGAACTGGCCCAGATTGTCGTCGCTGGTGCGCACATAGAATGCTTTCCCACCGGTAACCGGGAAGAGCTTGCCGGGACTGCCGGCAAAAGACTCGGTTCCGCTTCCTATCGGTCCCCATTGACCGGCATCGTCCGAGAATTCCCATATACCGTTGTCTTCGCCCAGCACATAGGTTCGCTGCCCACCCGCAACGTTGTCGGCCACTGGAAATGTCTGCGTCAACCCACCAAGCCGTTGTTCCGTCTGCCACGTGCCATCGGGATTCTGCGTCAATTTATACATCACATCCGGCTGTTCGACGCAGCCGCTATCGGGGTCGGTCAGTTCACCGCTCCGGTAGATTGCGCTCAATGTCCCTCCATCCACAGTCAAGGCCGGCATGCCGACACCGTATTCGCTACCGCCGGCCGATTCGAACGTGGTGCCGGAAGCGGCGACATGCCAGTGGTATAAATTGAAATCGACGCCCTGTCCGACCACGTCGCTCGATTCGGCATCGGTTGAAACGATTTGCGGATCGGCGATGATCTTGCCTTGTCCATAAGGCAACGCGGGCAAACCGGAACCCGGCAGCATCGACACGTGCCAGAGCGATCCATCGTTGTACAAGAGCTCGGGTTCGTTCTGCGCACCGCGCACAGCGATCTGAATCGGATTAGCCGCGCCTTCCAGCACCGAAGGCTTGCCGGTGATGCGAAAGCCGAGGTCACGCCATCCGAAACCGTCGTCCGCCCACAGGTGGCCGTTGTAACCCCGCTTGAACGCATGCGTGCTGGACGCAGCGCCAATTTCAGAACGCGACAGGTTGAGTTCTGCGAGAATGATTCCGTGCAGGGCCTGCCGGGATATCTGATGATGTGTGGAGGCCTCGTCCACTTCCAGCCGGAAATGTCCTGCATTCAACGATTCAAGGGTTTTTCGGACACCGAATTCGTAGGTGCGGATATCGTCGTCGTAATCATCGGGATTGGCTTCTTGAGCCTGACCGAAGCAGCAACTGTCATCACGATTCAGAATCTGCACTTGCTCGCGACCGGTGCCGTAGGAACCCAGCACGTAGAGATCCGGATAGCCGGCGATGCTGTATAGGTCCGGGAGACTCTGTTCCTGATCGCCCAGATTATTGCATTCGTTACCACTGATGGTGGAAATGCCGAGAAAAGAAATGTCGGGACTTGGCGGTGAGGATACCGTGCCACGCAAATAGAGCGGGATTGATCCGGCCACCGGAAAGCTCCGCATGATCCGCGGATCGAGCGCGGCATAGAGCGTGGTCGTCCAGCCGCCACCTGACAAACCGATCATGTCGATCTCTTCGAACGCATTCGACGACTCGAGATAGTTCAGGCTTTGCAGCGTCGTATCGAGAAAGTAGCGGGATCGGTCTGCCGACCGGTGGGGCGTAATCCGGCTGGAACAGCAATGCGTGGTCCTCAAGGCATTGATCCGGCACATACAGCGGCATCAATACGAACAGCACATCGTAGCCAGCCCGGAGCAACGCATTCACGGTCATCTGAATGCCCAATGCCGAGCCGGAGAGGCCACTTTCATCTTCCATGAAGTACGAGCAGCCCATGTGTCCGTCGTGAACGATGACCAGCCGGTTGTTCCGGTTCACCGGCATGAAATGCCAGGCCCAGCCGTTGATCGTCGTACCGTTCTGCGCTGGCCCCATCGCCAGATTGATCCGGTCCACTTGCGCCAGATCCACATCGCAGTCGAACGGGCTTACCACGTTCGGCGTCACCGTGACTTCGGCAAAACCCGTGGGTAACGTCTCTTGCGCCCAGATGTAATCGATCAGGTTGGTACGCACTTGTGCGGCATCCGCGGGTGTCCGGATACGGATTGCCTGATCGTTGAGTACCTGACTCGGACATACGCCGTCGAGCGGCGCGGCGATGGCCGTGCTCGCCCCCGCGCTAGCCAGCAAGAAAATGCAATAACCCCAGAATGCAAATTGATGCATAGATGTCATCGTCTTCACCTTCGATCAGCCAAAACCAGATACGACACCCCAAACGGCGGGTGTAGGTAGGGGGCCGTCGAAATATCGGCGCGGAAAATCCACTGGAATATCCGGTTGAGCACACCGGTGTTGAGCTGATTCTCGCTCTGCATCCTGATTCCGGCCCAGCGCACCAGAGTGCGCGCACACAGGATCGGCAAAAACAACAGGTAATTGAAGTAGAACCGTTGGCCCGCGCGCAGATCAGCGGCAGCGATCCGCTCCAGCACTTCGTGCGCGCGGTAACGGCGCTTGTGCCGAGCTGATTCGTCATGTGCACCCCAGAGCATTCTGAATGCAGGTACGGTAATCAAAGCGCGTCCTCCAGGCTTCAGTGTCCGACGAATTTCACGCAAGGCAGCAACGTCGTCATCGACATGCTCGATAATGTCGGTGGCCAGGATCAAATCAAAGACCTGATCGGGGAATGGCAGTTCGCAGATATCGCCCAGCGTGACCTTGCCGCACTTTTTAGCGGCACACCATCGCACTGCTTCTTCGCTGCGATCCAATCCTTCGTAGCGGGTGAACCCGAGATCACACAACATGCGCAGATTCGTCCCGGTACTCGTACCTATGTCAAGAATCCTCGCGTCGCTCGGCAACGCCATGCGCATGATTAGACGGGCGAACAAACGCCGGCGTTCTGTGAACCACCAGTGCGTCGCTTCCACTTCGGCTTCAACAGCGTAAACGGCGTCATCCATCACAAGTTCCGGCAACCCGTGTCGGGAATGTTAATCTTAGCGTATCCCTTCGATTGGACAACCGAGGACGACATGACCTGGGCAGAATGGTTCACACGAGAGCAACGTCTTCCGGGTATCGCTGCGCTCGGCATCGTCGTGGTCGCAAGCTCGCTCGGCAATGTTCTGCTCAAGCTTGGCGCGCGTATCGAAGCACCAGATAGGCTGCTGTTCGGTTTGTTTGCCTGGCAAACAGCATTAGGCATTGCCAGCTTCGGCTGCGGGGCAATATTTTATGCATGGGCGCTCAAATCCATTGACGTACACGTAGCTCAGAGTGTCATCGCGTTGCAATACATCGCGATCATTTTTCTTGCGGTACTATTTTTGGGCGAACGCGTGCCGCTGCAGCAGTGGTGGGGTATGGGGATGATTGCGTTTGGCCTCTATCTTTGTTCGCGCTGAGCCAAATGTCTCACATCTACGATGCGAATTTCATGGATTACACGGCGCAATCCTCGCGCCATTCTGCACGAATAATCGTCGCGCATCTGCGCAAGCTTCTACCAACAGAAAGTATTTTGGACGTCGGTTGTGCGCGCGGAACCTGGCTGGACGAATGGCGGCGCGCGGGCATCACGGATTTTTTTGGCATTGACGGCGACTACATAGAAACCACACAGCTGCAAATTCCTCCCGAACATTTTCGATCCCAGAATTTGGCGCAGAAATTCACACTTGGCCGTCAATTTGATCTGGTGCAATCGCTCGAGGTCGCCGAGCATCTGCCGGAAAGTGCAGCTACCCAATTCATCGAAAATTTGGCGGCCCATTCAAAAGGCCCGATCCTTTTTTCCGCGGCTCCTCCGGGCCAAGGTGGCGAGTATCACGTCAACGAAAAGCCATATGAATATTGGCGCGACAAGTTCAAAAGCGTTGGATTCGAACCATATGACTGCATCAGGCCGTTGCTTCGTACTGAGTCGACGGTCTCATGCTGGTATCGCTACAACACGATTCTTTACGTCAACCGTCATATGGCGGGCGATCTTCCGGAGTTTCTCCGAACGACGCGTGTTCCCGCTGATTCACGAATTCTCGATATCGCTCCCGGATGGTTCCGCCTGCGTAAACGACTGATCCGAATGTTGCCATTTTCCGCACAACAACTGCTGGCGCGTATGAAAGCGCGTTGTTTGCGTCAATAGAATCAGGGGATGCCCAACGTGGGTGCGATATTGCATTCCAGCCTGCAGAATATATTGAAGCGCTTTCCGATAGGCGCGTATCTATTGACTGCCTTGCTCCTAATCACCGCCTTGTCGTTGCGGTATGTGCTGGCAGGACGCGCATTTGCGTTTACCGATATTGGTGTCGACACCTTTTTCTGTTTCTTGCCATTACAACTTGCCGATGCCCGGCAATTGCACGCGCTACACACCATCACATGGTCGTTCAATCTCGGTTTGGGCGGATACCTCGGGAGTTTGTTCGACCCGCTCATGCTGGCGACAGGATGGCTGCCGGAGTCCTGGCAACTGGCTTCGCGTCTGCCCATGTTCGCCTTTCGTGTAGTCGTCGCAGGGGCTTTCTTCTACGGCTATCTGCGCCTGATCCGGCTCGATCCACTGATTTCCGTGCTCGGTGGGCTCTGTTATGCGTTCTCCTCGTACGGAATGCTCAACGCCCAGTGGGAGGTGATGCATGGTACGGAATTCGTGCAGTTCGCGATCTTCTTGTACCTGTTCGAAAAGTATCTCGACACCCGCAAACGCTGGGCGCCCATTGCGGCAGGCATTGCCATTGGTCTTGGCCACGCCATGGGACTGTACATGTTCAGCTTGTTCGGCCTGATCTATGCGCTCGCACGGTGGACCGCGATCACTGGCCCCGAGCGCTCGGCTTATATGCGCAAGGTGCTTTGTTTTGCCGCCTGGTGCATCCCAGGATTGCTGATCGCCGCGCCTTTACTGTTCCCGGCGCTCTATTACCTGTTGGAAAGCCCGCGCGTAAGCGGCGATCATTCTGCCCTTCACGCGATACTGTCCCAACTTCTCCAGATCAACGACCGCGCGACGATTTCGTCGGAAATCGCAGGCCTTTTCGGCAAGGATTTGCTCGGCTCAGGCATGGACTACGCCGGCAGGGGAAATTATTTCGAGGGGCCTGGTTTCTATATCGGGATATTGCCGCTGCTTTGCATTCCACAATTGCTTGGTCCCGCCGCTTCGCGCAACGAGCGCGCGCTTTGCGTCATCGGCCTGATCGGCGTCGCGCTGTACTTCGTGTTTCCCGCTTTGCGCATGGCGGTCTACGGCTTTGGTCACATCGCGTTCCGCTTTTCCACGGTGTGGATTTCCACATTGTTGCTGGTACTTGGGTTAGCGGGATTGCGTCGGATTCTAGCCTCCGGCGTCTGGCGGCCGGGAATCGTGCTGGCGATATTGCTGGTACTCTGCCTGCCACTGACTGCTGCCCTCCTGCTTCCCGACAAGATCGATTATGGCCAACTGCTGCGAATCATCGCATTCGGCTGTGCCTATGCCCTTGTCCTTTGGCAGGTACCGATCGATGGTCCGCTACGACAGCGTACGATCGGCCTGCTAATACCCGTTGTCGCTTGCGAATTGCTTCTGTTCGCCACACCGGCAGTCGTGCAACGCAAGGCCGTCGGCTTGGACGCTTCCAGCCCTATCGGGCGCTATCATGATGGTACCGAAGCGGCTTTGGCGCAAATTCGTCGGTATGAGCACGCATCTGGCAATGACGACTTCTATCGCGTCGACAAGACTTATTATTCCGCATTCCTCGATGATGCCCTGGTGCAGGACTATCACGGCACAGCATCGTATTTTTTTCATGCAGCTTCGATTTCGCGCTTTGTCGATCGCATGAATCTCGACAGGATCACCCCCGGGCCGAACTACATCAGTTCGATGTCGAACCGGCGCGATGTGATGGATCTGCTCGGCGTGCGCTATCTGCTCTCATTGGACCGCAAACCGGACGCAGAACGCGACCTGACCTACCTGACCACCGTTGGCAGCGTCAATATCTACCGCAACGCAACGGCGCACGCGTTTGGCACGTTTTATTCGTCGATCGCTTCGGAAGCCAGCGCCGATGCGTTGCCGGTACCGCAACGCGATGCGTTTCTGCTTGCCAATGCCGTCGTCGCGAATCCTACCGCAGTCAACGCCGAACTGGCGCGGCTGAGCCCCAGTCCCGCAACCGCGGCGTCAACGCAAAAAGCGGACATTGCGCTTTTGCGCGATGCTGCGCTTTCCGGAACGATACAGGCCTCTCGCCCGTCGCTGTTCCTTCTCGCCATGCCTTTCGACCGGGGTTGGAGCGCTGCCATCGATGGAACCCCCGTCGCTCTCTTCCGCGCCGACTACGGGTTGACTGCACTGCTGGCACCCGCTGGCGCACATGTCATTTCGCTCGCGTATGAGCCTCCGGGCCGCCGCATCGGCATCGTGTTGAGTCTGCTGTCAATTGCCTCGTTGCTGCTGTTGTGGCGCACTGATCGCGTCAAGGCGGTTCCGCTTCGGCGCATGCTGTCGGACAAGGCAGCGAATGTGCCGGAGTCGATTTCTTGATTATCGGTTCGTCTTGCCAGCGGCGCTTGTGAAGATCTGTCGAATCGACGATGACAAGTAGTCGGCATCGTAAAAACGCCAGGTCATGCAGCGCATGAACGCAGACGCGCCGATTCTTCTCTTCGCCTGAATCACGCGCCGCTTGCGCAACATGGCCGGAATTCCACGCACGGCGTCGCGATACAGGCGCAGTACCACCTTGCCTTTGCCGCCAAGTCCATGCCGCACGAAGATGGCCACGTGCATCAAGACAATCAGCGGGCTGCACAGCCACAATACGGGCCAGGGCATGCATTTGACCAGCATCCAGACCGAGTTGCGGATACCGTGGTACAAGACGAAATCGTTGAATCCGCCGCCACTGCTCGCCTGGCCCTCGTGTTGCGCAACGATGCCATCGCAATACCCGCAGCGGTAGCCCAGCAGCAACGCGCGCGCGGCAACATCCGTATCTTCCGCATAGCAGAAAAAATCCGGATCGAACATGTGCCCATGCTCGGCCTGCAGTTTTTCCAGCAATTCGCGCAGGTAGATCGCGCAGCCACCGGTTGGGCCGAAGAACCTGTCACGCGTCGTCATGCGGTTCGATGCAAGGCATGAGGCATAAAACGCGATGCCCAGCGAATCGACGGCTCCCGAAGGTTTCGTCACGCGTCCGCCGACCGAGCCGATGGACTCGTCTTCGGCGCAAAGTTCGAGCATCGCCTTCGCGCCGTCCGGCACCAACTGCGCATCGCTGTTCAGAAACAGCAGCGCATCGCAGTCAGGCGCCTCCAGGGCGGCGCGAATGCCGGCATTGCTGCCCTCCGCAAAGCCCAAATTCACCGGCAGCATCAACAGTTCTGCATCGGAAACCTGTGCGACAAACGCCGCCAACGCATCCCGATCCTGGGCCTGCGAGCCGTTGTCGACCACGACGATGTGTCCCACTTCCGGCGCGGCACGCAAACTGCGGACACTGGCTTTCGTGTGTTCGGCCGTGTTGAAGTTGATTACAACCGCAGTCAGGTTCATGACGGCCATCGTTCACCCAACCTGTGGCAGCCTACACCATGCGGCCGCGCGCGGCGCGCACTCGAAGCGTCAGTTGCGCCATGTCGTTGCTTCCACAATGGCACCCATCAGCGCAGGTCCGGAGTATGCACTCACCGATTGCTCGCGTGCCGCCTGCCACATGTCGTTGCTTCGCTCCACCTCGGCCATCGCTTCGTCAAGGGCCACGTTCCAATCCAGGCTCGAAGACAGCCAGCCGTTGACGCCATGCTGGATCGCCGCCGCATACGTCGAGGTTGGACTGGCGATGGTCAGCGTGCCGACTGCCGCTGCCTCGAAATACTTCAATTCCGATTTACATTGGGTGAACACGTTGTCAACGAGCGGCACGATATTGAGTTCGACGAGCGACATTATCCGCTGCAGATTGACGAAATCGTGGAACGGATATACCTCAATGCGATTGCTGAATCGCGTCAACTCGGAAGGGACCGACATGTAGCCCACGATCAGCATGCGGACATGCGCGTGCCGGTCGAGAAAATCCGCCAATGCCGGCACGGCCAGGTCGAAATCGCGTTTATGCGTCGGGGTGCCGCTGAAATAGCCGACATGGAGCAACCCATTGCGCTGGAAATTGCGCTCGCGCTTCTCCGCGTACAGCCGTTGCGAAAATTCCAACTGTTGCCGGTTCATGTAGTTCGGCACGATGAACGCCCGCTTGCCGGTGAAGGCGGTAATTCGCCCTGCCAGGTACGGATTGGTCGTGATGGCCGCGTCGCACAGGCGCAGGGCCGTGCCGATACGCGAGATGTAGGCGAACCAGTGATCCCAGACGCCCGGGTGGGCGAAATCCTGGGCAAGCGTCCCCAGGATCATGTGGGTCAGGTCGGTATCGAAAACCAGGTCGTCCACGTCATACAGAACCGTTTTGCCGCGTGCCTTGGCAATCGCCACGATGCGGCCGACGACGGCTTCGTAGCGCATCCGGCACAGCACGATCGTGTCGGCGAGATTCAACACCATGTCGATCTTGTTTCCGTCGCTCGGGAAGAAATAGCCCGCGGAAATTTCACCGCCCGCGTCGTTCAGCGTTTGCGCCATGTTGTAGGCGCGGTAACGAAACGTGCTGTTGTCGGCCTTCTCGTAAAAATACGCGACGCGATGAGAGCCGCGCCGGAATGCGGCTAAGCGTACCCAGAAATCGTCCGTCCAGGGATCGCGATAATCCCCGATCGGGGGCGTGTCAACGAAGAACATCGCCCGCATCCCCCGCAAACCGGCATTGTTCGTATGCTTTCGCCCACGACCGGGCGAGCCCGCTGGCGGCGTAGTTGCGCTCCCGGCTCACATCGTCCTGCGCCAGTGCGACCGCGCGGCGCAGCCCTTCGAGGAGCGACGGAACATCGAGGTCGACAAGGACGATGTTCTCGGAATACTCCGCAAGATCCTTCTTGAGGCCGAACCGATTGGTCAACACGACGCCGCCGGATGCCGCCAGATCCAGGGGCGGGTAACTCGGGTGCGGCGTGCTCATCAGATAAAAGCCAAGGTCCACAGTGCGCAGAAACGCGGCATAGTCGTCCCACGCCATCGTGCCGAACAATCGCGGCTCGCAACCGCAGGCGAGTGTGAGCCGGGGGATATCCTTGCCGACGAACACGATCTCCCAGCGTTCCGGATCGAGGATCCCGCGTTGCAACGCCTCATTGAGCAATTCGATGCCGCGATAGAACAAGTTGCGCAGATTGTTGGGTCGCGCGTAGAAGCAAAGCCGGCGCTTCGGCACGGGCTGCCGCGGCGCGGCGTGATACACCGCATGCGGAAATGCCGGCTCGAACCAGCTGCCGCAGCGCGCGATGTTGGCCAGCCCATCGGCGACCAGATGATCGTGGAGCAAGCGCGTGTTGACCAGAAAACGGATATCCGAACGGCCGATGGTTTCCTGGCAGCGCAACCAGTCGTCACCATGCGGATAGAACATCCGCTCATCTTCCTGGAGCAGGTACGTCACCCGCTCCGGCGCAATGCTGCGCAGCGTCGAATAGGTGGTCCACCATGAGGTCGTGATGAACTCGTCGCCATCGTGCACGTCGAGGAACACGTCGGAGCCGGACACGGGAACGAACACCAGTTCGGGATTCAATGCCGGCACGATTCCGTTGGCCGACAGCACGCGATGGATGCCACGTGGATTGGGCGCTTCCGTCCGCGTCACGATCCGCAATCGGGCACCGGTCGCGTTTGCGCGCAACGCGCAGAGGATCAACGCCGTACCGACACCGCCGAACAAGCTCCCGGTATTGATCGAGTCCGTCACCATGTTGACCCGACGCCCAGCGCCGGGAACTCGCACGACGGCAAGCGCGCGCAGCTGGTCGAAACGCGCCTCTACCAACGCTTCAGCACTCGGTAATTCACGCGCTACGACGGCTGCCCGCACCAACGTATCTACCTTGTTTTGTGTCGCACCCGAGGCGACGCGAATGGCGTGACGCACAAGAGCGCGAAATCCATGTTCGCGATAGTAAGCCGGTATATTCCTTATCGAATGCAGGGCCAAGGTCAACTTTCTCCGTTGCGTGCGTTCAGTTGCCCGTCCAGCGCGCGACGAATTTCGACCGCGGCATCCAGCGCGCGGTCGCGCGAAGCGCGGGTGGATTCCAATTCCGCCGTCATGGCGATCAATGCCGACTGCAACTCCGCATTCCGCTTGAGCAGATCGTCGCGCCTGCCCGCCTCGGCTTTCAGCTCGCTCTCCAGCGCATGGCGCAATTTACCCTGTGTATACTCACTCAGCCTGATTTCCTCGACAAGCTCTTCGATACGATTGCACGCTGCCGCTTCGCGCTCCCTCGATTCGAACAAAGCCGTTTCGAGATCTCTTACGCGCTGCTGCACTACCGAAGAGATTTCTCCGAATGTAGCCTGGAAGGCGCGCTCCTGACGCGCGGAAAATTCTTCCAGCAGTGGCGCCAGTCCGCCTTTCACGGCCCCCGCTTGCGTAGTTATATCCGTTATCGCCTGGCTCCTCCCGACGCCCGTGAAATGATCGAAGACCTGCTCGTATTCGCGCAAGACGGCGTCGGGCGGCACGCCATCAGGAACGCCTTCCACGAGTACCGCGGAAGGCGCTAGTGTCTGCGCCTCCAGCCACGCGAACAACTGCTGCCGCGATTCCGACAATCGCGAATGCGTGGGCGCTGCGCTGCGCTGCAAGCGCGGATCCACGAACGCTTCGAGTTCTTTGCCGGACGGATCGTGCAGGCCAGTGACGCCAAGCTCGGCCAGCCCACGCTTGATGCGCGCGCTTTCGCGCATCGGATCCGCAAGCAAGCGTTCGTAGGAAACGAACAACGCGCGCCTGCCCGCCAAATCCGCAAGGGCCGTACGCAGGTATTTCTCCCACAGCGCCAGCAGGAAGTTCGAGGTGAAGGCGCCACGCAATTGTTCGCGCAAGATCGACGCCGCGACATCGCGCGGATCGCGTACCGCGACCACGCAGGCGACGCCGTCGACAAGCCGCGACCATTGCGGAAGGAGCAGGCACAGGCGCGGATCCTTGACCAGCCACGGCCGCCCGCCCCGATCGAGTCGCGCGATCGTCTGGCGCAGACGTTCTTCGAGAGTCTGCTGCGCGGCCGGAGCAAAGTCGGATGCCGTGATGCCCGCCACCCGGCTCCAGGAATAACCGGCGGATGCCAGGAATTCGTCGTGGCTGGCGACGACATCGAAGCGCTCCCAATAACCCGTGGGATTGTCGGTAGGATGCGCAGGCAGCATCGCGTCTTCGTCGCCGACGGCAACGCCGAGCGATTTCAATGTCCCTGCCAGCACCGACGTGCCGGATCGATGCATGCCTAGTACGAGGACGGGAACCCCGGCTCCAATCTGCGGATTCTGGCCACGGGTCGCGCTCGCCGAATCGGGTCGTCTTGTGCGCGCGCCTGTCGAAGAAGTTCCGGAGGTCATTGGCGCTTACGTCCCACGCAGGGCCGCCGTCAACTCCGCACGCAAGTCCGCCACGTCCTCGACTCCAACCGACAAGCGAATCAGACCGTCGCTGATCCCCAGACGCTTGCGGTTGGCGGGCGGCACGGAGGCGTGCGTCATGATCGCGGGATGTTCGATCAGGCTTTCCACGCCACCGAGCGACTCGGCCAGCGCGAACAGATGGCAGCGCTCCAGCACGCTGCGCGCCTTGCGCAGCCCACCTCTGACGACGATCGTGACGATGCCGCCGAAGCCATCCATCTGGCGCCGGGCGAGCGCATGCTGGGGATGCGATTTCAGGCCGGGATAGATCACGCGCTCGACCTGCGGATGCTTTTCCAGCCATTGCGCCAATTCCAATGCGCCGGCGCAATGCGCCCGCATGCGCAGATGCAGCGTCTTCAAGCCGCGCATGGCGAGGAAGGCATCGAATGGACCGGCCACCGCGCCGACCGAGTTCTGCAGGAATCCCATCTTCTCGGCGAGTTCGGCATCGCCGCCAGCGACGACGATGCCGCCGACCATGTCGGAGTGGCCGTTGAGATACTTCGTCGCCGAATGCAGCACCAGGTGCGCGCCGTATTCGAGCGGACGCTGCAGCATGGGCGACGAGAACGTGTTGTCGACGACGAGGATCAGCCCGTGCTTGCGCGCGAACGCGCCGACCTTGGCCAGATCGACGAGCTTGAGCATGGGATTGGTCGGCGTCTCGGCCCAGATCATGCGCGTATTGGGCTTGAGCGCGGCCTTGAGCGCCGCGGCGTCGTTGAGGTCGATGAAGGTGAAATCCAGGCCCGCGCTGCGCCGGCGCACGCGCTCGAACAGGCGATAGGTGCCGCCGTACAGATCGTCCATCGCGATGACGTGGCTGCCGGAGTCGAGCAGGTCGAGCACGGTTGCCGCGGCGGCCAGTCCCGATGCGAACGCGAAACCCGCACGACCGCCTTCCAGATCGGCCACGCAGCGCTCGTAGGCCATGCGCGTGGGATTCTGCGTGCGCGAATACTCGTAGCCCTTGTGCACGCCGGGACTTTCCTGCACGTAGGTCGAGGTGGCGTAGATCGGCGTCATGATCGCGCCGGTCGACGGATCGGGACTTTGCCCGGCATGGATGGCGCGGGTGCCGAGGCCGAGGTTCGCTTTATTCTTCATTTCTGACCCAGATATTTCAGAATGTGTTTCGCCAGCGCGTCGTCGATGTCGCGGCAACGGCTGCTTTTGGCTCGTGCGTGGATTGACGTAGATGTCGTGCCGATCACCGTGCCGCAGCAGAACGCATCCGGCCGCCAGCAACTGGCGAACCAGATCGTCACGCTTTACAAAGCGATTTCCTTCATCTGATAGGCGGGCGGAACATCGTCCATCAGCATTTCACGATATGCATCGCGCAAATTCTGCTCGAGTTCATCCAGCGACTCGCCCTGCGACATGATTTCCGGGTGGTCGATGAATTTGCCGACCCAGAAATGCTCGCCTTTCCAGAATACGATCTTCAATTGCGGCGTCATGTTTGCGCTCTCTGCCTCGGCGGCTATTCTATTGTACGCGGCGGCGCAGATAATTCAGCAGATCGATCCGCGTGATCAATCCGAGGAACTTCTCCCCATCCATCACGATGGCGACGCGGCCGGCCTCGAAGATCTTCAACAGCGATTCGATCGGCGATTTCACGTCGAGCATCTGCAGGCGGCTGGCCATCGCGGTGGATACCGGATCGCGGAACTTGGACTCGTCGCCGTAGACGTGCAGCAGCACATCGGATTCGTCGACGATGCCGACGATCTTGTCGCCGTCCATGACCGGCAATTGCGAAACGTCGTACAGCTTCATGCGCTGGTAAGCGGTCGTCAACGGCTCGACCGGTCCGACCACGACGGTGTCGCGCTGCGAATACGGGCGCAGGATCAAGTCCCGCAGATCGCCGTAGTGCGTGCGCTCGAGGAAGCCGTTGTCGAGCATCCAGTAGTCGTTGTACATCTTCGACAGGTACTTGTTGCCGGTGTCGCAGACCAGCACCAGCACGCGCTTGCGTGTCTTCTGCTCGCGGCAATATTTCAGCGCCGCGGCGAGCAGCGTTCCGGTGGACGAGCCGCCGAGGATGCCCTCCTTCGCCAGCAATTCGCGGCCCGCCAGGAAGCTTTCCTTGTCGCTGATCGCGTAGGCTTTCTTCACGCGCGAAAAATCGCGAGATCGAGGGCAGGAAATCCTCGCCGATGCCTTCGACCATCCAGCTACGCGGACTTCGTCGAGAGCGTGCCCTCGTTGATGTACTGGGCGAGGATCGAGCCGACCGGATCGGCGAGCACCAGTTCCACGTTCGGCGCGGCCTTGGCGAAATGTCGCGACAGCCCGGTCATGGTGCCGGACGAACCGCAGCCGAACACGATGGCGTCGAGCTTGCCGTCCATCTGCGCGAGGATTTCCGGGCCGGTGCCTTGCTCATGCGCGCGCGGGTTGTCGGGATTGCCGAACTGGTTGATGAAATACGCGCCCGGCGTTTCGCGCGCGAGGCGTTCGGCCATGTCCTGGTAATACTGCGGATGGCCCTTGGCCACGTCCGAACGCGTGAGCACCACTTCCGCGCCCATCGCCTTGAGATTGAAGATCTTCTCGCGGCTCATCTTGTCCGGCACGACCAGGATGAGGCGATAACCCTTCTGCTGCGCGACCAGGGCGAGGCCGATGCCGGTGTTGCCGGCGGTGCCTTCGACGAGCGTATCGCCGGGTTTGATCTTGCCCGCGCGCTCGGCGGACTCGATCATGGAAAGACCGATGCGATCCTTGATCGAGCCGCCGGGATTGGCGCTTTCCAGCTTGAGGAAGAGTTCGCAAGCGCCCGCGTCGAGGCGCTGCGCCTTGACGATCGGCGTGTAGCCGATCAGTTCGAGCACGCTGTTGTGGATGGTCATGGGTTTCCGGCACTCGGGCCGGAAGACCCGATCAGGCAGTCACAGGACTCGCGCCCGCGGCGCGGATCGGGGAATGATAACGCATGCGGCGTGGCCGGCGGCGCCCGCGAACAGGCGCGGGCGCCGAGCGCGCAGGTTCAATGCGCGGAAGCGCGATGTCGCTCCCACATGTGGATAAGCTTGTCCTTGGCCCAGAGTTTTTCTTTCTTCATGTTGTGCAAGGTGGTGTCGTCCATCGGCAGCACGCCCAATTCGGCATCGCGTACCTTGCCGTCAAGTTCCTTGTGGCGTTGATACAAGCTGCGGAATTCCGAATCGGACTTGATCAGATTTTCGACGTCTTTCTGCTGGTTCTCGAACATCAGCCGACCTCCTGTATTTTTCAGGAAAACGCGCGCGCCGCATGCGCCGGCGGGGCGGATACGGTTTGCGGGAAACAAAGGGAATGCCGGAAATTGCTTGCCCACCGCTGCACGACTCACCGTTCGTGGTGAGCCGTGCAAGGTTATTGGCTCGGAGGCTGCAATCATGTTTGGCGACTGCCGCGAGTGCGTGGATTTGCAGGCTGCGGCAGTTCGACCCTACTCCTTTGCAGCGACCGAATCAACCGCATTTTTGCGGATCTGCAAGTCGTTAATCCGGCAAGAAAATCCTGTTCAGGACTCTACTTGTCCTCAAGAATCACATCCACCCGCCGGTTGCGCGCGCGGCCTTCCTCGGTGGTGTTGTCGGCGACCGGCTGGTTCTCGCCAAGACCCACCGTGGTGATGCGATTTGCGGCGACGCCGGCGGCGACCAGCGCGTCGCGCACCGCGTCCGCGCGGCGTTGCGACAGCACCTGGTTGGCGTGCGTGTTGCCGCTGCTGTCGGTGTGGCCTTCGATGCGGATCGGCTTGGACCGATCGCGGTTCACGAACGCGACGAGCTTGCCTAGGCTCGATTTCGCCGCCGGGCGCAAATTGGCCTGGCCCGGCGCGAAGGCGATGTCGTCCAAGGTCATCTGCATGCCTTCGGCGCCGCGCGTGGCAGAGAGATTGTTCAAGCGCCGACGCAGGTCGGTATTTGCCGCTTCGGCGAGCTGCGCTTCCTTGCGCGCCAGCTCCGTCGCCTTGGCCTGCGCGGCGATGAGCTTCTGCGCCTGATCGGCCTGCGCCTGCGCGGCCTGGGCCTCCTGCGCGCTCTGTTCGCCTTCGGCGCGCAGCCTGTCGACTTCTTCGGCGCGGATCATGCTTTGCAGCCGTTGTTTTTCGGCATCCGCGCGGGCTTGTTCGGCTTCGCGTTGCGCCGCCTGGAGCAGGATCCGGTCGTGTTCGCGGTTGAGTGCGTCGAGCTGGTTTTGCTGATTCGCTGCTTGCGCGGCGGCATAAGCAATATCGACGCGCCGCTCCGCCATGTAGACGCGGAACGCGCGTCCGTCCTTGCCACCGGAGCGATCCGTCACCAACGTTTGCACCGCCTGTTCGGCAAGGCCGCGCTCGCCGGTCGCAAGCTTGCCCAGCACGGGATCGGCAGCGAGCGAATCCAGGCTCGCGCGCAAGCGTTCGTAATCCAGATCGGGTTTCGCGGCGAGGACGCCGCAGGAGGCAATCGCCAGGACGCACCCCAAGGCGAGGCGAGCGTTCACTGGTCGCCTCCCGTTGCCGCACCGCCGCTGCCCGCTGCCCGTTGCAGGCGCGCATTCTCGCGCGTGGCCGCATCGACCTGTTCGCGCAGCTTGCCGAGCCTGGCCTTGACCTGGGCCAGTTCGCTGTCGGCCCGGGATTCCTTGGCCAGGCGCGCGGAATCCTCGTAGTGGCGTTTCTCGGCGAACGCACGGGCCTGGCTCAGGTGATCCTCGGCGCTGCGCAATTCCAGCGGCGCGTACGTCGGCGCTCCGGCCGCCCGCGCCGTTGCCAACACCTGCGCGGCGTCGTCCAGGCCCGTGTCCGGCGGCCGCGTAGGTCCGCACCCCGCCAGGGCGAGTGCGCCAATGAGAACGGCGCAATGGATTTTTCGCCAATTTGGTGTCATAAGAGCCATAATCTTGAACAGGGGCGGGCGCGGGTGAGCCTAGTCCGAGATCGGCAGTGGCGCAAGCCGCGCGCCGTGGCCTCTCACCCGCTGCCGGCAAACGCGCCGCGGCGCGGCGCACGTGGCAATGCGAGGCAATCATGGATATCGGCTATTTTCTGAAACTGATGACCGAAAAAGGTGCGTCGGACATGTTCCTGACCACCGGCGCACCGGTCAACATCAAGGTCGAAGGCAAGCTCTACCCGCTCGGCAACACCGGTCTGCCCGGCGGCATGGTGAAGAAAATCGCCTACTCGCTGATGGACGAAGGCCAGGTGCCGCAGTTCGAGCGTGATCTGGAGCTCAACCTCGCCATCGCCGTCAAGGACGCCGGCCGCTTCCGCATCAACGTGTTCAAGCAGCGCGGCGAAGTCGGCATGGTGATTCGCGCGATCAAGAGCGAAATTCCCTCGATCGAGCAGTTGCGCCTGCCGGTGCTGTTCAAGGAACTCGTCATGGAGCCGCGCGGCCTTGTGCTGCTGGTCGGCGCCACCGGTTCCGGCAAATCGACCACGCTGGCGTCGATGATCGACCATCGCAACACCAACGTGTCCGGCCATATCCTCACGATCGAGGACCCGATCGAATACCTGCACCGGCACAAGAAATCCGTGGTCAACCAGCGCGAAGTCGGCCTCGACACGCACAGCTACCACGAGGCGCTGAAGAATGCGATGCGCGAGGCGCCGGACGTCATCATGATCGGCGAAATCCGCGACGTCGAAACCATGGAAGCGGCGATCGCGTTTTCCGAAACCGGGCATTTGTGCCTGGCCACGCTGCACTCCAACAACGCCGACCAGACGCTCGAGCGCATCCTCAACTTCTTCCCCGAGTCCGCGCACCGCAACATCCTGATGAACCTCGCCCTGAACTTGCGCGCGGTGATCTCGCAGCGCCTCGTCATCGGCAAGGACGGTCGCCGCCTGCCCGCGGCCGAGGTGTTGCTGAACACGCCGCTGATCCGCGACATGATCCGCCGCGGCCAGGTCCACGAGATCAAGGAAGCGATGGACCGCAGCCTGCAGGAAGGCATGCAGACCTTCGACCAGGCGCTGATGACGATGTACAAGGACGGCAAGATCGACCTCGAGGAGGCCCTGTCCAAGGCCGATTCGCGCGACGGACTGGCACTGAAGATCCGCCTTTCCGAAGGCGGCGACGCGGCGATGCCGGAGGCGTACGACGCGGCGGCGTTTTAAGCCTTGGGCGCGTCCGGCTGGTTCTCTGGCCGCGCGTTCGCGAACGCCGCCAGCTTGGCGCATTCGGCATCGATGCGGGCGATGGTCGGAAACGGGCTGAGGTCCACCGACCAGCGCCGCGCGTTGTAGACCTGCGGCACGAGGCAGATGTCGGCCATGGTCGGCTCGTCACCTTCGCAGAACACGCCGGTCGAGGGATTGTCGGCAAGCAGGCTCTCGAACGCCGCGAAGCCTTCACGGATCCAGTGTTGCGCCCAGCGTTCGCGCTCCACTTGCGGCGTGTTGAACTCGCGTTCGAGGTATTGCAGCACGCGCAGATTGCCGAGTGGATGGATGTCGCAGGCGACGATCTGGGCCAGCCCGCGCACGCGCGCACGTTCGCGCACCATGCTCGGCAGCAACTTCACCGAACTCTCGTACGCCTCTTCCAGATATTCGATGATCGCCAGCGATTGGCGGATGATGCGCTCGCCATCGACCAGCACCGGGATCAGTTCCTGCGGATTGAGCTTGCGGAACGCATCGGCGTGCTGGGCGCCGCCGTTGTCGGTCAAATGCACGGGCACGATCTCGTGGGGCAGGCCCTTGAGATTGAGCGCGATGCGCACGCGGTAAGCCGCGCTGGATCGCCAGTAACCGTACAGTTTCAGTCGTTCGGCAGCCATTCGACACCCCCCGTACAACGGCGCAATATGCGCAGCCTGCCGCAGTCGCAGGCAAAAATCAAAAAACCGCCCTCACACGGGGTTTTTCGCCTGCGCCATGATCTGCTCGATCGCGCCGAAAATACTGTGCCCGGCGGCATCGGTGATCTCGATGCGCAGGCGGTCGCCGAACTTCAGGAACGGGGTGGATGGCTTGCCGTCGCGCAGCGTTTCCACGGTGCGCTGCTCGGCCAGGCAGGAGGCACCCTTGCCCGTGTCCTGGTTGGCGATGGTGCCGGAGCCGACGAGGGTGCCAGCCGACAGCGGCCGTGTCCTGGCCGCGTGCGCGACGAGCTGCGCGAAATCGAACTGCATGTCCACGCCGCACTCCGCTTCGCCGAACCACTTCGCGTTGATCCAGGTGCGCATCGGCAGATGGACTTTATTGTCCTTCCACGCAGCGCCCAGTTCGTCCGGGGTGACGAACACCGGCGACAGCGCCGAGCGCGGCTTGGATTGCAGGAAGCCGAAGCCCTTGGCCAGTTCCGCCGGAATCAGGTTGCGCAGGGAAACGTCGTTGACCAGGCCGATGAACTGGATGTGTCCGACTGCCTGCGCGGGCGTCACCGCCATCGGCACGTCGTCGGTGACGACCACGACCTCGGCTTCCATGTCGATGCCGTAGTCTTCGCTCGTCACCAGCACCGCATCGCGCGGACCGAGGAATCCCGCGCTGGTGGCCTGGTACATCAGCGGGTCGGTGTAGAAACTCGCCGGCACTTCCGCCCCGCGTGCGCGGCGCACGCGCTCGACGTGCGGCAGGTAGGCCGAACCGTCCACGAACTCGTAGGCGCGCGGCAACGGCGCGGCAAGCGCGGCCGGATCAAGCGCAAAGACTTCCTCGCCATTGATGGTCTGCGCCTTGCCGGCCGCATTGATCAATTCGGACACGCGGTTCAGGCGCGGCGCCGTGTTGTTCCAATCCTCGAGCGCGGCTTGCAGCGTACGCGCGATGTCGGTCACGCGCACCGCGCGGCTCAAATCGCGGTCTACGACCACGAGCGTTCCATCGCGTCCGCCTTCCTTCAGGCTTGCCAGTTTCATGCGTGGTTCGATCCGTCAAGCGCGCGTTGCGCGAAAATTGTTTTCCAGTCCATTCCAGCACTCGGCGTAATCGCGCTGCATCTGCGCCGATTCCAGCGCCTGCCGCGTCGGTCGGATCACGGCTCGGGTTTCGAACATGAAGGCCATGGTATCGACGATGTGATCGGGTTTGTCCGTAGCCGCCGCGCTGGCCTTGGCGAACGTAGCCGCATCCGGACCGTGGCCGCTGAAGCTGTTGTGCAAGGACGCGCCGCCCGGCACGAAACCTTCGGCCTTGGCGTCGTAGGCGCCGTGGATCAGGCCCATGAATTCGCTGGCGACGTTGCGGTGGAACCAGGGCGGGCGAAACGTGTCCTGTGCAACCAGCCAGCGCGGCGGGAAGATCACGAAATCCATGTTGCTGGTGCCGGGCGTGTCGCTGGGCGAATGCAGGACGAGGAAGATCGAGGGATCCGGATGATCGTACGAGATCGAGCCGATCGTGTTGTGCCGGCGCAGATCGTACTTGTACGGCGCGTAATTGCCGTGCCAGCCGACGACATCGAGTGGACTGTGGCCGATCGGCGTGCGCCACAGGTGTCCCTGGAATTTGGCGATCAATTCGAAGTCGCCGTCGACGTCTTCGTAAGCCGCGACCGGCGTCAGGAAATCGCGCGGATTGGCCAGGCCATTGCTGCCGATCGGACCGAGATCCGGCAAGCGCAGCAGCGCGCCGAAATTTTCGCACACGTAACCGCGCGCCGCGCCATCGGGTAGCTCGATGCGGAAACGAATGCCGCGCGGGATCACCGCGATTTCCTGCGGCTCGACTTCGAGGATTCCCAGTTCCGTGGCGATGCGCAGCCGGCCCTGCTGCGGCACGATCAGCAGTTCGCCGTCGGCATCGTAGAAAAACCGGCCCTGCATGGAACGATTCGCGGCGTAGACGTGAATGCCGACACCGGATTGCGCCGCAGCGCTGCCATTGCCGGCCATCGTGAACAGGCCGTCGACGAAATCCGTCGGCACGGATGGCAGCGGCAGCGGACTCCAGCGCAGGCGCTCGGGCGTGACCGCGCCGTGGCCGAAATCGTTGTGGAAGGCGGCTTGTTCGAAAGGCGTGAACGCGCCATGCACCGCCGCCGGGCGGATGCGATACAGCCAGCTGCGCCGGTTCGCATGGCGCGGCGCGGTGAACGCCGTGCCGGACAACTGCTCGGCGTACAGTCCATGCGCCACGCGCTGCGGCGAGTTGCGCCCTGCGGGCAAGGTGCCCGGAACCGCTTCGGTCGCGAACTCGTTGCCGAAGCCGGATTGGTACTGCAAACCGCTCACAGCACGCCGCGCCGCATCTGTTCGCGCTCGATGGATTCGAACAGGGCCTGGAAATTGCCCTCGCCGAATCCGCTGTTGCCCTTGCGCTGGATGATCTCGAAGAAGATCGGCCCGATCGCGTTCTGGGTGAAGATCTGCAAGAGCAGCTTCTTCTTAGTTTCCGCATCGGCGTCGATCAGGATCTTGTTCTGCTTCATGCGCGTCACGTCTTCGCCGTGGTTCGGAATGCGCACGTCGATCACGTCGTAGTAGGCATTCGGCGTGTCCAGGAACTGCACGCCCTGCTTGCGCATGGTCTCGACGGTTTCGTAGATGTTGTCCGTGAAGCAGGCGATGTGCTGGATACCCTCGCCCTTGTATTCGTCCAGGTACTCGTTGATCTGCGATTTCGGATCGGACGATTCGTTGAGCGGAATGCGCACCATGCCGTCCGGTGCGGTCATCGCCTTGGACACGAGGCCGGTCTTGGCGCCCTTGATGTCGAAATAGCGGATTTCGCGGAAATTGAACAGGCGCTCGTAGTAGTCCGCCCACTTGGCCATGTTGCCGTGGTAGAGGTTGTGGGTGAGGTGGTCGATGAAGGTGAGGCCGTAGCCCTTGGGCATGTGCTGCGCGCCCGGCAGCCATTCCCAATCCGGATCGTGGATGGTGCCCTTGTCGTCGTAACGGTCGACGATGTAGAGCATGCAGCCACCGATGCCCTCGATCACCGGTGCAGCGACGGCCTTGCTTGTCTCCTTGTGTTCGATCGATCTGGCGCCGTTCTTCAGTGCCTGCACGCGCACCCATTCGGCCAGCTTGTTGACGCGGATCGCGAAACCGCAGGCGCTCGGGCCGTGCTTGGCAGCGAAGTCCGCCGCGAACGAGTCCGGATCCTCGTTGATCAGGAACGTGCAGTCGTTCTGGCGGTAGTTGTAGATCGGGCGCGTCTTGTGCCGCGCCACCTGCACGAAGCCCATTTGCCGGAACTGCGTGTGCAGCGCCGCAGGATTCGGCGAGGCGAATTCGACGAACTCGAAGCCGTCGATGCCCATGGGGTTTTCAACGGTCACCGCCGAGGTGCGGGCCTGCGCGGGTGCGTTCATGGTCTTCTCCACATGCAAAGCAAGCTGCCATTTTAGAACGAATGGCCTTCTAACGCAGTTCGCGCGTGCCGATTACGGTGCGCACGTCGATCAGTTCCGGGAAAAAGGTCAGGTCCAGCGCCTTTTTCAGGAACTCCACGCCCGATGATCCACCGGTGCCGCGCTTGTGACCGATGATGCGCTCGACCGTCTTCATGTGGCGGAAGCGCCAGAGCTGGAAACTTTCTTCCACGTCGATGAGCTGCTCGCACAGGTGGTATTCGGCCCAGAAGCGGTCCGGCGATTCGTAGATGCGCTTGAGCGGCGGAATCAGGTCGGCGTTGCGCTGGTGCGGCTGCGACCAATCCCGGCGCAGGCAGACTGCGGGGATGGCATGGCCCTGGCGCGCGAGGTATTGCAGGAATTCGTCGTACAGGCTGGGTGCGTCCAGCACCTCGCGCAATCGCGCCTGATCGGCCGGCGCGTGCGCGAACACCGTCACCATCTTCGCGTTCTTGTTGCCGAGCAGGAATTCCACCAGCCGGTATTGCAGCGACTGGAACCCGGATGCCGGCCCGAGCACGTCGCGGAACTGCGCGTATTCGGTCGGCGTCAGTGTCTCCAGAACGGCCCACTGCTCGAACAACTGGCGTTGCACCTGCTTCACGCGCGCGAGGATCTTCAAGCATGGATTCACGTCGTCGCCGCGCAGGTGTTCGAGCGCGGCGCGCAACTCGTGCACGATCAGCTTGAGCCACAACTCCGAGGTCTGGTGCTGGATGATGAACAGCATCTCGTCGTGGTGCGCCGGTTTGCGACAGCGGCTTCTGCGCCGCGAGCAGCGTATCGAGTTGCAGGTAACTGCCGTAGGACACGCGGTTGCGCAGGTCGGTCTGGATGCCGGCTTCGAGTTCGCGTTCGTTCGTCTTGGCCATGGTGATCGAAACCGGGTGACGGCGGAGCGGTCATGGTACGTGCTCGTGCGCGGCATCGCCATTGACTCGGGTCAAACGCAGGTTTGAATCTGCGCGGGAACGCAGCGCTTTATTGCGCAAAACCTTGCCATTGCCGGCGTGGCACGCTTTACTAATGCGCTGAATCGAGGATCACGCCGTGCCGATCGCCGCCAAGTTCGAAATCGAATACCTGCAATACATGGACGCCGAGGGCAAGCTCGTGCGCGAGAACCTGCCCGAGTTCGCGCGCGACACGAAACAGATGGTCGAGCTGTACAAGCTGATGGTGTCCACGCGCGTGTTCGACACCAAGTCGATCGCGCTGCAGCGCACCGGCAAGCTCGGCACCTATGCATCCTGCCTCGGCCACGAGGCGACGCACGTCGGCATCGGCAGTTCGCTCAAGCCTGAGGACGTGCTCGCGCCGAGCTACCGCGAATACGGCGCGCAACTGTATCGCGGTGTGCGTCCGCGCGACGTCTACATGTACTGGGGCGGCGACGAACGCGGCAACGACTACGTCAACGAACCGGCCAGACACGATTTCGCCTGGTCGGTGCCGATCGGCACGCAGTGCCTGCACGCGGCCGGTTCCGCCCTTGCCTTCAAGATCCGCAAGGAAAAACGCGTCGCCGTGTGCACGATCGGCGACGGCGGCTCGTCGAAATCCGATTTCTACGGCGCGATCAATGTTGCCGGCGCGCGCGACCTGCCGCTGGTCGCCGCCATTGTCAACAACCAGTGGGCGATCTCGGTGCCGCGCAAGATCCAGTCCGGGGCCAAGACCCTGGCGCAAAAAGGCATCGCGGCGGGACTCGCCTGCATCCAGGTCGACGGCAACGACATCATCGCGGTGAAGAAAGCGATGGGCGATGCCATCGAGCGCGCGCGCAAGGGCGACGGCGGCAGCGTCGTCGAATGCGTGACGTATCGCCTGGGCGACCACACCACCGCCGACGATGCGCGCCGCTACCGCGGCAAGGAAGAAGTCGAGGACGCGTGGAAAAAAGACCCGGTCAAGCGCCTGCGCGCCTGGCTCGAAGCGCAGAAAACCTGGGACCAAAAGCGCGAAGACGCGTGGCAGGCCGAGTGCGACGAGTGGATGGACAACGAAGTGAACACCTACCTCGAAACCAAGGCGCAGCCTGTCACCGCGATGTTCGACTACACATTCGCGGAGTTGCCGGCCGATCTCGTCAAGCAACGCGACGAAGCGATCGCGCTCGAGAAGGGAGCGCACTGACATGGCTGCGATAACCCTCATCGAAGCGGTAACCCAGGCGCTCGCCTACGAAATGAAACACGACGCGTCGGTCGTCGTGCTGGGCGAGGATGTCGGCGTGAACGGCGGCGTGTTCCGCGCCACACAGGGTCTTGCGGAAAAATTCGGCGAATGGCGCGTGTTCGACACGCCGCTGGACGAAACCACGATCGCGGGCGTCACCGTCGGTTTGGCCGCGCAGGGCATGAAACCGATCGCCGAGGCCCAGTTCGAAGGCTTCATCTATCCAATGATGGAGCAGATCGTCTGCCACGCCGCGCGCATGCGCAACCGCACGCGCGGGCGCCTGACCTGTCCGGCAGTGTTCCGCGCCCCGTGGGGCGGCGGCATCCACGCGCCCGAGCATCATTCGGAAGCGAACGAGCACCTGTTCACCAACGTGCCCGGCCTGCGCGTCGTGCTGCCGTCTTCGCCGGCGCGCGCGTATGGATTGCTGCTCGCCGCGATCCGTGACCCGGACCCGGTGATCTTCTTCGAGCCCAAGCGCATCTACCGCCAGTACAAGGAAGAAGTCCCGGACGACGGCGAGGCCTTGCCACTCGACGTGTGCTTCGTGCTGCGCGACGGCACTGACATCACGCTGGTGACCTGGGGTGCGCAGGTCAAGGAAACGCTGGAAGCCGCGGAGCAACTCGCGAAGGAAGGCATCAGTGCCGAAGTCATCGACTTGGCAACGCTGACACCACTCGACTTCGACACGATCGCCGAATCGGTCGCGAAAACCGGCCGCTGCGTGATCGTGCACGAAGCGCCCAGGACCGCCGGCTTCGGCGCAGAGATCGCCGCGCGCATCGCCGAAGAATGCATCTACGACCTGCTCGCGCCGGTCGTGCGCGTGACCGGCTGGGATATTCACACGCCGCTGTACCGACTCGAGAACAAGCAATTGCCGAGCACGGCGCGCGTCGTCGCCGCGGCCAAGCGCACGCTGGCGGCGGGCTGAGCATGCACCTGTACGCCGACATCCTGATTGCCGTCGTCGCACTGCTGCACGCGTGGTTCCTCGTGCTGGAAATGTTCCTGTGGACCATGCCGCTCGGCCGCCGCGTGTTCCGCATGAGCGCCGAACAAGCCGCCGCCACGAAGACGCTCGCGATCAACCAGGGCCTGTACAACGGATTCCTCGTCGCGGGACTCGTCTGGGGCCTGCTCGCCCACGATTTCCACGTCAAGATTTTCTTCCTCGCCTGCGTAATCCTGGCCGGCCTGCTCGGCGCCATGACCGTGCATCGCAAGGTTTTCTTCGTACAAGCACTGCCGGCCATCATCGCGCTGGTCCTGCTGCATCTGCCCTGAGGCTGCCATGTCGAACGTCAAGACTTTTTACCTGCCCGATCTCGGCGAAGGCCTGCCCGACGCCACCATCGTCGAATGGCTGGTCAAGGAAGGCGATCAAATCAAGCTGGATGCGCCACTGGTGTCGATGGAAACCGCGAAAGCCGTCGTCGAGGTGCCCTCGCCCTACACCGGCAAAGTGACGAAACTCCACGGCAAGGCCGGCGCCGTGATCGACACCGGCGCCGCGCTGGCCGAATTCGAACTCGACCCGAATGCCAAGCAGCGCGCCGAAAACGCAGCGGGCGGACATCATCACGCGCCTGCGCCTGCGCCCGCGGCAGCGAAACCAGTGCCGGCTCCAGCGCCTGCACCTGCCAAGACTGCGGACCGCGAAGACGAAGGCACCGTGGTCGGCGCGATGGTGTCGAGCAACGAAGTGATCGTCGAACAGGCCGCCAGCGTCGGCGGCGTGAAGGCCGTGCCGGCCGTGCGCGCAATGGCGAAGAAACTGAAAGTCGATCTCGCGCGCGTGCAGCCGACCGGCGCCGGTGGCGCGGTCACGATGCAGGATGTGAAAGATGCTGCGGCGGCTGGTACTGCAAGATTTTCACCCTCACCCCAACCCTCTCCCGCAAGCGGGAGAGGGGGCCAAGCAGCAGCGCGCATTTCGCCTCTCCCGCTGGCGGGAGAGGCCGGTGCGCAGCGCGCGCCGGGTGAGGGTGGCGGAGCAAGGACTGCTCTCTCCGCCTCCGGCAAACCAATGCGCACCGCGCCGCCGTCGGCGCAGCAGGTTTTCGGCCAGCCCGACCAGATCAAGGGCGTGCGCCGCAACATGGCGCGCGTCATGGCCGACGCACACGCACAAGTCGTGCCGACCACCATCGTCGACGACGCCGACCTGCACGAGTGGATCGGCAAGCAGGACATCACCGCGCGCCTGATTCGCGCGATCGTATCGGCGTGCAAGACCGTGCCGGCGCTCAACGCCTGGTTCGACGGCACGAATCTCACCCGCACCCTGCATCCGCACGTGGACATCGGCATCGCCGTGGACACGGACGACGGCCTGTTCGTGCCGGCGCTGCGCAACGCGGACGTGCTCGATGCGGCCGGCATCCGCGCCGCGATCAAACGCCTGCGCACGACCGTCGAGGATCGCTCGATTCCGGCGTCGGAACTTTCCGGCTACACGATCAGCCTGTCCAACTTCGGCATGTTCGCCGGCCGCTATGCATCGCCCATCGTGGTGCCACCGTGCGTCGCCATCGTCGGCGCGGGCAAGCTCTCGCACGATGTCGTCGCCGTCATTGGCGGCATCGAAGTGCATCGGCGCCTGCCGATTTCGCTCACCTTCGACCACCGCGCCTGCACCGGCGGCGAGGCGGCGCGATTCCTGAAAGCCTTGCTCGACGACCTCGGGCTGCCGAAGTAGGGATCCGCCTGCCGACGAAAGAGCTACAAACCGAACCGGTAATCAATCTTCACCAGGAACTGTTCGTCGTCGCGCAGCGAAAACGCGTTGCCGAGTTGCGCGGGCGCACCGGAGCACGACGCCGGGCACGTCGTCCAGCGCAAAACCGCCGCGGCCATACACGACATACAGATACGACAGCGGCGCCAACTCGAAGCGGTAGCGCAATTGCACGCCGAGCTGGCGCAAGCGAAAGTCGTTCACAGGCGCACTGCTCGGAATTGCCGCACCGTTTGCGGCCACCTCGTAGGCGCCGCGGATGCGCGCGTCCAGTCCGATCGCCTGCAGTTTCAGGCGCAGTTGCTGGCGCTGGCTGGCGTACCAGTCGAAGCCCGAATCCAGTTCCAGCGTGTGCTGGTTGAAACGGCCGATCAGATTGTCGTGCTGCCAGATCAGCCAGTCCGGCGTGTGCTCGTAGTAGGGGCCGGCGTAAACGCTGAAATTGTCGCTGACGAAATACGTCGGGATGAACTTGAAGTCGTAACCGACTTCATGATTGCCGCCCAGGCCGCCCGTATAGAACTCCGCCTGCGTCTTGTACGACCAATCGCCGTGGCGTGGCCCGGTATGTTCCCAATGCGTGTTGATCGAGGGCGGCAGGTGCAGCGCGTTGTGGCCGCGCGTGAGCAGGTCGTCCCACCCGGCGCTGTCGATGTTGACCTGCGCGAACTCGTTGCTGCCGTCGTGCAGGTCGCTGTTGCGGTTGATGCGCAGTTCGCGCCGCAGGGTCAGGTGGCGGTCGTCGTTGTCCACGCCGTCCAGGCGGAAATGCCAGTCGTGCGAGGCGTAACGCGAATCCGCCGGCAGGTCGGTCACGCGCTTTTGCAATTCCCAGTGCGCGTAGTCGAAGTTGTTGCGCGACAGATAACCGAAATCGTTGACCTCGAAGCGATCGTCGAAATGCATTCCCAGCCATTGCTGGCGCCAGCCGTCGCCCATGTCGTGGTTGGCGACGAAGGTGGCGCCGAGACCTTGCGTGGTACTGGCCGGACTGGTCGATGCGCGTGCCAATGACATTCGCGGCCATGACCCATGCCGCATTCGGATGCCAGTGTTGATCGATGCCCAGCACCGTGGCGTCGCGATCCAGGAACGGATGATCCACGCGCGTCAGCAGCAGCCCCAGGCTCTCCTCACCGAAATCGTGCACCACGCGCGCGGCGCCGAACGTGCGCCCGGCGCTGCCGCGCTCGTCGGCGGCCAGCACGCCGTAGCTGGTCGTGCCGAAGCTGCCGTTGAATTTCACCGCTTCGGCGATGTCTCCCGCCCCATTGCCGTCGTCGGCGGGCCCGCCCACGCGGCGCGTGTAGACGAGTTGGCTGTTGTCGTCGAGCAGGCTGAAATCGAAGATGCCCTGGCTCTCGGTGAAGAATGGGCGCTTGTCGGAGAAGAACGTCTCCTGCGCGCTGAAGTTCACCACCAGGTCGTCGCTTTCGACCTGGCCGAAATCCGGATTCAGCGTCGCGGTCAACTGGAACTGCCCGTTCGGCTTCCAGAAGATGTCCGCGCCCTTGCTGAGGTTGCTGCGCCCGTGCACGTTGTCGTACAGCGCCGAAACGTAAGGCTTGATCGCCAACAGCGACTGGCTGTACGCCGGCACTTCGATGCGCTCGAACGCGGAGAGGTAGCGCGGTTGCGTATACGACACCGCCGGCCATGCCACGCGCTCGCCGGTCGCGGCGATCACGCGATCCAGGTAAAGCCCGATCGTGCGTTTGCCGTCCACGGCACGCTGCATCGGCGCGGTGTACCACGGAATCAGCACCTCCACCGACCAGCCCTGCGCATCCTGCGCGACCGCGTGTTGCCAGAGGCCGTCCCAGTCGGCATTGAAGTTGTTTTCGTTCGTGATGACTTCGTCGTCGACCGCGCCGGTGGAAGCCACCGCGAAGTCGTAGCCGGTGCGGCCGTGGCCGTTGAAATCGACCTCGACATTGATGCGATCGACCTGATCGCGGAAATCGCGTTGCACCTGCTGCTGCGAGCGCGGCACGCCGGCTGGCTGGGTCGACGCGAATCGCCACGGCGAGGCCTTGCGGGGTAGCCAGCACCCACGCCTCGACCGGATATTGCGCGGGCTTGCCGCTCAGCGGCTGGGTCTGGCGGAAATCGGTGATGTGCCGCGCACCCTGCCACTCCGCGGGATCGATCTTGCCGTCGATGTCGATGGCCAGGGCAGGCGCCGCGATGAAGGCAACAAGACGCAAGCGAATCGAAGTTTCCGCATCGGACATCCCGTACGTGCGCCACACGGACGCGTGATTGCCAGTGATCCATGGCAAACATGGATGCGCCGCATGGTGCAAGCGTTTAAGCGCGCCTTCGACTGGCGAAAGTCATGCAGTGACTTTTCTGCTGGGCACCGAGCCTGCCGCTACCGGCTCGGATCGAGACCTTGCATCGCTTCGCGCGCGGCCGCCATCGCGGCCTTGGGATCAGCGAACCCGCCTTTCTCGGCGAGTATGACTTTTTTCGCATCCAGCACCTTGAATGCGAAAGCATCACCATCGCGGAAGACGACCGGCTGAAGCGCGGGCTTTTCCGCACGCGCTTTTTTCTGTTGCTCTGGCACTGCCGACGACTGACTCAACGAACGCAATCCCACCGCCTCGCGCAGGCGCGCGACGAACGGCGTCGCCAGCGCGCGCGCGCGCGCGGCGCCCGCACGCAGCCGGTCTTCGATCTGCGCCGGATCGGCGACCAGCGCAGCGTATTTCTCGCGCAGCGGCGCGAGCTCCGCATTCACGCGCTCGAAGACCTGCTGCTTCGCGTCGCCCCAGCCGATGCCGTCGGCGTAGGCGCGGCGCATGGCCGCAGTTTCGTCGGCGCTGGCAAAGGCTTGGTAAATGGCGAACAGGTTGGACTCATCCGGATTCTTCGCCTCGCCCGGCGCCTGCGAATTGGTGACGATGCCAAGGATCGCCTTGCGCAATTCCTTCTCCGGCAGCCACAACGGAATCGTGTTGTCGTAGCTCTTGCTCATCTTGCGTCCATCGGTGCCGGGCAGCGTCGCGACGTTTTCCTCGATGGCCGCCTCGGGCAGCGCGAAGTATTCGCCGCCGTAGATGTGGTTGAAGCGCTGGCCGATGTCGCGCGCCATCTCGATGTGCTGCACCTGGTCGCGGCCGACCGGCACCTTGTTCGCGTTGAAGATCAGGATGTCCGCCGCCATCAGCACCGGATACATGTACAACCCCGCGGTGACGCCGGCGTCGGCATCTTCGCCCTTTTCGCGATTCGCGTCGTTTGCGGCCTTGTAGGCGTGCGCGCGATTGAGCAGTCCCTTCGCGGTGACGCAGGTCAGCAGCCAGGTCAATTCCGGGATTTCGGGGATGTCGGACTGGCGGTAGAAATATACTTTTTCCGGATCGAGGCCGCAGGCCAGCCAGCTCGCGGCGATTTCCAGCGTCGACTGGCGGATGCGCGGCGGATCGTCGCACTTGACCAGGGCGTGGTAGTCGGCGAGGAAATAAAACGATTCGGCACCCGCGTTGCGGCTGGCCGCGATCGCCGGGCGGATCGCGCCGACGTAATTGCCCAGGTGCGGCGTGCCGGTCGTGGTGATGCCGGTGAGGATTCTGATTGGCTTGGCCATGCAACACATTCCGTAGCGTAAGCGCGCAGTTTACGCGATCGCCGATGCATGCGATTAACCCCGCTCGCCCCCCAGCCGCGTTGCATGCCCCATCGTTCCCCCGCCACGCTGGAGATTCGCCATGAAAACCCTGCTGTCGCTTGCCGTTGTCGCCGCCCTGTCCGTATCCGCCGCCGCGCATGCCGGCGCCCTCGTCGACGTTGCCGTCGTCGACCGCGATTCGGGCGCCACCCTGCCCGCCTATTCGCACGACGGAAAACTCTACATCGCCGGCATGCCCGGCCATCGCTACGGCGTGCGCCTGATCAACCGCAGCGGCGTGCGCGTGCTCGCCGTGCTGTCGGTGGACGGCGTCAACGCAATCAGCGGCGAAACCGCGAGTCCCGATCAATCCGGCTATGTGCTCGACGCCTACGCCAGCACCGAGGTGAACGGCTGGCGCAAGATCGCTGTCGCGAAATCGCGCAATTCAACTTCACGAATCTCGGCAACAGCTACGCGGCGCGCACCGGACGCCCGGACAACGTCGGCGTGATCGGCGTGGCGGTGTTCCGCGAGAAGCCGCTGTTCTGGCGCGAGGGCCGCATTGCGCAAGCGCCGCTCGCCGATCGTTATCCGCCCGCGCCGGCGGCTGGAATGCCTGCGCCACGTTCCGCGGATGCGGCGCAGCGCCAAGGCCGAGTCGGCGCCCGCGACGGCGCAGGCCATGCGTCCGGCTCCCGCACCGCAGCCCGAGGAATCGCTCGGCACCGGCCACGGCGCACGCGAACATTCCGACGTGCGCTACACGCAATTCGTGCGCGCCAGCACGAATCCCGACGAAGTCGATTCGATCTGGTACGACAGCCAACGCAATCTCGTGGCGCGCGGCGTGATCCCGGCACCACGACCGATCGCGCGTGAACCGCAGCCGTTCCCGAACGGTTTCGTGCCGGACCCGGCCGGATGACGGGACTGCCAAGTCCTTCACATGCCGTTATCGCGCGATGGGAATAGACTGGCGGCTCTTGTGTTGCGACAGGAACCGCCATGGGTCCACGCACCGGTTTTTGGATTGCGGCAATATCGCTTGCGTTCTGTGCGACAACGGCGACCGGCGGTACGTTCAGCCGCGTCACAATGGCGCGGCTCGCCGCCCTGCCATCAGGACACTCGCTGGTCATCACCGGATTCCCGGCGGGTCCCAGCCACAGCGCGGCGATCCGCTTCGAACGCGCGGAAATTTATGCGCCCGGAGCGCACCTTTACGTCATCGGTCCGGCCGGCCGGCAGGAAGTGCCGCGCAGCAACCTGGTTTTCCTGCGCGGTTATTCCGACGATGGCAGCGTGCGCGTCGCGCTGGCCCTCGCTTCCGACGGCTCCTTCGATAGCGGCAGCGGCGAAGGGCCGGAGGGTTCGTTCGTTCTCGGCGCCGCCATCACCGCATCCGGCGCGATCGGACTTGGCGCCAGACCACAGGAATCCGCAACGCCCGCAGGGACGAAACTCGGCTTCACCTGCGGCAACGAATTCGACAATCTCGACGTGCGCGGCTTGAACAAGCTTCGACGATTCGCAGCACAAACGCGGCGCTGGCCGCGAGTCACGCTTTGCGTATCGCCACGGTCGCCGTGGACACCGACACCGCATTCATGTCCAACCTGTTCAGCAACAACATCAGAATGCCACCAACTGGATCGCCAAGATGTTCAATGCCATGAACACCATGTACGAACGCGATCTGCTGGTGAACCTCAGGCAGGGCGACACGACCTTGCGTACCGTTCCGGCGAGCGATCCCTACACGAGCGGGGGCGCGTTTCCGGTAACGGCTTTCCCGGCCAATGGCATGGATTTGAACAACTTCGGATCCAACTGGGCCGCGAACAAGACCGGCGTGACCAGGACGTTCGCGACGCTGCTTTCCGGCAAAGGGCCAGTGCAGTTCCTGGGAGGAGGCATTGCTGCAGCGCCTCGGGCATCGCCTGGATCGGCAGCTATTGCCAGACCGGCAGCAATGGCGGCAGTTACAGCCTGTCATGCTTTATCCCAATCTCTCGTTCGACCCCAATGGCGCAACGGCGGCGCGGCTGGACGGCCACGAACTCGGACACAATTTTGGCGCCGATCATACCCATTGCACGGACATCACTACCGGGCTTCGCCAGTCGCGACGAACACGATCGACCAGTGCTACAACGGCGAATCCGGCAGCGGTTGCTTATGCGGGTCCCACCAGCTGCCCGGCCAGTGGTCCCGGCGCGCCGGCCGGAACGATCATGAGCTATTGCAATGTCAACGGTTGCGGCAGTGGCGGACAGAACGTGCTGCAATTCCATCCGACGCAGATCAATGATGTGCTCCTGCCGGATATCTCGTCGACCATTTCCGGCCAACCCGGTTGCCTGAACACGTCCGACGATATCTTCTACGACGGATTCGAGTAGCGCCTACTCCCGCATAAGCGTCGACTTGCCGAACAGGCTTTCGACCAGGTCCACGGCAAGCTTGCCGGTCTGATTGCGCTCGTCCAGCGCGGGATTGAGTTCGACGATGTCGAGCGAGCCCAGGCGCCCGGTGTCGGCGATCATCTCCATGACCAGCTGCGCCTCGCGGTAGTTCGGTCCACCGGGCACGGTGGTGCCGACGCCGGGGGCGATGTCCGGGTCGAGGAAATCCACGTCGAAGCTGACATGCAGGTGCGTGTCCGCATCCATGCCGGCGAGCGCGGCTTCCATCGTGCGGCGCATGCCGACCTCGTCGATGTAGCGCATGTCGTACACGGTCAGGCCCTGATCGTGGACGAGGCGCTTTTCGCCGGAATCGACGGAACGGATGCCGACCTGGCGGATGCAGGCGGGATCGATCGCCGGCGCCGCACCGCCCAGTTCGGTCAACTCGCGCGGGCCAAGTCCGCACAGGCAGGCCACGGGCATGCCGTGGATGTTACCCGACGGCGTGATCTGCGAGGTGTTGAAATCGGCATGCGCATCCAGCCACAGCACGCGCAGCGTCTTTCCCCCCTTGCGGCAATAGTTCGCGACCGCGGTGATCGAGCCGATGCCCAGGCTGTGGTCGCCGCCGAGCAGGATCGGCAGGCGCTTGCGCTCGAGTTCGGCGCCGACCGCACGCATGACCTCGCGATTCCACTCCGTGACCTGGGTCAGGTGCCGGTAGCCGGTGCTCGGCGGCAGCCAGGGATTGAGCGGCCCGAACAGGTTGCCGCGATCGGCCACGTCGAGACCGCGCGCGATCAGCGCCTCGGCGATGCCGGCCACGCGCAGCGCTTCGGGGCCCATGCTGGCGCCGCGGTCGCCGGCGCCGATGTCGGTGGGTGCGCCGATCAGGGATACAGGTGCAAAATGTCGCATAGTATATTTTTCCGCATGTCGCGGCAGGACCAGTGCCTGCGCTCCGGCATAGGATAACGGCAGCCGTCGCGCGGCGCACCTGCATCCGACGCTGGCGCGCGCTACACTCGGCGTTGCCGCCGTCGTGCACGGCGCATCCCCAACGAAGGCAAGGAGAATCCCATGAGCGGACTCGTCGACAACGTGCTATCCAACCTCGGCCCCGACCAGATCAGCGCGATCGCAGCCAAGCTCGGCGTCGACCCGGCGCAGGCGCAATCGGCCATCGAACACGCGGTGCCCTTGATCGTCGGCGGCATGGCGCAGAACGCGAGCACGCCCTCCGGCGCGAATGCGCTCAACAACGCGCTCGGCGCGCATGGCGGCGATCTGTCGGGCATTCTCGGCGGCGTTCTCGGTGGTGGTGGCTCCGGCATGGGCGGCGCGATCCTCGGCCACATCTTCGGCGGCAACCAGAATGCGGCATATCAAGGCCTCGGGCAGGCCACCGGTTTGGGCGGGCAAAACGCCGGCCAGCTCATGACCATCCTCGCGCCGCTGGTGATGGGCGCACTGGCCAATCACGCGCAGGGCCAGGGCGTGGGTGCCGGCGGACTCGGCGGAATGCTCGCGCAGGAAGTCCAGCAAGTGCAGCAGCAAGGCGGCAGCGCAGGCGGCCTGCTCAATTCCGTGTTGAGCAACAGCGGCGGACTTGGCCGGCATCCTGCAAAGCGCGGGCGGGCTGCTCGGCGCATTCACCAAGCGCTGAAACCTTGCACCAGGTCACGGCGCTGTTATCGACGATCAGGCATGATAATTTGATGCGGGGAATCCTCTCGGTGCTGCTGTGCCTGGTCGCGGGTGCGTGCCTTTGCAGTGGCGCGCGCGCGAACGTGTTCGTCGTGAACGTGGGCGGCCCGGCGGGACTCGCGTTCGCGCCGCAAACGCTGACCATCGCACCCGGCGACACCATCGTTTTCGTCAACAAGGGCGGCTTCCACAACGTTGTCGCAGACGACAGTTCCTTCACCTGCTCCGCCGGCTGCAAGGGCGATGGCAAAGGCGATACGGGGGCGCCGAGCAGCGCCAACTGGACATTCAACCTGACATTTCCGAACCCGGGCGCGGTCGGCTATTACTGCCTGATCCACGGAGCGCCCGGGCAGGGCATGTACGGCACCATCCTCGTGCAGGCGCCACAACCACCGCCCGCATCGACCTCGGTCGCGCCCTCGATCGGTGCGGGATTCGCCGTCCTGCTCGGCGCGACATTGCTCCTGTTCGGAGCAATCCGCCTGCGCCACCGCGCGTGAACTTCAGCCCATGAAGCCGAGGTAATTGGCTGCGTTCGAGAAGTTGGCAAGGTTCGGAAAGACCAGGGCGATGTCGCTCGGACTCAGACCGAACCACTGCGCCAGTGTCGCCGCGTACTGATCCACCGATGTGGTCGGAATGATGCGTCCGATACCGTCGCCGGAATCGTTTTGGTTGAGCGGAACGCCGTTGGAGTCTGTGGACGCGGGATTCGTGAGGCTCGGCATAACCACGCCATAGTTCGACGCCGCGCTGAACCCGCAGCCGTTGCCGTAGAACTTGCCGCCCTGCACCGCGCCACCGACGACGAATTGGTGCGAGCCCCAGCCGTGGTCGGTGCCGCCGTTGTTGCTGGTCATGGTGCGGCCGAAGTCCGAACAGGTGAACGCCGTCGCCTTGCTCGCCAGGCCCACGCTGTTCAAGGCGTTGTAGAAACCGGCCAGCGAACGCGACAGCAGCGACAGCACGCCCGGATTGCCGGGCGAGCCGTGGGTGGCCAACTCGTCATTGTGCGAGTCGTAGCCGCCGGTGGTGACGAAGAAGATCTGCCGCGTGATGCCGGTATTGCCCTGGTTCGCGGCCCAGATCAGCTGAGCCACGGTCTGCAACTGCACATCGAGGTCGTAGCCGGTCGACAAGGCCGCCGGAAACTGGCTGTTTGCGCTGAATGCCGGCGCGCCATTGATCGCTGCATTGATGAGGCTCGCCGTGGCGATCGAGTGGTTCATCGTGTTGGCGATCGTGCGCTCGAGCACGTTCGCCTGCGTCCCCGCAGCCTGCATGTTGCAAAATGCCTGCGCCGCACCCGAATCGTAGGCATTCGCCGCGCCGGCGCAGTTCACAGGGCCGCCGTTGCCCTGCAGCAGGTTGAGCGTGGAGGCACTGTTGGCGCCCATGACATAGCCATTAACAACCTGCCCGCGCATGAAGGCATCCTGGCCGCTCAAGCCCGTAATCACCGGGGCATTAGAATTGTTCGCGCTGGCGACGAGATCCGCGATGCGTCCGCCCCAGCCCGTCACCGGCTGGTTGCTCGGCGGCGAAGCCTGCCAATAGGCCTCCTGGTCCGAATGCGAGTACAGCTGCGGCGGCAGCGCCGGATTGCCGTTGAGGTATTGCGACTGCGTCACCGGCGCGACCAGCGTGCCGACGTTGGCGACGATCGCGGCCTGGCCGGCATTGAATGCCGACGCGAAATCCGCACTCACATTCGTACCGGAAATCGTCTGTGGCGCCATCGCCGGATTGAGCGCGTAGGTGTTGCCGTCGCCCGGGCTGCCGGCGCCGCTCGCCGGCGCATTGAGCACGGTGTTCGTCGATCAGGCTGCGATTCAAGGCAAGGGCCGGGCGTACGCCCCCGCTACCGTAGAATGCATTGAATGCCGTCGTGCTGTACGGCACCACCGTGTTAAAGCTGTCGTTGCCGCCATACAGAAACACGCACACCAATGCCTTGTAATCGCTGAACGAATAGTTCGCGCGCACGGCGGCCTGCAGCAACTGCAGGTTGCCGAGCGCGGAGTAGGCACTGGCACCGCCGAGCGCGGCGCAAATCGTCTGTTTGATGAACTTGCGGCGATCAGGGCGCATGGTTTTCCCTACTTCTGTATTTGGTATTCGGGCGAGGTCAGGATCAGGTACAAGGCGCGATAGATGCGCTGCAGGCGCCAATCCTGCGTACCGTTGGCCCAGGTCGAATCGATGGTGTCGAGATAGCTCTTCAGCTGGTTGGCCATGTACGGCGACATCAGGCCGGACATGAAACGCGCGTTGTAGGCGGCGATCAGTCGATCCGAAGGATCGGCCGGTCCGCCGCTGCCGCTGCCAGCCAGTGCAAGGTCCTGCGCGTGGTTGATCTTCACGTCGCCGAACGGGTCGAAGCCGTTGTCCTGCGGATTCTCGTCGCAGGTATCGGTCGTATCCAGGTTGTAGGCGAAATTCGCGTAGGAATTGTTCGAGCTGGCGATGACGCTGTCGGTCTGGATCTGGAATTCGGGCCCGATCAACCCGGTTGCCGTCATTTCGCCAGGCGGGATGAAACCGGGCTTGAAGAAATTGAACACGGTGAACGCGTCCAGCGAGGCTTGGCTGAAGCCGACGCCATAGGTGGTCGTCTGGCCGGTGGACCACGCGGTACCGGAGCCCGCATAGCGATAGGGCTGGTTGGCATAATTGGTCGGGTACTGGTAACCGTTCGAGCCCGGCGTGCCGACAGCGGCGATATTCGCGCCGCACGCATGCACCGCGTGCATCGCACGCCAGAAATGCGTGACCGTCAGTAGCGGTTCGCGCAGCTTGCCGTAAGTCGTCGGATTCGAGAACTCGCCGTAGCGCGCTTCCGGATCGAGCAGGATCGCCTGCACGACGGCCTGCAACTGGCTGGAATTGGCGCGGTTGTCGTTGAAAATCTTGGCCACGCGCGCGACATAGGCCGGACTCGGATTGCTCGTCACCAGACGCATGATCAGCTGCTTGGATATAAACGGCGCGACGTTCGGATGGTTGTAGATGTTGTCCAGCGCGAAGGCCAGGTCGCTGGCCGGCGTTCCGCCCGGCCCGAGCATGCCGGGCGAGCTTTCGCCGCTGCTCATCGCCGCGCCGGTGTAGTTCAACAGCTGCTTGTGCGCGATGTCGTCCGGCAGGTTGGTGCCGTTGTCATGGTAGGACGCGAATCCGGCCATCGGGTGAATGAAGTTGTCGGCGTACGGCGGCTCGGCCGGCACCGCCGTAATCGGGTCCGCAGTTAGGAAAATCGCCCGGATTGGTGTTCTCGTCGCAGTCGTACCAGGTAAAGCCGGTAAAGACGTGGGCGAAGTTGGTGATCGTGTTCTGCGCGTAAGTGGGAATCGGCTTGCCGCTGCCGTCGAGCTGCACCGTGCCGTCGGGATTGAGCATGACGAGACCGATGCTGAACAAGCTGGTTGATCTCGCGTCCGTAGTTTTCGTCCGGATGGAAGTTCATCGCCGAATTGGCGCGCTGGTTGCCCATCATGTTCAGGTAGACGCCCATCGCCGGACTGAGCGTGACGTCCTGCAGCAACTGCCGGTAATTGCCGAACGCATCGCGGATCAGGATGTCGTAGTACCAGGCCAAACCCTGCGGAAAACCGTCGAGCAACGGGTTCTGGTCCGACACGACCAGAATTTCGCTCAGCGCGAATGCCACGCGCTGGCGCAACTGATCGGCATGGTTGTAGGCGGAGTTGTTGGGAAACTGTGGGTCCTTGCCGCCGAGCGCGCCGAGAAACCACGCCTCTTGCCGGTTGTCCTGGCCAACCTGCTCCTTGAGCACGTTCGCGACCCAATTCAGATACGCCGAATTCGTCTTGCCCGGGCAGATCCGTGATCTCGTACGTGGGCGTCGCCGCGAACTGTTGCGTCGAGCCAAGCCTGATAACCGATCGAACGCAGACTTGCGATGTCGGCGTCGGTCGGTCCGAACGTGGCCTGGGCGAGGAAGCGCGAGGCATCCGCCCGCGCTGATGTTCGCCGTGCCGACGGCATTCAGTCCGTTGTAGCCGTCGTGGAAAATCGGATCGGGAAAATGGCTGAGCTGCGCTTGCCCGACTGCGGCGGTCGCGAAGCCCAGCGCGCAGATCGCGGCAGTCAATCGCACGGCGTCGAAACGGATGGCAGCAACCTTCAATCGCATCGCGACGCTCCCCGCGCGGATAATCTATACAAGCTAGCAAATCCGTGATTATCGAATGATGACGATGCGCACAATCGATTTGTGCGCGCGGTCGCAATCGGGACGGACGTTCGATGGGGAGTTGGTGCCGGCAGCAGGAATCGAACCCGCGACCTACTGATTACAAATCAGTTGCTCTACCAACTGAGCTATGCCGGCGCGCAGGCCATTTTCGCACGAATCCGCGCGCCGGTCAGAAACACGTCACCGATTGCTGGCGCAGGTCGAGCTGGGAATTGACATGGTTGCGCCAGTCCACGGGATGCGCGCTGTTCTGGGCGAAGTCCACCCAGTACACCGGCAGGTCTTCGGTGCGCGCGATCAGTTGCGGCGCGAAGCCGAGCGCGGAGATTTCGTTCAGGCGTTTCTGCGCGTTCGCCTGTTCGTGGAACAGGCCGAGCGAAATCGTGTTTTGCTGGTCGCCCGCGGTGACGACGTAGTAGTCGCGCACGCCCTTGGACGACAACGCACGCGCCAGCGCCAGCGCCTTTTCGCGGCTCGGCTGCGCCGGCAGGAACACCCAGAAGCCGCGCGTCTCGGTGGTGTGCGCGTCGCGGTACTGGATGCGCGGCACCAGCGGCGTGAGCGAATTGAGCGCGGCGCGCATGTCGGCCTGGGTCGGGAACGGGCCGATGCTCACGCAGGTCTCGTTGCGCAGGTCGGCAGTGGCCTCGGGGGCGCTCGCCAGCTCCGCTGCGCTCGCTTCGCTGCCGCGGTCGCGCTCGGACAGCAGCACGAGTTCGGCCACGCCCGGATCGGTCGGCGCGAACGCGCGCGCCTGCGGCTGCGGGGCGAGGAACAACCAGGCCGTCACGCCGATATTCAGCGCCAGCAGCAGCAGGAACAACAGTCGGACGAACATCACGATTCCAACGGCAGCGCATTCGCCGCCTCGCAGCACGGGATTCTAGCCGAGGCCACGGCCCGTGCGCTCAAGCGCCGGCATCGGCAAGCCGCGCCAGGCCGCGCAACACGAGTTCCGCATCGATGCGATGCGGCGCATCGAGCCATGGCGAAAGCCGTGCCGCTCCGCCGCCGGTCAGGATCAGCGCGGGCGCGCTGTCCAATCGACGTGCGGTTTGTGCGAGGAAGCGCCCGATCAAGGCCGCCGCGGACAGCCAGGTTCCGGATTCGATCGCATCGGCGCTGTTGTCCGCGATTTCCACGACGCGGCCGGCGGGCACGGCGGCCAGGCGCGCGGTGCCGCCGCGCAGGGCTTCCTGCGCCAGCTGCGGACCGGCGGCGATCAGCCCACCCAGATGCACGCCGTCAGCGGCGAGCGCGTCCAGGGTCAGGGCCGTGCCGCAACCGGCGATCACGGCAGTGCCTTGCGTCTGCGCATGCGCGGCGATCAAACCGAGAAACCGGTCCACGCCGAGATTGTCCGGCTTGCGCGTAGGCGATGCGCACGCCGCAGGCCTGCGCGCGTGTCGCGGCGAAAACAGGTTCAACGCCGAAACGATCGCGCACCGCGGCCGCCAGCGCCGCGTTCGCTACGGCGGACGCCACCGAGGCGATCCACACCGAGTCCGCATTTTGTCCATTTTTCCACAATGCGGAAACATCCATTCCGGCGTTCGCGACCGCAGACACGCCATCCAGCACCGCGCCATCCCACCATGCCCATTTCAGGCGCGAATTGCCGGCGTCGATGAGCAGTTTCATGCCGCGCGCACCGAAACTTCGGCGCTGTCGTAGACGAGCACGCGTGGAGCCATGCCGCACGCGCAGCGCGCCGCGCGCATCCACGCCGTCGGCGACGCCGTCGTGCACGCCATCGGCTGCCTGCACGCGTACTCGCTTGCCGGCGAGCGCATCGCGTGCCGCGTATGCTTGCGCGAATGCGGGGAATCCGTCGGCGCCGAAACGATCGAGCGCGTCGACGAGGCGCGCCAGCAAACGCGCGATCACGCGATTGCGCGGCGGCATCGCACCGGCGCAAATGCGCGCGAGGTCCGTCGCCGGCTGGCCGGTATCCACGTCATCGGGCAGGCGCAGATTGATGCCGATGCCGATCACGGCGAAACACGGGCCGAGGAATTCACCGCCCGCCTCGACCAGGATTCCAGCCAGCTTGCGGCCATCCACGACCACGTCGTTCGGCCACTTCAGGCCGATGCCGGCGGCGCCGCAATCCTCCAGCGCCTGCGCGAGGGCGACGCCGGCAGCCAGGCTCAATCCGGACAACGTGCCCATGCCGCCGTCGAATCGCTTGAGCAGGGAAAAATAGACATTCGCACCGAGCGGCGAAATCCAGGTGCGCCCGCGGCGGCCGCGCCCGGCGCTCTGCACCTCGGCGAGGCACACCGACAGATCGCGTGCGCCCGCAGCCGCATTGCGCAGCAATTCGGTATTTGTGGAATCGACCTGCCAATGCACGGCGATGTTGCGCAGCCGGCGGCGCAGCGCCGGATCGAGCAGCGCGCAGATCGCGTCGGCATCCAATGCTTCGCACGGCCAGCCCAGCCGGTAACCCTGCCCGGCCACGGCGTCGACCGGCGCGCCAAGTGCACGCAAACCGCGAATCTGCTTCCACACCGCCGCGCGCGTCACTCCCAGCCGCGCCGCCAGTTCGCTGCCGGAAACGGCGCGATCGGTGCGCAAGGCGCGTAACAGCGCGGCAGGCTCGATGCTCATGTGCCCAGTTTAACGGGGCGACAATGCCTGCAGGAACCCGGACCGGACGAGGTCACTGGTGCGCATCCATGGAACGTGCGAGGATGCACGCCTGCCTGCGTGACATTCCGCTGGTCCGGGGATCCGATCATGATCAAGCCATTCGTCTTCACCGCCCTGTTTCTGGGCGCAACACCGCTTGCCGCATTTGCCGATCCGATGTCCGTCGGCGGCGACGGCAACCTGTTGGCCGCCAACGCGATCGCCTCGCCCGCGGCCAGCGGCGGTGGCAGCGCGTCGATCTCCGATCCGGCCGATTCGATCGACGACGACGCCGTGCACGAGCCGATGGCCACGCCCGAACCCGCGACGCGGCGCACTGCGCGCCAGCAGCCCGATACCGCGCTTCCGCCCGGGCGGCATGTCCCGGCGCACTCCGGCGGCGCCGCGCACAAGAAAGCCGAACCCACGCGCTGGCAGTCGTTGCTGCCGGGCGTGATGAAATAGCCCCGCAGCGTTAGCCTGCGAGCAATCCCGACCAATCTGGATGCGCAATGATGGCATCGCGCAGCTGCTGATGCTGCGCAGTCAAACTGCGCACTCGCGCATGCAGCAGCGCTTCGCCAGCGATTATTTTCGGCCAATGGTAGTGGCAGAAATACGGCCTGGCCTGGTCGAGCGGATGCAGGTGCGCGGGATAATTCCAGTCTTCGTCCAGTGCCGTGAAATCCATTTCACAACGACGCAACGCGATCGGCAGCGCAACCTGATCCAGCCAATGCCGCTGGCCGCGCGCTTCCAGCAGCGGATTAAGATGCGCGCGCATTCGACCCATGCCGCACCGAGCCGCGCCGGTTGCGTCGTGAAAACCACACCGCTGTTGAAATACGGTGGCCCCGGCTCGCCGGAGAAGGTCGCCGTCACTGCCGCGCATACGGCAACGCGCCGCAGGCGGCGTACAACGGACGCCAGACTTCATCGCCGCCGGGAAACGTGCGCTTGTCCGCCGGCTTGGCGGCGAATCCGGTCGCGGCGGCGGGATCGCCATCGAAGCCGCGCAGGCACAGGATGTCGCTGTCCAGAACGACCACCGTCCGTGCCTGCGCGGCACGCTCAGGCAAGCGAGCTTGTTGCCGATCGGGTATTGCGCACCGATGGGATTTTCCACCGCGCGCAAGTCCACGCGCAGGCGGCGCAACATTTCCAGCGCGGCGGGCGACGGTTCGCGCCATACGGATGCCGGCTGTGGCACGGCGGAGATGAGTTCCGGCGCATCGCCGATTGTTTCGCGCAGCGAGGCGGCCAGCAGCAGCGACTTGATCTCCATTTCGCCGCCGTGGCAAACGAACACGAAGGCAAACGCGGGCGCCTCAATCGCCATCGAAATCGCTCGCGCCTGATCGTGTCGGGCGCGGGCGGGCGCGCGGCCGCGGCACGAAGTGCGGCGCGGGTTTCGGCCTGGGCTTGGCCGACCGGCGGCGGCGGCGGCGTCAAGTCGGCGCTGCCGAATGCGTTCAGGCCATTGCGCGTGTCGGCGACGTACACCTGCACGCGCACGGCCTTGTCCGGCGGCGCCAGCGAGAATTGCGCGTCGCGCGCTTCGTAACGCGCGGAGGCAAGGCGATCGCCGTTCTGGTCCAGCCAGTCGACATCGACGTTGCCGCCGAAATCCGCCGCCGGAATGCGCACGTTCACGCGGGTGTCCCAGCGTCCGTGTTCGACATCCACTTGCAACGTCTGGCGGGGCAGCGACAGCACGACGGCCGGATCGCCGAGCAGGTTGTACATCTGCACGAAGACCGGATCGGTGGCCTTGTGCTTCACCGCCAGGATCGCGTCGCCGATGCTTTCGCCCGGCGTGAGCAGGCTTTCGATCATGGCCCTGGAATTGACCGGGTCGGGCCAGTTCATCCACGAGGCGCCGAAAAACGCGATCGCGCCCTTGCCCGGATCGCGCAGGAAACGCTCGCCGATGGAATCCTCGGTCGGATGGTCGAACGGCGCCGAAAAACAGGTCATCGACAGCACCATCGGATACATGCCCGGCGTTCGTGAGCGCATCCACGTCGTCGAGCGTGAACAGGTCGCCGATCGGGCCGACGCGCCAGATGAACTGGCCGCCGTGGCCGAGGAAGTGCACGAGCACATTGCCCTTGTCCAGGTCGCGCTTGAGGATCTTGCGCGCATCCTGATAGCGCGCGGGATCCTTCTCCTCGAACGCGGTGTAGACGTTGTCGACGACGAAACCGCGGCGTTCCAGGTCCGCCGCGATCTTGTCCGAATCGCCCTTGAACGAAGCGACTTCGCTGGTGCTGATCAGGGTGACGTCGCGCTGCCACGCACCGGACGTGGGGTGCGCAAGATAGGCGAGCGTCTTGTCGACGATGGCGGTGACCTCGGCCGGTTCGACCACGGGGAAGCGCCCAACCGCCAGCTGCGGCAGGTCGCTGCCCGGCTTCGACGGCGACGAAACCGTTGTCGCTGGCGCCCTGGCCTTCCGGCGCGGGGTACTGGAACGTGGGAATCAGGTTGCGGTTAGGCAGCGCGGGATCCCAGCGCGCGTAGGCGCTGGTCGGCATGCTCGACATGGCGCCCGGCTGCAGGAGTTCGTTCTGCAGCGGATCGGGGCGCAGCGCATACATGGTCGCGTTCGGGCGGTCGCTGCGCAGATCGTGGTGGATGTCGAAGCTGGCGTCGCCGACGAGAAGCAGGTATCTCGGCTTGCGTTTCCAGTGCTGCCAGCCCCAGGCGACGTAATCGCGGATCGCGCGCGGATGCACGATGCCGCCGTGGAACTGGTCGTAGACCGCATCGACGTCGACGACGTTCACGCGCAGGCCGTGCGCGCGGTGATAGGCGGCGAGTGGCTCGATCGCCTCGAGCAGGCGCGGATGTGCGACGATCAGGTAATCGAATCCGGGATCGGCAGCGCGCAAATCGCCGCTCGCCACCGCGCGCACGAGGGTCGGGGCCAGCGCCTTGCCGGCGGAAGGATACAAATCCACTTTTTCGCTGGCGCCGGCGAAACGAAAGCGCTGTTTGCCGATGGACAATCCCTCGCGCAACGTGCCGTCGTTGCCGAACAGTTCCGCTGCGGGTGCGGCAGACGCGCAGTTCGATCGGCGCCGTGGCGACTGCCGAAAACGCCGCCGTCGACGCGTTCGATGTCGCCGCGAATCGGATAACTCACGTCGGCCCAGTTGAACATCACCACGTCGATGATGAAGTTCTGCGCGTTGGCCGGATCGGCCCTGCGCGGCACCGACAGCGCAAGCGTGTTGTCCGCAGGCTTGAGCAGGTTGCCCGGCACCTCGAACGTGCGCCGCATTTCGCCGCGACCGTCCCACTGCAGCGTCTGCACCCGCTTGCCGTTGATCGAGACGTCGACGACGTGATCCGGCGGCTTGGCCTGTCCTTTCGGCGGCGTGAGCACGTTGGACTCGCCGCGGAAGTCCAGGGTCAGCGGCACGCCTGCGCGGCGCAGACCCGCACCACGTGGACCGGCGTCAGGCAAATCGAAGCCGAACGAAAAGGGCTTTGGGTCGATCGGCGTGAGTTTCGCCCACTGGAAGACATCGGGTTCCTCGCCCGGCTTCATCTGCTCGCTGCCGAGGCGGATCATCAGGTTTTCGCGTTCGAAATGCAGGCGCCGAATCAAGGATGCCGGCATTCCTGATCCCGATTTGCCCGACGCCGGCGCGGGAATCTCCCGCAGGCGCGCGTGCGTGCCCGCAGCAGCGCCAAGTTGGTAGACGTTGACGCTGGAATACTGGTCGAACCAGCTTTCCGGGCCGTGCAGCATCTGCCCCAGCCACTGGATACTCGCACCGGACACGAATCGCCCGCCCTGCGCGCCCAGCACGCGAATTGGCACTTCATCGTCGCGCTGCCACAACGCGAGTTCGTCCGCACGGCAATCGGCGAGTCCCGGCTGCGCAGTGATGATTGCGGCGTAGTCGAGCGCGTAAACGCCGGAATCCTTCACTTCGATGTGGACGCGCCCGGCTGCAGGCGAACGCCGCCAGCGGCGCCAGCAAGAAGCGCGCCGAGGGTGGCGCGCAGCGCGCGCGCGGCGAAGTCGAAGGGAATGGACATCAGGCAAAACCGAACGGCAAACGCCGCATGCTAGGCAAGCGCGCCGCCATTGGCAACCCAACGCGCGATCCCGGCGGCGCCGAATGCACGGGCACGGCCACGCTTGCGGCGGCACGTGCCGCGAGCGGATTCGTGCGTCCGCATCGCCTCGATGGCGTGACGCACCAGCCAGGCGCGCAGCGCGATCGGGTCATCCGCATTTCGGGACGCAGGCATTCCACGGCGGCGTCCGCGGCACGGCATCCGCATCGACCAGCGCCACGCGCGGCCGCGGCGGATGCGTGGCGTAATGGCCGTCGGTTCCGGCATACAGGCGGCGCACGCGCCAGTCGAGCACGCGGCGCTCGAAACTCCACAGCGTCGCGCCGACTTTCGCTTCGTAGTCGGGATAGCGCTCGCGCAGTACGGCCATGCCCTGCGCGCCGAGCGTGGCGCGGCGCTCTTCGCCGAAACTCGCGCTGCGTTGGTGCTGCACGAAGACGTCGCCGGCGATGACGTGGCGGAATCCTGCCTGTTCTGCACGTTGGCACAGGTCGTTTTCCTCGCCGTAACCGGACGGAAATGCCGCGACATCCAGCGCGCCGACGCGATCCAGGACCTCGCGTTTGACGTACATGCAAAAGCCATTTCCGGTCGGCAGCTGCGGCAGGCAGCCTGCGCCGTGTTGCAACAACGCGCGCTGGGCCTGTTCCAGCGTCCAGCGTTCGGGAATCGGACAAAACCTTTCCAGCTCGGGCACGCTGAACGCGCCGGCGTTGTCGGAAACCGCGGTGACGGTGCCGACGCACGCATCCGAATACGCGGTCAGGCGCAGGCGTTCGAGCCAGCGCGGCCCGACTTGCGTATCGGCGTTGAGCAGCACGACATCCGCGCTGCCGGCCAATTCGATGCCGAGGTTGCAGCTCGCGGTGTAGCCGAGATTTTTCTCGTTCTTGCGGATCAGGATGTCCGGGCGCCGCGCGAATTCGCGCAGGATTTCGGCGATGGCCGGATCGCTGCTCGCATCGTCGATCAGGATCTTGCGCCGCGCGACCGGCGTGTGCCGCAGCAGCGCCGCGATGCAGCGCCGCACGCATTGCGGCGAATTGTGGATCGGCACGACGATCGCCACGGGCGGCGCCGCGCGCAGCGTCTCCGGCGCGGGTAGCGGCAAATCGGCCAGCGCCTGCAGCGCCCGCGCTTCGCCGCTCCACACATCCACGCCGGGTTGCGCAGGCTCGCCGAAACGCACGCGCCAGGCCCATCCAGATCGCGCCCATCGACAGCGCGCAAGCGAATACTCCATTTCCGCGCCGCCGCCCGGGCGCAAACGCAAACTCGCGCGCGAATTCCCCTGCCGCGACCGGCTCGAACAGCGCGCCGTCCAGATGCAACTCGCACGGCGCATCCGCGTGCAGGCACAGGACGCGCCCATCCCAGCCCAGCCAGCGCACCCGCGCATTCATTGCGTGGCGACGGTCGCCGGCGCGGCGGCGTGGTAGGCCGCGAGCACTTCGTCGACCGGACCCTGCATCACGCTGCGCCCATGCTCGATCCACACCGCGCAATCGCAGACTTCGCGGATCTGCGCGTCCGCGTGCGAGACGAACACCACGGTCGTGCCGTTGTGGATGCGTTCGCGCAGTGCGGCGCCGGACTTGCGCTGGAATTCGGTGTCGCCGACCGAGAGCACTTCGTCGATCAGCAGGACATCGGGCTCCACCTGCATGGCCACGGAAAATCCCAGGCGCGTGAACATGCCGGTGGAATAGCTCGAGACCGGCTGCTCGAAGAAATCGCCCAGTTCGGAAAATTCCAGGATCGCCGGCAGGCGGCGTTCGATCTCGCGTCGGCGCAGGCCGAGCATGAGACCGGACAGGATGGCGTTGTCGCGGCCGGACAGGTAGGGCACGAAGCCGAGCGCGAGCGAAAGCAACTGGCAGCTCGCGCGCCCGCGCCGGATGCGCCCGCGATCCGGCGCGAGGATGCCGGCGAGCACGCGCAGCAGCGTGCTCTTGCCGGCACCGTTGCGCCCGACCACGCCCAGGCGCGCGCCGCGCGGCAAGGCGAGATTCACGTCTTCCAGCGCCCAGAACCGCGGTGCGCCCATGCGCAGCTGCGCGTTGAACGCGATGCCGACGTTGCGCAGTTCAATGATCGGCTCGCTCATGTCGGCAGCTTCACGTAACGCGGCGTATAGCGCCGGATCAGGTAGGCGCCCAGCGCGAAGAATACGAGCGAAATCAACGTTACGCGGCCAAGCGCGATCCAGTCCGGCCAGCGCGCATACATCAAAATGTCGCGGCCGGCATCGATGAGCTCGACGATGGGATTGAGTTCAAACCAGCGGCGCAGGCCCGGCGGAATCGAATCCAGCGAGAACACGACGCCGGACAGGAACATCACCACCTGCAGGACTTGCTCGATCACGAAACGCAAATCCGGCACGAAGGGCATGACCGCGGCGACCAGATACGCCGCGGCGGCAGTGAAGATCAATTCGACCAGCAATACCGGGACCAGCGCGAAGTAGGTGACGTTCGGCTTGTAGCCATACGCCCAAAGATCACGAGCAGCAGCGCGAGAATGAAGGCGAACTTCACCGTGTCGGCGAGGATCTGCACGCTCGGGAAGACTTGCAGCGGCAATTTCACCTGACGGATCAGGTTGAGCTGCTGCCAGATCGACTGGCCGCCATGGCTGACGCCGGACTTGAACCACTGCCACAGGGTCAGGCCGACCAGCAGGAACGGCACGTAGTCGGGCTGGCCGGTCTTGAGCACCACCGCGAAAACGAGGTAATACGTGGCCATGTTCATGGCCGGCTCGATGATCCACCACAGGAAACCGAGGTACGAGCGCGCGCGCTCGGCGCGCAGTTCCGCGTAGGTGGAAAAAAGGATCAGCTCCAGCCAGTGCAGGCGCATGCCGCGTCAGGGTTTTTTCGGCACGGATGGATGGCGCTTGGCCGAGAACGTGGAACACGGGCGTGAACTTCTCGCGACTGCCGTCGGTGGCGATGGATTCGACGTAGTACCAGTAGTCCTTGCACGGGTCGATGCCGTCGTCGGCGAATTCGTAATTGTGCGTTTCCAGCGTAGTGCCGTTGCCGAGGATCGGGGTCTTGGTCAGTTTCTCGAACGGACCTTTCTCGCTCATCGCGCGATAGACGTCGTAGCCGAAGTTGTTTTCCTCGCTCGCGGTAGTCCAGTGCGCGGTGTTCTTCACGCGCTGCGCCGGCGGAACCTGGGCCTGGCTGCCGCAGCCGCCGGCGGCCGGCGCCGGCGCATGCGGCAAATGCGGCCAAGGGCAGGACCAGCACGAGGCCGGCAAGGATACGAATCGACGGCATGGCACACTCCGAAAAACGCATTGCAGCGCTGCCGCGCACGATAGCGGCAGTGCCGCGGCGGCGCAATCATGATGTATCAGATCATGTTGTACCAGATCGCGGATCATGCCGCGTCGAAGCGCACGCTGAATTTCGCGCCACCGAGCGATTCCGAACGCGTCACGTCGAGGCGGCCGCGATAGGCCTTGAGAAGATCCTGCACGATGGACAGGCCAATGCCGTGGCCCTGCACGCGCTCGTCGCCGCGCACCCCGCGTTGCAGAAGATGCTCGACGTTTTCCGGCGCGATGCCGGGACCGTCGTCCTCGACCACGATTTCCAGACCGTCGCGCCGCGCGCCCGGCGCGGGCAGCGCGCGCGCGCTCAGAACACCTGATGCCGCGCCCATTTGAACGCGTTCTCCAGCAGGTTGCCGAGCAGTTCGAGCAGGTCGCCGGCTTCGCCGTAGAAGCGCGCCTGCGCCTGGATTTCGAATTCGCACAGGATGTTGCGCGAGGCATGGACTTTTTCCAGGCTGGCGACGATTTCCTCGGCGTGCGGCTGCAACGCGATCGGCGTCGGCGAACGTGGAATGGCCCGACGCCACCGCGCGCGCAAGCTGGTAGGCGACGATCTGATCCATGCGCCCGGCCTGCTCGAGGACGCGTCCATCGCATCGCCTCGCCGCTGGCGCCGGATTCGAGTTCGTTGCGGATCACGGCAAGCGGCGTCTTCAAGCTGTGCGCGAGATCCGCGAGCGTGTTGCGATAGCGCCCAAGGTGCTCGCGCTCGCCGTCGATGAAACGATTGAGATTCACGGCAAGGCCCGCCAGTTCGCGCGGATACGCGGTGGACAGGTGCTCGCGCTCGCCGCGCTCCACCCGCACCAGATCGTCGGTGACGCGACGCAGCGGATGCAAACTCCAGCGCAGAGTCGCCAGCAGCAACGCCAGCAGCAGCGCGCCGAGGCCGCCGAGGTATTCGAACAGGCTGCGCCGGAACACGTCGCGCTGCCCGGCGAGCAGGCGCGCGTCCTCGGCCACGTGCAAGGTGAGATTCACCGCGCCGCGGTGCGGCACGTCCCAGGTCACGCCGAGGCTGAACAGGTATACATTTTCGTCCGCGCCCGACACGGGCCCGGCAAAGTCTGCCGCGCCGGGCTTGAGCGTGCCGTCGAACGGCAACTTAAGTCCCACCGCCGAGGGCGAACGCCAGCTCGTCGCGAGCTTGCCGTTGTTTTCCACCGGGCCCGACGACGCCAGCGTAGAGTCCGCCGTCGGGACGGTCGAAGCGCGGATCGGGCGAAACGTCCGGCGGCAACCAACGCCCCGAGCGCGCCACGTCCGATGCGGCCAGATATCCGTAGACATAGCTTTGCAAACGGTCGCGCAAGGCGCTGCGCAGGGTTTCGTAAACGGCCTGGTCCAGGGCGAAGCCGGTCAAGCCGAGAAACGCCGCCAGCGCGATGCCGGCGGCGAGCAACGAGCGCGCCTGGATCGACAGCGGGCGGCGCTGCGCCATTGTCGTACGGTCAGGCGGCGGCCGGCGGCGGCGCGGGCGTGTTGTCCGAACGCGGAATCGCGAAACGGTAGCCGCGCCCACGTACGGTCTCGATCGGCTTGAGCGTGTTGTCGGGATCGAGCTTGCGGCGCAGGCGGCCGATGAAAACCTCGAGCACGTTCGAGTCGCGGTCGAAATCCTGCTGGTAGATGTGTTCGGTGAGATCCGCCTTGGACACGAGTTCGCCGGCGTGCAGGATCAGGAATTCGAGCACCTTGTATTCGTAGCTGGTCAGGTCAGCGACCTGGCCGTCGACCTTGACCGTCTGCGCGGTGGTGTCGAGCACGATCGGGCCGCACTCGAGCACGGGTTTCGTCCAGCCGCTGGCGCGACGCACCAGCGCGTTGATGCGCGCCAGCAGTTCCTCGACGTGGAAGGGTTTGACCAGGTAATCGTCCGCGCCCTGCTTCAGGCCCGTCACCTTGTCCTGCCAGCTCGTGCGCGCGGTGAGGATCAGGATCGGACAACGCTGCCCGGCCGCGCGCAGGTCGTTGATCAACTCCATGCCGGATTTCTTCGGCAGGCCGAGGTCGATGATGGCGACGTCGAACGGCACCTCGCGGCCGAGGTAGAGGCCTTCGTCGCCGTCGGCCGCCATGTCCACGGCATAACCTTCGCGCTTCAGGCGCGCGGCTAGCGTCTCGCGCAGCGGAGCTTCGTCTTCGACCAGCAAAATGCGCATGTTCGATTCCTTGCGTTCGTTTTCCGGACTAATCCGCCTGCTCGGCCGGCACTTCGATCACGCGCACCTGGCCACTCCGGGTCAGCACCTTGATGCGATAGATCGTGTGCTTGCCGAAATGCTTGGTTTCCGCCGACAGCACCTTGCCGTTGGTTTCATGCTCGACCTTGTCGATCGCCTGCTGCAAGGTAATTTGTCCCGCCCATGCCGCGCTTGCCCCGTGGTCGCGAACAGGGCGGCAAGGACGGCAATGGCGAGACGGCGTGACATGGCCGCATGATAACGCGGCGCGAATGTAATCGCGCCTGAATCGGAATCCGCCGCCGCACGCGGCAGCGGTTCGCTACAAGGCGCATCCCGGCGGCGTCGGCCCGGCGCGAGTGAGATTCAGCGTGCCGTGCTGGCCAGCATCGTCGCCGGATGTGAACTACGTAACTCAACGTCATCGCACTGCAGCTCTGGAACGTGATATTCGCCGTGCCGACCTGCTTCGCTGGTCGTGGCCGGCGGACTGTCGAACACGCCGCCGGTGTTTTCGTAGATCCCCACGCTCTGGATCGACGTCATGCCCGGCTTGAATTGGTTCGACTACAACGTGTACCAGTCCTGGCTCGCCGCGCCGCCGATCTGCTGCCCGTTCGGCTTGAACGTGTACCAGGCCGCGAACAGATTGTTGATCGATGGGTTGATGTCGAAGATCAGACCCTGGCCGCTGGTCGCCGGGTTGTACCAACTTCCCGACAGCAGATAATCCGATGGTGCCGCGCCGTTGTCGCCGCGCCGATCCGCACGTCACGTTCGGCGCGAGCCGGGACAGCGGAATCGTCCCGGAGCGGCCGCTGCCATCGGTGAACTGGTAAGTCAGCGTTCCGCGCATTGCAGTCGCTGAAACTGATCGTCGCCTGTACCCAGCGACGCGCCGTCGCTTAAGGCCGGCGGCGCATTCAAATTGCCGCCATCATTGGCAAAGATATCCAAGTTTGCCACCGGATTCGAACTGCTGACATTGCCGCTGAGTGCATACCAGCGCCGCCCGCCCGCCGCCATTACGTCATAGGTGAACCAGCCGGCGAAGAAGATGCCCTGCCCGGCACCGACCGCATCCGGATACACCTCGATCTCGAAACCCTGCCCGCTCGTCGCCGGGTTGTACCAGGACCCGGTGATGCCGTGCTGGTCGAGATTGACGCCGGCCGCACCACCGTGACGTTCACCGGCGCCGAAGCGATGCCGTTGGCGACCACGCTCAGCATGCTCGCTCCCAATCTCCGCTTCGCGGGCACATCGAAATGCGTTGACACGAGGTCGCTGCCGGTCGCCACGCCCATTGTGCTGTGGTCGTGCGTGCGCGCGTAAAAGACGTGCCCGCTGGCAGCGTTGACGATGCGCACGAGCGGGTAATTCGTCGGCGCCTGGATTTCGTCGCCGAATGGCTTGCGCCTGCGACAGACCGTTGAATTGTGTTCCCGAAATCGCGTAGGCTGCTTGCAGACCGCGACCACCGTTGGCGCAGCGGTAATCGCCGGCGCCCAGATGGATCCGGCATGCCGGCACCCGGCGTATACAACTCGACCTGGTCGGCGCTGACGATCACCTGCCCATTCGGCAACGTCAGCAGCAGATTGCCCTGCGCGGATGTCGAACTCGCCTCGGCGAAGAGATGCGCACCGTTAAACTCGTACAGGGTCCCGGACGTGGCGCCCACCAGCACGTTGCCGTTCGGCAGCAGTACCGCGCTGGTGTCGCCGGCATCATCGCCCGGCGGAAAATCCGGACCGGCGCTCCAGGTGCCAGTCGCGACGGAGTAAATGGCGGTATGCGCGATATTCGCGGGCGTGTCGTCAGAGGCGCCGGTACAAAACACCGTGGCGTTCGCGCGCAGGATGCACGGACCGGTTTCACCTGGCGGCGAATAGGAACCCCCGGCGTAGGGGATCGGCGCATCGCCGTAATACCATGGCAGCGTCACTGGCGGCGTTCCCGCGCTGGCCCAATGGCCGGCCCCCGCCGCATCGGTATAGAAATAGCGTTCGGTATATGGCTTGTTTTTCACATCGACCGTGAGGAATGTGCCATCCGGCAACAAGGTCCAGCCTTCCTCGGCATTAAAGTCGGCCTTGCCCGCCGAGCCGAGTTCTGTCCACGTCAATGTCGCCGGATCGAGTTCCGCGATGCGCTCGGTCAACTTGTCGCCGAGCAGGAACTTTGCCGTTCGGCATGACGATGGACGCCGAGTCGCCGATGAAATCCCAGCCCGGCGGCGGCGCGACTTGGTTCCAAGTATCGGCGACCGGATCATAGATCGCGCCGAGATTGGTCAGCGAAAACGGTCCGCCCAGATTGTATTCGCCACCCTCGATCAATACGCGCCCGTCGGCAAGCACGGCCGACGCGAACGCATAGGGACCGTAGTTCCAGGCCGCCGGCAGCTGGCCAACTGCTTCCAGGTGCCGTCGAGATAGCTGCCAGATGCATCCGGCGTCGAGCGCGTACCAGTCGGTGCCGTTGTTGGCCTGGAACATCACCCGCCCGTCGGTCAGCAGGAACGGCTGCCCGACCGACACCGGCGGTTGATCGATCAGCGGCTGCACTGTTCCCGCCTGACGCCGTCACCCACGCCGTCGGCATGCCGAGAAGGAGACAAAAAATCGCTGGCAGCGGGAGTCTTGTTCATGGTCAGTCCACGGATCGGGGTGGGCGCACAGCATACCCAAATTCTCGAATGTACGAAACTTATCGTTGTTATTCCCGGATGATCACGCCGCCCGCACCTGCGCATGCTCGCGCATGGACGCGAGCGCTGCCTCGACGGTGCGGAAATCCGCGCCCGCCGCGCGCATGTGTTCGCTAAATGACGCCGGAACGCGCGCGCACCCGGCTCGCCCAGGTACAGGCCCAGCACATGGCGCACGATGTGATGCAGCACCTCGCCACGACGCAGTTGCGCGGCGATATAGGGCTCCAGTGCCCGCAACACGTCGTCGCGCACCGGCAGCGACGTGGCGAAGAATGCCTGCTCGACGCGCGCCAGCACATAAGGATCGTGATACGCCGCACGGCCTAGCATCACGCCGTCCACATGCTGCAATTGGGATTTCGCCGCATCCGCATCGACGACGCCGCCATTGATGACGACGGTCAACTGCGGGAATTCCTGTTTCAGCCGATACACGCGCGGATAGTTGAGCGGCGGTATGTCGCGGTTTTCCTTCGGGCTCAATCCATGCAACCAGGCCTTGCGTGCATGCACGATCAGCACTTGGAGCCCCGCGCCGACCAGGGTTTCGGCGAAGCGGTGCAGGTCTTCGTAGTCGTCTTGGTCGTCCACGCCGATGCGGCATTTGACCGTGACCGGCATGCTGACCGCCGCGCGCATCGCCGCAACGCAATCGGCAACCAGCGCCGGCTCGCGCATCAGGCAGGCGCCGAAGCGCCCCGACTGCACGCGGTCCGAAGGACAACCGACATTGACGTTGATTTCGTCGTAGCCGAACTCGGCGCCGATGCGCGCCGCCGCCGCAAGTTCCACCGGCTCATGCCCGCCGAGCTGCAACGCGACCGGATGTTCGGTCGGATCGAAGCCGAGCAGGCGCGCACGATCGCCGCGCACCACCGCGTGCGCGTGTACCATCTCCGTATACAAGCGCGCATGCGGACTGAGCAGTCGATGGAAGACGCGGCAGTGCGTGTCGGTCCAATCCATCATCGGCGCAACGCATAACTGCCACGCCTGGATCTTGCCTCTTGTGCTCGCGTTTACAGAGGATTGAATCGTTCCGATCATTCCGGCTCTTGCCCGTTCTGGCCCGTGGAATGCCACGGACCCGCAACGCAACTGTAGCAGTGGCGCAGCGGGGATATCTATTTTCGTGCCGAACTAAAACTGATTCTCGCGCATTGCCGCCATACCCCATCGGCCGTGATCCGGAACACCGTCCACGCTTCGACCCATGCAAATCAGAGCCGGCATGTCGGCCAGGTTCAACCCGGCCAATTGCCTTGATTTCCGGCTATGCTGTCCCGGCACACGGTTTTGGCATGGACGTGGATGCGCCATCTCTCTTGCCAGCAGGAACGGGCTTTACCAGCTATCCGGAATGCCGATGTCAAACGCCGCAAGCGAGGGTGATCTTGCCGGGCCGCTGGAAACCGACGCCCCGGAAGACCGCGCGCGCGCATTTGCGGCGATCTATCAGGAACTGCGCGGGCGCGCGCAACGGCTGCTTGCGGCCAACCAGGCCGGCTCGCTGAACACCACCGGGCTGGTGCACGAAACATATCTGAAACTCGCCGGCGCAAATCTATCGGCGACCGGCAAGGCGCACTTTTTCCACATCGCCGCTGCGGCGATGCGGCAAATCCTCGTCGATCATGCGCGCTACCGACAATCGCAGCGTCGCGATCATCGCCTGGCGGCGACCCTCGACACGGATCTGCCGGCGGCGGACGACGCCCGGCTGATCGACTTGCTCGCACTGGACAGCGCGCTGGTTCGCTTGCGCAGCGAAAGCGAACGCCTGGCGCAGATCGTCGAACTGCGTTTTTACGCCGGTTTGAGTTTTCCGGAAATCGCGAAATTGCAGGGCACATCGCTCAGCACCGTCGAGCGCGATTGGCGCACGGCACGCGCCCTGCTCTACACGCACATGGGCGACACGCCATCGTGAGCGCGGACCGCACACTCCTGCACGCGCTCTTTCATGAAGCCCTGCAGCAATCGGTCGGCGCTCGCGACGCCTGGATCCTCCGCACCTGCGCGGACGATCCGGCCATGGCCGAGGAACTGCGCGCACTGCTCGCAGCGGATGCCGCAGCCGCGGGAGTCCTCGAACAGCCGTTGCATGTGATTGCCGGTGACCTCGGCTTGCTTCAGTCCGGGCCGCAGGAAGATCGCATCGGCGCGTGCATCGGTCCTTTCCGTATCGCTGCCCTGCTCGGCCACGGCGGCATGGGCACGGTTTATCGCGCCGAACGCTGCGCCGGCGACTTCGCGCAGACCGTCGCGCTCAAGCTGATGCGTAGCGGACAGATGAACGCCGACGCACGTGCGCGCTTTCTTCTCGAACGCCGCATCTTGGCCCAGCTGAAGCACCCGAACATCGCGCATTTCATCGACGGCGGGATCGACGCGATCGGCGAGCCGTGGTTTGCCATGGAGTATGTCAGCGGCGAGCCGCTGCTGGAGTGGTGCGATGCACGGCGCCTGCCGCTGCGAGAGCGCCTGCTCCTGCTGCTCGATGTCTGCGATGCCGTCGATCTTGCGCATAGCCATCTTGTGATCCATCGCGACATCAAGCCCGGCAACCTGCTGGTGGATGCGCTGGGCCGGGTGAAACTTCTCGATTTCGGCATCGCCAAGTTGCTCGACGACGGTGCCGCGACGCCAACGACAACAATCACCAGCGCGCGGCTGCTTACTCCGGAATACGCTACGCCGGAGCAGGTGCGAGGCGACCCGGTGACCACCGCGACGGACATCCACGCACTCGCATTGCTGATGTACGAATTATTGTGCGGCCAGCGCGCGTTCGGCACGCGCAGCAGTTCGCCGTTCGACGTGCAGCGCGAGGTGCTGGAAATCGATCCACCACCGATGCGCGCCGTGTTGGCGCAGACATCCGCGGAACCGGCACGGCAGATCGCCGCCGCACGCCGACTCGACACCGGCACCCTGGCCAAGCGCCTGCGCGGCGATCTGCAGCACATTGTCGCCAAGGGAATGCGCAAGGAGCCTGATCAGCGCTATCGAACTGTCGCGGCATTCGCGGACGACATTCGCCATTGCCTGGCGAACGAACCGGTTGCTGCCGCCGGCGGCGCGCGCTGGTATCGCGTGCGCAAATTCCTGCAACGGCATCGCTTCGCGGTTGCGGCCGCGGCCGCCTTGCTGCTGGCCTTGATTGTCGGTTTGGCGGGAACGTTGTGGCAGGCACGTCGCGCCAATGCCGAAGCCGCTCGCGCCGAAGCACAGACGCGCACCGCGCTGGCGACGCGCGATTTCCTTATCGCGGTGTTCCGCTCGGCCAGCCCCGATCTGGCGCTGGGCAAACCGCTGTCGGCGCGCGAGATGATCGATATCGGCGCACGCCGCGCCGCGCTCGAACTGGTCGACCAGCCGGCGGTGCAAGTCGACCTGCTCGGCGCGCTCGGCGAAATCTACATCGCGCTCGGCGATAGGCCTGCTGCGGAAAAGGCATATCGCGACGCACTGGCCGTCGTGCGCAAGCGCCTCAATGATAATGCGCCGGTGGCCGACACATTGCGCATCGGCCTTGCGACGAGTCTGGGCGGACGCGAGGCGATCGACGACGCTCGCACATTCGAAGCGCGTGCGATGCTGGCACAAGTGATCGACCATCCCGGTGCCGAACGGGAACGCGGCGCTTTGCGGGTGCAAGCGTTGATCGCACGCGGAAACCTCGAAACGCAACTCAAGTCCGCCGCCGCGGCGCAGGCGACGCTGACGGATGCCGTCGCCCGGGCGCGGGCGCTCGACGCACCGCAGCCGGAGATGCTGGCACTGGCCTTGTTCGAACTCGGCAACGCGCAAGCGCGCGCGCAGCATTGCCCCGAAGCCACGCCGCATTTGCGCGAGGCACTCGCGATCCGGCTGGCCGGATTCGATCCGAGCGCCCCCGCGGTGACGGAGATACAGCAGTCGCTGGCGACCTGCCTCGACGACCAAGGCCAGGCCGCAGAAGCCGAGACGCTGCTGCGCCAGGTCGAAGCGGCACAGCGCAGTACGCTCGGCGAGGAGCACCCCGAATACGCGAATACACTGAACTCGCTGGGCACCATTCTCATCGACACGGGCAAGAATGCCGAAGCCGAGGTAGTGCTGGCGAAGGCGCTCAAGATATTCGAGGCGCGGGTCGGAGCGGACGGCGATTCCGTAGCCGACGTGCTGAACTCGTTGTCGGTGCTGCGCAGCTACGACCACGACTACCACACGGCGGCGGAAATCGAACGCCGTGCGCTTTCGATTTGGGAAAAGCGCCATGGTCCGACTTACGATTACAGTCTGTTAGCCCGCATGAACATCGCCATGGACCGCAGCGAAATGGGCGACAACGCGGGTGCCGAGCGGGATTTCCTCCAACTGCGCGACCTGCGGGAGCGTGCCAACCTGCCGCCCAACAGCACGGTTTACCTGTGGCTCGCTTCGCTGCGCCGCCTCGCCGGCGACGCGCAGCACGCCAAGCCACTCGCGCAACAGGCGATCGCGCTTGCGGAAAAAGCCAACGGCGTCAGCAGTGTCGACGCGCTGCAGGCGCATGAGGAAATGTTTTCGATCGAACGCGATCTGCGCGATTTCGCAGCCGCACGCCAGGAGGCGCAATTCGCGCTGAAGAACTTCCTCGCCAGCGGCGGACCCGACCAGCCCAATGTCGGCGGCCTGTACTTCCGCCTTGCGCAACTCGACTATGAAGAAGGCCACTGCGAGCGCGCGTTGCCGACATTCCGCAATACGCTGGCGAAACGAATGAAACGCACCGACCCTGGCGGCGCACGCTATATCGGCGAAGCCGAACTCATGCTCGGCCTTTGCCAGCGCGCCACAAACAGCGTGCCGCCGGCCGAGGCGCAGGCTCTGATCGCGCGCGCCGCCTCCAGGCTGCTTGCCGATCCGGCATCGGATCCCTATTTTCGGCGCATCGCCGTGGAGGCCACTGCGCGCTGATCGGTCGCAGGAATCGATCCGGATGAAGGGATCGGGGCTCGATTTACGTACTAGCCATCGACCCAGGTGGAGAACCCGTCGATGGACCAGGCGATCGTTACGGACTGCGCAGCTTCTTTCTATCGCACCGCACACAGGTGTCATTGTTTTGTCGCGTGCACTCTCGCCCTGGTCGCACTGACGGCGAATTGCGCTCCGACGACGACTACCGATGGCCGCCTGGATCCGACATTCGGCGACGGCGGGCGCGTGTTCCTGGGCTGGGATGCCGACCCAAACGTCACGCCATACGATGTTGCGATCGCGGTGCTGGCACCCAGCGACGGCAGCGTGATCCTGATCGGCAATGGCTCGGATTCCGGTGTCAACTACGGCAGCTACAGCGCGATATGCATCGCCAAGCTGACGCCGGCCGGCACGTTCGACACCAGCTTCGGCAATGATCTCACCACGCTCGGGCAGTCGAAGATCCACGGCGGCGGTGCCACGTACCAGATCACTGCCACCTCGGCGGCTTTGCAATCCGACGGCAAGATCGTGATCGCCGGCAACGTTCTCTATGCGAGCGGCAAGCAGGAAGCCGCGGTCTGGCGGCTGAACACCGACGGCACGCTCGATTCTGGCTTCGGCTTTCTCGGCGCGTCGTTCATCGATCGCGGTATGCCCGACCAGTTCGACAGCGCGCAGGGCGTGCTGGTGGTGCAAGGTCTGCAGGGCACGAATAACGCCGGGCTCGAGGGCCGCATCGTGGTCGCGGGGTCGTTCGATTTCGATCCAGGCCTGGTGATTTCGGAGCCGTGGATCGTACAGCTCGATTCGTTCGGATTGCCGATCGCGAGCGACGCGAACGCCTTTGGCTCGAACACGTTCGACTGGCCCGAATGCAACGACGGTTATCACAACCTGACGTTCTCCGCGATCCGCATGGCGGTGCGCGCGGACACTGGCGCGCTGACGTATTTCGTCGCGGGCAATTGCGTTCCAAGAAACAGCGGCGGCACGTTTCCGTATCACGTGCCGTTCATTGCCGCCGTCGATCCCACCTTGCATCTTGTCACCGCGTTCGGCAACAACGACGTCGGCATCAGCACGGTCGCGAACCACGACAGCAACGGCAGCATCGTGCTCGCGTCCGACAGCACGGTCACGGGCCTGGACGTCGATGCGAGCGGAGCGCACATCGTGTATGCCGGCAACTGGACCGACAGCGGCGCATCCAGCACCTACGCCGGCGCGCTTGATGCGCACACCGGCCAGTTCGATCCCGGTTGGGGCTATGCAGGAGCGGGCGACGCCGCCTTTCTCGGCAACTCGAACCGTGCCTGGGCCATTCTTATCGATAACACGCGCGGTGGCCATGCCAGCGCCATCGTCGGCGGGCAGGATGGTTGCTTGCCGTCGCCGAACATCTGCCTGGGCTATTCCGGTCAAGCCTTCGCCGTGAAAATGCTGGGCGAGGGCGTGACGGTTCCGTATTGCGCAACGCTGGGCGAGTGCAGCTATCAGTTCACCGGCGAGAACAACCAGGGCGCGTACGCGATGGCTTATACACAGGGAAGCAAGGTGCTGCTTGCCGGCTATCTGCTGATCGGCCCGCGCTCTGACTTCGCCGTGATGCGACTGCTTGGCGGCGATGAAATCTTCCTGGATGGCTTTGGCGCCGCGTCACAAGGATTTCGCTAGACCGGCGCTGGGAGAACAAAGCGCGTGGTGCGCACAGGACAAGGATCGACGAAATGATCGCTGCCGTAATGGAAAAATTACCTGCCCGCTGTTTGCTGGTTGTGGTCGCGCTGGGTGTCGTTGCGGCACCGGCCCGCGCTGCCGAAATCGATATCAGCGCACCCGGCAGCGTAGCCTTCGGTACGGACGTCAAGGTATTGCCGAACGGCAATATCGTGGTGACCGATCCGAACGGCCCCACCGCGAACATCGGCGTTGTATACCTTTACACACCAGCCGGGAACAAGATCAGCAGTTTCACCGGCAGCAGCCCGAACGATCATGTCGGTAGCGGCGGCATCGCGGTGCTGCCGAACGGAAATTTCGTCGTGGTGAGCCCACGCTGGACCAACGCCGCGGTTGCCAACGCCGGCGCGGTGACCTGGGTCAACGGTACAACGGGTTTGAACGGTGTCGTGTCGTCCGCCAACTCGCTGGTGGGCTCGTCGCCCAATGATCAGGTGGGTTTTGCCGTCGCCCCGTTCGAGCAGCCGTACGACAGCGCAGCCCGCTACAGCATCTCCGTGCTTGCCAACGGCAACTTCCTCGTGACGAGCCTGTTGTGGAACAACGGCGCGGCGACGCAGGCGGGCGCAGTGACCTTCGTCAACGGTGCCAGTGGAATTGCCGGCGCGGTCTCCGCGGCGAATTCGCTGGTCGGCACGCACGCCAACGATCAAGTGGGTAGTGCCTTTTCCTCCGAGCTGGGCAACGGCAATGTGGTCGTGGTGAGTCCGTTGTGGAGCAGCGCGCTCGCCGCCCAGGTCGGCGCGGTTACCTGGATGAGCGGCACGCAGGGTTTGGCCGGCGCGGTCTCGGCCGGCAATTCACTGGTCGGCCTAACCGCAAACGATCAGGTGGGATCCGCGGGCCTGACCGTACTGACGAACAACAACTATGTGATCCAGAGCCCCATGTGGAACAACGGCGCGGCAAGCAGCGCGGGCGCAGCTACGTGGGCGAACGGCAATATCGCGACCTCGGGCGTAGTATCGCCGGCGAACTCGCTGGTCGGCGCCACATCGGGCGATCAGGTTGGATTTTTCGGCACAGCGCTGGCGGACGGCAATTACGTGGTGTGCAGCCCGATGTGGAGCAACGGCGCTGCGACATCCGCGGGTGCCGCCACGTGGGGCGACGGAACGACCGGCACCAGCGGAATCGTATCCCCGACCAACTCGCTGGTCGGTTCCACGACCGACGACGCGATCGGCGGTGTCGGCGTGTTCGCGCTCAGCAACGGCAATTATGTCGTTGGCAGTCCGGAATGGCATAACGGCGCGGTTGCGGTCGCGGGTGCGATCACCTGGGGCAACGGCACAACCGGCGTCATTGGCGTGGTCTCGGCGGCGAATTCACTGGTCGGTACATCCGCAAATGATGAGGTCGGCGCGTTCGGTGTGTATTCGCTCAGTAACGGAAATTACGTCGTGGCCAGTCCGTATTGGAACAACGCGGCGATCGCATTCGCCGGTGCAGTGACCTGGGCAGACGGCGACATCGGCATTACCGGTCCGGTGACGCCGACGAACTCGCTGGTGGGTACGACGACAGGCGATACGATCGGCATCAACGGCGTCTATGCGCTGAGCAACGGCAATTACGTCGTCGACAGTTACAACTGGACGAATGCAGGCATCACGAAAGCTGGCGCGGCCACGTGGGTTGACGGCAGTGTCGGCCTCGCAGGGCCCGTGTCGTCCGCCAACTCGCTGGTGGGCACGCAAGCCAATGATCGCATCGGACTCGGATTCGTAACGCCGCTCAGCAATGGAAACTTCATCGTGGCCAGTCCGAGCTGGGCCAATGGTGGCGCGGCGAATGCTGGCGCCATCACCTGGGCGAGCGGTGCGGCGCCGGTCACAGGGGTGGTGTCGGCTGCAACGTCGCTGGTCGGCACAAGCACCGGCGACAGCGTCGGCTCCCGGGTTGCTGCGCTGAGCAACGGCAGCTTCGTCGTTTCGAGCCCGAACTGGAGCAACCCCGTCAGCGGCGCGAGTCAGGTCGGTGCGGTTGCCTGGGGAAGCGGGGCGCGCGCGATCACCGGCCAAGTGTCGCCAGCCAATTCCTTCGTCGGTACGAGCAACAACGACCGCATCGGCGTCGATGCAGTGATCGGCAATTTGCACATTCCCGCAATCCACCCGTTTTATGACGACAACTATCTCGTCTTGAGCCCGAACTGGAGCAACGGCGCGACCGCCGCGGCGGGAGCGAACTCGCTGGCAAGCGGGCATTTCCCCCTGATCGGCTACGTGCACGCGTACAACAGCGTGCGCGGCTCGCTCGCCAACGAAGGCGCCACGATGCCTTGGGACTACGACCCGATCCACAAGCAACTCGTGGTCGGCAGGCCGCTGGAAAACTTGGTGTCCTTGTTCACGATGGATCATATTTTTGCCAACGGGTTCGAATAGCGGCCGGGTTGCCGCACGGATTCGTTATGAATCAACTTGTCGACTTGTAGAGGGAGTGCGATGAGCGGACATGCCGGAACTTTCGCAGCGATGCTGCTGCTCGCTTCTGCTCCGGCCGGTGCCGGGGCGCTCGTGACCGAGCGCGTCAACGTAAATCCCACGACCGGACTGCAAGCCGACGGCCCGAGCGATTCGCCGGTGCTGTCGGCTGACGGCTGCATTGTCGCGTTCGTCTCGCAATCTGGCACGCTCGCGCCGGCCGGCTACGGGCTCACGACGGGTTCGCAGCCGCAGGTGTACGCGGTGGATCGCTGCGTCACGCCGCACACGATCGAACTCGTCAGCGTGACCAGCGACGGCTCGGCCGCTGCCGACAGAGGATGCTACTACCCGAATATTTCCGCTGACGGGCGTTACGTGTCCTTCATTTCGTCCGCCGGCAACTTGCCGATGCCCAGCGGCCAGCCGAGCGGACAGGTTTTCCTGCCATTCGTGCGCGATCGCGTCGCGCACACGACATTGTCGCCACTCGAGGCGTGGCGCAAGACGCCGAACAACGGAGCGGGAGTCTATTTCGACACGCTCGGCACGACGCCGCTCGCGCGGCAGCACTACATGAGCGACGATGCGAGCGAATTCGCATTCGATTTTTTCGATGGCGTCTCGGCCACGGTGGATGTCGACGCGTTTCATGTCGCCGGCGGCGCAACGACGCTGTACCAGATTTGTGCCGACGGCGCGCCGGGCAGATGCTACAGGCCGCAGATTTCCGGCGACGGCAGTACCATCGTCTTCATTACCATGGACGCGCTTGTGGCCAGCGATGTCAACGGCCACGCCGACGTCTACGCCTACGACACGGCCACAGGCAGTTTCAGTCTCGTCAGTGTCACGGCTGCCAATGCCTCGGCGAGCAACCCGGTGGATTCCGGCAATAATCTGGGCATTTCCGACGACGGTAACCTGGTTGCATTTTCATCCGACTCGGCGAGCAACTTTCCCGGAAACCAGGCCTATACACTGCTCGCGAAGAACCGGGCGAGCGGCGATGTCACCCTGATCAGCGCGGCGCCGGGCGGAATTCCGGAGTCACCGATCATGTTTGGCGATCCGTCCTACGAGGTCGGGATGACGCCGCAGCTGAGTGCCGACGGCAATCGCATCGCCTTCGGTTCGAACAATGCCGCGATCACGCCATGGCCGGCGGTGACCGGGCATCTGGACGCCGTCGTCGCCGATCTGACGCTGAAGCGTCTGGGCAGCGTCTGCCTGTCGGCAAGCGGGTACAACGGCAACGCTGGCTGCGATACCGCGACGATTTCGGCAGACGGCAAGTGGGTGGCGTTCCGCTCGGCATCGACCAACCTGGTGCCGAGCGACAGCAACGGCCAGGCGGACATCTTCGTCGTCGCGCTCGATCCGGCAGTCGATGTGGTCTTCTCGAGTGGTTTTGAACCGTAGTGCGCCCGACGACCGGATCCGGCGGGCTGCAAATGGCATGCTGCAATTGGTCAGGCCGTAATAGGCCGATACGAGCGCGCTCGGTCCCACGCCCAAATGACCTGCATCAAGGCGTCGCACCGGGCCGTGTGACAGTCTGCGCACATGCACGCGCCTGCCCCGATACTACCCGCGGAACCCGCCCTGGCCAGAAACGACCGGCACACGCTCGCCGCGTGTTTCCTGGGGCCCTACGGCGAGAATGACACGCTGCTCGAGAAGCTCGTCGTGGAGTTCCTGCGCGACCACGTCTACTGGCGGCGCAATTTCCATCCCGAGGACCCGCCGGCGATCGCCACCGCCGCCGCGCGACATCCGGATTACCTCGCGTTCGAGGCACGCATGCGCCGCGAGCTGCACCAGCTTTCGGCCGCGCTGAAGAAGTCGGTGCCGTTCCACAGTCCGCGCTACATCGGCCACATGGCCTCGGACCTGCTGCTGCCCGGACTCGCCGCGCAGATGCTGACGCTGCCGTACAACCCGAACAACGTCAGCGAGGACGCCGCACCCGTCACCGTCGACCTGGAAGTGCAGGTCGGCCTGCAACTCGCGCGCATGCTCGGCTACCCGCATGATCCGGCGCTGCCCGCATGCGCATTTGGCCACCTGACTTCAGGCGGCACGCTGGCCAACTACCAGGCCTTGCGCCTGGCCTTGTCGCTCAAGGCGTTTCCTGTCGCCTTGCGCGCGGCGCACCTGCCCGACCTCGAATTGCCGCCGGACGACTGGAGCGCGTTCAACCTGGGCACCGGCGCGGCGATCGCATTGCTCGAGGCGTGGCAGCGCTGGCTCGCGGCGCAACCCGCGGCGGAGCGCGGGCGCTGGCACGACGTGGTCGAAGCGCAACGCATCGAGCAACGCGGCCTCGCCGGATTCTTCGCCGCGCATCCGCAACTGAGTGTGCCGCACGTGCTCGCGCCGGCCACCGCGCATTATTCGTGGAGCAAGGGCGTCAAGCTGCTCGGACTCGGCCGCGAACACTTGCTCGCCGTGCCGACGCGGGGCATGCGCATGGACACCGACGCAATGAATGCCATTCTCGAGCGCTGCGCACGCGAGCGCGAACCCGTGCTGCTCACGGTCGCCGTGCTCGGCAGCACCGAGTATGGCACGGTCGATCCGATCGACGGCGTGCTCGCCGCGCGCGAACGCAGCCGTGCGCGCGGCCTCGACTTCGCCGTGCACGTGGATGCGGCCTGGGGCGGTTACCTCGCCACTCTGTTCCGCAACGAAGATGGCAGCCTGCGCCGACGCGAGGAGGTCGCCGCCGAGTTCGCGCGCTTCCCGACGCCGGGCGTGCATGCCGCGCTTGCCGCGCTCGCCGACACCGATTCGGCCACCGTCGATCCGCACAAGCTCGGCTACCTGCCCTACGGCACCGGTGCGTTCATCTGCCGTGATCACCGCGCGATGGCCTTGCTCGCCGAACGCGCCGACTACGTGTTCCACGCCGAAACGCCGCCGGATTTCCTCGCGCGTTACCGCAGTCTCGGCCAGTTCATCCCGGAAGGCTCCAAGTCCGGCGCCGCCGCCGCGGCGGTCTACGTCACCCACAAGGTGCTGCCGCTGCACCACGCCGAATTCGGCCGGCTGCCGCGCGTGACCGTGCTGGCGGCCGAGGCGTTCTACACGCGTGCGCTGCGCTTCGCCGAGGAGCAAGCCGGCCGCCTGCGCGTGCTGGTGCCGTTCGCGCCGGACAGCAACCTGGTCTGCCTCGCGCTCAACCCGCACGGCAATCGCGCGACGGCGCGCGCGAACGCGTTCATGCGCCGCCTGCACGATGTATTGCGCGTCGATCCGCACCTGCCGCTGCAGGCCAAGGAGTTCTTCGGCTCGACGACCACCCTGTCGCGGGAACTGCTCGGCGGCGACGAGGCCACGCGCATCTTCGGCGCACTCGGCCTGGACATGGCCGCCACGGACGAGCCGCTGGTCATCCTGCGCCACACGCTGATGAATCCCTACCTGCTCGATCGCGAGAACGGCATCAGCTACATCGATCGCTATTTCGATTTCCTCGCGCGCTGCAGCGCCGCGCTGATCCCGGGGATGCCCGCCGCATGAACTTCGCATCGTCCAACTGCCAGCTTCCGCAAACGCGCGCCTGGGTGCACGCCGCGATCGGCAAACTCGCGCGCGAAACCGCGCGCTCGGCCGACACGCACCTGCTCAAGGTCGACTTGCCCGGTTTCCCCGGCATCGATTTCTACTTCAAGGACGAAGCCGCGCACCCGACCGGCAGCCTCAAGCACCGCCTCGCGCGTTCGCTCTTCCTGTATGCGCTGTGCAACGGCCGGCTGCGCGAAGGCCAGGCTGTCGTCGATGCCTCGTCCGGCAGCACGGCGATCGCCGAAGCCTGGTTCGCGCGCCTGCTCGGCCTCTCCTTCACCGCCGTGATGCCGGCCTGCACCGCGCCGGCGAAAATCCGCGCGGTCGAGGCGCTCGGTGGCGCCTGCGATCTCGTCGACGATCCGGGACGAGTGCATGCACGCGCGGCCGCACACGCCGCGCAGGGTGCCTGCCATCTCGACCAGTTCGGACCTTGCCGAACGCGCGACCGACTGGCGCGGCAACAACAACATCGCCGAATCGATCCTCGGCCAGCTCGCGCACGAGCCGCAGCCGGAACCGGCGTGGATCGTCTGCGGCGCGGGCACCGGCGGCACCTCGGCCACGATCGGCCGCTACCTGCGCTACCGGCGACTGCCGACGCAGTTGTGCGTCGCCGAACCGACCGGCAGCGGCTTCGTCCATGGCTGGCGCGCATCGCGATCCCGCGGCGCACGCGACCCAGCCGACCGTGATCGAAGGCATCGGCCGGCCCTGCGTCGAGCCGTGCTTCCTGTTTGACGTGGTCGATGCCGTGCTCGAGGTGCCGGACGCAGCTTCGATCGCGGCAATGAATGTGCTCGAACATCTGCTCGGCCGCCGCTACGGCGGATCGTCCGGCACGAACTTCGCCGCCTGCCTGCAACTCGCATCGATGATGCGCGCGCGCGGCGAACGCGGCAGCATCGTCGGCCTGTTGTGCGACCGCGGCGAACGCTACGCGGAAACGCTGTTCGATCCGGACTGGCTCGCCGCGCACGGCCTCGACCCCGCACCGTGGGAGGACGCGCTCGCGGCCTGCCTCGCCGATGGCCGCTGGCATACGGCGGCGCCTTGATCCGCCATTCCGCGGCGCGCGCAACGGCTACTGGCACGGCGAGCCGGGCATGAGCCTGCCCGGCGCCTGATCAGACCCTGGCGAACACCAGGCTGGCGTTGGTGCCGCCGAAACCGAAGCTGTTGGACATCACGGTACGACTTTCGCCACGCTGGCTCACGCGCAGGATCGGAAAGCCTTGCGCATGTTCGTCCAGACCGGTGATGTGGGCCGAGCCGGCCATGAAACCGTCGTTGCAGCATCAACAGGCTGTATATCGCCTCGTGCACGCTGGCCGCACCCAGCGAGTGCCCGGTCAGCGCCTTGGTCGAAGACAACGGCGGCACGTCGCTGCCGAAGACCTTGCGCACGGCGTTCAATTCCACGATGTCGCCAAGCGGCGTCGCGGTGCCGTGGGTGTTGAGGTAATCGATGCGGGCATCGACGTTGGCCAAGGCCATGCGCATGCAGCGCACCGCGCCTTCGCCCGATGGCGCCACCATGTCCGCGCCGTCGGAGGTGACGCCGTAGCCGACGAGTTCGGCGTGGATGCGCGCGCCGCGCGCCTTGGCATGCTCGTAGTCTTCCAGCACCAGGATGCCGCCGCCGGCGGCGATCACGAAGCCGTCGCGATCCACGTCGTAGGGACGCGACGCCTGCTGCGGCGTGTGGTTGGCGCCGGTGGACAGCGCGCCCATCGCGTCGAACTGCGCGGTCATGCCCCAATGCAGTTCCTCGCCGCCGCCGGCGAAGATGATGTCCTGCGCGCCGTGGCGGATCAGATCGGCCGCCGCACCGATGCAATGCGCCGAGGTGGCGCAGGCCGCGGCGATCGAATAGCTCAGTCCGAGGATGCCGAACGCGGTGGCCAGCGTGGCCGATACGGTAGAGCACATCGTGCGTGGCACCATAAACGGGCCGACCTTGCGCACGCCCTTCTCGCGCAGCAAGTCGCCGGTTTCAATTTGCCACTGCGCCGAGCCGCCGCCGGAACCCGCGATCACGCCAGTGCGCGGATGGCGCACCTGCTCCGGCGCGAGACCGGCGTCGGCGATGGCATCGCGCATCGACAGTAGGCATAGGCCGCCGCATTGCCCATGAAACGGCGCAGCTTGCGGTCGATCAGGGCATCCAGATCGAGCTGCGGCATGCCCGCCACCTGGCTGCGCAGGCCGCGTACGGCGTATTCGGGCATCGCCACGATGCCGCTCTTCAATTCGCTGCAGCGCGTGCGAGACGGTGTCCAGCGCGCTGCCAAGGCAGGATGCAATGCCCATGCCGGTGACGACGACGCGACGCATGTCAGAGATTCTCCGTGGATTGGAACAGGCCCACGCGCAAATCCTTGGCCGCGTAGATCAGGCGATCGTCGACGAACGTGCGGCCATCGGCGACGACCAGTTTCAGGCGTCCGCGGATGACCCGGCTGACATCGATCTCGTAGCGCACGAGGCGCGCTGTGGGCAGTACCTGCCCGCTGAATTTGACCTCGCCCACGCCGAGTGCGCGGCCGCGCCCGGCCTCGCCGAGCCAGGGCAGGAAGAAGCCGGCCAGCTGCCACATCGCATCCAGACCCAGGCAGCCCGGCATGACCGGATCGCCTTCGAAATGGCAGCCGAAAAACCACAGGTCGGGACGGATGTCGAGCTCGGCGTGCAACACGCCCTTGCCACGCGCGCCACCGTGCTCGTCGACGTGCGTTATGCGATCGAACATCAGCATCGGCGGCGACGGCAAACGCGCGTTGCCGGGGCCGAACAGCTCACCGCGGGCGCAAGCCAGCAGCTGGTCGTGGTCGAGCGAACTGGGTGCGAGCATCAGGGACTATGCAGGGGGAACGGACGGAGATTGTCGCACAGGTGGCCACGGCCGATCGATTCCGGCATGCGGCACCGGAGGCGGCCGCGCAGCGCCGCCGCCCCTATGCCGCTGCGCGATATACCGCGCGCGCGCGCTGCAAAACGCGCGAGGCGATTGAGCGCGATGCGCAAACCGAGCGGTACCTGCTCCCAGGGCAGGCGATCGAGCACGTTGCGCAGGGTCAGGCCGAGCTCGGTGTCGCCGGTCAGAACCAGGCGGCGCTGGAAGAACAACGTGTCGGCGTCTTCCAGGCGGCTGGCGAGCAGCAGCAGGTCGGTCAGGCTGCCGCGCACCGTCGCCTCGGCGGGATCGACACAGGCGCGCAGGCGGCCGTCGCGCCATGCCAGCGTCCAGCGCAGGTCCAGGTCCGACACCTCGATGCCGAACCGGCGCCCACGCAGGAATTCCAAGGTGTCGCCCTCGCCCAACGGCGCCACGGCGCGGCCGAGCAGAGCCAGGGCCGCGCGCGCGCGCCAGCGCGGCGGTATGGCGCGCAGCAAGAGGCCGCAGCGCCGCGGCGGCGGCAGCGGCAGAGACGCAGCCACGCCGTGCGTCGGCGTCGGTTCGATTTCCAGTGGCGCGGTCATGGCGGATGCAATCATGCCGGTGTCCGCGGCCCTCGCGCCTTGATCCAGGTCAGGCGCCAATCCCTGCTGCCGGCACGCATCGCGGATCAGGATTTCGATCAACTGGCGTGCGGTCGCCTGCGGCACGTCGAGCCGGCGCGCGAGGCGCTGCGCGCGCGCATGCACCTGCGTTTCGCGCGCGCGATCGCGCGTGTCCTCTCCTGAGCGACGTTTCATCGGCGCCAGCATGCGCACGATGCGCCGGCGCGCAGCGACCAGCAGCAGCAATACATCGTCGACCTGATCGATCGCGCGGCGCGCTCCGGCGAGCGCGAGGACCTCCGGTGCCGGCAGGAGGTTCATGCGCGCCGCGCCAGAGGGGAGCCGGCCCGGCAACCCGCAGGGGAGTGCTGAAACGTCCTGCTGTCGAGCGCAGACGATTCATCTGCAGGCTGCCGTCCGGCATGGTCATCCGCGGGGACAGCACAGTGGCGATTGCGCGCGGATTTTGCATTGACTTGCGTCAACGCGGACGATCGTGGCGTGCCTGCGCCTGCGCGGTCAGCGCGCCACCACGCGGTTGCGTCCGCGCGACTTGGCCAGGTACAGCGCCTGGTCGGCGGCCTTGAGCACATCCGATGCGAGGCGCGTTTGCACATCGCGCAAGGCCACGCCGATGCTCACGGTGACGTTCGTTTCGACGTCTTCACGGCGCTTCACCGCCTGTCCGCCGCGCGGCTTCTTCGGCGCGGAGCGGATGCGCACGCGCATCTGCTCCACGGCGCGGCGCGTCTGGTCGCACATGCGCACGGCCTCGCGGCTGCGCGCGCCGGCAAACAGCAAGCAGAATTCCTCGCCGCCATAACGGAAGGCACGGCCGCGGCGCTCGCGGCGCAATTCGCCGGCAACGGCCTGCAGCACCTTGTCGCCTGCATCGTGGCCGTGCGTATCGTTGAACGACTTGAAGTGATCCACGTCGACCATCGCCAGTGCATAGTCGCCGGTCAGGCGCGCCAGTGTTTCGTCCAGCGCACGCCGGTTCGGCAGGCCGGACAGCGCATCGACAAAGGCCATGCGGTACGAGGCGTAAAGGACGGTGAGCAGTCCGCTGGCCCCGGCCAGCGCCAATGCGCGGCTGGTGCCGAAGTTGATCCCGGCAGCATCGCGAATCCGGCCAGGCCCAGCACGACGCAAAGACCCAACTTCCATCGGCACGCCATGCACAGCCATCGCAGCATGCACAAAGACGCCGCAGCGAATGTCAGGCCGGCCGCCACCCCGCCCGCCGACCAGGGCAGAAACCCAAACGGCAAAGCCGAGCGCAGGCCCGGCCACAGACGGTCGGAGGCAGCGAGCGTCAACCAGGCCGCTACCGCGAGCAGCAGCAGCAAGGCGAGGTTGCGCCGCGCCAACAAGCCACGCTCGGGCAGGGCCACGGCCGCAAGCAGCAACCACGGGGCGAACATGCGCGCCGCGTCGATGCCGCGTTCGCCCGGATCGGCATGCCCGACGCCGGCCAAGGCCAACGCGGCGACCGTGAGCACGGCGAGCACGAGCACGGCGCGATTGCGCCGGAAGCCCAGTGCAAGCAGAAGCGCCGCACCATTCAACATCGGTGCCGCCCACGCCGGCCAGAATGCCAGTGCCATCACCGCGCGATCACCATGAACCGCCCCCGATCAGCCACGCTAAACGCCTAGGATACCGTGTGCCGCCTGCCGCGCCACATCTTGCACCGGCCCGGCCATCGGGCTGCGACATGGATCACGGCGCCGCTCGATCCGCGCGCAGACTCGGCGCCAAGCCGATTTCGGCATACTCTGTGCCATCGGCACAACGGGAGTACGGCATGCGATTTTCCGGCTCGAAGGTGTTCCTGGCCTTGTGCGCTTGCGCCGCGCTCGCGGGATGCGCGCGCGAGAGCGGCCCGGCGCCGCTGCTCGGCACGCTGGAATGGGACCGCATCGCGGTGCCGGCGGAAGTGTCCGAACCGATCACGCAGATCCTGGTACACGAAGGCGACAGCGTGCAGGCCGGGCAACTGCTGCTCACGCTCGATCCGCGCCGCACGCAGGCGCAACTCGATGCCGCGCAAGCGGATGTGCAGCGCCTGAGCGCAGCACTCGACGAACTGCGCCATGGCGCCCGCATCGAGACCATCGATGCCGCGCGCGCGGTACTCGCGCGCGCGCAGACCACCGCCGCGAACGCGCGCATCGCGCGCGCGCGCGCCGCCGACATCCGCCGCCGCGGCCTGAACAGCCAGGCGGACCTCGACAATGCCAATACGACGCTGCACCAGGCCGACGCGGACGTCGCCGCCGCGAAAGCCAACCTCGCCGAATTGCTCAACGGCACGCGACCGGAAGACCTCGCGCAAGGCGAAGCCGTGCTCGCGCAGGCCAAGGCGCAGGCGGCGCAGTTGACGGTCACGCTGGAGCGCCTGTCCGTGCATGCGCCGCGCGCAGGTCGCGTCGATGCGCTGCCATTTCGGCTTGGCGATCGTCCGCAGGCAGGTGCCAGCGTGGTCAGCCTGCTGGTCGGCGCGGCGCCGTACGCGCAAGTCTTCGTGCCGGAATCTCAGCGCGCGGCGCTGCAACCGGGCGCGCGCTTTTCCGTTCGCGTCGATGGCGTGGACCAACCATTCACCGCCACGCTCAAGCGCATCCGCAGCGAGGCGAGTTTCACGCCGTACTACGCGCTGTCCGGCGACGACGCCAGCCGCCTGACGTATCGCGCCGACCTGTTCCTCGACGGCGACGCGGCACGCAAGCTGCCGGCCGGCGTGCCGTGTCAGGCGAGCCTGCTCGATCATGTCGCGCACTGAATCCGACAGCGCCATCGTCGCACGCGGCCTGACGCGCACGTTCGGCAAGGTCGTGGCGGTCGATCACATCGACCTCACCGTCGCGCGCGCGCAGGTGTACGGCTTCCTCGGCCCGAATGGCTCAGGCAAATCGACGACGATCCGCATGCTCTGCGGCCTGCTGTTGCCGACGGCGGGCCAGATCGAAGTGCTCGGCTATCGAATCCCGGAACAGGCCGAGGCGCTCAAGCGACGCATCGGCTACATGACGCAGAAGTTCTCGCTGTACGACGACCTGACCGTGCGCGAGAACCTCGAATTCGTCGGCGCCGTGCATGAATTCGACCGCGCGCGGACGAAGGCGCGGGTGAACGAACTGTTCGAACGCTACTGGCTCGGCGATCTGCGCGACCAGCTTGCCGGCACCTTGTCCGGTGGACAAAAACAGCGCCTCGCGCTCGCCGCCGCCGTGCTGCACAAACCGGAACTGTTGCTGCTCGACGAGCCGACCAGTGCGGTCGATCCGCAATCGCGGCGCGATTTTTGGGACTCGCTGTTCGCGCTCGCCGACGCGGGCACCACGATCCTTGTCTCCACGCATTACATGGACGAGGCCGAGCGCTGCCATCGACTTGCAATCCTGGATCGCGGGCGTTTGGTCGCCGACGGCACGCCTCGCGAACTCGAGGACGCCCTGCCCGGCCAGGTGCTGCTGATCGATTGCGCAAACCCGCGCTCGGCGCAGAACGCACTGGCAAATATGCCGGGAATATCGGCGATGGCGCAGATCGGCGCGTCCTTGCGCGTGCTCGGCAGCGACGCTGCGGATCTGCGTGCGCGCATCGCCGCAGATCTGCACGCGGCGGACATCGATGCGCGCGTGGAAACGACACGGCCGAACCTCGAGGACGTGTTCGTCGCCGCCACGCAGCAGGCGCCGACGCATCCGGCGGAGCAGCACGCATGAACCTGCGCCGGCTCTGGGCAATCGTCGTGAAGGAATTGCGCCAGTTGCGCCGCGACAAACTTACGTTCGCCATGATCGTCGGCATCCCTACGATGCAGATGCTGCTGTTCGGCTATGCGATCAACATGGACATCCGCCACCTGCCCGCGGCCGTACTCGATCAGGCGCACACCGCACAGTCGCGCCAGATCGTCACCGCGATCGCGCAGACCCAGGTGCTGGACTTCGACTACCGCGCACGCACGCCGCAAGACCTCGATGCCTTGTTGCGCAAGGGCGAGATCAGCGCGGCGCTGGTGGTGCCGCCGGATTTCGAGCGCCGTCTGATCGAAAAGGACCACCCGCCCCTGCAGATCGTGGTCGACGGCTCGGACCAGACCGTGCAGCAGGCGGTGCGCCAGCTCGCCGCGCTGCCGCTGCGCACGCTACTCGATCCGGATGCATCCGCGCCGCCGGCCAATGTGGAGATCGTCAATTTCTACAATCCCGGCCGGCGCGCGCCGATCAACACCGTACCGGGCCTGATCGGCGTGATCCTGACCATGACGATGGTATTGTTCACGGCGATGGCGATGGTGCGCGAGCGTGAACGCGGCAACCTGGAATTCCTGATTGCGACTCCCGTGTCGCCGATGGAGCTGACCGTGGGCAAGGTGCTGCCCTTCGCCGGCATCGGCCTGATCCAGGTGACCCTGGTGCTGCTGCTCGGCGTGGCCGTCTTCGACGTGCCGATTCGTGGAAGTTTGCTCGACGTCTACGCCGCATCGCTGGTGTTCATCGTCGCCTCGCTGGCACTGGGCGTATTCCTGTCGACGCTCGCGAAGAGCCAGTTCCAGGCCATGCAGCTCGCGTTTTTCACCTTCCTGCCGCAGATCCTGCTGTCCGGCTTCATGTTTCCTTACGCCGGCATGCCGCGGCCGGCGCAATGGTTGGCTGAAATCCTGCCGATGACGCACTTCATGCGCCTGATCCGCGGGATTCTGCTGCGCGCCGCCACGCTCGCCGATCTGTGGCCGGAACTGGCCGCGCTTGGCGCATTCATCGTCGTGGTGCTCGGCGTCGCGATCGCGCGCACGCGCAAGCGGCTGGATTGACACGCAACGCGGCGGCGATGCGCTGCCCTTGCCCGTCGCCTGCATGGCCTGCTGCTTGCTGCCGCTTGTGGTGAAGTTGCCGCTGCCGCATTCGTTGACGACACTTTCGGGGACCGTTAGCATGCCCACGTTCCAACGCGCTGAATCAGTTGTTTCAGTCCACCAATTCCTGAGGGCAACGGGGGGGGAGCCAATGAAACCTAGTCACCATGGTTTTAGTCTAGCTGGCGTGGCGATCGGCATCGCCTTGATCTGCCTGCACGCAGTTCCAGGCTACGCCACCTCGTCCTGTGCGCTGCTCGACAGCGGTCAACCGCGACCGCAGTTCATGCGCGATCGCATGCCAGCGTGCGGGGGCACGGCGCCGGCCGCCCCCCAGATCGTGGCAGCCAGCGGTTCGCTTACTACGTTGTTTGCCTCCAACAACGGAGGCGCCGCCACTGGTGGAATTTACTTCGACGTTCAGGACGTGGCACCGAACAACGTGACCATCACTTCCTGGGACACCAACCTCAACGCCTCGTTCACCGGGGATGTGTCGGTCTGGTACCGCCCCGGCACTTTTTCTGGCTTCGAGACCAGCTCCGCCGGGTGGATTTTGGTAGGAACGGCGACCGGCATCGTTTCGGCGGGAGACGACCTGCCGACGTCGTTGAATGTCGGCCCGCTTACGATTCCGGCCGGAACGACCTACGGAATCGCGATCTCGCTCACGCCAACCGCCGGGACCGGTGGACACGATTACACGAACGGGACAGGCAGCAACCAGGTCTACAACGACGGCGTGCTCCAGATCAGCACTGGCTCGGCCACCAACGTCGCGTTCAGCTCCAGCAACGGCTTCTTCACGCCTCGGGTGTGGAACGGAACCATCAACTACAACGTCGCGAATGCGGCGGCGACACCGGCTCCAACTGTCAACAGAGTCGGCCTCGCGCTCTTTGTCTTTGCTCCTTGTCGGCATCGCGTTCGTCTTGCTGCGCTATCGCAACGCCTAGGAGTTGGCCGGACGAAGTAGACTGTTCAGGCCACTAAATGCAAATCGCCGGAAAATCCTGGGCCCGTGAGTAGAGTCACGGATTCAGGTTCCAGGTAACGCATTTCACGCAGCTGATCCGCGGGGTTCTGCTGCGCGCCGCGACCTTGCCGACTTGTGGCCGGAACTGGCCGCGCTTGGCGCATTCATCGTCGTGGTGCTCGGCATCGCGATCGCGCGCACGCGCAAGCGGCTGGATTGAGACGTCTGTGTAGCGGGCATGCACCGGAGTGGATAGAATCGGGTCGCCATGCCGTACGCGCCGATCAGCCAGGCGGCAAACAGCGACCCTGTGCCGGTCGTTTTCGTCGTCGACGACGAGGCTGGCATCCGCTCCGCGCTGCGGCGCCTGTTGAAGCTCGCTGGCCTGACGGTGGAGACCTACTCTTCGGGTCCCGAATTCCTGGAAAAGGCCCAGTTGCACAACGCAGGCTGCGTGCTGCTGGATATGCGCATGCCGCAGATGAGCGGCCTGGAAGTCCAGGCCCGCTTGAATGAGCGCAGGATTGCTCTGCCGGTGATTTTTCTGACCGGCGCGGCGGATGTTCCGATGGCGGTTGCTGCGATGCGCAACGGCGCGCACGATTTCATCGAAAAGCCGTTCGACGACCGGCAACTGGTCGCGCGTGTGCGTCAGTTGCTGGAACAAGCCCACAATCACAGGCAGCGGGCGGAAGACCGCAACGTCACCATCGCGCGCCTGCGCACCCTGACCCCGCGCGAGCGCGAAGTGCTGGATCTGGTGGCAGCGGGCGGCACGGCCAAGGAAATCGCCCGGCAATTGGGCACCAGCCACCGCACCGTGGAAATCCATCGCGCGCACCTGATGCAAAAACTGGCGGCATCTTCGCTGGCCGACCTGGTGCGGACGCAATTGCTCGCAACCGCCGAACCGATCCGCGACGCCGGCACAAATTAGTCGAGCCGGGCCACCGATCGCGGCCTGCGGACGCCCTACGTATTCATACGGATTTCGCCGCAACAGGCGTCTGCCTATCATCCTTCTCGCTTGCCACGAGCAGGATTCCGAAACGATTCGGGCTTCTCGCGCCAGAGCGCACGGCAAGCAGGCGCTTCATCGCCGCGCATTGTTGGGAGTCCGCCATGAATACCCGATCGCTCCGCCATGTCGCCATCGCCCTCGGCTTTGCCGCATTCGCCGCGACCGGCGCACATGCGAGTACCGCGCTGCGCGCGCAGCGCCTGACGCCTCCGGAAAGCTTCGCCAGCAGTTTTGCGCATCAGAATCCGGTGGTACTGGGCGACTGGATCGCCGTGTTCGGGCGCATCAGTGCGGCGAACGGGGACGGCAGGGTATACATTTATCATCGCCAGGCGGGCGCGTGGTCCTTGTTCCAGGAAATCGCACCGCCGGACAGCGCCGACGGCCAGGATACGCTTGCTTTCACCGGCAATGCGCTCATCGTCGGCTCGCCCGGTGCATGGAACACGCACCTCGCCGAGCAACGCCGGCGCGGTGTCGATCTACGTGCTGCAGAACGGGCAATGGCTGCTTGAAGAAACGCTATACAGCTATACCGGGATCATGAGCGGCGCCAGCGGATTCGGCAGTTCGCTGGCAGTGGACGGATCCACGCTGTATGTCGGCTTTCCGGGCTACATCAACGCCAAAGGTCTGCAGGTCGGCGACGTCGAAGCCTACGACCTGTCCAACCTGCCTTCCAGTTACGCGGGGCAGATCCTCGCGCGCACGCCGGTCGATCAGTCCAGCTTCGGCTCCAGTTTGGCCGCCGCCAACGGCACTTTGGCCGTCGGCGCGGACAATCTCGGCCTGGCCGGCGTCGGCGCCTCGGCCGGTGCGATCTATACCTTCGTCAAGTGCATACAACGGCTGGAGTCAGAGCGGCATGCTCACCGCACCCAACCCGGTTGCCTTCGCTTACTATCCGGGCGTGCTGGTCCTGGATGGCGGCAGAATCGTCGCCGGAGACGCCGAATTCTACAGTCAGATGAAGGGCGGACCGTACGGCGCGGCGTATTCCTATGTCGCCGCGGCCGGGCAATTCAATTACGAAAGCGTGTTGACCAACGCGAACAGTTACGCTGGCGACATGTTTGGCACCAGCGTGACTTCGGTGAACGGTTTTTCTCTGGTCGGTTCGATGTGCAAGGGCGATGCCGGCCAAGTCTTCGCCTATCACCATGACTCCAGCGACGGATCGCAACCGGCCGGAATCTACAGCGTGGCCGATCTGCAGCCGGGCGATGGTTTCGGCGTGAGCATGGCGACCGACGCAACCACGCTGGTGATCGGCGCGACCGAATCCGGTCGCACCCCGGCGAGCCCCGGCGCGATCTATGTCGCGCAATACCCGGCGACGGACCGACTCTTCGGCGAAGGCTTCGAGCCCTGATCGCCGGAGCCGCCACATGACAGGCGCTTGCGCCATCGCCTACACTGGCGTTTTGTCAGGGGCGCTGTGCCGCAATGAGCTTTCGCTTGTCCGCATGGAAGTGCGTCGTCGTCGTGTCGGCAAACGTCGCCTTACTGCTGGCATCCGCCGGATGCGATCGACAGCCGGCCCCGCCGCTGAGCACGGCGGCGGCCGCGGAAGTGCGCCCCGATGAGGATACCGGCAAGGGCCCCGGCTATACCTACGCGATCTCTTATCCGTCGCTGGACCCGCAGTGGCAGGCGCTCGACAAGGCGATCCGTGGGTTCGCCGCCGTGCAGAAAAAGGATTTCCTGGACGCGAGTACCGCCGACCGCGGACAAGAGCATCGACTACGCGCTGGACCTGAATTTCACCGTCGCCCGCCGCACCGCGGATTTCGTCAGCGTCATCGCGTCGGGTTCGTCCTTCATCGGCGGCGCGCATGGCATGCCGATCCTCGCCAGCTTCAACTCTCGATCTCGCCGACCGGCAAGCTCAACGACCCTTCCCGAGTTGTTCGCGGATCCGCAAACCGGCCTCAACGCGTGAGCGCGGAATGCCGGCGCCAGCTCGAGGGCCGCTACGAAGCGAAATTGCGCGAGATCCCGGCGCCATGACGCCGGCGCAGCAGGCATCGGACATCCAGTTCGATGAAACGCTGGATCGAGAAAGGCACGATGCCCGCCGCCGCGAAATTTCGGCGTGTTCCTGATCGATGGATTGGATGCCCGCGCGATCGGCGTGACCGTCATCTTCCCGCCGTATAAAGTGGCTTCGTATGCGGACGGCCCGCAGCAGGTGGAAGTTCCGGCCAAGGTCTTCTACGACCTGCTGAAACCCGAATACAAGGATGCGTTCGCGATCGACACCGAGGCGCGCAAGCCCGGCGCCGGGTGTGCGTTGAGCGCAACCCTGCTGCAAACGGGGTATTTCGTCCTTGCCGGAATCCTGATACTGGTCGGCCTCGCCGGTGCCGTGGTGCCGATCCTGCCGGGCGTGCCACTGGTGTTCGGCGGCATGCTGCTGGCGGCGTGGGCCGATCATTTCCAACATATCGGCACGTTCACCCTGATCCTGCTCGGCATGCTCGCGGCGCTGGCGCTGCTGGTGGATTTTCTCGCCGGCGTCCTCGGCGCCAAACGCGTCGGCGCGAGCACGCGCGCGCTGTGGGGCGCGAGCATCGGCATGCTGGTCGGATTTTTCTTCGGCCTGCCCGGGCTGTTGCTCGGGCCGTTCTTCGGCGCGCTGCTCGGCGAATTGTCGACCGGCCGGAAAATCGATCACGCCACGCGCGTCGGCATCGGCACCTGGATCGGCCTGCTGTTCGGCACGCTGGCGAAGCTCGCCTTGTGTTTCACCATGCTCGGCGTGTTTGCGCTGGCATTCCTGATTGCCTGATGCCGCCACTCAGGCTTTCGGCAAGACGTAAAACAACACCGCAAAGTACTGCAAGACGCTGCCGCCGAGCACGAACAGGTGCCACACGGCGTGGTGATAGCGCAGACTGCGCCAGACGTAAAACAGCACGCCGAACGTGTAGCTCACGCCGCCGCCGAACACCAGCCAAATCCCGGCGCCGGCAGCGCGGCGACGAGCGGCTTGAGCGCGACCAGCCCGACCCAGCCGATGGCGATGTAGAGCGCCACGCGGACGCCGCGCGCATGCCGCCACCGGCTCAGCTCGAACAGTGCGCCGAGCGTGGCGAGTACCCACACCGTGCCGAACAGGCTCCAGCCCCAGGCACCGCGCAACGCGATCAGCACGAATGGCGTGTAGGTGCCGGCGATCAGCAGCGAATATCGCGACGTGATCCAGTGTCCGCAGGCAGCTGCTTGGCTTGCGGCAGACGCGCGCCGTGGTACAGCGTGGAAGTGGCATAGACGAGAATCAGCGTGACGCCGTAGACCAGGCACGTGACCGTTTCGCGCACGCCGCCGGCTGCGAACATCAAGCCGCACAGGCCGGCGATGGCGAGCAACAGGCCGACGCCGTGGGTGAGGCTGTTGGCGAGTTCCTCGCCGGGGGTGTAGCGCGCAGTCGCCGAGTGGTTGCTCATGCATCCACCCTACCGATTTTTGTGCGCTGCCGCAATAAAAACGCGGCGCCCTTGCGAGCGCCGCGTTTTCGATCAAGTCAGCTCGAATCAACGCGCGCGCGAGATCGTGAATTTTCCGAAGGAGACGCCGATGTTGACGCCATTGCCCGTACCGGCCAGGGCCAGCGAAACATTGCCCTTGGTCAACACCTGCGCGATGCCCGACTTGACTACGCCGGCATTCGCTTCGCCTTGTGCGTAGCTGCCGAACAACTCGCCCGTATCGTACACGTCGGAAAATTTGCCGGTGCCGCCCTCGACCTTGTATTTGCCGGCGGTGAGTCCGCCACCGACGGCGACGATGTTCACCTTGAAGCTGCGCCCGTTGTTGCATGTGATCGTGCCATGGCCCTCGGCGTGCTTGTAGATGGCGGCCCACCCGGTGAGGTTGAACTTCATCTCGCAATCGATCTGGCCGGCAGCACTGGCACGCGCGGAATACAGCGTGGACGCGGCGAGCAGGACGGATGCGGCGAATACGGGGATGTTGCGCATGTCGATTCTCCGAGTGGTTGAACCACGGTCAGTCTCGCGCAAGCTGCCTGAACGCACAACAACGCGCGTACCCATGCAGAACTTTTGTGTGCCGCGCGTTAAGCTAATGTTTGGCCTGCGGGGAGGAACCGTCATGTCCGCCTTCGACATTCTCGTGCACGTGCGCGAACCCGGCGGCGAACCGCTCGCCGCACGCGCTGCCTTGGCGCTGGCCAAACGTCTTGACGCCTATCTGTACGGACTCACCGTGGCCCCGCTCGGCGCGGTCGCGTTCAGCACGCCGGAAACCGTGGTGTTCCAGGTCCACGAAGCCGATCGCGTGTATGCGCAGGCGCAGGCGCAAGGATCATGGTGGCGCGATCTGCTCACCACGCATGGCGCAAACGGCGAATGGCTGGTCGCGCAAGGCGAGGCGGTCGAAGCGCTGTGCCATTGCGCACGCTGGTGCGATTTCGTCGTCGCCGAACGTCCGACGCTCAATCCCGACGCGCCGACCGGCTGGGGCACGGTGTCGCGCACCGTGTTCGGTGCGGGCGTGCCCGTGCTCGTGGTGCCGCGAAGCCGCGAAGTTGACGACCCTGGGCGAGCGCATCCTCGTCGCCTGGAACCACAGCCGCGAAGCGATGCTGGCGATCCGCGGAGCGCTGCCCCTGCTTGCGCGCGCGGCACAGGTCGTGGTGCTCGACGGCGCGGCGCAGGACGACGAACTCGGCACACGGCATTTGCCCCGGCTGGACCTGTCGGCGTGGCTGCAACGCCACGGCGTGCGTGCGCAAGTGCGCGCATTCGCGCCAAAGAACGATTACGGCGCGAACATCCTTGCCGAAGCCAGGAACCTGCAGGCCGACATGATCGTCATGGGCGCATGGGGTCACTCGCGCATCGCGCAACTCGTGCTCGGCGGGACGACGCGTCATCTGTTCCAGAACAGCGATCTGCCGCTATTGGTTGCGCACTAGTCGGCGAGGCCGGTGCCCGCTAGCTGTCGGCGCTTGCCGCGCGCCGTCGGCAAATGCAGCAGCGCGCGCAATTTCGCCTCGACCTGCGCTGGCTCGTCGCCGCCGCTGCGCTGGTAAACGATGTCGCCCTTGGCATCGACGAGGAACAATCCGGGCGTGCCTTGCACACCGTAGGCATCGGCGATCGCGTCGCCGTCGCGCACCAGGGTGAAAGTCAGATGGCGCTCGCGCAGCGTCGCGGCGGGGTGTCCGTCGTCCTTGATGTCGATCGCGTAGACATCGAGCTTCGTCGTGGCCGGCCGCATCGTAGACATGCTGCAAATACGGCATCAGCGCCTCGCAGTAAGGGCACCACGTCGCCCAGAACAGCAACAGCGCCGGATGGCGCAAGTGCTGCGGATCGAAGTGGATTTCATGGCCATCCGCGCCCTTGCCCTGCCAGGCCAACGCTGGCCTGCGACGCCAATGCTGGCAGCGCCACCAGGCACAGGCAACAACAGCGCAAAGCAGGCGACGCATCCGCATGGCGATCTCCTCGGCAATGCCGCTCAATTGATCGGTACGGCAGCGGAAACCTTACGCCATGAGCGGACATCATGCGAGCATCCACTGGCGGCGCGGGCCATCATGCGCGGCCTTGGCGGTCATCGCCCCTGCACGGGCTGGCGAAATCCGCCAGCGCAATGCATGCTAGGCCATTCCGTCGCCGGATCGCGAAATGACGAGTCCACCACCCCGCACCTACCGCTACTACGATTTCATCCTTGGCGCCTTCGTCTGCACGATCCTGTGCTCGAACCTGATCGGGCCGGCGAAAGTGGCGCAGGTGCATCTGCCGCTGATCGGCGAATTCACGTTCGGCGCCGGCGTGCTGTTCTTTCCGATCTCGTACATCTTCGGCGACATCCTCACCGAAGTTTACGGCTATGCGCGCGCACGGCGGGTGATCTGGTCGGGCCTGACCGCGCTGGTGTTCGCCTCGCTCATGGCCACGGTCGTCGTCAAGCTGCCGCCAGCCGCGCACTGGCACGAGCAGGCCGCGTACGAGTCGATCTTCGGCCAGACCCCGCGCATCGTGCTCGCCTCGATCACCGCGTTCTTCTGCGGCGAGTTCGTGAACTCATATACCTTGGCAAAAATGAAATTGTGGACGAATGGCAATGCACTGTGGTCGCGCATCATCGGCTCGACCATCTGCGGCGAAGGCGTGGACTCGCTGGTGTTCTACCCCATGGCGTTTCTCGGCGTGTGGGACACGAGCATGGTGCTCACCGTAATGGGGTCGAACTACGTGCTGAAAGTGCTGTGGGAAGTGCTCGCCACGCCGCTGACCTACCGCGTCGTCGCCGCGCTCAAGCGCGCGGAGAGCGAGGATTACTACGACCGCGATACCGATTTCACGCCGTTCTCGATCGGGACCTAGCCGGATGGGTGCAAACCGGCCCGTTCCGGCGGCCGGGTCGGTTGGCCGGCCGCGTCACGCCTGCAGGTCTTCCGCTGCGATCAGGATGCCGCCATCTTCGGCGCGCTCGACCTGGGTAATGCCGGGGCATTCCATCTCCAGCCGCCGAAGTTGTCGGTCACTGTTCAGCGCATGCGCACCGGCGACGGCGCTGCGCTTGCTTGCGCCCGCCAGTATCGTGATCACCGCGCGCTGGAGTTCGCGATCGTCCCAGGGCTTTTCAATGAAGCGGGTCAACTGCGCCTCGTTGACCGCGGCAATGATCGCACCGCGATCGGCAAATCCGGAAATGATGACGCGCGGCACCTCCGGCTGGATGTCCATCAACCGGATCAGGAATTCGACGCCGTTCATCGCCGGCATCCGATAGTCGGTAATCACGAGATCGAACTCGCATTCTTCGCAGCGCTCGAGCGCCGCATCGGACGACGTGAACGCTTCCGCGCGCAGTGCCTCGCCATTGAGCTGGTCAGCATCGATCGAGGTCAGACAGCGCCGCAGCGCATTGAGGATATACGGTTCGTCATCCAGCAACAAAACGCGGTACATCGGAATTACTCCTTCGACGCCAGGTTGGGTTGTGCGATCGGTAACTCGATCAAAAACAGTGTGCCCTGGCCCGGCACGCTGGTCACCTCGATCGTGCCATGGTGTTTGGCCACGATGCCATAGGAAATCGCCAAGCCCAGCCCGGTGCCTTCGCCGACCGCCTTGGTGGTGAAAAACGGATCGAAAATCCGTGGCAAAGCCTCGGCCGGGATGCCCTCGCCATCGTCGCCGATCGAGATGCGTACCTTGTCGCCCATGTGTTCCGTGCTGACCGTTATCACGCCGTGCGTCTTGATCGCCTGGCCCGCATTGATGAGGATGTTCATGAATACCTGGTTCAATTCGGACGGCAGGCATTCGACCAGGGGCAGATCGCCAAACGTCTTGACGACCTGCGCCTTGTACTTGAGCTCGTTCCAGACGATGTTCAGCGTCGATTCCAGACCGCTGTGCAGATCCGCGCGCACCCAATCCGTGGTCTGATCGCGGCGCGAAAAATCCTTCAGGTCGCTCACGATCTTGCAAACCCGGTCGATGCCCTCGCGCGACTCCGCGAGCAGTTCCTTAACGTCGGTCGCGACCGACTCGAGATCGATCTGCCGGCCGGCCTGGGCCGCCTTGTCGACGGCAACCGGGTCGTCCGGGTGCATGACCGCGTCGGCATAGGTCTTCACTGTGGAAAACAAGTTGGCCGTGTACTGCTGCAGCGAATTCAGATTCGACTTCACGTAGGCAATCGGATTGTTGATCTCGTGCGCCACGCCGGCCGCGAGTTGACCGATCGATGCCAGTTTCTCGGTCTGGATGACCTGTTCCTGCACACCCTTCAGCCGGGCGTTGGCGATTTCCAATTCGGCGGCGCGCGCATGCAGTTCCGCTTCGCGGGCGTGTTCCCAGGTCACGTCGCGGACGCACAGGCCATACGGTGGCGAGCGGTTCGCGCCGAGCGCGGAAATCTGCACCAACGCGACCCGCTTCAGTTCGCCGGCGACATCGAGCTTGATCTCGCCGATCCAGTTGCCGACGCCTCGGCATATATACAGCGCTGCCGTGGAAACCAGGTCCGGATGCAAGTCGCGCACGAATTCCGGTTCGGAGGCCTTTATTCTGCGGATTGATTCGCTGCGCGAAAATCTTCGCCGCGCGGTTGCAGTACTGCACACGCATGTCGGCGTCGAATATCAACGCCGGCACGACCGCCGCATCGACAAACCGGACCAGATTGAACGCGATCTCGGTCGAAGTCGAACTCGACGATCGGTCGGGTAGTGCCGGTGCAACTTCGCATTCGCTCGCATTGCTCGCATTCATGATGCCGTCCATTCCGAACCGGGTTCGGGCTACACGATCAATCGCCGTCGGCGACCGACGCCGGACCCCGCTCGACCCGCCGGGCTGAAAAACGCGGGCGTATGCAGGGTTTCCGGAGAGCATCATAGGAAGCGCCGCCGACCGTCGCAATCCGTGCGACTACTTACTATGCTGGCGTCTGGATCGGCGCGCCGTCGGATTTATGATAAAACGGCGAAACCCAGCCGGAAAATCGAGCCACCTCGCGATGAATCAATCGCCTCAGGCAGCGGCACTTGGCGAATTTCCGAGCGTCGGATCGGCGCTAGCATCCGCACGCGCATTCGCCGCCATGGCCGCGGACCTCTGCGCCATGCCGATCGCGTTGATTTCGCTCGGCGACGAAGGCCGTCAGGAGCCCTTCGCGGCGATCGGATTGACCCCGGAACAAGCGCTCGACGCGATGGCGTTCTGTCGGCACGCCAGCGCCAGCAGCGCACCGATCGTCGTGCTTGACGTCGCGCGCGATCCGCGCTTCCGCGGCAGTCCGCTGGCGGCTTCCGAACCCCGTATCGCCTTCTGCGCCGCGGTGCCGCTGGCCGCAGCCGACGGCAAGGTGCTGGGTACGCTCGCCGTCATGGACCACAAGCCGCGCCGATTGAGCGCTCGCCAGCGCGAGTTGCTGTTGACGCTGGCCCGTCAATTGCTCGCTCAGTGCGAGCCGGGTCTGTGGATACGCGCAGCGGCGCATCCGATCGCCGAAAACGGCCAGGCCGAATTCGCCGCGATGCGCCTGGCTGCGATCGTGGAATCCTCGCGGGACGCGATCATCGGCATGGATCTGCACGGCGCCGTCACCAGCTGGAATCGGGGTGCCGAGGAAATGTTCGGTTACCGCAGCGACGAGATGATCGGCACCTCAATCCGCGAGATCCTCCCTGCGGATCGGCAGCACGAGGAAGACGGGATCCTGCAGACGATCGCCCGCGGGGACCGGGTCGACCAGTTCGAAACGGTGCGCTGCGCCAAGGATGGCCGCCTGATCGAGGTTTCCATCTCGGTGTCGCCGATCAAGGACGCGACGGGCGCGATCGTCGGCGTTTCCAAGAGTTCACGCGACATTTCGGAACTGCGGCGACGCGAACGCGATGCGCAGCAGTTGTCGCATCTTTATTACGCCTTGAGCCAGATCAACCAGACCATCGTCTGGAAACGCACGCGCGAGGAGCTGCTGCAGAATACCTGCCGGATCCTGGTCGAAAACGCAGGCTTTGCGCTGGCCTGGATCGGCTGGTACGCCCCCGAAACGCACATGCTTGCGCCGATCGCGGTCAGCGGCGACGACCACGGATATGTGCGCGGCGTTCGCGTTTACGCAGATGATCGGGCGGAAGGACGCGGTCCGGCCGGAATCGCCTTCCGCAGCGGACACCGCCACATCTGCAACGATGCATTGCACGACCCGGCCATGCAGCCATGGCGCGAAGCAATGGAGCGCGCGAGCCTGCGCGCGGCGGCGGCATTCCCGATCCGCGAGGACGGCCGCGTGGTCGGCACGCTGGCGGTGTACGCGAAAAAAGCCGACTTTTTCCAGGAGCGGGAAATCGCCTTGCTCGAAGAAGCTGCCATGGATGTCGGCTTCGGGCTTGGCAACCTGGCGCGCGAACAGGCGGCGCACGAGGCGCAGATCGCCGTGCGGCGTGAGCGGCAGTTCACGAGACGCGATGATCCAGAGCGTGCCCGGCATTCTCTATCTGTACGACAAAGATGGGCGTTTCCTGCTATGGAACCGGCAGTTCGAGCAGGTATCGGGTTATGCCCCGGAGGAAATCGCGCGGATGCACCCGCTGGATTTCTTCTCCGTCGCCGACCAAGCGCTGGTCGAGAGCCGGATCGCCGAGGTATTCGCCAGCGGCGAGGCCACGGTCGAAGCGCAATTCGTCACCAAGGACGGCCGCTCGCTTCCGTATTTTTTCACCGGACGCCGCGTGCAGTTGGATGGGGCCACCTGCCTGGTCGGAATCGGCATCGACATTTCCACGCGTCTCGAGGCGGAAGATGCCCGCAAGCTGAGCGAGGAACGCTACCGGCAGTTGTTCGAATACGCGCCCGACGGCATCCTGATCGCGGATCGCGACAGCGTGTACCTCGACGCCAATCCGAGCATATGCGAGATGCTCGGATATGCGCGCGACGAACTGGTTGGGAAAAGCGCGGCCGACATCGTCGAGCCGGCGGCGCTGCCGCAAGTCGCCCCGGCGCTCGAAATCATCGGCAGCGGCGAGAACTATCACGCGGAATGGCTCTTCGTGCGCAAGGATGGCTCGCGGGTGGACGTCGAGGCCAGCGCGACGCTGATGCCCGAAGGCAACATCCTCGCCGTGATCCGCGACATCAGCGATCGCAAACGCGCGCAAGAACAACTGCGGCAAAGCGAGGATCGCTTCCGCGCAGTCTTCGAACAGGCCGGCTTGGGTATCGCCATTCTCGACGCGGTCAGTAGGCGGTTCGTCCGGGTCAACCCGATGCTGGCGCAGATGCTCGGGTACGAACCGGAGGAACTGCAAAGTATGACCGCGGCTCAGGTCGGCGCCCCGGAAAGCGCGGCCGCAAGCAACCTGCGCGAACAGTTGTTTCGCGGCGAGATCGACCACTATCAGGTCGAAAGAGCGTACCGCCGCAAGGACGGCGGTGAATTGTGGGGCGTCCTCACCGCGACATTGGTGCGCGACGCCGATGGCTCACCCGCGTTCTCGATCTGCTTGCTGGAAAACAGGACCGCGCAAAAGCAGCAGGAACGCCGGATCGCACGAATGAACCGGATTCATGCCGTCATTGGCGGCATTCATTCGGCCATACTGCGTCGGCAGGACCGCGACGGCCTGCTCCGCGACGCCTGCCGCGTCGCCATTTCCGAAGGCGTGTTCGCGCTCGCCTGGGCGGCGGAAATCGACCCGGTCCAGGACCGCCTCCGCACCATCGCCATCGACGGGGTCGCCACGGATGCGGCGAATTTCATCGAATTCGCCCGCCACACGATCCCGGACGAGAATCAGCTCATCTGGCGCGCCTTGCGCGCGGCCAAACCGGTGGTTGTCAACGACCTGCACTCCGATGATTCGTTCCTGCCCACGCGCGAACAACTGGTGAAGCGCGGCATCCGCTCCGGCGCCGCGTTTCCCTTGTTCGTATCCGGCAAAGCGGTTGCGGCGCTGGTTTTCCTGGCCGCGGAGTCGGATTTCTTCGATGCCGACGAGATCGTTCTGCTCGAATGGCTGACCCGCGATTTGTCTTACGCGCTCGAGCACGCGAACACCGCACGACGACTCGAACAGCTGACCTATTACGACCCGTTGACCGGACTGAAAAACACGCAGGCGTTCCACGAACGCCTGCTCCAGTTCGAGGAAAATGTGCGCCTGGACAAGATGTGTCTGTGTATCTGTGCGATCGACCTGGAGAATTTCACCGGAATCAACGAGCGCTATGGCCGTGCGCTGGGCGACGAATTGTTGCGCAAGACCGCCGAGCGTCTGCGCAAGGTCGTGGGCGAGGCGGGCGCGGTCGGCCGGGTCGGCGGCGACAACTTCGCGCTCGCCGAACTGTCGCCAGACAGTACCCACGCCCAAAACTTGCTCGAACGAGTCTTTGCGGCGTTCGACGCGCCATTCCAGATCGGCGGACAGGCGCTATCCGTTTTGGTGCGGGTCGGGATTGCACAGTATCCGGACGATGCGGACCCAAGCGACGGACACTTCGACTTCGACCATGCCAATTCCGCGCTCAAGCACGCCAAAGCGTCCAACGAGCGCTTCGCCTACTTCTCCGCGGAATTGAGCGCGCGCGCAAAGCAAACATTGACCCTGGAAGCGCAGCTGCGCGAGGCCCTCAAACTCGAACAATTTGTTCTGGCGTACCAGCCGCGCGTGGATATGCGCAGCGGCGAAATCGTCGGAGCGGAAGCACTGATCCGCTGGCAACATCCCGAACGCGGCCTGATCGGGCCGACCGAATTCATCGGTGCTGCCGAACACGCCGGGCTGATCGTGCCGATCGGCGGTTGGGTCATCGAACGCGTCTGCGCGCAGCAGGCGGCGTGGCGGGCGGCCGGAATACCGATCGTGCCTGTCGGCGCGAACGTTTCTTCCGCGCAGATCGAACGCGGCGATTTGCTGCAGGTCGTCCAGGATGCGCTGGCCAGGCATTCGCTCGAGCCAAGCCGACTCGAACTGGAGTTGACCGAAAGCGTGGTCATGCAGGACATGGTCAGGTCCGGGAAAATGCTCGCCCGGCTGCGCGAGTTCGGCGTAGGCCTGGCGCTGGACGATTTCGGCACGGGGTATTCCTCGCTTTCCTACCTGAAGCGGCTTCCTTTCCATCGGGTGAAAATCGACCGCAGTTTCATCCACGACATTACCAGCAGCGTCGAAGACGCCGCGATTGCCGCCGCGATCATCGACATAGCCCGCCGCATCCGCCTGAAAGTCGTCGCCGAGGGCGTGGAAACGCAAGGCCAGTTCAATTACCTGTTGCAGCACGATTGCGACGAGATGCAGGGAAACTATTTCAGTCCCGCGGTCGATGCCGGGCTTTTCGCGTCGTATCTGTTGGGCGGCCGCAGCATCACCATTGCCCACACCACGCAGGACGTTCAGCGCACTGTGCTGGTGGTTGACGATGAACCGGGAATCCGCTCCGCGCTGGCGCGAGTATTGCGCCGCGATGGCTACCGCATCCTGACGGCAAGCGACGGCAACGAAGCGCTGGCGCTGCTCGCGCTGCACCCCGTGCAAGTGATCGTTTCCGACCAGCGCATGCCGGGAATGTCAGGGACCGAGCTGTTCGGCGTGGTCAAGGAGCTTTATCCGGACACGATGCGCATCATCCTGTCCGGCTATACCGACCTCAAGGTCGTTACCGATTCGGTCAATCGCGGCGCGGTTTTCAGATTTCTGACCAAGCCATGGGATGATGATTTGCTGCGTGAGCAGGTCCGCGATGCGTTCTCGCGCCATCAGCCCAGCCGGAATTCTTGACGGCCCGCCCGACGCACGCATGCCTTAGCGGGAGCGCACCGCTCTCAATCCAGCGCGTAGCTGAACTGCTGGCGGAACTGGTCGGCGAATTCGGCGTAGGTGAATCGCTGGTTCTGTGTGCCGGGGTGTTCCACTTTGAGCGCACCCATCAGCGAAGCCATGCGCCCGCAGGTGGACAGGTCCATGTTGCGCATCAGGCCGTAGATCAGGCCGGCACGATACGCATCGCCGCAACCGGTGGGATCGGACACGCGGCGTTCGTGCGCCGGCGGGATGTCGATGGTTTTCTTGCCCGTGTGGATCAGCGAACCCTGCGGTCCGCGCGTGACGATGTAAGCCTTCACGCGCTCGGCGATCTGTTTTTCGTTCCAGCCGGTCGCGCGCTGCAGCAGGTTCGATTCGTAGTCGTTGACGGTCACGTACTGGGCCTGCTCGATGAAGGCGCGGAACTCCTCGCCGTTGAACAGCGGCATGGCCTGGCCGGGATCGAAGATGAAGGGGATGCCGCGCTCGGCGAATTCCGCGGCGTGCTGCAGCATCGCCTCGCGCCCATCCGGGCCGACGATGCCGAAGGCGACGTCGGGAACGTCGCGCACGTGGTTCTCGAAGCTGCGCATCATCGCGCCGGGATGAAACGCGGTGATCTGGTTGTCGTCGAGGTCGGTGGTGATGAACGCCTGCGCCGTGAACAGATCCTCGATCGTCTTGCACCTGCGACAAGTCGATGCCGCAGCGGGTGAAATGCTCGCGGTAGGGGCCGAAATCCTGGCCGACCGTGCCCATCGGCAGCGGATGCCCGCCGAGTAACTTCAAGTTGTAACTGATGTTGCCGGCGCAACCGCCGAACTCACGGCGCATGCGCGGCACCAGAAAGGCGACGTTGAGCATGTGCACCTTGTCCGGCAGGATGTGGTTCTTGAACTGGTCCGGGAACACCATGATGGTGTCGTAGGCGAGCGAACCGCATATCAGAGCTTTCATCGTGTGTCCGGTTTGGCGCAAAGCGTGCATTGTCGCAGATTCGACGCGCTACCTGAGCTTCTCGCGCAGCAGCGCATTCAACTGCTGCGGATTGCCCTGGCCGCGCAGGCGCTTCATCGCCTGGCCGACGAAGAATTGCAGCAGCTTGTCGTTGCCGGCGCGGCATTCGGCGACCTGGGTCGGATGCTCGGCGAGCACCGCGTCCACGACGGCGCCCAGCGCGCCCGCGTCGGAAATCTGCTTCAGGCCACGCGCCGCAATGATCGCATCGGCATCGCCCTCGGCCGCCCACATCGCGGCGAAGACGTCCTTGGCGGTCTTGCCCGAGATCGCGCCCTCGCGCACGCGCTCGAGCAGGCGCGCCAGCGCGGGAGCGTCCACGCGTGAGGCTTCGATAGGCAGACTTTCCACGTTTAGCGCTGCAGCAAGTTCGCCAAGAACCCAATTCGCACAGAGTTTCGCTTGGTCGAGCCCTGCCTTCGATCTGTCTGGGGTTTCTGCACAGAGTTTCGCTTCGCCGGGCAACGCAGCGAGCGTCGCTTCGAAATAATCCGCAGTGTGCTTGTCGGCGCACAACTGCGTCGCGTCGCCTTCCGGCAGGCCCAGCGCTTCGATATAGCGCCGCCACCGCGCGTTCGGCAGTTCCGGCAGCGCCGCATGCACCGCCTCGATATCGGCATCGGTAACCACGAGCGGCGGCAAATCCGGATCGGGGAAATAACGGTAGTCGTCGGCGTCTTCCTTGCCGCGCATCGGCAGGGTGCGGTGCGCGGCGGCGTCGTAGAGCCGCGTTTCCTGCACGATGGCCTCGCCGTTTTCCAGCGCGCGGATCTGGCGCTCGATCTCGTATTCGATCGCCTTCTCGACGAAACGGAACGAATTGACGTTCTTGATCTCGGTGCGCGTGCCGAGTTTGTCCGTGCCCGCACGCCGCACCGAGACGTTCGCGTCGCAGCGGAACGAGCCTTCCTGCCATGTTGCCGTCGCACACGCCGAGCCAGCGCACCAGGGTGTGCACCGCGCGCATGTAGGCGACCGCGTCCTGCGCCGAATGCAGCACGGGCTTCGACACGATTTCAAGCAGTGGCACGCCGGCACGGTTGAAATCCAGACCCGTCGCGGCGTGGAAGGCGTCGTGCAGCGACTTGCCGGCGTCTTCTTCCAGATGCGCGCGTTCGATCGCCACCTCAAGCGTGCGTCCGTCGTCGGTGCGCACGCAAAGCGTCCCGTTGCCGACGATCGGCGCTTCGTACTGGCTGATCTGGTAGCCCTTGGGCAGGTCGGGATAGAAATAATTCTTGCGCGCAAAAATACTCTGCCGCGCGATCGTCGCATTGATCGCGAGTCCGAACGCGATGGCCTTGTCCAGTGCCACGCGATTCGGTACCGGCAGCGTGCCGGGCAGGGCCACGTCGAGCAGCGCCGCCTGCGTATTCGGCTCGGCCCCGTAGGCCGTGGATGCGCCGGAAAACAGTTTCGACCGCGTCGACAATTGCGCGTGGATTTCCAGGCCGATGACAGGCTGCCAGCTCATGCACGGGGCTTCCGCGCGTGCCAGTCGGTGGCAAGCTGGAACTGATGCGCGGCCGCGAGCAGCGCGCTTTCGGCGAACGCCGGCGCGATCAATTGCAGGCCGACCGGCAGACTTTCGCTGAAGCCCGCAGGAATCGAGATCGCCGGCAACCCGGCGAGATTCACCGCCACGGTGTTCACGTCCGCCGCATACATCGCTAGCGGGTCGGACGTCTTCGCGCCGAGTTTGAAGGCGACGGTCGGCGCGGTCGGCCCCGCAATCAAGTCGACCGACTTGAACGCTTCGGCGAAGTCGCTCGCGATCACGCGCCGCGCGCGCTGCGCGCGCAGATAGTACGCATCGTAGTAACCCGCCGACAGCGCATAGGTGCCGATGAGGATGCGGCGCTTGACCTCGGCACCGAAACCCTCGCCGCGGCTGCGCGTGTACAAATCCTCGAGCGACTGCGGATCCGCGCAACGGTGGCCGTAGCGCACGCCGTCGTAGCGTGCGAGGTTGCTCGAAGCCTCGGCCGGCGCAATCACGTAATACGCAGGGATCGCGAGCGCCGCATTTGCCAGGGAAATATCGACCAGTGTCGCGCCGAGTCTTTCGAATTCGCGCAGGGCTTCGCGCGTCGCCGTATCGACACCCGCCTCGACGCCCGCGCCGAAATATTCTCGCGCAACGCCGATTTTTATACCTTGCAGCTTTGTGGACAATGCGCCAACGTAGTCGTCGCAAGGGCGGTCGACACTCGTCGCATCGCGCGCGTCGTGCCCGGCTATCGCCGCGAATACCCGAGCGCAATCGCCCGCGCTGCGCGCCAGCACGCCGGCGCAATCCAGGCTCGACGCATACGCAATCATGCCGTAGCGCGAGATGCGGCCGTAGGTGGGTTTCAAGCCGGTGGTGCCGCAGAACGCGGCCGGCTGGCGGATCGAGCCGCCAGTATCGGTGCCGGTCGCGAACGGCACGACGCCGGCGGCGACCGCTGCCGCCGATCCGCCGGACGATCCGCCGGGCACACGCGTCGCGTCCCAGGGATTTTTCACCGCGCCGAAGCACGAATTCTCGTTCGACGAGCCCATCGCGAACTCGTCCATGTTCGCCTTGCCGATGGACACGCCCTGCGCATCGGCGAGCTTTTCCACCACGGCCGCATCGTAAGGCGGCACGAAATTTTCCAGCATGCGCGAGGCGCAGGTGGTGCGTATTCCATTTGTGCAAAAAATATCTTTGTGCACAAAGGGAATTCCGGCCAGCGACGGCGCAGCGCCCGCCGCGAGGGCGGCGTCGGCGCGGCGCGCGGCGTCGAGCGCGGCGTTCTTGTCGAGCGTGACGAAGGCGTTGAGGTTGGTACGCTCCTGCGCCGTCGCCAGCGCCTGTAGCGCCAACTCGATGGCGGAGATTTTGCGTGCGCGCAGGGCCTGCGCGAGATGCGCGATATCCGAAGCCATCGCCAATGCCTAGCCGATCACTTTGGGCACGGCGTACAAACCGCCGCGCGCGTCCGGCGCCAGCGCGAGCAGGACATCGGCGCGATCGGACGCGGCGACCGCATCCGCGCGCCAGGCCAGCGTTTGCGCGTGCGGATGCGCCATCGGTTCGACGCCGTCGAGTGGAGCATTCGCCAACTGCCCGGCGAGATCGAGTACGCGCGCAAGCTCGACCGCTGTCTGCGCGGCATCCTGCGCCGGTATCGGCAGGCGCGCGAGCCGGGCGATGCGGGCGACGGTGGCGGTGTCGATGGCCATGGGCGATCCGGGGCGTGGGCGGGCGACGATAACACGTCACGATCGTCGCTACGAAGCGCGAAAAGCGTGCCGCAGGCCGCATTTTAACGGCATTTTTCCTTGCTTGTGCGGCGCCGCGAATCTACACTGTCGCGCTCTTCGCGATCCCGCGAAACATTCCACTGAGAGCTTCATGTTCGGCTTAGGCAGATTCTTTTCCAACGACCTGTCGATCGACCTCGGCACGGCCAACACCCTCATTTACGTGCGCGGCCAGGGCATCGTCCTGAACGAGCCCTCCGTCGTCGCCATCCGCCAGGATCGCGGCCCGGGCGGCCCACGCTCGGTCGCGGCCGTCGGTGGCGACGCCAAGCGCATGCTCGGGCGCACGCCCGGCAACATCGTCACCGTGCGTCCGCTCAAGGACGGCGTGATCGCCGACTTCTCGATGACCGAGGAGATGCTCAAGCAGTTCATCAAGAAGGTGCACAAGACGCGCGTGTTCCGGCCCAGTCCGCGCGTGCTCGTCTGCGTGCCCTGCGGCTCGACCCAGGTCGAACGCCGCGCGATCAAGGAATCGGCCGAAAGCGCCGGTGCGCGTGACGTGTTCCTGATCGAAGAACCGATGGCCGCGGCGATTGGCGCCGGCATTCCGGTCCACGAGGCGCGCGGCTCGATGGTGCTCGACATCGGCGGCGGCACGTCCGAGGTGGCGGTGATCTCGCTCAACGGCATCGTCTACTCGGCTTCGGTGCGCATTGGCGGCGACCGCTTCGACGAGGCCATCATCAACTACGTGCGCCGCAACCACGGCACCCTGATCGGCGAAGCGACCGCCGAGCGCATCAAGGTGGAAATCGGCTGCGCCTTCGCGCAGACCGAAATCCGCGAAATCGAGATCTCCGGCCGCAACCTCGCCGAGGGCGTGCCGCGCATGTTCGCGATCAATTCCAACGAGATCCTCGAAGCCCTGCACGAACCGCTCGGCGGCATCGTCGGTGCGGTCAAGTCGGCGTTGGAGCAGACCCCGCCGGAACTGTGCTCCGACGTCGCCGAGCGCGGCATCGTGCTTACCGGCGGCGGCGCGCTGCTGCGCGACCTGGACAAGCTCATTTCCGAGGAAACCGGCCTGCACGTGCACGTGGCGGACGATCCGCTGACTTGCGTGGCGCGCGGCGGCGGGCGCGCGCTGGAATTGATCGACCAGCACGGCAGCGATTTCTTCGCTCCTGAATAAGGCCGAAAGTTTCGTAAACTGCGCTCATCATGGCGCTGACCCGCAACGACACGGCCCCGCTGTTCAGTCCCGACACGGCGAACACGCTGCGCCTGATCGGCTATCTGGTGCTGGCGATTGCCTTGATGGTTCTCGACCACCGCAATGGCTGGCTCACGCGCGTGCGCTACGCCGCCAGCGTGGCGATCGAACCGATGTACCGGCTCGCGGCGCTGCCCTCGCAACTGGCGCGCGACGCCGGCGACGCCGTGGCCGACCGCACGCGCCTGAACGCGCGCAACGCGGAACTCGAACGCGAATTGCTGCTCGCGCAGGCGCGCCTGAACCGCCTGCAAACCGTACGCGAACAGAACGAACGCCTGCAGCAGTTGCTGGATGCGCAACGCAGCCTCGATGTCGGCGTACAGCTCGCACGCATCATCGACGTGGATACCGATCCGTTCCGCCATCGCGTAGTGGTCAATGCCGGGGGGCGCCAGGGCGTGACGGCGGGCGAAGCGGTGCTCGATGCGCACGGCGTGATGGGCCAGATCGTGGAAGTGCTGCCGGACACGTCCACCGTCATGCTGATCACCGATCCGGCACACGCATTGCCGGTGAAGAGCGAGCGCACCGGGTTGCGCGCGATCGCGCGCGGCACCGGCGCGCTGGATGCACTGGAATTGCAGAATGTCCCGATCAGCGCCGACATCAAACCCGGCGACCGGCTGGTCACTTCGGGTTTGGGCGGACATTTCCCCGCCGGATTCCCGGTCGGCAGCGTACGCAGCATCCGCAACGATCCCAGCGGCATGTTCGCGGTGGCGACGGTGGCGCCGAGTGCGGCGCTGGATCGCAGCGGCGAAGTGCTGATCCTGCACGACCTGCCCGATCCGGTCGGTCCGCCGGCGCCGGCCACGGCCGAAGGGCCGCCTGCTTCGGCAAGCACTGGCAATGAATCGCCTGCGCGCCAACGACTGGCTGTTCTGGGGCAGCGTGTTCGCCTGCTACCTGCTGCAATTGATGCCGTTGCCGCAGGCATTGCTGCCGCTCAAACCCTGGTGGCTGGCACTGATCCTGGTCTACTGGACGCTGGAAGCGCCCGAGCATGTGAGCCTGGGCCGCGCGTTCGTGCTCGGCCTGGTCGGCGACCTGCTCGTCGGTGATCTGCTCGGCGAGCAGGCACTGCGGCTTTGCATTTTTTGCTTCATCCTGATGCGTTTCCGCGCGCGCCTGCGCTTTTTCCCGATGTGGCAGCAGGCGCTGGCGGTGCTCGCCCTGCTCCTCAACGACCGCATCGTGCTGCTCGCCGAACGCACCGTGGCCGGACTTGGCGGCGCACCGCCGAGCTACTGGCTGGCCCCGCTCGTCGGCGCGCTGGCGTGGCCGTGGGTATTCCTGCTGCTCGACGATGCACGCGCGCGCCTGCGCGTCCGCGAATCGTGAAAAAGCGCCGAAAAACCCCGTCCGGGAAGATCAAGGACGCGCAACGCGAAGCGGAGCGTTTCCGCCGTCGCGCGCTCGCCGGTTTCATCCTGATCGCGTTGTGCCTGGCCGGACTCGCCGCGCGTTTCTGGTACCTGCAAGTCGCCCGCCACGCCGAATTCGCGGCGCGTTCGGACAACAACCGCATCTCGGTGCGCAGCATTCCGCCGACGCGCGGCCTGATCTACGACCGCAACGGCGTGCTGCTGGCCGAGAACATCGCCGCGTTCCGCCTCGAAGTGGTGCCCGAGCAGGTCAAGGACATGGACGCGATGCTCGCCGCGCTCGCCCAGGTGGTCGCGCTGTCGGACGACGACATCGAGCGTTTCACCGCGCTGCGCAAAAGCAAGCGTGCGTTCGACAGCATTCCGCTGCGCCTGAAATTGTCCGAGGACGAGATCGCGCGTTTCTCCACGCAGCGCTGGCGCTTCCCCGGCGTCGACGTGGTGCCGTATTTGACGCGCGCCTATCCGCGCGGCACGGATTTCGCGCACGTGGTCGGCTATGTCGGCCGCATCGACGCGGCGGACGCTGCCAACCTCGATGCCGACGAATACGCCGGCACCACGCAGATCGGCAAGACCGGCATCGAGCGCAAGTACGAGAGCCAGCTGCACGGCCTGCCGGGCTACGAGCAGGTCGAGGTGAACGTCGACAAGCGCGTGATCGGCAAGCCGATCAACCGCGTCGCGCCGACGCCGGGCAAGAACCTGTACCTGAGCATCGACGCGCGCCTGCAGCGGGTGGCCTTCGATGCGCTGGCCGGACGCCCCGGCGCGGTGGCCGCGATCGATCCGCGCAATGGCGAAGTGCTCGCGTTGGCCAGCGCGCCGAGCTTCGATCCGAACCTGTTCGTCAACGGCATCGGCCGCGCCGACTACGCCGCGCTGATGAACAATCCGGACAAGCCCCTGCTCGACCGCGCGATCGCCGGCGGTTTCACGCCGGGCTCCACGGTCAAGCCGTATCTCGGCCTCGGCGGACTCGAACTCGGCCTGCGCCGGCCGCAGGACACGGTGTTGTCGACCGGCGAGTTCTTCATCCCCGGCCAGTCGCGCGGCTATCGCGACGACGTGCGCGGCGGCCAGGGCCTGGTCAATTTGCGCCAGGCCATCGCGCGCTCGGTCAACACGTATTTCTATTCGCTCGCGCTGGACATGGGCATCGACCGCTTCAGCGCGTGGATGGCGAATTTCGGTTTCGGCAGTCCCACCGGCATCGACCTGCCCGGCGAAGCGTCCGGCGTGCTGCCGTCGCGCGCCTGGAAGCGGGCGAAGTTGGAACAGCCGTTCTATCCGGGCGAAACCGTGATCGCCGGCATCGGCCAGGGTTACTGGGTGATCACGCCGATCCAGCTGGCATCCGCGCTGGCGACGCTTTCCGACGGCGGCGTGCGCCACGTTCCGCACCTGCTGCGCGCGATGCAGGCCGGTCTGAACGCGCCGCGCGTGCCGGTGGCGCAGCCGAAATCCGCGCCGAGCTTCGTGCGCGATCCCGCCGACTGGGATGCGGTGCGCCAGGGCATGATCGACGTGGTCAACGATCCTTCCGGCACCGCGCACGGACTCGGACGAAGGATTCCCCTACGTCATCGCCGGCAAGACCGGCACCGCCGAACGCTATTCGCGCACCGGCGAGGAATGGACCAGCATCATGGCCTCACCGATCAGCCGCCACGAAGTGCTGTTCGAGGCGTTCACGCCGGCCGACGCGCCGCGCATCGCGGTGGTGATCGCGCTCAAGGAAGGCCGCTCCGGCGCCTACGACGCGGCGCCGATCGCGCGCCGGATCCTCGACGAATGGCTCAAGGACGACGACGGAGGCCGCACGCCATGAATCCGCTGTTGCGCCTGCGCGCGCTGGCTGCGCCACAGCCTGCGCGAACCGCGCCTGGACCTGCCGCTGCTCGGCGCACTGATCCTGCTCGCACTGATCGGGCTCGCCACGCTGTACAGCGCCAGCGATCTGGACCGCCACCTCGTGCTCGGCCAGGCGCTGCGCTTCGCGCTCGGCGGACTGTTCCTGCTGCTGCTCTCGCGCGTGCCGCCGAACGTGCTGCGCAACTGGACGCCGTGGCTCTACTTCGCCAGCCTCGCCCTGCTCGTGGCGGTGGCGGTGATCGGCCAGGGCCGCGGCGCGAACCGCTGGCTGAATCTGGGCGTGGTGCGCTTCCAGCCCTCCGAACTGGTCAAGCTGACCCTGCCGATGATGATCGCCTGGTACCTGCACGCGCGCGAACTGCCGCCGCGCTGGCTGACCCTGGGCGCGGTCGCGCTGCTGATCGCCGCGCCGGCGTTGCTCATCGCCAAGCAGCCGGACCTGGGCACCGCCTTGCTGGTCACCGCCAGCGGCGTGTTCGCGGTCTTCCTCGCCGGACTCGCCTGGTGGCGCATCCTCGTCCTGCTCGGCACGGCCGCGGCGGCGGCGCCGCTGCTGTGGCATTTCATGCACGAATACCAGCGCGACCGCCTGCGCATGTTCCTCAATCCGGAATCCGATCCGCTCGGCAACGGCTGGCACATCATCCAGTCGGAGATCGCGGTCGGCTCCGGCGGCCTGGCCGGCAAGGGCTGGCACCACGGCACGCAGTCGCGCCTGGAATTCCTGCCCGAGCACACCACCGACTTCGTGTTCGCGGTGTTCTCCGAGGAATGGGGACTGATCGGCGTGATCGCGCTGCTCGCGCTGTACCTGTTCATCGTCGGCCGCGGACTTGCCATCGCCGCGAACGCGCGCGACACCTATTCGCGCCTGCTCGCGGGTTCCATCAGCATGGCGTTCTTCGTTTACGTCATGGTCAACGGCGGCATGATCACGGGGCTCTTGCCCGTGGTCGGCGTGCCGCTGCCGCTGATCAGTTATGGCGGCACCTCGGCGGTGTCGCTGCTGGCCGGATTCGGCGTGCTGATGTCGATCCACGCGCACCGCAAGTTCATGTCCGGATGATCATGTTTGGACGCAGCAGGCCATGCTAAGCTTTCGCGCCATCGGCACTTTCGGCGGCAGCATGCGGCGCACCTTCGCGGTTTTGTATACTTTTTTGCTTTGTGCGCTGCTCAACACCGTTGCGCTGGCCCAGTCCGCCGCCGATCCGGGCGCGGCGGAGAAACAGTTCGCCCAACAGATGGCGCGCGAGCACGGCCTCGACGCCGCGACGGTGCTGGAAATCCTCCACCGCGCGACCTATCGGCAGAGCGTGATCGACACGATGCAGCGCCCGGCCGAAGCCAAGCCGTGGAAGGATTACCGGCCGATCTTCGTCACCCAGCGCCGCATCGACGACGGCGCGGCCTTCTTCGATGACAACCGCGCCCTGCTCGAACGCGTCGGCGGCCAATACGGCGTGCCGCCCGAACTCATCGCCGCCATCATCGGCGTGGAGAGCAATTACGGCCGCACGCCGATGCGCTACCGCGTGCTCGACGCGCTGGTCACGCTGGCGTTCTACTACCCGCCGCGCGCGAGCTATTTCCGATCCGAACTCGCGCAGCTGCTGTTGCTGCATTCGGCCGCATTCCCGTACGCGCCGGAAGAGCTCATGGGTTCGTATGCCGGCGCGATGGGCTGGCCGCAGTTCATGCCCTCGAGTGTGGCCAAGTACGCGCGCGACGGCGACGGCGACGGCAAGATCGACCTGTGGGATTCCCTGCCGGACATCTGTGCGAGCGTTGGCAACTACTTCGAGGCGTTCGGCTGGCAGACCGGCGCGCCGGTCGCGCTGCGCGCGCAAGTCGCCGCGAACGCGCGTGCCATCGACCCGAAAGGCCTCGACCCGGTCTATCCGCTGCAACAGCTCGCCGAATGGGGTTATGCGACGGACCGCAAACTCGATCCGGCCACGCCGGCGACCCTGCTGCGCCTGGATGGCGCCGAAGGCCCCGAATTCTGGATCACGTTCCGCAATTTCCAGGTCATCTCGCGCTACAACAAGAGCCCGTTGTATTCGATGGCGGTGTACCAACTGAGCGAGGCGATCGCCGCGGCGGCCCGCGCGCCATGATGCATTGGCGCGACCGCGCCGCCATCGTGCTCGCCATGCTCGTGCTGGGCGGCTGCTTCCATCGCCACGCGACGCGACCATCGACGCCGGCGACGCAGCCACCTGCGGCACGCGAATCCGGCGGACGCTATGCCCAGGCGAACGATTCCACGCCGGCGCAGGTTCCGAACATCGGCAAGATTCCCGAACCGGTGCCACGCGACGAACCACGCTCGGTCTACGGCAACAAGTCGCCCTACACCGTGCTTGGCGAAACCTACCATGTGCTGCCGAGCTGCAAGGGCTACGACGAGCGCGGACTCGCCTCGTGGTACGGCAACAAGTTCCACGGCTACACCACGTCGAACTTCGAGAAGTACGACATGTACGCCTACTCCGCCGCGAGCAAGGTTCTGCCGATTCCCTGCTACGTGCGCGTGACCAACCTGGAAAACGGCCGCAGCGCAATCGTGCGCGTGAACGATCGCGGCCCGTTCGTCGCCAACCGCATCATCGACCTGTCCTTCGTCGCCGCGGTCAAGCTCGGCGTGTATCCGAAGGGTACGGCCATGGTCGAAGTGCGCGGCATCGATCCCGCCCATCCGCAGCGCAGTGCGGAACCCGCACGCAGCGGCGCGGTCCCAACTGCGCCCGGGAAAACGCCCAAACCCCTGCTATACCTGCAGGTCGGCGCATTCGCGGACCCGGCCAACGCGGAGCGCGCGGCGGCCAAGGTGCGCGCCGCCGCATTCGGCAGCGTGGCCGTAGTCGCGGTGCAGATCGGCGGCAAGACCCTGCGGCGCGTGCGCCTGGGGCCGCTGCACGATGCCGCCGAAGCGGACGCGCTTGCTCCCAGACTCAAGGCGCTGGGGTTTGGGCGAACCGCAGGTTTCAGTGGATAATTGACGATCTGATTCGCCGGGGACGGATCGCAACCGGAAAACACGGATTTGATGATGAAACGTTTGCATTATTTTGCTTTTGCCGCATTGTTCGCATTTTCCACATTGCCTGTCCCCGCTGGCGGCACTCCGCACAAGCACAAGAAGGCCGCGCCAGCCGGCGACGCAACCGGCCGAACAAGCCGCGCCCAAACCCGCCGAAGTGCCGACGCCGAATCCGACGCCACGCGCCGCACCCGGCGCACTGAACGTGCCCACGCCGCCGCCGCCGACGCTCGACGCGAAGAGCTGGGTGCTGATGGATTACGCCACCGGCCAGATTCTCGCGCAAAACAATGCCGACGAACGTGTGGACCCGGCATCCATCACCAAGATGATGACCGGCTACATCGTTTCGGCGGAACTCGCCGCGGGCAAGATCAAGCTCGAAGACCCGGTGCTGATCAGCGAACACGCCTGGCGCGAGGGCGGCGCCGGCACCGACGGCTCGACCACGTTCCTGAAAGTGAACTCGCAGGTGCCGCTCAAGGACCTGCTCTACGGCATGATCATCCAGTCCGGCAACGACGCCGCGATCGCGCTCGCCGAGCACGTCGCCGGTTCCGAGGACACGTTCGCGCACCTGATGAACGAATACGCGGCCAAGCTCGGCATGACCGGCACGCATTTCGTCAACGCGACCGGCCTGCCGGATCCGAACCACTATTCCACCGCGCACGACATCGCCCTGCTCGCGCGCCACGTGATCCACGACTATCCGAACGAATACAAGATCTACGCGATCAAGGAATTCGAGTGGAACGGCATCGTCCAGCACAACCGCAATGCGCTGTTGTGGCGCGATGCGAGCGTCGACGGCCTCAAGACCGGCCATACCAAGGAAGCCGGTTTCTGCCTGACCACCTCCGCCAAGCGCGGCGACCAGCGCCTGATCGCGGTGGTCATGGGCACGCCCAGCGACAAGCAGCGCGCGGACGACAACCAGACTTTGCTCAACTACGGTTTCCGCTTCTTCGAGACCCACAAGCTCTACAACGCCGGCAAACCGCTGGCCACGCCGGAACTGTGGAAGGGCGCGCAGAACACGCTGCCGCTCGGCGTCGCCGCAGGACGTGCTCGTGACCCTGCCGCGCGGCCGCTACGGCGACCTCAAGGCCAGCCTGAAATTGCCCGGGCGCCTGATCGCGCCGTACCAGAAAGGCCAGCCGGTCGGTACGCTCTCCGTGTCGCTGGACGGCAAGACCCTGCTCGAACGCCCGCTGGTTGCCTTGGCCGACGCGCCGGAAGCCGGATTCTTCGGGCGCCTTTCCGACGGCATCTGGCTGTGGTTCAAGGGCGACCAGAAGGTGGAAATCTCCTCCACACCGAATACTCAATGATGCCCGCTCGATGAAACCGCTTGACGACATCGCCGCGCAGAATCCGCAGCAGGGTTTCCAGTTTCCCGGCGTGTTCGAGATCACCGCAATGGGCAACGCCCGTGCCAAGCTCGAGGACGAAGTCCAGCGCATCATCCGCGACACCGGCCTCGATGTGCTGGCCGAAGCGGTGCGCGTGCGTCCGTCGCGCGAAGGCAACTACGTGTCGGTGACGGCGAGCTTCAACGTGCCCGACGCGCGAGAAGTACGACGAAATCCACGCCGCACTGCGTGCGCATCCGGACGTGCGCTGGACGCTGTAACGCCGTGGCCGATCTGCTCATCCGCCGCCTGCCCGGCCTGTCGCCCTACGAACCGGTGTGGCGGGCGATGCAGGCATTCACCGACGCGCGCACGCCGGGAACGCCAGACGAATTGTGGGTCGTCGAGCACGAACCCGTATTCACGCTTGGTCAGGCCGGCAAATGGGAGCACGTGCTCGCTCCAGGCTCCATTCCTGTTGTTCCGGTCGATCGCGGCGGCCAGGTGACCTATCACGGCCCGGGCCAGATCGTGGCCTATCCGCTGCTCGACCTGCGCCGCGCCGGCATTGGCGTGCGCGAGTACGTGCAGCGCATCGAGCAGGCCGTGATCGACACGCTGGCCGAATGGAACATCCTGGCCGTGCGCCGCGACGGCGCGCCGGGCGTTTACGTGAACGGCGCCAAGATCGCCGCGCTCGGCATCCGCGTGCGCCGCGGCTGCACATTCCATGGTCTGGCCTTCAACGTGGACATGGATCTGGAACCCTTCCACCGCATCAACCCCTGCGGTTTTCAGGGTTTGCAGGTGACCCAGGTGCTAGACTTGGGCGGCCCGTCGCGGCTGGCCGACGTGGAAACCGTGCTGGTGGCCGAATTGGCGCGCCAGTTCGGGTTGGAAGCGATTCCGGCCGACCCCATCCTGACTTCTGGCGCTGGCGCCGCCTGCGCGAGCCGCGCTAACGTGACTGCATGAGCTTGGACAAGACCATTCCGATTACCGTCGTTGCCGAAGGAGCCAAGCTGCTCGGCGAGGACAAGATCGCGCGCAACCGCGCCGGCTTCGATACGGCAGTACCGACCCTGCGCAAACCGGACTGGATCCGCGTGCGCATTCCGCCCGGCAACGCGGTGGCACGGCTGAAGGCCAAGCTGCGTGCGAACCGCCTCGTGACCGTGTGCGAAGAAGCGTCGTGCCCGAACATCCACGAATGCTTCGGCAAGGGCACGGCCACGTTCATGATCCTCGGCGAAGTGTGCACGCGGCGCTGCTCGTTTTGCGACGTCGCGCATGGCCGGCCCAAGCCGCCGGACGCGGACGAACCGCGGCACCTTGCCGAAACCATCCGCGACATGGGCCTGCGCTATGTCGTCGTCACTTCCGTCGACCGCGACGACCTGCGCGATGGCGGCGCAGCGCATTTCGCCGCCTGCATCCGCGAAGTACGTGCCGCCAATCCCGACATCCGCATCGAGATCCTGACCCCGGATTTCCGCGGCAAGGGCCGCATGGAGCGTGCGCTGGAAGTGCTCGCCGAAAATCCGCCCGATGTGTTCAACCACAACCTCGAGACGGTGCGCGAGCTGTACCCGAACGTGCGTCCGGGCGCCGATTACGACTGGTCGCTGACCCTGCTGCAGCGCTTCAAGGCGCAGCATGCCGAGATCCCGACCAAGTCCGGCATCATGCTCGGCCTGGGCGAAACCGCCGAACAGGTGCACGGCGCGTTGAACGATCTGCGCGCACACGCGGTCGATATGGTCACGATCGGACAATACCTGCAACCCACGCCGCATCATCATCCGGTGCTGCGCTACTGGACGCCGGCAGAATTCGATGCGCTCGCCGACTACGGCCAGCGCCTGGGCTTCCAGCACGTCGCCTCGGGGCCGCTGGTGCGCAGCTCGTATCACGCCGACCGCATGGCCCACGAGGCCGGTTACGTCGAAGTCGCCTGACATTTTTCCGGATAACCCTGCCGTCATGCTGAAATCATCCGCCCTTCGCCATCTGGCCTGGATTGCTCTCGCCTTCGCCGTCGTCGCCGCCGCCAAACCGGCGACCGCGCCACGCGACGTGGTGCTGAAACCGACGACCGAGCAGGCGCAGGCTGCGCTGCTGGCAACGCGTTTCCTGACCCGTTTCCACTACAAGGCCGAACCGCTCGACGCGGCGATGTCGCAGAAGATCTTCGACCGCTACTTCGACTCGCTCGACGGCGACCGCCTGTTCTTCGTGCAGGCCGACGTCGACCGCTTCATGCCCGAGCGCGACAAACTCGGCGACGACATCTACGACGAAAACCTGTCCGTGCCGTTCGCGATCTTCAATCTGTACGAGCAACGCGTGGCAGAGCGGACGCAATACGCGCGCGATCTGCTCAAGAAGACGTTCGACTTCAACAAGGACGAGACCTACACCTACCAGCGCGACAAGGCGCCGTGGGCCAAGGACGCCGCCGAACTGGACGATTTGTGGCGCAAGCGCGTGAAGAACGACTGGCTGCGCCTCAAGCTCGCCGGGAAGGACGACGCGAAAATCCGCGAGACCCTGGACAAGCGCTACGCGAACTACCTCGACCGTATCCGCCAGATCGATTCGGAAGACGTGTTCCAGACCTTCATGAATGCGTATGCGCTGTCGATCGATCCGCACACGAATTACCTCGGCCCGCGCGCGAGCGAGAATTTCGACATCGCCATGAAGCTGTCGCTCGAAGGCATCGGCGCGGTACTGCAGCGCGACGACGACTACACCGCGATCCGCGAGATCGTCGCCGGCGGCCCGGCCGCGCTTTCGGGCAAGTTCAAGGTCGGCGACCGCATCGTCGGCGTCGGCCAGGGCGCGAACGGCCCGATCATCGACGTGGTCGGCTGGCGCCTGGACGACGTGGTCGACAAGATTCGCGGCGAGAAGGACACGACGGTGCGGCTTGAAGTGCTGCCCGCCGATGCCGGTCCCGACGGCAAGCACGAGCTCATCGCGCTGGTGCGCAAGAAGGTCAACATCGAGGAACAGGCGGCGAAGAGTTCGGTCATCGACATCAAGGACGGCGATGCCACGCGCCGCGTGGGCGTGATCAGCCTGCCGACTTTTTACGAGGATTTCGACGCGCGCCGGCGCGGCGACAAGAACTACAAGAGCGCCACGCGCGACGTCGCCAAGCTGCTCGACGGCCTGAAGGCGCAGCACGTCGACGCCGTGCTGATGGACTTGCGCAACAACGGCGGCGGCTCGTTGTCCGAGGCGATCGACCTGACCGGCCTGTTCGTCGGCAAGGGCCCGGTCGTGCAGGTGCGCAATGCCGACGGCCGCGTCGAAGTCGGCCGCAACACGCGCCAGGACATGGTCTGGAGCGGCCCGTTCGCGGTGCTGGTCAACCGCAATTCCGCCTCGGCGTCGGAAATCTTCGCCGGCGCGATCCAGGATTACGGCCGCGGCCTGATCGTCGGCGAACAGACCTACGGCAAGGGCACGGTGCAGAACCTGGTCGACCTCGACCAGATGTCGCAGAGCGAGAAACCTTCGTTCGGCGAACTGAAGATGACGATCCAGCAGTTCTTCCGCGTCGATGGCGCCTCGACGCAGCTGCACGGCGTCACGCCCGACATCACGTTCCCGGTCACCGGCGACTTCGCCCAGAACGGCGAGTCGACGAACAAGAATGCGCTGGCGTGGGCGTCGATCGCGGCCGCCGACTACACGCCGACGTCGGACCTGAAATCCATCCTGCCCATGCTCAAGTCGATGCATGATGCGCGCGTGGCCAAGGAGAAGCCGTGGCTGGCTTACGAGGCGGACGTGGCCGACTTCCGCAAGCTGCGCGCGGAAACCACGATTTCTCTGAACGAGAAAGCGCGCCGCGAAGAACGCGACGCACAGGAGAAAACGCGCAAGGAACGGCACCCGGATCTTGCGCAGGCCGACAAGCCCAAAACCGACGTGCACAAGCTGACGTCGGACCAAAATCCGCACGATACATTTGCCGAGTCCAGATTGAACTCCGTCAATGCGCACAGCGACGCGAACAAGGACGCAGCAGCCGCCAAGGAAGATACGCGCGCCGACGACGGTCTGCAGGCGGACGAACGCAGCATCCAGTCGGATCTTGCCGACGAGAAGGCGCGCAAGGCCGAGAAGGACGTCGTCCTGCATGAAGTGGCGAACATCCTTGCCGACGAGGTGAACCTGCTGCGCACGGACACGAAGCTCGCCGCGCGCGTGCTGCCGCATTCGGCGATCGAAAAGCCGCTGGATTGACGAAAAACCCGGGATTGAGCGCTACTTCGCGTAGCGCTCTTTCATCATCGCAAAGAACGCGCGCAGACCCTGCGCCTCGCCACCTTTCGGCCGTCCGGGCTCGATCCGAATCGTTCCAGGCGTAGACATCGACGTGTATCCAGGCTTGCGCGTCAGGCACGAAGCGCTGCAGGTACAGCGCCGCGGTTATCGCACCGGCATGGCGCGAAGACCCGGCATTGGCGATGTCGGCGATGGACGAATCGAGCATGCGCACGTACGGCTGCCACAATGGCATGCGCCATAGCGGATCCGCCTCGCTCGCACGCCGCTCGCAAGTACAGCATTCGCGAGCTCGTCGCGATTAGCGAACAGCGCAGGCAGATCCGGGCCCAGCGCCACGCGCGCGGCACCGGTCAGGGTGGCGAAATCCACGATCAGGTCGGGCTTTTTCTCAACCGCATAGGCGAGCGCATCGCACAGGACCAGGCGCCCTTCGGCGTCGGTGTTGTCCACTTCCACGGTGATGCCGGCGCGCGTGCGGATGACCTCGCCGGGCCGATAGGCTTCTGCGGATACCGCATTCTCCACCGCCGGGATCAGCACGGTCAGGCGCACCGGCAATTTCGCCTGCATGATCGAGGCCGGCGAGCGCGATCGCATGCGCCGCGCCGCCCATGTCCTTCTTCATCCAGCGCATGCCGTCGGCGGTTTTCAGGTCCAGGCCGCCGGTGTCGAAACACACGCCCTTGCCGACCAGCACGAGGTGCGGATCGTTCGCCCGGCCCCAGGCCAGCTCGGCCAGCCGCGGTGGCCGATGGCTGCCGCGGCCGACGGCGTGGATGGTCGGGAAAGTTCGCCTTCAACAGCGCAGGACCTGCCCATTCGCGGAATTTCGCGCGATGTCGGCGCGCAAGCGCCGCAACGTCCTGCCGTCAGCTCCGCCGGCCCCATGTCCTGGGTCGGCGTATTGATGAGGTCGCGTACACGGGCAATTCCGTCGAGAATTCCCTCAACAGCTCGCAACGTGCCTGCTATCCACAGACAAATTGGCCGCATCGCGCACGGATTTGCGGTAGCGTGCAAAGCGGTAGGCCCCCAATCCCCAGCCGAGTGCAGCGCGCACGGGATCGAGCGCGATGCCCTGACCTGAAGCCAACCGGTAATTGCCTGGCGGCAAGGCGTACGGCAAGCCAGACAGGGCGTGGACGTCGTCGTGACTCGCCACCCCAACCAGCACGGCCCGCCGTTGCCCTTTTGCGTCAGGCAGCGCGCAAAATGTGCCGGGATCGGCGCGAAATCCGTTGGCGTTGATCCAATCTCGCGCATTGCCGCCGAGGCGGCGCGCCGTCTTTTCCAGCCTGGCCGCATCAACGGCAATCAAATCGATGGCTTGGCGGCCGCTGGATGTCAGTCCGTGCATTGCTCCTCCTCGGAAATGTCGCCGGCTCAACATGTTGGATTGACAAGTTGCGGCGTTACATCCGATAAAGCAGGGACTATGCCAACGCTGGAATCGAGGCTGGCGAAACGGCTGCTTGCAGCAGGCAATCGGCAAGCTCGTGCAGGCTGCGCACGCTGATATGTGGCGGCGCGGCACCGGACCATGCCGAACCATTCCGGTTGATCCACGCACTGCGCAGGCCGGCGGCGTGCGCTCCGGCGACATCGAGTTCCGCATCGTCGCCCACGTGCAGCACGGCGTGCGTCGGCAGATTCAGGCCCGCGCAGGCGGCGTGGAAGATCGCCGGCGCCGGCTTGCCCACGCCGCAGTCGCGCGCGCTCACGCTGAAGCGGAAGAAGCGGTCGAGTCCGATGCGGCGCAGGTCCGCGTTGCCATTGCTCAGCGACACCAGCGGGTAACGTGCCGCCAGGCGCTCGAGCGCCGGCAGCACGTCGGCGTAGCAATCCACTTCATTGCGCGCGGCGTAGTACTCGGCAAAGGCCGCGTCCACGTGCGCCTCGCCATAGCCGTGCGGGATCAACGCGTGGCGCAGCGACAGGCAGCGCTGCGCGGTGAAATCGTGGGACAAATGCGGATTCTCGGCCGCCACGCGCTCGCGCAAGCCGCGCATCGCCGCGATCGGATACGCCGCCGCCGCGCGCGGACAATGGATCTTCAGCCACGCATCCAGGCGTTCCTCGGCGCGCGCGATGACCGGTTCTATCGGCCACAGCGTGTCGTCGAGATCCAGCGTGATCGCGGCGATGTCCACGTCAGCCGCCGCCATCCTTGGGCGCCTCGGCCTGTTGTTGTTTCTCCGCCTTCAGGCGAGCGGCCTCGACCCTGACTTTTTGCGTCTCCGGCGATTTCGGCGCCTCGCGGGTCAACATGTCCAGGGTCGCATTCGGCGCCGACACCGGGCGGCCGTCCATCGTCAGCATGGGTGGCTTCAGATGCGCATCGACGAAGGCGATGCGCGCCTCCTGCTTCGTCGTTGTCAGGTCGGGGGCGTCCGCATTCGGCACCAGCCCTTGCTGGCGCAGGATCGCCTTGCCGGCGTCGCTGTCCGCGAAGGCCACGAACTTCTCCGCTTCGGCACTGTGCGGACCGCCATTGCGCGTGGCGAGGTAAATCGCCGAATACAGCGGGTAGCTGCCGTCGGCAATCGTGGCCGTGGATGCCCGCACGCCCTCGATGCCGAGCATCTTCACCTTGGGGTTGTGCATGACGCCGGAAAGCGTGCTCATGCCCAGGCCGTTGGCGTTGAGCGCAATGTCCTCTTCGAGCTTTTCCGTGTTCACGTACATGCGCGACACGGAAACATTCTGGTCACCGTAATGGAACAGGAGCAGGCGCGTGGAATACTCGACGCCGTCCAGCGGCGCGGCGACGCCATCGAGGTTGATCGGCGCATCGTTGCCGCCGAGGTCCTTCCAGTTCGTGATCCGTCCGAGGTAGACATCGTGCAATTGCTTGAGCGTGATGTTGCTCACCGGATTGGTCGGCGCAACGATCGGCACCAGCGCATCCCACGCCACCGGATAGAAATTCGTGCCCTGCTCCTCGACGCGATCCGGCATGGCCGCGCGCGCGCTGGCGGCGATATCCGCCGTGCCGGCGTAGACGGCATCCAGTCCGGAAATCGTGCTGAACGGCTGCACGGTCACGCGGCCTTCGCCGGCTTTCTCGAACGCCTTGGCCAAGGCTTCGTAGACGCGGGTGGTGGAATGATCGCCGCGCAGGACGATGCCCGGACCTGCGACCTGGATTCGGCCTTGGCGGATTCGTGCGGCTTGGCCGCAGCGGCAGCGAATGCCACGCCGCAGGCAAACAACATGGATAACGGCCCGGTATGGCGGGCGATGGAACGAATCGTCACGATAAACACCTCTGCGGATACGGGCCACGCCGCGAATCGCGGGCGCGGCCCGATTGGCGATTATCGCGCAGTCTGCGCCCGATTGCCGAATTCGAGAAACCTTCGTGGAACCGTCGCGAGCGAAGACCTGATCCCATATTGAATCAGGCGTGCCGCCAGCGCACAGGAACCGGAGTTTACGTGATGTAAATGAGGATTCCGAGCACTGCCGGCACGCGAGATGTCGAGCGCAGCAGGTTATCCGAAGGTTTCAGCGCAAAGGCACGAACAAGGCGTCCCGTCCCCGCACCACCGACAGCAGCACCTGGCGCGGAGAACGCGCAAGCAATCCGCGCAGATCGTTCAGGTTCGAAACGTCGACCTGGTTGACGCCGACGATCAGGTCGCCGGGCTTGAGGCCGTTGTCCTGTGCGCGGCTGCCGCCGACGATGCGGTCGACGCGCACGCCGGCGAGACCGTCGCGACGCGCGTTCGGATCGGCTTCGGACAACTGCGCACCGCGCAGGCGTGCGTCGAGGCTGGCGCCATCGGCATTCGCGAGCTTGTCCGCATCCAGCCGGGTTTTCACCTGCAAAGCCTTGCCGTCGCGCAACAGATCGAGCTCACGTTCGAGCCCGACCGGCAGGATGCCCTGCGCGTTATCGAGGTCCGCCGGCGCTGCGCACCGGCCTGCCGTCGACCGCGGTCACCACGTCGCCGGGAGCAACGCCTGCCGCCGCGGCCGGCGAGCCGCCGCGCACGCGCGTGACCAGCGCGCCCGCTGCCGGGATTCACGCCCATGGCTGCGGCGATGTCCGGGGTGACATCCTGCGCCGCCAGGCCGAGCGAACCATGCGCGACCGTGCCGGTGGCGATGAGCTGGCGCATGACCTGGTTCGCCAGGTTCGACGGAATCGCGAAGCCGATGCCGACATTGCCGCCGGACGGCGAATAGATCGCCGAATTGATCCCGACCAGCTCGCCGCGCAAGTTGACCAGTGCGCCGCCGGAGTTGCCGGGATTGATCGAGGCGTCGGTCTGGATGAAGTTCTGGTAGCCAAGGCCGCGCAAGCCGCTGCGGTTGAGCGCGGAGACGATGCCGGAGGTGACGGTCTGGCCGAGGCCGAACGGATCGCCCAGGGCGACGACGAAATCGCCCACGCGCAATTGGCTGGAATCGGCCAGCGCCAACGCATTGAGGTTTTCCGCCGGGATGCGGATCACGGCGATGTCGGTATCCGGATCGGTGCCCACGACCTGCGCCTTGAGCGTGCGCCCGTCGTGCAGGGTTACCGCGATGTCGTCGGCGCCGGCGATGACATGGTTGTTGGTCAGCACGTAACCTTTTGCGGCATCGATGATGACGCCAGAGCCCAGGGACTGCTCGATGCGCTCGCGCGGCATGTCCGGCATGCCGAAGAACTGGCGGAAGAACGGATCTTCCATCAACGGGTTGCGCACGCGCACGCGGGTCTTGGAATTGATGTTGACCACGGCCGGCATGACCTTGGCCAGCATTGGGGCCAAGGACGGCAGGGGCTGGCCGTCGACAGCGACCGGCAAGGTGCCGGCCGTGCCGGTTTCCGGGCGCAGGCCTGTCCACAACGCAATGGCGGCCAAGGCGATGAAAACAGCTCCAAGCAAGGGAATCCGTGGACGAATCGACATGGTGAAATCCTCGAAAACAAATGAATCGGCGCCGAAACAGACAACTTTTGCAGGAAACGGTTTCGCAATTGACCGCATCGGCCGAAGGCGGGGGCCGGCATCGTTCATCAGCGCGCCGATCTTCGCGTGTGGCACGAAAATCCGTTTGCAATTCATTGAAAAAACGACCGAAAAAAAATCTTTTGACAAGGCCAATGGTATGGCGTAACTTGCCCGAACCGAACACAACATCTTGTGTTCGCACTCGGCGGAAAGGCCCAAATCGTGGGGTTTGGCAATCAGCAGGGGACCCGCTTGCAGCGGGACGGAGAGACGAATAACGACGAGAAATCAACGCACAGCGCCTGACCCCGGGCTTCCACCCGGTCCGAGCGCTGACGGGACGTTTTTCGCTGTAACGCAACGGACGCGCAGCGGTCACAAGAAATGAAAAAGCAGCGGCAAATTGCAACATTTAGGGAGAACGACAAAAAAATGAGCACCGTGCGTATCGAGGCCCTGAATCGCGACGCGGCCGCGCCGATCCCCATGCAACCCGCTTCCCAGGACATCTGGGACAAAAAGTACCGGCTCAAGACCAAGCAGGGCGCCCCGGTCGATGCGGACATCGATCACACCTACCAGCGCGTCGCCCGTGCGCTGGCCGAGGCCGAAGGCACGCCGGAAAAGCAGAAATACTGGTACGAACGCTTCTTGTGGGCGCTGCGCCGCGGCGCGATCCCGGCCGGCCGCATCACCTCCAATGCCGGCGCGCTCGAACACAAACCGGCCACGTCCACGATCAACTGCACGGTGTCCGGCACGATCGAGGATTCGATGGACGGAATCCTGGAGAAAGTCCACGAGGCAGGCCTGACGCTCAAGGCCGGCTGCGGCATCGGCTACGAATTCTCGACCCTGCGCCCGCGCGGCGCCTTTGTCGCGGGCGCCGGCGCCTATACGTCCGGCCCGATGTCGTTCATGGATATCTACGACAAGATGTGCTTCACCGTGTCCTCGGCGGGCGGGCGCCGCGGCGCGCAGATGGGCACGTTCGACGTCGTCGCACCCGGACGTGAAGGATTTCATCCGCGCCAAGCGCGAGAACGGCCGCCTGCGCCAGTTCAATCTTTCCCTGCTCATCACCGACGGTTTCATGGAAGCGGTGGAAAACGACGTCGATTGGCCACTGGTGTTTCCGATCAACGTCAAGGAACAGGACGAGATCGACCTCACCGACGCCGAGCAACGTGGTCTGGCGCGAATGGCCCACGCACAAGAATTACGTCACCCGCGACGACGGCCTGGTCGCCTGCAAGGTGTACGGCCACATCCGTGCCAAGCACCTGTGGGACATGATCATGAGCTCGACGTACGACTACGCCGAGCCGGGATTCATCCTCATCGACCGCGTCAACGAGATGAACAACAACTGGTGGTGCGAGAACATCCGCGCCACCAATCCCTGCGGCGAGCAGCCGCTGCCGCCATACGGCTCGTGCCTGCTCGGCTCGGTCAACCTGACTACCTTCGTGCGCGATCCGTTCGGACCCAAGGCCCGTTTCGACTGGGACGAGTACAAGGAAGTCGTGCGCGTGTTCACGCGCATGCTCGACAACGTGGTCGAGATCAACGGCCTGCCGCTGGCGCAGCAGCGCGACGAGATCACGCGCAAGCGCCGCCACGGCATGGGCTTCCTCGGCCTGGGCTCCACGCTCGCCATGCTGAAGATGAAGTACGGCAGCGACGAGTCCTGCGAATTCACCGAACAGGTCGCGCGCGACATGGCCATGGCCGGCTGGGAAGTGGCGTTGTCGCTCGCCCAGGAAAAAGGCCCTGCACCAATAATGACCGAAATGTTCACGGTCACCGCGCAGATGCTGCGCCAGCGCCCGGAAATGGTTGCCGACGGCTTCAAGCCGGGCGACAAGATTCCCGGCCGCCTGCTGCACGCCAAGTATTCGCGCTACATGCAGCGCGTCGCGGCAGGTCGATCCGGAACTCGTCGAACAGCTGGCGCAGACCGGTGCGCGCTTCACCCATCATTCGTCGATCGCGCCGACCGGAACGATTTCGCTGTCGCTGGCCAACAACGCCAGCAACGGCATCGAGCCGTCGCTTTGCGCATCACTACAGCCGCAACGTGATCCGCGAAGGCAAGAAGTCCAAGGAAAAGGTCGAGGTCTACAGCTACGAGCTGCTCGCCTACCGCGAATTGATCAACGCCGACGCGATGCCGTTATCCGACAAGACCGAGCAGAAACTGCCGGATTACTTCGTCGCCGCCGACGACATCACGCCGAAGGAACACGTCGACATCCAGGCCGCCGCGCAGAAATGGGTGGATTCGTCGATCTCCAAGACCGCGAACGTGCCCACCGACTACCCGTACGAAGACTTCAAGGACATCTACCGTTACGCCCACCGCAAGGGCCTGAAAGGCTGCACCACGTTCCGCTTCAACCCGGCCGCCTTCCAGGGCGTGCTGGTCAAGGAAGCGGACCTGGAAAGCACCCTCTACCGTTTCGAGCTGGATGACGGTACCGTAGTGGAGGCCAAGGGCAATGACGAGATCGAATACGACGGCGAAACGCATACCGCCGCGAACTTGTTCGATGCCTTGAAGGAAGGCTACTACGGGAAGTTTTAGGCTTTTCGTCGATCTTGGCCTTGTTGAAAGCTCACGGGAAGTTCTAGACGCCACCTAGAGGAGGCTCACTCGAAGTGCGCAAACACCGGAGATACCGGCATGCAACGAACGAAGCGGAGTCATTATGCAAAGCGAACACAGCTGGGGCGACAACCCATCCGGTCCGGTGGACGCGGTCGTCGAAAAGGCGCAGGAAATCGGTCAGTCCGTGGCCGACACGGCGCAGCAGATCGGCCAGGCAGCCGCGCAGAAAGCTGCGGAGGTCAGGACGGCGGTGGCCGAAAAGGCGGCGGACATGCAGAAAGCCGTCGCCAAGCGCGTCAGCGCCGCGAAGAAGGCGGTGAAGAAGGCCGTGGCGAGCGCCCGCAAGGCGGCGAAGAAGGCGGTGAAGAAGGCCGCGCCGAAGAAAGCCGCCAAGAAAGCCGCCAAGAAAGCTCGCCAAGAAAGTCGGCAAAAAAGCCGTAAAAAAGCCGCTAAGAAAGGGAAGAAGGTGGCGAAGAAGGCGGCCAAGAAGAAAGGCCACCGCACCACGATGTACAGCAGCAAGGGCAAGAAGCTGTACGCCGTGCGCGACGCCAAGGGTCACTTCAAGGATATCCAGACCTACAAGCGCGCGCACAGCATGGACATGAAGCGCAAGTCCAAGGCGGAAAAAGTCGCCAAGGCGAAGAAAAAAGCAAAGAAAAAATAACCGGTCGTCGCAGAACCGCAGACGCGGTTCCGCACGACTTACGTCAATCCGAACGATTCGCCATGACCATCAAGATTTCCCACAAGATCAAGGGCTACAGCGTCGCCAAACCCGGCGCGGATGCCAACGCGCCCGCGCTCGGCCACGACCCGCGCGACACGATCGAGGTGCCGCCGAAGGCCGAAGTCATCCAGATGCACGAGAAGGTCGAGCGTCCGGAGGTACTGATCGGCGCCACCTACAAGATCCGCTCGCCGCTGGTCGAACACGCCATGTACGTGACGATCAACGACATCGTGCTCAACCAGGGCACGGAATACGAATTGCGCCGGCCGTTCGAGATCTTCATCAACTCGAAGAACATGGATCACTTCCAGTGGATCGTGGCGCTCACGCGCATCATGTCCGCCGTGTTCCGCAAGGGCGGCGACGTCACCTTCATCGTCGAGGAGCTCAGGGCCGTGTTCGATCCGCGCGGCGGCTACTTCAAGGCAGGCGGCGTATACATGCCGTCGATCGTGGCCGAGTTCGGCGCGATCGTCGAGCAGCACCTGAAGATGATCGGCCTGCTGCACGACCCGGAACTGTCCGCCGAACAACGCAAGCTGATCGCCGAAAAGCGCGCGGCCTACGAGTCGCGCACACGGGACGCAAAAAAAAAGTCTGAAATAGGCACGGCCGGGGAAATGGGCGGGGCAATGGTCGAATCCGCCCCCGCCGCGGGCGAGGGTCCGGAATCCGCGCCGGAATCCGCCGGTGCCTTTCCGCCCGGCGCGACGCTGTGCCACAAGTGCAACACCAGCGCCGTCATCATCATGGACGGCTGCGCGACGTGCCTGAACTGCGGCTACAGCAAGTGCGGGTGAGAAACCTCTGAGCAACACCGCTGCATTGCAGGCACCCGGCGTACGCCTCGACGTGTGGCTGTGGGCCGCGCGTTTTTTCAAGACGCGCGCGCTGGCCAAGCAGGCGATCGAAGGCGGCAAGATCCGCATCCACGAAGGCAACGGCAAGCCGTCCAAGCTGCTGCACGCCGGCGATCGCCTGCGCATCGCGCGTGGCGACGAGCAATTCGAAATCGATGTGCTCGTGCCGATCGCGCAACGTGGTTCCGCCGGCGTGGCGCAGGCGTGCTATCGCGAAACCGAAGCCAGCCGCACCGCGCGGGTGCAGGCGGCCGAACAGCGGCGGTTGGCCGGCGCCGGTTACACACGCCCGCCGACCAAACCCGACAAACGCGCGCGCCGGTTGATCCAGGCGCTGGGCGATATCGACGCGCTGTAGCGCCAAGCGTGTCGCAATTCACGCCCGACTGGCGTTGACTCGTCTAGGCTACGAACACCTCCGGAGTTCGAGATGACCATGACGGGAAAAATCTGGCTGTTGATCGGACTGCTGGCGGCGCTGCCGGCCCAGGCGGCGATCGATATCGACTTGTCGTATGTCGATCAGAACTCGGCCGAATTCGCCCGCTTCAAGGATTTGTCGACGCGCCGTTGGCGGCAATCCGGATTACGGATTTTCCGCGGCCGATGCGGCGTACATGTACAAGCTGACCGGTCAAGGGCAATACGCCACGCTGGCTGTTGATACGGTCGAAGCACAAGTATCCGATGCCGAAGCGGTGATCGCCGGCGGTGGGCGGCCGGATATTTCCGGCGACTCTTACCTTGAAGTCGGTCCGATGCTCGAGGATCTCGCGCTCACCTACGACTGGTGCGCGGATCACGTCAACTGCCAATCAACGCACGCGCTGGGCAGCCTACGCCGAACAGGCGGTGTGGAACGTTTGGCATGCCGAGACCGCGCAATGGGGCGGCAATTCGTTCGCGTGGAGCGGCTGGGGCGTGGACGATCCGGCCAACAACTATCACTATAGTTTTCTGCGTGCGACGGCGTACTGGGGCCTCGCATCGAACAACACGACCTGGCTGAATCTGCTCGCCAACACGAAATGGCCCGAGCAGGAAGCGTACACCGCGACCATTCCCGGCGGCGGCAGCCAGGAAGGTACGGCGTATGGTCTTTCGCACCGCGATTTGTTCATGCTGTATCGCGTCTGGCGCGACGCGACCGGCACCGACATCGCCAACGCGAACGAGCACCTGACCGACAGCATCCAGTGGTGGATCCATGCCACCGTGCCGACGCTCGACCGGGTTGCCGCGATCGGCGACCAGGCGCGCGTCTCCGAACCGGTGATCTACGACTACCACCGCCACCTGATGCTCGAGGCGCGCAACCTCACGAACGACGCGACCGCGCGGGAAAACGCCTCGTGGTGGCTGCATTCGATTTCCGATCAGGACATGCAAAGCAGCTTCAATTACCGGCATAACCTGCTGTCGGCCGGCGATGCGGGCACGCCACCCGCGAGCGCTGACCTACTACGCCACGGGAACCGGCCAACTTTTTTCGCGCACCGGCTGGGACACGCACGCGATGTGGCTGAATTTTTCCGCCGGTCCGTACGTGCAAAGCCACGCTCACCAGGACCAGGGCGCGTTCACCTTGTTCGACAACGACTGGCTGGCAGTGACCGAGAACATCTGGACCCACAGCGGCATCCAGCAAGGCACCGACACCAACAACGTGCTGCGCTTCGAGAACGCCGGCCAGATCGTGCCGCAGCACGAAGGCACGACGTCGACGATGACGGTGACGCCGGGCAGCGATGGCGCCGTGCATGCGGTGGCCGATCTCACGCCAGCGTATGCCGGCGATCCGGCCGTGGCTTCATGGCAGCGCACGATCGATTTCGCCGGACACAAGCTCACCGTCAGCGACGCGTTCGCGCTCGGCAGCGGAACCTCGGCCATTTTCCAGGTCGATACGCCGGTGCAGCCCGTGATCAGCGGCAAGACCGCGCAGGCCGGCGATCTGCTGATCCGCGTGATTGCGCCCGCGAACGCGACACTCAGCGCGCTGGACTGGACCACGCAAAGCGACGCGAACGAAACCTACAACTCGGGTTGGCGCCTGGATGTCGCCGGCGGCACCAGCGGCTATGTCGTGGAACTGAGCGTCGACAGGATTTTCGCCGACGGCTTCGACTGAACGGCCGACATGCCGCGAACGGCGCTCAGGCGGCTCGCTTGAACGTTACCACCAGCACGTCGCGATGCGCCGGTTGCGCCGGATCCACCGCAACCACGGGCGTGACGCCGTGGAATACGCGCGCATCGTCCACCAATGCCGCATCGAGCGATTCGATCAGGGTGAAACTGCCGAGTTCGCGCCGATCCGGCGCATGGATCATCGTGGTTCCGCTGGCGATGTTGTGCCGCGCGATCAGCAACACCAGCACGTAGTCGACGCCGTCGCGATGCATGCCTTCGGGCGTGGGCTGGCCCGGCAAGTCCGCGCGCGCTTCGATGCGGAACTGGTGCGCTTCGATGCGCCAACGCGTCACCGCGGGTGCGAGTGCATCGAACAGTCCACAGCAAAATCGCAGAATGGACTGCATGGCGTTGCCGGAACCGACTTGCGCGGCGATCGGTTCGAACCAGCGCTCGATGCCGCCTTGCAGTGGATTGTAGGCGCGGCTCTGGTAGTGCGGCTCGTGTCGCGGCGCCGGCTCCACGCTAGCGCCGCGCATGGCGTAAAACACCGCGTGCCGCCGCCTTCGATAGCGCCCGTAGCGCGCGAGGTATTCGTCCCAGGGCAGATCGTTCCAACTTGCAGCGAACGCATCCCAATCAGGCCCGGGCCCGGAAATTCCGAGCAGTCCGCGCATGCTTGCCGCGGGCACGAAGGTGAACCCTTGTTGTGCGAGCGTGTTCGCTACGGCGATGCTGGCGGAGACTTGCTGCATGCGCACAACGTAACAGAACGCCGCGCGCGTGCCAGAGCCACTTTGCATCGATGCCGGCGAGCCAATGCGGCGATGGATGATTGCGCAGCCGGAGGGCTGCCTCACCGGCTTGCTCGCGAAAACGACAAACGGCGCGGCGCTCCGCGCGTTCACGCCACCTTGGATTTTCCGACGGAACGCTGTCCGATCTTCTGGTAAAGCGGATACATCGTGGTTTCGTTGCGCCGGCGGTATTCGGCCATCCCCGCGACAACGTAGCCAGCTGCCGCCGCGATGCCGCTGCCGGTTTGCACGGCGCGCGCAAGTTCCTCGAACCGGCGCAACACCCGCCGTGCCAGCCCCAACATGACCAGGCGCGACTGCCAGAACAGGCGGCGCTGGATCGGATCGGACGAAAGCGCATGCGCGATGACCGGGTACAGCTGCAAGGCTTCGGTATGGCGCAAGCGATGCAGGCGTTCGGCGCAATCGCGCACGGCGAATTCGGCGATCGCCGGATCGCGTTGCAGTGTGCCCGTCATCGCGGCAAAACGGGCATCCAGTTCATCGTGATCCGCGATCAGGCTCGGCACAAGCGTGGGATCGTATTGCACCGGCGTATTCCAGGTCGGCGGAATGCTGGGCGCATCGATTTCCTTCACCGCCTGCCGGAACGCTGCGAACTTGAACATGACGGACTCCACGCGAAATGTGACGTGTGCAGGGTAGCCAAACCGCGCGGCGGCGTGCGTGATTGAACGCACAATCCAAAATCACGCCCAGTGCAAAACCCGACAGGCGGATGCGTTCGCATGCCGGGCGGAAAGCGCGGCAACGAAAAACAAACGGCCCCGCGAGGGGGCCGTTTGCCGTTGTCTGAAGCTAGAGTTCGAGCGCAGCGTTCAGATTACTGTTTCGCAACTGCTTGCAACGTCAGAGGCTCGACCGTACCGGATCTCTGACTCCCCGAATGCCGCGTCGCGCTTTTCCATAGATGCAAGGCGCGGAGGCGACCGCAAAGTCACCGTCAATTGCTTACCAGGGTATGGGCTTTCGAACGACCGCGGCGCTTGCGCACGAAGTCCTGAAGCTGCCGACGCAGCGCATCAAATGTATCTGTCACCGCACGATGGGGATCTTCGTGTGCGCTGTTCGGAGATGGCGTTTTGCCCGCTTCAAGTTCAACGCCCGGTAGCGTCAGGCGCGCATGCACTAGATACCGGTTGCCTTGATGGTGACGCTGCTCGGCACGACTCAGAGTGACATGACACGCCGTGATTTGCAGGGCGAAGCGCTCAAGCTTGCGAGCATGCCTGAGCACATCTTCTTGCAGCGAAGGAGAGACATCCAAGTCATGGAACACGATAGTTGTGTTGAAGTTCATAGCACTCCTCCCCGGTGTTGACCTTGGCCATGCGATGGCGGAAATTTGCTGTTGATACACGTTCAGGATCAGAAGCGTTCAGACGCAGGGAACAGAGGTTCTGCTCTCGCGTATGCGACCGTACCGATGCTGACGGTTTTCGACGTCATGCATGCGTCGGCCAGGTTCAACAGAAAGCCCCCCCTAGAAGCGAAGAGCAGCAATCAATTTGCCGTCCGCCGCCGATGCCGGCATGTCAGATCGCTACCGCTAGCTACACAACCGCTCCGGCAGGTAACTGCGGATCTCCGCCGGGCCTTTGGTTGTCAGCTCGTGCGGCACCTCTGCGACGACGCACTCGCAAACATGCCTATTGAGCTTGGCATGCAACGTACCCAGAAAATGTGGCAACGCGACGAGCACAAGGCGCTCGTAACGATGCGAAACTCGCCCCTGCTCCAAGCTCTCGCCCAATTCCTGTGCGAACCGGTTCGCCGATTTGTCGCGCAATGACGTATGCGGTTCGATAGCGTGGCGCGTCGCACCCATGCTTTCGTGGGCACGTGGCCGGCCTTCAGTGACTTGATCGCGCTCGGAGCCTCGCCCTTCCGAGTTGATGAAATCCTTGATCTCAATCAGCTCCGCGCCATCCTTGTGCGGTGTCAGTTCAAACAGGCGTGCACGAGCGCGATCCGCAACGAGGATCCACGTTGATTTCCTTGCTGCTTCCATTCGTCAGGTCCTCGCTTGTTGATCGATACAACCCTAGCGTTTGGCATTCAACGTCTTGGAAAACTCTTCGACTTCGTCCTTGACTGCATCGCCGAACAACTCGAGAACCTTCGTACCTTCGGCCATGTAGTCGGACACCAGTTCATTCGCGAGCTTCGCCTGCATTTCAAAAACTTCCTCGGGCTTCTTGCACGCTGCGAACTGCGACATCATCTGGAAGTCTTTGTTGAACCGGTCGTTGAGAAAGCGAATTGCTTCAGCTTGAAAGCGGTTGGCATCGCGCAACCAGATAGAGAATGCATCGGACGTGGCGTCCAACGATTTCTTGGTAATGGCAGAGATGTCAGCTGCGCCGTTGGATGTTTTGGATGCCGTTTGCTCTGGCCTGCTCATGGGTAGACTCCCTTAGGAAGAATGAAGCCTATGCCTTCTGTTTCATCCGATCTTGACCAGGATCAATCACCGCCGACAATCGTACTGTTCGTTTCGATTCCCGATTGTGAGGCGTCGGTTGATCAATCGACCATCAAGCATGGAGGAACCGATCGTGGCCAAGAAAGAATCCAAATCACCCAGTTCAATTTGGCGATAGAAGAACGACCATCGCCAAACCAAGACGCCCGATAGGGAAGAGATGTGTCGCTCCAGGCACGATCGCCAGTTCCACCGCAGCACACATTGAGGCCCTTGCGACCTGATTAAGGGCGTGCATATCAGTAAGCATCCTGCAGTCGCACGCGATCGTGGTTGATGCAAGTCAAATCGGTCGGAGATGGCCTTGGTTTAGGATGCGGATGAGCCTGCTCGTCGAATTGGCTCTCCGAAGAAGGTGCTATCCATGCGAGGCTACTTTCGTGATCGACACGCGGCCGGAGTTGAGCTGGTGGGTCGATTGACGAATTACCGCGATGTTCCTCGTTTGCTGGTTCTGGCGTTGCCGCGCGGAGGCGTGCCGGTCGCTTATGAGGTCGCTCGTTCGCTCAATGCCGAACTTGATGTGATGGTTGTACGCAAGCTCGGCATGCCGCTCCAACCCGAGCTTGCGATAGGTGCCATTGCGTCCGGGGGAGCGTGCGTACTCAACGAGGGGCTGATTCGCGCGTCCGGGCTGACGCGCGCTCATATCGACGCCATCGTGCGGGTTGAACGTGCTGAACTCGAACGCAGGGAGCTGACCTATCGCGGAGATCGTGCGCCATTGGACGTACGCGGACGCGTCGTGATTCTCGTCGATGACGGCCTGGCGACCGGGGCCAGCATGCGGGCCGCCGTAGTTGCGCTGCGTTCGCTGCATCCGTCGAAAATCGTCGTTGCCGTACCGGTTGCGCCGGAAGAAACCGCCGACGAGTTTGTCGGCGTAGTGGACGACTTCGTCTGTGTTGAGGCTGCGCGCGATTTCAACTCGGTCGGTTGGTGGTATCGCGACTTCAACCAAGTTGAGGACGCGGAAGTGCGCGCCTTGCTCGATTCGATCCACGGCCGTGAGAAACCGAGTCGGACTCAAGCCCGCGCAAACTCTGTTTGATAGTGCGCGCCGCGATTGCGGCCGCACACGATGTGCCTTGGCCTCGGTGCCGCGTCGCAAGGCAACCGGATCGCCATCGGCTGCTGGATTGACCTGCGTCAACCCGCTCAGTCCATTGTCGCCGAGACTATGCAAAGGGGGAGGCAATCGAGCGTTCCCATCCGCCTCACGGATTACCCGAAGATTTACAAGAGGGCAGAAACCATGGCTATATCGAAGCGGGCGCATCCACGCAAAGCCGAGAAGACAATCGCGTCCAAACGCGCCAAGGCTTTGGCAAAAACAACACGTTCTGCGGCACGCAAGAGCGCGCCGCGAACATCCGTGACGAAAAAACCAGCGCGAACGAAGCGCTTCGGCTCGACCAAGAAGTCCTCGCCCAAAGTGGCCGCCAAGGTCGTTCGCGTCCATGTTGTGCGCAAGCCGCCGACAACCCGACCGACAAAGTCCGCGCGGGCCCTGATCATCGCTCCGCCATCGGCGGATGCTCCGCAATGGACGAACAGGCTGCGTGATGGCACGCATGTGTTGATTCGGCCGATTCGCAAGACCGATGCAGCACTGGAGCGATCGTTCATCGAACGGCTATCCGACGAGTCACGTCGTTTTCGGTTCCTGGGTTGGATGAAAAGCCCAAGCGCCGAGTTCGTAAAACGACTGGTCGATATCGATTACCGGCGCGAGATGGCCTTCGTGGCCCTGGTTCACGACGCTGGCGAGAAGAAGGAAATCGGTGTCTGCCGCTACAGCATCGCCGCGGATGTAAAGTCTTGCGAATGCGCGGTTGCCGTAGCCGACGAGTGGCAGGGCCGGGGCCTGGGGGCGCTGCTCATGCGCCATTTGATCGATGTCGCGCGTGAGCAAGGAATCAAGAAAATGATGTCGATCGATGCGAATGACAATACGCACATGCGCAATTTGGCCCGTTACATGGGTTTCCGGCGCCAAGCTGATCCCGTGGATGCTCACCAGGTTATCTATAGTCTGGACTTGTGACCGCCCAGCGGGAATTTTCTGGAAACGAATGGCTTGGGTATCAGCATCTTCGCGACAAGGATGCTGTGTGACGTTTCTGTAATGGCGAATCCATCACGCGATATCGACGCAGTACGTCTTTCGGCTCACGCGCTGCGCCGGCGTGTTGCCACCACTATCGCGACGCCAAAAACGACAAAGCCCCGCGCGAGCGGGGCCTTGACGTATTGGCTGGGAGACTAGGATTCGAACCTAGATAAACGGAGTCAGAGTCCGTTGTCCTACCGTTAGACGATCTCCCAAAACCCTCTCTGACAGGTTGGAGATCCGAACCGAAGTTCGAATTAGCGCTTCGAGAACTGCGTCGCGCGGCGGGCCTTGTGCAGACCGACTTTCTTGCGCTCGACTTCGCGCGCGTCGCGGGTCATGAACCCGGCCTTGCGCAGCGGCGACTTGAGCGTTTCGTCGTATTCGACGAGGGCACGCGCCACGCCGAGACGGATCGCACCGGCCTGACCGGAAATGCCGCCGCCTTCGACGGTGACCATGATGTCGAACTTGTCGCCCATCTTGGTCAGTTCCAGCGGCTGGCGCACGATCATGCGCGCGGTTTCACGACCGAAAAACTCATCGAGAGCCTTGCCGTTGACGACGATGCTGCCCTTGCCCGGTGCGCAGGAAAACGCGCGCGGCGGAGGATTTGCGGCGGCCGGTGCCGTAGTTTTGCGTGGTTGCCATGATGTTCCTTAGATGTCCAATACCTGCGGCTGTTGTGCCGTATGCGGATGGTTCGGGCCCTTGTAGACCTTGAGCTTGCGGTACATGGCGCGGCCGAGCGGATTCTTCGGCAGCATGCCCTGCACGGCGATCTCGATGACGCGTTCCGGATGCTTGACGAGCAGATCCTTGAGCGCGATCGACTTGATGTTGCCGATATAGCCGGTGACGTGATGGTAGATCTTGTCGTCCATCTTGTTGCCGGTGGCGGTGATCTTCTCGGCATTGATCACGACGAGGTAATCGCCGGTGTCCACGTGCGGCGTGAACACGGTCTTGTGCTTGCCGCGCAGGCGGCGCGCCAGTTCGCTGGCCAGGCGGCCGAGCGTCTTGTTGCTGGCGTCGACCAGATACCAGTCGCGCTTCACCGTCTCAGCTTTGGCGCTGATCGTTTTCATGGGAATTCCTGTGCCGGAAGTGGCGTGAAACGAAAGACTTCGAAGTATACGGGACGCTCGGGCGACGTGCAATACCGCCCTTGACTCGAAACCGCACCGCGGCGGACAGTGCGGTCATGTCCACGGTCCTCGTCTTCGGCGCCAGCGGCGCGGTTGGCCGCTTCGCCCTGCCCCTGCTCGCGCCGGTTCATCGCCTCCTGCCGGTCAGCCGGAGCGCGCGCCCGGACTGGATCACGGCCGACTTGAACGACTCGACGGCAACCCTGCCGGATGCCGAAATCGCGCTCAGCCTGGGCCCGCTGGACGCCTTTGCCGTCTGGCTGGAGCGCAGGCCCGTGGGCGGACTGCGCCGTATCGTCGCGATGAGTTCGATGAGTGCTCAAACCAAGCGGGATTCGCCTGATCCGGCCGAGCGTGCGCTGGCGCAGCGCCTGCGCGACGCCGAGTCACGGCTGCGCGAAGCCGCCACCGCGCGCAATATCCCCTGGACGATTTTCCGTCCGACCCTGATCTATGGCGCCGGCATCGACAAAACGCTGGCGCCGCTTGCGCGCCTCGCCCAGCGCTGGCGTGTGCTTCCGATCCCGTTCGGCGCATCGGGATCTGCGCCAGCCGGTGCACGCGGCGGATCTCGCGGCCGCCTGCCGCGCCGTCATTTCCCAACCCGCGACATTCGCCAGGGCATACGAAATCGGCGGCGGCGAGCGCCTGCGCTTCGACGCGATGATCCGGCGCGTGCGCGAAGCGACTCCGGGATTCGTGCTTCCGCTGCCGATTCCGATAAGCGCGCTGCGCCTGCTGGCGCGACCCGCGCGGATTGCGCCCGCCGCCCTGGCGCGTCTGCACGTCGACCTGGTCGCGGACAATACCGATGCCATCCGCGATTTCGATTACTCGCCACGTCCATTTCGCGCCGGCGAAATATTGCCGTAATGACGCCAAGTATAGATGTATACGCTGATGCCGGCGCAGCTCCGTTTTCTGCTGCATTGCAGCAGCGAAAGTCATAATGAAACCGTTAAGTTGGCGTTGCCAACGCTCGTTTGAAATGCCTATGATAGGCGTGCCGTTGCGCTCCCACCACTGATCAGGATTTTGTCATGCAGACCCGACTGAGTTTGCTCCTCGCCCTTTCCTCATCGCTTCTGTTGTCGGCCTGTGGCGGCGGCAGCAATGCCCCGCACGGGTCCGACTCCGGCGCGAATAACAGCGGCGGTTCGCCGGTGACCGCGGTCATCACCGCGCGCTTCGATCCGACCAACGCCGTGGTGCCGTTTCCGACCAACCTGCTGTTGTCCGGAACCACCGACCTGACCTTGAACATTCCGGTCGCCGACCCGGGCAATCTCGGCGATCCGAAAGTGGCGATGAATGCGCTGGACGGTTTCTCGACCACCGCGCCATGGAGCACCACATTCAGCACCGCGCCGAAACCTTCGACCATCATTCCCGGCCCCGGCGGCACGGTGCGCGTATTCCAGGTGAGCCTGACCGGACCCGGCGGCGGCGTCACCGGCATCACGCGCGAACTCAAGGCGCCGCAGGATTTCGTCGCGCTGATCTCGCCGTCGGATTCCAGCGGCCGCACCCTGGCCATCGTGCCGACGCGTCCGCTGCAGCAGCTGACTTCCTACATGGTCGTGCTGCTCGGCAATGGCGGCCAGCTCAATCCCGCACCGTCGCCAAGCATCACCGACGGTACCGGCAACGACGTGACGCCGGACACAACGTATTTCCTCGCCAAGCGCACCAGCTCGCTGTGCGTGAACGGCCAATCCACCGACCCGCTGCTGCCCGCCTCGCAGGCCTGCGCACTCGAGCCGCTGCGCCAGCTGGTCAATTCGCAGGAATTTGCGGTCGACCAGTTCGACAACGGCTCCACCGACAAGCGTATCGTGCTGTCGTGGGTCGCGACCACGCAGGCGATCACGCCGGTCATGCAGGCCGTGCAGGGGCGCATCGAGCAGACTCCGGCGCCACAGGCGACGCTGGCCCCGACCGGGCTGGACCTGTCCGCGCTCGGTGTTGGCTTGCCGCCGGTCGCGGACATCTACATCGGCGTGCTGCCGGTTCCTTATTACCTCAGCGCCCCGAGCGCGGCCGACCCACTCGCACCGTTGCACGATTTCTGGCACGCCACGGCGGGCGCCTACGTGCCGCCGTTCAACGCCGCCGGGCTCGATCCGACGTCGACCCTGGTCACCTTCGCCAACCCGTTCCCGGTCGCAACCTCGACCCAGCTCATCCCGGTGCTGCTGACCGTGCCGAACGCCAATTCCGGCAAGGCCAAGCCGGCGGCCGGCTGGCCGGTGGTGATCTTCCAGCACGGCATCACGCGCAACCGCACCGACATGTTCGCGATCGCCGCGACGCTGGCCGGACAGGGCTTCGCGGTCATCGCCATCGATGCGCCGCTGCATGGCCTGACCGACAAGACCAATCCGTTCTATGTCGGCAACACGCCGTTCGCCGCGCTCGGCGCGCAGGAACGCACGTTCAACCTCGACCTGCAGAACAACACGACCGGCGCGCCCGGTCCGGACGGCACGATCGATCCGTCGGGTTCGTATTTCATCAACCTGCAGGACCTGCTGACCTCGCGCGACAACCTGCGCCAGGCCAGCGCCGACCTGATGGTGCTGACCCGCGCGATTCCTGGCGTCAGCCTGGACGGCAAGACCACCGCGTTCGACGGTTCGCGCATCGAATTCGTCGGCCAGTCGCTCGGTTCGATCATCGGCACCGCGTTCCTGGCGATGGAGCCGCACGTCAATGTCGGCGTGCTGAACGTGCCCGGCGGCGGCGTTGCCGGACTGCTCGCCGCCTCGCCGACGTTCGGGCCGGTGATCAACGCGGGCCTGGCGCAAGCCGGCCTGCAGCCGGGCACGCCGGACTACGCCGCCTTCCTCGGCGCCGCGCAGACCGTCGTCGATTCCGGCGATTCGATCAACTTCGCCTTCGCCACGGCGGGCAAGAGCATCCTCGCGCAGGAAGTGGTCGGCGATGCCAACCATCCGAACGACCAGGTGATCCCGAACTCGGTGGCTTCGGCGCCGACCTCGGGCACGGAACCGCTGCTGGCCGCGCTCGGACTGTCGAGCATCAAGGCAACGACGCAGGCCGCGAGCATCCGCGGCGTGGTGCGCTTCACCCAGGGCACGCACGGTTCGCTGCTCGATCCGACCAGTTCGCCCGCGGTCACCGCGGAAATGCAGGGCGAGATGGCGAGCATGATCGCTTCGGGCGGTCAGGCCGTGATCGTCTCGAATCCTTCCGTCATCGTCAGCCAGTAACCGGGGATAACCATCATGACCACCTACCACAACAGTGCCGTGCGTTCCCGCTTGCTGCCGCGTGGCTTGAGCCTCGGCATCGCCCTGGCGCTGGCCGGCGTTGCGATCCCTCCTGCCCATGCCGTCCAGTTCGGCGACGAGGACGGCTGGCACGGAACCGTGAACACCACCTTGTCCTACGGCGTTTCCGTGCGCACGTCCGATCCCAGTTCGCAGGAAATCGCCAAGGCCTACTACAACCCGCTCGTGGGCACGCTGCCGAACGCGCAGCAACGCGCGGCCAAGGGCGCCTTCTCGGCCAACCATGATGACGGTGATCTCAACTACAGTTCCGGCAGCGCATTCTCGAATGCCGTCAAGGCCACCACCGAGCTGCACCTGGACTACGGCCAGAACATGGGCGCCTTCGTGCGCGCCAGCTATTTCTACGATTTCGCCAACGCCGGCAACGACAAGCTTACCGATCTGGCCCAGAAACAGGTCGGCAAACGCTTGCGCATCCTCGACTCGTTCATCTACGACAATTTCGATGTCGGCGGCCACTCAGGCTCGGTGCGCTTCGGCAAACAGGTGCTCAACTGGGGCGAGAGCACGTTCATCCAGGGCGGCATCAATGCGATCAACCCCTTCGACGTGTCGCAGTTGCACGTGGCGGGCGCGGAACTCAAGGAAGCCTATCTGCCAGTCAACATGCTCTGGGGTTCGTACAGCATTCACCGATCGCCTGTCGGTCGAAGCCACCTATCTGCTCGAATTCGCCCAGACCAATCCGGATCCAGCCGGCACGTATTTCTCGACCAACGACTTCGCCACGCTCGGCGGCACGTATGCGTCGTTGCCGTTCGGCCTGATCCCGCAGCCGGTGAAGAACGCGCAGAATTACTGCTTCGGTGTGTTTCAACGGCGCGGCCAGCGACAGCAGCGTGTTCGGCGGCGGCACCGTTTTCAACAACCCGCTGCTGGCCGAATCCTGCGCCGAAACCGTGCCGCGCCTGCCCGACCGTTATCCGAGCGAGTATGGCCAGTACGGCGTCGCCGCGCGCTATGCATCGGATTTTTTCAACAACACCGAGTTCGGCTTCTATTACGTCAACTACAGCAGCCGCCTGCCGTTGATCAGCGGCGAGACGGTGACCAACACCAGCCCGACCAGTGCGGGCTATTTCGTCGAATATCCGAGCAAGATCCATCTGTACGGCGTCAGCTTCAACACCCAGTTCGATGGTCCCGGCATCGCCCTGCAGGGCGAATTGAGCTATCGCCCGAACCAGCCGCTGCAAATCGACGCCGTCGAACTGCTGTTCGCCGGCCTGTCGCCGCTGAACGCCTTGATTCCCGCGCCGGGTAACCGCTTCAACAGCCAGCTCGGCAACTACGGCCCGGGGCAGTACATCCAGGGCTACACGCGCAACAAGGTCTCGCAGTTGCAGTTCACCGCAACCAAGGTGATCGGTCCGGAAAACTGGTTCCGCGCCAACCAGCTTCTGCTGATCGGCGAAGTCGGCGCCACGAACGTGTGGAACCTGCCGTCCCCATCCGACCTGCGTTACAACGCCGATGGCACCGATACCGGCGGCGGCGCGGACGTGACCAGCGGCAATCTCAACAATCCGCAAACCCAGACCCGGGGCTTCCCGACGGCGTTTTCGTGGGGCTACCGCATCGCGGCCAAGGCCGACTACAACAACGCCTTTGGCACCGCGTTCACCCTTTCGCCGTTGCTGGCGTTCAATCAGGACGTCAACGGCACGACACCGGGACCCGGCGGCAACTTCATCGATGGCCGCAAGTCCATTACCGTGGGCGTGCAAGCCAACTACCTGGACAAGTGGATTTTTGACCTGAATTACACGAACTATTTCGGTGGCGGCGAATTCAATCTGCTGCAGGACCGCGATTTCGCATCGTTCGTGGTCAAGTATTCGTTCTGACGCATCGACGGGAGACATTGAAATGATCCGATTCATGCACTGCAAGCTCGCGGCCATCGTGGCCTGCGCGGTATTTGCCGTCGGTGCTCAAGCCAAGGCTCCGCCCGCGCAAGTCGCCGAACTCGGCCTCACCGGCAAGCCATTGACGCCGGTCGGCGCCGAGCGCGCCGGCAGCAAGGATGGCGTCATTCCGGAATGGACCGGCGGCATCACCACGCCACCGGCCGGCTACAAGACCGGCATGCACCATCCGGATCCGTTCCCGAACGACAAGCCGCTGTTCACGATCACTTCGAAAAACTACAAGGACTACGCGGAAAAACTTTCCGCCGGCCAGTTGGCGATGTTCGCCAAGTATCCGGATTGGCGCATGCTCGTCTATCCCACACGACGCAGCGCCAGCTTCCCGCAGCGCACCTATGAGATGACGATGAAGAACGCCGCGACCGGCGAACTGGTCGACGACGGCGAGGGCGTGGCCGATGTGGCGGAAGGTTTCCCGTTCCCGATTCTGGACAAGGATCCGGCCAAGGCTGGCATGGAAGCGATCTGGAACCACAAGCTCAAGTTCAAGGGCGTGACCTTCGAGCGCTGGAACGACCAGGCCGTCCCGACCTCGTCGGGCCAGTACACCCTGATCCGCTTCCACGAATTCGGCCTGGGCCTGTACTACAAGCCCGGCAACACGCTCAAGGACATCCACAACATCCTGCTCTACTTCCTCGAAGACGTGGTTTCGCCGCCGCGCCTGGCCGGCCAGGTGCTGCTCGTGCACGAAACGCTGGATTCGAAGAAGGAGCCGCGCCAGGCGTGGATCTACAACCCCGGCCAGCGCCGCGTGCGGCGCGCACCGAACGTGGCCTACGACAATCCCGGCACCGCTTCCGACGGCTTGCGCACCAACGACATGACCGACATGTTCAACGGCGCGCTGGACAAGTACAACTGGAAACTGATCGGCAAGAAGGAAATGTACGTTCCGTACAATTCCTACAAGGCGCACAGCGACAAGACCCTGGTCAAGGATCTGATCCAGCCGCACTTCATCAATCCGGACCTGCTGCGCTACGAGTTGCATCGGGTGTGGATCGTCGAGGCCGACCTCAAGCCCGGCCAACGCCACATCAATCCCAAGCGCACGTTCTATCTCGACGAGGACAGCTGGCAGATCCTCGAAATCGACCACTACGACAGCCAGGGCAAGCTGTGGCGCTATTCCGAGGCGCCGAGCGTGAACTACTACGAGGTACCCGTGTTCTGGTCGACGCTGGAAATCGCTTACGACCTGAAAGCGGGGCGCTACCTGGTACAGGGCCTGGACAACCAGGAACCGGAATACAACTTCTCGTATCCGGCCACGCCCGACATGTTCTCGCCGCAGGCGCTGCGCACACGCGGCATCCAGTAGCACTCGCAAAGTCCGCACACCGAAATCGGCCGCCCACTGGGCGGCCGATGCATTTTTGGAGTAACGTAGGGTGGCAATGCGCAAAGGGGCGGGGCAATGAAGCGATCCGGATTTTCCCGTTGGCGGCTCGCGGCGGCGTTGGCTGCGTGCGCGGTCGCACTGTCGGCGCCTGCCGCCGACAAATTCACCTGGCCCGACCCGGTGGACAGTCCCGCCGAAATCATGCCGCTGGCGGCGCAATCGCTGCTGCTGGGCCTGGCGCGCACCGCGAACGGCTACGTCGCCGTGGGCGGGCGCGGCGACATCCTCGTCTCTGCCGACGGCGCGCAGTGGAAGCAGGCGCAGGTGCCGACGCGCTCCACCCTGACCGCGGTGGCGGCGATCGACGCGAACGTGTGGGCAGTCGGCCACGACGGCGTGATCGTGCACAGCGCCGACGGCGGTGCGCACTGGCAGATGCAGCGCAAGGATTCCTGGCGCGCGCCGACGAGCGACGCGCCGACCGACCCGCGCCAGGGCGCGCCGCTGCTCGGCATATTGTTCACGGATGCGAAGCACGGCATCGCCGTCGGCGCATACAGCCTTGCGCTGCGCACCGACGACGGCGGCGAGCACTGGCAGGAAATCATCGTGGCGCCGAAGCCCAAGGACGACGCGGACGGTGCCGGCGGCAGCGATGCCGCTTCCGCGGATTCCGCCCAAGGCGGCGGCGCCCAGTCCGGCGACAAATGGACGTTCAACCAGAGCCAGCTGAAGATCGGCCAGGAACCCACGCCCCACCTCAACGCGATCACGCGCACCGGCAGCGGCGCGCTGTTCATCGTCGGCGAGCGCGGCGCAGCGTTTCGTTCGCGCGATTCCGGAGCGACCTGGCAGCGCCTGCAGCTGCCCTACGACGGTTCCATGTTCGGCGTGATCGGCTACGCCGCCGACCACGTACTCGCGTTCGGCCTGCGCGGTCACGTCTTCGAATCCTCCGATCTGGGCGACCACTGGACCCAGGTCCCGACCGGCACCGAGCTCAGCCTGATGGGCGGCACCGCGCTGCCAGACGACGGCGCCGCGATCGTCGGTGCGAACGGCATCGTGCTGATGCGCGCCAAGGGCGGCGCACCGCTGGCAAGCCGCGTCGACCAGCCCGCCGGCACGATCGCCGAGGTGCTGCCGCTTGGCGATTCCGGTGATCTCCTGCTCGCCGGCGAGAACGGCGTTGGCGTCTATCAAACCGAAATGACTGCGAGACCTCCCGTGGCCACCACCCGCGATCCCAACGATCATCCCAATGCATTCATCCGCTTCGTCGACCGGATGCTTTTCGGTCATCGTCCGATCGTGCTGCTCGTCTTCGCCGCGATCACCGTGGCGATGGCGTTCTTCGCCTCGCAGCTGAAGATCGACGCCGGGTTCAAGAAACAGATCCCGCTGCAACACGAGTACACGAAAACTTTCCTCGATTACGAGAAGGATTTCGGCGGCGCCAACCGCATCCTGATCGCAGTACTGGACAAGCACGGCAACATGTTCAATCTGCCGTTCTTCCAGACCTTGCAGAAAATCACCACCGACGCTTCCAAGATCGATCATGCCGATCCATCACGGATCAGCTCGATCTTCACCCCGAACGTCCGCTTCGTCGAAGTCGTCGAGGACGGCTTCGCCGGCGGCAACGTAATCCCGGATTCTTTCACGCCCGATGTCGCCGATTTCCAGCCCACGCCCGAACAATTCGCCACGATCAAGGCCAACATCGAAAAGGCCGGCATAGTCGGACGTCTGGTCGCCAAGGATTTCTCCGGCGCGATGGTCTGGGTCGACCTCGTGCCCGAGGATTCTGCGCACGGCGTCAAGATCGATTACGACAAGGTCAACGCGCAACTCGAGGCGATCCGGCACAAATACGAGAACGCCGACACCACCGTCGCCATCATCGGCTTCGCCAAGATGATTGGCGACATCAGCGCCGGTGCCAAATCGGTGATCTGGTTCTTCTTCATTACCGTCGCTTTCACGTGGCTGCTGTTGTTCGCCTACTCGGCCTCGGCCAAGCTGGCCTCGCTGACCGTGGCCTGTGCACTGATCGCCGTGGTCTGGATGCTCGGTGCCCTGCACCTGCTCGGCTTCGGCATCGATCCGATGAACATGCTCACGCCGTTCCTGATCTTCGCCATCGCCGTCAGCCACGGCGAGCAAATGATCAATCGCTTTCGCGGCGAGCTGTTTTTTGGTGGGCTGGAGGACGGCACGATTGAGCAACTGCGGCAGCGCAATGGCGTGGATCCGCAAACCGCGGCCCGTCTGGCCTGCCACATGTTGCTCGCGCCCGGCGCCGTTGCGCTGATCGCCGGCTGCATCGGCTTCGCCACCATCCTGATCATCCCGGTGCGGATCATCTTCGAGCTGGCCGTGACTGCGACCGTCGGCGTCGCCCTGATCGTGTTCACCAACTTGATGCTGCTGCCGGTGCTGCTGTCGTACACCCGTCTGCGCAACCTGGAGCGCAAGCGCAACTGGCGTCTGCGCCAGCTGACCCAGTTCGACAAACTGTGGACGATGCTCGCGAAGCTGAGCCGGCCGCTGCCAGCCGCGATCGTCATCCTGATCGGCCTGGGCACATGGGCTGTCGCCGCACATTACGGCAGCCGGGTGATGATCGGCGACGCGCAGAAAGGCGTGGCCGAACTACGCCCGGATTCGCGCTACAACCGCGACGCCGCACTGATCAGCGACAAGTTCGCGCTCGGCGTCGACATCCTCAACGTCATCGCGGAGGTCGCGCCAAACGCGTGCACGACCAGCTACCCGGTGATGGAAACGCTTGACCGCTTCGCCTGGCACATGCGCAACGTGCCGGGCGTGGCCCAGGTCATCAGCCTGCCGATGGCGGCGAAGATCGTCAACGCCGGTTGGAACGAGGGCAACATCCGCTGGCGCGAATTGCCGCGCGACAACGATGCGCTGCGCCAGGACACGCAGGGCTTCGAAACCGACTCGGGTCTGCTCAACGAGGATTGCAGCGCCATGCCGGTGATGCTGTTCCTCACCGACCACCGCGCCACGACCATCGACCGCGTGATCGATGCAGTGAAGCAGTTCCGCACCGACAACCACGCCTTCGCCGGCCCCGACGTCAACCTGCGGCAAGCAATTGACGAAAGAATTCAACGAAGCGCAGGCACAAGGCAAGACCTTTGTCTCCAACCGCATCAACCTGCGCCTGGCCACTGGCAATGTCGGCGTCATGGCGGCTATCAACGACGAGGTGCGCGCGGTCGACCACACCATGCTGTACCTGCTTTATGCCGCCGTATTCGTGATGTGCCTGCTCAGCTTCCGCAATCCGCTGGCGGCGCTGTGCATCGTACTGCCGCTGATTCTGGTGACCGAGCTCGGACACTGCCTGATGGTGGAACTGGATATCGGCAAGAAGGTCAATACGCTCACCGTGCTCGCGCTTGGCGTCGGCATCGGCGTGGATTACGCCATTTACATCTTCGCGCGCATGCGCGAGGCCATGCAGCAGGGCAAGCCGCTGACCGAGTCGTATTTCATCGCGCTCAAGACCACCGGCATCGCGATCTTCTACACCGCCCTCACTTTGGCGGTCGGCGTCGGCTTGTGGATCTTCTCCGATCTCAAGTTCCAGGCCGACATGGGCGTGCTGCTCACGTTCATGTTCGTGGTCAACATGATCGCCGCGATCGTGTTCCTGCCGGCACTGTGCCGCTGGTTGCTGCGTCCGCGGGAACGGGCCATGGGAGCAAAGTAAGGATCCTGCGGGGTTTGGCGTTCGCTTTTACCGCCTTTTTGCGTTTATGCAGGGAGCTTGCCCGGTACGGATGCCGTGGAAGCCAGTCGCGCAGGATGCGCAATCCGTACCACCGACCTTCACTTTTCGGGGAGAATCCATGGTTACCGCAATTCTTTATACCGTCATCGCCCTTGCGATCGGCATTGCCATCGGCGCTGCCATCCTGATGCTGTCGACCAAACTCGGCGGCGGCTTCACGCCGAAATTTTCGAGCGCCGCCATCACCACCATCGTCCAATTCATCGCGGCCGGCGTGGTCAGCTGGCTCCTGGCCATGGTGCTCGGCAGTGGCGGACTGAGCTCTCTGGTATCGCTGATCGTGATCTTCCTGCTCTACGCGGCGATCACCAACGCCCTGCTGAAGAAGCCGGACGGCGGACAGATGGGTTTTGGCAGGGCCTGCCTGGTCACCCTGATCCAGATCATCATCGAGATCATCCTTGGCGTGATCCTCGCGTTCGTGTTCGGCGCGGCAATCTTCGGCATGTTCGCCGGCATGGCCGCATCCGCCGGCTGACGGATTCGTCGGAGTCACCTTGAACAAGGCGCCTGCGGGCGCCTTGTTTTTTGACGCGTCGGGAAATCCGCATGCTGCGCGAACGCGGGCATGACTTCCTGCGATTGCGTTCGCCGCGCCGCATGGCGATCATGCCGTTTCCATCATTCGGAGCGCTGCCATGCACGCCAGAACCCTGCTCGCCGCCGCCATCGTCTGCAGCATCGCCGCCTGTTCGCAATCGTCCGCGCCGCCGTCCGCCGACGCCGCGACCAAGCCCGCAGCTCCGACAGCCGCGCCCGCCAAACCCGCTGCACCGGCACCGGCGCCGGCCCTCGGCATCGACCTGGCCGGTATCGACCATAGCGTCAAGCCCGGCGACGATTTCTTCGCCTACGCGAACGGCGCCTGGGTCAAGACCGCGGCGATTCCGCCGGATCGCTCGAACACCGGCACCTTTTTCGAGGTGTTCGAGAAGGCCGAGCAGCAGACCAGCGACCTGATCAAGACTGCCGGCGCGTCCAATCCTGCGGCCGGCAGCGATGCGCGCCGGATCGCCGACTACTACGCCGCCTTCATGGACGAGGCCGCGATCGACAAGGCCGGCCTCGATCCGCTCAAGCCCGCATTCGAGGCGATCGCCGCGATCAAGACGCGCGGCGGACCTCGCGCGCGTGCTCGGCAGCCGCCTGCGCGCCGACGTGGATCCGATCAACGCCACCAATTTCCATACCGCAAACCTGTTCGGCCTGTTCGTGACCAAGGGCCTGGAAGACGCCTCCACGAACATGGCCTATCTGCTGCAGGGCGGCCTCGCCATGCCCAGCCGCGATTACTACCTTTCCACCGACAAGGCGATGGTCGAGCTTCCGCGACAAGTACAAGGCCTATGTCGTCGCACTGCTGAAGCAGGCGAACATCGCCGATGCGGACGCCAAGGCCGCGAAAATCCTTGCGCTGGAAACGAAGATCGCGCAGGCGCAGGAAAGCCTCGTCGACAGCGAGGATCCGCACAAGGCCAACAACGTCTGGAACACCGCGGACTTCGCCAAGAAGGCGCCGGGACTGGACTGGCCGGAATACTTCAAGGCGGCCGGGCTCGACCAGGTCAAGCAGATCGATGCCTGGCAGGCCAAGGCCATCGCGGGATTGTCGGCGCTGACCGCTCACGAGTCGCTGGACAGCTGGAAAGACCTGCTCGTCTTCCACACCCTCGATGACGCCGCGCCGTTGCTGCCAAAAGCCTTCGCCGACCTGCAATTCGGCTTCTACGGCCAGACCCTGCAGGGCACGCCGCAGCAGCGCGAGCGCTGGAAACGCGCGGTGGAAGCGACGAACGCGGACCTGGGCGATGCGGTCGGCCAGGTCTACGTCGCGAAATATTTCCCTGCCTCGTCCAAGACCGAAGTGCAGGCGATCGTGAAGAACCTCGTCGCCGCGTTCGACAAGGGCATCGACAATCTCGCCTGGATGGCGCCCGAAACCAAGGCCGAAGGCCAAGGAAAAACTCGTCACCCTGCACGTCGGCGTCGGTTATCCGGAAACCTGGCGCAACTACGCCACGCTCGAGATCAAGGCGGACGACGCGCTCGGCAACCAGCAGCGTGCGGCCACGTTCGAGTACGCCTACCAGAAGGCCAAGATCGGCTCAGCCCTCGATCGCGGCGAATGGTGGATGACGCCGCAGACGGTGAACGCGGTGAACCTGCCGCTGCAGAACGCGCTGAACTTCCCCGCCGCGATCCTGCAACCGCCGTTCTTCGATCCGAAGGCCGATGCGGCCGCGAACTACGGCGCGATCGGCGCGATCATCGGCCACGAGATCAGCCACAGCTTCGACAACACCGGTTCGGAATTCGATGCGCAGGGACGCCTCGCCAACTGGTGGACGCCCGCCGACGCGGCGCACTTCGCAACCGCGACCGACGCGCTCGCCAAGCAGTTCGACGGCTACGAAGCACTGCCCGGCCTGCACGTGAGCGGCAAGCAGACGCTCGGCGAGGACATCGCCGACGTGTCCGGCCTGACGGCGGCCTATGCGGCCTATCACCTGTCGCTGGACGGCAAGCCCGCACCCGCGATCGACGATCTCACCGGCGACCAGCGTTTCTTCCTCGCCTTCGGCCAGGATTGGCGCAGCAAGATTCGCGACGCCGCGCTGCGCCAGCGCATCACCACCGACGTGCACGCGCCGGCGCAGTTCCGCGCGCAGACCGTGCGCAACATCGATGCGTGGTACGCGGCGTTCGACGTCAAGGCCGACGAGAAGCTGTACCTGGCACCGGACCAGCGCGTGAAGATCTGGTAGGCGCTTGCGCCGGCATAGTGCTCAGTCGAGCACGATGCCGGCGAGTTTCTTCAAGGCCTCGGCATACTTCGCCGACGTGCCTTCGATCACATGCGGCCGGCAGCTTCGGGCCGGGCGCGGTCTTGTTCCAGTCCAGCGTTTCCAGGTAATCGCGCACGAACTGCTTGTCGTAGCTCGGCGGGCTGATGCCGACGCGGTATTCGTCGGCCGGCCAGAAGCGCGAGGAATCCGGCGTGAGCATTTCGTCCATGACGTAGAGCTTGCCAGTTTCGTCGGTGCCGAACTCGAACTTGGTGTCGGCGATGAGGATGCCGCGCTGCGCGGCGTAATCGGCGGCGAACGCGTAGATTTCCAGCGTCGCATCGCGCACCTGCTCGGCCAGGTCCGCGCCGATGGTCTTCACCACCGCATCGAACGCGACGTTCTCGTCGTGCTGTCCGGCCGCGGCCTTGGTCGACGGCGTGAAGATCGGTTCGGGCAGTTTTTCCGCCTGGCGCAGGCCCGCCGGCAGCCTGATGCCGCACAGCGTGCCGGTGGCCTGGTAATCCTTCCAGCCCGATCCGATCAGGTAGCCGCGCGCGATCGCCTCGACCGGCACCGGCTTGCAGGCGTTTCGTGACCACGCTGCGCTTTGCGTACAGAGTCGCATCCGTGCCGGCGGGCAACACGGCGGCGACGGTTTTGCCGGTCAGGTGATTCGGCACCAGGTGCGCGGTCTTGCCGAACCAGAAATTGGAGATCTGGCACAGCATCTCGCCCTTGCCCGGAATCGGATCGGGCAGGACCACGTCGAACGCGCTGACAGGCGATCCGTGGCCACGATCAGCAGTTCCCGTCGCGGACAGCGCGTAGACGTCGCGCACCTTGCCGCGATGGATCAGGCTCAGGCCGGGCAGGTTCGATTGCAGCAGTGTGGTGGGCACAGGCAGGCTCCGCGTAGAGCGCCATTGTAACGGTGTGGCCGGCGCAGCACTGCTAAAATGCGCGCGGTTTTCCTCCGAGCCCACTCCATGCGACTTTGCCATTCTCTGCGCGCTCGGCGCCAGCCTGCTTCTGTCCGCGCGGCCGTTCGCCGCCGACAAGCCGCAGCGCCTGGGCTTGTGCGCGAGCTGCCACGGCGAGAACGGCCACGCCAGTTCACCGGACATCCCGAACCTCGCCGGACAGAACCTCGCCTACCTGCGCAGCGCGATCGCGCAATACAAGTCCGGCACGCGCAACTTCCCCGCGATGCGCGCCGCGCTCGGCATGCTCAACGCGCAAGAAATCGACGCGGTGCTGGTCTGGTACGCCGCGCAAACTCCGCTGCCGACAACGCCATGAATATCGCCGGAAAGCTGGTCGGTGCGCTGCTCGGCTGGGTGCTGTTGCGCAATCCGGTCGGGCTATTGATCGGCTTCGTGCTGGGCCATCTGTGGGATCAGGGCACGACGAGGCGCGCGCAGTCGAGCCCACCCGACGCGTTCATCGGCCCCCTGTTCGGCCTTGCCGGCGCCATCGCCAAATCCGACGGCCGCGTCTCCGAACCGGAAATCGCCGCCACCGAAAAACTGATCGCGCGCCTGCGACTTGCGCCAGCGCAGCGCGGTGAGGCGATCGCGCGCTTCAAGGAAGGCAAGCAGGACGAATTTCGCCATCGACCGCGCCATCGCCGAACTGCGCGATTGGTGTCGCGGCCGCCGCGACCGCGCCTACATCCTGCTCGACCTGCTGCTGGAAATCGTGTTCGCCGAAGGCGCTCTGGCGCCGGAGAAACTCGCCATCGTGCGCCGCCTGTGCGCTTCGCTGGGCGTGCACGAACAGGAACTGGCTGCGCTCGCCGGCGATGCGCGGCTATGGCTTCGGCCATGCCGGCGGCGGTTATCGGCAATCGCAGCAGCCGCCCGGAGCGCCGCCGGGAAAGGACCCTTACGCCGTACTCGGACTTTCGCGCGAGCGCCAGCGACCGCGAGGTCAAGACCGCCTACCGACGCCTGATCAGCCAGCACCACCCGGACAAACTCGGCGACATGCCGGAGGAACTCAAGCGCCGCGCCGAGGAGCGCGCACGCGAAATCAACACGGCATATGAGAAGATACGCGAAGAACGCAGACATCAAGTAATGCCGAGGCCCGCCATGAAGCAACCCGCCGTCATCGCGCCCTCGATCCTGTCCGCGGACTTCGCGCGGCTCGGCGAAGAAGTGGACAACGTCCTCGCCGCCGGCGCGGACTGGGTCCACTTCGACGTGATGGACAACCATTACGTGCCGAACCTCACGATCGGCCCGCTGGTGTGCGAGGCGCTGCGCAAGCACGGCGTGAAAGCACCGATCGACGTGCACCTGATGGTCAAACCCGTGGATCGCCTCGTGCCGGATTTCGCCAAGGCCGGCGCGAGCCTGATCAGTTTCCATCCCGAGGCCAGCGAGCACATCGACCGCACGCTGCAACTCATTCGCGACAGTGGCTGCAAGACGGGCCTGGTGTTCAATCCGGCACGCCGCTGTCGTATCTCGACTACGTGCTCGACAAGCTGGATTTGATCCTGATCATGTCGGTCAATCCCGGCTTCGGCGGACAGAGCTTCATCCCGGCGGCGCTGGAAAAGTTGCGCCGCGCGCGCGAACTCATCGACCGCAGCGGCCGTGCGATCCGGCTGGAAATCGACGGCGGCGTGAAAACCGACAACATCGCCGACATCGCCAAGGCCGGCGCCGATACCTTCGTCGCGGGTTCCGCGATCTTCGGGCAGAAGGATTACGCGGCAACGATTGCGGCTATGCGCAAGGCGATTGGATAAAAACGCGCCGGGAAGCCCTCGGAGGTTGGGGGAGGAACCGGCTCCCCGGCGCGCGTCGAAAAATCAGAGCGTGAGCCAGCTCGGATCGACGTTTTCGTTTTGCCGCAGCGCCTCGCGCTCGTGTTGCGGCGCTTCGGCATGACGGCAGGCAGGCGCATCGCGCCAATCGTCGAGTTCTTCGCGCAAATTCAGATAGTCGGCGGGCAGATACAGGTCCATGGTCGTCTCCGATCAAAAACGCAATGTGGCAATCAATCCCAGCAACAAGGCGCCCAGCGCAAAGGCGATGCGCAGGGGTTCGAAACTGCGGGCGAGTTCGGCATTGGCATCGGCGCGTTCGGTTTTCATGGCGGTCTCCTTGGGAGCGTGGCCAGATTGAACGCGTGAACGGCGCCGGCGCCGACACGCCGCGGGCCGGACGGCGACGAGATGTGGCGAAACCCTGACATCCGCGCCGCGCCGATTGCCGCGCGCGAGCGCGCCCCGTAAGCTGCATTCGCCACCACCACGAGGAACCCGCATGGCCCGCCATATCGCCATCGTCGAGGACGAGCCCGCCATCCGCGCCAACTATGTCGAAGCGCTCGACGCGCATCGGCTACCAGGTGCAAGGCTATGGCTCGCGACCCGGACGCCAGCCGCGCATTCGCGCTGCGCCTGCCCGAACTCGTCATCATCGACGTCGGGCTCGGCGACGAACCTGAAGGCGGCTTCGACCTGTGCCGCGAGCTGCGCGCCAAATCGCCGACGCTGCCGATCATCTTCCTGACCGCGCGCGATTCGGATTTCGACATCATCTCCGGCCTGCGCCTGGGCGCCGACGATTACCTGACCAAGGACGTGAGCCTGCACCACCTCGCCGCGCGCATCAGCGCGCTGTTCCGCCGCATGGACGCGCTGGGCCGGCCGAGCGTCGAAGGAAACCGTGGTCGAACACGGCCCGCTCAAGCTCGAAGCCGAGCGCATGCGCATCACCTGGAACGGTGCTGAGGTGCCGCTGACCGTGACCGAGTTCTGGATGGTGCACACCATGGTGCGTTTTCCCGGCCACGTGAAGAATCGCGACCAGCTCATGCGCGAAGCCCAGGTCGTCGTCGACGACGCGACCATCACCTCGCACATCAAGCGCATCCGCAAAAAGTTCATCGCCATCGATCCGGCGTTCGATGCGATCGAGACGGTGCATGGCGCGGGTTACCGCTGGAAACCATAGAAGACGAATTCCCGCTCGCTGACGCCGAATGTCCCTGCGCTTTAAGCTCCTGTTGATCGCGCTTTCCACGCTGGCCCTGCCGCTGGCAGGCTGGCTGTTCGTTCGGCAGATGGAACAACTGCTGCGCCAGGGTCAGGAGCAGACCCTGATCGCCACGGCGAACGCGGTTGCGCAAAGTCTCGATGTGCTCGGCGTGCCGCTGCCGCCGACGGGTGCCGCGCTGTACGTGCACCGCGCGCCGGGACGCATGGTCGTGGACGGCTACGGCGACGACTGGAACCTGCTCGCGCCGTTTGCGCAACCCCTCGGGCCGTCTTCCGATCCGGGAAAACTTTCGCTGCTGCTGTGCGACGACGTCGAGTGGCTGTACCTGTACGCCAACGTGCGCGACGCCACGCGCGACCGTGTTGACGCGAATGATCCGCGTGCGTCGAGCGCGGATCACCTCACCCTGACCTTGCAGCGCGGCGATCTGCTCCGGCGCTATCTGATCGCCAGCGCCGCGCCCGGTCACTTCGATGCACTCACCCTGGGCGACGCCAGCGACAATGCATTGCCCACCATCGTCGAGGGGGTGTGGCAGGAAGACGGCTCAAGCTATCGTGTCGAACTGCGCCTGCCGCGCGCGCAAATGCCCGACCGCCTGGGCCTGAGCGTGTTCGACTCGGCGCAGCCAGTGCCTGAACAGGCCGATACGCTGCCGCTGCTGCGTTTGTCGAAACCCCTTTCCGCGCAGCTCGATCGCATCGTGCCGGAGGGCATGCGCGTGCGCCTGATCAGCGACGAAGGCTGGGTGCTCGGCGCGGCCGGCAAGCTGGTGGATGCGACCGGCGCAAAAGACGCCCGTCGGCGCTGGCTGGAAGGCTTCGTCTACCGCAGCCTGATTGCGCCACAGGTGAGCCAGGCCGCGAACTTTGCGCCGAGCCTGCCGCGCCTGGACGCGACCGAGGTCTGGCAGGCACTGTCCGGCATCACCGCCACGGCCTGGCATCGCGGCAACGGCGCAGGCGACGTCGTGCTCGCCGCGGCCGTACCGCTGAAGGCAGGCGGCGAGGTACACGGCGCGTTGCTGCTCGAGCGCACCAGCGCCACCCTGCCCCTGCTCACGAACCGCGCCTTGCTCAGCCTGGGCGGCGCCAGCCTGCTTGCGCTCATTCTTGCCGGCGGCATCCTGTTCGCGTTCGCCAGCGTGCTTTCCTTGCGCATCCGCCGCCTGCGCAATGCCGCGGAGTATGCGGTGCGCGCGGGCGGACGCGGCGAAGTGCCACTGCCGCTGACGAACGCCCGCGACGAACTCGGCGATCTCGCGCGCAGTTTCTCCCGCCTGCTCGAGGAATCGGCCGCCTACACCGATTACCTGCGCACGCTGGCGAGCAAGCTCTCGCACGAACTGCACACGCCGCTCGCGATCGTCAAATCCTCGCTGGACAACCTCGATCACCAGACCCTGCCGGCCGACGCACAAACCTACGTCGCGCGCGCCCGCGACGGTGCCGAGCGCCTCGGCGCGATCGTGCGCGCGATGAGCCAGGCCAGCCGCCTGGAACGCGCGATCGCCGCGGCCGAACCCGAGGATTTCGATCTCGCTGCGGTCGTGCGCGGTTGCGCCGACAGCTATCGTCCGCTGGTCGCGCCACGCCGGCTCGATGCCGATCTGCCCTACGATCGCCGTGCCGATGCACGGCGCGCCGGAACTGATCGCGCAGGCGCTGGACAAGCTCATCGACAACGCGCGCGGCTTCACGCCGGAAAACGGGCTGGATCCGCATCGCCCTGCACCGCCACCCACGACGGCGCGCGCATCGCCGTGGCCAACAGCGGTCCGCCGCTGCCGCCGGCGATGCAGGATCGCCTGTTCGATTCGCTGGTGAGCGTGCGCGATGCCGGCGCGCGCGGTGACGCGCCGCACCTGGGCTTTGGCCTGTTCGTCGTGCGCCTGATCGCGCAGGCGCATCGCGGCAGCGCGAGTGCGCGCAATCTGGAAGACGGCAGCGGCGTTGAATTCGTGCTGGAGTTGCGCGGGATGGCGCGCAGGCCGCTGGCAGGCTCCTGACCATCGGGTCTGTCGCCGCGGCGCGCGACTTGCTATCGTGCTCCTGCCCGATTCGCCCGGACTCCGCATGCTCTCCGCCGAACAATTCGCCGCGCTTGCCGAGCAAGGCCACAATCGCATTCCGGTGGTGCGCGAGGTGTTGTCCGACCTGGACACGCCGTTGTCGGTGTATCTGAAACTCGCCGACGGCCCGTTCGCCTACCTGTTCGAATCGGTCGAGGGCGGCGCGCGCTGGGGTCGCTATTCCATCATCGGCCTGCCCGCGCGGCGCGTGATCCGCGTCCGCGGCAAGCGTCTGACCGTGACGGAAGAAGGCGAAACCGTGGAGGATCGCGAGGTTGTCGATCCACTCGCCGAAATCGCGAAGCTCAAGGCGCAGTACCGCGTGCCGCAGATCGAAGGCCTGCCGAAATTCGCCGGCGGCCTGGTCGGCTATTTCGGCTACGAGTGCGCGAGCTACATCGAACCGAAGATCCGCGCCGATGCCAAGCCCGATGCGCTCGGCATGCCGGACATCTGCCTGATGCTGGCCGAGGAACTCGCGGTCTTCGACAACCTGAAGGGCAAGCTCTATCTCATCGTCAACGCCGATCCGGCCGAGCCGCGCGCCTGGGCGCGCGCGCAGCGGCGGCTGGATTCGCTGGCTCATCGCCTGCGTTCGACCAGCGCCGCGTATCCGGACGCGGTCGATCCCCGCGCCATCGACGAATCGCATTTCGTGTCGAGTTTTCCCAAGGAGGATTACCTCGCCGCCGTGGCGAAGGCAAAGGAACACGTCTTTGCCGGCGACGTTTTCCAGGTACAGATCAGCCAGCGCCTGTCGGTGCCGTTCCGCGCGCGGCCGCTCGACGTGTACCGCGCCCTGCGCGCATTGAATCCCTCGCCGTACATGTACTACATCGACCTCGGCGGCGAACAGATCATCGGCTCCTCACCGGAAATCCTCGTGCGTGCGCAAGGCGGACAAGTCGTGCTGCGGCCCATCGCCGGCACGCGCCGACGCGGCCACACGCCGATCGAGGATGCGGCAGATGGAAGCCGAACTGCTCGCCGATCCCAAGGAACGCGCCGAGCACGTGATGCTGATCGACCTCGGCCGCAACGACGTCGGTCGCGTCGCGCAGACCGGCACGGTCGAACTCACCGCGAACATGATCGTGGAACGCTACTCGCACGTCATGCACATCGTCTCGGAAGTGGTCGGCAAGCTCAAACCCGAACTCAACTTCATGGACGTGTTCCGCGCCACTTTTCCGGCCGGCACGCTGACCGGCGCACCGAAAGTGCGCGCGATGGAAATCATCGCCGAACTGGAAACCGTCAAACGCGGCGTCTACGGCGGCGCCGTCGGCTACTGGGGCTGGGACGACGAAGCGGATCTCGCCATCGCGATCCGCACCGCCATCGTCAAGGACGGGCAACTGCACGTGCAGGCCGCAGGCGGCGTGGTCGCCGACTCCGTGCCGGAACTGGAATGGAAGGAAACCATGAACAAATGCCGCGCCCTGTTCCGCGCGGTGCAAGAGGCGGTGGGCGGGTTGTAACGCCTCCCGTGACGTAATTCGGTGGCCCCGACCGACACCGCGACGGAACTGCTTTTTCGATCGTGGCTGCTCTGGCTGCGCGCCACAGCATGCCGGCAGATCGCCTGCTAAGATACTTGATCATGATGCCGCAAGATCGCTGGCGGCATCACGGTGCGGCATCTTGTCCATGATGCGACGTATCGCCGCCGTGAATCCACGTGTCCGCACCACGTTCGCCGCTCAACCAAACAGGGCCCACCTCCATGAAATCCGTTCCCACCCATAAATCATCCGCCTTCAAGGCGATTGCCTTGCTGATTTGTCTGGCTGCGTCGAACTCTGCGCTCGCCCTGACAACGCTCCATGTCACGGTCAACTCGGACAATAACCCCGGTGGTATCGGCGAGGTGGGAGACCTGCGCTACGCCTTGAATTCGATGAATCAGGATTTGAACACGGTGCCCGATGACTATGTGATCGTTTTCGATTTCCCGATGACGATTCAGCTCAACGGGATCCTGCCGGTCATCAACAATTCCGCAAATCCCGTGAACATCGCGATCGGCAACCCGAACCCCGCCGTTGCGGTGACCATCGACGGCAACAGCGGCGCTTACCGCGGATTTTTCATCCCCACGGGGAACGTGACGATCCAGAACATGAATTTCCAGAACATGACCGCCAAAGGTGGCAACGGCGGCGATGGAATTTCAGGTGGCGGTGGCGGCATGGGCGCCGGCGGAGCGATTTACGCGCCGCAATCGTTCCTGAATGGCTCGAACCCTTCCGTCACCTTGATCAACGTATCGATCAACAATTCCTCCGCCGTGGGCGGAAATGGCGGAAGTTATTTCAGCCTCGCGGCGACGGGCAACGAAGGCGGCGGTGGTGGCGGCGGCTTTGGCGGAGATGGAGGCTCCATTGCAGCCACGGGAATCACGGGCGGCGCCGGCGGCGGCGGTTTTGGCGGAAACGGTGGCAATGTCACGCTATCGACCGACGATCCCGCCGGCGGTGGTGGTGGCGGCGGCGGCGGACTGGGATCGCGCGCGAGCATCGGCTCGCTCACGAACCTGGGTGATGGCGGTTCGGATCAGAACGCCGGACTGGATGGAAACGCCTATGGCCTCGCGATTACTGCGGGTTCGGGTGGAGGTGGCTATGGCGGAGGAAGCAATGCGGGAGGCGGGGGCGGCGGCGACGCCTCGGGAGGTCCTGGCCTTTTTGGCGGCGGCGGCGGCGGCAGCGCAGGATCCAACGGCATGCAGGGTCAAGGCTCAACGCCACCTCTCCCACGCAGCGCAACGCCATCCGCAGGTAGCGGAGGCGATGGTGGCGGTGGCGGTGGCGGTGGAATCGTCATAACGAGCATTACCAATGGCGTCGACGGGCAGGCTGCCGGCGGCGGCTACGGCGGCGGCGGCGGCGGCGGCGCCGGTACCGGCGCTTACGATATCGACTATACGGTACAAGGTGGAGCTGGCGGACTTGGCGGCGGCGGTGGCGGCGGCGGAGTCAACCAATCGGGCACGACGCCGGCTGACGGCGGCAATTCGCTTGGCGGCGGCGGCGGTGCGGGCGCCGGACCATCCAACGGGCCGGTCGCCGTGGGTGGAGTCGATATGGGAAATCTCGGCGGCGGGTCCGGGGGCAATGGCGCCAATAGCTATGGATCCGGCTTCGGCGGCGGCGGCGGTGGCGGCGGAAGCGGTCTCGGCGGCGCCATCTTCGTGGACAGCAATCTGAATTTCACGCTGCAGGCACTGCCGGGTGTCCCGACCGCCTTCAACACCGCAAATGACACGACGCAAGCCGGAACCCATGGAACCGGTGCGCCCGGTGGCTCGGACGGCTTCGACGGATCGGCATTGGGAAACAGCATTTTCCTGCGCAGCGGGGCGTCACTCACGCTGCTTGCGCAGGGCGCCACCGATCTTCTGACCCTTGGCCCGCAGGTCGACTTCACCGACGATACCGTTTTCGGCGCGGGCGGAACCAACGTCCTCGTCAAGGGAAACGGAACCGTCGTTTACAACGGGACTGCCGACTATCAAGGCACCGTCAAGATCGACAATGCCAACTTCAAAGTGAACGGTCAGATCAATCAGGCGCCGGTTTTCGTCTGCAGAAACTCCAGCTTCAGTTCGCAACGAGGAATACTCAGCGGAATCGGGATCCTGACCGGAGCCGTTTTCGCAAATTCCGGAACGATCTCTCCTGACGTCGGAGGAACACTCACGCTGGGTGGATTGAGCCTGAATGCGGCCGACCCCATCAATAATACCTTGGGCAGTCTTGTCCATATCGACATCAATTCCGCCGGCACATCGCTGGTCGCCGTTACCGGGGCCGCGTCACTGGCCGGCACACTGGAAATCAATCTCGACCCGGCCGCCAATCACGCCGGCTCGTACATCGTTCTCACGTCGTCTGGCATTACCGGCACTTTCGAAAGCGTTACATTCACGGGGGCGACGCCGGCGGCTTATACACTTTCTTATCTGCCGGCCGGAGCTCCGACCTATGTGCAAATCGATTTGGCGGGCGCCGCCGCTGCTGCCACCCCACTGCCAGTGAATCCCTGGTGGGCTCTGGCTGCCCTGGCGCTTGTCTTGCTGGGCGGCGCTACGCTGGCGAATCGCCGACGGCTCTGATGCGATCCACGGCGCGGCAAGGTCCAGCCAGAACCCTTTTCGTAAATTGCCGGATCGAGGCTATATGCTGCTGATGATCGACAACTACGACTCCTTCACCTTCAACCTCGTCCAGTACCTCGGCGAGTTGGGCGAAGACGTCCGCGTGGCGCGCAACGACGCGCTGACGGTCGAAGCCATCCGCAAGCTCGCGCCGGATCGCATCGTGATTTCGCCCGGCCCGGGCACGCCGGACGAAGCCGGCGTGACGCTGGAGACGATCGCGAAACTCGGCGGCACGATTCCGATTCTCGGCGTCTGCCTCGGCCACCAGAGCATTGGCCAGGCCTTCGGCGGACGCGTCATCCGCGCGCCGCAGATCATGCACGGCAAGACCAGCCCGATCCACCACGGCGGCAAGGGCGTGTTCGCGGGCCTGGCCAATCCGTTCGAGGCCACGCGCTACCACTCGCTGGTGGTGGAAAAATCCTCGCTGCCGGCCTGCCTTGAAGTCACGGCGTGGACGCAGAACGCGGATGGTTCGCATCGACGAGATCATGGGCCTGCGCCACAAGACGCTGGCCGATCGAAGGCGTGCAGTTCCATCCCGAATCCATCCTGACCGAACACGGCCGCGACCTGCTGCGCAATTTCCTGCGCGCGCCGCTGCCGAAGGCGGCCTGACGATGCCGATCACACCGCAGGAAGCGCTGCAGCGCACGATCGAGCACCGCGAGATCTTCCACGATGAGATGGTCGATCTGATGCGCCAGATCATGCGCGGCGAAGTGTCGCCGGCGATGGTCGCGGCGATCCTGTCCGGCCTGCGCGTGAAGAAGGAAACCATCGGCGAGATCGCCGCCGCGGCGAGCGTGATGCGCGAGATGGCCGTACGCGTGCACGTGCCGCCGTACAAGCACTTCGTCGACATCGTCGGCACCGGCGGCGACGGCGCCAATTCGTTCAATATCTCGACCGCGGCGATGTTCGTGGTCGCGGCCGCGGGTGCGCGCGTGGCCAAGCACGGCAACCGCAGCGTTTCGTCCAAATCCGGCAGCGCCGACGTGCTCGAAGCGCTCGGCGCCCGCATCGATCTTTCCGCCGAACAGGTCGCGCGTGTGCGTGGAGGAAACCGGCATCGGTTTCATGTTCGCGCCGAACCATCATCCGGCGATGCGCGTGGTCGCGCCGGTGCGCAGCGAAATGGGCGTGCGCACCCTGTTCAACATCCTCGGCCCGCTGACCAATCCGGCCGGCGCGCCGAACATGCTGATGGGCGTGTTCCATCCGGACCTGGTCGGCATCCAGGTGCGTGTGCTGGAACGCCTTGGCGCTGCTCATGCCCTGGTGGTGTGGGGCCGCGACGGTATCGACGAGATTTCGCTCAGCGACACGACGCTCGTCGGTGAACTGCGCGACGGCAAGGTGCGCGAATTCGAAATCGCGCCGGAGCACTTCGGCTTCGCGCGCGCCGCGCGCGAGGACTTCGCGGTCGCCGACGCAACCGAATCCAGGGCGCGCGTGCTCGCCGCGCTGGGCAACGAACCCGGACCCGTGCGCGACATCGTGCTGCTCAATGCCGGGGCGGCGCTGTATGCCGCCGATGCCGCCGACTCGATCGAGGCCGGCATCGCCAAGGCGCGCGATGCGGTCGCCAGCGGCGCCGCACGCGCCAAACTCGACCAATTCCTCGCCGCAACGCGTCGGCTGGCCGGCGCATGAGCGACATCCTGCGGCGCATCCTCGCGCGCAAGGCCGATGAGGTGCGCGAACGTCGCGCAGCGCGTGACGCTTGCTGCGCTGCGCGAGCAGGCACTCGCCGCGCCAGCCACGCGCGATTTCGCCGCGGCGCTGCGCGCAAGGATCGCCGCCGGCCAGCCCGGCGTGATCGCCGAGGTGAAAAAAGCCAGCCCGTCGCAAGGCGTCATCCGTGCGGATTTCGATCCCGCCGCGATCGCGCGAAGCTACGCAGCCGGCGGCGCAGCCTGCCTGTCGGTGCTGACCGACGTCGATTTCTTCCAGGGCGCCGATACGTATCTGCAACAAGCGCGTGCGGCATGTGCGCTGCCCGTCCTGCGCAAGGACTTCGTGATCGACGCATGCCAAATCCTTGAGGCGCGCGTGCTCGGTGCGGATTGCGTCCTGCTGATCGTGGCGGCACTGGACGATGCGCAACTCGTGGAATTCTCCGCGCTCGCGCGCGAGCTGGGCATGGATGTGCTGGTGGAAGCGCACGATGCCGCCGAACTCGAACGCGCGTTGAAAACCTCTGCGCCGCTGATCGGCATCAACAACCGCGACCTGCGCACGTTCGCCACTTCGCTGGACACGACGCTGGGTTTGCGTTCGCGCGTGCCTGAGGATCGGTTGCTGGTCACGGAAAGCGGCATCCACGCACCCGCCGACGTGGTGCGCCTGCGCGCGGCGGACGTCAATGCGTTTCTCGTCGGCGAGGCGTTCATGCGCGCGGAAGATCCCGGCGCCGAACTGGCGCGGTTGTTTTTCTAGCGCGTACCGAAGACGACGATCGTCTTTCCAGCGACCGAAATCATCCCCTGCGCCTCGAGCTGCTTGAGCACGCGTCCGACCATCTCGCGCGAACAGCCGACGATGCGGCTGATTTCCTGGCGCGAAATGCGGATCTGCGTGCCCTTCGGGTGCGACATCGCATCCGGTTCCTCGGTCAGGTCGATCAGGGTCTTGGCCACGCGGCTGGTCACGTCCATGAAAGCGAGGCGGCTGACCTTGCGCGAGGTGTGCAGCAGGCGGTTGGTCAATTGCGTGCCGATCGCGAACAGCACCTTGGCGCAATCCTCGCGCAGCGTGGTCTCGCACAGCTGGAACAGGCGCTCGTAGCTGATCTCGGCCAGATCGCAGGAAGTGCGCGTGCGCACCATCACTTCGCGCCGCGGAGTTTCCACGAACAGGCCCATCTCGCCGATGAATTCGCCGGCGTTGATGTAGGCGAGGATCAGTTCGCGGCCTTCCTCGTCCTCGGTGAGCACGCTGACCGAACCTTCGATGATGAAATACAGGATGTTCGCCGAATCGCCGGGGCGGATGATCGCGGTCTTGCCCGGATAGCGGCGGCGATGGCAATACCCGAGAACCCGGTCAAGCGCCGCCTGGTCGAGCACCAGCGAACTGGGCGCCTGCACGCGATTGACCGCGCGCTGCAGCGTGTAATGAAGCTCCATACTCGACTCCCCGGGCATTACGCGGCGATGCGGCGCCGACGATGCGTCATCTTATCGGAATCCCGCTTGCGCTGCGCAAGACCGCGAAAACGGTTTCCCCTGCCGACCGATTGCTCCATAATCCGCGCCCTGTCGCGTACCCGCGCCGGTTCGAGGCAACCGCCGTGGTCAAACCCCTTCCGCGCCTGAAACTGCAGGGTTTCAACAACCTGACCAAGGCGCTGTCCTTCAACATCTACGACATCTGCTACGCGGTGACGCCCGAGCAGCGCGACCGCTACATCGATTACATCGACGAGCAGTACGACTCCGACCGCCTGACCAAGATCCTCACCGACGTGGCCGAGATCATCGGCGCGAACATCCTCAACGTGGCGCGCCAGGATTACGATCCGCAGGGCGCCAGCGTGACGATCCTGATCTCCGAGCATCCGGTGGTGGACAAGCTCGGCCGCGACATGATTTCCGACGCCGTGGTCGCGCACATGGACAAGTCGCACATCACCGTGCACACCTATCCGGAAACGCACCCGCACAACGGCATCGCCACGTTCCGCGCCGACATCGACGTGGCCACGTGCGGCGTGATTTCGCCGCTGAAAGCCTTGAACTACCTGATCGACAGTTTCGAATCGGACATCGTGATCATGGATTACCGCGTGCGCGGCTTCACCCGCGACGTGAAGGGCAAGAAGCACTACATCGACCACCGCATCAATTCGATCCAGGAATACCTGGCCCGGCACATCCAGCAGAAGTACGAGATGTTCGACGTCAACGTGTACCAGGAAAACATGTTCCACACGAAGATGCACGTGAAGGAATTCGACCTCGAGACCTACCTGTTCGAAGCGCACGCCGAGGACCTGTCGTTCAAGGACCGCATGCGCATCGAATCGCTGCTCAAGCGCGAGATCGAGGAGCTGTTCCACGGGCGCAATCTGACCTGATCGCCGCAAGCTGGCGCGCCGATGAACACATCCTCTCCCGCCGCGGGGAACGCCGTGCGCAATTCCGTGTTCGGCAATCGCGATTTCAGGCTGCTGTTCGGCGGCAGTTCGATATCGGCGTTGGGCGACCAGTTCACGCTGGTGGCCTTGCCGTGGCTGGTGTTGAAGCTCACCGGCGATCCCGCCGCACTGGGCGTGGTGCTGGCGACGATGGCGCTGCCGCGCGCGGCCTTCATGCTCATCGGCGGCGCCGTGGTCGACCGCATGTCGCCGCGGCGCGTGCTGCTCGGTGCGCGCGGCGCCAACGCCGCCTGCATCGTGATTCTCGCCGCTCTCGTGCTGACCGGCACGATCCAGATGTGGATGGTCTATCTGCTGGCGCTCGGCATCGGCCTGTCCACGGCTTTTGCGTATCCAGCGGGTTCCGCGATCCTGCCGCAACTGGTACAGCCGCAACAGCTGCGCAGCGCCAACGCCTTGATGATGGGCATGCGTCAGCTCAGCATGGTCGTCGGGCCGGTGCTCGCGGGCTTCGTCATCGCGACGGGCGGGCACCAACCCTCGGCGCAAGGTTTGTCGGACGCGCACGGCCTTGGGCTTGCTTTCGGCATCGACGCGGCCAGCTTCCTGTTCTCGCTGGCATCGCTGGCGATGGTACGCATCCACGGCGACTCGCATCCGCCAAAGACCGGCGTTGGCGTGTTCGCCAGCATTGCGGCGGGCTTCCGCAACCTGTGGTCGGACGTGCCGCTGCGCGCATTCATGATTTACGCCAGTTTCGTCTCGGTATTCGTCGGCGGACCTATCCAGGTGGGATTACCGGTTTTGGCGGATACACGCATGAATCTTGGCGCGGCCTCGCTCGGCATCCTCATGACGGCACAAGGCGTGGGCATGTTCGCCGGCAGTTTTCTCTCAGGGCTAGGCACGCGCCTGATGCGCGGCCACCTCGGCATCATGGTCCTGTGCGGGGATGCCGTGATGGGTCTGGCGCTCGCCGCATTGACGTTCGTGCACACGACCCATACCGGCGCGTTGTTGTTGCTGTGCACCGGCGTGCTCGGCGGCATCGTGCAGATCGCCATCTTCAGCTGGATTCAGCAGCGCGTTTCGCAGGAAATGATGGGCCGCACCATGAGCATCCTGATGTTCACGTTCATGGGCCTGGGTCCGCTGTCCGCGGCAATCGCCGGCGCCTTGCTCAAGCTGATTTCGCTGACGGCGCTGTTCAGCATCGCCGGATTGACGCTCACTCTCATCGCCCTGGCCTGCCTGGGCAGCGCGCAGATGCGCAGCATCCGCGCGCTGCATCCGGCGCCGGCGAGACCCTAGACACCCCGCGCGGGTTCCGGCGCAGATCAGATCCGGTAAGCCAGCGCCTTCATCACGGCGCTGGCAGCACGCATCAACTCCGGCACCGGCGGCGGCAATGCGATGCCGCCCGCGGCTTTCGCCATTTGGCCGTGGCGTGCTTCGTCGGCCTGCATCTGCAAGACCACGGCACGGCTGGCTTTGTCCGCTTCGGGAAGTTTTTCCAGGTGCTCGCCGAGGTGCGCCTCGACCTGGCGCTCGGTTTCCACGACGAAGCCCAGGCTCGCCTTGTCGCTGACCAGCGCGGCCACCGCACCGATCGCGAAACTGCCGGCGTACCAGATCGGATTGAGCAGGCTCGGACGGCTCGCGAGCGCTTCCAGGCGTTCGCCGCACCAAGCCAGGTGATCGGTTTCCTCGGCGGCGGCGTGCAGCAGCTTTCGCGCGTGTCGCTCATCGCGCGCCACCGCGGCCTGGCCGGAATACAACGCCTGCGCACAGACTTCGCCGGTGTGGTTGACGCGCATCAAACCCGCGGCGTGGCGGCGCTGCGCCTCGTCCAGATCGGCTTCGGCGATGCCGGCCGCAGGCGATGACCGCTGCGCTTCCGGTTTCGCGTCCAGCGAAGTCGAAAGCGCGCGTTCGATCTCGACGATGATGCGATCGAAGGCGGAAAGATGGCGAGCGAACATGCGTCAATTCTCCAGTTGTCGCGCCAGCAACACAAGCGGATGCGTCACCGCGATCGAGCTTTCGCGCTGACGCAAGCCGTTGCCAAGAAAAATCCGGCAGCCGACATTGCTGGTGACGAGCGTTTGCGGTCGTTGCGCGAGTGCGGCAATCCAGCGTTTGCGCACGCAGCGCGTCGGCGATATCGGGATGGCGCAGGAAATAATCGCCAGCGGCACCGCAGCAGCCCGGCGGCGCCGGCAGCGCATTGATCCGCAACTGCGGAATCCGTGCGAGCAGGCGCGCGACGGCGCCGTCGGCGCGCGCGACATTGCGCTGCGTGCAGGGCGTGTGCAGGGCGATGGTTTCGGCCAACGGACGGAATTTCAGCGTCGCCGATGCGCGCATCCGCATCCAGGAATTCGTGGATCTCGCGCACGCGAATTTTCGACCCTGCGAACACATGGTCGCGCAGCGTGCCGAAACAGCCTGAAGCCGAAACCAGCAACGTATCGACGTCCGCGCCGGCGAATGCCGCGCGCAATCGCCCGTGCAAGTCCATCCGCTTGTCCCGCATCGCCATTGTGCAGGGCCAGCGCGCCGCAGCAGCCCTGCGCCGACGGCAACACGACTGCGTAACCCAGCGCCTGCAACAAGGTGCGCGACGCCGCCTGCACGTCGCGATCCACGCTCGCCGCAACGCAGCCGAGGAAGAGTCCAACGCGCCCGCGCGGCGACGCGGACACGCGCGAAGGCACGGCGTCGACGTGCGGCAGTCGCGGCAATTCGGCGACCGCGCGATCCAATCCGAACGGACGCAGCAGCGCCCGCATGGCTCGACTTTGCAGGATCTGCCGCAAGCCCGGAAGATTCGCCACGCGCAGCAGCGCTCCGAGCAGGCGAGGATGCGCGAGCAGGCGGCCAAGCGATCGCCCGGTGCGCGAAGCCTTGCCGGTATCGCTGAGCCACGCGCGCGTGGTCGTGATCAATTCGCCGTATCGCACTTTCGACGGACACACGCGCTCGCAGGCCATGCAGGCGAGTGCAGTTGGTCCAAGTGCGCCAAGCACCGACGCGGACGGCTCCAACTTGCCCTTCCGCCAGCGCCTGCGCGAAGGCGATGCGACCACGCGGGGATTCGGCCTCGTTGGCGGCGACACGGTAGGTGGGGCAATGCGGCAGGCACAGGCCGCATTTGACGCACTGGCCGGCCAGCGCGGCGATGTGCGCTTGCCACGGTCGAGAGCCGGCTTTACGTTCGATTGCATGGCGAGATTGTAAACGCCGCGGCCGCAGCCGCGTTGCAGACAGGCAGCCCCCGAGGAAACAGGCCATGTCCCGCACGATTTCTTCCCGAATCCGCCGCGCCGGCGTTGCCGCGGCGATCGTCTTCGCCACGGTGGCGCAGGCGAGCCCCTGCCCCGAACCATTCCGACCTGCTCTGGCTCGACCGCATCACCTACGGGGTGAATTCCTCGAGTCTTGCCGCTTTCGAGCAAATGGGCCGGCGCGACTATCTCGACGCGCAACTCGCCGCACGCGACGAACGCCTGCCGCAAGCCGTGCAGGCGCAAATCGACGCAATGCCGATCTCGCATCACGGCATCGACGACGCCATCGCCACGCTCGTCGCCGCGCGCGACAAGCTCAAGACGATCGACGATACGCAGGCGAAAGCCGAGGAGCGCAAGGCCCTGCGCAAGCAGGGCATCGCACTCGCCGTGCAGACCCAGGAACGCGAACTGCTGCGCGCCGTGTATTCGCCGGCCCAGCTCAAGGAACAGATGGTCTGGTTCTGGCTGAACCACTTCAACGTGTTCGACCGCAAGGGACCGGAAGCCTGGCTCGACGCGGACTACGTGGAAAACGCGATCCGTCCGCATGCGCTGGGCAACTTCCGCGACCTCGTCATGGCCACGCTGACGCATCCGGCCATGCTGGTGTACCTCGACAACGCGCGCAACGCGGCCAAACAGCACAACGAAAATTATGCGCGCGAGCTGATGGAGCTGCATACGCTCGGCGTCAACGCCGGATACACGCAGAACGACGTGCAGGAAATGGTGCGCATCCTCACCGGCGTCGGCGTGGCGCTGAATCCGCGCACGCCGCGCCTGCGTCCGAGCCAGCAGGCGCTGCTCATCCGCCACGACGGCTTCGAGTTCAATCCCGCGCGCCACGATTTTGGCGACAAGGTGCTGCTCGGCCACACCATCCGCGGCAGCGGTTTCGACGAGGTGCGCCAGGCCGTCGACCTGCTCGTCGCGCAACCGGCCTGCGCGCATTTCATCTCGCAGGAATTCGCGACGTATTTCGTTGCCGACAATCCGCCCGCCTCGCTCGTCGATGCGATGGCGGATACCTTCCAGCGCACGCATGGCGAGATCCGCTCGGTGCTGCGCACGATGTTCGATGCGCCCGAATTCGCCGCCTCGCTCGGCACGAAGTTCAAGGACCCGATGCACTATCTCGTCTCGTCGCTGCGCCTGGCCTACGACGGGCGCGAGGTGCCAGACCCGCGTCGCCTCGTCGTGTGGCTGAATAGCCAAGGCGAAGGCGAATTCGGCCACCAGACGCCGGATGGCTACCCGCTCGTCGCCAGCGCCTGGGATTCGTCCGGCCAGATGAGCGCGCGCTTCGAACTCGCCCGCATGATCGGCGCCGGCGACGTGCACCTGTTCGACGGCGTGGCCATGCCGACGGTGCCGCAGTTGTCCGGACCGCTGTTCGCGCAGGCGATCAAACCGTGGCTGTCGGAGCCGACGCTGGCCGCGCTCACCCAGGCGCAATCGCCGCTGGAGTGGAACACCTACCTGCTCGCCGCGCCGGAATCCAATTACCGCTGAAGGACACGACCATGCAACGCCGCCACTTTCTCGCCACGCTCGCCGCCGCGCCGCTCGCCGGACTCAGCGGGCGCCTGTTCGCCGCACCGGCCTCCTCGCCGCGCTTCCTGCTCGTGTTCCTGCGCGGCGGTTACGACTGCGCGAACCTTCTGGTGCCCTACGCCAGCGATTTCTACTACGAGTCGCGGCCGAACATCGCCATCGCGCGACCGGATTCGTCGGCCGGCGGCGCGACTGCGGCTGGACTCGGATTGGGCGCTGGCGCCTGCCGTGCGCGAAGCGCTGGAGCCGCTGTACGCGAAGAAGCAGATTGCCTTCGTGCCGTTTGCCGGCACGCCGAATCTTTCGCGCAGCCACTTCGAGACGCAGGACGACATCGAACATGGCCTGCCCGAAAACGCCCATGCCGACCGCTCCGGATTCCTCGCGCGCCTGTCCGGCACGCTCAATGGCATCGGCCGCGCCGATCGCGTTCACCGCCATCGCTGCCCTTGAGTTTCCAGGGCGGCAGCGACGTGCCGAACATTTCCCTCGCGCGCGTGGGCAAGGCCGCGTTCGATGCGCGTCAATCCGCGGTTCTTGCCGGCATGTACAAGGACACCGCGCTGGCTCAACCCGTTGCCGAAGGACTCGCGCTGCGCCAGCAGGTCGCCGGGGAATTCGCCGACGAGATGATGAAGGCCAGCCGCGGCGCGGTGAACGCCTACGGGTTCACGCAACAGGCGCCGCGCATCGCGCAGATGATGCGCGACAAATACCGACTCGGCTTCGTCGACGTCGGCGGCTGGGACACGCACGTCGGCGAAGGCGGCGCGCAGGGCGCGCTGGCGAACAACCTCGGCAATCTCGCGCGCGGCCTCGCCGCGTTCGCGCAAGCGATGGGCGAAGACTGGAAAGACACCACCGTCGTCGTCGTTTCCGAATTCGGCCGTACCTTCCGCGAGAACGGCAATCGTGGCACCGACCACGGCCACGGCTCGGTGTACTGGGTGCTCGGCGGCGGCATCGCCGGCGGCCGCGTTGCCGGCGAGCAGGTGAAAGTGGCCCCATCGACCCTGCTGCAGAACCGCGATTTCCCCGTGCTCAACGACTACCGCGGCCTGCTCGGCGGCGTGTTCGCGCGGCTGTGGGGATTGAATGTCGCGCAACTCGCGGGCGTGTTTCCACAAACCAGGCCGGAAGATTTGCGCCTCGTCTAAGCAAAGATCCAAAACCTGCTTCACTCGACATCTCGCGTGCCGGGATTATCCTTGCGTAAACCGCAAGGAGAATCCCATGACCCGCCGTCTTGCCACATCCGAGGCCGTCGAAGCCTATGTCTGGGCGCATTCGCGCGAAGGCCAGATCGCCGCGCGCCTGCGCGAGGAAACCGCGAAACTGCCGCAGGCCGGCATGCAGATCGGCCCCGACCAGGCCGCCTTCCTCGCCCTGCTCGTGCGCGCGATCGGCGCGAACCACTGCCTCGAGATCGGCACCTTCACCGGCATGAGCGCGCTCGCGGTCGCGTCCGCGCTTGCCCGACGACGGCAAGCTCGTGTGCTGCGACATCAGCGCGGAATGGACGTCCATCGCACGCCGCTACTGGAGCGAAGCCGGCGTCGCGGGACGCATCGACCTGCGCCTGGCTCCCGCGCTGGACACGCTGCGCGATCTCGCCAGGACCCAGCGCGAGCCGCTTCGATTTCGCCTTCATCGACGCCGACAAGTCCGGCTACGACGCCTACTACGAAGCCTGCCTGGAACTGCTGCGCCCCGGCGGACTCGTTGCGCTGGACAACATGCTCTGGTCCGGGAAGGTCGCCGATGCGAACGTGCACGACGCCGACACCGATGCGATCCGCGCGCTGAATGCGAAGATCCACGCCGATCAGCGCGTCGACGCGACGCTGCTCACGCTCGGCGATGGCGTGATGCTGGTGCGCAAGCGCTGAGGCAAGGGTTTCCAAGCCCGTCATTCGATTGCGTTCGTGCGCCGCCGGCTACCGCTTGTGCCGCAATCCGAAGCGCTCGTGACCGATCGCTTGTCGCCTCTCGATCCCTGGCTCCAATCTGCCCGCTCCCGACGACGAAGGAAGCGGACATGAAAAAGATATTGGTCGCAAGCATGGTGATGTCAGCAGGCTGCGTGGCGCACGCCGGCACGATCAGCACCCGGCTAGGAAGCATCCAGCCCTATGCCGGGATGTATTACGACCCGAACCAGAGCGGGTCTGGCCTGTCGGTCGACATTGGTCCCGGCGGCATGCTGTTTCTGCAATTCGCCACCTACGACGCAAACGGCAATCAGGTCAATTACATCGTGCAACCCATTTTTCAGCCGTCCAGCGAAACGCAACTGGATGCGTCCGGAATCATCGGGACCGCAACAGCGTCGCCGTTTTATCAGGCGCTGAATGGCCAGTGTCCCGGCTGCGCCTTTCGGGCGTCCACCGTATCCGCCACGCCGATCATGCCAGCTTTCACCTGGACCACGCCGCGCCATGTGGACATGAGTTTCCCACTCAACGGCGCCACTTACACCTACCATTTCCAGGCCGCCAACTACGAAGGCAAGACCGACGAAGAGTTCGTGCCGGGCACCTATACCGTGAGTTTCGTCAACGATGACAGCGTGTACCCCGGTGCCGGTGCGAAAACACAGACCACCCTGCCTTCCGATCTCGCCGTAATGACAGTGGCGCCTGCGTCGTTCGATGTGAGCAAGATTGCACTGGATCCCAAGTCGTCCGCAGACCTCGTGCTGCCTCCGCCGACGGCGCATTTGTATACATTGCAATGCGCCGGCAGCCAGGATGGCGCGGACGACAACGCATGCTTCTCGGTCGAAATGATTTTCAACAACGCCGCGCCGGGTTCGCAAACCCAGCAAAGCCCGCTCAACACCGAACGCGGCTTGCTCTGGTACGACCCCACATCGGCGACCACCGGCATGGAGCTGTACCGGCTCGATGCCAACGGCAATCCGGTCATAGGCCCGGCCAATTTCCACGGTCACCTGTACATCACGCCGGCGATGTTGCAAACGCATCTGAAGGCGCTGGGTCCGGCTGGCGTAACCGCGTTGATCGACGGCACGATTGGCGCAGCGCTCACGTTCACGCGATTGCCGCAAAGCAGCGTGCGCGATTGCTACGATTATCCGGCCACCGCCTGTCGCTAACGACAAATCTCGCGCCAGCATGGCGCAAGTTGGCGCTCTCCGGGCGCCAGTGCTAGAGTCGCATCCGGAGCGCCAGTCCATGCCACAAGCTCGCGAATCGATTCGACTGTGGGGGCGCAGCCTGCTGCGCCTGTTGGCGATTGCCTTCGCGGCGGCAACGCTTCTGGCCGCCATGGGCGCCAGTCAAAGCCATGGCTATTACATGTTCCGCATCACGGCACCCCGCCACCGTGGTCGCAATCCCTGCTTTCGGGGCGCGGCACAATGGTATGCGTGGGCCATCTTTCGTGCCGCTCATCGTACTGGCCGGATCGCGCTGGCCGCTGTTCGGCGACGGCGTCACCACGGCCATGCGCGCCGTGCTGCATCTGGGTCTGGCGTTGCTGTTCGCGTGCTTGCATCTGTCGGCGCAGACCGCGCTCCTGTGGTTCGTCCTGCCGGGCGGAAAGGAATTCCTCGGCAATTTCGCAACGGGATTGCTGACCTTGCTGACGCACGACCCTGCAATGGGAATTGCTCAGCTATGCCACCGTACTCGCCGCGACTCACGTCGTGCTCTATCTGCGCCAGGCACAGAGCGAAGCCCTTGCCAGACGCGAAATGGAAGCGCGCGCAGCCAGCGCGCAACTTTCCGCGCTGAAGCGCCAGATGCAGCCGCATTTCCTTTTCAACGCACTCAACGCGCTGGTTTCGATGCAACGCGAAGATTCGCCCGAACAGCGGTTCACGATACGGCTGGCCGAGATTCTGCGCCTGCTGCTGACCGATGGCGAGCGGGCAAGCGCGACCCTGGCCGACGAGCTCCGTCTCGTCGATGCGTACCTGCACGTCGAACGCGTGCGCCTGGGTACGCGCTTGCGCGCCAGCGTCGATGTGCCCGAAGCGTTGCGCACCGCGATTCTTCCGGCGTGTTTCGTCCAACCGCTCGTGGAAAATGCGGTAACGCACGGCGTAGCCTGTGATCCCGATGGCGGCGAAATCCAGGTGACGGCACGACACGACCAGGCGCATCTGCGCATCGAAGTCACGAATTCCTGCGTCAGCGCTTCGGGCAATGCGCGCGCAACGGCATCGCGTTGCAAAACTGCCGGCGCCGCCTGGAGCTGATGTACGGCAACGCCGCGCGTTTCTATGCCGGCCTGATCGCTCCGCATCGCTATCGTGCCACGATCGAATTGCCAGTCAGCGGATTGCCGGCGGCGGCATGAGCGCAACCCGTCCGCGCGTACTGATTGCCGAAGACGAGGATCTTGCGCGCGAACGGCTAGCGCGCATGGTCGAGGCGCGCGCGGATCTCGAACTCGTTGCCGTGTGCCGCGATGGCCGCCAGGCACAAGCCGCACTCGATGCCGGAGACGTCGACATCGCGTTGCTGGATATCCAGATGCCAGGCAAGAACGGCATGGCCGTGTTGGGCATTCTGGACAACGCGCTCGGTCCGCTGGTGATATTCACCACCGCGCACCAGCAGTATGCTGTAGACGCCTTCGCCGGACGCGTAACCGACTATTTGCTCAAACCCTTCGACAAGGCGCGCCTGAATCAGGCCCTGGACCTGGCGCGCGAGCGTCTGCGCGGACGCGAAGCGATCGAGTTGTCCGAGCGCATCCGAAGCGCAATTGGCGCGACCGAATCATCAATCGCGGCGCGACCGACCTTGCGCGGACACATCGCCGTGCGCGAAGACGGTCGAGTGCATCTGCTGCGACATGGTCAGATCGAATGGGTTGCGGCGGCAGGAAGGCACTGCGTGGTGCACAGCGCATCCGGACGCCACATCGTCGATGGACCATTGGCGGCGCTCGCTGCCGATCTGCGCGAATCCGGTTTCGTGCAAGTCAGCCGCTCCGCCCTGATCAACATCGAACAGATCCACGAGCTGCAGGAAATGTTCAAGGGAATCTCGTTGCCGTCCTGCGCAGCGGAGCGAAGGTCGCCGTCAGCAGGCGCTACCGCGGACGCGTGCTCGGACACCTGGGCGCCTGAACGCGATTCTGCTACTTCTTTGGCTTGTTCGGCAGTTTCGCCGGATCGAATCCGCCGACCTCGAATTCGGCGTCGAGCGCGCCGACTCCCCTTCACGTTCACGCCGACGGCGACGGTTTTCGCTTTTTCGAGCCTGGCGATGAACCCCTTGTCGTCGTCGATGAACAGGGCCGGTTCGCCGGTCGGCGGAATCGTCGCCTTCATGCGTTGCGCCCTGGCGCCGTCGAAGCTCACCGGCAGCGTCGCGCAGCCGCCCTTGCAGTCGAACGTGGCGTTGTCGAGCAGCAGGTAGACGCTCTGGCCCCATTTCGGATGCTGGCGCAAGCACCAGGCGCAGGCGCGCGTTCGGCAATTTCAGCGCTTCTTGGTCGCGATCGCCGCGGCGTATTGCGTGCCGCCATCTTCGGCCGTGGCGGTGTAGGTCCACAGGCGCGCGAGGCGATGCGAGTCGGCGATGACGGCGGATTTCGCGCGCGTCTCGGCGATGGTCTGCTGCACGCGCGCGGCGGTCTGCGTGCCAGGATATTTGGCGAGAATCTCGTTGCCCAGAGACGTGGCGATGTCCCAGCTGCCGCTTTGCCGCATCTGGTCGTACAGTGCGCCTTCCTTGCCGGCCGCTGCCTCGGCAGCGGCTTTCGCGACGACGGCGGGATCGGGCGGCGGCGGCGCATTGCCATCCGAGCAGGCGCAAAGGATCAAACCGAAGGCAATCGACAGGCACGCATTGAAAACGCATGGCGGCAATCCGGCGATGGAATCGCGCCACGATACCGGATTCACGCGTCAGGCGCAGGGATCGCGGCCCAGATTCTTGTCATAGGTGGAAACCTGCTCGTCGAAATCGTGACCGCCGCGACCGATGGAGCCGGCGCGACGCATCTGCGCGCAGGCTTCGTCACGCGAAATCGCATGACCGGAAACGCTCACCGAGTTGCCGCTGCGGCTTTTGCCGCGCGCCGCGCCGCCTTCCGTCGCCAACGAGCGCGGACACGCGCCAAGGCGGTAGAACACGCGGCCGTCGCTGGCACGGCATTCGTAGGCGGTCGCGCGTGCGGGCCGCGGTTGCGAGCGCGATTCGCGAGAATTCGCGCGCTGTGCATGCGTTTCGACGGCATATTGCGGCGGTGACGCATGCGCGGGCGCCGGATTCGATCTCGACTTCGGATTGCGCCTGCGCCGCCGCGCAGGGCCGGTCCTGGAACGCGATCGCGCCGGACCCATCCGCGCATTTGTATACCGATCCCGCGCGTACACCGAACGCGAGGCCGAGCAGGAACAACCCCGCCAGCCATTCGTACCAGCGCATGCTGCGCCCGCTCGCGATGTAAGGATTGTTCTGCATGATCCGACCTCCGTTTGGTGTGAAGTCATCGTCTCGATTCGATCGCCTCCGGAAAATCGGCGCACGCCGCATCGCCGTGTAGGAAATCGACTACACCGCGCGCACAATTCGTGCATGGATGCTTCCACCGCGCAAAATCGTGCACATCGACATGGACGCCTTCTACGCCAGCGTCGAGCAGCGCGACGATGCCAAGCTGCGCGGACAACCCGTGGTCGTGGCCTGGCGCGGCGCGCGTTCGGTGGTGTGCGCGGCGTCCTACGAGGCGCGCCGTTTCGGCGTGCGCTCGGCCATGCCGGCAATGCGCGCCGAGCGCCTGTGCCCACACGCGGTGTTCGTGCCGCCGGATTTTTCGCGTTACCGCGCCGTGTCGAAACAGGTGCGCGAGATTTTCCTGCGCCACACCGAATTGGTCGAACCACTTGTCGCTGGACGAGGCCTATCTCGATGTGACCGCGCCGAAATCCGGGCTGGCCTCGGCCACCGCCGTGGCCAGGTCCATCCGCGCCGCGATCGCGCAGGAGACGGCGCTTACCGCCTCGGCCGGCGTTGCGCCGAACAAGTTCCTCGCCAAGATCGCTTCGGACTGGCGCAAGCCCGACGGCCTGTTCGTGATCCGCCCGCACGAGGCCGAAGCCTTCCTCGCCCCGCTGGTGGTGGCGAAGATTCCCGGCGTTGGCAAGGTCATGGACGCCCGACTCGCCGCGCTCGGCATCCGCACCTGCGCGGACCTGCGCTTGCGCGACGTGCGCGACCTGGAACGACGCTTCGGCCGTTACGGCCGGCGCCTGCACGAACTCGCGCGCGGCATCGACGAGCGACCGGTCGAGCCCGATCAACCCGTGCAGTCGATATCGACCGAGGACACGTTCGAGCGCGACCTGCCGCTGTCCGCCATCGAATCGACGATCCGTGCGCTGGCGGCGAAAACCTGGGCGGCAAGCCGCAAGACCGAGCGCATCGGCCGCACCGTGGTGCTCAAGCTCAAGACCGCGGATTTCCACGTCCTCACGCGCAGCCACACGCCGCTCGCTGCCGCCGCAGTCGGAGAACGAATTCGTGGAGATCGCCGCGTCGCTCATCGCGCGCGTGGAACTGCCGGCGACGACGCTCTATCGCCTGGCCGGCGTGGGGTTGTCGAATTTCCGCGACGCGGACGAGTTCACCCAGCCGGAGCTGTTCGACGCGGCTACTTGAGCCAGTCGTGGAATTTCTTGCGGAACTTGGCCACCTTCGGCGCCACCACGAGCTGGCAATACGGCTGCGTGCCGTGCAGGCGGAAGTATTCCTGATGGTAGTTTTCCGCCTTGTAGAACACGCTGAACGGTTCGACCTGGGTCACGATGCGGCCCTGCCATTCGCCGCTCGCCGCGGTTTCGGCGATGGCCTTCTCGATCGCCGCTTTCTGCGCGGCGTCGCGGTAGAACGCAACCGACCGATACTGCGTGCCGACATCGTTGCCCTGGCGGTCGAGCGTGGTCGGATCGTGGATCGTGAAGTAGGCGCGCAGCAGCACGTCGAGCGGCAACACGGCCGGGTCGTACACGATCTGCACCACTTCCGCATGGCCCGTCGTGCCGCTGGAAACCTGCTCGTAGTTCGGATTGGCGACATGGCCCCCGGCGTAACCCGAGGTCACGCTGACCACGCCCTTCATTTCCTCGAACACGGCTTCCAGGCACCAGAAACAGCCGCCGCCAAGAGTAATGGTTTGCGCGCCAGGCCGGCGCGGCGGCTTTTTCGACGGACGCGGCCTGCGCCCCGAGCGAGGTGGCGATCATGAGAAGTCCTGCGGCGAGAAGTTGGCGGAGCATGGGCATGTTCCTTCGAGCATACTGCACTGATGAGACCGGCGTGGACGAAGCAATTATTTCGCGCTCAAGCTTGAGTCCATGCGCCGGTGATGCAATCGTGGAAGCCGCCGCAGCGTAGACTTCATCGGATCCTGAACAACGCGAGATCTTGCATGAACATCGAAAAAATCAGCGTGCGCATCACCGAAACCGGCAAGACCATGGATGTCGTCGTGTTGAACAAACATGCGCATCGCATCACGGTGGTGCTCGGCGCAGGCGTGCACAGCGTCAAATGCGACATGACGCCGACGCCAAACAAGACCGCGTTTTCCGGCAAGGCGCTGGGACGCGAGATCGTCTACGAGCGCAGCCCGGAGCAAGTGCAGGCGGATCTGGATCGGCTCAATCCGGCGTTGAAGAGGTCGCAGGCCGCGGTGATCACACCCCCAGCGGATTCGGTTTCTCCGGATCGAGTTTCCAAGTCTTGATCGCGCGGGCGACGTCCTTGCGCGTTCATCTTGCCGTCCTCGGCGAGCGCGGCGACGGCGGCATGGGCGATCCAGTGCGCGTTGACCTCGAAGAATTCGCGCAGGTGTTCGCGGCGTGTCGGAGCGGCCGAAGCCGTCGGCGCCGAGCGCGGTGAAGCGTGCGACCGGCCGGCACGAACGCGCGGATCTGGTCGGCGACACGCACGCACGTATTCGCTCGCGGCCACGACCGGGCCGTCGCGGCCGTCGCAGGCACTGCGTCACGAAATGCGACGCGCGCGGCTTGGCCTCCGGATGCAGGCGGTTCCAGCGCTCGCAATCGTAGGCCGTCGCGGCGACAGTTCGCTGAAGCTCGGGCACGACCACACATCGGACTTGACGCCGAATTCCTTGTCCAGCAATTCGGCGGCCGCGATCGCTTCGAGCACCGACCGCCCGCACGCCAGCAACTGCACGCGCGGCTCGTCCTTCTTCGGCTTGCCGGCGTCCTGAAACAGGTACATGCCCTTGATGATGCCCTCCTGAGCAGCCTTCGGGCATGTCCGGATGGACGATAGTTCTCGTTCATCGCGGTGAGGTAGTAGAACACGTCCTCCTGCTCGCTGCACATTTCGGCTGCACGCCCTCCTGCAGGATCACAGCGACTTCGTAGGAGAACGTCGGATCGTAGGCGCGGCAGTTCGGGAAGGTGCTGGCCATCAGGTGCGAATGCGCCGTCCGCGTGCTGCAGGCCTTCGCCGGCGAAGCTGCGGCCGGCGGTGGCGCCGATCAGGAAACCGCGCGCGCGCTGGTCGCCGGCGGCCCAGGATCAGGTCGCCGACGCGGCGGAAGCCGAAGAACGAATAGTAAATGAAGAACGGCAGCATCGGCTTGTTGCGACAGCGAATAGCTGGTGCGCTGCGGCAATCCAGGCGGACATGCCGCCGGCCTCGCTGATGCCTTCCTGCAGCACCTGGCCATCTCTCGCCTTCGCGGTAGTACAGGAGCTGGTCGGCGTCCTGCGGGCGATACTTCTGCCCGCCCGGCGCATAGATGCCGATCTGCGCGGAACATGCCTTCCATGCCGAAGGTGCGGGCCTCGTCGGCGACGATCGGCACGACGCGCGGGCCGATCGCCTTGTCGCGCAGCAACAGGTTCATGCCGCGCACCAGCGCCATGGTCGATGCTGATTTCGCGCTCGCCGGAGCCCTTGGTGATCTGCTCGAATTCGCTCCAGCTCCGGCGCCTGCACTTCACGTGGATTTTGGCGGCGGCGCTGCGGCAGGAAGCCGCCGAGCGCGCGGCGGCGTTCGAGCATGTACTGCACTTCCGGCGAATCCTTGCCCGGGTGGTAGTACGGCACGTCGCTGAGCTTGTCGTCGGGAATCGGGATGCTGGAAGCGGTCGCGGAATTCGCGCACCGCGTCGTCGTTCATCTTCTTCGCCTGGTGCGCGGGTTCTGCGACTCGCCGGCCGCCGCCCATGCCGTAGCCCTTGACCGTCTTGGCCAGGATCACGGTCGGCATGCCCTGGGTGTTCACCGCCGCGTGGTAGGCCGCGTAGACCTTGTGCGGATCGTGGCCGCCGCGGTTCAGGCGCCAGATGTCGTCGTCGGACAAATTCGCCACCATCCGCGGCGTCTCCGGCATACTTGCCGAAGAAATGCTCGCGCGTGTAGGCGCCGCCGAAGGCCTTGTAGGCCTGGTACTCGCCGTCGACGGTCTCCATCATCAACTTGCGCAGGATGCCATCCTTGTCGCGCGCGAGCAGCGGATCCCAGTAGCTGCCCCAGACGACCTTGATCGCGTTCCAGCCGGCGCCGCGGAACACGCCTTCGAGTTCCTGGATGATCTTGCCGTTGCCGCGCACCGGACCGTCCAGGCGCTGCAGATTGCAGTTGATGACGAAGATCAGGTTGTCCAGGCTCTTCGCGCCCGGCCAGCGAGATCGCGCCGAGCGATTCGGGCTCGTCGCACTTCGCCGTCGCCGAGGAAGCACCAGACCTTGCGGTCGGTCTTCGGCATCAGGCCTGCGGTTTTCCAGGTACTTCCAGAATTGCGCCTGGTAGATCGCCTGGATCGGCCCCAGGCCCATCGACACCGTCGGCATCTGCCAGTAATCCGGCATCAGCCACGGATGCGGATAAGACGCCAGCGCGCGCGTGCGGGTGCGCCACTTCCAGGCGGAACAGTGTCGAGTTGCTCCGCGCTGATGCGGCCTTCGAGGAAGGAACGCGCGTAGATGCCCGGGCTGGAATGGCCCTGGTAGCCGATCAGGTCGCCCGGATGATCGGCGCTCGGCGCGCGCCAGAAATGGTTGAAGCCCACGTCGTACAGCGTCGCCGACGAGGCGAAGCTCGCGATGTGGCCGCCCAGCGAACCGGGCTTGCGATTGCAGCGCACGACCATCGCCATCGCGTTCCAGCGGATGATGCAGCGGATGCGCCATTCCATGTTCGCGTCGCCGGGGCTTTTCGCCTCGAGCTGCGGCGGAATCGTGTTGATGTACTCGGTGGTCGGCATGAACGGCAGGTCGCCGCCCGCGCGGCGCGTCTCATCAACGAGTTTCTCCAGCAGGAAATGCGCGCGCTCGGTGCCTTCGGCATCGATCACCGCTTCGATGGATTCGAGCCAATCGCGGGTTTCGGCCGGATCCGGGTCCTGGTTGAGCATGTCGGTGAAGCGGGTTGATCTGGCTCCTCGCGTTGGCGCGGCCGCATACCACACCGATGTACGAAAATTTTCCCGGCAGTTTACCCGACTGTGCCAGACACGGCACGCGGCGCGCCGCCCTTGCACCATGGCGGCGGCGGACCTCTACATGGCGGTTCCCAATCTGCCCCAGCACGGCGCTTGCCAATGACAGCTGCACAATCCCGATCCGGTCAACTGCCCAGCTCATCACCGCTTGGATCCGACACATTGTCCAAGGCCGCATCGACAAGCCGCGGCATTGCCGCGCTGAAGGCTTCAATCGCGAGCTACCCGCACCGATGTCCGCGCCCGCTGCTCTTCGAAGCTCTCATCGCACGCCGCAACAAGGATACGCGGCACGAACTGCTTGCCTTCAAGCATCGCGACCGAGGCGGTGCCGAACTGGGCGCGGCCATTTGCCGAACTGGCGATGAGTTGATACGCATGGTCGCTATCCGGAGGCAATGACCGCGGCCGACACGGCCGTGGAATCTGGCGCCCGACAAACGGCAGCCGCTCGATGTCGCCATCGCGGTAGCCATCAAGTGCAGGATTTTCGCAACGTCGCGCTGGGCACATGCAAGCGCGCCCATTTGCAATGGCCGGATGAACTGGGCCTCGGCCGGAACCTCGGCAACTTGTTGACCATCACTGCAGCGCTACGATGAGGCCGCCGCCCACTGGCGCAAGCTTCTGGCACAACATCCGGACGACTCGGCGGCAGAAGTCAATTACGCCTACACGCTAAGCGCGATGGGGCGAAACGACGAAGCAGTGGCCTTGCTCGAACGCGTGCTGCGCCGCGAGCCCGGCAACGCGACGGCCGCGTTCTACCTCGCCGCCGCGCGCGGCGAAACCCCGGCTTCGCAGCCGCCTGAACTCGTGCAGTCGATCTTCGACGGCTATGCCGATCGCTTCGACCGCCAGTTGGTCGGAAAACTGAAATACCGCGTACCGCAACGCGTCGCGGAAATCGTCCGCGCGCAACAACGCCCGCGCTTCGATCTGCTCGACCTGGGCTGCGGCACCGGGCTGCTGGGCGTGCACCTGGGCAAGATCGACGGCAAACTGGTCGGCGTGGATTTGTCGCCGCGCATGCTCGAGCAGGCCCGGCGACACAACCTGTACACGGACCTGAAACAGGCCGACCTGCTTGCGGTCCTGCGCGAAACGGCGCCCGCGTCGTTCGACATCGTGACGGCGAATGACGTATTCATTTATGTTGGCGATCTTGCCGCCGTTATCCCGGCCTGCTTCGACGTTCTGCGCCCCGGCGGCGCGCTGATCTTTTCCTGCGAAGTGGCGGACGCCGCGGAAGGCGCGCTCGTGCTGCGCCCGAGCAAACGCTACGCGCACGCGCGCGCGTCGATCGAAGCGCTGTGCCAAGCGGCCGGATTTGCCCGTTGCAGGATAGAAGATATCGACGTGCGGCTGGAAAACAACGTGCCGATCCCTGGATTCATCGCGATCGCGGAAAAGGCCTGACCGCGGTCAGGCCGGCGCCGCCTGCGCGCGGATCTGCGCCTCGACGCAGGCTATCGCGGTGACGTTGACCACGCGGCGCACGGTTGAGGCCGGCGTGAGCACGTGCGCCGGCTTGGACACGCCCATCAGGATCGGGCCGATCGCGACGCCCTCGGTGAACTGGCGCACCATGTTGTAGGCGATGTTGGCCGCATCCAGATTCGGGAACACGAACACGTTGGCGCGGCCGCGCAGCAGCGAGTTCGGGAAGATGCGCGCGCGGATTTCCTCGTTCAGCGCGGTGTCGGCCTGCATCTCGCCGTCGATTTCCAGGCGCGGATCCTTGGCCCGCACGAGTTCGAGCACCTGCCGCATCTTGCGCGCGCTGGCATTGTCGTGAGTGCCGAAATTCGAATGCGACAGCAGCGCCACGCGCGGCGCGATGCCGAACAGTTTCAGGCGCAACACGGCCTGCAGTGTGGCCTCGGCGATCTGCTCGGCGGAAGGCTCGTATTGCACGTGCGTGTCGACGAAGAACCAGGTGCCGCGGTCGTTCTGCACCGCGGTCATCGCCGCCGGCGCGGACACGCCGGGATCGAGCGGCAGCACGTCCATGATGTGGCGCAACTGGCGCTGGTAGCGGCCGACGATGCCGCAAATCATCGCGTCCGCCTCGCCGCGCGCGACCATCAGCGCCGCGATCAGCGAGGGCCGCGAACGCACCAGCGCCTTGGCCAGCGGCGGCGTGATGCCGCGGCGTTCGGTCAGCTTCAGGTACAGGCCCCAGTAATCGTTGTAGCGCGGATCGTCGTCGACATTGGTCAATTCGAAATGCTCGCCGGCGCGGATGCGCAGGCCGAGCCGCTCGATGCGCTTCTCGATCACCGCGGGACGTCCGATCAGGATGGGCTTGGCCATGCCCTCGTCGACCACGGTCTGCACCGCGCGCAGAATGGTGTCTTCCTCGCCCTCGGCATAAACCACGCGCTTGACGTCGGCCTTGGCGCGCTCGAACACCGGCTTCATCACCATGCCGGTGCGGTAGACGAACTGCGACAGGCGCTCGCGGTAGGCGTTCAAGTCCGCGATCGGCCGCGTCGCCACGCCCGAATCCATGGCCGCCTTGGCCACCGCGGGCGCGAGCGACACGAGCAGACGCGGATCGAACGGCTGCGGAATCAGGTATTCCGGCCCGAACGACGAGCAACTGGTCGCCGTAGGCGCGCGCGGCGACATCGGAAATCTCGCGCCGCGCGAGTTCCGCGATCGCGTGCACGCAGGCGACCTTCATCGCCTCGTTGATCGTGGTCGCGCCGACATCCAGCGCGCCGCGGAAGATGTACGGGAAACACAGCGCGTTGTTGACCTGGTTCGGGTAATCCGAACGCCCGGTGGCGATGATCGCGTCGGGGCGCGCCGCGCGCGCAAGCTCGGGCAGGATTTCCGGCGTCGGATTCGCCAGCGCGAGGATGATTGGCCGCGCCGCCATGGTCTTGACCATGTCGCCGCTGAGTACGCCGGCGGCGGACAGTCCCAGGAAGATGTCCGCGCCTTTGACGATGTCGGCCAGCGTGCGCGCCTTTGTCTCGCGCGCGTAGCGCTGCTTGGCCGGATCCATGTCGTCCGCGCGCCCTTTGTAGATCACGCCGACGCGGTCGACGACGAGGATGTTCGCAGGGTTAACGCCGAGCTGGACGAGCATGTCCAGGCAGGCGATGCCGGCCGCTCCGGCGCCGGTGGAGGCGACTTTCACCTCGCCGATCTTCTTGCCGACCACGGCGAGCGCGTTGAGCACCGCCGCGCCGACGATGATCGAGGTGCCGTGCTGGTCGTCGTGGAACACCGGAATCTTTACGCGCTCGCGCAACTTGCGCTCGACGGTGAAACATTCCGGCGCCTTGATGTCCTCGAGATTGATGCCGCCGAACGTCGGCTCCAGCGCGGCGATGATGTCGACGAGCTTGTCCGGGTCGCACTCGGCGACCTCGATGTCGAACACGTCGATGCCGGCGAATTTCTGGAACAGCACGCCCTTGCCTTCCATCACGGGTTTCGCCGCGAGCGGGCCGATGTTGCCCAGGCCCAGAACGGCCGTGCCGTTCGTGATCACGGCGACGAGATTGCCGCGCGCGGTGACTGTGGAGACTTCGCCCGGATCGGCGACGATCGCGTCGCAGGCCGCCGCCACGCCCGGCGAGTACGCGAGCGCCAGATCGCGTTGCGTCACCAGCGGCTTGGTCGGCGATATGCGGATCTTGCCCGGCGGGTTGCGGCGGTGGTAGTCGAGGGCGGCTTGCTTCAGGTCGTCGGCGGTGGACATGGCATAACGCTCGCAATCCCGCATCCGATGCGGGTTTGCGAGCTTAGCACAGCGTGCGTTCCGTCAATCGGCGGCGGGATGTCCCAGGTAATCCAGCGCCGCCCGCAGCATGGCCCGAGTGCCGACCTTGAGTGCGCCCTCGTCGAGGAAGAACTTCGGCGAATGGTTGGTCGGCGCGGTGGCGGCATCGACGCCGTGTGGCGTGGAGCCGACGAAAAAGTATACGGACGGTGCCTTCGCGCCGCGCGGGAGGTAAGGAAAGTCCTCCGACGCCGTCCAGCGCGGCGATTCGATCACATGATCCTTGCCGAGTGCGGTTTCCAGGCTCGCGCGAACGCGAGCGGTCAGCGCCGGGTCGTTGTAATTGACCGGGTTGCTGCTGTCGGCGGACAGTGGAATCTGCGTATCCACGGTCGCTCCGTTCGCCGCGGCGACGTGTTCGGCAATGTTGCGCAGCGATGCCAGCGCCTGCTTGCGCATGCCTTCGTCGAACGTGCGCACGGTGCCTTGCAGCTCGGCCGAATCGGGCACGATGTTGAAGCGCGAGCCGCCGTTGAAGATACCGAAAGTGACCACCGCCGGGTCGCCGCTGATGTCGAGCTGGCGGCTGACGATGGTCTGTGCATCGGTGACGATTTCCGCCGCCGTCACGATCGGATCGATGCCCTTCCACGGCATCGCGCCGTGGCTCTGGCGGCCGTGCACGACGATGCGGAAGGTGTCGGAACTGGCCATCGCGCCACCCGCGCGCACCCCGACCATGCCGACGTTCATCGTGCTGACCACGTGCATGCCGAATACCGCGTCGGGATGGAAATCCGCGAACACGCCGTCCTTGACCATCTGCGCCGCGCCGCCGGTCTCGCCCTGGGGTACGCCTTCCTCGGCGGGCTGGAAGATCAGCATGACCTGGCCGGGCAAATCCTTCTTCATGCCCGCGAAAACCTCGGCCAGGCCGAGCAGCATCGCGGTGTGCGCGTCGTGCCCGCAGGCGTGCATGACGCCGACCGTCTTGCCCAGGTATTCGCCAGTCGCCTTCGAGGCGAACGGCAAATCGACTGGCTCGGTCACCGGCAACGCGTCCATGTCGGCACGGATCGCCAGCTTCGGCCCCGGCTTGGCGCCGACCAGCACGCCGGTCACGCCGGTGTGCGCGAGACCCGTGCGCACCGTGTAGCCGAGCTTGTTCAATTCGCCGGCGACGAGCTTGGAGGTGCGCACTTCGCGGTTGGACAATTCCGGGTGCTGGTGGATGTCGCGACGCCAGGCGACGATCTGCGGCAGCACGGCGTCTACGCGTTGCGCATCCGTTTCCGCCGCCGGCGCGGCGCCGCTGCCGAGCGCGAGCAGCAGTGCTGCAAAAAACATGTGTTGGTGCATGTTCGTTCCTCCTGATCAGACGCCGAGCACGAGATCTTCCGTTTCCACCTTGTCCAGCCGGATACGATTCGCGAACAGCGAAAACGCCAGCGCGCCGGCCAGGCCGTTCGTGCGCTGCATCCACGGCGGCAGGTACCGGGGCGGCGCGATGTGGCCGGACTCGAACCACGGCGCCAGCGCGATCACGTCGTGCAGCGCCATCTTGCCGGCGAACAGGTTGCGGCACCATTGCAGCTTCTTGTTCTTCAGCGCCCAGCGGAAGAACGTGTGCACGGACAGCAAGCCGTGCAAATACACCGCGTCCTTGGTGAACGCGCAGCCGCCGGTCAGCGGCGCGCCGCGAAACACGCGCGCGGCCGAGGCGAAACTGTCGGCCTCGGTCTGGCCGGAAGCGAGGAAGAATTTGAACACGTCGATGAAATCCGCACCCGCCAGCGCCTTGTCGATGGCGAGGATGCGCAGGGAAATGCGTTTCATGCGGCCGATGTCGATGGACCCGGACATGAGCTCGGCGAACGTTGCCAGGCCTTCCTGCGTGGCGGTGATGCGCGGCGAGTTCGTGGCCAACGAGCCGAGATTCGGTTGCGCACGGCCGTTGAGCGCGGTCAGCGAATGCACGAACGCCTCGTGCTCGAGCAACTGGCTCTTGTCGTATTCCGAAAAGCATGTCGCCGAGCGCAGGCGGATGCGCGTCGCGCCCGCCGCGGCCTTCGCGATCAGGTTCGGGTCGGTTTCCACGCGCACGACGCCGGCGCCGAAGAACGCGTCGAGGCGCTGCTGCAATTCCTGCTCCAGCAGGTCGGCCGGGATGCAGTAGTCGGCCTCGTGCGCGGAAATCTCGCCGCCGAGCTCGTCCGCGAGTTCGATGAAATGCCGCGCGGCGTCGAGCGTGCTGACCGTACCGCCGGGCAGGCGGTCGTTCGGGCGTCCGAACAGGTGGATCGAATGTTCGGTGACGGCGCTGGTGCCGGCGGCATCGAGCAGTTCGGTGGCGATGCGCCAGGATTGCGCACTGCGGCGCAGGTAGTCGCCGAGCGGATGCGCCGCGTCGGCGGCGAGGAAGATCGCTTCGAGCTCCTCGCGCGTGCGCGAGGAATCCGATTTTGCATAATCCACTTTGGGTAATTGTGGATTTTTTGCATGCCAACCGGCGAGAAACGCTTCCTGCGCGCTGGCCGGCCAGCTCAGCGCGGCGAGCAGCTTGATGCCTTTTACCGCCGCGACGAGGCGGCGGTCCAGTTCCGCGATGCGTTCGAGCAATGCCGGCGAATCGGCCATGCGCGAACTATAGCGCAGCGCGCTAGGCAACGAAGGGAGGCAAGCCGAGATCCTTGCGCAACGGATCGAGCAGCGCTCCGTACTTGTCCGCGCGCGCGGTGTCGCGGCGGATCGGTTCGCGCACCTGCGCGGCGCTCGCGGTGCGCACGCTGCGCGCGGTCTCGTGATGGCGCAGGCAAGCCGGATCGAACGGCACGCCGCAGAAATCCAGCAATTGTCGAATTTGCGGTTCCGGCTCGGCGACCAGCGTTTCGTACTGCTGCACGCGGTAGCGCGCCGGATACAACTTCTGCCAATGCCGGCTGGCGCGATCGTAATCGCGCCAGTACGCGGCGATGTCGCCGAGGTCGTAGCTGAACGGCTGGTTGGCCTGGCTGAACAGGGTACGGAAACAGGAAAAACACGATTCCACCGGATCGCGCCGGCAATCGATGACGCGCGCGCCGGGCAGCATCGCCATGATGAGCCCCACTCGCGACCAGTTACCCGGCAACTTGTCGGTGAAGCGCGTGCCCGGGCGCTGCCAGCGTTTCGTGAGATCAAGATAGTGACGCCCCATGCGTTGCCAGTCGGCGGGCGTGGCTTCCGGCACCCAAAGCGGAAAGGGCTTTTGCCGTCGCGTCGATTCGGCTTCGATCACGGTCGTGGTCGCATCGAGTTCGCCGCCACCATCGATCAACGGGTGCGAAGCGAGGATCTGTTCGGTCAGGCTCGAACCGGAGCGCGGCAGGCTGACGATGAAAATCACCTCGTCGCCCAGGCCGCCGGGCGCGCTGGCAGTGGGCTGCGCAAAGATCCGGATGACGTCGTCGACGAAGCGGCTGAAATAGGCGGCTTGCCAGGGATGCAGTTGCCGGGTGCCCGCATTGCCTTGCGTGTATTGCGCAAACGCGTCCGCATAGCGGCCGTGGTCGTCGTACGCCTTGGCCAGGGTGAATTGAAGCGAAATGCGCTCGCCCAGTTTCAGGTTCGGCTGGCGCAGCAGCGCTTCGACCGCGGCGATGTCGTCCACGGTCAGGGGCCGGGTTTTCAAACCGGCCAGGGCCAGCCAGACCTCGCTGTCCGCCGGATCGCGCTCGAGCATCGCGCGCAGCAGGCGTTCGGCATCGTCGATGCGTCCCAGCGCGCGCAACGCGTGGGCCAGGCGGATCTTGCTCGCCGCGTGATCGGTCATCGCGGTAACGCGTTCCAACACCGGCACGGCCTCTTCGAACAGGCCGTAATCGGACAAGGTCTTGCCCAGGTTCGCCCATAACGGCGCCGCTTGCGGGGCCAGTTCGCAGGCGCGGCGGAACGCGGTGATCGCCGCCTCGCGTTCGCCGCAGGCATCCAGTGCGGTACCGAGACCGTTTTGCACCAGCACGTCCGCGGGCCAGCGTTGCGCGGCCAGGCGCAACAATTCGAGCGCCTCGGCATTCTTGCCCTGGGCGCGCAAGGCCAGCGCGAGCAGGCGCTCGACTTCCGGATGCGCGGGCGCCTGCACCAGCGCTGTGCGCAGTTCATGCTCGGCGATGTCCGGACGCTGCTGGCGCAGCGCGTCCGCGCCGGCTTGTGCCAGGCGCAGCGCCGCCGGTGTCATGCCCGAAAGCCGCGCCGCGGCGGATGCTGGTTGCGTCGGTGAATCGTTCAAGACAAAACTCTCCAGCCGTGGTTTGCATGTTGCCTGTCGGCCCGGCGCATGGCGTCGGCGGCGACCGGTCTTTCAGTTGCGCCCGTATTTCTCCGCCAGGCGTTTGCCCATCGCCTTGTTCGCCACGCGCGCGGTGGACTTGCGCTTGAGCTGCGCTTCGAGCGCATCGCCGGCAGCGGCCAGTTCGTCGCGCAATTTCAGCCAGGCCTGCCAGCGCGACGGATCGAGTTCGCCGGATTCCAGCGCCGCGCGTACCGCGCAGCCGGGTTCGTTGCCGTGGCCGCAGTCGCCGAAACGGCAATCCAGCGCCAGGGATTCGATGTCGGCGAAGTTCGCCGCGTTGATCGACTCCTCGCCGGTGAACTTGATCTCGCGCATGCCCGGCGTGTCGATCAGGCAGCCTCCGCTGGGCAATTGTACCAACGCGCGATGCGTGGTGGTGTGGCGGCCGCGGCTGTCGTGGCCGCGCACGGCCGCGGTGGCGTGACGCTCGACGCCGAGCAGGGTATTGGTCAGCGTCGATTTGCCGGCGCCGGACGAGCCGACCAGCACGGCGCTGTCGCCGGGTTGCAGGTACTTCAGCAGCGGCGCGACGCCGGCCGCGTCCTTGGCGTTGATCGCCAGCGTTTCGACACGCGGGATCGCCGCGTGCAGTTCCGCGCACATCGCGGCGGATGCGGCTTTTTCCACTTTGTCGATCTTGGTCAGCACGATTACCGGTCGCGCGCCGCTGCCTTCGATGAGCAAGAGGTAGCGTTCGATACGACGCGGATTGAAGTCGCCATCCAGGCCCATCAGCACGAACACGGTGTCGACGTTCGCGGCGATGACCTGGCGGCGGAGGCGTTCGCCGGCGGCGGCACGCTCGAGCAGGCTGCGCCGCGGCAGGATCTCGTCGATCGTCGGCGGCGCCGCGCTGGTGAGCACGACGAAATCCCCAACGGCCGGACGTTCGGCCGGATCGACGTCGCGGCGCAGGAAACGCGGCGCCGGCTGCGCGGCGAATTCCGTGCTGCCGTCGTGCACGCGGTAACCGTTGCGATGCTGGGCGATGACGCGCGCCAGGCGCTTTCCGGCCGGCACATCCGCGGCGTCACCGCGCCAGCCGATGGCTTTGAGGCGGGCGAATTCGTCGGTCGATGGCATGCCGCCATTTTATCCTGCCCGCGCGCGTATTCCTTGAATTCACGGGCGATTGCGTTAGCATGCTGCGCTACAACAATTTCTCCACCCCGATCATGTCCGTGCCCCTGCCCCACCCGCCGGTCCGCGCCAATCCGCGGCTGGCACAAGTGCGTTACGAAATCCGCGGCGAGCTGTCGCGGCGCGCGCGCGAAATCGAATCCGCCGGGCGCGACATCGTGCACCTGAACATCGGCAACCCCGGACGCTTCGGTTTCGCCGCGCCCGAACACCTGCGCCGCGCCGTTGCCGAACATGTGTCCGACAGCGAGGCCTACTGCCCGCAGCAAGGATTGCTGCCCGCTCGCGAAGCGATCGCCGCGCGGGAACTCGCACGCGGCGCGCATGATGCGTCCGCCGCGAATGTCTTCGTCGGCAACGGCGTCAGCGAACTCATCGACATGAGCCTGCGCGCCCTGCTCGACGCCGACGACGAAGTCCTGCTGCCGAGTCCGGACTACCCGCTGTGGAGCGCCGCGGTCGCGCTCAACGGCGGCAGCGCGCGCTACTACGCCTGTCCGGCCGCACGCGGACATCTTCCCGATCCCGACGAGATCGATGCGCTGGTCACACCACGCACGCGCGCGCTGGTTGTGATCAATCCGAACAATCCGACCGGTGCGGTGTACCCGCAAGAACTCCTCGCCGCACTGGTGCGCATCGCACAACGCCATCGCCTGGTCCTGCTCAGCGACGAAATCTACGACGACATCGTTTACGACGCCGCGCGCTGCGTGCCGCTCGCGCCGCTCGCCGGTGAGGTACCGACGCTCACGTTCGGCGGACTGTCAAAAGTGCACCGCGCCTGCGGCTGGCGCGTGGGCTGGCTCAGCCTTTCCGGCGCGCGGCAAGCGTTGACCGAGATCCATCACGCGCTGGATCTGCTTGCCAGCCTGCGCCTGTGCGCGAACGTGCCGGGACAATGGGCGATCGCGCCGGCGCTGTCCGGCCCGGACACGATCTCGGCACTGACCGCGCCCGGCGGGCGTCTGCATGAAGCGCGCCGCGCCGTCGTGGAACATTGTGCGCAAAGCGAATTTCTGGAAATCGTCGCACCGCAGGGCGCGTTGTATGCGTTCCCGTCCGTGCGCGCCGAGGTGTTCGCGGATTTCGACGATCACGAATTCGCGCTACAACTGCTTGAGACCGAAAACGTGCTGATCGTGCCGGGCCGCGGTTTCAACATCATCGAACCGAACCACTTCCGCGCTACGCTGTTGCCGCCGCCGGCACAGTTGTTCGAGGTATTCGCGCGCATCGAAAACTGTCTGGAACGCATGGCCGCGTCGAGCCAGCGGCATGTGGCTTAGCCTCGCCGCTGGCGTCGTGCTGGCGACAGGCAGCGCGAATCCTGCGCCGCGTTTTCTCGCCCTCGGAGATTCCTACTCCATTGGCGAAGGCGTCGCGGCGAACGAAAACTGGCCGCATCAGCTCGCCGCCGCGCTGCGTGCGCAAGGCGTCGCGATCTCGGAACCCGAGATTGTCGCGCGCACCGGCTGGACCACGGACGAGCTGTCCGCCGCGATGGACGCGCATGCGTTCCATCCGCCCTACGACCTGATCACCCTGCTGATCGGCGTCAACAATCAGTACCGCGGTCGCGACGTCGACAACTACCGTGCCGAATTCCGCGCCCTGCTCGAACGCGCGATCGCGCTGGCTGGGGGCGATGCGCGGCGCGTCGTCGTCATCTCCATTCCGGACTGGGGCGTCACCCGCTTCGGCGCCGAAAGCGGGCGCGATCTCGCCAAAGTCGCGCGTGAAATCAATGCCTTCAACGCCATGGCGGCTGCAATTTCCACGACCCTGCACGCCCACTACGTCGACGTGACGACAATCTCCCGCGACCGTGGCGACGCTCCGGACATGTTGGTTGGCGATGGCCTGCACCCGTCCGCCGCCATGTACGCGCGCTGGACCGCCGCGATCGTTCCTGCGGCGCGGGCCACGCTCGGCGCCCGTTGATTTGCGTCAACGCCGGCGACGCCATGGCTTGCGCTGGCGTCCTTGATCTGTAACATGCGTCCAAAGACAGGCGGCCGACGCAGTTTTCGGCACGGCGTAAATACGGGAGGGCGATATGCGCATCGGCATTGGCATCATGCTCGGCATCGGTCTCGTTCTCGCCGGCTGCGGTGGCGGCCGCAACGACCAGGCGGCGGCGGCGTGCAACACTGAAATCGGCAAGCGCATGAACGGTCGCAGTTTCAGCATCGACCTGAAGGACCTGGCCGCGCACACCAAGCAGGAGTCCGCGGACACGCTGCTGCTCTCCTCCACGGTCGTGCTCGACAAAGGCTTGCCGAGCCAGGACAAGCAATCCTACGAATGCCGCGTGCGCTTCGATGCCTCCGGCGCGCCAAGCGTGCTGTACCTGCAGTTCAACTGGAATACGTCGGATTTGCAGCAGCAGCCGCAGCAATAGTTTTGCTTTTTCCTTTCCGCGGCGGATGATAGGGACTCGTCCGGCCCATACGCGGTGCGCCCATGATCCTCACGCTCGTCCTCGCGCTGATCCTGCTCAGCACGCTGTTGTTCCTCGGCTACGGATTCTTCGCCTGGAGTGGCGCCGCCGCGATCTGGCTGATTGGCTGGCGCCTCACCGGCGTCGCCTCGCCGTTGCTGTTCGAAGGCACGGTCGTCGTGCTGATCTTGCTGGCGGCGATCTTCGGCATCCCGTTCCTGCGCCGGCAGATCGTCTCGCTCTTCGCCATGAAGCTGATGGCGCCGGTGCTGCCGCGCCTGGGCGAGACCGAACGCATCGCGCTGGATGCCGGCACCGTATGGTGGGACGCGGAGCTGTTTTCCGGCCGTCCGCACTGGCAGAAGCTGCTAGATTTCGTGCCGCAGAAATTGACTGCCGAGGAGCAGGCTTTCATTGACGGCCCCGTGCAGGAGTTGTGCGCGCGCCTCGACGACTGGCAGATCAACCAGCAGCGCGACCTGCCGACGAACATCTGGGCGTTCCTGAAGACGAACCGCTTCTTCGGCATGATCATCCCGAAAGAATACGGCGGACACGGCTTTTCCGCGATCGCGCATTCGCGCGTGGTCACGAAGATTTCATCGCGCTCGGTAACGGCGGCGGTCACGGTGATGGTGCCGAATTCGCTCGGTCCCGGCGAATTGCTGCTGCACTACGGCACGCAGGAACAGAAGAAATACTACTTGCCGCGCCTGGCGCGCGGCGAGGACGTGCCCTGCTTCGGCCTGACCGGGCCCGAAGCCGGCTCCGACGCCGCGGCGACGCAATCCACCGGCGTCGTCGAGAAGCGCGTCGTCGACGGCAAGGAAGTGCTCGGCCTGCGTTTGAACTGGAAGAAGCGCTACATCACGCTCGCGCCGGTCGCCACGCTGGTCGGCCTCGCGTTTCGCATCCAGGATCCGGATCACCTGCTTGGCGACAAGGAAGACCTGGGCATCACTTGCGCGCTGATCGAAGCGCACCTGCCCGGCATCGAGATCGGCATGCGCCACGATCCCATGGGCGTGCCGTTCATGAACGGTCCCATCGTCGGCAAGGACGTGTTCGCGCCGCTGGATTGCGTGATCGGCGGGCGCGAGGGCATCGGCCACGGCTGGCGCATGCTCATGGAATGCCTCGCCGCCGGACGTTCGATCTCGCTGCCCGCCCTTAGCGTCGGCGCGGCGCAGATGATGACGCGCATCTCCGGCGCCTACGCCACAGTGCGCGAACAGTTCGACACACCGATCGGACGTTTCGAGGGCATCGAGGAACCGCTCGCACGCATCGCCGGCAAGACGTATTACATGACGGCCACGCGCACGCTCACTTGCGGCGCGCTCGACGCCGGCGAAAAACCCGCCGTGCTGTCGGCGATTGCGAAAGCGTACCTGACCGAAGGCATGCGCGAAGTCGTCACCGACGCGATGGACATCCGCGCCGGCGCGGCGATCCAGAAAGGCCCGCGCAATCCGCTCGCGCGCACCTGGGACGCGGTGCCGATCGGCATTACCGTCGAAGGCGCGAATATCCTCACCCGTTCGATGATCATCTACGGACAGGGGGCGATCCGCTGCCATCCGTTCGTGCAGCACGAGATCAATGCGATCGCCGAAAAGAACCTGAAACAATTCGACAAGGCGATTTTCGGCCACGTCAACCTGTTGTTGCGCAACGCGACGCGCGCGAAGCTGCTGGCCTGGACCGGCAGCCGCATCGCCTCCGCGCCGCGCACCGAGGACACCGTGCGCTACTACCAGCACCTGTCGCGTTTTTCCGCCGCGTTCGAACTGCTCTCGGACGTCGCGATGGGCACGCTCGGCGGCACGCTGAAGCGCCGCGAGAAGATTTCCGGACGTCTCGCCGACGCGCTCGCCTACATGTATCTGGCGTCGAGTGCACTCAAGCGCTATCACGACGAAGCGAAAACGACCGCGAACTACAACCTCGTGCGCTGGAGCGCGGAGCATTGCCTGTACCGCATTCAGGAGGCGTTGCTCGGCGTGCTCGAAAACCTGCCCATGCGCGCCGCCGCGTACTGGCTGTCGTGGATCATCTTCCCGCTCGGCGCGCGCTTCCGCCCGCCGTCCGACAAGCTCGGCGCGCGCGTGGCGCGCGACATCCTCGAAGACCGCGAGGCGCGCATCAATCTGACCCAGGACATCTTCGTGCCGCCGTCGACCGAAGTCGGACTCGGCGCGCTGGAAGCCGCGCTCGACAAGGCCGTGCGCGCGATCCCGGTAGAGACGAAACTGCGCGACGCGGTGCGTGCCGGCAAGCTCGACCGCGCGCCCGGTTACATGCTCGACGAAATAGGCCTGAAAGCCGGCGTCATCTCGCAGGCCGAATACGACCTGATCCAGGAAGCCGATGCCGCACGCAACGAAGTCGTCGCCGTGGATGCGTTCGAACCGGAGACGTACAAGACGTTGCATTGACATGCTGCGATGCGTGTTGCCAGCGCGCGTGTTGAGAACTAGTATCCAAGCTGCCGTCGCGTCGTGGGGCGCACCCAGACGGCAGGGTACGTTGGTTGGATGGTGGCGTGTTGGGCGACGCTCCGCTCGGAGCGCACGCGAAACCCGTTAGCATCTGCCGAATATCGTGGTCTGTCGTCGTCAGCCCCCGCGTGTTTGCGGCGTTTTTGCGCAAGCCATCGCCTTCGAGGGGGCCGCTCATGAATTACTTCCGACTCAGCATCGCCGCCGCTGCGGTTCTTGCCACAGCTTTCGCCAACGCCGCGCGTCTGGACATCGACTTGCCCGGCGTCAGCATTCCTGTTGACGTTTCCTCCGGTTTCGCCGGCGCCACGCTGACGATCAGCGGCCCTGGCAAGATCATCTCACGGCAGCTCCGGGCAAGCGACAGCGGACGCTTCTCCATCGGCAAGGTCACGCTGCCTGATGGCGAGTACCGTTATCACATCGATCTGGCCGCACCGGCACTGGCCACACGCGCCGGAAGCGGACCCGATGGACGCGCGGCCGCCTCGCCGGCGTCGACGGCTAAACTCGTGCCAGTCGATGGCACGTTCCGTGTCGCCGCAGGACAGATTTATGCCGCTTCGCCGACGGCTTCGCGGCAGGATTCCGGCTCGCCGCACACCGCGTCGGAAGGTGCCACACCGGCATCACCGCTGGATCAGGTGATCGCCGACGATCTTATCGTGCAAGGCTCCGAGTGCCTGGGCTTAGACTGCGTGAACAACGAGAATTTCGGCTTTGACACGCTGCGGCTGAAGGAAAACAACACACGCATCCAGTTCAACGACACGTCGACATCAACGGGCTTTCCGAATCACAGCTGGTATCTCGTCGCGAACGACTCCGCAAGCGGAGGTGCCAACAAATTTTCGATCGACGACCTGACGGCCGGCACGGAACCCTTCACCGTTTCGGGCTCGGCACCGACCAACTCACTGTTCGTCGACAGCAGCGGCAGGGTCGGGTTGGGCACGTCAACGCCGGTGCTGCGCCTGCACGTGACCTATACCGATACGCCGGGCATCCGTTTGGAACAGACCAATGGCGGCGGCTTCACGGCGCAGACCTGGGACGTGGCCGGCAACGAGGCGAACTTCTTCGTGCGCGACTTGACCGGGGGTTCGAAGCTGCCGTTCCGAATCCGCCCCGGCGCGCCGACCTCGAGCATCGACATTGCTGCCGACGGCTCGGTCGGCGTCGGCAGTGCAAGTCCGACGGCTCGCCTGGATGTCGTCTACTCTTCGGCGCTTGACAGCCCGGCCCCCGCCTTTCAGGTGCGCAATACCGACAGCAACATCGGCAGCTCGCAGCAAGTGCGTTTCGCGGTCGACTCGAGCGGCAATGTGCTCGCGCGCGGCACGATCTCGCAGCTTTCCACGCGCACCGCAAAGGAGAATTTCGCGCCCGCTGACGGCCGCCTGCTGCTGGCCAAGCTGGAAAAGATGCCGATCAGCAGCTGGAACTATCGCGGCGCGCCTGCGAGCGAGCGCCATCTCGGGCCGGTGGCCGAGGACTTCCACGCGGCGTTCGGCCTCGGCCGCAGCGACCGCTACATCGCTCCGACCGACGAGGCGGGCATCGCGCTGGCGACGGTGAAGGCTCTGCAGCAGGAACTGCATGCGCGCGATGCCGAGCTGGCGCACCTGCGCGAGCAAATGCGCGCGCTCGAGCAACGTTTAGACCGGCTCGGGCATTGACGGGGGCGTACGATGAAACGCCGAACCCTTTTGCGTGCCCTTGGGTGGCTGCCGTGCGCCGCAGCCGTGCCGTCTCTGGCATATGCCGCCATTCTCGCTCTGACGCCGACAGTCCAGGGCGGTTTGCACGTAGTCGACGTAAATACTCTCGACAGCTCGGTGGCACAGGCTGTCGATTGCTGCGCAGTTGAGACGGGCACCGTATCTGCGCTGTCGGCGAACGATCTCGTGTACTTCATTGCCAACAGCAACGGTGTCGCGCAGCTGTATGCCTTCGACTACGGCGTATCCGGAACGGTCACGTCGATCGGGATCAGCGCCGGCTACCGCGTCAGCCACATGGCCTACGATTCGCAGCGCCAGCGTCTGGTCGCCCTGCTCAGCGCTGACGACGACACGACGGAAGTGGCCACGCTCGATCCGGTGAGCGGCAGCGTCACGGTCACCGGCGCGCTCGGCCCCGACTGCTGCATGCTGCGCAGCGGCGTGAGCGCCTACGCCGAGAACAGCGATCTTCTCTATGCGGTCGGCCGGCGCAGCGCGGATACCACGGATCAGTTGTTCGCGTTTGCAGTGACGACGGGAACACTGCAGGCTGCGTATCCACTGGGAACGACAACCATAGCCCAGCTGCTGATCGACAACGGCACCCTTTATGCGCTCAGCTACGACGCAACGACGGATACGCTTCAGCCGGCGACGATCACGTTCTCGCCCGGATTTGCGCTGAATACGATTGGCGCCGGCAACTCGGGCTGCTGCTTTGTGCTGGCAGGCTCAATGGCGTTTGACCGGGCGAACAACGCGATACTTGCGGTTACCCGTCCCTCGACGTCGGCCGCGTCGCCATTCGCGATCCGTTCGTTTTCACTGGGCGGCGGCTCGACGACGATCGGTAATGCGCTGACCGGGAACGGCCTGTTTTATGATCGCTACACGAGTCTGGTCGACCGCATCTTTGCCGATGGATTCGAATGACGCGGGCGGCCAATCTCGAAATTGCGTTGCACGACGCAACGTCGTCCGGCAACGCACATCGGATATGATCGCTGCGCATCATGCCTGAGTGCCGCAGCGTCTGGCCGCCCGCAGAGAGCACCTGCATGCGATCCATCGTCCCTGTGTTGTGCGGCCTCGTCGCTCTTGGCGCGATACGCCCGGGCGCGACGCGTGACGTCTATCGATGCATCGACGCGCAGGGCCATATCGCGTTCCAGGACAGTCCCTGTCCCGCCGGCGCGACGCAGACGCAGGTCTGGCTGCCGGATGCGCCACCCGCGCCTATGCAACCCGCCGCGACGACGCCCGCGCTGCCGCCATCCGACGCGAATCCGCCTTCACCCACGCCCGCATCCAGACCCGCCGCGCCGTTGCCGACGCTTTGGATCTGCCGCAACGCCGAGGACGACTCGACGTATTTCAGCCGCAACGGTTCGCCGCCGGTGCGCTACGTGCCGCTCGGCGTGCTTGGTTTTCCAGGGCACAGCCTGTCGCAGGCCTATGCTCCGGGCGGCATCGGCGTATCCGCACCGGGGATGCGCCAGATTCCGATCGATCATTCGCCGCGCGATGCGATGGCGGGCGATTACACCCCGCTGCAGGACGTATGCGCGCGCGCCTCGCGCGAGCAGACCTGCGGCTGGCTGCAAAAACAGTACGACGATATCTCGCACAAGCTGCACAACGCGTTCAAGGATCAGCAGGCGATTTTGCAGCCGCAGGCGGATGAGCTCGAAGGTCAGTTGAATGGTTGTTGATCTTCCACACCCTTGTGGACAGATCGCATTGGCAAAAAATCACATGGCTCGTCATGCCGGCATGACGACCGAATTGTTGCGATTGCTGTTCACGGCGCGAGTTTGAATGCCGAATGCTTCTGTTCGAGATCGAGCAGGAATTTCTTGTTCGGCAGGCCGCCACCGTAGCCGGTGAGCGTGCCGTCCGCGCCAATCACGCGATGGCAAGGGACCACAATCGCGATCGGATTCTGCCCGTTCGCCGCGCCAACCGCTCGCGAGGCGCCCGGCTCGCCGACCGCGCGCGCGATGTCGCCGTAGCTCGCGGTCGCGCCGTAGGGAACGCGCAACAGTGCCAGCCACACGCGCTGCTGGAACTCCGTGCCCTGCGGCGCGAGCGGCAGGTCGAACTCGCGCAGCTTGCCGGCGAAATAAGCTTTCAGTTGCGCGCGCGCCTCATGCAGCGCACCCGGCCCGCGCTCCCAATCGTCCGCGACCGGCGTCGGATGCCTGCCGTTCTCGAACGCGAGATGGCGCAGGCCTTGTCCATCCGCCACGAGCAGCAGGCGTCCGACCGGAGAATCGAAATAATCGTAATACACGTCCGTCATCGTAGAACCTCAGTTTGCGTTGCGCCACAAGTGCATCACCGCGTAGGCGCGCCACGGCCGCCAGCGATCGGCGAGGGATTCGACGGCGCGCGCGGACAAAAGCATGCCGCGATCGCCCAGCATCTTGCGCAGGACCAGGTCCGCCGCCGGAAACGCATCCGGATGGCTTTGCGCACGCATCGCGATGTAATGCGCAGTCCAGGCGCCGATACCGGGCAACTCGCACCAACTCGCGGCAAAATCATCCAGTGATTGCTCGGGCCGGAAATCCACGCCGCCGTCGCACAGCGCGCGTGCGATCGCGTTCAGCGTTTGCGCACGCGTGCGCGGCAGGCCGATGCGGGTCAGATCGGCGTCGGCCAGCGTCGATGGCATGGGAAACACACGGAACGCTTCGCCATTCGGCAAGGTCGCCGGTTCGCCGAAGCGATCGAGCAGGCGCGTCGCGAGCGTGCGCGCTGCCGCTACGCTGATCTGCTGGCCGAGCACCGCGCGCACCGCGATCTCGAAACCGTCCCAGCCGCCGGGCAGGCGTTGACCCGGGTGGCGGCGCACGAAAGCGCGCAAACGCGGATCGCTCGCGAGTTGCGCGGTTATCGTGGCGATGTCCGCATCCACGTCGAACAGGCGGCGCACACGCGCGCAAATCGCTTGCAGCCGGGCCGTATCCGGGAAATCGACAGTCAACGCAAGCGCGTCCTCGCCGCGCATCCGCGTCACGCGCAGCGATCCGGCCTTGCCGTCGAACGCGAAGCGGCGCGTGTAACTGTGCGCATCCACGTGTTCGAGTCCGGGAATCGCGCGGCGCTCGAAGAACGCGAGCAGCGCGGGAAAATCGTAGGGCGCGCGGAACGGCACGCGCAACGTCAACGTGCTATGCGCCGGTGCGGACAGTTCACGTCGGATGACACGCGGCGCGCGACCGTAACCATCGAGGAACGCCGTGTTGAAGCGGCGCAGGCTTGCGTAGCCGGCCGCGTGCGCGATGCGCGTGACCGGCAACGCGGTCTCCGTCAACAGCTTCTTCGCGAACAACAAGCGCCGCGTCGCCGCGATTTCCGCCGGACCCGCGCCAAGTTCGGCGACGAACAGACGGCGCAGATGACGCTCGCCGATACCGATACGACGCGCGAGCTGCGCAACGGACGCTTCATCCAGAGCGCCGGCATCGATCATGCGCAGCGCAGCGGCGACGAGTTCGCTGCGCGCGCGCGTGAGCGGCGTGCCGGCCGCCGCTTCCGGCCGGCAGCGCAGGCATGGCCGGTAACCCGCGCTCGCGGCAGCCGCCGCGTTCGGGAAATATTCGACGTTGCGCGCATGCGCGGTCGGCGCGGGGCACACCGGGCGGCAATAGATGCCGGTCGTGCGCACGGCGGTGAAGAACAAGCCGTCGAAACGCGCGTCGCGCGTCAGGCGCGCCTGTTCGCAGGCCTTCGAATCGAGTCCAACGCGGGAAGGTTCCATCGGCATAGCGACGATCCTAACGCCGCCGTCGCGCCGAAACTAGCCGTTTTCGGCTATGGATGCCACGCGCAGCGCCTTACATCCAACTCAAGGCCGCTTTGATTATTTCCGACGCTCCGGCCTGCGCGCACATTCCATGCGCGATCAGCAAGCGTTGCGGATTCCATGCGAGCACTTTCTGGCGTGCCGTGCGCGCGGGGCCGTGGCGCAGGAAGCTCGCGCGCCAATCGCGCGGAGTGCTGCCACGCTCACCGAGCAAGCCGCCGACTTTCAGGAGCATTCTCTTCCAGCCGGAAACGTTTGCCTCGGAAAAACGCTGGATCAGATCGCCGACGATCGCGGTGCGCGAGGCGCGATGGAAAAATACCACTTCGGACATTGCGAACGAGCCGCGAAAAACGACCTGATCGATGTCCGCTTCCCACGCCGGGTTCGGCGCGTCATCCAGTTCCGCATGAAAACGCAGGCCGAATTTTCTGCGTGCGAGACCGGGCGGCGCATAAAGTCGCGCGTTGGGCCAGCGCTCCGCCCACTCCCGCAGAAACAGATGATGCAGCTTGTTCGGCGAGACGATGCAGCGCACCGGCCCGATCGCGTTCACCGCGTCGGCCAGCTCTTCGGTAAGCGCAACGGGCGACCACACCCAGACGCTGCCGTCCGCAAGGCGCGCGACGGCCATGCGCGTGGGATACGGAAAACCGAAGAATGAGACGGTTGGCCCTTCCGCGACGTAAAGCGACGGTCCGAACTGTTCGAGCATGCCGAAAGAGTACACCCTCCCGCAACCGGGATTCCGTGCGCATCGTGGGAGCAAACCCGCCGACGAACGCCGCGCGGCATCCGTCGGTCGGTGGACGGCAGCTACGCCGTCGGTTGCTGCTGCGTGCTCAGAGCGCAGCGTCTTTCAGGCGCTTCAGCGGACGGACTTTCACTTTCACGGTCGCCGGCTTTGCCGCAAACCACTGTTCGACCTTCGTGAACGGATTGATGCCCTGACGCTTCGGCTTCGCGGGAACTTTCACCGCCGTCACTTTCAACAGGCCGGGCAGCATGAACGTACCGGAACCGTTCTTGTGCACCGATCCAGCCATCGCGCCGTCCAGTGCCTCAAATACTGCGCGAACATCACGCGCAGATACGCCGCTGCTGTTCGCGATATGCGCGACCAACGCGGATTTGTTCAGCACTTCCTTGATCGGCTTCGCGCCGGCGCTCTTGCTCGCTTTCTTCTTCGTCGCCATGTCGTCTTGACCTCGTTTGGGGATACAGCAGCGTCGAGCGTACAACAACTTCAGGCAGCGAACGCACCTGCCGTGAAAAAAAACTGCGCCACCGGCCGGGACGAACGCGCGCGGACTCGCGCCCTATCCGGCGGCGCCGGCCAATAACGGGTGACGGGCCGCGGCCGACGCGCGCGCGGTCAAAAGCCGTATTTAAGGAATCCGCCATCCACCGCGACGATCTCGCCGGTGATGTAGCTCGCCGCCGGCAGGCACAGGAACGCGGCGGCCGCGGCGACTTCTTCCGGCTCGCCGATGCGCGCGAGCGGCGTGCGTTGCAGCACTTCGTCCAGGTAATCCGGGTCCGCGAGCGTGCCTTCGGTGCGCTGCGTGCGGATGTACCACGGCGCGACCGCGTTCACGCGGATGCCGTCCTCGGCCCACTCGCAGGCGAGATTCTTGGTCAATTGCCCGAGCGCGGCCTTCGTCATGCCGTACGGCGAACCGGTGCGCACGTGCGTCATGCCGGATACCGAACCCACGTTCACGATCGCCGCGTTTGCGTGTTCGACCAGGTGCGGATGCGCGAGCCGGCACATCGCGAATGCGGACAGCAGGTTCGTTTCGATCAGCGCGCGCACTTCCGCGTCGTCGTAGTCCAGCGTCGGCTTGCGCAGGTTCATGCCGGCGTTGTTCACGAGCAGCGACAGCGCGGTATCGAGGTCCGCGATCCAGTCGAACACTTCCAGACGTTGCTCGTGATCGGCGACGTCCGCCGCGAATGCGAGGATCTCGCGTTCGGGGCATTCTTCGGCCAATTCCGCGCGCGCGGATTCCAGATGCGCCTCGTCGCGCGCGACCATGAGCACGTCCGCGCCGAGCAGCGCGAACTCGCGCGCGCAGGCCAGGCCAATACCCTTGCTCGCGCCGGTGATCAGCGCGGTCTGGCCGTCCAGGCGCCAGCGTGCCGGATCCGCGGTCATGTTCGCCTTGAAGTGCGAAGATTCACGGCGCAGACTCTACGCAATTCACCGGGGAACCGCCATGAAAATCGCCACCATCGCACTTGCTGTCGTCGCGCTCGGACTCTCCGCCTGCGGCGCGGATGCGCCACCGCCGCCGAAAGCCGCCGCCGCGCAACCGGCACAGCCGCTGCCGGACTCGAACGTGTTCAGCAGCGACGTGAAGGCGCTGCAAAAAGCCAAGGACGTGCAAAAGACCGTCGACGAGCAGAAGAAGGCAGCAGGATAAGGCGCTACGAGGATGCGGGTGGGTGAGAGCGAACGTTTGCGCGATGCGTTGAATCGCATCGCGCGCGAGCTCGAACGCCGCGAGCCGGAGCGAGCGGCCGGGTTGCTTGGCGAGCACTGGACGCGCGAGCCTAGCAACAACCCGAGCGCAGCGAGGCAGGCCATCTACCTCATCGAACAAAAACAATACGCATACACACCCAGCTTGCCGTCGCGCGCGCTTTCCAGCAGTCGCAACTGCTCGCGGATCTGCGGCTGGTCGAGCAGGCCGAGCGGCATCTGCGGCAGCACGGCATGGGCGAAACTCACGAGTGCGTCGTTGCTCATGTTCATCGCGATCCGCTCCCAGAACGTGAGCGGTTTTTCCACGTAACTCACGCGATAGTTGTCGCCGAGATTCGCAGTCTGTGCCGCCGCGGCGATCGCGTCCTTCAAACCGCCGATCTTGTCGACGAGCCCGCGCTCCTTGGCCTGCGTGCCGCTCCACACGCGGCCCTGCGCGATCGCGTCGATCTGCTCCGGCGTCTTGTGCCGTGCCGCCGCGACCTTGCCGATGAAGCGCTGGTAGCCGCGCTCGATCACCGCCTGCAGCGTCGCGCCGACGTCCGGGTTCAACGCGCGGCGCGGATCGATCGGATCGGCGAGCGGCGTGGTACCGACGCCATCCGTGTGCACGCCGATCCTCGCGAGCGTGTTCGGGATGTTCATCATGATGCCGAAGATGCCGATCGAACCGGTGATCGTCGTCGGCTCGGCGAAGATTTGCGTGCCGTCCATCGAGATCCAGTAGCCGCCGGACGCGGCGACATTGCCCATCGACACGATCACGGGTTTGCCCGCCGCCTTCGTCAATTCCACTTCGCGCCGGATCAGCTCGGACGAGAACGCGTCGCCGCCCGGCGAATTCACCCGCAGCACGACTGCCTTGACCTGATCCTCGTTGCGCGCGGCGCGGATGAGTTTCGCCGTGGACAGTCCGCCGACCGTGCCCTGCGGCTGGTCGCCCGGCAGGATTTCGCCTTCGGCCACGACGACCGCGACTTGCGGACGCGTGTCCAGCGGATGTTCGCGCTCGACCAGCGCCGCGTAGTCGGCGAAATCGATCTGGCGGTAGCTGTGCCTGTCGCGCGCACCGTCGGCGATCAGCATCTGCCGCACCTCATCCGGGGTCGCGAGCTTGTCGACGAGCTTGGCGTCGAGCGCGAGCTTGGCCATGTCGCCGCCCGCGGTTTTGATCGCGTCGGCGCCGCCGGCGATCTGCGCGGAGATTTTCGCGGCGTCCAGGTGCCGCGCCGCGGCGATGTCCTTGAGGTAATCGCCCCACAGGTCGTTCATCCAGAACAAGTCCGCTTCCTTCGCCGCGGGCGAGGCGTCGTTGCGCACGTAGGGTTCGGGATACGACTTGAACGTGCCGACCTTGAACACGTGCACGTCCACGCCGAGCCAGTCGAGCGCGTCCTTGTAGTAGCTGCGGTAGGCGCCGAAGCCGGTCAGCAGCACCCCTTCGAGCGAATCCGGATGCAGCAGAATCGTGCTTGCGTGCGCGGCGAGGTAGTACTGGCCCTGGGTCATGCCGTTGGAAACCGCGATCACCGGCTTGCCGGTCGCCTTGAAGCGATCCAGCGCGGCGCCGATCTCGCGTGATATCGCCAGGCCGGCGCTGTCGATGCCATCCGGCTCGAGCACAATGCGTGCGATGCGCGGATCCTTGGCTGCCTTGTCGATCGCGGTGAGGATGTCGCGCAACTGCGTCTGCCTGGACTTGTCGCCGGCGAGATTCGACAACGCGCGCTGCGCGGCGTCGTTCGTGTACTGCTCGACGATGCTGCCTTTCGGATCGAGCACGAGCGCGGTCTTGTCGAGCAGCTTCGGCGTACCCGTGCGCAACGCGGCGATGAAACCGATCAGCAGGAACAGCGCGATCACGCCGAACACCAGGCGCCGGGTGAAATTGAACAGGTTCCAGACACCGGTCAGCAAGCGCATGATCGCGCCGCGTTGTTGCTCAGCCATGGGATTCTCCGCAAAGTTTGCGCAAGCCTAACCGATACGGCCGAGCCGGGCACGCGCTGAAGGTCATGTTTTCGCAAGGCCATCGCGCGACTCGCGCGCGAAGCGCACGAACAGCAGCACGGCGGCGGCGCTCAAGCCCGCAATGAGGCCAGTCCACATGCCAGGCGCGCCGTGGCCGAAGTGGAAACACAGCAGGTAACCCGCCGGCATGCCGATGCCCCAGTAGGCGAGCGTGGTGATCGCCATCGGCCCGATCGTGTCCTTGAGTCCGCGCAGCGCGCCGTTCGCGGTGACCTGGATGCCGTCGGAGAACTGGAACGCGGCCGCGAACAGCAGCAATTGTGCGGCGATCGCGGCCACGGTCGCATCGTCGGTGTAGAGCGCCGCAATCGCGTGCGGGAACAGCGCCATCAGCGCGCAAGAGACGAGCTGCGACGCGAGCGACGTGCCGATACCGACGAATCCCGCCCAGCGCGCACCATCCCGATCGCCGCGTCCCGCCGCGCGGCCCACGCGTACGGTCGTCGCCATGGCCAGGCCCAGCGGCACCATGAACGTGACCGAGGCGACGTTGATCGCGATCTGGTGGCCGGCAACGACGTCGGCGCCCAGCGAGCCGATCAGGAGCGCCGCCGTGACGAACAGACCGCCTTCCATGAACAACGAAATGCCCATCGGCACGCCCAGCCGCAGCAGATCGAAAAGCGCGCGCGCCTGCGGCCACTGCCAGTGCGCGAACGGCGCGTAGATCGCGTAGTGGCGGCGGCGCGCGATGTAGGTGGCGAACGCGGCGAATTGCACCCACAGCACCGCGGCTGTGGCCATGCCGGAACCTTGCGCGCCGCGCGCAGGCAGGCCGAACGCACCGTACATGAACACGTAGCCGACCGGCGCGAGCAGGACGAGCCCGAACGCACCGAAGTACATGGTCGGGCGGGTCAGGGTCAAGCCTTCGGAAAATCCGCGCAGCGCGAAATAGCCGGTCAGCGCCGGCGCGCCCCAGGAAATTGCATGCAGGAACAATTGCGCCTGCTCGGCGATATCCGGCGCGATGCCCATCAGCCGCATCAAGCCTCCGGCGTGGCGCACGGCGAAAAATAGTACGACGCCGATTCCAGCGGCCAGCCACAGCGCCTGGCGCAGCAACGTGCCGATGGATTCGCGTTCGCCGGCGCCGTACCGGTGCGCGACCGACGGCGGCATCGCCAGCATCACGCCGATCGCGGCGACGATCGCAAGCATCCACACGTTCGTGCCGATTGCGACCGACGCCAGCGTTTGCGCGCTGTAGTGTCCGGCCAGCAAGGTATCGACGACGTTCATGCCGACCGCCGACAACTGACCGAGCACCAGCGGCGCGGCCAGGCGCAGGGTTTCGCGCAACTCGCTGTGCAAGCGTGGCGGCAGGTAGGACATCTGCGATTCCTGGCGGGGTCGCGCAGTGTAACCGCAGGACGCGACGCCAACCGCGCCGCAGGGCACTCGATCGGATACAGTGCGCAGCATGAATGACGACACCTCTCCGACAGCCGCACCACCCGCACCGGCGCCGGCGCGTCCCATCACCCCGTGCCTGAACTGCGGAGTACCGCTGCAAGGTGCTTATTGCCATGCCTGCGGGCAGCCGGTCAAAGGCATGATCCGGCCGCTGTCGGGCATGCTGCATGACGTCGCCGACACGATCTTCAACATCGATTCGCGCGTCTTCCACAGCCTGCTGCCGCTGTATTTCCGCCCTGGTTTCCTGACCCGCGAGTATTTCGCCGGCCGTCGCACGCGTTACGTGACGCCGTTCCGGCTGTATTTTTTCCTGAGCGTGCTCGCGTTTTTCACGATCCAGTTCACGCTCGGCGAATCGCACCTGGGCAAATACGTGGTCAACTTCGACGACAGCGACACGCCGGGCATTTCGTCCGCGATGACGCCGCAGGAGGTGATCGCGCGGCGCGATGCGGAGTTGGCCAACGTACAGCTCCGCCAAGGCCATCACGTCAGTGCGGTCATCGGCGCAACCACGGCGCCCAGCGACGTCAAGCAAGACAATCGACGCCGGCATGGAAAAGAGCGCCGCGAAGATCCGCAAGGAAGCCGACGCACGCCTGGCGTATCTGCAAAAAGTCGCCGACGCCAAGGCCAAGGGCGAGACGCTGCCGGCCGATCCCGACCTGGACACGGTGAGATTCAACGACAAACCCTGGGATGCGAAAACCAATCCATTGCGCATTTCCTGGCTGCCGGAGTTTCGCGAACGCGCGCCTGAACGCGGCGATCGAACACGCCAAGGACAACATCCCACGCATCCGCAAGGACCCGACCCTGCTCATTGCCGGCGCTCTCGGCGTGCTGCCGCAGGTGTTGTTCGTGCTCATGCCGTTGTTCGCGCTGCTGCTGAAGATCTTCTATATCTTCAAGCGCCGCCTGTACATGGAGCACCTGATCGTGGCGCTGCACAGCCACGCCTTCGTTTTCCTTTCCCTGCTGCTGTTCGCGCTCGTCGGCTTCGCGCACGCGGCTGCACTGACCGGCGCGCCCTGGTTGGCGCCAATACTCGGTCTGCTGCTGACGGTCATGGCGTGGTGGATTCCCATCTACCTGTTCGTCATGCAGAAAAAGGTCTACGGCCAGGGCTGGTTCTTCACGACCATGAAATTCGGCGCGATCGGCATCTGCTACACGATCATGATTTCTCTCGGCATCGCCGCCGCGTTCGTGATCAGCCTGGCCACGGCCTGATCGCTCCCGTTATCGCGCGATCAATGCGGGTGTGCACGCGGCGGGTGCAGTGCCGGATGCGGTTTGGCCAGCTCGGCGCTGCGTTGCTGCGGCGTCATGCGCAACAGGCCCTGCCGGTAGGCATTGCGTTGGTCAGCCGGCAGGCCGTGCCAGGCCTGGCGGAACGCGCGGCGTTCGTCCGGCGTCAGCGCCTGCAGCATCTGCCGCGTCGGCTGGCGTTCTTGCTGCGGGATCGAACGGAAGAATTCGTGTGCATGACCCGCCTGGTTTTGCGCCTGCGCGCCGGCGATGAAGGCGCGGCGTTCGGCCGGATTCATCGCCTTGAATTTCTCGCGCAGCGCCTGGCGCTGCGCCGGCGGCAGGCTGGAAAAGCGCTTGAACGCCTTGCGGATGCGCTCCTGCTGTGCCGGCGGCAGGCGCTTGAATTTCTCGTAACGCTCGCGCAATTGCGCGCGTTGCTCGGACGTCAGGCTGTTCCACTTCTGGAAGCGCTGCCGCACGTTATCGCGCTGCTCGGGACTCATCGTCGCCCAGCGTTGCGCGCCACGCTGCAAACGCCGCTGCGCAGCCGGCGACAGCGTGTCCCATCGCTCCTGCGCCGGCGCGAGCACCTGTTGTTCGGCAGCACTCAGGCCCGACCACGGAATCGGTGCCGCCTGCGCCGCGGCCACCGGCGGCGATTGATCCTGCGCCCACGCACCGGCGCATGCGAGCAAGGCCGCCGCAATCAAGATCGCGCAAACGAGCGCGTGCCGTTTCATGGATGCGCGTCCTGTGCCGTTTTGGGCAAGGTTTTCGTCGACTTCAACGCGGCCGCATTTTCGGCCAAGCCCATGGGATCGAGCCCATCGGCGGCATCGCCGTAATCGCCGAGATAGCCGATCAGGTCGAGATCGGGTGCCTGCGTGGATTTATCGTGTTGCGTCATTTTCTTGTTGCCCTGTTTCGCCACCGGCGCATTGGGTGGCGTGGATTGCGACGACGGCGCCTGCACCGCCAGCGCCAACGTCACGGCGGCCAGGAGCGGCAGCATCAGCCGTTGTTGTCCTGGTCCTGCGCATCGAGCCAGGCGTAGAAATCCAGGTCCTGCATCATCTCCATGTCGTCGCCGCTCGCGATCATGTCCAGATCGCCGGCATTCACGGTGCTGCCGTTCGCGCTGGCCGCCACCACAGCCCGCGCGGGCATCGCGGTCGGGGCGCGACGCCCATGCCACACACCCACGGCAAGCAGCAACGCACACGCGCCGGCCAGCCCGGCCGGTAGGAACACCCAGGCCGCGCGGCGACGCGGCGCGCGCTGCGCGAGCGCGGCCTGACGCGCACGATTCAATCGCGACAACGTGGCAGCATCGAGCGCCTGCGCGGATTCGTCGAGCAGGCTGCGCGCCTGATCGGTCCAAGGCGGAAGTCCATTCGTGTTCATGCGTAATCCTCCAGTGCGCGACGCAACGCGGTGAGCGCGCGCGACAGGTGCGTCTTCACGCTGCCCTCGCTGCAGCGCATGGTACTCGCGGTGGCGGCGACATCGAAACCTTCCCACACGCGCAGCAGAAAGGCCTGGCGCTGGCGCAGCGGTAGTCGCTGCAGCGCGCCGTCAAGCGCGTGCGCGGCCTCGTTGCCGGCCAAGCGCAGCAAGGGTCCCGGATCGTTCGTGTCCGGCGCCTGCGCGATCTCGTCGTGTTCGTCGTCATCGTCGTTGCGCGTCCACACCGCCAGCCAGCGGCTGCGCACGTTGCGGCGCCGGTGCCAGTCGTTCAGGCGGCTGTCGAGGACGCGGTAAAACAGCGGCGCCCAGTCCGCGGCCGGTTTGGCGGCATAATGGCGCGCGAAACCGAACATCGCGTCCTGCACCAGATCCAGCGCCTCGTCGCGATTGCCCGTGGCGAGTTCGGCCATGCGCAGGGCGCGGCGTTCGACGCTTTTCAGGAACTGATCGAGCGTGCGCTCGCCGGTGTTTTCCGCATCCACGCGCGCGGGATTCCAGATGGCCGGGGCCGTCAATGCGATTGTATGCGTCATGGCGTTTGTGAATAAGCTCGTGCGCTATCCTGCAACGCGGCAAGCCCGCCTCGGTTGACGCAAAAACCGCGCGGATTGGGCAATTCCGTACCGATCGGTTTTGCACAGGCCCGGAAAGGTCGAGGTGGATGGCTTGCGCAACAGTCGCCATGCGCCAATGTATACCAAATTTTCGTTTATATCGTATTGATTATTAATGACTATTTCAGACTGGTTAAAAATTCGCCAAGGCGTTGCCGGGCGCATAACGGCGCGGTTGGCACCGCGCTGCGCCCGCAGCCATGCACAGACTTATCCACAACCTTTGTGGATAAGCAATAAATTTCTTTTTTATCATCGTTTTGGATGTTCTTTCTGAGCAATTACTTACGATTTTCATGCAAGCCGTGATTTTTGCGCCAAACCATTCGACTCGAGCCGCATGAAATCGTCGCCGCCCATCGTCTTGCGCATTGCTGTCCCGGTGCCGCTGCCGCAGTTGTTCGACTACCTGCCGCCACCGGGAGTCGATGCGGCAGCGATCGCACGCGGCACGCGCGTAAGCGTTGCCTTTGGAAGAAGCCGAAGCGTGGGCATCGTCGTCGATGCCTGCGCCATATCCGAAATTCCCGCTGCGCGCCTCAAGCCAATCACGGCGGTACTTGATCCGGCGCCGCTGCTGTCCGATGAATTGATGGCGACGCTGGAGTGGACTGCGCGCTATTACCAGCATCCCTTGGGCGAAGTGCTGGACACGGCGCTGCCGGCGACGCTGCGCACGCCGCGCCCGCTACCGGCCGCGGGCGAAGCCGCGTTGGCATTGATCGCGAATTCCATGCAAGCTGCTGTGAAGTCCGGCAGCGCCAGCGCACGCTTGCTGGAGCTTTTGCGCGCCGGGCCGGTGGGCTATTCGAGGCTCGACGCACGATTTCCCGATTGGCGAAGCGCCGCGGCCAATCTGCGCCGACGCGGACTCATCGAAACCGTCCGCATCGATGCGACTTCGCCGCCGTCCGTGTGCATCGCCCCGCCGCCGCTGACCGGCGAACAAGGCGCCGCCGTTGCGGTGATTGCGGCTGAATCCGGAAAATTCGCGCCGTTTGCGCTCGACGGTATCACCGGCAGCGGCAAGACCGAGGTCTATCTTGCGCTCGCCGTGCAAGCGCTCGCGCGTGGCGAACAGGTGCTCGTACTGGTTCCGGAAATCGGCCTGACACCACAGTTGCTGCGGCGTTTCCGCGAACGCCTTGCCGCACCCGTGCACGCGCTGCATTCCGATCTGGCCGACGGCGAGCGCACGCGCGCATGGCTCTCCGCGGCACGCGGCGAATCCTGTGTGATCCTGGGCACGCGCTCGGCGGTGTTCGTGCCGCTACCGCGCGCAGGTCTCATCGTCGTCGATGAGGAACACGACACCTCGTACAAGCAGCAGGACGGGCTGCGTTACCACGCGCGCGACCTGGCGCTCGTGCGCGGCAAGGCGCTCGATGTTCCTGTCGTGCTCGGTTCCGCCACGCCCTCGCTGGAAACGCTGGCGAATGTCGAAGCCGGGCGCTATCGCCACCTGCATCTGTCCTCGCGTCCCGGCGCGGCGCGCATGCCCGCCGTGCGCACCATCGATCTGCGCTGCAAACGCCTCGCCGATGGTTTGGCGCCGGAACTGATCACCGGCATCCGCGATTGTCTCGCACGCGGCGAACAGGCCCTGCTGTTTCGCAACCGTCGCGGCTATGCCCCCGTGCTGCTGTGCCGCGCCTGCGGCTGGCACGCCACGTGTGAACGCTGCGACAGGCCGCTGACCTGGCATCGCGGCGAGGCGCGGCTGCGCTGCCATCACTGCGGCGCGCAGCAGCGTGTGCCGGACAAGTGCCCTGCCTGTGGGCACACCGGACTGGTGCCACAAGGTTTAGGCACCGAACGCATGGAACAGGCGCTGGCAGGATTGTTTCCGGGCACGCTCATCGTGCGCATCGATCGCGAAACCGCGCGTGGCAGGGGCGCGGTCGAAAACCTGCTCAACTCGATCGCGCCGGATCAACCCGGAATCCTCGTCGGTACGCAGATGCTGGCCAAGGGTCACGACCTTCCGAACCTGACTTTTGTCGGCCTGATCGGCGTGGATAGCGGCCTGTTCAGCGCAGATTTCCGCGCCAGCGAACGCCTGTGCCAGCTCATCGTGCAGGTTTCCGGGCGCGCTGGACGCGCGTTGAAACCCGGTCAGGTTTGGCTACAGACGCATCATCCGGATCACCCGTTGCTGCGCGATTTGCTGAAATTGGGCTATGCGCAAGTCGCACGCGAACTGCTGGTCGAGCGCCGCGAGGCCGGGCTGCCGCCCTACGCTCATTTGGCGTTGTTGCGCGCCGAGGCGAAAACGCCGACCGCCGTGGAGGAATTCCTCGCCGCCGCCGCTGACGTTGCGCAATCTCCGAAGGATCTGAGCCTGCTCGGACCCATGCCCGCGCCGATGCCACGCCGTGCCGGATCGCATCGCGGCCAGTTGCTGCTCAGTGCCAGCGAACGCAAAGCTCTGCACGCGTTTCTGCCAGCGTGGCTTGTGCGCGTGCGCGAGCTTCGGCAAGCGCGGCGCGTGCGTTGGTCGATCGATGTCGATCCGGTGGATCTCTACTGAGTCAAGCGCACGCGGAATGCGTATCGAACCGGCTAGCTCTTTGACTTGCGCTTGTCGCGCACGGACCATACTTTGTTTTGCTCGCGCATCTCGAACAGTCCGGTGGACTTGATCAGTTCGCCCAACTTCTTGTAGCCGTAGTTGCGCGCATCAAACGATGCCTGATTGGCGATTTGATTGCCCACGGCGCCGAGATTCGACCAGCCGTCCTCGCCCGATGCGGCCGCGATCGCGTTACGCAACAGTTGCACCAGCTTGGTATCCGCCTTCAATTCATTCGTCGTTTTCTTGCCCGTTCCGACAGGCGAGCCGTTCTCCAAAGTTGTCGCAACCGACTCCCCCAACCCATCGAGGTAAATGAAAGTGGAGCAGGCGTTGACGAATGGCAGTGGCGTCTTGCGCTCACCGAAGCCGAACACCTTGGCACCGTTGGTGAGAATTCGCATCACCAGTGGCGTGAAATCCGCATCGCTGGAAACAAGGCAGAAGGCATCAAGCTTCTGTGTGTACAGCAGATCCATTGCATCGATGATGAGTGCAATGTCGCTGGCGTTCTTGCCCTTGCTGTAGTCGAACTGCTGGATCGGTCGTATGGCGTACTCGTGCAAAACGGCTTCCCACGATTTCAACGACGAACTCTTCCAGTTGCCATAAGCGCGGCGGATGTTCGCCACGCCATACTTGGCGATCTCGGAAAGGACAAGGTCGATCTTGGCCGCGGGCGAATTGTCCGCGTCGATGAGCAGTGCGATGCGCGTATCGGAAACGTCCATGCTGGCGTCCTCGTCTCGTCGATGCGCCCCAGCATAGACCATCAGACACCAAACAAAACGGCCCGGTTGCCCGGGCCGTTTGTGTTCTACGATTTTGATTCGCCTTTAGGCCGCGAAGGCGGCGCGCATCTTTTTCATCGCGTTGACTTCGACCTGGCGAATGCGTTCGGCGGACACGCCGTACTCGTCGGCGAGTTCCTGCAGGGTCGTCTTGTCGCCATCCTTGAGCCAGCGCCGCGTGATGATGTCGCGCGAGCGAGCGTCGAGCTTGGCCAGGCCATTTCGCAGCGAATCCAGTTCGGATGCTTCCTGGCTTTCGCTCTCCAGTGCCTGATACGGATCGGCGGTGTGATCGACCAGATACGCCACCGGCGCGGGCTTCTCGTCGTCGTCCGCGTCGGCCGGTGCGTCGAAAGCCATGTCATGGCCGGACAGCCGCGATTCCATCTCCAGCACGTCAGCGGTGGTAACGCCCAAATCCTTGGCCACGGTCGCGACTTCGGCCGCGTTCATCCAGCCCAAGCGCTTCTTGCTCTTGCGCAGGTTGAAGAACAACTTGCGCTGCGCCTTGGTCGTGGCGACCTTGACGATGCGCCAATTGCGCAGGATGAACTCGTGCATCTCGGCGCGGATCCAGTGCACGGCGAACGAGACCAGACGCACGCCCACATCCGGATCGAAGCGCTTGACCGCCTTCATCAAGCCGATGTTGCCTTCCTGGATCAGGTCGGCGAGCTGCAGGCCGTAGCCGTTGTAGCCGCGCGCGACGTGCACGACGAAGCGCAGATGCGCCATGACCAGGCGCCTGGCTGCGTCCAGATCGTTTTCGCTCGTATAGCGGCGCGCCAGCGCCTGTTCTTCCTCGACAGTCAGCACCGGAATCTGATGCACGGCGCCGATGTAGGCATCGAGGCTGCCGATCGCGCTGGGGATGGGCAGATTGTTGGCAATCAAGGTTGAAGCGGTCATTGAATCCTCCCGTATGAACGCAATTTTAGCACTCGTAGAATTGGAGTGCTAAACAAGCCCCAAAGTTCAAACCGGCCTCGCGACCGGTTTAATGAACTGGATAGTACATTAAAAAGAACGGGTCCGTCAATCGCCCTCCATGATCCGACAACTGACGCATATCAATGTCGGCCGGCTCGCCGCGTGGCAGATTGGCGGCGTGCCAATGCGGAGACGTCCCATGATCAGCAGACAAACCTTGACGCCGGACCCTACTTTTCCAGCCGCCCACCGGAAAACAACCCGCGATAGCGCCTCGACCGAGCCGCTATGGCGGGAAAAACTGCGCGACGGCACCACGGTCCTGATCCGGCCGATCCACCCGGCTGACACCGAACTGGAACGGCGTTTCATCGCGGAGCTTTCGCCCGAATCGCGGCGCCTGCGCTTCCTCGGCCAGATCGGCGCGCCGAGCCCGGCCCTGCTCGAGCAACTCACGCATCCCGACCCCCAACGCGATGCCGCGTTCGTCGCCCTGATTGCCGAAGGCGCGACCAAACGCGAGATCGGCGTCGCCCGTTTCAGCGCGCAGGCGGACGGACGGCGCTGCGAATGCGCGGTGACGGTCAGCGAAGACTGGCGCAACCGCGGACTCGCCACCGTGCTCATGCAGCACCTGATCGAAATCGCACGCCGGCGCGGCATCGAATCCATGTATTCGGTGGACGCGGCCGAAAATCCCGCCATGGACGATCTGGCCGCGCATCTGGGTTTCACCTGCCGGAGCGATCCGGAAGACGCGACGCAGGTACTGCATACCCTCGACCTTGCGGCCGCAAACGTGTGAGGACACAATGAAAATCCATGATGTGATGACAATCGATCCGGCCGTGCTGAACGCCGGCACCAGCGTGTTCGAGGCAATGCGTCTGATGCTCGAGCGCCGCGTCAGCGGGTTGCCGGTAACCGATGCGCACGGCGTGTTGGTCGGCATCGTCACCGAGGGCGACTTCCTGCGCCGCGGTGAACTCGGCACCGAGAAACATCACCGCCGCTGGGTGGAGTGGCTGACCAGCCCGGGCAAGCTCGCCGATGAGTACACCAACGCGCATGCACTGAGCGTGGGCCAAATCATGACCACGGACGTACAGACCATCGCACCCGACGCGGCGCTGGTCGAGGCCGTGCAGGCAATGGAAAAACACCACATCAAGCGCCTGCCAGTGATTGCGAACGGCAAGCTGGTCGGCATCGTCAGCCGCGCCGATCTGATGCGTGCCTTCCTCACCCACGTGCCGCGTGCGACCGCGGCCGCCACGTCCGACACGGCGCTGCGCGATCGCATTGCCGCCGAGATCGACCGCCAGGCGTGGGGGCCGGGCGCACTCGTGCATGTTGGCGTCGACGGCGGCGTGGCGACCTTGCACGGCGTGCTCGTCGACGACCGCATGCGACGTGCACTGCGCGTGCTCGCGGAAAACGTCTGTGGCGTGGGCCAGGTGCGCGACCGCCTGACCACGATCGAACCGATGACCGGCGCGATCGTGCGTTCCGGGGACGATTAAACCAGCTTCGCCGCGGCGCGCGCAGCGATCCATTCCTCGTTGGTCGGCTCGACGACGACCAGAACCTTGCTCGTCGGCGCGGAGATGACCGGCGCGTCCATGGCATTCGCCGTCGCATCGAGTTCGACGCCGAGAAAGCGCAGGCCCGCGCAGACGCGTTCGCGCATCGGCGCGCTGTGCTCGCCGATGCCGGCCGTGAACGCGAGCATGTCCAGACCACCGAGTACCGCCGCCAACGAACCGGTTTCGCGCACGATGCGGTGTACGTAAAGCGCCAGCGCCTCGGCCGCCGGCGCTTCATTTTCACGGGCCAGCAATACGCGAATGTCGGACGAAATCCCGGACACGCCGAGCAGGCCGGAATCGTGATACAGCATGCGCCCGACCTCGTCGAGCGACAGCTTGCGAATCTGCATGAGGTGGATCACTACGCCAGGATCGAGCGCACCGCAGCGCGTGCTCATCATCACGCCGTCGAGCGCCGAGAACCCCATCGTCGTGGCGACGCTATCGAGGTTTCGCATCGCGCACAGGCTCGCACCGCTGCCCAGGTGCGCGCAGATCGTGCGGCCGCGCGCGCGGCTGCCGTGGAGTTCGCCGAGCGCGAGCGCAAGATATTCGTAGGACAAGCCGTGAAATCCGTAGCGGCGCAGGCCGTGCTCGCGCAAGACACGCGGTAACGGCAGCATTTGCTCGATCACGGGCATGTCGTGATGGAATCCGGTGTCGAAGCAAGCGATCTGCGGCAGGCCGGGCTGCGTGGCAAGCAGTTCCGCGATCGCCTCCAGCGCAAACGGCTGGTGCAACGGCGCCAGTGGAATGAAGCTGCGCAGGTCGGCGAGCACCGCGGCATCCACGCGCACCGGAGAAAAATATTTCGCGCCGCCGTGCACGACGCGGTGCGCCACGGCGACGAGGCGAGCGCCGCCCAGTTGCGCGCGCACGCGGTCGCGGATGTGTGCGAGCGCCGTGCGGTACGGATCGCTTCCGGCCAGCATGATCGGCCGCGGCGCGGCGCCGCTTTCCTCGAACGATGCCTCGGCTCCGCCGATATTGACGGCCTTGCCGCGCCACGCCGGCGTGCGCGGCAGCGTGGCGGCGTCGAACAGCGCGAACTTGATGCTGGACGATCCGCAGTTGAGCGCGAGGATCGACTCGCTCACGACGGACTGATCCGGTTGCGATGTGCGACCAGCACGGCAAGCGCGCATGAGGCAATTCGCGACTCGCTGCTGTCGGAGCGACTGGTCAACACGATCGGCACGCGCGCGCCCATCACGATGCCCGCACTCGCCGCGCCACCCAGGTATTCGAGTTGCTTGGCCAGCATGTTGCCGGATTCCAGATCGGGCACGACGAGCACGTCGGCGCGTCCGGCGACATCGGACTTGATACCTTTCATGCGCGCGGCCTCGGTCGACACCGCGTTGTCGAAAGCGAGCGGTCCGTCGAGCACGCCGCCCGTGATCTGGCCGCGGTCAGCCATCTTGCACAACGCGGCGGCATCAAGCGTGGCGGGCATGCGCGAATTGACCGTCTCGACCGCGGCAAGGATGGCCACGCGCGGCGTCGGCACGCCGATGACCTGCGCCAGCGCAATCGCATTGCGCACGATGTCGGCTTTTTCGTCCAGCGTCGGTGCTATGTTCACCGCGGCATCCGTGATGATGAACGGACGCGGATAGGCCGGCGTCTGCATCAGAAAACAATGCGTGATGCGCCGCGCGGTGCGCAGGCCGGTGTCGGCGGCGACCACCGCGCCCATGAGCTCATCGGTGTGCAGGCTGCCTTTCATCAGCGCCTCGACCTTGCCCGCGCGCGCCAGCTCGACCGCACACGCGGCGGCATCGTGGCTGTGCGCGGCGTCCGCAATCGCGGTGCCGGCGAGATCGAGCTTGTTGTCGCGCGCGATGCGTTCGAGCTTGGCGCGCGGAGCGACCAGCACCGGTTCGACGATGCCGAGCGCGCGCGCATCCAGCGCGGCGGCCAGGCTGGTCGCGTCGCACGGATGCACAACCGCCATGCGGATCGCGCCAAGCGGGCGCGCAAGCCCGAGCAGCCAGCGTTGCAGGTAATCGTTCTTCGCCTCATTCATCGCATCAGTCCTTGTCTGACGGCACGGGCCGTTTCACGGCGCATCGGTGCCCGCGACCATCGTATCCGTTCGGCGCATGAAACGCTGCCGCAACGGCGATTCCGCCTGCATGCACGCGGTGCAAGACGCGAACAACGACGGCGCGCGACTGCCGTCCAATGCTGGCTGTCGTGACCCGAACTTTGGCGCCATCGATGTTTCATGCGCTATTCTCGCGCGCCGGACGATTCCTTGCCTGCCCGGACTTGAGGCCAAGACGCATGGATATCCGCGAACACTCCGTTGCCCTGATCTCGGTCGTCATCGGCCTGGGTCTGACCAGCCTGCTCGGCAATTTCAACCGGTTGATGCGCAGGCGCGGCGAGATCCGCTGGGATGCGCTGCCGCTAGCCTGGGCGTTGATTGCCCTGATGCTGGTCAACAACTACTGGTGGGGGGTTTACCTTGGCATGGTCGCGTCGACGGCCGTCGCGAATGTCGGCGACTTCGCGCTCAGTTTGCTTTACCCAATCCTGTTGTACCTGATCTGTGCCGCCGCACTGCCCGATGCGCGCCTGCTACGCGACGGCCGCGACCTGCTCATAGCCTACTTCGCCGAGAGCCGTTACTTTTTCATCCTGATCGTGCTCTACGTCTTTGCGACCGGTGCCGGTACCGCCGTGCACGCCGGCGCATTCCAAATGAACGAGCACATGTGGCTGCGCTTGATCTTCATCAGCGTGTGCGCCCCCTTGATCTGGACGCGCAAGCCGTGGCTGCACTGGCTCGCGGCGGCCGTGGTGTCGGCAATTATGCTGTTTGTGCTGTTCGAGATGGCACTGCATTGACCACCCAGGTCGATTTGCAGCCGCTATTGCTCGACTGCGCAAGCGCCCGCCGCAGCGTCATTCCAATCCGGTCAGTTCCGCCGCCGGCGGCAGGCGCCAGTCGATCTCGGGCAGGCCATGCTCGCGCAGCCAGGCGTTCGTCTGTGAAAAATGCCCGCAGCCGATAAAGCCTCGGTGGGCGGACAGCGGCGACGGATGTGGCGCCTTGAGCACGAGATGCCGACGCGTGTCGATGAGCTTGCCCTTGGCCTGTGCGTAACTGCCCCAGAGCAGGAAGACGAGATTCTCGCGTTCGCGGTTCAGGTGATCGACGACGGCGTCGGTGAAGCCCTCCCAGCCCTTGCCCTGGTGCGACCCAGCGAAGCCGCGTTCGACCGTCAGCACCGCATTGAGCAAAAGTACGCCCTGCCGCGCCCACGGGATCAGGCAGCCGTGATCCGGGCGCGGGATGCGCAGGTCACGCTCGATTTCCTTGAAGATGTTTTCCAGCGACGGCGGTACGGGCACGCCCGGCAGCACGGAAAAGCACAGGCCGTGCGCCTGGTTCGGACCGTGGTAGGGATCCTGGCCGAGGATGACGACGTTGACCGCATCGAACGGCGTGGCGTCGAGTGCGGCGAAAATCCGTTTCGGCGGCGGATAGATCGCCTTGCCGGCACGCAGTTCCGCGCGCAGGAATGCCGACAGCGCAACCATTTCCGGGCGATCGAAATAGTCGCCCACGCGCGCCTTCCACGACGCGTCGAGCTTGAGCGATCGGACTTGATCGAATCGGCGCTCACGCCGCCGCGGTGCGCAGCTGCTCGCGCAGATGCCGCGACACGCGCATCTGGAACAGCAGCTTGGTGATGAGCAGGCGTTCCTCGATCGGTTTCTGCACGAGATCGTTCGCGCCGGCGCGCAGCAGCGCGGCCTGGTTCTGCGGATTGTCGTCGCCGGTCATGATCAGCACCGGCAACTGGCCCTTGGGATAGCCGAACTCGTTGCGGATGCGTTCGAGCAGGTCGCCGCCGGTCAGCTCGCCCTTCAGGTTCACGTCGGACAGCACGACGTCGCAGCCGATGCGTCCCTGCACCATGCCGGTTTCCAGATGCGCGACGGCATCCTCGACGCTGGTCACGTGCAGCACGGTCAGGCCGTATTTTTCCAGCATGCGGCGCGTGGCCAGCGCGACGACGCGGCTGTCCTCGACGTACAACACCTCGCCGCTGGCCTGCGATTCGGGAACGACATAGCCACGGATGAACGCGCTCAGCGCGTTGAAGCCCAGGGACTTGTCGAAGTAATCGGTGACGAATTCGGTCAATTCGCGGTTGACCAGGCGCTCGTTGACGTCGCCGGACACCACGATGATCGGGATGTAGGCCTGCGGCGCATGCTCGCGGATGAAACGGGCGAGCTCGATGCCATCCATGTCGGGCAGGCGCAGCGCCGTGGTGACGAGGTCGACGACGCCGGCCTCGAGCTGTTTCTTCGCCTCCGCACCGCTTTCGCAGGCGAGCACGGTGACGCCGGGCAGATCGGCCTTGAGCAGTTGTTCGATCAGGCGGCGCACGACCTTGGAGCCGTCCACCACCATCACGCGCGGGGTCTCGCTGGCGATATGGCGGGTGAGTGCGGCTTCGGCCATGACGTTATCTCGGCTGGCCCAGGGCGATGTGCCGCGTCGCCGCAAACCAGGCGCCGAGCCAGCCGAGCGCGGCGCTGACGGCGAGCGCGGCGAGCATTTGCGCAAGGCTCAGGCCGTGCACGGCAAAACCATGATCGTAGGCGGCCGCCAGCCGCGCCAGCGGCGCGGCGAGGATTGCTTGCACGATTCCAATCAGCATCAGGCTCAACACCCCTGCAAACGTACCGTACCAGAGGCCAGAATACAAAAACGGCCGGCGCACGAAGCCCGCGTCGGCGCCCAGCAACTGCATCACCGCGATCTCTTCGCTGCGCCCGGCGATGTCCAGACGCACCGTGTTGCCGATCACGAGCAATGCCGCCAGCGCGAGCAGTCCGGCCAGCACCTGCGCGCCGCGCAGGGCCAGGCCGAGGATCGCATTCAGGCGTTGCCGCCATTGCGCATCGTACTGCACCTGATCCACCGCCGGATCGCCGCGCAAGGCTGCCGCCAACGCGTCGGGATCGCCGCGTGGATCCACGACCAGCACCGCCGGCAAGGGATTGTAGTGCAAAACCTTCAGCGCATCGGCGAAGCCGGAGCGCTCGCGGAACTCATCCAGGCCCTGCTCGGGTGATTTCACCGCGACGGAGGCAACGTCGGCGCGCGCGCGCAGGCGCCCGGCAAGCGCCTGCACGGCGTCGGCCTTGGTGTCCGGTTTCAGGAAGGCGCTGAGCGCGCCCGCTTCGCCGACGTTGCCGGCGAGCCCGCGCGCGTTGTCGACCAGCAGCCAGAATAGCAGCGGCAGGGCGAGGGCGAAGCCGAGTACGGCGAGCGTAAGCGCCGTCGCCCACGGCCGCGCGGCGAGGCGGCCAAGACTCGAAAACAGGCTGTACAAATGTTGTTCGCGCCAGGCGCGCAACGAAAATGACGAGCCCGAAAAAATCCGACGCGGTTCGGGCGCGGCGGACGTGGGGCGATTTTTCTCGATGCGGCGGTTCATGGCCTGAAATCGTCGATCAATTTGCCGTGGTCCAACACCAGAACGCGCTTGCCCATGCGCTTGACCAACGGCAAGTCGTGGCTGGCCACGAGCACCGTGGTGCCGACCTGCTCGAACTCACCGAACAGCGCCATGATCTCGGCGGCGAGATGCGGATCGAGGTTACCGGTCGGCTCGTCGGCGATCAGCACCGGCGGCTTGGCGACGATCGCGCGCGCGATGCCCACGCGCTGCTGCTCGCCCGCCGACAGCATGGACGGCGCGGATTTCTCGCGATCGAGCAGGCCGACCTTGTCCAGCGCCGCGCGCACGCGCTTGGCGATCTCCTCGCGCGGAGCGCCGGCGATGACAAGCGGTAACGCAACGTTGTCGAACACGCTGCGGTCGAGCAGCAGGCGGTGGTCCTGGAACACCATGCCCACGCCGCGGCGCACGCGCGCGATGCCGCGCCGGCGCACGCGCGCCAAGCTGGCGACTGTTCACCGTCACCTGCCCGCGCGAGGGCCGTTCGAGCAGGGCAACAAGGCGCAAAAGTGTACTCTTGCCCGCGCCCGAATGGCCGGTGACGAACGCCATCTCGCCGGCGTCGAGCGCGAAGCTCAGGTCGCTCAGCGCATCAAAGCCGTTCGGGTAACGCTTGCCGACGCGGTCGAACGAAATCATTTGACCAGCTGGTTCATGTCGAAGATCGGCAACAATATCGCGAGCACGATGAACAGCACCATCGCGCCGACGACGAGGATGACGAGCGGACCGAGCACGGAGGTGAGCGTGGTCATCCAGCGATCGAGTTCGCGCTGCTGCTGGTTCGCGGCTTCGTCGAGCATGCGTTCGAGCTCACCGGCGCGTTCGCCGCTGGCGATCAGGCGCAGCGCGACGGGCGGGAAATAACCCGATTCGCCGAGAGCGCGCGAGAAATTCCCGCCTTCGCGCACCTTCAGCGCCGCGCGCTTGACCGCCGCGCGCATCGGCAGGTTCGGCATTACCTGCGCGCCGATCTGCAAGGCATTCCAGCAACGGCACCGCGCTCGCCGTGAGCAGGGCCAGCGTGCGCGTGCAGCGCGCGGTGTTCGCGGCCCGGATCAAGTCCACCCGCCAACGGCAGGCGCAGCAGGAATTCGTGCCAGCGATAGCGCATCTGTTCGACGCGCAAGGCGAAGCGTCCGCCGATCGCGGCGATGACGAGCACGATCAGCAGCAGCCAGCCCCACGTCTTCACGAACGCCGACAACGCCAGCAATGCGCGCGTCGGCAACGGCAGCACCTGGTGCATCTGCGTGAACACGCCGACGATCTGCGGCACGACATAAGCCAGCAACCCGGTCACCACGGCGATCGCGACGACGCTGAGCAGCAGCGGATACGCGAGCGCCGCCCACACTTTTTGATTGAGCGCATCGCGCGCCTCGGAATAATCGGCGAGCCGCGCCAGCACCTGATCGAGCTTGCCGGACTGCTCGCCGGCCGCGATCGATGCGCGATAGATTTCCGGAAAACTTTCCGGCGCATCGGCCAGGCCCGCGGCGAGACTCGAACCTTCCATGACTTTCGCGCGCAGGCTCACGACCAGCGTGCGCGTGCGCTCGTCCTCGTTCTGTTCGGCCAGTGCCGCAAGCGCCTCGTCCACCGGCAGTCCGGCCTTGAGCAACGTGGCGAGCTGGCGCGTGAGCAGCGCGAGTTGCGTGCCGCTCAAGCCGCGTTGGAACAAAGACTGCCGTTCGCGCGCCGCCGCAACCGGCATCACCTCGAGCGGATTGAGACCCTCGTCGCGCAGGCTCGCACGCACGCTGCGCGCGGTGTCGCCTTGCATGACGCCGCGTCGCGTCTTGCCGGCGGCATCGAGGGCTTGGTAGGCGAAAGGCGGGCATGCCGCGAAGTTTACGTCAGGCGCTGCCCGCGAGCTTGCTCCGCCGAATGCCGTAGGCGAAATAAATCGACCAGGCCGATGGCGACCCAGAGCAGGAACACCATCCAAGTCACCGCGGCGAGTTCGGACAGCAGCCAGATCGAGAAAAGAATGCCGATCAGCGGCACCGCCGGCACCCACGGCGTGCGGAACGAGCGCGGCAGATCGGGTTTGCGCCGGCGCAGCACGATCACCGAGGCGCAGATGACGATGAAGGCCGAGAGCACGCCGATGTTGACGAGCTTGGCGACTTCGCCAATCGGGAAGAATCCGGCGACCAGCGCGGTGAACGCCCCCAGCGCCAGCGTCGTGCGGTGCGGCGTGCCGTAGCGCGGATGCGTGTGGGCGAACCACGCGGGCAACAATCCATCGCGCGACAGTGCGAACCAGATGCGTGCCGCCGCCAGCATGAAGGCGAAGATCACGCTCAAAATACTCGCGATCGCGGTCGCGGAGATCGCCGCGCCAATCCATTTCATGCCGCGCGCCTCGAACGCCATGGCGACCGGCGCATCGTTGCCGAGTTGCGTGTACGACACCATGCCGGTGATGACCAGGGTGATGGCGATGTACAGCACCATCGAGATGCCGAGCGAGAGCAGGATCGCGCGCGGCAGGTCGCGCTGCGGATTTTTCGATTCCTCCGCCGCCGTGGTCAGGGTGTCGTAGCCGAACACGGCGAAGAACACGACCGCCGCTGCGGTGGCGATGCCCTTGTAGCCGAAATGGCCCATGCCATCCGCGTCGACGATGCGCTCGGGCACGAACGGATGCCAGTTCGAAGGATCGATGTACATCGCGCCAACGCCGATCACGAGGATCACCGCGACCACCTTGACCGCGACGATCGCGGTGTTGAAACGCGCGCCCCATTCGGTGCGCAGCGTGAGCAGCAGCGCGACGCCGAACGCAGCGATCGCGGCGACGAGATTGAAGGCGTGGCCCTCGCCCGTGCCCGGCGCACCCTGCAAGGCCACCGGCAGATGCAGGCCGAACGCCGCCAGCAAGTTGACCACGTAGCCCGACCAGCCGCTCGCCACGGCGGCGACGATCAGCGCGTATTCGAGCAGCAGGTCCCAGCCGATCAACCACGCCGGCAATTCGCCGAGCACCGCGTAGCCGTAGGTGTAGGCACTGCCGGTGACCGGGATGAGACCGGCGAATTCGGCGTAGCACAGCGCCGCCGCCGTACTCGCGATGCCGGCGATGATGAAGCTCAATGCCACCGCGGGTCCCGCGTTCGCCGCGGCCTGCTGTCCGGCGAGCACGAAGATGCCCACGCCGATGATGCCGCCCAGACCAATCGCGGTGAGCTGCCACACGCCGAGTACGCGGCGGAAATCGCGGCGCGACCCAAGTTCGGCCTGCAAGGCCTCGACGGATTTGTGGCGCGTGAGTTTGGCGGCAAGGCTCATGGGTTCCCCCGGACGGATCAACCGGCGCGATAGTACCGTGTATGCTGCGCATTGGGGAAAGCCTGGGGGGAGCCCGATGAATCGTGTTGCGCTTGCCACCCTTGCAGTGCTGTGGCTTTGCGGCGCGAGCGTCGCACAAACGCCGCCGACCGTGCGGGTACTGGAAACGTATCCAGCGGGCGATGCGGTCGCGCTTGCGCGCAATCAAAACTTCTATCTGCGCATGGCCTACGCCAGCGACCATCCGATCAAGATCTGGGCGGAACCGTATTTCCACGGCGTGCAGGCTCTGGCCGGCAGCAATCCCTCGCGCACGTACACAGGCAGCGGCGAGGCGCTCGGCTGGTTTTTTCTGATGGATGCGGATGCGCAGGTGGATGAAGTGCGCATCCGCGCCGGCGACGGTTCGCCCAGCGGCACGCACGAAGTCGCGCGTTACGCCGTCGATGTGCAAGGTGGCGCAACTGCCGCAAGCGATGCGGACAAACCCGACTGGGTGACGAACTTGTCCGCCCTCGACGCGCAGGCGCAGCGCGCCGACTACGAAAAGCGCATGAACACACCGCCGAGCAGCGGCGATGCGGCGCTGTTTGGCGGCTTCATGCTGTTCATGCTCGTGCTGGGAATTTCTGGTTTCGCCGCGCCGGTCTGGGGCCTGTGGCGCTGGCGCGGCGGTTGGCGTCTCGCCGCCGCCCTGCCCACGACACTGATGGCCTTCGTCGTGTTGCGCATCGTCGCCGGCACCTCGATCGATCCGACCTCGCACAACCTGTGGCCATTCGAGATTCTCATCGCCGGCGCCGAGAGCGTCGGCGCGATGATCGTGCTGGCGATCGCCCGCCGCGTCTGGCCGGAGCAACGCGCTTGATGCCAGCGTGGCCCAGCGTCCTGGTGCTGCTGGGTTTGGGCGCCGGCATCCTCGCCGTTGCCTGGCATGGCTGGCGCAGCGGCGAGTTGCCCGCCGGCAGCAAAGGATTCCGAGCGTACCGGCCCAATCGCGACGAAAATCCCGTCGCGTTCCATTTTTTTCTCGCGCTGTACATTTGCGGCGGTATCGCCCTGTGCGTGTGGGGCCTGCTCGAACTGGGCGGGATGGCGCCACCGTTGAAATGGCGTTGAGCTGGCGATCGGCCCCGGTCTCGACGCTTTCGCGTCGATGAACGGCGTGATCACGGGCAAATCAATTCCAGTTTCGGATAGTAGGTGCGATAGCGGCGTGCATCGCGGGTGAGCAGGGGCATGTCTTCGATGGCGGCATGCGCGCCGATGAAGAAATCCGGCAGCGGCGCGCGGCGCGCACCCTTTGAGCGGCGGTAACGCAAAAAAGCCTTGCCCGCGAGAAACGCGGCTTCCCAAGGCAGATCAAGGCGGGTGAATCGGTCCGTAGACATGGCGTCGTCCAAGTCCTCGATGCGCGCGAAACCGACCGAGACTTCCGCGTACACAATGGCATTGATGCACAGCTCGGCTTGGATGCTACAGGCGTCAAGCTGCCGCGCCGACCAGTCGTACCAGACCGGATCGGCGGTCAGGACATCAAGCAGGACGTTGGCATCGACCAGTACGCGGGTCATGCGTCGCGCGTCAGCGCCATGATCTCGTCGGTACTCCAGTGCGTGGTCGCGCGCCCGCGCAACTGTGCCGCCAAAAAAAGAGCATCCGGAGCGCTGCCGCCCATGGCGATCAAACGCCGCGCGGCTTCGTGTTGCCTCGCCTTGATGCGCGCGGTTTCAGGCGCGGCAGGCTTGGCGCGACGCTTGTCGGCTCCTCGACTTGTCCGTGCGGGATAGGCAGGCGCCGGCGGCTCGGCGACATGGAGCGCCGTGCCCGCCTGCGCGGCGGTTTCCATGATCAGCAGCAACTCGCGCTGCAGCGAACGCCGGTTGGTCGCGGCGCGCGCGCGCAAGGCGTCGGCGAGCGCGTCGGGAACTTGCTTGATGGTGAACGTGGTGGGCATGGCATCCTCCAATGGATGCAAAATACATCCAAAACAGATGCGTGGCAAGGAACGCTATTCCTCTCTGGTCACCCGCAGCACTTCCTCGGCGGAGGTGACGCCGGCCACGCATTTGTTCCAGCCGTCATCGAGGATGCTCGGCGTGCGCGTGCGCGCGTGGCGTTCCATGTCCGCTTCTGCGGCGTTGGCGTGGATCAGGCGGCGCAGTTCCTCGTCGACCGGCACGTATTCGTAGATGCCGGTGCGACCGCGATAGCCGCCGTGGCGTCCGGCCGCCTGCGTCGATGGCCGATACAAGTTTGCGCGCGTGTCGGCGGACTTGCCGAACGCGGCCAGTTCGCGCGGCGTCGCGGTATACATTTCCCGTTGCGCCGGATCGAGTACGCGCACCAGGCGCTGCGCGAGCACGCCGATCAGCGAGGACGACAACAGGAACGGCTCCACACCCATGTCGCGCAGGCGCGTGACCGCACCAATCGCCGAATTCGTGTGCAGCGTGGATAGCACGAGGTGTCCGGTGAGCGAGGCCTGCACCGCGATCTGCGCGGTCTCGAGGTCGCGGATTTCGCCGATCATGACGACGTCCGGATCCTGGCGCAGGATCGCGCGCAGGCCGCGAGCAAAGGTCATCTCCACTTTCGTGTTGACCTGGGTCTGGCCGACGCCGTCGATGTAGTACTCGATCGGGTCTTCCACGGTCATGATGTTCCGGCTGGCGTCGTTGAGCTTGAGCAAGGACGCGTACAACGTCGTCGTCTTGCCGGAGCCCGTGGGCCCTGTGACGAGCAGAATCCCGTGCGGACGCTCGATGGTTTCGCTCAGGCGTTCCAGCATGTCCGGCGCCATGCCAAGCTGCTTGAGATCAAGCTTGCCGGCCTGCTTGTCAAGCAAGCGAAGTACCACTCGCTCGCCGTGGCCGGCGGGAATCGTCGACACGCGCACGTCGACCGGGCGTCCGGCAATTTTCAGACCGATGCGGCCGTCCTGTGGCAGGCGCTTTTCGGCAATGTCGAGGCGCGCCATGACCTTGATGCGCGACACCACGGCGCTCGCGATCGCCTTCTGCGGGTTAAGCACTTCGCGCAACACGCCGTCGATGCGGAAGCGCACGACGAGGCGGTTCTCGAACGGTTCGATGTGGATGTCGGAGGCGCCCTCCTTCACCGCCTCGGTGAGCAAGGCATTGATCAAACGAATGATCGGCGCGTCGTCTTCGGATTCGAGCAGGTCTTCGGGCTCGGGCAGTTCGTCGGCGAGCGTTTTCAGATCCAGCTCGTCGTCGAAGTCGGCGACCATCGCGCGTGCATCGTCGCCCTGCTCATACAACTCGCGCAGCAGGCGCTCGTAGCCCGCCGCGTCGTAGCGCACGAGTTTCAGCGGCGCGCGCAGATGACGTTGCAGTTCGCTCAGCACCTCAGGCTTGACGCCGTCGCGCCAGGCGATTTCTGCCGTGTCCTCGCGCCAGGCTACCAAGGTGGCGCCGTTGCGGCGCGCGAAGCCGAAACTCGGCCGCGGCGGATGCGCGGCGGCACTCACGGATGCTTGTCCGCGCCTGTCGCGTCTTTCGGGGCCACGTCCAGCGCCGGCGATTTCATGAAATCGTGTACTTCCGGCAGCATGGGCTGCTGGCCGCGAGGCGTGATCGTCTCGTTGCTCTCGCGCATCTGCAACTGCTCGGTGCGCAGGAAGTTGTATTTCTCACCGGACACCGACGCCTCGCTCGCCGCGTCGCGCAGGATACGCGGATGCAGGAACACCATCAGGTCCTGCTTCTGATGGTCGTTGCTGCGGTAGCGGAACAGGTTGCCGATCAGCGGGATGTCACCCAGGGCCGGCACCTTCTGCACGCTGTCCTTGACGTTGTCGGAAATCAGCCCGCCGAGCACAAGCAACGAATCGTCCTTGACCATCACCGTGGTCTTGATCTCGCGCTTGTTGGTGACGAGATCGACCGCGCCCTGCACCGGTGGCAGCAGGTTGGAGACTTCCTGATGGATGTCCAGGCGCACCGTGTCGCCGGAATTGATGTGCGGCGTCACCGTGAGGGTCAGGCCGACATCCTTGCGCTGGATGGTCTGGAACGGATTGCCGATGCCGCTCGTGGAACCACTGGCGCCACCGCTGCCGCCAGTGTTCGTGGTGTACGAGCCGGTCACGAACGGTACTTCCTGCGCCACCTTGATCATGGCTTCCTGGTTGTCCAGCGTCATCACCGAGGGCGTGGAAAGGATGTTGTTCTTGCCGTTGCTGCGCAGTGCCGAAACCAGGCCGCCGAGGCTGAGCAGTTGCTTGCCGTTGAGCGTGATCGTGTCGAGATAGCCCAGGTTCAGCCCGTTGCCGACGCTGATCGCTGGGCCGCCGGCGGCGTTCAATCCCGAGGTGACATTGAAGATGTTGTTGCCCGGCGTGTTGCCGGTGAAGTTGGTGCCGCCGATGACGTGGCTCTTGTCGCCGAGCGGGACCTGCCACTGGATACCGAGTTCGTTCGCGGTTTCGTCGGAGACTTCGGCGATCACCGCCTCGATCAGCACCTGCGCGCGGCGGATGTCGAGCTGGCGGATCACCGCCTGCAGCGAACGGAACACGGCCGGCGGCGCGCTGATCACGAGCGCGTTGTCGCCCTCGTGCGCCTGGATTGTCGCGGTCGACGCACTCGACGCCGCACTGCCCGTGGTGCCGGCGGCGGCCTTCGCGTTCGGCGGCGTATCGCCGGTGAGTGTGGCGGCGACACCTTCGAGAATCGGCACCAGGTCTTTCGCGTTCGCATAATTGAGGTACACGACCTGGGTTTCGCCGCCATCGCTGATCGGCGTGTCCAGATGCGCGATCAGCGCGCGCAGGCGCAGGCGCCCGCTCTTGCCGCCGGATAGCAGAATCGAATTCGTGCGCTCGTCCGCAAGCACATGCGGGGCGTCGGCAGCGTCCACGCCCTTGGTTTCGGAGAGCTGGCTCAGGATGCGCGCGACTTCCGCGGCGCTGGCGTGTTGCAGCGGAATCACGTCGACGCCGGAGTCGGAAACGGTATCGATGCGCTGGATGATGCTGATCATGCGCTCGACGTTGCCGGCGCGGTCGGAAATGACCAGCGAGTTCGAAGCCGGATGCGCGATCAGTTGTGCGCCCTGCGGCATCAGCGGACGCAGGATCGGCACGAGTTCCGTCGCCGAGACGTGCTTGACCGGAACGATCTGGGTGACGATTTCGTCCGCCTCGTGCTGGTGCGTGCCATTGAGGCCGCCGGAGCCGTCCTGCTGCGCAACCACCTCGGGCACGATCTTGATCATGCTGCCCGACGGGATCGCCGCGTAGCCGTGCACGCGCAGCACCGACAGGAACACGTCGTAAATTTCGTCCGGCCGCATCGGTCGCGACGAGATCACCGTCACCTTGCCCTGCACGGTCGGGCCGACGATGAAATTCTTGCCGGTGATTTCCGACACTGTCGCGATCAGCGCCTGGATGTCGGCGTCCTTCATGTTCAGCGTGTGCGTGCCCGGCGGATTGGCCGCGGGCGCCGCCGTGGCGGATGCCTTGGGTTGCGCACAGGCCAGTGTCGCGGCAAGGGCGAGAACGGCGGCGAGAAAGAATCGCATCATTGTGTATTTCTCTACAAGTATAGTCCGCTCAATGCAAACTGACCGTGAGCGTCGCCGGCTTGCCATTGCGCAACACCGTTACCGACAAGCTGCCGGTCCCGGCCAGATTGTCCATGAATTGCTGCGGATTGGACACCGCCGACAGCGACTGGCCGTTGATCGCGGTGATGAGGTCGGTGGACTTGAGCCCGGCCTGGCTCATCAGCCGCGCCACCTCGCCGCCGCCGGACAGGCGCGCGCCGGCGATCTTGCCGTTTTCGAACACCGGTTCGACGTGCACTTGCCGGGCGATTTGCTGCGGATCGATGCGCAATTTCGATTGCGCCACGTTCCAGTCCAGGTTCCCGCCCAATTGCGGCGGCGCATAGTTTGGCGGGATGCTCGATGCGCGCGCGCCGGTTGCCGCGGCGAGATTCGCCTGGTTGGCCGGCGGCAGCGGCGGCGCGTGCTGCTCCGCGCGCGGCATGTTCAGGGTTTCAGCCACGCCTTCGTGGTCGAGCACGACGTGATCGACATACACGGCCGCGAGTTTCGCGTTGCTGCCAACGACCTCGCCGACCTTGTAGGCGCGCTCGCCGCCGTGCTCGTCCTCGATCATGGCGATGCCGTCGTGCGCATCGTCCATGGCCAGCGTGCCGCGCAGGGTGAGCTTGAGCGTGGTCGCCGGCGCATTGCGCATCTGCTGCAACACCGCGATCGTTTGCGGATTGCCGAACAGATGCCACTTGCCCACCGATTGCACCGGCACCGCCGCCGGCGCGACCGCGACCGGCGCGGACGCAACGCCGTCGTCGCCCTGCGGCACCAACAGCCAGGCCAGACGCACCAGCAGCCACAGGCAGACCAGCGCGGCAGCCACACACGCGCCCAGCGCGGCAAGGCGTGAGGCGCGGGCGTGGTCTGCGTGGGTCAGTGATGCGAGCATGCGGCAGCAACGAAAAATCCCGCCACAGACTTTAGCAGCATGCGCTCAGGAACGCTTGAACAGATTCCCGAGGCGGCGGAAGAAACCTTGCTTCTTGTGCTCGGTCGACGCGGGCGACGCGACCGGTGCGGTCGATACTGGTTGGCGGCCGCGCGGGCGCTTTTCCTGCACCGCGCCGTTGCCGTCGTGGTTGCGCGCGGAAACATCCCCGCCCTCGCCACGACCGCGTCCGCGACCGCCACGGCGGCGGCGCTTGCGCGGCGTGCCGTCGGCACTCGTCGACGCTGGCGCCGCAGCGACGGGTGCCGGCGCCGCAATGACGGGCATCGGTGCGGCCGGCTTGTGTGCATGCTCACGTGGCTTGTCGCGATGTGGTCGACGCGCGTCGCCGGGACGCGAGCGCGGTGCAGGTGACTTGCGCGCCGAGGTATCGATGTTGGATTCGGTTTCGCCTTCAGCGCTGGCGGGGCGTGGCCGCGGCGGTGGCGTGATGAGCAATTCCGGTTCCACGCGCGCGACCGGAATCTTCTGGCCGATATAGGCCTCGATGTCGGGCAGGCCCTGTGCGTACATGTCGCAGGCGAAGCTGATCGCGTCGCCGTCCGCTCCAAGCCGGGCCGTGCGGCCGATGCGGTGCACGTAGTCTTCCGCGTCCATCGGCAGGTCGTAGTTGATCACGTGGGTGACGTCCGGGACGTGCAAGCCGCGCGCGGCGACGTCAGTGGCGATGAGGATTTCGATCTCGCCGCGCTGGAACTTGCCGAGCAAGCTCTGGCGCTTCTTCTGCGGAACGTCGCCGGACAGCATGCCGACGCGGAAGCCCTGACGCTCCAGGCGCCGCGCGACCTTCTCCGCCGCGACCTTCATGTTGACGAAGACCATGCTGCGGCGCGCGTCGATGCGCGAGAGCAGGTTGATGAGCAAGGGCAGCTTTTCCTCGCTCGCCGGGAAGTAGATCACCTGGCGCACGCGGTCGGCGGTGACGTTGTCGGTTTCGACGGTGAGCTTCTGCGCCTCGTTCATGTGCTCGTAGGCGAGTTCCAGCACGCGGTGCGACAGCGTCGCCGAGAACAGCATGCATTGGCGGCGCGTGCGCTCGGGCAGGCGGCGCAGGATGAAACGCACGTCCTTGATGAAGCCGAGGTCGAACATGCGGTCGGCTTCGTCGATCACCATGATCTCGACCGCCGCCAGCGAAAATACGTGCTGCTTGTAGTAGTCGAGCAGGCGCCCGGGCGTGGCGACGATGATGTCGACGCCGCCGCGCAATTGTTCGCGTTGCTTGTCGTAGTCGACGCCGCCGTAGATCAGCGCGGATTTCAGGCCGGTGTCGCGGCCGAGATTCTTGAAATCCTTGTCGATCTGGATCGCCAGTTCGCGCGTCGGCGCGATGATAAGCGCGCGCGGATCGGCCGCGGTACGTTCAGCAAAAGCCGGGCACGTGAGCAGGCGCTGCATGATCGCGACCAGGAAGGCACCGGTCTTGCCGGTGCCGGTCTGCGCTTGCCCCGCGACATCGCGGCCAGCCAGCGCCAGCGGCAGGGTCAGGGCCTGGATCGGCGTGCAACGGGTGAAGCCCGAGGCGTGCAGGCCGGAAAGCAGGTTGGGGTGCAGCTCGAAGCTGTCGAAGAAGATGTCGGTAAGAGGTTGTTGCTCGGACATGAAAGAAATGGCCGCTCCGGGCCTGGTAATACGCCGGTGTCGCGCCCGGCTTGAATGATGGGGCGAGTGGCCCAACTTGATTGGAACCGCCGCTTGGGTTCAAATGAAGCACCCCCGGCGGAACCCGCGCGCGGAGACGCCGCGCAACCGGAACAAGTATACCCCAAGCGCGGCCGCGATGCCGCCGCAATCCCCAAAACCTTCGTGGAGAACACCGTGAGCGCAGCCATTGCCCAGATCAGCGACGACCAATTCGAAGAACAGGTGCTCAAGTCGAGCGAGCCCGTGCTGGTCGATTTCTGGGCGGAATGGTGCGGCCCGTGCAAGATGATCGCGCCGATTCTCGACGAACTGGCGCAAAGCTATTCGGGCAAGCTGAAAGTGGCCAAGATCAACATCGACCACAA
>CAWAMA010000012.1:132500-322725 GCA_963783025.1 uncultured Pseudomonadota bacterium | reverse complement strand
GAAGCGCTCGCGGCTGCGCCGCTGGCCGCGCAGTTTCCACGCGCGCATCGGCCATCGCAAACCACGCCAAAGCAGGCCGAGCAGAATCCAGGCCGCGAGCAAGGCGAAAACCGCAAACACGAATGTGGTGTCGATGTGGGTGTGGCCGATGCGGATGGAAACCTGGCCCGGGTCGATGGCCAACGTCTGCCAACCGTAGATGGCCGCGCCGGCAACGGCGAGCAGGACGAGAAGGACGATCCACTTCTTCACTTTTTGGCCTCTTCCGGTTTGGATGCGGACTTTGCCGCGGCCAACGCATGGGTCGCGCGCAGGTTGCGCAGATCCTTGAGTGCGGTACCCAGCACGGGCGGTGCCGGCGGCGCGAGCTGCGCCGGCGGCAAGGCGTCGAGATCTTTCAGGAATGCTGCCGTCTGCGGCGCCTGCGCATCGAATGCGGCGGTGACTTGCGCACGCGCTTCGCCCAGCGCGGCGCGGTAGCCGGCGTCGTCGCGCGCCAGCGCCGCCGCCTGCGCCGCGCGCAGGTCGAGCTGAACCAGGTCGCGCGCCAGGGCCGCGTCGCGCACCAGGGCCTGCGCTTGCGCCGTGTCATTGTCGTGGCGCACCTGCACGAACGCTCCGAAAAGGCGCATGAAGGTCGATTGCTTCGTGTCGGCCGCCGTTGGCGCTGGCAATGCTCCAGCCTGGGTCAGTTCCGGCACCTGCGCCCGCAGCCGCGACAAGTGCGCAACCAGCGTTTGCGGATCGGTTGCGTGCAAATCGCCCAGTGCGGCGATTTCGCCGGCAATGCTCTGGCGCACGGTTGAAAACGCCGCATCGTCGACCTCGGCCAGGGCCGCATCGGCCAGTCGATAGGCGGCGATCGCCGCGCTAGCGTCGTGAAACAAGCCGTAGCGCTCGCCGCCCAGGGTCAACAGCAGCTCGGCCTCGTCCAGCGCCAGCGCGTCATGCCCGGCCAGGCGCCGGTCGGCGAGATTCGCCACCGCGTCCTCGGCCAGCTGCACGCGCTGGCCGAGCGCGAGCCGTTGCTGGCGCACCGACGCGTCGACCTTGTCGCCATCCTCGAGACGCGCGCGGAACGTGTCGGCATTGCCGCGCAAGCGCGCGATACCGCGTTCGAGATTTTCGATCTGCGCCTGCAAGGCGCCGACTTGTGCGGCCATGTCCACGTGCCGCGGCGCGAAATGCCACCACGCGGCCGCAGCCGCGGCTGCAGTGAGCAGAATAACGATGAACACGAGCGTCGCACGGCGGCGTGGCCTGGCATCCGGCATGGTGTCGATGGTTTTGTCCATGCGCCAATGCTAGCGCGAAATGTCGACTCAGAGGCGATGCCGCGCCAGTGCCGCACTGGCCGCATTCAGCAAGTCCGCCGGTGCGGGCCCGCGAGCCATGTGCACGTTCGCGAACAAGCTCGCGCGAGCAAGCGCGGCGAGGCGTTCGCTGCTGACCACGATGCCGCCTGCCGCCAGCCGCGCGAACAGGTGCAGCGGCAGCGCGGCGCGCAGGTTGCCAAGCGCTTCGGCGCTGGACACGAGCAAGAGCCATGGCTCTGGCGCCTGCTCCAGCGCCGTGAGCTGGCGCGCAGAATACCGCGGCGCGGCGCGGCGATAGGTATCGATGCGCGTCAGGCGTGCACGCCGAGCGCGCAGCGTCTGTACCAGCATTTCGCGGCCGCCGGGAGCGCCGATCAGAACGACGCGCCGGCCACGCAAGGACTGCAATTCCGGCAGCGCGAGCAAGCCTTCGCTGTCTTGCCGTCCGCGCGGCCACGTCACTTCACGGATACCGCGACGACGCAGGGCGCGTGCGGTCGCGGCGCCGACGGCGCACACGTGCGCGGCACGGGAAAACGCAGCTTGGGCAATGCGGCGAAAGCGAATTTCACCGCGGCGGGACTGACGAATATCGCCACGTCCACATCGCGCACCGCCGTGAGCGCGGCACGGATCGCCACGCGATCCGGCGCTGCGCGCAACACACTGCCGGGTGACCGATCGGTTCGCCGCCGAGTGCGCGGATGCGCCGCCGCAGCGCTCCCGCGGACGCGGCGGGACGGGTCACGACCACGCTCGCGCCGGCAAGGGGGCCGCCGGCTTCAATCAGCCGCGATTCGATGAGTCGCGCCATGGGCATGGCCGCATGCTATCGGACTTGAACGAATGCCGCGACCTGCGCACACTGCGCGGCCATGCCCGACGCCATCGCCGAATTCGAGCGCCATCTGCTTGTCGACATCCCGCTCGCTCGCGCCATGCAATTGCGCATCCGCGAGTTCGATGGCGATCACCTCACCATCGCCGCGCCGCTCGCGCCGAACATCAACGACAAGGGCTGCGCATTCGGCGGCAGCCTGGTGAGTCTGCTCACGCTGGCCGGCTGGGGCCTGATCGTGCTCAAGCTTCGCGCGCTCGGCACTCACTGTGACGTCTATGTGCAGGACAGCGCCGTGCGTTATCTCGCGCCGGTGTGGGAAGACTTCACCGCGCAGGCGCGGCTCGCCGAAGGCGAATCCTGGGAAACGTTCGCGGCCACGCTCGCGACGCGCGGACGCGCGCGCCTGACCGTGGATTGCCGCGTCGCCCTCGCCGAGGGTACGGATGCCTGCACCTTGCGGGCGCGTTTCGTGGCGATTTCCAAACCCTGAATCGCCACGCGATTTGCGGCACAATGCCCGCGATCCTTTCGGAGTCGACATCATGCGCATCATCGTATTGTGTTGCGGACTCGTCCTGCTCGCCGCCTGCACGGCGATGACCGCGCAATCGGAGAATCGTGCGCTGGAGCTGACCCTGAACGCCTATGCGAACGCGATTCGCTGGGGTGACATCAGCCAGGCGATCCCGTTCGTCGACCCGGAAACCTTGAAGAAACACCCGCTCACCCCGCTCGATATCGAGCGCTACAAGCAGGTGCACATCGCAACCTACACCGAGCAGCCGGTGGTCCCGGTAGGCGCGCACACAGTGCGTCAGGTGGTCAGGATCGGTTTGATCAACATCAATACCCAGGTCGAGCGCAGCATCGTCGACAACCAGTTGTGGCGCTACGACGCGCAGAAAAAACACTGGCTTCTGGTCTCGGGCCTGCCCGACATCACGCAGCATTCGACGCCTTGACGCTGGCACGAACCGGCGCGCTGCCGCATAATCCGCGGCCTTTCCCCGTTCGCGCCTTGCCATGTCGCCGTTTCTGCACCGCCTGCCGGAATTCCTGGCCCATCATGCGTTTCTCGCCCTGGCCTTCGCCGGCTTGATCGCGGCGATCGTCGGCAACGAAATCGCGCGTCGTTTCCGCGGTTTCAGGGAACTCACGCCGGGTGCGCTGACCCTGCTCATCAATCGCGAAAGTCCGCTGCTGGTGGACCTGTCGAGCGCGGCGGATTTCGAAAAAGGCCACATTGCCGGCGCGCGTCACGTCGCGATGAGTCAATTCGATCCCGAGAACAAGGAACTGGCCAAGGTCAAGGATTTGCCCGTGGCGCTGGTGTGCAAGACCGGCGCGACGTCGGCGCAGGCAGCCGCGCGCCTGGTCAAGGCCGGATTCGCCAAGGTCTTCGTGCTCGGCGGCGGCATGGGTGCATGGCGCGAAGCGGCGTTGCCGACAGCCAAGGGCCACAAGTAAAAACTCGCGCTGATCCGCTTGGCGTGGGATAATCCGCGCCCTTTTTCCCCGCAAAGCATTCGGAGTTTCCATGGCCGACGAAACCATTCAAGCCGTCCCCGCCGCCGGCGCACAGTTGTCGCTGCAGAAGGTCTACATCAAGGACGCCTCGTTCGAAGTACCCGGCGCCCCGCACATTTTCCAGGAACAGGGTCAGTCGCAGGTGCAGCTCAACCTGCAACAGCAGACCGGCGCGTTGGCCGAGAACGTCTACGAAGTGGTGCTTACCGTCACCGTCACGTGCAAGCTGGCCGACAAGACCGCGTACCTGGCCGAAGTGCAGCAGGCCGGCATTTTCGGCGTGGCCGGTTTCGATGCGGCCAACCGCGACATGGTGCTGGCCACGTTTTGCCCGAACGTGCTGTTCCCCTACGCACGCACCGCCGTGGCGAACATGATCCAGGATGGCGGTTTCCCGCCCTTCCTGCTGCAGCCGATCAATTTCGAGGCGCTCTACGACGAACAGATGCGCCGCCGTGCGGAAGGCGCTACGCCGAACGCGTAACCCTTGCGATCATCCATGGTCGCGAAAATCACGAAGCGGGCATCCATGCCCGCGCTTTAAAAGTGATGGAAACCAAGGCTTCTGTCGCCGTACTCGGCGCGGGCTCGTGGGGCACGGCGCTGGCCGCCGTGCTCGCGCGTAATGGCGTGCCGACCACGCTCTGGGGCCGCGATGCGCAGGCGATGGCGCGCATGGCCGACACGCGCCGCAATGCGCGCTACCTGCCCGACCTGGAATTGCCGTCCGCGCTCGCCTTGAGCGCGGATCTGCCGGCTTCGGTGCATGGCGCGCAAGTCGTGCTGCTGGTGACACCCAGCCACGCCTTCGCCGGACTGCTCGCCGCGATCGTGCCGCATTTCCCCCGCGGCGCGGGATTGGCCTGGGCGACCAAGGGCTTCGATCCACCGTCCGGGCGTTTCCTGCACGAGATCGCCGCCGAACACCTGCCCGCCGCACCGGCCGCGATCGTCACCGGCCCCTCGTTCGCGCGCGAGGTCGCGCAAGGCCTGCCAACCGCGGTCACCGTGCATTCGGCAGATGCGGACTTCGCGCAGACGGTCGCGCAACTGCTGCATTCGCCGCATTTCCGCGCCTACACCGGCGCGGACATGGTCGGCGCCGAACTCGGCGGCGCGATGAAAAACGTACTCGCGGTGGCGACCGGCGTCGCCGACGGCATGAACCTGGGATTGAACGCACGCGCCGGCCTGATCACGCGCGGCCTCAACGAAATGCTGCGCCTCGGCGCCGCGCTCGGCGCGCGCGCGGAAACCCTGATGGGGCTTGCCGGACTCGGCGACCTCGTCCTCACCTGCACCGGCGACCTGTCGCGCAACCGGCGTTTGGGTCTGGCGCTCGGCCATGGCGTTGCGCTCAGGCAAGCCGTCGCGGAAATCGGTCAGGTCGTGGAAAGCATCGAAACCGCCGACACGATCATGCGTCTGGCGCAAACGCACCACCTCGATCTGCCGATCGCCTCGGGCGTGCAGCGCGTGCTGCGCGAGGAAATCACGCCGGCGGAAGGCCTGCGCGAGTTGCTCGCACGCGAACAGAAACCGGAATACACCCAGCAATTCTTGAAAAACTGATTCAGACTTCACTGGCAATCGTCGGTGCTTGCGTCAGCGAGCGCCACAGCGAAGGCAGCTTCATCCAGCCGCGGAACAGGCGCCCGGAGATCATCGCGGTGATGCGGCTGACGTCGCGGAACGGCTTGAAGTGGCTGGCACGGCGGTCGGCGGCGTAACGCGCCATGATCGGCACCGACACGGTGTGGATGCCGTGCCGCGCCGCCTCGATCAGGATTTCGCTCTCGAACACGAAGCCGCCGTGCGGCAGGCGCAACGCCAATTCCACCGCCGCGCGCGGGTAGTAGCGCTGGCCGCTTTGCGAATCGGTCACACGCGCGCCGCAGGCCCACGACACCCAGAAATCGGCCTGGCGGTTGCCGAAGCGGTTCTTGCCCGGCGTCGCTTCGCGGCCCCGCAGACGCGCGCCGATGACGATCCGGCCCGGATATTTTTCCGCCGCGGCGAGCAGGCGCGGCAGGTCCGCGGCGGCATGCTGGCCGTCGCCGTCCATCGTCAGCACGCCGGCGACGCCAAGTTCCAGCGCGCGGCGGAAACCGTCCAGCAGCGCGCTGGCCTTGCCCTGCGGCGCGTCGTGGCGGATGCATTCGACCGGCAAATCCGCGATCGCCGCACCGGTGCCATCGCTGGAACCGTCGTCCACGACGATCACTTTTCCACATTGCGCCAACGCATCCTGCACGACCGCGCGGATCGCACGTTCCTCGTTCAGCGCCGGAATCACCACCACGGCGGAGCGGTCTTTCAATTCGGTCAAAACGAAATCTCCAGATTCAGGTGCAACGATGGCGCCGCGGCAATGCGCAACACGGTGGACTCTCGCCGCGCCAGCGCGACCAGCAGTGGCAGGCCAGCAACGGCAGGATTGCCCGCATGGCTAGCGTGCAGGAGCGGCGGCACCGGCGCAAGCGTGGCCGCGCCGGCGCCGACACGCAGTCTTGCACGGGCGACGGTGCGTGGCGACCACGGCGCGAGCACGAATGCCGACGCGAACGCGCTGCGGCTGGCGATCGTGTCGCGCAAAGGCCCGCACGACGCGATGTCGTAAGCGACGAACAGCACCGGCTCGACTTCGCCACAGGCGCGCACCGCCGCATCGAGCAGGCCCGCGCCAAAACTCGCTGCGCCGGCGCTCACCGCGGTCGAAGCGCGCATGCAGCCGCTGGCAATGGCCCAGTAGCCGGCCGGCGCGTTGTGCACGGAATTGTGGAATTTCGTCGGCGAGACTTCGCCGGGCGTTCGCGCCAACGTCGCGCACAGGTAGTCGTTGATCGCCAGGTCCCCGTACGCCGAAGCGAATACATGCGGCAGTTCGCGCGCTGCGCGATTCGCCATCGCGCAGGCCTGTTGCGCGGCCTCGACGGCGATCAATACCGATTCCGGTGCGCGCCGGCGATCGCCCGCAGCCAACGCGGTCGCGGCCGGCCGCGCCGACAGCGTGGTGGGGTTGGGCGCATTGTCCGCGAATATGCATTGCGCGGCTTGCCAATCCGGCAGCTCCGGCGCCCACACGCCGATGCCTTCGATGCCGATGTCCAGCACGGTGCTCATGCTATTCCTGCCGCGAACGCGAGGCAGCAGTTGTTGCCGCCGAAACCGAAAGAGTTGGACAGCGCCACGCGCACTTCGCGCTGGGCGTTGTCGATGCGGACCTGCGGGCCGCAGGCCGGATCGAGATTGCGCGCGTTCAGCGTGCCCGGAGCGAAGCCACGCTCCATGGCAAGCAAGACGACGACGGCCTCGACGATGCCGGCGGCACCGAGCGTGTGACCGGTCAAACCCTTGGTCGAGCTCGCGTGCACGGTCGGCGGGAACACGCGCGCGATCAGCGCCGCTTCCACCTCGTCGTTCTGCCGGCTCGCCGTACCATGCAGGTTGATGTAGCCGACCTCGCCCGCGGCGATGCCCGCACGCGTCAACGCCTCGCGCATCGCCCGTTCGGCACCCAGGCCCTGCGGGTGCGGCGCCGACATGTGGTGCGCATCGGCCGATTCGCCATAACCGAGCAGGCGTGGCGCGGATTTGTCCACGTGTATACTTTCGAGTAACGCGAACCCGGCCGCTTCGCCCAAAGACAGGCCGGAACGCGCCGCGTCGAATGGCCGGCATGGCTCGCGCGACACCAGTTCCAGCGCGTTGAACCCGTACAGGACGCTGCCGCACAACGTGTCCGCGCCGCCGACGATGGCGGCATCGACGACACCCGCGCGGATCAGGCGCTGCGCGCTGGCGAACACCTTGGCGCTGGACGAACAGGCCGTGGCGATGGTCAGGCTCGGACCCTCGAGTCCCAAAGCCTGCTGCACGAAAGCGCCGAGCGCATGGGTTTCGTGCACGCGGCTGGCGCGCCTGGACGGAACGAAACGGCCATCGGCGCCGAGTTCGCGATAGGCGCGCTCGGTTTCGCCAACGCTCGACGTCGAGGTTCCCAGGATCAAAGCCACGCGCGACGCGCCGTGGCGCTCGATCGCGGCGAGAGCGCGTTCGCGAAATCCGTCCTCGTTCAACGCCATCCAGGCGAGGCGATGATTGCGCGATTCCCAGTGCGTCCACGCCGGCGGCAGCGGCGCGTCCTCGATACCGGCGACGCGGCCGATCCAGCACGGCAGCGGCCAATCCGCAAAATCGTTTTCGCGCAGGCCCGGCGTGCGTGCCGCCAGTGCGCGCGCGAGCGCATCCCGACCGCTGCCGGCGGAGCAGGTGACGGTGTAGGCGGTGATCGCGAGCGGAACGATGCGGTGGGACACGCGCGGACGAAAAATCTGCAACGGGGCGAAAGTATAGCAATGCGCCGTATCGCGTTTGCTACCATGGCGACGCCGCGCGTGGCGGCGTTTTTCCATCGAACAAGGACACCGCGATGCGCGCACGCGCCGCCGAGGTCGAAGCTTACCTGCGCGATTTGCAGGATCGCATTTGTGCCGCGCTGGAAGCGGCCGATGGCGGCGCGCGTTTTGCGCAAGACGCGTGGACGCGTCCGTCCCCGGGCGCTGACCTGCGCGGTGGCGGACGCACGCGCGTGCTCAAGGATGGCGCGGTGTTCGAGCAGGCCGGCGTGAACTTTTCGCAGGTCGAAGGCACGCGCCTGCCGCCGGCCGCGACTGCGCAGCGTCCGCAACTCGCGGGCGCGGCATGGACCGCGCTCGGCGTATCGCTGGTGCTGCATCCGCGCAACCCGTACCTACCGACCACGCACCTGAACGTGCGCTGGTTCGAGGCGCGCCCGCCGGACGCCGAACCGGTGTGGTGGTTCGGCGGCGGTTTTGATCTCACGCCGTACTACCCGATCGACGCGGACGTGCTGCACTGGCACACGGTCGCGCGCGACCTGCTGCGCGCCGTTCGGCGCGGACGTCTATGCGAAATACAAGAAATGGTGCGACGACTATTTTTACCTCAAGCACCGCGACGAGACGCGCGGCGTCGGCGGCCTGTTCTTCGACGACCTGAACGAATGGGGCTTCGAGCGCTGCTTCGCTTTCCAGCGCGCGGTTGGCGATGGCTTTCTCGATGCCTATCTGCCCATCGTGGAAAGCGCAAAAGTACGCCATTCGGCGAACGCGAGCGCGAATTCCAGCTCTACCGGCGCGGCCGTTACGTGGAATTCAACCTGGTTTACGACCGCGGCACCTTGTTCGGCCTGCAGTCGGGCGGTCGCGCCGAGTCGATATTGATGTCGCTGCCGCCGCGCGTTCGCTTCGAATATGCCTATGCGCCGGCAGAGGGATCGCCGGAAGCGCGGCTTGCCGATTACCTCAAACCGCGCGACTGGGTGTGATCGGGTTTGCCGAACTCCGCGTGGCGCGCATTGCGCTATGATCGGCGCGCAGGGTTTGGGGACACCATGAATCAGCCGCTGGAACCTCGCGGCCAGCCTGCAGCAAACGGCGCGGCAACGCGCACGGCCGACGATCACGACCTGACCCAACTGATCGTCGCCTGGCGCGGAGGCGACGAAGTCGCGCGCTCGGCGCTCGTCGAACGTGTTTATGCGAACGTGCGCGCGATCGCCGCGCAGTCGCTGCGGCAGACGCCCGGCGCCACGTTCAGCACCACCGAAGTCGCGCACGAAGCGCTGCTGCGGCTGCTCGGCACGGACGCGGACTGGCAGGACCGCCGCCATTTCTTCCATGTCGCCGCGCAGGCGACGCGACAGGTGCTGGTTGACGCGCGCGCGTCGGCGCCTGGCCGCCAAGCGCGGCAGTGGCGCAGAGCATGTCGAGCTGGAAGCGGCCCTGGGCGTGCCCGACCCGCAAACCGATGCCAACCTCGTGCAACTCGACGATGCGCTGCGCGAACTGCTGCAGTTCGACGCACGCCGCGCGCAGATCGTCGAGCTCATCTACTTCGGTGGCTTCAGCCGTGCCGAAGCCGCCGCCAGCCTCGATCTTTCCGAAACGACCATCGATCACGACCTGCGCCTGGCCCGCGCCTGGCTGCGCAGTGCATTGGCGGCATGACCCATGGCGTCGCTGGCTTCGCTCGCACCGCATTTCGAGCACCTGCTCGCCCTGCCGCCGCCTGCGCGCGCAAGCATGCCTCGCCGCACTCGCGCTGGATGCGGACACGCGTGCACGCTTGGCACGCATGCTCGACGCCGACGCCGCGGACGATGATGCCCTGCCGCAGGTGATCGCCGGCAGCGCTGCGGCGACGCCGGTGCCGCGCGCCGGACGGCTCGGCCCGTACCGGCTGCTGCGCGAGCTCGGTGCGGGCGGCATGGGCACCGTCTTCCTCGCTGAACGCGCCGATGGCCAGTTCACGCGCCAGGTCGCGATCAAGCTGCTGCGCGGATTTCCGACGCAGGAGTCCTCGCGCCGCCTGCGCCAGGAGCGCCAGATCCTGGCGGGCCTGGACCATCCCAACATCGCGCACCTGCTCGACGGTGGCGAGACCGACGACGGCCAGCCTTGGCTTGCGATCGAATACGTCGATGGCCTGCCGTTGCTGCAGTACGTCGCGCAACAGGCGCCGGACCTGCGCACCCGGCTGGCGCTGTTCGACGCCATGCTCGACGCGGTCGCGCACGCGCACAGCCACCTGATCGTGCATCGCGACATCAAGCCGGGCAACGTGCTGGTGACGCGCGACGGCACGGTGAAGCTGCTCGACTTCGGCATCGCGCGCCTGATCGAGGCCGGCGAGGACAGCGCGCGGCGCGACACCTCCACGCGCGTCTACAGCCGCGGTTACGCCAGTCCCGAACAGCAGGACGGCCGCGCGATCACCACCGCGAGCGACATCTACAGCCTTGGCGTGCTGTTGCGCGAAGTGCTGACCGGCCGCCGCCATGCGCGCGACGCCGCCCCGCCGCGGGTTGCGCCGCTCGCGCTGGATGCGGAGCTTGCCGGCATCCTCGCCAAGGCGACGGCCGCGATGCCGGCGCAACGCTATTCCACCGCGATCGAGTTCGCGGACGACCTGGCGCGCTACCGCGAACGGCGGCCGGTGCGCGCCGCGCGCTGGACCCGCCGCTACCGCCTGCGCAAGTTCGTCGCGCGCCATCGCATGGCGTTTGCCGCCAGCCTGGTCGCGGTCGTGGTCCTGGCCGGCTTCGTCTGGCGCCTGCAAGCCGAACGCGACCGCTCCGCGCTCGCCGAGACCGCGGCGGAACGGGCGCAAAAGGCCGCCGAACGCGACGCGGCGAGCGCACGCGCATCGCTGGATTTCCTCAGCGCGGCGTTTTCCGCCGCCGCGCCCGAATACACGCTCAGCCGCGAAGTCAGCGTGCGCAGCCTGCTCGATGCGGCGCGCGCGCAGCTCGATGCGCAGGCCGATCCCGTCGTCGTCAAGACCATGCAGCGGCTGCTCGGCAACCTTTATTCGGAACTGGGCGAAACCGCGATCGCGCTCGAATTGATGCGCGCCGGCGTGGCCGGCGCCGAACCGGCCAACACCGGCGAGGCCTTGCGCCTTGCCGACGATCTGGACAGCTACAGCAGCCTGCTCGGCGCCAACGGCGACAACCAGGCTGCCCTGGCCGCCGCGCAAACCGCCCAGCATTGGCGCGCGCGCTTCGCGCCGGACAACGCGGTGGAACAGTTGCGCAGCCTCTACGTCATCGCGATGACGCATCATCGCCGTGGCGACGACACCACGGCGATCGCGCGCTTGCGTGAGGCCTTGGCCCTGGCAGAGAAAACCGCATCCGTGCCGGAAGACATTTACGCGGATACGACGTCCGCGCTGGCGGAACTGCTCGCCACCCGCGGCGATGGCGAAGCGGCATTGGCGGTGGTCGCGCGCGGACTGCGACGCGTGGATGCCGAGCGCCCGGCCGAAGCGCCCGAACACGTGAAACTGTTCCGCGCCAAGGCGAACGCACTGCGCGCGGCCGGCAATGCCGGCGCCGCCGAAACCGTGCTGCGCGAGGCCATTGCGTTGCAGGCGCGCGTGGTCGCGCCCGGCGGCGCGCGCATGATGGCGCTGAACAACGACCTCGCCCTGGTGCTCAACGACCTGGGCCGCTACCGCGAAGCCGCCGAATTGCTGCGCGCGTCGGATCGGCAAATGGTCGCCGCCGGCATCGTCGATCCGGTGGAACGCGCGACGTCGCACGCCAATATCGCCGGCGTGCTCGAAAGCGCCGGGGACTACCCTGCCGCGCTCGCGGAATCGGAAGCCGCGCTGCGCGTCTTCGACGCCGGCGGCATCGCTGCCAACCACCAGGCGCGCCGCCGGATCGAACGTTCGCAGGCGCGCACGCTCGCGCTCGCCGGGCAATTCGATCGCGCCGCCGCGATGCTCGCCGACCTGCGCAGCCGCTGCGCGCGCATCGAGGGCGAGGATTCGGGTGAATACGCGATGCTCACCTGGCAGCTTGTCATCCTTGCCCGGCAAATGCACGACCCTGCATCCGGCCTGCCGCTGCTGGCCGAAGCCGAGCGCCGTTGGCGCGCCCTGCTGCCGGCGGAGCATCCGATTTTTCTGCATGTGCGGCGCGCGCGCGCCGCGTTTGCGATCGACGGCGGCGACATCGCCACCGCCGCGCGCGAACTCGAGGCCGCCGTGGCCGGCTTCGAAGCCAGTGGCGCGCTGCCGATCGACCTTGCGATCGCGCGCAGCGAATTGGCGCAAGTGCGGCTGCGCCAGAACCGGCGCGGCGATGCGCGCGCCCTGCTCAAGCAGACATTGCCGGTGCTGCGCGCATCGCTGCTGCCCGGCGAAGTCAGTCGCGCCGCCGCCGAAAACCTTGGCCGCGCGCCTGGGCGAAACCGGCTGAGGCACGGCGCGAACACCGAGTCCTGCCCGCGAATTCGCGTTACGGCCACACCGCGTGGTTGGGATCGAACTCGACTTCGCGCCGTTCGCTGCCGCGGATGCCGAAGCCGCACATCGCGAGCGGCCCTTCGGCCATCGCTTCCAGGCCGAACGCCTCCTCGATCTGCACCTCGTTGACGCCGGCGGTGACGAATGCGCCGAGCCCGAGTTCGGTCGCGGCCAGGTACAGCGTCTGCGACAGGTGGCCCGCGTCGAGAATCACCGCGCGATAGGCCTTGGCGTGGTTGCGGTACTTCCAGAAATTGCGCGCGAAACGTCCGACCAGCGCGACCACCACGTGCGCCTCGGCGAAATACGGTTGTCCGCCGAGGCAGGTCTTGGCCAGTTTCTCCAGTTCCGCGGCGTCCATCTCGCGGATCGGTTCCAGCGCGTGCGCGGCCGGATGGTAGTGGTACAGGCCGGGCGCGATGCCGTCCACGCGCTGCACCAGCACGTAGGCTTCGACCGGATGCAGGCCGCCCGCCGACGGCGCACCTTTTTTCAACAGGAAGATGCCGGGCGCATATTCGTCCACGGCGCGCGCGCCGAACGCGCGATACATCGCCGCGCTGAACTGGGCGAGATCGAGTTTGCGCGTCAGGTCGTAGTTGCGGCAGGTCACGCGCCGCGCGAGCAACTTGTCGAGCGCACTGTCGCCGGCCGCCGGCAAGGCACGGCGCCGCGACGCTTCCACGCGCTCGTGCACCGGCGCGGGCGAGGTGCCGAGGCGTTCGAGAAAGGTCTGGTCGGTTTCCTCGCCGAAGCGGCGCTGCGCCTCCACCGTATCCACGCTGCGCCAGCGCGAGAAGCGGTGCGCGACGGCGTCGAGTCCGCGCCAGTGCGTATCGCGCAGGAATTCGTCGGCCTCGCGCGCGGCGGCGTCGCCGTCCGCTTGAGCGATGAGCAGGCCCTTGTCGAGCAGCGCCTGCAGCGTCGCGCGCGGATGCGTCTTCGCGAGTTCGTCCAGCGCCGTCCACTGCGACGGCGACAGCGCGCCGAGCACGGCCACCTCGTCCGCCGACAACACGATTTCCTCGTCGCGGTGCGGCGCCAGCGCGATCCATTCGACCACGTTGCGCAGGCCGGTACCTCCGCTGGCGAGCAACGACAAATCGAAGTCCAGCCGCTCGCGCGGTTCGATCATCACGTGGGCGCAGCGGCGTACTTGCATGGGGATCACTCGCGTGGGAAGTGCGCGCAAGCGTAGGCAGTACGCGTGCATCTGGCAAGCCGTGGGCATCGTGTTCCGGATTTGTGACCGCTGTCACTGAGCCTCGCGCAGGCGCTGCTACGGTGCGTGTCCGAATCGGAAATCCGGTTCGGGCACTCAGGGGATCACTCTTTCGGAGAAAGTCATGGCTTACGCAAATCATGTCAGCAAATCGCAGATCATCGAACTGTTGGGCAAACTCGCCGACGACGACGGCTACCGCATCCGCTTTCAGCGCGATCCGGATGCCGCACTGACGGAACTGGATTTTCCCGCCGGCGGCTTCGCCGGATTCGTCGGCACCTCGGCGCAAAGCGGCATGCTGGCCGACAAGTCCGTTTTCGCGACCGCGCGCCAGCGCATGGTCGATGAGATCGCCGGCGAATGCCTGTGCATGATCATTCCGAACTTTCAGTCTGAATTACGGCGACCAGCACCGTCGCAGCAGTGCGGCGATGCAGTAATATGGCCGGCGGGATTGGCTTGCGCCGTCCCGGTGCAGCGCCTGCCGATGCCGATCCTGACGGCTCGGCAGGCGGGCCGCTTCCCATCCTGTAACGCCCCACAGGGGAAAAACATGGCTGGTCAAAACGTCAGCAAGGCGCAGATGCTCGATCTGCTTGGCCGACTTGCGAGCGACGATGATTTTCGTTCGACGCTTCGAAAAGAATCCGCCCGCTGCGCTTGCCGAAGTTGGCATCCCGCCGATCAAATCGGGGTTTCCCGGAAGATCATAACAACCCGGCAAACTCGCGCCCAAAGACGGTTTTCTAAACCGCACGCAAACGGCAACAAGAAGTCGGCGCTGAGTGTTTTTGCATGGTTGCAGCCCGGGCTTTGACTAATTACGCTACTGGCAAGCCACATTGATGTTCTTGAGTGATTTTTGCTCGTGCCCGATGTGTGTACGATCCCGCGGACGTCTTCACTCCGCTTGGCCAAGCGCCTTGAATTTGCCAGCGACTCGCGGTGCTTTTGCTGGGCCGAGACGCTGCGCAATTCTGCAGTACGCAACAGTGCGAGATCGGATTGCACAACGTGAAGGCAGTCATGAACTGCTCTCCGCCAAATTCGGCATAAGCACGGCCTCGATGTTCGAAGCAACCATTGCGCCTCGTTAGAGCCGCGTGAATCTCCCATATTGTCCGCATATCCTCAAGCAAAACCAGATGGGTAATGTATAGTTCGTGGCCATCGACGAACGGCTCAATGTCTTGACGGCATGTTCGGGTTGCCGCCCGGAATTTCATCTCGGCCGAGACGATCGCTCGTAGTTCGCCAACGGGAAATCATCTGTCGTGGCCGACACTTGCCATGATTTCCGCTGGCTGATTTCTTTCGCCCGTACGCGCAAGCCAATAAGCGGCAAAATGGCCTGGAATGCGCTTTGACCCCGTCGATCTCGTTTCTTGGCCTGCTAATGCGCCAACTCCGCTCGAGCATATGTGGCCAATCCATGATTCCGGCGCTGCCGATTTGACTGCGCAAACCGAGTGCGATACCGCGAACCTCTCTTGATTCCATTCTCCTTACTTTGTAGGCTGGCTTTCGCCGCACCAATAAAGATCGACGATCCGCCATTTGCCATGGTCTGCCGCGATGGCAATCCGCACGAGTTAATGTATCCAGGTCGTCGCTTGGGATGTTTGCTGGTTGCCTTCATTCGACAATCTCTCCGCTGGAGCAAACTGCCGCTGCGCGGCGTATGGAGCGCGTGTAATCGTTTCGGGTGAATCCGGCTCGCGCAGGCCGAAATTGTTTACGCTCCGCGTATTGTATCCTGCCATGAGATGAAGATGCCGAGCAAGTTAGATTCCCGCAGCGGATGACGGATTTTTGCGGTTCGCGTTGAGTTTGGCGGCCGATATTGCCGCGGTGTACTGATTGGCGAACCAGGCGAAATACGTATACAAGCCACTGCCAGGGAATAGATCAGGATACAAATCGGTCAACGACTTTCCACTTGTCGAGACCTCTGATGGATCGAAATGTCGTTTGCCACGCTTGGATGCACAGTTTGCCCTTGTTGCTCAAACGGGACGGTGTATTTTCTGCCGCCACAATCTTTGAGGTACTTCAAGCGTAGTTGTGCGCATTCAAATACACCCGCGCAATCACCAGATGCGCCGTCGCAAACCGCGGATCAAGCCGCACGGCATCCTGATAGAACGCCATAGCATCCTTCATGTTGCCGGTGAAATACGCGTGCTGGCCCAGCGAATAGGCGCGCAGCGCGTCCAGGTTCGCCGTGGTCACCTGTTCAAGCGGCTTGCTCGTCTGCGACACCTGGGCCAGCGCTTCGCCGAGGCGCAAGCGCAGGCGCTGGTCGATCGCATCGATCGTCGGCAGTACCGAATTCAGGCCCTTGCCGTCCGCCGATTCGGTGTAGACGGTGGCCTGCGTGCGCGGATCGATCACCTCGGCGGTGACGCGCACGTGGCCGCCGACTTCGGCGACGGTGGGAATGATCAGGGCGCGGGCGCCGTCCCGGATCGCCACTTCGCTGCCGATCGCGCGGTCGACGCGGGTGTGCGCCGGATCGCGCCGCATCAAGGCCAGGGTATCGCGCACCTTGAGGTCGGACATCACGTTGACGTAGCGCGACTGCTCCAGCCCCAGGCGGAACGCGGAATCCATCGAACCGTCGAGCACGATTTCGTGGGTCAGGTTGTTCAGATCGCCGAGCACGACCCAGTCGCGCTGGGCAAAGGCGATGGCCGGCGGGCTGCGCAGCCACAGCCAGGCCGGAATAGCGATGGCCGCAGCGAGCGCGATGGCTTCCACGGCCAGCATGCCCGGTCGCCGCCACCACGGCACTTCGCGGTGCGCCTTGCCGGAGTAGGCCGGGCGCTTGAACGGCGCGATGCCGGGCTCGCCGACCTCGTACACCTGCAGCGGTTCGGCCACGCCCTTGAACAGGTAGCGGCCGTGCATCTTCCAGTGCGGCGGCGCGCGCTGGGCGACCAGTTCGGCCTGCGCGCGCTGCGCCAGCATGCAGGCGACGCCTGAAATCAGGATCTGGCCGGGCAGGGCCAGGCTCATCAACCGCGCCGCCACGGGTTTGGCCAGGCCTTCGACTTCGGTGGGCTTGGCGCCGCGCGCGACGTCGGCCGCCGTGTTTTCCCACAGCACCACGTCGCCGACGTGGATGCCGATGCGCGCCGACAGCGGCAGGGATTCGGAAGTGGCGAGTTCGCGCAGGCGGCGCTGATAGTCGAGCGCGAACGCGACCGCGTACACGGGACGCTCGAACAGCAGCAGGAAGCCGTCGGACTTGTCGATTTCCTGGCCGCGATGGCGATAGACGAGGTCGCGGGCGATGCGGTCGAGGCGTTGCGCGAGTTCGGCGGCCTCGACGTCGCCCAGGCGCTGGGTCAGTTGCGCGCTGTCGGTCAGGTCGCAGACGAGCACGGCACGCAGCAGCGGCGCCGGTGTTCACCGACGCCGGGATCTGCGTTTGTACATCCTCGGGCACTGCGCTCATTCACCCCCGCCGCGCACGGCCTGACCGCCGCCGCGGTCGCGCGATTGTGCGCCAAATGGCGTGGTGACGCCAACTTCCGGGCTACTCGGACGCAGCCGACGCTCCATGAGTTGCCGCCCTGCCCTTTAGCCTTGGTACAGCGCCTGATCGGCCTGGCTGTACCACACCGACCAGTCGGCGTTGTCGGCGCACATTCCGGCGCCGATGCTGATCGAAGCGCTCAGGTTTTCCAGCGGTTCGACGAAGCGCAGCGCGCGGATGCCGGAGACGATGCGCGCGGCCAGCGCTTCGAGTTCACTCGCTTCGTTGAGTTGGGCGAGCAGGGCGAATTCGTCGCCGCCGATGCGGCAGGGCAGATCGCAGGCCGCGGCGACGCGGCTGACCTCGGCAGCGACCGCGCACAGCACCTGATCGCCGGCGAAGTGGCCGAACTCGTCGTTGATCTGCTTGAAGCGGTCGAGATCGATCAGCAGCAGGGCGAGATGAGTGCCGGCGACGCGGAATTGGGCGAGGTGTTCCAGGTGTTCGTAAAGGCCGCGGCGATTGACGAGGCCGGTCAGCTCATCCGTGCGCACGAGGCGATTCGCGGTGGAAAGCTGGCTCTGCGTCTGGCGCAGCGAATCGAGCGTAACCAGCAGATCCTCGTTGCGCCGCTTCAGGCTCGCGATCAACTGCTGCTCGCTGGCGACGAGGTAGGCGAACGAGCGGCGCATGAACTGGGCGAGCAGGGCCGGTTCGTTCTCGAGCAGGAAGTCGAAGGCGGGGTAGTCGATCATGCGCAGGCCGCACGCGCTGTGCGCGACCGCGCCGGCCACGCGCGCGTGGTTGCCGATGAACAGCGCAAGTTCGCCGAAGTATTCGCGTGGGCCGAGCACCTTGCTCGGCAGGCCGTCGCCGAATTCCAGGCGCACCTGCCCGCTTTCGATCACGAACATGTTCTGGCCGATTTCGCCCTTGCGGAACAGGACTTCACCGGCGGCGCAGCGGTGCGATGGACCGGCTCCGCGCAGCATGACGAATTCGGCATCGGACAACTGCCGCGGCAGGTGTGGCGCCTGCGCGCGCGGCGCCAGGTTCACCGCTGCGGCTTCGGCGCCGGCGGCAGCATCGGATGGCACGGTGGACACGTCCGTATTCCCCTCGCCCTGAACCGGCGCATGGTAGCGCAGCGGTCGCAAATGCACACCCGGCGCGGATGGCCGGATATGCCTGGACGACAAACGGACGTGTCGCGGCGATTAAGCGGCTGCCTTTCTCCTGCCCGTGGAACTGCGCTTCCTCGGTCGAACCTTTCAGCGCCACCGTGCTTGCGCCGCTGCCCTGGATGGTCTGCGTGACGGTGTCGAAGTAGCCGGTGCCGACCTCGCGCTGGTGCTTGACCGCGGTGAAGCCGCGCTCTGCGGCGGCGAATTCGGCTTCCTGCAATTCGACGAAGGCGCTCATCTGGCGGCGCGCGTAGCCGTGGGCGAGGTTGAACATCGAATAGTTGAGCGCATGGAAGCCGGCGAGGGTGATGAACTGGAACTTGTAACCCATCGCCGCGAGCTCGTACTGGAATTTCGCGATGGTCGCGTCGTCCAGGTTCTTCTTCCAGTTGAAGCTCGGCGAGCAATTGTAGGCGAGCAGCTTGCCCGGATATTTCGCGTGCACGCCTTCGGCGAAAGCGCGCGCGAATTTGAGGTCAGGCTTGCCGGTTTCGCACCACACCAGGTCCGCATATGGCGCGTAGGCGACGCCACGCGAGATCGCCTGCTCCAAACCGTTGCGCGTCTTGTAGAAGCCTTCGACGGTGCGCTCGCCAGTCGCAGAAGGGTTTGTCGTTCGCGTCGATGTCGGAGGTGAGCAGGTCGGCGGCTTCCGCGTCGGTGCGCGCGACGAGCAGGGTCGGCACGCCCATGACGTCCGCAGCGAGGCGCGCGGCGGCGAGCTTGTCGACGGCCTCGCGCGTGGGCACCAGCACCTTGCCGCCCATGTGCCCGCACTTCTTCACGCTGGCGAGTTGATCCTCGAAATGCACGCCGGCAGCGCCGGCTTCGATCATCGCCTTCATCAGCTCGAACGCGTTGAGCACGCCGCCGAACCCGGCCTCGGCATCCGCGACGATGGGTTGCAGGAAGTCGAACGCATCGTTCCCTTCCGCATGATGCAGCTGATCCGCGCGCAACAGCGCGTTGTTGATGCGACGCACGACCGCCGGCACCGAATCGGCCGGGTACAGGGATTGGTCCGGATACATCTGGCCGGCGAGGTTCGCGTCCGCCGCAACCTGCCAGCCGGAAAGATAAATCGCCTTCAATCCGGCCTTGACCTGCTGCATGGCCTGGTTGCCGGTGAGTGCGCCGAGCGCGTTGACGAAGTCTTCGTTGTGCAGGGATTTCCACAATTTCTCGGCGCCAAGCCGCGCCAGCGAATGCTCGACGTGGACGGTGCCGCGCAGGCGCACGACGTCTTCGGCCGTGTAGGGACGCTTCACGCCATTCCAGCGCGGGTTGTTCTGCCAGTCGATCTTGATTTGTTCGGCGGAGGGCAGCGTGGTCTTCATCGTGATCCTCGAAAGTGGTTGGGGTGCGACGCACGCAGACTAGACTTGAAAAACATGATTTGACAATCTGAATGTTTCAATTCATTTATTTGACATCTTCAAATATCATGTATCCTATTGAATGAAATGGCATCGAAATCAACCGACGGTACGAAAACGAGCACGATCGCACCGGGAAAGCAGCGCGGAGCGGCAAAGGCATCGGCTGCCGCCGTCGTCCGCCACTACTACAAGGGCAACCGCCTCAAGCAGCTGCGCGCGTTCTGCTATGCGGTGAAGTTCGGCACGGTGGCGCGCGCGGCCGAGGCGCTGTTCCTGTCGGCATCGTCGGCCAGTTTGCAGCTATCAGCCCTGGAAAAAGAGCTTGGCGCGCGCCTGCTCGAGCGCACGCGCCCGCGCCTGTCGCTCACGCGCGAGGGCCAGATGCTGTACGACCTCTCGCGTCCGCTCATCGAAGGCATGGAATCCCTCGACCAGCAATTCCGGACGCAACGCCAGGGCCTGGCCGCCGGCGAAGTGACGATCGCCGCGGGATCGTCGACGATCCAGTACCTGCTGCCGCCGCTGGTGCGCGAATTTCGTGAACGCCGGCCAGAAGTGCGCCTGCAACTGGCCAATGTCACCGGCAAGGATGGCCTCGCGCTACTGCGCTCCGACCAGGTCGATTTCGCGTTCGGTTCCATGCTCGACGTGCCTCACGACCTGTCCTACGAGCCCGTGCACTGGTTCGATCCCATGCTGATTTTGCCGCCAGACCATGCGCTGGCGGCCAAGTACGAGATCGCGCTCGCCGACCTGTCGCCGTACGGATTGATCCTGCCGCCGCAGCGCCTGACCACGTATCGCATGATCGATCTCGTGTTCCAGCAGGCGCGTGTGCCGTATCAAGTTGCGATTGAAGTCGGCGGCTGGGAAGTGATCAAGCAATACGTCGCGATGGGTCTGGGCATTTCCATCGTCACCGGCATCTGCATCCAGCCGGAAGACGAAAAGCGCCTGGCCGTACGCAACATGCGCCGCTATTTTCCGCAGCGCAGCTATGGCGTGGTCGTGCGCAAGGGCAAATATCTGTCGCCGCAGGCGCGCGCCTTCGTCGATCTGATCAAGCCGGGCTTGTTCGCGCGGCGGGATTACTACGAATCGGGGCATTCCGAGCGCTGACCGTCCTGGAATTCGCGTGAATGCGACAATTGGCCGAAGTTGTTCGAGACAAGCCCATGCATTCAGCGCACGATCTTTTCAGCCTGGCCAACGGCCAGGGCTTGCCCGACCTGGCCATTTTCGTGCTGGCTGCCGCAGTCTTCCCGGTACTATCCATCTACCGAGGCAAGCGGCTTGCAGACAGTCCAACCGCATCCCTCGCGCCGAAATACATCGGCATGATCGCGCGTGGCTTGACGATCGCTGCTCTGACGCTCGGTATGTGGCGCATGTACGGCCGCCCCTGGGAAACGCTCGGTCTGGACATCCCCCTGAGCGCCGCCGGCCGCTATGGACTGGCATTCGCCGGCGTACTGGGACTCGCTGCCGCGCTGCCCATCGTGTTCATCGACCGCTTTGCGAAACCCGAACGTCAGGCGCGGTTGCGCGCGCAAATGCGGCAAATCAAGATATTGCCACGCTCTAATGGCGAATTCGCGCTGTTTCTTGGCGTCGCCTTGGTCGCTGGAATATGGGAAGAGTTGCTCTATCGCGGATTTCTGATCTGGTTCCTGATTCCCTATGCGAACGCGGCCGGGGCCATCTACCTGTCGTCGGCCGCCTTCGCCATCGGCCACCTCTACCAGGGCTGGCGCGGCATTCCGCGCGCCGGCGCGATCGGCCTGATCTTCGCCGCTGCCTACGTGTTGAGCGGCAGCCTCTGGTGGTTGATGGCATTGCATGCGCTCGTCGATTTGTTCGGCGGCTGCTTTGCCTGGCGCCTCATGCGCCGATCGGCGACCGCGGCGACCGCTGCATGACCCAAGTCAGATCGTCCCGCGATTCTTGCCCTGCCACGGGCGGTAAAACCCGCGGATCTTCGCCATGTCCGCGTCCATGTCGCCGCTCGGATGGAACAGCGGCCCGAAACCGATGGTCTTTTCCGGATAGTGGAAATACACCGGCAGAATCGGCACGTTCGCGGCGAGCGCGATGCGCAGGAATCCGCTTTTCCACTCTTTTACTTTCTTGCGCGTGCCTTCCGGCGCGAGCGCCAGCCACAATTTCTCGTTCGCGGCGAACATCTGCGCCATCTCGCCGACCACATTTTGTGCGTGCTTGCGATCGATCGGTATGCCGCCGAAGCCGCGCAAGATCGGATCGAGCGGCCAGACAGAACGCTTCGCGCTTGCCGATGAAACGAATATTCAGGCGCAGGCCGATCTTGGCCAAAAGACCCCAGATCACGTCCCAAGCGCTCGAATGCGGCGCCACGATGGCGACGAGTTTGGGCACGTCCGGCAGCTCACCGGCGATGCGCCAGCCGCGGCGCGCAAACAGCCAACGGCTCATCGCGCCGGCGCATGACGGTGCATTCTGCGGTACCTGCGCCGGCGTCGCCGGAAAAACGGATGCGCTCATTCGCGATCCCACGATTTGGCGCGCGTGCGTTTGTGTTGTGCGCGCTTTTTCTTCGCCGTGATGCGGCGTTCCTGCGAAGCGCGGGTCGGTTTCGTCGCCACGCGCTTTTTCGGCACGTGCAGCGTGGCGCGCACGATTTCGGTGAGGCGATCGCGTGCATCCTCGCGGTTCTTGGCCTGGTCGCGAAAGCGATTGGCCTGGATGACCAGCACGCCATCGGCGGTCAGGCGCCGGTCGCGCCGCGCGAGCAAGCGCGCACGCAAGGCTTCCGGCAACGACGGCGAATGCGCCACGTCGAAGCGCAATTCCACCGCGCTCGCCACCTTGTTCACGTTCTGGCCGCCGGGGCCGGACGCGCGCACGAAGGATTCGGTCAATTCCGAATCGGGAATGCGCAGCGTCGCCGAAACTTCCAGCATCGCGTCAATCCCTGAAATTCTCGTACTGCAATGGCATCTTGATGTCCTGCGCCGCACGCAGCAGCGCGATCGCGGTCTGCAGATCGTCGCGCTTCTTGGCCGTAACGCGGAGCTTGTCGCCCAGGATCTGCGCTTCGACCTTGAGTTTGGCGTCCTTGATGCGCTTGATGATGTCCTTCGCCGCAGGTTGATCGATGCCCTGCTTGAGCGTCACCTTCTGCCGCGCCGTCGACAGGTTGATTTCCGGGTCGGCAATCTCCGCGCAGCGGATGTCGATGTGCCGGCTGGCCAATCGCTGCTTGAGGATGTCTAGCATCTGTTTGAGCTGAAACTCCGCCTGCGCCTTGAGCACGACGGTGCTTTCGCCCTCGCGCTCGAACGCCGCGTCGGTGCCCTTGAAATCGAAACGGTTGGTCAGCTCGCGCGTAGCCTGATCGAGCGCATTGGTCAGCTCGTGCAGATCGAGTTTGGAAACGATGTCGAACGATGGCATGGCGCCGCTCCCCTTGATCGCGCGATTCTAGCAGGCGAGCGCGCCGGCCCAGTCGAACCGCTCGATCACGTGCTGCCATGCTGGATCGAGCGGCGCTTGCAGGCGCAGGCGTTCGCCGCTGCGCGGGTGCCCGAATTCGATGCGCCAGGCGTGCAGCAGCATGCGGTGCATGCCCAGATGCATGCGCCACAGGCGGTTGTGATCGCCACGGCCATGGCTGGTGTCGCCGACAATGTGGTGCGAGACGTGATGGAAATGCTTGCGGATCTGCCGGTAGCGGCCGGTTTCGGGCAGGGCTTCGACGAGCGCGTAACGTTGTTCGGGATAGCGGCCCATCGCGATCGGCAACGTCGCCGTCGCGAGCCTGCGCCAGCGCGTAAGCGCGGGCTTGCGCGGACCGCGTTCGCGCACGTCCGGCAACGGGTAATCGATGACGCCATCGAGTTCAGGCCAGCCGCGCACCACCGCGAGGTAGCGCTTGGTCACCTCGCGCGCCATGAACAAGCGCCCGAGTTCGCCCGCGACTTCGCGCGACTTGGCGAGCAGCACGACGCCGGACGTCGCGCGGTCGAGCCGATGCGCGAGATAGAGCGGCATCGCGACCTGCGCCGCGATGCGGTCGAGCAGGAAATCGGTTTCGTCGTTCGCGATCTTGCTGCGATGCACGAGCAAGCCGGCCGGTTTGTTCGACGGCCAGCAGGTCGGTGTCTTCGTAAATGATGGGAATTTTTGCGCTCATCCTGATCGCAACATCAAAAAGCGACCATCCATGGGCGCACTTTTCAATTACGCGCGCCGCCACGCCACCGCGAATGCAGTCGCGCTGACGGCCAGCGCGATCCACGCCGACGCCGGTACGTGCAGCCATTGCGCGCCGTGGCTGTCGAAAGCGTAGAGGAGGGCGGCGCCGAGCAGGGATGCGGCAGCCAGCGGCAGCACGGCGAGCTGGCGGCGTTGCGCGCGCGCAAGGCGTTCACGTTGTTCAAGCTCGGCGACACGCGCCGAATCGAAATCGCCGGCCGCGGCTTTTTTCAGGAAGGTGTGCACGAGCGCAGGCATTTCCGGCGCGGCGGCGATCCATTCCGGCAGGCGTTCGCGGATCTTGCGCAACACGCGGCGCGGGCTGTGGCGTTCGCGCAGGATTTTCTCCAGCACCGGCTTGGCCGTGGCCCAGATATCGATCTGCGGGTGCAGCGAACGGCCGATGCCTTCGATGTTGAGCAGGGTCTTCTGCAGCAGGATAAGTTGCGGTTGCAGCGTGAGCTGGTAGCGGCGCGCGACGGAAAAAAGTTTCGCGACGACTTCGGCCAGCGAGATCTCCGCCAATGGGCGGGTGAAGTACGGCTCGCACACGGTGCGCACAGCGGCTTCGAGCTCGTCCACGCGCGCGCTGGCCGGAATCCAGCCGGCGGCGATATGCAACTGCGCGATGCGCCGGTAATCGCGCTCGAACATCGCCATGAAATTTTCGGCGAGCCAGAACTGATCGCGCTCGGACAGCGAACCCATGATGCCGAAATCGAGCGCAATGAAGCGCGGATTTTCGCGGCGCGCGGCATCCACCCAGATGTTGCCGGGATGCGCGTCGGCGTGGAAGAAATTGTCGCGGAATACCTGGGTGTAAAACAGGCGCACGCCTTTTTCGGCGAGCGCGACGCGGTCGATGCCGGCGGCGTCGAGCGCGGCCAGGTCGTCGACCGGAATGCCGCGCACGCGCTCGAGCGTGAGCACCAATTCCTTCGACAGCGGCCAGAAAACCTCCGGCACCTCGATGTCGTCGCCGCCCGCGAAATTGCGCTTGAGCAGCGAAGCGTTCGCGCCTTCGCGCTGCAAGTCGAGTTCGTTGGTCAGCGTGGTCTCGATTTCGGCGACGATGTCGCGCGGGCGGATCTTGTCGGCGGCCGGATGCCAGCGCCGCGCCAGTTCTCCGAGCGCGCGCAGCAGGGCGACGTCGGCAGCGATCTGCTCGTGGATGCGCGGACGCAGCACCTTCACCACGACGTCGCGCCCATCCGGCAACTGCGCCGCGTGGACTTGCGCGATCGAGGCCGAAGCGAGCGGCGTCTCGTCGAAGGATTTGTACAAGGTCGCAATCGGCGCACCGAGCGCGGCTTCGATCGCTGCGCACGCGATGCTGCCCGGAAACGGCGGCACGCGATCCTGCAGCATTGCAAGTTCGGTGGCGATGTCGTCAGGCAGCAGGTCGCGGCGCGTGGAAAGAATCTGTCCGGCCTTGACGAAAATCGGTCCGAGTTCGATCAGCGCCTCGCGCAGGCGCGCTCCACGCGCGAGGTTTGCGATATTTGCGCGCGGACGCGGCAGCAGCGGTCGCAACCAGCGCAGCGGACGGAACAGATGCGTGCTTTCGACCAGATCGTCGAGCCGATAGCGCACCAGCGTGGTGGCGATCCGCAGCAGGCGCGGGACTTGCCGCAACGGCGTCAAGGTCCGGCTCCGATGCGGGCGATACGCGCTTGGAGCCGTTCGGCGCGCTCGCGCAAGGCATCGACATCGTCGAGGAATTGTTCCATCTCGGCCGGCGCAATCAGGTCGCGGCTTTCCTCGCGCAGGAATTCAGCCGTGTCCTGCGCCAGCGCCTGCGCGCTTTCGCGCGCGTAGGCGAACGCGCCGCGGAATGCACGCGCCAGCGCGACGCCGGCGACATCGCCAAAGGTTTGGGCGAAGGCTTCCTCGAAATCAGGGCGGAATTCGCGCGCGATCTTCTCCAGAGTGCGCGCGAGCTGCGCGTCGCCGGAAATCTCCACCTTGCCAGACGGCAACGGCGCGTCCTCGCCGCGGCGCAGGGCGAAGGCGAGCAGGCTCGCCGGCGCGGCGCGCACGTTCAGATCGGCTACCGATTCCCAATGCGGACCGACGCGCAATTTCCCGCCGTGCACCGCAATCGCAAGCGCGAGGTTCATGCCACGCAGTTCGACGCCGACGCGCCGGCCTTCGAGCGGCGCCAGCGTTGTGCCAATTTCCGGATCGAGCGCGAGCGCGCGATTCAATGCGCCTTCGAGCAGGGCGCCGAGGCGGGCAAGCAGGGGATTGGATTGGCGCGCGGCGTCGGTCACGCCGCGATTCTATCCGGTCTCGCGCTAGCTGGTCTCGCGCCGGGCAAGACGTTCGCGGGTCAATTGCTGCGCCACGCGCGCCATGCCTTCGGCCATGCTCACGCGCGGTGCGTAACCCAGGTCGCGGCGCGCGGCGGAAATGTCGAACCACAGCGCGGTGCACAGGCGATCGACGACGAAGCGGGTCAGTGGCGGCGTCTTCTGGATGCGCAGGGTGCCGTAGATACCTTCGAGAGCATTGGCCAGAAAGCGCATCGGCGCCTCGGGCAGGCGGCGGGTTTCCGGCGGGAAGCCGCCGGCATTGAGCCAGCCGTTGATCAGGTCTTCGTTAAACACCGGCTCGCCCTGGCTGATGAAATAGGTTTTCCCCGCCACTGCCGAACCCGGCGCGAGCCTGTCCAGCGCCAGCACGTGCGCCTCGGCGGCGTTGTCGATGTAAACGGTATCGATCTTCTTCGGCGTCTTGCCGATAAAGCGCAGCTTGCCGGCGCGCGCCTTCGCCAGGACCAATGGCAGGAAGGTGGGGTCGTCCGGACCCCACACGATCTGCGGACGCAGCACGACGGTAGCGAGTTGCGGCGAATTCGCCGCGAGCACGCGCTGTTCGGCCAAGGCCTTGGTGTGCGCGTAGGCGTTCATGAACGGCTGCGCGTAGGGCGTGGATTCGGTGATGCCTTCCTGATCGGCGCCGTTCTGCACCACGCTCGGGCTCGAGGTGAACACGAGCCGGCCGATCTCGTTCAACTCGCAGGCAGCAAGCACGTTGTCGGTGCCGCGCACGTTGGTTTCGTAGAACTCCTCGAGCGGACCCCACGGCGCGACCTTGGCCGCGCAGTGCACGATCGCGTCCACGCCCTTGCTCGCCTCGAGCACGTTGTCGAGACCGGCGATGTCGCCCAGACGCTGCTCGACGCCAAGTGCGTCCAGCGCCGGGTGCCGATTGCGGCTGAGCGCGCGCAGGTTGTGTCCGGCCGCGGCGAGCTGCTTGCAGATCGCGCTGCCGAGGAAGCCACCCCCACCGGTAACGAGAATTTTCATGCGCGCGATTGTAGCCATTCTAGTGCCCGGCAACCGTGCTCGGTTCACATCCGGGAGTAGACTGAACCTTTCCGGAGCATTTCATGCAACGCATTCTCGTTACCGGCGCAAACCGCGGATTGGGCCTGGAATTCGTCCGCCAACTGCTCGCGCGCGGCGATCGTGTGATCGCCGCCTGCCGTCACCCCGGCAAGGCGCTGGCACTGACCGAACTCGCTGCCGCGCATCCCGGACACCTGCATATCCTGCCGCTGGACCTTGCCAACGAGCGCTCGATCGCCGAATGCGTGCGCGAAGCGACAGCGCTGACCGATGCACTGGACGCGCTGATCAACAACGCCGGCATGCTGGTATCCGGCGAGCGCTTCGGTGCGATCGCGCACAAGGCGCTGGTCGACAGCTTCGCCGCGAATGTAGCCGGCCCGGTGCTGCTCACGCAGGCGCTGACGCCGTTGCTGGAAAAAGGCCGGAATCCACGCGTGATGAACCTGTCTTCGCGGCTCGGCTCGCTAGCCGGGACACAAAGCTTCGGCACGCCAAGCTATGCGATGAGCAAGGCCGCGCTGAACATGGCCACGCGCCAGCTCGCCGCCGCGCTCGCTCCGCGCGTGTGCGTATTCTGCGTCAGCCCCGGCTGGGTGAAGACCGACATGGGCGGCGAGAACGCACCGCTGTCCGCACACGATTCCGCGGCGGGACTGATCAAGGTGCTGGATTCCGCCAGCGCCGCCACGGCCGGACATTTCTGCGATTACACGGGCAAGGAAATCGCCTGGTGATTGGTTGCGGTACTTGATTCGTTCGCCAGGAAATCCAGCACGCAGCCATTGAACCGCTCCGTCGCATCGAACGGCGTGCCGTGACGCGAGCCTTCGATCACGACGAATTCCATTTGTGGAAAATGTGCCGCCTCGGCGCGCTTGTCGGCGAGTGGCGTGTAGTCGAATTCGGCAGCCAGGATCAGCACCGGGCAGGCGATGGCGCGGAGGCGTTCCAACGCGCTCCAGCCGATCAGCGCGTGGATGGTGGCGAGGTAGGCTTTTTTCGGATTCGCGCCGACCACGTCGACGACGCGCTGGCGCTTGGGCGCCTGGTCCTCGTGTGGAAACAGGCGATTCGCGATCAGCCCGGCGGTGCGGCGCAGGCCCAGAACGTGCACGAGCGCGACCTGCATGCGCGCCTCCATCCATTTGCGCGGCGTGTCGGTGCGATAGTTGGCGAGGGCATTGCACAGCACGAGCTTGCCTACGCGCGCGGACTGCATCAGCGCCATTTCCTGCGCGACTGCCCCGCCGAGCGAAAAGCCGACGATGTCGGCGGACTCCACGTCGAGCGCATCGAGTAACGCCCACAAGTCGTTGGCGAACTGGGCGATAGAATACGGTCCCGGCGGCTTGGCGCTGCGGCCCGAGCCGCGCAGATCGGGCAGTATCAAGGTGAAATGCCGTGCGAACTCTTCGCGCTGGAAGGCCCAGTCGTCGCCGCTGGAGCCAAGGCCGTGGATCATCAGCAACGGCGGGCCGCGACCTTCGCACTCATAGAAAATTGACGTGCCGTTGACTTGTGCTGAAGGCATACTTGGTTCGATGAAAGTTCTTTTCAATGCGAAAAGTATAGCCGCGGCACTGATCGCGCTGGCCTGCCTTCCCGTAATCGCCGCCGAAACCTGGACAGGTACGGCGTATCTCGCGGATGGCGGTGCGCCGGCCTACGGCGAAGTCCATTATTTGCTCGGCGACGAACGCCTCGTCGTCTACACCTGCCCGGATGGCAATCCGTTCGCGCGCAAGACGATCCACGAGGGTAGCGATGCGCAAGCGCCTGATTTTTCCCTGCGCGACGCACGCTGGGGCTACCGCGAGGGCATGCGCGGCAGCGGCGAGGCGCGCGAGGCGTTCGTGCAGCGCGCGCCGGATCAGGCGGAAAAATCGGCGCCGCTGGACCTGCCGCCGGATGGCGTGGTCGACGCCGGCTTCGACGCTTACGTGCGCCGGCATTGGGATGCGCTGGCGCACGGCGACACCTTGAGTTTCAAGTTTCTCGTACCGAGCAAGCGCACGTTCTATGCGTTCAACCTGCGCCGGTTCGATGCGTCCAGCGATGCGGCGCACCTGACCGTGCGCCTGTCGCTTGGCGCGTGGTACGCGTTCCTCACACCGCATTTCGACGTCACCTACGATCGCCACACGCGGCGCCTGCTGCGCTTTGTCGGCATGTCGAACATCCGCGACGAAAAGCTGAAGAATCTCGACGTGCGCATCGAATTTCCGCAGGCGCCGGTTGCAGCAACGGCGCAGCAGGTTGCAAACGCGCGCGCGGAACCGTTGGCGAAGTCCTGTGCGGCAGCGCGAAAGTAGGCCGCTCATGCTGCACGTCGTGCTGTACGAACCAGAGATTCCGCCCAACACCGGCAATGTGATCCGCCTGTGCGCGAATTCCGGCGCGCGATTGCACCTGATCCGTCCGCTCGGCTTCGACCTCGACCATGCCAAGCTGCGCCGCGCCGGACTCGACTACCACGAATTCGCCGATGTCGACGTGCACGAAAATCTGGACGCGTTCATGGCGGGCGTGTGCCCGGCGCGACTGTTCGCGCTGTCCACGCGCGGCCGGCATTTGTATACGAATGTACGATTCGGCGCGGACGACGCGGTGCTGTTCGGCCCGGAAACGCGCGGCCTGCCGCAGGCCGTGCTCGACACGCTGCCGCCGGAGCAACGCCTGCGCCTGCCGATGCGACCGGACAACCGCAGTTTGAATCTGTCCAACGCCGTCGCCGTCGTCGTCTACGAGGCGTGGCGGCAAATGGGATTCGCGGGTTCCGCTAACCCAGACTGATGGAAATCTGCGCCGCCGCGCGATTTGCCTTGGCGCGCGCGGCGTCGGTGCTCGCGTCGCGCGCCAGCGTCACTGCCATGCGCCGGTGGCCATCGACCTCGGGCTTGCCGAACAGGCGCAGCATGGTGTCGGGTTCGGTCAACGCTTCAGCGACACCGTCATAGACCGGCCGCCCGCCCTTGCCGTGGCACAACACCGCGGTCGACGCCGACGGCCCGAGCTGGCGAATGGCCGGGATCGGCAGCCCGAGGATCGCACGCGCGTGCAGCGCGAATTCGGACAGGTCCTGCGAAATCAGGGTGACCAATCCCGTGTCGTGCGGGCGCGGGCTGACTTCGGAAAAGATCACCGCGTCGCCCTTGACGAAGAATTCCACGCCGAACACGCCGCGCCCGCCGAGCGCATTGGTAATCTCGCGCGCCTGGCGCTGCGCTTCGACGAGCGCCGCCTCGCTCATCGCCTGCGGCTGCCAGGATTCACGATAGTCGCCGGCTTCCTGGCGATGCCCGATCGGCGCGCAGAACGCGGTGCCGCCGGCATGGCGCACGGTCAGCTGCGTGATTTCGTAGTCAAAGTCGACGAAACCCTCGACGATGCAGCGACCACGGCCGGCACGCCCGCCGGATTGCGCGTATTCCCAGGCGGCGTTCGTCTCGTCCGCTCGGTGCACCGTGCTCTGGCCCTTGCCCGAGGAACTCATTACCGGCTTGATCACGAACGGATAGCCGATAGCGGCGATCGCCGCGCGATATTCATCGACGGTGTCGATGAAGCGATACGGCGAAGTCGGCAGTTTCAATTCCTCGGCGGCAAGGCGGCGGATGCCTTCGCGGTCCATCGTCAACCACGCGGCACGCGCGGTGGGAATGACGGTCAGGCCCTGCTTTTCGAGTTCGACCAGGGTTGGCGTATGGATCGCCTCGATCTCGGGTACGACCAAATCGGGTTTTTCCAGTGCGATGACGCGGCGGATTTCCGCGCCGTCCAGCATGTTGATGACGTGGCTGCGATGTGCAACCTGCATGGCCGGCGCGTTCGCATAGCGGTCGACCGCGATCACCTCGACGGCGAAACGCTGCAACTCGATCGCCACTTCCTTGCCGAGTTCGCCGGAGCCGAGCAGCAGGACGCGGATCGCGGTGTCGGTATGCGCAGTGCCGAAGGGTTTCACGCGCCGGTTCCAATGGCTTCGGGGGCGCCGATTATGCCATCGCGCCTGTACGGCCATGGATCGCACGGACAAAAAAAGAGCGCCCGAAGGCGCCCTTTGTCCCCAAGTCTCCCCAGCGGAGAACGATGTCGAACCGTGGGGAAACTCTAGGCGCGTTTGCTGTCGCGTGTGAGTGTAAGGAATTTATAAGGCTTTTGAGCTTCAATCCGCGGCCAGCCGGTAACCGATGCCGGCTTCGGTGAGGATCAGGCGTGGATTGCTCGGATCGCGTTCGATCTTCTGCCGCACCTGGCCGATGTAGACGCGCACGAACTGCGTGTCGGTGACGCTGCCGCCCCAGGCAGCGGCGAGCAGTTGCTTGTGCGTGACCACCTGCCCGGCGTGCCGCGCCAGGGTGCGCAACAGATCGTATTCCTTGCGCGTGAGGTGGACTTCGATCCCGCCGATCGCAACGCGCCGGCTTTCAAAGTTGATCTCCAGGCCGTTGCCCGAATACTCTGCGAGTTCGGCGCGGCTTTGCCGGTGACGCAGCGCCGCGCGCACGCGCGCGAGCAACTCGCCGGTATGGAACGGCTTGACCACGTAATCGTCCGCACCGCTGTCCAGCGCGGCGATGCGCTCGGCTTCCGCCTCGCGCGCCGACAGCACGATGATCGGCACCTGCGTCCACTTGCGCAAGGCGAGGATCACGTCCTTGCCGTCCATGTCGGGCAGGCCGAGATCGAGCACGACGACATCGGGAATCTGCTGTGCGGCACGGGCCAGGGCGTCGCGCCCGTTGTCGGCTTCGATCACCTCGTAGCCGGCTGCCGCGAGCGAGGGTCTGAGCACGCGCAGGATCGGCGTCTCGTCGTCGACGATCATCACGCGGTGCACGGTTGCGGTCATTCGCCGGTATCCTGGATGCGGTATGCGGGCAGGTCGATCTCGATGCGCGTGCCGCGGCCGTCATGGGCCGGGCTCACCGCGCGCACGCTACCACCGAACGCCTCGATCAGGCCACGCGTGACCGCAAGGCCCAGGCCCACGCCGGAGCTGCGCTTGCGGTCGCCGCCGCCGCGAAAAAACTTATCGAACACGTGGGGCAGGTCGGCCGCGGATATGCCATCGCCGCTGTCTTCGACGGACAGTCGCACGCCTGCATCGAAATTTTGCACGCTGGCAACGATGGGTGCCGCCGTCGGCGCGTGCACGGCAGCGTTTTCGACGACGTTCATCAACGCCTGTTCGATCAGCACGGGGTCCACCTCGATGTGTGCGCACTGCGCCGCGAACAGGCGCACGACGTGCCGTCCATCCAGTTTGCGTTCCATGCGCCGCAAGGCGGCCGCCATGGCTTCGCGCGGATCGATCAACACGCGCCCGACCTGCAGTGCGCCGGATTCCAGCCGCGTCATTTCCAGCAGATTCGCGAGATAGCGGTTCAGGCGTTCGGACTCTTCCTGGATCGCGACGAGCAGGTCGCGGCGCGTTGCCGCGTCGAACTTCGCCTCGTATTCGAGCAGCGACGTCACCGAGGCGAGGATCGTCGACAGCGGCGTGCGCAGGTCGTGCGACAGCGACGAGAGCAGCGCGGTGCGCAAGCCTTCCTTGGCGGCCACCACGCGCGCGGCCGCGATTTCGGCGATCAGGCGTGCGCGATCGATGGCCACGGCGGCAAGATCAAGCAGCGCGCGCGTCCAGCGCGGATCGGGCAGGCCGCGCCTGTGCGCCGGCCACAGTGCCGCTGCACCTACCAGGCGCCCGCCGGAGGACAACTGCATCAGCATGCGCGAATGGGTGATCTCGTCCCGTCGCAGTTCTGCCGCCATGTGCTGCCCGATCGCCGTTGCGATCGGCCCCGGGACGGTACCCGAGGCCGTACTCAATACCGGCTGCCCGTTGTCGAGCATCCACACCGCAGCATGGCACCCGCTGGCTTCGAAGTGGCGCACCACCTGTTCGGCCGCGCTTTTCGGGTCGACCGTTATCGACAGGTCGCGGCTCGCCTCGAACAGCGAGGTCATCTCGGCGAGGGCGCGCTTGAGTCTGCGCGCGTGATCGCTCAGGCGTCCGGTCAAGCCACCGACGAGCAAGGCGCCGATCAGGAACGTCGACAGCGCGAACACATCCTCGGCATCAATGGTCAACGTGAATGGCGGATCTTCGAAGAAATAGTTGTAGGACAGGAACGCCATGAACGCCGCTGAGATTGCCGGCCACATGCCAAAGCGGTACCCGGTCAGCAGGACGGCCGCAAGGAAAAGCATCGCCATCTTGTTCGGCCACAAGTGCACGACCCAGAAGTAGCCGAGACAAGTCGCACCGGCGACGATCAGCGCCGCATAGAAGAAATCGCGCAGGCGCAGCGGCGTCTCGCCGCGCAACCACGCCGACGCACCGGTTTGCGGGTCCGGTGCCGCTTCGCCGCGCGCGCTGTCGGGGCTCTGGTCCATGCGCGATGGCGTTCAGGCCGTGGAGCAGGACGATTTCACGCGCACGATGAAGTCATGGAATTCCGCCATGTATTTGCGCAGGAACTCCGCGGTCTTCTCGTTGGTGACTTCGCCCTCGTCGGTGATCAGTCCCGGCTTGAACTGGATATAAGCTTCCATTGCGTTCATCAGCGGCGAATTGCAGAAGCACAGCACCCCGCGCAGGCTCTGTTGCGCGATCGCGGTGCCGATCGCGCCGGGCGAAGTGCCGATCACCGCGGACGGCTTGCGCGCGAACGAGTTCGTACCCCACGGACGGCTTGCCCAGTCGATCGCGTTTTTCAGGCCGCCGGGTATCGAGCGGTTGTATTCCGGCGTCACGAACAACAGCGCGTCGGCCTGCGCGATCTTGTCCTTGAACGCGCGCGCGACCGGCGGAAAGTCTGCGTCGTAGTCGTAGCTGTATAACGGCAGATCCTTGAACGGAATCTCGGACATCGACAGCACGGGTGGCGCCACTTTTTCCAACGCTTTCGCCAGCAAGCGATTGATCGAGTGCCTGGCGAGGCTGCCGACGAAGTAACCCACTTTGTATGTCGTCATGTCGAAATCACTCGCAAGTGTGCGTCCGGCCATTTTAGACCTGCCGGGGCCGGCGCAGGCATGTGCTGCGCAAGCAACACAACTTGCCGCGCCCGTTCCGTATCGAGGGTGCCAGCGTCCAAATCCAGGCAATGGGCCGTGGATCGGTCGACCGTTCCTGATGTGCCAGCAAGGTGATGATCGTGTGTTTCATCGGCATCCCTTCCATGTGCCGTTGGCCGCGGTGTATTCACGATTTGCCCGCGAGCAGCTCATCCAGCTGCGCGAACTGCTCAGGCAGGGCTTGCGCCGAACCTGCGAGAGCTTCGTCGAGAGCCGCTTTTGTGGGGTAGAGTTCGTGCAGGGTGACCAGCGTCTTTCCGGCATTTTCCTCGAACGTCACCGTGGTCATGGCGCCCTAATCACTTTCTTCGTTCGTCCACACGACGCGCTCGTTCGGCGTCACTTCCCGGTAAGTGCCGAAGAACGCTATCGGCTGATCGGACATCGGGTGCCGGAACACGAGGCGATACATGCCCCCGGGTGCGCACATCCATGTCACACGAAAACAGCGATAGGCCCACCGACTTCGGAACCCACCAACACGTTCTCTCTTCAATGGGCTCGTGTTTGAACATCGCAACGTGCGAATCGTCGCGTTGAGCTCGAGTCGGTCGCGCGAGCACGGCCTTGCGGCTTGGCAGTGCCGCGATCGCAGGCTATGCGATTTCCCGCGCGAGGTGCGGGCCATCGCAGTATCCTTGATGCAATTTTCGATGAGGGTTATTTCGGTGCACACCATCGTCTGCTTCGCCTTTCCTGTGCTCCTGAGCGTCACCTCTCCAGTCTTCAGCCAGGATCAGGCCTCGCCGCAGTTCCTCCAGGTCACGCACTCGCAGAACTCCGATCCGGCATTTGCCCCCGACGGCGAGCGCATGGTCTACATCTCGCGGGTCGCGGAACACGAGCAGCTTTTCATTGCCAATCTCGATGCGACCAATGCCCGCCAGCTGACCGACAACCCTGTTGATCATGAAGACCCGGCCTGGTCGCCGGACGGGAAGTGGATCACCTTTGTGCGTCTGACCCCGACGGCCGAACAGATCGCCAGCATGCCCGCCGCCGGCGGACCCGAAGAGATCCTGACGCCAGCGACGCAGCGCGCGATCCACCCCAATTGGGCCCCGGACGGGCAGCGATTGGCCTATTGCACCGACGACGACCTTGCACCGCCAAAGAAAAACGACGCGGACATCATCGTCATCGACCTGAAGACGCACACGCGGCACGTGCTTATTTCCGGTGGCGTCAACACCTACCCCGCGTGGTCTCCCGACGGTCGGCACATCGCGTTTAGGCGCATGCTAGGGGAGCACAATTCGGAGGTATTTCTCGCCGACAGCGATGGAAGCCATCAACGCAACCTGACAAAGAATCCTGCATTCGATGGCTGGCCCGCATGGTCGCCCGACGGCCGATATCTGGCATTTGCGTCCAATCGGGAAGGCGACTACCAGATTTTCGTCATGCGCCCCGACGGCACGCAAATACGTCGCTTGGCCGCAACCACCGGCCGGGCGACTGCGCCAAAATGGACTCCGGATGGCCGTCGCATCTATTTCTCGATCTGTCGCCGCCAGGATCTCGGATTCGGTTGCGAGATCTACTCGGCACCCGTGCCCTTGAATTGATCAAAGGCTGGCATCGTGCGGCACGGCGAGTTGCCGGTTCGGTCGCACGCGCGGCCAGGAGCGGAGACGCAAAGTCCGCTACAGCAACCCCCTGCGCGCAACCAAGCGATCGCAGGGGCGCTTAAATACGAAATGTCCCTCAACGAACATCGCTGAAAGCTACCCGTCTCGAGCTTGAGGGCACAGATCCCGAGGAGTTGCGTGCCGTGCTGCTGGCGCTCAACGAACTGCGCGAGTGCGTCCGGCATGGCGATGCAGAATCCAAAGCGCGGGCTGCAAAACTTGCGGTCAGGGAACGCGAGCGGCCTGCGCGGGGGCGGCAATTCGCGCGAAAGCGAAACGGTGGGCGCGGGAGAGGTACTCCGCGCGATGGCTGTTTGGCGTTGATATGCACCGTTGAAAGGCACAGCCAAACGCGAAATAGCAACTAACGGTTGCATTGGCCTGCTAGCTGCGACGCCTGCCGAAGATCAGCGAAGCGACGAACAGGACGACAAATACAACGAACAGGATTCGTGCGATGCCGACCGCGGCGCCGGCGAGGCCGGTAAAACCCAGAATGCCGGCGATCAACGCGATGACCAGAAATATGAGAGCGTAGCGCAACATGACGACACCTCTTTGTATGAACTCACCACGGTGAGAAGGTTGACCGTGGTCGCCGTGCAGCGACCGTGAAATTCCATCGACCTTCAACTTCAATTCCAACACCCGTGCTGCTGACACGAACGCAAGGCTAGACGACAAGCCTCTGCCACTTCTTGATTTGAATCATATGTGGCTCACGCGGCGATAGTGCGGTTGAGAAATGTTTGGCAAATTTCGGACACGGCAAGCGATCGCGATGGCGATCCGAGCGCACTAGGCCTATTCCTCCTTGCCGCCCCTCTCGAATGAGAACTTCTGGCCGCTTACGGATGCCTCGTACATCAGGCCTCCCTTTGCGATCGTGAAGATCGCCATACCCTTATAGTATTTGGCTGCCGTGCTTGCATGCTCCTTGCTGCCGCTCGCAGCGGCACCGGATCCGGACGTTCCGGCCGTCGCGGAGGCCCCGGCAGTTATCGCGATTGCGCTGACGCCCGCGCCGAACTCGAAGTTGCCAGACGTGAATTCATCAAGCGCCGCCTTGTCCTTGAAGAAGATGATCTCGCTGTAAGCCTGACCACCCGCCTGCAAGCCGACACTGAGCTGAGTCATGGAGGTCTTGCCGATGCGCTTGCCCATCGCGTAGACGTTGCCATCGCCATGCGCGGCACCGACAACGAGTCCACCCTTGCCGATGGTCGGAAACACGGCATATCCATAGCTCTTGGAGAAGAACGCGCTGCTCTGCCCGGCGTTCTTGAACAGATTCACCGTATCGGCATCGTCATCGGCCCATGCCACGCCACACACGAATGCCAGAAATAAGGCGACCCAAACAACTTTCACGATTTTTGTCACGACACACCTCCTGGATTTGATGCTTGTTAGCGCGCGAGATGTCGCAAAACATCTGCTGGAATCATGCGCCTCATTGCCCGTCGCTATCTCACGGATAGCGGCGGATTGATCTTTACGCTACCGCACACGTCAATCGGGCGCGATCAGCCCAAGGCAGAACTCGTTCAGACCTTCCCCGATTCGGTGGCTTTCTTCAGATCATGCTTAAGATCGCCATAGCCTGCTTGTGCCTGGCCGACAGCGTTCTGCACCTTTCCCTTTACTTCCAGAGTCTTGTTGCCGACAACCTTGCCTGCGACTTCCTTGACCTTGCCTTCCACTTCCTTCATCCGACCTTTGACTTGATCTTTGTTGTTCATATCTATCTCTTGGTGATTCATGAATGCCCGCGCGTTGGATTGGATCCCGGCGCCTTGACAAGGCTATGCGCGCGACTACGCGCGGTCTGTTCGGAAGCGCACAGTCCTAGCTCCGGGCACAGAGATGGCCGCATTCGCACAAGGGTGAATATCAGTGTTGCCGTTTTGAAAGGAGGAAGCTTTTACCCGCAAGCGAATTTAGTGCCGGAAGATATTTTCGGGCGCCGACAAAGGGTTGATCTACGTCACTACCGGGTTACGCGCACACGCTAGGCTTCAATTTGCGGCAAATCCAAATCCGGCACCGCCGGCAGCGATGACGGGGGACACCAACACCCATCACTCCGTAGCGCTCTGCGGCAAATTTAAGTGACTCGGTTGCGGTAAGCAGATATTCACTGCGGCAGCCACCGTTTAGTGGTAGGCGTCGCAACTAAACCCATTGCGGGCACTACCCATGAGGCACAGCGAAAGACACAGGACGCACCGCACAGGCTGGCTTCGTGCCGCCGTTCTCGGCGCAAATGATGGGATCGTTTCTACTGCAAGCCTTGTCTTGGGCATAGCGGCCACGGGTGCCGGTATCAAGGCCATTCTTGTCACAGGTGTTGCGAGCCTCGTTGCCGGAGCGATGGCAATGGCGGCGGGCGAGTATGTCTCGGTCAGTTCACAAGCCGATACCGAACGCGCAGATCTGACTCGTGAAAAAGCAGAACTGGCTGAGGATCCCACGCAAGAACACGCAGAGCTCATGGCGATTTATGTCAAGCGTGGTCTCGATGAGACATTGGCATCGACTGTTGCGGCCAAATTGATGGCACATGACGCGCTCACAGCGCACGCACGAGACGAGCTTGGGATATCAGACACTTTGGCCGCCAAACCAGTGCAGGCTGCGATCGCCTCTGCTGGCACCTTTGCCGCCGGCGCACTTCTACCGCTGCTGATGGTTCTCTTGCTCCCAGCCTCTGCGCTCATGTGGGGTCTCGCGGGCAGCTCACTCTCTTTTCTCGCGCTCTTGGGTCTGATTGCTGCAAGCGCTGGGGGTTCACCGTTGCTTGTTTCTGTTACGCGTGTGACATTCTGGGGAGCGCTGGCAATGGGACTGACCGCTGGAGTTGGAGCCCTCTTTGAAGTGGCAGCTTGAGATATTGCATATCGCCAACGTTGCTTCGGCCCGATCAAAAGTATGAAAGAGGCTTCCCGGCGCGCCCACGGTCGACTTGAGCAACCGTTACTAACGCGATAGCGGCCGTTCGCGAATGTCGCCTTCGGGTCGGTTGCGACGGTCGCAGCAAAGCTGGCTGTTGGCGCCGATCGAACAGTCATCCAGATTTGGGGCTGCTGCCGAAATGCAGGTGAGCCGCGGTGAAGCAAGCAAATTCTTGTAGCGATAGAAGTTGAGGTGACAATCGAGAGGTAACGCGGGCGTCGGCACGGCGGCTCAATTTTAGGTCGGCGCCAACAGTCTGACCTCTGCGGATCGTTTATGATGCCCCGCGATCCGCAAAACTCGCAGGGGCTCGCATGCGGTCTTTTTTTGGAGAACTCAGGCGTCGCAACGTCTACGGCGCAGCCACGTTCTACTCGGTGGAGAGCTGGCATCACGTGCAGATCCCGACCGGAAAGTCTGGGCCATGCGCTTGACTTACTCTGCACTGTTTCGGCAATCGTCATCTCCGGTGTTGGAAGCATCCACATTGAGCGGCGAGGTCCTAAGCGAGTTTGCGCGCCTCTCGCCGGTGGAGACGTTGCAAAGGCTGCACAGTACAGCGGAGGGTCTGTCCCCCGATGAAGTGGCGCAGAGACTGCGCAGCACGGGTCCCAACGAGGTGGCCCACGAAGAGCGCCACACGATTCTTGGCGAACTCGTCAGCAGATCACTCAACCCGCTGAACCTGCTCCTTCTGTCATTGGCGGCAGCGTCGTACTTCCTCGGCGATCCGCGCGCAGCTATCGTCATTGCGGTAATGGTGGTGCTCAGTGTCTCGTTGGGTTTCATCCAGGAGCACCGCTCGAACAAGGCCGCCGATGCGCTGCGTCGGATGGTGCTGACGAGTGCAACAGTGCGCCGCAAGGGTGCCGTCACGCCTGACCATGTCGATGTGCCGATCGGACAGCTCGTGCCCGGCGATATCGTCCTGCTGTCGGCAGGCGACATGATTCCCGCCGATGTGCGGCTGATTTCGGCAAAGGATCTTTTTCTAAACCAGTCGACCCTGACCGGCGAGGCGATGCCGCTCGAGAAGTTCGCGCTCGCCGACGCCAGCGCAGCCGAAACGCCCTTCGACCTGCGAAATATCTGCTTCATGGGCAGCGCCGTCGTGAGCGGCATCGGTTGCGGCGTTGTTGTGCTCACGGGGGCCAGAACGGCATTCGGTCACGTCGCAGGCATGATCGCCGCGCAGCGCGTCCTGACGAGCTTCGACAAAGGCATCACGAGGTTCACATGGATGATGATCGGTTTCATCCTGGTCATGGCGCCTCTGGTGTTCCTCATCAACGGCCTGACCAAGGGCAATTGGTTCGAGGCACTGCTCTTCGCGGTGGCCGTGGCGGTGGGGCTGACGCCAGAAATGTTGCCGATGATCGTGACCGTCAATCTGGCCAAGGGTGCAATGGCTATGTCGCGGAAGAAGGTGATCGTGAAGCGTCTCAACGCGATCCAGAATTTCGGCGCAATGGATGTGCTGTGCACCGACAAGACCGGTACGTTGACGCAGGATCGAATCATCCTCAAGCGTCATCTCGATGTGCACGGCGACGAATCGGATCAGGTGCTCGAATACGCCTATCTGAACAGCTTCTACCAGTCGGGACTCAAGAATCTGCTTGATGTTGCAGTGTTGGCGCACGTCGAGCTGGCCGAGCAGCTCAAAGTTCAGGCACATTTCCGCGAGATCGACGAGCTGCCTTTCGATTTTGAGCGGCGCCGCATGTCCGTCGTTCTGGCGCGCAGTGATGGCGCGCACATGCTCATTTGCAAAGGGGCGGTCGAGGAAGTCTTCGCTGTGTGCACGCGCTACGCGATCAACGACGAAACAGGTCCGCTGGACGAAAGCCATTTCGCCACGGCGAAGGAGATCACGGCCGGGCTCAATGCCGACGGCTTTCGCGTGGTTGCGGTCGCCTACAAGGAGATGCCGCCGCAACAGGCGACGTATTCCGTGCGCGACGAGTCAGCGCTGACCCTGCTGGGCTATATCGCATTCCTCGACCCGCCTAGGGAAACAGCTGCGGCCGCACTTGCCGCCCTGAAAGCCAGCGGTTTGCAAGTGAAGATCCTCACTGGTGATAACGACATCGTCACCCGGAAGATCTGCCATGACGTCGGCCTTCCGGCGAATCGCATCGTGCTCGGCAAGGAACTCGAACCGCTATCCCCGGAACAGCTGGCTGATCTGTCCGAGACCGCTTCAGTTTTTGCCAAGGTATCGCCGTCGCAGAAGGCCGCGCTCATAGATGCCTTGCATCGCAAAGGGCACGTGGTCGGCTTTCTGGGAGACGGCATCAACGACGGGCCTGCGCTCAAGGCCGCGGATGTCGGCATTTCCGTCGATAGCGCCGTCGATATCGCCAAGGAGTCGGCCGACATCATCCTGCTGGAAAAAAGTCTGGCGGTACTCGGCGAAGGCGTCGTCGAGGGCCGCAAGGTGTTCGGCAACATTACGAAGTACATCAAGATGGGCGCGAGTTCGAATTTCGGCAACATGTTCAGTGTGCTCGGCGCGAGCATCTTCCTGCCGTTTCTGCCGATGGCGCCCATCCAGGTGCTCACCAACAATCTGTTGTACGACTTCTCGCAAACGACTATCCCGACCGACAATGTGGATGCAGAGTACCTGGCAGTACCGCGCCGATGGGATATCAGCAATATCCTCAAGTTCGTGCTGATGATCGGGCCGATCAGCTCAATATTCGACTACGTCACGTACTTCACGATGTTGTACATGTTCCACGCCTGGGATAAACCGGCCCTATTCCAGACCGGTTGGTTTGTCGAATCGCTGCTCTCCCAGACGTTGATCATCCACATCATCCGCACTTCCAAGGTGCCTTTCTTCGAGAGTCGGGCGAGCGTAGCGCTGATTGCGACCAGCCTCATCATCGCCGCAGTAGGTGTTGCCATGCCGTTCACCTGGCTTGGTGGGTTCCTCGGTTTCGTTCCTCCGCCACCGTTGTACTGGATCGCGCTGCCGTTGATTCTCGCAAGCTATGCCGCGTTGGCGTACTGCATGAAGGCCTGGTTTGTTCGCAGGTTCGGGCTGGACTAGCCGCGGTTCTTCCATCAATGGCCGCCCAAGAAGCAGTCGTTCGCGACCGTCTCGTTAGGGTCGAAAGTTCGCGTTGCGTCGGCTGATCAATCCCTCCAGCACGATGATCATGGTCGGCCGGAACCATGATCAGAAACGATCAGCGCACGCAGATGATCAATGTGTGGCTCGTGATGCGCCGATCCTCCCTGGCATCAAGGCCTACCACCCGGTTTCTTTCAGCATCCGCCTCAGCCGCGGTTTCGGATCCTCGAATTTCACCGCCTGTTCGTCAAACGCTTCCGGATCGAACTTGCCGCGCAGGCCCTTCATACTTGCCGCCCATTCATGCGAGGACTCGTATTCCTCGTCGTCGGGGTTGGCAAGGATCTCAAGCAGGCTTTCGTAACCGTGGACCCCGCCGCAATCGTCGGGCGGACCACATCGCTCGCCAGCAGTGCAGCGAGGGTACTTCTTGCCAGGCGCCTTTGGCAGCGTGTCTTCGAAGATGACGGCATGTTCCCAGGCATCACCGAAATCGTACAAATACGCTATCCGGTCGCTCTTCGCATTCAGATAGTCGGCGACCTTGTGCTTCCAGACCGGCAGCAACTCGCCATCCGGGCCTCGGTCGAAGTCCCCGTCCACAGGCAGGCCGAAGCAAAGACGTCTTCCCGCTCGGGTCGTGAGCCTGAATTCATGCAGGTGGCTGTCGTTCCACGCAAACGCGCTCTGGATCGCAACGTGCAGATCCCAAAATGTGTAGTCGCCCGGAACCTGGATGCGCCGCCAAATCAGCGGTTGGATGCCCAACAACTCGATTCGGAACTGCAAAACCGGCGATTCAACGGACATTTTCCGAAAGTCCTTTTTGGGCACGGTAGCCTTTACTCGTTTCAGGCACTCGTCGACGGAAGAGCGTGTCACGAAACGTTGTCACGAATTGGTCACGAGACCTTTGGCGCGCCCGGAGGGATTCGAACCCCCGACCAATGGCTTCGGAAGCCACTACTCTATCCAGCTGAGCTACGGGCGCGTTTTGTAAGAACTTTTTATTTCGAGGTGCCGATTTTCGAGTAAAGCCGCCGAGACCAAAATTGTACACTTTTGCGCAGGTGAGTATCGGCTTCGGAAGCCACTACTCTATCCCGCTGAGCTACGGGCGCGTGCTGCGGATTTTCGCATGGAACCGCCTACTAACGCGATATACTCGAGGCGTCCAGTACAGGTGGTGGACATGCAAGGCGAGGAAAGTCTGCTCTCGGAATCGGCGCAACGCACCGCGTTGCTCGCACGCCTGCTCACCGCGAATCTGCGCGACTTGGTGGTGTGGCTGCGCGCAGATGGCGAGCGCCTGTTCATGTCCGACGCCGTGACGGAGATCCTCGGCTGGACGCGCGAGGAGGCCGCGGCGATGCCGCCGCTGGCGATGGTCGATCCTGCCGACCGGCCGCAGATCCTGCAGGCGCTGACGCGCTTGTTCGCGGAAGGCGGCGAAGCGATCGCAACTTACCGGGGCTGTCACAAGGACGGCCGCGAAATCTGGCTCGAAGCGCTCGGCCGGCGCGTGCACGAGGACGCCGCGACCGGCGGCCTGCCCAGCATCATCTACACGGCCCGCGACGTCACCGCGCGCCTGACCGCCGAACGCGCACTCGCGGAAAGCCGACGCCAGTTGCAGACCATCGCCGACAGCGTCCCCGCGTTGATCGTGCAACTCGACGCAAACAAACGCATCGTGTTCGCCAACGCGCAGGCCGCCGCACAATCGGCCTGCGCGCCCGAACGCATGCTCGAAATGACCTTGCGCGAGGCGCTGGGCGAAGACGCCTACGCCGTGGCCGCGCCGCATGTTGCCGCCGCGCTGCGTGGCGAACGCGGCCGCTACGAACGCGAGATCGAATGCTGGCGGCAAACGTTGCGTCTACGAATTCGTCTGCCTGCCGGCATCCGGCACGGATGGCGGCGCGCATGGCGTCTATTTGTTCGGCTACGACATCACCCATCGCAAGCTGGTCGAGCAGCACCTCAACGAGCTGGCGCGCTCGGACATGCTCACCGGCTTGTCCAACCGGCGCGCTTTCGACGAACGTCTGGAGCAGGCGCTGGCCCGGCGTAAATCGGCGGCGCAGGCGCTCGCGCTGATGCTGATCGACCTGGATCGCTTCAAGGAAATCAACGACACGCTTGGCCACCTTGCCGGCGACACCGTGCTCAAGGCGGTCGCTGCGCGTCTGCGCGAAGCCGCGTTCGACATCGACTTGCTTGCGCGCCTGGGCGGCGACGAATTCGCGATCCTGCTCGGCGACAACGGCGCCGCCGAATCGGCGGAACTGCTCGCGGCACGGCTGAAAGTCGCGATGTCGCGCCCGATTCCCATCATCGGCAGCTCGGTGACCGTCACGCTGAGTATCGGCATCGCCTATTGCCAAGGCGAACTGTCGGCGCGTGACCTGACCCATCTGGCCGATCGCGCGCTCTACGACGCGAAGGAATCCGGTCGCAACACGCACTGCGCGCTGCGTGGCGAGTCGGCGCGGTGAGTCAGATCATCCCGCCGTTGACGCCGATGATCTGACCATTGACGTAGGCGGCGGCGTCCGAACAAAGGAATGCGACCAGTGCGGCGACTTCATCGGCAGTCCCGGCACGGCCAGCCGGAACCAGTTCGCGGATTTTTTCCGCGTCGAACGCGGCGTTCGCCAGCCGTCCTGCGATGACGCCGGGCGCGACGGCATTCGCGGTGATGCCGCGTGAAGCCATCTCGCGCGCCAGCGATTTCACCGCGCCATGCAGCGCGGATTTCGCCGCCGCGTAATTGACCTGGCCGCGATTGCCGAGCTGCGCGGCGACCGACGACACGCAGACGATGCGGCCGAAACGCGACCGCGCCATCGGCAACAACAGCGGCTGCGTGACGTGAAAAAATCCGTGCAGCGAGACATCGATCACGCGATGCCATTGCGTATCGTTCATTCCCGCCAGCGGCGCGTCGTCGTGGATGCCGGCGTTGTGCACGAGGATGTCGATGGCGCCGGCTTGCAGGATTGCGTCCAGGGCCGCGCGCGTCGCGTCCGCATTCGTCACATCAAACGCGATCGCCTGCGCGCTGTCGCCGATTTCGTCTGCCAATTTCCGCGCGCGTTGCGGATTCGCGTTCGCGTGAACGTAGACCTGGCAGCCCTGCGCGGCAAGGGCGCGGCAGATCGCACCGCCGATATCGCCGCTGCCGCCGGTGACGAGGGCACGGCGCGGAGTGGACGAACCTGGATTCATTCCGGAATTGTTACATACCGCATGCGGCGCCACGCTGGCGGGAGCAACAGCCACGCCAACAGCGCCGTCGCTGGCCAGATCGCGAACCGCAACGCGCGCAAATCCGCGCCGAATCTGCGCCAGAAAGCCGTCAGCGGGGCGGGCTGCGGACGCGTCCCGTAAACATCGCCGAGAATGTACCGCACATCGGCCGCATCCAGTTCGGCGCGCAGATAGTCTGGCGACGGGAACGGCAGCTCCGTGACGGGTGCGGCAGTCCAAGCCGTGGCGTCGCCGCGCTTCACGTAGTGCGCCACGCGCTGCGCCTGTGCTGCCAAATTGTTCGCGCGCCAATCGAACCAATAAGCCGCGAACGGCGTGCCGAGAGCGATTGCACAAGCGAATGCGGGCAAGACCCAACGCGCGGGCCAGCGCAATGCCGGCGTCGAATACGCCGCGCGCATCAGGCAACCAATGTTCGCGAAGGCGGCAATGCCGAGGATTTCCATGTAGCGCGAGATCGGGAACCACAGCCGGAATTCCGGACGCATCACGATAATGGCAAGGATCTCGGCCAATCCCCATAACGAAACGCCGAGCAAGGCGAGTTCGCAGCCATCCACTGTGTGGCTGCGCAGGCAGTAATAGCCCAGCACGGCCGTGGGAATCCATACGAGCACGACCAGCGCGATTTGCAGCGCTGGTAACGCAGTGATCGACACGCCGCCCATCGCGCGCCAGGTCAGGGCCATGCCGATGGCAACGCATGCGACGAGCGCCGCGGCGAATGCGAACGCGGCGATGGTTCGCAAATCGCCGCGTTGCCAACGCACCACCACAACGAACATACCGATCGCCGCGGCGAAAAATCCGCTGCCCATCGAAACGTCGGCGAGCAGCGCGAATGCAACCAGCGCGACCGCCCCGGGCACGATGCGCCGTACGCGCGCCGCCGAGGCGATCGTGAATACGCTGAAACCGGCAAGCAGAAAATAGGAGTTCGCGAAGCCCATGCCGAGGTTTTCCCAATCGTAGGGAATCGCCGCGAATGCTGCCGCCGCGGTGACGAACAGGCGCGGCCGGCGTGCAAAGGCCGGCAGCGCCAGCACGATCAGCGCTGCCGCCAGCGCGGCGCGCAGAAGCTGGCTTAGCGCGCAAACGAGGGTGTTGTCGAATTGCAAGTCGTTTGCGCGAAGCAGGCCCCATTCGAGCAATCGCGTGGGTGCCAGCACATGCTCGTTGTGTGTCGTGAGCAGCATCGCGCCGGGATGCAGGGCATGCGCGAGCATGGGCCGCGCGATCAGGTCGATCACCCCCGGCCACTCGTCATAGAACGGCAGCGACGTCGCCATGTACTGGGCAAGACTCAATCGCACCGTGCTGATCGCCACGAACAGCGCCAGTCCGATCCGCCAATGCTGCGACGGAGAATTCACGCGTGGTTCCGGTTGGCTGCCGCGGTCATCACCGCCGCCCGTCCCTCGGCAAGCGCGACCCCTGCGTGTTCGATGCGAAACGCGTATTGCATCGCGCCCGCACTGACGGCGATCTTCTGCGCATGAACGTCGAGATCGTGCGGCAAGTCGTCGACGCGCGCGACGTGAAGTTTCACTTCACGCAGGGACACGAGCAATCCCGGTGCGGCCACACCGTCTTCGCGTTGCGCGAGCAGGCCGCCATGCACGGCCATCGCCTGGGCGCCGTATTCGCACAGATTGACGGCATGCAGGCGGTCATCCGCGCACAACGGGTTTCCCGGATCGCGATGCGAGCTGGCGCGTGCGTGGATGCCTGCTTCATCCCATGCGACCACGGCGTCGAGCAGGCACATCGCGCCGCGATGCGGGATCAGGTGTTGCCAGTGCGCCTTATCCAACATCGCGATGTCCTGCGCATCGCCATCTGCGTGGACAGGATGAAATGGAACGTGACGCCGAGCGCCACGGTCGCGCCAATCGCGCGCAGCACCGGCACCGCCGACGTCGCGAGCAGGCCGAACACCAGCACGGCGGCGGCCACGCACACGAGCGTGGCATGCAGGGTGCGGCGCGCTTCGTCGGCGTCGGCGACGGCGCGCTCGAAGAACAGCGCGTAATGCAGGCCGAGCCCGGCGGCGAGCGTGACCGCGACCAGATGGAACAGGCTCAGCGGCACGCCGCAGGCACGCAGCACGGCGATCGCGAGCAGGGTTGCCAGCGACATCGGCGCGAGCACATGCCAGGCGCGGCGTGCATCGCGAAAGGCGAGGCCGACCGCGAGCACGAGCAGCACGAAGGCAGCACCGAGCGCTTGCAGAATGCGCGTGCGGTATTGAGCGACGAGCGTTTCGGATGCGGATTTCAGATCCAGCAGGCGCACCGCACCGCCGGTTTGCGCGGCGATCACATCGAGCGCTGCCGGATCGTGCACGCCGTCGAGCGTGGCCAGTCCATACCATTTGCCACCGCGTTCGACCAGCATCGCGGCAAATCTCGCGCCGAACGGCGAGCGTTCGAAGGCTTCCGGCGTGAGCGATGGCAGATCGCGCGCGGATTCCACATCGCCGACGAAGGGCGCGAACAGGCCGGGCTTGAACGGCAGATCCTGCAACGCCGCATCCAGTGCGGCACTGAGCGTCGCGCGATCCGGCAACCGGGCCTGACGCGTACGCTGGGTTTCCAGGCTTGGCAGCCAGCGCGACGGCAATTCCACGTCATCGACCGCATGCGCGGAAATCCACTGGTGCGCTTGTGCAGAAATGCGTTCGGATAATTGCAGCACCGCATCGGCGCTGTCCGCATGCAGCACGAGCAGATAACGCACGTCCGGCGCGCCGAGTGCGGTGCGCAGTTTGCCTTCGCGCGCAAGTTCCGCCGGCGGCGCGGGCGCGAGCGCGGCGAGATCGTTCTGCCACAGCGGTGCGGGCGCGAACCACAGTGCCAGCAAAGCCAATGCCAGCGCGATCCACGGCAGCGCACGCGGCCTTGGCATGGCGGCAAGCCAGCGTTGTGCGCGTTGCATCAGCGGTGAAGCAGCGACGTCGCGGAATCGATCCGGCAACAGCGGCGGCAACAGCCAGCGCGTGGCCGCGCCGGCCACGAGCAAGGCGACGATGGTGAACACGGCGAGTTGTTGCAGGCCGGGCACGCCGGAGACGAGAAATGCGAGATAGGCGATGCAGGCCGAAACGATGGCCAGGCGCAGCAGCGGCCATACGCCACGCACACCGGCGGTGCTGTCGCTGCCGGCACGGCGATGGCTGAACACGCGCAGCGGATATTCCTGGGCGACGCCGAGCAGGGTGAAACCGAATGCGAGCGTGATGCCGTGCACGTTGCCGAAGACGAGAACGATCGCGGCGAGTCCGGCCAGTGCGCCGCTGGCCAGCGGCAAGGCGACGAGGGCGAGGATGCTCGCGCTGCGATAGGCGAGCAGCAGCAGGATCGCGAATCCCGCCGTGCCGATTGCGCTGAGGCGTTCGGCCTCAGCGCGCGTCGACGCCGCGATCCGCGCGCCGATGTAGCCCGGGCCGCTGATTTCGAGTCGCGCGTTCGCCGCGCCGGGCAACGCGGCGAACGCCGCGCGCACCGCTGCGATGGCGTCGGATTGCGCGGCGGTGTCGAGTCCCGGGGCACGCGTCGTCGCAATCAGCAGCGCTTCTTCGTGCGACGAAAACCAGACGCCGTCGCGCAACGCCGGTGCATGGCGCGGCGTCCAGCGCTGCGCGAGGACAAGCGTTTCCAGGGTTGGATCGCGCGGCAGAATGTCTTCCAGCGAACTTGCGGCCGGCGAGCCCAGATCCTGCAGGCGTTCTTCCAGTTGCTCGCGCAGGAACGGCTCGTCGAATTGCGCACGATCCAGCGTCGGCGACAACAGATAGCGATACGGCAGCAGCTTGGCATCGAGCTGGGCGAGGGATTCGCTTCCATTCAACGCCTGGGTAAATCGCGTGTCGGCGCGCAGGGTATGCACGAGTCCGCGACTCAACTCCGCGAGTTTTTCCGACGGCGCGCCCGAGATCGCCATCAGCAGCAGGCGCGAGGCCGGACCGTCGCCGATTTCGTCCATGAGGACCTTTTGATCCGCATTGCGCGGCGGCGGCATGAAGCTGCGCAAATCATTATTGACCACGAGCGTGCACTGCACCGCGATAGCGGCGAGCGCCAGTGCGAGCCACCACAGCGCTATGCCGGCGAGACGGCCGCGTCCGCTCATGGCGCGCGACAAAGCGTCGTGAGTGCCGCCGTCGTGGGCGGCTGCGGCAGCTTCGCCGCCGCGAGCGGTCCGAGCAGCATCACGCTGGCATCGCCGTTGGCCTGCTGCAAGGTGAAGCAGTGCGGCTCGTTGCCGGCGCCGTCGATGATGAACGCCTTCAAGTGCGCGGACTGCGCGACATCGCGCGGCGTCAGCGTGAGCGTCCAGCCGCCGGCATTGTCCACATGTGAGATGGTATACAGCGCTGCCAGCGCGGCCGCGTCGCCGCCGAGCAGGGCGGAAAATCCACCCATCAGCGTCTTGAGTTCCGGTGCGCGCTCCAGATCGAAATGTTTCGGTATGCGATCCGCGCGCGTCACGGTCACGTCGTCACCGGATATCGTCGTGGACTCACGATACGGCGCATCCACACGCTTGCCGAGCTTGTCCGCACCGCCATAGTCGAGTTCGCCGCGCAGGATCAGCGGGCGCGTGAGCTGGTGCACGAAACGCACTTCGGTGTACGCCGTCGATGCCGGCACCGGGCGCTTGAGGCTCGCGATCAGGTTCGCGGCGTCACACGGCGGTGTCGCGGCCAGCAGCAACGCCGGCAGGAGAATCCCAAAAGTCATAGAAGTTGAACCAGTTGTAAGGATCCAGGTGCACGTAGTATTCCAGACGCGCGGCATACCGTTGCGTGAGTTCGGCAAGTCTTGCCTGCCGCTCGGCGCGCGCAATGGGGTCTGCCGCACTGAAATTCTCGAAAAACACCTCGTAGCGGTTGCGGCCGCGGTACAGGCCGAAGGCCAGTACGACGGGCAGCTGCAAAACAGCGGCGATGAGATGCGGCGCGACCGGGAATTGCGCCGGCGCGCCGAAGAATTTCGCCGTGCGCGTCGCCTCGCCCGGCCGCGCGCGGTCGCCGAGCAGGCCGACCAGCGCGCCTTGCGCGGCCGCGTCGCGAATCGCGAGAACCACGTCTGTGCCGTCTCCGCCTGCGTCGATGACCATGTCCGCGACTGCCGGATTGAGAGCGTGCAGCAACTCGGTCAGGGCCGGCGTCTGACCGCGATCCATCAGCATGCGTACCTTCAGGTCGGGCCTGGCTTCGGCAAGCACACGCAATGCCTCGAAGCTGCCGATATGCGCGCCCAGCAGGATTGCACCACGGCCCGGCGCCAACTGCGCTTCGAGCTGGTCGAGACCGCGCACGTCGATTGCGAACCCGCGCGTGGATCGCGCCAGCAGGAATACGCGGTCAAGGATCGTCGCCGCGTAGCAATGGATGTGCTTGAGCACATCCCGGGTGCGCGCCGGGCGCCCGAGAGCGCGGGTGAGGAAGGCACGCGAGGCACGACGTTCCAGGCCGCGACGGAAGAAGAAGTACACCGTGATCGGATACAACAACGCGCGTGCCGCGGGCCGGCCCAGGCGCAAACCGATGGTACGGATCAGCCACAGCGCAATGCGGCCCCCGCCCTCGCGGCGTTCGCTCCAATGCGCACTCATGGCGCCAGTTCCAGCGTGCCGCCGGCGATCAACTCTTGCCCACGCTCGATGGAAAATTTCGCGCCCGCGCCGCTGCGCTCGACGCGCAATTCGGCAACCTCGCCAGGACGCAGCGGGCGCAGGAATTTCACCTGCGGAAATCCCACCACTTCCACGTCGAACGCACGTCGCGTCGATGAGGCGACACGTTCGAGCAGCACCACGCCGGGTACGACAGGCTCGCCGGGGAAATGCCCGGGCAGCGCCGGATGCGATGCGGCAATATGGAAATGTTCGCAAATCGAGTCGGTCATGGCGCGCGTTCGGCCAGCAATGCCGGCCAATGCCGGATCAGCGCGGTGAGAAAAACGATCAAACCCCGGCGCGGCGCCTGCGGCAACAGATGCGGGCGCAGGAAAAATTCGCCGAGGAAAAGCCCGGCGACAGCCAGCGGCAGGACGATCCATCCGAATGCGCGCGGCGACGGCAGCCACGCCGCGTCCGCGAAAATTCCGTGCGCGTGCAGGGCCAGCAACGCGGCGCAGGCGGCGAGCGCAAATTGCCACGCGGCCCAGACCGCGGTGAGCCGACGTGCATAGGCCGCGACGGCGGGATCGTCCAGCCACCGTGGACCATCGATGGCGGCAATGGCGCGCGCGATCAGCGGCGTGCGTCCCGCGCGCAACGTGCGTGCGAACAGCCAGCCGACCAGCGCGGCGATCAACGCAGGCAGCGCGTCGAGCGCGCCGCGCAGGTTCTTGCCGCCGAAAAAATGCCCGAGCAGTACCAGCGCCACGACGGCCACCCACACAAGGGCGCGCTTCATCGATCAACCCACGCGGTGTGCCTGCACATGCGCGCTCAACTCGCGCAGGCTGGAGAAGATCCGCTGGTTGTCGGGATTGTCCGAACGCAGCGCAAAGCCGTAACGCTTGGATATGGCCAACGCCAGCTCCAGTGCGTCGATGGAATCCAGCCCCAATCCGCCGCCGAACAGCGGTGCGTCCGGCGCGATTCGATCTGCACTCGTGTTTTCCAGATTCAGACTTGTGACGATGAGGTCGGCCAGTTCGTGCTCGGCGGGCGTTTGTGCAGACATGCGTACCGCGGTCCCCAAAAGATTGCCTCGGATGACCGCTCCCTGATGTTCGCGGTCTGGGAAGTTTGCAGGGCATAGTATCATGCGAGGAATGACCGTCCTGCCCGCGCACACCGTGGAAACCAGCAGGCCCGCAGCGAGCGGGAGCCTTTCTCCACTGCACGTTGAGTATGTACTCGCGCATGTGACCGATCTCCTCGCACAGGCGAACACGCTGGCCGTGATCGGCTTTGGCGATACGGCCCGGAAGCACGACGATCCGCGCTGGTTGCGCGTGCGTCTGGACGCAGACGTCGCTGCTCCGATGGAAGTCTGGCGGGTCGCCGGCCCCGTCACCCGCGGCCGCGACGGCGATGTGGCCTGGGCCAGCGATGGCGATTACGCCTTCGTCGCACTCGAGGTCGACGAAACCACGCATGGCGGCATTGCCGATGCGGCGCGGCATGCTTACGCGACCCTTGCGCAATGGTCGCGCCGCCGCGCGACAGCGCATCTCCTGCGCGTCTGGAATTACCTGGACGCGATCAATGATGGCGAGGGCGATGCCGAGCGCTACCGCTTGTTCTGCGCGGGCCGCGCCGTGGGCATGGACAGTGCGTTCGTCGATTATCCGGCGGCTACCGCAATTGGCGTACGCGACGGCCGCCGCGTGCTGCAGGTCTACGCGTTGGCCGCGCGCGTGCCCGGACGCGCGGTCGAGAATCCGCGCCAGTTGAATGCGTGGCGCTATCCGCGACAATACGGTCCGTCCGCACCCGGATTTGCGCGCGCCATGCGCGCGCCGTCCGCTTCGCCACAGTTGTACATTTCCGGCACGGCGGCGATCGTCGGCCATGTCTCGCACCATCCCGAAGATCTTGCCGCACAGCTCGACGAAACCCTGGCCAACCTGGACAGCTTGCTCGCCGCTGCCGGCAGTACGTCGTCGCTTGGCGCGACGAGCCTGCTCAAGGTCTATGTGCGCCACGCGTCGGATGTACAGGCCGTCCGCGAACTCCTGCGCGCGCGGCTCGGCGACAAGGTCCCGTTTTTGCTGTTGCAAGGCGACATCTGCCGGCGCGAATTGCTGCTGGAAATCGAAGGCGTCCATTCCGGCTGAAACGTGATCCATTTGGCACATTCGTTGCCGACTGCGCAACGCCATGCCCGCCAAGTCCTGCACGGGGCTGGTTCAGCTTGCGGTGGTAGTATTTTCCCACCAATCAATCGGCCCTGGGGGCCGTGGAGCAGGTCATGAAAGAGCATCTGGGCCACTACGACATCATCGCCGAACTCGGCCGCGGCGGCATGGGCGTGGTCTACAAGGGTTACGAGACCTCCCTCAACCGCTACGTCGCCATCAAGGTCCTGGCCGATTCGTTGGCCCACGACGAGTCCGTCAAGGAGCGCTTCCTGCGCGAGGCCCGCTCCATGGCCGCCCTCAACGATCCGCACATCATCTCCATCTATTTCATCGGCGACGACGCCGGGCAGACCTATTTCGTCATGGAGTTCGTCGACGGCGAATCCCTGGGTTCCCTGCTCAAGCGCGATGGCAAGCTCAAACCCGAGCAGGCCGCCAAGATCGTCTACCAGACCGCTCAAGGCCTGGCCACCGCCCACGACAAGGGCGTGATCCACCGCGACATCAAGCCCGGCAACCTGATGCTGACCAGCAAGGGTGCGGTCAAGATCGCCGACTTCGGCATCGCCCTGTCGACGCAGGATTTCTCCAAGAAGCTCACCTCCACCGGCGAGTTCGTCGGCACGCCCGGTTACCTGTCCCCCGAAGTGTGTCAGGGTAAACCCGTAGACCAACGCTCGGACATCTTCTCGCTCGGCATCGTGCTGTTCGAGTGTCTGGCCGGGCGCATGCCGTTTACCGACGAATCCCCGCTCGGCCTGATGCTGGAAGTGGTCAAGGCAGAAATTCCCGATGTGCGCACGCTCAATGCCGAGGTCGATCCGGAGCTCGAGCGCATCCTCGCCAAAATGGTGGCCAAGGATCCGTCCGAACGCTACCAGAGCTGCCAGGATCTCGTCGCCGACCTCGCGAAGCATCCACTGGTCGCGAAGGGCGGACCGATCACGCTGCAAACCAGGATGTCGACCGCCGCCGCGACGATGATCGGCCAGAAGACGCCGGTTTCCGGCCAGCGTCCGCTGCCGTCGACCTCGCCGACGCCGCAGCCCTTGCCGGTCAGCCGGCCGACGACACCTGCCGGCGCGCAGCCGGTAATGGGTGCGCATCAGCCAGTATTGCAGCCGCAGACGGCAAAATCCTCGCCGATGTTGCCGCTCGCCATTGCCGCGATCCTGATCCTCGGATTGGCCGGTGGTGCGTGGGCGTTCCGCGACCGCATTCCGGTTTTGCAGCAGTTTCTGGGTGCGAGTGCGACGACCGCGCAGGCACCAGCCACGATGGCAACGCAGACGCCTGCGCCAGTCACCGCTGCGACCACAACCGCCGCACAGGCTCCGCCGGTCGGCACCACGACAGCACAAGCCGCGGCACCCGCTTCCGAACCGCCGCCACCGACTGATCCGCGCTATGCCGAGACGACGCCCGCGAATGCGTCGACGGCGATTCCGCCGACGCCGGCACCGCAGGCCAATCCACCCGCCGCGCCGGTGCAGCAAGCCGTGGCCAGCGCCACGACCACACAGGCATCGGCGCCGCCGGTGCAGGTGGCGACTGCCACCGAACCGCCCAAGGTCACCGCCCCACCCAAGCCGCACGTGCCCGTCGTGGTCGTGCTCGCCAGTGGCGACGAGGCGATTTCCGGTCCCGCGGAAGCGGCGATCGAGCGCACCCTGGAACACAAGGGCTTCCGCGTTAGCGACCAGGACTCGATGCCGCGCGTGGACAATCTGCTGAACGGCGAACGCCCGCGCTTCGCCGAAGCACTGCGCATCCTGCGCGGCCACGCCGATGCGGTGGTGTTCGTGCACGCACGCAAGGTCGGCACGCAGGAACTCAACTACTACGGCCAGAACTCGACCTTATACACCGCCCAACTCGTTGTGCGCGCGTACTCGGTCGAACAGGCCCGGCCGCTGGGTCCATCGTGGGACGAGCAGGTGAACTTCACCAGCTTGAACGCCGGCGAAAAAGCCAAGGAAGCGGTCGAACCGATGCTTGAGCGCGTCAGCGAACGACTGGTGGACTTCCGGCCCAAGGGACGCCGCGAATAATCGCGGGCGCGGACGCGCATCTACGGTAACTCGCGCGGCGCGTTCGCCCGTCCGAGCAATTTCTGCGCGTAGCTGTAACCCGCATCGATCGCGCGCTCGTAAGCCTTCCAGTCGAGCAACTCGACATCGTTCAACGGCGGCGTCAACAGCAAGCTCGTGTGCGCGCGCCGCTCCAGGCTCGCGGCTTCCGCGTTGACCATGCCCGAGCGCAACAGGATGCTCAGGATGCCGGGTCGCTGGTGGCGATGGAACCAGTGTTGCCAAAGCAGTTTCCACCATGGCGGCAGGGCGAACTCCTCGACTTCGGCGTGCAGCACGTCGTCGGCGCCGATGTCGACCGCGACGATTTCGGCCACGCCTTGCGCGCGCATCGCTTCGACGGGCAGGTTGTCCATCACCGCACCGTCGACGAACACCTCGCCGCGATGGAACACCGGCGGCAGCACGCCCGGAATCGCGCAGCTCGCGCGCAACCAGAACCACAGCGGCCCGGCGCGATGGGTTTCCGCGCGGCCCGCGGTCAGATTCGACGTGATGCAGTAGTAGGGCAAGGCGAGATCGGTGATGTCGCGCGGCCCGAACGCCTCGCGCAGCAGGCGCGCGACGCGGCGCCCGGCGACGAGCGCGATCAACGGCAGCGTGTAGTCGCTCAGCGGCTTGCCGACCACGAAGGATCGGTAGTAATTGTCGAACATTTCCTCGTTCGACCAATCCGCGGCGACGCCGGCGCCGATGATCGCGCCGATCGAGGTGCCGCCAACGCAGTCGATCTGCACGCCGGCCTCGCGCAACGCGCGCACCACGCCGATGTGGGCGAAGCCACGCGCACCACCGCCGGAAAGCACCAGGCCGATGCTGCGCCCGGTCAACAGGCGCGCCACGCGTTCGATATCCGCGTCCCCGCACACATGATGATGGGCGACGCCGGGTACGACATCCAGCCAACGCCGCGCCGCGCCAGGCGCAATCGTGCCGTCGCGGTGCAGCAGCACCAGGTGTCGCGGACGATGCAGGGCGCGCTCGGCGTCGATGCAGGACTTTTCCGGCCATGCGCTCGAGGTATCGGTTGCGTTCGCCACCAGCAACAGGCAATCGGATTGGCGCACGCACAGATCACGCCATTCGCGATCTTCGCCGTCGCCCAGGTAGAGCACGAAGCGCACACGTGCCTCGAGCGCGCTGAACCATGTGCTGGTCTGACCGTGCGCGGATTCGGCATCGACCAGCGCACAGTCGCCATAGCGCATCAGCGCCTCGCGCAGACGCTGCGCGAAATCACGCGCATCCACGCCTTGGTCGTGGGCGAGCACCGCGAATGTGCGCGCCGAGGACAGGCTCGCGCCCTCGCGCCGCGCGACCAAACGCTTGACCGCCAGGCGCGCGCTGACCAGCATGGCCTGCGGATGCCGGGCCACGAGTTTGTCGAAGCCGCTGCGCGACAGGCGCAGCAGCTCCGAATCGCGCAGTGCGCGCACCGTTGCCGAGCGTGGCGCATCGACGATGAGGCCAAGTTCGCCCACGGTCTCGCCGGCCGCGACCACGCCGTCGAGCTGGAAGCCACCGTCCTGCGTAGGCTTGAACGCACCGAGACTGCCGGATTTGAGCACGCACAGCGCATCGGACGGATCGCCGTATTCGAACAAGGTGGCGCCGCCGGGCAGGGCGAACCATTCCAGTTCCTGGGCGAGTTCGTCCAGCGTCGCCGCATCCAGATGCCGGAACAGTTCCAGCCCGCGCAGCAGGCGGTGCGCATCGTAGGAATCGTGGGAGTTGGCTTCGCTCATCGCGCCAGATGCTAGCGCGAAATCCGCGTGTGCGGCTTGATTTTTCCGTTTCCACACGCCAGTTTGTGCGCATGCCAACCAATCCCCTGCTCGACGATTCCGCCCTGCCGCGCTTTCGCCGCGATCGAACCCGAACACGTACGCCCAGCCGTCGATGCCATGCTGGACGACTATCGCGCGTGCATCGACGCCTTGATCGCCGACCCCGCGCCGCGCACCTTCGCCAATACGATGTTGCCGCAAGAGGCCCTGGAACATCGTTCTGAACGCGTGTGGTCGCCGGTGTCGCACCTACACGCCGTGAAGGATTCGGATGCCTTGCGCGCGGTGTACGCACCGGCGGAGGAAGCGCTCAGCGATTTCGGTGCGGAGCTGGGCCAGAACCGCGAGCTGTACGCGGCGGTCAGGGCCGTCGCCGACGGGGCGGGATTTTCTGCGTTGCCGCGCGCCGCCCGAACACTGGTCGAACACTGCCTGCGCGACTTCCGCCTTTCCGGCGTCGCGCTGGAAGAGCCTGCGCGCTCGCGCTTCCGCGACATCAGCAATGCGCTGACGCGCCTCGCCACTGAATTCGAGGAGGCCGTGCTCGATGCGACCCAGGCGTGGACGGAGAAAGTCGGCGCCGACGCGCTTGCCGGCCTGCCCGAAACCGATCGTGCATTGATGTGCGAGGCCGCCCGCGAGGCGGGGCATGATGGCTATCTGGTCACGCTCAAACCGCCGAGCGTGCAGGCGGTATTGACCTATGCCGACGACCGCGCACTGCGCGAGCGCGTCTACACCGCGTACCACACGCGTGCTTCGGACCAGGGACCGCAGGCCGGACGTTTCGACAATTCCGCGCGCATCGGGGAGATCCTCGCGCTGCGCCACGAAGCCGCACGCCTGCTCGGCTTCGCCAACGCGGCGGAAGAATCGCTGGCGACGAAGATGGCCGGCGACGCCTGCGCGTGTGCTGGATTTCCTGCACGACCTGGTGCGCCGCGCGAAGCCGGTTGCGATGCGCGAACTGGCGGAACTGCGCGAATTCGCCAGGGCCGAGCTCGGCATCGCCGATTTGCAGCCATGGGACGTGGGCTATGCCGCGGAAAAACTGCGCGAGCGCAAATTTTCGCTGAGCGAGGAAGACCTCAAGCCGTATTTCCCGTTGCCGTCCGTCCTGGACGGCCTGTTCGCGATCGTCGCGCGCGTGTTTGGCGTGAGCTTGCGCGAGCGTGTCGGCGTTGACGTCTGGCATCCGGACGTGCGTTTCTACGACGTGCTCGACGCCGAACGGTCGCGTCTTCGCCGGCTGCTATGTCGATTTGTATGCGCGCACCGGCAAGCGTGGCGGAGCGTGGATGGACGTATGCCGTTCGCGTTTCCGCAACGGCGACGCGACGCATCTGCCGATCGCCTACCTCACCTGCAATTTTCCGCCGCCGGCCGCGGATCGCCCGAGCCTGCTCGCGCATGACGAAGTCACCACGCTGTTCCACGAATTCGGCCACGGCCTGCATCATCTGCTCACCGAAGTCGATTACCCGAGCGTCGCCGGCATCGACGGCGTGGAATGGGACGCGGTCGAACTGCCCAGCCAGTTCATGGAGAACTTCTGCTGGCAGCGCGAGGCGCTGAACCTGTTCGCGCGGCATTGGCAAACCGGCGAAGCGCTGCCCGACGAACTGTTCGCGCGCATGCTCGCCGCGCGGCATTTCCACGCCGGCCTGTTTCTCGTGCGCCAGCTGGAATTGCGCTGCTCGATTTCCGCCTGCACCTGGAATTCGACCCCGCGCACGGCGCGCGCGTGCTGGAACTGCTCGCCGACGTGCGTCGCGAAGTCGCGGTGCTTCAACCGCCCGCGTGGCAGCGCATGCCGCACAGTTTCACCCACATTTTCGCCGGCGGCTACGCGGCGGGTTACTACAGTTACCTGTGGGCGGAACTGCTTTCCGCCGATGCGTTCGCGCGCTTCGAGGAAGCCGGCATCTTCGACGCCGCACCGGCGCGGCGTTCCGCGACAGCATCCTTGCCGTCGGCGGTTCGCGTCCGGCGCTGGAATCCTTCGTCGAATTCCGTGGCCGCGAACCACGCGCCGATGCGCTGCTGCGCAGTTATGGCCTCGCTGCGTAACGCGTAGAATACATCGCAATGAAGATCGCGACCTGGAACGTCAACTCGCTCAAGGTGCGCCTGCCGCATTTGCGCGAGTGGCTTGGCACCGCTGCACCGGATGTCGTCGCGTTGCAGGAAACCAAGACCGAAGACGCGAATTTCCCGGTGGACGAAATTGCCGCACTCGGCTACCGCAGCGCGTTTTCCGGACAGAAGACCTATAACGGCGTGGCGATCCTCGCACGCGAAGCGCCGCGCGACATCGTCACCGACATTCCCGGGCTGGACGATCCGCAGCGGCGCATCCTCGTCGGCACGGTCGGCGACGTGCGCGTCGCCAACCTGTACGTGGTCAACGGCCAGGAAGTCGGCAGCGACAAGTACGCCTACAAGCTCGACTGGCTGGCCAAGGTGCGCGCCTTCCTCGCCGAGGAGATCCGCCGCCATCCCAATCTCGTCGTGCTCGGCGATTTCAATATCACCCCGGATGATCGCGACATCTACGATCCGGCTGCGTGGAAAGATAAAATCCTCTGCTCCACGCCCGAACGCGACGCACTCAAGGCCATCCTCGATCTCGGTCTGGACGACACGTTTCGCCTGTTCAACGACGAAGCGGGACATTACTCGTGGTGGGACTATCGCCAGGCCGGCTTCCGCCGCAACCTCGGCATGCGCATCGACCTTGTGCTCGCGAGCGAGGCGTTGCGCGCGCGCTGCCGCGCCGGCAGCATCGACCGCACGCCGCGCACCTGGGAACGGCCCTCGGACCACACACCGGCGATCCTGGAACTTGCCGAATCAGGACAGGCCAATGCCTGACGAAATCCGCGAACCGGACTGGTCGCCGACGCTGGACGACGGCGAACTGGAAGAGCTCGACCAGTTCCTGCGCGCGCACGCGGGCGAAGACGCGCTGCTGCTCGACGGCGTGCACGGCCTGCTCAGCGCGGTGAACATCGGTCCCGAACGCGCGCCGCCCGAGGATTGGCTGCCGGAAGTGCTGCACGATCCGTTCGAAGACGAGAGCGAAGGCCGGCGCGTCCTCGAATTGCTGGCGCGGCTTTCCGAAAGCATCGGCTACGAACTGGAAACCGAGCAGTACGAACCCATCCTTGGCGAAATTGAACTCGACGACGGTGGTTCGGCGTTGAGTGCGCAAGGCTGGTGCGAGGGGTTTTCGCGCGGCGTCGACCTGCGCGCACGGCTGTGGGAAGCGCGTCTGGGCGTGGATTCGCGGCTGACCGAACTGCTGTCGCCGATCATGGCGCTGGCCGTGCAGGAAGGCGTGTTCCAGACCGACGCCGAGATCGAGCCGCTGACCGAAGCCGAATACGACGAATGCCTGGCGCAATTGCCGATGGCCATCGAAGCCGTGGCGCATTACTGGTCGGAAGTGCCGCCGACTCCGGCGGAGCTGGCGCGCCGCGCCGAACCCGCCGATTCCAACACGACGCCGCGCAAGCGCGGCGGACACTGGGTGCATTGAGTCAAGCGCCGGCTTTTCCACCAAACAAAATCGCCCGTTCCGCTTCATCCATTTCCCCTTGTGCCTCGCGAAAATCGCCTTGTGCCCAAGCGCGCGCGGTCGCCGGGCGCGCGTGAATCATCTCGCGCCAACGGCGAACTTCGTTGAATCCACTCAAGTCCAGCGGCGGCTTGGCGTAGGGGTCGATCCACGGATAACAAGCCATGTCGGCGATCGTATACTCGTTTCCACAAATATACTCGCGACCTTGCAGGCGCTTGTCGAGCACGCCGAGCAGACGTCGTGCCTCGCGCGTGTAGCGCTCTATCGCGTAGGGAATCTTTTCCGGCGCGTACGTGGTGAAATGGCCGTACTGGCCGGTCATCGGCCCGAGTCCGCCCATTTGCCAGAACAGCCATTCGAGGCAAGTCATGGTGCCGCGCGGATCCGCCGCGATGAACTTGCCGGTTTTGCGCGCGAGATAAAACAGGATCGCACCCGACTCGAACACGCTCAGCGGCGCACCACCGCCGGGCGGATCGTGGTCGACGATCGCCGGCATCTTGTTGTTCGGCGATATCGCGAGGTACTCCGGCGCAAACTGCTCGCCCTTGCCGATGTCGACGCGCCGGATCGTGTACGGCAATCCGGCTTCTTCGAGGAACAGGGTGATCTTGTGGCCGTTGGGGGTGGGCCAGTAATAAAGGTCGATCACGTTCAATTCCTCACTTGCCGATGCAGAACGTGGAAAAAATCTTGCCCAGCAGATCGTCGCTGCTGAACTCGCCGGTGATTTCGCCGAGCGCCTGCTGTGCCTGACGCAATTCCTCGGCAGCCAGCTCGCCGGTGCGGTGTTCGAGATGTTCTTCGCCGCTTGCAGATGCGCGGTTACGATTTCCAGGGCTTGCACGTGGCGCGCACGCGCGCTGAACGCGCCTTGCGTGCCGTCGCCTCGACCGGCAAGACGCTTCAATTCCTCGCGCAGCAGCGGCAGTCCAGCGCCGGAGCGTGCCGACAGCCAGATGTGGACTTGTGCACTTTGCGCTGTTTGCGCGCGCGCGACTTCTGCGGATAGATCGATCTTGTTGTGCACGACGATGCGCGTCGCACCGGTCGCGCAGACGTCGAGCAAGGCCAAGTCCGATTCGACGTGCGCGGATTCGGTGACGAGGATCGCGACGTCCGCACGGGCCAGTTCGGCGCGGGCGCGGCGCATGCCTTCGGCTTCGACCACGTCGGCGGAGTCGCGCAGGCCAGCCGTGTCGGCGAGCGTCAGCATGATGCCGTCGAGGTTCGACGTTTTCGCGCAACACGTCGCGCGTGGTGCCGGCGATGTCGGTGACGATGGCGCGTTCGCTTTGCGCCAGCGCATTGAGCAGGCTGGACTTGCCCGCGTTCGGCCGGCCGACGATGGCCACGTGCAAGCCGTCGCGCAACACCACGCCGCGGCGCGTGGCGGCGAGCAGATTGGCGAGTTGCGCATCCAGCCGTTGCAAGCCATCGGCCAGTTGCGGGGCGCTCAGGAAGTCGATTTCCTCCTCGGGGAAGTCGAGCGCCGCCTCGAGCCAGGCGCGCAGGTTCACCAGCGCCTCGAACAGCGCGTGCACGGATCTGGGAGAAATCGCCCTCGAGGCTGCGCAAGGCGGCGCGTGCGGCGGCTTCCGAACCCGGCGGCGATGAGATCGGCGACCGCTTCGGCCTGGACCAGGTCCAACTTGCCGTTGAGGAAGGCGCGTTCGGAAAATTCGCCGGCGCGCGCCGGTCGCGCGCCGAGTTCGCAGACGCGCCGCAGCAATCAGGTTCAGGACGACCGGACTGCCGTGCGCGTGCAGTTCGAGCACATCCTCGCCGGTAAAGGATTTCGGCGCAGTGAAGAAGACGGCCAAGCCGCGATCGAGGATTCGCCATCGCCCTTATCGCGGAATGCGCCAAAATATACTTTGCGCGGTTGCGGGTTCCTGCCGGTCAATCGCGACGGCAATCGCGCGCGCGCTTCGGTCCGGACACGCGCACGATGCCGACGCCGCCCGCGCCGGGCGGCGTGGCGATCGCGGCAATGGTGTCGACCTTGTCCGCCATCCGCGCATTATCGCGCCGTGCCGGGCCTCCGCCGCCTAGCATCCGGTGATTGATCACCCACTGCTGCAGCAATCCCAGTCCACCATTGACCGCGTAATACAGCACCAGGCCGGACGGGAAGACGAAGAACAGCACGCTGAACGCGATCGGCATGAACTTCATCATCTTCTGCTGCGTCGCGTCCATGCCGGGGCTCGGCGGCGTGAACAACATGGTGCCCGCCATGACCGCCATGTTGATGATCGGCAGGATGTAATACGGATCGGGCGCCGACAGGTTCTGGATCCAGCCGAAGAACGGCGCGTGGCGCAGCTCCACGCTTTCCAGCAGCACGTAGTACAGCGCGAAGAACACCGGAATCTGGATCAGCGCCGGCAGGCAGCCGCCGAGCGGGTTGATCTTCTCCTTCTGGTACAGCTCCATGGTCGCGGCGCTGAGCTTCTGCTTGTCGTCGCCGTAACGCTCCTTGAGCGCCTGCAATCGCGGCGCGAGCTTCTTCATCTTTGCCGCCGGAACGATATTGCGCTTCGCTGCCTTGAACATGACGAGCTTGATCAGCAGCACGAGCAGGATGATGGCCACACCCCAGTTGCGCACCAGTGCATGCAGTTGCAGCAGGATCCAGTGCAGGGGCTGTGCGATTGGCGTGAGCCAGCCGTAGTCGGCGGTCAGGGCCAGACCTTTGGCGATGCCGGCATCGGAAATCGCGTCAAGCTCGCCCAGCAGGGTCGGGCCGATATACAGATGCGCATCGATGCTGCGCGATTGTCCCGGGCCAACGTGATCGACGGCGACAACGTGCGCACCAGATAGCGCGGTGCGCCGTTCGTGCCTTCCACGACCGCGCTCGAATACGTGTCGATTTCACTCTTGTCGGGAATCCAGGCGCTGAAGAAGTAATGCTGCAGCATCGCCATCCAGCCGCCGGCGAAACTTCCGGTTAGCGGTTCCTTGGCGAACTTGTCGAACGCGAGCTTGTTGAACTTGTGCTCGGGGCTGTACCAGGCAGCGCCGACGTAGGCGTAGCGCTCGGGGTTGTTGAAACCGGTGGCAGCCGGCGGCGCCGCACGTTGCAGCTGGCGATAGGCGTTGCCGGACCATGCCGCAATGCCGGCGTTGGCGATGTCCGCGCGCGCGCCGACGAGATAGCTGCCGCGCTTGAAACTGTATACTTTTGTCACTTTCAGGCCCGCAGCATCGGACCAGGTCAGCGGCACTTCCAGCGCATCCGCGCCCGGTGCCAGCGTGTAATCGGTCTTGTCGGCGTGGAACAGGGCCTGATGATCCGGCGCGGCGCCCGAGGCGGCGGCACTCACGAGTCCGGATTGCGCGACATAGTAGGTCGACGCGGCATCGTCGAGCAGGCGCACCGGCTCATGCTTCTTCGCCGCGTCGGCAGGATAGTCGAGCAGGTCCGCACGCACGATGGAGCCGCCGTGAGTGTCGATGGTCAGTCGCAGCACGTCCGTCGTCACCGTGATCGTCGGTGCGGGCGCGCTGGTCGCGGCCGCTGTTTCCGGCACGGCTGGCGTGGTAGCCGCCGCACCCGGCGTCGCGGTGGCTGCAGGGACGTCCGCATTTGGTACGGGCGCATTCGCGCAGCGCTGAAGTAGCGGTCGGCGCGCCACGTCGGCTTCGGGCCGTAATCCTGCTCCCATGCCTGCCACATCAGCAACGCAACGAACGCGAGGGCCATGAACAACAACGAACGGGTGGTGGGCATGAAGGCAAACCGGTTGGCGGCGCAGGCGCGCGTGACAAAAGACAGGTGGCGCTGCGAACGCCAATGCTCAAGAGCGGACTCTCAGGAGGCGCGCATTGTGCCGGGCGCGGGCCTATCGTTCAATGGCGGTGACCCGCTCGGCGAGCCGCGACCATAGGGATTCGAGTTCGGCGCGCAGTTGCGCATTGGACTGTTGCACCGCCGATGGGCGTGCGATCACGAGGATGTCGCAGGCCGGCAGGTCGGCACGATGCAGGCGGAAACTTTCGCGGATCTGGCGGCGAATGCGGTTGCGCGCGACCGCGAGCTTGGAGACGCGCCGCGATATCGCCATCCCAAGGCGGGCGCCAGGCTCGTCGCGATTGCAGTATTGGATGCTCAGCTGTTGCGAGCCCAGGCGACGGCCGGATTCGCGCAGGCGCGCGAAATCCGCGGGACGCAACAGGCGGGCGCTTCGCGGATGGCGCAGCGCCACGCGCCAATCCTTACGGGATGAGTTTCTTGCGGCCCTTCGCGCGACGCGCGTTGAGGACTGCACGGCCGCCGCGCGTCTTCATGCGCGCACGAAAACCGTGCGTGCGTGCGTGCTTGAGATTGCCGGGTTGGAAAGTGCGCTTGGTGGCCATGGCACAGGTCTTGAAGAGGAAAAAGAAGCGGGATTCTATTGGTAAAAGTGTACTCGCGTCAATGTGTTCGTGCTTGGCGTGATCGGTGCCGGAGGTTAGACTTCGTGGTCCGCCCGCTGCGGCGGATGCACCGGTAACCAATTCCATCATGAGCAAATTGTGGCGGCGCTGCCTGGAACGCCTGGAAGGCGAACTGAGCGTCGAGGATCTGCACACGTATCTGATGCCCTTGCAGGCCAGCGAGGATGGTGACGGCTTGCGCCTGCTCGCGCCGAACGCCTACACCCTGGATTTCGTGCGTTCGAAGTTCCAGGGCCTGATCGAGCGCGTGCTCGAGCACGTGCATGGCGCGCCGGTAGCGTTGCGCCTGGAGGTCGGCACCCTCGCGAATCGACGCCCGGAAAAATCCGCTGCCCGCTCCTTGTCCGTCGACACCGAGGATTTCGAGCACAACCTCGATCCGCATTACACCTTCGACACCTTCGTCGAAGGCAAGTCCAACCAGCTTGGCAAAGCCTCGGCGATGCAGGTGGCGATGAATCCGGGCCGCGCCTACAACCCGTTGCTGCTCTATGGCGGTACCGGCCTGGGCAAAACGCACCTCATGCATGCCGCGGGAAACCTGATCCGCGCCAACAATCCAGCCACGCGTGTGTTGTACCTGCGCTCGGAACAATTCGTCAGCGGCATGGTGCGCGCGCTGCAGCAAAAGGGCATGGACGACTTCAAGCGCCGCTTCCGCGACGTGGACGCGCTGCTCATCGACGACATCCAGTTCTTCGCCGGCAAGGACCGCACGCAGGAAGAGTTCTTCCACACTTTCAATGCCCTGTTCGAGGGCAAGCAGCAGATCATCCTGACCTGCGACAAGTACCCGAAGGAAGTGGAAAACCTCGAGCCACGCCTGAAATCGCGCCTGGGTTGGGGTTTGTCGGTCGCGATCGAGCCGCCCGATTTCGAGACGCGCGCGGCGATCCTGCTGGCCAAGTCCTCGGCGCGCGGACTCGAGGTTCCCGAGTCCGTCGCCTTCCTGGTCGCCAAGCGCATGCGCTCGAACGTGCGCGACCTGGAAGGGGCGCTCAACACGCTGGCGGCACGTGCGAACTTCCAGGGCGTGCCGATCACCGAGGCGTTCGCGCAGGAAGCACTGCGCGACCTGCTCACCGTGCACGCTCAGGCGATCACGCTGTCGAACATCCAGAAAACCGTCGCAGACTACTACCAGATCAGCCTGCCGAACCTGCTATCGACGAGCCGCAGCCGTTCATTGGCGCGGCCGCGACAATTGGCAATGGCGCTGGCCAAGGAACTCACCGAACACAGCCTGCCGGAAATCGGCAGGGCGTTTGGCGGTCGCGATCACACGACCGTGCTGCATGCCTGCCGCACGATCAGGGACCTGGCGCAGAAGGACGGCAAACTGCGCCAGGATTGGGAAAAACTGCTGCGCGAACTGACTGGCTGAGCTTGGCGGTGCAGCGTTTGTGGATAAGTTGTGCAACAATGCGACGGGGTCAGTTATCCACAAAAGCATGGGAAATCACCCACAGGACACATGTTGGGATTTCATGCTGCAAGTTATTGATAAACAAATACAAATAAAGTAATCCACAAATTCACAGCCACAACAACAGCTCTTTCCATATAACAAACGAAATCACGGAAGCAGCCACCATGCACTTCAGTATCCAGCGCGAAGTCTTGCTCAAGCCCTTGCAACAAGTCATCGGCGTGGTGGAACGCCGACAGACGCTTCCAGTCCTGTCGAATCTGCTGGTCGTCGCGGGTTCGGGAAAGGTGAGTTTCACGGGCACCGACCTCGAGGTGGAAATGTCGGCGAGCGTCGATGCGGTCGACGCGGATGCCGGTGAAGTGACGATCCCGGCGCGCAAGCTCTTCGATATCTGCCGCGCCCTGCCGGACGGCAGCAAGATCCAGTTCAAGCTTGCCAACGACCGCGTGACGGTCAGTTCCGGTCGCAGTCGATTTACCCTGGCGACGCTGGCCGCTACCGAATTCCCGGTTATCGAAAACATCGAAGTGATCGAGAAGATCACCTTGCCGAAGAACACCCTCAAGGATTTGATGGACCGCACCGCGTTCGCGATGGCGAACCAGGACGTGCGCTATTACCTCAACGGCATGCTGCTGGACCTGCGCGACAAGTCGCTGCGCTGCGTCGCGACCGACGGCCACCGTCTGGCCCTGGCCGAAACCGAACTCGAAGGCGGAAAGTCCGCGCAGCGGCAGATCATCATTCCGCGCAAGGGCGTGGTGGAACTGCAAGGCATGTTCGAAGCCGGCGAAGGCGACGTGGAATTGCAGTTCGGCCGCAACCATCTGCGCGTGCGCCATAACGACGTGGTTTTCACGTCCAAACTCATCGATGGCCGCTTTCCGGATTACGAGGCCGTCATTCCGATCGGCGCCGACAAAGAAGTGCATATCGGTCGCGAAGCCCTGCGTGGCGCGCTGCAGCGCGCCGCGATCCTCTCGAACGAGAAGTATCGCGGCGTAAAGCTTGACGTCAGCCAGAACAAGCTGCGCATCGTCGCGCATAATCCCGAGCAGGAAGAAGCGGTCGAGGAGCTCGAGGCGCGCACGGGCGTGAACGAACTGAGCGTCGGCTTCAACGTGAATTATCTGCTGGACGCGCTCAACGCCCTGCAGGGAGAAGAAGTTCTGCTGTGCCTGCGCGACGCCAATTCGAGCTGCCTGCTGCGCATCCCCGGCAGTGAGCAATCCCGGCATGTGATCATGCCGTTGCGTCTGTGACCTCTCGCTAGCGCCAGGACGCAGCGCTACCCGTGCGGTTGGTCAGGCTGCATATCGAAAACCTGCGCAACATCGCCGCGCTCGATGTCGAGTTGAAACCGGGTTTGAATGTCTTTGTCGGTCCCAACGGCGCTGGCAAGAGCAGCGTTCTCGAAGCCGCTTATCTACTGTCCCATGCGCAGAGCTTTCGGGCCGGTTCCGTCGATGACCTGATCCGCAGTGGACAGCCTCGAATGGCCGTCGCCGCGACAGTGGCGAGCGTGAGCGGCGAGAAGCGTATCTCCCTCATCCGTGAAAACACCCAGTGGCGCGCGCGTGCCGACCAGACCGATGTGCCGCAGGCCGGTATTGCCATTCGCGAAGTAGCGGTTGTCTGCTTCGAACCGGGCAGCCATGAACTGATTTCGGGTAGCGGGCGCGAGCGGCGACGGTTCCTGGATTGGGGCGTGTTCCACGTGGAACATCGCTTCATGGACGCCGCCAAACGCTACCGGCGCATCATCCACCAGCGCAACGCGGCCCTGAAGCAAGGGGTCGGCGACAACGAACTGGATGTCTGGGACGCTGAACTGGCGCGCGCGGCCGAACCCGTGGACCGGATGCGAGGAGACTATTTCGCTCGATTCGTCCCGTGTCTGGTGGCGGCGCTGGGCCAGTTCCTGCCGGAACTGGGCGAAGGCGCCGTCGAATGGCAGCGCGGCTGGACCGAGGCCATCGGCTTGCAGGAACTGTTGGCGCAACGGCGCGCCCATGATCGCGCGCGCGGCCACACCAGGCACGGACCGCATCGAGCGAACTGGTCCATCCGGTTCGCGCAGGCGCCAAAGCGCGAGCATCTGTCGCGTGGCCAGGAAAAGCTGTGCGCGCTGGCCTGTGTATTGGCACAGGCGCGTCTACATGCCGACGTCTGCGGCCAATGGCCCGTGATCGCCCTGGACGACCTGGGTTCCGAGCTTGATCGAGATCACCAGATGCGGGTTCTTGAATGGCTGCGCCAAGGCTGCGAACAGGCCCTGATCTCGGGCGTCGAGATGCCTGACGCCCTGCGTCACGGAGCCGGCGCCACGACGGTGTTCCACGTGGAACATGGTGGCTTGCGCAGCTTGCTATAATGCTGGATTGCCCACGCAAGACCACGAATTGTCCATGTCCGAACAAACCCCGAACCCGAACTCCGCCGATCAGTACGACGCCAGCAAGATCAAGGTGCTCAAGGGCCTGGAAGCGGTGCGCAAACGCCCGGGCATGTACATCGGCGACACGGACGACGGCACTGGCCTGCACCACATGGTTTTCGAGGTCGTGGACAACGCGATCGACGAGGCCTTGGCCGGTTATTGCGATCATGTCGTGGTGACCGTGCATGGCGACGGTTCGGTCAGTGTTTCGGACAACGGCCGCGGCATTCCGGTCGACATGCACGAGGAAGGACGCTCGACCGCGGAAGTCGTCATGACCGTGCTGCATGCTGGCGGCAAGTTCGACGACAACTCCTACAAGGTTTCCGGCGGACTGCATGGCGTCGGCGTGTCCGTGGTGAACGCCTTGTCCGACCACTTGTGGCTGACCATCGACCGTGACGGCTACCGCCATGAGCAGGAATACCACCTCGGCGAGCCGCTGTATCCGTTGCGTCGATTGGAAGCCTCCAGCCTGCGCGGCACGACGGTGCGCTTCCTGCCCAGTCTGGAAGTGTTTTCCAATATCGAATTCCATTACGACGTCCTTGCCAAGCGCTTGAGGGAATTGAGTTTTTTGAATTCCGGCGTGAAGATCGAGTTGATCGACGAGCGCGTGGGCAAGTCGGACGTCTTCGAATACGAGGGCGGTATCCGATCCTTCGTCGAGCATCTGGCGCAATTGAAGACGCCGTTGCATCCGAGCGTGATCACCTTGGGCGCGAGCGTGGACGGTACCTCGGTCGACGTGGCGATGCAGTGGACCGACGCGTACCAGGAAACCATGTTCTGCTTCACCAACAACATCCCGCAGAAGGACGGCGGCTCGCATTTGGCTGGTTTCCGTGCGGCGCTCACGCGCACGCTCGGCAACTACATCGAGGCCAGCGGCCTGCAGAAATCGGCCAAGGTGGCGCTGTCCGGCGACGACATGCGCGAGGGCCTGATCGCGGTGCTGTCGGTGAAGATGCACGATCCGAAGTTCTCGTCGCAGACCAAGGACAAACTCGTGTCCTCGGAGGTCAAGGGTACGGTCGAGTCCGTCATCAACGCGAAGTTCGACGAGTTCCTGCAGGAAAGCCCGGCCGAGGCGCGCGCGATCGCGGCCAAGGTCGTCGACGCGGCGCGTGCGCGCGAAGCGGCGCGCAAGGCGCGTGAGATGACCCGGCGCAAGGGCGCCCTCGACATCGCGGGACTGCCCGGCAAACTGGCCGACTGCCAGGAAAAGGATCCGGCACTGTCGGAATTGTTCATCGTCGAGGGCGACTCGGCCGGTGGCAGCGCGAAGCAGGGCCGCAATCGCAAATACCAGGCCGTGCTGCCGCTCAAGGGTAAAATTTTAAATGTGGAAAAAGCGCGTTTTGATAAAATGTTGTCCTCGGCCGAGGTCGGCACGCTGATTACCGCGCTCGGCTGCGGCATCGGCAAGGAAGAGTTCAACCTCGCCAAGCTGCGTTACCACCGCATCATCATCATGACCGACGCCGATGTCGACGGCTCGCACATCCGAACCCTGCTGCTCACGTTCTTCTACCGGCAGATGCCCGAACTCATCGAGCACGGCTACATCTATATCGGCCTGCCGCCGCTGTACAAGCTCAAGCAGGGCAAGCAGGAGCTGTACTTGAAGGACGACGCTGCGCTCAATGCCTATCTCGTTTCCAATGCGGTCGATGGCGCACAGCTCGATCCCGGCGGCGGCGCGCCGCCGATTTCCGGCACGGCGCTGGAGCGCCTGCTGCTCGATTACCATGCGGCGCAGGAACAGATCGTCCGCCTTGGCCAGCGTTGCGACGCGGCCGTTCTCGGCGCGATGCTCGATGCCGACGTCCCGGCTGACGTGTGGACGCAACCCGAATCGGCCAAGACCTGGATCGCGCGGTTGACCGCGAAGGTCAATGCACAAGGGCTGGGCAAGCCGGCGTACGCCTTGAGCGTGCGCGTGGCGACGGCCGAGCATCCGGCCGCGCTCGTCGTCGAGCGCGAGCACCACGGACTGCGCATAACCCAGGTTTTGCCCGCGGCGTTTTTCGCCGGTACCGAATTCCGGCCGATCCGGCATGTGGCCAAACAGCTCGACGGCCTGATTCGCACAGACGCGAGCGTGCGCCGCGACAACGCCAGTGCGCCGGCGACGAGCTTCGCGCAAGCGTCGTCCTGGCTGCTCGAGCAGGCCAAGAAGGGGCGCACGATCCAGCGCTTCAAGGGCCTGGGCGAAATGAACCCGGAACAGCTGTGGGAAACCACGGTCAATCCGGACACGCGGCGCTTGCTGCAGGTCAGCATCGAGGACGCCGTGGCAGCGGATCAGATCTTCTCCACGCTGATGGGCGACGTGGTCGAGCCGCGCCGCGAGTTCATCGAACAAAATGCGTTGTGCGTGGCGAATCTCGATGTCTGACGGTCTGGACGTATAAACGGCGGCGAAACCTTGAGCGGAATGCGCGCAGCGGTTAACCTCGGTTTTCCCCGGCGCGCGTTAAACTGCGCGTGTCAGCGATCGTAAGGAGAGGGTAGTGAACAACAATCCGAAGCAATTCATTCGCGCCGCAATGAGCATTCTGCTTGCGTTCGCGCTTGGCGTGGCCAGCGTTGTTGTCGTGGCCAAGGACAAGCAGGATGAAACCCACTATCCGAATGCAACCCGGCACTCGCCGAAATCGGATTTGTCCAGCCAGTCGGACCAGAAAGCGCTGCAGTCGGCGATCGACGCAGTCAATGGCGGAGACGAGGCGAAGGCGCAAGCCGAAGCGCAGAAGGTCATCGACTCCAGTCGCAGCAAGTACGCCAAGGGCGTGGCCCTGCAGGTGTTGGCGAACCTTAAGTTCAACAATCAGGATTACAAGGGCGCGATCGCCGCATACAAGCAATTGCTGGATCTGGACTCGGTTCCGAACGACACCTACTTCGATTCGATGTACAACATGGTCCAGGCGTATCTCGTCGATGGCCAGTACCAGGCCGCGTTGGACGAGCTGAAGATCTGGCGCGAGCAGGGCAAGCGCGATACCGCCGACGCCTGCGCGCTCGAAGGCAACGCCTACTATCGCCTGCAGAAATATCCGGAAGCCATCGCCGCCATGAAGAAGGCGATCGCCATGACCGACAAGCCGAAGGATTCGTGGAACAGCATCTTGATGGCGAGTTACGCCGAAAGCGGCCAGTCCGGACAGGCTTCCAGCTTCCTCGACGACCAATTGGCCAAGGATCCGACCAACAAGTCGCTGATCCACAACGCGCTCGTCATCTACATCCAGGCGAACCAGTCCGACAAGGCCGTGGCCCTGCTTGACCGCGAGCAGAAACAGGGCCTGATCACGACCGAAGACGATTACGTCTCCGCAGTCAGGTTCTATGCCAGCATCGCGCAGAACGACGCGAAACCCGAGATCGCACTGAAGGGCGCGCAGCTTCTGCAGCAGGGCTTCGACAAGGGCGTGGTCAAGGCGAGCGCGGAGAATTACAAATTGCTTGGCGACTCGTACATGGTTGGGCAGAAGGAAGATTCGGCGCTGGGTGCCTACGGCAAGGCGTCGCCGTTGGCCGCCAACGGCGATCTGGATTACATGCGTGCCGAAATCCTTGGTTCGCAGACCGAGTGGGCGCAGGCGCGCGACGTGCTGCAAAAGGGCATCGCGCGCGGCGTGACGCACCCGGGCAAGGCCTACCTGCTGCTCGGCAAACTCAATCTTGGCAACAAAGACAGGGCGGCGGCCAAGGCCGCGTTCACCAAGGCCGCGCAGGAAGCCGAAACACGCGATGAAGCGAAGGCCCAATTAGCGAAACTCGGAAAAGCGAAATAGAAAGCTGCGCCTGCACCTGCGCGATCGCAAGACGCGGCGCACGGCGCGATTTTCGTTTAGAGTATCTATACAAATACAGGGCGCTGGTGTAATTTATCCGGCTCCCGCGCAACGACAACGCCCGCATTACGGCAGCTCAGGCGACCGTGTGCGGGGAACGACCGACAAAAAATGGCTTAGACGATGGCGTTCCACCCGTATCAAGAGACAGAGCGATTCAACTGGCGCCGCACCATCGGTCTGGCCGCCACGTTCGCGCTGCACGCTTTCGCGTTCATGATGCTGCTCGCGCCGGTAACGCCGCCGCAGGCCAAGGACAAGACCAAGGACAACATCGTGACGGTGGAGTTCATCCCGCCACCACCGCCGCCGCCACCACCGCCGCCGCCGCCGCCGGAACCGCCGAAGAAGCCGCCGCCGAAGGTCGTCGAGCACATCAAGCCGCCGCCGGTCGCACCGCCCCCGCCGCCCGCGCCGGTGGAAGCGCCGCCGACACCGATGTCGATCCCGACGCCGCCGGCGCCACCCGCGCCACCGCCGCCGCCGCAGGACATCGCGCCGAGCGAGAACATCAGTTATCGCAAGATGCGGCCGCCGCGTTATCCGCCGATCGCGATCCGCGAGCATCACAGCGGCAAGGTGATACTCAAGGTGCTGATCGGCATCGATGGTTCGCCGAAGGAAGTCACGGTCGAAAAGTCCAGCGGTTACCGCGAGCTGGACCAAGCCGCGATAGCTGCCGCGAAGACCTGGATATTCAATCCCGGCACGCGCAACGGCAAACCGTACGAAGGGTATGCATTGGTACCGATCGATTTCAATTTGAACGAGCTTTGATTGGCGGCGGGTAGCGCCCGACCGCAACTGGTGACACCATAGGCCTCTCACTTTAAGGGTAACGTCATGTTACAAGATGCAGGTTCCACTCAATCCGCAGCTCCGCCGGTCGATGCGGCCGCAGCGGTATCGGCAGCCCCCGCGGGCGCGCCGGTTGCCGGCCACGGCGATGCTGCCGCATTGACCCACATGGGCTTTGCGGATCTGGTCCATCACTTTGACTGGCTCAGCTGGATCACGCTGATCGTGTTGATCGTGATGTCGATCGGTTCTTGGCTGTTCATCGTGATCAACGGCTGGCGCGTGTTTGCGATCCGTTCGCGCGCCGACCGCGTGCGTCACGTGTTCTGGGATACGACATCCGCCCAGGAAGCCGTGCGCACGATGGAAGAACAGCCCAAGTGGGAACCGTTCTCCAAGATCGCGCTGGAATGCGCTTCCGCCGCCGCGCACCATCAGCGCCACGAAGGCAGCCGTCTGGTCGAAGCGCTGAACCGCTCCGAGTTCATCGACCGCGCCTTGCGCCAGGGCGTCACCCGCGAGAGCGCGCGCCTGGAAGGCGGCCTGACCTGGCTCGCCACAACCGGCTCGACCGCGCCGTTCGTCGGCCTGCTCGGCACGGTGTGGGGCATCTATCACGCCCTGATCAACATCGGTGCGTCGGGCAACGCCGGCATCGAAACCGTGGCCGGTCCGGTCGGCGAAGCGCTGATCATGACCGCCATCGGTCTGGGCGTCGCCATTCCGGCCGTGCTCGCCTACAACATCTTCGTCCGCGCCAACCGCGTGACCAACGCCCAATTCGATGAATTCGCGCACGACCTGCACGACTTCTTCGCGACCGGCGCGCGCGTGGAAGCCGGCGCCGCACCGGTGATGGGCAAGTCTGCCGCGGCTGCGCCGAGGAAGTAAGTCATGGCGTTCAGCGCAGGCGGCAGCGAAGGCGGCGTGATGGCGGAAATCAACGTCACGCCGCTCGTCGACGTGATGTTGGTGCTGCTGATCATCTTCATGATCACGGCGCCATTGGCTTCGCACAAGATCAAGGTCGAGCTGCCGATCGCGAGCCTGGATAACCCGCCCGACGAGAGCGCGAGCCATCCGATCACGCTTACGGTGAAGGATACCGGCGATCTGTTCTGGGACGACGAGCCGGTAACCGAGGCCAGCATGCAGGCCAAGCTGCGCGTCGCGGCGCAGCGTCAGCCGCAACCGGAGCTGCAGATTCGCGCCGACAAGGATACCGAGTACTCGCTCATCTCAACCGTGATGGGCGATGCCAAGTCTGCGGGCATGGTCAAGCTCGGTTTCATCACCCAGGCGCACAGCGCCAAGTCGCAATGACACGCCGTCGCCCGCGGGCGGCGCGCGCTTTTGCATCGAGGTAACGCAACATGGCATTCACCACAGGCGGCGGCAGCGGACCGATGGCGGACATCAACGTGACGCCGCTGGTCGACGTCATGCTCGTGCTGCTCATCATCTTCATGATCACGATGCCGCTGCTCTCGCACAAGATCCAGATCGATCTGCCGCAGCCGTCGCCGCCGCCGGCCGTGCCGCCACCGCCGCCACCGGAGCCGATCAAGCTCCAGGTGCAGGCGAACGGCCAGTTGTTCTGGAACGACGAGCCGATCAGCGAGGATGCGCTGCGCGCGCAGTTGCGCGTGACCGCGCAGAAGGACCCGCAGCCAGAACTCGACATCAAGCCCGACCGCACGACGAAGTACCAACTCGTCGCCTCGGTGATGGCTGATGCCAAGAACGCCGGCATGATCAAGATCGGTTTCGTCTCGCCGGCCAGCGACCAGTAAACCGAACCGTAACGCGCTGCCAAACGCCGCGGAAACGCGGCGTTTGCGTTTTCACGGCGCGCTCAGACGGCGAGAATCTTCAGATACGCGCGAATCGTGGGAGCCAGTCCGGCGTACAACGCCTCACCGATCAGCGCGTGGCCGATCGAAACTTCGGCCAGATACGGGATCGCGGCCTTGAGTGCGGGAAGATTGGCCTGATCCAGGTCGTGGCCCGCGTTCACACCCAAGCCGGCGGCGCGCGCCGCTTCGGCAGAGGCGACGCAGGCATCGAGTTCAGTCGTGCAATCGTTGCGCGCGAACGCGGCCGCATACGGGCCCGTATACAATTCCACGCGATCTGCGCCAAGGTCTGCGGCGCGCGCGATGTCGGGACTGCCGGCGTCCATGAACAGGCTCACGCGGGCGCCGCAGGATTTCAGTTCCGCGATGAGCGGGCGCAGCCGCATGGCGTCCACGCGCAGGTCGAAACCGTGGTCGGAGGTAATCTGCGCGTCGCCGTCGGGGACCAGCGTGCATTGCGCGGGACGCGTTTCGCGCACCAGGGCGAGCAGGCCGGGATAACCCTCGCGCGGCGGCGCGAAACCGTTGCCTTCGATGTTGAATTCGACGCCGCCAGTGCATAGTGCGGCGAGCGCGCGTATGTCTTCGGCGTGGATATGGCGACGGTCGGGACGCGGATGCACGGTGATGCCCTGACAGCCTGCGGCGATGCAGGTTTGCGCGGCGCGGTTCACGTCGGGCTCATTGCCGCCGCGCGAGTTGCGCAGCACGGCGATCTTGTTGACGTTGACGCTGAGTGCGGTCATGGCAGCAGGATACGCAAGCGCGCCATGCCGCGCTAGCGCAGTGACGGGGTGCGCCAATCGACGCGTTCGGCGCTGCGCTCGACGCCGGCGAGCACAATCTTCAATCCAGCGACGGCGTGCGTTTCGTTGCGCAGGAAATGGATTTCGCAGGCGCCATGCGGGTCGGCAAAGCGATCTGGCGCGAACGCGATCAGCGCAAGCGGCGCGTGCCCGGTCGGCTGCACGCTTAGCGTGCCGTCGCGCGCGGCAATGCGCAGCAGGGTGTCGGCATCGAGGCGGTAATCGCCGCTGTATTCGAGAAGTTTCTTCTCGTCGACGGCAAGCGCCTTGCGCGCAAGTGTTGGCGCACGTTCGCTCAGGCGTTGCGCAAGCACATTCGTGCCGCTATGCCCGAGCAGGATGGCTACGACGGCATTGCCTTCGCGCTGGAACGAAAGCACGAAGGCATCCCCCGCGGCGGCGAAAACATCGTGGCCGACAGCACGCAGAGCGGTGGGAAATTGCCCGGGAAACTGCGCGATCAAGCCATCCGCGCCGGCGCGGATGATGAAATCGTTGCCAGCAGCGACGCGATACAACCCGGGATAAGCGGCCAATTCCGCGGACGTTGGTGCAGCCGGCGGTGGCGGCAGCGAAGGCGGTGGCGTACGTCCCTGGAGCCAGGCGATGCCGAGCGCGCTCAAATCCGCATCCGTATTGCCGAGCAGCACCAGCGCTTGTTGCCTGTCGGTGCGCAAGCCGAGAAAAACCGAAAACCCTGCCGTGCGGCTCGCGCGCCAGATCAGGGGCCATGTCTGATCGCCGTCGGATACTTGAACCGTGTTCCAGCCCAGGCCGACGCTTTGTTCCGAGTCGCCCTGCGGCTGGCGCGACAGCAACAATGCTGCGCGCAATGGAGATTTTTGCGGCATTAGGTTGGCCTGCACGAAGCGCAGCAGATCGCTCAGCGAGGAGCGCAGGCCGGCCGCGCCGGCGAGTGCGCCGAAGTGCCAGTGCGGCACGCTTTGGCCATGACCGTAGCCAGGCAACAGTTGAGTGCCATCGCCGAAGCCGGTGTGCGACATGCCGAGCGGATCGAGAATGCGCGACACCAGCACGACGCTGAAGCGCTGGCCGTAGGCGCGCCCGAGCAAATCACCGAGCAGGCCCACGTCGAGGATGGAATAGCCGGGCGCGGCGCCGGGTGCGAGTTTGTAGTTGGCCAGCAAGGTCAGCAGCGCCATCTGGTCGAAACCGGCGTAGGTGTCGCGAGCATCGGCCGGAAACAAATTGGGCGGCGCGGGCGGAAGGTCCGAGTGTCGCGTCGCGAGCTGGCGCAGGCTGATCGTGCCAAGCGCCGGATCGGCGAACGGAAAATCCTTCGGCAGCTGGTCGCGCAGTGGCGCATCCAGTTGCACCTTGCCGTCGATCGCCGCCTGCGCGAGCAGCAAACCGGTGAAAATCTCGCTGGCGGCGCCGATCTCGAACGTGGCGTCCGAGTCGGGTTTTTGCCCGTTGCCGAGGAACCAGGTTTGCTGCTGATCCGGTCCGGTCAGCGTGCCATCGATCCAGCCGACCGCAAGCTGCCGGTACAGGCCGCTGTCCACGCCTTGTTGCAGGTTCGCCAGATACGCATCGGCTCCCACCGGCTGCGCACCGGGCGCGGTCGGGATCAGCGTCAGCAGGAAGAGGAGAAGTCGAATCTTGATCGGAACATCGCCACGCCGGTGTCATCGCGCCAAGCATAGCCGATGCGGACGCGCGAAATGGCCACGTCCTTGTGGCGACGTCCTGCGGGAGCGTGTGGGATTCGACTCGGCGATGCGAAAAAAGTTCTGCGCTCAGCGGCAGTGTTCCGCTATCTCGCGCCAGATCACCGGATCCCAATACGCCGCGTGGGCGAAGTCCGCGGCTTTATCGGTGTTCAATCGCGCGGCCAGCAGCGCGGTGGTGTTCGGTTTCACCGTCACCGAGAGTTCTTTGCTGTTGTCGCGACGCGAGCGCAGCGAAGCGTAGGGACCGACGCCCATTTCCCGGGTTGGAATGTTTTCGGCGACCAGCAGCTTGTGCGTACCCGCACTGACGCGGAACGACGGCGTACCGCTCGGCCCGGGCGTCACGCCGTCGAGGAGCAGGATCCTGGCGCCATACAAATGCTGGTTGCGTGGCGCGACGTCGAACGTACTGATGCGCCCGCAGCCGCCCGTGACCGACGCATCCGCAACCGCATCGGCGGGTGCCACGGAATCCACCGCGGCGGCGGCGCGCAGCGGCGAATTCATGGCCAACGTCACGCCGTTGCGCAGCACGCGCAGGCGCAGTGGCGCCGCGGGCGCCAGATCGGCGAGGGAAGAATTGAGCGTTGCCGCGGCAAGCGCACGGCCGCCAGGGTCGGCGCCGAGGTTCGCGAGCGAGATGCCGTTGACGTCGACGAGCACGTCGCCCGGGCGCAGGCCGAGCTGGTCGGCGACACTGCCGGGCGTGGTACCGAGCACGCGCAAACCGTCGTGGGCGGCCTGCGCGCTGGTCGAGTCCACGAGCAGTCCGAGCGCCGCAGACGGCGATTCGGCGCTGGCCGCCACCGAACACAGCAGCAGGATCGAAGCGAGTGCGAGGCGTGGGTTCATGAGGTGTCTCAAATCCGGGAAGAATGGGCTTGCCTACGCACCGAGAGCAGGGCATCAAGCAATTCGCTGCGGCGCTGCCACAACGGGTCGAGATCGCGCGGTGGCGCACCGCGGTCGTAGGCGGCTTGTAGATTGCCGTCCAGGTGTGCGAGTTCGGATTCGGCCAGCCGCGCCAGCGGTTCGCTGGCAACCGGCGTCGGCAGGGCATCCAGCTGCAATTCCAGCGCTTGCGCGCGTGACTGCCAGTCGATTGCCGGTGCGGCGGCATGCCACCGAGTGCTGGCCGTGAATGCCAGTGCGGCGACCAGGGCGAGTGCGCCGCCGGCGACCGCCAGCCGACGCCCTTGTCGCTGCCGGCGCCGAGTCAAGTGCGTCGCCGCGATGCGCGGCCACAAATCCGCGGGCGGCATGTGCGTGGTCGCGGATGCGGGCAAGCGCACGGCGAGATCGCGGAAGTTCAATTCGTGCTCGTTCATAAAGCCACCTGTGCTCTGGATGCCGCGGAGGCGGCGAGCACGTGCAGTCGCTTGAGCGCACGTGCCAGGATGGATTTGGAATAGCTTTCGCTCTGTCCGAACATCGCCGCAAGCTCGGCGTGCGTATAGCCTTCCAGTTCATGCAACACGACGATCGTGCGTGCGCGCGGCGGCAGCTGCGCGAGCAGGGAGTCGGCATCGACGAGACCTGCTTGGTCGGGTCCGATCGCCGCGATTTGTTCGAACATCGTCTCCGCGTCGGTATCGGCCAAATGGCGCTGGCGGCGCAGCCAGTCGATGCACAGGTTCGCCGTCAGGCGCTTGAACCAGGCGCCGAACGGCGCCTCGCCGCGATAGCTGGCGATCGTATCCATCATTTTCAGGAATGCCTCGTGCACCAGATCCTCGGCCGGCTGACGCTGTCCGGTCAGGCGCAGCGCCAGTTGGAAACAGGTGCGCCCGTAGCATCGGTAAATTTCCTCGAACGCAGCCATGTCGCCGCGCTGCGCGCGCGCCAAGGTCATCGCGTCGATGTCCTTGGCGAATCCCGTGGCCAGCCTCTCGTTCACTGCAGCCTAGACGAAGTTAGCGGGCGAATCGTTGCAGCCGCTACCAGTGCAGCAGCTGTATCTGGGAGATGCCGTCGCGGTTGATCGCAATCAGCGCGTGGCCGCCGCCGCGTTCGATGCGCAGTTGCAGGCGACGCTCGTCCGCGGAGGCGACGAATCCTTCTATCTGCTTGCCTCCGATCGTGATCAGGCGGATGTGGCGGCCGGCCAACTGCGGCAGGCTGGAAAATTCGACGACGCTGTAATCCTTTTGCAGCGACGTGGCTTCCGGCAGCTCTTCGACGATGCCCGGTTTCCAGATCAAGGCTTGCGTGGACGTGGTCGGTGCCGCCGAGGAGGCCGTCGCATCGATCGTCGGCACCGGTTTCGGCGGCGACGATGCGGCCGGCGCGACAGTTTTCGGCGGCAGCAACTTCGCTTCGGCGCGATCCAGGAAATCTTCCGGCTTCGGGTTGGCGATGGGAGCGGTGGATTTTTCCGGCACCGGGCTGGCGGCCGGCGCTACGATAGAAGCGACCGTCGGTGCGGCAACGGGTTTCGTCCCGGCCGCGGGTTCCTTGGCTGCCGGCGCGGGTGACGGCGCGACGACCGCAATGGTCGCTGGAGGAGGCGGCGGATTTGTCGGCGTGGGCGCCGGACTCGGCGGCGGGGCCGCGGGATTGCCAGGCGCTGCAGGCGGAACCGGCAGTGCGGCCGTGGCGGATTCTTCCGGCAACGGTGGGGCCGATTCGGCGGCCGGCAGGAAGGCGAGCCGGAACATGATCGGCGGCTTGTCCTGATAGCGCGCAGTGACATTGAGTTGGCGCAGCAGGTCCTCACGCGAGGTCGTGTCCCAGGCGCTCACGGAGAACACGGCGTTCGGAAGACTCAGCAAACGCAGGCTGCCACCGTGCGCGGCCAGATTGCGGTACATCCGCATGACCTCGTCCACGGGTTGGATGCGAGCCTTGAGCAACAGCGCCTGCACCGCGGCGATGTGCCGGTCGGAAAATTGCTGCGTGCCCAGGTCCACGCGCTTCGCGCAATAGGCGTCGCGGCGTTGCATGAAGCCGTGATCGGTGTAGGTTGCCGAAAGCTGGTCGAAGTGAGTCGTGTCCCAGAATTTCGGCTGCATCAGCTTGGCTGGATCGAAGCGGCTCAAATCCGCCTCCAGCGCCAGCGTGGCGAATGCCGGCGCGGACAGGCTCAGCGTGGTGGCGAGCGTGTGCTGGTTGGCGTCATAGCGGTACTCGAAACGTTGGCGCGACGGTGTCGTCGGATCCAGTTCCATGCGCCGATAATCGCTGCTGCCCAGGCGCGATTCGCAACCGGCCGACGCAAACACGGTGAAGGTTGCGGGATCGAGCCACAACGGATCGAGCCATGGTTCGGGCGGCAGGCTCAACCCGGTCATGCCAAGGCCGAATTGCGCCGGCATGTCGGTTTCGTGCAGCAGTGCGTGCTTGAGCAGCCAGAACAACCCGGGCGAATCGAACGCCACGCTGTCCGCGCGGTAAATGCGGTGGGCGCCCTTCGGGGCCACGCTCACACCGGTGATGGTCACGCTGCCGTCCAGCCCGGCAGCAAGTCCGTCGTACTTGATTTCGGCATAAGGCGCGAGCGCGTCGACCACGCGTTGCGCATCATGGCCGACCGCATACCAAGCCCCGAGCTTGAGCGCTCCGGCCAGGATGATCGCGAGCAAGACGATGTTGCGCAGCCATTTCCACATGGCGTGGAGCCCGTGCGTGCGGAATAGGGCAACTTAGCCTTATTGCCCGCATTGGGCAATGCCCGGGTCAGTTCCGGGCGACGAACGCGCAAACCCGGCTGACCAGCCCGGCGTGGGCCAGCGCGCCGACATGCTCCGGCGAAGGGGCGAGCGCGACGACCCGCCAAGGATTGCCGGCAGCCGGGGCGACTCCACCCGCGGCATCGAGCGTAAATTCGAAGCGATCAAGGCCAAACCCGATGCCGCGGCCATGCGCCTTGAGCGCGGCCTCCTTGGCGCACCACAGGCGCAGGAAGGTGTCTTGCTGCAGGCTTTGGGGGAGCGCTGCGAGCACCTTGGCTTCCGCCGGCGCGAAGAAACGCCGTGCCAGTTCCGCCGCGGGTCGGGTCTTGCGTCGGGTCGATTCCAGGTCGACGCCGAGCGCGATCCGGCGGCTGACTCCCAGCAACAGCGTGCCGCCGGCATGCGACAGGTTGAATTCCAGTTCCGCAGCGTCCATGCGCGGCTTGCCGTGTTCGCCGCGTTCGATGCGAACGCTTGCGCTGGACTGGCCCAGGTATGCCGCGAGCAGTGAACGCACGGGCACCGACAGGGCGGCGTCCGGCGTCCTTTCCCATTGTGGAAAGAACCACAAGTGGATTTCATCGTCCGCCAGCGGCTGCGGTGGCGACGCTGGGGCGAAATCCTCGACCACAGGGGCGAGCGTCACTTCACCAGCCGCGTATCCACCAGGTGCTGGACCACGGACGGATCGGCAAGCGTGGAAATGTCGCCGAGCTGGTCCGGCGCGTTTTCGGCGATCTTGCGCAGGATGCGACGCATGATCTTGCCCGAGCGCGTCTTCGGCAGCGCGGGCGCCCAATGCAGGTGATCGGGCGTGGCGATTGGGCCGATTTCGTGGCGTACATGCGCGACCAGCTCCTTGCGCAGTTCTTCGCTCGAATCCACGCCGTTTTTGAGCGTGACGTAGGCGTAGATGCCCTGGCCCTTGATGTCGTGCGGAAACCCGACCACCGCCGCTTCGGCCACCGTCGTGTGCGCGACCAGCGCATTTTCCACTTCGGCAGTGCCGAGACGGTGCCCTGACACATTGATCACATCGTCGACGCGGCCGGTGATCCAGTAATAGCCGTCGGCGTCGCGACGCGCGCCGTCGCCGGTGAAATACATGTGCGGATACGCCTTGAAATAGGTGTCGATGAAACGCTGGTGATCGCCGTAAACGGTGCGCATCTGGCCGGGCCAGGAATCGAGCAGGACGAGATTGCCCTCGCAAGCGCCGTCGAGGATGTTGCCGTTCGCGTCGACGATCGCGGGTTTGACGCCGAAGAATGGCTTGGTCGCCGAACCTGGCTTCAGGTCTATCGCACCCGGCAGCGGCGAAATCAGGATGCCGCCGGTCTCGGTCTGCCACCAGGTATCCACGATAGGGCAGCGGCCGTCGCCGACCACGCGCCAGTACCACTCCCAGGCTTCCGGATTGATCGGCTCGCCGACCGAGCCCAACAGGCGCAAGGACGTGCGCTTGCATTTCTTCACCGGCGCCTCGCCTTCGCGCATCAACGCGCGGATCGCGGTAGGCGCCGTGTAGAACAAGGTCACCTTGTGCTTGTCGATGACCTGCCAGAAGCGGCCCGAATCCGGGTAATTCGGCACGCCCTCGAACATCAGCGAGGTGGCGCCGTTCGCAAGCGGTCCGTAGACGATGTAGCTGTGGCCGGTGACCCAGCCCACGTCGGCGGTGCACCAGTAAACATCGTCCTCGTGCAGGTCGAACACGCATTCGTGGGTGTAGGCGCAGAACACACCGTAACCGCCCGTCGTGTGCAGCACGCCCTTGGGTTTACCTGTCGAGCCCGAGGTATACAAAATAAACAAGGGGTCCTCGGCGCCCACCGGCTCCGGCGCGCATTCGGCGTCCTGCACGGCGACGAGCGTATCCCAGGAGCGGTCGCGCGGGGCTTGCATCGGCACCGGCGCGCCGGTGCGCTTGACCACGAGGACGGTCTCCACGCTGGTCGTGCCGGGCCGTGTCAGCGCCTCGTCGACGTTCACCTTGAGTGGAATGTGCTTGCTGCCGCGCAGGCCTGCGTCGGCGGTGATCACGACTTTCGATTGCGAATCGGCGATGCGTCCTGCCAGCGAATCCGGCGAGAAGCCGCCGAACACGACGGTGTGCACCGCGCCGATGCGCGCACAGGCGAGCATCGCCACCGCCGCCTCGGGAATCATCGGCAGGTAGATGCAAACGCGGTCGCCTTTGCGGATGCCGAGATTCTTCAACAGGTTCGCCGCGCGGCAGACTTGATCGTGCAACTGGCGGTAGGTAATCGCGCGCGATTCGTTCGGATCGTCGCCTTCCCAAAGGATCGCGGTCTTGTCGCCGCGCGTCTTCAGGTGCCGGTCCAGGCAATTCGCGGCGAGGTTCAACTTGCCGTCGGCGTACCAGCGGATGTGCAGGTCTTTCGCGTCGAAGGAAACGTCGCGCACCTTCGTGTACGGCACGATCCAGTCCAGGCGCTTGCCGATGCGGCGCCAGAATCCATCCGGATCGCGCACGGATTCAATGTAGAGTTTTTCGTAATCCATCGCGCCGACGCGCGCGTGCGCGGCGAAGTCGGCGGGGACGGGATGCAAGGTGGCCATGGCAGATTCCTCGACGTACCGGAAAGAGGATAGTGCGACTGACGTGCCGCCACGGCAAGCGTACACAGACCGCGCCGCGGTCTGTGTACGAAACGGATCAGGCGCGTTTGATCAGGCCGAGGATCACGAGCAGGATCACTGCGCCGATCAAGGCGTTGATGATCGCGGCGACGATGCCGCCGCCAATGGCGATGCCGACCTGCGGCAACAGCCAGCCGGCGATGAATGCGCCGACGATGCCGACCACGATGTTGCCGATCAAGCCAAAGCCCATACCGCGCACGATCTGGCCAGCCAGCCAACCCGCGACCGCACCGATCACCAGAAACACGATGAGTGATTGGACTTCCATCTTCAGTCTCCTTGACCACGCGACCGGCATGGCCGCGGGCCCATTGTGCGGCGGCTCGCCTCGGCAGTCATGGTGCTCTGCGTCACGCGGCCTTCAGGTATTGGATGAAGGTGGCGTGCCGGCGGCCGGCGACTTGCGCATACTGGCGCGCAACATGGCGATGTCCTTGTCGGTGAGCAGGGTCGCATCCGGGCGGCTGTTTTCCGCCACGCGCGCGGCGGCGAAGGCAAAGAAGGCGCCGACGAGGAATACGAAGCCGAGCACGAAGCCCAGGCCCATCAGGCCAGGCGAGCGCGAGGAAAATCCCAGCGCAAAACCCAACAGCGCAAGCAGCAGCACAACCCAGCGCATCCGCATCCCCGAACGTCGTGATGGCAAAATCCTGCCACAGTTGAGCCCGGCACGAAAGCGGTGCGGCGCGGTTCAGACCGGACGCGTAGAATTTCCGACCAGTGGTTGGGGCCAGGAAAAACCATGGAGCATCTGCAAGCATTGGCGTTGGCTGGCGGCCTGGCCTGGGCCAGCGGTATCCGCTTGTACGCGGCCATCTTCATCGTCGGGCTGCTCGGACGCCTGGGGTATGTGCACCTGCCCGAACACCTGCAGTTGCTCGAGCACAACTGGGTGCTTGGCGCGTCCGGATTCATGCTGCTGGTTGAGTTCTTGGCCGACAAGGTTCCTGCCGTTGATTCGGTCTGGGACGCGATCCACACCTTCATCCGCATTCCGATCGGCGCCATGCTCGCCTGGGGCGCGATGGGCGATGCGGCGCCGGACGTGCAGATGGCTGCGGCGATCCTCGGCGGCGCGATCGCCGGCGGCACGCACCTGGCCAAGATGGGAACGCGCGCGGCGATCAATACATCGCCGGAACCGTTCAGCAACTGGACGATGAGTTTTTCCGAAGATGGCATCCTCTTCGCCGGCCTGTGGCTGGTGTTCCGGCACCCGCTGGCTTTCCTGATCCTGCTCGCCGTGTTCCTCGCCTTCACGATCTGGCTGATCCCGAAGCTGTTCCGCTTCCTGGCCGGCGTCTGGCGACGATTGGCTGGGACCCAGATCGCGCACGCTGCCGGCGAAGTAGCGCGTCGCGGCGGCTGATACGGGCACGGCGTAACATGTTGTGCATGGATCAGCCCGTTCGCATCAAGGGCCGCGGCGCGGCCTCGAATCCCGAAGGCCGCTTCGAGAAAGTCGCGCGCGAGGCCGTCGACGATGGCTGGGAACGCGAGCCCGAACCCGCGCCGCATCCGGCCACGCAAGTCACGGAAGAACGCGCACGCGGCATCATCAGCCGCAACGATTCGCCCGATATTCCCTTCGAACAGAGCATCAATCCCTATCGCGGTTGCGAGCATGGCTGCATTTACTGTTATGCGCGGCCCTCGCACGCCTACCTGAATCTTTCGCCCGGCCTCGATTTCGAGACCAGGCTGTTCGCCAAGACGAATGCGGCGGAATTGCTGCGCAGCGAATGGGCCAAGCCCGGCTATCGCGTGAGCCCGATCAATCTGGGCGCCAACACCGATCCCTACCAGCCGATCGAACGCCGCTACCGGATCACGCGGCAGATCCTGCAAGCCATGCTCGAACAACGGCATCCGGTCAGCATCGTAACCAAGAGCGCGCTGGTTGAGCGCGACCTGGATTTACTGGTGCCGCTCGCGCAGCAGAACCTGGTCTACGTTTTCGTGTCGGTTACCGCGCTCGACAACAAGCTCTCGTCCAAACTCGAACCGCGCGCCAGCGCACCGCACCGGCGCATCGCCGCGCTCAAGGCGCTGAGTGCGGCCGGTGTGCCCTGCGGTGTGTTGGTGGCACCGATCATCCCCATGCTCACCGATCGCTGGATGGAACAAATCCTCGAACGTGCGCGAGAAGCCGGGGCGCAAATGGCCGGCTATACCATCCTGCGCCTGCCCTGGGAATTGAAACAGCTCGTGCGCGAATGGCTGGAACTGCATTTTCCCGAGCGCGCCGAGCATGTGCTGAGCCTGGTGCGGCAGATGCGCGGCGGTCGCGACAACGATCCGCGCTTCGGCAAGCGCATGCGCGGCGAAGGCGAATTCGCCGAGTTGATCCGCCAGCGCTTTGCCGTGGCCACGCGCCGGCTGGGCCTTTCGCGCGGGCGCAACCTGACGCTGGATTGCGCCAACTTTATCGCGCCACGCAAGGCGACGCCGCAGGGCGAGTTATTCGGGTGAGGCGGTCCCTATCCCCGCGCGCCGCTTCGACCGGCAAATGCAAATGCGCTTCGCCTCGCGTTGCGTCGTTCAGCGCGCGCGCAGCCGGAAACGTTCGCGATAGTCGGCCGGCGTCAACGATGTTTCGCGCTTGAACAGTTTGCGGAAACTCGGCACGTCGCTGTAGCCGCAGCGTTCGACGACTTCGTCGAAGCTGAGCTGCGTGGCTTCGAGCAGGGCCTTTGCGCGTTCCACGCGCAAGTGCTGGATGTAGCCCAGCGGATGGGTACCGAACTGCGCGCGGAAGTGTCGCAGCAAGCTGCGCTCGCTGGTGCCGCAATGCGCGGCCAGCCGTGTCACGCTGATCTGGTCGTGCAATTGGCTGTCGAGAAAGTGCGTGATCTTTTCGGACAGGGAATGCCGCGGCTTCTCGAGCATTGCCTGGCTGACGTAGGGCGCCTGACTTTGCCGTTCGGCATCCAGCAGCATCATGCGCCCGACCTGTTGCGCGAGTTCTGCGCCACCGGCATCAGCGATCATGCGCAGCACCAGCGAGTACACGGCGGTCGAGGCGCCAGTCGTGACCACGTCGCCTTCATCGACGAGCAGCGCCTGTTCTTCGAGACGCACCTGCGGGAAGTGGCGGCGGAACGTCGGTGCCATCCACCAGCTCGTGGTCGCGCGACGGCCATCGAGCAGTCCGCTCATCGCCAACAGGAAGGTGCCGCTGCACGTCGCGGCGATACGCGTGCCGCGCTGGTGCAGCGCGCGCAACATGGCGATCTCGGGCGCGAACTCGGCGGCGCGGTCGAGTATGTCGCGCGGTCGTTCGTGGTCGATGCCAGGCACGAGCACGAGGTCCAGGCGCAGGTTTGGCGTGTACGCGCGCAAGCCCGCGATCTCGATGCCGGACTCGCTGCGTACGCGCTCCGCTCCGCGCGCGCTGAGCATGATGCTGCGGAAGCGCGGCGGGTCGAGCGGTGCGCGGATGCGCGCGAGGATCTGTGCCACGTGCAGTGCATCGGCGGGTCCGCTCAGGCTCGACAACATGCAGCCGTCGAGCGCGAGCAGGCCAAGGCGGAACGTCTTGCTACTCATCGATCATCACCGAGCCGGAATTGCCGGCGAGCCATGTCAACACGATATCGGGAACGCCGAGCGCGCCGCGATCCGCGTCGGAACCACAGGCAACGAGGCGCAGTTGCCCCGGAAAACCGGCAGGGAGTTCGGTCGCGGATGGGGCCACAAGCTGCAAGTGGTCGGCGGCGTCGCGCGTCACCAGCCACACGCCATGCGGCAGGTGCAATTCACTGACGCAGGCGCGGTCGACCACATCGACGACATCGCCGTCGAGCGGCTGCAGATGCCATCGCTGTGCGCCTTGCGCAAACAAGGCCGTATATTGGCCGCTTTCGAAATACACCGGATGTTGCGGAATGTTCGCGGCCGCGGCGCCGCACGCGAAGGCCGCGCCGACCAGCAAAGTTTTCAATACGAGCTTGAACATGACGGACTCCTCGGCAAAGCCGGACAGGGTTGCCCGGACAGCGCAGAGTCTGCACGGTTCAGTTTAGCATCGGCAGTGGCGAAAATGCCATTGTTATGGCGAAATCGGACATGCGTGCACACACACGCCAGGCTGCTCCTGCGCGAGGTTATTTCGCACTGGCTGGATTCGCGTAAATCGCCTCCGCGCGCTGGAACAACACCCACGACGTCGCGATGTACTTGTCGCCGCCCTTGGGCATGTTGCCGCGGTGCGTGTGCGTGAACGCGGCCGGCGCGATCAGCAGCGATCCGGTCGCGGGTTTGATCTTGCGACGCTGATAGAGGAATTCGGTTTCGCCCGCGTCGAAGCCGGCGTTGAGGTAAATCGTCCACAGCAGCGTGCGGTGCAGGGTTTCGGATTGCGCATCGCCGGCCTTGGGATACAGCTCGCAATGCCAGTACGGGTAGCCGCCCTGGCCGGAAATATACTTCTGCACATTGATGTTTCCGGGTCGCAGCGTCTTGCGGATCAACACCTGCAGCAACTCGTCGGGCAACGCCGCGAGGCGCTCGACGTCGAGCTGGACCGTGCCGCCCGCGCCGTCGGCCACGCGCAGCGACAGCGGCGCGAGCAGCGTGTGCGGATACTTGCGCAGGTAGCGCATCAAGCCCGACATCATCGCCGTGTTCAGCGCGTTTTCCGCGTCGGCCCAGGCTGGGTCGCCACTGATACGGATATCCCAACTGTCCTTGAGTTTCACGTCCACGCCGCTGCCGGTTTCGCCGCGGCGCGCCTTTCCGCTCGCCTCGAAGCGGCGGATCAGCGCCGTGCAAGCCGCGGCATCGAGTGCCTGCTCGTAGACCTCGACGAAATCGTCCACGCTCAGCCCGTTGCCTCGCGGTGATAGCGCGTGACGCGCTCGATCTCGTTCTTCGAACCGAGGAACACCGCCACGCGCTGGTGCAGCGACTGCGGCACGATTTCCATGATCCGGCTGTGGCCGTCCGTCGCTATGCCGCCGGCCTGCTCGACGATGAAGGCCATAGGATTGGCCTCGTACATCAGGCGCAGCTTGCCGCCCTTGTCCTTGATCTTCGCGTCCAATGGGTAGACGAAGATGCCGCCGCGGCAGACGATGCGGTGCACGTCGGCCACCATGGAAGCGACCCAGCGCATGTTGAAATCCGCGCCGCGCGGACCGCTCTTGCCGGCCAGCAGTTCCTCGATGTAGCGCCGCATCGGCGCTTCCCAGTGGCGCAGGTTCGACATGTTGATCGCGAATTCGCGCGTGTCCTCGGGAATGCGCAGATTGCGTTGCGTGAGCATGAAACTGCCGATCTCGCGGTCGAGCGTGAATGCGTGCACGCCGTCGCCGAGCGTGAGCACCAGCATCGTGCTCGAACCGTACACCGCGTAGCCGGCGGCGACCTGTTGCGTGCCCGGTTGCAGGAACGCTTTTTCGTCGGGTTCCTTCACGCCGGCCGGGCAGCGCAGCACCGAGAAAATGGTGCCGACGGAGATGTTCACGTCGATGTTCGAGGAGCCGTCCAGAGGATCGAACACGAGCAGGTATTCGCCTTTCGGATAGCGGTGCGGGATTGGATGCGGATCGTCCATTTCCTCGGACGCCAGCGCGGCCAGATGCCCGCCCCATTCGTTCGCTTCGAGCAGGATCTCGTTCGATAGCACGTCGAGCTTTTTCTGCACCTCGCCCTGCACGTTTCTCCAGTGTCCCGCGCTGCCGAGCACGCCGCCGAGCGCGCCGCGGCCGACGGCAATGGAAATCGATTTGCAGGCGCGTGCGACTACCTCGATGAGCAGGCGCAGATCGGAATTGATATGCCCCTTGTCGCGTTGCTCCTCGATCAGGAATCGGGTCAAAGAGACGCTCTTGATCGACTCAGGCTTGTTCGACGAGGGTGAGTTCATGGCGCGAACCGGATTGTGCGGTCCGCGCATTGTCGCATGCATACCGACGAATGGCCGGTGCATGGCGAAGCGAAGGTGCGATGATCGCCGCGTCTGCATGGAGATCGTGATGAAATTCCACGCATTCTTGTCGCTCGCGCTCGGTCTTGCGCTGACGATTCCCGCTTGGGCGGATGCGCCCGATTGCGCCTGCGCGAAAACCGCCGCGCCCGCGCCGGGATCGGCCGATGCGAAGTTCGTCGCGCTCTACAGCGCCGAATGGAAATGGCGGCAGGCGCAGTTTCCCGGCGGCGACGACGACAGTGCGACCGCGGCGGTTCCCGATCGTCTGCCGCGGGTGGATGCAGCCGCGCAGGATGCACGTCTGAAATACTGGAACGATGTGCTGGCGAAGCTCGCCGACGATTCCGCTCGCCAAGCTCTCGCCGGCGAATCGCATCAATTTACGAGGTTTACAAGCCGCAAATCGCGATCTTGCCGCGGACGTGCGCTTTCACCAGTACGAGATGCCGTTCAACGCCGATTCGCAGTTCTGGTCGGATCTGGGCTTCATGTCCGATCGGCATCTGCGCACGGTCAAGGATGCGGAAAACTACATCGCGCTCCTGAACGACGTTCCCCGCTGGTTCGACGAAAATATCCTGAACATGCGCACGGGTCTCAAGCGCGGATTTTCCGTGCCGCGCGCAGTGCTCGCCGGCCGCGATGTCTCGATTTCCACCTACATGGATGTGAAGTCGCCGCAAGACAGCGATTTCTACAAGCCGTTCAAATCCCTGCCGGCGACGATTCCGGCCGACGAACAGGCGAAGTTGCAAGCGGCGTGCGCCGCCGCGATTCGCGACAAGGTCATTCCGTCCTACGCGAAACTGCTCAAGTTCTTCCGCGACGAATACGTGCCGCAGGCGCGCACCACGCTCGCGGCTGAAGCACTGCCCGACGGCAAGGCGTATTACCGCCAGCAGATCCGCGAATACACCACGCTCGACCTCGATCCCGATGCGATCCACGCCATCGGCCTGAAGGAAGTCGACCGCATCCAGAAAGAAATGGACGCGACGATGAAGGCGACAGGCTTCAAAGGCGACATGCCGGCGTTCCTGCATTTCCTGCGCAGCGATCCGCGCTTCTACGTGAAGACGCCGGATGAGTTGCTCATGCACGCGGCATGGATCGCCAAGCGCGTCGATGGGAAACTCGCGCAATATTTCGGCAAGCTGCCACGCGGCCGCTTCGGCATCGAGCCGGTGCCGGCGGCGATCGCGCCGTTCTGGACCGCCGGTCGTGGTGGTTCGCACGTTTATTGGGTGAATACCTACGACCTGCCGTCGCGCCCGCTTTACAACCTCACCGCGCTGACCCTGCACGAATCCGCACCGGGGCATGCCCTGCAGGGCGAACTGGTCGAGGAACAACAAGGCATGCCGGATTTCCGCAAGGCATACATTTCCGCCTACGGCGAAGGCTGGGCGCTGTACTGCGAGCAGCTCGGCAAGGAGATGGGCATCTACCAAACCCCTTACGATGATTTCGGCCGCGAATCCTATGACATGTGGCGAGCCGCGCGCCTTGTCATCGACACCGGCATCCACCATTTGGGCTGGACGCGCGATCAGGCGATCAAGTACCTAGCCGACCACACCGCGCTCAGCCAGCACGAGGTGGAAACCGAAGTCGACCGCTACATCTCCTGGCCGGGACAGGCGCTGTCCTACAAGCTCGGCGAACTGAAGATCCTCGAACTGCGCCAGCTTGCGGAAAAGGAGCTCGGGTCGAAATTCGATATCCGCAAATTCCACGACGCTGTGCTCGAAACCGGTTCGGTGCCGCTGCCGGTGCTGGAAGACCAGATCAAGGCGTTTATCGCGGAACGGGTAAAGGCCGGCAAATCCTGACCGGGATTTGCCGGCCTTGGCGCCGGCCCGCTATACTTCGCGACTGTTTTGGCCGCGCGCGGCCCCAAAGTCTCAGGTGATTCCGTGACCAATCCTGTCTCCTCCACCGACCGCGTTTTCCTCCGCCATTTCTCGATGGTGATCGGCTTCCTGATGCTGGTCATGATCGGCCTGATCGCGCTGGCCATGCGCATCTACGGCGATCATCCGCCGCCGCCGCGTCCGGAAGCCCAGCAGGAAATCGCCGCGCGCATCGCACCGGCGGGCGCCGTGTATGCAGGCGACACCGGTCGCGCCGCGCTGCTCGCCGCGCAGGATGCGGCGAAGAAAGCCGCCGAATCGCAGGTCGCCTACGGCGGCACGCTCGACGGCAAGACCATCTTCGACAACCTGTGCACGACCTGCCACACCAATTCCGCGACCGGCGCGCCGAACATCCATGAGAAGTCCGCCTGGGGACCGCGCGTGGCGCAAGGCCTGGATACCCTGGTCAAGCATGCGATCGAAGGCTATTCGGGTCCGGACGGCAAGGGCGCGCTGATGCCGGCCAAGGGCGGCAATCCGTCGCTGACCGATGCGCAGGTGAAGGCGACGGTTGAATGGATGCTGTCGCAAGTTAAATAGGAAACGGCTCAACACGCTGCTGCGTCACCGGCTTACACACCGGCGGTGCTCGGAATCCTCATTTACTCTGCACGTAAACTCCGGTTCCTGCGCTCCAGCGGCGTGCAATCCGGCATCGCTCGCGACGCTTCTTGAGCCGTTTCCCGCAAGGTGCGCGACATGGCCATCGATGATCCCGCTACGTTCCCGGAATCCGCAGCCTCACTGACTCTCGTCGGCCCCGCCGGTGCGCTCGAAGCCGCCATGGATATTCCCCCCGCTGCCGAAGCGCGGGCGGGCGTGGCCATCATCAGCCATCCGCATCCGCAGCACGGCGGCACGATGCACAACAAGGTGGTGACCATGCTCGAGCGCAGCTTGCGCGAATTAGGCCTGGCCACGGTGCGCTTCAATTTCCGCGGTGTCGGCGCGTCGCAGGGAAGTTACGATGACGGCCGCGGCGAAACGCAAGACCTCATCGCCGTGGCGGATTGGGTGCAACGCACGCGTCCGGGCGATGCGCTGTGGCTGGCGGGATTTTCCTTCGGCTCGTATGTCGCCGCGCGTGCCGCGCCGCAATTGCCGGTGCGCCTGATGATTTCCGTGGCGCCGCCGGTTTCGCGCTGGGACTTCGCACACCTGGCATCGCCGCTTTGTCCGTGGCTGGTGATTCAGGGCGAGGCCGACGAAGTCGTCGATCCGGCCGCGGTCTACGCCTGGGTGGCGGCACAACCGGATCCGCCGACGCTGGTGCGCATGCCCGAGGCCGGACACTTCTTCCATCGCCGTCTGATGGATCTGCGCGGCGCGGTCAAGAATGGCGTGCGCGGCAATCTGCCGCCACTGCGCAACACATGAGCATGGCGCGGCCCCCGAGCGTACTGTACGCGCGCGGTGTGACGGACAAAAGCTGGGACGACGATCCCGCGCAGCGCGCGCTGTTGCCGAGCCTGGATCGCATCCGTACCGGATTGCTCGCGGCGCAGTCCGGTGGCTGGCGGCGCTGGTTGCCGCGGCGCGAGCGCGCGACGGTGCATGGCCTGTATCTGTGGGGCGCGGTCGGACGCGGCAAGACGTTTCTCGCCGATCTGCTGGTGGAATCGCTGCCACCGCATCTCGTGCTGCGCCTGCATTTCCATCGCTGCATGGGTCGCGTGCAGGCGCAGTTGAATACACTGCAAGGTCGCGCCGATCCGCTGCGCGAGGTAGCCGCCGCCTTCGCCGCCGAAGCGAAATTACTGTGCCTCGACGAGTTTTTCGTCAACGACATCGGCGACGCGATGATCCTCGCCGGCCTGCTCGAACATCTGTTCACGCTGGGCGTGACTCTGGTGACGACTTCGAACATCAAACCGGCAAGCCTGTATCGCGATGGCTTGCAGCGCGCGCGGTTCCTGCCCGCGATCGACCTGCTCGAAACGCACTGCGAGGTGCGCGAGCTTGTTTCACGCGCAAGATTACCGCTTGCGCGCGCTGACCCGCGCCGGCGTCTATTTCACGCCGGCCGGCGAACACGCCGAGCACGAACTCGCCGCGTGTTTCGCGCGCATCGCACCTGCGGCGCACCGTGCCGACACCGTGATCCGCATCAACGACCGCGACATTCCCATCCGCCGCCGCGGTGATGGTGCGGTCTGGTTCGAATTCGCCGCGCTGTGCGAAGGCCCGCGCGCGGTCGCCGACTACATAGACCTTGCGCAGCGCTTCAACACCGTGTTGATTTCCAACGTGCCGCACTTCACGCCGCAAACCGAAGATGCCGCACGGCGTTTCGTCAATCTGGTCGACGAGTTCTACGACCGCGGCGTCAAGCTGGTGCTGTCCGCCGCGACGCCCGTCACCGAGCTGTACGACGGCGAGCGCCAGCGCGCGGAATTCGCGCGCACGATAAGCCGCCTGATCGAGATGCAGAGTGCGCAGTACCTGGCCGCCGCGCATCGGCACTGAAGGCCATACGAATCCGACGCCGATTTGCCAAGTCGGTCTTGGCGGAGTAAACGGGGCAGCGCGGCAGCGGCGTCCGGTTGGATGCGCATGTCGTCCGAACCTTCGCGAGCTCGCAGTTCCCAACACATGTTGCTGAGACGATTTGGATGGATCATCGCGCCGTGGCTCGCCACGGGCGTTTCTGGCCGCGCGATCGCGGAGGCGCCGCCGCTGGTGATTGCGCGCGTCGCCGTCGTCGATGTCGTGCATGGGAATCTCGTGCCGCCGCGCACGGTGTTGATCGCGCACGGCCGCATCGCGGCAGTCGGCAAACCGGGCGCCGTGACGATTCCTCCCGGAGCCGTGCGCGTGGATGGCCGCGGCCGGTTCCTGATCCCCGGCCTGGTCGACATGCACGTCCACCTGTTCAACAACGCCACGCAGCGACCGCCGAACGACTGGATGTTTGCCTTGTTCGTCGCGAATGGTGTCACCGGGGTGCGCGAGATGGCGGCCACGCCCCGTGACATGCAACAAGTCGCGCGCTGGCGTAAAGCGGTGGATAGCGGTGCGCTGGTCGCGCCGCATGTGCTCGCCGCGGGCGTGGTGGTGAATGACGCATCCGATGTCCGCGAACAGGTGCGCGAAGCCGCCGGCAGCGGCGCGGATTTCATCAAGGTCTTTTCCGAATTGTCGCCTTCGTCGTGGCGCGTCGTGCTCAACGAGGCCCGCTTGCGCCACATTCCCGTCGCCGGACATGTTCCGGCCGCCGTGGCCGCAGTCGATGCGGCACAAGCCGGCCAGGTCACCGCCGAGCACCTGATGCAGATTTACGAAGCGTGCTCCTCGATCGAAGGCGACGTGCTGGCCGCGCGCGAGGTCCTGGACGGCGCCGCCGCGACGGCGATGCGCGACGCGCAGGAAATGCGGGTGCTGCATGCGTTCGATCCGGCAGCCTGCACGAAGACGGCAACGGCCATCGCGCTTGCCGGTCAGGCGCAGACGCCGACCTTGACGATAGACTGGTTCGATCCCGCGCGTTTCACCGGCGATTACGCTGCCGATCCGCGCTGGCATTTGCTGCGTGCGGACGAGCAGACGCGTTGGCGCCGGTATTTGCAACAGGCGCCGGCATCGGATCGGAAGTTGGCCGATTTGCGCTGGATTGTAAGCTGTCGCATCGTGCGCACGCTGCACGCCGCCGGCGCGAAGATCCTCGCCGGCACCGATACGCCGATGCCATGGATCTACCCCGGTTATTCCTTGCACGACGAACTCGAACGACTCGTCGACTGCGACTTGAGCCCGGCCGAAGTGCTGCGCGCAGCCACCGTCGGCGCGATGAAACTGCTTGCAATGGACGCGGATCGCGGCACGATCGAACCGGGCAAGCACGCCGACCTCGTGCTGCTCGACGCGGATCCGCTCAAGGACGCGCGCAACCTGCGCCGTATCCACGCGGTGATACTCGCCGGCCGCTTGCTGCGCCGGGCCGAAATGGATTTGCCGAAAAGGCCATAGCGTGTACGAAGGGTGGCAATGACCTCCGGCCCATTGCACATGGCGGCATCCCTCATTATCTTGACCGACCGGTTCGCAAATTGACGCGCAACCCGACGAAGGATTCGTTTATGCGATTTCGCATTTCTCCCGCCCCCGCCCTGATTTTCGCGCTCGCCGCCGCCGGTTGCGGCAAGGCCCAGCAACAGCAGATGCAGATGCCGCCACCGGAAGTCGGCGTGGTCGTGGCCAAGGCGCAGGCCGTGCCGCTGACGCGCGACCTGGTCGGGCGCCTGTCCGCCACGCGTACCGCCGACGTGCGCGCGCGCGTGGCCGGCGTGTTGCAAAAACGCGTCTACACCGAAGGCACCGACGTCAAGGAAGGCCAATTGCTGTTCCAGATCGATCCGGCGCCGCTGAAGGCCGCGCTCGATGCGCAATTGGCCAATCTCGCCGCGGCCAAGGCGACCTACACGAACAACCACGTCGCCGCCGAACGCGCTCGCTCGATCGCCGACAAGGGCTTGATGTCCAAGACCGATCTCGACAACGCGCTCGCCGCCGAACGCACCGCGGCAGCCGCGGTACAGCAGGCGCAGGCGAATGCCGAAACCGCGCGCATCAATCTGGGCTATGCCAGCGTGACGTCGCCGATCGCCGGCCGCGCCGGCCAGCAGCAGGTGACCGAAGGCGCCCTGGTCGGGCAGGGCGAAGCGACGCTGCTGACCACGGTCGAACAGATCGATCCGATTTACGTGAATTTCAGCCAGGCCGTCGGCGAGCTCGACGCACTGCGTCGTGCGCAAGCCGGCGGCCGTGTCGCCCTCGACGAGGCAAACAAGACCAAGGTCGATATCGTGTTGCCCGATGGCACCGCCTACGCGCATCCCGGCACGCTCGATTTTTCCGACACCGCTGTGGATGCGGCGACGGGTGCGGTGAGCCTGCGCGGCATCGTGCCGAATCCGGATCGTCAACTGCTGCCGGGCATGTATGTCAATCTGCGCCTGACGCTGGGCCAGATAACGCAGGCGTATCTCATTCCGCAAGCCGCCCTGCAGCGCGATCCGTCCGGGCCGTATGTGCTCGTGGTCGGCGCCGACGGCAAGGTGGCGCAGAAGCGGGTCGCGGCCGACACGCAGCAGGGCGGAGACTTCGTCGTGACTTCGGGTCTGGCCGATGGCGACAAGGTTATCGTCTCGGGCGTGCAACACGTGCGGGCTGGTGCGCCGGCCAAGGCGTCGCCGTGGAAGCCTGAAGCGGCGCCGCCAGCCGCCAAGTCCGCCCACTGATCGCAGCCGAAAACCATGTCGAATTTTTTCATCGATCGCCCGATTTTCGCGTGGGTCATCGCGATACTGATCGCACTTGGCGGCAGCATCGCGCTGTTCAACCTCGGCGTGGAGTCGTATCCGTCCATCGCGCCGCCGCAGGTCGTGGTCAACGCCGCCTATCCCGGCGCGGACGCGGCGACGGTGGAAAAAAGCGTCACCCAGGTGATCGAGCAACAGCTCACCGGCATCGATCACCTGATGTACTTCAGTTCGAGTTCCAGTTCGAACGGCGGCGTCGGCATCACCCTCACCTTCGAACCCGGTACCGACCCCGACACCGCCGCGGTGCAGACCCAGAACAAGGTGACCCTGGCGACGCCGCGCCTGCCCGCGGAAGTGGTGCAGCAGGGCGTGACGGTGTCCAAGTCCAACCCCGACTTCCTGATGTTCTTCGCGCTCAAGTCGAAGGACGGCAGCCTGGATTCCTACCGGCTCAACAACCTGTTGTCGTCCGGCATTCTCGACCAGATTGCGCGCCTGCCGGGTGTGAGCAACACGTTCCAGGTCGGCGCCGAGTACGCGATGCGCATCTGGCTCGACCCGGACAAGCTGCACGGCTACAACCTGTCGGCGGCCGATGCGCTGGCGGCGGTGCGTGCGCAGAACGTGCAGGTCGCGGCCGGAGCCATCGGCGCCGAACCGACGCTTCCCGGCACCGGCGTCACGGCGACGGTGCGCGCGGAAGGCCGCTTCAGTACGCCGGATCAGTTCGGCAACATCATCCTGCGCGCGAACGCCGACGGCACCACGGTGCGCCTGAAGGACGTCGCGCGCATCCAGCTGGGCCCGGCGAGTTACGGCCAACGCACCTCCTTCAACGGCGTGCCGGTGGCCGGCGCCGGCGTGCAGCTCGCCACCGGCGCCAATGCGCTGACCGTCGCGCAGGAAGTCAAGGACAAGCTCGCCGAACTGCAATCGAGTTTCCCGCCGGGCGTGGAGTGGTTCGTACCCTACGACTCCACCACGTTCGTGCGCATCGCGATCGAGGAAGTGGTGATCACGCTGGCGATCGCGTTCGTGCTGGTGTTCCTGGTGATGCTGATCTTCCTGCAGAACCTGCGCGCCACGCTGATCGCCGCGATCGTGATTCCGGTCGCCCTGCTCGGCGGATTCCTGGCGCTGTCGGGCCTGGAATTCACCATCAACCAGCTTTCGCTGTTCGCCATGGTGCTGGCGATCGGCATCGTCGTCGACGACGCCATCGTGGTGATCGAGAACGTCGAACGCATCATGCGCGAGGAAAACCTGTCGCCGCGCGACGCCACGCGCAAGGCGATGCAACAGATTTCCGGTGCGGTGATTGCGATCGCCCTGGTGCTGATGGCGGTATTCGTTCCGAGCGCGCTGCAGACCGGCTCGGTTGGCGCGATCTACCGTCAGTTCGCGTTGACCATCGCGCTGTCCACGGCGTTTTCTGCGTTCCTCGCCCTGTGCTTCACGCCGGCATTGTGCGCGACCCTGATCAAACCCACGCACGAGCATGCGCACAATCCGCTGTTCGTCTGGTTCAACAAGACCTTCGACTGGACCCGCCACACCTACACCGGCCATGTGCGCAACGCCGTGCGCCATGCGCCGCGCTGGATGATCGTGTTCGCAGCGGTGGCGGTGGTGTGCGGGTTCCTGTTCTGGAAGCTGCCCTCCAGCTTCGTGCCTGACGAGGACCAGGGCTACGCGCTCGCCGTCGTCTCGTTGCCGTCGGGAGCGACGATCGCGCGCACCAATGCGGTAATGGACCAGGTCAGCGACATCATCCGCTCCAATCCGGAGGTCGAACGCGTGTTCGCGCTGTCCGGTTTCAGCTTCGTCGGCAGCGGCGAAAACGTCGGCATGGCGTTCGTCGGCTTCAAGCCCTGGGACGAACGCAAGGCCAACGTGGCCGAACTGATTCCGCGCATGCAGGGCCAGTTGTTCGGCCAGGTCAAGGACGCGATGGTGTTCGTGGTCAACCTGCCGACGATCCGCGGCCTGGGTCGCTTCGGCGGCTTCGATTTGTTCCTGCAGGATCGCACCGGCCAGGGCCACGAAGCGTTGATGAATGCGCGCAACATGCTGCTCGGCGCGGCGGCCAAGCACGCCGACACCCTGGTCGGCGTGCGTCCGAATGCGCTTGGAAGACGCGCCGCAGTTGAAGATGACGGTCGACCGCGTGCAGGCACAGGCGATGGGCCTGAAGCTTTCGGATGTCTATACCGCCATCCAGCTGATGCTCGCCCCGGTTTACGTGGACGATTTCGATTTCGGCGGGCGCGTCCTACGCGTGATCATGCAGGCCGACGCGCCGTTCCGCGCCGGCGTCGACGCGCTGCGGCATTTCTATGTCGCCGGCAAGGCTCCCGCGAATGGCGGACCCGCGCCGATGATTCCATTGTCGAATGTGGTGAATACGCAATGGACGATGGCCGCGCCGAGCCTGACCCGTTACAACGGCTACGAGGCGGTCGACATCGTCGGTAGCCAGGCGCCGGGCAAGAGTACCGGCCAGGCGATGGCGCTGATGAAGGACCTGATCCAGAACGACCTGCCGCACGGATTCGGGTTCGAATGGACCGGTCAGAGCCTGCAGGAAGTCCTGTCCGGCGAGCAGGCACCAAAGCTGTTCGCCCTGTCGATCCTCGTCGTTTTCCTGTGCCTGGCCGCGCTGTACGAAAGCTGGTCGATTCCGGTGGCGGTCATGCTGGTGGTGCCGCTGGGCCTGACCGGCGCGCTCGCCGCGACCTGGGCGCGCGGCCTGTCCAACGACGTCTTTCTCAAGGTGGGATTGATCACGATTATCGGCCTGGCGGTGAAGAACGCCATCCTGATCGTCGAATTCGCGGTGCAGGAACAAAAGCGCGGTCGGCCACTCGGCGTCGCTGTGGTCGATGCCGCGCGCCTGCGTCTGCGCCCGATCCTGATGACCAGCTTCGCGTTCATCCTCGGCGTCATGCCGCTGGTCGTGTCCAGCGGCGCCGGCGCGAATGCGCGCCATGCGATCGGCACCGGCGTGGTCGGCGGCATGCTGTTCGCGACCGTGTTCGGCGTGCTGCTGATCCCGGTGTTCTACGTCAGCGTGCGGCGCCTGCTCGGCGACAAGCTCGAGTCCGAAGACGAGACCCTGCGAGAGACGCTGGACGAATCAAAACACGGTTAAGACTGACGCGTCCACGTGATGCTATCGCTAGAGCGCCTTCGCAACCCGGTCAATCGAAGCCGTTGGCAAAGATGGTGTCGAGGTCGTCGAAGCCAACTTCGAAGGCGCCCATGTCACAGACCGCGCTGCCGTTCTGGTCACCGTCGTAAGGCCGCGCCACGCCGCGCTGGTCGTTGGCTTCGCACGTGCCGTTGTTGCCTGCATCGATCGCCGGCGAGCCAGGCAGCAGGGCCAGCGTCTGGGTCGGCCCGCCGTTGTTCGTCAGCGAGCCGAGCTTGGGATCCTGGCCGAGAATGTTGTTCGCTCCGCTGAATGTACCGCCGCTCGGACTGAAGGTGTAGCTGCCCTCGATCAGCGTGTTGTTGGCGACGACATTGCTGGAAACGAAACTTTGAGTCCCGGCAAAAAATTCCGCACCGTAATTTGCGGTGTTGTTCGCCACAATGCTGTTGGTCAGCGCGGCATTCGACCTGAACAACAAGAAGCCGCCGCCTTCGGCGCCAGCGCTATTGCCGCTGATCGTGCTGTTGATGACGGTGAGGCCGCTACCGCTCATGCGCCCGTAAATCCCGCCGCCGAATCCGCCCGCGCTGTTGCCGCTGATGGTGCTGTCGACAAGCGAAGTGACGGCGTAATTGGTGGAAAACCCGCCGCCAAAGTTGCCGGCGCGATTGCCGCTGATGGTGCTGTAGGCAACGCTCAGGGTTCCGGAGTTCTTGTAGATGCCGCCACCGAACGATTGCGCGTAACAGTCCTGGATGGCGGCGCGAGTCAGGGTCAATTGGCCGTAATAATCGAAACTCAGCGCGCCGCCGCGGTCGCTGCTTTTGCCGTCGGCCAAGGTGATGCCGGAAACCGTCAAGCTGCCGCCCGTGAATTCGAAGATCCCGCCTTTGTGGCTGCTCGCGACATTGCCGCCGGAGACCGTGAGCAGATTCGCGCCGGGGCCCTGGATGGTCAGGTTGTCCGTAATGGCGAGATGGTCCTTGCCCGCGATGTCCAGGACAATCGTGTCGCCCGACAGCGTCGATGCGAACGCGATGGTATCGGCGCCCGAGTTGGCGTTGGCGGCGGCAACGGCATCGCGCAAGGTACAGGTGGCGGTGCAGGTGCCGGTGCCCGCGTCGCCGGTGGACGTGACGGTATACGTGTTGGCAAGGGCCAAGCCGGGCGTGGCGGCAATACCCAATGTGCCTGCCAGCGCCAGGGCCAGCGGCGCGCGCGAAGGCGCCCGCGCGCAAGGCGAATGCAAGGTTGCGTTATTCACGGTAGACCTCCCGAAGGTTCGAGGAAACAGGCGATAAAAACGCGTCCTGTGTCATCCAAAACGCAAAATCACGGTAAGCCCTATCACACGGAGTCAATTACAATAGCCGCCTCACGCAATCATCCTCCCCGGGAGTAACCCATGAACGACTTCACCCCCGCGCCGCCGACCGGCGCCGAGAAAATCCGCATCGGCGACGGCAAGCTGAATGTGCCCGACCGCCCCATCCTCCCCTTCATCGAGGGCGACGGCACCGGCCCCGACATCTGGCGCGCCAGCGTGCGCGTGTATCGACGCGGCGGTGGAGAAGGCCTACCGCGGCAAGCGCAAGATCGCCTGGATGGAAGTCTTCGCCGGCGAGAAGGCGTTCAACCAGATTCAACAACTGGCTGCCCGACGACGACCGTCGCCGCGTTCCGCGATTACCTGGTGGGCATCAAGGGCCCGCTGACCACGCCGGTCGGCGGCGGCATCCGCTCGCTGAACGTCGCCCTGCGCCAGATGCTCGACCTCTACGTGCTGCCTGCGCCCGGTGCGCTATTTCAAGGGCGTGCCCTCGCCGGTGAAAAAGCCCGAGGACGTGGACATGGTGATCTTCCGCGAGAACACCGAGGACATCTACGCCGGCATCGAATACGCCGCGCGGCACGCCGAGGCGCAGAAGATGCTCGACTTTCTGCGGCAAGGAGTTCCCCAAGGACTTCGCCAAGATCCGCTTCGGCACCGGCGAAGCGTCGACGCCTGGCAGAAGCAGCTCGAGAGCGATCGGCGCGCCGCAGCGCGAGGTGCGGTGGAAGTCGGCATCGGCATCAAGCCGGTGAGCTATCTCGGCACCGAGCGCCTGGTGCACAGCGCCATCGCGTATCGCCATCCAGAACAAGCGCAAGAGCGTGACGCATGGTGCACAAGGGCAACATCATGAAGTTCACCGAGGGCGCGTTCCGCGACTGGGGCTACCAGGTCGCCAAGCGACTTCTTCGGCGCCGTCGAACTCGACGGCGGCCCGTGGCGCGTGATCCCCGAGGGCAAGCCGGGCGCCGGCCTCGTGATCAAGGACGCCATCGCCGACATCTTCCTGCAGCAGATTCTCACGCGGCCGGACGAATTCGACGTCATCGCCACGCTCAACCTCAATGGCGACTACCTCTCCGACGCGCTGGCCGCGCAGGTCGGCGGCATCGGCATCGCGCCGGGCGGCAACATCAACTACGTCACCGGCCACGCGGTCTTCGAGGCCACGCACGGCACCGCGCCGAAGTACGCCAACCAGGACAAGGTCAATCCGGGCTCGGTGATCCTGTCGCGGCGAGATGATGCTGCGTTACCTGGGCTGGACCGAAGCCGCCGACGCTGATCATCAAGGGCATGGACAGCGCCATCGCCGCCAAGACCGTGACCTATGATTTCGCGCGCTTGATGGATGGGGCGAAGTTATTGAAGTGTTCGGAATTCGGCGATGCATTGATCGCCGCAATGTGACTATGAGGAGGTTGTCATGAATAAGTACACATTTGCACTTGCTGTCATCGCGCTGGCCCTGTCCGCCTGCGGCCAATCGCAGGCGCCGGCTCCGGCGCCCGCTGCTCCGCCGCCGAAGGTGGCCGACCAGCCGGCCAATCCGCCGCCGCCGCAAAGCGCGCAGCAGATGTTCGATGCGAAGATCGATGCGGTTCTGGCCGGCACCTGGCGCGAGGCTGCGAACACGGCGCGCGATCAGTACCGGCATCCGAAGCAGACGTTGGAATTCTTCGGCCTCAAGCCCGGCATGAATCTCATCGAAATCACGCCCGGTGGCGGCTGGTATGCGCAAGTTCTCGCGCCGCTGATGAAGGACGATGGCGGCTACACCGCGGCCATTACCATTCCGAAAAAACCCGCAGGCGAGGCTGCGCAGGACAAGACGGCGCTCGAGAAAATGTTCGCCGCCGACCCGGCGCAGTACGGCAAGGCCAAGGTCGTGCAATACGATCCGAAGGCGCCGAACCTTGGTGCGTCGGGTTCAGCGGACATGGTCGTCACCTTCCGCAATGTGCACAACTGGGTCATGGGCGACTATGCGCCCGGCATGTTCAAGGCCTTCTTCGACGTGCTCAAGCCCGGTGGCGTGCTCGGCGTTGTCGATCATCGCGCCACGGCCGGCGCGGATCTGGAAAAGATCAAGAACAGCGGCTACCTGCCCGAGGACTACGTGATCAAGCTTGCCACCGACGCCGGCTTCAAGCTCGAAGGCAAGAGCGAGATCAACGCCAATCCCAAGGACACCAAGGATTATCCGAAAGGCGTGTGGACGCTGCCGCCGACCTTGACGCTCGGCGACAAGGACAAGGACAAGTATCTCGCGATTGGCGAATCCGACCGCATGACCCTGCGCTTCGTCAAGCCGCAGGGCGACCAGATCTTCTCCGCTCCGGCGGACAATGCGGGCAAGCCGGCGAAGAATTGAACTGGCGCATGACGATGCTGCATTCCGAACGGCCGCCACGCGCGGCCGTTCGCATCTGCGGGATTACCCGGTGTTGATCGCGCTCAACAAGCCGTTCAACGTGCTGTGCCAGTTCACCGACCGCAACGAACCGAAGCGGCGCACGCTGGCGGAATTCGTGAAGGTTGCCGACGTCTATCCGGTGGGACGGCTCGATTACGACTCCGAAGGGTTGCTGCTGCTCACTGACGACGGTGCGCTGGCAAAGCGCCTGACCGATCCGCGGCACAAGATGCCAAAGACCTATCTCGTGCAGGTGGAAGGCGATCCGGACGATGCGCAATTACCCCAATTGCGCAAAGGTATACAGTTGAACGATGGCCCGACCTTGCCTGCGGACGCAAGGCGGCTGCCACGCGCGCCGGACTGGCTGTGGCCGCGCGATCCGCCGGTGCGTTTTCGCAAGACCGTGCCTGACGCCTGGATCGAACTCACCATCCGCGAGGGCCGCAACCGCCAGGTGCGGCGCATGACGGCAGCGGTCGGATTGCCGACGTTGCGCCTGATCCGCGTGCGTGTCGGCGACGTGGCGCTGGATGGACTCGCTCCCGGACAAACGAGGATTCTGCAACCATGACCCGCGATTGGCGCACGCCGCTGGAGATTCTCGTGCTCGGTGCGATCTGGGGCGGCTCGTTCCTGTTCATGCGCATCGCCGCGCCGCATTTCGGTCCGCTGCCGCTGGTCGAGGTGCGCGTGATGCTCGGGGCACTGCTGCTCTCGCCGTTCCTGTGGCGCGCGCGCAAGCAACTCGACGCCGCGCACTGGCGCCGGCTTGCCGTCGTCGGCGTGCTCAACTCCGCGATTCCATTTTCACTGTTCGCCTGGGGCGCCGAACGCGCTCCGGCCGGCATCGGCGCGATCGCGAACAGCATGACCGTGCTGTTCACCGCGCTGATCGCATTCGTCTTCTACGGCGAGCGCATCGGCACGCGCCGCGCGATGGCACTGATCAGCGGGTTCGTCGGCGTCGTCGTTCTTGCCAGCGGACGCACCGCCGGCGACAACATCGCGCTTGCAGCGATTGCCGGCATGCTCGCCTCGTTTTGCTACGGGATTGCCGTCAACCTGACCAAGCGCAAGCTCGGCGACCTGCAACCGGTCGTCGGCGTCGCCGGAACGCTGAGTTGCTCGGCGCTAATGCTCGCGCCACTGGCGATTGCGACCTGGCCGTCGAATCCGGTACCGGCATCGTCGTGGCTGGCCGCGATCGCGCTCGGCGTGGTATGCACCGGCTTCGCCTATTTCCTCTTCTTTCGCCTGATCCAGCGCATCTCCGCCACGCGCGCTGCGACCTGCAACTACCTGATCCCCGTGTTCGGCGTGATCTGGGGCTGGTGGCTGCTCGGCGAAACACCGACGCCGACCATGCTCGTTTCCGGCGCACTGATCCTGGGCAGCGTGATATTCAGCCAGCGCGAACCGGCGCGCCGGGCTTGATTCTTTCCGGTTCCGATAGCCAAGTGACTCGCTCTAGCGGATAATCGACGGGGGGATACGGGCAGAGGTGACATCCAATGAAATTCGGTGATTTGATTCTTTCCAAGCGGGAACAACGCAAACTCAGCGTGCGGCAAGTCGCCGCGGTGGTCGGCACGACGCCGAGTTACCTGTACGAACTCGAGCAGGGCAAGACGGTGAATATCCGCCTGCCGCTGGCCGCCAAATTGAGCCAGGTGCTCAAGGTGCCGCTCACGACACTTGCCGCCGCGGCCCTCGCGGAGGAAAAACGCCTGGCGAAAAAACGTCGCAAGTAAATTTGAGCGACGAAGCTACTTGCACGGCGCAATTCTATCGATTCGTCAGCTGAATCTCGATGCGCCGATTCTTCGCGTAGGCCTCGGGCGTATCGGCAGGTTCGAGCGGCTGGAACTGGCCGAAGCCGTTCGCGGACAGCCGATTCGCGGGAATGCCCTGCACGACGAGGTATTTGACGATCGCCACCGCGCGCGCGGTCGACAGTTCCCAGTTCGACGCGAATTGCGCGGTGTGGATCGGGCGTTTGTCGGTGTGGCCGTCGATGCGCACGATCCAGTCGAGGTTGGAAGGAATCTCCGCCGCGACGGCGTTGAGCGTCTGCGCGAGCTTCGCCATTTGTACTTGCGCGGCCGGATTCAGGTCGGCCGATCCGGAATCGAACAACACGTCGGTCGGCACCACGAAGCGGTCGCCGACGATGCGGATGTCGGCGCGGTCGCCGAGCGCCGCGCGCAGCTTGCCGAAGAATTCGGAGCGGTATTTTTCGAGCTGGTTGACCTTGTTCGCAAGCGCGAGATTGAGTTGTGCGCCAAGGTCGGCGATTTTCCTCTCCTTGTCCTTGACGTTCGCGTTGGCGAGATCGAGCGCGGCGGAAAGCTTGCTCAACTGATCGCGCACCGCGGCGATCTGGCGGTTGAGCAATTCGATCTGCGCGACGTTGTGCGTGTTGATATCGGTCGCGGCGACGAGATTCTTCTTCGAGGTGTCGAGTTCGGCGGCCAGGCTCGCGACCTGTTGTTCGAGTTGCACCTTGAGCGCCGCCAGCGCAGCGATATCCGCATTGAGCTTGGTCGCCTGCGCGGTCGCGGTATCGAGCTGGGTCTTGAGCATGTCGCGTTCGCCGGTCGTCTTTCCGAGCGAGGCGGACAATTCCTTCACCTTCACGTTCAGCGCCGTGTTGCTGTCCTGCGCGAGCGACAGGGTCTTGGCGAGCTGCGCGATCTGCGCGTTGAGGTCCGCCAGCGCGCGGTTCTTGCCGGCGATGGTCTGCGACAACACGAACTGGCCGATCGCGAAGATCAGCAGCACGAACACCATCACCAGGATCAGCGACGACAGCGCGTCGACGAATCCCGGCCAGATGTCGAGCGCGCGGCGGCGGCGCGCCAGGGAATTCATTTAAGCCCCCTTGAGTCAAGGGGCAATCCGATGCGCGCGCCGCGCATCGGATGGGGGTTGTGGAGATAACGGTCACTGCACGGCCCCGCGCTTGCCGTCGACCGCGGCGGCAATCGTGCGCGAGAGCAGGCGCAGTTCGCCGCGCAGGTCGTCCGACAGGCGTTCGTTGCCGTTCGGCGCCGCGGCAAGCGTTTTCAGGGCATTCTTCAGTTCTTCCTGCGTCTCGGCGAGACTGCGGAATTCACGCGTCTCGCGGCTGAGCAGATCGGCGAGGCGGCCGAGCTGGGTGTTCAATTCGCCGAACTGTTCGCCGGAACTGCGCCGCTCGCGCTCGGATTCGGTCAGCGCGCGCTGCATGCGTTCCAAGCCGTCGGCGGTTTGTTCGAGCAGCGCCTGCACGTAGGCCGGCACGCTCGCCTCGCCGTCGCCGTGCAAGGCGCCGGACGACAGCCGCGTCATGCTGGAGAGCCAGTCTTCGAATTCGTTGTAGAAACGATTTTGCGCGTGACCCGACTGCAGGTCGAGAAAGCCGAGCACCAGTGACGAAGCGAGTCCGAACAGCGAGGTGGAAAAACTCGTCGACATGCCGGACAGCGGTTCCTTGAGGTTTTCCTTGAGCGTGTTGAACATGGCCGCGGGATCGCTGCCCACGCCGAGCGAACCGATGATGTCGGCCACGGAACGGATCGTGACCAGCAATCCCCAGAACGTGCCGAGCAGGCCGAGGAAGATCGCGAGGCCAACGAGGTAGCGCGACAAGTCGCGCGATTCCTCCAAACGCAGATACACACTGTCCAGCACCGAGCGCAGCGATTGCGTGGACAGCGAGAACTTCGCGCGCTCACGGCCCGCGAACATGCGCGCCATCGGCGCGAGCAGGCGCGGCTTGACCGGCAGCGGCCGATCCGGCGGCGAGCGCTTGAACGCCTCTATCCATTCGATTTCTCGCGCCAGCAACAGCACCTGGCGGAAGTTGACGAAGATGCCGAACACGAGCACCGCGAGGATCACGCCGTTGAAAAACGGATTGGCCTGGAAGTTCGCGATCAATTTTGTCGCGAGCAACACGGCGAGTATCGCGACGGCGCTGAGAAAGCCGAGCATCCAGACGAGGGCTTGCGAAGGTTTGGTCATGACGGAATCTCTTGCGATGGATGCGTCCGGGCTTGGACTGGCTGCATAGACAATGGTTCCACGCGGATGTGGCGGAATGCTGTCAATGGCGGGGCTTGGCGCGCGCGGTTGGCTTGGCGTTCCACGGATCATCCGGCCACGGGTGGCGTGGATAGCGTCCCTTCAATTCCTTCTTCACTTCCGGGTAAGTGCGTTCCCAGAAGCCGCGTAGATCTTGCGTGACCTGGATCGGCCGTTGTGCCGGCGAAAGCAGGTGCAAGGTCACCGCAATTTTGCCGTCCGCGATGCGCGGCGTGTCGGCAAGGCCGAACAGCTCCTGCAATTTCACCGCCAGCACTGGCGGCTTGCCGAATTCGTAATGCAGCTCGCGGTGATTGCCGGTCGGCACGATCAAGGACTCCGGTACGAGCTCGTCCACGGACTTGCGTTGCGCGTAGTCGAGCCGCGAGGCCAGCGCTTCGCCGAGCATCGCGGAGGTGAGCGAGTCCAATCGCGTCTTGCCGCTGAGGTAGGGTGCGAGCCAGTCTTCCAGCGAATCCAGGAGGGCCGTAGCGCCGAGGTCGGGAAGATGCAACTGCGGGCACCACACGCGCAGGCACGCGACGCGCGCGCGCAAGGCCTGCGCATGCTTGCTCCACGGCAGTGAATCGATGCCGGCCTCGCGAATGGCGGCGAGCAGGGCGGGCAGGGCGTCCTCGGGTCTGGATGGCACGCTGCGCCGTTCCAGCACGAGTTGCGCGAAGCGGCGTTCCTCGAAGGTTTCGACCGCTTGTTTGTCGCGATTCCAGCGCGAGACGCGCTGGCGCACGAAGCGCGCGGCGAAGTCGCGTTCGAGCAGGCCCGCATCGAATGGCGCCGCGGTGAGGATCGCACTGTCGCGCTCATCGAAGCGCAAATCCGCGACGACCAGCCACGGCTCGCCGTGCAGTTGTGTACTTTGCAACAAATGCGCTCCGCGGCCGTTGCTCAGTCGGTAACGCAGCGCATCGTTGCCGTCCTGCCGTGCGAGGCGATCGGGAAAGGCGTGCACGAGCAGGTTGCCGGGGGCGAGACGATCCGCTGGCACGGACGCCACGGCGCGAATGTCGAAACGCCGCCGCCAGCCTGATGCGGCCTGGTCGATGGCGGCGAGCGCCGAGGAATCCGCTCCGGAACTTCTTGCGCCGCGTTTGTCGTCGCGCCAGGCCTGCAGTGCCGACAGCCGCGCGCGGAAATCGTCGCCGCGCCCAAGCTCGCCACGCAGCGGATTGCGCGCTTCGAGCAACGCGACCGCATCACAAGCCAGCGCACGTTGCGCAACCGGCGCGCGCAGCACCATCGCGGCCAATCGCGGCGACGCGCCCGCCGCGAGCATGTCGCGGCCGAGTTGCGTGATGCGGCCATCCGCGTCGAGTGCGCCGAGCAGGGCCAGCAGATCGTGTGCGCTGGCGAGCGTGCCGGCAGCCGGTTCATCCAGCCAGCGCAGGTCCGGCGAGCCCCATGCGGCGAGTTCCAGCGCGAGAGCGGACAAATCCACCTGCGCGATCTCCGCGCGCCGCGCGGGCTCCAGGCGCTGGCTTTGCGGCCACAGACGGTAGGCCACGCCTTCGGCCACGCGCCCGGCGCGGCCGGCTCGCTGGTCGGCGGAGGCTTGCGAAATCGCCACGGTTTGCAGGCGCGAGAAACCCGAGTTTGGATCGAAACGCGGTTCGCGCGCCAGTCCTGTATCGATAACGGACCGAATAGCGGGCAGGGTCACGCTCGACTCGGCCACGTTCGTCGCCAACACGATGCGCTGCGTTCCCGCGCGTGCCGGTGCGAGCGCCGCATGCTGCTCGGCGAGCGAAAGTTCGCCGTGCAACGCGACGATCTCGGCTTCAGCATGTCCCTGCAGCGCGCGCCGCGCCTGTTCGATTTCGCGCCGTCCCGGCAGGAACACAAGGATGTCTCCAGCCGTCTCTCGCAGCGCGGAGTCCACCACGCGGCGCAGGTGGAACGGCCAATCCTCGTTCGCCTTCGCCGGCGGATAGCCGATGCGCACCGGAAAGCTGCGTCCGGCGGAGGAGATGCGCGGCGCGTCGAACCAGCGCGCGATGCGTTCGCCGTCGAGCGTGGCGGACATGATCGCCAGGCGCAGGTCCGGTCGCAGTTGCGCCTGCACGTCGAGCGCGAGCGCAGCGCCGAGGTCGCCGTGCAGGTGGCGTTCGTGGAATTCGTCGAACGCGATCGCGCCGACGCCGGGCAGTTCCGGATCGGACTGGATGAGGCGCGTGAGGATGCCTTCGGTCACAACCTCCACGCGCGTGCGCGCCGAAACCTTGGCCTCGAAACGGATGCGATAACCGACGGTTTCGCCCACCGCTTCGCCCAACTGCGCGGCCATGAACTCGGCCGCCGCGCGCGTGGCGATGCGGCGCGGTTCCAGAACCAGGATTTTCTTGCCGGCAAGCCATTCCGCGTCGATCAGGGCTAGCGGCACCTGCGTGGTCTTGCCCGCGCCGGGCGGCGCTTCCAGCACCAGGCGCGGATGCCGCGCAAGGCTGGCCAGAACGTCCGGCAACACTGCATGGATGGGAAAGTGTATACTTTTTGTCATCGTATAAACGACGATCCCGCCACGCGGGCGGGATCGAAGCGTTGCGTGCGGCAACAGTTTACTGGCAAGTCAGCCCATTCATCTGCGTCAAACGCTTCCATGTCTTCGAGCCTGTTCCGACCGGCACCCCCGTCGGCAAGCCAGCGGTCGACTGGTAACTGAATTGCATCGTGTTGCAGTCCGGGAACTTGACGTTGAACGTGCCCCATAGCGCCGGCGTCGCGGAGCCGGCGTTGCCGGCAAAACCGCCGCCGCTGGAATAGGCCAGTTGCAAGCCGGCCGACGTGTCGCCGGCGTTGAACACGCCGCTGCCGAACAACCAGTAGGGCGTGCCGCTGGAATCGAACGTGTACCAGGCGATCGAAATAAAGCGCGGATACGTGCTGCCGCTGGCCTGCAACTCACCGACTTCAACCTGGATGCCCTCGCCGCTGTGGTTCTGGTCGTACCAGTTGCCCGTCATGTAGCCGCTGATCGGCAGTGGTTGCGATGCGGCGGCGTATTGGGCGGAGTTGTAGGCGGGCAATGGAAAATCGAAGAGCTGGTGGCCACTGGTAGCCAGGTTGTCCACGGTGATTGTGACTGGATTGTTGTAATTGAACTGGATGGGACCGCGGTAAAAATTCTCGAGCACGAACACGTCGCTGTAGATCAGCGGATTGAGTGCATAGTTGGTGGTGAGGAACGTATTCGGATCGTCGGCGACACGGATGACGAAATCGTTGATGCCATTCTGACTCGCGTAGATGCCCGGCAAGGTCGGATAGCGAGTGCTGTTGCCGTCCAGGTTCGATGGCCGGTCGATTTCGACCAGCGTTGCCGACTGGCCACTGCTGCAGGCCACGCGGAACACGTAGACATCGACGTTCTCGGTATAGGCCCTCTCACCCGCATCGCTGGTCAACGGATCGCCGAGCAGGGTCATTTGCTGGTGGAAGTAAGTAGGATCGTTCTGCCACATGCCGAACGGCATTGGCGAGCCTAGGCAGCTTGGCGGATAGGCCCGATCTGGATTCGCAAACAATTCGCTTGGTTTTACATTGCCGGGCTTCGCGCCGGCGACAGTGGATTTCTGCGCAGCGGCCTTGGCCTGGTTGGTTTGCGCCTGCATCTGCGCGCGTACCTGTTGCGCACGCGCCAGATCCACTTGCGACATCGCGGATGCGCCGCCGGTTGCCGCTTGTGCGAGCGTGACCACGGCCAGTGCAGCGGTCGCAACGGCGCAGGAAATGATGGTCGAACGGTTCATCGCGATACTCCCAAATCAAAACCCCGTGCGCGCAGCCTGTAGCGGCACCGGTTAACCGGCCGTGAACGCAGCCGGCATCGTGTTGGCATAATGCCAGACTTTCCCGACAGCGCGCGGCCATGCAACTCGTCGACATCGGCGCCAACCTGACCCACGAATCGTTCCGCCACGATTTCGCGGACGTGCTTGCGCGCGCGCATGCGACGGGCGTGATCCAGCTCGTCGTTACCGGCGCATCCCTGCAAGGCTCGCGCGATGCGCTGGAACTGGCGCGCGCGTATCCTGGCGTGCTGTTCGCGACGGCGGGCGTGCACCCGCATCATGCCGGCGACTTCGATGCGGAAACCGAAGCCGGCATGCGCGAGCTGCATGTGCTGCCCGAAGTCGTCGCGGTCGGCGAAACCGGGCTGGATTATTTTCGCGATTTCTCGCCGCGCACAGCGCAGTTGTTCGCCTTCGAACGGCAGCTGGAACTCGCTGCCGAATGCGGCAAGCCGCTGTTCCTGCACCAGCGCGACGCGCATGCCGATTTCATTGCCTGCATGGACAATGTTCACGGCCGCGTTGGCCACGCCGTAGTGCACTGCTTCACCGGCGAGAAGGACGAATTGTTCGATTACCTCGACCGCGATTTTTTCATCGGCATCACCGGTTGGATCTGCGACGAGCGCCGCGGCACGCACCTGCGCGAACTGGTCAAGTCCATTCCGGCGAATCGCCTGCTGCTGGAGACCGATGCACCCTACCTGTTGCCGCGAACGGTCAAGCCCGCGCCGTCACACCGGCGCAACGAGCCGATGTATCTGGCGCACATCTGTGCGGAAGTCGCCCGCGATCGTGGCGAGGAAGCGGTAGTCACTGCCGCGAACGCGACGGCGGCAGCCAAGGCATTTTTTGGACTGCCCTAGGACCGGAGCCCGACGCCGCGGTTGAGAAGCGTCAGGCAAAACGCGCCGAGCACGACGACGAAGATCAGCATCACCGCGTAGGCCCAGGCCAGGTTGATTTCGTTGACGCCGAGCAGGCCGTAACGAAACGCGCCGACCATGTACAGGATCGGGTTGAGGTGCGAGATTTCTTTCCACGGACTCGGCAACTGCGCGACGTTGTAGAACACGCCGCCCAGGTAGGTGAGCGGCGTCAGGATGAAGGTCGGGATGATCGCAATATCGTCGAACTTGCGCGCGAAGATCGCGTTGACGAAACCGAGCAGGCCGAAGATCGTCGCGGCCAGCACGAACGTGCTGAGCGTGACGAACGGATGGTAAAGGTGGATCTTGGTGAAGAACAGGGAAATGCCAAGCACGATCACGCCGACCATGAAGCCGCGCAGCACCGCGCCGGAAATGTAGCCGGTCAAAATCGTCCAGCTCGGCATCGGCGAAACCAGCATCTCCTCGACGAAGCGCTGGAATTTCGCGCCGAAGAAGGAACTGGTGATGTTGCCGTAGGCGTTCTGGATCACGCTCATCATGATCAGGCCCGGAGCGATGTACTCGATGTAGGAAATTGGCGCACCGGCGTCGGTGCGCGCCATCTCGCCGATGCGGCTGCCGATCAGCGCGCCGAAGATGATGAAGTACAGGGTCACCGTGATCGCCGGCGGCAGCAGGGTCTGCGTCCAGATGCGCAGGATGCGCATCACCTCGCGGCGCACGATGGTGCCGAGTGCGATCAGTGTCAGTTCGGCGTTCATGCTGCCTCCTTGTCGTTCGCGTCGATCAGGCGCACGAACAATTCCTCCAACCGGTTTGCCTTGTTGCGCATCGAGGTCACGGTCAGACCGCGCGCGGTGAGCGCCGCGAACAGCGAATTGAGATCGTGCGAGCGCGACATTTCCGCTTCCAGCGTCTGCGCATCGACGCGCGTGAGCTTCACGCCGTCCACGGCTGGAAGCTCGGCGCAGGGTTTGGCCAGGTCGAGCAGGAACGCTTCCACGTCGAGCTTGGCGAGCAGCGTCTTCATCGCCGTGTTTTCGATGATGCGACCGTGGTCGATGATCGCAATGTTGCGGCACAGCGACTCGGCTTCTTCAAGGTAATGCGTGGTCAGGATGACCGTGGTGCCGGCGGCATTGATGGCCTGGATGAATTTCCACATCGAGCGGCGAATTTCGATGTCGACGCCGGCGGTCGGTTCGTCCAGGATCAGCAGCTTCGGCTCGTTCATCATCGCGCGCGCGATCAGCAGGCGCCGCTTCATGCCGCCGGAGAGCGTGCGCGACACCTCGAACGCCTTGTCCCAGAGCGCGAGTTGCTTGAGGTATTTTTCCGCACGTATTTTTGCTTCCGCACGCGGCACGCCGTAGAAACCCGCCTGATTCAGGCAGATCTGGAACGGCTGCTCGAACAGGTTGAAGTTCATTTCCTGCGGCACCAGTCCGAGCATTCCCATGGCCTGGCTGCGGCGCGTGCGCACCGATTCGCCAAATACCAGAGCGTCGCCCGCCGTGGCGTTGACCAGCGAGGACACGATGCCGATCAGGGTCGACTTGCCGGCACCGTTCGGGCCGAGCAGGGCATAGAAGTCGCCGTGCTGTACGCTGAGTGAAACGCCCTTGAGCGCTTCGACGCCGTTCGCGTAGGTTTTCTTCAGGTCCTGGATTTCCAGCGCGGGAATGGCGCTCATGGGCTGCACAATGATCGCGGGGCGGGTAGTATAACCGGCTTGCAAAAAGTCGCCCGGATAGACCGGATAGAAAAACCCGAGTAAAAGTGCTACGGCTCGGCGGGTAAATTTCCAAAACCCCAATCCTTGCTGTGCAAGGGTTTGCCCCTTTAACTCAAGGGGGCAAAAAACCGAAGGCCCGATTTGTGGCAGAACATTTCCAGTTGCGCTTGGCGGAAAGCCGCATGCTTGCGCCCGCGGTGCGGCACATGACGTTCGAGCGTGCCGACGGCGCACCGTTCGCGTTCGTGCCCGGCCAGTTCGTGCAAATCCACTTCAATTATGCGGACGGCAAGCCGACCAAGCGCAGCTATTCGGTGGCGACGATCGGTGATGGCGGCGCCGTACGGTGCCTCGAGATCGCGGTCTCCTATGTCGAGGGCGGTGCCGCGACGGACCTGCTCGCGAATCTGAAGGAAGGCGAGACGATAGCCGCGAGCGGTCCGTACGGGCGCTTCTGCCTGGACGACAAGGACGCCAATCGCCGTTACCTGCTGGTCGCCACCGGCACCGGCGTGACGCCTTATCGCGCGATGCTGCCGCAACTGGAAAAACTCGGCGCGCGCGGTGCCGAAGTCGCACTCGTCTATGGCGCACGCAACGAGGCCGAATTGCTCTACGGCGAGGAATTCGAGGCGTTCGCGAAGAAGAATCCACATTTCCACTTCTATGCCTGCTTCAGCCGCGCTGTGCGCGCACAGCCGCGCGCGCACGACCGCAATGGCCGCGTGCACGTTGCGCTTGACGAATTGAAGCCCGACGCCGCGCACGACATCGCCTACCTGTGCGGCAATCCCGACATGGTCGACCAGGCGTTCGCGTTGTTGAAGGAAGCCGGGCTGCCGGTACCGCACATCCGGCGCGAGAAATACGTCTCCTCACGCTGAACGCCTGTAAAGGACGCTTGACAGTCTTCGCGTCCGTCGCTACAGTCCGCGCTGTCAAGGTTACTTGACATTACCGAGCGCGAAATCCGATGGCCCGCCTGAGCCGGCAAGCACACCAGCGTCGCATCATGATCGCCATGACGATCTACGTGGCAGTGCTTCTTTTGGTCTGGCCACTGGCGCGGTCCGAAAGTGCGCTCTGGCTAAAGGCCATGTATGCGCTCGCACCGGTGCCGCCGATCCTTTACGTGATCTGGCTGATGGCGCGGTGGGTGCTCGCCTGCGACGAACTTGAACAGCGCACGCACCTGATCGGCCTCGGCGTGGCCGCGGCGACGGTTTCGATATTCGGCATCGTCACGGGCTTCCTGGCGGTGGCGCACGTGTTCACGCTGGACTGGGCCGCGACGGCGCTGATCTGGATTTTCCCGTTGCTGATCGTCGTCTACAGCGCGGGCCGTGCCTATGCCGCAAGGCGCTACGGCAGCGGCGCCTGCGACGAAGGTACGCCAGCCGCGGTGCGCTTTCTGTATGTGGCCGGGCTGTTGACTGTGGCAGCCGCGTACATTTATTGGCACAAAGGCGACGCCGAGAGCGCGGGATTCGCTGCCGGCATCGCGGTCGGCATGCTGGGTGGCGCGCTGTTCTTCGCTCTGCGCCGACGCCTGCGCCGGCCGGACGAATGAAAAACCGCGTGCGCGAACTGCGCGAGAAACACGCTTGGTCGCAGGGCGAGCTGGGCGAGCGCCTCGAGGTGTCCAGGCAGACGGTGAATGCGATCGAAACCGGCAAGTACGACCCGAGCCTGCCGCTGGCATTCAAGATCGCGAGATTGTTCGGGCAACGCATCGAAGCGTTGTTCGAATACGACGAGGAGACGAGATGAAATTGGATACACGAACCGTCTTGCGCATCGCCATCGCCGTCGTGGCGGTCGGCTATCTTGCGTTCACGCAATTCGCCAAAACGCATGACAGCTCCGAGCACGCGTCCAAACTGGCCGCGCCGATTCCGGCAAGCGCAAAGACATTCACGCTCGGCACGCTGGCGTTCAAGGCCTGCGAATTGCCACAGAAGCATTCCGGCGCGACAACGAGTGCGTTCTGCGCGCCGTTTTCGGTGCCGGAGAACCGGGTCGGCACGACCGGGCGCAGGCTTGCGCTGCGCCTCGCCCTGATCAAAAGCGACGCGGTCGCGGCCGACAGCGACATCGTCGTCTTCCTCGCCGGCGGTCCCGGCCAGTCGGCGGTCGACACCTGGCCGCAGATCGCGCCGGCGTTCGCGCCGTTGCTCGAACATCATCACGTGTTGCTGCTCGACCAGCGCGGCACCGGCGGCTCCAACGTGCTGGAATGCAAGGGCGACGATGCGGATAAGGGTGAATCCGGCAGTGCTGCCGGCTTCGACGCCGCCAGGACGAAACAGCGCACGCGCGAATGCCTGGACCAGGTTTCCAGACATGCCGATCCGCGTTTCTACACGACGATCGACGCGGTCGCGGATCTGGAAGCCGTGCGCCAGGCGCTGGGCGCGCCGCAGTTCGACCTGGTCGGCGTGTCCTACGGCACACGCATGGCCCAGCAATACGCGATGCGCCATGCGGACGGCGTGCGCAGCATCGTGCTCGACAGCGTCGCGCCGAACGACATCGCGCTCGGGCAGGACTTCGCCGAGAACCTCGACAGCGCGCTCAAACTGCAATTCACGCAATGCGAGAAAACGCCCGCGTGCAAGAGCGCGTTCGGAGATCCTTTTGCCAGCCTGATGAAACTGCGCGATGCGTTGCGCGACAAACCGCAGGACTACAGTTACCGCGACCCGGTCACGTTCGAGGCGCAAACGAAACACCTCAGTGGTTCGTCGCTGGCGGGCCTCGTGCGCATGTTCGCGTATTCGCCAGAAACGGCCGCGCTGCTGCCGCTGTCCATCGCGGAAGGATTGAAGGGCGACTACACGCCGCTCGCCGGCCAGACCCAGGTACTCACCGGCGACATGGCCGACCTCGCGCAGAACGCGATGCAGTTGTCGGTGATCTGCAGTGAAGATGCCGACCTGCTTGCGCCGCGGCCGCAGGACGAAAACACGCTGCTCGGCAACAATCTCGTCAATGACATCAAGGCGGCCTGCGAAGTCTGGCCGCACGAAACACGACCCGCGGATTTCCACGCGCCGCTGAAAACCGACAAGCCGGTGCTGATCCTCGAAGGCGCGCTCGATCCGGTCACGCCGCCACGCTACGGCGAACAGGTGGTGAAGAATTTGAGCAACGCGCGCCTGATCGTCGCCAAGGGCCAGGGCCACAACGTGATCGGACGCAGCTGCATCCCGAAACTGGTTGGCGATTTCGTCGACAAGCTCGATCCGAAAACGCTGGATGCGAAATGCGTCGACCGGCTTGGACCGATGCCGGCATTTGTGAATTTCAATGGAGCCGCACCATGAAAACGTGTTTCAAAGCTGCTGCGTTCGATATTTCGCGCGCAGCCGGCGCTCGGAATCCTCATGTATTTCGCACATGCACTCCGGTTCCTGCGCTCCGTGCGCGCGCGAACTCTCTTCGCTCGCGACGCTTTGAATCCAAGTTTTGACGGAGAACGATATGATCGAAGTCAGAAATCTGCACAAGGCCTTCGGCAAGGGCGCCAAGCGCGTCGTCGCGGTGGACGGCGTTTCGTTCAGTGCGCGCGATGGCGAGATCACCGGCCTGCTCGGCCCGAACGGCGCCGGCAAGACCACCACGTTGCGCTGTCTGTATACATTGATGCAACCCGATTCCGGTCAAGTCCTGATCGACGGCATCGACGCCGCGGTCGATCCGGTCGCGGTGCGCCGGCGCCTGGGCGTGCTGCCCGACGCGCGCGGCTTGTACAAGCGCCTGACCGCGCGCGAGAACATCGATTATTTCGCGCGCTTGCACGGCATCGAAACACAAACGATGCACGCGCGCCGCGAGGCGCTGGCCGACGCACTGGAGATGCGCGACATCCTCGACCGCCGCACTGAAGGTTTTTCGCAGGGCCAGCGCGTCAAGACCGCGATCGCGCGCGCGCTGGTACACGATCCGAAGAATGTCATCCTCGACGAGCCGACGAATGGCCTGGACGTGATGTCCACGCGCGCCATGCGCAGCTTCCTCAGGTCGATGAAAGCCGAAGGCCGCTGCGTGCTGTTCTCCAGCCACATCATGCAGGAGGTGGCCGCGTTGTGCGATCGTATCGTGGTGATCGCGCGCGGCCGCGTCGTCGCCGACGAGTCGCCGGATGCGCTGCGTGCGCAAACGGGCGAGGCCAATCTCGAAGATGCGTTTGTAAAATTGATCGGCACCGATGAAGGACTTGCCGCATGAAATCCGCACTCACCGTCTTCCTCAAAGAAGTGCGCGAGAACCTGCGCGATCGCCGCACCGTGATCAATACGCTTGTCACCGGCCCGCTGATCGCGCCCTTGCTGTTCGTTCTGATGATCAACGTCATGGTCACGCGCGAGCTGAGCAAGGCCGAAGCGCCGCTGCCCTTGCCCGTCGCCGGCGCGCAGTACGCGCCGAACCTGATCGCCGCGCTCAAGCAAAACAATGTCGAGATCAAGGATGCCCCGGCCGATCCCGAACGCGCGGTGCGCGAACAGGATGCCGACGTGGTGCTGCGCATCGGTCCCGATTTCGCCAAGGCCTGGGACAAGGGCGAACCGGCGCAGGTGGAAATGATCTTCGATTCCTCGCGCCAGGACGCGCACGGACCCACCGAGCGCCTGCGCAAGCTGCTCGACGCCTACGGCCAGCGCACCGGTGCGCTGCGCCTGCTCGCGCGCGGGTTGTCGCCGACCATCCTCAAGCCGCTCGCGCTCGCCGAGCGCGACCAGTCCACCCCGCAGAGCCGCTCCGGCCTGATGTTTGGATTCCTTCCGTACTTCTTCATCATCGGCGTTCTCATTGGCGGCATGGCGCTGGCCATTGACACCACCGCCGGCGAACGCGAGCGCCAGTCGCTGGAGCCGTTGCTCGCCAATCCGGTACCGCGCTGGCAGATCCTTGCCGGCAAGCTTGGCGCGACCACGGCGTTCGCGATCACCACGGTGGCGCTGTCGATCCTCGCGTTCGCCGTGGTCGGGCAATTCCTGCCACTGCACAAGATCGGCATGACCCTGACCCTCGGCGCAAGCTTTGTCGCGCTCACGCTGTTCGTGATGTTGCCGCTGGCCGCCATGCTGGCAGCACTGCAAACGCTGGTCGCTGCCTTCGCCAAGAGCTACCGCGAGGCGCAGACGTACCTGGGATTGCTGAACCTCGTGCCCATCATCCCCACGCTGCTGCTGACGATCCTGCCGATCAAGACGCAGACGTGGATGTACGTGGTGCCGCTGCTCGGCCAACAGGTCACGATCCTGCGCCTGATGCGCGGCGATCCGGTTTCGGATTCGGCGTTGCTGCTGTGCTTCGCCTGCACCACCGTTGCGGCGTTGTTTGCCGCTCTGGTCACGGCGAAGATCTACCACAGCGAGCGGCTCGCTATTTCAGCCTGAAGATCAAATGCCGCCGAGCAATCGGCGGTACTGGATCGCTTCCGTCAGGTGCGCCGTAGCAACGCGCTCGCTGCCGGCGAGGTCGGCGATGCTGCGTGCCACGCGCAGAACGCGGTGGTAGGCGCGCGCGGACAGGCCGAGCTTGTCCAGCGCGCGTTCGAGCAGGGCACGATCCGACGGCGCGAGCGAGCAATCACGTTGCACCTCGCGATTGGACAGCCGCGAATTCGGTTTGCCGGCGCGTTGCAACTGGCGTTCCCGTGCCGCCACGGCGCGCACACGCACGGTGGCGCTGCTTTCGCCCGCTGGCGCGGCATCGCCCAAGTCCGCGAGCGGCACGCGCGGCACGGCGATTTGCAAATCAATGCGATCGAGCAACGGCCCGGAAACGCGCGCCCGATAGCGGCGCACCTGTTCGGGCGTGCAGGCGCAGCGTCCGGACGGATCGCCGGCATAACCGCAAGGACACGGGTTCATCGCCGCGACGAGCTGGAACGCGGCGGGAAATTCGGCCTGACGCGCGGCGCGCGAGATCACGATCTGGCCGGATTCGAGCGGCTCGCGCAGCACCTCGAGCACGCGCCGATCGTATTCCGGCAATTCGTCGAGGAACAGCACGCCGCGATGGGCGAGCGAGATCTCCCCGGGGCGCGGCACCGGACCGCCGCCGACCAGGGCGACGGCAGAAGCGGTGTGATGCGGCGCGCGGAAAGGCCGCGTTTTCCATTTATGGAAATCGATACCGCAGCCGGACACGGAGCGGATCGCCGCGACTTCCAGCGCCTCGGCCTCGGTCAGCGGCGGCAGGATGCCGGGCAGGCGGCTCGCCAGCATGGTCTTGCCGGTGCCGGGCGGACCGACGAAAAGCGCATGGTGATTGCCGGAGGCGGCAATCTCCAGCGCGCGCCGCGCGTGCGGCTGACCGCGCACGTCGGCCAGATCCAATGCGGTCGCGGCGAGGCCGTCGTCTTCTGCGATTCCCGTCGCAATCGGCAATTGCGCCGCGCCGCGCAGGAATGCGCACACTTCCAGCAGCGACGAAGCGCCGTGCGCGGTGGCGCCGCCGACCAGTGCCGCTTCGGCGCCGTTGTCGCGCGGCACGATCAGGATGCGTCCGGACTTCGCCGCTTTCAGCGCCGCCGGCAGAACGCCGGTGACCGGACGCAATTCGCCGGACAGCGCGAGTTCGCCGAGGAATTCGTATCGGGAGAGGCTTTCTTTCGGCAAGTGTCCTTGCGCGGCGAGAATGCCGAGCGCGATCGGCAGGTCGAAGCGGCCACCGTCTTTCGGCAAATCCGCCGGCGCCAGACTCACCGTGACGCGGCGAGAGGGATATTCAAGTTGTGCGTTCTGGATCGCCACACGCACGCGATCGCGCGCTTCTTTCACTGCCGTCTCGGGCAAGCCGACGATGTTGGTGCCCGGCAATCCGCCGGACAGATGCACTTCCACCGTGACGGGCGGTGCGGAAACGCCGTCTTGGGCGCGGCTGTGGACGATGGCGAGACTCATGGCGAAACCTCCGGACAACACCCGACCATGCCGCGCGCGCGGCGCGAACCCATCAATCGGAATCAGCGAACTGGTTAGCCGGACTTGCTTTCCAGCTCGTCCACGCGTGCTTCCAGCGCCTCGACTTTCTCGCGCGTGTGCAGCAACACGGAGCGTTGCACGTCGAATTCCTCGCGCGTGACCAGATCGAGCTTGCGCAAACCGGCGCGCAGGGCGTCGCGGAAATTCGCGGCGAGGTCGTCGCGCGCCTCGCGCGCGCCGGGCGGAACCAGTTCGGCCAGGCGGCGGGCCAGATCGTCGATGGCGGTGGCGTTGAACATGGCGCGCTCCTGCAATTCGATGCGGGCAGTGTAGCCAAACACGCGCGGCGATGCTGTCGGCGGCGGGTGCCGCGCCGCGTAGGAAATCGCCTACGCGCCGGGTATAGTGTGCGCCCGCGAACCGACGGAGCGATCCATGAAAATGGTGATGGCCATCATCAAGCCGTTCAAGCTCGACGACGTGCGCGAGGCGCTGGCCGAGGCTGGCGTGCAGGGCATCACGGTGACCGAGGTCAAGGGCTTCGGCCGGCAGAAAGGCCACACCGAGCTGTACCGCGGCGCCGAATACGTGGTCGATTTCCTGCCCAAGCTCAAGCTCGAAATCGCCGTGCCGGACAGTCTGGTTGAACGCGTGGTCGAGGCGATCTCCAAATCCGCCAACAGCGGCAAGATCGGCGACGGCAAGATCTTCGTCTACGCGTTGGACCAGGTCATCCGCATCCGCACCGGCGAGACCGATGCGGATGCGTTGTAGCGGCTACTTCGGTGGGTCGGCTTTCCAGATATCGCGCACGACGATGGCGTGCAGCGCGGCGGTGAATTTTTGCGCGTCCGCGAGTTTCAGGTGCGACCATTCCGGGGGATCGAAGCCGCTTAGTTCCGGATAGTCGGAAAAATAGATGCCGGGCGCGCCGGATTTCGCGAGCAGCACATTCCAGGCCTGCGCGCGTGGGAACAGGCGGTCGTCGTAAGCCAGATAGGGACCGGCGCTCGGCGGGCGCACGAACAGCACCTTGACGCCGCGTGCGCGCAAGGTCGCGACTGCTTTCACGGCGCGGTCGATCTGTTCGTCGCGCGTCTTGGCGACTTTATCCGGCGGCGGATCGTCGGGCGAGGGTTTGAGATGCTGGCTCCAGATGGAGCGTGCCAGCGCCTGATATTGCGGATCGTCGGCGACCTTGCTCCACAAATGGGTGGCGCGATCCGGACCGCTTTCGCTCAGACGTCGAACATGCAAGGAGTTGGGTTTGCCCGGACGTTGCGGCCACCAGGGCTGGCGTTGGAGCACGGTGGCGAGCGCGTAATCGTCGTCGTCGAAGGCCCAGAACGGTTCGATCAGGTGTATCGACAGCCATTGCCCAACGCGCTGCGACGGCGATTCCTTGTGATAGAACGCGATCGCGTCCTTGTGGAATCCGAAACCGCTGAAGAACAATTGCGGCGCCACGCCGACGATCAAGCGGCCGGTGAATTTCGGATCGGCGGCAAGATCCTCGAGGAATGGCACCGGCGTGGTGCCCTCGAACGCGAGCTGGATCGGGCGCTCGCCGTCGAGCTTCTCCCATACGTCCAGTTGCACGTCGAAGAATGTACGCGAGGAGCCGATCAGCACGGTGGCGTTGCCTTCGCCATTATCGATGCGGGCGCGCTGGATCGCCCACAAGCCGCTGTCGTTGCGATAGGCGGGACGCACGCCGAACGCGCGCCAGTGCCATTCCCAGCCGCCGAGCAGCAGCGCGAACAGGATCGCCGCGCCGAACAGGATTCGACCCCACGGTTGCGCCGGCACGTCGCGCACGGGTACCGGTTGCGCCACGCCGGGACGGTCGGCGGCGGTGACGCGCGCGTAATCGCCGCGACGCAGGTAGCGGGCCTGGTCCTCGGGCGACACATCGTGGCGGCGCATGTCCATGGTCAGAACTGGAAGTAGATGAACGCCGCGCCGGAACCTTGCGCGGCGACGATGGCGAAGGCGAGCAGGGCCCAGACGGCACCGATCGCGGCCGGGTGTGTGCGCGCAACAACGGACTCCAAGGTGCGCTTGCGCATGTACCAGTGTGCGAGCAGGATGCCACCGACGATGACGGCGACGCTGATCAGATAAAACGATTCCAGGATCGGCTTCGCATCCACATTGGTGCCAGCCATGCCGCGCAACACGGTCCATGCCTTGTCGAAGGTTTTGGCGCGGAAGAACACCCAGGTGATGTTGACCAGCGTCCAGGTCAGCAGGCCGAGCACGACGAGGGCAAGCGCTCCGGGCTGGTAATTCGCGAAGCGCGAGCGCAGCACGCGTTCCGCCGCCAGATACGCGCCATGCAATCCGCCCCATGCAACGAAGGTCCAGTTCGCGCCGTGCCACAACCCGCCGAGCAGCATGGTGCCCATCAACGCGAAATAAGTGCGCTGCGGCCCGCGACGGTTGCCGCCGAGCGGAATGTACAGGTAGTCGCGCAGCCACGACGACAAGGTGATGTGCCAGCGCCGCCAGAAATCCGAGAAACCGACTGCCGCGTAAGGAAAGCGGAAATTGTCCGGCATGGCGAAACCCAGACACAGCGCGGCGCCGATCGCCGTGGTCGAATAACCGGCGAAGTCGCAGAAGATCTGGCCGCTGAAGGCAAGTGTCGCCGCCCAGGCGTCGAGTGCACCGGGAATCGCCTGCGCATCGTAGACGTGCTCGGCCACCGGCGCGAGGAAACTGTCGGCCAGGACGACCTTGTTGAACAGACCCAGTGTCATGAGAGCAAGGCCGAAGCGCAGTTGGTCGGCGCTGGCGCGGCGCGGCTGCTCGAACTGCGGCACGAGCTCGGTCGGGCGCATGATCGGTCCGGCCACGAGGTGCGGGAAGAATGTGACGAACAGGGCGTAGTCGAGGAAATTCTCCGCCGGCAGCGCGCGGCGCAGATACACGTCGAGCGTGTACGACAACGTGGCAAAAGTATAAAAAGAGATTCCCACCGGCAGCACGATGTCGTACGGCGCGGGCTGATACGCCACGCCGGCGGCGTGCAGCAGGGCAGCGAAGTTGTCGAGCAGGAAAGTTCCGTACTTGAAATAGCCGAGCATGCCGAGGTTGGCGATTACGGACAGCAGCATCCAGGCATGCCGCGCGGACTCGCGCCGCGCCTTGACCAGACCTTGCGCGGCGTACCAGTCGACCACCGTGGAGATCCACAGCAGGATCACGAACGGAGGATTCCACGCCGAATAGAACAGGTAACTCGCGAGCAGCAAGTTGACCTTGCGCCACGTCCACGGCAGCGGCAGGTTGTGCACAACCAGCACGAGCGCGAAGAACGCCGCGAATGTGAGCGAGTTGAAAACCATTTCCCGGCCTCCCCCGAGAAAGGTCAACGGCGCGCATCATACCGGAACCTCGAATAACCTGCTGCGCTCGACATCGCGCGCGCCGGTAGCGCTCGCAATCCTCACATACGCAAAAGTATGCTTCGGTTGCTGCGCGCTGGCGGCACACAATCTGTCCTCGTTCGCGACGGTTATCGAGGTTCCGGCTCGGCGAATGGCTGGGCTGGCGGCAAGCGGCTGGTAGAATACGCGACCCCGTTTAGTGCGCCTTCCGCCATGTCCGTTCCCGCCGCCAAGATCGACTTCGACTACACCCTCGAACACAAGTACACGCGTGAACGCGGCCGGGTTTACCTGTCCGGCGTGCAGGCCCTGGTGCGCCTGCCGCTGATGCAGCAGATGCGCGATCGCGCGGCGGAACTGCGCACGGCGGGCTTCATTTCCGGTTATCGCGGCTCGCCGCTCGGCGGCTTCGACCTGGAATTGTGGAAGGCGAAAAAGCACCTCGCCGCCTCGAACATCGAATTCCAGCCGGGCTTGAACGAAGACCTCGGCGCGACCATGGTCTGGGGCACGCAGCAGGCCGATCTTTTTCCCGGCGCGAAGTACGACGGCGTGTTTGCGATGTGGTACGGCAAGGGTCCTGGCGTAGACCGCTGCGGCGACGTGTTCAAGCACGGCAACGCGGCCGGTACCTCGAAGAACGGCGGCGTGCTCGCACTCGCCGCGGACGATCATGCCTGTCGTTCCTCCACGCTGCCGCACGGATCGGAACTTGAATTCGTCTCGGCGATGATGCCGGTACTCAATCCGGCCGGCGTACAGGACATCCTCGACCTGGGGTTGCTCGGCTGGGCGATGTCGCGTTTCACCGGGCGCTGGGTCGGTTTCAAGACCATCGCCGAAACCGTCGAATCCTCGGCGTCGGTCATTGTAGATCCGCACCAGCTCGATATCGTGCTGCCGCAGGATTTCGAACTGCCGCCGGGCGGACTCAACATCCGCTGGCCCGATCCGCCACTGGATCAGGAAATGCGCCTGCACCAGTACGCGGTCAAGGCGGCTTGCGCGTTCGCGCGCGCGAACGGCATCGATCGTGTCGTGCTCGATTCGCCCAAGGCGCGTCTCGGCATCGTCACTACTGGCAAGAGCTATCTCGACGTACTGCAAGCGCTGGAATACCTTGGCATCAGCGAATCCGATGCGCGCGCGATCGGCATCCGCGTGTACAAGGTCGGCATGACCTGGCCGCTGGAACCCGTCGGCATCCGCGAGTTCGCACGCGGGCTCGAAGACATCATCGTGGTCGAGGAGAAACGTTCCTTCATCGAGTCGCAGATGAAGGAATACATGTTCAATTGGCCCGGTACCGATCAGATCGGGCGCCCGCGCATCGTCGGCAAGTACGACGAGGACGGCAACTGGATCCTGCCTTCGACCGGCGAGCTGACCCCGGCGACGATCGCGCTGGTGATCGCAAAACGCCTGTCGCGCTTCTTCACCAGTGAAGCGATGACCGCGCGCGTGGCCTGGATCGACGCCAAGGAACACGAGCTCACCCTGCCGCGTGCGAATTTTCCGCGCGTTCCGCATTACTGTTCCGGTTGCCCGCACAACACCTCGACGAACGTGCCGGAAGGGTCGCGTGCGCTCGCCGGCATCGGCTGTCATTACATGGTGACGTGGATGGATCGGCGCACCGACACCTTCACGCAAATGGGCGGCGAAGGCGCAACCTGGTGTGGGCAGGCGCCGTTCACCGATACGAAACACGTGTTCCAGAACCTCGGCGACGGCACGTATTTTCATTCCGGTTCGCTGGCGATCCGCCAAGCCGTCGCGGCCAGGGTCAACATCACCTACAAGATCCTGTACAACGACGCGGTCGCAATGACCGGCGGCCAACCGGTGGATGGAAATCTGTCCGTGCCCGACATCGCGCATCAGGTGCGCAGCGAGGGCGTTGCGACCATCATCGTGATGAGCGACGACATCGAGAAATGGTCGGATGCCTCGATTTTCCCAAGCGATGTCGAAGTCATCCATCGCGATGAACTCGATGCCGTGCAAAAGCGCCTGCGCGAAGTGTCGGGCTGCTCGGTACTGATTTACGACCAGACCTGCGCGACCGAAAAACGCCGCCGCCGCAAACGCGGCAAAATGCCCGATCCGAAGAAGCGCGTGTTCATCAATTCGCTGGTGTGCGAGGGTTGCGGTGACTGTGGCAAGGAATCGTTCTGCGTGTCGGTGCTGCCGAAAGACACCGAGTACGGTCGCAAGCGCGAGATCGACCAGTCGAGTTGCAACAAGGATTTTTCCTGCGTGAAGGGTTTCTGCCCGAGCTTCGTCACCGTGCATGGCGGCGGGCTGAGGCCGCGCAAGCCAGGTGCCAAAGTGGATTTTTCCACATTGCCGCAACCCACCTTCGCGAGCGACTTGTCCAAACCGTGGAACATCCTCGTCACCGGCATTGGTGGCACCGGCGTCGTCACTATCGGCGCGCTGATCGGCATGGCCGCGCATCTCGAAGACAAGGGCAGCACGGTGCTCGACCAGACCGGTCTCGCCCAGAAGGGCGGCGCGGTGACCTGCCACCTGCGCATCGCGCGGTCGCCCGCCGACATCCACGCCGTGCGCATCGCTGCCGGTGAGGCAGACCTCGTGCTCGGCTGCGATATGGTGGTGGTCAACGACTACTGGTCGCTCTCCAAGATTCGCGCCGGACGCTCGCGCGTGGTGCTCAATTCCTACGAAGCCATGCCGGGCCAGTTCACGATGAAGCCCGACATGCAGTTCCCGGCAAACGGCATTGTCGAGGCGGTCAAGACCGCGCTCGGTGGCCAGGTGCCGGAACTCGTGGATGCCACCGACCTTGCGGTGAATCTGCTCGGCGATTCGATCGGCGCGAATCTTTTCATGCTCGGCTACGCTTGGCAGAAAGGCTGGGTGCCGTTGTCACTGGAAGCCCTGATGCGCGCTGTTGAATTGAACGGCGCGGCGATCGAGATGAACAAGTCCGCGTTCAACTGGGGCCGCATGGCGGCGCACGATATCGCAAGTGTGCGTGCGGCGGCGGGTGGTCAGGCGGCGGGGAGCTACACCGCTCCGGCGACAATGGATGATGCACGCCTGAGCGCGACGCTGGACGAGCGCATTGCGCGTCGAATCACCTTCCTCACCGATTACCAGAATGCAACGTATGCGCAGAAATATCGGTTGCTGGTCGACAAGGTGCGTGCGGCCGAGCAGGCCAAAGCTCCGGGTTCGAGTGCGCTGACCGAAGCCGTCGCGCGCTATGCCTTCAAGCTGATGGCCTACAAGGACGAATACGAAGTCGCGCGCCTTTACACCTCGGGCGATTTCGAGAAACGCATCCGCGAACAATTCGGCGGCGACTTCAAGCTGCACTTTCATCTCGCCCCACCCCTGCTCGCGCACCGGGATTCGGAAGGCAAGCTACGCAAGGGCGAATACGGTGCGTGGGTGTTCGGCGCGTTCAAGCTGTTGGCGAAACTGCGCGGCCTGCGCGGCACCGTGTTCGACGTCTTCGGTCGTACCGCCGAACGCAAGTCCGAACGCGCGCTGATCGATGAATATTTCGCGATGACCGACGAATTGCTGAACAAACTGGACCGCAACAATCTCGCGCTCGCCGTCGATATTGCCTCGGTGCCCGAGCAGATTCGCGGTTACGGCCACGTCAAGCATGCGCATCTGGAAAAAGCGCGGGCGCGGCGCGAGCAGTTGCTTGCCGCCTGGCACAATCCGCAGGCGGCGAAGGCGGCGGCGTAAAGTCGCCGCCTTTCGGGCTCAACGCACCCCGAACAACTTCATCGCATCCGCGCGCAATTCCGACTGACTGTCCGGTCGCGCGTAGAACATGTGGCCGCCGGCATACTCCTTCACCTGTACGCGCGTTGCATCGCCCATCGCCGGCATCTGGTCGACGATCAGCACGGACGCCATGAACGGACATGAAAGATCATCCCAGCCGTGTGCGATCAGCACACGCAGGCCCGGATCGTTGGCCACGGCCTTGCGCAGTTGTTCGACTGAACCCAGGTGCGCGTCGTCATCCTGGTGCCATAGGCGGTTCACCTGATAGCTCAACGCGTTGTAGCGTGCGTCGATCTTCCAACCGACGATGCGAGTGACGAAGTCGACCATCGCCGTGGTGGTCGGCGCGACGATGCCGTTGAGCAAGGGATCGCCGGTTTCCTGCTGCGGTGCAAACGGAAACGGATCCCAGGCCGTGACGTTGGAATCGTAGCGGCTGCCGAGCTTGCCCTCGCTGCGATAGATTTCGCGCAGGTAAGCCTGCGTCTCGATGCGCCCGCCCGAGCGCTTGACGAATACCGGATCCAGACCGGTCAGCTCGGTGACTTTCGAGATCATCGCGTCGGTGGCGGTCGGATCGCTGCGACCCTTCATCAAGGTTTGCGCGTAGGTCGTGCGCGTGTAATCGATGACGGCTGCCATCGTCTGCGCATCTGAGTTTGTGTTGGCGTTCGAGATTTGCCGCGGCGATCGATGGCAGGGTCAGCATCCACGGCAAGGGCGAGACGTCGCCGTCTTCGTAAGCGTTCGGGTCCAGATAGGGTGACAGCAGCACCACGCCGTTCATCGCCACACCCAGCTGCGTTTGCAGGTATTCGGTGATGCGCGGGCCGCGGAAGCCGCCGTAGCTCTCGCCGATCAGGTATTTGCGCGACTGCAGGCGATCGTTTTTCACCAGCCAGTCGTAGATGATGCGCGACAGATAGTGGATGTCGCTGTTGGTGCTGTAGAAATCGGTGGTGGCTTGCTTGTCGTCGACCAGCGAGCGGCTGAAGCCGGTGCCGACCGGATCGATGAAGACCATGTCCGTGAAGCCGAGCCAGGTGCCGGGATTGTCGCGCAGCACGGGCGGTTCGGATGGGCTGTCGCCCTCGGCGCCGAACTTGACGACCTTCGGGCCGATCGCGCCGAAATTCAGGTATACCGACGAAGCTCCCGGACCGCCGTTCAGCGCGAACGTGATCGGGCGATCCTTGCCGTCCATCGTGTAAGCGGTATAGACGACCTCGGCGATCTTCTTGCCCTTCTCGTCGCGCACCGGCAGCGAACCGACCGTGGCCGTGTATTTGAGCGCGCGCCCATCGACCGTCACCGACTGCGCAACATGCGCATCCTTCGGCAATGGCGGCAGGTCGAAGCCGGGGCTTTCCGATTTCTCGGTGGTTGGCTTGGCGTGGTCGGGAGGTGCCGCTTGGGCCAGCGGCGCCGACAGCGCAAGGGTCAATACGAAGGCGGACAGAGTGGAATTCAGGCGCATGGCGATTCCTCGAAGTGGCAAAACCGCGCCACTCTAGCAACAACGCCGGCACCGGCCCTGTGCGGAAAGGCAGGGGTCGGCAATTGCATTCGCACCGCCGTTCGGGCTTGATGCGCGCATGCTCAACGTGATTTGGCTCGGCTTCTTCCTCGTCGCCATGCTGGCCGGCCTTGCGCAATGGCTGCTCGGTGGCCATCCGCAGGTATTCGCCGCGATGGTCGACAGCCTGTTCGAGATGGCCAAGCTGTCGGTCGAGGTGATGATCGTGCTGTTCGGCACGCTGGCGCTGTGGTTGGGATTCCTGCGCATCGCCGAACGCGCCGGACTGGTGGAAAAACTCGCGCGTTTTCTCGGGCCGCTGTTCGCGCGCCTGATGCCCGAGGTGCCGCGCGGGCATCCGGCGATCGGGCTCATCACGCTCAACTTCGCCGCGAACATGCTCGGCATGGACAATGCCGCCACGCCGATCGGCTTGCGCGCGATGCGCGAGTTGCAAACGCTCAATCCCAGCGCGGACACGGCGAGCAATGCACAAATCCTGTTCCTGGTGCTGCATTCCTCTTCGCTCGTGCTGCTGCCGGTGACGATCTTCATGTACCGCGTGCAGCAGGGCGCGCACGACCCGACGCTGGTGTTCCTGCCGATCCTGCTCGCGACCTGCGCCTCGGCGCTGGCCGGACTGCTCAGCGTTTCCTTCGTGCAAAAATTGAAATTGTGGAATCCGGTCGTGCTCGCCTATTTGGGCAGCTTCGCCGTGCTGTTCGCCGGATTCATCGTGCTGCTCGCGTCGATGACGCCCGTGTCGCTCGCGGCGTTTTCGTCCCTGCTCGGCAACCTCGCGATGCTCGGCATCATCATGTTGTTCCTGATCGCCGGCGCATGGAAAAAGGTGCCGCTGTACGAAAGTTTCGTCGACGGCGCCAAGCAGGGTTTCGACGTGGCCCGCGACATCCTGCCGTACCTCGTCGCCATGCTGTGCGCGATCGGCGTGTTGCGCGCTTCGGGGGCGTTGGACTTCGCGCTTGGCGGCATCCGCTGGCTCGCCGAGTCGGCGCACCTGGACACGCGTTTCGTCGACGCCCTGCCGACCGCGCTGGTGAAACCGTTCTCGGGTTCCGCCGCGCGCGCGCATGCTGATCGAGACGATGAAGAATTATGGCGTCGACAGCTTCCCCGCGCTCGCCGCCGCGACCGTGCAAGGCAGCACCGAAACCACGTTCTACGTCATCGCCGTCTACTACGGCGCGGTCGGCATCCGCCGCATACGCCACACGCTCGGTTGCGCGCTGATCGCCGACCTTGCCGGCATCGTCGCGTCGATAGCGGTGTGCTACTGGTTCTTTGGTTAGGCGCGCATCGTTCCGAGCAAGCGGCCCGGCAATGAACGGATGCGGTTGAGCAGTGCGGCGGGCAGGCGCAGCGCAGAAGTGGCGCTTTCGGCATTCGGCGCGGCGGCGACATAACGGCGCGCGGCCTGCGGATTCTGTTTCAGTTGCCAGTAGCGGCCGATGGCCGAGTCCACGCTCAGTCGGCAAGTGCCCATGCGCACGGGCTTGATCAGCATGCGGTAGACCTGGCCTTCGTTGATCAGTTCGATCGCGGTCGCCGCATTCGCGCGCTCGGTCACCACGACCGTGGCGATGTGTGGATGGTGCAACTTGAGCGCCTTGAGCAGGGCGGTGAGGTCGCTGCGCCCGGCCTCGGTTTCGGAGATCACCACGCCGGTTTCGTTCTGTTCCATGATCTGCAGCGCGCGTTCGGCGTTGTTGGCGAAATTCACCTTGTAATACGGCTGCAGGATTTCGCGCAGGCGCTGCTGCACGGCGGTGTCGTCCTCGATCACGAGCACGCCGACCTGGGTGCGCGCGCGGTCGTGTTCGGCCTGCGGCAGCACGTCGCGCGCGATCACCGGCGCCTCGCGCGCGATCTGGCCGGCGCTGGCGACGAGGTCGCGCAGCTCGGTGTTGTTCCACGGCTTGTTGACGAAGCGGAACACTTCGCCTTCGTTGACCGATCCGAGTACGGCTTTCAAATCGGAATAGCCGGTGAGCAGGATGCGCAGCGCGCGCGGATGCGTTTCCTTGATCTCGCGCAGCACGTCGACGCCGACTTTTTCCGGCATGCGCTGGTCGCAGATGACCACGTCCACGTCGTGCTGCTTCGCGAGCGCGGCGGCCTCCAGCGGATTGGTGGTCGAAAACGTGGTGTGATCGCGCAGCAGCGCCTTGAGCGCGCGCAGGATGCGCGACTCGTCGTCGATCATCAGGATGCGCAGGGCGGTGGCGGGAGCATCGGTCATGGGGATCAGGCAGCTTCGGCTGCGGCCGCGCCGCTGCCATTCACCGGCAAGCTAATCGAGAACGTGGTGCCTTTCCTTGGCGTCGTTCGCACTTTGATGGTGCCGCCGTGGCCCTTGACGATCTTGTGCACGATGGAAAGGCCCAGCCCGGTGCCTTCACCCACGGGCTTGGTGGTGAAAAACGGGTCGAAGATCTTCGGCAGCACGTCATCCGGTATGCCGCAGCCAGTGTCGGTGAAATCCAGCTGTACCTGACCGCCTTCGGCCTTGCTGGCTATCGTCAGCGTGCCGTCGCCGTCGATCGCCTGTGCCGCGTTCGTGATCAAATTCAGGAACACCTGGTTCATCTGCGACGGCATGCAGCGCACCTTGGGCAGGGGCTGCAGCTGCTTGATCACCTTCACGCGGTCGCGCAACTGGTGCTGCGCGATCATCAGCGCGCTTTCGATGCCCTCGTTGAGGTCCATCGTGTCCATGCCGTCGCGGTCCACGCGCGAGAAGCCTTTCAGGTTCAGCACCAGCGACGACAGTTGCGCGAGGCCATCGCTGGCGTCGCCGAGCAGTTCCTTGGCGTCCTTGAGCAATGGGCTTTTTTCCACCGCCGCGCGCGCTTCGAACAGTTTGCGCCGCGCTTCCTCGACGTGCTTGACCAGTTTGTCGAGGCTGGCCTTGTCGGCGTTGAAGATGAGATCGACCGGCTGCAGGCAGATCTGCACGGCCGCGTCGTACTGCTTGACCAGCTTGCGGTAGTCGTCGAGCAGGTCGCCGACCACTTCGACATTGCTCTTGACGAATCCGAGTGGCGTGTTGATCTCGTGCGCCACGCCCGCAACCATCTGCCCGAGCGAGGCGAGCTTGGTCGTATGGATGACCTGCGACTGGCTGGCCTGCAAGCGTTTGAGCTCCTCCTCGGATTCGGTCTGTCCGGCTCGCAACACCAGGTTTTGCCGACGTTCGCGCAGCAGGGCGTAGCCAAGTCCGGCACAAGCGACGACCAGCACGATCACGATGATGAGCAACATGCGAGCTTCCTCGTTCGGCAGGCAAAGTATACACAGTCGGCCCTGACGCGACTTTCAGCACATGACGGCCGTCGCCTTTGCGACCACGCTTGGCGGTTTCCGGGGTTTCCGGGTTTCGGGGAGGAGAACATGAAAGCGACATCGATGTCCTGGCTGCTGGCGCTGATCCTGGCGATTTGTGCTTTTTCCGCTCTGGCGGCGGATACGGTCAGCCGCGACCTGCCGCCGGGCCTGCAGATTCCCGCCGCCGCGCACCCGGGACCGGGTTTCGATGTCGACAAGGCTACCGATGCCTACCTGAACCTGCTGTCGCCCGAACAACGTGCCCGGTCCGACGCCTACTTCGAGGGCGGCTACTGGCTGCAATTGTGGGAACTTGTCTATGGCCTCGTCGTCGCCACCGTGCTGCTGTGGGGCGGCATCTCGCGGCGCCTGCGCGACATCGCACGGCGGTTGAGCAGGCGACCCTGGCTGTACACGTGGGTTTACGCGGTGCTGTTCATGTTCGCCTACTTCCTGTTTTCGCTGCCCCTGGCGGTGTACGCGGATTTCATCCGCGAACACCAGTACGGCCTCGCCACGCAGGATTTCGGCGGCTGGCTAGGCGACGCGCTCAAATCGCTCCTGGTCAGCGCGATCGTGGTGCCGCTGGTACTGGTGGTGGTGTACGCGGCAGTGCGCCGTGCCGGCGCACGCTGGTGGGTCTGGGCCAGCGGCATAGCTTTCGTCTTCATCCTGTTCGCGATGATGTTCGCGCCGGTCTACGTTGAGCCGCTGTTCAATACCTACAAACCCTTGCGTGGCGGGCCGGTACGCGAGGCGGTGCTCTCGCTGGCGCGGGCGAACGGCATACCGACCGACAACGTCGTCGAGTTCGATGCCTCGCGCCAGACCACGCGCATCAGCGCAAACGTGGCCGGGTTCGCCGGCACCACGCGCGTGGCGCTCAACGACAATCTGCTCGACAAGACGTCGTTGCCGGAGATCAAGGCCGTGCTCGGTCACGAGATGGGGCATTACGTGCTCAATCACGGCCTGCGCGTCGCGATCTATTTCACGCTCGTGCTCGTGTTCGGATTCTGGTTCACGCATCGCCTGTTCGACTGGTCGCTCAAGCGCTGGGGCAGGCGCCTGCAGTTGCAAGATCGCGCCGACCCGGCCGCGCTGCCGCTCGCGTTCGCGATCCTGTCGATCTTCCTCTTCCTCGCTACGCCACTGCTGAATTCGATCACGCGACAGATGGAAGCCGAGGCGGACGCCTTCGGCCTCAACGCCGCGCGCGAGCCGAATGGGTTTGCGATGGCGGCGATGCGCCTGTCGACCTATCGGAAGATCCATCCCGGACCGATCGAGGAGATGGTGTTCTACGATCACCCCAGTGGTTACACGCGGGTGCATGCGTCGATGGTCTGGCTCAAGGAAAACCAGAACAACCCCACCGCTAACGCTCCATTGCCGCCACCGGGAAGCTGAGCCGCAGGCAAAGCTAATCCCGCCGAGGCGCCTCGGCGCCCGTTTTTTTCGTCTGGGCGCGGTTCGGATTATGATGGCCGTTCCCCTGCCTCGCCGGCAGCGGGATTCCGCAGGGAGGACGCATGGCCGAACTCAAACAAGCCAAGGTGCCGGACATCGGCAATTACACCAACATCCCGGTGATCGAGGTGCTGGTCAAGGTTGGCGACACGGTTGCCAAGGATCAGGGTCTGGTCACGCTCGAATCCGACAAGGCCACGATGGAAGTGCCGGCGCCGTTCGCGGGCGTGGTGAAAGAGCTCAAGGTCAAACTCGGCGACGAGGTTTCCGAAGGTACGGTGGTGGCGCTTATCGAAACGGACGAGGCGACTGCGGCGGAAAAATCCGCGGCTTCCCCCAAAGCCGAGGTGACAGCGCCTGCCGCACCGGCAGCCAAACCGACGGCGCCTGCCACGGCCCCGGCTCCTGCGTCTGCCACGACGACGGCGCCTGTGCCATCGTCTCGACCCAGTTCGCCGCCAATCGCGTTCGGCGCCGACACCGTCCTGCCCGGCAAGGTGCCGCTGGCCAGTCCCGTCGTGCGCATGATCGCGCGCGAACTCGGCGTGGACCTGGCGCAGGTCGCCGGCAGCGAGCGCAATGGCCGCATCACCAAGCAGGACGTGCGCGCTTTCGTCAAACGCATCCTCGAAGGCGGCGGTCCCGCGCGTGCCGCAAGCGGCGGTGGTGGCTTGAACTTGCTGCCCTGGCCCGCCGTGGATTTCTCCAAATTCGGCGAAATCGAAACGCGGCCGCTGTCGAAGATCAAGAAGATTTCCGGCGCCAATCTTGCCCGCAACTGGGCGATGATCCCGCACGTCACCCAGCACGACGAGGCCGATATCACCGACCTGGAAGCGCTGCGCGTGCAGCTCAACAAGGAGAATGAGAAGGCCGGGATCAAGCTCACCATGCTCGCGTTCATCGTCAAGGCGGTGGTCGCGGCGCTGAAGAAATATCCGGATTTGAATGCTTCGCTCGATGCTTCCGGCGAAAACCTGGTCCTGAAGAAATATTTTCACATTGGCTTCGCCGCCGACACGCCGAATGGCCTTGTCGTGCCGGTGCTGAAGAACGCGGACCAGAAGGGTCTCGTCGAGATCGCGCAGGAAACCAGCGAGCTGGCGAAGAAGGCGCGCGACGGCAAGCTCGGCCCGGCCGACATGTCCGGCGGATGTTTCTCGATTTCCTCGCTCGGCGGCATCGGCGGCACGGCCTTCACGCCGATCGTCAATGCGCCGGAAGTCGCGATCCTGGGCGTGTCCAAATCGGCGATCAAGCCGGTGTGGGACGGCAAGGCGTTCGCGCCGCGACTCATGCTGCCGCTGTCGCTCAGCTACGACCACCGCGTCATCGACGGCGCCGCGGCGGCACGCTTCGCGGCTTTCCTCGCGCAACTGCTCGCGGACATGCGCCGCAGCCTGCTCTGACTCGACGGACATGGACGACTTCACCGACATCGTCATCGTCGATCTGGACGTGAACCGCACGACCTGGTCGCGCGTGCACTCGTCCATGCGCACCCTGCACCTGAAGCTCAACCGCGATCCGAATCCGGAATGGACGCGGCTGTTCTACGAGGAGCGCAATTCGCGCGTGGAGCTCAAGCGCCACGGCCTGTGGATCGAGGATGGCTACATCGTCTTCGACTGCCTGCTCATCGACGTCGACGACTACCACCTGCCCGACATTCGCCAGTCGATCGACTACGCGAACGCGCGTTCGCGCGTGCTTGTCGAAGCGCGCCACGCCGAGGCCGAGCGCCTGCGCAGCGAAGCGCAAAGCGAAGCGCACATGCTCGGCGCGCTGCGCGCATCCATCCGCGCGCCGGCAGCGACGCCATCGGAAATGCCGGCAGCCGCACCGGAGCAGGTTGTGGAACCGGCCAAGATCGTGGAACCGGCCGCGACGGCCGCTGCTGCCGTCGAATCCGCACCGGAACCGGAACCCATACCGCCGGACACGCGGATCGAGCCGCTGCATGCCGAGCGCGAAGAAGCGCTCGAAGCCAAACGCAACGACTGGCGTGCGCGTTTTCGCGCGGCGTTACACCGCAACAAATAACAGGAGTGCGCCGTGGCGTCGACGGAAGTCAAGGTTCCGGATATCGGAAATTATACAAATATACCCGTGATAGAAGTGCTCGTGAAACCGGGCGATACGGTTGCGAAGGACCAAGGCCTGGTCACGCTCGAATCCGACAAGGCGACGATGGAAGTGCCGTCCACGGTGGCCGGCGTGGTCAAGGAAGTGAAGGTTAAGCTCGGCGACGAGGTTTCCGAAGGCACGGTCGTTGCCGTCATCGAGACCGCTGCCGCTGCAGCCGCAACCAAGAGTGAAGCGCCGAAGCCCGCGCCGGCAACCGCACCGACGCCCGTGTCGGCGCCGGTCGCCACGAGCGGGCGCAAGGCCGATATCGAATGCCAGGTCGTCGTGCTCGGTGCTGGACCCGGCGGCTACACGGCGGCATTCCGCGCGGCGGATCTCGGCCAGGACACGGTGCTGATCGAACGCCATGCCGCATTGGGCGGCGTCTGTCTCAACGTCGGCTGCATTCCGTCCAAGGCCTTGTTGCACGCCGCACGGGTGATCGATGAGGCGAGCCACGCGGCGGACATCGGCATCGAATTCGGCGCGCCGAAAATCGACATCGCCAAACTGCGCGGCTTCAAGGAAAAAGTCGTCGCGCAATTGACGGGCGGCCTCGCCGGGATGAGCAAGCAGCGCAAAGTCACGGTGGTGCAGGGCGCCGGGAAGTTCGTTTCGCCCCACGAAATCGAAGTCGAAACGAAAGACGGCAAGAAGGTTGTGCGCTTCGAGAAAGCCATCATCGCCGCCGGTTCGCAGGCGGTGAAACTGCCGGGATTCCCCTGGGACGATCCGCGCATGATGGATTCGACCGACGCGCTCCTGCTCACCGAAGTGCCGAAAAAACTGCTTGTCGTCGGCGGCGGCATCATCGGTCTGGAGATGGCCTGCGTTTACGACGCGCTCGGATCGCAGGTCACCGTGGTCGAACTGCTCGACCAGCTCATGCCCGGTGCGGATATCGACCTCGTGCGTCCGCTTGCGCAGCGCTTGTCCAAGCGCTACGCCGGAATTCATCTCAAGGTGAAGGTCGCAAAGATCGAAGCGACCAAGGCCGGATTGAAGGCCACTTTCGAAGGCGCTGATCCTATAAAAAATCCGGCTCCGGAGCCCACGGTTTACGACCGCGTCCTCGTCGCGGTTGGCCGATCGCCGAACGGCAGGAAAATCGATGCGGACAAGGCTGGCGTCAGCGTCACGGATCGCGGCTTTATTCCCGTCGACAAGCAGATGCGTACCAACGTGCCGCATATCTTCGCCATCGGCGATCTGGTCGGCAATCCCATGCTGGCGCACAAGGCCACGCATGAGGGCAAGGTCGCCGCGGAAGTGTGCGCCGGGGAGAAAAGTGAATTCGTCGCGCGCGTGATTCCGTCGGTGGCCTACACCGATCCGGAAGTGGCCTGGGTCGGCGTCACCGAAGGCGAGGCCAGGCAGAAGGGATTGAAGATCGGCGTCGGCAAGTTCCCGTACGCGGCATCCGGGCGCGCCATTGGCATCGGCCGCACCGAAGGATTCACGAAACTGATCTTCGACGAGGAAACCCATCGTGTGATTGGCGCCGGCATCGTCGGTCCGAACGCCGGCGACCTCATTTCCGAGGTTGCGCTCGCGATCGAGATGGGCTGCGAAGCCGGCGACATCGCGCTCACCGTGCATCCGCATCCGACGCTGTCCGAATCCGTCGGCATGGCGGCCGAGGTTTACGAGGGCACGATAACGGATTTGTATATTCCGAAGAAGAAACAGTGATTCATCGTTTTCAGAGCGCTTCACGCGTAGCGGCGCTAGCAGTTTGCGCCGGAGCGGTCCTTAGCTGCGTTCCAACCCCCTATGGACCAGTCCCGGTGGTTTATCTGAACACCCGAAATGAGTACTTGTTCTACCGAATGAATTCTGTCGCTGATCTTTCAGCGGGAGAGTCGATCGAAATTGGGACCTTGTGCTGGCAGGGTGTTGAGCCGGAAGTGAAGAATGTGGGCTCGTTCTGTAGTCCCTACACAAGCGCCGTCTTCCTCCGCAAAGGTGCGGCGTGGCAACCTTTGTCTGACAATCCTCGATTGGGCACTCCCAATGGCGCAGTACTAATCCCAGCAAATTTCCACCACGGCGCTACACAGTGGACGCTCCTCTTCGTGCAATCGTCTTCGGGGTCGGACTCGGAGAGACTGGTCATCAATTTAATGGATACAATGTCGCGCCAAATCCGCAAAATGACTATTCGTGCTTCGGTTCCGAGTTGCGGAATCAGCTCGCCTTACGGCAGAGCGCTCTACGCCTACATGGCCGTCGTGCTGGAAGGAGACAAGTTGTACGCGTTGCTGCAACTCTTCGATGCAAACCAACAGGCGTGTAGTTCGGATGAGATTTATCCGTTCGTGACAGGTTCCGAAAAACTCAATATTCGCGCTGCCGTTTATATCGGGGACATCTCCGCTGACGGTGCGATGCTTCATGCGACGAGAAATAGGCAGGCCGTCGCGGAGCACGCCGATCAGTGGGTCTACTTTGACGGGACCTTGCCAAGCGAGTTGATTCCTGGATTGATACAGAAACCAGAGCCTACACAGGTGTACGGTGCAGTACCCTGCCATCAGGGAGCGGTCACTTCCCTCGGTTTTGCATGCTGGTCGGCCAAGACGTGGACGTCAGCGATGGTCCGTTGTTCCTACAGTGGAACAAGGATTGACACGCCTTTGGGTGGCGGGAGCCCAAAACCACCGCATACCGAGTTTAAAAGTTGCGAAATCGTGCGATAGCTCTGGACGGCGCTACTTGCGCTTCTTCGCCGGCTTGGGTTCAGGCGCAGCCTCGGGAATCTGCTCGACCACCTCGTAGTGCCGCACCAGCGGTTCCATGTCGAGCAAGTAGGCGCTGTCTTTCGGATAGTAGACCGACTTGTCGGGATTCTCGCCGGCGAACGCGCGCACGGCGTCCATCGAATCCCACAGCGAAATCAGCATGATCTCGCAATGCTCGCCCTGCGTACGGCGCAGCACGGTCACGCTGCGGTTGCCGGGCGTGGCGGCGTAGTCCTTCAATCCGGTTTCCTGCAAATAGGCCAGGTATTCGTCGGCCATGTCCCTGGGCGTGATGCCGCGCCAGATGCGAGCGATCATGGGTATCTCCCGCTACGACCCGCGAGCAGCATACCCGAGCCGAAAAACGATTGCGCGTGCCTCAGGATTCGGTAATGCCGGCGCGGCCTCGCAGTATCGCGGCGAGCACGTCCGGCGCGTAGTCGAAGGAATCGTAGAACAGGCGGTCTTCCGCCAGTCCTGCGGCGACGAAGGCGCGGCGGCCGGCGTCGATCAGCGCCGGCGGGCCGCTCATGTAGACGTCGAATCCCGATAAATCCGGATGGTCGTGCAATACCGCTTCGTGCACGAGGCCGCTGCGTTCGTGTTGGCCGTTTCCCTCAGCTGAAATCACGGCAACGAAGCGCAAGTTTGGCGCCACCGTCGTCCAGATTTCCGGCAGGTTGCGCAGGTAGAGCTCCTGCGGCGCGCGCGCCCCCCAGTACAGCGTCATCGCGCGGCGCGTGCCCAAATGCAGGAAATGTTCGATCAGCGCCTTGACCGGCGCGAATCCGGTGCCGCCGGCAACGAACAGGAGAGGGCGTTCGGAATCCTCGCGCGGCACGAAGGTGCCGAGCGGGCCTTCCACGCGCAACGTTGCGCCGGGTAGGAGTTCCGCGAACACGCGCCGGGTGAAATCGCCGCCGGCGACGTGGCGAACGTGCAGTTCGATCTCGCGGCCGGTGTGCGGCGCATTGGCGATGGAAAACGCGCGGCGCTTGCCGCCGGGCAGGAGCACGTCGAGATATTGCCCAGGCAGGCGGTTCAGTGATTCGCCCTGCGGCGGCGTCAGTCGCAGGCGCATCACGTCGGGCGCGAGCAAGGTCTTGTCGATCAGTTTCAGCGCGATTACGCGCTTGGGCATGGCCGCGACCGAGGCCACTTCGCGCGCGGCGACGGTGAGGTCCGAGCGCGGCACGGCCTGGCACAGCAACACCTGGCGGTGCGCCACTTCCGCCGCGTTCAGAGCGCTCGGCGGATTGCGCGGATAGTGGCAATCACCGGATACCAGCGTCGCCTTGCAACTGCCGCAGACGCCGGACAGGCACGAATACGGCAGCGCCAGCCCCGCACGGCGTGCGGCGTCGAGCACGCTCTCGTCCGCGCCGACGGTAAAGCGCTTGCCGCTAGCCTGCAGGGTGACGGTGAATTCCACCCGGCCATTGTCGCCGAAATGTCGTCGCCGAAGTTGCTATGCTCGCGCGAGACACGTTTGGAGAAGCGCCATGCCGATCTGGAAAAAACCCGTCACCCTCGACCGCTTCAATGCGTTGAACCAAGACACGATGATGCAGACGATAGGCATCATCTTCACCGAGGTCGGCGACGATTTCCTGCGCGCGACCATGCCCGTGGACGCGCGCACACACCAACCGTATGGATTGCTGCATGGCGGCGCTTCCGTGGCGCTTGCCGAAACGCTTGGCAGTGCGGCCGGCATGATGCTGGTCGATCCGGCGCGGGAGATCGTGGTCGGCATCGAAATCAATGCCAATCACCTGCGCGGCGTGAAGTCCGGGATTGTCACCGGCACCGCGCGCGCCGTGCACATCGGCCGCAGCACGCAGGTCTGGGGAATCCGCATCGAGGACGAGGGCCAGCGTCTGGTCTGCATTTCGCGGCTGACGTTGGCGGTGGTGCCACGCCCGACGGCGTAGAGCGCAAAATATCGTTATGCTGCATTGCGGCGAAACGCGCTGCTCGCTAACATCACGCAATGGTGTCCACGGCAGAATCCCTGTCTGAATCGCGCCGCGACTGGCGCCGTCCGCTGCGCTACCTGTGGCGCACGCCTTGGATCGTCTTCCACATCGTCGTCGCCATACCCTTGACGCTGGTTGCGTTCAGTCCGATCGGACGCCGCGCGAGTGTGCGCGGGGAGCGACTGGATCAATGGCTGCAGCGCTGGTGGTCGGGCGGTATCGTGCGCCGTTGCGGATTCCGCATCGTGCGGGTGGGCGAGCCGCGACCGGGTCCGGTGTTGTTCGTTGCCAATCATGTTTCGTGGCTGGATATCGAGCTGATGCACAGCCAGCGCGTGATGAGTTTCGTGGCCAAGGCCGAGATTGCGCGCTGGCCGCTGGTCGGCTGGCTGGCGACGCGCGCGGGAACTATTTTCCACCGCCGCGGCAGCGCTCGCTCGCTCAATGCGGTGATGGAACAGGCCGTCGATCGGCTACGGCAGGACATGGCCGTGGGCGTGTTTCCCGAAGGTGGCACCGGGCCGGGCGACCGCTTGCGCACCTTCCACGCGCGCATCTTCCAGGTCGCCGCCGACGCGCAGGTGCCGATCCAGCCGGTAGCGATCAGCTACGGCAGGAATGGAAAAATGGATCTGCGCGTGCCCTTTGCGGACGGTGAGAGCTTCTTCGCGAACGTCGTGCGACTGGTCGGCGACGCCGGCGCGGAAGCGCAAGTGCGTTTCCTCGATCCGATTCCGTTGAGCGACGAGGGCCGCCGCCAGATCGCCGAGTCCGCACGCGCCGCCATTGCGCAGGCGCTGGGTCACGATGACGCATGACCGATTCAAGTCTGATTGAATCGGGTGTGTTCGATCCACCGTGGCTGCTGCGCAATGCGCACGTGCAGTCGGTGCTGTCGTCGAGTTCCCTGCGCCGGCTGGCCTTTCGTCGCAGCGACGACGCACTGGAGCGGGCCGCGCTCGAACACGTCCTGGACTGCGGCAACGGCGTGCGTCTGCAAGGATTCCATTCCGCGCAGGGCGTGCTTGCCGCACCGCGCGCACTGGTCGTGCTGCTGCACGGCTGGGAAGGCAGTGCACAGTCGAACTACATTTTGCACACCGGGGGGCGCCTGCTTGCCGAAGGCTGCGACGTGTTTCGGCTGAATTTCCGCGATCACGGACAGACGCATCACTTGAATCGCGAACTGTTCCATTCCTGCCGCATCGATGAGGTCGTCGGCGCGGTGGCGGAAATCGCGCGGCGCTTCCCGGCGCGCCCGCTCGTCATCGGCGGGTTTTCCCTCGGCGGCAATTTCGCCCTGCGTGTGGCCCTGCGCGCACCGGCGGCGAATATCCCGCTGGCGTGGACGTTCGCCGTGTGCCCGGTAATCAGCCCGCGCGCCGGCCTTGCCGCCATCGAAGATGCACCGTGGTTCTACGAGTTCTATTTCATGCGCAAATGGCGCGAGTCGCTGCGCCGCAAGCAGGCACTGTTTCCCGAGCGCGAATTATTCGCACGCGGTGATTTGCGCGGCGGCCTGCGCGATCTCACGCGCCATCTGGTCGAGCAGCACACGGATTTCGGCACGCTGGAAAATTACCTGGACGGCTATTCCATCGCCGGCGACAGAATCGCCGCGCTCGCCGTGCCGGCGAACATTCTCACCGCCGAGGACGATCCGGTGATTCCTGTTGCGGGATTCCGGGAACTCAAGTTGTCGACGTCGACCGAACTGACCATCGTTCCGCACGGCGGCCACTGCGGTTTCATCCGCGATTTTTCGCTGCGCAGCTGGGCTGAGGATTTCATCCTCGCGCAGTTGCAGCGGCGGCTGGGAATCTAAACCCGCCCCATCACCGGCAACAATGCGCCGGTAACGGCACTGGCGCGATCCGAAAGCAGGAACACGATCACGTCGGACAGTTGCGCGGGTCTTACCCAGCGCGAGAAATCGGCCTTGGGCATGTCGGCGCGGTTGGCCGCGGTGTCGATGGTGCTTGGCAGGATCGCGTTGACGGTGATGCCGCGATCCTTCAGTTCTTCGGCCAGCGCTTCGGTCAGGCGCGCGACGCCCGACTTCGATGCCGCATACGCGCCCATGCCGGCGCCGGCCTTGATCGATCCGGCCGCGCTGATGTTGACGATGCGTCCGGCTCCCGAAGAGATCAGATATGGAATTGCCGCCTTGCTCGCCGCGACCGCAGTGCGCAGGTTCACGCGGTAGAGCAGGTCCCAGGTGTCGGCGCTGCCGTCGGCCAGCGTTTCCCAGCGGAACGTGCCGGCAATGTTGACCAGGCCATCGAGTCCGCCGAGCGCTTTCGCTGCCGCATCGATCGCGGTCTTGGCCGTGGCGGCGTCGGCGAGATCCACGCCGCCGATGGCGGTCACTTTTGCCGCGCTGGATGTCGGCGCCGGAGCATGGTCGATGGCGGCGACGCGCGCGCCTGCGGCGATGGCGCCTTCCACCATCGCCGCGCCGAGCGCGCCGAACGCGCCGGTGACGGCGATGCGCTTGCCCTGAAGTTCCATGACGATTCTCCCTTCAAGTCTCCAAGGCATTGTCGCCGATTGTGCTCGATGTTGCTTAGTGTGCCGGCACAGCCGGCAACACCGGGTGATAGTTCGGATAGGCCGGATCCGGATACACCGGCGCCGGATGTTCCTTCAGTGTCTGCATGAGTTCCGCGACGCCGCGCTCAAGCTGCGGATCGCGGCCCTGGCGCGTGATGGACGGATCCTGCCAGACCTCGATGTCCGGGGTGATGCCGACGTTCTCCACTTCCCACTGTCCGTGCAGACCGAATAGCGCCCAGCGCGGCGCGGTAACGCGCCCGCCGTCGAGCAATACCGGATACATGCCGATGCCGACGAGTCCGCCCCAGGTGCGCTCGCCGATCAGCGGGCCGATCTGCTTGCGCTTGAAATACCACGGCAGGGCATCGCCGCCGGAACCGGAAAACTGGTTGATCAGCATCGCCTTCGGCCCGAAGATCGCCTGCGTCGGCTCGGTATACGTCTGGCCTTCGCGCGTCATCACGCGCGTCATCGGCGGTCGCGACAGGTAGTCGACGATGTAGTCGGCGAGCTGGCCGCCGTGGTTGTAGCGTTCGTCGATCAGCGCACCCTGCTTGTCGGTCTGGGCGAAGAAATAGCGGTTGAAATTCGTGAAGCCGCCCTGCGCGGTATCCGGAAGGTATACATAGGCGAGCTTGCCGCCGGACAACTTGTCGACCTCGCGCCGGTTGTGCTCGACCCAGGCCAGGTGGCGCAGGCCCTTTTCGTTCGCGATCGGCACCACGGTGACGTCGCGGGCGGCGCTGCCGTCCGCGTTCGGCCCCACGCGCAGCACGGTCTGCTTGCCGGCGGTTTGCTGGAAGAAGCCGTAGAGGTTGTCGCTGGCATTCAACTCGCGGCCGTTGACGGCGATGAGGTATTCGCCGGCGTGCACGTCCACGCCGGGCTGGGTCAACGGCGCCTGCAACTGCGGATTCCAGTTTTCGCCATTGTATACTTTTGCGAAACGGTAGCGGCCGTGGTCGACGGTATAGTCCGCACCGAGCAGACCGACCGCGATCTTCGGCAGGTCGGGCATGCTGCCGCCACGCACGAACATGTGCCCGACCGAGATGTAGGCGAGCATCTTGCGGAACAGGAAGTTCAGGTCGCCGCGGCTGCCGACGCCGGCCAGGTAGGGCCGGAAGTGTTTTTCCGCGGCGGCGATGTCGAGGCCGTGGAAATGCGGGTCGTAGAAGAAGTCGCGTTCGATGCGCCAGACCTCGTTGTACATCTGCGTCCATTCCGCGCGCGGCTGCACGTGCACTTCCATGTTCGCCGTGGCGAGCTTGCCTTCGCCCGGTTTGGCGGGTTTGTCGGCGGCGGCGATCGCCCAGTCTTCCTTGCCGGTGCGGATCAGCATCTTGTTGCCGTCGGCGGACAGCGCGAACGCGGTGACTTCGCTGGCGAGCGTGTCGGTTTTGCGCTTTTTCAAATCGAAGCGCTTGAGCGTGGCGGGGTCTTCCTCGCCTGCCACCTGTGGGGCTTCGAGCAGGTAAAGCTCGCCGCTCTTGCCGGCCGTCATGCCGCTGAAATTCGCCGGTGGAACGGGCAAGGCGAGCGTGCGTTGCAGCAGGCCGTCGAAATCGATGGCGACGGAATCGGCGTCGGATTTGGATTTGCCCTCGTCCTTTTTCTTTTTGCCCGCGCCATCGGACTTGTCCGCGGCATGTGACGAGATGCCCTTGTCCTCGTCGCTTTCCGGCGCGAGCGGCGAGGGCAGGTTCTTGCGCAGCACGGCGACATACACGCCGCGCGTGACCGGACGCGCTTCGCTGGTCATGTCCAGCCAGCCTGGCGAGAGGCCGCTGTCGGTGCTGGCGGTGAAGTACAGGTACTTGCCGTTCGCGTCGAACTGCGGGTACAGCGCGTCGCTCATGCCGTCGGTGACTTGCGTGCTCTTGCGCGGGTCCAGCGCATACACGAACACGGCGTGCAGGTGATTCGGCAATTGTTTCGTGTAAGCGATCCAGCGGCTGTCCGGCGACCAGGCCTGATCGAACGCGTGCAACGGCGTGTCGAACAGATCGGTGTCGATCTTCACCGGCTTGCCGTCGGCCAGATTCACGACCCACAGGTTCAGGCGCTTGTCGGAGTAGGCGATGCGTTTGCCGTCCGGCGACCAGCGCGGCGAGTAGAAGAACGACGGCGGCTGGCCGAGATCGATACGGCGCGCGGGTTTCAATCCATCCTGACCGCGGATGTACAACGCATACTCGCCCGAGGCATCGGAGAAATACGCCACCGATTTTCCATCCGGCGACCAGGCCGGATCGCGTTCGGCAGCGTTTTCGCTGCGCGTCAGATTGCGCACGTCGCCCTTGTCGGCGGGCACGCTAAAGATGTCGCCGTGCGCCTCGAACACCGCGCGCGCACCGGTCGCGGAAATGCCCCAATGCTCGATTTCCTTGGCGACTTTCTTGAAATAGGGCACGGTCTGCGGCAGCGGGCCATCGACTGTCACCGGCACGACGGAATTCTTGCCGCTGGCGAGGTCGACCAGATGCAACTGGCCCATTTGCGTGTAGACGAGCGCACCCGCGCCAGCGCTTGCCGCGTCGATCGGAAAGCCGTCGTTGGCGACGAGCTGATTCACCTTGGCGCTGGTGACGTCATAGGCGAACAGTGTTGCCGGGCCATTGCGGTCGGACAGAAAATAGACGTGATCGCCAAGCCACATCGGGTTGGAATCATTGGAATTCTCGCGCGGGATTTTCGTCACGCTCGAATCCGACAAGCGCGCGATCCAGATGCGGGTGGTCTGGCCGCCGTGGTAGTCGCGCCAGTCCGGCTCCCACTGGAAAACGGGGTTGTAGGCGATCTGCATGCCGTCCGGCGAGAACGCGCCTTGTTCGGCCATAGCCAGCGGCAATGCCTGCGGCAGGCCGCCGGATAACGACAGCAGGTACAACTGCGAGGAGTCGTTGGCCGCGTCGCGATTGGATCGGATCAGAACGGATTTCCCATCCGGCGACCAGCCCACGGCTTCGTCTCCAGCCGGGTGCCAGGTCAAACGCTTTGGCGTGCCGCCCGCCGTCGCCACCACGAACACGTCGGCATTGCCGTTCGCGCTGTCGGTGTAGGCGACCCAGGCGCCGTCCGGCGAGAACACCGGGCCCATTGCCGTGCCGGCGCCGCCGACCAGCAGGCTTGCCGCGCCGCCGGCGCGCGGCACCGTCCAGATTTCGCCGCCCCAGGCGAACGCGATGCGCGAAGCCGACACGCTCGGCGTCTGCAACAACAACGGCGCGGCTTGCGCGCAAGCCATTCCGGCCATGAGGCACAAACCCGATATCCACGATGCTGCGCGCATGAAGCCCTCCGAATCCGGCACAAAGGCGCAGTCTAGGCCGCGCCTGTCCGGATCAAGCCTGCCATTGGTAACACCCTGCGGCATAATAGCGGTCTGATCCACTCGCCGAGTTCCCGTGACCGATCTTCAACAAGCCTTGAAACTCCACCGCGACGGCGATCTCGATGCCGCCGAGGCGGCTTACCGCGCGCTGCTGGCCGCGGAACCCGAGAACGCGGATGCGCTGCACCTGCTCGGTGCGCTGCTGCACAAGCGCGGCCATGCCGCGGACGCCGAGGAATCGATCCGCAACGCATTGATGCTGGACCCGGATTGCGCGCAATTCCACCTTTCGCTGGGCGGCGTGCTGATGCAGCTGGGCCGCGACGACGAAGCGCAAGCCGCCTTCGAGCGCGCGCTTGAACTCGATCCGAACGCGCCCGAAGCGCATGCACTGGTCGGCTTCGTGCACGCGCGCACGGGCGATCTCGCCGCCGCCGAGGAACGTTTCAAGATCGGCCGGCGCGCCGAAGCGGACGATCCGCTGTTGCTGCTCGGCCTGGGCGATTTGTACCTGGCGCGTGAACAGCCGGAGAACGCGCTCAAGTTCCTGGCCCGCGCGGCGGAACAAAAACCCGGCGATGCGATGATCCAGTTCAGCCTTGGCCGCGCCTTCTTCGAGCAGGGCAATTACGCGTTCGCGGACAAGGCATTCGAGAATGCGCTGCGCGTGCAGCCGGACCTGGACCGCGCGCGTCTGTATCGCGGCCGCGTCTGCGTGCGCGAGAAACGCTATGCGGATGCGCAGGCGATCTACGAGGACTTGCTCGCCCGCAAGCAGCAGGAATTCGGCGCGCTGGCCGGTCTCGGCGATTGTGCGCGCCATCGCGGCCATGTCCTGCGCGCATTGAAATTCTATCGTCGCGCGCTGGCGCTGGAACCGGACAATCCCGGCGCGGCGAATGCCTGCGCCTGGTGCCTGGAACAGATCGGCGACCTAGCCGGCGCGGCGGAATATCTTTCCGATGCGCTCGACCGCGCGCCGGATGCGGCATGGCTGCGCACGCCGTTGTCGGGTCTGCTGGAACGCCTCGGTCGTGGCGAGGAAGCCGCGCAGGTGCGGGCCGGTTGATGCGCGCAATTGCGCTCGCGCTGGTTTTCGCGCTGGCCTCGTCGTTGACCAACGCCGCGGATGCGTTGCCGCTGGAGGAGTTGCATCTCCCACCCGGGTTCCACGTCGCCGAATTCGCGCGCGTGCCGAATGCGCGCGAAATGACGCTGGGCACGCGCGGCACGCTGTTCGTCGGTTCGATGAATGCGGGTAAGGTCTACGCGGTCACGCCGTCGGCCGACGGCACGCGCGCGGACACGGTGCGCACCATCGCGCAAGGTCTGCGCATGCCGGTGGGCGTCGCGTTCAAGGATGGCGCGCTGTACGTGTCGGCGGTGGACCGCATCCTGCGCTTCGACGCGATCGAGGCGCATCTGGACGCGCCGCCCAAGGCGCAGGTCGTTACCGACAAGCTGGCATCGGATGCCGCGCACGGTTGGCGCTTTATCGCGTTTGGTCCGGACGGCAAGCTCTATGTGCCGATCGGCGCGCCGTGCAATGTCTGCGACAGGCCCGGTTACGCGAAACTCACGCGCATGAATGCCGATGGCAGTGGCGTGGAAGATGTTGCGCTCGGCATCCGCAACACGGTCGGCTTCGACTGGCAGCCGGGCACGAAGAAGCTCTGGTTCACCGAAAACGGCCGCGACATGCTCGGCGACGACCTGCCGGCAGATGAGTTGAACCGCGTCGATCGCCTGCGCGAGCATTTCGGTTTTCCATACTGCCACCAGGGCGACTTGCCCGATCCCGAATTCGGCAAGGACCATCCCTGCCGCGACTACGCGCCACCGGCGCTCAAGCTCGGCGCGCACGTGGCCGCCCTCGGCATGCGCTTTTATACCGGCACGCAGTTCCCACCCGAGTACAAGAATTCCCTTTTCATCGCCGAGCACGGTTCGTGGAATCGCTCGAGCAAGGTTGGCTATCGCATCGTGAACGTGCGCGTGGATGGCGAACGCGTCGTCGAAAGCAGGCCCTTCGTCAGCGGCTGGCTGCGGCCCGACCAGGACGTATGGGGTCGGCCTGCGGACGTGCTGGTCATGCCCGACGGCGCCTTGCTCGTCTCGGACGACCGCGTCGGCGCCATCTACCGAATTACCTGGTCCAAACCATGAATGCAAACATCGACGTTGTCGCCGCCGCACTCGAACGCGCGCGGCAACTTGGCCAGCAAGGGCGCAGCGAGGAAGCCGCCGGCGAATACGCGCGCGTGCTCGTCGCCACACCCGAGCATGCCGAGGCGCTCGCGTTTTTCGGCACGCGCGAATTGGCTCTCGGCCGTGCGCAGCCGGCGATCGAATACCTGCAGCGTGCCGTGCGCGCGAATCCCGATGAGCCGCAGTTCCAGCTGAGCCTGGGCAGCGCCTATCTCGGCGCCCGGCGCCTGGACGAAGCCTGTGCCGCGCTGGCGCGTTGTCTGGAGCTGGAACCCAAGGCCTATGTGGCACGCCTGCAATATGCGAACGCGCTGGAGCAATCGGGCCAATCCGATCGTGCGATGGCGCAGTACTTCAGCGCCGTCGTGCAGGCGCAGGCGCAGGGTCGTTGGCTCAGCGATGCGTCCACCGCGCCGATGCTACGCGCCCAGGTCAAGCATGCGATGCGCACCGCCTTTGCGGGCCGCAAGCGCCTGTTCGAAGCCGTGCTCGCACCGTATGTCGCGCGCCACGGCGAAGCGGCGATGGCGCGCGTGGCGAAGTGCCTGAAAATCTATCTCGGCGAAATCCCGCCGAACTATCCCGATCCGCGCCAGATGCCGAAGTTCCTGTATTTCCCGGACCTGCCGCCGATTACCTACTTCGACCGCGCGCTGTTCCCCTGGTACGAAACCCTGGAGAGCGCCACCGACGCGATCCGGCAGGAAATGGATGCGGTGCGCGCACAGCCGCAAACCCTGGAGCCGTTTCTTGGCGAGCATTCACCGGAGGCAGTGAAAGCCTATCTGGGCGGCGTGGAAAATCCGGTATGGAACGCCTACTTCTTCTATCGGCACGGCAATCGATTCGATGCCCATCATGCGCAGTGCCTGCGCACGAGCGCGGTGCTGGAATCGCTGCCGACCCTGGTGCGCATCCGCGAACACGCGCCGGAAGTCTGCTTTTCCGTACTCACGCCGGGCACGCACATCCTCAAGCATCGCGGCGTGACCAATACGCGCCTGGTCACGCATCTGCCGCTGGTCATTCCGGAAAATTGCGCGATCGCTGTCGGCGGCGAGGAAAAGGTCTGGCGCGAGGGCGAGGCTTTCAGTTTCGACGACACCTTCGAGCACGAAGCCTGGAACCGCAGCGACCGCACCCGCGTGGTCATGCTGCTGGACGTGTGGAATCCGTACATGAAGGCCGCCGAATGCGAAGCGATCACCGGGCTGATCGAGGGCATCGGCGACTTCAATGAAACGGCCGGTATCAACCGTCATTGAGCCCATATTGGTGCAAGACGGCGTCATTTTGCACTAATTTGGTGATATCGACTCGGGTGGCGAGCCTGAAAATTTCCCATCTGATTGATCCGATTGGAGATTATCGATTGGCACTGGCCTTGCTATAGAGCCGCATCCCCCCACCAGGAGCCCGCGATGTCCGCCGACACCGTTTTCGATCTGATCAAGAAGCACAACGTCGAATTCGTCGATCTGCGTTTTGCCGACCTGCTCGGCAAGCAGCACCACGTCACCTTTCCCGCGCATGCCGTCGATGCCAGCACGTTCGAGGACGGCAAGATGTTCGACGGTTCCTCGATCACCGGCTGGAAGGGCATCAACGACTCGGACATGGTGCTGATGCCGGATCCGGCCAGCGCGATGCTCGACCCGTTCGCCGCGCATCCGACCCTGAACCTCGTATGCGACGTGCTCGAACCGTCGACCATGCAGGCGTATTCGCGCTGTCCGCGCTCGATCGCGCGGCGCGCCGAGGCCTACCTGAAGTCGACCGGCGTTGCCGACACCGCGTTCTTCGGTCCGGAACCGGAATTCTTCATCTTTGACTCGGTGCGCTGGAGCAACGACATGCGCGGCGCCTCGTTCGAGATCGAATCCGAAGAAGCGGCGTGGAGTTCCAACCGCGAATTCGAAGGCGGCAATTCCGGCCATCGCCCGGGCGTGAAGGGCGGCTATTTCCCGGTTGCGCCGGTGGATTCGCTCGGCGACCTGCGCGGCGAGATGTGCAAGATCCTCGAACAGGTCGGCCTGACCGTCGAGGTGCATCACCACGAAGTCGCCACGGCCGGCCAGTGCGAGATCGGCACCAAGTTCAGCACGCTGGTGCACAAGGGCGACGAACTGCTCACGCTCAAGTACGTGATCAAGAACGTCGCACATGCGCACGGCAAGACCGTCACCTTCATGCCCAAGCCCATTGTCGGCGACAACGGTTCCGGCATGCACGTGCACCAGAGTCTGGCCAAGGGCGGCACCAACCTGTTCGCCGGCGACTTGTACGGCGGCCTGTCGCAGACGGCGCTGTACTACATTGGTGGCATCTTCAAGCATGCGCGCGCGATCAACGCCTTCACCAATTCCACGACCAACAGCTACAAGCGTCTGGTGCCGGGTTTCGAGGCGCCGGTGATGCTGGCCTACTCGGCGCGTAACCGTTCGGCGAGCTGCCGCATTCCGTTCGTGCACTCGCCCAAGGCACGGCGCATCGAGGTGCGCTTTCCCGATCCGATGAACTCGGGTTACCTCGCCTTCACCGCGCTGATGATGGCGGGATTGGACGGCATTCTCAACAAGATCGATCCGGGCGCGCCAATGGACAAGGATCTGTACGACCTGCCGCCGGAAGAGGAAAAGAACATCCCGCAGGTGTGTTCGAGTCTGGATCAGGCGCTCGAAGCGTTGCACAAGGATCGCGCCTTCCTCAAGGCCGGCGGCGTGTTCAGCGACGACTTCATCGACGCTTATATCGAAACGAAATTGGCCGAAGTGACGCGCTTCCGGGCGGCGACGCATCCCATCGAATTCTCGATGTACTACAGCCTCTGACACGCGTTTACGACGGCGCCCGCATGCAGCGGGTGCCGTCAGGCGCGCTGGTGCGCGGCTTCGGCAAGACGCTTGTACTCGCGCATGCGCTTGAGCCACAGCGCGTTATGCTCGGCGTCGCGCTCGAGCTGCGGGTTTGGAATCGTGCTGAATGGAATGCGCATCGGCGCGGCCCCGAGCGCGCCCTGCATGCTGCCGAAATACAGCGTGTTGCCGCCGTAGCGCTGGTTGATGCGGTCGAGCACGCCGTTCACCGCGCGGCTCTTTGTCTCGTTTGCGAACAGTGAACCGGTACTTTCATCGCGCCGTTGCAAATGATGCAACGTCACGCCCACTGCCAACGGCACCGGTTTGCCGCCGCGCAGAGGCAGCCGGACCGTGAGGCGGTCGCGCTGATCCAGCGCGCGCGCGAGTTGGCGCAGGAATTCGCGGCTGTCGTCGGTTGCGTCGAAGCGGACTTCGCCATGCCAGGTGTCGGCGTCGAGATGGCGCACGCGCGCCGATAGCGCCGCCGCGACATAACCTTCGTGGCGCAATCGCATCGCCGCCTTGACCAGCAATTTCTTCAGCACCGCGCGCGCGCCATCCGGCGTGCGCCATTCCGGACCGAGCACATGCGAATGACCGAGGCTGGCACGCGCGGATTCGCGATGCGTCTGCCACTCGCCGCGCAGCGCGTCGAAGAAGCGCTCGCCCTCGATGCCGCCCCATACTTCGCGCAGGGCGGCTTTATCCAGCGCGCACAGTTGTTGCATGGCGCGGACACCTTGCGCGTGCAGGCGCTGCTCCATGTTGGGACCGATGCCGCACAGGTCGGACAATTCCAGCCGGTGCAGTGCGTGCGGCAGATCACTTTCTTCCAGCACGACCAGGCCATCGGGTTTTTGCATGTCGGTTGCGGTCTTGGACAGGAAATGATTCGGCGCGATGCCGATCGAACAACGCAGCCAGTCGCCGACGCCGCGCACGGCCGCCTTGATGTTGCGCGCAATGGCGACAGCATTCGCGCGCACGCGCTCGCGCCCGATCAGTTCGCAGGCGACTTCATCGATGGAGCCGACGTAGTCGATCGGAATGCAGGTTTCGATCGCGTCCTTCAAACGATGGTGGTATTCGACGTACAGCGAGGGCTGCGCCGGCACGATCGCGATATGCGGACACAGTCTGCGCGCCTCGCGCACGAGGGTGCCGGTACGCACGCCGAAAGTCTTCGCTTCGACGCTGGCGGCGATGCAGCAGGTCGTTTCGGCCATGACCGGCGCGACGCCGACCGGCCGCCCGCGCAGCGCCGGATCGGCTTGTTGCTCGACCGAGGCGAAATAGGAATTGAAATCGACGAAGAGGCTGCGCAGGCTCATGGCACGGTTCCGGCGGACGCGTGCCGGGAGTTGAGACTACTCCGATCTCAAGAATGGCGACATGGGTACATCTGCACTAAAATGGTGCAATGCATGCTGCCGAAATCCTGCCGAGGATTCCCGTTGATACCGTCGCCCTGATCGACCAGATGGCGACGGGTATCGCCGTGCTCGACGGGGATTTGCGTTTCATCCACGCCAATCCGGCTTTCGTTGAATTAACAGGGCTGGTGCGCTGGCGCGGCTGTCCGCTGGAAGTGTTGGGAGATCCGGCCGGCGTGCTGACGGCGTTGATCGCGCGCGTGCAGGCCGTGCAGGCGCCGTCGACGCTGCGCGGCCTGGAAGTTTCCGCGCGTTCTACATCCGTTCGCGTCGATATAACCGCCGCAGAGTGCGCTGCCGGCGTGCTGTTGGAGATGCACGCGTTGAATCGGCATGACGCGCCGCAGGCGCCGGCGCAAATCTCGCAAAGCCTGCGCGGACTCGCGCACGAGGTGAAGAATCCGCTCGCTGGCCTGCGCGGCGCGGCGCAACTGCTGCAACGCCGCGCCGCCGATGCGGACCAGCGACGCCTGGCCGAACTCATCATCGCCGAGGCGGACCGGCTCGGCGCATTGACGGATCGCTTGCTGCATCCCTCCGGCAAACCGCACTTGGCCATGGTCAATCTGCACGAGGTCGCCGAACGCGCACGCGCCTTGATCGTGGTCGAAGCGGCGCCGGAAATCCGCCTCGATCGCGATTACGACCCCAGCCTGCCCGCGTTTCGCGGCGACGCCGACCGACTGCAGCAATTGCTGTTGAACCTGCTGCGCAATGCCTTGCAAGCGGGAGCCACCGCGATTGTGCTGCGCACGCGCGCGGAAAATGGCGCTATCGTCAACGGCAAAGCGCTGCGCCTCGCGTTGCGCCTGGACGTGATCGACAACGGTACCGGCGTGCCGGAGTATCTGCGCGAAACGCTGTTCGCGCCGCTGGTATCCGGGCGCGCGGACGGCACGGGACTCGGCCTGGCGCTGGCGCGCGAAATCTCGACAGAACACGGCGGGCAACTGGACTTCCGCAGCCGTCCCGGCAACACCGTGTTTACGCTGCTGCTGCCGTTGGAGCGGGAGACAGCGCGTGTCTGAGATATGGATCGCCGACGACGATGCATCGATCCGCTTCGTGCTTGGCGAAGCCCTGCGCGAGGATGGCGCGACGGTGCGTGAGTTCGCCAACGCCGAGGATTTGCTTGCCGCGCTCGATCAGGACGTACCGGATGCGGCGCTGAGCGATGTGCGCATGCCGGGCGCGAGCGGCCTGAAGTTGCTCGACGAGATCAAGGCACGCGGCCTGCATCTGCCGGTGATCGTGATGAGTGCATTCACCGACGTGGCTTCCACCGCCGCCGCGTATCGCAACGGTGCGTTCGACTACCTGCCGAAACCTTTCGATCTGGATCAGGTGCGCGCGGCGGTGGAACGCGCGCTGGCGCAGACCCGGCCACCGCCGGCGCCGTTGCCGGCGACCGAAGCGGAAGCCGAGCTGATCGGCAGTGCGCCGGCGATGCGCGAGTTGTTCCGCAGCATCGGCCGCGTCGCGGCGACGAACCTCAACGTGCTGGTCACTGGCGAAACCGGCACCGGCAAGGAACTGGTCGCGCGCGCCCTGCACCGGCACAGCGCGCGCGCGGCGCGGCGTTTCGTGGCGATGAACACGGCGGCGATTCCCGCCGAACTGCTCGAGTCGGAATTGTTCGGCCACGAAGCCGGCGCGTTCACCGGCGCGCTCAAGCGCCATCCGGGCCGTTTCGAACAGGCCGAAGGCGGCACGCTGTTCCTGGACGAAATCGGTGACATGCCGCTGGCCTTGCAGACGCGCCTGCTGCGCGTGCTCGCGCAGGGCGAGTTCTACCGCGTCGGCGGACGCGAGCTGATCCGCGCCGATGTGCGCGTGATCGCGGCCACGCATCAGGATCTGGATGCGAAGGTGGAGCGCGGTGAGTTCCGCGCGGATCTCCTGCACCGCCTTGATGTCGTGCGCCTGCACCTGCCGACGTTGAGCGAGCGCCGCGAGGATATTCCCCTGCTTGCGGCGCGTTTTCTCGCCCGCGCCGCCAGCGATATGCGTCTGGACGCGAAGACGTTTTCACCGGCGGCGCTCGGCGCGTTGGCGCAGATGCCGTGGCCGGGCAACGTGCGCCAGCTCGAAAACCTGTGCCGGCGCCTGGCCGTGATGGCGCCGGGGCGCGAGATTCGTGTCTCCGATCTGCCGAAAACCGATGACGCGGCGTCTTCGAGCATGGCGGATTGGCGCGCGCCGTTGCGATCGGCGGTGCGCGAGCGTCTTGCGCGCGGCGAGCAAAATATCTATGCACAATTGCGCGGTGGGTTCGATCAAGCCCTGCTCGAAGCGGCACTGGCGGAGAACGGCAACCAGCGCGGCCGGGCGGCGGAGCAACTCGGCCTGGGACGCAACACGCTCACGCGCAAATTGGGCAGTTCACGCAAACGAGGCAAACGATGACCGATGTCGTTGAAGTTCGGGTGCGCGCCGCGCATGCTGACGATTGCGAAGTCCTGGCCGTGTTCAATGCGGCAATGGCCATCGAGACGGAAGCCAAGACGCTCGATCCGGCGACATTGCGCGCCGGCGTCGCGCGGGTGCTCACGGAGCCGGCGCGCGGATTTTATCTGGTCGCTGAAATCAATGGTGTCGTCGCGGGTTGTCTGATGGTCACGTTCGAGTGGAGCGACTGGCGCAACGGCGATTGGTGGTGGCTGCAAAGCGTTTATGTCTTGCCGGAATATCGCCGGCATGGCGTATTTCGCGCGCTGTACGCAGAAGTTGAACGCCGCGCGGTCGAACATGCCGATGTCGTCGGCATTCGCCTGTACGTCGAGCGCGACAACGCGCGCGCGCAGCGCACCTACGCATCCTTGGGCATGCACGAAGATCATTACCGGATGTATGCCAAGCCGTTGCGCAAGCTCTCCGGGAAAGTAACCGATGGCAATGCTTGAGCGCCTGCGCAACGCCACCGCCGACACGCTGATGCTGTTCGTGGTGCCGTGCGGCATGGCCTTGCTGCCGTGGCGGCTCGGCTTCGCCTTGCTCAAGCGCCTGGCGCGCAGCGAACGGCTGTATCGACTTAGCGTCGACCCGGCCTGGGATGCCGCGCGCGCGCATTGCCAAGGTTGCGACGAACGCGAGTGGAAGTACCGTTTCCGCCTGTTGCGCCTGGTCGATCACGTCGACGTTTACCTGGCCTTGCTGCGCGGCAGGCGTTGGCGCCGCCGGCATGTCGTCGAGGCCGGTAGTTGGCCGACGCCGGGGCCGTGCGTGTTTCTCACCTATCACTGGGGCGCGGGAAATTTCATCTGGCCGCGCCTGCGCGAACTGGGATTCGTCGCGCATTTCATCGCGCGCCGCGCATCGGGACGCGCACTGGGCATGACGCGCCTGTCATACTGGTTCGGCAACTTCCGTGCGCGCGCGCTGCGCCGCTGCGCGGGCGCCGAGCCGATCTTCACGGGTGCGAGTGCCGGCGCGATCGCGCGGGCGCTGGACGCCGGCGACAGCGTCGTTGGCATGCTCGATCTTCCCGCGCGACCCGATCAACCCGCTTGCGGTCTGCCGCTGCTGGATGGGCATGTGCGTTTCCCGCTCGGCCTGGCGCGGCTGGCATCCGACAAGGGGGTCCCGGTGGTCCTGCTGAGTTGCGGCCTGGATTTTTCCCGTGGGCAGCGCGATATCCGCGTCGAACTATTGCCGCCGCAGCTTTCCGCGGACGCGATCATGCTGCGCTACGCCGCACATCTGCAGTTGCGTTTGCGCGAGGCGCCGGCGGCATGGCAGATCTGGCGCGAGGCGCCGGGACTGTTCGTCGCCGCGGCGGATGCTCAGGCGTTGTGACCCTTGTACAGAGTGCTGTGCGCCGGCCGGCGCTCGTGCTCGGGTCGATTCGTCGTGTAGTAGTACAAGGCGAGCGATTGCCGGAAGATGCCCGCTGGTGCCGACCACGGCTGCGGGTGGCCGTGGAAGGTGTCCGAGCGCGTGGCGAACAATACGGCACGATTGAACAGCGGCTCGACGACCCGCACGCGACGGGTGCCGCTGGTGTCCCACAATTCCAGTTCGCCGCCGTAACCGGGCTCCCAGCGCGGCGTGAGATAGATCAACAGGTTCAGGCGGCGATGCGCTTCCATCTGCGGATGCCAGTTGAAATCGGCGTGGATGCCCAGGTGGTCGCCTGGCCGGCTCAGGTGCAGGCCGCCGCCGGCAAGGTGCGGATCCGGCAACAGATGGTCGATGCCGGAAAGTCGCTCGAGAAAACTCACGAATGGGCCTGAATTCAGATCGTGCAAAGCCTGGCGATGCGCCGCGGGGAAGCGTTCCTCGTGCGCGCTGGCGAGCTTGACCTCTACAGTCTGGATGCCGAACCGGTCCCAGGCAACCGGATCGTCCGGCTGCGGGAAGGTGCGTGCCAGTTCCAGCGCGAGATCGGGCCGCAGGAATCCGTCGATCACGATGTGCGGGTAGGGATCCGCGACGCCGAATTCCGCATGGCGCGCAGCGGCGAGCCGCGCCAGGGTATCCAGATCGAAAACGTAAGGCATACAATACGAAAAGCGGGAGAGAAGCCATGATAGCAGCACGATCCCGCATTCCCGATCACGGAAGGACGTTATCGTGACCACATCGCAACGCGTTGCCATCCTTGGCGGAGTCCGCATTCCGTTCTGCCGCAACAACACCGCCTACGCGGATGTCGGCAATTTCGGCATGGCGGTGAAGACGCTGGGCGCGCTGGTCGAGAAGTTCGGCCTGCACGGCGTGGAACTGGGCGACGTCGCGTTCGGCGCGGTGATCAAGCACGCATCGGACTGGAACCTGGCGCGCGAGGCGACGCTGTCTTCGGGCCTCGCGCCGACCACGCCCGGCATCACCACGGCGCGCGCCTGCGGTACCTCGCTCGACAACGCCATCGTCATCGCCAACAAGATTGCGGCGGGACAGATCGAAGCCGGCATCGCCGGCGGCGCGGACACCACCAGCGATGTGCCCATCGTCTACAGCCGCGCCTTGCAGCAGCGCCTGTTGCGAGTCAATCGCGCCCGCGGCGGCTGGGAAAAATTCAAGACCGCCGTCAGAGGATTTTCGCTGTCCGAACTCAAGCCCAGTTTCCCCGGCGTAATGGAGCCGCGCACTGGCATGTCGATGGGCGATCACTGCGAGCTGATGGCGAAGGAATGGAAAATCTCACGCCAGGACCAGGACGCGTTCGCCCTGTCCAGCCACCAGAAGGCCGCCGCGGCGTATTCGCGCGGCTTCTTCAACGATCTGGTCGTGCCGTTCCGCGGCCTGGACCGCGACAACATCCTGCGCCCGGACACGACGCTGGAAAAGCTCGCAACGCTCAAGCCCGCGTTCGACAAGACCTCGGGGCAGGGCACGCTGACCGCGGGCAACTCCACGGCCCTGTCGGACGGCGCTTCGGCCGCGCTGCTGGCGAGCGATGCCTGGGCGGCCGAGCGTGGCATCACGCCGCTTGCGTATCTCACGCATGCCAAGGTCGCGGCGGTGGATTTCGTGCACGGCGAAGGCTTGCTGATGGCGCCGACCATCGCCGTGTCGCGCATGCTCGATGCCGCCGGATTGACCCTGCAGGATTTCGACTACTACGAAATCCACGAAGCGTTCGCCGCGCAGGTGCTGTGTACGCTGCGCGCGTGGGAAAGCGCGGACTACTGCACGAACCGCCTCGGCCGCGACAAGCCGCTGGGCAGCATCGACCCGGCGAAGTTGAACGTCAACGGTTCGAGCTTGGCGCTCGGCCATCCGTTCGCCGCGACCGGCACGCGCCTGATTGCGACGATGGCGAAATTGCTCGCGGACAAAGGCGCGGGTCGCGGCCTGATCTCGATCTGCACCGCCGGCGGGATGGGCGTGACCGCGATTGTGGAGCGCCCGTAGGGCGGAAGCGTGAAAAAACTGCGGGAATCCATGGCGCGCTGGCCGAGGACGCTCTTTGCCGCGTTGACGGCGCTCGGCCTCAGCGTCCTGCGCGCGTTGTATCTCGAGCACGTGGCGAGCGCCTACACATCGTGCCACGGCTGCTTTTTGATTCCCACCCTAGGCCACGATGCGTGGCTGCTCTGCGCGATGACCGCCGCGCTCGCGTTTGTCGCGACGTCGCCGCTGGGCTGGATCGCGCTGATCGGCAGGGTGTTCGTCGCGGTGGGGATATTGGCCCAGGCGACCGACCTGGTCTTGCTGCGCTTGTTCAACCAGCGCTTGTATGTTGCCGACCTGCTGCGGTTTTCCCCCGATGCGACGTCTGCGTGGAGTGTCGCGCGCGCGCAGTTTTTTTCCGCCAACGGAATCGGCTATGCGGCGGGCGCAGCACTCGTGCTGGGGGTGCTGGCCGGCCTGAACGCCAGGGGCAATCGTTCGCCGCGTCAGGCAAAAATCCTTCTCGCGATGGCGGCACTTTACGCCGTATTCGGGTTTGCTGCGATGTGGATGCCGTTGCGCTACGTGCACGAGGAATACGTGGACAACGTGGTGGAAGTGAATCTGCCGCAGGGCCGCGCGCGCGAGTTTTCGCCGGGATTTGCCCAGACCTTCCTGCAGACGGATAAAGCTGTGCCGCAGACCTGCGATGCAGGCGCGCGCAGCGGCCATAACATCATTATCGTCATAACCGAATCGTTGTCGGCCTATCAAAGCGCATTGCTTGGCGGTCCGCACGACTGGCTGCCACGGCTGGACGCCTTGGCGCGTGCCAATCATTATTTCACCCGTTTCTATGCCAACGGTTTCACCACCGATGGCGGGGAAGCGGCGATTTTCACCGGACGCCCGCCACTGATACCGCCGGGAAGCGACTGGTACACCCTCGACGCGTTCGGTCCCGGTCCCGACACCTTGCCCGGCATCGCGCATCGTGCAGGGTATGTCGCCGCTTATTTCACCCCCGCGAATCTCGCGTTCCTGGATTCGGGAGCCTGGTTGCATGCCCTGCAATTCGATACCGTGGAAGGCAGCGAAGATGCCTACTACGCCGGCATGCAGCGCTGGCAATTCGGTGCCGCCGAGGATGCGGCCCTTTTCGGCCGCTTCGAACAATGGCTGGACGCGCGTCATGATCCGCGTCCCTTCGTCGCCGTGCTGCTGACAGTGAGCAGCCACCCGCCGTTCGTGAATCCGCGCACGGGCGCGATCGATCCGCAAGGAACGTTTCACTACGTCGATGACCAGCTCGTCGATTTCCACGATGCACTGGCGCGCCGCGGATTCCTCGACAACGGGATTCTCATGATCACTGGCGACCACCACAGTATGACGCCGATCGATCGCGAGGAGTACGCGAAATTCGGGGAACGCTCGTTCGCGCGCATCCCGCTGGTCGTTGCCGGTGCCGTGGACATGCCGAACGTCGTGGATGCGTCGTTCCAGCAATCCGATCTTCCGGCATCGCTGGCGCACATCATGGGAGTGGATTATTGTCGGACCCCGTTCAACGGGATTTTTCTCGATCCGCGGCCGCAACCGCCGCGCTACGTGGTGCAGGCGCGCGGCGACGATCGCAACCGCGTGGACGTGTACTACGACGATCGCGTCGCCAGCTACATGCAGAACGGCGATGCCAGCGGCTGGCAGGGCGCGCCACCGCCGCAGGCGGACATGGTGGCCGCATGGATCGACGCGCAGCGCCTGCGCAACATGAGCCCTGTCGGAAAAAAGCCGAGCACCGCCCTCAGGTGAACTTGAAGCGCGGCGTCCAGTTGCCGCTCGGCGCGTAGGACTGGCGCCGGCCGCGCATGCGCGCCTGCAATTCGGCGCGGCGATCTTCCAGCCATTCCTCGCGGCCGAGTTTGGCCGCGTCGGCGCCGCGCGCGGCGGCTTCCTGGCTGCGGTAATCGCAGAAATCGCTGTACGCGTCGATCTCGGGTTTGAGCACGCCCTGCACGACTTCGATCATGATCGCGTCGTCGAGAAAACCGAGCACCGGCACGTTGTCCGGGATCAGATCTTCCGGATCGGAAAAATAGGTCAGCGCGGAAACCACGCGGCTCTTGTCTTCGGGCGAAAGGCCCCAGCCTTCATCGGCGGCCATGGCGACGAGGTTTTCCACGCAGGCCAGGCGCGAGCGCACGAATTCCGGCATCTGCTGCGCCTGCGAGCCGGCAAAGGTCTTCGCCGCCTCGTCCAGGATCTGCTGCGCGCTCTTGCCGGCCGCACGCTGCTCGGCGCGCTTGATAGCGTCCATGAAAAACGGCAGGTCCTGGTCGGTGATCTCGATGGAAAACTCAAGGGCCATGGCGGCGTCCTGAAAATGGGTGATGGAACGCGCAGCCTAGCCAGCCGGGACCATAACGTCAATTGGCTCACAAAATCGAATGTAGCCCGGCGCCGAAAGCCGTCACGATGCGGGTGTAGATGGTCTTGAGCGGAAGGTCGACCTGGGGGAAATCGCCCACGTCCGCGTAGCAGTCGTAGAAGCCCGGCGCGCCCGGCGGCAGCGGCTTGCAGCCGGGCTTCAATTCAAAACTCGACGCATAGCGATACGGCCACAGGTCGAACAGCGGCAGGCGTGCCGAGAAATCGCCGATCGCGCGATTCAGGCGACTGAGCCAGTTCGTGCCCTGGCGGCGCGCGATCGTCCAGGCGTTGCCGGATGCGCAGTCGCGCAGGATCGAGTCACGCAGCGCCTGCGCGAACGCAACGTCGTGGATGATGAATCCGGATTCGGTGTTGTAGTGGTCCGAGCGCGGATCGAAATTGTGCGAACCGATCAGCGCGATCGCACCGTCGATGACGATGGATTTGGCATGCAGGCCTACGCGGACGCCATGTTCGCGCAACGGGGCGCGGCCGTACTTGCGGTAGCGCTGCGCTGGTTCGATGCCATCGCCGAGCGCGGCATAATCCGCAATCAGCGCCGCGGCCTCTTGCGGAAACGGTTTGAATTCGTGGATCTCGAAGCCGAGATTCAGAAAACGCTTCTTGTGCTTGTACGACAACGCGTAAACGTAGAACGCATCAGTCGCGGCGAGTGAGTTCGTCGACACGATGATGCGCAGCGCCGGTTTGGACCGATGCTGTTCGGTGAACACGCCCTGCGCGGTGCGGCTGAGCACCAGGTATGGCGTCTGCATGACGATTTCGGATCGCGCATTCTGGAACAGTTCCAGAATATGCCGGCTCAGCTCGTCGTCGCGCGGCTGGTCGGGTTCGTCGAACTTGTCCGGCGCATCCGAAAAGTATTCCACTTCGCCCACGCGCAGCGCGGCTGCCGCGAAGTGCGCGCGGATGTAGGCGGCGTCGTTCGCTGCGCGCGACAACGCTTCCACCCGCGCACCATGGCGATACGCATGCAGCGGGTAATGCGGTGCGTTCAGGCCGTCGTCGAGGATGCGCGAGGACACATCGCGCAGGCGCGACAGCGGCACGCTGCGGCGATCGCGCCAGAAGCGCTCGAACGAAGCGGCCATTTGTTGCGCGGCGGGACCGGCAACGAGCGCGTCGCGGTCGCGATAGTCGAATTCGTCGTCCCAGTCGAAATAGCGGTTTTCGTAATTGCGCCCGCCGGCGATGCCGATGCGGTCGTCGACCAGGAACAGCTTGTTGTGCATGCGTTGGTTGAACCGGAAGAAACAACACACGATGCCGGCGGCGAAATCCAGCGGCGGCGTGCGCGCCTTGTGGAAGGTCGGGTTGTACACGCGCAGTTCGAAGTTCACGTGTGCGCGCGCGAGCTGAGCGAGCAACTCGACATCGTCGAGCGAAAACAATTGATCGACGATCACGCGCACCTTGACCCCGCGCCGTGCCGCCTTGACCAGTTCGTCGAGCACGAGGTAGCCGGCGTCGTCTTTGGCGAAGATGAAGGTCTGGATATCGATGTTCTTGCGCGCGGCGCGGATCAGGTGCACGCGCAGCAGCAACGCATCGGTGCCGTTGTCGAGCAGGTTGACGTAATGCACGGGCGCATCGGGACGCGATTCGCGCAACGCCGCGTCGGCCAGGTCCTGGTACGGCGAGGCGATCGCGCAGGCGTCGGCCGCGGTGCAGGTGAGCGCGTGGTCCTGCGCGGCGGCGGCGGTCGCCGCGGCGCGGCGTGCATGAATCGGATCGACCGCGCAGCCGCCGAGCATGAACGCGACGAGGGCGAGGAATGCCAGCGCACGCCTCATGTCGGCGGACTCGGCTCCGCCAGTACGAAAATCTGCAGGCGCAGAGCGACCTTGTCGGCCAGCGTGCCGTGCCGCGAGTGCATGCCGAAATCGCTGCGCTCGATGCTGCCTTCGACATGCACGGCACAGGCGCCGGTGAGCGGTTGCGCGCAATCCGCGGGCAGGATGCGAAAGCGCACCGGCTTGGCGATGCCGCGCAGCGTCAGCACGCCATCCAGCGTGCCGCCGGTGTGCAGGCGCATGAGCGGGAAATCGTCGGATGCGAAATGGATTTTCGGGTAATTCTCCGCGTCGAAGAATTCCGCCGATTTCGCCCAGTTCTCGTAGCGCGCGCTGCGCATGTGCAGGTCGTCGGCCGCGATGCGCGCATCCACGCGTGAGGTGCCGCGGAAGCGGTCGACGTCCAGGCTGCCCTGGACTGTGCCGAATTCGCCGCCCACGCCGATCAGCCACAGCACCTTGACCGTGAATCCGGCCTGCGAGCGTGTGGCATCGAGTTGCATGATTTCGTGGCGCGGCGGCGTCGGCGAGACAAGCCGAACTTAGAAACAAAGCGAATAGTCCGCTTGACCATCGCTTGCAGTGGAACCGTCGAACGACCGTCGCGAGCGTGGCCGGATTGCGCGAACACGGAGCGCAGAAACCGGAGTTTACGTGCGAAGTAAATGTGGATTTCGAGCACCGGATTCGCGCAAGCTGGCAAGCGCAGCAGGTTGTTCGGCGGTTCTACGGCGACCAGAAGGCTTTGAGGGTCCCCGCGCCGGGCTCGGCATCGCCATCGACCTCGAACCAGGCGATGCCGCCCGGCGGCATGCCGCGGAAATCGCCGGATTGTCCGGTCGCGAGCAGGGCGACGAAGGTTTCGAAGCCGGGATTGTGGCCGACCAGGAGCAGGCGCGGCGCGTCGGCGTGCTCGTCGATCAGGGCGTCGAGTTCGCCGGCGGTGGCCTCGTAAATGCGCGCCTCAATCTGCGCGTCGACATCGCCGAGCGCATGTTCCAGCGTCTGTCGCGCGCGCGCGGCGGGCGAGCACAACACTCGTGCCGGCAACGCGGCCTGTTCGCGCAGCCAGTGTCCGGCGGCGCGCGCTTCGGCGACGCCGCGCAGACTCAGGTTGCGTTCGCTGTCGCTGCGCCCGGGCGTGGCGTTCTCGGCGTGGGCATGGCGCAGCAGCAGGATCTCGCGTTTCATTGGTCTCGTTCAGCCTTGTTTTTTGACCCAGCGCAGCAGCTTGCCCCAGTCTTCCTGGTGGCCGCGGATGATTTCGGAGTTGTAATCGAAGATGCTTTTGCCCAAGCCGGCCATGAGTACGTAGCCCTGGGTGTCACGCAATTGCGCCACCAGCGGAAACGGCAGGCGCTTGATTTCCTCGACCGCTTCCTGCGAGGCGGTAGTCCATGGCCTGAGCCGATTGGCCACCAGGCCCACGGAGAGGGACTCGCGCTTGACCCGGCCCAGGCGCGCGACTTCCTGCAGGAAATATGCGCTGGCTTCCAGGTCGATGCGCGAGGGCAGCAGTGGAATCAGCAAGAGCATCGGCATCGTGCGCGAGCTCGGCCAGTTCGTTGCTGCGGATGCCCGCCGGACCATCGATGACGACGACTTGTGCGTCCTGCGGAATCCTGTCGCTCCAGCCATCGCGCAGCGCCGACAGGGCCAGCACGGGTGCGGGCATTCCGGCGCGCTTTTCCGCCCAGTGCATGCTCGAGCCCTGGCGGTCGGCATCCACCAGCACGGTGCGCTTGCCATCCTGCGCGAAATGCGCGGCGAGGTTCGTCGCAATCGTGGTCTTGCCGCAACCGCCCTTGGAACTGGCCACCAGAATCTTGCGCATGCGCTTATCTCCGGATCGGCGAAGTCGGCCAAGCGTACAACGGGATATGGGTTTTTGCGAAACCTACCGGGTCTGGCGTCGCGGCTTCGGCTGCGGGCGGCTGCCAGTCCGCCGGCGGTTCCAGCGCCACGCCCTGGCTGCGCAGCACGGCATTCACTGCGTCGATTTCACGGCCGCTGGTACGCAGGGCTTGCGTGTACAGCCCGGTCACGCGGCTGTCGTTGGCAAGGCGATCGGCGACGGAGCCCATGTTCTGCATGCGCCACGCGAGCGTGCGCGCCTGCGCGGCAGCGGCATCATGAGCCGAGCCGAATGGGATGAGGCGCATCAGTTGACTCGCGCCGATGTTGCGCGCGCTCAGGCTGCCGCTATCGGCCATCTTTTGCATTATCGCGATGCAGTCCTGCGCGAGCCCGGCATCGGACGCGCTGTTCTGACATGTTTTAGCCAATGTCGCCAGGTAAGGCAGGGGCAAAGCGACGGCAATGCCGGCGGCATAGGTCAGCTTGAACCCGGAAGCGCTCACACCGGGTTGGTTACTGGCGCGCAGGACGCTTTCCTGAATCGGCAGGATGCCCGCGGATTCGTACAAGATCGAAGTCAGCGTGCCGAAATAATCGTCGTATCGAGCGGCACTGGCGGCACTGGTCAGCGCGGCGCGGGCAGTGGCGGCACTGCCGGGTTTTTGCGCGGGTCGCAGCGCCCACATCCATGTCGCGGCATTGGCCGGATCGGCTTTTTGCAGTTGCGCCAGGGTTTCCTCGCTCGGGCAGGCTTTCGCCTTGCCGCGGCATTCCAGCGCCGCTGAAACCCACCACACCAGCGCGTCGGCATCATCGGCTTTTTGCGCGCGGGCGAGCAGGGCGGGAGTCTTCAACACCTTGGGGCGCGCGGGATCGTCGGCATCGACTGTTGCCATCAATGCGGCGGCGAGCAGCGAATGCGCGTCGCCGCGCAGGGCGAGCAGATTGATCTCATCGTGATGGAACTGTGCCAGCACCTGCGCCGGCGGCATTACCGGACTCGGCGGCGGGTTGCCGGCATCCGGCGCGAGCGGCTGCGCGAAGGCGGGTGCGGCGATCAGGGCGAAGGCAAAAAACAGGCAACGCGACATGGCGGAGAATCCTTGCGAAACAAAAGGCGCAGTGTAACTTCTGCGCCTAAGCGCGAGATTAATACCCAGCGGCTTGCCCATCCTTGCGACCTTCGGAGGCGCCGATGTAGACGCGATTCTTCGCATCCCACTCGATCGCCTGATAGCCGCCGTAGGGCCCGTGGGCGAAGCGCACGTCGTGGCCCATTTGCATCAGTCCGCGCACGGTCGAGTACGAGAATCCGGATTCCAGATCCACCCAGCCGCCGTCCTTCATTTCGGTTTCCTGGCCTTCGGGCGACGTCGAGCCTTCGTGCTGGATGCGCGGCGCGTCGCCGGCTTCCTGCAGGTTCATGTGCCAGTCGATCAGGTTCTGCACGATCTGCACGTGGCCTTGCGGCTGCATGTCGCCGCCCATCACGCCGAAGCTGATCCACGGCTTGCCGTCCCTCGTGATGAAACTCGGGATGATGGTGTGGAACGGCCGCTTGCCCGGCGCATAGGAGTTCGCATAACCGTCCTTGAGCACGAACAATTCGCCGCGATCCTGCAGGATGAAACCGAGTCCCGGCGGCGTCATGCCCGAACCCATGCCGCGATAGTTCGACTGGATCAACGACACCATGTTGCCCCACCGGTCGGCGGTGGTGAGATAAATCGTGTCGCCGTGCAGTTTCGGTTCCTGGCCCGGATCGACCGAGCGCATCGCGCGATCCGGCGAAATCAGCTTGCGCCGCTGCGCGGCGTAGTCCTTCGAGATCAGCCAGTCCAGCGGTACCTTGTAGAAATCCGGATCTGCGTAGAAATGCGCGCGATCCTCGTAAGCGAGCTTCTTCGCCTCGACGAACAGGTGCACGTGCTCGGCGCTGTCGAACGCGATTTTCGAGAAGTCGTAGCCTTCCAGGATATTGAGCATCTGCAGCGCGGCGATGCCCTGGCCGTTCGGCGGCAGTTCCCATACGTCCACGCCGCGATAGTTCGTCGATACCGGCTCGACCCATTCGCCGTGATGGCTGGCCAGGTCGTCGTAGGACAGGAATCCGCCTTGCGCCTTCATGTAATCGGCGATGGTGTGCGCGATCTCGCCCTTGTAGAACGCATCGCGGCCTCCTTTCGCGATCGCTTCGAGCGTGTTGGCGAGATTGGCGTTCTTCCAGATCTCGCCCTCCGCCGGCGCGCGACCATTCAGCGTCATCTGCTCGGTGAAGCCGGGAAACTTCGACAGATCGCGGCACCGAGAGTTTCCAGTAATACGCGATCAGTTGGGTTACCGGGAAATCCTTCGCGCGCGTAGGCGATCGCGGGCGCGAGGTCGTCCTTCATCGGCAGCTTGCCGAAGCGGTCGTGCAGCGCGAACCAGCCATCGACGGCGCCGGGCACGTTCACCGGCAGCGGCCCGAGCGGCGGGATCGCCTTGTAGTCGTGATCCTGGAACCATTTCAGCGTGAGCGATTTTGGCGAGCGCCCCGAACCGTTGTAACCGTAGAGCTTTTTCGTCTTCGCATCCCAGACGATGGCGAACAGATCGCCGCCGACGCCGTTGGACACGGGTTCCATCAGACCCAGCGCCGCATTCGCGGCGATCGCCGCATCCACGGCCGTGCCGCCTTTCTTGAGCACGTCCAAGCCGATTTGCGTCGCCAGCGGCACGCTGGTTGCGACCATGCCATGCGTGGCCAACACCTGCGAACGCGTGGCGAAGGGCGCGCCGTTGATGCGGTCGCCGGCATGGGCGAGGCAGGTCAGGGAAAGCGCAACGAGTGCGAGAAAGATGCGGTTCATGGCGGGTTCCTCTTGAATCCGGCAAGGTGAGCATACATCCAAGCTCACACCGGTTCTGGGGGCAAGACGTGTTCGCCGGATTTCGCCGTCGCTGGCATCGATTCTTCTCCGCGCCGCGTGGCGTGCGTTTCCGCGCGTATCATGCGCGCATGCGCGACGGGCGGCACGCGCTGCGCACGGTGCTCGCGGTCGGATGCGGATTACTGCTGGTCGCGGCCGGCCTGGCCATGCTGGTATTACCCGGCCCGGGTTTGCTCACCGGACTCGTCGGCGCGGCCCTGATCGCCGGCGAATCGCAGGTCGTCGCGCGCTGGCTCGACGGGCTCGACCTTTACGCCGTGCGCGCGTGGAAACGCTGGCGCGGGTGAGCGTGGCTGGTCAATCCTCCAGCGCTTCGCTTGCAGAAATTCCGGCATCGCCAGCGCGGCCTTGTGGATTTCGCGCGTTGTAATAGCGCGTCGGGAATTGCTTCATCTCGGCGCCGCGTTCGCGGAAATCCTCGAGGTCGACGCTCTTGCGCGCGAGCGTGGCGCTCCACCAGCCGGTCGGGTAGCACGGTTGCGGAAAGGTGAGCGTGCGCAGCGCCTGGAAGCCGGCGCCCTTCATCGCCTTGCGGATGTTCTTGAGCAGGGGCAGGTGCGCGAGCGGGGATTCGCTTTGCTGCACGAGGATGCCGCCGTGGCGCAAGCGCCTTCAGGCACGAGCGATAGAACGCCTCGTTGAACAGGCCTTCGGCCGGGCCGATCGGATCGGTGGAGTCCACGATGACGATGTCGAGCGACTCCGGCTCGCATTCGGCCATCCACTTTATGCCGTCGATGAACAGCAGTTGCGCGCGCGGATCGTTGTTGGATTCGCACAGTTCCGGGAAGTACTGCTCGGCAAGCCTTGTGACGCGCTCGTCGATCTCGACCTGGATGGCGCTTTCCACCTCGTCGTGCTTGAGCACTTCGCGCAGCGTGCCGCAGTCGCCGCCGCCGATGATGACCACGCGCTTGGCGCGCGGGTGCGTGAACAACGCCGGATGCGACATCATCTCGTGATACAGGAAATTGTCGCGCGTGGTGACCATGGTGCAGCCGTCGATCACCATCAGCTTGCCCCAGTCGGTGGTGTCCCAGATCTCGATGGACTGGAACGGCGTCTGCTCGGCGTGCAGTGTCTGCTTCACGCGAAAGCCGATGGACGAGCCGGCGTAGTCGTGGCGTTCGTCGAACCACTGTTGCTGTTGCGTCGTCATGACCGGTCTTGGGTTGTGCGAGGGGGCGGCGATTGTAGCGGTTCCCGTCGCGGCAGACGCACGCGCGTTACAATAGGCATGGCGACGGCCCCGCGGCGATCTCAAGGCTTCCGGTCGTCGCGGATGCATCGTCAAGGCCCGCCGCTGCGACGTTCGATTCGCCTGTCCGGAGACCTGCGATGACGACGACCTGGAACGCCGATGCCGCGCGCGCGCAATACGCGATCGCGTACTGGGGCGAGAATTATTTCGATGTGGATGCGCAAGGTCGCCTGACCGTGCGCCCGCGCGGTGCGGATGGCCCGGTGCTGGCGCTGTCCGAGATTGTGGATGCGGCCAACGCGCAGGGTTCGCGCCTGCCATTGCTCGTGCGCTTCGCCGACATCCTTACGCATCGCCTGGCGCGCCTGCAAGGCGCGTTCGCGCAAGCGATGCGCGAATGCGACTACGCCGGAGGCTACAGTGCGGTGTATCCGGTCAAGGTCAACCAGCAGCACGGCGTGGTCAGCGAACTGGCGCGTGCCGGCGACGGCGGTTTCGGCATGGAAGCCGGATCCAAACCCGAGCTCATGGCCGTGCTCGCGATTGCCAAGCCGGGCAGCATCGTCGTGTGCAACGGCTACAAGGATCGCGAGTACCTGCGCCTTGCGTTGATCGGGCGCAAGCTTGGCCTGCGCGTGTTCATCGTGATCGAGAAGCCGTCCGAGCTTGAACCAGCGCTTGAAGAAGCCAAGGCGCTGGGCGTGGAACCGCTGTTCGGCGTGCGCATGCGCCTGACCAGCCTCGGCGCGGGCAAGTGGCAGAACACCGGTGGGGAGAAATCCAAGTTCGGCCTCACGCCACGCCAGCTGCTCACCTTGATCGACGCGCTCAAGGCGACGAACCTCACACAATCGCTGCAATTGCTGCATGTGTTCATGGGTTCGCAGATTTCCAACGTGCGCGACATCGCCGCCGGCATGCGCGAAGCGGCACGCTACTTTGTGGAATTGTGCAAATTGGGATTACCGATTGGCTATGTCGACGTCGGCGGCGGCTTGGGCGTGGATTACGAAGGCACGCGTTCGCGTTCGGCCTGCTCGATCAACTATGGTCTGGACCAATACGCGGCGACGGTCGTGCAGCCGTTGGCCGAGGCCTGTGCCGCACACAATCTCAAGGCGCCGCACGTGATCAGCGAAACCGGTCGCGCGATGGTCGCGCATCATGCCGTGCTCGTGGTCAACGTCAGCGATATCGAGCGCGCACCGGAAGGCCGCGTGCCACCTGTCGATGCGGACGAACCGGCTGTGCTGCGACGCCTGCGCGAAATCCATGCCGAAATCGATACCAGTTCCGCGATCGAGCTTTACCACGAGGCACAGCATCACTGGCACGAGGGCCACGCGTTGTTCGCGCTCGGCAATCTGACTCTGCGCCAGCGTGCGCGACTCGATGACCTTTACTACGCCATCGTCAACGCGCTCAAGTCCCGCCTCAAGCCCGAGGAACGCTCGCACCGGCAGGCGTTGGACGAATTGGACGAAAAACTGGTCGACAAGTACTTCGTCAATTTCTCGATCTTCGAATCGATTCCGGATTCCTGGGCGATCGACCAGATTTTCCCCATCGTGCCGATTGCCGGACTCGACCGCGCGCCGGACCGGCGCGGCGTGATCGCGGACCTCACCTGCGATTCCGACGGCCGCATCGACGCCTACGTGGACGCCGACGGCGTGGATGTCAGCCTGCCGCTGCATTCACCGCAAACGGGAAAACCCTACCGGCTCGGCATCTTCCTCGTCGGCGCGTATCAGGAAGCGCTCGGCGACATCCACAATCTGTTCGGCGACACCGATGCGGTGAACGTGCGCCTGACCGATTCGGGCTATGCGTTCTCGCACGTCAAGCGCGGTGACACCACCGACGTCATGCTCGATTACGTCGGCTACAAACTCGACGATTTGCGCGCGACGTACCGAGCCAAGATCGCCGCGGCGAAGTTGCCGAATGACGACGCGCAGCATGTTGCGGCAGCGCTGGAAGCGGGACTGACGGGTTACACGTACCTGGCTGAGTCCTAATCCCGCGCCACCTGGAACCCCGCGAACGATTGGGTGACCGGCATCACCTCAATGCGGTTGACGTTCAGGTGCGGCGGCAGGTTGGCGATCCACCAGATCGTTTCAGCGATATCGTGGCCGGTGATCGGGTGCGCGCCCTGATAGAGTTTGTCGGACGCGGCTCGGTCGCCGCCATTGCGCACGAGGGTGAATTCGGTTTCGGCCATGCCGGGTTCCACGCTCGTCACGCGCACGCCGCTGCCGTGCAGGTCGCAGCGCAGGCCGAGCGAGAACTGGGTGACGAAGGCCTTGGTGCCGCCGTAAACGTTGCCGGCAGTGTAGGGATAACTCCCCGCGACGGAACTCACGTTGACGATGCTGCCGCGGCGCTCGATCAACGTCGGCAGCAGCTTGTGCGTCAGCGTTGCGAGCGCGGTGATGTTGGTGTCGATCATCTGCCGCCATTGCGCGAGGTCGCATTGCGGAGCTTTCGCGGTGCCGAGTGCGAGTCCCGCGTTGTTGACGAGCACGTCGATGGCGCGGAATTCCGCGGGCAAGGCATCCAGCGCGGCCTGCATCGCATCGGCGTCGCGGATATCGAAGGCGGCGATGTGCACATTTGCAGCGAATTCATCGACCAAATGTTGCAAGCGACCGCGACGCCGCGCGCAGGCGATCACGCGCCAGCTGGCGCGGGCGAAACGCCGCGCGGTGGCGGCGCCGAAGCCGGCGCTGGCGCCGGTAACGAGGATGGTTTTGGCGGTCATCGAGGTATCTGCAAGCAATCCAACGCGCAAGCATACGCCGAATCGACGTGGTCCCGCCGGCCGCAGACGGCGTTGTGACGGGCGCTACAAAATCTTTCGCTGCGCAGGTGTATCAAGCGCACATCGTCCTCGCCGCGGAGGTTCGCATGTACGCTCGCTGGCTGTTCCTTTTGGCGCTTCTGCTGGCGGCCACGGCCGCGGCGCAATTGCCATCGGATATCGAGCTGACCGTCATTGTCGACAGCAATGCCGGATTGAACAGCCCCGTGGCAGTGCGCAGCCCGAACGACAGCAGCGGCCGCTTGTTCGTGGTCGAGCAAGGCGGAACGATCAAGATTTTCGACGCGAAGGGCAACGCGTTGTCGCAGAATTTCCTCACCGTTCCCGTCACCCTGGGCAGTGAGCAAGGTCTGCTCGGGCTGGCCTTCGATCCCGACTTCACCACGAACGGCACGTTCTACATTGCGTACACGGCGCCAAGCTCGGATCCCATGCTCGGGGTGCAGCCCGATCAGGTACTCGTCCGCTACGTGGCCACGAACCCCGCGGCCAATACCTTCGCGGGCAATAGCCAGATCGTGCTGCGCGTGCCGGACATTTACAGCAACCACAACGGCGGCAACATCATGTTCAGCGGTGACGGTTACCTCTACTGGGGCATGGGCGATGGCGGCAGCGGCGGCGATCCGAACGGCTTCGCGCAGAATCTGTGGAAGAAGACGGTCAGCGGCAAGAGCTACTACCTTCTGGGCAAGATGATGCGCCTGGACGTGCGCCACACCACCGCTTCGGCCAGTGCGAACATGTGCGGCGCGACGACGGGGCAGTCAGCGCAATATGCGATACCGGCGACGAATCCATTCGTCAACCAAGCCAGTCAATGCGCGGAAATATGGGACTATGGCCTGCGTAACCCGTTCCGTTTCAGTTTCGATGCGCTCACGCACGACCTTATCATCGGCGACGTCGGCCAAAACCTGTATGAGGAAGTCGATTTCGAGGCATATCCGTCCACGGGCGGGAAAAACTATGGCTGGAACCTGTGCGAAGGACGGCGCTATTACTCGGCAACGGGTACGGGAGCCACATGTCCGGCGACGACGAACACGATCGCGCCGGTAATCGAAGCCGCGCATTCGTCGGGATTGTGCGCATTGATCGGCGGCTATGTCTATCGCGGCCCGAGCCAGTCCCTGCGCGGCACGTATTTTTACAGCGACAACTGCAGCGGCGACATCTACTACGCCGTACCCGGCGGCGCGAGTTGGGATGGCGGCAACGGGACGATCGCAACGAGTGGTCTCAACGCCGGCAACACCTCGTCGTTCGGCGACGACGCGAACGGCAACCTGTACGTGGTCGATTTGAACGGCCGCATCCTGTTGCTGCAGACCGACACGATTTTCGCCGACGGATTCGGCAACTGAAGTCGGCTACTGCCCCGGACGCTGCGAAATCGGAATCGCCTTCACGCCGTTGTCGGCAGAGCGCCTTTTTCGCCGCTTCGGTCGCGCTGGCGTCGGCGTAGGGCCCGAGCAGGATGCGGTTCCAGGTCTTGCCGTTAATGGTCACCGGTTGCACCTTGGCGACGAGGCCGAGCATGGCGAGCCTGGCTTTCGCCTCGTCCGCGGCGTGGGCATCGTTGTAGGAGCCCGCGAGCAGCATGTAACCGCCGCCGGATTCGGTGAGTGCCGGCGGTGCCGCACCCGCAGGTGTGCCGGCCGGTTGTGCCTGCGCCTGCGAGGCGGCGAGCGCCTGGCGCGCCTGCTCGGCCTTGGCTTTGGCGGAAAGCTCGGCGTCTGGAATCACCACTTCCATTTCCGGCAGCACGGAATAGAAATCGAAGCTCTTCTTTGGCGGCGCGGCAGGCTTGGCCGCATCCGCGACGGCCTGATCGCTGGCCTTGGGCGCGACGGCCTGCGCATTTGGTTGCGGCAGATTGGATTCGTGCAGCAGCGGCGCCCAGTCGCGGACCAGCGCGAGCAAGGCCAGAACGATGCCCAGCACCACGCCGATGCCGAGCCATGCCCAGGCGGGCCAGCCCTGCTTTTCATTGCCGCGATACGCCTGTTGCTTGCTTGCCATTACATGGACTCCGGTGCCGAAACGCCGAGCAGGGCCAAGCCGTTGTGCAGCACCTGGCGCGCGGCCGCGATCAGGGCCAGGCGCGCGTCGCGCAGATCCGCGTCGTCGACGATGAATTGATGGGCGTGATAGTAGGTATGCAGCGCGTTCGCGAGTTCGCGCAGGTATTGCGCGATCGAGGTGCGGTTCCAGGTTCGCCGCCGCGGATTCGACGATTTCCGGATAGCGCGATAGTTCGCGTCATCAGCGCGGTCTCGTGCGCCGTGTCCAGCCGTGTCGAAATGGGCCAGGCCGTTGTCGCGGTTCCACGCGATGCCGCGTTCGCGCAACTGGCGCATCACGCTGCACGACTCGAGCATGCGCGTACTGCATGTAATAGACCGGATTGTCGTTGGTCTGCGAACGCGCCAGGTCGATGTCGAACACCAGCTGCGAATCGGCCTTGCGCGCGATCAGGAAATAGCGCGTCGCATCGCGGCCGACCTCGTCGATCAGGTCGCGCAGGGTGACGTAAGAGCCGGCGCGTTTGGACAGCTTCACTTCCTCGCCGCCGCGCATCACCGTCACCATCTGGTACAGCACGTAGTCGGGCCAACCCTGTCGGGATGCCGCAGTCGAGCGCCTGCAAGCCTGCCTTGACGCGGGCCAGCGAGCCGTGATGGTCCGAGCCGAGCTCGGTGATCGCGCGCGCGTAGCCGCGCTGCCATTTGCTGCGGTGATAGGCGACGTCCGGCACGAAATAGGTGTAGCTGCCATCCGACTTGCGCATGACGCGATCCTTGTCGTCGCCGAAGTCGGTAGTCTTTAGCCACAGCGCGCCGCCTTCCTCGTAGGTGTGGCCGTGGGCGACGAGTTCGCGCACGGTCTCGTCCACCTTGCCGTCGACGTAGAGCGAGGTTTCGAGGAAATAGACGTCGAAGGCGACGCCGAACGCGGTCAGGTCCGCATTCTGCTCGCGCCGCAGGTACGCCACCGCGAAGCGGCGGATAGCGTCGAGATCGTTCGCGTCCTTCGCGCCAGCGATCGTTTGGCCGTCCATTTCAAAGCTGGTACCGTCAAGATAGGCCTGCGCGACGTCCTTGATGTATTCGCCGCGATAGCCGTCTTCGGGCCAGCCGGCATCGTCCGGACCTTTGCCGAGCGCACGCGCCTGTACCGAGATCGCCAGGTTGGCGATCTGCGCGCCGGCATCGTTGTAATAGAACTCGCGCTTGACGCTCCAGCCGTTCGCGGCGAGCACGCGCGCGAGGCAATCGCCGATCGCGGCGTCGCGGCCGTGGCCGACGTGCAGCGGGCCGGTCGGATTGGCCGAGACGAATTCCACGCCGGCGGTCTTGCCCGCACCGAATGCGTTGCGGCCATAGTCCGCTACCCGCATCGAGCGCGTCCCGCACTTGCGTCATGATACGCGGCCGGCGCGAGGAAGAAATTGATGAAGCCGGGGCCGGCGATTTCCACTTTTGCAATTTGTGGATTTTGCGGCAATGCCGCGACCAGCGCCTGCGCGAGCGCGCGCGGATTCGTGCGCGCGTGCTTGGCCAGCAGCAGCGCGGCGTTCGTGGCGAAATCGCCGTGCTCGGCGCTGCGCGTGCGTTCGATCGACGAAGGACGCAACGGCATCGGCGGGCAATATGTCTTGCTCCCGCAGGCGCGCGATGGCCTGCAGGACGAGGTGGTGCAGGGAGTCTTTCACTCAGGAGATTCCGGAAATCGCGCGCTATTGTAGTCGGCGCGGCGCCTGCGCCAAAGGAGTCGGCGCGCGCGCGTGCGGCGTCTGCGAAGAAACCGCATGACAGTGCGGTTTCCGAGCCTGTGGATAACTCTGTGCGTATCGCCCGGCGCGGCAGACGGCGGAGCCAATGCGAATTCGTGGCGATTGTGGACCGGAGCGCGCTGAAATCATTTATATCATTGATATTTCGAAAGAAATATCGTAACGAATGAGTGACAAATTTTGGCAATTTGGCACAATGCGACGAATGCAGCATTGTGTATAAATCCACCGTGGAAAAGCGCATTCCGACGCCGAATCCAGGCTGGACCGCTTTCGCTAATGCGCTTTTTCGGCGAGCGCGTGGAACGCTGCCAGCACCTCGTTTCCCGTGCCCGGCGCGGGCACGGCGGCGCGCAGATCGCGGGACAAATCGCGCATCGGCTGGATGTTCGCCTGCTTGGCTGCGGCGAACGCGGAGCGACCCTGCGCCGAGCTGAAGCGGTGCAGATCGAAAAAATAATGCTCCTGCCCGGAAGTGAGGAAATTCAGCATGGGCAGCGCAGAGGCCGCGCTGGCCGGATTGCGGTGGCTGCGCATTTCGCGTTCCAGGCACAGGCGTTCGGCGCTGGCCATGAATAGCGAAAACGCTTCGGCTACGTTGGCGGTATCCAGGTCAGCGGCGATCAGGGTCAGATCCAGTGCGTGCAGGATGCGCGCGTCCTCGCGCCAGCCCGGCGCGTGCTTGTCGAGTTTGGCGTCGAGCTTCTGCGCCAGCGCGCCGCCGGATTCGACCACGACTTCGGCGCTGTTCAATTCCAGCGCAGGCAGCGGCGGACGTGCGTCGAACGTGCTCCCGGCGATCATCAGTTCGATGCCGATGAACACTTCGGCATTGCGCGCTTCGCTGAATCCGCAAGTGTGCAAGATGCGAAATGTCTCCTCGATGCTGGCGCGTTCGTTGCTGCCGATGCCGGCGGCGAATTGCGGCGTCTCACGCTGGCGCAAATCGTGGGCGGCGGCGAACAGCGCGAGCAGGAACCAGTCGCGCAGGTTCAGCGAGCCGATGCCGATCGCGTCGATCAGGCGCTCCAGGCGCGGACCGAGGATCTCGAAGATGTGGCCTTCGTTGTGATAAGCATGGAAATCGTTGCCCCAGGTGCCGTGCCGGAACGCGAGCCGGCAGTACGCCATCAGCACGGCGTCCTCCGCGCCGGCGATCGGCGGATGGTCGGTGCGCGCGGCGATCAGCGGGGCGAAGCGTTCGCGTCGGTAGGCGAGTAGATCGAGCAGTTGCGGGTTGCGTTCGCGCACGAGCGCGTGCGCCGTCGCCGCATCCGGCACGCGGCGTTCGACATCGTCCGCGGGAAACTCCGTGGGATAACGAAAAATCACGGTACGAGCCATCCTCCCCGACCCGAGTATAGCCCGAACGATATCAAAGCAATCCCCTCGCCGCGAACGACGTCGGCATCCCGGCGCCGATGATGAAGTGATCGAGCACGCGCACCTGGATGGTTTCCAGCGCGCGCTTGAGTTCGGCGGTGATCGCGCGGTCGGCCTGGCTCGGCTCGGCCACGCCGGACGGGTGGTTATGGGCGAGGATAACCGCCGCGGCGTTGTGCGCGAGGCAGCGCCGCACTACTTCGCGCGGGTGCACGCTGGCGCCGTCAATGGTGCCGCGGAACAGTTCCTCAAAGGCGAGGATGCGGTGCCGGTTGTCGAGAAAGATGCACGCAAAAACCTCGTACGGATAGGCACCGATGCGTACGCGCAGGTAGTCGGCGCAAGCAGACGGATGCGCCAGTGACTCGCGCTCGCGCAAATCGCAGGCGAGGTAACGGCGGCCCAGTTCCAGGGCGGCGAGCAGGCGGCAGGACTTTGCCACGCCGAGGCCGGGCTCGGCGACCAACGTGGCGCTGTCGCGCTCGAGCAGGGATTTCAGGCTACCGTGGCGCACGAGCAATTCGCGGCCGATGTCCACCGCGGTCGCGCCGCGCCGGCCGCTGCCGATGAACAGGGCCAGCAGTTCCGCGTCGGAAAGTGCCGCCGCGCCGCGTTCAAGCAGCTTTTCGCGGGGGCGTTCGGATTCTGGCCAGTCGCGTATCGTCATGGCTGAAGTGTGAGCGCGACACGGATTTCGTGCTGCCGGAGGACCCGCGAATTCCGGTAAGCTAACGACCTTTCGTCGTGTCGGAATTTTCCCGCATGCCTCAGCGGCCGCTGGCCAACCTGCGCATCCTGCTCGGCGTCTCCGGCGGCATTGCCGCGTACAAGGCGGCCGAGCTGACGCGGCGCCTGCGCGACGCGGGCGCGGACGTGCAGGTCGTGCTCACCGCCAACGCCGCGCGCTTCGTGACGCCGCTGACGTTCCAGGCGCTTTCCGGGCATCCGGTGCGCAGTGGTCTTTGGGACGAGGCCGCCGAGGCGGCGATGGGACACATCGAACTGGCGCGCTGGGCGCAACGCATTGTCATCGCTCCAGCCAGCGCCGACGTCATCGCCCGCCTGGCGCACGGCATCGCCGACGATCTGCTGACCACGTTGTGCCTGGCCAGCGCCGCGCCGCTCGCCGTCGCGCCGGCGATGAATCTGCGCATGTGGAGTCATGCAGCCACGCAGGCGAACGTGCGAACGCTGCGCAGCCGCGGCGTCGCCATCCTAGGTCCTGGCGATGGGCCGATGGCCGAACCGGAATCCGGCCCCGGCCGACTGCTCGAACCGCACCAGATCGTCGCGGGACTGGCCGCGCTGCACGGCCCGAAGTCGCTGGCCGGCCTGCGCGTGCTGGTCAGCGCCGGCCCGACCTGCGAGGACATCGATCCGGTGCGTTTCATCGGCAACCGCAGCTCCGGTCGCATGGGTTTTGCGATCGCCCACGCCGCCGTCGAACAAGGCGCGGCCGTACATCTGATTGCCGGTCCCGTGCACCTGCCCACGGCGGCGGGCGTGACGCGCGAGGACGTGCGCAACGCACGCCAGATGCGCGACGCCGTGATGCGGCAAATTCCACAATGCGACATTTTTATTTCCGCCGCGGCGGTTGGCGACTATCGCCCCGCGGACGTGGCTGCGCACAAGCTCAAGAAAAGCGGGAAAGCGCTGGCGCTGGAGTTGACCGAAAACCCGGACATCGTGGCCGAAGTCGCGGCGTTGAGGAAGAAACCTTTCGTCGTCGGGTTCGCCGCGGAGACCGAAAATCTCGAGCGCCATGCGCGCGCCAAACTCGAACGCAAGAAACTCGACCTGATCGCCGCGAACCGCGTCGGCCATGGCGCCGGGTTCGATGCCGACGACAACGAACTGACCCTGCTCTGGCCGGGTGGCAAGGAAGCGTTGCCAATGGCGAGCAAGCACGATCTGGCGATAGCTCTGCTCGCACGCATCGTGGCGCTGCGCGCGCGCAAGCCCAAGGCGAACAAATCCGGAGCGCGCCGCTGATGATAGCCGTGGAATTGAAGATACTCGATCCGCGCGTCGGCACGGAAATTCCGTTGCCCGCACCTGCCACGGCCGGATCGGCCGGCATGGACTTGCGTGCAGTTCTGGATGCGCCGTTGACGCTCGCGCCGGGCGAGAGCGCGCTGATTCCCACCGGCTTCGCCATCCATGTCGGCGATCCGGATTATTGCGCGGTGATCCTGCCGCGCTCGGGCCTAGGCCACAGGCATGGCATCGTGCTCGGCAACCTCACCGGCCTGATCGATGCCGATTACCAGGGCCCGCTGATGATTTCGTGCTGGAACCGCGCGCAGGCGCCCTATACCATTGCGCCGGGGGAGCGCATCGCGCAACTGGTATTCCTGCCGGTGGCGCGGGCGCAGTTCCGTGTGGTGGAAGAATTCGCCGCCAGCCAGCGCGGGGCGGGCGGATTCGGCCATACCGGCACGCGCTGAACGGCACAAGACGGATACGGCAGATCGGCGATGGCGAACAAGTCCGGCCAAAAAACCTCCGCACTGGAACGCGCGCTCGAACAGGCGGCCGGGCCCGGAGCGCTGGCCCGCCTGCTCGATCCGCGGACGCTGTTGTTCCTCGGTGCCTGCCTCGCCTTCATCGCCGGCGCATTCTGCGCGTGGCAAGCCTGGCTGATGTGGAACCGGATCAGCGGCGTGCAGCAAGTCGATGCGGTGGCACGTGCCGAGGTTATGGCACTGAACAAGTTCGTTGCCGACACCCGCCAGCGCGTGATCCGCGAAGTCGGCAGCGATGCGGTGGCCGTCGCGTTGGCCACGCCGGACGACGCCAGCCATGGCGCTGCCGTTGCCGTTTTGAAGCAGGAGCTGCCCGATCTCGTTTCGGCGGATTTCTATCGCCCCGACTTGAGCGATGTGCTGGGAACCGATTTCGCCAAGTTCGGATACGCCAAGGCGGCGATGCTGGTGCAGGCGCACCAGACCCAGCTTGGCGCACCGCTGCAGTCGCACCAGGTCGGGCGCAACCAACGCATCCTCGCGTTTGCCCTGCCCGTGGTGCACGATAAACAGATCCTGGCCTATGCTTACGTCGAGTTGCCTTTCGAACCTCTGCTCAAGGTGTTTCAGGAACAGCACCTGTCGGATGCGCGCATCGATCTACGCCAGGGCGAGGGTCGTGGCGACATCGTGCTGGCCAGCATCGGCACCGCCACGGCGCGCGACTCGCTGACCGACCTCGGCATGGGTGTCGGCGGCAGCTTGTTTCGCATCGGTGGCATGGCGGAAGAATTTCCGATCACGCTTCCCGGCGGACTGTGGCTGGCGATTCCGCTTGCGTTGATCCTGCTCGGCCTCGGCCTGCTCCTGCTGCAGGCGCGCCGGATCGGTCTACAGGAAGCGCTGGATCGTTTCCTGCGTCGTCGGCAGACTGCGCCTGCAGCCCCGGAACAGACGTTGGCGCAAACCATGGCCAAGCCGGCCGCCGCGCCAAAGCCAAAGCCGGCACAGCCGACGCAGGTCGATGTCGCGGTCGACCGCAGCATCTTCCGCGCTTACGACATCCGCGGCGTGCTCGGCAAAACGCTCACCGCCGGCGTGGCGCGGCAGATCGGCCGAGCCATCGGCAGCGAGGCGCAGCAGCGCGGCCTGAAGGAAATCGTGGTCGGCCGCGACGGGCGCCTGTCCGGGCCGGAGCTTTCCGCGGCGCTGATCGAGGGCCTGCGTGCAACCGGCTGCAACGTCATCGACATCGGCGCGGTGCCGACGCCGGTGTTGTACTTTGCCACCTATCACCTCAACGCTGGTTCCGGCGTGATGGTCACCGGCAGCCACAATCCGCCAGACTACAATGGCTTCAAGATCGTGCTCGGTGGCGAGACGCTCGCCGAGCAGGCGATTGCCGATTTGTTCACGCGCATCAGCGAAAACCGCCTCGCCAGCGGCAGCGGCGGTTTGCAGTCGATGGACGTCGCGCCGGATTACATCGAACGGATCACCAGCGACGTGCTGATCGAGCGCAAATTGAAGGTCGTCGTCGACTGCGGCAACGGCATTCCCGGCGCGGTCGCGCCGACGGTGCTTGAGGGCATCGGTTGCGAGGTGCAGCCGCTGTACTGCGATGTCGACGGCAATTTCCCGAATCACCATCCGGATCCGTCCGATCCGCACAACCTGCAGGACCTGATCCTGTCGGTGAAGCAGATGCAGGCGGATGTCGGCCTCGCCTTCGACGGCGATGGCGACCGCCTCGGCGTGGTTACCGCGAACGGCGAGATGATCTTCCCGGATCGCATGCTGATGCTTTTCGCGCGCGATGTGCTCATGCGCAATCCCGGCGCGACGATCATCTACGACGTCAAGTGCACCGGCAAATTGCAGCCGTGGATCCTGCAGGCCGGCGGCAGCCCGATCATGTGGAAGACCGGGCATTCGCTGATCAAGTCGAAGATGCGCGAAACCGAGGCCGAACTCGCCGGCGAAATGAGCGGGCATTTCTTCTTCCGCGAACGTTGGTACGGTTTCGACGACGGCATTTACGCCGCGGCGCGGCTGATGGAGATCCTCGCCGCCGATCCGGAAGGGCGCACGCCGCAGGAGATTTTCGACGGCCTGCCGAAGGGCGTGTCCACGCCGGAACTGAAGATCGAAATGCCGGAGGGCGAGCACTATCGCTTCATCGAGAAGTTCAAGGAAAAGGCGAGCTTCGAAGGCGCGCGCGTCACCACCATCGACGGCGTGCGCGCGGATTGGCCGGATGGCTGGGGCCTGGTGCGCGCCTCGAACACGACGCCGGTGCTGGTGCTGCGCTTCGATGCGGATACCGATGTCGCGCTGGCGCGAATTCAGGATACGTTCCGCAAGCAGCTGCGGGCGTTGGATGTCGAACCTGAAGCTGCCTTTCTAGGCGAGTCCTACGGTTGCGAGCGTGTCTTCGCGCGAACCTCGCGGTAGTGCGCCAATTCGGTCTCGAATTTTGCCGCGCTGTCGACTTTTTCCTGTTGCTTGGCGGCGATATAGGCCTTCTGCTTTTCAACGTTCGCGCGCAGCGATTCGATCTGCCGGCTCAACGTCGCCGGTATCGGCTTGCCGGTACGTTCCAGGTCCGCCGCTTGCGAGAGCATGTCGGTAAGGCTTTTTTCCTGGCTCTGCAAACTGATCTGGGTGGACTGGATGTACTGGTCGATCATGGCCAGTTGCGCTGTTTGCGCGTCGCTCAAGTCGTGTTCGGTCGGGTAGGCGGCAAGCATCTGCGCATCGTCGCGTGCCCGCTCGGTTGCAGCCTTCTCGGTCGCTTTTTTCTGCGCCGCGGCCTGATCGTCGGCTTTTTGCTGTTCCGCAGTCTTTGGTGGCGCGACATGCCGGATCTTCATGCCGCTGCCGCTGACGACGTCGTAGCCGGCCTGGATCGCCGCATCCGACAGCACGTCGTCGAAATGCACGACGCCCTGTGCATCCATCCAGCGATAGCGTTGATGCGATTTGTCGACAGCCAGTGCGTTCATGGCGGTAAGGCCGAGCAGGCAAGCGGCTACGGAAACGGCAATGCGGCGCATGGGGATATCCTCCAAGGAGCGAGTATAGGTCGGCGCGCGCCTGCCGGCATCACACGCCGTATTCGGCGCGGTAAGCGTGCAGGCGTGCGTGGTGCGTGGCCAGTTCGGGACGCTCGGCGGCGAGCGAGAGCAATTCCTCCAGCCGTGCGATGGCGATCACCGGTATCCCGAATTGCGCAGCGATTTCCTGCGCCGCCGATTGCGTTCCCTGGCCGCGCTCCTGGCGATCCAGCGCGATCAGCACGCCGGCGGGCGTGGCGCCGGTGGCGCGGATCAGGGCGATGGATTCGCGCGTGGCGGTGCCGGCGCTGATCACGTCGTCGACAATCAGTACACGCCCGGCCAGCGGCGCGCCGATGAGGGTTCCACCCTCGCCATGGTTTTTCGCTTCCTTGCGGTTGAACGCGAGCGGCACGTCGCGCGCGTGTTCGCGCGCGAGTGCAATCGCGGTCGCCGTGGCCAGCGCAATGCCCTTGTAAGCCGGGCCGAACAGCATGTCGAAGCCGATGCCGGCAGCGACGAGGGTTTGTGCGTAGGCGCGACCGAGCATATCCAGGGCGGCGCCCGAATCGAACAGGCCGGCATTGAAGAAATACGGACTGATGCGTCCGGACTTGAGGGTGAACTCGCCGAAGCGCAGCGCGTTCTTCGCCAGCGCCAGATCGAGGAATTCGCGTTGGTGTGCAAGCATGGAGATTTCACGTTGGCGGATTGCGGCTATTATCCACGAGTCCGTCGTCCGGAGTCGCAACGTCGTGAGAATCGTCAGCTTCAACGCCAACGGCATCCGCTCGGCCGCGAACAAGGGCTTTTTCGACTGGTTGAAAAAACACAATGCCGATGTCGTCTGCCTGCAGGAAACCAAGGCGCAGGAGAACCAGCTCAGCGATCCGATGTTCCGTCCCGACGGACATCATTGTTTCTATCGCGACGCGACGACGAAGAAAGGCTATTCGGGCGTGGCGATTTATTCGAAGCGCGAACCGGACGAAGTGCTGACGAAACTGGGCTGGGCGCCGTTCGACGACGAGGGACGTTACATCGAGGCGCGCTATGGGAAATTGAGCGTGGTCTCGTTTTACATTCCGTCCGGGACGTCGGGCGACGAACGCCAGCGCTTCAAGTACAAGGCCATGGACTGGCTCGGCGGCATCTTCGCGGAGTGGCGTAAGTCCAAGCGCGATTACGTGTTGTGCGGCGACTGGAACATCGTGCGCAGCGAAAAGGACATCACGCAACTGGAAATCGAACCAGAAGAATTCCGGCTGCCTGCCCGAGGAACGTGCCTGGCTCAACGCACTGATCGACGAGCAGGGCTGGGTCGACAGCTATCGCACGCTGAAACCCGAGGGCGAGGATTACACTTGGTGGTCCGCGCGCGGCGCGGCGCGCGCAAACAACGTCGGCTGGCGCATCGACTACCAGATCGTCACGCCGGGCTTGCGCGCGAAGCTCGAATCCTGCGCGATCGCGGCGACGCCGCGGTTTTCCGACCACGCGCCGTACATGGTCGACTATGCCGATTGAAGGCGCGGTCGCGGCGCACAAGCCGTCGTTGTGGCGCGCTTTCGCGACGCCTGCGGCGTGGACGATGCTGTTCTTCGGCTTCTCGTCGGGCCTGCCCTTCTTGCTCGTGGCCGGCACGCTGGCGTACTGGCTCAAGCAGCGCGGTATCGTCATCACCGACATTACCATGATCGCCAGCGTTGGCATGGCCTACGCGCTCAAGTTCTTGTGGGCGCCATTACTCGATCACTGGCGGCTGCCGCTGTTTCATCGACTGGGACGCAGGCGCGGCTGGCTTCTGTTTGCGCAAATCGGCGTCGCTGCGGGTTTGCTGGCGATGGCTGCGATCACGCCGGACTACCTGGCGCCGTTCGTCGCCGCGGCACTGGTCGTGGCTATTTTCGGCGCCACGCAGGACATCGCCGTGGACGCCTACCGCATCGAGATCGCGCCGGTGCGGGACCAAGGCGCACTCGTGGCCACCTATTCGCTTGGCTATCGCGTTGGCCTGCTTGTGGCCGGCGCGCTGGCCCTGATCGTCGCCGATCATTGGCCGTGGCGCGGCGTTTACGTCGCGATGGCGGCGGCGATGTTCGTGCCGATGGCGGCGAATCTGCTCGCGCGCGAACCCGCTGCGGTCGCGCAGGCACCGATGCGCTGGCGCGAGGCGATGCGCGTGGGCGTCATTGAACCGTTCGCGGATTTCTTCAGGCGTTACCGCTTGCCGCTGGCGCTGGCGACGCTCGCGTTCATCCTGCTGTTCAAGATTCCCGAGCAGGCGACGATCGGCGGCATCATGAGCCCGTTCTATCGCGACATGGGTTTTACGCTGACGCAGATCGGCGCGATCACGAAGATCTACGGCGTGGCCGTCGGCATTGCCGGTGTTTTCGTCGGCGGCGCAGCGGTGGCGCGTTTCGGTGTGTGGGCGACGCTGTTCGTCGCGCTCGTCGTCTGCGGTTGCAGCAACCTGCTGTATCTCGTGCTGATCGCGCATCCTGGCGACGCATGGATGTTGACGGCGGTGATTTCCGGCGAAAATTTCACGCTCGGATTCCTCGGCCCGCCGACGGTGGCTTTCCTGTCGTCGCTGGTCAACCGCGAGCACACGGCGACGCAGTACGCACTATTGGTGTCGCTGGTGAATCTGCCGGGCAAGATGCTGGGCTTTTTCGCCGGCGCGATTGTCGCGGCGTCGGGTTATGCGGTGTTTTTTGTAATCACCGTTTGTGCGATCGTGCCGGCGGTAGTGCTTTTCCTGTGGCTGTGGCCGCGCTTGCGGAAGCTGGAAATCGCGCGCGGCAGTACGTGAAATTCCCGGCATTTGCTGCCAGAATGCCGCCCGCAGGGGCACAGCGAAGGATCCAGCGGTGCCGGACATACTCGTACGCAACATCGACGACGCGCTGGCCGAGCGCATCAAGGCGATCGCGCGCGAACGCGGCTGGTCGATCAACGAGGTGATCGTCCACGTCCTGCGCCACAGCCTGGGATTCGGCGGCGAGGATGTGGCGCGTCGCGAAATCCACGATGTCGCCGAATTGCGCGGCACCTGGAATCCCGGTGAATCGGCCGCATTCCGCAAGGCTCTGGAAGCGTTCGAGAAGGTCGATGGAACGCCCCTGTTCGCCGATCCGAAAAAACCCGATCAGGCGCCGAAGTAACTCGAGCCGAAATAGATCCCGCCGAAAACGCGTGCTCCGCGCGCGCCGGTGACATTGCAGACATTTTCCGGCGCATGTCCGAGCATGCGCTCACGCGCGAGCCAGGCGAACGCCATCGCTTCGACGAAATCCGGATCGATCCCGCGCGTGGCCGTGCTGGCAACGGCGATGGGCGCCAGTGCCACCGCGATCGCACGCATCAATACCGGATTGTGCACGCCGCCGCCGCAGACCAGCACTTCACGTGCGCTCGGAGCATGCGCGCGCACCGCATTCGCGATGCTGCGCGCGGTGAGTTCGACCAGCGTCGCTTGCACGTCCACCGGCGTGGCGCGCGACGTGCTCAGGCATAGGCGAAGCCAATCCAGATGAAACACTTCGCGGCCCGTGCTTTTCGGCGCCGCGGCCGCAAAATACGGCTCGTCGAGCAGGCGCGTGAGCAACGCTTCGTCGACTTTGCCGCGCGCGGCGAACGCGCCGTTGCGATCGAAGGGTTCGCCGAGCTGTTCCTGCGCCCAGGCATCAAGCAGGCAACTCGCCGGACCGGTATCGAATCCGCGCAGTCGCTCGTCGTCGAGGATCGTGATATTGGCGATGCCGCCGAGATTCAGCACCACGCGATCGATGCCATCGCGCGCCAGCATCGCGGCATGGAAGGCGGGGGCGAGTGGCGCGCCCTGGCCGCCGGCGGCAATGTCGCGACGGCGAAAATCCGCCACGGTGGCGATACCGGTGATTTCAGCGATCACGCTGGGATCGCCGAGTTGCAAGGTGTAAGGCGGTGTCTGTCGCGGGCGGTGGCGCACGGTTTGACCGTGCGAACCGAGCGCCGTGACCGAGCCGGCGACGATGCCTTCGCGTTGCAGCAACGCATTGGCCGCCATTGCGAAGCCGTGCGCGATCTCCACGTCCAACGCGCCGAGTTCATCCAGCGCGATGCGGCCGTCGCCCTGGGCGAGGGCGAGAATGCGCCGGCGCAAATCATCGGGGTAGGGTTGCGTGAGTGCAGCATGCAGGCATGGTGCCGGGTCGAAACGCGCCAACGCGACATCGATGCCGTCGGCGCTGGTGCCGGAGATGAGCCCGAGAAAAAGCGCGGCGTTGTGCGCCACGAAGACTACTTCGCGGAAGCCAATTGCAGGCTGTCGAGTCGGTCGAGCTTGGCCAGCATGGGTGCGGACTGCTGCTTGAAACGCGCCAGTTCCGTGGCCGGCAGCGGCTCGGGCTTGGGCAAAGTCACGGTCAGCGGATTGCGATGCGTGCCGTCGACGCGGAATTCGTAATGCAGGTGTGGTCCCGTCGCCAACCCCGTCATGCCGACGAAACCGATCGTTTGACCCTGATGCACGCGTTGGCCGACCCGCTCGTTGGCGAAGCGCGACATGTGGCCGTAGGCGGTGCTGATGTGCTTGTTGTGCTGGATGATGACGAAGTTGCCGTAGCCCGATTTCCAGCCGCGGAACACGATCGTGCCGTCGCCGGCGGCGTGGATCGGCGTACCGGTCGGCGCGGCATAGTCGACGCCTTGGTGCGCGCGCGTGTAGCCGAGGATCGGATGCTTGCGCGCAAGACTGAAGAACGAGGAAATACGCGTGAACTCGACCGGAGTACGCAGGAAGGATTTGCGCAGGGGCCGGCCGTCAGCGCTGTAGAACAGGGTACCGCCGTGGTTGTCGGTGTAACGAATGGCGGAAAAGCGCTTGCCGCGGTTCACGAAGTAGGCAGCGAGAATATCGCCATCGCGCAGTCTTTCGCCTTCGCGCCAGACACTGTCGTAGACAACGGTGAAACTGTCGCCAGGGCGCAGATCCTGGGCGAAGTCGATGTCGTAGCCGAACGCGTCGGCGAGCTTGATCACCATCGCATCGTCCATGCCAGCGCGATTGGCGGCATCGAACAGCGAATCGGTGATCACGCCGTGCGCGACTTCGGTGCGGCGCTCTACGTCGCGCGCCGCGGTGGCCTGGTGCATGCCGTTCGCGTCGAACGTGACGGTGACCTGGGTCTTCTCGTCGCGGTCGAAGCGCAGCGCGGTGAGATGCCCGTCAGCGGCGTGGGCGAAGGAAAATTCCTCCCCGGGATGGATGCGTACCAAGGCATTGGTGTTGCTCGCATCCTGAAGCAGGGTCTGCAGGTCGTTGCCGGACACACCTTGCGCGTGGAAGATCGCGCCGACGGTCTGGCCGGATTTGACGGAGACGGTTGTCCAATCTGCATCGCTTCCGGCAACTGCGGCAACATCCTCGGCGCCGGATGGCAGCGGCGGCACCGGCAAGTTCAACGTGATGAAGTCGCTGGCCACCGGATCGCGCGTGGCGTTCGCGCCGCGCGGGGTCACCAAGCCGATAATGGCGACGCCGGCAAGCAGGATTCCGGCCAGCAGCCAGTGCCGATGCCGCCAGCTCAGCGGCGCGGCCGTGGCCTTGCGCAACCAAGTATGCACCGCGTGCGATTTATAGAAAAGGAAATGCCGGCGCGGCAAATGCCGCCCGCGCGCTGCGCGATGAGCGGTGAGTCGGATAAAATGCGCAACGCGATTTGTTTCTGGCACGAGTTCGGTCCGGCAAACGCGCCGTACCTTAGCCCCTGTATCGGACCCCGTCAACGTCAAGCGCGACAAGGGTTTGCGTAGGGTTTTGCAGTTAACGAATAATTAACGACGCGTACCGTTTTTGGTGTGCGTGGCGTCGAAAAGGCATGACATGAACGACACGGTGACAGCGCTCGAGCAGATCGCCCGCGGCGCCGAGGAAATCATCAAGCGCGAAGACCTGGAAGCGCGGCTCAAGCTTGGCCGGCCGCTGCGCGTGAAGGCGGGATTCGATCCGACCGCGCCGGACCTGCACCTCGGCCACACCGTGTTGCTCAACAAGATGCGCCAGTTCCAGGACCTCGGCCACCAGG
>CAWAMA010000012.1:0-127500 GCA_963783025.1 uncultured Pseudomonadota bacterium | reverse complement strand
GGTGAAGGAACTAGGCAAAATGGCACCGTAACTTCGGGAGAAGGTGTGCCCTTGATGGTGAGCTACTTGCGAGCTGAGCTGATGAGGGTCGCAGAGACCAGGTGGCTGCGACTGTTTATTAAAAACACAGCACTCTGCAAACTCGAAAGAGGAAGTATAGGGTGTGACGCCTGCCCGGTGCCGGAAGGTTAATTGATGGGGTTAGCCGCAAGGCGAAGCTCTTGATCGAAGCCCCGGTAAACGGCGGCCGTAACTATAACGGTCCTAAGGTAGCGAAATTCCTTGTCGGGTAAGTTCCGACCTGCACGAATGGCGTAACGATAGCCACACTGTCTCCACCCGAGACTCAGTGAAATTGAAATCGCTGTGAAGATGCAGTGTACCCGCGGCAAGACGGAAAGACCCCGTGAACCTTTACTATAGCTTTGCACTGGACTTTGAGATCTTCTGTGTAGGATAGGTGGGAGGCTTTGAAGTGCAGGACGCTAGTTCTGATGGAGCCAACCTTGAAATACCACCCTGATATGCTTGAGGTTCTAACCTAGGCCCGTAATCCGGGTTGGGGACAGTGTATGGTGGGTAGTTTGACTGGGGCGGTCTCCTCCCAAAGAGTAACGGAGGAGCACGAAGGTACCCTCAGCACGGTCGGAAATCGCGCAATGAGTGTAAAGGCATAAGGGTGCTTGACTGCGAGACTGACAGGTCGAGCAGGTACGAAAGTAGGTCTTAGTGATCCGGTGGTTCTGTATGGAAGGGCCATCGCTCAACGGATAAAAGGTACGCCGGGGATAACAGGCTGATACCGCCCAAGAGTTCATATCGACGGCGGTGTTTGGCACCTCGATGTCGGCTCATCACATCCTGGGGCTGAAGCCGGTCCCAAGGGTATGGCTGTTCGCCATTTAAAGTGGTACGCGAGCTGGGTTTAGAACGTCGTGAGACAGTTCGGTCCCTATCTGCCGTGGGCGTTGGAGATTTGAGAGGAGCTGCTCCTAGTACGAGAGGACCGGAGTGGACGAACCTCTGGTGTTCCGGTTGTCACGCCAGTGGCATTGCCGGGTAGCTAAGTTCGGACGGGATAACCGCTGAAAGCATCTAAGCGGGAAGCCTCCCTCAAGATGAGATCTCCCGGAGACGCAAGTCTCCCTGAAGGTCCGTTGAAGACTACGACGTTGATAGGCTGGGTGTGGAAGCGCAGTAAGGCGGAGCTAACCTGTACTAATTGACCGTGAGGCTTGACCATATAACTCCAAGATTCCTTAGCACTGAGACTCGTATGTGCATCCCTGCGCAAGCCCCGGCCGTCCAGGCCGGGACGTTCAGAAAGAGCAGAGCTGGAGATTCACTGAGACTGAGCGTAATTCCTCGACGAGCATCGCTCGTGAGAGTCCAACCTTGTTACGTCCCAACCCCTTGCCAAGTCCGCGCAAACCTGCGCGACTAGCACCGATCGCTCAGCGATTACAGCAGCGTGGTACCACCCGATCCCATCCCGAACTCGGAAGTGAAACGCGCACGCGCCGATGGTAGTGTGGCTTAAGCCATGTGAGAGTAGGTCATCGCTGAGCACTTATCCCAAACCCCCAGGGCTCTTCCCCTGGGGGTTTTTGTTTGCGAGGGCCGGATATACTCGCGCCTGCCGGGTCGTGAATGTTGTGCAAGATGCCGATAAGACGATTGCCTTTTGCGAACCATGCGGGATCGACTCTCGTTTGCCTGGCCATCGCTGCCTTCGGATTCCTGGCCGCGGCATTCACGACGCGTTTCGCGTCGTTGTTTTTCCTGCTGCTTGCCGACAGCGCCTGCCTGTTGATCGTGAGCCGCGCCGTCCGCCTGCGCCGTGGTGATGGCTGGCGCGGGGAATTCCGCGACGCGACGGCCTATCTCGCGATGTTGGCTGCCTATACCGCGCTCGGGATAGTGCTCGTGGGCTATCCGCTGCATTGGCTGCGCAACGATGCATCGCTCGGCGTTGCCCTGAGCATTTCCGCCGCCGCCGTACTCGCCTTGCTGGCGTTGTGGCGCATCTGGCCTGCGTTCGGTCTTGGCCGGAATGGATGCGCGATATAGGCGTGCGCCCGCCAGCCGCGGCTGGGGATTGCAAGAAAAATTGATGCAAGCATGGAAACTTACCGTCGACAACGAGATTTTTTTTGGTCACGGGTTGCTCGCGTCGCTTGCGCTGTTTGCATTGACGCAAGGCGCGCTGGCAGCCTCGGGATTGGGTGTGCCGATTGCATCAAACGCGCGAACAGCCATGCTCGCCGCCTGCTTGGTGCTCGTGCTGCCGCTGACCTGGATCGTCGTGCAGCGCACTGCCGTCGCCTTGTCGATTGATCTTCGCCGTTCGCGCGCAGAGTGCGTGCCGCTCGTGGATGCACCGGAACTACCGACCCAAGAAAGCGCGTCGCCGCCAGCCGAACAGGTGCTTGCGGATTTTGGCTCCGGCGATCTGGATGCCATGCTGCTGCGCTGCGTGCGCGCCGGCCAGACCCAGCTCGCGCTGTCCGCGCTGGAACATGGCGCGGATCCGAACAGTACGCCGCCGCCCGATGACCGCGACCAGCGCAGCGCACTGGTCCTGGCCGCACTCAATCCGGATATTCGACTGCTGCGCGGCTTCATCGCAAAAGGCGCGGATCTGCAGCGCGTGCATGCCGGGTTGCCGATGCTGATCGCTGCGACCCGCGACAGCCGCGAAGGACGCCCCGAGGCGGTGATGACCCTGCTGACCAACGGCGCCGACGTGAATCGCGCGGATGCCGATGGCAATACGCCGTTGCATTTTGCCGCCCTTTCGGCAAAACCAGTCGTTGCCGCGCTGCTGTGCGACGCTGGCGCCCAGCTCGACGCGATCAACCGCGCCGGGGAAACGCCGCTCGTCCTGGCCTGCGCAGCAACGAATTGGGAATTGGCGCGCTTTCTGCTCGAACAGGGCGCCAAACCCGAAATCGGGCCGGCGCAACCGGCTCTGATCGCCGCGGCATCGATCGACGACGACGACCCGGAAGGCGTGAAACTGCTGCTCAAACGCAAGGCGCGAGTGGACGCACGCGGCGCCTTGCAGCGCACCGCCCTGATGACCGCAGCACTGCACGGTCATGCGGCGATCGCGCAAGTCCTGCTGGATGCCGGTGCTCGCGTCGACGCCGCGGACGCCCACGGTACCACCGCGCTGATGGAGGCGGCACGCGCCGATGCACATGCCGTTCTCGATGTCCTGATCGCATTGCGGCCGCCGCCGGACGCGGTCGATCATGCCGGGCGCAGCGCGCTTACCATCGCCGCGCAGTCGCTGCGCGCGGGCGAGGAAACCGTGCAACGCCTGCTCAGGTTCGGCATTTCGCGTCAGCTTGCCGCCAAGGATGGACGACGCGCGGTGGATTTCGCCGCCGCCGCAGGGCGCTGGAACATCGTCGCCCTGATCGATCCCGAATATCCAAGGCCGGCGCATCTGCAAGCAGACAAGGCCGCCGACGCCGCCGACGATTCGGCAGGGCACCTGCTCGACGCGCTGCGGTTCGGCCATTGGCAGATCGTGGAGACTTGCGCCGGCGACGTCCGCGCATGGCCGCAGCAGACGTTGGCGCGGCTTTATGGCGAACTGGCCGCGCATCCGGACGCGGCGGCGCGCCGCTGGCTGCTCAATCACGGGCTCGATGCGAACGCCAGCTTCGACGGCGCGCCTTTGTTGCAGCATGCCCTGCTGCAATTGCCAGCCATGTTGGCGGCAGCGCGAGATCTCATCGATGCCGGCGCACAACCGTCCGGCGGCGACGCGATGACGAAAATTTGCGTGGCCCCGATGAACGGAGAAATCCCGCAGCCCCAGTTGGAAGCGTTCGCACTGCGCGTGCTGGAAAGCGGGGCAGAGGCATTTCGCGCCGACGGCGAGGGACGCACGCCCTTGACCCTGGCGCTGGCGAACGGATGGCCGCGGTTGTGCGATTCGCTGCTGGCGCGAGGCGCCGATGTGCGGGTGCGCGACCGGCACGGGCGCACGCCGCTGTTTGCCGCGCTGTCCGCACCGGAGCCCGCACGCGAAGCACTGATCAAGTCGCTGCTGCGTGCGGGCGCCGATCCGGAAGTGCGCGCCGCCAATAACGAAACGCCACTGGGTCTGGCCTTGACGCGTGGACAGGCGAACCTGCAGCGCTGGCTGAATTGGCCTGGCTGGAAACTGCCATGCCGACCATTGCGCGCGATCGACATGATCGCGGCGACGTCTGCCGGCGATGCCGAAGCCGTTGGCAAACTGCTCGAACTCGGATTGCCGGTAGACGCGGTCGACGGCTATGGCGCGACCGCGCTCTTGCACGCCGCCGGTCGGGGATACGCGGACGTGGCGGCGCTGCTGCTCGAGCGCGGCGCCAACCCGGCGCATGCCGCCAAGGATGGTGCGACGGCATTGAGCGCGGCAGTCGCCGCCCGGCAATGGGCGGTCGTGGATCTTATTGATCGGGCGCGGGGTCGAAATCGACCAGCGCCTCGCCGCCGGCGGCACGACGCTGATGGCGGCGGCCGGGCGCGGCGATGCGGACAGCGTCGGCATCCTGCTTGCGCACGGCGCACAGGCCGATGCCGACGACGATCATGGCATGCGTGCCCTGCATGCGGCTGCCCAATTCGCCTTCGCGGGCGGCGACACGCAGGCAGCACGCCGCGTGATCGAAAATCTTCTGGATGCCGGTGCGCCGATCGATGCGCGCAATGCCGATGGACAAACCGCGTTGCTGATCCTGCTCGGCGCGCGTGCGCAACCGCGCAGTGGCGCCGACCAGAAAGCACTGCTCGGCCTGCTCGGAATGCTGTGCGAACGCGGCGCGCGCATCGACGTGCAGGACGAACGCGGCGTCAGCCCGCTGCATGCCTGCGCGATGCATGGATTGTTGTTGCCTGCGCGCGCCCTGCTCGGCGCGGGGGCGGATCGCACGCGTCGCGACCTGCTCGAACGCACGCCGCGCGAGGTGGCGCATCTGCTCGGTTTCATCGATGTCGCCGCCGAACTCGGCGACGAGCGCAACCGGCTTCAGGCAATCTGAATCGCCTCCGGCCGACTACCGCGCGGCCGGCGTTTCATTGGAGCGATCCGCCTCGAACAGGCGCTCCAGGTCGTCCAGCGCGTCTTTCGTCGACTGCACCAGCGCGGCATCGTCGTCGTAGACCAAGTATTGCGCCTTGAGCACCTTGGCGTCCTGGTGCCGGAACGTCTCCACGCGATCGGCGGCCAGCGCAGGATCGAATCCCAACTCGACCAGCACGCGGCGCGTCATCTCCATGCTCGAATACAGTGTTTCGCGCACGATGTTTTCGTCGGCAAGGCTCAGGTCCATCAGGCGGAACGCGTGCTGGCGGTTGCGCGCGCGCGCAACGATTTTCAGGTGCGGGAAGGCGCGCTTGACGACGCGCGCGGTGCGCAGGTTCGCTTCGGGGTCGTCCGTCGCGAGGACGAAGATCTCGGCCTTGTCCGCGCCGGCCGCCCGCAGCAGCTCGGGGCGGGCGGGATCGCCGAAATAGATGTGGCCGCCGAAGCGGCGCGAAAAATCCACTTGTTCGGCCGAAGTTTCCAGCGCGGTGAACGCGATGCGCTGGGCGCGCAGGATGCGCGCGACGATCTGGCCCATGCGGCCGTAGCCGGCAATGATCACGCGCGGATGCTCGTCGAGAATCGTGTCGAATTTCGGCGCTGCGGACACCTCGCGCGTGGCCAGCCAGTGCGAAACCGCGATCAGCGACAACGGCGTCAGCGCCATGGACAAGGTGACAGCGACGACGAGTGCGTCGCGCTGCGCCGCCATGAGCACTCCGTGCTGCGCCGCGAGATCGAACACGACGAAGGCGAATTCGCCGCCGCCGGCCAGGATCGAGGCGAGGCGCAGCCCCCCGGCCAGGTCGAGCTTGCCCGACAACTTGCCGACCGCGAGCAGGACCATCGACTTGAGCAACAGCAGCGTGGCCACGATGGTGGCGATCTGAACCGGTTCGCGCTGGATCAGGCCAAGGTCCAGCGACACGCCGACGCTGAGGAAAAACAGGCCGAGCAGCAAGCCCTTGAATGGTTCGATCTGTGCTTCGATCTCGTGGCGGTATTCGGAATCGGCCAGCAGCAGGCCGGCAAGAAATGCTCCGAGCGACATCTGCATGCCGGCCTGTTGCATGATCCAGGAGACGCCGAGGACGACCAGCAATGCCGTCGCCGTGAAGACCTCGGGAATGCGCAGGCTGGCAACGGTGCGGAAAACGGGGCGCAGCAACCAGCGGCCACCGATCACGATCGCGGCAACCACGACGATCATTTTCACCACGGTCAGGCCTTCGGCCGCCGGCGAGGCGGCCGCCGCATGCGTACCAAGCAGGGGAATCACGGCGAGTATGGGAATCGCCGCCAGGTCCTGGAACAGCAGGATCGCGAACGCCAGGCGGCCATGCGGACTCGCCAGCTCCTTGCGTTCGGCCAGGATCTGCAGGCCGAGTGCGGTCGACGACAACGCGAGGCCAAGGCCGACGATCAACGCGCTGTTGCGCTGGACGCCCGCCAGCCAGGCCATGCCGCCGAGCAGCAGTGCCGATGCCGCGACCTGAGCGGCGCCGGCGCCGAATACCGCGCGCCGCATCACCCACAGCCGTTGCGGCGAAAGCTCCAGGCCGATGACGAACAAGAGGAAGATCACGCCGAGTTCGGAGAACTGCGTGGCCTGGCTCATGTCCGGCGTGAGCCCGAGCACATGGGGACCGATCACTGCGCCGGCGGCCAGATAGCCGAGCACCGCACCCAATCCCGCGCGCCGCGAAACCGACACCGCGATCACCGCGGCGGCGAGGAACATCACGGCGTATTGCAGGAAGTGCGGAGTTTCCACGAGGGCGTCCGTTGGCGACGCGCCCAGTATAGACGAGCTCGTCGGGTCGCCGGCATGCCATCTCAATGCGTGAGATCGCGTCTTGCGAGGATGCGCACATCGCAGGCACAGATGGAGTCAAATCATGTCGACCTTGTCGAATCCGGCCCGACACGCAAGCGCGCTTGAAGATGTTCTTTGGGTGTGGCTGGGCGCCGGCGTTTTGGCGTGCCTGATCTTTCCGCCGCTACGCGCCCACGACGCGCTGTTCGGCTGGCTGCCATTCTGGCTGGTCGTCGCGCCGCTCGTCGACTTGATGTTTTTGCGCCGGCACGGGCTGGCGGCGTTGGCGCGCGCGCTCCTCGTCAGGCGAACGCGCCCACGCCGCACGCGCCAGGCGCGACCGCTGCGCCGCGATCAGTCCTTGATGCCGAGGCGCTTTTTCTCCATGCGACGCAGGAATTCGGACATGATGCGCCGGTACAAATCCTCGCCCAGGTAAGCGTCCTCGACGCCGGCGTCGATCGAAGGATTGTCGTTGACTTCGATCACCACGTTGCGGTTGCCGACCTGCTTCAGATCCACGCCGTAGAGTCCGTCGCCGATCGGGGCGGTGGCCTTCAGCGCGAGTTTGACGATGTCGGCCGGCGCGCTGCGCACCGGCAGGGTCTTGAAACCGCCGGATTTCTGCGCTGCGTTGGCGCCGTGGTTGTAAATCTGCCAGTGCCCGCGCGACATGAAGTACTGGCAGGCGTACAGCGCCTCGCCGTCGAGCACGCCGACGCGCCAGTCGAATTCGGTGAACAGGAATTCCTGCGCCAGCACGAGTGCGGTGTGCTGGAACAGGTCGTCCACGGCCGCCTTGAGTTGCTCGGGCGTTTCCACCTTGACGATGCCGCGCGAAAACGAACCGTCCGGAATCTTCAGCACGATCGGGAAACCGAGCAAATCGGGCAATTCCTCCAGGCGTTTGCCGTCGTCGCGGTAGAGGATTTCGGTTTTCGGCGTCGGCAGCTTGCGCGACCTGAGCAGGTCGTGCAGGTAGATCTTGTTCGTGCACTTGAGGATCGAGCCCGGATCGTCGATCACCACCATGCCTTCTTTCTCGGCCTTGTTGGCGAAGCGGTAGGTATGGCTGTCCAGCGCCGTCGTCTCGCGGATGAACAGGCCGTCGTATTCGGCCAGGCTCGAGTAATCGTTCTTGCCGATCGTCTCCACCTCGATGGCGAGTTCGCGACCGGCTTCGGCGAAGAGTTTCAGCGCGCGCTTGTTCGACGGCGGCATCTGCTCGTTCGGATCGGCGAGCATGGCGATGTCGTAGCGGTACTGGCGGCGCGCGCGCGGCTTGCGCCAGAGTTTCTTCGAGAACTTGTCGAGCGCGGCGGCGAAGGAATCCTCCTGCGGATCGGCCAGCGTGTGCAGGCTGGCCGGCTTGATCGCGCTGATCTGCCAGACCTTCTCGCGCTCGAATTCCAGGCGCAGGATCGGACACGGGAACGTCTCGAAAACCTGACGGGCGAGGTCCGCGAGCGCGGCGTAGCTCGTTTCGCCGAAATACACGAGCACGCCGAGATCGGTGGTGTCGCGGCCGCCCGCGGGGAGGAAGTTGGTCAGCTTCTGGTTGAGATCCTCGATGTCGAGGCCGTACAGCGCGCGCTTGCGCAGGTCGTTGATCGTGCGCACCGACGGGATGACCTTGTGTCCGCGCGCCTCGGCGAGCAGCGAGACGTAGTAACCGACGCCGAGGTACTTGTAGCTGCGGCACAGGTTGATCACCTGCACGCGCTCATCGTCGGTGGCGATCGCTTCCTTGAGGTAATCCTGCGCGGAAACGACGTTGTCGGAAGGGTAGTACGAACCCCAATCCGTCGCCTTTTCCACCACGATGACGAGCCGGCTCATGCGTGCGCGCCGCTAAAAAATATACTTGTGGACGTACTCGGCGGTTCGGACATGGGCATCGGCGCAAGGCTCGGGGCGGCTAGTTTGCCACAGCCGCAATGCCGCGCAAGCGCGCCGCGTCGCACGTTCAGCATTGCGTCACACGCCGCGCTGGCCTAGGCTGCCGCGCCATGCCCGACGCTTATCACATCCGCCGTGCCATGCCCGCCGACCTGCCCGCGCTGGTCGCGCTGGAACGACGTGCCTTCACAACCGACCACCTGTCGCCGCGCCAGTATCGGCACCATCTGTCGCAATCCGGGCGCGCGCGTGCTCGCGGCGGTCGATGCCGGCGGCCTGCTCGGCAAGGCGGTGGTGTTTTTCCGCAAGGGCAGCGACATCGCGCGGCTGTATTCCATCGCCGTGGACGATGCGGCACGCGGACGCGGCATCGCGAGCGCACTGGTGCACGCGGTCGAGCGCGGCGCACGCGCTCGCGCCTGCGCGCGCCTGCGACTGGAAGTGCGCCAGGACAACCCCGGCGCCATTCGCCTGTACGAAAAACTCGGTTATCGCCGTTTTGGCGCCATCGCCGGTTTCTACGAGGATGGCGCGGATGCGTGGCGTTATGAAAAGCGGTTGCGCAAGGTAAAAACTACCAGCCGATCGCCTTGAGTTTTTCTGTCGTCGCCGCGTCCGCCGGCCGTGCGACGAGGCCGCCGAGCGGGCTGATGGTCACGCTGTAGCTGCCGCCATCGACCAGCGGCAGGAACGCCGCGCTGCCGTAGTCGGCGTCGATCCACGGCAGCCAGCGCGGGAAGCGCTGCTTGATTTGCCACAGGTCGACGATGGAATCCGCGTCCAGCGCGACGATGCTCGGCGTGGCGGACCTGCGCCTGCGCGGCGTCGCGGTAGCGCCCGGACAGGCGATCGACGCGGAACAGCGGCTGCGCGCCGAGCGCGACCGCGCGCGGCGCCCATTTGATCACGCGAGCATCGAGTTGCCATTCGTCGCCGCGCAGATTCCTCGCTGCGATGCGTGCCGTCGGGAAAATCCACCCGCACGCCGAACCATTGCGGGCCGAGCCGGCGCGATTGCACGCCCGCGACCGGCGCTTCGGCGCTGAGCAGGCTGTAGCTGCGCAAGGCCAGGCCGATCCGCAGAGCAGGAAGGTCAACAAGACGAACACGAGGAACCACGCCCCGCGATGCGCGCAGGCGAATCGCGCCTCGCGCGCCAGTGGCGGCGCACGGCAAAAGCCTGCGCCAGCGCGATCAGCGCCGCGACGACGGCGCCGGCGAACAGCAGGGGAACGAGGAAGGCGAAATCCATTGCTGCGCCCGCGTCAGTGTTTCTCCGCTGTCTTCAACGATGCTTCGCGCACCGCGCCGAACTGGCTGCCGGGCAGCCATTGCGGAAACGTGGATTCGTCCGCGAGGCGTTTGCCGACCGCGTACAGCGCCTGCACGTCTTCGATCACGCCGGACAAATCCCAGTTCGGATCGTAGTTGTCGGCGGGTTTGTGGTAGCGATGTGCGGTGAAATCGTCGTAAGCCGCGCGTCCGGCCGCTGACGCCGCCATCGAGCTTGTCAAAGCCGCCACGCGCATACAGCACCGGCACGCCGAGGCGTGCGAAATTGAGTTGGTCGGAGCGATAGAAGAAGCCTTTCTCCGGCTCCTCGTCGGCGCTGATCGTGCGGCTTTGCGGTTTCAGCGCATCGGCGAGATACTGGTCCATCTGCGACTGGCCAAAGCCGATAATCGCCATGTTATGCGTGCGGCCGAACGGAATCAGTTCGTCCATGTTGATCTCGGCGACGGTCCTGGTCATCGGAAACGCCGGATGCAGGGTGTAGTACTGCGAGCCGAGCAGGCCGGCTTCCTCCATCGTCGGCGCGAGGAACAGGATCGAGCGTTGCGGCGGCGGATTCTGGTGCGCAAACGCATCGGCGATTTCGAGCAGCGCGGAAAGCCCGGTGCCGTTGTCGACCGCACCGTTGTAGATCTGGTCGCCCTTGAGCGCGGGATCGCGGCCGAAATGATCCCAGTGCGCGGAGTAGACGATGGCCTCGTCCTTGCGCGTGGTGCCCGGCATCAACGCCAGCACGTTGTCGGTCTGCATGTTGCGGATCTGGCTGTGGAAGGCGATCGAGGCCGTGGCTTTGAGCGGCACCGGCGTGAAGCCAGGCTTTGCGGCGGCTTTTTCCAGTGCGTCGAGATCGGCGCCGGCACTGGCGAAGAGGCGATGCGCGGCGTCGCCCGTCAGCCAGCCGGCCGCGGCCAGGCCCGGCGGCGTTGAGCTTCCGGCACCAGACTGAACTGCGGGCCGCTCCAGCTGTTGACCACGACTTCCCACGGATAACCCGCCGCGCCGGTCTCATGCACGATCAGGCAACCGGCCGCGCCCTGGCGCGCGGCCTCCTCGTATTTGTAGGTCCAGCGCCCGTAGTAGGTCATGTTGCGACCCTTGAACAGGGCCGGGTCCAGCATGGCCGGGATCGTTGACCAGCACGACGACGATCTTGCCCTTGACGTCGAGGCCGGCGTAATCGTTCCAGTGGTATTCGGGCGCGACGATGCCGTAGCCGGCGAAGACGAGGTCGGCGTCCTTGACTTGCCACGTCGGGGACGTTCTGCAGCGTGCCGACGATGAGGTCGCTGCGATAATTGATACTTTTCCACTTTGCCGCCTGCGTCACGTCCAGCGAAACCTTGTCGCCGTCGAGCAACGTCGTTTCCACCGCCGGCACGGATTGCAGATAGCTGTCGCCGTTGCCGGGCTTCAGGCCCATGCTCTTGAACTGGTCGATCAGGTAAGTCGTCGTCATGCGCTCGCCGATCGTGCCCGGCTTGCGGCCCTCGAATTCGTCCGACGACAGGCGCTTGTCGTAACCGGCGAAATCCGCCGCCGTGATCGGGGGCGCGAAATGCCCGTCGGTGGTGGGCTTGAGCGGCTCGGGTTTCGGCGCCGGCCGTCGCTGCAGTCTTGGCGGGTTCCGGTGGTGTCGACTGTCCGCAGGCGGCGAGCAGGCAGGCGGCGAGAAAGGCGACGGTCAGTGTTGCGCATGGGGACTCCGAGATCGCGAACGGAAGTCCCGATTGTAGAAGAAACAGCGTTCAAACGGCCCTGGCCTTCTGAGGGGGCAGTACCCGGGTCTACAAAAGGCCCTCGATGGGCAGCAAACCCAAGAGCGCTACTTCCAGACGCCGCTTTACGCCCGCTCCCGGCTCGAAGTGCGTGGCACTGCCATCGCCGTCCTTCCAGACCAGGCGGTGAGAATCCGGCTGCCACTCGACGTGATAGGCATGCTCCGGCTGCGTCGCTTGAGCGAAGAAATCCGCGACGGCCTGCGCCAGCCCGGTGGAGTCGACGATCACCCCCATTTCCGTATTCAACAGGCGGGAACGTTCATCCATGTTCATCGAACCGATGAACACGAGCGTCCGGTCGATGACGACGGCCTTGGCATGCAGCGAAGTGCCCGACCAGGTTTCGCCTGACGCGGCGGATTGCGTCTGGTGTTGCAGCGAACGCAGTTCGTACAACTGCACGCCGCATTCGAGCAGTGTGCGCCGGTAGTGCGCATAGCCGGCTTGGGCGGCCGTACTGTCCGTCGATGCCAGCGAATTGGTGAGCACCTTGACTGCCGTGCCGCGTTTGACCACATCGCAGAGCAGGCGCGTGCCGCTGTTGCCGGGGACGAAGTACGGAGAAATCAGCAGCACTTCCTGATTGGCACCGGCGATCAGCGACTTGATACGGGGCACGATGCGCAGCGCCGGATCGTCCTGCGCGTCCACCTTGGCGGGCTCGTCGGCGATCAATGAAGCCGAACCCCAGAACCAGGCGCCGTTCCGGTCCGCCGTCGCGCCTCCGGGCAGTTTGTCGAGCGATGCCTGCGCGTAGTCCGACTGCGCGAATTGCCGCGCATCGTGTGCCAGCGCGGCACGCGTGCGCGCGAGGTCGCGCTCCGGATGACGCGGCGTGCCGAACGCCGCGACCGGATACGCGGCATCGCTGTTCCAGTAGGTGTCGAACGTGCGCGAGGCCGCGGCAACCACCGGGCCGATCGCTATGACATCGAGATCGCGGAAATTGCTCGTGTCGTCCGCATCGAAATAGGCGTCGCCGATATTGCGGCCGCCGATGATGGCGACGTCATTGTCGACGATGAAGGATTTGTTGTGCATGCGGCGATTGAGGCGGCGCCATTCCAGCAGCAATTCGACGGCCTTGAGCGGCGCGGGCGCGCGGGCGCGGAAAGGATTGAACACGCGCACGGAAATGTTCGGATGCACGTTCAGGGCATCAAGCAAGGCGTACTTGCCGGACAGCTCGAAATCGTCGAGCAGAATGCGCACGCGCACGCCGCGATCCGCCGCGGCCATGAGACGCTGGGCGACCAGGCGCCCGGTGGCATCGTCGTTGAAGATGAAATACTGCAGATCGATGGAACGTTCGGCGTGGTCGGCGAGCGCAACGCGGCTCATCAGGGCATTCGTGCCGTTCGCCAGCAGACGCAAATCCCGATTGCTCCGGATGCAGGTCCAGCTCCGACTGGATATAGCGTGCCGACGCCGTATCCGTGACGGCGGGCAAGGCCGCGGAGGGTTGCTTGACGAAATCCGTGCGCAGCGGCGCACAGCCGAGCGACAAGGCCGCTACGCACAACAAGACGCCATGCAGGTATCGACGGGGCAACATTCGGAAGATTCCACCTGGTGCACGCCAGGAGCCGCGGCGGGACTATGCAATCTCGACAAACGTGGGACATTCGTCGCGCAGGCGATGGCGTGTTGGTTGGAGGGCCGCCCGATACGCACGAGGCTGTACCGGGCGGCGAAGGGAGCGACATGAACCCGCAACCGACAGGCGAGTCATGCCGCAAGCACGGCGTCGTTATTGTCGTTCTTCCGATTCGTGCCGCTCGGCTCGCTTCAGGGTCAATTCGCCGACGTCGATGCCGACATCGACGCCTTCGCCGGCGCCAGCCAAAGCCAGCGACACGGTTCCCTTCGTCAGCAATTGCGCGGTGCCCGACTTCACGACACCGGCGTGTGCTTCTCCGTTCACATAGGATCCGAGAACGTCATCGATCGTGCGGACATCCGAAAACCTTCCCTTGCCGCCGTCGATTCGCGACTTGCCGACGGTGAGTCCGCCGCCCTTGGCTTCGATCGCGACCTCATCGAGCTGCCGTCTGCGCATGTGACGACCCCCCTTCCCTCAGCATGTTTGTAAATTGCGGACCAGCCCGAAAGCGAAAAACGCAACTTGCAGTCCAGCTGGGCTTGACTGGCGTGTGCGCTGGGCACGCCCATCGCAAGCATCGCCGCAACCGTCGCCATCGCCATGGATTTTTGCATGAAATTTGACATGTGAATTCTCCTTGGGGGACCAAGCACATGGTCTTTCGATTACCGGCACCGACGGCTTTCAGCACATTTACTGTCGCAGCGGTGTCGGGCTTGGCGATTTGCGCCGCTGTTCCGGTCGAAGTGTTTTCGACGGCGGGGCGCCGGAGCATCAGGGCTCAATCGCCGATGCAATTCGACCCTGCTCCCGCAATCGCGAACGTAACCTGAACGTCGCGATCGTCCGCCTGTTTCCACGGGCGGCGTGTAGGAACGCGGCAAGCCATGCAAAGGCTACTGCGGCGGCTTGTCGCCGTGAACGGGATCGCCTTCGCGCCGTCGATTTTTCCGACTGTGGCGCTGTCGCTGACGTAAAGCTGCACGGTGCGCTTGAACACGAGATCGCCCTTCACCACGGCATGCGGGCCGATGACGATGCGTGGGTCGCGGCTGACGCCGAAGTGGAACCAGCTGTTGTCCTGATTGACGAGAATTCCGCCTTCGACGCGCGAATTCGCGCCGACGTCGATGTCGCCCGAAGTCGTTTCGATGCCGCCGCCGACGTGCGCCGCATCAAGCGCGATGCCGCCGTTGACGTTGGAAACCTTGCCGGCCACGTCCGCGCCCGTGCCGAGCGTGATCGAACCGTTGACCGCTTCGATGGTCTTGGCGATCTTCGCGCCGGCGCCGACATGGATGCCGCCATTGACTGTGTCCAGCGCGTCCAGCGTGGCGTTGGCGCCGATGATGGATGCTGCCGTTGACGGTGGTCGCGCCCACGGCGTGCGCGCCGTCGCCGACGTGGATGCTGCCGTTGACCGTCGAGAGTTTGCCGACCGTGGCGTTGTCCGGCACGTGGATGCTGCCGTTGACCTTGTCGATGTCGAGGTCCGCATTGCCGGCGGCGAAAGCGCTGCCGACGGCGAGGGCGGCGGACATGGCGATGAGTGCGAGGCGTTTCATGGGTCTGCTCCGGTACGGATCGTGTTGCGTATTGGATGCGGCGGGCCGCCGCAAGGTTTAATCGGCTAACATTATCCATCCATTGCGAGATCATGCCTTGCGAGATCATGCCGTGTCCCGACCCAAACCCGTTTTGCTGCTGATCCTGGATGGCTGGGGCCATCGCGAGGACGCGTGACAACAACGCGATCGCGCAGGCGAACGCGCCGAACTGGCGGCGCCTTCTCGCCACCTGTCCGCATACGCTGGTGCAGACGCACGGCGAATTCGTCGGCCTGCCGGACGGGCAGATGGGCAATTCCGAAGTCGGGCACATGAACATCGGCGCCGGCCGCATCGTGTATCAGGACCTCACCCGCATCGACGCGGCGATCGCGGACGGCAGTTTCTTCCACAATCCGGCCCTGCTCGGCGCCTGTGCCGCGGCGAAACGTGCTGCACAAGCAGGCGACGCTGCATGTGTTCGGGCTGCTCAGTCCCGGCGGCGTGCACAGCAGCGAAGAACATATCTTCGCTTTCCTCGATCTGGCGCGGAAGAACGGCGTCGAACGCGTGGCCGTGCATGCCTTCCTCGACGGCCGCGACACGCCGCCGCAGAGTGCGCGCGCTTCGCTGGAGAAATTGCAGGCGCAATTGCGCTGCGCTCGGCAACGCGCACATCGCCACGGTCAGCGGACGCTACTACGCGATGGATCGCGACAAGCGCTGGGAGCGCGTGAAATTGGCTTATGACGCGATCGCCGAAGGCGTCGCCGAATTTCATGCGGACAGCGCGCTCGCCGCGCTGGATGCCGCCTACGCGCGCGGCGAGACCGACGAATTCGTCAAGCCGACCGTCATTGCAAGTGCGGCACAAATCGCCGACGGTGACGCTGTCGTCTACATGAATTTCCGCGCGGATCGTGCGCGTCAGCTCACGCAGGCATTCGTCGATGCGGATTTTTCCGGTTTCGCGCGCACGCGCGCGATCCGTCTGTCCGCCTTCGTGACGCTCACGCACTACAGCGACGGCCTTTGCGTCACTGCTGAAGCCTATCCGCCGCAATCGCTGGCCAATTCGCTCGGCGAATACCTGTCCGGCCTGGGATTGCGCAACTGCGCATCGCCGAGACGGAAAAGTACGCGCACGTCACGTTCTTCTTCTCCGGCGGCCGCGAGGAAGCCTATCCCGGCGAGGATCGCATCCTCGTGCCGAGCCCCAAGGTCGCGACCTACGACCTGCAACCGGAAATGAGCTGCCCGGAAGTGACGGAAAAACTCGTCGCTGCGATCGGCAGCGGCAAGTACGATTTCATCGTCTGCAATCTCGCCAACGCCGACATGGTCGGGCACAGCGGCAAGCTCGACGCCGCGATCAAGGCGGTCGAAGCGGTCGATGCCGCGCTTGGCAAGCTCGTCGCCGCGATCCGCGCGGCGGGCGGCGAGATGTTGATCAGTGCCGATCACGGCAACCTCGAGCAGATGCGCGCCGACGACGGCCAGCCGCATACCCAGCACACCGTCGGACCGGTGCCGCTGGTCTACGTTGGGCGCCGCGCGACGCTCGCGCCGGGCGCGCTGCGCGACCTCGCGCCGACGGTGCTTGCGCTGATGGCGCTGCCGCAGCCGGCCGAAATGACGGGCCGCTCGCTGGTGACGTTTGCTTGATGCGTCGGGTTTCGAGCGCTTTGTTGTTGCTCGGGTGCGTTGCCGCAAACGTTCACGCGCAGAACGATGATGCCGCGCGCGCCGTGCAGGAAGCGCAGGCCAGGCAAAAACTCGAGCAAGTCCGCAGCAGATCAGAGCGCTCTCCGTACGCGCAAAAGGACGCAAGTGCCAAGCGCGGCGATGCCGTGGCGGCACTGCGCGTCCAGGAATTGAAGATCGCCGTCGACGGCGAAGGAGCTGCGCGGGCTCGATGCACAACTGGCGGCGCAACAGGACAAGCTCGACGATTTGCTCAGGCAGCGCGCGGCGCTGGATACGAAACTGAAGGATCAGCGCGCCGCGCTGGCGGCGCTGTTGCGCTCGGCCTACTCGATGGGCCGCGGCGAGGAATTGAAGCTGTTGCTGGCGCAGGACAACGCCGCGGACATCGCGCGCATGCTGGCCTATTACGGCTACTTCGAGCGCGCGCGGCTCGGTGAAATCGGCGCCTTGCTCAAGAATCTCGACGCGCTGGCCAAAGTGCAGAACGAAATCGAAGCGCAGCAGGCGATGTTGAAAACGTCGCGCGATGAACGCGCCGAGCAGGCGCGACAACTCGATGCCGAACGCGTTGCACGCATGCAGGCCCTGGATCAAATCGATGCGACATTGAAAGACCAGAAGAGCCGCCTGGCCGCGCTCGGCAAGAACGAAAAAGCGCTGACCGACCTGATCGCCAAGCTGCGCGACATCTTCGCCGACATTCCGAAGACGCTCGCTGGAGCGGAGCCCTTTGCGGCCTTGCGCGGCAAGGTGCCGTGGCCGTTGCGCGGCCGCATCGCCGAAAGATTCGGAAGCAGCACCGGTGGCGGCCAGGTCAGCCAGGGCGTGTTGATCGCGGCGAAAGGCGGCAGTGAGGTGCGCGCGGTGTCGCATGGCCGCGTCGTGTTCGCCGATTGGCTGCGCGGCTACGGCCTGCTCATGATCGTGGATCACGGCGACGGGTACTTGAGCCTCTACGGCTACAACGAAACCCTGCTCAAGGACGTCGGCGACTGGGTCGATGCCGGCACCGTCGTTGCGACCAGCGGCGATAGCGGCGGGCGGCCGACGCCGGGCTTGTATTTCGAGCTTCGGTACAAAGGCAAGGCAATCGACCCTGCGCCTTGGCTGAAATCTTCACGTTGATTTGCCAGCGCGTGCCTATAATGACGATATCGAAATCTGCGGTGACGACGATGTTGCGACTCGTGATTTGCATGCTCTTGATGCTGACGCCCCTGGCATTGCGCGCCGACGAAGCCAAGCCAGCGCCGCAGCCACCGAAATCCGGCGTGAGCATGGCCGAAATTCGCCAGTTCACCGCCGTCTTCGACTTGATCAAGCAGGCCTACGTCGATCCGGTGAACGACAAGGCGCTGATGCAAAGCGCGATCCGCGGCATGCTCGCCGGTTTGGATCCGCATAGTGAATACCTCGACCAGACCGGCGTGCAGGCGCTGAACGAGGATACCAGCGGCAGCTATGACGGTCTCGGCATCGAGGTCGTCACCCTGAATGGCGCGCTGCGCGTGATCGCGCCGATCGACGACACGCCGGCGGCACGCGCCGGCATCAAGCCCGGCGACATCATCGTTCGCATCGACGGCAAAGCGATCACTCGGAAAACGCGAACCAGGCCGTGGACCTGTTGCGCGGCAAGGCCGGCACGAAAGTGAAGCTTTCCATACTGCACGAGGGCGCCAGCGTGCCCGAGGACTACGCGTTGACGCGCGAGGCGATCCGCGTGGCCAGCGTGCGCGTGCGCGAACTCGAACCGGGGTACGTCTACATCCGCGTCGTGCAGTTCCAGGAAGACACCGGCAACGAACTGCGCAGCAAGCTCGGCAGACTGTTGGCGAAGGAACATCCGCTGCACGGCGCCGTGCTGGATCTGCGCAGCAATCCGGGGGCTTGCTTACCTCGGCCGTCGAAATCAGCGACGACTTCCTGGATTCCGGCGTCATCGTCACCACGCGCGGACGCCTGAAGCAGGCGGACCTGAGCTTCAGCGCGACGCCAGGCGACCTGCTCGACGGCGCGCCGCTCGTGGTGCTGGTCGACAACGGCACCGCCTCGGCGGCCGAAATCGTCACCGGCGCGCTCAGGGACAACCGCCGCGCCGTGGTCATGGGCCGGCGCACGTTCGGCAAGGGTTCGGTGCAGACCGTGCTGCCGCTGGACGACACGCATGCGGTCAAGCTCACAACGGCGCGCTATTACACGCCGAACGGCACTTCGATCCAGGCGGCGGGAATCATGCCGGATATCGAGCTGGCCAATCTCAAATTGACCGTGCGCGATTCGTCGCCGTCGCTGGTGCGTGGCGAGCGCGACCTGCCCAATCACCTGAAGGGCGAACTCGAGGGCGAGAAGAGCAGCGAACGCGATGGCGCCAGCGATGGCCTGCTCGACGATTACGCGTTGAATGAGGCATTGATCGTGCTCAAGGGCATGGCGTTGCGGCATTTACCGGCTGCTTCACCCGCCGCGGCGAAAGTGCGCTGAGTGGATTTATTCGCGTAGGCGACGTGCCAGTGCCGGTCTCGACACCAGCGCAAAAAGTATACCGATGCCGAATCCGGCGATGTGTGTCCACCAGGCCACGGCGCCAAACGCCGGGCCGACGAACGTGAACAGGAACTGCAGGCCAATCCAGAAACCGATCAGCGCGGCCGCGGGTACGCGCACGAATTCCAGGAACAGCCCGAGCGGCAGCACCAGGCCCAGGCGTGCGCGCGGGAACAGCGCGAAGTAGGCGCCGACGATCGCCGGAAACCGCGCCGCTGGAGCCGACGATCGGCGCATTCGCGTTCGCGAGCGTCAGCGCGCCGGCCAGATTGGCCAGCGCCCCGCCGACGAGGAACAGCAGCAGGAAGCGCATCGGTCCGAGGCTGCGTTCGGCGGGCAGGCCGAAGATCATCAGGAACAGCAGGTTGCCGATCAGGTGCAGCCAGCCGACGTGGATGAACAGCGCGGTGAACAGGCGTGCCGGCCGCAGTTGCTGCCATTGTGCGAGCAACGGCACCTGCGTGTCGAACAGGCTCGCGGGCACCGTGCCCCAGCGCCGCAATACCAGCGCGCGCGCGTCGGGCGCGAGCAAGGTGAGCCAGACGAATACGGTCACGCAGATCGCGATCAGGACGATCGTCACCCAGGGCTGCCGGGGTTTGCGCCGCTGTTCGAGATGGACGAACACGGCGCGTCGCCCCGCTTACAGGCCGTCGCGCGGAAAGAAAAAGCGCTGTCCCTGGAATTCGAGGATCACGCCGTCGGGACGAATTTCACGCAGGGTCACGTTGTCCGTCGTGGTGTCGCCTTCGATCATGCGCGCGCCACCGAGAATGACGAAACGCTGTTTCGGATCGGCGGTGTAGACGTGCATGCTCATGCTGAGCTGCGGCAACGCCTTGCGCATGGCGAACGGCAGGTCGTAATACGCCGGCACGTCGAGCTTCGGCGTGCCCGGGACAGGTTGTGAAGCCGCAACCTCCGGATGTGGTTGCCCGGCCTCCGGATGTGGTTGCCCGGCTTCCGGATGTGGGTTGCCCGGCTTCCGGATGTGGTTGCCCGGCTTCCGGATGTGGTTGCCCGGCTTCCGGATGTGGTTGCCCGGCTTCCGGATGTGGTTGCCCGGCTTCCGGATGTGGTTGCCCGGCTTCCGGGTGCGGTTGCCCGGCCTCCGCGCTGCGGTTGGCCGGCCTCCGGATGTGGTTGCGTTGGTGACGTGTAGCTACGCACGTCCGCCGTCTGTGGCGCTCGCCTGGGTTCGGCAACGCGCACCGGCGCGGGCGGCGTCTGCGCGATGGAACCGGGCGCCTGAAACAATGGACGCTTGGCCATGCGCTCCATTGCGTCCCGGCGCTGGGCCGTCAACCGGATCTGCCCGTCCCTGCCAGCGGCTGCCGACGTTTGCGCAATCGCATCGCGGTGCTGCGCCCGATTGAAAATGTGTCGATCCTCCTGCTGCAGCGCTTCGCGGTGTTGTGCCGGAGCGGCGGTTCGCCCCGGTGCCTGCGCAGTGGCATTCGAAGGTTGCGGCGCTGCGGGCGTCGTGGGCGTGCCGCGGCCGAACCACCACCACAGTCCAACGCACAGGGACAGCACGATCACGAGCAACGCCCACAGCGGACTGCGTCCGCGTTGCACCGGCGTGAACGGCGTGCCGAGGTCCGGCGCCTGCCCCAGGCGGCGGTTCGCCTCGGATTTCTTCAAAGCTTCGAGAATCAGCGACATGGGCAAAAATCGAATTCGGGAGGGGTGGACGGAACATGTCTCAAAATCGTCGCGAGCGATCGCAGCTCACCTGCCGCCGGAGCGCACGAACGGGAGTTTACTGTTGCTAAATGAGGATTCCGAGCACCGCCGGCGTGGGAGATGCCAAGCGCAGCAGATTTCTAGACATGCTTTATTCTACCTTGCGATACAGGTGCGGCCCGGATTCGGAGAGCGCCGACAGTGCGAACAGGGTTTCCGGGCCGACGATGCCGTCCGGCTTGATGCCGTAGCCGATTTGCAGCTTGCGCACGCGATCTTCCAGCGCGGCATCGAAATAAGCCGGACCCGTGTCGTCGGCCTTGCCGCCATCCATGCGCGCCAGTTGCGCCTTGATCCAGGCCACGCCCGGACCCGCGTCGCCCTGATGCAGGGTGAATGGAATCTCCGGCGGCAATCCCCACACCGCGCTGAATTCTCCCTTCCACATCTCGGCGAGGTCCGACTTCTTCAGCGTGCGCGTCTGCCCGCCGATGGCGAGTTTGACGTGCTGCGCGTCGACCGCGAGCAGCAGTGCGTCGGCATGCGCGCCGCCGTCGCGCAGGGTGAGGATCAGCGGACGGTCGAAACGCGCCAGTTGCTCCAGCGTGCCGCTTCCATGCAGGCAGTCGAAACCCGCCGTGATGACGCCCGGGCAATGCGCGGCATCGCGCACCGAAACTTGCGCGGAATTCACCTGCCAGCGGCCGAGCAGTTGCGTCCACGCGGTCAGGTCCGCATCGGGCGTGTGCGCGATGGCCTTGCGCAGATTGTCCAGCGAATCGTCGTGCGGTGGCGGAATCGGCTTGGCCATGGCCTCGCCGACCGGCGCCGGCGCCTGGTGCAGCCAATACCAGGAGGCAACGCCGACGGCGAAGATAAGCACCGCCGCGGCGGGAGTCCGCGCCGGTAACGGTGCAGCCAGTAACGCGCGTTGCCGGGCAGGGTTTCGTCCGCGGCACGATCCACGAGCTGCTCGCCGAGCGAATCCTGCTCGCGCGCGAAACCGGCCATCAGGGCGCGGTCGGCGATCACGTTGATCACGCGCGGCACGCCGCCGGAGCGCCGATACAGCGCACGCACGCCCAGGCGCGAGAACGGCGAGCGCGCCGTGCCGGCCACGGCGAGGCGATGGCGCACGTAGGCTTCGCTCTCTCCGCGGTCCAAAGGCATGAGGTGATAGCGCGCGGTGATGCGCTGCGCGAGCTGGCGCAATTCCGCCTGGTGCAGCTTGTCGCGCAACTCAGGCTGGCCGAGAAGGATGATTTGCAGCAGTTTCTGCGTCGGCGTTTCCAGGTTAGTGAGCAGGCGCACCTGTTCCAGCGATTCGGTGGAAAGCTCCTGCGCCTCGTCCACGATCAGCACCACGCGCAGGCCCTGCGCGTAGGCATCGAGCAGATAGATGTTGAGCGTGTCGACCAGGGCCTTGAGGCTGCCTTTCCTGCCGGCGATGTCGAGCTTCAATTCCTCGCAGATCGTTTCGAGCAGTTCAACCGGCGACAATTTCGGATTGAGCACCAGCGCGACGCGCGTGTTCTCCGGCAACTGTTCCAGCAGCAGCCGGCACAGCGTGGTCTTGCCTGTGCCGACCTCGCCGGTCAGCTGCACGAAACCGCCGCTGCCGCCCTTGCCGATCCGTACAACAGGTGCGCGAGCGCGTCCCGGTGGCGCTCGCTCAGGAACACGTAGCGTGGATCGGGGGTGATCGAGAAGGGGGCTTCTTTCAGCCCGTAGAACTCGAGGTACATAGGGGTACTTTACCCCGCGAAGGGGTAAAAGTTTCGTTTTTGACCACTCTCCCGCTGGTGGGAGAGGGCGGACGCGCGCAGCGCGGCAGGTGGAGGAGGAGGTGGAGGTGTTCCGTTCGCCCGAGCCCTTCGGCAAGCTCAGGACAAGCTGCGCGCCGAAGGCGCGAAGTCGTAGGGTTGGCGATTTTCAGTCCTTGAAACATGCAGGACGCGCCAGCGAGAACTATTCCCCCAGCGTCAACAGCGACGCATTTCCCGCCCGCCGCCGTCGTATTGATCGTCAACGTGCGTTCGGTCGACGAACCGCAGCAGGTAATGCGGGCCGCCGGCTTTCGGGCCGGTGCCGGAAAGGCCTTCGCCTCCGAACGGCTGCACGCCGACGACGGCGCCGATCTGGTTGCGGTTGACGTAGCAGTTGCCGACTTTGGCGCGCTGCGCGATGTGGGCGATGGTGGAGTCGATGCGGCTGTGGATGCCGAGCGTGAGGCCGAAACCGGTGGCGTTGATCGCGTCGATGACCTGGTCGAGTTCGCTGGATTTCCAGCGGATCACGTGCAGGATCGGGCCGAACACTTCGTGCGTGAGTTGCGACAGCGATTTCAATCTCATACGCGCGCGGCGCGAGGAAAGTGCCGTTCGCGCAGTCCGGACCGAGTTTCACTTCCTTGATGAGCTTCGCTTCCTTGTCCATGCGCGCGGCGTGATCGGCCAGGCTCTTGCGCGAGGGTTCGTCGATCACCGGGCCGACGTCGGTGGAGAGCAGGCGCGGGATCGCCGACCTTCAGTTCGTCCATCGCGCCGGCGAGCATGGCGATCACCTTGTCGGCGATGTCGTCCTGCACGAACAGCACGCGCGCGGCCGAGCAGCGCTGGCCGGCGGAATCGAAGGCCGAGGCAATCGCGTCCTTGACGAGTTGCTCGGGCAGGGCGGAGGAGTCGGCGATCAGCGCGTTCTGGCCGCCGGTTTCGGCGATCAAGCGCGGCGATCTGCGCGTTGCGCGCGGCGAGCGTGCGGTTGATCGTCCAGGCGGTTTCGGTGGAGCCGGTCATGCACACGCCGGCGACCTCGGGGCGGGTAAGCAGCGTATTGCCGATCATCGAGCCCTTGCCGGGCACGAATTGCAGCACGGCTTCCGGCACGCCGGCTTCGTGCAACAGTTTCACCGCGGCGTGGCCGATCAGCACGGTCTGGTCGGCGGGTTTGGCGATCACGGCATTGCCGGCAGCGAGCGCGGCGGCGACCTGGCCGGTGAATATGGCGAGCGGGAAATTCCACGGACTGATGCAGACGAACACGCCGCGGCCGTGCAAGGACAACTGGTTCGATTCGCCGGTCGGGCCGGTCAGCGCGTCGGGCTTGCCCATCAGCTTGCGCGCGACGCCTGCGTAATAGCGGCACATGTCGGCGGCTTCGCGCACTTCGGACATCGCGGCGGCGAGGCGTCTTGCCGGCTTCGCGCACGCACAGCGCGATGAATTGCGCACGGCGCTGCTTCGAGCAGGTCGGCGGCATTTTCCAGAATGCTCGCGCGCGATGCGGCGGGCAGGGCATCCCAGTCCGGCTGCGCGGCGGCGCATTGGCGAGCGCACGGGCTATCGTGGCCTGGTCGGCCTGCTGCTTGGTGCCGATCTTCTCGCGCCGGTCGGCGGGATTGGTCACGTCCTGCAGCGCTTCGCCGGACTTGGCGCCGGGCACCAGCGGTGCCGCCGCCCAATCCTTCATCGAGACTTGCGCGACCTGATCGGCCAGCGTACGCAGTTCGTTGTCGTTGCCGAAATTCACGCCCATGGAATTCTTCCGGAATATGGATGACAAGTTCTGCGAGGACGCAGAAATTCGAGCTGCTGTCGGCAGCCTCGTAGAGGTTGATCGGTTGCGGGATGCGCGGATGCGCCTTGCTCGGGTAGGCGCGCACCACGTCGACGGGATCGGCGACGAGTTCGCCGATCGGCAGCGACTCGTCGACGATGCGATTGACGAAAGAGGTGTTCGCTCCGTTTTCGAGCAGGCGGCGCACGAGATACGGCAGCAAGTCCTCGTGCGAGCCGACCGGCGCGTAGACGCGACAGGGCACGTTGAGATTCTTCTCGCCCATGACTTCGGCATACAAGTCCGTGCCCATGCCATGCAGGCGCTGGAACTCGAACGGGCGTCCACGCGCCATGTGATGGATCGCGGCGATGGTGTGCGCGTTGTGCGTGGCGAAGGCCGGATAGAAGGCGTCGCCGCAGTCGAACATCTTCTTCGCGCAGGCCAGGTACGACACGTCGGTGTTCGGCTTGCGCGTGTAGACCGGATAGCCGGCGTGGCCGCCTTCCTGCGCGCGTTTGATCTCCGAGTCCCAGTACGCGCCCTTGACCAGGCGCACGCAGAACCGGCGGCCCACTTTTTTCGCGGCCTCGGCGAGCCAGTCCATCACGAACGGCGCGCGCTTCAGGTAGGCCTGCACGGCGAGGCCGAAGCCCTGGTAGCCGTCCAGCGACGCGTCGGCATGCACGGCGGCGATCACGTCGAGCGACAATTCCAGGCGATCGGCTTCCTCGGCATCGACGGTGAGGCAGATGCCGTTGCGCTTCGCCAGTTGCGCGAGTTCGAGCAGCATCGCCGTGAGTTCCGCATGCACGCGCGCGCGTTTGGCGACTTCGTAGCGCGGATGCAGGGCGGAGAGTTTGATCGATATGCTGGGCGCGTCGAGCACGTCATTGAAGGGACCTCGCGCACCGAGCGCGGCGATCGCGTCGCGATACGCCTGCATGTAGCGCTCGGCGTCAGGTTGGGTAAGCGCCGCCTCGCCGAGCATGTCGTAGGAGTGGCGGTAGATGCGGTTGTCTTTTTCGTTGGCGCGGTCGAGGGCTTCCTTGATGGTGCGGCCCATCACGAACTGGTGGCCCATGATGCGCATGGCCTGGCGCACGGCGAGGCGGATCACCGGTTCGCCGGAACGACCGACCAGGCGCTTGAGCGCGCCGGCGAAATTGCGCCGCGTGTCCTCGCCCAGGTTGATGAACTTGCCGGTGAGCATCAGGCCCCAGGTGCCGGCGTTGACCAGCACCGAATCGCTCTTGCCCAGGTGCTTCTCCCAATCCGCCTCGCCGAGCTTGTCGGCGATGAGCTTGTCCGCGGTGTCCTTGTCCGGAATGCGCAGCAGCGCTTCGGCCACGCACATGAGCAGCACGCCTTCCTCGCTGGACAGGTCGTACTGGCGCATGAAGGATTCGACGGCCGATTGCTGTCCGGCCTTAGCGCGCACGCGCGCGACGAGATCGGCGGCGCGGGCGAGGACGAGGTCGCGTTCGGTTGGCGGCAACGCGGCGATGGCGAGCAACTCGTCCATCGCGAGCGTTTCGTCGCGGCAATACGCGGCGGTCATGCGCGCGCGCGTAGCGTCGACGGCAGGCAATTCGGAGGCGAGGATGGCGTTCATCGGCAAGGATCGTAAGGGGCGCGTATTGTAAATCAGGCGCGGGTCGGGGACTTGGCGATGTCCCTAAAGCTTGCCCCTGTCGGGCGCCCTCACTATCATTGCCGGGTTGGCGTTCCAGCTTGTGATGATCCGGGTTGTCAAAGACGCTGCGCTGCGCGATGCGGTTTCGGTGGTCGTCCTGCCGCACCGCTCGCTGTCGCGCGCCGGTTTGCTCGGCTATCTGCTTGCACAGAGCATCGCCGCGCTGGGATTCGCCGGGCTGGCGGCCGTGCGCGGCGTGGTACTGGCACCGTTTTTCGCGGTGCTGGAACTGGCCATGGTGGCGTGGTGCGTGACGTGGGTCTGGCGGGCTTCCGCCCGCGGACAGGTCGTCACGATCGCGCCGGACGGCGTGGAGGTAACGGCAACGGCGGGAGCGCCGGCGGCGCACTACCATCCGTATTGGATGAAGGTGCGCCTGGAGCCGGGACGCTGGCCGGGATGGCCGAGCCGGCTGTTGGTCGGCTCGCATGGACGCGAAACGGAAGTGGGCGCGTTCTTGAACGACGCGGCGCGCCGGGAACTGGCGCAACGATTGATGCAATTGCTGCGCGATGTGCAATCGCGCGGCAGGGAACCGGGACACGGGACAAGGTAGAACACGATGAAGGCTGCCGGATCGATGCGTAGCAAGTTGGGATTGGGACTCGTGCTGACAGCCGTCGCCGGCGCCGCGCATGCGCTGGCGGAGCCGTGGCAGCTGAACATGTCGCCGGGCGTGACGCAGACCTCGCGCGAGGTCTACCACATACACATGCTCGGTTTTTACGTGTGCTGCGCGATCGGTGTGGTGGTGTTCGGCGCCATGATCATCGCCATGTTCAAATTCCGCAAATCCAAGGGCGCGGTTGCCGCGACCTGGAGCCACAGCACCGTCGCCGAAACGATCTGGACCGTCGTGCCGATCCTGATCCTGGTTTCGCTGGCCTGGCCAGCGACCAGCGTCATGGTCAAGATGGCCTACACCGAAAAATCCGACATGACGGTGAAGATCACCGGCTACCAGTGGAAGTGGGGTTACGACTACATCAACGTCGGCGACAAGCCCTACCACGTGCGCTTCATCTCGCGCCTGGATACGCGCTCGGACAAGACCCGCGAATTGCGCTCGGGCCTGGATCCCTGGGCGGTCAAGGACAAGGATTACAACGGCGCCGAACGCAACACCTACCTGCTCGACGTCGACCACCCGCTGGTGCTACCGACCGACACCAAGATCCGCTTCGTCGTCACCGGCGATGACGTGATCCACGCCTGGTGGGTGCCGCAGTTGGGCTGGAAGCAGGACGCGATCCCGGGAATCATCAACGACGACTGGACCGAGATCCACGATCCCGGGCATCTATCGCGGCCAGTGCGCCGAGTTGTGTGGCCAGGACCACGGCTTCATGCCGATCGTGGTCAAGGCCGTGCCGAAGGCCGAATTCACGAAATGGCTGGACGAGCAGGAAGCCCTGGCCACCAAGGCCAGCGCGCCCGCGGCTCCGGCCGCCGCTCCGGCCGCGACGCAAGCCCCCTGATTTTGCATACAGAAAAGCAGATTTTTTGAGGTTGCCATGACCACGCACGCTGCTGCACACCACGACGATCACCACGACGACAAGCCGCACGGCTTCCTGCATCGCTGGGTGTTTTCGACCAACCACAAGGACATCGGCACGCTGTACCTGGTGTTCTCGCTCATCATGTCCTTCGTCGGCGCGACGTTCGCCGGCGTCATCCGCACCGAGCTGTTCAAGCCCGGCCTGCAGTTCGTGCAGCCGTACTTCTTCAACGAGATGACCACGCTGCACGCGCTGGTCATGATCTTCGGCGCGATCATGCCGGCCTTCGTCGGCCTCGCGAACTGGATGATCCCGCTGATGATCGGCGCGCCGGACATGGCGCTGCCGCGCATGAACAACTGGTCGTTCTGGATCCTGCCGTTCGCGTTCTTCACTGCTGCTGTCGACGCTGTTCATGCCCGGCGGCGGCCCGGCCGGCGGCTGGACCATGTACCCGCCGCTCGTCGATCCAGGGCGGCGACAGCGTTGCCGTTCATGGTGTTCTCGATCCACCTGATGGGCATCAGCTCGATCATGGGTTCGATCAACATCATCGCCACCATCCTCAACATGCGCGCGCCGGGCATGGACCTGCTCAAGATGCCGCTGTTCGTGTGGACCTGGCTGATCACCGCGTTCCTGCTGATCGCGGTGATGCCGGTGCTGGCCGGCGCGGTGACGATGCTGCTGACCGACAAGTATTTCGGCACCAGTTTCTTCAACGCCGCCGGCGGCGGCGACCCGGTGATGTACCAGCACATCTTCTGGTTCTTCGGGCATCCCGAGGTCTACATCATGATCCTGCCGGCGTTCGGCATCGTCTCGGAGATCATCCCGACGTTCGCCGCAAGCCGCTGTTCGGCTATCAGGCGATGGTGTACGCGACCGCGTCGATCGCGTTCCTGTCGTTCATCGTCTGGGCGCACCACATGTTCACCGTCGGCATGCCGCTCGGCGGCGAGCTGTTCTTCATGTACGCGACGATGCTGATCGCGATCCCGACCGGCGTGAAGGTGTTCAACTGGGTCATCGACGATGTGGGGCGGATCGCTGACGTTCGAGACGCCGATGCTGTGGGCGATCGCGTTCGTCATCCTGTTCACGATCGGCGGTTTCTCCGGCGTGATGCTGGCGCTGGTGCCGGCCGACTTCCAGTACCAGGACACCTACTTCGTCGTCGCCCACTTCCACTACGTGCTCGTCACCGGCGCATTGTTCTCGATCATCGCCGCGATCTACTACTGGTGGCCGAAGTGGACCGGCAGCATGTACAACGAGACCTGGGCCAAGTTCCATTTCTGGTGGAGCATGGTGTTCGTGAACGTGCTGTTCTTCCCGCAGCACTTCCTCGGCCTCGCCGGCATGCCGCGCCGCATTCCCGACTACAACGTCGCCGTTCGCCGACTGGAACTTCGTCTCCACGATCGGCGCCTATGGCATGTTCCTGACCGCCGTTCATGATGTTCTTCATCCTGTGGCATTCGAAGAGGCACGGCGCGCCCGCCGCGGCGCGCGTCGTGGGAAGGCGCGCACGGTCTGGAGTGGACCGTGCCGTCGCCGGCGCCGTTCCACACTTTCGCCACGCCGCCGGTCATCCACGACGAAGACCTGGCCCACGGCGATATCAGCCACTGAGCGATGCGTTCATTCGTGGACGCGGCGTTGAACAAGTGAAATCGCAACCCGCCAAGATCTGATCCCGACCAACGCCGCGCCGCCGCGCGGCGCACGGCGTGGATCGTCGCGATCGTGGCGGTGGCGATCTACCTGCTGTTCTTCCTGTCGCAAGGGTTGTCGCACTGATGTCCGGCGATACCACCCAGCGCAATCGGCGTTTCCTCGTGCGCGCACTCGGCGTGTGCGGCGCGATGTTCCTGTTCGGCTTCGCCTGCGTGCCGCTGTACCGCATCGCCTGCGAACATGTGTTCCGCAACAAGATCTACAACACCGCCGACAGCGGCAAGGGCTTCACGGTGGACGAATCGCGCTGGGTCACGGTGCAGTTCGTCGGCAACGTCAACAGCCAGCTCGACTGGCAGTTCGCGCCGGAACAGGTCGAGATGAAGGTGCATCCCGGCGCCGTCAACGATGCCTGGTACGACGCCATGAACAAGGCGCAATCCGCCATCGTCGGCAACGCCGTGCCGAGCATCGCGCCGTCGCAGGGTTCGCCCTACTTCAACAAGATCGAATGCTTCTGCTTCACCGAGCAGACGCTCAAGCCCGGCGAATCGCGGCGCATGCCGGTGAAATTCATCGTCGATCCGAAATTGCCGAAGACCATCGATACGCTGACGCTTTCGTATACGTTCTACAACAACCGCGCGGCGACCAAGAAACTGGCCGAACAAGCGCCAACCGAAGCACCACCCAACGAGTATGCGATCAAAAGCACTTTAACAAAAGCAGGAACCACCATGTCATCACAAGCACAAGGCGCCTACTACGTTCCGCACGGCACGCGCTGGCCGATCCTCGGCTCGTTCGGCCTGTTCTTCACGGTCGGCGGCGCCGCCTTGTGGATGAACGAATTCGAGCCCGGCAAATACCTCATGGTGCTCGGTATAGCCTGCCTGCTGTCGATGCTGTTCGGCTGGTTCCGCACGGTGATCGGCGAATCGATCGCCGGCTTGTACAACAAGCAGGTGGACACGTCGTTCCGCATGGGCATGATGTGGTTCATCTTCTCCGAGGTGATGTTCTTCTGCGCGTTCTTCGGCGCGCTGTTCTACGCGCGCATGTTCTCGGTGCCGTGGCTGGGCGGCGAAGGCGACGGTGCGCTCACCAACTTCTTCCTGTGGAAGGATTTCGCCGCCGCATGGCCGACCAACGGACCCGGCGCAGATCGGCGGCGTCTTCCAGACCATGCCGGCATGGGGCGTGCCCCTGCTCAACACGCTGATCCTGCTGTCGTCGGGCGTGACGATCACGATCGCGCACCACGCGCTGCGCGCTGGCAACCGCAAGCAGCTGCTGATCTGGCTGGGCGCGACCGTCGTGCTCGGCGCGCTGTTCCTGAATTTCCAGGCGCACGAATACATCGAGGCCTACACCAAGCTCAACCTCACGCTCGGCACCGGCGTCTACGGATCGACGTTCTTCATGCTCACCGGCTTCCACGGCATGCACGTGACTCTGGGCGCGATCATGCTGAGCGTGATCTGGTTCCGCTGCCTCAAGGGTCACTTCACCAAGGATCACCACTTCGCGTTCGAGGCGGTAGCCTGGTATTGGCACTTCGTGGACGTGGTCTGGCTGGGGCTGTTTATTTTCGTTTACGTTTTGTAGAAGGCGGCGAAACCCGGAAGAACCGTCACGAGCGAAGATAGGTCGCGCACCGCCAGCGCACAGGAACCGGAGTCTACTTGGATGTAAATGAGGATTCCGAGCACTGCCGGGGCGCGAGATATCGAGCGCAGCAGGTTATTCCGGTTTTCTTCAACGACCGACGTTGTGCGGGTGTATGACGCCGGTCAGGATGCCGACGATCACGAGCAGGATCAGCAGCACGGACAGGCCGATGCGCCAGGTCAGCGCCTTGACAGTACGGTCGGTGGTGCCCTTGTCCGTCATCATGTAGTAGAGCCCGGCACCCAGGTTCCAGAGAATCACGACAAAGAACGCGATGACAACGTACGTGGTCCACATGGGCGCATTTTCCGTGGCGGAGCGCGGCGAGTATAACGCCGCGGCGCGATGACCGCGCGCCGCTGGCAGCGTCCGACGGCGTTCGCCTGGATTTTGACCGTGTTCGGCGTCGCGGCGTTTTGCGCGCTGGGTGTGTGGCAACTCGATCGCGCGGCGCAGAAGCGGCAACTGTTTGCCGCGTTCGCGAATGCCGCGAGCGCACCGTCGCTGGACTTCGCGCAGGCGAGTGCGGCGGAGCAGGACGCGCAGCGCTATCCGCACCTGCGGGTGACGGGACGTTACCTGCCCGATCGCGGCTACTGGCTGGACGAGCAGTTCAACGGCAATCGTGTCGGCGTGCACGCGATCGGCGTGTTCGCGATCGACGGACAACCCGATTTGTTGTTGGTGGATCGCGGTTGGCTGGCGTGGGATCACGTGCCGGGAAGCGCGCCGATTGCGCCCACGTTGCCTGCCGGAGAGATTGCTTTGATCGGTTTGTATGCGCCGTTTCCGGGCAGTGGATTGCGCCTGGGCGGCAATGCATTGCCGGGACAGGCGAAGTGGCCGAAGTTGACCTTGTTTCTCGACGCCAAGGCCATCGCTGCGGACCTCGGTGTCGCCGTTGAGCCGCGCCTATTGCTGCTCGATCCGGAGCCGGCGAGCGGTTTCGAGCGGGTTTGGAAGCCGCAGGTATTTCCTCCCGAACGGCATATCGGCTATGCGTTCACCTGGTTTTGCTTCGCCGCGGTGGCAATCGCGATCCTGATCGTCACGCATCGGACAACAGTGGAAAAGTGATGGCAATGAACAATTTCAACCGTGGCCGTCTCGTCCTCGTCGGCATCGCCGTGCTGTTCGCGATCCCGCTCGCCGCCGCGTTCCTGCTGCGCGGCAGCGGCTGGCAGCCGGTGCGTACCCTGCAAAGCGGCATCCTCATGCAGCCGCCACGCGATGTGTCCGCCGCGCCGGTGACGCTGGCCGACGGTAGCCGCTATGCGTGGCAAGACCCGCAGTATCGCTGGACGCTGGTGATGCTGCCCGGCAGTGCGTGCGCGCGGAATTGCCAGACCCGCCTCGACGAAGCCCTGCGCATGCGCATCACCCTGGGCCGCAACGCGGATCGCCTGCGCGTGCTCTACCTTGGCCCCGCATTGGCGCCGGATTTTCTCGCCGTGCGCAAGCCGCTTCTCGCCGGCCGCGACGACGGCGGTGTGTTCGCGTTCGCACACGCACAAGGCGCCGACGATCTGGCCCTGGCCCTGGTCGATCCGCGCGGACAACTGATGCTGCGCTATGCGGACGGCTATTCCGCGCAGGGATTGCGCAGCGACGTCGTGAAAATCCTCTACTGACATGAAGATGTCTTCGATCGGATTGCGCCGACTGGCCTGGGCCGCTGCCGCCTTTGCCCTGCTCGTCATCGTGTTCGGCGCCTTCGTGCGCCTGTCCAACGCGGGACTGTCGTGTCCGGATTGGCCGACCTGCTACGGCAAGTTGAGCTGGCCGACGCAGGCGCACGAGATCGCGCATGCGGATGTGGCATTCCCGCAAAGACCCTTTGATGCCGACAAGGCCTGGCGCGAGCAGGTGCACCGCATGCTGGTCGGCGTGCTCAGCCTGCTCACGTTCGCGCTGGCAGGGTGGGCGTGGTGGCGCCGTCGCGAGCTCGGACGTCTCGTGTTGGTTCCCTGCGCTGCTGCCGCCTTCATCTTCTTCCAGGCCGCGCTCGGCATGTGGACGGTGACCTGGAAGCTGCTGCCGCTGGTCGTGACCGCGCACCTCGTCGGCGGCATGGCGATGTTCGCGCTGCTGGCCTGGACAGCGCTGCGCCTGACACTGCACGAACCGGCGCCGGCGGATAGTGCGAAGCTGCGGCGCATGGCCATCGTCGGCATCGTCCTTGTCGCCATCCAGATCGCGGTCGGCGGCTGGACCAGCAGCAACTACGCCGCGCTCGCCTGCGGTACGGATTTCCCGACCTGCCTGGGTCAGTGGTGGCCGGCGATGGATTTCCACCAGGCCTTCATCGTGCTGCGCCACATCGGCGTGGACTACGAGGGCGGCATCCTCGATGGCCCCGCGCGCACCGCGATCCAGTTCGTGCATCGCATCGGCGCGCTGGTCGTGTTCGCGCATGTGCTGCCGCTTGCGATCCGCGCCATGCGCTTGCGCGTGCTGCGAAATTATGGATTCGCCGTCGGCGGCTTGCTCATCGCTCAGGTGTGCCTTGGCATCAGCAACGTTGTGTTCGGCCTGCCGTTGCCCGTGGCGGCCGCGCACAACGCCTGCGCCGCACTTCTGCTTTTTTCCCTGCTCGCGCTGACGGTTCGGCTGCGACAGGCCAAGCATTAAACTTAGCGCATGTCCGCCATTGCCCGCCAGTACCTGGAACTGACCAAGCCGCGCATCGTCGCGCTGCTGGTGTTCTGTGCCGTGATCGGCATGTTCCTCGCCGTGCCCGGCCTGCCACCGTGGCGTGCGCTGGTGTTCGGCACGCTCGGCATCTGGCTGGCGTCGTCGTCCGCCGCGGCGTTCAATCAGCTCATCGACCGGCGCATCGACAAGCTGATGGCGCGCACCGCGCACCGTCCGCTGGCGACCGGGCAGTTGACCTCGCGACAGGTGTTCGTGTTCGCGTGCGCGCTCGACGTGCTGTCGATGGCCGTGCTGGTCTTAGGCGTCAACGCGCTCACTGCCGCACTGACGTTCGCCGGTTTGATCGGCTATGCGGTGATCTACACCGCGTTCCTCAAGCGCGCCACGCCGCAGAACATCGTCGTCGGCGGCATCGCCGGCGCGGTGCCGCCGTTGCTCGGCTGGACCGCGGTGACGAACCAGGTGCATCCCTACGCGCTGCTGCTCGTGCTCATCATCTTCGTGTGGACGCCGCCGCATTTCTGGGCGCTGGCAATCTTCCGCCGCGACGACTACTCGCGCGCGCAGGTGCCGATGCTGCCGGTCACACACGGCGTCGAATACACGCGCTGGCATGTGCTGTTCTACACTGTGCTGCTCGTCATCGTGACGCTGCTCCCGTACCTCGCGGGCATGAGCGGCCTGTTCTACCTCGGTGGCGCGCTCGTGCTCGGCGCGGGATTCCTTTACTACGCCGTGAAGTTGCTGAACCCGCCGGACGAGCGCTTTGCCATGCGTGTGTTCAATTATTCCATCGTCTACCTGATGGCGCTGTTCGCGTTCATGCTGATCGACCACTACATCGATTCGTCTCCGCTCCAGCGCACGATCCTGACGCTGCACCGGATCGGGTGACGCGCTACACTTCGGCACCGATTCGCACCGGAGCGGAGTCATGACCAGCGTGTACGATTTTTCCGCCAAAACCATCGACGGCGACGAGCAGAAACTTTCTGCCTACAAGGGCAAGACTGTGCTTGTGGTGAACGTCGCCAGCAAATGCGGTTTCACGCCACAGTACAAGGGACTCGAAGCGCTTTACGAGAAGTTCAAGGACAAGGGGCTCGTGGTGCTCGGCTTTCCCTGCGACCAGTTCGGCCACCAGGAGCCGGGCGACGAGAACGAGATCAAGAATTTCTGCTCGCTCAACTACGACGTGAAGTTTCCGCTGTTCGCCAAGATCGAGGTCAACGGCGCGAACACCCATCCGCTGTACAAATACCTGAAGGCGCAGGCCAAGGGGCTGCTCGGCAGCGAATCGATCAAGTGGAATTTCACCAAGTTCCTGGTCGATGCGGATGGCAAGGTGGTGACGCGCTATGCACCCACCGACACGCCGGAAAAGATCGGGAAAGACGTGGCGCGCATGCTGTGAGCAAGGCTGCGGGCGAATTCGACGCCATTCTCGTCGGCGGCGGCCACAACGGCCTGACTTGCGCAGCCTATCTGGCGCGTGCCGGCCTGAACGTGCTGGTGCTGGAAAAGCGCGGCGTGGTCGGCGGCGCCGCAGTGACCGAGGAATTCCATCCGGGCTTCCGCAATTCGGTCGCGGCCTACACGGTGTCGCTGCTGCAGTCCAAGGTCATCCGCGATCTCGATCTTGCCGCGCACGGATTGAAAATCGTCCTGCGCCGCGCAAACAATTTCCTGCCCCGGCCCGACGGATCGTATCTGTTGACCGGCGAGGGCCGCACGCGCGCCGAAGTCGCCAAGTTTTCGCGGAAGGACGCCGAGCGCCTGCCGGAATACGAACGACGCCTCGACGCCATCGCCGACCTGCTGCGCGATCTCGCCCTGCAACCGCCGCCGAACGTCACCGACGGCAGTTGGCTCAAGGCCTTGCCCGAGTTGCTGCGTGCCGGACGGCTCGGCAAGCGCATGAAGTCGCTGGATGCGACCCTGCGCACCGATCTGCTCGACCTGTTCGCGATTTCCGCCGCCGAATACCTCGACCGTTTTTTCGAGAGCGAGCCGATCAAGGCCGTGCTCGGTTTCGACGGCATCGTCGGCAATTTCGCCAGTCCGTACACGCCGGGCAGCGCCTACGTGTTGCTGCATCACGTGTTTGGCGAGGTCAATGGCGTCAAGGGCGCGTGGGGCCATGCGATCGGTGGCATGGGCGCGATCACGCAGGCCATGGCGAAATCTGCCGTGGCGTCCGGCGTGCAAATGCGCGCTGATTGCGGCGTGCGCGAAATCCTCGTCGAGCGCGATGGATCAAAGCCGGGCCGCGCCGTCGGCGTGATCACGGACAAGGGCGAAACGTTGCGTGCCAGGATCATCGTCGCCAACGTCAATCCCAAGTTGCTGTACGAACGCCTGCTCGATCCCGCCGTCGTGCCCGCGCCGGTGCGCGAGCGCATGGCGAACTGGCGCTGCGGCTCGGGCACATTCCGCATGAACGTGGCACTGTCGCGCCTGCCGAACTTCACCTGCCTGCCCGGCGAGGGCGATCACCTCACCGCCGGCATCATCATGGCGCCGAGCCTCGATTACATGGATCGCGCCTACCTCGAAGCGCGCGCCGGAGGCTGGTCGAAGAATCCCATCGTGGAAATGCTGATTCCGTCCACGCTCGACGATTCGCTGGCGCCGAAAGGCCAGCATGTCGCTTCGCTGTTCTGCCAGCATGTCGAGCCGGTTTTGTCGGGCGGACGCAATTGGGACGATCATCGCGACGAGGTCGCCGACGTGATGGTTGCCACGGTCGACAAATACGCGCCGGGCTTCAAGGAATCGGTACTCGGCCGCCAGATCAAGTCGCCGCTCGACCTGGAGCGCGACTTTGGCCTGCTCGGAGGAGATATCTTCCACGGTGCGCTGTCGCTCAACCAGTTGTTCAGTGCGCGGCCCATGCTCGGGTATGCGAATTATCGCGGCGCGGTTCCGGGCCTGTATTTGTGCGGTGCGGGAACGCATCCGGGTGGTGGCGTCACCGGTGCGCCGGGACACAATGCGGCGCGGGCGATTCTCACGGATTTGCGCAGATGAATCGGAACCTGTCGCGGTCCGGATTGATGCCGTTGTCGGCATCCATACTCGTCATAGCAGGGTGTGCCAGCGCTCCGCAATCGCCCAAGATCGAGTCGAGACCGATCATGCGCCGCGCCGACAATGGAGCGGGCTGCGCCGGCCCGGCGCGCCTGCACAATGACGAGTTGCACATCGTGATCGAAACCGAATGCGCCTTCGCCAAGACCATGGCGGATCGCGACTTCGAGGCGTTCGCCTCGTTTCTCGACGACGATGCGGTGTTCTTCAACAATGACGGCGCGCTTCTGGGCAAAGACGCCGTGTTGAAGGAATGGAAGCCGTACTTTGCCGCTGCCGCCGCGTCATTTTCCTGGGAACCCACACGGGTAGAGTGGAACACGAAAGCCATCGCCTACACGACCGGCCCCGTATATGACGCGAGCGGGAAGTGTGTCGCGCGCTTCAATTCGATCTGGCGCAAACACGACGACGGGCATTGGCGCATCGTATTCGACAAGGGCGACGGCAAATGCGATCGACGTTGATCCCGGGCGCCGGCAAGGACGCTTGAGCCGACTGCATCCCGACCGTGCATGCCATTCGGATGGCGATCCTGTTTCGGCAGATCGCGTTATTTCGGGCAAATTCCGTCGCCGCCGAGCGCCATTTGGCTGCTTTTGCGTCGCGTTGACCGCGCCGCCGCCGCTCGCTGCCCCCGCCGAAATTTGGCGTAGACTGCGCGGCTGGCGCATCAAGATGCTTTCCTGACGGGGGAAAAATTCGATGACCCTTACAGCTTCGGCGGATTTGTCGCGGGCCTTCGACGAAGACGCCTGGGACGATCTGCTCAATTACATCGAGGAACATCGGGTCATTCCGATCATCGGGCCCGACCTGTTGCGCGTGCAGACCGATACCGGCCTGCGTCCGTTGTATGTGTGGCTTGCCGAGAAACTGGCGGCGCGACTCGCGGTGGATACCGTCGCGCTGCCGCAACCGCTCACGCTCAACGACGTGATGTGCAGTTACCTCGGTCAGCGTGGCCGCCGCGAGGAGGCGTACACACGACTGCGCTCGATCATGCGCGAAGTGCAGTTCGAGCCGCCGCAGGCGCTGCACCAACTCGCGCAGATCACCGACTTCGATCTGTTCGTGACGACGACGTTCGATCCGCTGCTGGAAACCGCGCTGAACACTGAGCGCTTCGGCGGCCAGTCGTCAACCGAGGTGATCGCCTACGCACCCAATCGTGTTGCCGACCTGCCAGCCGAGCGCGCCGACCTGGGCCGCACGGTCGTGTACCACTTGCTCGGGCGGTTGTCCGCGTCGCCCACCTACGTGCTGTCCGATGAGGACATGCTCGAATTCATCTGCGCGCTGCAATCAGAGCACCTCACGCCGGAAAAGCTCTTTCACGAACTCGAGCACAATCACCTGTTGTTGATCGGCAGCGATTTCTCCAACTGGCTGGCTCGGCTGTTCCTGCGCATGGCCAAACGCAAGCGCTTGTCCGATCCACGCGAAGTCACCGAGGTGTTCGCCGACGACCACACCTCGAAAGACGAACGCCTGGTCGCGTTCCTGCAACAGGTCAGCGTGCGCACCCGCGTCTATGGCGGCGCGGAAGCCTTCGTCGCCGAACTGCACCGGCGCTGGAGCGCGCGCCAGCGGTCGGCCGCGCCGGCGAACGGCAGCAGCGCACCGCAGCGTTTCATGCCGCCGGCACGCGAGATGCCCGAGAACGCGATTTTCATCAGCTACGCGCGCGAGGACCTGCCCGCCGTGCAGCATCTCAAGGCGGCGCTGGATGCCGCCGGCCTGACGACATGGTTCGATCTCGACCGCCTCGAAGGCGGCGACGACTACGATCGCAAGATCCGCGCGAATATCCAGCGCTGCAGCTTCTTCCTCCCGATCGTCTCGGCAACGACGCAGCGCCGGCACGAAGCCTACTTCCGCCGCGAGTGGAGTTACGCGGTGGATCGCGCGCGCAACATTGCCGAGGGCGCGGTATTCGTCCTGCCGATATGCATCGACGACACGCCCGAATCCGCCGCGCTGGTGCCGGACAGCTTCAAGGCCGTGCACATGACCCGCCTGCCCGGCGGCGAGCCGACGCCGGAGTTCCAGCGGCGCCTGCGCGAGCTGTTCAGCGGGAGAAGCGCATGAACGACACCGCCCTCAAGCCGAGCGATGTCGTCACGCTCGACCCGGAAAATCCGTGGCTGGGCCTGTTCTCGTATTCCGAGGAAACCCGCGCCTATTTCCACGGCCGCGACGAGGAATCGGCCGAACTCGCACGGCGCGTGCAACGCAAACTCCTGACCGTGCTGTTTGGACAATCCGGGCTCGGCAAGACCTCCTTGCTGCGCGCCGGCCTGGTGCCGCGCCTGCGCAGCACGGGGTTCTGTCCGATCTATGTGCGCATCATCTATGCGCCGGAGTCGCCCGCACCGGCCGAACAGATCAAGCAGGCAATTTTCCGCGCCACCGCTGAAGCGGGCCACTGGACGCGACCGGGCAGCGCGATCGAGGGCGAGTCGCTGTGGGAATTCATGCACCACCGCGAAGACCTGCTGCGCGACCGCGACGGCAACACGCTGATGCCGCTGCTGATCTTCGACCAGTTCGAGGAGATCTTCACGCTCGGACAGGCCGACGACGCGGGTCGTTTGCGCGCCCGGCAATTTCTCGAAGAACTCGCCGACCTGGTCGAAAACCGTCCGCCGGCGGCGTTGGAAGCGCGCATCGAACGCGACGACGCGGCTGCCGGGAATTTCGATTTCGCGCGCGCCGATTACCGCGTGCTGATCGCGTTGCGTGAGGACTATCTGGCGCATCTGGAAAGCGTCAAGGACATCATGCCCTCGATCACCCAGAACCGCATGCGCCTGGCGCGCATGAACGGCGCGCAGGCGTTGAGTGCGGTGCTGGAGCCGGGCGGCAAGCTGGTGTCGCGCGAGGTCGCCGAATCCATCGTGCGTTTCGTCGCCGGTGGTTCGGAACTCGCCAACGCCGAAATCGAACCGTCGCTGCTGAGCCTGGTCTGCCGCGAACTCAACACGGCGCGGCAGGCGCAGGGTCGCAAGGAAATTTCCGCCGACCTGCTGGCCGGTTCGCGCGACACCATCCTTTCCGAATTCTACGAGCGCGCGCTCGCCGACCAGCCGGCCGGGGTGCGCCGTGTGGTCGAGGACGAGCTGCTGACCGAATCCGGTCATCGTGAAAGCCTCGCCGAGGAGCGCGTCGCCAAGGCCCTGGCTGCGGCCGGCGCCGCGCCGGGCGCGCTGGCGGCACTGGTAAATCGGCGCTTGTTGCGCATCGAGGAACGCCTCGACGTGCGCCGCGTGGAACTCACCCACGACGTGCTGTGCAATGTGGTGCTGGCCAGCCGCAACCTGCGCAAGGAACGCGAAGCGCGCGACGAGGCCGAGCGCCAGCTTGCCGCGCAACGCGATCGCGAGGCGGCCATCCATCGTGCGCTCGTGCGCGCACGCACGATCGCGTCGGCCTGCATCTTGCTCGCCCTGGTCGCGATCGCCGGTGCGATCTTCGGCTTCATCAACATGCGCCACGCGCGCGTCGCGGAAGCGGAAGCCCAGAATTCGCGCAGCAATGCCGAAAAACTGGTGAGCTTTTTGATCGAGGATTTCTACGCGGAGCTCGCCCCCACTGGGCGCCTGGACACGCTCGGCAAGCTTGCGCAGAAAACGGTCGGCTACTACGACAGCCTGCCGCCGCAGCAGGTCACACCGCAAACGCAGATCAACCGTGCGATGGCGCTGGTGCGCGAGGGCGCAGCACTGGAATCCAGCGGCAAATCCGATGACGCCTTCAAGTTGCTCGGCCAGGCGCAGGCCGAGTTCGAGAAGCTGCAAGCCTCCGGCGACCACAGCGACTCGGTGACCTACGGGTTGGCTCAGGCGATCTTCGAACAGGGCCGCACCTACCTGACCGGTGGACGCGGTACGCCGCAGCAGTTGGAGCGGGCCATCGCGCTGTTGCGCCCGCTGGTGTATCGGGCGGATGGCCCGCGCGAGGCCAAGCTGACTTACGCCGATGCCCTGAACTACCTCAGCCACTCGCAGCCCAAAGCGACCGGCGTGGCGACCTGCGGCGAGGCGCGCCAGATCGTTGTGGCGCTCGGCGCGCTGGATTTGCGTGACCTCGACGCAGCCGCCAACTGGGCCGACATCGGCGACTCCGAGGCACGCTTCCTGATGGAATTGCACCGCTACGACGAGGCACAAAAGCTCGAATTGCAAGTGTATGACCTGACCGAGAAGGTGCTTGAGCGGCGACCAGGCGACATCCACTCGATGTGGAACCGGTTCTTCGCCGCCAACGAACTCGGTCTGATCGCCGACCGCCGCCACGACGACACCACCGCGATGGACTACGCGAAAAAATCGGTGCAGGCCGGCCAAGACGTCATGCGCTTCAATCCCTCCGACCTGCAGGGCTGGGGCATGTGGACGACCGGTTTGCGTGCGGTTGCTGACCAACATTTCGACCAGGGCGAGGTGGGCCAGGCCATCGCGACCCTGCATGACTTGTTCGCGTTGGGCAAGGACCCGCGGCTGCCTGCGCCTCTGGGTGTGGTAGCGTGGTACCACTGGATTGCGCTCGCCAACTGGCAGGCGGCCAGCGGTGATGCGGACGGAGCCGCGCAATCGGTCACCAACTTCGCCCGCGACGTTGGCGTAATGGTCAAGCAATTTGCGCCCGACGATCCGCGCCGACAACTGCTGACCGACCCGCAAGAGTTTCTGACCAGTCTTGTGCAATTGCGCGATGGCGCCAATCAGGTTGCCCTTGCCATCGCCACCGCCGCGATCGCGCGTACCGAAAAGGTTGCCATACCTGCCAATGCATTCAACGCGGTGGTCCTGCGCGACAATTTACTGCGTGGTCAGTTGGTCGTCGCCGTGCAAGCGAATCTGCGCCTGGGCCACCCCACCCAGGCCGAAAGCGTCGCGCGGCGCTTGCTGGACGTTCCGGCCGACCCGCGCAACCAGGGCGACCCGCTCGACAACCGCTCGGCCGCGCTGAGCCTCCTCGCCCATGCGCTGGTGATGCAAAACCGCAACGGTGAGGCGTTGACGACTCTGCAACCGGCGCTGGCGTATTACCGCGAGCACCTGCAGGCCGGCGCGCACGGCACAAATTTCCGCCGGGACTTCGCGTATGCGCTGTACGTAAGCGCCATCGCCGCGCCCGCGGATGCGGCGGGCCGCAAGCAGCGCGCTGCCGATCTGGATGAAGCGGCCAAACAGATCGCCGGGGCCTCGGCGGAAGCGCAGAAGCTGGCGGACTTACGCTACGTATCCGGCCTGATCGCGGCGGCTGCGCGCGGCGGATGATTGCGCGCGCCGCCATACCGCTGACGATAGGCGTCACCAGTCATCGCAACCTCGTTGCCAGCGAGGTCGAGGCGATCCGACAAAGCGTACGCGATTTTCTCGCGCGCATGGGGCGCGAGCATCCGCACATGCCGCTCGTCGTCGTGTCAGCGCTGGCCGAAGGCGGCGATCAACTGGTCGCGGAAGAAGCGCTCGCCGCCGGCGCGCGCCTGATCGCGCCGCTGCCGCTGGCACGCGCGCAGTACGCCGAGGATTTCACCGATGCGGCCGCGCGCGGGCGCTTCAATGCGCTCTGCGATGCGGCGCAAGTCATCGAGCTGCCGCAGCTCACGAATGGCGCCGCCCACGCTCCCGCTCCGACCGGGCACGAGCGCGACCTGCATTACGCGCAATCCGGCGTCTACGTCAGCGATCATTGCCACATCCTGCTCGCGATCTGGGACGGTAAGCCATCGACCCTGCTTGGCGGCACGGCGCAAATCGTGTGTTATCGCGTGAGTGGCGAAAAGCCGGCGCTGGCCGAGCGCCGCCGCACTGCGCCGCGCAACCTTCTGGACGACGACAGCGAGCGCCTCACGTTTCACATCGTGTGTTCGCGCGATCAGGCCGATGGCGCGCCGTCGCCGTCGCTGCATCCCTTGCAGGCATTCTGGCGCTGTGGCGAGCAAATCCAGCCTGGCAATGGTCCGATGCCCGATAAATTCCGCGCGACGCTCGCCAATGCGGGCGAGTTCAATGCGGATGCGGGGAAATATGCCGCGCCAATCGATGCGCATCCGGGGTTGTCGGCCGCGGTGGCGGACGCCAACGCCATCGAGCGGCTGTTCCGCGCGGCGGACTGGCTGGCGATCCACTTTCAGCGCCGCGTGCTGTTGGCCATGCGCGGGCTGTATACCGTGGCCGCGTTGATGGCGATCGCTTTCACGGTCTACGACAACCTGCCTGCGCACGACGACATGCTCTACGTTTTCCTCCTGCTGTTCGTGCTCGGCGGTTTTCTCGTCGTTGTCGCAAACCGCCGCGGCTGGCATCGCAAATACCTGGATTACCGCGCGTTTGCTGAGGGTTTGCGCGTGCAATGGTACTGGCGGCGGATCGGGCTGTCGCTCGCCGGCGACGCTGAATTCGCGCGCGACAATTTCCTGCAAAAACAAGATGTCGAACTCGGTTGGGTGCGCGACGCGATGCGCAGCGCCGAGCTGGAAAGCGCGCCGCGCAACGGTGCGGATGCGGCACGAGAAATGGAGGACGTCGTCCGCGAATGGGTCGGCGACACGCAGCACGGCGGGCAGCTCGACTACTACGAGCGCAAGGCCGCACAACGCGCACGCACGCATCGCTTCACCGAAACCATCGACGTCGCCAGCCTGTGCGTGGGCATCGGCATCAGCATCGTGCTCGCCGCGTTCGCGGTACATCTGTCCGCGGATACGAAAAACGATCTTGTCGTGGTCATGGCGATCTTTTCCATCGTTGCCGGCGTGCGCGCAGCGTACGCCTACAAGAAGGCCGACAAGGAACTCATCAAGCAATACCGTTACATGCAGCGCATCTTCGGCGCGGCGCGCAATGCGCTCGATCATGCCACGGATGCGGCCGAGCAGCGCGAAGTGCTGCGCCTGCTCGGCGAAGCCGCGTTGGCCGAGCAAGTGGAATGGGCGCTGATGCACCGGCAGAGGCCGCTGGAGCACAACCGGCTTTGATCGGCGGTTGCAAAAATCGGCTTGCGCGTTGTTTCTGCAAATCACGCAACTCGGATTTCTTGTCGGCGCTCAATACCGACAAATCTTGCGTCGAGTTCGACGCGGCGTAGCTGCGCCTGCTAGCGGTCGGGTTGCTGGGTAGCGTCGCTGGCGGTGTCGTCGGAGGGCGCGGCGGGCGCCGGGTCTGCGGTACGGCCTTTTTCCAGTTTGCGCAGGCGTTTCTCGTCTTGTTTCTTTTTCTTCGCGAGATCGCGCTGGCGCTTGTCGTATTTGTAGTTCGGTTTGGGCATTGGGTTTCCGCGTCCGCCTGTGCGGGTGTCGATTGCATAAAAAACCCCGGCCATTGCTGACCGGGGTTTTTGCGTACCTATGCGGCGAGTGGCTTACGCCAACTGCACTTCATCGGCCTGCATGCCTTTCTGACCCTGCACGGCGACGAAACTGACGCGCTGGCCTTCGGCGAGGGTCTTGAAACCCGAGCCCTGGATGGAACGAAAATGCACGAACAGGTCCGGGCCGCTTTCCGGCGTGATGAAACCGAAACCTTTCGCATCGTTGAACCACTTGACGGTACCGATCTGACGCTCTGCCATAACAAACTCCTGAAACAATGGTGGATGACGTTGCCCGGAGACATTCCGGACCGCGACTGTTTTGCAAGGAGAAAGCGAGGAGGGCGATGAAGCAAATCGCGAGATTGACCACATCAGGCCACGATTCACCGTGACCCCGGCAAATACAGCGGGGCGAGTATACAGAAGATTGGTGCGATACGCTAATCCCGGCAGGATGGTGCGCCCGGCGGCCCACCGGCTATGGGGCGCGGGGCATCAATTCTGGCTTTCCCGGGGGCGCGGGGTGCTTTTCGCCGCCAGCAAGCGGCGCAGTTCGTCCTTTTCGTCTGCGTCCAGCGCCGCCTCGCCCTGCCTTTTCAGCAAATCGTCCAGGCGCTGCTGGTGCGTCTGCCGGTCGAGCTGGCGGATCGCGTCGACGAATTCCGCGCGCAACGCGTCGTCCTCGCCGGGAAAATCCAGGGTCGCGAGCTTCTGCAGCGCGCGCGCTTCCTCGCGGCCCTCGAAATGCTCGAGCAGGATGGCGGTCGACATCGTCGGGCGTTCGCGGCACAGCGCGATGAGTTCGGCCAGCAGGACGATGCCGGGTTGGCGCAAAGTCGCGAACAGCCATGGCGGCTGCAAGGCTTCGGCAAACGCCGGATGCTGCACGAGCAGGGCCACGGCGCCGCGTACCAGCGTGCGTTCCTGCGGGCGCGTTGCCGATTTGCGCGGCGCCACGGCGGGCGCATCGACGCGCAGCTTCACGTTCGTGATGCGATCGAGCTCGGCGAGCATCAGGTCGCGGAACGCGCCGTCGGGAATCTGCGCCAGCAGCGGTCGCGCATGTTCAGCGAGGCGCGCCTTGCCGTCGAGGCTGGCGAGATTCACGTCGGCGCCAAGGTGCGCGAAGAAGAATTCGCTCAGCGGCATCGCGTCCTTCAGGCGCTGCTCGAAACCGGCTTGGCCTTCCTTGCGCACCAGCGAATCCGGGTCTTCGCCGTCGGGCAGGAACAGGAAAAACGCCTGGCGACCGTCGCGCATGCGCGGCAGCACGGATTCGACCGCCTTCCATGCGGCGCCGCGCCCGGCGCCGTCGCCGTCGAAGCAGAAGTAGACATCCGCGCAATTGCGGAACAGCAGCTCGGCGTGGTCGCGTGTGGTTGCGGTGCCGAGCGTGGCCACGGCCTGGGTCACGCCGTGCTGGAACAGCGCGATCACGTCCATGTAGCCTTCGACCACGATCAGGCGCGGAATCTTGCTGTGCGCCTGCCGTACCTGCCAGAGCGCGAACAGTTGCTGGCCCTTGTGGAACAATGGAGTCTCGGGCGAGTTGAGGTACTTCGCGCCCGAGTCTTCGGTTTTTTCGAGGATGCGGCCACCGAAAGCGATCACGCGACCGCGCCGATCCTGGATCGGAAATATCACGCGGTCGCGGAAGCGGTCGTAAGGTGTGCCGCGTTCGCCACGCGTGAGCATGCCGCTTTTTTCCAGCAGCGCGATGCGCTGCGGCGTTGTGCCGAGCGCGGATTTGACACCATCCCAGCCGTCCGGTGCGTAGCCCAGGCCGAAGCGTTCGATGGTCGCGGCGTCCAGGCCGCGCGCGTGGAAGTAGGCGTTCGCCTTGCCGCTCTTGCCGAGTTCGCGCTGGTAGAACTTCGCGCAGGCATCGAGCACGGTATACAAATCCGCGGAATCCTCGCTCGGCGTGCGCTTGCCGCCGCCCTCGTAAGGCACCTTCAGGCCGACGCGCGCGGCGAGCTCCTCGACCGCGTCGGGAAATTCCATGCGGTCGTACTCCATCAGGAACTTGATCGCGCTGCCATGCGCGCCGCAGCCGAAGCAATGGTAAAACTGCTTGTTCGGGCTGACCGTGAACGAAGGCGAGCGCTCGTCGTGGAACGGACAGCGCGCGGTCCAGTCGCGCCCGGCCTTTTTCAGCGGTACGCGCTGCTCGATCACCTCGACGATGTCGACGCGGGTGAGCAGGTCGTCAATGAATTTTTCGGGAATACGACCAGGCACGGCAATTCGCAGCGGTCAGTTTTCTTCCGGAACCAGCCACCACAGGATCAGGTAGATCAGCGTGCCGGGAAACGCCGCAGACAGGATGCTGAGCAGCACGTAGCCAATGCGCACATAGGTCGGATCGAGATCGAAATGCTTGGCCAATCCGCCGCAGACGCCCGCGATCTTGCGGTCGCTGCGCGAGCGGCGCAGGGGATTTTGATTGTCCATTTCGGTGTTTCCGAAAGCGGCGATGCCGCTAGTTTACGCGTTGGATCAACCAAGCGCCGATAGCTTCGCCTTCACCAATTCCGACAGCTTGCCCATGTCGGTGCGGCCGGCAACTTTCGGTTTGACCAGACCCATCACCTTGCCCATTTCCTTGGGGCCGGTCGCGCCGGATTCGGCGATCGCGGCGGCGATCGCGGCATCGACTTCCGCCTGTGTCATTTGCGCGGGCATGTAGGCCTGGATCACGGTGACTTCCGCCTTTTCCTTGTCCGCAAGATCGGTGCGATTGGCGGCTTCGAACTGCGTGATCGAATCGCGGCGCTGCTTGAGCATCTTCTCGAGTACAGCCAGCACCTGGGCGTCGTCGAGCATGATGCGCTCGTCCACCTCGCGCTGCTTGATCGCCGCATTGATCAGGCGGATGGTGCCGAGACGCTCCTTGTCGCCGCCCTTCATGGCGGCCTTCATGTCGTCGGTGAGTTTGGCTTTCAGGCTCATGGCAGCATTCCCGGGTCCATAAACACAAAAACCGGCGTTACTCGCGCAACGCCGGTTCGTGAAACCATTGAAGCCGCAAGTCTCAGTACAAACGCTTGCGCTTGGTCACGTCGCGCGACACGCGGCGCAGATGGCGCTTCACCGCCGCGGCGGCCTTGCGCTTGCGCTCCTGCGTCGGCTTTTCGTAGAACTCGCGCTTGCGAGTTTCGGCCAGAACGCCGGCCTTCTCGCAGGTGCGCTTGAAGCGGCGCAGCGCGAACTCGAAAGGCTCGTTCTCGCGAACTTTGACGTTGGGCATGGGGTCTCCGCTGTACACTAAATACCCGGACGACCGGGCGAGCCGCATATTTTACCGTGCAAAACCAGCAAATTGCAAAATCTGTCGACAAGCTGACCGGGCCGGTGCTCGGCATCGAGACTTCCTGCGACGAAACCGGGGTGGCGATCTACGACGTCGAGCGCGGTCTGCTGGCCCATACCCTGTACAGCCAGATCAAGATGCACGCCGAATACGGTGGCGTGGTGCCGGAACTGGCCAGCCGCGACCATGTGCGCAAGCTGCTGCCGCTGGTCCGCGAGACGCTGGCCAAGGCCGCCATGACGCCGCGCGATCTGCGTGGCGTGGCCTACACGTCCGGCCCCGGCCTGGTCGGGGCGTTGCTCGTTGGCGCAGCGAGCGCACGCGCTCTGGCCTGGGCGCTGGACGTGCCCGCCATCGGCGTACACCACATGGAAGGCCATCTGCTCGCGCCCCTGCTGGAGGCCGATCCGCCGCAGCCGCCATTCGTGGCCCTGCTCGTGTCCGGCGGGCATTCCATGCTGATCGAGGTTTCCGCCATCGGTCAGTACCGGTTGCTCGGCGACACGCTGGACGACGCCGCCGGCGAGGCCTTCGACAAGACCGCCAAGCTGATGGGGCTGCCATATCCGGGCGGCCCGGCGTTGGCGAAGCTGGCCGAATCCGGTGCGCCGGGCAAGTTCAAGTTCTCGCGACCGATGACGGATCGTCCGGGGCTGGATTTCAGCTTTTCCGGCCTCAAGACGCAGGTCCTGCTTGCGTACCAAAAACACGCGAACGAGGCGAATGCGAAGGCCGACATTGCCCGCGCCTTCGAAGACGCCATCGTCGAAACCCTGCTGATCAAGTGCCGGCGCGCGTTGCAGCACACCGGCGCGACGCGGCTGGTGATCGCCGGCGGCGTCGGCGCGAACCGCAAGCTGCGCGCGCATCTGGCCGAGGCGGCGCAGCGCGAAGGTTTCCGCGTGTATTTTCCTCGCCTGGAATTTTGTACCGACAATGGCGCGATGATTGCGCTTGCAGGCGCGTTGCGCCTGCAGGCCGGATTGCACGACGATGCCGCGATCAAAGTCGCGCCGCGCTGGGATCTGGCCTCGCTGCCCGCCGTGGAGGCTGCGTAATGGACGTCGTCTTCATCGAAGACCTGCGCATCGACACCGTCATCGGCATCTACGACTGGGAGCGCAAGATCCGTCAGACCGTCGCGCTGGACCTGGAAATGGCCTTCGACAATCGCCATCCGGCGGCGAGCGACAAGATCGAGGACACGCTGGATTACAAGAAGATCGCCAAGCGTCTGATCGCGTTCGTGGAAGAATCGCATTTCGAACTCGTGGAAACCCTCGCCGAGCGCTGCGCGGACATCGTGCGCGGCGAATTCGGCGTGGCGTGGCTGCGGTTGAAGTTGTCCAAGCCCGGCGCGGTGACGGGGTCGAAGGCGGTCGGGGTTGCGATCGAACGCGGTACGAAGCCGGCGCCGTGACCCGCGCCTGGCTCAGTCTCGGTTCGAACCTGGAGCCGGAAAAGAATCTGCACGCGGCGCTGCTCGAACTGCGTGGACGATTCGGGGATGTGATTGTGTCTCCCGTGTATCGCTTTCCCGCCGTCGGATTCGAGGGGCCGGACTTCCTCAACCTCGCCGTCGGGATCGACACCGACCTGAGCGCGACGGTGCTCGATGATTGGCTGCACGCGCTGGAAGATCGCCACGGCCGGCGCCGCGACGTGCCGCGATTTTCCAGCCGCACGCTCGATGTCGATATCGTGCTGTTCGGGGATCAGGTGCTGAAGGGGCCGGGCAATCTCGAGATTCCGCGCCCGGAACTGAAATACGCCTTCGTGCTCAAGCCGTTGGCGGATATTGCGCCGGATGTGGTGCATCCCGTGTTGGCAGATCGATTGGCGCAGTTATGGCAGGAATTTCCGCACGCGAAAGATCATTCCGAGCGCGTTGCGGATCTGTAACGCGGATCACATGGCAAGCGAGCGCCCGCCGTCGACTCGCAAGATCTGCCCGGTCGTGAACTTGCGCATCGCGCAGCAGGAACAGCACTGCCGTCGCCACGTCGTCAGGAGTGCCCGCGCGCTGCAGCGGCGTGCGCGCGACGAGCTCCGTCCTGGTCGGCATAGGCCTTGCCGGACTCCGGCCACAGCACGGCACCCGGCGCAACGCCATTGACGCGGATTTCCGGTGCCAGTTCCTTCGCCAGCGCCAGCGTCATCATCGCCAGCGCGGCCTTGGCCATGCAGTACACGGGATGGCCGGGCAACGGGCGCTCGGCGTAGATGTCGACGATATTGACGATGCTGCCGTGCGCTTTCTTCAGATGCGGCGCCGCCGCCTGGGCCAGGAAGAACGGTGCGCGCGCGTTGCTCGCGAAAAGCTCGTCCCATTGCGTGGGCGTGACGGCGCCGACCGGTGTCGCGTAGAACGTCGAGGCGTTATTGACCAGCGCATCCAGCTGACCGAAGTGCGCGACGGTTTGTTCGACAAGCCCTGGCAGCGCATGGACGTCGGCAAGTTCCGCTTGCAATGCCAGCGTGCTGTTGGCGCGGGCCCTTTCCAGTCCTGCACACAAGGCATCCATCTCGCTGCGCGAATGACGATAGTGCAGGGCGAGATCATAGCCGGCCCCGTGCAAGACGCGCGCAATCTGTGCGCCGACGCGCTTGGCCGCGCCGGTAATCAGGGCAACGGGACGACGGTGTTCATTCATGCGAGGATTGCACTCCATTTTTCTGTGGATTGCCAGCGTGCGTGTCGATTTGCCCCAGCCGAGTCCGGACGAGCTTGCGCACAGCGAGCGCGTTGCCGCGCTGATCCGTGGCGAGATCGACGTTGCGGGCGGCGCGCTGGATTTCGCGCGCTACATGGAACTGGCCCTGTACGCGCCGGGCCTGGGCTATTACAGCGCCGGTGCAACTAAGTTCGGCGCGGCGGGGGATTTCGTCACCGCACCGGAACTCGGCTTCGTGTTCGCGCGCTGCCTCGCGCGCGCGATCGCGCCCACGCTGCGCGAGACGCGTGGCGACATCCTCGAACTCGGTCCCGGTTCCGGCGCGCTGGCGGCGGAATTGCTCGTCGAACTTGAACGCATCGACGATTTGCCGGCGCGCTACTTGCTGCTCGAACGCAGTGCCGATTTGCGCGAACGCCAAATCGCGCGGATCAAGCGCGATTGCCCGCACTTGCTCGATCGCTGCGAATGGCTGGATGCGCCGCCGGCGACGCCGTGGCGCGGTGCCTTGGTCGCCAATGAAGTGATCGATGCGTTGCCTGTACGCGCGTTCGTGCTGCGCGATGCGGGCTTGTTCGTGCGCGCTGTCGGCGTGGATGGCGATGAGCGCTTAGTGTGGCGCGAGGCTCCCGCCGATGCGGCGTTGCGCAATGCCGTTGCGCGCATCGTTCCGGATGCGTCTGCGTTGCCGCATCCCTTCGCGTCGGAATTGTGTCCGATGCTCGCGCCGTGGTTCGCGGAAATCACGCGGCATTTCGAACACGGCGCGGCCTGGTTCATCGACTATGGCCATTCGCGCGCCGACTACTATTCGACGCAACACTTGACCGGTACCTTGCGATGTCATTGGCGGCATCGCGCGCACGACGATCCGCTTACCCTGCCCGGCCTGCAGGACATCACCGCGCACGTGGATTTCGACGCACTCGCCGAGGCCGGGATCGTGGCCGGTTTCAAGGTCGAATCCCTGCGCTCGCAGGCGCAGTTCCTGATCGACAATGGATTGGACAAAGTCTTCGCGCAAGCCTATGCGCAGGCGCCGGATGAAGCCGCCCGCTACGCGCTGGCACAGCAGGTCAAGCGCCTGACCTTGCCTGCACAGATGGGGGAGACATTTCGCATAATGACATTTCAGCGCGGCTGAGTTGTCGGCGAAGTTGTCCGTACAAACACAAAAAACATTTGCTGGCGCGTGATCGCGACCGTATAGTGGTAAATGCGACAGGGGCCGAAACCGCGTTTCGGAGTGTCGTTTACCTGCCAGGTCGGCATCCGCCAGCTTATTCCGAGGGTTTTCCATGTTGTTTCGCAATCACGCGTTGGTCGCCGCGATGGCGGTGCTGTGCACGATGTTCTGCGCTTTGCCGGCGCATGCCGAAGATCGGGATCGCCCGCCGGTCAGGTCGCAGCAGGCCTATGATGCCGCTGCCGGCAATCCGCCCGTTTTCACCGTCACGCCGGAAAATCACCACGACACGCTGCCCTCGCTGATTGGCGCAGTGGTGCCGGACAACAGCAATGTCAAGCGCACCCATTTCGAGGGCATGGTCCCGCTGCCGCCGGGTTCGCTGAATCAGCCGGACGGCGCGGTTCAAAAGACGACGGCGCCGACGTTCAAGGCACCGGCGGTGTCGTTGAATTTCGATGGCGTTGGCGCCGGGTTCACCGGGCCGAACGGCACCTTCAGCGTCACAAGTGCCCCGCCGGATACGGATGGCGCGGTCGGATCCACGCAGTACGTTTCGCTCGTCAACACCGATCTGGCCGTCTTCAACAAGACCACCGGCGCCGTCGTGTACGGCCCGGTGCCGACCAACACGCTGTGGTCGGGATTCGGCGGCGGCTGCCAGACCAACAACGACGGCGACGGCGTGGTGATTTACGATCGCGCGGCCGGGCGGTGGGTGGTTTCGCAATTTTCCGTCAGCACCACGCCCTATCTGCAATGCGTGGCCGTATCGCAAACCAGCGACGCCACCGGCGGCTGGAATCGCTACTCGTTCAGCTACGGGAATACGAACTTCCCGGACTACCCGAAAATGGGTAGTTGGCCCGATGCGTACTACACAACGTTCAATGTCTTCGCCAATGGGTCCACGTTCTCGGGCGCGAATCTCTGCGCCTACGACCGTTCGAAAATGCTGACCGGCGCCGCTGCCACCCAGCAGTGCTTTCAACTTTCCAGTGCCTACGGCGGTGTGTTGCCGTCGGATCTCGATGGTGCCACGGCCCCGCCGGCAAACTCGCCGAACTATCTGATCGCCTACGATACGAATTCGCTGGATCTGTGGAAATTCCACGTCGACTGGACGACGCCGGCGAATTCCACTCTGAACGGACCGACGAACATCTCGGTACCCTCGTTCTCCCCGGTGTGCGGCGGTGGAACCTGCATCACCCAGCCCGGCACGACCAACACGCTAGACTCGCTGGCGGATCGCATGATGTTCCGCCTCGCCTATCGCAATTTCGGCGATCACGAAGCGCTGGTGGCAAGTCATTCGGTAGTCGCGGGGACAAAGGGCGGCGTGCGCTGGTACGAGTTGCGTAATCCGGGTGGAACGCCGACGGTATACCAGGCCTCGACATTCGCGCCTGATACCACGGCGTATCGCTGGATGCCCTCGATCGCCATGGACCAGGCCGGCGACATCGCGCTCGGCTATAGCGTATCGACGAAGACTGCGCCGACCATCAATCCATCGGTGGTTTACACCGGGCGGGCGTCTACCGACACGCTCAACACGATGCAAACCGAAGTCAACGTCATCACCGGCGGCGGCGTACAGAACGGCGGCCTTTCACGCTGGGGCGACTACAGCGCAATGACGGTCGATCCGGTCGACGATTGCACGTTCTGGTTCACCAGCGAATACATTCCGTCGAATGGCTCGTTCAACTGGAAAACCCGCATCGCCTCGTTCAAGTTCCCGGGTTGTGGCAAGCAGAATCAGACCATCACGTTCCCGAATCCGGGGCCGCTGACGTACAGCCCGAGCGGCACGTTCACCCTGACCGCGACGGCATCGTCCGGGCTGACGGTGACGTATACCTCCACCACGACGGGCGTATGCACGGTCTCGGGTTCGACGGCGACGATCGTCGCGGCCGGAACCTGCACGATCAATGCGGATCAGGCCGGCAATGCCAGCTACAACGCGGCGCCGACCGTGACCGACAACATCACGATCAACAAGGCGAACCAGACGATCGCGTTCACCTCGACGGCTCCGGCTGGAGCGGTCGTCGGCGGCGCGACGTACGCGGTGACGGCGACGGGCGGTGTGTCCGGCAATGCGGTGACGTTCACCATCGATGCGGCATCAAGCGGCGTATGCACGATCGCCGGATCGACGGTGTCGTTCACGGGCGTGGGTACCTGCACGATCGACGCGAACCAGGCCGGCAGCGCGAACTACAACGCGGCGACGCAGGCGCAGCAGGCGTTCGCGGTCGGCAAGGGCAGCCAGACGATCACGTTCACCTCGACGGCTCCGGCTGGAGCGGTCGTCGGCGCCGCGACGTACGCGGTGACGGCGACGGGCGGTGCGTCCGGCAATGCGGTGACGTTCACCATCGATGCGGCATCAAGCGGCGTATGCACGATCGCCGGATCGACGGTGTCGTTCACGGGCGTGGGTACCTGCACGATCGACGCGAACCAGGCCGGCAATGCGAACTACAACGCGGCGACGCAGGCGCAGCAGTCGTTCGCAGTCGGCAAGGGCAGCCAGACGATCACTTTCCCGAATCCGGGCGCGCAGACCTACAGTTCGGGTGGCACCTTCGCGGTTAGCGCGACGGCAACATCGGGCTTGGCCGTGACATTCACCTCGACCACGCCGAGCGTGTGCTCGGTGGCCGGTTCGACGGTGACCATCCTTTCCGGCGGCACCTGCACGATCGCCGCGAACCAGGCCGGCGACAGTAACTACAACGCGGCGCCGACGGTCTCCGACAACATCACGATCAATCCGACCAGCCAGACGATTTCGTTCCCGAATCCGGGCGCGCAGACCTACAGCCCGAGCGGCTCGTTCGGCGTGAGCGCGACGGCTACGTCGGGCCTCACCGTGACGTTCACCTCGACCACGCCCGGCGCCTGCACGGTCGCGGGTTCCACCGTGACCATCGTTGCGGCGGGCACCTGTTCGATCAATGCCGACCAGTCCGGCAATGCCAATTACAGCGCGGCACCTACGGTTACCGACGGCATCACCATAAATCCGGCGGGCCAGACCATCACGTTCACCTCGACGCCGCCGGGAAGCGCGACAGTCGGCGGACCGACCTACACGGTGACCGCAACGGGCGGGACTTCCGGTAATCCCGTGACCTTCACCATCGACGCGACTTCGAGCAGCGTGTGCACGATTGCGGGTGCGACCGTGTCCTTCATCGGAACCGGAACTTGCTTGATCGACGCCAACCAGACCGGCAACACGGATTACGCTGCCGCGCCACAAGCGCAACAGGCGGTGTCCGTCGGCGTGGCCAGCCAGACGATCACGTTCCCGAATCCGGGACCGGTAACGTACAGCCCGAGCGGCACGTTTGGGCTGAATGCCACGGGCGGTGCGTCCGGTAATCCTGTGACCTACGCATCGAACTCGACCGGTGTGTGCACGGTAGCCGGCTCGACGGTGACGATCGTGTCGGCCGGCATTTGTTCGATCACGGCCAGCCAGGCCGGCAACACAAACTACGGCGCGGCAACGCCGGTGACGGATCTCGTCACCATCAATCCAGCGGGCCAAACCATCACGTTCACCACGACGCCACCGGCAAGTCCCGCTTACGGCGGGAGCTATGCGGTCAGCGCGAGCGGCGGCGCTTCGGGCAACCCGGTGACGTTCAGCATCGATGGCAGTTCGACGGCAGGCGCATGCTCGGTCGCCGGCAACAGCGTGTCGTTCACGGGCACAGGTTCGTGCGTCGTCGATGCCAACCAGGCCGGCAACACCAATTACACCGCGGCAACGCAGCAGCAGCAGGGCTTCACGATCGGCGCTGCGAACCAGACCATCAGCTTTACCTCGACGGCGCCCGCGCCGGCCGTATTGGGCCAACCGGCGTACACGGTGATGGCGACGGCAAGTTCGACGTTGCCCGTGACGCTAAGCATCGATGCCGGCTCGGCTTCGGTGTGCACGCTCAGCGGCAGCGCGAGCGGCTCGACGGTGTCGTTCATCGGCCTCAGCACGTGCACGATCGACGCGGACCAGGCCGGCGATGCGAACTACAATCCCGCGTCCCAGGCGCAGCAGTCGTTCACGGTGGATATCGGCGCGGTGTCGCTGGTATTCACGACGCAACCGGCGGATGTCGCGCAAGGCGGTACGCAAGGCACGCTGGCAGTGACCGAACAGAACCAATACGGCTACGTCGTGTCCAGCGACAGCAGCAGCGCGGTGGATTTCACTGTTTCGTCCTGCGGAGGGACATTCCAGGGTTCGGCGACGATGACCAACGGCGTGGCGACTTTGTCGAACAGCGCGTTGCGGTTCTATACGGTCAATCCAAATCCGTTGCCGACGATCTCGGCCTCGAGCACGGGGACCTTCACGGGAAATGTCACGAGCAACACGTTCAATGTGACCGCCAATGGCGGCATGGTCTTCAGCGACGGCTTCGAAAGCTGCCGTCCGTAGTTCCGGAACCATGGTTCGGCTTCGATCCCGCGGCCCAGGCCGCGGGATTTTTTCCGGGGTTGGGTGCGCAGATATCCCGCTCGCATCCAGGCCCGCCCGGCTGTCCGGTCGATCATTGCTCACGCGCGGCCGGTAGGCTACATTGTCGATTCCGACAAGGTCCGTTGGGGAATGGATTCTGGGGTTTTTTGAGCTGATTTCCGGCGCGTGTACAGTCGCGCGCCGCGTCTTACATGGGGCATCGATCATGAAACGATTTGTACCGAGCCGCCGATGCGGCACTGCGCTGCTGCGTTCGATCTTCGCGGCGGGATTCGCGCTGCTTGCTTGCGCTCCGTTCGCGTCCGCGCAACAGAATGCGCCGCAACCGCCACCGGCAGCGACGACCGTGGCGTTGCCATTGGCGTATCCGACGGAATTCAACGGCGATCTGCGCACGCTGCCGCAGACCTACATGCCGCCGCAATACTATTTGCTGCTCAACGAATTCGAGGAACCGCCGGACCGGAAGCCGCCGCCGGGGCCGGAAGCGCTGCGTCCGCAGCCCAACATCGAGATGCTGGGGCCGATGCCGTCCACATCGGCGAATTTTGCGGGACTTGGCTTCACGACGGCCGTCAACGGCGGGCAGGCCGGTGGCGGCTGGCCGCCGGATACCAACGGCGACGTAGGCCCGACGTATTACATCCAGTCGGTGAATACGGCGATGGGCGTATTCGACAAATCGACCGGCGCACTGGTTACCTCTTTCACCATCAACCAGTTGTGGGCCAATTCCGGCACCTCGACGATCTGCCTGAACCAGAACCGCGGCGATCCGGTCGTGCTGCACGATGCCCGCAACGACCGCTGGATCATCACCGACTTCGCCTTTGGCTTTTCCGGTGGAAAACCGGTCACGCCGTTTTACCAATGCATTGCCGTTTCCCAGACCAACGATCCGGTCGGCGGCGGCTGGCGGTTCTACGCCGTGCAGGTGGATACCAACGCCAGCGGCGGTCCACCAGCGGGAACACTCAACGACTATCCCAAGTTCGGTCTGTGGAACGACGGCTGCCTGTACATGGGCGCCAACGGATTTACCGAGCCAACCCCGGGCACCTACGCGGGTTCGATCGTGGCGTCGTTCAGTACCACTGACATGTACGCGGGCAATCCGCTCACCAGTTCGATCGGGTTTTTGAGCTCCGCCTCGGGGAATGAATTTTCCCTGTTCCCGGCCGATTTGTTGGGGAGCAGCGCAGGTTCGTTGCCGACCGCCGGTACGCCGGAATATTTCGTGGCGGAGTCGCAAACCGCGTATGACTTCAACGTGCGCAAGTTCACGCCGGGCACAAACTGCGGTGGCGGCGGCACTCTTGGTGCTGCCACGACAGGTTAGCCAGACAATCTACAACTACAACGGCAGTCACTACATTCCGCAGCAGGGGTCGACCACCAAGCTCGACAGCCTCGAAGACCGCGTCATGCAGCGCGTCCAGTACCGCAAGATCGGCAGCGCCGAATCGCTGTGGGTGGTTCATACCACCGGCGATGGTACGACCGCTCCGGCGCAGCCGCAGTGGGCGCAGATCAATGTCAGCGGCGGCACGATCGTCACCACACCGGTGCAGCAGCAGATCTACGCGCCGGACACGACGAAATACCGCTGGATGCCGGCCCTGGCGGTGGACGGGTTGGGCGACATGGCGATGGGCTACAGCCGCTCGAGTTCCACCGATTACCCGAGCATCTATTACGCGGGTCGCCTCGTGGGCGATCCGGCGAATACCCTGCCGCAAAGCGAAGTGGCGATGGTCACCGGCGGTGGCGGACAGACCAACACTTGCGGCGGTGCGGCCGTGTTACCGCTGGGGCGATTATTCGTCGATGACGATCGATCCCAGCGACGATTGCACGTTCTGGTACACCACCGAGTATTACGACACCCAGACCAACGGGACGTCGGGAAATTGGCAGACGCGCATCGGTTCGTTCAAGTTTCCGGGCTGCAACAGCTACACCCTGACCTACACCACGGACGGCAACGGCGCGATCAGCGGCAGCACGCCGCAAATGGTGATCACCGGCGGCAGCGGGACGGCAGTGACGGCGGTGCCGAATACCGGCTACCACTTCGTGAAATGGAGCGACAACTCGGTTGCAAATCCGCGCACCGACACCAACGTCACCGGCAACATCAGCGTTCAGGCGCAGTTTGCAATCAACACGTACACGTTGACCTACACGACCGACGGCAACGGCACGATCAGCGGTTCAACGCCGCAGACTGTGAACTACAACGCCAGCGGCGCGGCGGTGACGGCGGTGCCGAATACCGGCTACCACTTCGTGCAGTGGAGCGATGCTTCCATCGCGAATCCACGTACGGATACGAATGTGCAAGCACCTGTCAGCGTGACCGCGCAGTTCGCGGCGAATATCCTGGTGTTCACCACACAGCCGGCAAGTCTGGCGCCAGGCTCTGCGCTAGGCACGGTTGCGGTGAGCGAGGAGGATGGCAGTGGCAACACGGTTTCCGACACGGCGACGGTGGACTTCACCACGACCACGGTTTGCGGGGCACTCGATCTCGGCAGCGTGGCGATGGTCGGTGGCGTCGCGACATTGAACAGCGCGCAGGTCTACTACACGATGCACAGCGGTTACCAGGTCACCGCGACGGTGACCGCCCCGAGTCCGACACCCATGGCAGCCGTTGCGAGCACGCCATTCAATGTAGCCTCGACTGAAATGGTCTTTGTGGACGGCTTCGAAAGCTGCCGTCCGTAATTCGACGCTGCGCAAACCCAATCCCGCGGCTTACGCCGCGGGATTTTTTTCTGTGCGCGGATCGCGGCGGCAATCGCCTTGCGCCGCGCTTCGCGCAGCGCAAGGCCGAGTTCCGGGCCGCGCAGGCCGGCATCGAGCAAGGTCTGCCCCTTGGGCTCCAGCGCGGCGTGGAACAAGGTGGTGAGATAACGCGCCTGCGGATAATCGCTGTCGGCCATGCCCGTGCGCCCGCGCTTGTCGGCGGCGCAGGCGATGAGGAATTGCGGCAGGCGCCTGGGCTGGCGGAACGCGTCGATTTTTTCGAACAATTCGAGCACGGTCGCCGGGCGCAGCTCGAACGCGGTGTGCGCGAGCAGGTGCAGGCGACACACGCACGCGGCCAGTGCGGCATATTCGGCCGGCACCTTCAGGCGCGCGGCCAGCGCGCGCAGCGGCGCGAGACCGCGTTGTTCGTGACGCCGATGCGAAGGCAGCTCGACCGTGGGCGTCAGCGCCTTGCCCAGATCGTGGGTCAGCGCGCACCAGCCGATCAACGCATCGCCCGGAGCGAGACGCGCGGCCATGTCCAGGACCATTTCGGTGTGCACGCCGGTGTCGATCTCGGGGTGGAATTCGGCGCGCTGCGGCACGCCATAGAGCGCGTCGACCTCGGGCATGATGCGCGCGAGCGCGTCACACTCGCGCAAAGTGCGCAGGAACGCGCCGGGCGTGCGTTCGGCCAGCGCCTTGCGCGTTTCCGCCCAGACGCGCTCGGGCACCAGGTGATCGGCCTCGCCGTCGCGCACCATGGCGCGCATCAATTCCAGCGTGGACGCGGCGATGACGAATCCGCGCGACGCATAGCGCGCCGCGAACCGCGCCACGCGCAGGATGCGCACCGGATCCTCGGCGAAGGCGGGCGAGACGTGGCGCAGAACGCCCTTGCGCAGATCCGCGGCGCCGCCGAACGGATCGATCAGCGCGCCGTGTTCGTCCTCGGCGATCGCGTTGATGGTCAGGTCGCGCCGGCGCAGATCGTCTTCCAGCGTCACCGACGGATCGGTATCAAAGGCGAAGCCGTGATAGCCGCGGCCGGTCTTGCGCTCGGTGCGCGCCAGCGCGTATTCCTCCTGCGTCTGCGGATGCAGGAACACGGGGAAATCCTTGCCCACGGGCCTGAATCCGTCGCGCAGCATGTCCTGCGGCGTGGCGCCGACGACGACATGATCGCGATCCTTCACGGCCAGGCCGAGCAGGCGATCGCGCACCGCGCCGCCGACCAAGTAGGTTTTCATGCGCGCATTATGCGGTCAACCCAACTTGAAATCTGCTGCGCTCGGCATTTCACGCGCCGGCGGTGCTCGGAATCCTCATGTACTCGCCTGTACACTCCGGTTCCTGCGCTCCGGCGGCGCGCGAACTGCCATCGCTCGCGACGATTTCGAGTTGGGTTGCATCGCCGCGCCTTCACGCCGCCTGCATGCCATGATCGGGAAACTGTGCCGCACGCCCCGGAGTCCGCACATGAGAATCGTATTTCTGGCACTGATCGCCGTGAGCCTGCTCGGTTGTGCCGGCTCCGCCACGCGTCCCGCGCCAACGGCGAAGGACGCGCTCTACCGCGAGTTGGGCGGGACGCCGGGCATCACGCAGGTCGTCGACCTGTTCCTGGTGCGGTTGAACGCGGATGCGCGCATCAACACCCTGTTCGCGCACGTCGACCATGCTGACCTGCGCCGGCTCGTGATCGAGCAGTTGTGTGCGGCGACCGGTGGGCCGTGCGTCTACAGCGGACGCAGCATGGAAGAAGCGCACAGCGGCCTGAATCTCACCGAAGCCGATTTCAGCGCGTTCATGGGCGACCTGGTCGCGGCGATGGACGAAGGCAAGGTGCCGATGGCGCAGCAGAACCGGCTGCTCGCCCTGCTCGTGCCGATGAAGCCGCAGATCGTGGGGCAATGATGACAAGCGATCGAGGCGCCGTCAGTTGCCGAATCCATCCATGAAGATGCGGTCGAATGCGAGTTGATGGCGGGCGACGCCAAATTGATCGCCGGACGCCACTTTCCATATTCCGCCGCCACGGGTGATCGCCGCGAGCTGATTGCCTTGTCCCAAGCTGGAACCCAGGCCGGCGGTACTCGCAATGACAGTTCCGGTCTCGCCATCGACCAGATCGAGTGCGCCATTGACGGCAATCAGCAGATCATGTGCGTCGCCGTTGAGTGCCGTGATTGCGTTTACCAGAGAGGGCAACGTAAAGCCGCGCAGATACGCTTGCGTTGCGGCATCGTAAAAAGTCACGGCGCCGCTCGTCTGGAAAACCGCAATTTCGGCACCGTTCACGCCCTTCGGTATGAACGCGGCGCCGTCGGCACTGGCGAGCAGCGTCCAATCGAGCAGTTTCGTCTGGATGTTGTAGGCGCGCAGGCTGCCGGGCAATACGGCGATCAACTCGCTGGACGGCGACGACGCCGGACCCGTGACCAGCACACCGTCGATATTGGAAAAGCCGGACCCCATCTGGACGGAGGTCCAGAGCGGGTGCCCGTCGATACCGGAAAACACCTGTAGTTCGGCGCCACTGGCACCGGTAGTGCTGGGTTCGGTCGCTGCTACGTAATCTAGCACGCCGTCGTTGTCGAAGTCGGTCAGCGCCGCATCCATCAGGTACCGACTCGCCAACGGCCCGCTGGCATAGCTTCCGATTTGCAATTTGACAACCTTGGTCGCGCCGTCCATGACAACGATGCGGCCATCGTATCCATTGCTGCCGGCGAGAATGATATCCATCGCCGCGTCGGAGTTGTGCGGCAAGAGGAGGATTCGCGAGGTTGCGATTGCGAATGGATCGTTGCCATTGCCGGTTATGGCCGGCGATTGCCATTTCAATGCGCCGGTATCAGCGTCGAAAATGGTAACCACACCAGGGCCGAAATAGTTGAATTGGTTACCTGCCACGATGAGCTCGTCATGGCCGTCACCGTCAACATCGCCCAGTGCCACAGGTGAAAACACGCTTTGCTGCGTAACGAAGGACCAATCCAGTTGACCACTTCGACTGTCTACGGCTTCCATCGATACATAACCATTCGATGGCTGCGTCGCCCCAAATGCGATTTCAGGAATCCCGTTCCCCTTCACGTCCGCAGCGGCGACGGCATTGACGCCCCAGCCCGGGTTGTGGATCGAGAAGCGCAATTGCTGAGTGCTGGAGTCGTAGGCGTTGACCGAGCCCCACTGCGCGTCGCCTTCGAGAATGACGTCGTGGTTGTTGTTGTCGAGATTGGCGAACGCCAGCGCGGAGATTCCACCGCTCGCGTTGCCTGCGCTCCACAGCGGCGACCAGGGATCGCCGCGAAATACGGAGAAAGAAGGCCATGATGTCGCGCCGGCAAACTGCGTGGTGGTGTCCCCAACTGCGTGCCCCGTGGCCAGATGACTGCCGAACCCGTCGATATATGACCAATCAGTAGTCTGGGTCATACCATCGATGACGAGTCCGGGCGTCGTATTCAGGATGATTTCCGATGCCGCATCGGCGTCAAGTTGGGCCAGGGCCACTTCAGTCGCACCCGACACCGGATAACTCCATTGCGGTGAGCCGTCGCTGGCTGCGTAGGCATACAGGGAACTGGATGTCAGCACCAGCAGGCTGTTGCTGCCGCCCCCGGTGAGATCACCGATCGCGGCAAAAACCGGGCTCGTCGCGACCGTGAATTCATTTTGTTCGGCCAAGGGCCAACCCGAATAGTCGCGCACGCTGCCGTCGGATGCGATGGTGTAGATGTGCGCGGCGCCGCCAACTGTGGCAGAAAGCACGCGAACGATGTTCGCCGCATCCGGAAGGGCCAATGCCTGCACGATCCCGATGTTCCCCCCAGGGCGCTGCGAAAGAACAAACAGGAGCGTGTCGGCATTGCGTGTGCCGGTGAAAACGAAGTCCGGGTTCCCATCCGCGTTCACATCCGCCACGGCGATGCCGCTGGCAGCCAATGAATCGGCGCCAAGGATGTTGCGCCATTGTTCGCTGAAGGCTGGACTTGTCGGCGCGTCTGCAAATGCAACGTGCCAACACGAGGATGCCAGGGAGATAAAGAAATACGACGCCATCCGTAATGTTTGGCTCGGCATGAAAATCTCCTGTTGCGAGCGTCCCCCAATCCGATCATCTCAAAAACCAGCGCGGTTTGCATTGGCCGTTGGCGGCGCAGAAAGCGGAGCGGATTCCGGGGACGCCGGGCACACCACATCCTTGCGCGGTGCGTCGGCGGGCGGCGGCGAATATGCCTGGCCGATGCGCGGCAGGCGCGAGGCGAGCGGCAGCACCTTGCCGTTGAGCGCCAGTCGTAGATCACGGCGAAGGCGAGCACGCGCGCGACGTATTCGCGAGTTTCCTTGTACGGAATCGTTTCGATGAAGAAATCCGGATCGAGCGAATCGCGCGCGTCGATCCAGCGTCCGACCGGATCGCTGCCGGCGTTGTAGGCGGCGCTGGCCAGCCACGGGCTGCCGTCATAGCGCAGCGCCATCTTGCCGAGATACTGTGTGCCCAGGCGGATGTTCAAGTCCGGGTCGAACAGGGCGGATGCCCCGGAGAACGATACGCCGAGCTGTTTCGCCAGATGCTTCGCCGTTCCCGGCAGCAACTGCATCAGGCCGAACGCGTCGGCGCCGGAGCGCGCGTCGGTGGTCCATGCGCTTTCGGCGCGGATGATGGCGTAAGCCCAGGTCGGATCGATGCCGGCGCTGCGCGCGTCGCGCACGATGTCGGTGCGCCGTGCCAGCGGAAAGCGCAGGTCGTAATAGTGCAGGTCCTCGCCGCGGTTGAGCGCGTACACGGCACGATCGTGCCAGCCGCGCTCTGCAGCCATCGCCACGGCCTGTTTGCGCTGAGCTTGGTCCAGCCGCGACAGGGCGAAATCCCATTCGCGCCGCGCCTGCGGCAGGCGGTCGATGGCGAAGAATTCGAAGGCGCGCGCCAGGTCCGGCTGTCGGCGCAGTTGCTTGTCGATGGTCGGATCTGTCTTCGATCTGCTGCGGGCAAATCGTGTACGGCAGCTTGAGCCAGTCCGCGGCGAGAAAGCCGTGGAAGTTCGCTTCGCGCGCGACGGATGCGAAAATCGGCGTGGCTTCGTCGCTGCGCTCGAGCTTCACCAGCACGCGCGCGCGCAGATAGCGCCAGCGCGCGTCGGACTTTTGCGCGTCGCTCATCGCGTCGAGCGCGGCCAGCGCGGCTTGCCAGTCCTGCATCGCCACGGCGGTGCGCACGCGCCATTCGCGGCTGGCGTCATCGTCGGCCGCTGCGGGCAGTGCGGTCAGGCGTTGCAGCGCGTCCGGCGCGTAGCTTGAGGCGCGGTCGATCGCGATCGCGCGCAATATTTTGCCGCGCTGTTCGGCGTCGAAATGGAAGTGCGCAGAAAGACCGGTCCACAGCGATTCGGCCGCGTCGCTGTCGCGCCGCGCCAGGCGCGTGAACGCGACGGTTGCTGCTTGCCGAGTGCGCGTGGTGTCGGGCCATGCGGCAGCCTTGCCGAGCGTGCCCGCCGGATCGCGGATCGCGGCGGCGATGCGCTGCGCATCGCCGCGGGCGCCGGGCCATCGAGCATGGCCGCGAGCGCGTCAACAAGTCCCGCTTGGCCCGCGCCGGTGGCAAGGTCGATGCGCTGCCAGATCAGAGCGGAGGTCAGCTTGTCCCTGGCCCAGGCGGACACCGCATCGCAGGCGTCCGGCAGCGGTTGCGCCGCAAGCCACAGCGACTCGATGTCGGCGTGGAGATCCACTTTCTCGCCAAGTGCGATGTGCGCGTGAAGGGCATCGCATTGCAGCGCAGTACTCGCGCCATCCGCAGTATACAAATGCAGAAAGTCGCGCCAATCGCCGCGCCGTGCGAGTTCGGCGAGGTAGGCCTCGCGCCATAATTTCGCCGGCAGCGAGTCGGGCCAGGCGGCGAGAAATTTTTGCGCTTCCGGTTGCTGCACGTCCTGGATGCGCCGTTGCAGGGACGCCAGTTCCAGATAGGGGAATAACGGATAGCTTTCCAGTCCGGCGGCTAGCCTGCGCCATGCCCCGGCCGGGCCGTGTTGTGCCGCCTCCCATACCAGCGGAAAACGCGCGCGCTGGTTGGCCAGGTCGTCGGCCCGGGCGGCCAGCGGCATGTGCAGGGCGGCGAGTGCGCAAAACAACGAAACAGTAGGCAAGTATGGACGTCTAAACATGTTTTCGGCGATGCGTGGTGCGCGGTAAAGTTTAGCGGAAGGCGGTGTGCGAGGTCGTGTCTTCCGACACGCTAGCCAAAGCGTAGGCGCATGTGCCATGATCTGCTGATCATTACACTTTTTTTACACTTCCGGCCCGGGGAATGCGGGCCGAAATCTCGCATGGGTTCCATCGAATCCTTAACCTGAGGAGGTTGTGTATGGCTCGCTTCAACCCGCGTCTGCTTGCCGCCGGCATATCCGCCGCATTGGGCGGCTTGATCCTCTCCACGGTCGCCACGCCGGTCCTGGCCCAGAACAAGCCGGGCGACGATGTACAGAAGCTCGAAGCTATCGAAGTCACCGGTTCGCGCATCAAGAAGGCCGAAATGGCCGACCAGACGCCGGTGGTCACGATCAGCGCGCGCGATATCGCGCAGACCGGCCTGGCCTCGATCGGCGACGTGATCCAGCAGTTGTCCGTGAGCGGGTCGGCGCTGAACACCAAATTCAATTCGGCCGGCAACTTCGGTTTCGCGCCGGACGGCTCGGGCGTGGGCTCGGGTTCGACCACGATTTCCCTGCGCAACCTCAACGCGAAGCGCACCCTGATCCTCGTCGATGGCCTGCGCTGGGTGAACGAATCCTCGGCCTCGGGCGTGTCCGCCGCAGTGGACCTGAACACGATTCCGGCCGGCATCGTCGAGCGCATCGAGATCCTCACCGACGGCGCTTCGGCGCTGTATGGTTCGGATGCGATCGCGGGCGTGATCAACATCATCACCAAGAAGGGCCAGGACGGCGGCGCGCTTCACGCTTACTACGGCGATTATTCGGTGGGAGACGGCAAGACCGCCAACGGCGATATTTCCTTCGGCGCCAAGGGCGACCGCTACAGCTTCTTCGTCGACGTCAGCCATTACAAGCAGAACCAGATCAGCTCCGCCGACTGGGCGCAAGCCAGCGCGGAATGCGTGCCGGGTACGGGGCTGGATAATTGCTCGTCTGCCACGCCGTACACGCGCGTGCTGTTCGACGTGCCGGGCGGCGGCGACGTAGTGCGCTCTGACGGCACCACCATTTGTTCGGACGGCTTCTGCAGCATCACAGCCAATGGCGCCGCCGGCGCGGGCGGTCTGCAAAACTTCCCGGACGGCTATCACCATTTCACCGGCGCTGACCGTTTCAATTTCGCGCCCTACAACCTGCTGCTGACGCCGTCGGAGCGCACCGGCTTCTTCGCCCAGACCGATTACAAGCTCACCGACGACATTCATTGGTACTTGAAAGGTCTATACAACACACGCAAATCGGTGAACCAGGCCGGGCCTGAGCCCATCTTCCTCGGCCAGGCGTTCTGCTTCCTCATCGACCGTTGCTACACGGTCAGCGTGGACAAGACCAACCCGTACAACCCGTTCGGCTTCACGCTCGATTCGAGCAGCCCGGACTTCGGTCTTGGCAGGCGCCCAATCGAGGGTGGCCCGCGCATCTTCAGCCAGCAGGTCGACACGCGTTATTTCGCCACCGGCCTGACCGGCAGCTTCGGCTGGAACGAGCACAACTACAACTGGGACGTGAACGTGGTGCGCGCGGACAACAACGCGACGCAAGACGTGACCGGCACCTACAACATGGCGCACATCGCCGAGGCGTCGGCCCGCTGGCCGCCTGCCAGGCCGATCCGAACTGCGTGCCGATGAACCTGTTCGGCGGACCGGGCACGCTGACGCCGGACATGCTCAACTACATCCTGTACCACGAGCACGACACCAGCCATCAGGCGCTGGGCGTGGTCACCGCCAATATCTCGGGCGACTTGTTCCAGTTGCCGGCCGGAGCGCTGGATTTCGCCACCGGCTACGAGCATCGCAACCTTTCCGGCACCTACACGCCGGACGCGGTCGTCACCGCGGGCGATTCCAATGGCGTGCCGTCCAAGCCGACGGCGGGCGGCTACAACGTGGACGAGTTCTATGTTGAATTGAACGCGCCGCTGGTTGCGGATGCGCCGTTCGCCAAGGCGTTGAACATCGACGTGGCCTCGCGCTATTCGGATTACTCGACGTTCGGCAGCACCACCAACAGCAAGGTCGGCTTCCGCTGGCAGTTGAACGACGACCTGACCTTCCGCGGCACATGGGCACAGGGCTTCCGCGCGCCGTCGATCGGCGAGTTGTACGGCACGTTCTCACGCTTCGACGCGACGTTGCAGGATCCGTGCAACAACGCGACGGGACAGCTCGCCACGAATTGCATGGCCTTGGGCGTGCCCAATCCAGCCACGTACGTTCAATCCAATTCGCAGATTTCGGTGTTGACGGGCGGTAACCGCAACCTGCAACCGGAAAAGTCGCGCAACACCACATTGGGCGGCGTGTACAGTCCGTCCTGGGCCGAGAACACCAGCTGGTCGCAGAAGCTCGATTTCGAGGCGACTTGGTACAAGATCAACATCAAGGATGCGATCCAGGCCAAGGACGCACAGACCTTGCTCGATCGTTGCGCGCAAACGCTGGATCCAGCGTTTTGCAGCGTGCAGGACCGCAACTCCGCCGGATACATCGCCTTCCTCAACGATACGCTGGGCAACCTCGGCCGCGTTGAAACGCAGGGCTTCGACTTCGGCGTCACCTGGGTCGGACCGGATACCGGCTGGGGCCGCCTCGGCGCGAGCTGGCAGAACACCTATGTCGACAAGTACAGTGCGGTCGATACCACCACCGGGCTGGCCGAGCCCGATAGCGTGGGCGTTGAAGTTCACGACAGCGGCATTCCGCGCATCCGCTCCACCCTGCGCCTGAACTGGACCTTGGGCGAATGGTCGGCTGGTTGGGCCATGCGCTACGTCTCGGCGCTGACCGAAGATTGCGCAGCGGCGGGTGGCGTTGATGTAAATTGCAAGCCGAACTATGCGATCTGTCCGAATGCTGTTCGGCCAACCGCGCAGTTCCCGAATGGCTTCCACCGCCTCGGTGCGACCACTTATCACGACGTGCGCGCGAGCTGGAACGTTCCGGTCAGCATGCCGCTCACGGTTTCGGCCGGCGTCAACAACGTGTTCGCCAAGGATCCGCCGGTGTGCCTGTCGTGCTCGCTCAACGGCTACGACGCCTCCACCTACGATCTGCCGGGCCGCTTCTGGTACGTCGAGGCGAACCTGAAGTTCTGATTCAACGACAATCGATTGCGACAACATTGCGGGCCGCCTTGCGCGGCCCGTTTTTTTGTGGATGGCCCGTGCGTCTGGACGTTGCACGCGAAGATCAGGGAACGACGGGCAGTTTGATCCTTGCCGCCAGCGGCAGGTGGTCGGACACCGGGTGCGGCAAGCGTCCACAAGCGTTCGACCTCGATGCTGGACGACGTCAGGATGTGGTCGATCGCGCGCCGCGGTTGCCAGCTCGGGAACGTGGCGGGTGCGGCAGCGTGCGGCGGCACGAGCGCGGTGCGGCGGAACAACGGCGTCAGCTCGCGGCTGTGCGCCGGGCAATTCAGGTCGCCCATCAGCACCACGTTGGCGTGGGTTCCGATCAGTTCGGCGAGGAAGTCGAACTGGCGCCGGCGCGCCGCCGGGCCGAGCGACAGATGCGCGATCACCACGACCAGCGCCGTCTCGTCCTTGCCGAAACGCGCCCATAACGCGCCGCGGCCGGGAATGCGGCCGGGCAGGGGATAGTCGCGCACTTCATCCGGCGCGATGCGCGTGAGCAAGCCGTTCGCGGATGCCGCGAAGCGCGCCACCTTGCGGTTGGGCTGGTGGCTCCAGTAGGGAAACCGGGCCGCTTCGGCGAGGTATTGGGTCTGGTTGACGAAACCCGAGCGCAGGCTGCCGGCATCGGCTTCCTGCAGGCCGACCAGGTCGAAATCGGCGAGCAGCCCCGCGAACTTGTCGAGATTGCTGCGCTTGCCGCGCGAGGGCAGTACGTGCTTCCAGCTCTGGGTCACATAGTCGCGGTAGCGGGCCACGCTGCCGCCGGCGAGGATGTTGCAGCTGAGCAGGTTCAGGTGCTGGTGCAAACCCGCGGGCGCGTTGGCGTGGCGGACATCGGCGCACATGAGCACAGGCTATGCCGCCCGCGACTTCGTCGCAAGCGGCATCTGTCGTTCGACGAGGTTATTTGTGCGCGGCGTGATGCTTTGACGCCAGTTCCTGATCGACCAGCCGCAGGGCAATCTGCACCATCTGCGGGAAGCCGATGCCGCGCTCGGCGTTGGCGGTGACGCGATACTTGCCATCGATGATGAGCGTGGGCGTGGCATCGACCTGCCATTCGCGCACCTTCTGGTTGCCGGCCGTCAGTTCGCCTTCGATCACGAACGAGGTGGCGGTGGAGAGGAATTCGCCCGGGACTGGCGCCGTAGTTGGCATAGAACAGGTTGGCCAGATCCTGGATCGTGCGCAGCGGTTCGTGGTCGCGGTGGATCGCGTCGAACAGCGCCTGATGCGTCTTGTCGACGAGACCCATCGACTGCGCCGTGTAGAACCCGCGTGCGTAGGGTTCCCACATCGCATTGAACACGGCGGGCAGCAGCGCGAACTTCACGCCCTTGGGCAGCTTGCCCTTGAGCTCGTTCGCGTAGGGCTGGAAATCGGCGCAGTGTGGGCAGGCGTAGGAGAACACCTCGGTGACCACGACCTGATCGCCCGGAGTGACCTGCGCAGGGGTGATCGGCAGGTAATCCTGGCCGGCGACCAGTGCGGGCTTGGCCGGCGCCTTGGCGGCCTGTGCGCTGCCTTGCGCCTGGCAGCCGCCGACGAGGATCATCCCGGCCAGCAAAATCAGGGCTTGCTTCAACATCGTGTTCTCCAATCAGACGAGCGGCTATGGGACTGCGCAAGAACGCGCAAGTTCCTCGCAAGGTTACTTGCCGGCTTCCTTGTTTATCGAGAAACAGAACGAGTTGCTCGGCCTTGTCCCAACTGCCGCCGGCCGACACCGTGGTCAGGCGGTACTTGCCGTTGACGACGATCGTGGGGGTCTGGTCGACGCCGGTCGACTTGACGAAGGCATCGGCCTGCTTCATGCGCGTGTTGATCGTGAACGAGTTGGCCGTGGCGACGAACTGTTCGGGCTTGACGCCGTACTGCGCATAGAACTTGGCCACGTCCTCGATCGTCGGCAGCGGACTCTTGATGCGGTTGTTCGCGTCGTAAATGCCCAATTCCTTGGTCTTCCACACCGCGTCGAACATGGCATCGTGCGATTTTTCCGCGATGCCGAGCGCCTTCGCGGTGAGGTAGGCGCGCTGGAACACGACCCAGTCCTCGGACGGATTGAACGAAGCGGGTACGAAATCCATTTCCGCGTTCGCCGGCAGGTGCTTGCGCAGCGTGTCGACGTAGGTGTGGGCGAAGTTGCAGGCCGGGCAGCCGTAGGAGAACACCTCGGTGACCTCGATCTTGCCGGGCGTCTGCGTCGGCTGCGGCGGATCGATCACGAAATAGTGCTTGCCCGCTTCCCATTGCTGGGGCTTGGCATCCTGAGCCATCGCGGTGGCGGAAAAGAGGGTGAACGCGGCAAGGGCGACGAGACGTTTCATGGCTGCGCTCCGGTTACTTCGCCGCGGTGGACGCATCCACCGCATGCAGGCCTTCGACATAGCTCGCCAGCGCGCCGATTTCGGCGTCGGAGAGTGGCTTGGCGATCGCTTCCATGATCTTGGTGCGCTCGTCGCTGCCGGCAGAGCCGTCGCGGAACGCCTTCAGGCGCGCGGCGACATAATCGGCATGCTGGCCGGCCAGTTGCGGATATTCCGCGCCCGGATTGCCGCGGCCGTCGGGGCCGTGGCAGGCCATGCAGGCCGGCACGCCGTCCTTCGCGTCGCCGCTGCGGAAGTAGGCTTCGCCTACCGGCACGAGTTTGGCGTCGGCCACTCCCGGCAGCGAGGTCTTGCTGGCGAAATAGGCGCCGATGTCGCGCATGTCCTGTTCGCTCAGCGGTGCGGCGAAGCCGAGCATGATCGGATTGGCGCGTTTGCCGGACTTGAACAGTCCCGAGCTGGCGCGCGATGTAGCCGGCATGCTGTCCGGCCAATTTCGGATACTGCGCCGCAGCCGAGTTGCCATCCATGCCATGGCAGGCCGCGCAGGCGGCGGTCTTGGCCTGGCCGGCGGTGGCATCGCCGGGTTTGAGCGGCACTTCTGCCGCTGGCGTGGCGGCGGGCGCCTGCGCAGCGGGCGCCGGGGCGGGATTCGGAGCGGAAGCGGGCGTCTGTGCCGCCAGCGAGCCGGCGCCGATCAGCGCGGAAAACGCAATCACAAGCCGAAAACTCATACACTTCACTCCCGAAAGCGTTGACCGTGCACCAGTGCGCGGACACAAGGCGGGAATTATCCCAGCCGCTACAGGGACGGTCAAACACGATGGCGATGCCCAGCAATCCTTTCCGTGCCGCGAAGTTTGCGACCAGCGCGCCGGACCCGCGCCGCCTGCCGCCCGACAGCGGCGCCGAAGTCGCTTTCGCCGGGCGTTCCAATGCGGGCAAATCCAGCGCGCTGAATGCGATCTGCGACCAGACGGGTCTGGCGCGCACGTCGAAAACGCCGGGACGCACGCAATTGCTCAATGTTTTCGTCCTCGACGATGACCGGCGCCTGGTCGATCTGCCCGGCTACGGCTACGCGAAGGTCCCCGAGGCGATGCGCGCGAAATGGCGCGCCGCCATCGACGCCTACCTGCGCGAGCGCGAGTCCTTGCACGGCGTCGTGCTGATCATGGATGCACGCCATCCGCTCAAGGATTTCGACCGGCAAATGCTGGGCTATTGCGCCGAAGTCGAACTGCCTTGTCACGTCCTGCTGACCAAGGCCGACAAGCTCTCGCGCAGCGAGGGCGCGCGCACGCTGGCGGCGATGCGGGCCGATTGCAGGAACGCGGGTTGGAACGCGACCGCGCAATTGTTTTCGGCACCGGCCAAGACCGGGCTGGACGAGGCGCGCGCCGCGATCCTGGCCTTGCTTGGGGACGAATTGCCCCAACCTTGAGCAGTTGCTTCTGCGATCATCCATGATCGCGAAATTCAAGAAGCGGCCATCCTCGGCCGCACTTTTCAACAAAGCGAAAAACCATGTCCGGACCGAGTGCAGTCAAGGAAACCCCGATCGCGAACCGCGACCAGCTCGTGGAATACATCGCCTCGGGTGCGCGCGCGAAAGCGCAGTGGAAGATCGGCACCGAGCACGAGAAATTCGGTTTTCGCCTTGACGATCTGCGTCCGCCGACTTACGAAGGCGAGCGCGGCATCGGTACATTGTTGCGCGGCCTCACGCGCTTCGGTTGGAAGCCGGTCGAAGAGAACGGCAATGTCATCGCGCTGGCGCGCGGCGACGCCTCGATCACGCTGGAACCGGCCGGCCAGCTCGAATTGTCCGGCGGCCAGCTCGACACCGTCCATGACACCTGCTGCGAAGTCACCTGCCATCTGAAAGAGGTCCGCAGCGTCGCCGACGAATTGCGGCTCGGCTTCCTCGGCATGGGCTTCCAGCCCAAGTGGCGGCGCGACGAAATGCCGTGGATGCCGAAAGGCCGCTACAAGATCATGCGCGACTACATGCCCAAGGTCGGCAAGCTTGGCCTGGACATGATGACGCGCACCTGCACGGTGCAGGTCAATCTCGACTTCGCCGAACGAAGCGGACATGGTGAAGAAATTCCGTGTCTCGCTCGCGCTTGCAACCGATCGCGACCGCGCTGTTCGCCGACTCGCCGTTCACCGAAGGCCGGCCGAACGGATACCTCTCCTACCGCTCGCATATCTGGACCGACACCGATGCCGGACCGCACCGGCATGCTCGATTTCGTCTTCGCGGATGGTTTCGGTTTCGAGCGCTACGTCGATTACCTGCTCGACGTGCCGATGTATTTCAGCTATCGGGACGGCAAGTACGTCGACCTCGCCGGAAAATCCTTCCGCAAGTTCCTCGCCGGCGAACTGGCCGAATTGCCGGGCGTCAAGCCGACGCTCAAGGACTGGGCCGACCACATGACCACGGCCTTTCCCGAAGTGCGCCTGAAAAAGTATCTGGAAATGCGCGGCGCCGACGGCGGGCCGTGGAATCGCCTGTGCGCGCTGCCGGCGTTCTGGGTCGGCCTGCTCTACGATCAAACCAGCCTCGATGCGGCCTGGGATCTGGTCAAGGACTTCACGCTGGCCGAGCGCCACGCCCTGCGCGACGGCGTGCCGAAGCACGCGCTGAAACTTCCATTCCGCAACGGCACGGTGCGCGAACTGGCGCTCGAAGCGCTGAAGATTGCCGGCAATGGCCTCGCGCGCCGCAATCGCCTCAACTCCACCGGCGCGAGCGAAGCCGTCTTCCTCGAACCGCTGATCGAGTTCGCGCACGCCAACCAGACCCCCGCCGAGCGCAAGCTGGAACTCTTCCACGGCCCGTGGCAGGGCAGCGTGGATCCGGTGTTCTCGCGAATTCGCCTACTGAGGTGCGCAAAAAGAAGGCCCGCATGCGCGGGCCTTCGGGATTGCTGCGTCCGCGGACGTCTACTTCTTCTTCGGCGCCGCCTTCAATCCGCGGTCGATCAGCATCGGCTCGATGCTCGGATCCTTGCCGCGCCAGTCGCGGTACATCTTGGCCAGCTCCTCGGTATTGCCGCGCGAGAGCACCATGGCGCGGAAGCGATCGCCGTTTTCGCGGGTCAGGCCGCCGTGTTCCTTGAACCACTCGAAGGCGTCGTCGGCGAGCATCTGCGTCCACGGAGTAGGCGTAGTAACCGGCGGAATAGCCGTTGCCCCAGATGTGCAGGAAGTAGCTGGAGCGGTAGCGCGGCGGCACGTAGCTCAGGTCCACCTTGTCCTTCTTCAGCGCGGCGACCTCGAACTTGTCCGCATTCTGCAACGGCGCGCTGCGCCGGCAGGGTGTGCCATTCCATGTCGAGCAGCGCGGCGGCGACCGCCTCGGTCATGTCGTAGCCCTTGTTGAACTTGCCGGCCTTGCGCATCTTGGCGACAAGCTCTGCCGGCATCGCTGCGCCGGTCTGGTAGTGCTTGGCGAAGTGGGCGAAGACTTCCGGCACGCTCGCCCAGTGCTCGTTGAACTGCGACGGGAATTCGACGAAGTCGCGCGCCGTGTTCGTGCCGGACAGCGTCGGATATTCCTCATTGGCGAACATGCCGTGCAGGGCATGGCCGAACTCGTGGAACATGGTGATGACGTCGTCCCACGACAGCAGCGCCGGCTGGCCGGGCGCCGGCTTGGTGAAGTTGGCGACGTTGTAGATCACCGGCTTCGTGCCGAGCAGTTTCGACTGGCCGACGAAGTTGTCCATCCAAGCGCCGCCGTTCTTGTTGTCGCGCTTGAAGTAGTCGCAATAGAACAGCGCGAGCAGCGAACCGTCGGCATTGGACACCTCGAACACGCGCACGTCCGGCTGGTAAACCGGGATGTCGTGGCGCTCCTTGAAGTTCAGGCCGTAGAGCTGGTGCGCGGCGTAGAACACGCCGTTTTCCAGCACGTTGTTCAATTCGAAATACGGCTTGATCTGGCTTTCGTCGAGATCGTATTTCGCCTTGCGCACCTGTTCGGCGTAGTGCTCCCAATCCCAGGGTTCGAGCTTGAACGATGGCTTGCCGAGCGCTTTCTGATCCTTGTCGATCATGGCCTGGATATCGTGCGCCTCGACGCGCGCGCGTGCGACCGCGGCGGGCGCGAGTTTGTGCATGAAGGCGAATACGGTGGCCGGATTCTTGGCCATCTGATCCTGCAGGTTCCACGCCGCGAAGTTCGGGAAACCGAGCAGCTTGGCCTTCTCGGCGCGTAGTTGGGCGAGGCGCTCGATACGTGGCGCGCGTGTCGTTGGCGTCGCCATGCTCGGCGCGGTTCCACGAGGCCTCGAACAGCGCCTGGCGCGTGGCGCGGTCGCTCAGATCCTGCAGCACCGGCTGCTGTGTGGTGTTCTGCAGCGGGACCACCCATTTGCCGTCCAGGCCGCGTGCCTTGGCATCCTGCGCGGCGGCGGCGATGTCGGCAGCGGACATGCCCGCGAGCTTGGCCTTGTCGTCGACGACCAGCGCGCCGGCCTTGGCGGCGGCGAGCAGTTTGTTGATGAAGGCCGCGCTGAGCGAGGATTCCTCCTTGTTCAACGCTTCGAGTTTGCTCTTGTTCGCCGCCGACAGCTTGGCGCCGGCGCGCACGAAGTTGGCGTGCACGACCTCGACCAGGCGCAGCGATTCCGGATCCAGCTGCAACTTCGCGCGTTCGTTGTATACCGCGTCGACGCGTGCGAAGAGCTTGCCGTCGAGATAGATCGCATCCTGGTGCGCGGCCAGTTTCGGCGCTTCGGTTTCCTGCAATTTTTGCAGGGTGTCGTTGGTATTGGCACCGCTGACGCCGTTGAATACGGCCATGACGCGATACAGCAGGGTGCCGGTCTTCTCCAGCGCCACATAGGTGTTCTCGAATGTCGGCGGCGCCGGATCGTTCGCGATCTTGTCGACCTCGGCGATCTGCTGGCGCATGCCTTCCTCGATCGCCGGCTGGTAGTCGGCGTCGGTGATCTTGTCGAACGGCGGCGCCTGGAACGGCAATGTGCTGGCCGTGAGGAACGGATTGACGTGTTGCGACGCTGGCGCGACCGCGGCGGCCTTGGCCGGTTCGGGTTTCTGCGGCGCTTGCGCGCAGGCGGCGAGCACGGCGGTCATGGCGACGGGCAGCAAACGGATTCGGAACATGGCAAGAACTCCACGAAGTATACGAATGGAAAAAACAACGGATTCACCCGGCATCACGCAGTCTTGACGTCGCGCAAACTCCAGTGCGCACCGACCAGCAGGGTGAGGCGGTGTTTGAGGATGGCGTGCGGCAGGCTGGTGGTGACGGCGATGTCGGTGTGCATGTCGGCCTGTTCGGCGCTGACCGTGGCTTGCGGGTCGCTCGCGCCGAGCGCGGGATCGACGGCGTCCGGGTCCGGCTGCAATGCGCGCCAGCGCCGCCACAACGTGGGCTCGCGCAATGCCGATTGGAGCAGGGCGGCGAAGCTGTCGGGCGAATTGCCCTGGAACGACAATTCGTTGATCTGGCCGCGTGCGCGGGCCAAGTCGTCAATGGACAGGTAATAGCGCTGCACCGACATGAAATCTCCTCGTACGGTCTGCAAGTCTAGCAGAGCCGCGCGCGTGAGGGCCCGTGACTTTCGGCCTGTCAGGCCGCGATGACGCGGGCGGCATTTTGCAGTTGGGGCGCCAGCGCGCGCAGATCGGGCGCGCTGGCTGCGTACTTGTGCAAAGCTGGCAGCACGCCCAGGCATGGCGCCGGCAGCAGCGCGTGCAACGTGGCGAGGTTTTCCTCGGCGCAATCCATCTGCGGATCGATGCGGTTGGCGATCCAGCCGGCGAGCTTGCAGCCATCATCGAGGATGGCACGCGCGGAAAGCTGGGCGTGATTGAGGCAGCCCAGGCGCAGGCCGACGACGAGGATTACCTGCGTATCCAGCGCACGCACGAGATCGGCCTGCATCAGCTTGTCGGACAATGGCACCATCCAGCCGCCGACGCCTTCGACGACGACAAAATCATAATTTGTGGACAATGCGACAAATGCAGCATTGATCGGATCGAGCCGGATATCCACGCCCGAATGTTTCGCCGCCAGATGCGGCGCAATCGCCTCGGGCAGTGCGACCGGATTGACCAGCGCGTAATCCGGCGCGCCGGCGCTGTGTGCGATCAGCAGTTCGGCGTCCTCGTTGCGCAACCCCTGCGGCGTTTGCCGGCAGCCGCTGGCGACGGGTTTCATCCCCACGGCGCGATGTCCGTTGGCGTTCAACGCGGCAAGCAAGGTGGCCGACACCACGGACTTGCCGATGCCGGTGTCGGTGCCGGCGATGAAGACGCCTGATCGATTTTGAGACTGTGCGTTCATGCCGGCAGGATAATTCGCTGCGCAGATATCCGCCACACGCTAGAATGCCGGCATGTTCACCGCTTCCGCCATCCGCTCCGACAACAAGCCGGAACTGTACGCCGGACTCGCCGCGCAGGCGCGCGGCTTGCTGCACGGCGAGCGCGACCGCATAGCCAACGCGGCGAATTTCGCCGCGCTGGTCTATCACGCGCTGCCGGACATCAACTGGGCCGGATTCTATTTCTACGACGGCGCCGAACTCGTGGTCGGGCCGTTCCAGGGCCAACCCGCTTGCGTGCGCATCGCGCTCGGCAAGGGCGTGTGCGGCACCGCCGCGTCGACACGGCAAACCCAACTCGTGCGCGACGTGAATGCGTTCGCCGGCCACATCGCCTGCGATTCGGCGTCACGTTCGGAAATCGTGGTGCCCCTGTTCGATGGCGACAAGTTGATCGGCGTGTGGGATGTGGATAGTCCCCATGTTGCGCGTTTCGACGACGACGATCGCGCTGGCATGGAAACGCTCGCGCGCATTTTCATGGATTCGCTGGAAGCGTTGAGCATGGCGGCGAAGGACGACAACAACAAGATTCGCAACGTCGGTCCAAAGGGCGCGGCGTGGCTGCGTCAGGTCGGCGTGCGCACGCAGGACGATCTGGTGCGACTTGGTCCCGTCGATGCTTTCATGAAGGTCAAGCGCGCCGGCTTTCGGCCGAGTTTGAATTTGCTGTATTCGCTCGCCGGCGCCATCGAAAATCGCCATTGGGCCGATTTGCCCGACGAGCAAAAACGCGCGCTGGTGGCTGCTGCCGAAGCGAACGAAGGCGCCAATCCGATCAAGACGCGCTGGCAGAAGCAGGTCGAGCGCAGCGAGCGCTCCGTCGAACCGCGCGAATCGTCAGACGCCGATTCCGGCGACAGCGGATTCCTGGACGATCCGGATGCGGGCCACGACGCTGCGCACGAGGATTGAGCCTCAACGCACCACCGCGTAATCGCGCGCATCCTCGCGCCACTTCGGGGTGCGCCGGATTTCCGGCAACACGTCATCGGGCGCGTTCACCAGCGACCACATCGCCGCGTGTTCGGAGTTCATGAAGCGCTCGACAATCACCTGGTTCATGAACGTTTGCAGCGGCGTGTAGAAATCGCGCGTGTTGACCAGCACGATCGGATTGAAATACAGGCCAAGGCGCTTGAGCGTGATCGCTTCGAATAATTCCTCCAGCGTGCCGCAACCGCCGGGGAGGGCGACGACTGCATCCGAGCCGGTGAGTAGACGATGCTTGCGCTCGCGCATGTCCTCGACCACTTCGAGGTTCTCGATGCCCGGATGCTGCCACTCCACGTCGGTCATGAAGCGCGGGATGATGCCGATCACCTTGCCGCCCCTGGCGAGCGCGCCGTTGGCCAGCGAACCCATCAGGCCCACCGCGCCGCCACCGTAGACGATGGTGCAGCCGGCCTCGGCCAGGCATTCGCCCAGGCGCGTGGCCGCGGCGTGGTAGGCCGCGTCACACATCTGGCTGGAAGCGCAGTAGACGCAAATTCGCATGTCGGGCTCCGGAAACCGGATACAGATTAACAAGTTTCCAACGAACCCTTTGCTAGCTTCGCCCATTCGCTGTCTGCCGGGGGCGGACTGTCCGGAGTTTCGCGCATGCGCAGACGGGGTTGTACATTGCTGGTCACGGCAATCGTCGTGCTGGCCGGCAACGCCTCGGCCGCGCTGCCGGCTCCGGCGGAAGCGTGCACGGCGCAGGCGCCGTGGGCGATGCTCGCACCGTCCGTGCTCGACGAATCATCAGCGTCGGATTGGTTGCCGCAAGCGCGCGCGCCGTCCGATGACTTGGCGCCAGCCAGCGACGCCGATCCTCGCCACCTGCTCGTCGATTTCGCGATGACCTTGCGCGATATCCGCTATCGCCGTGGCGGCCGCAGTCCGCGCAGCGGATTCGATTGCAGCGGCTTCGTGCATTACGTCTTCGCCCAGGTGCTGGGCGTGCAGCTGCCGGAAAACTCCGCGGCGCAATACCGCGACGGCCAGAAAATCGACCGCGACGAGATGCAGGCCGGCGACCTCGTGTTCTTTCGTACCCACGGCAAGCGTATTTCGCACGTCGGCATTTACCTTGGCGGCGGTCGCTTCATCCATTCGCCCACGACCGGCGAGCGCGTGCGCGTGGACCACATGAGCGAGAAATACTGGTCGCGCCGTTTTGCCGGCGCGAGCCGGCCGGATGCATTGATCTGAGCAGGGGGCTGTTCTGAGCGCCGAGCATCCGCGCGGGATAGAATCCTGCGCATGACTGCCAACACCCGCCGTTCGTTTATCGCACTGCCGTTCGTTCTCGCGGCATCCCTCGGATTTTCCACTGCGCACGCCGCGCCGGCGCAAACGCGGCCGGACAAGGTTTTCGACGCGACCGTCGCGCTGCAAGGCCTGCTGCCTGTGCATGTGGACAAGCGCGCCGGCCGCATTCTCGTGACCTTGCCGCCGGCCGAAGACGACGACGTGTCGGCGCGATTCCTGTACGCTACTTCGCTGCGCACCGGACTCGGCGCGGCACCGACGTTCCTGGACCGCGGCCGGGTCGGCAAAACGCAGATCCTTGCCTTCCGTCGCTACGGCAAGAAGATCGCCGTGGTATTTGAGAACCCGCGCTTCCGCGGCGCCGAAACCGGCACCGAGGCCAGTCCGGACTTCGCCACGTCGATCGTGTGGATGGGCGACGTCGCCGCGACCTTACCCGACGGCCGTCTGGTGGTGGATCTGTCCGGGTTTCTGACCGCGGATGCGATCGGCATCGCCGACTCGCTCAACCAGAGCACCAACACGTTCGGTATCGGCGGCGGGCAGGGCGCGGGCAAGGGATTCAAGCTCGACCCGAAGCGCAGCGCGGCCGATCCCGACTCGGTGAAGGATTTTCCGGACAACCTCGAGATCGACGCGGTGCAGACCTACGCTTCGGGCACGCCGGGCGCGGAAGTCGCGAACATCGCGCCGACCACTGGGCAAGTCAGTTTCACCGTGCACCACAGTTTCGTCAGGCTGCCTGGTCCCGGATTCCAGTCGCGCACGTTCGATCCGCGCGTGGGCGGCTTCTCCAGGCAGGTGGTGGATTTCAGCGAACCGTTGGGCAAGGACGTCGTGCGCGATTACGCCAACCGGTTCCGCCTGGAGAAGACCGATCCGGGCGCGGCGCGTTCGCGTGTGCGCAAGCCGATCGTCTACTACGTGGACTGGCATGCGCCGGAACCGATTCGATCCACGCTGATCGAAGGCATCGGCTGGTGGACCAAGGCGTTCGATGCGGCCGGCTACATCGACGCGTTCCAGGTCAAGGTGTTGCCACGGGACGTCGATCCCATGGACGTGCGCTACAACGTCGTCAACTGGGTCGACCGGGCCACGCGCGGCTGGTCCTACGGCCAGGAGATCGTCGATCCGCGCACGGGCGAAATCGTCAAGGGCATGGTCGTGATCGGCTCGCTGCGCGTGCGCCAGGACATCCAGGTCTTCGAAGGCCTGGTCGGCGCCGACAAACTCGGCAAGGGCGGTCCCGACGATCCGGTGCAGGCCGCGCTGGCGCGTATCCGCCAGCTCGGCGCACACGAAGTCGGACATACGCTCGGCTTTGCGCACAATTTCGCCGCGAGCACGCAGGATCGCGCGTCGGTGATGGATTATCCGCCGCCGCGCATCGGCCTGGTCGACGGACGCCCCGATCTGAGCCATGCCTATGCCACCGGCATCGGCCGATGGGACATGGCCACGGTCGACTGGCTGTACGGCGAGCCGCCGCCGGGACAGGACGCGCAGGCCTGGGCCGATGCCGAGGCCGCAAAGATCGTGGCGTCGGGCCTGCGCTACATCCAGGACGACGACGCGCGTGCCAACGATACCGCGCAGCCGTGGTCTTCGCTATGGGACGATGGTGCGGATGCGACCGCGGAACTCAACCGCCTGATGGGTGTGCGGCGTATCGCGATCGATCACTTCGGCCTGTCGGCGCTGGCGCCGGGCGAGCCGATGGCGAATTTGCGCCGGCGCTTCGTGCCGGTGTGGCTTCTGCATCGCTACCAGACGATCGCTGCCGCGAAGGCGATCGGCGGCGTGTATCTGCAATACGCCGTCAATGGCGGCGGCCACGAGGCATCCGATCCGGTGCCGCCGGCGGCGCAGCGCGCGGCGCTCGATGCCGTGCTCGCCACGCTGACGCCGGACCAGTTGCGCGTGCCGCAACGGTTGGTGCCGTTGCTCTCGACCGCGCGCAACGGCAGTCCGAACCGCCAGTACAGCATCGAGTTGTTCGCCGGTTCGGGCGGCACGCCGTTTGATCCGCTGGTCGCCGCCGACACCGCCGCCGAGTTGACCTTGAACGCGCTGCTCGCGCCCACGCGCCTGGCGCGTGTAGAGGTGCAGCACGCCGCAGATGCGGATGCCTTGGGCGTGCAGGAACTGCTTGATCGCCTGCTCGCGGTGACGCTGCCCGACAAGACCGACGCGCTATCCCGGCGCATCGCCTGGCGCACCCTGATGGATATCGCGAGGGCCGCGCACGATCCGATAATCACGCCGGGCGTGGCGGCCCTGCTCGACCAGCGCCTGCACGAGGAGGCGCTTGCGCTGGCGCAGCGCAAGGGCGATGCGGTCGAACGGGCCTGGGGTGCCAGCTTGTCGCGGCTGCTGCTCGATCCGCGCCAGCTGGACAAGGAGTTGGCCCGTCATGCGCGCGCGACGCCCGTGCCGCCCGGTTCGCCGATCGATGCCGAGGCGGATTGGCTGTCCTTGCCGGGCGACGAGTGATTCTGGGCATTGCCCGGGACCCTAGCTCGTGCCGCGACAATTGTGACGTTGATGGTCAGCGGCAGGGTGACTCGATCCCCCGCACGCAGGTTTCCAGTTGGCATGCGCCTTGCTTTTATAAGACAACGCTTCACGGGTTGTCTGAAATGTTCGTCACTGCCCCCCTTGTTTCCGATGCCGCGCCGCTCGCGCGCACCCCGTGCCACGGCTCCCGCCGCATCGTCTGGCAGCAGCGCTACGAAGGCATCGCCCGCGTCGCCTATCGCGGCGGCAAGGCCATCGCCGGTGTGTCCGGGCCGTGGTCGGACCGTTACGTGCTGATCTGGTGGGACGAGCTCCCCACGTCGGCCAATCCGCTCGAGCTGTTCGAAACCGCCGAGGCGGCAATGTTCGCCGTGGAAAAACGCATGGGTCAGGCAATGCCGGAAATCGCCGTCCCGGGCGAACCTCGCCGTGAAACGGGACGCAGCTGGTGGAGCGGTCTTTGGGCAAAGCGCCGCGATCGGCAGACAGCGCGGTCGCGGCGTTGCCGTTGCGACGCCGAGATCGACTTGAGCGGTTTGAATTTCAGCGCTTCGCGCTGAACTACTCGAAGCCGCTGTAGAAAATAGAGGTCATGTCGAACGCGCCGACGCTGCAACCGATGGCGCCGGGCGACGAGCGCGTGTGGCCGATCTGATCGAGCGTTACCGTCGGAATCGGCGGACTGCTCGCGTTGCCGGCACAGTTGCCCCCAGCGCGCGCAGGGCTGAGCGATTGCAAGGCAACGGTCTGCGTCGCACCGCCGTTGTCGGCGAGGCCCGCACTGACGAACAGCGGATCGACATTGAATTGATCGCCCGTGGCAGTAGTCAGTCCGGAACCCGACGTGTTGCCGATGATGTTGTAACCCAGCGATACCGGCGAGATGAAAATGTAGGCATCCGGCGAATTGGTCGCAGAATTCCCGGCGATGATGCTGCTCATGATGGTGATTCCGTAGCCGCCGACACCGCCGCCCGTCCCGGCGGAATTGCCGGTGATGGTCGAATTGCTGATGACTACGTTGCCGTACGCATTGATGGCGCCACCCTGGCTTGCTGTGTTGCCGGTGAAAGTGGAATTCATCACGAGCACATAACCGCCCACCTGGTCGATTCCCCCGCCATTGGCGGGGCTACCGCCGGCGACATTGCCGGTGAAAGTGCAGGAATCGACGGCCAAATTGGCCCCGATGTTGTAAATCGCGTCGCTGGTTGAGTGTTGCAGCGTCAGGTGAGATAGCACCAACGTGCCGCTATCGAACGCAAAAATCGGCCCGCTCCCGCAGCCATCCAGTTTCACGCCATTGGGCGAGCCATCGATGGTCACGCTGGGAGGCGTGTTCTGGTGGGTGCCGTTCGGATAAGTGCCGCAAATGGTCTGCCCCTGGATGCCGGGCGCGAAAACGACCGTGTCGCCGTCGGTGGCCGTGTAGATCGCCGCATCCAGCGTACAGTTCGGATCGCTCGTGGAATTGGCCGTGCAGGCGCCGCCGCCACTGATGGAAGTCACCGTCCAGGTATTGGCGGCAAGCGCAAACGGCGCAGCCGCGCACAGCAGCAATCCGACCCAGCAAGACGCAAGATGCTTCATGGCGAGACCTCGTTCCGGCACGGGGGCGCCGGTTATCCCGAACAAACGCAAAACCGCGCAAAATCCTATCGCGGCACCGAGGCTACTCCACGGTCACGCTCTTGGCGAGGTTGCGCGGCTGGTCGACGTCGGTGCCACGTTGCACGGCGACGTGGTAGGCGAGCAGTTGCAGCGGGATCGTGAACACGATCGGCGCGATCAGTTCGCCGCAGGGTGGCAGGGCGAGCAGATGGCCGTTGTCCTGGCGCAGGTTGCGCGCGACGTCGGCGTCGGCCAGCACGTAGAGTTCGCCGCCACGCGCACGGACTTCCTCGAGGTTTGACTTGAGTTTTTCCAGCAGGTGATCGTTCGGCGCGACTGCGATCACCGGCATGTTTTCGTCGACGAGTGCGAGCGGGCCGTGCTTGAGCTCGCCCGCCGGATACGCCTCGGCGTGGATGTAGGAGATTTCCTTGAGCTTGAGCGCGCCTTCCATCGCGATCGGGAACTGCGTGCCGCGACCGAGGAACAGGGTGTGATCCTTGGCGACGAAACGTTCGGCCATCGCCTTGATGCGCGCATCCAGCGCGAGTGTGTCGCGCACCGCGCCGGGCAGGGTTTCCAGTTGCTGCACGAGCGCCGCATAGCGCGCGGCGTCGAGCCCATGATGGCGCGCAAGCTCGAGCGCGAACAATGCGAGCGCGGCCAGTTGCGTGGTGAACGCCTTGGTCGATGCGACGCCGATCTCGGGGCCGGCGCGCGTCATCAGGGTCAGTGCGGATTCGCGCACGATCGAGGATTCGGGCACATTGCAGACGGCGAGCGTCGCCAGGTAATTCTTCAATTTCGCCAGTTTCAAGGCCGCCAGCGTGTCCGCGGTTTCGCCGGATTGGCTGATCGTGACGAACAGCGTGTCGGCAGGAACGACTACGTCGCGGTAGCGGTATTCGGAAGCGATTTCGACATTGCACGGCACGCCAGCGAGCGACTCGATCCAGTAGCGCGCGACGAGGGCGGCGTGATAACTCGAACCGCAGGCGATCACGTGCACATTGCGGGTGCGCGTGAGCAATTCGCGCGCGCCAACGCCGAAGATTTCGGTGAGGATATGGCCAGCGCTAATGCGGCCTTCGAGCGTGTCCGCCAGTGCCTGCGGCTGCTCGTGGATTTCCTTGAGCATGTAGTGGCGGTACTCGCCGCGCTCGACCGCGTCCGCGCCGAAATGCGCCTGTTTGATCGGACGTTGCACGACGTGGCCGTGTTCGTCGTGGATCGTGATGCCATCGACCGTGGCGTCCGCGATGTCGCCTTCGGCGAGATAAATGAAGCGCCGCGTCACCGGCAGCAGGGCGTGGATGTCCGAAGCGATGAACTGCTCGCCATCGGCCAGTCCCGCCACCATCGGGCTGCCGCGGCGCGCGCCGATAACGCGGCCGGGTTCGCGCTTGCTGATAACCGCGATCGCATAGGCGCCGCGCAGGCGCGGCAGGGTTTTGCGCACGGCTTGGAGCAGGTCCGCGCCTTCGTTCTGGAAATGTTCGATAAAGTGCGCGATGACTTCGGTGTCGGTTTCGGAATCAAACGTGAAGCCGAGGGTCTTGAGTTCCGCGCGCAGTTCCTCGTGGTTCTCGATGATGCCGTTGTGCACGACGGCGATGTTGCCGCGCGAGATCATCGGATGCGCATTCACCGTGTTCGGCGCGCCGTGCGTAGCCCAGCGCGTGTGCGCGATGCCGGTGAAACCGGTGATCGGGTGCGAGGTGTGCAAAGCCTCAAGCGCGTGTACCTTGCCCTTGGTGCGCACGCGTTCCAGGCCCGTGTCGGTAAGCAGGGCGATGCCGGCCGAATCGTAGCCGCGATATTCCAACGCCTTCAGGCCCGCGATAAGCGTGGCCACCACATCGCGCCGCGCCGCGGCGCCAACTATCCCGCACATGGATCAATCCTCGAAATCCGATGCGTATTTTAGCCGCTATGCGGCTTAATACGCGGTTATTTCGGGGTTTTTTGCAGACAGGCGCAAATTTATCAGTCGCTGTGCGTCACCAGCAGCCATGCGCTGCGGCTGCCGGAAATGAGCAGCATGATGGGCGCGCTGGCGACAAACGACCAGAAAACCGAGTCTTGCTCTCCTTTGATCGCTCGGATGCCAGCAGTCAGGAAAAAGACGCTGCCGAGAAACGACAAGCCGAAGCGTTGCAGCAACAGCAGGCGTTGATGTCGCTGCTCGGAATCGCGCAAGAGTTCGATGACGTTGCGCACAATGCGTAAGATTCCGACCGAGGAAAGAATGAGGAGAAACAGGCCCATCTGGGCAGGTGGAACCCCAGGCACCAACATCATCAGGGCCAGAAAGAGAACCATCAGGAAGTCCGCGAAGACTTGTCGTGCGAGCGCGCGCATGCCCGAATGGCCATCTTTGCCCAAGGCCTTGTTGTTGAACGTCAGTGCAACGAACACCAGACCTACCAGTGCGCCGCTGACCTGGGCGATGGCGCCGAAGTAATTGGCGAAGGCGGCCAACACGGTTGCATAGTCGCTCATGGCGCTTTCTTAGGGCGCTTCCAGTCCGGAATCGTGCGCTGCTGCGTGCGTGCGACGGTGAGTTCACCCGGTGGCGCGTCGGCGCTGATCGTCGAACCGGCGCCGATCGTGGCGTCCTTGCCGACCGTGACCGGGGCGACAAGCGCGGAGTTGGAGCCGATGAAGGCACCGTCTTCGATCGTGGTGCGATGCTTGTTCACGCCGTCGTAATTGCAGGTGATGGTGCCGGCGCCGATGTTGACGTCCGCGCCGATGCTGGCGTCGCCCAGATAGCTCAGGTGATTGGCCTTGGAATCTTTCCCGAGTGCGGAATTTTTCACTTCGACGAAGTTGCCGACATGTGCTCCGTCGGACAATTCCGTGCCGGGCCGCAGGCGCGCGAAGGGTCCGATGACGCAGGCGCCGTGCGCGATCACGCCATCAAGATCGCAATGCGCATGCACGACGGTGCCGGCGGCGAGGGAGGAATCCTTGATCCGGCAGAACGGGCCGACGTGCACGCCATCGCCGAGTTCGACGCGGCCTTCGAATATCGCGTCGACGTCGATTTCCACGTCGCGCCCGCAGGTGAGCTGGCCGCGCAGATCGAAACGTGCCGGATCGGCGAGGCGCACGCCTTGTTCGCACAGCGCCTTTGCCATGCGCTGTTGGAATTGACGCTCCAGTCGCGTGAGCTGCCAGGCGTCGTTCGCGCCGAAGGCTTCGCGCTCGTCGCGGCAATTCAGGATCGCCGCAGGCATGCCTTCAGCGGACGCCTGCGCGAACACATCGGTGAGATAGAACTCGCCCTGCGCGTTGCGGTTGTCGAGGTTGTGCGTCCACACGCGCAGGCGGCGCGCGTCGGCGGCAAGGATGCCGGTGTTGACGGTGGTGATGTTGCGCTGGTCGGGCGCGCAGTCGCGATCCTCGATCACAGCGCGTACCTGGCCCAACCCATCGCGGATCACTCGGCCGTAACCGCGCGGATCGAACAGTTCGGCGGCGAGCAGGGCCAATGGCGCATCCGCGTCGCACAGCGGCCTGAGCGTGGCGGCACGAATCAGCGGCACGTCGCCGTACAACACCAACACGCGTGCCGCCTCCGCCACCTGGGCCAGCGCAAGCTGCATGGCGTGGCCGGTGCCGCGCTGTTCGGCTTGATGCACCCAACCCAGATCGGACTGATCGGCAAACGCGGCACGTACCGCGTCGCCGCGATGGCCGAACACGACATGGATCCGCGCCGGGCTCAATTCGCGCGCGGTCGCGATCACATGCGCCAGCATCGACTTTCCGGCCAGCGGCAGCAGCACCTTCGGTAGTGCCGAATGCATGCGTTTGCCTTCACCAGCGGCGAGGATGACGATATGGAGGGGATTCATGCGCCTACGATAGCGCACGAATACGGCGCGGATCGAGTTTTTTATGGGCGGAGCGAAGGCGCAAACAAAAACGCCGGCTTGCGCCGGCGTTTTGCTTCAACCTGTGGGGCGCACTCAATGCCGCATCTGCTTGCGCAACTGTTCGATCGCGCGCAACTGCGCGATGGCCTGCAGGAGTTCGGCCTGGGCTTGCGCGATTTCCACCGCGTCGGCGCGGTTCGCTAGCAGGCGCTCGGCGTTTTCCTTCGCCTTGCGCGCGGCGGCCTCGTCCAGATCCGTGGCACGGATCGCCGTGTCGGCGAGCACGGTCACGACCTGCGGCTGCACTTCGAGGATGCCGCCGGAAACGTAGAAGAACTGTTCCTCGCCGTTTTCAGCGAGCACGCGCACCTGGCCCGGCTTCAAGCGCGTGATCAGCGGCGCGTGGCGCGGTGCGATGCCGAGTTCGCCGGCTTCGCCTGTGGCGATGACCATCTTCGCCTCGCCGCGGAAAATCTCGGCCTCGGCGCTGACGATGTCGCAGCGGATGGTGGTCATGTTAGTACCTTATGCCGCCTTTTTCTCGGTCATCTTCTTGGCCTTCTCGAAGGCTTCCTCGATACCGCCGACCATGTAGAACGCCTGTTCCGGCAGGTGATCGCACTCGCCGTCGCAGATCATCTTGAAGCCGCGGATGGTGTCCTTGAGCGAGACGTACTTGCCCGGCGCGCCGGTGAACACTTCGGCGACGTGGAAGGGCTGCGAGAAGAAGCGCTCGATCTTGCGCGCGCGACCGACGGTGGCCTTGTCTTCTTCGCTCAATTCGTCCATGCCCAGGATTGCGATGATGTCCTTCAGTTCCTTGTAGCGCTGCAGGGTGCCCTGCACGCGGCGCGCCGTCTCGTAGTGCTCCACCCCGATCACGTTCGGATCGAGCTGGCGGCTGGTCGAGGCGAGCGGATCCACGGCCGGGTAGATGCCGAGCGAGGCGATGTCGCGCGACAGCGCCACGGTCGAATCCAGATGCGCGAAGGTCGTTGCCGGCGACGGATCGGTGTAATCGTCCGCCGGCACGTACACGGCCTGGATCGAGGTGATCGAACCCGTCTTGGTCGATGTGATGCGCTCCTGCAGGCGGCCCATTTCGTCGGCCAGCGTCGGCTGGTAGCCCACGGCGGACGGCATGCGACCGAGCAGCGCGGACACTTCCGTGCCGGCCAGCGTGTAACGGTAGATGTTGTCGACGAAGAAGAGCACGTCGCGGCCCTTGCCGGAAGCGTCCTTCTCGTCGCGGAAGTATTCGGCCATGGTCAGGCCGGTGAGCGCGACGCGCAGGCGGTTGCCGGGCGGCTCGTTCATCTGGCCGTAGACCATCGCCACTTTCGATTCGGGCAGGTTCTTCAGATTCACGACGCCGGCTTCGATCATCTCGTGATAGAAGTCGTTGCCTTCGCGCGTGCGTTCGCCGACGCCGGCGAACACCGACAGACCCGAGTGCTGGGTCGCGATATTGTTGATCAGCTCGAGCATGTTCACGGTCTTGCCGACGCCTGCGCCGCCGAACAGGCCGACCTTGCCGCCCTTGGCAAACGGTGCGACGAGGTCGATGACCTTGATGCCGGTTTCGAGCAGGTCGTTTGCCGCGGCCTGCTCGTCGTAGCTCGGCGCGGGGCGGTGGATTTCCCAGTGATCCTTCGCGCCGATCGGGCCGACCTCGTCGATCGGCGTGCCGAGCACGTCCATGATGCGGCCGAGCGTGGCAGTGCCGACCGGAACCTTGATGCCGGCGTTGGTGTTCACGGCAACGAGGTTGCGCTTGAGGCCGTCGGTGGAGCCAAGCGCGATCGTGCGCACGACGCCGTCGCCGAGCTGCTGCTGCACTTCGAGCGTAACCGCGGTGCCGTCGACTTTCAGCGCGTCGTACACCTTCGGTACCGCATCGCGCGGGAATTCGACGTCGACCACCGCGCCGATGATTTGGACTACTTTGCCTTGACTCATCTTCGTGTCCTCGATTCTCAATTCTTGATGGCGAGCCGGCTCAGACCGCTGCGGCGCCGCTCACGATTTCGGAAATTTCCTGGGTGATCGCCGCCTGGCGCACCTTGTTGTAGACCAGGGTCAGTGAATCGATCGCCTTCTTCGCGTTGTCGCCCGCGGATTTCATCGCGACCATGCGCGCGGCGTGTTCGCTCGCCAGATTTTCCAGCGTCGCCTGATACACCAGCGACTCGATGTAGCGGGTCAGCACATGTTCGAGCACGGATTCGGCATCTGGTTCGTACAGGTAGTCCCAGTCATGCGCGGTGGCGAGCGATTCCGACGGCGGCAGCGGCAAGAGCTGATCCAGTGTCGGCTTCTGCGTCATCGTGTTGACGAAATCGTTGTAGGCCAGGGTCAGGCGGTCGATGCGGCCGGCACTGTAGTTGTCGAGCATGATCTTGATCACGCCGATGAGCTGCTCGATCTTCGGCTTCTCGCCCATGTGCGTCGCGCTGCCGACCAGGTTCACCTTGAGCCGGCGGAAGAACACGTTCGCCTTGGTGCCGATGGCGACGATGTCGACTTCGACGTTCTTCTCGTTCCAGTCGCGGATCTCCGCGAGCAGCTTGCGGAACAGGTTGGAATTCAGACCTCCGCACAGGCCGCGGTCGGTGGAGACGACGATGTAGCCGATGCGCTTGACATTCTCGCGCGCGGACAGGAATGGATGCTTGAACTCGGTGTTGGCCTTGGCGATGTGGCCGACCACCTGGCGCATCGCGCGCGCGTACGGGCGCGAGCCGCGCATCAGGTCCTGCGCCTTGCGGATCTTGGATGCCGAGACCATCTCCAGCGCGCGCGTCACCTTGCGCGTGTTCGCGACGGACTTGATCTTGGTTCGGATTTCGCGTGCACCGGCCATGGCGGCTTACCAGCTACCCGTCTTCTTGAATTCCTCGATGCCCTTCTTGAGCGTCGCCTCGATGGCGTCGTTCCAGTCGGCCTTGTCGTTCGCGGCCTTCACCCAGTCGGCGTAGTTGGCGGCAAAGTGGGCGTGCAGGGCATGCTCGAACGGCAGGATCTTGGCGATGGCGAGGTCGTCGAGGTAACCCTTCTCGGCCGCGTACAGCGACAGCGCGAGCTGTGCGATGGACAGTGGCGCGTACTGCTTCTGCTTCATCAGTTCAGTCACGCGCTGGCCGCGCTCCAACTGCGCGCGCGTGGCGGCGTCGAGGTCGGATGCGAACTGCGCGAACGCAGCGAGTTCGCGGTATTGGGCGAGGGCGAGCTTCACGCCGCCGGACAGTTTCTTGATGATCTTGGTCTGCGCCGCGCCGCCGACGCGCGACACCGAGATGCCGGCGTTCACGGCCGGGCGGATGCCGGCGTTGAACAGGTCGGTTTCGAGGAAGATCTGGCCATCGGTAATCGAAATCACGTTGGTCGGCACGAATGCGGACACGTCGCCGGCCTGGGTTTCGATCACCGGCAGCGCGGTGAGCGAACCGGTCTTGCCCTTCACGGCGCCCTTGGTGAACTTCTCGACGTATTCCTCGTTCACGCGCGCGGCGCGCTCGAGCAGGCGGCTATGCAGATAGAACACGTCGCCCGGATACGCCTCACGGCCCGGCGGGCGCTTGAGCAGCAACGAAATCTGGCGGTAGGCCCAGGCCTGCTTGGTCAGGTCGTCGTAAATGATCAGCGCGTCCTGGCCGTTGTCGCGGAAGTACTCGCCCATCGAGCAACCAGAGTACGGCGCGAGGTACTGCATCGCCGCCGAGTCGGACGCCGAAGCCGCCACGATGATGGTGTGCTCCATTGCGCCGAATTCCTCGAGCTTGCGCACCACGTTCGCGATCGACGACTGCTTCTGGCCGATGGCGACGTAGACGCATTTGATGCCCGTGCCCTTCTGGTTGATGATCGCGTCGATCGCCAGCGCGGTCTTGCCGGTCTGGCGGTCGCCGATGATCAGCTCGCGCTGGCCGCGGCCGATCGGAATCATCGAGTCGACGGATTTGTATCCGGTCTGCACCGGCTGCGACACCGATTTGCGCGCGATCACGCCCGGCGCGACCTTTTCCACCGGTGCGCTGAGCTTGGCGTTGATCGGGCCCTTGCCGTCGATCGGGTTGCCGAGCGCGTCGACCACGCGGCCAAGCAGTTCAGGACCGATCGGCACTTCGAGAATGCGGCCGGTGGTCTTGACCGTATCGCCTTCGGTCAGGTACTCGTACTCGCCGAGCACGACCGCGCCGACTGAATCGCGCTCGAGGTTCAGTGCCAGCGCCGTGCCGTTGTTCGGCAGCTCGATCATTTCGCCCGACATCACGTCGGCCAGACCGTGGATGCGGATGATGCCGTCGGACACCGAGACGATGGTGCCTTCGTTGCGCGCTTCGGCGGCGAGCTTTACTTTCTCGATGCGGGTGCGGATCAGTTCGCTGATTTCGGACGGATTGAGTGTCGTAGCCATGCTGGTTTCCTCGAGCGCGGACGCGAACGCCCGTGCCTGTGGTTGAAGTCAAAAATCAAAAGTCAGGGGCCGGTGGCCGCTCACGTTTGATTTTTCCGCGGCGCACGCGGCGCCGCGGGTTTGTCATTGCGCCAGAGCGCTTTGCAGCCGCTCCAGACGTCCGCGCACGGAGCCGTCGATCACCACGTCGCCGGCATCGATCACCGCCCCGCCGATCACGGCCGGGTCGATGCGCTGTTCGAGTTCGATCTCGCGCGCGAAACGCTTCTTCAGCGCGGCTTTGATCGCCTCGGCTTGCGGCGCAGGGATGTCGCTGGCCGAGCGCAGGGTCACGTGGATCGTGCGTTCGGACTCGCGCTTGAGTTCCTCGAACAGCGCAGCGATGTCGGCGAGCAGGTTCACGCGCCGGTTCTCGACGAGCAGGCTCAAGAACGCCGCGAACGGCGCATCCGCGGATTCGCCCGGCGGCAGCAGCAGGCCGACGAGTTCGGCGTGCGAGAGGCGCGGATCGCCAGCGACCGCACTTACGCGCGCGTCGGCCATGACCTGCGCGGCGAAGCGCAGATTGCCCGACCACGCGGCCAGCGCGTTGTGCGCGCGCGCCGTTTCGAACGCGGCGCGTGCATACGGACGGGCGAGGGTCAGCGGCTCGCTCATGCTCAGATCTCGGCTACGAGTTGATCGAGCAGCGCCTTGTGCGCCGCCGGATCGATCTCGCGCTGCACGATCTTCGACGCGCCCTGCACGGCCAGCGCGGCGACCTGGCCGCGCAGTGCTTCGCGCGCCTTGCCGACCATGCCGTCGATGTCGGCCTGCGCCGTGGCCTTCACGCGCGCCGCTTCGAGCAGCGCGTCGGTCTTGGCCTTGTCGACAATCTGGTTCGCCTGCGCATGCGCCTTGTCGACGATCTCTGCCGCTTGCGCACGCGCCTTCTTGATTTCCTCGGCCACGCGGGCGTCGGCATCCTTCAGTTCGGCTTGCGCACGTTCGGCTGCGGACAGGCCGTCCGCGATGCGCTTGGCGCGCTCGTCCATCGCCGTGGCCAGCGGCGGCCAGATGAACTTCATCGTGAACCACACCAGCAGCAGGAAGACGATGCTCTGGGCGATGAGTGTGACGTTGATGCTCACGGGTCAACCCTCGTCAAGCGATGCCGAATCAGTGGCCGACGGCGGCTGCGGCGTTCTTGATGTCGTTCATCAGGTTGCCGTGGAACGGATCGACGAAGGTCAGGTACAGCGCGATGCCCACGCCGATGATCGGAATTGCGTCGATCAGGCCGACGAGCAGGAACATCTTGCCCTGCAGCATCGGCACGAGTTCCGGCTGGCGCGAGGCGCCTTCGAGGAACTTGCCGCCCATGAGGCCCATGCCGATGGCGGCGCCGATGCCGGCGAGGCCGAGGATCAGGCCGGCCGCGATCGCGGTCATGCCTTCGACGGAAGCGAGTGCGCTGATATCCATGTGTGTCTCCGAATGAACTTGGTGAATGAAAACGTCAGTGATGATCCGCTGCCATCGCCATGTAGACGACGGTCAGCACCATGAAAATATAGGCTTGCAGGGTAATGATCAGGATGTGGAAGATTGCCCACCCGAAGGCGAGCAGTATCTGGGCCAGCAGGCCGAGGTTGCTGCCGATGCTGGCGACGGAATAATTGAGCGTGAAGCAGGCGAGCAGGATGAAGATGATCTCGCCGGCGTACATGTTGCCGAACAGTCGCAGGCCTTGGCTGATCGGCTTGGCCAGTTCTTCCACGCACTTGAGCAGGAAGTTGACCACGCTCAGCGGCGCTTGCACGATCGGGTTCTTGGCTGCGAACGGATGGAACAGGAATTCCGAGCCGACGCCCTTGAAGCCCTTGGCGACGAAGCTGTAGATGAAAGCGGTAATGAACACGGTGATCGACATCGCCAATGCGATGTTCGGATCGGCCGACGGCAAGATGCGCAGGTGCTCGGCGCCAAACCAGCGGCCGACGATCGGCAGCAGGTCGACCGGCAGAAGGTCCATGAAATTCATCATGAAGACCCAGAAGAATACGCACAGGGCCATCGGCGCCACGAATTTCGCGCCGTGGTGGTAGGCGTCCTTGACCTGGCTGTCGACGAAGCCGACGCACATCTCGATGAAGTTTTGCCACTTGCCGGGCACGCCGCTGGTGGCGCGGCGCGCGGCGACCCAGAACATGAAAAAGAAGACCAGTGCCAGCAGCACCGAAAAAATGACCGAATCCAGGTTGAGGACCCAGAAACCCTGCGACCCCTCCACGATCGCCTTCTTCTGCAAGTCGTACTGCAGGAAGGTCAGGTGGTGCAGGATGTAATGACCGGTGTCGGGGGCGGCTTCTGTGGCCATTGCTGCGATCCGAAATCCTGATTCAACGGTTCAATTCGACTACTTTTGCGCCGCCGTCGCCGGCGGATTGTGCTGCGCGAAACCATCGTGCAGGCCGAACAGTTGCGGCAACAGCGCCGCCACCAGGCCGGCCATCACCGGCAGGCCCGGCAACCGGGCCGTGACCATCGCCAGATACAGGCCGGTTCCGATCACGCACCAGCGCAGCAGGTTGCCGACGATCATCCGCGCCAGCACCGTGCCCGCTGCTGCCGGCGGACCGGCGAACAGGCGCAAGGCCAATACCGCCGTCCCCAAAACCACCGGGCCGCCGCCGGCCAAAACCGCCAGCGCGTCGTCCCAGCCACGCCACGCGAAACCCGCCGCCACCAGCGCGGTTGCCGCGGCTTGCGCAGCGACGACGCGAATGGCGAGCCGCCTTCCGGCAGCGATGGAATTTTGCATTTGGAGCGGTGCGCCTTGGCCTTGCTTCCGGCCCCCTTGCGGCGAGGCCGAACAGACCGGTGGACAAGGCCGCGCATTATAGCGGGCGGCGCGTGGCGCCCGCAACTTGGAACAATCGACATCTTTTCCGCGAAAACCCTGCTCAGGGGAATGCGGCGTGCGCGGCGTCGAGAAGCGGGTCGTTGCCGCTACCCAAATGGCCTTCGGCGATGGTCCACACGATGGTCCCGCCGAGTCCGTGCGCCAACGCCCAGGCTCCCTTGTCGGCGATGGACGCCGGGTCTTCATAGGTGATGTAGGTGCAGCCCGGCGAACCGACCGCACTGGCATGTGACAACCACGGCGATTTGGCCGTGGCGTCGTACGAGTAGGTCATGCTCGGAAGGTAGGCCGCGACGATGTGTGCGTACGTCATGGTGTTGTCATCGGCGCCACTGGGCGGAATGTCGCCGGAAGTCACCGAGACGCGCGGCTGGGTCACACCCGTGAAGCACAGGCCATAGGCGCCGATGCCGACGCCGAGTTTGGCGGCTGGCACGCCGAAACTTTCGTAGTCGCCGATGCTGCTGGCGATGTCGATCGGGTAGTTGCCTGCCTCACCGGCCAGTGCAGACGAAAACCAGCTGTACCAGCCCAAGTAATCGTAGGCGTTGCCGTAGCTCATCAGGTTGATCTGGTCGAGCAGCGGATACAACGAAGCGAACAGTGTGGCGTCGCCCGAGCCCGCGCCGGGCGGAAAGTTCTGGTTGTAGGCGCCCACCGGCATGGTCAGGATCAGGTCCGGTGGTCCCGAACTGCGTAGCGCTTGCGCCAAGGCGAGGATCGATGCGTCGTCTGCGTCGGTAATCGGTTCCCAGTCGAGATCCAGGCCGTCGGCGCCGAAACTGCTAACGGCGCCGAGCAGGTTGGAGACGAAAGTGCTGCGGTTGGCGCTGGAGGCAGCGCCTTCCCAGTTGGTGATCTGGCCCGCGCCGCCGACCATCAAGATCGCCTTGCGTCCGGCTGCGTGCGCGGCAGCGACCGCGCTCGTTGCCCAGCTCGCTCCGTTGCTGCCGAGATAGAACGTTGTATCGATCGAGCCGTTTGCATTCGGCAGGATCGCGCCGATCATCAGGTGCGTGATGTCATTGAAATTCACCTGTGCCACCGGCAACGTGCTGCTTTGGTAGCCAGGGTAGTAGCCGTCCACCCAGTGCGCGAATGACGCTACGGTCGCGTCGATCTGCAAATGATTGGAGGCTCCGGAAACATCGCGGTTGAGCGTGATCCACAATTCCTGCGTGTCTGCTCGTATCGATGGGAAATAATCCACGTCGATGGTCAGTAGCGAACCATTGAGTTTGACCTGCGCGGGGTAGTTCGAGCCGGTGTAGCTGCGCACGATGATCAGTGGTTTCGTCAGCGTGCCGGAGCCGACCGCGATATTGGCGTCCAATGCGTTGTTCGCCGCGACGAAGGTCAGGGCTCCGTAAATCGGGTCGTAGCCGGGCGGATCGTAGGTAACCGTGTCCGCACGATTGACGCCTGCTGGCCCGATCGTCGCGACGCTCCCGGTGCTGGCGCTGAGCGTGACCGTCTGCGCGTTCTCGACCTGCGCGACTTGAGCCTCGACCGGACCGGTCGAATGCGGCCCGAGCACGATGTGGATCGAGTAGCTCTGCTTCGGCCAGCCGGACAGGTAGGGGCCATTGTCGGGGTCCGGCGGGATCGTGCGATTGGCGGCGTAACTCGTCTGACCGAGGAAGCCGTATTGCGTGCCCCAGGTCAGACGTGCGTTGTTGCTGCCGGCACCGACGCCGAGCGAGTCGTTATTGGCCTGATAGGGCCAGCCGTCCTGGCATGGCATTGCATAGGCGCCGCTCGGACAGGCATTGCCGTTGGCCGAAGTCTTGCCCCAATACGCGGTCAGATCCTGGTAGAACGGATTGCGCCCACCGCCCGCGTCCTGCTGATCGATGGTCTGGGTCTGCACCAGGCCCATGGTGGCGTCGGACGCGACGATCCATTCCTTGACGTAAGGAATGGTGTTGAGCTGACTCCAGGTCCATGTGCTGCCCAACGTGGCTGGCGTGGACGTGGTCGTGAACCGGTATTCATCGCCCCAGGCCGTGCCGTCGATGTCGTGGGTGAAACCGTCGCCGTCGATGTTCAGTTCGCCGTACGGAGCACGCGAATCGTCGAACAGGAAATCTGCAGCAATGGGCGTATTGTCCGATTTCGTGGCGGCACTGATGTCGTAGGTGATGGCCCAGACCGGATTGTCGCGGCCGGTGCTGAAAATCCAGTCGATCGTCACCGGCAGATACGTCGTCGGCGGACTCACATTTGGCCCGCAATGGCGCTGGTAGTTCTGCTGGAAGCGGAAAATGGCGTGATGCCGGCCTTCGAATACGCGCGTCCAGGTGCCGGTGAAGGAATAGCCGAGCGGCGAGTCGTCGCCCGCGCAATGGCCATTCGACAGCCAGGCCGAATGCGAAACGACATAGCCAAAGCCGCCGTAGCCGCCGTTGCCATAAGTCGTGATCGTCGCGGTGCGCGTCGTGTCGTTCGGCATCTGGTAGCTGAACTGCTGCAGCGAACCTCCGTGATTGGCATACGTGCCCGCGTTCTCGCCGGCCTGGTCGTTGTGCGCCAGCACCGCTTCACGCGGCTTGCCGGCCGAATCGCACCAGTCGAACACGTCGCTGACCATCGTGTCGCCGGGCGCGGGGGTCACCGACTGGTCGTGATGGTCGGTCATGCCGCAGGACGGCGGCGGCAAGGTGTTGCCTTCGAATCCGTTCTTGAAGATCTCGTCGTTGACGGGAGGCTGCAATGCGACATCGTCGAAGTAGACGTTCGCCTGTGTCGTGCCGGATTCGTCCTGCAGCGAAATCTGGTTGAAATTCCCGGTGTAGTTCAGCGGACCGGTAGCGAAGGTCGTCTGAATTTCGACCCAGGTACCGGCCGGGATCGCGGAGCCGTAGAGCGACTGGATGCTCTGCGCCACGAAACTGGCCGCCCATGGTCAGGACGAGATCGATATTCGCGCCTTGCGCGCTGTTGCCCAGATTGACCCAAAAAGTGATTCCGGAATAGTCGGTCGTCGCCGAATACGTTGCCGGCGTGCACCAGCTGACGGCGTTGTAATTGTCGGGCGTGAAGCGGATTGAAGCGCTGCCGCTGTGTACAGGCGATGCGTTGGCAAAATCGAAGTCGCCCGCATTGCCACCGAAACTGCAGCCCTGGTTGAAACCGTTCTGACTCGCATCGGCGTAGACAACCAAATTGGCGTTGGCGACCGTGGCGATCGACCCCGCCCATGCGACAAGCAACGCAACGACGATGCGCGACATGGCATTCCCCCTCTGGCCCCAAAGCCACTATGAACCCAATGCAGATGTCACGCTAGGGGATTACTGCATGCGGGCACAAGTCGTGCCAGATATCACTCAATTGCGGGATGGTGTACGTGTGCCCGCCGACGAATATCGAGTAGTAAAGCTCGTACGGAGGATTGCCCTGATCTTGCCAGCCGGCATTCTCGAACAACACTTGATCGTTTTGCGCATACGGCACGAGCTGCGTATCGTTGTTGCCGATGTGGATGTCCACGGGAATCCTGCGCGGCAAGTTCGTCAGCAACTGTTGGCATTGTGCATTGGTGAGTCCATAGCAAGCCAGCGCTTCCAACACGCCGGAACTCGCGCCATAGGCGGCCATCGTGGATGCATTGAACGCGGTGCTGTAGGTATTCACGGCCAGATCGTGCATCACGTGCCCGCCGGCGGAAAAGCCCCAGCCATAAATGCGCGTTTTCTCGATGTTGTAGGCGCTTTCCACGTCGACCAGCACCGCGGCGAATTCGTCGTAATCGTTGGGTCCGGACGTCGGCGGCACCAGCCAGGAAACACCGTTGCACATGCAAGTGGAATCGTAAAAGCCGTCGTGGGCCTCAGGCGCGGCAACGATAAATCCCCCTGCGGCTGCGGAAGTGATCCAGTCGTCGCGCGTCGTCGCGTCGTAAGTGTCGGGATACGGCGATGTGCCATGCAGGGCCAGCAGGAACGGCCATGGAAGATTGGGCGAATAATTAGTCGGCACATACAGGTAGTAGGGCGGGGTTCCGCTGCCGAGCCCCGCGATATGCAGCGTGCGCGTGACGCTGCCCTTGGCCCCGCCGCTGCCGTTGGATGGGTTGTGCGGCACCGCGATCTCGCCACTCTGGAAGCCACTGGCGTAGATCGCGTCGGGGTGGGCACATACCCAGGCGGGCAGGGTCACGCTCTGCGCGGACAGGGCCAAACCGGGCGCGACTGCACAAAGCGCGAGGGCAATTCGAGCGTATCCGCGTTTCACGGCGGCAACCTTAAATCCGCAGCACGCAAGAAACCGTGAAGATGGTGGCAATTGCCTTGAGCTGGCAGGCATCGGCATAATCGCGCGGACGCGGTGCGGCCGCCTCACGGATGCGCACAACATGGGATCGAGCAAAGACCTGTTCGTGGAAGTCGCCGCCGGTGCCAGCCTGTTCAACGAAGGCGACGCTGCCGGCGAGTTGTACATCATCGAATCCGGCCAGATCGAACTGTTTCCGGCGGGCGCGAGCGAAGCGCTGGCCTCGCTCGGCCCCGGCGATTTTTGCGGCGAAGCGTCCTTGCTCGACAAGCAACCGCACACGATGGGCGCCGTGGCCAAGACCCGCACGCGTCTGTTGCGCATCGACCGCATGGCCTTGCCTGAGGTGGTGCGTGCCAATCCCGACGTCGCCACCGCGCTGCTGCGCAAATTCGCCGCGCGCCTGGGTCATCTCGAATCCTGCCTGGAGGCGAGCCTGGCGGCATCGGCACAGACCGTTGTTCCGCCACCAATGCCGGCAGCGAAGCCCGCTGCCGCCGCTGCGCCGCCGCGTCCCGCGCCTTCGCCAGCACCGGCGCCTCCGCCACCCAAACCCGTGGTGGATGTGGCGCCAACAGCACCGCCGCCAGCGCCCAAGCCTGCAGCGCCCACCGGTCTTGCGATGCGGATCGCGGCCAATGGCGACGTTCTATCTCTGGATCCCATGCGCACACAATTCCTGATCGGCCGGCCGGACCCGGCCACCGGCGCGAAACCCGAAATCGATCTGGGTCCGTTCGACGTGCAGCGCACGCTCAGCCGCCGTCACGCGACCCTGCTGCGCGAAGGCGCGCAGTATTCCGTGCGCGAGGACGCGGCCACGACCAACGGCACCTATCTCAACGGCGAGCGCCTGCAAACCGGCGTTGCCATGCCGGTGAAGGCCGGCGACAAACTGCGCTTCGGTTCGATCGAAGTCGAACTGATCAGCGCCTGACGAGGACAACGGCATGGGCACGAACGAAAACGAATGGCAGGGCGCGCTGTCAGCCATCGATCTGTCGGCGATCGAAGCGCTGAAAAAACTCAAGCAGGAACACGATCAACTATCCGAACGCCTCAAATCCATGGAGGCGATGAAATCCAACTTCGCCGACGCGGTATACGTGCGCGTGCGCGGCGATTACGAAAAACGCATCGCGGCGCTGGATGCGGAAGCTGCGCCGCTCAAACAGGCCGCGCGCGAGCAATACAAGAACCTGCGCGCCCTGCTTGCGCGCTTCGAGGCGGACCACGAGGCGGTCAAGCTCGACCAGCAGGAACTCGAACTGCGCCACCAGCTCGGCGAATTTGACGACAAGGAATTCGCCAAGCGCATCAAGGCCATCGAGAACACGGTTGCCGAGCGCGGCCAGGCGCGCGCACGCGGACTGGAATTGAAGGCGCGCTTCCTCGAAGCCTTCCATAGCGAAAGCGAACTGGAGCAGGCCGATGCCGGCGGCACCAACCGCTTCTCGATGGCGGACCTTGCCGCCGCGCAGGCGAGCACCCGCGAAGTCGCCGCCATCGCGGGTGGCGACGCACCGCCGAACCGGACCCAGACCATGCCGGCGCTCGACATTCCCGAACCGCCGCGCGTGCCGGCACCGGTTCCATCGGCACCGGCTGCAGGTGGTGCGACGCAGATTTTCCGCGCCGCGCGCCTGGTGCCGCAAAATCCTGAAGCCGGCAAGCAGACCTACACGCTCACCCTCAAGCCGATCGACATCGGCGCCGATGCCGCCAACGACGTGCGCATCGGCGGCCCGGGCGTGGATCCCAAGCACGCCAAGATCGTGGTCAGCATGGGCGGATTCACCATCGTCGACCTCGGCAGCAAACATGGCACGCGCGTGAATGCAGAGAAGGTGCGCGAACGGCCGCTGGCCAACGAGGACGTCATCCAGATCGGCGCGGCCAGATTTGTGTTCAGAGAGGGTTAGACGTCGGTGGCCATCCAGATCGCCCAGGAACAGCAAGACGGCGTGCGCATCCTCGCGCTGTCCGGGCGCCTGGACACGGAAACCGCGGCCGACGTGGAATTGGCCCTGCAGGATCTGCTCGGCGCGGGCGAGCGCCGCTATCTCGTCGACCTTGCAGGCATCGGCTACGTCAGCAGCGCCGGCCTGCGCGTCTTGCTCGCGCTGGCCAAGAAACTCGACGGCGGCAAGGGCGAGCTGAAACTGTGCGGCCTGAATGCCTCGGTGCGCCAGGTGTTCGACATGACCGGCTTCAGCAAGCTGTTCGCGATCTTTCCGAACCGCGACGTTGCGCTGGGCCAGGCTACGAAACTCAAACCCGAAGCCGAACTCGCGCAACACGCCGCGCGACTGCTCGGCGCCGGCTCCCTGCCTTCGCCGCCGCACGCGCAGGCCGACGCGCTGGCGCGTGCCGCGGCGTCGGTGCTCGGACTCAAGCCAATGGCCGCTTCCTACGTCAGCGCCGCCGGAATAACGCCGGTCCGCGCGGCGCCCTCGCCGCCGCCGGCGTCAAAACCGGCCGGCTTTCTGGACAAGCTGAAGGGCTGGTTCGGAAAAACTAGGTAGTCCGCTCGCGCGCCACCGTGATCAGGGTCAGGTCGTCGCTCTGCGACTGTCCGTTGGTGAAACGTGCGATTTCCGCGAGTAGTGCGTCGATCGTGCCTTGCGCACTGCCGCCACTGTCGGCGAGGCTGCGGATCACGCGCTCCTTTCCGAACAGTTGCTGCGTGGCGTTGTGCGCCTCGTCGAGGCCGTCGGTGTACAACAGCAGGCAGGCGCCCGGCGTGATCGTCGCCGTGTGCAGCGGAAAGCTCGTGTCCGACATCGCCCCGAGCGGCAGCGCACCGTGCTCGCCGAGTTCATGCACGCGCCGGTCGGGCGTGCGCAGCAAGGGTGACGGGTGTCCGGCGTTGGCGAATTCCAGGCGACCGGATTCGGGGTCGATCGCCGCCGCCAGCATGGTCACGAACATGCCGGGCTCGAGTTCCTGGGCGAATTTGCGGTTGAGTCCCGCGAGCAGTTCGTCCGGCCCGCCGAGGTTGCGCGCGAACACGCGCACTTGCACCGACAGGCGCGCCATGTACAACGCGCCGGACACGGCCTTGCCGGAGACGTCCGCGATGACGAGGCCATGGCGACCGTCGCGATATTGGAAGTAATCGAAATAATCGCCGCCGATCACGCGCGCGGCGGCGTAACTGTCGGCGAAACGGTAGCCCGGCAGGATCGGCGTGGATTGCGGCAGGAAGCGTTGCTGGATGCGCCGGGCCAGTGCCAGGTCATGTGCCTCGACCAGGCGTTCGGGCGACTGCGCCTGCTGGCTGGCGACCAGCCAGGCCAATTGCCCGGCGATGCCGGCGAACAATTCGCGATCGGCGGGGCGCCAGGCGTTCTGCGCGAACGCGCTTTCCAGGTACAGCGCGCCGAGCGTCTCGCCGCCCAGGCGCAGCGGCATGCCGAGCAGCGCGGCGGGCATGGTGTCGGTACGCAGGCGTGAGGCCAGCGCTTCGCGGCCGGCATCGTCGGTAACCTCGATGCCGTATTCGAGGCGCAAAGCCTCGCGCAGAAATTCTTCGACCTGCGCGAACTCGCCCCCACCAGGTGTCGCGGTCGCGTGTTGCGCCAGGCACGCCAGCGTTTCCGCGTCGCCATGGCGGACATAGACCGCCGCGCGGCTGGCTTGCGGAAACACCGCGAGCAACGCGCGCAACGCCTCGTCCAGCGTCGCGCGCAAATCCTGCGGGCGACGCGACAGCGCGCCGATGTCGCAGAACAATTTCAGGCGCGCAAGCAGATCGCGCAGTCCCGGCGCGCCAGCCCTCTCGGTCGCGGCGACAGCTGCGCGTGCGCGCGTCGAGTTCGTGCTCGGCAGACTGGGCGGCGGCAATGAGGGTTGATCGCTCGGCGTGGCGCGGAAAACCGCCTTGACTTCGCCGAACTGCAACTCGTCGCCATCCTTGACCGGCACCGATCCGGCGATGCGCGCCCCGCGCAGCAGGGTGCCGTTCGCGCTGTCCTGGTCACTCAATTCCCAAGCCGCCCCGTTGCGACGGATCGAAGCGTGCCGGCGCGAAACGGTCGGATCGTTCAGTCGCACTTCGGAAAACTGGCCGCGACCGATCACCGCGGTGTCGGAAAATCCAAACACCTGGCCGGCGAGAGCTCCCGATGTGATGATGAGGCTGGGCATGGCTTCGTTGAGTTTGGCACAAAGCGCCGCGACGCGGGATGATGGCCGCCCCTGACCAACGAGACCTGTCATGCATGTTTCCTACTGGTGCGTTCTCGCCGCGGCGTTGCTGCCGTTCGCGTTCACGGCCATCGCCAAAGGCATTGGCCGGCGCGAATTCACGAATCGCGCGCCGCGCGTGTTCCAATCCAAATTGACCGGCATGGCGGCACGCGCACACTGGGCGCATTTGAATTCGTTCGAGGCATTCCCGCCGTTTGCGGCCGCTGTGCTGATCGCGCAGCAACTCGGCGCCGCGCAGGGCCGTATCGACTTGCTGGCCATCGCCTTCGTCGTGCTGCGCGTCGTGTATGGGGTCTGCTATTTGGCCGATCAGGCGACCTTGCGCAGCCTGGTCTGGGCGGCCGGGTTCGCGTGCACCGTCGCTTTATTCGTCATCGGCGCATAAAAAAGCCGGACGACTTGGTCGCCCGGCTCGAACGCCGCGGAATTCCAGGGGAGGGGAGGCTCGCGCGGCGTGTTCCTGACGTGCGGGCGTGGTGCCCGCGCGGTCACTTGGCAGCAGCCGTGGCGGCCTTCTTCACCGCATTGACCTGCTTGTTGAAGTTGTCGTTGGCGGCTTCGAAGCTGCCTTTGGCCAGCTGGCCCAGCGCTTCGCTGGTCTTGAGCGTGACGCCGAAGACTTCCTGACCGTTGGCGTAGAACTTCTCGGTGGATTCCTTCACCAGGTTCACGCCCTTCGGCCAGAACGCCTTGAGCGCGTCGAAATCGCGCACTTCGGCAGCTTCGGTCCAGAATTCAACCGTCGCCGAGACGCGGTTTTCCAGCGTCTTGAGCTGCAGGTCGGCGATGCGCTCCATGCCTTCAACCGCCAGGCTGTGCGCCTTGAACGCGGTGTCGGCGAAGCTCTTGCTCAGGGCCAGGACTTGAGTGTTGATCTGCTCGTACATGGTGGTGCCCTCGCGGGGTGGTGGGAGTGTGAGTCCACTATACACGAAATTTGCTGCGACGCAACATATTTCGGCTCCAACCCCGGTATATTGCATTAAAGTATTGATTATGAATGGATAAATTGTAAGTGCTTGAAATGAAACTACGCCAGTCCATCGACTGAATTGCGCAATCGCACAATCCGGTATTTATCCGGAATAGATGCAACCCGAGGTACAGGTCTCGTTGACCACGACTTTGCTCAATAACGGCAGGGCCGGCTTGAGCCGGTTCCATATCCATTCGGCCAGGCGTTCGCTGGTCGGATTATCCAGCCCAGGGATTTCGTTGAGGTAGTTGTGGTCGAGTTCGCCGAAGATCGGCGCGAATGCCGACTTGATGTCTGCAAAGTCCATGACCCACCCGGTATCCGCGCCGATCGGCCCGGCCACATGGATTTCGATGCCGAAGGAATGTCCGTGCAGGCGCGCGCACTTGTGGCCCGCGGGCACGTTCGGAAGGCGGTGCGCCGCCTCGATCTGAAAACGCTTGAAGATGTGCATGTGGTCGGTGCCGTGTTGAAACAGCGCGTCTGGTTTCGTCGTCCGCGGGCGGTGGGCTGCGAGGCTTGCATTGTGCCGTGTGGGTGAGCTTAGCGATTTTCAATGAGCTTCGACACCGGTCCAATCATGGTTTTAAACGAAGAGAGGCAATTCCCGGCGATGGTTTTTGATAAAGATCAATTCATCGCGCGCTGGAATTTCTAAGATGAATCGGCTTAGTTTGAGGTCGCCGTCATGATGAAATCTGCGCTGATATTGTCCGTGTTCGTCAACTTCGCAAATGCAGCTACGGTGTTCACCGATTGGCAAGCCTTGCCTGCCAAGGCAGCCGAGCCGGCGACAAACCCCGGTACGCCCGCGAAGGTCGAATTGGGCAGGATGCTCTTTTTCGATCCCGGCTTTCCTCGACGGGGACCGTGTCGTGCTTCTCGTGCCACAACGTGATGGAAGGTGGCGATGACCATCGCCCCACCTCGATCGGCGTGCATGGCCAGCTCGGCGGGCGCAACGCGCCGACCGTGTGGAACGCGGTGTTCCAGTCCGTGCAATTCTGGGACGGTCGTGCGTCCAGTCTGGAAGAGCAGGCCAAGGGTCCGATCGTCAACCCGGTCGAAATGGGCATGCCAAAGCTCGAATTCGCGATCGATCGCATCAAACGGATTGCCGGTTACAAAACCAGCTTCGAGCGCGCGTTCGGCCACGATGCCACCATCGACGAAAACACTGTCGCCATGGCAATCGCAGCGTATGAGCGCACGCTGATCACACCAAACAGCCCCTACGATCGCTTCGTCAAGGGCGACAAGAAAGCGCTACCGTGCAGCAACAACGCGGCATGCAGGCATTCGCAAACGTCGGTTGTGTGTCCTGTCATTCCGGCCCGAATTTCAGCGGTCCCACGCTGCCGACGGGCAAGGGATTCTTCATGAAGTTTCCGACCTACACGAACAACGATTATGTCGTGCGATATCGTCTGCTCGACGATGGTGGAAAGGCGGTGAACACGGGCAAGGTCGAAGACCAGAACATGTGGCGCGTTCCGACCTTGCGGAACTTGACGTACACCGCACCCTACTTCCACAACGGCCTGGTCAAATCCTTGCCGGAGGCCGTGCGCGTCATGGCCGCCACCCAGCTCGACAAGTCGCTGCCCGACGCCGAAGTTGCAGACATCACGGCCTTCCTCGAGGGGCTGACTGGCGAATTCCCGCAACAGCAGATGCCACGCCTGCCGCCCACTCCCGGCGACTTGATCGAGTGAGGGAAGGTGCGCGGGAGAAATCGTTGTTGCGGTAGTACTCGAGTCGACGTTTCGACCCTCAGGCGGCGAGTCTTGTCAGAGAGCCTGTCACGCTCTGCTCATCAAGTGGTCAAGCGCCCGGTGAGACCGTCACTGGCATTCCGAATGCGCGGTGGCGAAACACCGAGTGAAGCTTACGGCTATCGGCTTTCGGCGCCGAATGCCGACATGCACTCCAGCATCGTGTTGTCGTGGATATCGAGTACGCGGCGCAGGGGATTTTGATAGCCGCCCGCGAGGTTCCACGCGACCGGCAGGCTCATGGCCCTGCATTGCGCGAACACGAGGCGATCGCGTTCGCGAAGCTGTTCGGTCGTCAGCCAACCACCGAGGCGGATCGTTGACGTGCGGATCGGCGCCGGCCTGATACAGCAGCACGTCGCAGTCGGCAAAGCGCTGCACGATGGCGGGAATCGCCGCGAGGAAACCCTCAGCCTGGTCGGCCCGTTCCCAATCGGCGGCGGCGGAATAATGTTCGATCCAGTCGAGTTCGAGTTCCCTCATGATGTCCGTGGTGCCGTTGCCGTAATGCTGGTCGAAATCCAGGATGCCCACGCGCCGCACGCGCCTCTCCCTCTTTGTGCAGTACCCGGGCGGCGATGACGAGTCCGTTGAACGGTGCAATAGCCGCCGCCGTGCTCGTAGCAGGCGTGGTGAAATCCTGACGCCGGCGCGACGGCGACACCTTCACCGATCGCCGCGCGCGCCGCCTCGATCATCGCGCCCACCGTGTAGGGCAGGGCCGCCGCTACTTCCGGCAGCCGGTTGCCGAATCCGTTTTCCCTGCGCAGGGCCAGCACCCCTTCGACGTAGGGTCGAAAGTGCACGAGCGCAATCTCATCGACCGTCGCCGCGCGCGGTTCGCGGTACTCGAGATACCGGCAAGCGCCGCCGCCACGAGGCCACCACCTCGCGCGGCTTGCGCGCGCTGGGCGAGAACGACTGCGCGTCGGCGACCATCTTGTCGGTGTAGAAGACGGTAATCACGCCTTCCTCATTTGCCGAAAAAGAACAGCCAGTCGTCGATGTGCAGGCGCAGCGGCACGTCAAGATTGGCACTGAAGGCTGTTCCCAACCGTGGTACTCGACACGCTTTTCCGTGGCCATGACAGCTTCGACTGGCATTCATGCAGGTCGGCGCGCAAATCGTCGCGCACCTGTTTAACACGCGCCGCGCCGTCCCAATCGCGCGTTTTCGGATTGTCGTGGAACCCGATGACGATCTTCTCGTCGATCTCGATGCCTTTGGTGCGAATTTTCGCGATGGTCTCCTTGCGCTTGGCTTTCCACCATGCAAAAAAACGCTCATCGTGATACTGCCTCTTTGCCGTAGCCGCTTCCGCCAGTTTGCCGCCTGTGTACTCCAGACAGTTCCCATTCCGTCCCTGCGCATGACACACCCCGTTCGTGGTCGGGCGCGATTTGCCCAAGACTACCGATGGCACGGCGGCGTCGCCTGGGATGCGACCGGCGCGCATGCTTCAAACGACGTGGACAGCATTGACGTCAACAGCAACTTGATTTCAGTTTGCCGATCGAAATTCTTCAAACCGCAGCGCAAGCCGATTGCGGTCCGGAAAATCCTGCGGGCGCGACGGAAGCCTCAGCGAGCGATCGTGTAGTTGCTTCAGCGCTTCAAGCATCGGCCCGTCGGACTGATCCATGAGCCGTGAGGATACGTGCAGGCGGAAATCGAGATAGATCCCGATCAGGTGCGCATCGAAAGCGGCATGGTGAATTTTCGATAACGGAATTCCGTTAGGCACGATGGGCTGGCCGAGGATCTCGTGCTTGTCGCTGATGATATGCGCGGCATCAGGCGGCGAGTGGCTCCGGCAGCCCGGTCAGGGCGCGACGATCATCGTATGCCGCGAGTACTGCCTGTCGAAAAGTGGCCTGGTGCAGGCGCTGCTTGACGATGCTCAAAGCATATCGCCTGGCGGGTTGTTCATCCGGGAAGGGAACTCCTGCAGTCGTTGCCGGTTCGCCGAATCCGACCGACGCCTTGAGGCCGGAACGGTCCCACCGCTCGATGAAAGCCGGAACTTGCGCGAGGAAACGCCCGGGTGCGACACCAATGAAATAAATGATCGGAATCCTTCGCTCGCATGCTTCCTTCAGCCACCGGTTGTCCGCCGCATCCGGGTCGGTGCCCATGAAGGCATAGTCGACCAAATCTTCGCTTTGGTAGATCTGCCGATGGACCTGCCGCTGATCGTCATACCAGATCTTCGCGCCGGGCTTCGGAAACACCGTGCGGATGGAAAGCAGGTACCGCATCTGCTTCGGCTTGAAGATGCCGCGCTGCGGATTCACCAGCGGAACGCGAGTTCCTTCGAAAGTGAAGCCCTCGGAGAGATCGCGTGATGACAGGAAGTCGTGCGTGGCATTGAGCCGACGCACATGCTCGAATGCGGCGGATCGCATGCGAAAGTCGAGCTCGCCTTCCATTCGATAGCGCCTTGTCCGTACCCGCGGCTGGTCATTTTGACAAGGATGCGTCAGATTCGGTAGTGGGTCAGTTTGAGAATGCTTGACCGGTCGAGAACATCCGCCTGCGGTAAACTGTTTGCCGTCCCACGCATGCCAAACGTCCTCGTGATCCCGTACAACTCGCCAAGCTCATTGGCGACATGGCAACAGGCCAAGTGCCACGCGATCCAGACCCAAACGCAGGCAAAGACCCCGCTGCCGTCGAACTCGGGCGCAAGGGTGGCCTGAAGGGCGGCGTGGCGAGGGCGCGGAAACTGACCGCTACTCAGCGTTCAGCGATTGCGAAGAAGGCGGCGAAATCTCGGTGGGCGCGGCAAGATTCTTAGGCGGCGCGTAGTCGTCTGGGAACGGCAGCAATAGACTCTGCCCCCATTGCGGGTATTCATCATCCAGCCGGCCCATGAATATTTTCCAATCCTGCGAGTATTTCATCAGCATCACAACGGCTGCCATAAGATGTTCGCGCAATTTAGGATGCCCGATGTCTTCCGTCAGCCGTTGAAATAATTTGTGCTTCAAGCGTCCCATTGTCATCGCGTGCCGTGATGCTGTTGAGCTCATCCCAGACGCCGGGCGCCAGCCGCTTGTAGACAATATTGTTGGTCCAATGCCCGATGACACCTGGTCTGCCACTTGACTCGGCATAGTACCATCCATTAAGTCGATATATTTCCTGGTAATACTCAGCCGGGAAAGTCTTAATCCATGGCCGCAATTCCTTGGCAACAAAATTTTCCAAAATCCTCGCCAGCGCATCGCGAGGGCGGATGTCTTGATATCCAGTGGCCTCATCAACCAGCGCGATGATGCCGAGAGTGGCGAATCCATGTTGCAGGGTGGCCGCACGCTCCCCGCTAACCGGATAAGACGCGCATCTCGTTTGCCCTTTTGCTGTGCCTCGATAAGCACCGCACAAATATCAGGAAGTATGGTCGCTTCGTAACCATCAGCAGGATTCCCGCCATGGGGTGGAATGAATCGAATCGGCGAATTTGCGCGCGCGACTAAACCTCTGACATCTATACCTTTTTCCTGCAATCTCTCCATCAAAGCCGCAATTTTGCGCGCGCCGCCTTTCCCGCCACCCTCGGCGAGTCCAATGCCACTATGCAGACCACGTTGCGCAAGCACGCGAGTACCGTCAGCGAGGACGTAGCAAGGGATTTCGATATCGCCGATTCAGGTCCTGGACGATCTGCCGCGCCATAGCGAGCAAGCATCGGCAACGTCTTGCCTTCGCGCTCCCAGCGAGCCATAGCGCCAGCGCGTGCAATTTTCGAGCGCTGCTCTTTCGTAGTCATCTTCGCGCGCGCTTTGCCGCCCATTGATGCGTATTTTTTCACGTTCATATTAGCTAGCCTGTTCATGCACACAAGGCAAGCATACTATATGCTTGCTTAGCAAGCAACTTGACAATTCAAAGACGGTCAAGCATAATGGTCAATATGAACAGACTTCCACTAGTGGAACGCGCAAAGATCCTCGGCCTCATGGTCGAGGGCATGTGATCCGAGCAATCTCCCGCGTCACGGGCGCGAGCAAGAACACCATCGCCAAGTTGCTGATGAACGTCGGCACGGCTTGCTCGAAGTATCAGGACGAACATTTGCGCAACCTGAACTGCAAGCGCCTTGAACTCGACGAGATTTGGTCATTCGTCGGCATGAAGGCCAAGAACGTCCCGCACGAACTGAAGGGTACGCCCGGCATCGGCGACGTCTGGACGTGGACGGCGATTGATGCCGATACCAAGCTCGTCCCATCCTTCATTGTCGCGGATCGCTCGGCACGGGCAGCACCAAATCTTCCTGCACGATCTAGCCGGACGCCTAACCGAGCGCGTGCAAATAACCACGGATGGCCATGCTACTTACGTGGACGCGATCAAAGGCGCTTTCGGTAAAGACGTTGATTACGCGATGCTGCGTGAAGCTCTACGGCGGCGACAGCGACAACGAAAAACGCTACAGCCCGGCAGAGTGCATCGGCATCAAGAAGAAGCGGATCATCGGCCATCCTGACCGCGACAAGATCAGCACGAGTTACGCCGAACGCCAGAACCTAACAATGCGCATGAACATGCGCCGTTTCACACGGCTTACAAACGGCTTCAGCAAGAAAATCGAGAATCACATCCACGCGATTTCGTTGTACTTCATGCACTACAACTTCGCACGAATTCATCAGACATTGCGCGTGACCCCGGCGATGGAAGCAAAAATCAGTGATCACGTGTGGAGCCTAGAAGAAATAGCTGAACTAGCGCATCCAAATAACTGAGCCCCGCTTGATCGGGGCTTAGTTATGAATTTCTTCGTCAGAAAATTCCAGTCTGTTCACACAATGATTTCATGTTCCTCGCTACCTCATGATGTTCTAGAAAACAGAGCTGGCGCACTTCCTTGCATTTCCAGATCGGCCTTTCGACGCGCACTCCAGGAAGAATGCAACCTCAACAGCTCTGTGTACGCTTTTCCTATTATTCTTCTGAATTTCCTTTATCACTTTTTCAAACACTACCACTGCTCGCACAATTCGACCTCCTAGCAAGCAGTATGCAAAATCTGGCTCGACAAAACCGCTAATTACGGCAGCGGACAGGGACTCAAGCCGATCCAAATAAGCGACCATGATCGCGCCATGCTTTCCCATCTTTGACGATAATTCTCTGATGATGGAGTCGTCTGTGATTGACTTGCCATCGTCTTCATAATAGCCATCCAGCTTAAATTCTTTTACCAGATCATCGAACTCCATCTGAAGCTGAAGCTGCTTATCAGGGGCAGCAAAATACTTATAGAAGGTCTCGACTCTATTCCAATGAAATTCGCGGGCGACATCTTCGCGCGTAGCTTTGGAGTCAGAAACCTGAACATCCAGCCCCTTCTTGAGCAGTATTAGCGAAATGAGGCCGCCAGCGAGTATCACAAGCTCAGCCAGCTTAACTATGCCGTCAAATCCAAAGGCTTTGACGGACGCATCCGTACGGTAAGCCTCTACCGACATTCCAATCAACACACCTACTACAATTGTGCCAATAAGCGATACCCAACCAACAGGTTGCGTTTTGTTGGTTGCTATAGGACTGCTGCGCGTACCGTTATCGTTCATGGCATCTCCCATGAACGCGTTCTAAACGAAAGCGGAAGTATCTGCAACGAAATTGCCTACAGCAAATATCATGCCAAACCGCTCAAGTCGTTCAAAAAGTCAAACTGACCCACTACCTCAGATTCGCGGTTGCGCTGCAGCACTCAACTGTCGTCGCCTGCTCGTCTTGGGCACGAACCGGGCACAAAAAACGAAAAAGCCCGCATCCTTGGCGGGCCCTTCGTACGATAACCGGTTGAAGCCAAATGCAAATTATTGGTGGCTAGAGGCGGGATCGAACCGCCGACCTCAGCATTATGAGTGCCGCGCTCTAACCGTCTGAGCTACCTAGCCACGGATGCCACCGGGCCGAAGTAGTTTAGCGACTCTGAGGCAGCGGGTAAATGGCGCGGTTGCCGGCGGAGGCGGCACTGTGGAAGAATCCGGGCATGATTTGCGGAGTTTGCGTGTGATCGATCCGGATGGCTATCGCCCGAATGTCGGCATCATCCTGGTGCGCGACGATGGATCGGTGTTCTGGGCGCGGCGCGCCTATCGGGACGGCTGGCAGTTCCCGCAAGGCGGCATGAACAGCGACGAGACGCCATTGGAAGCCATGTACCGCGAGCTGGAAGAAGAAACCGGCCTGCGCGCGGAACACGTGGAAGTCCTCGGCGCGACGCCCGGCTGGTTGCGTTATCGCCTGCCGCGCAAATACCTGCGCCACAAGGAAAAGCCCATGTGCATCGGACAGAAGCAGGTATGGTTCCTGTTGCGCTTCATCGGCCAGGAAACGCATGTGCGTCTGGACGCCACCGACTCGCCGGAGTTCGACCTGTGGCGCTGGGTGGATTTCTGGTATCCGCTGGCCCATGTCGTGCCGTTCAAGCGCGACGTCTACGAGCGTGCCCTGCGGCATCTGGCGCCGCTGGCCGAAGCGTTGCGCGCCAGCGTGAATCTGGACGCCATTTCCGGCTGATTGCCTCGGTTCAAGCCGCACTCTTCGCGAGCAGCGACTGCAACTCCGCATGCACGCGCGTGAACGTGCGCGCCAGTTCTGCGACCAGCATCGGCGCCTCGTTGCCCAGGTCGCCCGTGCGCGCACCGTGTTCCAGACGCTTGGCCAGTTCCGACAAACCCAGTGCGCCGAGGTTCGCGCTGGTGGATTTGAGCGAATGCGCCGGCGCGATCAGGCCCTGGTTGTCGGCGGTGGCGGCGGCTTTCTCGAGCAAGGCGATCGACTTGGGCGTGTCTTCCAGATACACGCGCACGAGGTCGGTGAACTCGTCGCCCATCACTTCGAGCAGGTCGTGCACGACATCGGCGTCGAGCGCGGCACCGGCAGCGGAAACCGCCGGGATCGGCGGCGATGGCGTGGCGAAGGCGGGCGCGGGCGATGGCCGCGGCGGCGCGGTCGCGGCAGCCGTGAGCGTCGCCTTCGGCGCGCGCGAGGTCGCGCCGGCCGGAATCCAGCGCCGCAGGGTCTGCTCGAGCAGGGCGCGATTGAGCGGCTTGGAAAGGTAGTCGTCCATGCCCGCGCGCAGGCATTTGTCGCGGTCGCCGGCCATCGCGTTCGCGGTCATCGCGATCACCGGCATGTGCCGTGAAGATTTCGCGGTCTTCGTTCTGGCGCAGGATGCGAACGGCCGTATAGCCGTCCATCACCGGCATCTGGCAATCGAGCAAAACAGCGTCGAATGCATCGCGCTCGAGTCGCATCGAGCGCTTCCTTGCCGTTTTCGGCGATGGCGAAACTCAAACCGAGCAAAGTGAGCAGGCGCTGCGCGACCTGACGGTTGACCGGATTGTCTTCGACCAGCAGCGCGTGTCCGCCCAGCGGTTGCGCGACGGTGGGTGCGGCCTCGATCTGCACCAGCGGCGCGGCTTCTTCGCGCGGGAGCGAATTTCTCCGCGGCTTCGCTGGCGCCGAGCAGCTTGAGCAAGGCGGCGCGTTGTTCGCCTTCGCCGGCCTCGCGTGAAATCGTTGCGGCGCGCGCCTCGTTCGCCCATTCCGCTGGCGCGGGTTCCGCGCCGGTCAACAGCGCGCAGTGCACGCGGTTGAGTGCCGGTTCGCGCACCACATTGCGCAAAAGGCCGGCAGCGGCGGTGGCCGGAATCGCCGCACTGTCCACGATCAGCAGGTCGTAAGCCCAGGATTCGCCCATGTTCGACGCCGAGCGCAGCTTGCCGAGCGCGTCCGGTGCGGCCGCGGTCTGCTGGAAGGTCACTCCCCAGGCCGCCATCTGGCTGGTCAGCCGGCGCATCAGCGCGGCATCGGTGCACAGCACCAGCGCGCGCGCGCCGTGCAGGTCGCGGCGCACGCCGGCGACGTCGCCGAGCGCCTTGGCCAGTGGCACGCTGAACCAGAACATCGAACCCTTGCCGGGTTCCGAACGCACGCCGATCTTGCCGTGCATCAGATCGACGATGCGCTTGCAGATGACCAGGCCGAGACCGGTGCCGCCATGGATGCGCGTGGTCGAGGCATCGGCCTGCGAGAACGGCTGGAACAATTTCGACGCGGCATCCGGGCGCGATGCCGACGCCCGTATCCTTGACCGCAAACAACACCTCGTAATGAGTGCGCGTCTCGCCGCGCTTGCTGACGTGGATCTGCACCGAGCCGCGTGCGGTGAATTTGATCGCGTTGCTGACCAGGTTGGTGAGCACCTGGCGCAGGCGCGTGGGATCGCCGCGTACCGCGAGGCGCACGCCGGGTTCGATCGCGACGTTGAAGGTCAGGCCCTTGGCCTCGGCGGACTTCGCCAGCAGCCGATGCACCGCGTCGAGCAACTCGCGCAGGTTGAGGCCCACGTTTTCGAGTTCGAGCTTGTTCGCCTCGATCTTGGAATAGTCGAGGATATCGTCGACGATGCGCAGCAATTCGCGCGCCGACTTGTACGCAGTTTGCAGATAGTCGCGCTGGTCCGCGCCGAGTTGGGTCGAGAGCAGGATGTCGAGCAGCGGGATGATGCCGTTGAGCGGGGTGCGGATCTCGTGGCTCATCGTGGCCAGGAATTCGCTCTTGGCCATCATCGCGCTTTCCGCGGCCTGCTTGGCCTGCATCAATTCCGCTTGCACGCTGCGCAGTTTCTCGAGTTCCGCGCGCAAATCCGCATCGGCTGCCGCCATGGCAGCGGCGGGTTTGGCGGCGAATGCCGGTGCCGACATTGGCGCGGGCGCCGCCGGAATTTCCGACATCGTCGGGCTGCGCGTACGCATGCCAGCCCAGCCAGCCGCCGAGCGCGGCGGCAAGCAGCAGCGGCGCGATCCACAACGCCTGTGCCGGGGGCAGCGCGAACGGCGCGCCCAGGGCAAGGGCGACGACGATGCCCAAGCTCGCGCGCACGATCCACGGCGCCGCCGGACGCAGGCGCCGCAGGATGGTGCCGCGCGCGTCAGGCGGTGGCGGCATGGAAATCGAAGCTCATGTCCTGACCGGCCTGCTGGATGAAATCGCCTTGCAGATAATCGACTCCGGTCGTCCACAGCAGCGAGGCGGTTTGCGCGTCCTCGATCAGTGGCGCGATCACGCGGAGGCCGCTGTCGTGCGCGCGCGTCACGATCTGGCGCAATTCCTCGCGCAACGCCGGGATCGCGCAGCGCCGTGCCGCTGTAGCGTTGAGCGAGTTTCAGGTAATTGGCCGGCAGGTGCTGCAACAGTTGCAGCGAGGAGGGATTCGCATCGATGGCGGCCAGCGAGACGCCCACGTTCAGCGCGCGCAGGGCGGTGGCGAACGCGGTCGCTTCGCGCACATGCGAGATGACTTCAGACAGGCGGAATTCGAGCACCAGGCGTTCTCCGGGCAGGCGCCGCGTCTCCAGCATCTGCCCGATCCACGCCGCACGCTGCGGATCGCGCGCGGCCTCGATCGACTGGCCGGCGAACAAGGTTACCGGACGGCGCTGGCGTGCGCGTTCGGCGATCACCAGCAGACAACGCGAGACCACCCAGCGGTCGATGTCGGCGGCGAGTCCCGCGCGCTTCCGCCACCGGCAGGATTTCGGCCGCCGTGTGCAGTTTGCCGCCGTCGCCGCGCAGGCGCAGCAGGGCCTGGAATTGCTCGTCCTTCGCCGCCTTGCAGGGCCACCATCGGCTGGAACAGCAACTGGAAATCCTCGGCCTTGAGCGCCGCGCGAATCAGTTCCACCAGCGGTTCGCCGTTTGCCGCTGGTGCCGCGGCTGCCGTCCGATAGACGCCAATGTGGCTGTTCGTGCGCGTGCGCGCTTCCACCAGCGCGCGTTCAGCGGCGTTGAGCATGGTGCCGGCGTCACCAAGGCCCGCGCCGAAGCCGCAGATGCCGAAACTCAAGGATACCGCGAGCGACTTGCCTTCGTGCTCGAACACCTCGCGCGTGGTGCGCTCACGCAGGTTCGTCGCCAGGCGCGCGAGCGCGTCCGCATCGCCCTGGCACAGCAGCACGAAGCTTGTGTCGCCGTAGCGCGCGGCCAGATCGTGCGCGCCGATGTGTGTAGCGAGGAAGGCGCCGATCTGGCTGAACAAGGCGTCGAAACTGGTCAGGCCGACGCGCTCTCGGATCTGTCCGGCGCCGTCGAGTTCGATGTAGATCAGTCCGCCGTTGGCCTCGTCGGTGGCGAGCATGGCATTGAGCCGGTCGAGGACGTGGGCGCGCTGGTACAGGCCGGTCACCGGGTCGCGCGGATTGCTCGCCTGCGCGCGGCGGCCGAGTGTGCGCGAGCGGCGCACGCGGTTCGTGACCGCGGAAATCAGGTGCTTGGGTCGAATCGGCTTGGACAGGAAATCGTCGCCACCGGCATTCAGCGCCTCGAAGTGTTTTTCCTCGTCGTGCTCGCCCGAAAGGAACACGATCGGCGTGTTGATGAACGCTTCGCGCTCGCGGATGATCGCGGTGAGTTCCATGCCCGAGCAATTGGGCATGTACAAATCCATGAGGATCAGTTCGGGTTTGAATTCGTCGAGCTGGTCGAGCGCGGCGAGCGGATCGGTCGCCGCCAGCGTATGCATGCCGGCCTTGCGCAGGATCGACTCGGCGAACATCGCCTGCGAACGGTCGTCCTCGACGATCAGCACGCGGAAGGGATCGGATGTTTCCGCATCCAGCAATTCGGCGATGCGGCTCATCACGTCGCCGGACTGCGCCGGCAGCGGAATGAAGCTGTCCGCGCCGGCACGCATTGCGCGCAGGCGCACCGGCAATTCGGCGGAATCGGAGAACGCGAGCAGGGCCAGGCGCCGGCCCAGCCGCGCGCGCGCGGCCTTGACCATGTCGCCGACGGATTCGAGCGCGTCCTGGAATGGCGCATCGACGATGATGAGGTGCGGTGCGAACGCGGCGAGCACTTCCTTGAGTTCGTCGACACGATCGAGCAAGGTCAATTCGTATCCGGCCGCCTCGATTTTCTGGTCGATCTCGCAGGCCAGCGGATTACCGTCGCTCAAATGGAACACCTTGCGTTGCTCGGCCGTGGTCGGCGCTGCCGCAATCGGCGCTGCTGCAATCGGCGCTGCGACGGCTGCGGTCGCGGTTCGTATCGCAGGCGCTGGTGGTTTTTGCGCGGGCACCGCGGCAGACGGCGGCATTGCGGGTTTTGCTGCGGTCGCCGAAGCCGGCTGTGCGGGCGCAGGCCCGAAACGCTTCCAGTATTCCGGCGGCGGCGTCACTTGCAACGGATAGCTGCCGGCGCGAGCGGGCGCCACGGTCAGTTGCGCGGCCTGGGTGATCGCCGGTTCGATGTGGCGTTCTTCGTGCTGTGCAATCAGCAGGTCCAGGCCCGCCAGTTGCATCGTGAAGGCTTCGGTCTGCGCGACGTTCGGGATCGCGACGTTCTGCACGAACGGCGCGAGGAAATTCTCCATCGCGAACAGGCGTTCGCCGACGTCGAGCAGGCCGTAGCGGCCGCAGGCGCCGGCGAGCGTCTGCAATTCGCGAAACAGGATCGACAGCGCGTTGATGTCCCAGCCCTGCGTGCACAGGCGCAGGCCGCGCTTGCGCAGGGTATCCAGGCGCTTGGGCAGGTGCCGCACGAAAGCCAGCCGCAGCTCCGCCGCCTGTTGGGTGTCGTCCTGTTTGTGCATGGGTTCCGCCGTTTGTCCGCACTATACCGGTTCGGCGGCGCCCGATAAACGAGTGGAATGGCGGAAAACGACGTCCGATCGAGCCCGTTGATCAGCCTGGTTTGACCACTGCGAGTACGACGATGGCAATCAGCAACAGCGCGGGAACTTCGTTGAAAATGCGCAGCCAACGCGGGGAATGCGGCGCCTCGTCCCGTGCAAAACGGTTTTTCAAGCGCACGAGGTAGCCGTGGTAGAAGATCAGACAGGCGACCAGGCCGAGTTTTGCGTGCAGCCACGCCTGGTGCAGGAAGGCCGGCGCCAGCATCAAGGTCCAGAATCCGAACACGATGGCGAGCACGGCGCCGATATGGGTGATGACGAGCAGGCGGCGTTCCATGATCGTCAGCTGCGCGCGCACCGCCGCGTCGGCGGATTCGGCGTGGTAGACGAACAGGCGCGGCAGGTAGAACAAGCCGGCGAACCAGGTCACGACGAAGACGACGTGCAGGGCCTTGATCCACAAATAGGGCATGGCGGATTCCGCGAGCGAGCGACAAGGCGATTGTCGCACAGGCATGGTTTCGTGATCAGTTCGCTTGACGCCCGCGCGCGGCGGCGGCTATAACGCTTGGCTCCGCCGGCCACGCGCCGCGCCCGCACGATTACCCATGGCCAAGGTTCTGCCACCGCCCATCCTCGTGGTGCGCACGCAGCGTCCCGCGCGGCGCTGGCGTTGGGCGTTCGCCGTTGCGTTGTTGTGGCTGGCCTCGCTCGCCGGTGCCTTGGTGCTGCAGCACTGGCTGGTCGGCGTCGATGAACACCTGAGCACGGCACGCGCACAGAAGGATCACGACGCCCAACTGCAGAAGGACGCCATCGCCGAACGTGCCGAGCAGGTGGCGCGCGCGGCGAACGCCGATTTGCAACAGAGCCTGCGCGACCGCCAGGAGGAAATCGCCGGCCTGCGCGCGGACCTCGCGTTCTACAGCAAGCTCACGGATGGCCGCAGCAAGCCGGAAGGTCTGGCCGTGCACGGCGTGCGCATGGACGCTGGCGCCACGCCGGGCGTCTACAACTTCACGGTGACGCTGACGCAGACGCTCAAGTCCGGCCAGGTCGCCAGCGGCCGGCTGAAACTCGCGGTCGATGGCATTCGCGCCGGCAAGCTGGCGACGTTGGCATGGGCCGACCTCGCGCCAAACCAGGAGGCGTCCGGACTGCCGTTCTCGTTCAAGTATTTCCAGCAAGTGGGCGGGACCGTGATGCTGCCCACCGGATTCACCCCCAACCGGGTCCATGTCGAGGCCGATGCCGGCGGCGACATGGGCCGCGCCGACCAGGATTTCACCTGGACCGACGCGCTTGCCGACCAGGAGCCCGCCGATGTTCAGCAATAACCGCAAACCCGCGAATGTGCCCGCCGACACCACGACGTTGATTGCATCAGGTACGGCGATCAAGGGCGATATCCTGTTTTCCGGACACCTGCACGTCGACGGCAAGGTCGAGGGTGCGATTCGCGGCGATGGCGCGCAGGCGATGCTGACCCTGTCCGAGCATGCCGTCGTCACCGGCGAGGTGCAGGCGCCGCATATCGTGGTCAACGGCGCGATCACCGGCGACGTCACCGCCTCCGAGCGCCTGGAACTGGCCAGCAATGCGCGCGTGGAAGGCAACGTCTACTACAAGTTGCTGGAAATGTCCGCCGGCGCGCAGATCAACGGCAAGATGGTGCATCGCGCCGAGCCGCCCAGGCAGCTCCCAAAACCCGAGGAAAAGGCATCCTCCTCTTGAATTCCGCGCGCCGCGGCGCGATCTTGCACGCATGAACGAAACGCCGGACTACCAGTCGCTCGAAGCCCCGCTCGTGTTTACCGACGCGGCCGCGCACAAGGTGCGCGAGTTGATCGCGGAAGAGAGCAATCCGAACCTCAACCTGCGCGTGTACATTTCCGGCGGCGGCTGTTCCGGGTTCCAGTACGGATTCACGTTCGACGAGCAGCGTGCCGAAGACGACCTCGCCGTGGTCAAGGACGGCGTGACGCTCGTGGTCGATCCGCTCAGCCTGCAATACCTCATGGGCGCGGAAGTCGATTACACCGAGAATTTGCACGGCGCGCAGTTCGTGATCCGCAACCCGAACGCGAAGACGACGTGCGGGTGCGGGTCGTCGTTCGCCGTGTGAGCGTCGCCGCATGATGTCCAGCGCGCGCAGCCGTGGGAACGCTTTTGCGGCGCTGGAACTCGACCGCGCCAGCGATCTTCGCGAAGACCAGAGCTGGCTCGCCGAACACGCGCATTCGGTGCAAGCGCGCTTCCTCCTGCTCGACGCGGATGGCCGTGCGCTGCTGTCGGCCGATCGCCGGCAGTTGTTCGCCGTCGATCGCGATGGCCGTGAACGCCTGGCGTCCGGCGAGGCGAGTTTTCTCGGACGCGCGGGGGCGACGGAACATTTCGCACTGGCGCTGGATACCGACACGGCAGCCCGCGCTGCCGCGGAAACCGGCGGCGTGTTCGCCGACCTGCGCAGTGCTGGCGCCAGCCTGCCGGCCTTCGACGCGGGTCTGTTCGCCTATGCGCGCGGCCTCGCGCACTGGCAGCAACGCACCCGCTTCTGCCCGGCCTGCGCCGCGCCGCTGCGCCTGGAAGCCGGCGGGCATCGTGCCCGGTGCACGAATCCACAATGCGGTATCGAACAATTTCCGCGCACCGATCCGGCGGTCATCATGATCGTCAGCGATGGCACGCGCTGCCTGCTCGGGCGCGGGCCGCATTGGCCGGAGCGACGCTATTCCACATTGGCCGGGTTCGTCGAGCCGGGCGAGACGCTGGAAGACGCGGTGCGCCGCGAAGTATTCGAGGAAGCCGGCGTGCGCGTCGGCGAATGCGACTACCATTCCTCGCAGCCGTGGCCGTTCCCGGCTTCGATCATGCTCGGTTTCACCGCGCAGGCCGAAGACGCCGCGATCACGCTGGGTTCGGAGCTCGCCGAAGCGCGCTGGTTCGGCGCAGATGATCTCGTCGATGGTATCCGTAGTGGCACACTCGGCATCTCCTCGCCGTTGTCGGTGTCGTTCAGATTGATCGAGCACTGGCTGCGCGAAAGCGCCGCGATCGAGTTGGCCGATGTCGTTGTGACATCGGTCGTGGCGTCATCGGCTAGGACGAAAGGGTAGAATCCGCACATGGCGATCAAACTCGTTGCGATCCTGCTCGTTGCGTTCGTCTCGCACGTGCTGCCGGACCTGGCGCGGCTGCGCGATTATTCGTGGTGGCGCGCGTGGTTGCGCTGGCTCGGACCGCCTGCTCCCGGCGTCGCACTGGCTATCGGCGTTGGCTTGCCGGTGCTGGCCTGCTTGCTCGTGCAGGCGGGTTTGCGCACGTCGTGGTTCGGCCTGGTCGGGTTCGTGTTCGCCGTTGTCGTGCTCTATTACTGCTGGGGTCCACGCGATCTGGAACGCGACGTGGAAGCCGTCGACAAGGCGCCGGACAGTGTGGCGCGCCTCGCCGCCGCGCAAGCACTGCGCCGCGACGGCAACAATTCCGAGTTGCCGTTCGCCGCGGAAAACCTGGTTGCAGCGACGTTCGATTCGGCGCTCACGCGCTGGTTCGGCGTGCTGTTCTGGTTCGTCCTGCTCGGCCCCTGCGGGGCGCTGTTGTATCGCCTCGCGCAACTTCTGGCCGCTATGCCTGCCGGTGAGGATTCCACGCTCGCGCGCAAATTCGCCGCGCTGCTCGACTGGCCGCCCGCGCACCTAATGGCGCTGGCGCTGGCGCTGGCTTCGAACTTCGACGCCGTGTTCACGGCGTGGCGCGACTACCACCGCGCGCATGCGCATGGCTACACGAACCTCGATCTCGGTTTTCTCGATGCCATCGGCCGCGCCAGCGTCATCGCCGACGTTGCCGCCGACGGTCAAGCCGACGCGCAAAGTCCGCTGGTCGCGCTCGACGATGCCATGGTGCTGGTGCGCCGCGTGCTCGTCATCTGGCTGACGCTGATGGCGCTTGTCGTGCTCGGCGGCTTTTTCTAGGCCGCTTCTCCGCGCAACGCCCTGACTTTATCTTCAAGCACCGCCGCGCTCGCATCCCGTGCCGGCACCGCCGCGCCGGCGACGAGTTCGATACGTGACCAGAACCGACGCGGCACGCGCAGGCGTCCGAGCGCCGAATCGCGGCGGCTGAAGATGCTGCCCCACAGGCCGCGCAGGGCGATCGGCACCACCGGCACGGGCCGCGCGGCGAGGATGCGTTCCAAGCCCGGCCGGAACGGCTGCATCGTGCCGTCGCGGGTGATGCCGCCTTCCGGGAAGATGCATACGATATTGCCCGCGGCCAGTTCCTTGTCCACTTCGGCGAAGGCGCGTTCCATCAACGCGGCGTCTTCCTTGGCGCCGGCGATCGGAATCGCCTTTGCCGCCTTGAACACCCATTTCAGGAACGGGATGTCGAAGATCTTGTAGTACATCACGAAGCGCACCGGCCGGCGCACGCAGCCCATGATGATGAGCGGGTCCATGAAACTGATGTGGTTGCATACCAGCAGTACCGGACCGTGTTCGGGAATGTTCTCCAGACTTTCGGTGCGGATGCGGTACAGGGTATTGATCAGCACCCAGTCGATGAAGCGCAGCAGGAACTCCGGTACCAGCGTGTAGATGTATACCGCGACCGCCGCGTTCATCAGCGCGGTCGCGAGCAGCAGGCCTGGAATGCTCAGGTTGGCCGCGTTGAGCAGCAGCGCCGAGACGATCGCGGCAACGACCATGAACAGCGCGTTCAGGATGTTGTTCGCCGCGATCACGCGCGACACGCGCACCGGATCGCTGCGCGACTGGATCAGGGCAAACAGCGGCACGATGAAGAAGCCGGAGAAAATTGCCATCAACACGAGGTCGATCAGGATGCGCCAGACATGCGCCTGCGCGAGCATCTGCACGATGGACAGGTTCAACTCACCGACGCTGCCCGGATGGGCGAAGTACAAATCCATGCCGAACACGGTCATGCCGATCGAGCCGAACGGCACGAGGCCGATCTCGACCTTGTGACCGGACAGTTTTTCGCACAACACCGAACCCAGGCCGATGCCGATGGAGAACACGGTCAGGATCAGCGTGTACACGCCCGGCCCGCCGCCGAGCACGACCTTGGTGTAATTCGGCAGTTGGGTGAAGTAGATCGAGCCGTAGAACCAGAACCAGGACACGCCCAGGCACGACAGGAAGATCGAGCGGTCGGTGCGGATGTAGGCGACGTTGCGCCAGGTTTCGCTGAACGGGTTCCAGTTGATCTTGAGGTTCGGGTCCGGCGCCGGCGCGCGCGGCATGGCGAGCGCGCAAACGAGGCCAATGATGGCGATGGCGATCGTGGCGCCGCCGACCAGCCATGCGCCGATGCCATCGACGCGGATCAGGCTGGTGCCGGCGATGGTGCCGAGCAGGATGGCGACGAAGGTGGCCATCTCGATCAGGCCGTTGCCGCCGGTCAGCTCGCGCTGATCCAGCACCTGCGGCAGCAGGCCGTACTTGAGCGGGCCGAACAGGGTCGAGTGCACGCCCATCATGAACAACATGGCGAGCAGCAGCGGGATGCTGTGCGCGTGGAAGCCAATGAAGGCAATGCACATGATGCCGATTTCCAGCACCTTCACCAGTTGCGCCAGGCGCGCCTTGTCGTACTTGTCCGAGAGCTGGCCGCTGGTCGCCGAGAACAGCAGGAACGGCAGGATGAACAGGCCCGCGGCGAGGTTGGTGTAGAAATTCACGTCCTTGACCGTGAGCTGCGCAGTCAGGAATGCGACGAGGATGACCAGCGCGTTCTTGAATACGTTGTCGTTGAACGCGCCCAGCGCCTGGGTCAGGAAGAACGGGGCGAAGCGCCGCTCGCGCAGCAGGCGAAACTGGTTCTGATCGGACATGCAACTCTCCCGCGTTTTCTGAAGGGTAGCAAACCGATCGCGCCGAGCGAACTGGCCCATGCTGCCGCGCGCCGTTACACTTTGCGCCCCGTTGATTGGCGGCGAATCCGATGAAACGTTTGAGTATCCTGATCTACTGCGCCCTGTGCGCGCTTTCCACGACCGTCGCTGTGGCGGCCGACGATGCCTTGGTGCGCGCCTTGCCGGTGCCGGACATGAGCAAGCTGGCGCCGGACATCGCCAGTCAGCTCACAAGGTCGCGGGCGGACTTCGACAAGACTCGCGTCGGTCTGGTCGGCAACGACCTCGCACTGGCGTATGCCACCATCGCCGCGGTGTATTTCCGCGCCGGCCTGAGCGACGTGGCAGGGGTCGGGTTCTACGATGCTAGCCAGCTTGCGCCGAAGGACGCACGCTGGCTGTACCTGCGCGGCGTGGCCGCGCGTGCGCAAAATCGCAACGCCGAGGCGCGTGCCGATTTCGAAGCCGCGCTGGCCCTGGACAAGGTCTACCTGCCGATCCGTTACCGCCTGTCCGACACACTCATCGACATGGGCAACCTCGATGCGGCGCATGCGGTACTTGCCGGCGCATTGCAGGCCGACGACAAGCAGGCGACGCCGTTTGCCATGATCGGCAGGCTGGAAATCCGCCAGAAGAATTACACGGCGGCGATCGAGCATCTGCAACAGGCGCTCAAGCTCGAGCCGCAGGCCAATGCGCTGTACAAGGATCTGGCCGAGGCTTACGCCGGACAAGGCGACGCGGCACTAGCCAAGGCGGCACAGGCCAAGGCCGGCACGGTACCGCCGAATCTGGCCGATCCGTTGGTGGCGGGAATCTTCGGCGCGCCTGCGCCAACGGCCGCACCCTTGCACGGCACGCTGCTGGAGCAGGCCCGGCAACTGCTGGCGCGGCGCGATTTCGTCGCCGCGCGCGACAAGGCGGTCGAGGCGCTCAAAGCCAATCCGAAGGATGTCGAGGCGCTGGCGTTGCTAGCGCGTCTGGACGGCTTGATGGGCAATCGCGCCTTCGCCCAGGACGAAGCCGCGCAAGCGCTCAAATTGAGCCCCGACGGTGCCAGTGCGAACCTGAGTCAGGGCATGGTCCACGAATTCGCCGGCGCAGCCGCCAAGGCATTGCCGTTCTACCAGCGCGCCGTGCGTGCCAATGCCGATCAACCCGATGCGCGCCTGCTGCTCGGCAATGCGTTGATGCGGCAAGGCGACTATGCGCAAGCGGCCGAGCAATACCGGCAGCTCGTGCGCATCCTCGACGGCGATGCCGGTGCCGAAGCGCACCTGGCCGCCGCGCAGGCCATGGCTGGGCAATGCCGCGCTGCCTTGAACGAAATCAATCGGCGCCTGGTCAAGCGCGCGCAGGACGGCGACCTGATGCAGATATTCGTGCGCCTGGCCAGCACCTGCCCGGCCGCCACCGCGGACGAGCGCAGCATGGCGTTGGATTACGCGCAGGCCTTGTACCGGCAGCGTCCGGATGCAGCCGATTCCACGGCACTGGCGTTGGCGCAGGCGGCGAACGGCAAGTTCGACGATGCGCAGAAATCGCAAGCGCAAGCGATCTACGAGGCAGTGCGCATGGGTGACGACGCGCGCGCGGCCATGTACCGCAAGACCATGCGGGACTTCGTCGCGAAGAAGGCACCCGCGCAGCCGTGGCCGGCCGACCACCCTTTCGTCAGACCGCCGCTGCTGGAAACGCTCGCGCCGCCACCGAAAAAGCCCTGACGTTGCCAAGCCGCGCCGATTTCGTCAGCATTGGCGCATGGGTGGATGGCGCGAACGCTGGCGAAACTGGTGGCGCAAGCCGCAGGCTGCGGCGGCGCCGGTCAGCACGGGCGTGGTCTGGAAACTGCGCGTCGAGCGCGATCGCGCCGCGATCGGGCGCTTCAACGAGCGCATGGAGAAAACCCTGCTGCCGAGCGTGCCCGAAACCGCGCTGCGCGCCTTGCAGATATCCGTCGATGAACTGCTCACCAACGTGCTGATGCATGCGCAACAGGCATCCGGCACGATCGACCTGCAACTGGCACGTTCGCCCGGCGCCGTGGACGCGACCATCGAGTACTTCGCCGAACCCTTCAATCCGACCACCTGGCAGGCGCCTCCGGACGGCGACAGCATCGACACCGCGCGCATCGGCGGCCATGGCATTCCACTGGTGCGCCACTTGATGGACGAGTTCCGCTACGAACATGCGGATGGACGCAACATCGTGCATTTACGCAAGAAATGTTGACGGTTGCCGGTAGTCGGCCCCATCATCCGCGCCGAGTCTTGACCAACTGACAGGGGCGTTCCCATGCGCTATGCATCGGCACTGATTGCAAGTCTCGTTCTAGGCGTCGCAGCAGTACCTGCGCAGGCGACTGTCACCGTGCTCAACCAATGGCATTTGGGCGAAGCCGATGCGGGCGCCAGTGCGGGTGGCGCGGGTGCGGCCGCTACCGTCGACAGCATCGGCGGTTTCAATCTGAACAAGGTCGGCACACCGGCTTACGCAGCGGACGTACCGGCAAATATCGGCAGCAACCTGTCGATGGCGTTCAACGGCACGACCGACGAGTTCATGAACTCGTCCGGCGTTGCATCGACCCTGACCGACAATTTCGGCATCGAGGCATGGGTGAAGTCCAACGGCAGCACGTCGGGCAATGCCGCCATCGCTTACAACGGCAACACCAGCACGGCGGGTTGGGGAATCTACCGGTTGGGCGGCAGTTACGGCCTGCTTTACGGCGGCAATCTCGGCGCGACAGCCGCTCCCATTTCGACGGCCTGGACCGAACTGGCTTTGGTGCGCGACAACGGGACGACCACGTTCTATGTGAATGGCGTGGCCAGCTACACCACGACGACGGGCCCAAATCCGCCTGCCGGTGGCGTGGGTATCGGCGGTAATCCGCTGGTATCCGGTGGCGAATTGTTCGACGGCGAGATCGACGAAGTGCGCATCTTCAGTTTCGCGCCCGGCGCGTTCGCTGTCGGCGATCTGAACCTGCCGCCACCACCGCCTCTGGTGCCGACGCCGGCGCTGGCGTTGCGTTCGCTGGGCCTGTTGGCGCTGGGACTTTTCGGATTGGCCTGGCTCGGCCTGCGCCGCCGCGTCAGCGGCTGATCGCGCGCCAGCCGATATCGCGGCGGCAAAACAGACCGTCGGCCTTGATCTTGCGCACCGCCTCGTAGGCGCGCGCTTGTGCGTCGGCGAAATCCTCGCCGAGTGCGCATACGGTCAGCACGCGGCCGCCGGCGGTGACGTTCTTCCCGTTATCGAGCTTTGTGCCGGCGTGGAAGACCTTCACGTCGGCGCCGAAGTCCGCATCCAGGCCTTCGATCGCATCGCCCAGGCGCACCTTGCCGGGATAGCCGTGCGCGGCGAGCACCACGCCGAGCGCGACACGCTCGTCCCAGGACACGCTCGATTTGTCGAGTCGTCCATCGATGGCGGCCTCGATCATGTCCACCAGGTCGGACTTCAGGCGCAGCAGGATCGGCTGGGTTTCCGGATCGCCCAGGCGCACGTTGAATTCGATCACGCGCGGCGCACCTTGCGTGTCGATCATGAGGCCTGCATACAGGAAGCCGATGAACGGCGCGCCTTCGGCGGCCATGCCGGCCAGAGTCGGCTCGATGATCTCGCGCAGGATGCGACGCTCGACGTTGGGCGTGACCACCGGTGCCGGCGAATACGCGCCCATGCCGCCGGTGTTCGGGCCTAGATCGCGGTCGTCGCGGCGCTTGTGATCCTGGCTGGTCGCCAGCGGCAGCGCGCGGCGGCCGTCGCACAGCACGATGTAGCTGGCTTCCTCGCCGTCGAGGAATTCCTCGATCACCACGCGTGCGGAAGCTTCGCCGAGCACATGCGCGCCGAGCATGTCGTGCAGCGCCTGTTCGGCATCGGCCAGGGTCAGCGCCACCACCACGCCCTTGCCCGCGGCGAGGCCGTCCGCCTTGATCACGATCGGCGCGCCCTGCGCACGCACGTAGGCGAGCGCCGGCTTGAGCTGGTCGAACGCCCTGTAGCGCGCAGTCGGAATGTTGTGGCGGACGAGAAATTCCTTGGCGAAGGTCTTCGAACCTTCCAGCTGCGCGGCCAGCCTGCGCGGACCGAAGCAACGCAGACCCGCGCCGCGGAAGCGGTCGACGATGCCAGCGACCAGCGGCACTTCGGGGCCGACCACCGTCAATGCGACATTTTCCACTTTTGCCAGCTTGCAGCAATCCATCGATGTCGTGCATCGGCGACGGCGGCGTTGCGCACGCCGGATTCGATCGCGGTGCCGGCATTGCCGGGCGCGACAATCACTTCGCTCACGCGCGGGGACTGCCGAATCTTCCAGGCCAGCGCGTGTTCGCGCCCGCCGGAGCCGATGACCAGGACTTTCATGGCTTAATGTCTGAAATGTCCGACGCCCGTAAACACCATCGCCATGCCGTGCTCGTCCGCCGCGGCGATGGACTCGGCATCGCGCATCGAGCCGCCCGGCTGG
>CAWAMA010000011.1:0-1518852 GCA_963783025.1 uncultured Pseudomonadota bacterium | reverse complement strand
CGCCGGTGATCACCATCACTTTCGAGCGCAGCGCGGCGTGGATCGCTGTCTTCTGGCTGTCGGCAAGCGCCAGGCCAGTGCGCGCTTCCACCCACGGGATGGCCTTTTCGGCATCGATGGATTTCCACGGCATTGCTCCCCGCGAAAGAATACGCAGCCGGTCGGCGATGGAGCGCTCGGCGTGATAGAGGCCGCCGAGGAAGACGCAATCGCGCCCTTCGACCTGATCGGCGATCACCTGTCCCGCATCGAGCTCAAGCCGCAAGGCGTCGAGGACAATCGTGTCCGGGATTTCCAAGAGCTTCACCGCGAGCGGCAGCAGTTCATCGCGCGGCAAGCCGCAATGGCCTTCGTCAAGAGCTTCGGTCAGGGCAAAGGAGATCCCGGCCCGCGCCCGGATCATGGCCGTCTTTTCGATGCCGAGTTTCATTGCGAGGGCATCGGCCGTCTTAAAGCCGATCCCCCTTATGTCGCGGGCGAGTCTATAGGGATCTTCCGAAATCACCTGGATCGCATCGGCGCCATACGTCTTGTAAATCCGCACCGCGCGCGATGTGCCGACCCCATGGGCATGCAGGAAGATCATGATCTCGCGGATCGCCCGCTGTTCCGCCCAACCCGCAGCAATCCCATCGGCGCGCTTCGGTCCAATGCCGGCAACTTCCCGCAGCCGATGCGGCTCGGCTTCGATGACGTCGAACACTTGGGCACCGAAGGCCTGGACGAGTTTGCGGGCATAAGCAGGACCAATGCCACGGATCATCCCGGAGCCGAGATATTTTTCGATTCCTTCTGTCGTGGTGGGCGGGGTCGCTTTTAGAAACCGCGCGCGAAACTGCACGCCATGCGTGCGATCGTTGGCCCATTCGCCGCTCGCCTGGATAAACTCGCCGGCGGAGATCACCGCGGCATGACCGACGACAGTAATCGGATCACGCTTGCCGCGCGCCTTTACGCGCAGCACGCAGAAGCCGTTGTCTTCGTTATGAAATGTTACCCGCTCAACGAGGCCGGCGAAGACTTCCGTCCTTGGGTTCGTGTTTACCGCCATCGCGTGTCTGATGCGCTCCTTCGCGATGCGCGACAAGACCAAAGAACCTGACCGGCATTGCTCGCATGCGGTCCTAGAGGTGCCTGGGAAACCAATGCCCAAGGAGGGCAACCCCCGCAAATGTCAACTCCAGGCGCCCAATAGGGTCACCGGCGCGACCGTCTTGAGTTCCGCCACCACCACGTTTCAGCGCGCCTGGAGTAATTCGCAAGAGTTGTGGCGGAACCACAAAATATTTTGCAGCCGGCAACAAATTTCTCATTCGCGCGCGAAGGACCCAAAAAAGTGAGGTGTGGGTAACAGGAGACATCAAATGGCTGCCGCTAGCGCCAGACGCGCCGACAAGGGGTTGGGCCGGCGAGCCGCTCCGCTGGTCTCGGCGGCCCCGCTAGCGCGCCCTTGCAGCGCGCCCGCCTCGCGGCCGGTTGAAGGCTCAGGGCAGGGGAATGGAGAGGGCGACACGAAGCTCTTCTCCCGGCCCGCGAATCCAGAGCGGGAGCCAAAATGATGACTTCGCATGACCCAGAAATAGAGCAGTTGCGCGCGACGGTGAATTGCGCTGCCCTGCTGGAACGCCTGCCGCCGCCATGGCGGTTTGATCGAAGGCAAAGCACGCCTCACTGCCTTAAATATCGGCGGGAAAAAGGCGAGATCCTGATCGTCAGCCACCAGGGCAGAGGATGGTGGGACCCGCGGAGCGATGCGAAAGGCGACGTCTTTGACCTCGTCCAGCACCTCTCTCCCTGTCTCAATTTCGGGCAGGCCCGTAAGGTTTTGCGCGAATTTGCCGGCATCGGCCCGAGCTTCCCGGAAGCTATTCGCGCGCGGCATGAGAAGGTCTCGCCCGACATTCCGATCGCCGAGAAATGGGCCAAAAGGCGCCGTCTCAAGCGCGGATCGCCGGTCTGGAAATATCTTTCGGAGGTGCGTCATCTCCCAGCCAGTGTCCTGCAAGCGGGCCGGGCCGCGGATATTTTACGCGAGGGTCCTTATGGCAGCGCCTGGTTTGCACACCGCGATGCCTCTCGACGTGTGACCCATGTCGAGATCCGCGGCCCCGACTACAGGGGCGCGCTCAAGGACGGCGCCAAGATCCTTTTTAGGCTCTCCCTCGCAACCGGGACCCCGGCGCGTTTCGTCCTGGCGGAGGCGCCGATCGACGCGCTGAGCCTCGCCGCGATCGAGGGAATACGGGCCGGCACACTCTATGCGGCGACCGGCGGTGGAATGGGGCCGGCAACGATCGAGGCGATCGCGCGCATCCTCGCCGAAATGGCCGGCACTCCCGGCGCGATTTTTTGCAGCGCCGCGGACGCCAATCCCGCCGGCGAGCGCTACGCCCTGCGCCACCAAGAGCTCGCTGCGTGCGCCGGCGTCCCTTTCGAGCGCCTCGCGCCTCCAATCGAACAGGGCGACTGGAATGAAGTCCTCAAACACCAAGCCCGGCAAAGGACGACGTCATGAACCTTCCCGATTTCCACCCAATTCGAGCCGCTCAACCGTCTCAAGGAACAAATGGGAATCCCCCGCGACCATTACGGCGCTTTTCCTCAGACCAGCCATAAGCCCCGCGCCTGGATCCTTCTGAAGTCGGGCCGCCGGCTCGATCTTCTCGATCCTCAACCCGACGCATGGACCGACAAGGATCTTGCGATTGGGATCTCCCGAACCTATCGCTGGGGCGGCTACTCCAAATGGGATCTTCCTCTCAGCGTCGCCCAGCACAGCCTCGCCGTGCTCGCCCTGCGCGAAGCCGAAGGGCCGCTCACCGCGCGCGAGGCTTTGCGCGAGATTCTTCATGACGCCACGGAGCCGCTGGTCGGCGGCTGGGATTGTATAGCGCCACTCAAGCCACATCTCGGCCCCGCATTCGAGCAACTGGACCGCCGCCTGCAAGCCGCCGTCGATCAACGCTACCAATTGCCAGCCTGGACCGGAGACAACCTACGCCCGGCACAAGCACGCCGATCGGTTGGCGGCGGCGAGCGAGGCCTTCCATGTCGTCGGCTGGAGCCTCGCGGACATGCGTGACAGCCTCGGCATCACGCTCGCTCCTCTCGACGCGGACCCTCTCACCCTCCCATCCGGCATGCAGCCATGGGAGCCCTGGCCGCCGAAGCTCGCTGAAACACTGTTCCTGCAGCGGCTTACCGAACTTTTAGAAAGAGCCGCACGCGATGGCGAGGCCAACCAGTTAGCACAAGCCTTCTCCCGTCTGCCCGAAAAGATGAGGCGGCACTATTGCTGCCCGCCTACCGGCAACAGCCTCACCGACACGCTCGTCTACGTCGAAGCCGACGACGGCTCTCAATCTCTCGAAGGCGTGATCGTTGACGGCCAGCGCGACGAGGACGGCTCCTTCGACCTCGATGCCGAATTCACGGTCTTCACCACCGACGACAACCCGGGCGGAGAACTCATCCGCGTCAATGGAGCGTGCTGCCATGCCCAGATTCTCTGACCCCCTCGCCGATTCGCTTGATGATCCACTCGCCTGGGAGAACATCCCGCCTACCCTCAATCCGCACCCTGACCCGGCCGCATCGCTCGAGGCTTTGGCCGCCACTCTAACCAAGGCCCAAGCCGAAGCCGCCGCACAGGCCGGCCCGATCCTGGTTCTCGCCGGTGCCGGCACCGGCAAGACGTCCACCTTGACGGCCGCGGTCGTTCAACGCATTGCGGCCGATCGCTTTTCGCCCTCCCGGATCCTCGCCGTCACTTTCACCAACAAGGCCGCGAAGGAGATGGCGACCCGCATCCGCGCGTCCCTCGGCGGCATCGAGGCGCCATCCTGGCTCGGCACCTACCATGGCCTCGCCGCCCGCCAGCTTCGCGACCAGCCGGAAATCGCGGGCCTGCGCCACGGCTTCGATATCCTCGATGCCGACGACAGCCGCCGCCTTCTCAAGCGAACCATGAAAGCGCTCAATCTCGCCGGCGGCGGGGACGAAACCGAGACCGGCCGCGATCCGCTCAAGATCATGGCCAACCGGATCTCGAAATTCAAAGATAATCTCGTCACCCCGCAAGGCGCTACCGCTTGGATCGAATCCAAGATCGCCGCCGCCGAACGCACCGGCGAACCGCTCGACGTTCATGGTCTTCGCGCCAGCGCGCGGGTCTATGCCGATTATCAATATCGTCTGCGTGAGGGAAACGCGGCTGATTTTGGCGATCTGTTGCTCTGGCCAACCCTCGCCCTGCAGCGCGATGAAAACTATCGGGATCTCTGGGCCTCGCGGTTCGATTGCCTCCTGGCCGACGAATATCAGGACGTCAACTTCGCCCAATATAGCTGGCTCAAAGCGCTTGCCGCCGACCATAAACGTCTCTTCGTCGTCGGCGACGATGACCAGGCGATCTATAGCTGGCGCGGGAGCGACATCGCTTACATCCGCCGCTTCGCCCGCGACTTTCCGGATGCCCTCCAAATCCGTCTCGAGGAGAATTTCCGCTCCACCGGACATATTCTTGCCGCCGCCAATGCCGTTATCGCCAAAGACAAAAAGCGGCTTGGCAAGACCCTTTTCACCCAAAAGGCTCAAGGCGACCGGATCGAAATCCTCGGTTTCCGCGACGCGCAAGCCGAAGCCTCCGCACTCGCCCTGGAGATCCAGCGCCGCCGTGCCGAGGGCGTCGGCTGGGACGAAATCGCAATCCTCTATCGCAATAACTTTATGTCGCGCGGCTACGAGGAAGCGCTTAATGCGCGCGCGCATTCCCTATGTCATCGTCGGCGACGTCGGCTTCTACCAGCGCGCCGAAATCAAGGACGCGCTCGCCTTCCTGCGCCTTGCCGCAACCCCTGACGATCGCCAATCGGACGAGGCCTTCCGCCGCGTCATCAACGAGCCACGCCGCGGCTACGGCGCCAAAGCCATGGAGATCCTCGAGGCCGAGGCCTCCTTCCGCAATGTCTCACTTCTCAGCGCTCTCGACACCGCGGACCTTCCCCCCAAGAGCCGCGCCGCCGGATTGGAATTCGCGGATGCAATCAGGCGGATTGGCGCCGACACTTCTCACACCCTCGCCGATCAACTCTCGCTTCTTCTCGACGCGACGGGCTATCGCGCCATGTTGCGCGAGAGCAAGGCCGAGACGACGGAAGACCGGCTCGAGAACCTTGGCGAACTCCTCGAGCTCGCCGGCTCCTTTCACACCGCCCGCGACCTTCTCGACCATGCGGCCTTGGCTACCAGCCGTCCCGACGAGGACGAGACCGCGCGGGTCCGGCTGATGACGCTCCATAAGGCGAAGGGCCTCGAATTCCCGCATGTCTTCCTGCCGGCCTGGGAGGCGGGCGCCTTTCCCTCCGACTATAGCGATCGCGACGAGGAGAGACGGCTCGCCTATGTCGCCCTGACCCGCGGCATGCGCCGGATCACCATCTCCCATTGCGGCTTCCGGCGGGGCCCGGCCCTTCCCTCACCCTTCCTCGATGACATCCCCGAGACGCACCGCGTGCTCGGCTGGCTGCGTGACCAACACCGTCAACGCGGCGCCGACGCGCCGCGCATGGATCACAGAGCACCACCCCACGCCCTACCGCCGCTTCTAGGAAAGGCTGACAGACGCACGGCGCACCCACCCTGCACCCCAGGGGAAGACAAACGAAACATGAAAAGAGCTGCCGCATGCGCATCCGCCGCCGCAAGGGTCCGTCGCCAAGGCGACCGCGCACGCCCTTGCCCCGTCAGCCGCGAGGCGGCGAGGGAGGAGACGTCAAGGACGAAGAGAAGACCGAACAGAGCGCGATGCGATGAATGATCTCTTTGGCGAGCCTCGCACGAAGGCATCCAGCGACTCCAAAAGCACCTCAACACAACACGGCCCACCGGCGATCAGGACCGACGGGCAATACGCCTGCACGATCTGCGGAGCGCCTGCTCACTTCGGATTCGGCGTGAAGCTTCGCGCCGGCCTCCACCGGACGCTGGGCCTGCAGCGAGCACCGCGAAGCCCTCAAACAATCGCACCGCAAATAACGAGTGACACATCACATTTTCAAGGACGCCACCAATGAAAATCTCCCGCCATTACACCACCCCCAATCAATCTCCCTACGCGGAGATCGAATTTCGCCTATCAAAAAGCGAAATCCGCAACCCGGACGGCTCGATGGTCTTTTCCCTCGATGAAGTTGAGGTTCCTTTGGATTGGAGCCAGGTCGCGACAGATATCCTCGCCCAAAAATATTTCCGAAGAGCCGGTGTTCCGGCCCGTGTGAGACGTGTCGAAGAAGACGGCGTCCCTTCGTTTCTTTGGCGCTCCGAGGCCGACACCGCCGCACTCGCGGCTCTGCCGGCCGCGGCGCGATACGGATCGGAACACTCGGCCGTTCAGGTCTTTGACCGTCTCGTCGGCGCCTGGACCTATTGGGGTTGGAAGCACCATTATTTCGACGGAGTCGATGACGCTCAGGCGTTTTTCGATGAGCTCCGCTTCATGCTGGCGCGGCAAATCGCGGCGCCGAACTCTCCGCAATGGTTCAACACCGGCCTTCACTGGGCCTATGGCATCGACTGCCCCAGCAAGGGCCATTACTACGTCGAACCTGAAACCAATACGGTTGTCGAATCCACATCCTCTTATGAGCGCCCGCAACCGCATGCCTGCTTTATCCAGTCGGTCTCTGATGATCTCCTCAATGACGGCGGCATCATGGACCTCTGGATGCGCGAGGCACGGCTCTTCAAATATGGCTCCGGCACTGGATCGAATTTCTCCAAACTCCGTGGCGAAAACGAAAAACTCTCCAACGGCGGTAAATCTTCCGGGCTTCTGTCCTTCTTGAAAATTGGGGATCGGGCGGCAAGCGCGATCAAATCTGGCGGAACCACGCGGCGCGCGGCCAAAATGGTGATCCTCGAGGCCGATCACCCCGACGTTGAAGACTTTATCGACTGGAAGGTGAAGGAGGAACAGAAAGTCGCCGCGCTCGTCACAGGCTCCAAGATCATCAAAAAAGCGCTGAAGGCGATAATGGACGCCTGCGTCAATAGCGACGGACCGGTTGAGCGATTGTTTCGACCCGGCGGCGAACCCGGCGCTGAAAAAACAAATCAGCCTCGCGCGGCGCGTGTACGTTCCAGACGCCGTCATCACAAGGGTGATCCAGCTCGCCCGCCAGGGTCAGACCGAAATCGATTTTGCAGAATTTACGACCGACTGGGATTCGGACGCCTATCTCACTGTCTCCGGGCAAAACTCGAACAATACAATTCGCGTCACAGACGAGTTTCTGCGGGCCGTTGAAACCGATGGCGATTGGGCTTTGACCGCGCGGCTTGACGGATCCCCCGTCAAGGTGATGAAGGCGCGAGATTTGTGGCACAAGATCGGCCGCGCCGCCTGGGCCTGCGCCGACCCCGGATTGCAGTTTCACACAACGATCAACGACTGGCACACCTGCCCGGCCGCGGGTCCGATCGTCGCGTCGAACCCGTGCTCGGAATATATGTTCCTCGACGACACGGCGTGCAATCTCGCCTCCCTCAACCTCCTCAAATTCGAATCGACGAATTCTGACCCCTTTGATTTCGAGGCGTTCAGCCATGCGGTGCGGCTGTGGACGCTCGTGCTCGACATCTCGGTCACGATGGCACAGTTTCCGTCGAAAGAAATTGCGCGGCGCTCTTACGACTATCGCACGCTCGGCCTCGGCTATGCCAACCTTGGCGGGCTCTTAATGTCTTCCGGTATCGCTTATGACAGCGACCAAGGCCGTGCGCTCTGCGCGGCGATCTCGGCGATGATGACCGCCGAGGCGTATTTTACTTCGGCGCAAATGGCGCGCGACCTTGGTTCCTTTGAAGGCCATCCGGCCAATGCCAAAGCGATGCGCGGCGTCTTGGCGAACCACGCGCGCGCCGCCTGTGGCGAGGACTCCGGTTATCACAACCTATCGACGCTACCCGTCCCGCTGGATATCAAGGCATTTGGCACCTCGACAATTCCAGCAAGGATCAAAGCCGCCTGGGAACGGGCTCTCGCCATGGGCGACTGGCATGGCTATCGCAACGCGCAGGTAAGCGCCATCGCCCCCACCGGCACGATTGGCCTCCTCATGGACTGCGACACGACGGGGATCGAACCGGATTTCGCGCTCGTCAAATTCAAGAGGCTCGCCGGCGGCGGCTATTTCAAAATCATCAATCGGGCGGTTCCGGCAGGATTGCGCGCACTCGGATACACGCAGCCCCAGATCGACGACATTATCACCTACGCCGTCGGCCATGCCAGCTTGCAGGGCGCTCCCCACATCAATCACGAAAGCCTCCGCGACAAAGGATTCACCAAGACGAAGATCGACGAAATCGAGGACAGGCTGCAGGACGCCTTCGACATCAAATTCGTTTTCAACAAATGGACGCTTGGCGCTGAGTTTCTGACCCAAACCCTCAAGATTCCGGCTGAAGACCTTGAGGACCCGAAATTTGATCTTTTGACCGCGCTTGGCTTTTCCCGTGCTGAGATTGACGCCGCCAACAGTCACGTCTGCGGCGCCATGACCGTCGAGGGCGCACCGCATCTGAAACAAGAGCACTACGCGGTGTTCGACTGCGCCAGCGCGTGCGGCCGAAGCGGCACCCGCTTCCTGTCCGTCGAAAGTCATATCAAGATGATGGCCGCCGCGCAGCCCTTCATCTCGGGAGCGATCTCCAAAACAATCAATATGCCAAATGACGCGACAATCGAGGATTGCAAAGAGGCTTATATGCTCTCCTGGCGCCTCGGTCTAAAGGCGAACGCGCTCTACCGGGACGGCTCGAAACTGTCGCAGCCGTTGGCCAGCCAGCTGATCGAGGACAGTGACGGCCAGGCAGACGATGCCCTAGACACCCTGATTGGAGCCAATGTCCCTGACCGCGCCGCAATCGTCAGTGAGAAGATCGTTGAACGGATCGTCGAACGCGCCCAAGCTCGCGAGCGCCTGCCGGACAGGCGCAAAGGCTACACCCAAAAAGCCCGCGTCGGCGGCCGCAAGGTCTATCTCCGCACCGGCGAATATGGCGACGGCCGCCTCGGGGAGATCTTCATCGACATGCACAAGGAGGGCGCCGCCTTCCGCTCGCTCATGAACAATTTCGCGATCGCGATCTCTGTCGGCCTCCAATATGGCGTGCCGCTCGAGGAATATGTCGACGCCTTCACCTTCACCCGCTTTGAACCCGCGGGCCCCGTGCAAGGCAATGACGCCATCAAGAACGCGACCTCGATCCTTGACTATATCTTCCGAGAGCTCGCGGTCTCTTATCTCGGCCGCAACGATCTCGCCCACGTCGATCCAACCGTTACCGGGCTTGATGTCATGGGCGACGCCACACGAGCGTTTGCACTCCGCCAAACGCCCGCCGCCGCCGAGAAACTCGTGTCCCGTGGCTTCGTGCGCGCCAAAGTCGATGCGCTCACGGTATTTGCCGGTGCGACATCCGCCCAAGCAATCGCGATCGAGCGCGACGCTGAGGCTAAGATAGGGAACGGCCGCGACCATCTGCAATGGACAAAACCTTCCGATCATAGGACGATTGCAGAGAAACGGGCCGAGGCAAAGCAGAAAGGCTACACCGGGGACGAGTGCCCCGAGTGTGGCAATTTCGCGATCGTTCGCACCGGAAAATGTGCCCGCTGTGAGTGCGGATATTCGACCGGATGCTCGTAACCCGGCCCCTCATCCTTGCCCTCACACAATAATGCCTCCCCCAACGCCAAATAAGGAGCGCTGAGATGACAATGATTTACCTCGTCCAGGCCGAGCATTGGAACATTCCAGGCCGCATGACCAAGGCCTTCGCCACGGAGCGCGGCGCACAATCCGAGGCGATCGACCTTGTAACCACCATGCTGAATGACTCCGCTCTCGAAACCGTCGGCGATTGGGTGATCGACTTAGCCCGTGTGCAGGCTATGCACGGCGTCGAACACTGCTACGTCGTAATCATCCCTCTTGAAATCTGCCCATGACGGAGTGATGCCATGAGCCTTTACCAAACCAAGATCAAAGAACTCTCCCCCGCCAGCGATCCCCGCCACGTCGAAGGGTACATGCGGCTTGCGCACGGGACCCTCGATCAATTAAACCCGCAGCAATTCCGCACGGAAGTCGCTTTATCGGTTGCTTGCATCGCCGAAGGCGGCATCGACACGGCCGAGAAGCTCGCACAATCCTACGGGCTGTAGCCCTTCGACGTCGTAAGACAACACAACAAGGCAAATCACGATAAGTTCGAAGTTGACGTCTTCGTTGCAAGCTTCTTTGCCAGTCGCATGATATTTGGCAAAGTTACTAATATCCCATGCAAACAGATGACATGACGAAGAAGATCTGATAGTCTTCGTTGATGCAGCTTGGCGACGCCCAAAATTCCGCCACACCGGCTGATGTGAATGCGGCACGCGAATGGCGCCGTGGCAGGGCGCGCAGTATACGCGAAGCGCTTGACCGCGGCCAACCCCTCAGTGCGTGGCGTCGAGCGACAGCTGGCGCTGATCGCGGCTGTACCAGTCGCCCTGCAGCGGGCGGAACACCGAGCATTGCGTCATCGGCCCGCGGTAGACGTGCAAGGTCACGGCAATGTAGTCGTCGCTGGGATTGCGGATGGTGTGGTATTCGTGCGGCGGGATCAGGCTGCCGGCTGAACCGGGGCCGACGTTCATGGTGCCGCGCGATTCGAAGCGATAGCGTTCGGCGTCGTGCTGGACGAGTTCGTAGGGCGTGATTTCCAGTTCGCCGTGCCAGACGCCTTCCACGCACCACATGCCGCTGTGATCGTGGATCGGCGTGCCCTGGCCGGGCCCCCAGGTCATGGCGATGACGCTGTAGCCGCGATCATCGCTGCGATACAACTCGCGCCGCGCGTAATGATCAGCGGCGCGTTCGAACACGCAGTCCGGAAGCTTCACCGCAGGATCGCGGATCAGCCGGCACAGCGCGTTGCGCAGGTCGCCGGTGATTTCGGTGTCGCAGTCGTGACAGACGGCGCGGTCGAGGGCGTCGACCAGATCGCGGCAGCCGGGAAATTCGAGAGCGAGCATGGCGCGATTCTACAAGGTCGCGAGAAAGCGCGCGATGGCGGCGCCAAAACGCGGAATATCGACCAAGAACGCGTCATGTCCCTGCGGCGAATCCAGTGCCACGAAGTCGACCTGCGCGCCGGCGGCACGCAGCCCGTCCGCGATTTCTTCCTGTTGCGACAGCGGGAACAGGATGTCGGTGGACACACCGATCACGAGCGCGCGTTCGACGTCGATGCGTTCCAATGCCGCCGCGACGCTTCCATTTCCATATTCGGCAACATCGAACCAGTCGCTGGCGCGCGACAGGTACAGATAGCAGTTCGGATCGAAGCTGCGCACGAAGCGGCGCGCGTGTCCGGCCAGGTACGATTCGACCTGGAATTCGACGCCGAAGGGGTCGTCGTCGGGTCGCGCCTCGGCGTCGAGGCGGATGCGCGCGAAGCGACCGACCCATTCCATCGCCGAACGATAGGTGATCACGCCGAGCTTGCGCGCGATCGACATGCCGGCCTCGGGATAGTGCGCGTCGTCGTAGTTGCCGTCGTTCCAATTGTGATCGAGCCGGATCGCTTCGCGCTGCAGCGAGCGGATCGCGATGGCGAAGGGCTGTGCCTGCGGTGCGGTGGATATGCTGATGTGTGCGCGCGCGCTGCCGGGATGGTTGACCAGCCAGCCGAGCGCGCTCATGCCGCCCATGGAATTGCCGATCAGGCAGGCGAGGCGTTCGACGCCCAGGTGCCGGACCAGCGCCTGCGAGGCGTTGGCGATGTCTTCGAGCGCGAGTTCCGGGAATGTCAATTTGTATGCGTTTCCGGTCGCCGGATCGATCGAGGCCGGGCCGGTCGAACCCCTGCAGCTGCCCAGCGAATTCGCGCAGACCACGAACCAGCGATTCGTATCGATGTACTTGCCCGGGCCGAGCATGTCTTCCCACCAGCCGGGCGTGGGGTCGGCGGCGTTCGAGGCCGCGTGCGCGCCGGGGGAAAGGCCGGTCAGGATGAAGATCGCGTTGTCGCGGCTGGCGTTGAGGCTGCCCCAGGTTTCATAGGCGAGGCGCGCGCCGGTCAGGGCGCCGCCGCGTTTCATCGCAAAGGGAGAGGGGAGCTCGAAATATTGGCGGGCGTCGGGCATCCCGCGATTTTACGGGACGACGCTGTCGATCGTCAGCTTGATCGGCGTCATGGTCGTCACCGCAATCGGTTGGGACAGCACCTGCATGTCGCCGCTCTGCGGCATCGCGTTGCCGGATCTGGACACGCGCGCGCCGATGACGACCTGCGGGAATTGCGACAACTTCATGCTCGGCAGCATGCCCATGCCGTCGGTGAGCGTGACCGTTACCGGCAGTTTGCTCGCGTCCATGCGCTGGATTGCGAGTGGCATCGGCGGGCCGCTGGCGGCCTTGGCGTAGACAAACAGCACGTCGCCGGGCGCGAGCTTGCCCGCCAGTTTCGGATCCAGTGAGACTTCCACGTGCAGTTGCGCGCCGCTTTCGGGAGCGGATGCTGGCGCGGGAGCCGAAGTCGCTGAGGTCGTAGCGGCATTCGGTTCCGTTGGTTCCTCCGCAGGCAGCGGCTTGCCGTCGCGTTCGGCTTCGGCACGTGCGATCTGCTGTTGTACGGATGGGCCGATGTCCGAATCCTTGGGCAGGACTGCGGTCAGATGCTTCCACGCGGCGATCGCCGCGTCGTATTGCTTGCCCTGGTATTCGCTGATGCCGAGCAGCCACAGGCCGCGCTGGTTGTCCGGCGCGGATTTCAATGCCGCATCGAGAATCTGGCGCGGTTCGCCTTCGATGCGCCGGGTCGGACTCGACAGCGCCAGTGCCTCGGCATAGGCGACGGTGACATCCGGATCGCCCTTGGCGAGGTCATAGGCGTGCTTGAGCGCGTCGCGCGCCTGCTCGAAGCGCTGCGTCGCCTCGTAGGCGCGGCCGAGCAGGGTCCAGCCTTCGGCATCGTCGGGATTCTGTTTGAGCTTGTCCGCGAGTTTGGCGATGGCCTGTTCCATGTCGGCGCCATGATCGGCAGGGGCTTTTTCCGCCGTCTGCGCACCGGGCACGAGCGCGGCGGGCGTGCCGACGAGGCGATACAGCACGATGGCGGCGAGCGGCAGCAACAACGCGATCGCAATCGCGACGGGGTAGCCGCGCCTCGGCGGCGCGGGTGCATCCAGCGACCCGAGTAAACGCTCGCCGAGTTCTGTGCGCTTGGCGGCGTATTCGGCGTCGCTCAAGATTCCGCTCTTGTGCGATTCGTCGAGCAGCGCGAGCAGGCGGCGTGCATCGCCGGCCGAACGGGTGGTTTGGCGTCCGCGCAACAGCGGCATCAACACGAAGGCCAGCGCCGTGGCCAGCATCAGCGCGGCGATCAGGATGAATGCGCTCATTACCAGTCTTCTCCGGAATCGGCGGGTGGCAGCGGCACGCGTGCGCGCTGGCGCAGGATGCGCAGCACCACGAACGCGCCGAGCGCGAGAAACGCGAACGGGCCGAACCACAGCAACCAGGTGCCGGCGTGCAGCGGCGGATCGTAGAGCACGAAGTCGTTGTAGCGCGACACCAGGTATTGCTTGATCTGATCGTCCGTCTTGCCCTCCTGCATCATCTGGAAGACCTGGCGGCGCAAGTCCTTGGCAAGATCCGCATCGGAATCGGCGAGGTCCTGGTTCTGGCAAACGAGGCAACGCAGTTGGCGCGTCAGGTTCTGGAAGCGCACTTCCTCGGCGCGGTCCTTGAACGGCAGCGGATCGATGGCGAATGCGGTGTTCAGGCCGGCGAGCAGGACGACGATGACCAGCACGATGCGTTTCATGGCCGCTCCGTGCGCAGGCGCGCGATGGCAGGCTTGAGCTCGCGATCGATGCTTTCCGGCGTCAGGTTGCCGATGTGCTTGTAGCGGACGATACCCTGCCCATCGACGAGGAAGGTTTCCGGCGCGCCGTACACGCCGAAATCGATGCCGGTCTTGCCGTCGGTGTCGACGAGGATGGTGTCGTAGGGATTGCCGAATTGCGCGAGCCAGCGCTTGGCCGCGTCCGGATCGTCCTTCCAGTTCAGGCCGATGAGTCGCACGCCGAATTTCTTGGCATAGGACATCAGCACGGGATGCTCGTCCTGGCAGGTCACGCACCAGCTGCCGAACACGTTGAGCAGCCAGGGGTTGCCGAGCAGGTCCTTGCGGCTGACGCTCTTTGTGGAATCGTATAAAAGTGGAAGAGTAAATTCCGGCGCCGGTTTGTCGATCAGCGGGCTCGGCACCCAGTTCATGTCGTGTGTGCGATTCCAGCGCAGGCCGAAGACGAGCAGGGCGACGATAAGGGCGAAGCCGATGAACGGTAGCAGGCGGCCCAGGCTCATGCCGAAACCTGCACGGGCACGGTGGCCGGCGCGACGGCGTCGGTCTCGGCGCCTTTCGCGCGGAAGCGGCGGTCGGCCGCGGCGGTGAGTCCGCCAAACAGCATGAACAGCCCGCCGGCCCAGATCCAGCGCACGAAGGGCTTGACGTAGATGCGCACGCCCCAGGCGTTGTCGCCGAGCGGATCGCCGAGTGCTACGTAGATGTCGCGGAACACGCCGCCACGGATCGCGGCGATGGATTGCATCTGTTGGCCGCTGTATTGACGTTTTTGCGGATGCAGCGTGGTGACGAGACGATTACCATCGCGCACTTCAAGCGTGCCCTGATCGGCGACATAGTTCGGACCTTTCACGCGCGTCAACGCCCGTGAAGCGGAAATCCAGACCGCCGACTTGCTGTGTCTGGTTCGGTGCGAAGCCCAGGTCACGTTCGACGCTGGTCGCGCCGGTGATCAGCACGCCGGCCAGGAATACGGCGAGGCCGAAGTGGGCGAGGATCATGCCGAGCATTTCCGGCGTGTAGCGGCGACCCGCGGGCGCCTCGCGCCAACGCCGGAGCGCGTACGCAACGATGCCCGCGCCGACCCAGAATGTCGCCGCAACGCCCGCCAGCGCGCGCAGCGGCGCGTGCGGGAAGACCAGAGCCGCCGCGATCGTTGCGGCGAGGGCCAGGATCAATGCCGGGCGCAAGCTGCGCCAGGCCACGCCCCAATCCGCCATCGCCCAGCGGAAGAACGGCCCGAACGGAATCAGCAAGACGACCGGCAGCATCAGCAGCGGGAACACGAAGCCGAAGTAGGGCGGACCGACCGAGATGCGGCCGACGCCGAGCATGTCGCCGATGATTGGATACAGCGTGCCGAGCAATACCATTGCCGCCGCACACACGAACATCAGGTTGTTGACGAGCAGCAGGGTTTCGCGCGAGAGCAGGCGGAATGCCTTGCCGCCGGCGACCTTCGGTGCGCGCAATGCGTAAATCAGCAGCGAGCCGCCGACGACGATGCCGAGGAATGACGAGAATGAAAATGCCGCGGCGCGGATCGGAAGCGAATGCGTGCACGCTGGTGAGCACGCCCGAGCGCACGAGGAAGGTGCCGAGCAGCGACAGCGAGAACGCGAAGATCGACAGCAGCAGCGTCCAGGCGCGGAACGAGCCGCGCTTTTCCGTCACCGCCTGCGAGTGGATCAACGCGGTGCCGACCAGCCAGGGCATGAACGAGGCATTCTCGACCGGATCCCAGAACCACCAGCCGCCCCAGCCGAGCACGTAATACGCCCACCACGAACCGAGCGTGATGCCGAGAGTGAGGAAGGCCCAGGCGACGTTGGTCCACGGGCGCGCCCAGCGTACCCACGCTACGTCCAGTTCACCGCCGAGCAGTGCGGCAATCGCGAACGCGAATGCGACCGAGAATCCCACGTAGCCGGTGTACAGCATCGGCGGATGCACGATCAGGCCCGGGTCCTGCAGGATCGGATTCAGGTCATTGCCGTCGGGCAGCGCGGGAAGATGGCGCAGGAACGGATTGGAGGTGAGGAGGGTGAACAGCAGGAATCCACAACTGATGAAGCCGAGAACGCCGAGCACGCGCGCCATGGTCGCTTCGGGCAGGTGGCGGCTGAATGCGGCGACGGCGACGGTCCAGGCATTGAGGATCAGGATCCACAGCAGCAGCGAACCCTCGTGCGCGCCCCACACTGCGGGGAAGCGGTAGTACCAGGGTAGCGAGAGGTTGGAATTCTGCGCAACGTAGGCGACGGAAAAATCCTGGGTAAGGAAGGCCCAGGTCAGGATTCCGAACGCGAGCACGACGAACACGGCCTGTCCGGCGACCGCCGGACGCGCGATGGAGACGAGCGTTGCGTTGCCGCGCCATGCGCCGTAGAGCGGCAGCGTGCATTGCACGGCCGCGAGCAGCAGGGCGAGGATGAGGGCGAATTGGCCGAGTTCGGGAAGCATGCGGAATAGACCAACGCGCTACCGGCTTGCGGAGCAAGCCGGTAGATTACGCGAGATTGGGGAAGATTGCGACGCGCGAAGCGTCAGGCTTTCTTCGCGTAGCCGGCGCACCAGCCGGCTCGGTGCACGGCCTTGCCGGGGAACAACTGGCACGGACCCCACTGGTCGTTCGCGCCGCCTTGGAAGAAGTTGCAATTGTTGCAGGCCTCGCCGGCTTTCCACGTCGGTGCGGCGGCTTTGTCGACCTTGGTCGCGTCGTCGTTGTAATGCAGCGCCTGCGCGGTCGCATCGGAAGCTTCCAGATGCGGCAAGTCGGCGGCACGCGCCTGGCGCGGCAGCACGCTGATGACGGCAGCGGCGCCGATCGCGCTGCCGGCGACGGCGAAGAAGCGGCGGCGGCTGGTATTGGTGGAATCGGATTCGTGCGACATGATCGATCTCCTTTTGATTGAACTGCGAACGATTATAGACCTCTGGTTCGGCGAGCGCGTGCGCCAGGCTTGATCTGAATCAATGCGAATTCCCGGCGTGCTGCGCCGCTTCGGCCGCCTTTGCCTTCGCGATGGCGTCTGCGACTTCCTTGGGCATGTAGGTTTCGTCGTGCTTGGCCAGCACTTCGCGCGCGGCGAAACGGTCGCCCTGCATCTGCCCGGTGGCGATGATGCTCTGGCCTTCGCGAAACAGGTCCGGCAGCACGCCGGTGTATTGCACCGGCATTTCGTGGAAGCGGTCGGTGACGACGAAGTCCACCGTCAGCGATCCTGGCGCGCGCTTGATCGAATGTTCCAGCACCACGCCGCCGAGGCGGAAGCTCGCGCCTTCCGGCGCATTGCCGGCGAGCACTTCGCTCGGCGAGAACAAATAGCTCATGTTGCGGCTGAGCGCGAGCGTGGTCAGCGCGGCGGCGACGGCAACGGCAATCAAGATCAGGCTCACCGCGATCAGGCGGCGCTTGCGGGTGGGCGTCACGGCGTTTTCCTCGAGGCGGCGCGGCGAACGCGTCGTGCAAGATCGCGCATCACGCGACGGCGCGCGAACACGGGCGCGAGCGCGTCAGCGAGCAGCACGACCGCGAATACCGCATAGGCCGGCCAGACGTAGGCGGCATAGCCGTGCATGGCGAAGAAATCAGTCATCGGTGGTCTCCGTGGCGGGCAGCAGCGCGCGCACCCAATCCTTGCCGGATTCGAGTTCGAGCAAGGCCACGCGCGCGCGCGCGAGCAGGCTGGCGAAAAAGTATACGTGCGTGGCGAACGCGAGCGTGAGCAGCGGCCAGAGCATGCTCGGCGCGATCTTCGACGGACCGACGAGGCTTACCGTTTGTGCCTGGTGCAGGGTGTTCCACCAGATCACCGAGTAATGCACGATCGGCAGGTTGACGATGCCCACCAAGGCGAGGAATGCCGCGGCACGCGCCGCCTGGCGGCGATCCTCGATCGCGTGGTACAGCCCGATCACGCCGAAGTACAGGAACAGCAGCACGAGTTCGGAAGTCAGGCGCGCGTCCCAGGTCCACCACGTTCCCCAGGTCGGCTTGCCCCACAGTGAGCCGGTAACCAGGGTGATGAACGTGAACGCGGCGCCGACGGGCGCGCTGGCCATGGCGAGGGTTTCCGACAGTTTGATGCGCCACACCAGGCCGACAAATCCATTCGCGGCCATGAACAGGTAGGCGAACAGGCCCATCCACGCGCAGGGCACGTGCACGTACATTATGCGGAAGGAGTCGCCCTGCTGGTAGTCCGCCGGGGCCGTGAACAGCGCCCCGTAAAAACCGGCGGCGGCGGTGATCAGCGCGAGCACGTACAACCACGGCAGCCATTTCCCCGCGAAGCGGTAGAAATACGGCGGCGAGCCGAGTTTGTGAAACCAGAGTAGTAGCGGGTTCATGCGGATTGCGCCGGACATACGATCGATTGCAAATTACGATTCGCGCCGCGGTGGCGCATTGATTCATGTCAACGAAATTTTCAATGCGGCAGCAGCAGCAAGCGGGGCAAGGATAACCGCCAGCACCAGCCAAGCGGCCAGCCACAGCAGCGGCGCGGAATAGGCAAATCCATTTTGGGCGGCGTTGCAGGCGCCGGCGCCGAAGATCAGTGCGGGCACGATCAGCGGCAGCACGAGCAAGGTCAACAGCATACCAGAGCGGCGCATGCCGACGGTGAGCGCGACGCACACCGCGCCGATCAGGCTCAGCAGCGGCGTGGCCAGCGCAAGCGCAGTGAGCAACACGGGCAAAACCGTTGCGGGCAGCAAGAGCAGTTGCGCGAGCAAGGGCGCGATGACGATGAGCGGCAAAGCCGTCGTCAGCCAGTGCACGAGGATCTTGCAACCGAGCAGCAGTGCCAGCGGATGCGGCGACAGCACGAGCTGTTCCAGCGAGCCGTCTTCCAGGTCGCTGCGGAACAACGCATCCAGCGACAACAGCATGGCGAGCAGCACGGCGACGAAGATGGTGCCGGCGGCGATGCGGCTGAGCACCGCGGATTCCGGGCCGAGCGCAAACGGAAACAGCGCGACCACGATGATCGCGAACAATAAAGGATTCAGGGCGTCGCCGCGACGGCGCCAGACCAGCAGCAGGTCGCGGCGCAGCAGCGCGAAGCAGGCGGCGGATGTCGATCCCGGCTTCATGCGGCCGACTTCAGCGCGAGGCGACGCGGCGTGCCCGAGGTGAACGCATACGCGCCGTGCGAGGTGATCAGGGCCGCGCCGCCGCGGCGCGCGTGATGTTCGAGCAGGCGGTTAACGAGGTCGATGCCGCCGCGGTCTAGGTTCGCATACGGTTCGTCGAGCAGCCACAGCGCCGCGGGCACGAGCAGCAGGCGCGCGAGCGCGACGCGCTTGCGCTGGCCGGCGGACAAGGTGCGCAGCGGCGCGTCTTCGAATCCTTCGAGGCCGACGCTGGCGAGCGCCAGGTGCGGCGTGATGCCGGGGCGGATGCCGCCAAAACCGGTCGCGAAACGCAGGTTTTCCAGCGCAGACAACTCGAGCTTGAGTCCCAGCAGATGGCCGAGCAGGGCAACCTGATGCGAAAGTTTGGCGAGCGTCAGCGGCGCTCCGTGCAACAGCACGCTTCCGGATGTCGCCTCGAGCAGGCCGGACAGCACCTTGAGCAAGGTCGTCTTGCCCGAGCCGTTGTCGCCTTCGATCAGCACCGTCTCGCCCGCATGCAGGGAAAAATCCAGCGGACCGAAGATCGCTTCGTCGTTGCGCGCGAAGCGCAGCGACTGCGCCTGCAGCAAGGGTGCGGATTCGGTCTCGATGGACGACATAGGCCGCGCATCGTAACCGCAAGGCGCGGAGTAAACTAGCGCGAAGCCTTCGTGGAGCCTTTCATGCGCGTTCGTTTCGTCCTGCTCGCTGCGTTGTTCCCGCTGGTCGTCGCCGCGGCGCCGGCTGCCGATGACCGCCACACTTGGCTGGTGCGACTGCAGGGCCAATCGCTGGTCGAGCAGGTGCAAGCGCGGGTCGCAGAGCAGAACCTGGCGGCCGCGGAAGGCGGGGAAAAGCCGGCGATGCGCCGGGAACTGCGCTCGTCGCTGGCGCAGGATTACCTGCAACAGCTCGACGCGGGGCGCACGCGCGTGCTCGACGCGGGCAGCGCGGAACTCGGCCGCACGCTGACCCCGCGCGCGGTGTACCGCTATGCCGGCAACGGCATGGCGTTGTCACTGACCGACGCGGAGGCCGCGCACCTGGCGACGTTGCCGGGCGTGCTCGGCGTGCGCCGCGAACGCATATCGCATCCGTTGACCGATGCCGGCCCGGAATGGATCGGTGCCGACAAATTGTGGAACGGCCAGGTCGGCGGCGTCGCCGCGACCAAGGGCGAGGGCGTCGTCATCGGCATCATCGACACCGGCATCAGTCCCACGCATCCCTCGTTCGCCGCGACCGGTCCGGACGGCTACGCGATTCAGAATCCGCGCGGGCATTTCTACGGTCTGTGCGCGAGCGCGCAGGCGGCCTGCAACAACAAGCTGATCGGCATCTACGATTTCACCGACGAGGGCACGAAGGGCATCGACAGCGTCGGCCATGGCACGCATGTCGCCGGCATCGCCGCCGGCGACGGCATGGACAATGCGCTCAAGGGTACGACGGTGTCGCTGAGCCGCTTCGTGTCGGGCGTCGCGCCGCATGCCAACATCATCATGTACAAGGCCTGCAAGTCCGGAACTTCCGGCGGCACTTGCCCGGAATCGGATCTCGTCGGCGCGTTGGACCAGGCCATCGCCGACAACGTCGACGTGATCAATTATTCCATCGGCGGCGATGCGCAGGACGCCTGGCAATTGCTCGCGCAAGGCAATACCGACGCGGCGGCGATGCTCAACGCGCGCGCGGCAGGCATCGTCGTCGTCGCCGCGGCGGGCAACGAAGGACCGGGTCCGAATTCGCTCGGCGAACCCGGCAACGTGCCGTGGGTGATCGGCGTGGCCAACGCGACGCACAACCGCCAGTTCGCCAATACCATCGGCGGATTTTCCGGCGCCGCGAATGCGCCGCCCGCGCTGACCGGCGCCGGCTACACCGTGGGTTACGGGCCGAAGGAAATCGTCTACGCCGGCAACTACGGCAATGCCCTGTGCGGCACCGGTCCCACCGATTATCCGCCGACCGGCAAGAGCAATCCGTTTCCGCCGGGCACGTTCAACGGCCAGATCGTGATCTGCGACCGCGGCATCTACGCACGCGTGGAAAAAGGCTACAACGTCAAACTCGGCGGCGCCGGCGGCTACATCCTCGCCAACGCGCAAAGCGACGGCGAATCCATCGTCAGCGACGATCATTACCTGCCGGCGGTGCACCTGGGTTACAGCGAAGGCGCGGCGCTCAAGGCCTGGGTCGCGTCGTCCGGCAGCCATCAGGGCACGATCAGCGGCGTCAGCGCACTGTTGCAGGCAAGCCTGGGAGACATCCTCAATTCCAGCAGTTCGCGCGGGCCCTATGGCGGATACGGCAAGATTTCCGCAGGCGGGATTCTGAAACCCGACATCACCGCGCCCGGCACGAACATCCTGTCGTCGGATTACCAGTCGAACGGACTGGCGTTCATGACCGGCACGTCGATGGCGTCGCCGAACGTGGCCGGTGCGGCCGCATTGCTCGTCGCCGCGCATCCGACCTGGGGCCCGGCGCAGATCGAGTCCGCACTGTTGGGCACCGCGCTGGCGGGAAGCGTGCGCTTGCAGGACGGCGTGACGCCGGCGACGCCGCTGGATGCGGGCACAGGGCGCGTGCAAGTCGACGCCGCGGTGCGGGCGGGCTTGTACTTGCCGTTGAGCGCCGCGGATTTTCGCGCCCAGGATCCGTCGCGCGGCGGCAATCCGGCCGCACTCAATCGCCCGGGCATCGAAAGCGAATCCTGTCCGGCCAATGCAGTTTCGTGCGTACCGTAGCCGACATGTCCGGCGGCGGCACCTGGACGGTTTCGGTACAGGGCGCGACGGCGAACGCGAAGATCACCGCGACGCCGACGCAGTTCTCGCTCGCGGCAGGCGCGTCGCAGAAGTTGAATATCGCCGTGGACGTGAGCGATCCGCACCTGACCGGAACCTGGTCGAACGCGCGCATCGTCCTGCACAAGACCGGCGGCGGACAAGCCGCCACCGACACGGCACTGACCCTGGCGGTGTTCGCGACGCCGGGCAACGCGCCGGCGTTCCAGGACATCGCCACCAGCGGACCGGGCGGCAACCAGTCGATCCAGATCAACGGCCTCGCCGCGCTGCCGCAGGCGACGTTCACGCCGACGAACCTGGTTCCCGCCACGGCGACCAGCATGAGCCTTGGCGTGGACAGCAAATCCAACGACATCTATTCCACGTTCCCGGGCACCGGCAAGCAGTTCGTGCTGTTTGCGAATCCGTCGACGGGCGGCGTGGACGCGGGCCAGACCGGCAGCGCGTTCATCGTCGAGGTCGCCGCGTCGAACGCAGTGGAGGCCGATCTGTACGCCGGCATCGACTACAACGGCGACGGCCAGCCGAGCTACGCCGAGCAGCAATGCGCCAAGGTCGAGCATGTCCGGGTCGGCCGCGCGTTGCGTGATCGACCTGCGCAACGCCGGTCCGGTGAATGTCTGGGCGCTGGTCGACATCCCGCAGAACAATCCGGCGGGCACCTACTCGGTGACGCTCAACAGCGGCATTCCGGCGATGAGCTACGTCGTGCCGGGTGGCGTGCGCGGCGGTTTCGGCGTGGTCGGTCCCGGTCACGCCAATGCGCAAGCCGCCTTTCCGTTGCGCCTGTCCTGGGGCTCGCCGGGCGGTTATGCCGCCGTCATGCCCGGCACGCGCTACTACGGCGCCGTGCTGATCGATCCGCTGAATGGCGGCAGCTTCGCATCGCTGGGGCAGGCCGGTTTCGTGCCGTTTGCGTTGACGCGCAGCGCGGGCAACGACGATGTTGCCGATGCGCTCGAACCGAACGCGACGCGCACCTTTTCGCTGGCCGCGGGCGAGACGCTCGCCCACCAGTTCATCGACGTGCCGGGCCAGGCGACGCTGCTCGTCGATACGGGTTACGCGAGTGGTTCGTCGAATCGCGGCGCGGTGAATTTCCGCCTGACGCGCGCCGACTTCCCGGCATCGTCGTCCTCGCCGCAGATTGCCGCGGCTCCCGCCGCGACGTCGAGCGACGCGCAGTGGTCGCTGGGTGGCGCGACGACGAGCAAATCCGTCACCGTGCCGGTCAATGCCGGACGCTGGTACCTCGTCGCCACGAACGCGGATGCGAGCGGCGCCGATGTCACTCTCAAGCTGACGACGAACCTGATCCAGTCCGTGGCGCCGGTCGTCGTCGGCGCGTATTACAACCCGCAGCGTTCGGGCCACGGCACGTTCATGAACCGGGCCGGCGGCCAGCAGGCGATGTTCTGGTACACCTACCTCGAAGACGGCACGCCGGTGTGGTACCAGGCGCAGGCCGCGGCGCCGGCGCCGGGTTCCGGCGCATGGACCGCACCGCTCGGGCGCATCAGCTGGAACGGCTCGACCGTCGGCCAGGTCGCCATCGTCGGCGACGTGACGTTGACCCCGGTCGACGCCAACGGCCACATGTTCTCGTGGCACCTGTTCGGACAGTCCGGCAGCGAACGTTTCATGCTGCTCGGCGCGGATCAGTGCGTGCCGTTCAACGGCGCGCAGGCCGATTTCACCGGCCAATGGTATGCGCCGGCGCAATCCGGCTACGGCATGGACGTGCTGGCGATCCCGGACAGCGCGGCGGGAGCGAGTTTCCAGTTCGATGCGTTCTATTTCTACGACGCGCTCGGGCAGCCGCGCTGGGCGGCGGGATCGTCGTCGCCGTTCCAGGCGCAGACGCAATTGAGCCTGAACCAGATCGGCGGATTCTGTCCGCTATGCGCGGCGGTGCAAACGACGCCGCGTCCGATCGGAACCCTGAACGTGAATTTTTCCAGCGCGTCGCAAGGCAGCTATTCGGCAAGCCTGAACCTGCTGCCGCCGCTGTCGGGAAGCTGGAACATCAACCAGCCGATCGTGCGCCTGACCGGCTCGCCTACGTGCCCGTGAGTCGCCGGCACGCGCAAGCGCTCGTCGATCAGGCGGTCGGCGAGCGCGAGATCGACTTGCGCGAGTTCCGATTTGCCCTGGGTCAGTTCGCGCAGGATGCCGGCCTGGATTTCGCCGCGCTCGAACGCGACGGAATAGGGCAAGCGCGAGAACGTGACCATCCAGTAGCGCGGCACGAAGCGCCCGGGTTGGCGCGCGGCGAGCTGGCGCTCGAGCGCGCGCATGAGCAGGAAGCGCGCGTCGGCCACGCTGTCGCGCATCTCGACGTAGTTTTCCAGCGCCATCGCGGCGATGGCGTCGGCATTGGGCTTGCGCCGGTGCTGGAATTCCGCGAAGGCGGCGGCGAAATCGTTGCCGGCAGCTTGCAGCAGATCGGCAAGTTCCACCGCATCCTCGAATCCGCAGTTCATGCCCTGGCCGTGGAACGGCACGATGGCGTGCGCGGCGTCGCCGATCAGCAGGGCGCGGCCGTCGAGATGCCAGCGGTCCAGGTACAGCGTGCCGAGGATGCCGGTGGGGTTCGCCGCGAAATCCTTTTCCAGATCGGGAATCAGCGGCAGCGCGTCGGCGAAGTCGCGCGCGAACAGTGCGTGCGCGTCGGTGCCGCTGCGCACGCTGTCGAAGCCGGGATTTCCCTGATCCAACGAAGAATGATTCGGCATGAACAGGGTGACGGTGAAACTGCCTTCCGCATTCGGCAGAGCGATGCACATGTAGTTGCCGCGCGGCCAGATGTGCAAGGCGTTCGGCTCAATGGCGAACCCGCCGCCATTGCGCGCGGGGATCTCCAGTTCCTTGTAGCCGTGTTCGAGCGGTTCGAAACGTTCGCCGAGGGTGGAATTCGCCGCCATTGCGGCGCGCAGGGCGGAGCCGGCGCCATCGGCGCCGATGACGACGGGCGCGGCCTGCGTGCGCGTCGTTCCGGCTTCGTCGGCGAACTGCAGCGTCGAGGATTTCCAATCGACGCCGTCGAGCCGCTGGTCGAAATGGATGCGCGCCCCTGCCGCTTCGGCGGCGTCGAGCAGGGCCATGTTGAGCGCGCCGCGGCTGACCGACCAGATCACTTGCGAATCGTCGCGGCCATAGCGCAGAGTTCGGTGTGGCCATCCAGCATGGTGCACCATGCGCCCGCGCATCATCACCGCGAGCTTGCCGATGCGCTCGCGCAACCCGGCCACGCGCAGGCCGTGCCAGCCGCGCTCGGCCAGGGCGAGGTTGATCGAACGCCCGCCCAGGAAACCGTGGATGCGCGGATCCGGCCGGCGCTCGAACACGGTGACGGCGAATCCGCGTTGCGCAAGCAAAGTGGCGGTGAGCGCGCCGACGAGGCCGGCGCCGACGAGAGTGATTTCGGGTTTCATCCTTGAGAGTTTAACCGCGCCGTGACTTCCGGGGCATTGGCCGAAAGTGACAACGGGCATATCCTTCGCGCTTTGCACGAGGGGAAGTCCATGCGCCGCATTCGCCTGATTGCCTTGATCGCCCTCGGTTGCGCAATCATGCGCGCCGCTTCTCGCCGCCGACAAGCCCGCAGCTGACAAGCACGAAGACAAGTCCGCCGCGCCCGCGGTCAAGGCGCAGAAAGTCGAAACCGCCGGCAGCGTGGGCGTCGAAGGCAAGAAACTCGATTACAAGGCCATCGCCGGCACCATCCTGCTCACCGGCAAGGACGAGGACAAGGACGATCCCACAGCGAGCATCTTCTACGTCGCGTATTTCAAGAGCGGCGTGGACAGCGCCAGGCGCCCGCTGACCTTTCTCTACAACGGCGGGCCGGGATCGTCCACGGTGTGGCTGCACATGGGCGCGTTCGGCCCCAGGCGCGTGGTCACGCTGGACGACCAGCACACGCCGGCGGCGCCGTACCAGTTGATCGACAACAACTACAGCCTGCTCGATGCCTCGGACCTGGTCTTCATCGACGCGCCCGGCACCGGTTTTTCGCGCCTGCTGGTAAACGAGAAAGACAAGGCCAAGCGCGCGGCGGCGCTGAAGGAGCGTGGCAAGGAATTCTACGGCGTGGACCAGGATGCCCATGCCTTCGCCCAGTTCATCACCAAGTTCCTGACCGAGTACGGACGCTGGAATTCGCCCAAGTACCTGTTCGGAGAAAGCTACGGCACCACGCGTTCGGCGGTGCTCGCGAACGTGCTGGAAACCGAACAAAGCGTGGACCTCAACGGCGTCATGCTGCTGTCGCAGATCCTTTCGTTCGCCAACGACATCGATGCGCCACAATACGATCCGGGCGTCGACCAGCCCTATGCGCTGGCGCTGCCGACGTACGCCGCGACGGCGTGGTACCACCACAAGCTGCCGAACCAACCGGCCCAGCTCGAACCCTTCCTGCATGAAGTCGAACAGTTCGCCATGACCGACTACACGGTCGCCCTGGCGGCCGGCTCCACGCTCGATCCGGAAAAGCGCAAGGCGATCATCGCGAAATTGCACGACTACACCGGCCTGCCGGAGTCCTACATCGACAAGGCGGACTTGCGCGTGTTCGGCGGCGAGTTCGAGAAGACGCTGCAGGATTCGTCGGATACGACCACCGGCCGCCTCGACTCGCGTTTCTCCGGCCCGGCCATGGACCCGCTGGAGCAGCAGTCGGCCTACGATCCGCAGTCCGCGGCGATCAGTTCGGCCTACGTGTCGATGTTCAACGACTATGCGCGGCGCACGCTCAAGTTCGGCGACGGCATGACCTTCCACGAATTCGGCGACGTGTATCCGTGGGATTGGAAACATCGTCCGCCGGGCCTGCCGCCGGGATTCTTCCCGTCATCGACGAACGTGATGTCGGATCTCGCCGTGGCGATGAAGTACAACCCGCAACTGCACGTGCTCCTGGCTGGCGGGTACTACGACCTGGCCACGCCGTATTTCGCGGCCGAATTCGAGATGCGCCACCTGCCGATTCCGCAGAAGTTGCAGGCGAACATCGAGTATGCGTTCTTTCCCTCCGGGCACATGGTCTACGCGCACGAGGAGTCGCTGAAGAAACTGCACGACGTGGCGGCGGCCTTTATTGGCCGCACGGACAATCTGAGCCACTAAGAACCTACTACGCTCGACATCTTGCACGCCGGCGGTACTCGGAATCCTCATTTACCGCAAGTAAACTCCGGTTCCTGCGATCCGGCGGCGTGCAACCTGTCTTCGCTCGTTACGGTTCTTCGGCAGTTCGAATGAATGGGTTACGCGGTTGCCGTGATTCCAGGCAGGCGCTTGTGCAGTTCGGATTCGGGGAAACCGAGTGCGATGGTGATCTGCTGCAGGAAGCGCGTTTCGCCGGGGCGGATGCGCGCGTCGGCGATCGCGAGGCGCAGCAGGCCGGTGTAGAGCTTGTCCACTTCGCTCGAACCCGGTTTGAATTCCGCGAGCAGGCGGCGCACGTCCGCCTTGAAATCGTAATCGCGGCGGCAGCCTGTGGCGAACGCTTCGGTGGCGACCTGGCGCGCCCGCGCGGTGAGCTTGAGTTCGTCCATCCAGGTATTCGTGAATGCGGCTTCTTCCGCCGAGACCACGCCGTCGGCGCGCGCCATTGCGCCGAGCAGTCCGAACGAAACCTGGATCAGCAGTTCCTGGTGCGGATCGAGCTTGCCGCCGAACAATTCGCCGAAAGCGTTCTTGACGTCGCGGAACAGACTGCCGCTTGTCGCGGCGGTGTCGCTGGACATGACCGCACCCTCCCCGTGGATGCGGTCATGTTGCGCCAGAATCGAAAAAATGTGAAGCCCCGCGGGGCCATCAATTCTGCGATTTCACCCAGCGTTCGTATTGTGCCTTGCTGATGCTGCTGGCGCGGTGCGCGATATAGTCGAAGTCGTTCAACAGGGGCGGGTAGGCCTGCGCTTCGTCGCGGTCGACGCTGCCGTTGTGGTTGGCGTCCAACGTGGCGAAGGCGGGTGGAGGACCGTAGTGGTCCGGCGCCGGCTGGCCGGAGGTCAGGGTGACGCGGGTGCCGTCGGCCTGGGTGAATTGCACGGTTTGGTCCTGCGCGTAGGCGCCGGCGCAGGCGAGCAGGGCGGACGCGGCTAGCAATGCGGGCATGCGGTTCATGGCAGTCTCCTGGGTCGATCGCCTGTTTGACAGGCACGATACACTTCGTCGATAGCATCGAAGCGTACGCATGAGCAGACCCGAAAGTGGCGGCGAAGTTCGGATATCGGCGCAACAGGCGCGCAACCTGCACCTGGCCGTTCAGGGCCTGCTCACGCCGCCGCGCGCCCGTGCCACGCGCGCGCGCGCGCTGGCCGCGATGACGCGCATGCGCCTGCTGCAGATCGACACGATCAACGTCGTTGCGCGCAGTCCCTACCTTGTCCTGTTTTCCCGGCTCGGAGCCTACGAGCCGAGCTGGCTCGACGACCTGCTCGAGCGCGGCAAGATTTTCGAATGCTGGGCGCATGAAGCCTGCTTTGCGCCGATGACCGATTTCGCGTTGCACAGGCATCCGTCGCCGATCCGTGCCGGGCACTGGGCGCACAAGCATGCCGCTAGCGCGCAGCGCGAACATCGCAGCGAGATTGCCGGACTGGTAAAGCACATCCGTGCGCATGGCGCGGTCAAATCCGCGGACTTCGAGCGCGCGGGCAAGGGCGGCGGTTGGTGGAACCGCTCACTGGAAAAACGCTGGCTGGAAACCGCATTCGCGCAGGGCGATTTGATGATCGCGCGGCGCGAGTGCTTCCAGCGGGTCTACGACGTGACCGAGCGCGTGCTCGCGAAGACGGCGTTGAGCACGGATGCGCCGCGCCTGAGCGAGACGGAATTGCGCCGTGAATTCGTGCTCGGCGCAATGCGCGCGCTCGGCATCGCGCAGGCACGCTGGATTGCCGATTACTTCCGTACCGGCCGAAAGCACAAGGACGGCGACTTGCAGCCATTCGTCGACGCTGGCGAATTGACACGCGTCGATGTGCGCGGCTGGGACGCGCCGGGATACGTGCATCGCGACAACCTGCGGCTGCTGCGCCGTGCGCAACGATCGGCCCTGCGCGCCACGCACACGGCCTTGCTGTCGCCGTTCGATCCGGTGGTCTGGGATCGCGAACGCGCGAGCGCGCTGTTCGGCTTCGACTACCGGATCGAATGCTATTTGCCGGCACACAAGCGGCGGCATGGCTACTTTGTGCTGCCGATTCTGCGGCGCGGCCGATTGATCGGCCGGCTCGACGCCAAGGCGCATCGCGGCGATGGCACGTTCGAAATCAAGTCGATCCGCCTCGAGGCCGATGTCGAGCCGGACATCGCAATGATCGACGAGGTTGCCGCCGCGATTCGCGCGTGTGCCGAATGGCATGCGACGCCGCGCGTCGTGTTGCGGCGGAGCGATCCATTGGCGTTCGGGGAAACAATGCGTACTGCACTGGAGTGCGTTGGCGCATCCTGCGCCAAAGACGCGCTTGGTCGAACTCAAGCAAAGGTGGTGGAGCGGAGGAGGATCGAACTCCCGACCTTCGCATTGCGAACGCGACGCTCTCCCAGCTGAGCTACCGCCCCAACATTGCGAGAGTCCGCCAAGCCGCGGGGATAATCCAGTCCCACGGGGCGCGCATCATACCGTGTCGAGTGTGGCCGATTCAAGGAATGCGCGCAGCGTTGCAGAGTCCGCGCCGAGCGATTCGGCATGGCTGGGGCGCGCCAGCAGTTCCGCCAGCGCCGGTGGTACGGCGACGGGTCGCCCAATCAGTGGTTCGACGATGCCGTCGAACTTGGCTGGATGCGCGGTCGCGGCCACGGCCCAGTCGCCGTTCGCGCCTTCCTGGCGCAACGCTTCGAGCGTGCGGATCGCGGTGGCGGTGTGCGGACAGAACACTTCGGCGTGGTGCGCGTGGCGGTCGCGGATCGTCGCCGCGATCGCTTCGTCACCGATCGCATCGACGCAGAATTCGCGGCGCAACTTTTCGTCGTCGGGATGCAGCCAACGCAGGCGTTCGAAATTGCTCGGCGCGCCCACATCCATGGCATTGGCGAGCGTGGCGACGCTCGCGCGCGGCGCATACGCCGCGCCGGCAAAGAAATCGTGCAGGGCGAGATTCGCGTTCGTTGCCAGCGCGATACGGCCGATCGGCAGGCCACAGGCGCGCGCGAACATGCAAGCAAAAGCATTGCCGAGATTGCCGGTCGGCACGACTAAGTTCAGCAGCGTGCCCTGTGCCTGCCGGTGCGCCAGCGCGGCGTGCGCGAAGTAGGCCATTTGCGGCAGCAGGCGGCCGAGACTGATGCTGTTGGCGGACGACATCGGTACTCGCGTGCGCAATTCCGCATCCGCGAGGGCCTGTTTGACCAGGCGCTGGCAATCGTCGAAGGAGCCGGCGACACGCAGAGCCTGGACATTTGCGCCGAACGCGCCGAGCTGGTGCGCCTGGCGCGGCGAGACACGGCCATCGGGATACAGGGTGACGACGCGAAAACCGGCGACGCTCGCAAATGCCGCGCCGACCGCGGCGCCGGTATCGCCCGAAGTCGCCACGAGGATTGTCAGCGGCACATCGTTCCCATGCGGCAGCCGGCGCATGCAGGCAGCGAGGAAGCGTGCGCCGAAATCCTTGAACGCCGCGGTCGGGCCATGGAAAAGTTCGAGGATGAAATCTCGCGGCGTCGCGAGAGCCTTTAATGGCGCATCGAAGGTGAAAGTTTCGGCGCAGATCGCGTCGAGTTCGCGTGCGAGCGCATCGCCGGCGAAGAACGGTACGAGCAGTCGCGACGCAACCTGTGCCAACGAATCGCATCCGGAAAAATCATCGGGAGAAAGACGCGGCGGCGTCGCGGGAACGTAGAGGCCACCGTCGGGCGCGAGTCCAGCCGCGATGGCTGCACTCAGAGTCGTGGCAGGGGAATCGCCGTGCGTGCTGACGAATTTCACGGCACGATGCCGGCTGCCGGCCCGTTCACCGGCGAGACGAAAACGTCGCTGTCGAGTCCAGCATCGGCGAACGCCGCTTTCATCGCCGGTGTGGCGGCTTCGGCCTGTGTGCGCGACTCAAACCAGGCGAACACGCTCGGTCCGCCGCCGGAAATGCTGGCGCCGAGCGCGGCGTGATCCAGCGCGGCCTGCTTGACGCGTGCGAATCCCGCGATCAGCGGCGCTCGGCGCGGTTCGATCAGCACATCGTTCAGGCCCGCGCGCACGAGGCTGGCATCGCTGTGCTGGCAACCGGCGAGGAACAGCGCAAGGTTGGCGCTTTGAGCGACGAATTCGTGCAGCGCGTAGTTGCCCTTGAGTGCCGCGCGTGCGCGCCGGGTTTCCAGCGCGACGTGCGGATGCGCGATCACGCAATGCCAGTTCGCGGGAACCGCGATCGGCACCAGCCGATCCGCCGTCGCGAGTACCATGCCGCCGAGCAGCATCGGTCCGACATTGTCGCCGTGCGCGCCGCCGCTCGCCACGGCTTCGCCGGCGAGGGCGAATGGATACAGCGCCGCGGCGGGCAAGGGCGAATCGAGCAAGGCGTTCGCGGCGACGAGGGCGGCGACGCAGGACGCCGCCGATCCACCCATGCCGGAGCCGAACGCGATGCCCTTGTCGAGTTCGATCTCGAATCCGTACGGCAGATGCAGCGTATCGCGCAGCGCGAGCAGGGCCGCGCCGGCAGTGTTGCTCGCGGCTGCGTGCGGCAGTTCGACATCGCTGCCGCGGATCGCGGCGATGCGCACCTGCGGCGCGTCGATGCGGCGCAGCGTGGCACGGTCGCAAGGCCCGGTGATGGTGTGGCCGAGGATGTCGAATCCGACACCGATGTTGCCGACCGAGGCGGGTGCGAAGGCGGTCGCCTGATTCGAAGCAGCGTGGCTCATACCCGCGCCCCCAACGCCTGCGCGACGCGCAGCAGGTCGGCGAAAACGCCGGCGGCGGTGACCTCGGGTCCCGCACCCGGGCCGCGCACGACGAGGGGATTGGCGCAATAGCGCCTTGTGGAAAATTGCACGATGTTGTCGGTCAGGCGGATGTTGGCGAAGGCGTGCATGCGTTCCATGTCGACGAGCCCGACGCTGGCCGCGCCGGAACGATCCAGGCGGGCCACGTAACGCAGCACGTTGCCGTCGCGTTGTGCGCGTTCGAGTCGTGCCGCCATGATGTCGTCGAGCATGTGCAGATTCTGCATGAATGCATCGCGATCCGCGCGACGCAGCCCATCCGGCACCAGGTTTTCCACCGCGACATCGGCGAGCGCCAGCGGCAGTCCCGCCTCGCGCGCGAGGATGACGAGCTTGCGCGCGACGTCGGTGCCGGAAAGATCGTCGCGGGGATCGGGCTCGGTGTAGCCGAGCGCATGCGCTTCGCGGACCAGCGCGGAAAACGGCACGCTGCCGTCGTAGCGGTTGAACAGCCAAGCGAGGGTGCCGGACAGGATTCCTTCCACGCCATGCAATTCGTCGCCGGTGTCGAGCAGGTCGCGCAAGGTCGAGATCACCGGCAAGCCGGCGCCGACCGTGGCCTCGTAGCGAAAACGCGCATCGCCGCGCGCGGCGGCGTCGCGGATCGCGCGGTAGCGATCGAGCGGTCCCGCGCCGGCCTGCTTGTTCGGCGTGATCACGTGGATGCCGGCGGCGAGCCACTGCGGATAGCGCGCGGCGATCGCATCGCTGCCGGAACAATCCAGGATCACGGCGTGCGGCGAGCGCGCGGCAAGCAGATGGCGGAGGAATCCGTCGATGTCGTTGTCGACGATATCGGCGTCGCGCTCGCGCCAGTTCGCGTCGAGGTCGTGCGCGTGCGCGAGCAGGAATTTTGTCGACACGATCGCGCGCAGGCGCAGGTCCAGCGCGCCCGCGCGCCGCAGGCGCGGTGCGGCGGCGGCGATCTGGTCGAGCAGGGCCGAGCCGACCTTGCCGGGTCCGATCAGGCCCAGTGCGAGCGTCGTCGCGGACGTCACGCGGATCGCCGGGGACGGCTTGGGCGGAACATCGCAGACGACAGCGTTCATGGAACCTCCGGTTCGAGGTCCCGCATCGTCGTCGGATGGATCGCGCCGGGCGCCCGCATCCTCTCGAGGGTGCGGGGCCGTTGCTTGGGGAAAACTATCTGCGCACGGCCGACCGCACCACGTTAGTCGTGGTGGTAGTGGTCGTCGTGGTGGAGAACGCCTTGCGCATGGCGTGAGTGGAACGCATGCCGCGTGGGCTTGTCAAGCGCCGGATCCGATGCGGGCCATCAGCGCATCGTGCAACAACGGTTTGCGCCAGCCCTCGAGCGCGGCCGGCCATGTGCGTTCGGCGATCAGGCTTTCCAGGTGTCGGCGCGGGCAGAGCAGGCCGTCGGGTAGGTTCAGGGATTGCGCGATGCCGGTCACGGTTTCGCGCAACGCACTCAGCAGGCGCCGGTCCGCAGACGACGCGGGCGGCGGAATCGGCGCGAAGTCGAGTTCCTCCGCTGTCAGCGGCGCGTGCAGCACGTCAAACAATTCCTCGCGCTGCGGACCGCGCAGGGCGCGCAGGCCCTTGCAGCGCTCGAACAGGTCGGCGCTGTCGCGCGGTGGATGCGCGGCGAGATCGAGCATGCGCGCGTCGTCGAGGATCCACGAACGCGGCTTGTCCAGCGCGCGCGCCTTCGCTTCGCGCCAAAGCAGGATGCGCCGGAGCAAGGCCTGCGACTCGCGCGGCCAGTCCGACGCGCGCGGAAATGCGCGCTGCGGCTGCGCGTCCGGTTCGGAGCGGCAGACCTTGTCGACGAGACGCCGGCAATCCTCGGCCAGCCATTCTTCGCGGCCGAGTTCGGCGAGTTTCGCGGCCAGCAGCGCGTGAATCCGCGGCAGGTGTTCGACATCCTGCGCGGCGTACTCGAGCTGCGCGGGGCTCAAGCGGACGCTTGAGCCAATCCGAACGCGTCTCGCCCTTGGGCAGATCCACGCCGAGCAGGGCGGCGACGAGTTTCTGGTAGCTCAGGCCCGGCCCGAAGCCCGTCATCGCCGCGGCGATTTGCGTATCGAACAAAATGGCCGGACCGGACGGAATGATCGCAGACAGGGCTTCGAGGTCTTCGCTCGCGCTGTGCATCACGCAGCACGCTGCGCGCATCGGCGAGGCGGGCGGCGAGGGCGGCGTGGCCGTCCAAGGCCGGCGCGTCGATCACGGCAGTGCGTCCGCCGATTTCGGCCTGGATCAGCGCGAGCCTGGCGTAAAACGTATCGGTGCGCATGAACTCGGTGTCCAGGCCGATGACGGCCGGCGCCGCTTGCGCCGAAACCCATGCGGTGAGTGCGGATTCGCTGTCTATCCAGTCGTACACGATTCATTCCTTATTGCAGAACACGCGCAACATGGCCTAAGGTGCGCGCATCGCCATCGCGCCCCCGCACATCCCGCAATGCCTGGTACCGAAGTCGTCAGCAAGCAAGCCGTGTACGGTGGCGCCGCCGGCATTGCCTTGCTCGCCTTCGCGCTGATTTACCGATTCTACCCCGGCAATCCGTCCGTGCCTGCCGTGCACTCACCGCCGGCGGAACCCGCGACCGTTCCGGTCATGTCGCTGTCGCCGTCCGCGAAGACAGCCGGCAAAGCCGCGCCGGCGAAACCCGCGCAAGCCAAGACCGCGCCGCCGCCGTCCGCGCCAGCCGTGCCGCCGACGAAGGCGATCGCGGCCTTGCTGAAAAAGGCGACCAAGGCGTTCGACGAAGGCCATCTGACCGCGCCGAAGGATGCCAGCGCGCTCGCCCTACTACCAGCAGGTGCTGGCGGCGGACAAGGACAGCGCCGCGGCGCATGCCGGCCTGAAAAAAATCCACAAATCCCTTTTGCAGCAAGCCGGCGATGCGCTCGATCGCGGCGACGAGCGCGACGCGGCGCGCGTGATCGACGAATTGGCGCAGGTGCCCGAGACGGACGAAGACGTATCCGGCTTGCAGTCGCGCCTGAAGACGCTGCGCCAGGTGATGCCCTTGCTCACGCGTGCGGCCGATTTGCTGCAGAAGGCCATGCCACGGCGCCGCCGAACGGCAACGCACTGGCGGTGTATCGGCAGGTGCTCAAGCTCGATAGCGGCAACAAGCTGGCCGAACAGGGCTTGATCCAGGTGCAGCAGGGTTTCCTCGACCGTGCGTTGGCGGCCGCCGCGCAGGACGATTTCGACGGCGCGGACAAGGTTCTCGCCGATGCCTCGACGGTCAGTCCCGGTTCGCAGCAGCTGCTGGACACGCGCTCGCGCATCGAGGGCATGCGTCGCGATCGCGCCGCGAACACGCTCAGCCAGGCCAACTCCGCACTTGATGCTGGCAATGCGGATCTCGCCGAGACGCTGGCGAAGAAGGCATTGGCGCTGAGCCCGGACCTTGCCGGCGTCGACGAATTCAACCGCCGCCTGCGCAACGCGCGGTTGTACGCCAGCTACAGCCCGGGCCAGGTCGTTACCGACAAGTTCCTCGATCGCCACGGCAATGCGCCACCGCTGGTCGTGATCCCGACCGGCAGTTTCACGATGGGCGCGCCGGCCGGCGAGAGTGGGTCCCGTGCGAGCGAGCAACCGCAGCGGCTGGTCAGGATCGACAGTGGTTTCGCGCTCAGCCGCAACGACGTCAGTGTCGGCGAGTTCCGCGTCTTCATCGACGATTCCGGCTACGCGACGGATGCGGAAAAAGCCGGCGCATCGAGCATCTACGATGAGACCACGGGGCGCATGATCGATCGCCGCGGCGTCACCTGGCGCAACGATTACCTCGGCAACGTGGCGGGCGACGACCTGCCCGTGATCCACGTTTCATGGAACGACGCCGTGGCTTACGCGCAGTGGCTTTCCGCGCGCACCAGCAAGCGTTACCGTCTGCCCAGCGAAGCCGAATTCGAGTACGCGCTGCGTGCCGGATCGAGCACGCGCTATCCCTGGGGCGACGGCAATCCACCGCGCGTGCTCGACAACTTCACCGGCGACGGCGACCGATCGCTCAGGCTCAAGCGCAGCTGGGCCAAGGCATTCCGCCGTTACGACGACGGCTACTGGGGGCCGGCGCCGATCGGCAAGTTCCCGGCCAACGCATTTGGCCTGATCGACATGGACGGCAACGTGTCGGATTGGGTTGCCGATTGCTGGCACGACAATTACACGCGCGCGCCGGTCGACAGCAGTGCGTGGATGAATCCCGGCTGCGCCGAACACGTGATTCGCGGCGGCTCGTGGGGCAGCGCGCCGGACCAGGTGCGCTCGGCGTACCGGATTGCAGCGCCGTCGAACACGCGCAGTGCGCGCGTGGGTATTCGCGTGGCGCGGGATTTGTAGCGTCACGAATCCCTATAATCGGCATTCCCGCGTTTCGAGATACGCCATGAATGCACCCACCCGCATCGACACAGCCCGCGTGATCCATCCGCCGCGCGGCAGCAAGCTCACTTGCAAGAACTGGCTGATCGAAGCGGCCTACCGGATGATCCAGCACAACCTTGATCCCGAGGTGGCGGAAAATCCTGCGGAACTGGTCGTCTACGGCGGCATCGGCCGCGCCGCGCGCAACTGGGAATGCTTCGACGCGATCCTGAAATCGCTGCGCGAATTGAATCCGGATGAAACGCTTGCTGGTGCAATCCGGCAAACCGGTCGGCGTGTTCAAGACGCATGCCGACGCACCGCGCGTGCTGATCGCCAATTCCAATCTCGTGCCGCATTGGGCGACGTGGGAGCATTTCCACGAACTCGATCGCAAGGGCCTGATGATGTACGGCCAGATGACCGCGGGATCGTGGATCTACATCGGCTCGCAGGGCATCGTGCAGGGTACTTACGAAACCTTCGTCGAGATGGGCCGGCAAAGCTACGGCGGCAATCTGCGCGGCAAGTGGATTCTCACCGCGGGTCTGGGCGGCATGGGCGGCGCGCAGCCGCTGGCTGCGTCGCTGGCCGGCGCTTGTTCACTGAACATCGAATGCCAGCAGTCGCGCATCGATTTTCGATTGAAGACGCGCTACGTCGACGAGCAGGCAAAGGATCTGGACGACGCACTCGCGCGCATCGAAAAGTATACAAAGGCAGGCGAGGCGAAATCGATCGCGCTGCTCGGCAACGCCGCGGAAATCCTTCCCGAGTTGGTCAAGCGCGGCGTGAGGCCCGATGCGGTTACGGACCAGACCTCCGCGCACGATCCGGTCAACGGCTACCTGCCGATCGGCTGGACGGTCGAGCAATGGTTCGAGCGCCGCAAGGCCGACCCGGACGGCACGCGCGACGCGGCCAAGCAATCGATGAAGAAGCACGTGGAAGCGATGCTCGCGTTCCACGCGCAGGGCATCCCGACGTTCGACTACGGCAACAACATCCGCCAGATGGCGTTCGACGTCGGCTGCAGGAACGCGTTCGACTTTCCCGGCTTCGTGCCGGCCTACGTGCGGCCGTTGTTCTGCCGCGGCGTCGGACCGTTCCGCTGGGTCGCGCTGTCCGGCGATCCCGAAGACATCTACAAGACCGATGCGAAGGTGAAGGAACTCATCCCGGACGATCCGCACCTGCACAACTGGATCGACATGGCGCAAATGCGCATCAGTTTCCAGGGCCTGCCTTCACGCATCTGTTGGGTCGGACTCGGCCAGCGCGACAAGCTCGGCCTGGCGTTCAACGAGATGGTGCGCAACGGCGAACTCAAAGGCCCGGTCGCGATCGGCCGCGATCACCTGGATTCGGGTTCCGTGGCCTCGCCGAATCGCGAAACGGAAGCATGCGCGACGGCAGTGATGCGGTGTCCGACTGGCCGCTGCTCAATGCACTGCTCAATACCGCCAGCGGCGCGACCTGGGTCAGCTTCCACCACGGCGGCGGCGTCGGCATGGGCTATTCGCAACATGCCGGCGTCGTCATCGTCTGCGACGGTAGCAAGGAAGCCGACGCTCGCATCGCGCGCGTGCTGTGGAACGATCCCGGCACCGGCGTCATGCGCCACGCCGATGCCGGCTACGACATTGCGATCCAGTGCGCGAAGGAAAAGGGATTGAAGTTGCCGATGGTGTGAGCGACCGAAACTGTGCTATATTTAGCTCCGAATTTGGAGCTGAATATGGAAGCAATTCTTTCCGATGCCTGCGTCAGCATAACCGAGCTCAAGCGCAACCCCAGTGCAGTCATCGAGGCGGCAGACGATGCTGCAGTGGCGGTTCTCGTCCACAACAAGCCGAGCGCTTATTTGGTACCGGCGGAAACGTATCGGCGCATGCTCGAGCGAATCGAAGACCTGGAACTGGCTGAGTTGGTGCGTGCGCGCTCGAAGGAACGCCGCATCAAGGTCGAGCTCGATGAGTTATAGCCTCGCGTTCGTCGAGTCGGCGCTGAAAGAATGGCGCAAACTGGCGCCGCCGATTCGCGAACAATTCAAGAAGAAGCTTGTCGAGCGCATCAAGCATCCGCATGTGCCGGCCGCACGTCTGCACAATATGACCGATTGCTACAAGATCAAGCTGCGCAGCGCCGGGTACCGGCTGGTTTACCAGGTCGACGACAGGAGCGTGCTCGTCACCGTGATCGCGGTGGGCAAGCGCGACAAGCAGTTGGTCTATGCGGCGGCAGCCAAGCGTACCGGGCGATAGATGAAACAAAAAACACCCATCGGTGAAGGCAGCTAGGCTGCCTTCGCCTCGTTGCGCAACGTCTGCATGTCGATCACGAAGCGGTACTTCACGTCGCTCTTGAGCATGCGTTCGTAGGCGGTGTTGATGTCGCGCATGGCGATCGTCTCGATGTCGGAGACGATGCCGCGCTCGGCGCAGAAGTCGAGCATTTCCTGGGTTTCCGGGATGCCGCCGATCAGGGATCCCGCGATGGCGCGGCGCTTGAAGATCAGGTTGAACACCTGCGTGGACGGGTGCGGCGTGGCCGGCGCGCCCACCAGGCACATCGTGCCGTCGCGCTTGAGCAGGTTGAGGAAGACGTCGAGATTGTGCGGTGCCGCCACGGTATTCACGATCAGGTCGAAGCGGTTGGCCTGCTTGGCCATCTGCTTGGCGTCTTTCGAGATCACCACGTCGTCGGCGCCGAGTCGTTTTGCGTCGGCTTCCTTGCCCGGCGAGGTGGTGAACAGCGCCACGCGCGCGCCCATCGCGTGCGCGAGCTTCACGCCCATGTGGCCGAGACCGCCAAGCCCGACGATGCCCACCGTCTTGCCCGGCCCGGCCTTCCAGTGCTGGAGCGGCGAATAGGTGGTGATGCCGGCGCACAGCAGCGGTGCGACGGCCGCGATATCGCCCTTGTGGCGGATGCGCAGGACGAAGCCTTCGTCGACGACGATGTGCGTCGAGTAACCGCCGAAAGTGTGGCCGCCTTCCGCAGCGGAAGCCGGACCGTTGTAGGTGCCGACGAAGCCGTTCTCGCAATAATTTTCCAGCCCTTCGGCGCAGGATGCGCAGTGCCCGCAACTGCCGACGAGGCAGCCGACGCCGACGGTTTCGCCGACCTTGAATTTCTTCACATCCTTGCCGACCGCGGTGACGGTGCCGACGATCTCGTGGCCCGGCACGCACGGATACAACGTGCCGCCCCATTCGCTGCGGGCCGTGTGCAGATCGGAATGGCAGACGCCGCAATGCGAAATGTCGATGGCGACATCGCGCGGACCGGGTGCGCGGCGGTCGATGGCGTGGAAGGCGAGCGGCTTGTCGGCGGCCTGTGCGGCGTAGGCGGGGGTTTTCATGACTTCTCCGAAATCAGCGCATGGGTTGAAGCTAAGATACCACCGTGGCCGAATCCGAGCTCGACAATCCATTCTGGTCGTCGCTGCAAACCCGCCATCGTGCGCTTGCACTACGCGACGGCGATGCCGCGCGATATCCGGCGGCGTTCGCGCCGTTCGCGGGCGTCGCGCATGCGGACGTCGGCGCAAGCGATCCACTGGTGCAGCTTGTCGGGCCGGAGGAAACATTGCTCCTGCTCGGGGTAGCGCCGCGCCTGTCCGCAGCGTGGACGCTGGAAGCATTCCAGCCGCTCGCGCAGATGATCCGCACGGCACCCATCGCGGTGATCGATGGTCCGCCGATCATCGAACTGTCCGCGGCCCATCGTGCCGACGTGCTGGCGTTGACGGCGCTGGTGTATCCGCATTACTTCCGCGAACGCACGATGGAGCTGGGCCGCTACTTCGGCATTTACATGCCCGACAAGAGCGGCGATATACGCCTCGCCGCAATGATCGGCGAACGCCTGGGCACCGATACGCATACGGAAATGAGCGCGATCTGCACGCACCCGGATTTCAACGGGCGTGGCTACGCGCGCCGCCTCACCGCGTTCCTCACCAACGATACGCTGGCGCGCGGACGCACGCCGTTCCTGCACGTCAGCCATGAGAACGTGCGCGCCCTGCAGCTTTACGAACGCATGGGCTACACGCTGCGCCGCGACATTGGCTTCTGGGCCTTGCACCGCGCCGCGTAGCCGGTGTTAAGATTTCCACGGCATCCACCCACAACAGGAGAGCGTCATGAGCAAAGGCATGAATCAGAAAAAAGACGACAAGAAAAAACCGGCCAAGAACTTAAAGGAAAAGCGCGCCGAGAAGCACGCCAAGAAAGCGGCCCGCGGCTGATCCATCGAGCCGATGGCCCGTGTGGTTCTGGCTTCGGCGCTTTCCCGCTGGTTGCCGGATCGTGCCGGCAGTCCATCTCAGGGAGATCGCGCTCGAGGTTCCCGGCGCGCGCCTGAACGAGGCGCTTGACGGTGTGTTCGCGCGTTATCCAAACCTGCGCGGCTACGTGCTCGACGAACACGGCGGCGTGCGCCATCACGTCGCGGTGTTCGTCGACGGTATCGCGATCGCCGACAAGCGTCATCCCGCGCAGGCGCTGCGTGCGGATTCCGAAATCTATGTGATGCAGGCCCTCTCGGGAGGCTGAAATGTCCGATACTGTGCTGGTTTCCACGCGCAAGGGATTGTTCGTCCTCGAACGCGGCGGAAGTGGCTGGCGCATCGCGCGCAAGGCATTTCTCGGCGACAACGTCGCGCTGACAACGGTCGATCCGCGCGATGGCGCCTGGTATGCGGTGCTCGATCTCGGCCACTTCGGCAACAAGCTGCAGCGATCAATGGATCGCGGCGCGAGCTGGACCGAGTGTGCGGTGCCCGCGTTCGCGCAAGGCGACGAAGTCGTCACCGGCGACGGCAAGCCGCCGGTCCCGGCCATGTTGCGCCTGATCTGGGCGCTGGAAGCCGGCGGCGCGGACCAGCCCGGACGCCTGTGGGCCGGCACGATTCCTGGCGGACTGTTCCGCTCCGATGACCGCGGCGCAAGCTGGCAGATGGTGCGCACGCTCTGGGACATGCCCGAACGCAGGCAGTGGTTCGGCGGCGGTTTCGACCAGCCCGGCATCCACAGCATCTGCGTCGATCCGCGCGATTCGCGCAGGATCCGCATCGCGATTTCCACGGCTGGCGTCTGGGCCAGTGACGACGACGGCACAACGTGGAAGCAAGGCGCGCAGGGCATGCGTGCAGCCTACATGCCGGCCGAACGCGCCTACGAGCCGAACGCGCAGGATGTGCATCACATGGTGCAGTGCCGCGGCCAGCCCGATCATTTCTGGGCGCAGCACCACAATGGCGTGTTCCGCAATACCGGCGGCGACTGGCAGGAAATCGAAAACGTGCAGCCGTCCGTATTCGGTTTCGCCGTGGCCGTGCATCCGCGCGACGCGAACACGGCCTGGTTCGTGCCGGCGACCAAGGATGAACGCCGCATTCCGGTCGACGGGAAAGTGGTGGTCGCGCGCACGCGCGACGGCGGCAAGAATTTCGACGTGCTGCGCAACGGTCTGCCGCAGCACGATGCCTATGATCTCGTCCTGCGTCACGCGCTCGCGATCGATGGCAGCGGTGAACGTCTCGCGTTCGGTTCGTCGACCGGCGGCGTGTGGATCAGCGAAGACCAGGGCGATCGCTGGGCGATGCTCGATGCGCGCCTGCCGCAGGTGTATGCGGTGACGTTTGCCAACGCCTGACTGCGAGTGCAGGTCGATCCGATTACGGATTGCGGAACGGAGTGGTCATGCCGTCGGCTTCCAGCCAGAACCGGCAGTAGGTGAGTTTCCGCTGTCAGGAAAGTTGCTGGTGGGGCGAGACGTGAAAGCGAAATTGTGCCACCCGGTAGATTCTGGGCTTTTCCAAGTTGATTTTCGCGTTTCATTGAGCCGGATTTTCACAATTGCCGAAGCCGGCTGGTGTGGCGAATCACGAGGTGGAGTCTACTTTCACTGATACACGCGTGGCGCACCGTTCGATGAAAACGTGGCTCAATCTGCCATGCAAATCGACATGCGCTCACCTGTTGGAGGAGCGTCTGTGCCTTTACAGCCGACCCGACCCCGAAGATCCCCTGGTCACTACGTTTGAGTTAGTATTTTCGCAGTCCGTCGATCGCGCCGCCGCTGCACCATGCGCCAGACTGGCCACGCGGCTGCGAGCATGCGTAGCGAAGGTGACAGCCAACGCGGCCTGAATGTCATGAATAAGCCAACGCCAAAGCCGCCGAAAAATCCGATCCAGCCGGAGTGTGCGCGTGCCTTCGCGACTGCGCCGTCGACCTGATGTGCCCGCTCGCGCCAGGGCGTCATTGCACTGGCCAGCGAATCGCGCTGCCGCGTCGATGCGGCAGCCAACTCTCGCGTGCGCTCGTCGATCGCCACGCGTTTCATTTTCCGATCTCGCCGCGCAGCGCTGCGCAATCGGCAGCGAGTTCCTGGAGAGTCGTGGCGAACGGCCGGGGGCTCGCGGCCATGCGCCGGCGCATGGCCCATGCCAAAGCGGCGGCGGCAATCAGCAATACCGCGATCGATCCGCCAATCGCAATGAGCCGGTGCGTTTCCCAGTAGATCACGATCACGAGCAGTACCAGCAGCGTCATCGCCAATGCCAGGCAAACCAGAGCGCCGACCAGCAAGACCGCACAAGACCGAATGCGCCGTGCCTCGATGTCGATTTCATGCGAGAGCAGTGCGATACGCGTGCTGAACAACGCGAGCAAGAGCGCGGATGACTCGCGCACCGAGTCGATGAGCCGTACAGCCGGTCCGCGTTCGCCCGTCGTCATCAGGATCAGCGCCGCCGCAAGATCATGCCAAGCAGCAAACCGATACCTGCGCCAATGCCGACGGACATCCATGGATTGTCGCGTACCAAACGGTCGCCCTTTTCGCCGATCTCCCTGGCGCTCGAGGTGATCTCGTGCGCATGCTCGACAACGCTGGATTTCGCTGCGCGCAGCTTGTCATCGAGCGCGGTGCGCGCCTTGTGATACTCCGCGTTCGTTTCGTCGACCGTTGCGCGCAACAGGGCTTCGGCCGCGTTGACGACGTCGTTGAGGCTCTTGCGTAACTCGCCATTCGATTTGGATGTTCGCGGTGTATCGTTCATGGCTCGAATTCCTGCTGGTTTCAGTTCGCTGGGTTTATGACGGCGCATCTGTGGTGCCCTCCTGCTGACTGCTGGCGGCCCGTACATCAACGCCACTCAGGGTCTTGTTGTTGTGGTGCGGTGCCTCGCACCCGCACGGGAACCCTGACATCCCCGCGCGGGTGCGCCTGATTTACTTGGAATTGCCCGGCCCACCGCCTGTCTTGTCATCCTTTTCCTTGTTCCGCGGACCAGCCTTCCGCTCAGGAGCGTTGCTTTTTTGCACTGGCTTCGCACGTTGTTGCTGCTGTGCTTGACCCTGGCCGCGCTTTTGCTGCAGTTGCGACTGCCGTTGGACGTCCACACGCTGCTTCTGCTGGGCCTGTGCGTCCTGCGGGCGTTTCTGCTGCTGTACTTGCGCCTTGTCCTGGGCTTGTTTCTGCCGCTGTTGCGCCTGCTGTTGCTGGACGTTCGCGCGCTGTTGCTGCTGGGATTGCGCGTTCTGGGTGCGTTGCTGTTGCACTTGCACCTTGTCCTGGGCTTGTTGCTGCCGCTGCTGCACTTGCGTCTGCGTCTGGGTTCGGTTCTGGGTGCCGATCGGCCGCGGAGTCTGTGCCGGTGGCGACGTCTTCGGGCGCGAACCGTTCGGGACGGCACGCTTCTGAAAGTACCGTTGCGATATCGCTTCGCGCGGCTGGTAGCGATAGTTGCGGGACCCGATCGAATACTGTTGATCCGTTGCACGCGGATAGCGGCTGCCGGAATACCGACTTTGATAGCTTGGCAAAGGCGCGGCACGGGGAGCGGAGCGATGATCCCATCTGTCCCATCCACTGCGGCGCTGTTCCCAGTCATGGCCCCAGTGTTCGCCCCAACGCGGCGCAAGATTCAAACTCCAGCCGCTGAAATAGGCTGGCCGGTGACGGTAGTAGCGTACCGGGATGCGCAACACGAACAGCGGTACGTCTTCCGGTCCGATCAAGTCCCACGGACCATCGTACCAGGCACTCGAGTACCAGTTGTCGTCCTGGTACACCCAATACAAACCGTCATAAAAGAAATAATTCGAATCGACTTGTGGGTCGTAGTAGACCGGATAGCCCGGTATGGCCACCATCCTCGGATACGAGGACACGTTGAATCCGATGCTTACATCATGAGTTCTGATGCCGACGCTGATCTGAGCGTGGGCAGGCCCGGCCGCGAAAAGCAGCATGATCAATGCTATGGCAAAGTGACGCATGTTCTGTCCTCCGATTTGAGCTCGATTTTCGTCATCGTCTGCCGTCGAAATAGCGAACTGGTCAGACTCTCTTGCGTGCAAATGCTTTGAGAACCACTATCAAACATATCTCGCGCAGCGGATTCGATATTGATGCAGGTCAACTCCCCGTTCCGTTCGGTGGCGACGCCGGCAAGGAATGCAGCGCTGGTCGTGTGATCGCCCAACCAGCGCTGGTGAACCAAGTGGTTCGCCGCGGGGGGGCGCAGTGCCGGTATCACCGACCTGCGCCACGGCAACATGGTCGACAAAAACTGGGCGCACCAGGATCGCTTCGAGCGCTCGCTTCGCAGACCTCGCATGGTGCAACTGCCGACAAAGGTGGAATGCTATGCAGTCGTGGCCGCCATCGCAAAGAAGACCGAAGTGGCAAAGAATCTGCTCGGGGATGGCCTTGTGCCGCTTGCCAGCGCACTCGGCCAGCACAAGGACCCGCAGCGTGGTCTACCTTTCACGACATCACGGCAGTGGATCGGATATGGCATGAATCATCTTGACCTGCTCGATTGCGCGGAGGTCTGCGCGCGCATTCGCTCGTGGATCTGAACGTGCAGACTTGCCAATTCCGCGCCAATACGATCTCCGACGATAATTCAGATCCGGCGCTTATCTGATCCGGTTCGCCTCAGCCGCTTTTGGTGCGGGTCAGTTGCGCTGCAAGTTTGCGGGTTTTCGGATGGTCTGCGCCGTAAACACGCTCGAAGATTTGGAGCGCTTGCTCGCGCAGCGCTTGCGCCTCGACGGCATCGGATCGACGCGCGCGCACATCGGCCAGCAGAAGGTCGATTTCGCCAAGCGTCGAATTATCCGAATCCTTGCCCGCTTGCATCTTGGCGCGGGCCTCGCGTGCGAGTTTCTCGCCCTCGGCGGCTTTGCCATCGACCGCCAGAGCATCCCCATACGCAGCGTCGGCCCATAGCGCGTTCGCGCTGGAACCCTGGAAATGCGAGGCCACGGCGGACAAGTCCCTGCGGCTGGCGTCGAGGGTTTTCTTGGCCTCCGGATCGTGCGCCTGCAGTTCGATCACGCCCAGGCGCAATTCGATGGTGCCGATATTCAGATCGTGTGTAGCGCTGGCGATCGCCACGGCCTGACGCAGGCTCGCAATCCCCGCGGCATCGTCGCCCGCGCAGGCCTGTGCGCGGCCGAGGTTTCCCAGAACCACGCTCAGCATCCGCGCACCGGGCGGAAGATCGCGCCGCGCCACCGTCGCAGCGTTGCCGAGGGTCGCGACGGCGTCGCGACAGCGACCCATGTCGAGTAGCGCCACACCCAAACTGCTGTCGACGTAAATGCTGCGCGGATGCTCCGGGCCGAGCACCTGCACCAGCATGGCATGCGCGCGCTCGGCGAACGTCAGAGCCTTGGGGAAGTGTTCCTGATAAATCGCTTCGTTCGCCAAATTCATCAAATCCATGGCGATGTCGGGACTGCGCGGTCCCTCGTGCGCCTCGCGTTCGTTCAATACCAATTCCGACCAGTGTTCCGCGCTGGCGTAGTCGCCGCGCCGCATGGCCATCGAGGAAAGCCCGGTCATCACGTTGACCCTTCCGCGTGCGTGGTCCTCGCCGGCGTCTTTCAGCAACGCATATGCCTTCTCGAAGTCGTTTCGCGCGGCATCCAAATCGCCGCTGTCTTCGGAAGCTCTGGCCAGATTCGACAAGTCCTCGCCGACCTGCGGCGAACGCGGGCCGTAAATCTGCGTCGTTTGCTCGAGGTTGCGCAAATACAGATCGCGCGCGGCCTTGGGGTGGTCGAGACGGATCAGGGCGCTGGCGATCGTGCTGCGCAGCAGGATCGCCATGTCAGGAGCATCGGCGAATTCGGTGTCGATGCGCTGGCCGGCGTCGTGCAAGAAACCCACGACCGTTTCGGTGCCATGCTTCGCATTGTAGGGGTTCGCGTTGAGGAACAGTTCATTGAGAAACGAGCGGGCGTGATCCGCCCGCGCGGCCATCAGGCGCGCGTCGTGCGCCTGCCACAGCGCGATGCCGCTTGTCGCGACGAGTGCAATGGCAGCGAGAACGGCGATCGTCACCGCGGCGCGGTGACGGCGCACAAAGCGCGCGGCACGACGGGCCGGGCCGGGCCGGCCGATGCCGAGCGGGCGATGATCGAACCAGCGACGCAGATCCTCGCGCAACAATGCCACCGACGGTAACGATCCTGCGGCGCCCGCGCAAGCGCATGCGCAATGATGTGGCCCAGATCGCCGCGCAGCAGGCGCACGACGCTTTTCGGATCCCCGCGCGAACCCCGACCTGACGCTTCGCCCGTTGCGACGGCGCACCAACTCGGCAGTGGTCCAGTCCCCGCCGTGCTCCAGCGTTGGCAGGCGCGTACCGCCAATCAATTCGTACAGCATCAACCCAAGCGCGTACACGTCCGTGGCGGTCGTTGCGCGTTCGCCGCGCAACTGTTCCGGGGCAGCGTACTCCGGCGTGAACACCTGGGTCGCCGGCGCTTCGGGGTCGCTCGAATCCAGCGCCAGCGCGATGCCGAAATCGAGCAACTTGACGGTTCCCTCGCGATTGACCAGAACATTGGATGGCTTCAGATCGCGGTGCACGACCAATTGCGCATGCGCGTACGCCACTGCGGCGCAGACCTGATCGAACAGGCGCACGCGTCGCTTGAACGTCGAGATCGTGCTGCCGGCAATGATCGGGCAAGCGCTCGCCGTCGACGTATTCCATCGCCAGCCAGGCGCAGCCGCTTTCGCTGCCGGCATCGACGAAGGCGGTGATGTTCGGATGGGTCAGGCTGGAAAGAACGCCGCGTTCGCGCGCGGCCAGCCGCGATATGCGCGCGGTGCCGCTGTCGAGCAGTTTCAACGCGACGCGTTGGGTGAAATCGGCGCCTTGGCGCTCGGCCAGGAAGACCACGCCCATGCCGCCGGAGCCAACTTCGCGCAACAGGGTGAAAGGTCCGATCTTTTCGGGCATGCCCACTTGGGCAAAGCGACGCGAGGCGGGCACGGACGACGCGCCGTTTTCCGTGCGGATGGTGCCCAGCGCACGCACGGCCTGCGCAAGCTCCGGATCGGTGGCGGCGATGCGGTCGAGCTCCGCGGTCCGCGCGGCCGCGTCCAATGCGTCCAACCGATCGACCAGCGCACGCATCTGGTTCCAGCGATCGGCGCCGAACAGCGGAAAGGGCGCGGCGGTCACGCGGGGCCATCCAGCGCGAGCGTCAGATAGTTGCGGGCGAGCGCAATATCGCGCTGCACCGTGCGCCGGGTGGTGCCGCGCAATTCCGCGATGTGCTGCGAGGAAAGACCGGCGAACGCGTGCCAGCCGAAAGTTTCGGCCAGTTCGGCATCCTGCTGCTCAAGCACGGCGAAGGCGTGTTCGAGCGCCAGCGTCTGCGCCGGATCCAGCACCTGGTCGGGAATGTCGTCGTCGAGTTGCGTGCGCACAAGATCGCCACCACGTTTTTCGGCCAGCCGTGCGCGCGCGTGGTCGATCAAGGTCTGGCGCATCGCCCGCGCCGCCAGATTGAAGAAGTGCCGCCGATCGCTCAGCGCCGCCAGCGATCCGCCGGCGAGGCGGATGAACACTTCGTTGACCAGCGCGGTTGGCGTCAGCGTGGCCGGCGGCCCGGCCTCGCTGAGCTTGCGCGCGGCCATGCGGCGAAGTTCGTCGTAAAGCAGCGCGTAGGCCCGATTGCCGGCATCGGCATCGCCAGCCGCTGCGGCGCGCAACCAGTTGGTGAGTGGCAACGGTTCGGTCATCGGGCCGGATTCCCGGGAAAGTCGAAAGTTGCCATGCGGGCTTTGTCGCCGGCTGCGCCGCGCTGCGTATGTGAGGGGTACGGCACGAACCCACCATCGCACGAGTACATCATGAACAGTTTCCCGATTTCACGCCATCCCCGCATCAACCGTCTGACCGCCTGCATCGGCACACTGTTCGCGCTGGCCGCGCCGCTGTCGGCATCGGCAGCTACCTGGACGGTCAATACCTGCAGCGACGCCAACAGCGGCGATCTGACCACGAAAACCGGCAGCCTGCGTTTTGCCGTCGCCAATGCGGCGAGCGGCGATAGCGTCGATGCGTCGGGACTGGCAGGGGTGTGCAGCACCATTACTCTGAAAACTGGCGATATCGCGGTCGACCAGAACGATTTGACCATCATCGGCCCTGGCAAGCAGGCGCTCAATATTACCGCCAAGTACGACAACGGCACGACCCGGCACTTTTATCACAATCGGATTTTCACCCACAGCGGCAGCGGCACCCTGTATCTCGACAACTTGAAAATGACGTTCGGCTATCAGGGAAACCCGACGGGCAATGCCCTGGGCGGTTGCGTGTATTCGAAGGGCACGGTGCAGATGTACGAGGCGGCGGCATATCTTTGTGAGACGGTTACCAGTAGCGGTCAGGCCGAGGGCGGAGCCATTTTCGCCAAAGGTGGGGTGCAACTCACGTCTAGTTCGGTGTCCTACAACACCGCCTATGGTGGCACTGGCGAGGCGTCGGGCGGAGCGATCCTGGCCGGCAACGGATTCTCGGCCAACTACAGCAGCATCCGGAACAATTCGGTAACCAATTCTCTTGGCGGGCAGCCGCTGCACGATTCCGCCGGAGGCGTGTGGGCCTATGGCAGCGTATTCATGCGCAGCTCGACCGTTTCCGGCAACAGCGCCACGGCGAGCGCGGGCGGAATGGTGCTGGACGGCAACGGCGGAACCACCGGACATACGGTATCCATCGCCAACAGCACGATCTCGGACAATATCGCTGGCAACGGCTATTTCGGCGGCATTGTGGCGATCAACGAATCCGTCGGTCTGTACAACACTACCATCGCCTTCAACAAGGCTGCGGCGACGGGAGCGGGAACCAAGGCGGTGGGCCTGCATATTTACAGCGGCAGTCCGGCAGCGAAGATGGAAAGCACCATCGTTTCCAATAACATCTACGGCTCGCCGGCGAGGATAAACGATCTGACCGCGCCGGGCGTGACCATTACCGGAGCCAACAATCTGGTATACGCCTCCAGCGCGGCGCTGCCGACAACGGGCTTGATCCTGGCCAAATGCCCGCTGCTCGGGCCGCTGCGCGACAACGGCGGCCCGACCTTGACTCATGCCTTGCTCAGCGGCAGCCCGGCCATCGACGGGGGCGACAACTCGACATTCGGCTTCAACGAGGATCAGCGCGGCGCGCAGTTCGATTTCGCTCCCTACCGCTATGCGCGCGTGTCGGGTGCCGCCGCCGACATCGGCGCTTACGAAGTGCAGCGCAACGACATTGTGTTCAACGCCGGTTTCGACGGCTGCCCCTGAGGGCCAGAACCATGCGCATCCATTCGAGTACCCTCCCGATCCGCACGCGACGTCTCACCGGATCGATTGCCGCTCTGCTCGCGCTGTCCTCGCCGCTGGCGATGGCGCTGCCGACGACCTGGACCGTGAGTTCCTGCAGCCAGGCCAACACCGGCAGCGGCACGACCGGCACGCTGCGCTACGCCGTACAGCATGCCGCCAGCGGCGACGTCGTTGACATGACGCAACTGACCTGCGGCACGATTTCGCTGCACACCGGCGCCATCCATGTCCCGCAGGCGAACCTGACGCTGGAAGGTCCCGGCAAGGATCGGCTCACCATCACCGGAAAATACAACGGCGTCGTGGAACACGACCGCATCATCGATCACACCGGCACGGGCGGCACGCTTTACGTGGACGACTTGACCCTGAGCTTCGGCTATCTGAAGCCGGCCAGCGGGATTGTTGGGGATGGCGGCTGCATCTATTCGGCGGGCAACGTCAGGCTGTTCGCCGTCGACGCTTATTACTGCAAGGCGGCGGCTACAGGTGGCGCGAACGCCTACGGCGGTGCGGCATTCACAAAAGGTTCGCTGCGCGTCGACTACGCGACGTTGTCGGGAAATATCGCAGACGGTGGGTCGAGCGGACTCAGTTTCGGCGGCGCCGCGGTTACCGACAAGGCGTTTTACGCGTACTACAGCACAATTTCGAACAACTCCGCGCGCGGCGCAGCCGCGTACGCGCCCGGCAGCGATGGCGGCGTCCTGGCGAATGGCAATGTCGTCCTGCGCGGCTCCACGATATCGGGCAATTTCGCGAACGGCGCCGTCGGCGGCATCGCGGCGTTCTCGAGTCACAACGCGAACGTTGTCACGACGATCGTGGACAGCACAATTTCCGGCAATTCGGCCGCACTGTATACCGGGGGACTGTGGACGAACTCGGGCAAGGTGAATCTCTACAATTCCACCATTGCGTTCAACACGGCGACCACGGGGGCAGCGGCAGCAATCCGTACGACTATTCCGCCACCGGCGTCACGATCAGCGATGTGACCGGCCCGGTCAGCGTCTTCATGGTGAGCACGCTGATCGCCGACAACCAGTTCGGCAATCCGCTTTATTTCGATTCCGACCTGAGCATGCCGACCCTCACGAGCAATGTCACCTTCAGCGGCTCCGGCAATCTCGTCACCACGCACACGCCCAATTCACGCAATTTCCTGCCGACGGGAACGATCGAATACGGTTGCGTCCTGCTCGGGCCGCTGCGCAACAACGGCGGCTTGACCAAGACCCACGCGCTGCTGAGCCGCAGCCCCGGCATCGACGCGGGGAACAACTTCCTTTTTCTCTCCGATGATCAGCGTGGCAGGCCGCAGGATCTGGCGCCGTACGCCTTTGCGCGCGAAAGCCCGTCTGGTCATCCCGACATCGGCTCCTACGAAATACAGAAAAACGACATCATCTTCAACGCCGGTTTCGATGGCTGTCCGTGATATCTGCGGCGAACATCCTGGGGTAATTGCATGTACAAAAAGTCGAGTTATTGCGTCTTTCGGCCGGCAGCGTCTACAAATTGCTCGCCATCGCTACACTTTGCAGCATTGTCCCGTTGTGCACGCTGATGGGCTTGTTTTCGTTGTTCGGTTCGCACACGCTCTCGATCGCGCTGAACAGTTGACGTATCCCAAGAACTAGTCGCGATTCGGAGCAGTTCGTGCCGGCATCCGCAGATTGAAAGTGCTTGCCAGTTCGCGCGGTAAACGCGAAACTGGCATTACTTTCGGCACAGGAACCGGCCCGTGGCCAATTTCGAACTGTTCAAGCGCCTCTTCGGCAGCGGCCAGGAGCGCCGCGAAAAGCCGCGCGTCAACGCGCGTGAAGGCACGGTGGTGCTGATCATCGACGATTCACCGACCATCGTGGCGATGCTGCGCAAGTTCCTGCAGCAAAACGGCTACCAGACGCTGGAGGCGGGTGATGCGGAAAAAGGCATTGAGGTTGCGCGTGCGCACCGTCCGCACCTGATCTTCCTCGACATCGTCCTGCCCGGCATGAACGGCTTCGCCGCGCTGCGCACCTTGCGCAAGGATCCGGTCACGCTCGGCATTCCGATCGTGATGATCAGCGGCAACGAGCAGGCGACCGAGCAGTTTTACGCGCAACGCATCGGCGCCGACGATTTCATGAAGAAGCCCTTCTCGCGTTCGGAAGTGTTCGCCCGCATCGAGCGCCTGCTAGATGTGGACATGGTTCCCAAGCGCCCGGCTCCGCCTCCGATCGCGCCGACATCGAGGGCGTGACGGTGCGCATGCGCGGCGCAGCATGCATCGCCATGCTGTTGCTCGGCGGCTGCGTGCAGGTCGTGAGGCCCCCGGCGCCGAGCACGCCCGGACAACCGCCGCAACCGGTTCCCGCCTACGAAACCGTGCAGGGCCGCAGCGCCGATGTCGTCGCGCGTCTGCGCGCGGCAGCACCGCTGCCCCAGCCCGAAGTCGCCGACGGCGCCACGCCCGATGGCGACGAGACGTTGTTGCGTGCGCAGGGCCTGGTGAAGATCGGCATCGGCCATTATCCATCCGGCGATGTGGACTCCCTGCGCGACAGCCGTCGCGAAACAGGCGCGCAAAGTCGGTGCGGACAAGGCGCTGATCTATCCGCCGCAGACCTTCGGCACGCCGGCACTGGCGCAGTTCTTCGTGCGCCTGCATCTGCCGTTCGGCGCGAATTTCCGCGATCTCACCGATGTCGAACGGCAGACGCTCGGCAGCGACGGCGTGGAGATCGGCGAAGTCGTCGGCGGCACGCCGGCCTCCGAGGCGAATCTGCGCGAAGGCGACTACGTGCTCAAGTTCAACAAAACGCCGGTGCACGACAAAGCGGCGTTTCAGGCCTTGCTTCAGGCCAACATGGGCCGGCGCGTGACGCTGACCATCCGCCGCGACGGCATGACGCGGAAGCGCCTCGTCGTGCTCGGCACGTTGTCGTCCGCATCCGGTCATTGACCGTCGACACTTGACGCGTGTGCCGTCGAGGTTCCCAATCGGCGCTTTGTCCATGCAGGGAAATACCATGACTCGCTTTGCATTTCGGTCGCTGCTCGCGGCCTTGTCGATGTCGATCTGCGTCTTTGCTGCAGCGGATAGCCCCGCACCGGCGGACACTGCGCTGCTCGGCTTCACTGCCGACGGCTCGTCCGCGCAACGCGCTCTCGAACAGCGTTTCGATGCGCAGTTGAGCGCGAACGAAATGCGCGACTGGCTCAAGAAACTGTCCGCCGATCCCAACCAGGTCGGCTCGCCGCACGACAAGGCCAATGCCGAGTTCATGCTGTCGCTGTTCAAGCAGTGGGGATGGGATGCGCGCATCGAATCCTTCGACGTGCTCTATCCGACGCCGAAAGAAGTGTCGGTCGAACTCGTCGCGCCGACGCCATTCAAGGCCGCGTTGCACGAACCGCCGGTCGCCGGGGATGCGACCTCTGCGCTGTCCGGCGCGCTGCCGCCGTACAACGTCTACGGCGCCGACGGCGACGTCACCGCCGAACTCGTCTACGTCAACTACGGCATGCCCGACGACTACAAGGAACTCGCACGCCGCGGCATCGACGTCAAGGGCAAGATCGTCATCGTGCGCTACGGCGCAGGCTGGCGCGGACTCAAGCCCGAACTCGCCTACGAACACGGCGCGGTCGGCTGCCTCATTTATTCCGATCCGCGCGACGACGGCTATTTCGCGGGCGATGCCTATCCGAAAGGCGGCTGGCGTCCGTCCGACGGCGTGCAGCGCGGCTCGGTCGCAAAGATGCAGCTGTATCCCGGCGATCCGACCACGCCGGGTTACGGCTCCACCCCCGGCGCGAATCACCTCGCAGTCAAGGACGCCAAGACGCTGCTGAAAATTCCGGTGCTGCCGATTTCGTATGCGGATGCCACGCCGCTGCTGCAGGCGCTCGGCGGACCGCTCGCACCGCGAGTCTGGCGCGGCGCATTGCCGATCACCTATCACATCGGCGCGGGTCCGGCGAAGGTGCACATGGTGGTGAAGTCGGATTGGAGCCGCAAGCGCATTTACGACGTGATCGCGACGATCAAGGGCGCGCAGGAACCGGATCGCTGGATCGTGCGCGGCAACCATCACGACGGCTGGGTGTTCGGCGCGTGGGATCCGCTGGCCGGCATGATCGCCGAACTCGGCGAGGCCAAGGCGCATTGGCGCGCTGGTCAAATCCGGCTGGAAGCCGAAGCGCACCATCGTGTATGCAAGCTGGGACGGCGAAGAACCCGGTCTGCTCGGCTCGACCGAATGGGCCGAAACGCATGCCACGGAATTGCGGCGCAAGGCCGTGCTGTATCTCAACTCGGATACCAACGGGCGCGGATTCCTCGGCGCCGAGGGCAGCCATTCGCTGCAACACCTGTTGAACGCGGCAGCCGCTGACGTGACCGATCCGGAAAAGGGCGTGAGCGTGCTGGAGCGCCGTGCGCGCCGAGATGCGCGTGGCCGGCGCGCGGCCCGACGCGAAACCCGAAGCCAAGGAAAATGCGAAGCTCGCGGCGGCCGGCGGCGACCTGCCGATCGGCGCGCTGGGCTCCGGTTCCGACTACAGCGCGTTCATCCAGCACCTCGGCATCGCTTCGCTCGACGTTGGCTTCGGCGGCGAGGACGACAACGCCGGCATCTACCATTCGCGCTACGACTCCTTCGACCACTTCGATCGCTTCGGCGATCCCGGCTTCAAGTACGAAGTGGCGCTGGCCCAGGTTGCAGGACGCATCGTGCTGCGCACCGCCGACGCCGATTTGCTGCCGATGCGCTTCGGCGATTTCAGCGCGACCTTCGATCGTTACGTCGCGCAGTTGCACAAGCTCGCCGACGAGGAACGCGAGAAGGCCGATGCGCAGCACAAGCTGCTCGACGCGCACGATTACGAGCTGGTGTCCGATCCGACGCGTCCGGTCGCGCCGCCGGAACGCCTGTCCGACGTGCCCGGGATCGAATTTGCTCCGCTCGACGCGGCAGCAAAGAATCTTCACGCGAGCACGCAGGCCTTCGATGCCGCTTACGCTGCGAGTGCGGCGAGCGGTTTCAAGTTTAGCAAGCGGCAGTCGGCGCAAATCGACGAACTGATGGGGCGTATGGAACGGTCCCTGACCGATCCGGACGGTTTGCCCGGCCGTCCGTGGTTCAAGCACATGATCTACGCGCCGGGCCTGCTCACCGGCTACGGCGTGAAAACCGTCCCCGGCGTGCGCGAGGCGTTGGAAGCGCGCAACTGGCAGCAGGCCGACCGGTACGCGGCGATCACCGCCAAGGTGCTGGACGGCTACCGCGCCGAGCTCGACAAGCTGACCGCGCTGCTGCAGGCGAACGCACGATGAAGCGGCACATCACCGTTGCGCTGGCGGTAGCGCTTGCCGCGACTGCCGGCATCGCCACAGCCGCCGATGCAACCAAGCATCCAACCATGGATCAGGTGCTGGCGGCATCCAAACCGTCTGATTGGCATGCGCTCGATCCTGCCAACACGCTGTACCTGCAACTGGCGAGCGGCCGTGTGGTGATCGAACTCGCGCCGCAGTTCGCGCCGCAGACCGTCGCCAACATCAAGACCCTGGTGCGCGAAAAGTATTTCGATGGCCTCGATATCCTGCGCGTGCAGGACAACTACGTCGCGCAGTGGGGCGATCCGAACGCCGACGATGCGAAGCTGCGCCGATCGCTCGGCAAGGCCAAGGCGCACGTGCCGGCGGAGTTCACGATTCCACTGGCCAAGGATTTCATCTTCACACCATTGCCGGATCGCGACGGCTGGGCGCCGCAGGCCGGATTCGTCGGCGATTTTCCCGCCGCCGTGGACCTGCAGGCGCATCAAGCCTGGCCGACGCATTGCTACGGAACGGTAGGCGTCGGGCGCGATGTAGCAGCCGACTCCGGCAACGGCGCCGAACTCTACGCAACGATCGCATCGTCCGCACGCTGGCTGGATCGCAATATCACCGTCGCCGGACGGGTAGTGCAGGGCATGGAATATCTGTCCAGCCTTCCGCGCGGGCATGGCGACCTGGGTTTCTACACCAAGTCCGAGCACCCGGTGCCGATTCAATCTGTGCGGCTCGCGGCCGATGTGCCGGAGAAAGATCGCGTGCACCTGGAAGTCCTGCGCACGGATACGCCCACGTTCGCGGCGCTGGTCGAGTCGCGCCGGAATCGGCAGGATGAATGGTACAAACGGCCGGCTGGCTACATTGACGTTTGCAGTGTGCCGTTGCCGGTACGCACTATCAGCGATGCTACGCACGCGAAGTGAATTGCTTAACTGCCGTGCCGGCGTTGACTTCCCCTCTCCCGCTGGCGGGAGAGGGCAGACGCGCGCAGCGCGGCGGGTGAGGGTGGTCAGAATGAGTGACGGGTGATGATTCGTCTGTGCGGTGTTGCGCATCACGCAACAACAGGCTAGACTAGGCCATGATCAAGTCGATCCGGCACAAGGGGCTGGCGAGGCTCTACGCGACCGGTAGCACTGCCGGCGTCCAGGCGACCCACGCCAAGCGTCTCCGGTTTCAGCTCGCGGCACTGGAAACGGCGCATGCAATTGACGATCTCGATATCCACGGGTTCCGTCTGCATCCGCTCAAGGGCAAACTGAAAGGGCGCTGGTCAATTTCGGTGAACGGAAACTGGCGGCTTACCTTCGAATTCACGGATGGCAACGTCTACGTTCTGGACTATGAGGATTACCACTGATGGGTATGTTCAACCCTCCACACCCTGGCGAGTTCATCACTGGCGTTTATCTTGAGCCGAACGGCATCAGCGGTCGGGAGCTTGCGGCCACCATTGGGGTGGCGGCTTCGACACTGAGCCGGGTACTCAACGGTACCAGCCGCGTCACGCCGGAGATGGCATTGCGTCTGTCCAAGGCACTCGGACGCAGCCCTGAAAGTTGGCTGACGATGCAGGACAACCACGACCTTTGGACTGTGCGCAAGAGCGTCAACCTGGAACGGGTTGGAAAACTTGCGCTGCGAGCAGCCTGACGAGTCATTCAGACGTAACGGCGGGATTCGCCGCTGCGCGGCTATTCCCGCCCTACGTTTTCTTTTTGGTCAACAGTGCGCGCGAATAAACTCCCGCACCTGCGGATAAACAAAGTTGCGCCAGCGGCGCCCGCTGAAGATGCCGTAGTGGCCGGCACTCTCCACCGTCAGATGCCGCTTCGACGAATCGGGCAGGTTCGAGCACAGATCGTGCGCCGCACGCGTCTGGCCCAGGCCTGAGATGTCGTCCAGCTCGCCTTCGATGGTGAACAGCGCGGTGTTGCGGATGTCCTGCGGGCGCACGCGTTCGCCGGCCACGTCCCAGGTGCCGAGCGGCAGGGCGTGTTCCTGGAACACAGTGCGGATCGTGTCGAGGTAGTACTCCGCCGGCATGTCGAGCACGGCGTTGTATTCGTCGTAGAAGCGGCGGTGCGCGTCGGCGTCTTCCTGGTCGCCGCGGCACAGGTTCTCGTAGAAATCCCAGTGCGACATGAAATGCCGGCCCGGATTCATGGCGAGGAATCCGGCGTGCTGCAAAAACCCCGGATACACGCGGCGGCCGCGACCGGGGTAGTTGTCCGGCACTTCCTGCACGAGCGTGTTCTCGAACCACGAAGACGACTTGTGCGTGGCGAGGTCGTCCACGCTGGTCGGGCTGCAGCGCGTGTCGATCGGTCCGCCCATCAGGGTGACCGTGCGGGGCAGCGCCTCGCCGCTGGATGCCATCAACGAAACCGCGGCCAGCACCGGCACGGTTGGCTGGCAGACGCTGATCACGTGCAGGTTCTGCGCGCCGATGTGGGCGATGAACTCGCGCATATAGGCGACGTAATCGTGCAGATGAAAGGCGCCGGCCTCGACCGGCACCATGCGCGCATCGAGCCAGTCGGTGATGAACACCTTGTGCTCGGGCAGCAGAGACTTCACGGTGTCGCGCAACAGGGTGGCGTGATGGCCGGACAGCGGCGCGACGACCAGCACGGTGGGATCGTTCTTCATCGCCGCCAAGGTCGGCACGTCATCGCTGAAGCGCTTGAAGCGCAGCAGGTTGCAAAAGGGTTTTGCCAGCGCGATGCGTTCGAGGACGGCGACGTCCTGGCCGTGCGCGTTGACGGTATGGATATCAAAGGCGGGTTTTTCGTATTCCTTGCCGAGCCGGTAGACGAGTTCGCAATTGGCCGCGGCGCGTTGCGCGAATGGCAGTTGTGAGAGCCAGCTGTCGGGGGAGGAGAGCATCTTCGCGCTGGTCTGCGACCAGGCCAGCAGCGGGTTGAACAGGTTGCGATTGAATTCGTGCAGGCGGTAAAGCATCGGCATTCCGGCAGAGCCGGGGGCGCCGGCGACGGCGCATTGTGGCGGATTTTTTGCCGCGCTGCATCACGCGTCCGGACAATCTTTGCAGATTCGGCGCACGCGGGTAGACTCGACCCGACGGCGCTGTTGCGGAGGTAATTGTGAAGCCTACGGATATTCGCGTTCCCGACTATTTTCACAAAGTGGTGGATTGCCAGTGGGCCTGTCCCGCGCACACCCCGGTTCCCGAGTACATCCGCCTGATTGCCGCCGGGCGCCACGACGACGCCTACCTGATCAACTGGAAGTCGAACGTCTTTCCCGGAATCCTCGGCCGCACCTGCGACCGGCCCTGCGAACCGGCCTGCCGGCGCGGCCGCGTCGAGGAAAACAACAGTGCGAAACCGGAACCGGTCGCGATTTGCCGCCTCAAGCGCGTCTGCGCCGACAACAAGGACAGCGACGCGATCCGCGCGCGCATGCCCAAACCAGCCGCGAAGAAAAACGGCAGGCGCATCGCCTGCGTCGGTGGCGGCCCGGCTTCGCTTACCGTCGCGCGCGATCTCGCGCCGCTGGGCTACCACGTCACCGTGTTCGAGGCCGACGCCAAGGGCGGCGGCTTCATGCGCACGCAGGTACCGCGCTTCCGTCTGCCCGAGGAAGTGATCGACGAGGAAGTCGGTTACATCCTCGACTTGGGAGTCGAGTTGCGCGGCAACACGCGCATCGATTCGATGAAGGACCTGCTCGCGCAGAAGTTCGACGCGGTCTTCGTCGGCTCCGGCGCGCCGCGCGGACGCGATCTGGAAATGCCCGGCCGCCGCGAGGCCGCCGCGAACATCCACATCGGCCTGGATTGGCTGGCCTCGGTGTACTTCGAGCACATCAAGAAAATCGGCCGGCGCGTGATCGTGCTCGGCGGCGGCAACACGGCGATGGATTGCTGCCGCTCATCGCGCCGACTCGGCGGCGAAGACGTGAAAGTCATCGTGCGTTCGGGCTTCGAGGAAATGAAGGCCTCGCCGTGGGAAAAAGAGGACGCGCAGCACGAGGGCATTCCGATCCTCAATTACCTCGTGCCCAAGACCTTCGTGCACGAAAACGGCAAGCTCACCGGCATGACGTTCGAGAAAGTGCGCGCTGAACATGACGCGAAAGGTCGGCGCAAACTGGTGCCGACCGGCGAGCCGGATCCGTTTTTCGAATGCGATGACGTGCTGATTGCGGTCGGCCAGGAGAATGCATTCCCGTGGATCGAGCGCGACATCGGCATCGAATTCGACGCGGAATGGGACATGCCGAAAGTCGACAAGACGACGATGCAGTCGACGCTGCCCAACGTGTTCTTCGGTGGGGATGCGGCATTCGGGCCGAAGAACATCATCTGGGCCGTGGCGCATGGTCACGATGCGGCGGTGTCCATCGACAAGCTGCTCAGCGGCGAGAACATCCACGAACGTCCCGAACCGGGCATGAGCCTGATCTCGCAGAAGATGGGCATCCATGAGTGGAGCTACGACAACGACATTTCCAACGACACACGCTTTGCCGTGCCGTGGCGCGACAAGGCGCAGACGCTGAAAAGCATCAAGACCGAAGTTGAATTGGGTTTCGATGCGAAGAGCGCGCTCGCCGAGGCCGAGCGCTGCCTGAACTGCGACGTGCAGACCGTATTCACCAAGGACGTGTGCATCGAATGCGACGCCTGCGTGGACATCTGCCCGATGGATTGCATCACGTTCACGCAGAACGACGACGAAGGCGAATTGCGCACGCACCTGTCCGCGCCGGCGCTGAATTTGACCCAGGCGCTGTACGTGTCCGACACGCTGAAGACGGGCAGGGTGATGGTCAAGGACGAGGACGTCTGCCTGCACTGCGGCCTGTGCGCCGAGCGTTGCCCGACCGGCGCCTGGGACATGCGCAAGTTCCTCCTCGAGATGACGCACGCGGGTCCGGGCTGCCACAAGCATGCGAAGCGGGAAGCCGCATGATCGAGTCGAATAAAATCGGCATGGAAGCCACCAACGACTTCGTCGTCAAGTTTGCCAACGTCAACGGCTCGGGTTCGGCATCGGCGAATGAATTGTTCGCCAAGTCCATCCTGCGCATGGGCGTGCCGGTAAGTCCGCGCAATATCTTTCCGTCGAACATCCAGGGCCTGCCGACCTGGTACGAGGTGCGCGTGACCGAGCAGGGCTGGCTCGGCCGGCGCGGCGGCATCGATCTGATGGTGGCGATGAATCCGCAGACCTGGGACGCGGACATGGCCGAAATCGCGCCGGGCGGTTACTTGTTTTACGACAACACACGGCCGTTGTCGGCGTCGAAATTTCGCGACGACATAAACGTTATCGGCATGCCGCTCACCGCGATCTGCAATCGCACCTACGCGGATGCGCGCCAGCGCCAATTGTTCAAGAACATCATGTACATCGGCGCGCTGTCGGCGCTGCTCGACATCGACGCGGCCGAAATCGAGAAACTATTCGGCGAGCAGTACAAGGGCAAGGAAAAGCTGCTCGACTCCAACGTCAAGGCATTGCATCTGGGCCGCGACTACGCGAAGGAACATCTGGCGTCGATCGGATTGAAGGTGCGCCGCGCGAATGCGGTCGGCGAGAGGATCTTCGTCGATGGCAATTCCGCGGCGGCGCTCGGCTGCGTCTACGGCGGCGCGACAGTGTGCGCCTGGTATCCGATCACGCCGTCGTCTTCGCTGGCGGAAGCGTTCCAGAAATACTGCATGAAATTCCGCGTGGATCCGGAAACGCAGCAGAACAAGTTCGCCATCGTGCAGGCCGAGGACGAGATTGCGTCCATCGGCATGGTGGTCGGCGCCGGCTGGAACGGTGCGCGCGCATTCACGACGACCTCCGGACCGGGCATCTCGCTGATGAACGAGTTCATCGGCTTGGCGTATTTCGCCGAGATTCCGGTGACCATCATCGACGTGCAGCGCGGCGGGCCTTCGACCGGCATGCCCACGCGCACCCAGCAGTCCGACGTGCTCGCCTGCGCCTATGCCTCGCATGGCGATACGAAGCATGTTTTGCTGTTCCCGGAAGACCCGCGCGAGTGCTTCGCGTTCTCCGCGCAGGCGCTGGATCTGGCCGATCGCCTGCAAACGCCGATCTTCGTGTTGACCGACCTCGACATCGGTATGAACCAGCGCCTGTGCGCGCCGTTCGGCTGGGACGACGCGCGCGAGTACGACCGCGGCAAGGTGATGACGGTCGAGGAACTGGAAGCCGGCAAGTATTTCGGGCGCTACAAGGACGTCGATGGCGACGGCATTCCGTGGCGCACGTATCCGGCGACGCATCCCAAGCGCGGCAGCTTCTTCACGCGCGGCACCAGCAAGAATCCCGAGGCGCGTTATTCGGAGCGCGGCGACGATTACATCTACAACATGCAGCGGCTGCTGAAGAAGTTCGACACGGCGAAATCGCTGGTGCCGCAACCCATCCTGCATGCGGCGAAGCAGAAGACGCGTTTCGGCGCGATCTATTACGGCTCGACCAGTCCGGCGATGGACGAAGCCCTCGCCAAATTCGAAGTGGACGGCCTGCACGTGGACGCGCTGCGCGTGCGTGCGTTCCCGTTCCCGGGTTCGGTCGCGGAATTCATCGCCGCGCACGACAAGGTCTTCGTGGTCGAGCAGAATCGCGATGCGCAGTTGCATGGTTTGATCGTCAACGAATTCGGCATCGACCCGGCGCGGCTGGTGCCGGTGCTGCACTACGATGGCACGCCAATCACGGCGCGCTTCATTGCCGGGGCGATCGGCAAGCAGATGGACGCCGCCAAGATTGCGCCAATCGGCAAGGGATAAGTCGCATGAACATGAATCTGGATATTGCAAACCTGATTTCCGTGGTCACGGGGCTGCTCGTGCTCGGCGCTTGCGTCTTGCTGTGGCTGCGCTACCAAACGCCGTGGGCGTTGCTGGCGCTGGTCGGACAAATCGTTTCCGTCCTGTGCCGCTTCGTCTTGTTCGTGCCGAACGCGTACATGCAGTTTCCCATCATCCGGCTTGTCTGGCCGGCCGGCGCACTGGTTTTCGCGATCGGTCTGGCGGGACACGCGTGGACGCAATACGAAGCCGGGCGACAGGGCACCAAGCCATGACCTATATCGTCAAACCCAAGCTGCACCACCCGACCCTGGCCTGCAACGCGGCGGGTTTCACGCGCCGCGACTACGAAGGCGCGGTGTCCACCCTCTGTGCCGGATGCGGCCACGATTCGATTTCCGCGGCGATCATCCAGGCCTGTTGGGAACTGGACATCCAGCCGCACCGCGTGGCCAAGCTGTCCGGCATCGGCTGCAGCAGCAAGACGCCGACGTATTTTCTCGGCCAGTCGCACGGCTTCAACACCGTGCACGGACGCATGCCCTCGGTGCTGACCGGCGCGAATCTGGCGAACAAGGAACTGTTGTACCTCGGCGTGTCCGGCGATGGCGATTCCGCGTCCATCGGCATCGGCCAGTTCGTGCATGCGATCCGGCGCGGCGTGAACATGGTCTACATCGTCGAAAACAACGGCGTGTACGGCCTGACCAAGGGCCAGTTCTCGGCGACGGCAGATCTGGGATCGAAATCGAAGAAGGGCGTGACCAACACCGATTCGCCGCTGGACATGGCCGGGCTTGCGCTGCAGCTCGGCGCATCCTTCGTCGCGCGTGGATTTTCCGGCGATAAACCCCAACTCGTACCCATTATCAAGGCCGCGATCAAGCATCGTGGCGCGGCGTTCATCGACGTGATCAGCCCGTGCGTGGCGTTCAACAACCATCCCGGCAGCACCAAGAGCTACGACTACGTGCGTGAGCACAACGAAGCGGCGAACCGGCTGGATTTCATCGACGGCCGCGCGGAAATCACCGTCGATTACGCCGAAGGCGAATTGATCGACGTCACCCAGCACGACGGCAACGTGATCCGCCTGCGCAAGCTCGCCGCGAGCTACAGTCCGCACGATCGCGTTGCGGCGATGAACTACCTGCACGAGCGCAGCGCGAAGGGCGAAGTCGTGACCGGCCTGCTCTACGTCGACGAAGACGCGCACGACCTGCACGGACACCTGAACACCGCAACGAGCCCGTTCAATCGCCTCGCCGCGAGGGATTTGAGTCCCGGTGCTGCCACGTTGGCCAAAATCAACGCATCGTTGCGCTGATCAATGCCAAAGGCTTACGACCGCGCCTATTTCGACAAGTGGTATCGCCATCCGCGCCACTCCATCGCGTCGCGGCGGGAACTGGAACGCAAGGTCGCGCTCGCGGTGGCGATGGCCGAATACTATCTCGGACGGCGCATCGTCAACGTGCTCGACATTGCCTGCGGCGAGGGCGTTTGGCGCGCGCCGCTGAAGCGCCTGCGGCCATCCGTCGAATATCTCGGTCTCGACAGCAGTGCCTACGCGATCGCGCGTTACGGGCGCTCACGCAATCTGCGTCTGGCGAAATTCGGCGATCTGGAACACCTGCGTTTCGAGCGGCGCTTTGACCTCATCGTCTGTTCCGATGCGCTGCATTACGTGCGCACGCCGGAACTTCGCCGCGGATTGCACGGACTCGTCGAGATGCTTGACGGTGTGGCGCTCATCGAATTGTTCACGCGCGAGGACGAACCGGACGGCGATCGCGATGGCTTCATCGCGCGGCCGGCGCGCTGGTATTTGCGCGAATTCCGCGCCGCGGGACTGGTTCCCTGCGGCACGCATTGCTACCTGGGGCCGCGTTTGAAAGATCGCACGGCGGCGCTGGAGATTGGCGTCACGCTCTAGCCCGTCATTCCGGCAAGGCATGCCGGAATCCAGAAGCCACGGACGGCAAGTCACCGGCTTTTGTGACATTGCATCCATGCAATCTGGATGCCGGCAGTCCCTGCCGGCATGACAAAATCAAATTTACGCCTTGCGCGCGTCGCGTTTGCCTTGCCAAGACCGCGGCTTTTTCTTCGCGGCGTTGTGCGGCTTGTTTGGATTGTGCACATGCGGGCGGCGCGCGTGATTGGGATTGCGCGGCTTGCCGGGTCGGCCGGGCGCAGGTCCGGGCGATTCCAGATTGAGCGGGCGCGACGGCTCGAATCCGGCGACGTTCTGGATGGCGATGTCCTGCTTGAGCAGACGGCGGATGTCGCGCAGCAGGCGCGCTTCCTCTTGCGCGACCAGCGACACGGCCAAGCCTTCTGCGCCGGCGCGACCGGTGCGGCCGATGCGGTGGATGTAGTCTTCGGCCACCATCGGCAGATCGTAGTTGACCACGATTGGCAACTGGTCGATGTCGAGCCCGCGTGCGGCGATGTCGGTGGCCACCAGCACGGTGATCTTGCCGTTCTTGAAATCCTTCAGCGCCTTGGTACGCGCGTTCTGACTCTTGTTGCCGTGGATCGCTGCGGTGCGCAGTCCGGATTGATCCAGGAACTTGCACAGCTTGTCGGCGCCATGCTTGGTGCGGCCGAACACCAAGGTCTGGCGGCGGCTGTCTTCGCTGAGCAAATGCAGCAGCAGGTCGCGCTTGCGTGTGGCATCGACCGGATGCACGCGATGCGTGATCGTGGCAACGACGCTGTTGCGCGCGGCGACCTGGATTTCGGCTGGCTCGCGCATGAACTGCGCGGCGATTTTCTTGATCTCGTCGGCGAAGGTGGCCGAGAACAGCAGGGTCTGGCGATTCTTCGGCAGCGCGCCGAGGACGCGCCGGATCGCGGGCAAAAAGCCCATGTCGAGCATGCGATCGGCTTCGTCGAGCACCAGGATTTCGATGCCGGACAAATCCACCGTGCGCCGTTCCATATGGTCGATCAGACGGCCGGGGGTTGCGACGAGCACATCGACGCCGCGGCGCAGGGCGTCCATCTGCGGACCCATGCTGACGCCGCCGAAGATCGTGGCGCTGGAAATGCGCAGGTGCTTGGCGTAGTCGCGCAGGCTTTCGTGCACCTGCGCGGCGAGCTCGCGCGTGGGCGCGAGGACAAGCGCGCGCGGGCGGCGTTTTGCGGACGTCGGCGCGGTGTTTTCAACGAACAGCCGCTGCAGCAGCGGCAGGGCGAAAGCAGCAGTCTTGCCGGTGCCGGTTTGCGCACCGGCGAGCAGGTCGCGGCCGGAGAGCGCGACCGGAATCGCGGCAGCCTGGATCGGTGTGGGTTCTGCGTAGCCTTGATCGGCGAGCGCACGCAGCAACGCGGGCGCAAGCCCGAGGGTGTCAAAACTCATGTTGGAAGCTCCAAAATGCAGGCGCCCGATGGCGCTTGCGATGAATCCCGGAGCGTTCCCGTTGAACCGCGCCGCAGGCATAAAGCCTAGCTGTCCGTCATGGACAATTCGGATGGGCGTCGGGCCGAGTGGTGCAGGCTTGGCAGTCGCGAAGTGCTGTGCCGGAGGCCGGAGGGAAAAACGGAGGGTCGACGCTGTTTCTGGCCGATGCGGGCTGGAAACGCCGCGCAGTATACAGACAGTTCGCACGAATTGCACTCGCCATTGACGGTGGTGGCGGCAGCCCCTAGCCTCGCAGGCCACGGTCGCGAGGGAATGACGATGCAATTTCTGCCCGTGTTGCGCGAACTGAACACCGAACAGCGCCACGTCGTAGCCGCGAGTTTCCTGGGCTGGACGCTGGACGCGTTCGACTATTTCCTTCTCGTGTTCGTGATCCCGGAACTCGCGCGCGAGTTCCGGGCGAGCATCACGGAAGTCGGATTTTCACTCACCCTCACCCTGGCCATGCGCCCGCTTGGCGCGCTGATCTTCGGGCGACTCGCCGACCGCTTCGGCCGGCGCCCGATCCTGATGCTGGACGTCATCCTGTTCGCCGTATTTGAGGCGGCATCCGCACTGGCGCCATCGCTGGCTGTTTTGCTGGTCGTGCGCGCTCTGTTCGGCATTGCCATGGGCGGCGAGTGGGGCATCGGCGCGTCGCTGGCCATGGAATCGATTCCGGCCAAATCGCGCGGCCTGGTCTCCGGGCTGCTGCAACAGGGCTATCCCACGGGCTATCTGGTCGGAGCGCTGGTCTACTGGCTGGCCTTCGACCATATCGGTTGGCGCGGCATGTTTGCACTCGGCATCCTGCCGGCACTGCTGGTGCTCTACATCCGCCGTCGCGTGCCCGAATCGCCGGTGTGGGCATCAGGCAGCAGCGGCAACGCCAAGCGAAGCGGCTTTGCCGCCCAAATGCGCGGGCATTGGCGCCTGTTCGCCTACCTCGTTGTGCTGATGGCGATGTTCAACATGTTCAGCCACGGGTCGCAGGACCTTTATCCGACTTTTCTGAAGCAGCAGATGCACTTCGACACGCGCGCCGTGAGCGTTCTCACGATCGTGCTCAACCTCGGCGCCATCGTCGGCGGATTGTTCTTCGGGGCGTGGTCGGAGCGTATTGGCCGGCGCCGAGCGATTGTCATTGCCGCGCTGCTGGCGCTGCCGATGATTCCACTGTGGGCCTACGGCGGCTCGGTGGTGCTGCTCGGCATCGGCGTATTCCTGCTGCAGGTGATGGTGCAGGGTGCATGGGGCGTCGTGCCGGTACATTTGAACGAATTGTCACCGGGCGGCGTGCGCGGCACGCTGCCGGGATTCGCCTATCAGGGCGGAAACCTGCTGGCCGCATTCACCTCGCCGTTCCTGGCCTGGCTTGCGGCCCGGCATGGCGGTGATTTCGCCTTCGCGATGGCGGGCTTCATTGCCGTCGTTGCCGTGGTGCTGGCACTGGTCACCGGGCTTGGACCGGAAGCGCGCGGCAAGACCTTCGATTGAGGCAGGAAGATACCGATGGAAACCACCCAACTGCTGCGTTCGATCCCGTTGTTCGACTCGCTCGACGACGACGACCTGAAGGCGTTGTCGGAGAATTACCTGAGCGAACGCCGTTTCGCCGCCGGCATGCAGATCTTCGCCCAAGGCGACGCCGGCGACGCGATGTACATCGTCGTCAGCGGCGACGTGAACATTTTCCTGCCCGGCGAGGACTCGCACCGCATTTCGCTGGAGGACCTGAGCCGCGGTCAGTTCTTCGGCGAGCTGGCGGTATTCGACGAGAAACCGCGCAGCGCGAGCGCGCTGGCCACGACCGATTGCGTGTTGCTGGAACTCGCGCACCGCACGCTCGGCGATTACCTGGAGCAACGTCCGCGTGCGGCACTGGCGATCTTGCGCACGCTCAGCGGGCGGCTGCGCGACACGAACATGCTGTTGTCCGCGCGCGCCGCGGTCAATGTCGACGCGGAATTCGAGAAGCATATTTCCTGGAGCGACCGTCTTGCCGACAAGGTTGCCGAACTCAACGGCAGCTGGAAGTTCATCATCTTCCTCGTCGCGCTTACGGCCATCTGGTGTCTGGGCAACAGCGAAATGATGGGCAAGCCGCCGGACCCGTATCCCTATCAGTTTTTCAACCTCGCGCTCGGCATACTGGTCAGCTTGCAGGGTCCATTGATCGTGATGAGCCAGAACCGGCAGGCGCTCAAGGATCGCGCACGTGCCGAAACGGACTACAACGTCAACATGAAGAACGAGGTGAACATCGAAACCCTGCTGCGCGAACTGTCCGAATTCCGCGAAGAGATGACGACGCAGCGCGGCGCGCGCAAGAACGGCACAAATTGATCGGCATGGGTTAGAATCCGTCGCGACAGGCGATCGGCGATCAGGGGCTGCCGCATTCTCGTCGACACCTTTGTCCAACCTGGTTTGTGATGACTACGGATAATTCCGGGAGCAGTCCCGATCATTCCTGGCGTTTGCGGTTCGAGGATCGAACCGGCTATCTGTATGCGGAAACCACCGGTCCCGAGGATTCGCTCGCGATCACCATGGCCTACTGGCGCGAAATTGCCGCCGAATGCTCGCGTCGCAATACCGTGCGCCTGCTGGTCTGCGACCGCTTGCGCGGCGATCCGGCCAGTGCGGAGGAATTCGAGAAATTGGCCAGCGCTTTGCGCGATATCGGGCTCGAGCGCGTGCGTATCGCCTTTCACGAGCCGATCAGCGATCATCTGCGCGATGCCGAGCATGGCGAGCTAGCCATGCGCGAAGCGGGATTCACCCTGCGCGTTTTCGGCAACGAACGCGAGGCGGAAATCTGGTTGCGCTACGGCGAGGCATGAGCGGAAGCGAATGATGAAAAAAACGGCGTTTTCGATATTTGTCGCTTTGCTGTTGCCTTGCGTGGCGGCTGTGGCCGCAGTGCCTGTCGCAGCGGCGGATACGGGCGATCGTGCTGAAATCCAGGCGTTGCGCAAGCAGCTCGACGAGCTGAAGAAGTCCGCCTATCGCCCGGAGTTGGGCGAGCAGATGCTGATCCTGCAGATTCGCCATGCGCGGCTGTGGTTCGCCGGCGAAGCCGGCAACTGGAACCTCGCCACGTTCCAGGTGCAGGAATTGCAAGAGGCATTCGACGCCGTCGTCGAGCACAATCCCGACGACGCCAACCTGCAGCCGGAACGCCTTGCCGACGTGCTGCCGGCCATGACACGCGAACCGATCGCCGACTTTGCGCAAGGCCGTGGACAGCAAGAGCAAGGCCGCATTCGAGAAGGCCTACGACGGGTTGTCGGCGGCTTGCACCGGCTGCCATCGCGTCGCCGGTAACGACATGCTGGTCATCCAGCGACCGAAGACGCCACTGCTCGACAATTTGCGCGTCACGCCCGTCAAGTAACCGGCGATTATTGCAAGACGCGCTTGGCGCCGCCGTAGTGCGTCGCGCCAGTACGGTGCGTCCAGGTAATCCAGACGCACCGTGCCGCCTTCGTTCGGCGCATGCACGAACCGGCCCTTGCCGACATAGATGCCGACATGGCCGACGCGTCGGCCATGCGTGTGGAAGAACACGATATCGCCCGATTCGAGTGCGCCGCGCGGCACGCTGGGCGCATCCATGTGGCTGATCTCTTCGGCTGTGCGCGGCAGTTCGATGCCGGCGACGTCGCGGAACACATAATCCACGAGTCCGCTGCAATCGAAACCGCCGCGCGGCGTGTTGCCGCCGTAACGGTAGGGCGTGCCGACCAGTCCGATCGCGCGGAACAGGATGTCGTTCGGATTCGCGCCGTGCGTTTTGGCCGGATAAGAGACGGGCGGCACCGGTTTCGTGGCGCGGCTGCCGCATCCGGACAAGCCGGCCGCGATGCCCGCGACCAGGCAGCAACACAGGAATCGCCAAATGCGCATGGCCGCACACTCGGCCATGCCGGGCGCGTTTGTCAATGCAGGATATGCGGGGCGCGCGCAAAACGGTTACGATGCAGCGTTTGCGAGGACCGCCATGCAAGCCGAAAAAGACAAAGTCGTCAGCATTCATTACCGTGTCAGCGAAGTTCACGCCCGCCCGGAGCAGGGTGCCGAGATCGAGACCTCGCACGGACGCGCCCCGATGGCCTTCCTGTTCGGCCACGGCAACATCATTCCCGGCCTGGAGCAGGCCATTGCCGGACGCACCGTCGGCGATACCTTCGATGCGGTGATCGAACCGGAGCAGGGTTACGGCAAGCGCCGCGAGGACTTCGTCCAGCGCGTGCCGAAGAAGTATTTTCGCGATGGCGAGCAACTCAAACCCGGCATGTCGACCACGCTCAGCACCCGCGAAGGCCCGCGCTCGGTGACGGTGCTCAAGATCGGATCGAGCGTTGTCGATGTCGATTTGAACCATCCGCTGGCCGGCAAGACCCTGCGTTTCGCGGTCGAAATCACCGATGTGCGCGACGCGAGCGAAGAAGAGCTGGCGCACGGGCATGCGCATGGGCCGGAAGGCCACCATCACTGAATTAACCTTGATGGAGCCCGCGCAAAATCGTCGCGAGCGAAGGCAGATTGTGTGCTGCCGGAGCGCAGAAACCGGAGTTTACTTTCATGTAAATGAGGATTTCGAGCACCGCCAGCACATGCGATGCCGAGCGCAGCAGATTTTTCGCGGGCGACAAAAAGAGGAAGGGCACGGTTTGCACCGCGCCCTTCCGGACTCCCCTTGCGATTCGGTGTTGCCTTACGCGGCGTTACTCACCAGCGTCAGTTTCGGGCGTGCCGGCAGCGCGGCGATCGCCGTGAGCGGAGCGGCAACGGACGCGGCCAGTCCGGCCTGGGTTTCCAGGACGCTCGCTTCGAAGCGGGAGAGGCGTTCCTCGGCGGCTTCGGAGACGGCCGCGGAAACGGCCCCCTGTTCCAGCAACTGCTTGACCATGGCGCGGTGATGCTCGCTGAAATCCACGTCCTTGAGCGCTTCTTCCAGCGCGCAGATCATGGTGGCAAGCCAGCCGGACTTCGGATTGCGCAGCGCAAGCAGCATTTCGGTATTGGGTGCGGGCATGGTCGTATTCCGCGTTCGTTGCCGGCACCTGCCGGCGGATGGGAATATGCAGGTTCGATGCCAATTATTCGAAAAATCCTTGAAAATGGCTTGGTAGAGCCATTTCCAGGCGTGTGCGGGGTTCGATTCACGGGTGACGCGCACGCGATCGGCTGCCGCGTCCGGCGCAATGCGTCAACTTTCGACCGAGCACGCAGGCCATGAGCCGGCGCCAATCCGACGTATTGATTCTCGGCGGCGGGGCGATCGGACTGGCCTGTGCGCTATACCTGCTTCGCGCCGGGCGCAGAGTCACCGTGCTCGATCGCGGCCAGGTCGGCGCGGCGACCTCGCACGGCAACTGCGGCACGATCACGCCCAGCCACGCACTGCCGCTGGCGGCGCCCGGCGTGCTCGCGCAGGCGCTGCGCTGGGTATTCAGGAAGGATGCGCCGCTGCGCATCGCGCCGCGGCCTGATTTCGCCCTGTTCGAATGGCTGCTGCAATTCGCGCGGCGCTGCAACGCCGCGCAATGCCGGCGCGTCACCGCGATCAAGGCGCCGTTGCTGATTCTGGCCCGCGCCGAACTCGAAACGCTGGTTCGCGATGCGAAACTCGATTGCGAATTCCAGGCGCAAGGCACCCTGAACGTCTACCGCGATGCGCGCGCCTTCGAGCATTCGCGGGAGTTGGCGCTGTTGCCCGCCGAATTCGGCCTGCCGGTGGAAATGCTCGATGGTGCCGCCTGCCGCGCGCGCGAACCGGCACTCAACGACAGTGTCGTCGGCGGCTATTTCCATGCCGGGGACGCGCAACTGCGTCCGGAGCGTTACTGCGCGGAACTCGCGCGCGCGGTCTTGGCGCTGGGCGGTGAGATTTCCGAATCCACCACGATTAATGGATTCCGCACGGCGAACGGCAATGTTGAATCCGTTGTCACCGATCGCGGCGAATTTTCCGGGCGTGATGTCGTGTTCGCGCTCGGCGCGTGGTCGCCGCAGGTCGCGCGCCAACTCGACCTGCGCATCCCGATTCAGCCAGGCAAGGGTTATTCGATCACCTACACGCAGCCGCTCCATCCTCCGCGCATCCCGTTGTCGCTGAAAGAACGCGCCGTGTGCGTGACCGCGTGGGAATCCGGCTACCGCCTCGGCAGCACGATGGAATTCGCCGGCTACGACGCCACGCTCAACCGCACGCGCCTGGATGCGCTCAAGCGCGGCGCGGCCGAATACCTGCGCGAACCCCAAGGTCCGACGGTCGTCGAGGAATGGTACGGCTGGCGACCCATGACCTGGGACGATCTGCCTATCCTCGGTCGCGCGGCGTCGCTGCGAAATCTGGTACTCGCGACCGGCCATGGCATGCTCGGCATCACCATGTCGGCGATCACCGGAAAACTCATTGCCGACCTGATTTGCGGTGCGCAGCCCGTACTCGACTTGGTGCCGTTCTCTCCCGCACGCTTCAATATCTGACGCTCATGGATATCTTCACCCTGCATCGGGGCACGTCGCCGTCTGTTCGTCTCGCTGCCGCACGACGGCACAGCGCTGCCAGACGACATCGCCTCGCGCATGACGCCTGGCGCAAGGCGGGTGCCGGACACCGATTGGCACGTTTCACACCTGTACGCGTTCACGCGCGAGATGGGCGCGTCGATGATCGTGCCGAAGCATTCGCGCTACGTCGTCGATCTGAACCGTCCGCCGGACGACGTGTCGCTGTATCCGGGCCAGAACACGACCGGTTTGTGTCCCATCGTGCGGTTCAGCGGCGAATCGGTGTATCTGCCCGGTCAGGAACCTTCGCCGGATGAAATCGCGCACCGCGTGGACAGATTCTGGCGTCCGTACCACGAGGCATTGGCAGCGGAAATCGCGCGCATCAAGGCCGCGCATGGCCGCGTGGTGCTGTGGGAAGGCCACTCGATCCGCAGCGTCGTGCCGTTCCTGTTCGATGGCCGCCTGCCGGATTTCAACCTCGGTACATCCGGCGGTGCGAGTTGCTCTGCCGGACTCCAACGCAACTCGTTCATCTGCTCGAAGCACAGAAGGATTACAGTTTCGTCGCCAACGGCCGCTTCAAGGGCGGTTACATCACGCGCCGCTACGGCAAGCCGATCGAGGGCGTCGATGCGATGCAGCTCGAACTCGCGCAGTGCAATTACATGGACGAGGATTCGTTCGCCTACGACGAGGCACGAGCCGCACAGACGCAGGCAGTCATCAAGGCGCTGCTCGAAACAGCGCTGGTCTGATCGGCGTCAGACTTCAAGCGACGCCAGGTCGCCCTTGGTCTCCAGCCATTCCTTGCGGTCGGCGGCGCGCTTCTTCGACAGCAGCATGTCCATCAGCGGCGCGGTGCCGTCGTCGCTGCCGTCATCGGTACTGCTGACGGTGAGTTGCACGAGGCGGCGCGTATCCGGGTGCATGGCCGATTCGCGCAGTTGCGCCGGGTTCATCTCGCCCAGGCCCTTGAAGCGGGTGACGTTGACCGCGCCCTTCATCTTCTCGCGCTCGATCCGGGCAGCTTGGGCGTCGCGCTCGGCTTCGTCGAGGCAATAGAAGACCTGCTTGCCCACGTCGACGCGGAACAGCGGCGGCATGGCGACGAAGACGTGGCCTTCGCGCACCAGTTCGGGGAAGTGGCGCAGGAACAGCGCGGACAACAGCGTGGCGATGTGCAGACCGTCGGAGTCGGCGTCGGCAAGCACGATGATCTTGCCGTAGCGCAGTCCGGAGATATCGTCCTTGCCAGGATCGCAGCCGATGGCGACGGCGAGGTCGTGCACTTCCTGCGAGGACAGCACCTGCCCGGATTCGACTTCCCAGGTGTTCAGGATCTTGCCGCGCAGCGGCAGAATGGCCTGGTAATCCTTGTCGCGCGCCTGCTTGGCGCTGCCGCCGGCAGAATCGCCTTCAACAAGGAACAGTTCGGTTTGCGACAGGTCGCTGGACGCGCAATCGGCGAGCTTGCCAGGCAACGCCGGCCCCTGCGTGATCTTCTTGCGCACGATCTGTTTTTCGGCCTTGAGCCGCAGGCTCGCGCGCTCGATGGCGATGGCGGCAATCTTCTCGCCGAGTTCGACGTGCTGGTTGAGGAACAGGGAAAAACCGTCGTGCGCTGCGTTTTCCACGAAGCCGGCGGCGTCGCGTGAGGACAGGCGCTCTTTGGTCTGGCCGGAAAACTGCGGATCCTGCATTTTCAGCGACAGCACGAAGCACAGGCGATCCCAAACGTCTTCCGGCGCCAGCTTCACGCCGCGCGGCAAGCAGGTTGCGGATGTCGCAGAACTCGCGCAACGCTTCGGTCAACCCGGTGCGCAGGCCGTTGGCATGTGTGCCGCCCTGGATCGTCGGGATCAGGTTGACGTAGCTTTCCTGCGTCAGTTCGCCCTCGGGCAGCCAAGCGAGGGCGAAATCGACCGCGCCGGTCTCGCGCTTGAGCGAACCCAGATACAGATCGCTCGGCAGATAGTCGGCGGCGCCCAGCATGGAACGCAGGTAATCGCGCAGGCCGTCCTCGTAATGCCATTCGTCTTTCTCACCGCGTGGTCTCGTCCGTCAGGCGCGCGGTCAGGCCGGCGCACAACACCGCCTTGGCGCGCAGAACATGCTTGAGTTTCGACAGGGAGATCTTTGATGCATCGAAGTATTTTGCATCCGGCCAGAAGCGCAACGTGGTTCCGGTCTGCTTCTTCGCCACAGAGCCGATCACCTTCAGTTCGCTGGCGCGGTCGCCGTTGGCGAAGTCCATGCGATAGACCTGGCCGTCGCGGCGGATCGTCACCTCGACCTTGCTCGACAGCGCATTGACCACCGATACGCCGACGCCGTGCAGGCCGCCGGAAAAGGCGTAATTCCGGTTCGAGAACTTGCCGCCCGCATGCAGGCGGGTGAGGATCAGTTCCACGCCCGGGATGCCTTCCTCGGGATGGATGTCCACCGGCATGCCGCGGCCGTCGTCGGACACTTCCACCGAGCCGTCCGCATGCACGATGACGTCGATGGTCCTGGCGTGGCCGGCCAGCGCCTCGTCCACGGAATTGTCGATGACTTCCTGCGCCAGATGGTTCGGGCGCGAGGTGTCGGTGTACATGCCGGGACGGCGCTTGACGGGTTCAAGGCCGGAAAGGACTTCGATATCGGCGGCGTTGTAGCGTGAACTCATTCGTTGTCGGCGTCTTGGCTGGGCCGGCGATAGTCGAGGTCGCGGCGGAAAAATTCAAGCACTCGCGGCCGAGTGGGCGTACCGGTAGAATACGCCTTTACCAGCATCGGCGTGCTGCGCATGACTCCCCTGATTTTCGTTACCGGCGGCGTGGTGTCCTCTCTCGGCAAGGGCATCGCCTCCGCTTCGCTCGCGGCCATCCTCGAAGCGCGCGGCCTGCGCGTGACGATGATGAAGCTCGATCCCTACATCAATGTCGATCCGGGCACGATGAGTCCGTTCCAGCACGGCGAGGTCTACGTCACCGACGACGGCGCCGAAACCGATCTCGACCTCGGTCATTACGAGCGCTTCGTGCGCACGCGCCTGACCGGGCGCAATTCCATCACCACCGGAAAAATCTACGAGGCCGTGATCCGCAAGGAGCGCCGCGGCGATTATCTCGGCGCCACGGTGCAGGTGATCCCGCACATCACCGACGAGATCAAGCGCTGCATCGACGAGGCCACGCGCGGCTACGACGTCGCATTGGTCGAGATCGGCGGCACGGTCGGCGACATCGAATCGCAGCCGTTCCTCGAGGCGATCCGCCAGATCCGCATCGAGCAGGGCATGGACAAGACCCTGTTCATGCACCTGACCCTGGTGCCGTACATCAAGGCCGCCGGCGAGATCAAGACCAAACCGACCCAGCATTCGGTCAAGGAACTGCGCGCGCTCGGCATCCAGGCCGATGTGCTGCTGTGCCGCAGCGAACAGCCGTTGCCGCAGTCGGACCGGCGCAAGATCGCGCTGTTCACCAATGTGCCGGAAAAGGCCGTGATCAGCGCCGTCGACGTCGACACCATCTACAAGCTGCCGTTGTGGCTGCACGAGCAGGGCCTGGACGACATCGTCGTCGCGCATCTCAAGCTCGACGCGAAACCGGCGAACCTGAGCGAATGGGAACGCACGGTCGAAGCGGTCGATCATCCCAGGGACGAAGTGACCATCGCCATCATCGGCAAGTACGTCGAACACAAGGATGCGTACAAGTCGCTCGGTGAAGCGCTGCGTCACGGCGGCCTCAAACAGGCCGCGCGCGTGAACCTGCGCTGGCTCGAATCCGAGGACGTGGAATCGCGCGGCGCGGAAATATTGGCCGACGTCGACGGTATCCTCGTGCCGGGCGGATTCGGCAAGCGCGGCTTCGAAGGCAAGATCGCAGCGGCGAAATTCGCACGCGAACGCAAGATTCCCTACTTCGGCATTTGCTACGGCATGCACGCAGCGGTGGTCGATTTCGCGCGCAGCATCGCCGGCTTGCCGGGCGCGGGCTCGACGGAAAACGACAAGCACTGCGCCGACCCCGTGATTGCGCTGATCACCGAATGGACGACGGGATCCGGCGAAGTGGAAAAACGTGACGAGAGTTCCGACCTCGGCGGCACCATGCGCCTCGGCGCGCAGGAATGCCGCTTGAAAGCCGGGCACGATCTCGCGCGCGACTCTATGGTCAGGACGTGATCCGCGAGCGCCATCGGCACCGCTACGAATTCAACAATCGCTACCGGCAGAAATTCGAGGACTTGGGGCTGGTCATCGCCGGCAAGTCGATGGACGACCTGCTCGTCGAGATCGTCGAATTGCCCGAACAGCAGCATCCGTGGTTCGTGGCCTGCCAGTTCCATCCGGAATTCACCTCCACGCCGCGCGATGGGCACCCGCTGTTCATGGGCTTCGTGCGCGCCGCGCGCGAGCTCAAGGCCGTGCGTACTGCGATCGCTTCTGGCGCAGGTGGCTCGTCGCATGAAGTTGTGCGGCTTCGAGGTCGGCCTCGACCAGCCGCTGTTCCTGATTGCCGGCCCCTGCGTGATCGAATCGCGGCAGTTGCAGATCGACACCGCTGGCACGCTGAAGGAAATCACCGGCAAGCTCGGCATGCCATTTCATCTTCAAGTCCAGCTTCGACAAGGCCAACCGCACCTCGGGCACGAGTCTTCCGCGGCCCTGGCATGGAAGAAGGCCTGAACATCCTGGCCGAAGTGAAGCGCCAGGTCGGCGTGCCGGTGCTCACCGACGTGCACGAATACACGCCGATGAACGAAGTCGCCGCGGTGGTCGATGTGTTGCAGACGCCGGCCTTCCTGTGCCGCCAGACCGACTTCATCCAGAATGTCGCGCGCGCCGGCAAGCCGGTCAACATCAAGAAGGGCCAGTTCCTGTCGCCGTGGGACATGAAGCACGTCGTCGACGAAGGCCAAGGCCGTCGGCAACGAGCAGATCATGGTCTGCGAGCGCGGCGCGAGCTTCGGCTACAACAATCTGGTCTCCGACATGCGCAGCGCTCGCGCGTGATGCGCGACACCGGCTGCCCGGTGGTGTTCGACGCCACGCATTCGGTGCAACTGCCCGGCGGCGCGGACGGCAAGTCCGGCGGCCAGCGCGAATTCGTGCCCGTGCTCGCGCGCGCGGCGGTGGCGGTCGGAGTGGCCGGCGTGTTCATGGAAACGCATCCCGATCCGGACAAGGCGCTGTCCGACGGCCCCAATGCGTGGCCGCTGGGCAAGATGGCGGCCTTGCTCGAGAACCCTGGTCGCGCTGGATCGCGTCGCGAAATCACACCCTCTTTGAGTTCTCCGATGAGCAATTGACACGAAAATCCCTCTCATCGCCCGCGAAATCCTCGATTCGCGCGGCAACCCCACGCTGGAAGCCGAAGTCACGCTGGCCGACGGTTCTTTGGTCGCGCCGCGGTGCCGTCGGGCGCCTCGACCGGATCGCGCGAGGCAGTCGAACTGCGCGACGGCGACAAGTCGCGTTATCTCGGCAAGGGCGTGAAGCAACGCGGTCGCCAACGTCAATGGCCGCCATCGCCAGGCGCTGAAAGGTTTCGATGCGGCGAATCAGAAAGGCCTGGACGCCAAGCTGATCGATCTCGACGGCACGCCGAACAAGGGCAAGCTCGGCGCGAACGCGCATCCTCGGTGTTTCCATCGCCGATGCGCACGCGGTGCCGCGTCGCAGAAGCCATGCCGCTGTGGCAATATCTCGCGGGTTCGCACGGCGCCTGTCGCGCTGCCGGTGCCGATGATGAACATCGTCAATGGCGGCGCGCATGCCGACAACAACGTCGACGTGCAGGAGTTCATGATTCTGCCGGTCGGCCTGCCGACGTTTCGCCGAAGCGCTGCGCGCGGGCGCGGAAATCTTCCATGCGCTCAAGATCCGTGCTCAAGGCCAAGGGCCTGAACACCGCGGTAGGCGACGAAGGCGGTTTCGCGCCGGACCTCAATCCAACGAACAAGCCATCGAAACCATTCTCGAAGCCATCGCCAAGGCCGGTTATGAGGCCGGCAAGGACATCTTCCTGGCCTCGATGCGGCCAGTTCCGAGTTCTTCGAGAACGGCATGTACGACCTGGCAGGCGAGGGCAAGAAGATGTCTTCCGCCGAGTTGATCGAGTTCTACGCCGGCTGGTGCGCCAAATATCCGATCATCACCATCGAGGACGGCGTCGCCGAGCAGGATCGCGACGGCTGGAAGGCGCTGACCGACGAAACTCGGCAAGAAGATCCAGCTCGTCGGCGACGACTACTTCGTCACCAATCCGGCGATCTTCCGCGCCGGCATCGCCGACGGCATCGCCAATGCCGATCCTGATCAAGGTCAACCAGATCGGGACGCTTGAGCGAAACGCTGGAAACGATCCTGATGGCGCATTCGGCGAATTACGCGGCCGTCGTTTCGCATCGCTCCGGCGAAACCGAGGACACCACCATCGCCGACATCGCCGTGGCCACCGACGGCGACGCAGATCAAGACCGGTTCGCTGTGCCGTTCCGACCGCGTGGCCAAGTACAACCAGTTGCTGCGCATCGAGGAAGCGCTCGGCGCGTCCGCGAAGTACGCTGGCCGCGAGGCGTTCCCGAACGTGCCGGGCTTGATCGGCTGACGTTCGCGTGTGCTGCGTTATATCGCCCTCATCCTGCTGATCCTGCTGATCGCGTTGCAGATAAAATTCTGGACCGGCGAGGGTGGCATGCGCGACGTCTGGCGTCTGCAGGAACGCATTTCCGAGCAGAAAGCCGAGAATCAGAAGCTCAAGCAGCGCAACGAGGCGCTGTGCGCAGAAGTGCAGGACCTGAAATCCGGCAAGGGCGCGATCGAGGAGCGTGCGCGTTCCGAACTTGGCCTGATCAAGCCCGGCGAGATGTTTTATCAAGTCGTGAGAACCTGCGCCCGCGAATCCTAAGCGTGACAATGGCAACCACTGACGCGCTGTGGTGCGTGGTGCCGGCGGCCGGGCGCGGCGCGCGCGTCGGCGGCGAAGTTCCCAAGCAATACCTGCCGATTGCCGGCAAGCCCATGCTGTTGCACACGCTGGAGCGCCTGGCCGCGCATCCGCGTGTCGCCGGGCTGATGGTGGTTCTGGAGGCCGGCGACGCGCGCTGGCCGAAGTGGCTCACGTTCGAGGACAAGCCGGTGCTGCACGACCATCGGCGGCGCCGAGCGCGCCGATTCGGTGCTGGCCGGACTGCGCGCGTTGCCCGACAAGGTGGACGAATCCCGATTTTGTACTTGTCCACGACGCGGCGCGGCCCTGCGTGCGCGCGGCGGATATTTCGCGTCTGCTCGAGCTGGGCATTCCCGCGGGCGGCGCGCTGCTCGCCACGCCGGTGCGCGACACGCTCAAGCGCGCGGACGCGCGGGGTGGCGTAGTCGGCGACCGAGCCGCGCGAGGCGCGCTGGCGCGCGATGACGCCGCAGACTTTTCCGCCTCGGCGAACTCGTGCAAGCGCTGGAATCCGCGCGCGATGCCGGGATTGCCGTCACCGACGAGGCGATGGCGATGGAACGCGTCGGCCACTCCCCCTTGCTCGTCGAAGGCAGCGAGGACAATATCAAGGTCACGACGCCCGCGGATTTCGCGCTGGCGCGAGTTCATTTTGTCGAGGACGGATTGATGCGTATCGGTCAGGGAATCGACATCCACGCCTTCGGGCCCGGCGATCATGTCGTCGTCGGCGGCGTGCGCATCCCGCACGCACGCGGCGTGGTCGCGCATTCGGACGGCGATGTCGCCATCCACGCACTGTGCGACGCCATCCTCGGCGCGCTGGCGCTCGGCGATATCGGCCAGCATTTTCCACCGACGGATGCGCGTTGGCGCGGCGCCGACAGCCGCGTGTTCCTGCGCCACTGCGCAGGCCTGATGCGCGAACGCGGATTCGCGTTAGGCAATGCCGACATCAGCATCGTGTGCGAGGCGCCGAAGATTGCGCCGCACGCTGTGGCGGTGCGCACGAGTCTCGCCGCTGACCTCGGCTGCGACGTCGATCGAATCAGCGTGAAAGCGACGACCAGCGAAAAACTCGGCTTCACCGGCCGCGGCGAAGGCATCGCGGCGTTCGCGGTCACGTTGCTGGTTGAGATCTGACGTGGACTTGCCTCGCGCTTTTGGCGGTGCGCCTTTGCGCGGCATCCTGCGGGCCACCCCCGAGGACTTTTTCGTCGATGAAGACCTGGGCTTCGCGCCGGATGGTGCGGGCGAGCACGTTTTCGTGCGCGTGGAAAAACGCGGTGCGAACACGGATTTCGTCGCCAAGGAACTTGCCCGCTTCGCCGGTGTTCGCGCCGAAGCGGTGAGTTACGCGGGACTCAAGGATCGCCACGCCGTCACCCGGCAAACTTTTTCGATCCACCTGCCGGGCAAGGCCGATCCGGACTGGACCTCGCTCGCACATGCGGAATTCCGCGTGCTCGAAGCGCTGCGCCATTCCAGGAAGTTGCAGCGCGGTGCGCTCAAGGGCAATCGTTTCCGGATCGTGCTGCGCGAGGTCGAAGGCGACCGCGATGCCGCGGAGCGAATCGTCGATTCGATTCGGACACAAGGCGTTCCCAACTACTTCGGCGAACAGCGCTTCGGCCACGACGCTGCCAACGTCGAGAAAGCCCGGGCCATGTTTCAGGGCAGACGCGTGCAGCGCCACGAACGCTCGCTGTTTCTGTCCGCCGCGCGCTCGCAGATATTCAACGCCGTGCTCGCCGAGCGTGTTGAAAAAGGCAACTGGAACCGTCCGCTCGACGGCGATGTGTTCATGCTCGCTGGCACGCACAGCATCTTCGGCCCGGAGCCGCTGACGCCGGAATTGGTCGCTCGTCTTGAGCGCGGCGATATCGCGCCGACCGGGCCGATGTGGGGCGCTGGCGATTTGCGTTCGCGCGATGCGGTGGCGGAACTGGAAAATTCCGTCGCCGCGCAGTATCCCGAGCTTGCCGCAGGATTGGCCTCGGCAGGTTTGCGCCAGGAGCGTCGCAGTCTGGTTTTGCGTCCACGCGAGCTGGAATTTGGCTGGCTTCGGGACACTGGCACCGAATTAACATTTTACTTGAGCTATGGCTCCTATGCGACTGTTTTATTGAGGGAAATATTCGATTTTAGAAGTCCGACCTAAAGCCGTTTCAGGAGCACAACCGCTGCACCGGTCCCGCCTTCGGCCGGCTTGGCCGAGGCGAAGGCGACCACGTCCGCGCGCCGGCGCAGCATACCGTCGACCAGGCGCTTGAGCACCGGCCCTTCGGCGCGCGAGCGCAGGCCCTTGCCGTGGATGAGCTTCACGCACAGCCGCCCGTCGCGGCGCGACTCGTCCAGGAATAGCTTGACCGCTTCGCGCGCCACGGTCGCCGTCATCTGATGCAGGTCGATTTCGTCGGCAATGGAAAAGTGCCCGCGCTTGAGCTGGCGCAGCAGGCGCGGCGAATGACCATCCTTGAGGTAGCTCAATTCCTCGCCGACCTCGATCGCTGCCGGATCGATGGCGCTGCCGAGCAGTTCATCGGCCACGTTGGCTTCGTCGCGATCCGACTGGAATGGCTCGGGCGCCGGCTTCGGCGCCGCGTCGGCCCGTTCGCGGGCATGCAGGCGCCGCACCGGGCCGACCGCGTCGGCGAACAGGCGCAGGTCTTCGTCGCTGACGATGGCTGGGCGTTTTTTGGACATGTGTTTGAGATTATCAGAGCCGCGCGCCCATCCATCCGTTACAATTCAAGAAATACGTCATCCCGGCAGGGATTACCGGGAACCAGACTGCGCGGATGCCATGTCGGGACAACGCGCAAGCTTGCCTTCCCTGGCTTCCGGATTCCGGCATTCCATGCCGGAATGACGAGCATCTTTGAGAAGCGGGCAACATGAGAGTTTTGGTCAGCAACGACGACGGCGTCGACGCCCCGGGCATCCTGATCCTGGCGCAACGGCTTTCGATCGTGGGCGAAGTCACCGTGGTCGCGCCCGACCGCGACCGTTCCGGCGCCAGCAATTCGCTGACCCTGGATCAGCCGATCCGGGTGATGAAGCTTGACGAGCGCCGCTATCGTGTTTCCGGCACGCCGACCGATTGCGTGCATCTCGCGCTGTCCGGCTTGCTCGATCATGAACCCGACATCGTCGTTTCCGGCATCAACAATTCGGGCAACCTCGGCGACGACGTGATCTATTCCGGCACGGTTTCGGCGGCGATGGAAGGCCGTTTCCTCGGCCTGCCCGCCATCGCCGTGTCGCTGGTTTCCGCCGATCATGTGGGTGTGCATTTCCACAGCGCGGCGCAGGCGGCGCTGGTCATCATGCAGCGCCTGCTGGTTGATCCGCTGCCCGCCGACACCATCCTCAACGTCAACGTGCCGGACCGTCCCTGGGCCGAATTGCGCGGCTTCGCGGTGACGCGCCTCGGACGCCGGCACCGCTCCGCGCCGTGCCTGCCGCAACGCGACCCGCGCGGCCATCCCATTTACTGGATAGGCCCGGCCGGCGAAGCCGAGGACGACGGCCCGGGCACGGATTTCAACGCGGTGCGCGACGGCTTCATTTCGATCACGCCGATCCATGTGGACCTCACGCGCTTCCAGGCGCTGGAAAAGGTCAGCAGCTGGGTCGGTTCGCTGACCGCTCGAACTGGACAGCGCCGCATGAATGCTGCTCGATGAACATTTTTTCGCGCCCCACGCCCGAGGCGCGCGGCCTGGGCATGACCAGCCAGCGCGCGCGCGATCGTCTGATCGAACGGCTCAAGGCCGAAGGCATCGCCGACCGCCGCGTGCTGGACGTGATCGGACGCCTGCCGCGTCACCTGTTCATGGAAGAGGCGCTGGCGTCGCGCGCCTACGAGGACACCGCGTTGCCGATCGGGTTGGGTCAGACGATCTCGCAGCCGTGGGTCGTGGCGCGCATGACCGAGGCGCTGATCGAGCCGAAGATTCCGGACAAGGTGCTGGAGATCGGCACCGGCTCCGGCTACCAGGCCGCCGTGCTCGCCGCGCTTTGTGGAAATGTGTACACGGTCGAGCGCATCGAGGAACTGCTGCGCGACGCGCGGCGGCGTTTCCGCAAGCTCGGCATCGACAACATCCGCAGTCGGCACGACGACGGCAAGCTCGGCTGGCCCGAGTTCGCGCCCTACGACGCGATCATGCTCACCGCCGCGGGCGAGTCGGTCGATCCGGCGCTGTTCGCTCAGCTTGCGGCCGATGGCGTGCTGGTCGCGCCGGTTGGCCCTGCGGGCGCACAGCGCCTGCTGCGCTACCGCCGCGAAGGCGAAGAGTGGAAAGCGGAAATGCTCGGCCACGTCAGCTTCGTGCCGCTGCTCGGCGGCGTGACCTGATGCGATTGTTCAAGCCGCTCTACGAGATCGCCCTGCGCTGGGCCGCGCATCCGCGCGCACAGGCGTATCTGGCCGGATTGAGCTTCGTCGAAGCCTTCATCTTCCCGATCGCGCCGGAATTCATGCTGGCGCCGATGACGTTGGCGCAAACCGGCGCGCTGGGCGCGCTACGCCTCGATCAGCCTGGCGTTCTCGCTGGCCGGGTCGCTGGTCGGCTATGCGCTCGGACATTACGCCTTCGATGCGCTGCGTCCGTATCTGGCCGGTTCCGGCATGCTTTCCCATCTCGATTCGCTGGTGACCGAATTCCGTGCCGACGCCGTCGCGCATCCGTGGCAGGCGTTCTGGCTGCTGGTCGCGGCCGGCTTCGTGCCGATTCCGATGAAAGTCGCGAGCTGGGCCTGCGGCATCGTCGGCATGCCGATCCTGGCGTTCCTCGCCGGCATCGCGGTCGGCCGAGGCAAGCGCGTGTACCTGCTGTGCGGCCTGATCCGCCTCGGCGGCGAGCGCGCCGAGAAAGCCGTTCACCGCTGGATAGAATGGATAGGTTGGGGTGTGGTCGCGCTGATCGTTCTGCTTGTGCTTTACTTCGAGTTCGTGCACTGAGAGCCATCCGATGCGGAACGCCGCCACTTCGATGCCGCGAATCGTGCTTGTCGCCGCTGCCGTTTGGCTCGCCGGCTGCGCGTCGAATCCGCCCGCGCCAGTGGTTGACTTGTCCCTGCCGAACGAGAACGCGCCGGCACCGTCCACATCCGTGACACCGGCGCAAACGACTTACCGCGTCGTGCGCGGCGACACGCTGTATTCGATCGCGTTCAAGCATGGCCTGGATTTCCGCGATCTGGCTGCGTGGAACGGCATCGCATCGCCATACCGGATTCTGGTCGGGCAGGATCTGCGCTTGAGTGCGCCGCCCGCCGTGCCAGCCGTTGCCTCCGCAGCGCCGGCAGTCATCGAACCGCAGCCCGGTCAGGCCGTCACGACCGGCATTGGCGAAGCCGCGACCACCGCGCCGCTGGCGTCGAACGCAACCGCACCGAAACCTTCGGCGTTCGAGCCATTGTCCGCGCAGCCGACGACCACGCCAGCGCCAGCGACCGCAGCGACAGCGGAGAAGCCCGTCGCGGTAGCGCCGAAACCGGTGGCGGTTGCGCCGAAACGGATCGAAGCACCGCCGCCGGTCAAACCGATCGCTGCGCCCGCGCCGGCGAAGCCATCCGAAAACGTCGCCGAACTCAGCGCCGGCGGCGTCGCCTGGCGCTGGCCCGCCGACGGCAAGGTCGTCGGTACCTACGTTTCCGGCGACCAGACCAAACAGGGTCTGGACATCGCCGGCAGCGCGGGCGATCCGGTGCGTGCCGCCGCCGACGGCGAAGTCGTCTACAGCGGCAACGGCCTGATCGGCTATGGCGAGCTCATCATCGTCAAGCACAACGCGAACTTCCTGTCCGCCTACGGTCACAACCGCAAGCGCCTGGTCAAGGAAGGCGAGCGCGTGAAAGCCGGCCAGGAAATCGCCGAGATGGGCGCGACCAGCGCCAGCCGCGACGAGCTGCACTTCGAGATCCGCAAGAACGGCAAGCCGGTGAATCCGTTGGAGTACCTGCCGGCGCGGTGATGCGCCGGAGCCGTCGCGGCTTTTGAGACGGAAAATGCGCAATCTGGCGTCGTCGCAACCACAGGGGAATCGCATGAAAACCGTTTTCGTTGCCACGCTTGGCGTCGCCGTGCTGTTGTCCGGCTGTGCTGTGGAGCAATACCGGCCGCTCACCGATTCCGGCGTCAGCAAGGGCAGCTACGAGGCCGACCTGGCCGATTGCCAGCAACTGGCCGCACAGCGTCCGGCGGCGCAACAGGCCGCCGGTGGCGCGGCGGTCGGTGCTGTGCTGGGTGCGGTGTTGGCGGCGGCTGTCGGCCTGCGCGGCAACGACGTCGCGCGCGTGGCGGCGTGGGGCGCGGCGAATGGCGGCGTGCAAGGCGCCGTCTACGGCTCGGCCGAGCAGCGCGCCATCGTGGATCGATGCATGGCCGGGCGCGGTTACAACGTGGTCGCGCCGTAGTCGATACGCTCGAACAAGAAGCGACGCGCCCCGCCGGCGCGGCCTGCCTACGCGGCGCGGTGTATCCTGCGACCATGACCGCGCCCGACAACGATCTCGACGCCGAGGAGTTGCTCGTGCTGCTCGATTCCGTGGAGCCGCGCGACGACGCGGCGCGCGATTCGGCGAGCGCGTATCTCGGGGAAATCGGCTTGATTCCGCTGCTCGACGCCGCGGGCGAGCGCGCGCTTGCGCTGCGCGTGCGCGCGGGCGAGGCGCAGGCGCGGCAGGAGATGATCGAGGCGAACCTGCGCCTGGTCGTCAGCGTCGCGCGCGGCTATGTCGGCCGCGGCGTGCCGCTGATGGACCTGATCGCCGAGGGCAACCTGGGACTCATCCGCGCGGTGGAAAAGTTCGAGCCGGCAAGGCGCCTGCGTTTTTCCACCTACGCGGTGTGGTGGATCCGCGAGGCGGTGCAGCATGCGCTGATGCACCAGGGCCGCACCGTGCGCGTACCGGTGCACGTGCTGCGCGAGTACGCGCGGGTGCTGCGCGCGCGGCGCGAATTCGTGTCCGCGCACGGACGCGTGCCCGGTATCGATGAACTGGCGCAGGCGGCGGCCAAGACAGTCGCCGAGGTGAGCGAACTGCTCGCCGCGAACGAACGCATCAGCTCGCTGGACGCGCCGCTGTCGGAAAGCGACGACCGCGCGCTGAGCGAGCAGATTGCGGTGAGCGATACCGAAGCGGCCAGTGCCGACGCCGTGCCATCCGCCGGTCTTGGCGCGTGGATCGTGCAGTTGCCCGAGCGCGAGCGTTGGGTGCTGGAGCGCCGATTTGGCTTGAACGATCACGGCGTGCAGACGCTGGCGGAAGTCGCCGAGCAACTCGGCTTGACCCGCGAACGCGTGCGCCAGATCCAGGCGGCGGCGCTGAAGAAATTGCGCGGCTTGATGGAACGCGACGAGGCGGATTAGTCCGGCAGCAGGAGAATCGCCACCACGTTGCGTCCTTCGCCGGCCAGCACGTTGAACGTGCGCGCGGCGGCGGCATTGTCCATGGTTTCCAGGCCGATTCCTCGTCTAAGGAATTGCGCCAGCACGGCCTGCGACGGAAACACGGCGCGCGCGCCGGTGCCGAGCAACACGACCTCGGGTTAAAGGCGAGGATGGATTCGATGGTGGCGTCGTCGAATTGATCCGGACTGGCGCACCGGAAAATCCTCGACGATGCGCGTGGCGCTCGACAAGAGGCTGCGCCGCAGCACGCGGTCGATCACAGTGACGGATTGCGCATCCGCATGGCGCAGGAAGAATTGCTGTTCGTAGCGGTGTTCGGTGAGTTGCATCGGTTATCTGGGCAGCGCCAGTTTCGGCTTTTCTTCGTTGTGCCGGTAGAAGCAGGCGACGCGGCCGATGCTTTGGACGAGTTCGGCCTTGGCGCCATCGCCGAGTTCGGCGATGTGCAGCTTGCGCTCGTCGCGCTCGTCGCCGAGCTTGACCTTGACCAGTTCGTGCTGATCCAGCGCGGCGGAAAATTCCTTGAGCAGGGCCGGCGTCACGCCCTTGTTGCCGGTCAGGATCACCGGCTTGAGGCTGTGCGCGAGGCCGCGCAGATAGCGTTTTTGGCTGGGCGAGAGCGGCATGGAAGCGACCCGTTCTGGGCATTACAGGGTATCATGCGGCTGTGCAGCATTTCGAGGCGTCGCGTGGCACGTAGCAAGTCCAGTTCGCGCTGGCTCAAGGAGCATTTCTCCGATCCCTTCGTCAAACGCGCGCAGGCCGAAGGCTGGCGTTCGCGTGCGGTGTTCAAGCTCGAGGAGTTGATCGAACGCGACCGCCTGCTGAAGCCCGGCATGATCGTGGTCGATCTGGGCGCCGCGCCGGGCGGCTGGTCGCAGATGGTGCGCGAACGCCTGGGCGACGCGGGCCGCATCGTGGCGCTGGACATCCTGCCGATGCAGGGCATCGCCGGGGTGGAATTCATCGAGGGCGATTTCCGCGAGGACGAGGTTCTGAAACGACTGGAAGCGACGCTCGACGGCACGCCGGTCGACCTTGTGCTTTCGGACATCGCGCCCAATATGAGTGGTGTGGACGTGGCCGATCAGGCACGCGCCATGCATCTGGCTGAATTGGCACAGGAATTCGCCGCCGTCCACCTGAAACCCGGCGGCGCGTTCGTGGTCAAATTGTTTCAGGGCCGCGGTTTCGACGAATACGTGAAAAACTTGCGCAGGGCTTACGAGCGCGTCAGCATGCGCAAACCGAAGGCGTCGCGGGCAAGGAGCCCGGAAGTCTACGCGCTGGCAACGGGAAAGAAATGATGAACGACATGGCCAAGAACCTGCTGCTCTGGATCGTGATCGCGGTCGTGCTGATCGCCGTGTTCCAGAGTTTCAACCCGCGCAGCACGAGTCCGCGCAACATTTCCTATTCGGACTTCATGCAGCAGGTGGAGAACAACGCCGTCGCGCAGGTATCGATCAGCCCCACCATGCCGTCGAACATCACCGGCAAGCGCAAGGACGGCAGCCCGCTGTCGACCACGGCGCCGTTCGACGACAGCCAGATGATCCCGACCCTGCGCTCGCACAACGTCGAGGTCACGCAGGAACCCGCGGACAACAGCGGCGTGTTTTGGCGCGCCGTGATCGACTGGGTTCCGATCCTGTTGATCTTCGGCGTCATCTTCTACTTCATGCGCCAGATGCAGGCCGGCGCCGGCGGTCGTGGCGCGATGAGCTTCGGACGCTCGCGCGCCAAATTGCAGGGCGAGGACCAGGTCAAGATCAATTTCGGTGACGTCGCCGGTTGCGACGAAGCCAAGGAGGAAGTCGGCGAGCTGGTCGAATTCCTGCGCGATCCGGGCAAGTTCCAGAAACTCGGTGGGCGCATTCCGCGCGGTGTGCTGATGGTCGGCTCGCCCGGCACCGGCAAGACTTTGCTCGCCAAAGCCATCGCCGGCGAAGCCAAGGTGCCGTTCTTCTCGATCTCGGGTTCCGATTTCGTCGAGATGTTCGTCGGCGTCGGCGCCTCGCGCGTGCGCGACATGTTCGAGCAGGCGAAGAAACATGCGCCGTGCATCATCTTCATCGACGAAATCGACGCGGTCGGCCGCCATCGCGGCGCCGGCCTCGGCGGCGGTCACGACGAACGCGAGCAGACGTTGAACCAGTTGCTGGTCGAGATGGACGGCTTTGAGGGCAACGAAGGCATCATCGTCATCGCCGCCACGAACCGTCCCGACGTGCTCGATCCAGCGCTTCTGCGCCCGGGCCGCTTCGACCGCCAGGTCGTGGTGCCGCTGCCCGATCTGCGCGGCCGCGAGCAGATCCTGAAAGTCCACATGCGCAAGGTGCCGCTGGCCGACGACGTCGACGCCACCGTGATCGCGCGCGGTACGCCGGGGTTTTCCGGCGCGGACCTCGCGAACCTGGTCAACGAGGCGGCGCTGTTCGCCGCGCGCTTCAATTCGCGCGCGGTGACGATGGATAACTTCGAGCGCGCCAAGGACAAGATCATGATGGGCAGCGAGCGCAAGTCCATGCTCATGAGCGAGGACGAGAAGAAGCTCACTGCCTACCACGAAGCCGGCCACGCTATCGTCGGCCGCCTCGTCCCGGAGCACGATCCGGTGCACAAGGTCACCATCATTCCGCGTGGCCGCGCGCTGGGCGTGACCTTGTTCCTGCCCGAAGCGGACCGTTACAGCCACAGCAAGACCTTCCTCGAAAGCCGCCTTGCCAGCCTTTACGGTGGGCGCGTTGCCGAGGAAATCATCTTCGGCGACGACAAGGTGACGACGGGCGCCTCCAACGACATCCAGCGTGCGACCAGCCTTGCGCGCGACATGGTCACGAAATACGGCCTGTCGCCGGAACTCGGGCCGATGACCTACGCCGACGAAGAGGACGAGGTGTTCCTCGGCCGCTCCGTCACCCAGCACAAGCACGTGTCCGAGGAAACCGCGCGCAGGATCGACGAGGTCGTGCGCGGCGTCATCGACAACGCCTACAACCACGCGCGCGACTTGCTGACCACGCACATCGACAAGTTGCACACGATGGCCGCGGCGCTGCTGCAATACGAAACCATCGACAGCGAACAAATCACGGCGATCATGGAAGGTCGCGAGCCTGGTCCGCCCAAGGACTGGGGCAAGCCGACCGGATCGAATTCTGGCAGTACGCCGAATGTGGGCAAGCAGGCCTCGCCGCCGATTGGTGGGCAGGCCGCCCAGCACTGAAATTTTCGACACCGGAAACGACAAAGGCCGCCCGAGGGCGGCCTTCGTTTTGTTAGAGTAAGACGATGTTCGATCTCGTCCGCACCATCGACTGCAACGGCCGCGAATTGCGCCTCGACCGCGCGCGCGTCATGGGCATCGTCAACGTCACGCCGGATTCGTTTTCCGGCGACGGGCGTGCGCTGGCCGATGCGGCCATCGCACATGGAATGAAAATGGCCGAAAAGGGCGCCGACCTGCTCGATATTGGCGGCGAATCCACGCGGCCGGGCGCGCAGCCGGTGTCGGTGGACGAAGAAATCGCGCGTGTCGCGCCGGTGATCGAAGCGTTGGCGAAACGCATCGAATTGCCGATTTCCATCGACACCTCGAAGCCCGAAGTCATGCGCGCAGCGGTTGCGGCCGGCGCGGGCATGATCAACGACGTGTACGCACTGCGCCGCGATGGCGCGCTGGATGCGGCGGCGGCGCTCAAGGTGCCGGTGTGCCTGATGCACATGCTGGGCGAGCCACGCACGATGCAGGACGCTCCGCATTACGACGATGTCGTTTCCGACGTGCGCCGCTTTCTCGCCGAGCGCATCTTCGCCTGCGAAATGTCGGGTATCGACAAGAAACGCATCGTCGCCGATCCCGGTTTCGGTTTCGGCAAGACGCTCGAACATAATCTCGCGCTGCTGGCCAACCTGGATCAACTCGCTGCGCTCGGCGTGCCGTTGATGGCGGGATTGTCGCGCAAGGCCATGATCGGCGCACTCACTGGCCGCGAAAGACACGCAGATCGCGCCGCAGGTTCCGCAGCCGCTGCGATGATCGCGGTGCAGAAAGGCGCTGCGATCGTGCGCGTGCACGACGTCTGTGCGACGCTCGATGCACTGGCGGTATGGGAAGGCGTGGCGCGCGGAATCAAACCCGCGAAGAAGGAAGCGAAGCCGTTCGGATCGCAGCGGTTTGAGGACGATTAGCTTTTCCCCTCTCCCGCCAGCGGGAGAGGGCTGGGGTGAGGGTGGTGCCGCGGCAATACCAAGACCCGTGCGCCACCCTCACCCGCGCCTTCGGCCGACCTCTCCCGCCAGCGGGAGAGCGGTCAGGCGCGCAACACCGGACTGTCCCAGCCCGCCTTCGGCTCGAAACGCTTGCCGTATTTGCCGGCAAGTTCTGCCAGTTGCGCCTTGATCTTGTCCGCGCCCTCGCTGCGGATGTGCTGGATCGGGCCGCCGCGGAACGGCGCGAAGCCGGTGCCGAAGATGACGCCGGCGTCGAGCAGGTCGGCATCGTCGACCACACCGTCGTGCAGGCAGGAAACCGACTCGTTGAGCATCGGCAGGATCATGCGCTCGGTGATATCGGCGGGAGCCTGATACTTGGGATCGACCTCGGGTTTGACCGGCTTGCCGTTCTCCCACTTGTACAGGCCTTCGCCGGATTTCTTGCCTTTCTTGCCAGCGGCGATGAGGGCATCGAGACCGTCGGGTATCTCCAGACCGAGGAACGTGCCGACTTCCTTGCCGACCGAGGCGCACACATCCAGGCCCACGGTGTCGGCGAGTTCGATCGGGCCCATCGGCATGCCGAATTTCCTTGCCGCCTTGTCGAGCACGGGACCGGGCACGCCTTCCTTGAACAGGCGCATGGCTTCGAGCAGATAGGGCATCAAAATGCGATTGACGAGGAATCCCGGCGTGCCCATGACCGGCACCGGCAGCTTGTCGATGGCCTTGCAGAAGGCGAGCGCGTGCTTCTCGTTGGCGGGATCCAGGTGATCCTGGCGCACGATTTCCACGAGCGGCATCTGCGCGACCGGATTGAAATAATGCAGGCCGAGGAAACGGCTGTCCTGTTTCACCGCCGTGCGCAGTTCGTCGAGCGGGATGCTCGAGGTATTCGTTGCCAGCAGGGCGCCTGCCTTCATCGAAGGTTCGATCTTGCGATACAAATCCTGCTTGGCTTCGAGATTCTCGAAGATCGCCTCGATGACGAGATCCGCTTCGGCGATGCCCTTGCCGTCGACGTCGGCCTTGAGGCGATCCGACGCGGGTTTGATGCGATCGGGCGTTTTCAGGCGTTTGGCGAACAAATCCTGCGCGCGATCCAGCGCCGGCTGGATGAACTTCATCTCGCGGTCCTGCAGGGTGACGACGAAGCCGCGCAGCGCACACCAGGCAGCGATGTCGCCGCCCATCACGCCGGCGCCGACGACGTGCACATGCTGGATGTCCGCGTTGCTGCCGGCACCGAGTCCCTTCAAGCGCTCCTGCAAAAAGTATACGCGAATGAGATTGCGGCACGTCGGCGTCGCGGCCAGCTTCGCCACCGCGCGCGCCTCGATCTTGAGGCGCTGCGTGATGCTCGAACCACCACGCCGCCACACCTCGATCAGGGCGAGCGGCGCCGGATACTGGTCCGGTCGCGCCTTGGCCGCGGTCTGCTTGCGCACGATGGGGGCGAGGATCTGCCGTACCGGCCAGATGTTTGTCGCCCAGGCTCGCAGGCGCTGTGCGAACGCGCGCGCGCGCGGGTGGCGAATCTGTTCCTTCGCCGCATCGAGCAGCAGCTCCGGCGAGGTCAGCGCATCGACCATTCCCAGCCCGCGCGCGGCTTCCGCGCCGAGCGCCTTGCCGGTGAGCATCACGGGCAGGGCCTGCGGCGCCCCGATCAGTCGCGGCAGGCGCGCGGTGCCGCCCCAGCCGGGGATGATGCCGAGCAGCACTTCCGGGAATCCGATCCTGGTCTTCGGATCGCGCGTGGCCACGCGGTAGCGGCAGGCCAGCGCCAGTTCGGTGCCGCCGCCCATGCAGAATCCGTGGATCGCGGCGACCGTCGGGCAGCGCAGACGCGCCAGGTTCTGGAACACGCGCTGGCCGTATTCGATGCTGCCAAGCACACCGCCCGGTTGCGCCTCGAAGCCCTCGAATTCGTGGATATCGGCGCCGGCGATAAACCCGTTCGCCTTGCCGGAGCGGATCACCACGCCTTTGCGGCGGTTCGAACGACAGGCGTTCGACGATTTGCGCGAGTTCGTCGAGCACGGCCCGGCTGATCGCATTGACCGAGGCGCCGCTGCGGTCGAACGTGAGCACGGCGATGCCTTCGGCGTCGATTTCGGCTTTCCAGTGGGCGAAGCGCAGACCTTCGAACATGGCGGCCTCAAGCGGGCGACAGGCGGGATCGCTATAATCCGCGCAAGCCGCACCTGCGGTCAAATAGGCCGTTCGCATTGCAGCCGCATCCGTCCATCAACGATAGCGCCGCGGGCGAAGTCTTCGTCACGCCGGCGCTGTTCGACCGCATCGTGCAGTCGCCGCAGAATCTCATCGCGATCCAGACCGCGAACGCGGCCGACGTGATCGCGCAGTTTCGCCTGCTGGCGTTGCGCACCGGTCAATCAGTCTATTCCTGGCAGGACGACGCGGGCATCGCCAGCTTGCGCGAACGCGAGATGCGCGTGCCCGGTTCCAAGCGCGCGACCGATGCGCTGCGCTATATCCTGCAAAGCCCGCAGTTCGGCGTTTACCTGTTCACCGATTTCTCCGAGCACATGCGTCCGCCGAATACCGGCCTGCTGCGCCAGATCGCGCGTTCGCGCACTGTGGCAGGGCGCAAGGTCGTCTTCGTCGGCGACGAGATCGCCATGCCCGAGGGCATGGACGCGCTGGTGGAATTCATCTCGCACCAGCCGGTTGCGGGAACGCGCCCACGCCTGCGCGACGGCCGTTGGGTGATCTGATGTCCGCTGCGCAAGCCAATCCGGGTTCTGTATTGATCGTGACCACGCATCGCGACGACCGTCGCGTATTGTTCGATACGCTCGACGCACAGAATTTCGAAGCGGTGTATACGGCGAAGGATCTGCCGCAGGCGCTGGCTTTCCTCAAGCAGGACCCGCAGATCGATGTGGTGGTGATGGAATTCCTCGGCGAGGCGCGCGAGGCGGTGGCGTTCTGCACCCAGCTCAAGGGCGATCCGCGCCTGGCTGAGGTGCCCGTGATTGGCGTCGCCGCGGCCGACGCGGCGCAACGGCACTGGGACTGGTCGCGAGCGCCGGCCGGCGTGGTCGATTGGCTGCGCAGCCCGGTCGACGCGAGTGAAGCGCTGGCGCGCGTGCGCAACGTGCTTGCGGCGCATGCGGCGGATCCTGGCGCGAAAACCGCGAGCATCGGCAAGGATCGCTATCAATTTGCCTTCGAGGACAGCCTCGACGAAATCGTGCTGTCGGATCCGAAGACCGGCTGCAGTGATCGACGCCAACGCGACGTTCGAGCAACGCTCCGGGTTTTCGCGTGCGCAGGTTATCGGCCAGTCGCTGGATGCGCTCGACATGAGCCACGACCGCAGCCAGCGCGCGGCACTGCTCGCCACGCTCGCGCGCGAAGGCAGCGTGCAATACCGCTGCAACCGGCGCCGCGGCGATGGCGGCAGCCGGGCGGTCGAAACGCACATGCGCCTGGCCGTGCAGGATGGCCGCCTGGTCCACGTGACGGTGTTCCGCGAGCACTCCGGCGGCAGCGACAGCCCGCGTTACAAGGCCGCGCTCGGCATGATCGCCGCGGCTGCCGAATGCGGTGGCGGCGACGAAGGCATGAACCAGGTGGTCAAGCTGTTGTGCGGCTGGCTCGATCCGGATTTCGTCATGCTGGTGTCGGCGCGGCCCGAGGAAGAAGCCGAAGCGCAGCCGCTGCATACCTACTACCGTTCCAGCCTGCCGGCCGAAGCGCCGGACCCGCTGAAGCAGACGATCCTCAAGCGCCTGCTCGATGGCGAATCGGTATTTCACGGCGAAAAAGCCTGGCAAATCGAGCAGGACGCGTTCCTGCAATTCTTCCGCTTTGAGGCGTTTATCGGCTTGCCCTTGCGCGACGAGCGCCGCAGTACGCTGGGCGTCCTGATGATCGCACGCCGCGATGCGCTGGCCGCGGACGCGCTGCTGATCGATACCCTGCGCACGATCGCCGCACGTCTTGCGCTGGAACTCGAACTGCGCCGGGCGCGCGAACAAGGCCGTGCCAAAGGCTTGCAGGATGCGCTCACCGGTCTGCCGAACCGGCTGCTGTTCAACGACCGCCTGGAAACCACGATCAAGGAAGCGCACCGTACCGGCGAGATGTTCGCCGTACTGTTCGTGGATCTGGACCGCTTCAAGAGCATCAACGATTCGCTCGGCCACGGCGTCGGCGACGAGGTGCTGATCGGCGTGGCCAAGCGCCTGCGCGGCAGCGTGCGCGCGTCCGACACGGTGGCGCGCTACGCCGGCGACGAATTCACCATGATCTTGCGCCACATCGTGCAGCGCGACGACGTGATGCGCATCGCCGAGAAGATCGTGCGCGTGATGGAAGCGCCGCTGACCCTGGGCGACGGCAGCGAATTGCACATCACGGCCAGTATCGGCGTGAGTTTCTACCCGGACGACGCGACCAGCGCCGAGCGCCTGCTCAAGCACGCTGACGTGGCCATGTACAGCGCCAAGGGCATGGGTCGCAACAATTTCCAGACCTACGTCGCCGTGCCCGAGGAATCGCACCAGCAGCGCCTGGCCCTGGAATCGAAACTGCGTGTTGCCGAGAAGAACGGCGAATTTCGCGTGTACTACCAGCCGCAGGTCAACACCGAAAGCGAAGATATCTCAGGCATGGAAGCGCTGATCCGCTGGGAGCATCCGGAGCTGGGCATGATCAGCCCCGGTTTCTTCATCCCGCTGGCCGAGGAGAACGGCCTGATCGTTCCGATCGGCGAATGGGTGATGCGTACCGCTTGCGCCGATGCGCAGCGCTGGCAGGACCGCTTCGCGCTCAACTTGCGCGTCAGCGTCAACCTGTCTGCCCTGCAGTTGCGCCAGCAGAACCTCGTCGAGTTGGTTGCGCAGGTGCTGCACGAAACCCGCCTTGAAGCGAACCTGCTGGATCTGGAAGTCACCGAGAGCATCAACGTCAAGAACATCCCGAACCTGCTCGAAACCCTGCAGGGCCTGCGCGACCTCGGCTGCCACATCGCGATCGATGATTTCGGCACCGGCCAGTCGTCGCTGGATTACATCAAGCGTTTTCCGGCCGACCGCATCAAGATCGACCAGACCTTCGTGCGCAACATCGGCGTGGATCCGGACGACGAGGCGATCGTGCGCGCCACCATCGGCATGGCGCACAATCTCGGCCGCGCCGTCGTCGCGGAAGGCGTGGAGATCGAGCAGCACCTGGATTTCCTGCGCGGGGAGGGTTGCGAGGAACTGCAGGGTTACCTGTTTTGCCGGCCCTTGCCGGCAGCCAGTTTCGAGAACCTGCTGGAGCGAGCGCGAGCGCCTGTTCCAGAATCGCCCGGCAGGCGGGCGAGAACGGCCTGCGGTGAAGGACCGATCGGCTTGAACCTTGTTGGCCGTCAGGTTTGTCTATTGGCCCGGCGTGACCGGGACGCCAGTACAGGAGTAATGCCCGGATGGGCGACAACGAGTCGGACCTGGCCCTGGTCGAAAGGGTGCAGAAAGGAGAAAAGCGCGCGTTCGACCTGCTGGTGCGCAAGTACCAGCACAAGGTGATCGGCGTGATTTCACGCTACGTTTCGGACTGGAGCGAATGCCAGGACGTGGCGCAGGAAGCGTTCATGCGCGCCTATCGCGCCATGGCCGCGTTTCGTGGCGACAGTCAGTTTTATACGTGGATGTACAAGATCGCGACCAACACCGCCAAGAACCATCTCGTCTCGCAGGGCCGCCGGCCGCCCGCCGACGACATCGGCATCGACGATGCCGTGCAGCTCGATGGCGGCATGCGCCTGAAGGACCGCGCCACGCCCGAACACGAACTGATGCGCCAGGAAATTGAACAAACCGTGTTCGACACGGTCGAACAATTGCCCGAAGACCTGAAGATGGCGATTACCCTGCGCGAGGTCGACGGCCTGAGTTACGAGGAAATCGCCGAAAAGATGAATTGTCCGATCGGCACCGTGCGCTCCCGCATCTTCCGGGCGCGTGATGCGATCGATCAGAAGCTGCGTCCGCTGTTGTCGGAAGCGAAAGTGAGCGAATCATGAGCGAGGCACTGCGCGAACAACTCTCCGCCCTGATGGACGGCGAACTGCCCAAGGACCAGATGCGCTTCCTGCTGCGCGGCTTGGATGCCGACGCGCAACTGGCGCAGAGCTGGTCGCGCTACCAGCTGGCCAGCGCGGTGATCCGGCGCCAGGCCGCGTTCGTGCCGGTCGATGCCGGTTTCGCCGATCGTGTCATGCTGCGCGGTATCGCAGCAGGCTTCGCCGGGCAGATATGGCGTGCGCATCCTGCGCTGGGCGGGCGGCGGCGCCATCGCCGCGGCAGTGGCGGTGATCGCGTTGGTCGGTACGCGTCCGGCGATGCAGGCGCCGACGCCAGTGGCCACGGCCATCGCGTCGGTTCCCGCCACGCCGGCGCGGCGGCCGCAAAGCGTGTTCATGCCGATCGCACCAAGTTTCGACTATGCCCAGCCGGCCAGTTTCGACGCCAACATCATTTCCCTGCCGCGCTACGACCAGCGCCTGCGTTACGCCGAGGGGCTGGTGCCGAATGCCCAGGCGCCCTACGTGCTACTGATCCAGCCGCCGCAGGCGTCTACACCGGCGCCGGCACTGCAACGGTAAAACAAGAGTCCGCGTCCGACCGGCGGCATGTAGCCGCGGTTGGCGCACGTCAAATTTGCCTGAAAAGAAGGATGCTTCCAATGTACAAGATCGCCATGCAGCAGTTTTGATAAGTTCATGTGCTGTTTGCGCTGGCCCTGCTCAGCGCGGGCGCTATCGCGCAGCAGTTGCCGGACTTCACCCAGCTGGTGCAGAAGAACGGGCCGGCCGTGGTCAACATCCAGGCCACGACCACGGCACGACAGACGCGGCAGGGCAGCCAGGTCGATCCGCAGGACGTGCCGGAAATCTTTCGCCATTTCTTCGGTCCGCAAGGTCCGGGCGGCGGCCATCCGCGCTTCGACGGCACGCGCGTCTCGGTCGGTTCCGGTTTCATCATTTCCAGCGACGGCTACGTGCTGACGAACAATCATGTCGTCGACGGCGCCGATCAGGTGACGGTGCGCCTGTCCGATCGGCGCGAACTCGACGCCAAGGTAATCGGTACCGACGTCGATTCCGACGTCGCCCTGCTCAAGGTCGACGCCACCGGCCTGCCGACCGTGGCGATCGGCGATTCCGAGCAAGCTCAAGCCCGGCCAGTGGGTGGTCGCGATCGGCTCGCCGTTCAATTTCGACCACTCGGTAACGCACGGCATCGTCAGTTACGTCGGCCGCGGTTTCGGCGGGGCCGACCAGCAGTACGTGCCGTTCATCCAGACCGACGTGCCGATCAACCGCGGCAACTCCGGCGGCCCGCTGTTCAACATGGACGGCCAGGTCGTCGGTATCAATTCGCAGATCGTCAGCAACACCGGCAGTTCGGTCGGCATCTCGCTCGCGATTCCGATCAATATCGCGATGAACGTGGTCGAGCAGCTCAAGCAGTACGGCCACGTTTCGCGCGGCATGATCGGCGTGCAGATCCAGAACATCAACCGTGCGATGGCGCAGAGCCTGGGCCTGCCGAGCGCCGAGGGCGCGCTAGTCGCCAGCATCACGCCGGGCAGCGGCGCGGACAAGGCTGGCGTGCAGGTTGGCGACGTGATCCTCTCCTTCGACGGACATGCCATCGAGCAATCCTCCGACCTGCCGCCGCTGGTGGGCAACACCAAGCCCGGCACAAAGGCGGATTTGAAGGTCTTCCGCGACGGCAAGACGCTTGTGATGCCGGTGACCGTCGGCGAGCTGCCGCAGGACAAGGCGCAACTGGCAACCACGGGCGCCGGCGCGAAAGCGAAATCCGCCAATGCGCTGGGCATCGTGGTCGATGACCTGACTGCCGAGCAGCGCAAGCAGCTCGGCATCAAGGACGCGCAGGGCGTGGTCGTGATCCGATGTGCGCGGTCCCGCCGCGCAGCGCACGCCGATCCAGCCCGGCGACGTCATCACCATGGTCGGGCGCAAAGCGGTCAAGTCCGCCGCCGAATTCAACGCCGCGGTCAAGGACGTCAAGCCGGGCGAATCGGTGATGCTGCTGATGCGCCGCGGCGAGGCGACCCAGTTTGTCGCGGTGACGGTGCCGAAAGGCAAGGAATAAGCCGCTGCGCGCCGCGAACGCCGGTGCCGATGGATGTCGGCGTTCGCGTTTTCCGGGGCGGGCGGCGCGGCTTTCTGCGATAATGCCCGCTTTGCCGCGCCAGATGGGTTTGCGGCCTCTGGCAGCCGCATGAACCTGATCCGCAACTTTTCCATCATCGCCCACATCGACCACGGCAAATCCACGCTTGCCGACCGCATCATCCAGTTGTGCGGTGGGCTGGAGGCGCGCGAGATGGAAGCGCAGGTACTCGATTCCAATCCGATCGAGCGCGAACGCGGCATCACCATCAAGGCGCAGTCGGTGTCCCTGCCGTACACGGCGCGCGACGGACAACACCTATCAGCTCAATTTCATCGACACGCCGGGTCATGTGGATTTTTCCTACGAGGTGAGCCGTTCGCTGGCCGCCTGCGAAGGCGCGCTGCTGGTGGTCGATGCCGCGCAGGGCGTCGAGGCGCAGATCCGTCGCAAACTGCTACACGGCGCGTGGAGATGGGTCTGGAAGTGGTGCCGGTGCTGAACAAGATCGACCTGCCCACGGCCGACATCCGGAACGGTGCAAGGCCGAAATCGAAGCGGTGATCGGCATCGATGCGAGCGACGCCATCGCGATCAGCGCCAAGACCGGCGAAAACGTGGCCGAGGTCCTCGAAGCCATCGTCGCGCGCATTCCGCCGCCGCAACCGCGCGACACCGACCGCCTGCAGGCACTGATCATCGATTCCTGGTTCGACAATTACCTCGGCGTGGTCTCGCTGGTGCGCGTGATGCAGGGCGAGATCAAGCCGCGTGACAAGCTGCTGGTGATGTCGACCGGGCGCGCGCACGAGGTCGATCAGGTCGGTGTGTTCACGCCCAAGCGCAAGGTCAAGGACATGCTCGGCGCCGGCGAAGTCGGCTGGGTCACGGCATCGATCAAGGACGTGCACGGTGCGCCGGTCGGCGATACGTTGACGCATGCCGACAAACCGGCGCCGAAACCCTTGCCGGGCTTCCAGAAGATGCAGCCGCGCGTGTTCGCGGGGCTGTTCCCGGTCGTGGCCGACGATTATTCGGCGCTGCGCGAGGCGCTGGAAAAACTCAAGCTCAATGACGCGGCTCTGCATTTCGAGCCGGAATCCTCCGAAGCGATGGGCTTCGGTTTTCGCTGCGGTTTCCTCGGCCTGCTGCACATGGACATCGTGCAGGAGCGGCTGGAACGCGAATACGACCTGAACCTCGATCACCACCGCGCCGACGGTGATCTACGAAGTGCTGCAGACGGATGGCAAGGTGATCCAGCTCGACAATCCGGCCAAGCTGCCGGCGGCGCAATCACGATCGAGGAAATCCGCGAACCGATCATCGTCGCCAACATTCTCACGCCGCCCGACCACATCGGCAACGTCATCAAGCTGTGCGAGGAGAAACGTGGCGTGCAGCGATCGATCCATTACCTGGCCAGCCAGGTGCAGATCAGCTACGAACTGCCGCTGGCCGAAGTCGTGCTGGATTTCTTCGACAAGCTCAAGTCGGTGTCGCGCGGCTATGCCTCGATGGATTATCATTTCGAACGTTTCCAGGCCGGGCCGCTCGTGCGCGCTCGACGTGCTGATCAATGGCGACCGCGTCGATGCGCTTGAGCCTGATCGTGCATCGCGCCAGCGCCGACCGGCGCGGGCGTGAACTGGTCGAGACAAATGAAGGAGCTGATCCCGCGGCAGATGTTCGATGTGGCGATCCAGGCCGCGATCGGCGCGCAGGTCATCGCGCGTTCCACCGTCAAGGCGCTGCGCAAGAACGTGCTGGCCAAGTGTTATGGCGGCGACGTGACGCGCAAACGCAAATTGCTGGAAAAGCAGAAAGAAGGCAAGAAACGCATGAAACAGGTCGGCAGCGTGGAGATTCCGCAGGAAGCCTTCCTGGCCGTTCTGCAGGTGGACAAATAACCGCGCCGCAGCGCGCAACCGCACCGAAGGAAAGCCGATGGATTTCGATTTCGCATTGCTGCTGGTCGTCCTGACCGCCGTCACTGGCGTGATCTGGCTCCTCGATCGCCTCCTTTTCGCACGCGGACGAGCGGCACGCGCGCAGGCGTTAGGCTTGGCAGAAGGCAGTCCCGTGGAGCGCCAACAACGCGCCCAGGAAGCTCTGCGCGAACCGATCCTGGTCGAGTACGCGCGCTCGTTTTTCCCGGTCATCCTGATCGTCCTGCTGTTCCGCTCGTTCATCGCCGAACCTTTCAAGATTCCGTCCGGCTCGATGATGCCGACCCTGCTCGGTCGGCGATTTCATCCTGGTCAACAAGTTCGCCTACGGCCTGCGCCTGCCGGTGCTGGGTACCAAGTTCGTCGATATTGGCGAACCGCACCGCGGCGATGTGTTCGTGTTCAAATATCCGGGATTTTCCTGCAGGTCGATGGCAAAGCGGTGCGCAGTGGCAAGCCTTGCGATACTCACTGGCGCCCGTGCCGAAGCTGGATTACATCAAGCGCGTGATCGGCCTGCCCGGCGACACCATCACGTATCGCAACAAGACCTTGTATGTGAACGGTCAGGAAATCGCGCAGACCGATGTCGGACCTTTCGTCGGCACCGGCATGGAAGGCCGGCGCATGGCCGGAGCAGAGATCCACGAGGAGACGCTTTCCGGCGTGCGGCATCAAGTCCTGGAATCGAATTTCCTGCCGCCGGGCCGCGAAGGCACCTGGGTCGTACCCGCTGGACACTATTTTGCAATGGGGGATAATCGCGACAACAGTGAAGATGGCCGCTATTGGGGCTTCGTGCCGGAAAAGAACCTGATCGGCAAGGCCTTCGTGATCTGGATGAATTTCGACGGCGGCATCGACTTGAAGCGAATCGGTACCTTGATCAAATGAGGACGACCATGCGCAAGCAACACGGCATCACCCTGATCGGCTTTGCAATCGTTCTGGTCATTGTCGGGTTCTTCGTCTATGCGGCGATGAAACTGATTCCGGTCTACACGGAGTATTTCGGCGTGGTCAAGTCGATGAAATCGCTGCAGAGCGACGCCCGGTATCGAGAACATGGGCATCGAGGAAATCCGGCGCAAGCTCGAACCGATTTTCGATGTGCAGTATGTCGATGAAAACGATGTGCCGCTGTAAAACGTCACCCTGATCACGGCCAACGGCCAGCACAGCCTCAACGTCGCCTACAGCGTGCAGAAGCCGTTCATCTACAACATCGACCTGCTGGTGCATTTCAACTACACCGTCGACCTGTCCAAGGGCGCGACGTACTGAGTTTGGGCTGCCGCCTTCGCCTACATATTCTGCGATCCGGCGCTGCGCGAACTGGCGCTGCGTCATCGCAGCACCGGCGCGCGCAACAACGAACGGCTGGAATTCCTCGGCGACGCGTTGGTCGGGCTGTTTGCGGCGGAGTTGCTTTACGCTCGTTTTCCGCACGCGGACGAGGGCGACCTGACGCGCTGGCGCGCGCGCATGGTCAACGAAGGTGCACTCGCGCAGATAGCGCGCGAGTTGGATCTCGGCGACCAACTTCATCTGGGGCCGGGTGAGTTGAAGACCGGTGGATTCCGTCGGGATTCGATTCTTGCCGACGCGTTTGAAGCGCTGGTCGGCGCGTGTTATGTGGACGGCGGCTTCGACGCCTGCCGACAGGCTGTGCGCGCGATTTTCGAGCCGCGCGTGGACGAAGCCGTCCAGGCGCAGGATAAAGACCCGAAGACGCAGTTGCAGGAATTGCTGCAAGGGCGAGGCCTGCCATTGCCGGTCTATGCGCTGACCGGTTCCAGCGGCGCCGATCATGCGAAGACATTCGATGTGACCTGCGCCATCGGCGCTTACGATCTGCACTGTACTGGCCGTGGCAGCAGCCGGCGCGCGGCGGAGCAAGCCGCGGCGATGGCGGCACTGGCACGGATTGCAGAGGCAGACCATGTCTGAAGCGCATCCGGCGGAATTCCGCTGCGGCACGGCTGCGCTCGTCGGCCGTCCCAACGTCGGCAAGTCGACCCTGCTCAATGCCATGCTCGGCTGGCATTTGAGCATCGCCGGACCCAAGCCGCAGACTACACGCCATCGCATCCTCGGCATCCTCACGCGTCCGCAGGGGCAAATCCTGTTCCTCGACACGCCAGGAATACATCGCGGCGGCGGTCGCGCGATCAACCGCCAGCTCAACAACGCCGCACGTCAGGCAATCGCCGAGGCGGATGTGACCGTGCAGATCGTCGAGGCCGGGCGCTGGACGACCGAAGATACGCAAGTGTGGAATGCGCTCGACGCGCGGCTGCCGCGCCTGCTGGCTATCAACAAGGTCGACGCGAGCAAGAACAAGGCGACGCTGTTGCCGTTCATCGAGAAGATCAGCTCGGAGCGCGCCTTCGATGCGGTGTTTCTCGTTTCCGCGCGCCGTCGCGATGGACTCGACAAACTCGAACGCGGCATCATCGAGCGCCTACCGCAAGCTCCAGCCATTTACGCCGAGGACGAACTGACGGATCGCAGCGAACGTTTCCTCGCCGGCGAGATGGTGCGCGAACAGGTGATGCTGCGTCTGTCGAACGAATTGCCCTACTCCGCGACGGTGGAAGTGACGGAATTCAGCGAAGCAGACGAACGCGCCGTCGTGCATGCGACGATCTGGATCGAGCGTGAAGGGCAAAAGGCCATTGTCATTGGCGCGGGAGGCGCGCAGTTGAAGGCGATCGGGATCGCGGCGCGTCGGGTCATGGAAAAGGCTTTCGGCCGCCGCGTGCATCTGCAACTGTGGGTGCGCGTGCGCGAGAACTGGTCGGATGATGAGGCAGCGTTGAAGCGGTTTGGTTATTCGGAATGAATCGCGTCGAGGCGCAACCGGCCTTCGTGCTGCACGCACGCGCGTGGCGGGAAACGTCGCTCCTGCTCGATGTGCTCAGCCACGACCATGGCCGCGTGGGACTCGTCGCGCGCGGCGTGCGCAGCGCGCGCACGCGCACGCCGCGATCGCTACTGCAGCCGTTCACACCGCTGTCCGTGAGCTGGAGCGGGCGTGGCGAACTGGCGACGATGAATGCGGCGGAAGCGGCCGGCGCCGCGTTGCCGTTGACCGGCGAACATCTGCTATGCGCCTTGTACCTCAACGAACTCGTCGCACGCCTGGCGCCGCGCAACGATCCGCATCCGGATATATTCACGGCTTACCTCGATACTCTGGCACGCCTGGCGCGAGGCGATGCGCCCGCGTGGACGCTGCGCCGCTTCGAGCGCGATCTGCTCGGGCATCTCGGCTATGGGTTGCTGCTCGACGCTGAAGCCGATACCGGAGTACCGCTGGAACCGGCTGTCGAATATGCGTATTTCCTCGAGCAAGGCCCGCTGCGCTGGCGCGGTGCTGGCGACGGCTTGAAATTGCGCGGCGCGGCCTTGCTCGCGCTGGCGCGTGACGTGGAGCCGGATGGCGCGGATCTGCCGAGCCTGCGCCGCCTGCTGCGCGCGCTGATCGCGCAACGGCTGGATGGCACCGTACTGAACGCATGGAATTTATTGGGCGGAACGCGTTCCGCGAACGGTTAGCCGCGCAAGGCAGTCGTCGTTTCTCGGCAGACAACGATCAACGCGTCGCGTAGTTCATCCATTGCCTGAATGCCGTCGCGCAGTGCGTTCTGCCAATCCCCGGCACACGTCGCCAGCGCACTCGCGCCGCAGAATCCGCAGGAAGCACGCAGCCGATGCAAACGCTCGCCCAAGCGCGAAGGGTTCGTCGCCAGATCGGCGTGGGTCAGGTCGTGTTCGAGTTGTTCCAATTCCCGAGCGAGCAGGTCGCGCAAGGCGTGCAGCGCATCCGCATCGCCGCCGATGGCGCCAAGCGCGGCAATGTCATCGAGCAAGATGGGCGTGGTCTTCGGCAAATGCCGCACGACGATCTCGACGATGCGCTGAACCGATGCCGGTTTCTCCAGAACATCGACGAACCCTGCTGCGTGCAGTTGCGCCGCTGCATCCGCGTTGATTTCCGCACTGGTGGCGATCGCCGCCGCGGTGATGCCGTCCTTGCGCAACGCGTGCAGCAATTCGACGCCGCCGATGTCGGGCAAGCGGCGGTCTATCAGCAGCAGATCGAATGCACCATCCGCAGCGAGCGCCGCCGCGCCGTCGGCTGCGGTTGCAACGACACAGCCGGATTGCTCGACAGCGGCTTCGAGAAAGCGCAGCGACACTGGATCGTCGTCGACGATAAGGACGCGTGGTCGCGGCGGCATGGTTGACATTGCCGAAGGATGCAAGGCCAGCCGGACATCGTCAATGCGCTGGTATGATGACGCCCCTTTTCGGGTACCCGCGCATGACCGTTTTCGAAACCGACATCACCGATCTTTCCCACGACGGCCGCGGCGTCGCGCATGTGAACGGCAAGGCCGTGTTCGTGGCCGGGGCGCTGGTCGGCGAACGCGTGCGCGTGCATTTCAGCGGCAAGCACCGGCATTACGACGAGGCCGCGGTCGAAGAAGTGCTGCGAGCTTCGCCCGATCGCGTCGTGCCGCGCTGCGCACACTTCGGTGTCTGTGGCGGTTGCGCGTTGCAGCACCTTGCGCCCGAAGCGCAGATCGCTGCGAAACAGCGCGTGCTGCTGGAAAACCTCGAACGCATCGGCAAGGTCGCGCCGAAAAATATCCTGCCGCCGCTTGTGGATTCGCCATGGAGCTACCGGCGCAAGGCGCGCCTGAGCGTGAAATTCGTCGACAAGAAGGGCAGGGTGCTGGTCGGATTCCGCGAAAGCAATGGCCGCTACGTCGCCGATATCGCGCGCTGCGAGGTGCTGATGCCGGCAGTCGGCGAGCGCATCGCCGACATCGCCGCGCTGATCGAGACGCTGGATGTCAAGCGCGATATCCCGCAGATCGAAGTGGCGGTGGGCGACGACCTCGCCGTGCTGGTGTTCCGGCACCTGCAGCCGTTGTCCGAGCGCGACCGCGCGGCGCTGATCGAATTCGGCACAAAGTGGAACCTGGGAATCTTCCTGCAGCCCGGCGGCATCGACAGCGTCGCGCCGCTGTGGCCCGCGGATGCGCAATTGACGTTTCGTTTGCCGAACTACGGCGTTGAACTCGAATTCAAGCCGCTGGATTTCGTGCAGGTCAACGCCGGCATGAACAAGGCCATGATCGATCACGCACTGGGCTTGCTCGATCCGCAGCCGACAGATCGCGTGCTGGACCTGTTCTGCGGCTTGGGCAATTTCACCCTGCCGACTGGCGCGCCGCGCCGCGCAGGTATCCGGCGTGGAAGGCGAGGCCGGTCTGGTGCGCCGTGCCGGCGAGAACGCACAGCGCAACGGCGTGACCAACGCGCAATTCTTTGCCGCCGACCTCGCCGCCGACCAGCGCGATGCGCCGTGGGCCAACGCCGATCACGATCTGCTCCTGCTCGATCCGCCGCGCAGTGGTGCCGAAGCGGTGCTGGAATACCTGCCGAGAAAATCCGCGCGGCGCATCGTCTACGTGTCGTGTCATCCCGGTTCGCTGGCGCGCGACGCGGGCACGCTCGTGAACCGCCACGGATTCACTCTGATCAGCGCCGGTGCCATGGACATGTTCCCGCACACGGCGCATGTAGAATCGATTGCAGTGTTTGACAGGGAATAAGAATTTTCATGCTGATCATCGGAATCAAGGACAAGCGGCTTGCGTCCATCGAGCGCGACTGGATCCGTGCGCCGCAGGTCAGCGGCGTGATCCTGTTCAAGCGCAATTTCGATTCGCGCGAGCAGGTGAGCGAATTGATCGCGGAAATCCGTGCGCTGCGCGCAGAACCGCTGCTGGTCTGCGTGGACCAGGAAGGCGGGCCCGTGCAGCGATTCCATGGCGAATTCACGCGCCTGCCCGCATTGGCGCGGATCGGCGAGGTTTACGCGCGCGATTCGCAACGGGCGCTGGAACTGGCTGGCGAGCACGCCTGGCTGATGGTGAGCGAGATGCGCGCAATCGACATCGACCTGAGCTTCGCGCCAGTGCTCGACCTCGCCATTCGCAATGTCGTTGTCGGTGAGCGTGCCTTCCACGCAGATCCACGAATCGTCTCGCGGCTCGGCATGGAATACGTGCGCAACATGCGCCTGGCCGGCATGGCGGCCACGATCAAGCACTTCCCGGGCCACGGTTCGGTACGCGAGGACACCCACCTGGAACCAGCCATCGACCGGCGCGCACTCGACGAAATCCGCCGCGACGACATGCTGCCCTTCGCCGACGCCATCGCGGCGGGCGCGGAGGCCGTGATGATGGGACACGTGACGTATCCAGCCGTGGATGCGCTTCCGGCCGGTTATTCGCGCGTCTGGGTTCAGGACATCCTGCGCGGCGAACTTCGGGTTCAGCGGCGTCGTGTTCAGCGACGACATCAGCATGGCCGCGGCGGAAAGCGCCGGCGGCATAGGCGCGCGCATCGCCGCGCATCGCGACGCCGGTTGCGACATCGTGCTGGTGTGCAAACCCGAAATTGCGCCCGAGGCGCTGGCCGCCTGTCGCGACGCGGAGCCCTGCGACCTCGCCGCCATCGAAGCGCTGCGTGGCCGGGTGGCGCCGACCTGGCAAAATCTCGTCGACAATCCCCAACGCGCGCATTGCGCCGCGCGCCTCACCGCACTGGAAAGCGTAGCCGCATGACACGTCCCGCACTTGCCGAAGCTCTGAAAGACGCGGAATTGCTCCACGACCGCGCCAAACTCGAAACGTCCATCGCACGCATGGGCCGCGCCATCGACGCCAGCGCTGGCGGGCGAGGTGCCGCTGTACCTGAGCGTGATGCATGGCGGCCTGATTTTCTCCGGTGCGCTCGCGCTGGCCGTTGCCACCGACCTCGAATTCGACTACGTCCACGCCACGCGCTATCGCGGCGAAACGCAGGGCGGCGAATTGCACTGGCTGCGCAAACCGGCCACGCCGCCAGCCGGACGCACGGTACTGCTCGCCGACGACATCCTCGACGAAGGCTATACGCTGCGTGCGATCCGCGACTGGTGCATTGGCTCAGGGCGCGCGACGCGTGCTGATCGCCGTCATGTGCCAGAAGCGTCACGACCGCACCGCCCCGGGCATCCGCGCGGATTTCTGCGGCGTGGAGGTGCCCGACCGTTATGTGTTCGGATTCGGCATGGATTACCACGAGCAGGGCCGCAACCTGCCGGGAATCTATGCGCTGAAGGAATGACATGAGCCTCGACCTCGCCATCATCGGCGGCACCGGCCTGTACGCGTTTCCCGGACTGGAAAATGTCCACCGCCAAACCGTCGCCACGCCGTTCGGTGCACCGTCCGGCGAGATCGTGCTCGGCACGCTCGCGGGCCAGCGCGTCGCGTTTCTCGCGCGCCACGGCGAAGCGCACACGATTGCTCCGCATCGCGTGAACTATCGCGCCAATATCTGGGCGCTGCATCATCTCGGCGCGCGGCGCATGGTCGGCGTGAACGCGGTCGGCGGCATCACGGAAAAAATGGGACCGCGCGTACTCGCCGTGCCGGACCAGATCATCGACTACACCCACGGGCGGCTGGACAGCTTCTGCGACGTCGAAGGTGCGAAGGTCGAACACGTCGACCTCACCGAACCGTACAGCGCGGCGTTGCGAACCGGCTTGATCGCCGCGGCCAAACGCGCCGGTATCGCGGTCGTCGACGGCGGCTGTTACGGCGCCACGCAAGGTCCGCGCCTGGAAACCCGCGCCGAAATCGCGCGCATGCGCCGCGACGGCTGCGATCTGGTCGGCATGACCGGCATGCCCGAGGCCGCACTCGCGCGCGAGCTGGGCGTCGATTACGCGTGTCTGGCGCTGGTCGCCAACTGGGCCGCGGGCTGCGGCGGGGAAGCATCCATCAGCCTGCCGGAAATCTTCGCCAACCTCGAAGCCGCCACGGCCCATGTGCCGCCGATCATGGCCGCGCTGCTGGCCGGAAAATGAACGCTTTCGGTTGACGAAACCACGCTCTGCCTATATTCTTCCGCGCCTTTCCCGCGGATGAATCAGTGGGGCTATAGCTCAGCTGGGAGAGCGCCACAATGGCATTGTGGAGGTCATCGGTTCGATCCCGATTAGCTCCACCACTTTTCATCCGTAGTCCTGGGACAGTTTTCCCGCGTCCCCATCGTCTAGAGGCCCAGGACATCGCCCTTTCACGGCGGTAACGGGGGTTCGAATCCCCCTGGGGACGCCATTTCATCCAGAAGCCCGCGCAAGCGGGCTTCGTCGTTTTCGCCGATTCGACTTTTTCCCGGACCCGCGTCAGCATTGGCGGCATGTCCACCACGGCGCACGAAATCACGCCATCTGCCGCTTGCCCGCTGGAAGATTCGCTGGCGGCGCAAACGCGCGCGCATGCCAGCGAATCCGGGCTCGTCGCGTTGCACGACGGGCGCGACAGTCTCGCCGCACGCGTGCTGCTCGCGGACGCGGCGACGCGCACATTGGACGTGCAGTACTACATCTGGCGCAACGACTTGTCCGGCACGATCTTGTTCGAGGCCCTGCGCCGTGCGGCCGACCGCGGCGTGCGCGTGCGCCTGCTGCTGGACGACAACAACACCGCCGGCCTGGATGCGATCCTGGCCGCGCTGGACAGCCATCCGCGCATCGAAATCCGCCTGTTCAATCCGTTCCGGCAGCGGCGTTGGCGCTGGCTCGGCTATCTCACCGATTTTTCGCGCCTGAACCGGCGCATGCACAACAAGTCGTTCACCGCCGACGCGCAGGCGACGATCGTCGGCGGGCGCAACATCGGCGACGAATACTTCGATGCCGGCAAGCAGGCGCTGTTCGTGGACCTGGACGTGCTCGGCATCGGGCCCGTCGCGGACGCGGTCGAACAGGATTTCGAGCGCTACTGGAACAGCGCGTCGGCGACTCCCGCCGCGCGCGTGCTGCCTGCCGCGGCTGCCGATGCGTTGGCGAATTTCGCCGTGGCCGCGAATGCGCGCGTGCAGGGGCCGAAGGCGGTGGCGTACCTGGATTCGATCCGGCGTTCGGCGCTGGTGCGCGACCTTATGGCGGGGCGGCAGGCCATGACCTGGGCGCCGACGCACCTGCTCAGCGACGATCCGAAGAAGGGCCTGGCCCACGAAAAGGACACCGACCTGATGGTGACGCGCCTGGCGCGCACCCTTGGCGGCGTCGAACGCGAACTGTTCGTGATTTCCCCCTACTTCGTGCCGACCTCGCGCGGCACGGGGTTTTTCTGCAGGCGTGCGCGCGAAGGCCTGCGTGTGGCCTTGCTGACCAATGCGCTGGAAGCGACCGATGTGCTTGCCGTGCATGCGGGTTACGCCAAACGCCGGCACAAGCTGCTGCGCGCCGGCGTGAAGCTGTACGAACTGCGCCGCCATTCGCCGGCGCGACGACGCTGGTGGCGGGCGCAGGGTTTCCATGGCAGCTCGGCGTCGAGCCTGCATGCCAAGACGTTTTCGGTGGACCGCCAGCGCCTGTTCATCGGCTCGTTCAATTTCGACCAGCGCTCGGTACGCCTGAATACCGAGATGGGATTCGTCATCGACAGCGCTGCAATGGCGGGTGCCAGCGCGGACGTGTTCGACGCACGACGTTGAGGAAAACGCCTACGAGGTGCGCCTGCGCGGGCATCGCCTGGAGTGGGTCGAGCGCAACGAGGGCATCGAAATTGTGCATCGGCGCGAACCCGGCAGCACGTTCTGGCAGCGGACTTTCGTGACTGTGCTGGGCTGAGCTGCCGATCGATTGGCTGTTGTGATGGACGCGACGTCGAATCACCGGTAAAATTCCCACTCGCCCGTTGTATCGATCCCCGGACTGGTTCGCGCCAGCCCGCGGGTCGGCGCGTATCCAGAATTTTCAGGCGAAATCGAACATGACCCCAGCCATTCTCGCTCTTGCAGACGGCAGCATCTTCTGCGGCAATTCGATCGGCGCGGATGGACAAACCGTTGGCGAGGTGGTGTTCAACACGGCGATGACGGGCTATCAGGAAATCCTGACCGATCCGTCGTATGCGCAACAGATCGTCACGCTGACGTATCCGCACATCGGCAATACCGGCTGCAACGCGACCGACGAGGAATCCGGGCAAGTGCAAGCCGCCGGACTCGTGATCCGCGATTTGCCGCGCCTGGCCAGCAACTGGCGCAGCACGGAAACCTTGCCCGACTACCTGCGCCGCCACGGCATCGTCGCGATATCCGAAATCGACACGCGCCGGCTCACGCGCATCCTGCGCGAAACCGGCGCGCAGAACGGCTGCATCGATGGCGGGCGAAGACGTTTCCGCAGAAGCCGCGCTCGCCGCGGCGCGCGCATTTCCGGGCCTGAACGGCATGGACCTGGCCAAGGTCGTCTGCACGAAGAAAACGTATACGTTTGCCGAAGGCAGCTACGACCTGGATAACGGCACGTTCGCGAAGCCGGAACGCAAGTATCGTGTGGCCGCCTACGATTTCGGCGTCAAGCGCAACATCCTGCGCCTGCTTGCCGACCGCGGCTGCGAAGTCACGGTGGTGCCGGCGCAGACTCCGGCAGCCGAAGTATTGGCGATGAATCCGCGACGGCGTATTCCTGTCCAACGGGCCGGGCGATCCGGCCGCCTGCGATTACGCCATCGCCGCGACGCGCGAATTCATCGCGAAGAAGATTCCGCTGTTCGGCATCTGCCTCGGCCACCAGATCATGGGCCTCGCGCTCGGCGCGAAGACGCTGAAGATGAAATTCGGCCACCACGGCGCGAACCATCCTGTAAAAGATCATGACGACGGCCGCGTGCTGGTGACTTCGCAGAACCACGGCTTCGCGGTCGACGCGGCGACGCTGCCGAAGAACACGCGCGTGACGCATACCTCGCTGTTCGACGGTTCGCTGCAGGGATTCGCCCTGACCGATGCGCCGGCGTTCTGCTTCCAGGGTCATCCGGAAGCCGCGCCCGGTCCGCACGATATTGGCTATCTGTTCGATCGGTTTGCCGCGCTGATGGAGGAGGCCCGCTGAGATGCCCAAGCGTACCGATCTGAAAACCATCCTCATCATCGGCGCCGGCCCCATCGTCATCGGCCAGGCCTGCGAATTCGATTACTCCGGCGCGCAGGCCTGCAAGGCGCTCAAGCAGGAGGGCTATCGCGTCGTGCTGGTCAACTCGAATCCGGCCACGATCATGACCGATCCGGAGATGGCGGACGCGGTCTACATCGAGCCGATCAATCGCGCCACGGTCGAGCGCATCATCGCCAAGGAAAAACCCGACGCGTTGCTGCCGACGATGGGCGGGCAGACCGCGCTGAATTGCGCGCTGGATCTCGCCGACTGCCGGCATTCTGGAAAAGTACGACGTCGAGCTGATCGGCGCCTCGCGCGAGGCGATCCGCATGGCCGAGGACCGCGAGCTGTTCCGCGCGCGCGATGATCGACATCGGCCTGGAATGCCCCAAGGCCGAGGTCGCCAAATCCTTCGAACAGGCGCTGGAAATCCAGGCCAAGGTCGGCTATCCGACCATCATCCGGCCGAGCTTCACGCTCGGCGGTTCCGGCGGCGGCATTGCCTACAACCGCGAGGAGTTCGACGAGATCGTCAAGCGCGGCCTGGAGCTTTCGCCGGTGCACGAAGTGCTGGTCGAGGAATCGGTGCTGGGCTGGAAAGAGTTCGAGATGGAAGTCGTGCGCGACAAGGCCGACAACTGCATCATCGTGTGCTCCATCGAGAACCTCGATCCGATGGGCGTGCATACCGGCGACTCGATCACGGTCGCGCCGGCGCAGACGCTCACCGACAAGGAATACCAGCGCCTGCGCGACGCGAGCATTGCCGTGCTGCGCAAGATCGGCGTCGACACCGGTGGCTCCAACGTGCAGTTCGGCGTCAATTCCGAGAACGGCCGCGTCGTGGTGATCGAGATGAATCCGCGCGTGTCGCGTTCGTCCGCGCTCGCGTCCAAGGCCACGGGATTCCCGATCGCCAAGAGTCGCCGCCAAGCTCGCCGTCGGCTACACGCTGGACGAACTGCGCAACGAGATCACCGGCGGCAAGACACCGGCCTCGTTCGAGCCGACCATCGATTACGTGGTCACCAAGATCCCGCGCTTCGCGTTCGAGAAGTTCCCGGCCGCCGACGCGCGCCTGACCACGCAGATGAAGTCGGTCGGCGAGGTGATGGCGATCGGGCGCACGTTCCAGGAATCGCTGCAGAAGGCGCTGCGTGGCCTGGAAACCGGCAAGGATGGATTGAATCCGGGTCCGCTGGATCTGGCCGACGCCGACGTCATCGCGGATGCTGAAACGCGAACTGCGCGAACCGCGTCCGGATCGCGTGTTCCATGTCGCCGATGCATTCCGCGCCGGACTGTCGCTGGAAGAGATCTTCACGCTGACGCATATCGACCGCTGGTTCCTCGACCAGATCGCGGACATCGATGCGAAATCGAAGCGCGAGGTGAAGGCCGGCGGACTCGCCGCGCTCGACGCGCGCGCGCATGTTCGCGCTCAAGCGCAAGGGTTTCTCCGATGCGCGCCTGGCCGCGCTGCTCGGCACCGACGAAGCCGCCGTGCGCAAGCTGCGCCACGCCTTCAAGGTGCATCCGGTGTACAAGCGCGTGGATTCCTGCGCGGCCGAGTTCGCCACGACGACCGCGTATCTGTACTCGACCTACGAGGAAGAGTGCGAGGCGAAGCCGTCGGCACGCGACAAGATCATGGTGCTCGGTGGCGGCCCTAACCGCATCGGCCAGGGCATCGAGTTCGACTACTGCTGCGTGCATGCCGCGCTGGCGCTGCGCGAAGACGGATTCGAGACCATCATGGTCAACTGCAATCCGGAAACCGTGTCGACCGATTACGACACGTCCGATCGCCTGTATTTCGAACCGCTCACGCTCGAAGACGTGCTCGAAATCATCGCCGTGGAAAAACCCAAGGGCGTGATCGTGCAGTACGGCGGACAGACGCCGCTCAAGCTTGCGCGCGCGCTCGAAGCTAACGGCGCGCCGGTGATCGGCACGAGTCCGGACAGCATCGACCTCGCCGAAGACCGCGAACGCTTCCAGCAAATGGTCGCCAAGCTCGGCCTGACGCAGCCGCCGAACCGCACCGCGCGCAATCCGGACGAAGCGCTGGCGCTGGCGCGCGAGATCGGCTATCCGCTGGTGGTGCGGCCGAGCTACGTTCTCGGCGGCCGCGCGATGGAAGTGGTGCATTCGGACGCCGACCTGAAGCGCTACATCACCGACGCGGTGCGTGTATCCAACGATTCGCCGGTGCTGCTCGACCGCTTTCTGGACAACGCGGTCGAGGTCGATGTCGATATCGTCGCCGATGCGACCGGCAACGTGCTGATCGGCGGCATCATGGAGCACATCGAGGAAGCCGGCGTGCACTCGGGCGATTCCTCGTGTTCGTTGCCGCCGTATTCGTTGTCCGCAAAAGTGCAGGACGCACTGCGCGAGCAGGTGACTCGGATGGCGCGCGAGTTGAAAGTCATCGGCCTGATGAACACGCAGTTCGCCATTCAGGGCGAAGCCGGCCACGAGACGATCTTTATCCTTGAAGTCAATCCGCGCGCCTCGCGCACGGTGCCGTTCGTGTCCAAGGCGACCGGCGTGGCGCTGGCCAAGATCGCCGCGCGCTGCATGGCCGGCAAGACGCTGGCCGAGCAGGGTGCGACGCGCGAGGTTGTACCGAAGTACTACTCGGTCAAGGAAGCGATCTTCCCGTTCCTGAAGTTCCAGAACGTCGATCCCATCCTCGGACCGGAGATGCGTTCGACCGGCGAAGTCATGGGCGTGGGCCGCAGCTTCGGCGCCGCCTTCGCGCGCGCGCACGAAGGCGCGAACATCCAGGCGCCGAAACTCGGCAAGGTATTTGTTTCCGTGCGCGACCCGGACAAGACGCGCCTGCTGCCCGTCGCGCGCGACCTGATCAAGCGCGGGTTCTCCCTCGTCGCCACTTCCGGTACCTGTGCGTATCTCGTCGACAAAGGGGTCGACTGCGAGCGCATCAACAAGGTGCTCGAAGGCCGCCCGCATATCGTCGACATGATCAAGAACGGCGAGATCGTGTTCATCGTGAACACGACGGAAGGGCGTCAGGCGATCACCGATTCGTTCTCGATCCGCCGCGAGGCGTTGCAGCAGCGCATCACGTATTCGACTACGATTGCTGGAGCGCGCGCCTTGCTGCATTCGCTGGATTTCCGCGGCGGCGACGACGTTCACAGCCTGCAGGAATTACATTCAGAGTTGTCATGAATCGGGAATTGGCATGAAACGCACACCCATGACCGCGAAGGGCGCCGAGCGCCTGCGCGCCGAAGTCGAACGGCTCAAATCCGTGGAGCGCCCGCGCATCATCGCGGCCATTGCCGAAGCGCGCGCGCACGGCGACTTGAAGGAAAACGCCGAATACCATGCCGCGCGCGAGCAGCAGGGTTTCACCGAAGGGCGCATCAAGGAACTCGAAGCGGCGCTGAGCTATGCCGAAGTGATCGATGTCGCGCGATTGCAGCCGAACGGAAAGATCGTATTCGGCGCGACCGTGCAACTCACCGACGAGGATTCCGGCGAAGAAGTCACGTACCAGATCGTCGGCGACCTCGAAGCCGATATCAAGCAGCGCCTGATTTCGGTGTCCTCGCCGATCGCGCGCGCCATGATCGGCAAGAGCGAGGGCGACAGCATCGAATTCCAGGCGCCGAACGGTATAAAGAATTACGAGATCGTCTCGGTTCGCTACAAGGTCTGATCGGCGGCCATGCCCACGCTGACGCTGTTGTTGCCGGAATTGGCGCGTGTCGAACGTAGCCGGCAACTGGCGCAGTGGCTGGCGCGCGGCGATCGGTTGTCGAATGCGAAACCGGGGCGCGAAACCACCCTTCGCGAATGTTTCGAATTCATCGGCACCACGTTGCCCGTGGCCGCGTTGACGCGTTCCCTGGATGCGAACGATGCGGCAGGTGCGCAGTGGCTGCGTGCCGATCCGGCGTATGCAATGGCGGACACCGTCACCGCGCGCCTGATGGCCTGTGGCGAGCTTGGCTTGTCGCAGGAGGAGAGCGATGAACTGGCGCGTGCACTGCGGCCCCTGTTTGGCGATGCGGGATTTCCGCTGGAAGCGCTGCGGCCGGATCGTTGGTACCTGCGCTGCCCTCTGGACGCGCGTCTGCCAGCGTTCGCCGACCCGCGCGACGTGCTCGGCGACGATCTCATGCGCCATCTGCCGCGCGGCGATAACGAGCGCCAGTGGCGGAGCCTGTTCAACGAGGCGCAGGTTATCTTGCACAATCATCCGGTCAATGTGCGTCGCGCGCAACGCGGTCAGGTTCCCGCGAATTCGCTCTGGTTCTGGGGTGCCGGCAAATTGCCGGAGTGGGTGCGGACGCGGTTTGCGCAGGTGGTAAGTACGGATTCCGGCGTGGCCGCGCTTGCGAAACTGGGGAAGATTCCCGTCGTCGATATGCAAGCCGCGTTGGCAAAGACCGACGCGGACATCCTGCTCGACGCGACCGAAGTCACGGAGATCGACGCGCGCCGGTTCTCCGGCATCGTTCTGTTGTTCGCGAGCGGCGAGCGTGTGCATTACCGACACGCGCATCGCTGGCGTTTCTGGCGGCGCGTTCGGTGAATCCGCCGCGCATCGTACGTCGCGCGGTGCCCGCGACGGCCGTCGATTGGCCCGCGGAAATTCATCCGGTTCTGAGACGTGTTTACGCCGCGCGTGGCGTGGCATCGCCGGCGGACATCGAGCACAAGCTCACTGGTTTGCTTTCTCCGCTGGCGCTTGGCGGCATCGATCGCGCCTGCGAACTGCTGGAAGCCGCGATCCGCGAGAACGCGCGCATTGTCGTGGTCGGCGATTTCGACTGCGACGGCGCGACCGGCACGGCCGTCGCAGTGCGCGGATTGCGTCTGCTTGGCGCGCGCGATGTCGGCTATGCGGTGCCACACCGCATGCGCCATGGATACGGTTTGAGTCCGGCCATTGTCGATGAGCTGTTGCCGCGCAAGCCAGACGTATTGATCACGGTCGACAACGGCGTCGCCGCACACGCCGGCGTCGCCGCTGCCAAGGCGCACAGCATGCGCGTGATCGTCACCGATCATCACTTGCCCGGCACAACGCTGCCGGATGCGGACGCGGTTGTTAATCCGAATCTCGATGGCGATCCGTTCCCGAGCAAGGCGCTTGCCGGCGTCGGCGTGATGTTTTACCTGTTGCTGGCGTTGCGCGCCCGATTGCGTGAACGCAGCTGGTTCGCGGAACGCGGGATTCCGGAGCCGGATCTGTCCGAGTTACTTGATCTGGTCGCGCTCGGCACGGTCGCCGATCTGGTACCACTGGATCGCAACAACCGGATCCTCGTTGAAGCGGGACTGCGGCGCATTCGTGCGGGCCGTGCCTGTGCCGGGGTCGCGGCGCTGCTGGCTGCGGGAAAACGCGATCCCGTGCGCGTCGTGGCCAGCGACCTCGGTTTCGTCGCCGGGCCGCGCATCAATGCGGCAGGGCGCCTGGAGGACATGACGCTCGGCATCGAATGCTTGCTGACGGATGACGTCAGCCGTGCGCACGGCTTGGCGGAACGGCTGTCCACGATCAATGCGGAGCGCCGCGACCTGCAGGACGGCATGGTCGCGCAGGCGCAAGCCGAAGTCGAAAAATGGATCGCGACGCGCGGCAGCGAGTCGATGCCTCACGGCGTGGTGCTGTTCGATCCGAAGTGGCATCACGGCGTGGTCGGCCTGGTCGCCTCGAAACTGAAAGAATTCACTGCATCGTCCGGTAATAGCCTGTGCGCCCGCGGGTCAGCACGGCGATGAAATCAAGGCATCGGGCCGATCGATTCCCGGATTCCATCTGCGCGATGCACTGGCCGAAGTCGATGCGCGTCATCCGGCCCTGATCCAGCGCTTTGGGGGACACGCCATGGCGGCTGGTTTGAGTCTGAATCGCGCCGATCTGGAAGCCTTCGGCAGGGCATTCGACGTCGTCGCTCGATCACGCCTGACTGCCGACATGCTCGATGCCGTTGCATTCACCGATGGCGAGCTCGACGCGCAGGATTTCAGCCTCGATCTCGCGCAGCAGTTGCGCTACGCCGGGCCGTGGGGACAAACATTCCCCGAACCGGAATTCGAGGGCGAATTTGCGGTGGAGTCCTGGAAGGTGGTTGGCGAGAAGCACCTCAAATTCAAGTTACGGCAGGCTGCGCTCGGCGACGCGCTCGAAGCCATCGCGTTCAATAGCTACTGCGGTGAAGCCCCACCGACGCGGCTGCATGCGGTGTTCCAGTTGGACGTCAACGAATGGAACGGCCGGCAGTCGCTGCAATTGCTGATCCGGCACATGGAGCCGACATGAACAAAACCACTGCATCGAAGCAGCACGCGTTGCGCGAGGACCTGATCGTGTTGCTGGCGCTGGCGTTGCTGCGCCTTGCGCTGCATCTGCTGCTCGACACGCGATACGGTTTCCACCGTGACGAACTGCAGGTGCTCGACGATGCGCGGCACCTCGACTGGGGCTACGTGCCTTATCCACCGCTCACGCCGTTTCTCGCCTGGATCGAGCTGCATCTGTTCGGCACTTCACTGGCAGGTTTTCGCTTCTTCGCAGCGTTGGCGCAATGCGCCGCGATGGTATTGAGCGGGCTGATTGCCCGCGAATTGGGCGGACGGCGGTTTGCGCAGATTGTCGCCGCCTTCTCGATCGCCTGCATGCCATTTTCGCTGATCATGTCGAGCATGCTGATGTATTCGTCGCTCGACCTGTTGTGGTGGGTCGTCGTGGCGTACTTCACGCTACGCCTCATCAACAGCGGCAACCTGCGGTGGTGGCTTGCGCTCGGCCTGGTGTTCGGGCTTGGCCTGATGACACGCTACACTGTCGCGATCTGCGCCGCAGGCCTTTTCGTCGGGGTATTGGCGACGCCATTGCGCCGGCAGTTGCTGACGCCTTGGCCATGGCTAGGTGCCCTGCTGGCATTGCTGATTTTCCTGCCGAACCTGGTCTGGCAATGGCGGCACGATTTCATCTACCTGGACTTCGTTCGCGTCATCCACGCGCGTGACATCCGCTGGCACCGTACCGATGGCTTCTGGATCGAGCAACTTTACGCGAACGCCGGACCTTTGCTGCTGCCGCTGTGGGTCGCAGGGCTCGGATTCTTGGCCTTCGCAAGAACGATGCGACCCTACCGCGTGCTCGCCTGGCTTTACGCCGTTTCCCTGGTGTTGTTCGCGATCTCGCGTGGCCGCGGCTATTACATGGCGCCCGCCTATCCGATGTTGCTCGGCGCGGGCTCCGTAGGTTTACAGGCGTGGCTTGCGCGCCTGGATGCGAGGCCCGCACGTGCCCTGCGGATTGCCCTTTGCGTCGTGCTCGCGCTTGCGCTTGCAACCGGCGCGCTCGTGGCGCTGCCGATCGGATCGGTCAATTCGTGGACCTGGGAGGCTGCGCGCAAGGTCAACGACACCTTCGCCGAACAGATCGGCTGGCAGGAGTTGGCTCAACGCGTCGCCGAAATCTACCGCTCGCTTCCGGAAGAAGAACGCGCACGCGCGGCGATCCTCGCAAACAATTATGGCGAAGCGGGAGCGATCGATCTTTACGGGCCGGCACTTGGATTGCCGCCCGCGATCAGCCGCACGAATACGTACTGGTACCGCGGCTACGGCAATCCGCCGCCGACCATCGTCATCGAATTGGGCAACACCGCTGAGGACGAAAGCAAATCCGCAGCCAAGTGCACATCGTTCGGGCGCTTCCGCAATAGCGCCGGCGTAGACAACGAGGAATCGGCTTCGGGGTACGAGATTTTCGTGTGTCGCGACATTCCACCGAAGTGGCCGGAAATCTGGGGCGCGAAACCTCACTTCGGCTGATTCGCAGGGTGGGTTTGCGCGCGGTTTTTGTTACCATGCGCAATCCCACTGCATGTCCTGCTGCGCCATGATCGAAACCAACCCGATTGCCCACCGCATCGCCGACCTTGCGAGCCGCCTCGCGTCGCTCAGGGGGTATCTTTGACTACGATACCAAGCGCGAGCGTCTCGAGGAAGTAAGCCGCGAACTCGAAAACCCGAACGTCTGGGACAATCCCGCAGCGCGCGCAGCAACTGGGCCGCGAACGCGCCCAGCTCGACAAGATCGTCAATGGCATCCGCACCCTCACCGATGGGCTGAGCGGCGCCGGTGAGCTGCTGGAATTGGCCGCCGCAGAAAACGACGAAGGCACTGCGCAAGTCGTGATCCGACGATGTCGACGGCCTCGCGGCCAAGGTCGAGATGCTGGAATTCCAGCGCATGTTCTCGGGCAAGATGGATTCGCACAACGCCTTCGTCGACGTGCAGGCCGGCGCCGGCGGCACCGAGGCGCAGGACTGGGCCGAGATCCTGCTGCGCATGTACCTGCGCTGGGCCGAGGCGCGCGGCTGGAAGACCGAGCTGCTGGAAGTCTCGGCCGGCGAAGTCGCCGGCATCAAGAGCGCCACGTTCCGCGTCGAGGGCGACTACGCCTACGGCTGGCTGAAGACCGAGATCGGCGTGCATCGCCTGGTGCGCAAGTCGCCGTTCGATTCGGACAACCGCCGCCACACCTCGTTTGCGTCGATCTTCGTCTCGCCGGAAGTCGACGACGACATCGACATCGAGATCAATCCGGCCGACCTGAAGACCGATGTCTACCGTTCCTCCGGTGCCGGCGGCCAGCACGTCAACAAGACCGAATCGGCCGTGCGCATCACGCACGTGCCGAGCGGCATCGTCGTCGCCTGCCAGACCGAGCGCAGCCAGCACGCCAACCGCGACCGCGCGATGAAGATGCTCAAGGCCAAGCTGTACGAGATGGAAGTGCAGAAGCGCAATGCCGAGAAGGACGCGCTGGAAGCGACGAAGTCGGACATCGGCTGGGGCAGCCAGATCCGCAACTACGTGCTGGATCAGTCGCGGATCAAGGATCTGCGCACCGGCATCGAACGCACCGACACGCAGAAAGTGCTCGATGGCGACCTGGACGGATTCATCGAGGCCAGCCTGAAGGCGGGGCTGGAAGCGGGCGCCAAGCGCGCCGACGCCATGACTTTGCTGGAAAACGAACATGACCGACGAACAATCAGCAGCGCAGGACGAAAACAAGCCAGATGCTAATCGACTCGTTGCCGAGCGCCGCGAAAAACTGCGCGCGTTGCGCGGGCAGGGCATCGCCTTCCCGAACGATTTTCATCCGGACGCGTTCGCCGGCGACTTGCAAGCGCGAATTCGACGGCAAGGACGCTGAGGAAGTCGAAGCCTCCGCGCGCCACGTGAAGGTCGCCGGCCGCATGTTGCTCAAGCGCGGCCAGGGCAAGGTCAGCTTCGTGCAGATCCAGGACATGACCGGGCGCATCCAGCTGTTCGTCCAGGCCAATGCCGTGGGCGACACCTACGAGGCATTCAAGTCCTGGGACGTCGGCGACATCGTCGGCGCGGAAGGCGCGCTGATGCGCACCAAGACCGGCGAGCTTGTCGGTAAAAGTGGAAAAGCTGCGCCTGCTGACCAAGGCGTTGCGCCCGTTGCCGGACAAGTGGCACGGCCTTGCCGATGTCGAGCAACGTTATCGGCAGCGTTACGTGGATCTGATCGTCACGCCGGAGGCGCGGCACACGTTCGCCTTGCGCTCGCGCGCGATCGGCTTCATGCGCCAGTGGCTGGAAGCCGAACCGCGCCGCTTCATGGAAGTGGAAACGCCGATGATGCACGTCATTCCCGGCGGCGCCGTCGCGCGGCCGTTCGTGACCCATCACAATGCACTGGATATCGACCTGTACCTGCGCGTCGCACCGGAGCTGTATCTCAAGCGCCTGGTCGTCGGCGGTTTCGAGCGCGTTTACGAGATCAACCGCAACTTCCGCAACGAGGGCGTGTCCACGCGGCATAATCCCGAGTTCACCATGCTCGAGTTGTACCAGGCCTACGCCACCTATAACGAGGTCATGGACCTGACCGAGAGCATGATCCGCGAGACCGCACGCGCGACGACAGGCAAGACCGCGCTGACCTGGGAAGGGCGCGACATCGATGTCGGACCGCGCGTTCCGGCGTTGGTCGATGGTGGACGCCGTGCTCGAGCGCAATCCGCAAATCGCGCGGGCAGACCTGCGCGACCGCGCGAAGATCGCCGCGCATGCCGAAAAGCTTGGCGTCCACGTCAAGGCCGGATATGGCTGGGGCAAGATCGTGCTGGAGATTTTCGAGAAGACGGTCGAAGCGACGCTGATCCAGCCGACCTTCATCACCCTGCACCCGACCGAAGTCTCGCCGCTGGCGCGCGCGAACGATGCTGATCCGGAAATCACCGACCGCTTCGAGCTGTTCATCGGCGGCAAGGAAATCGCGAACGGATTTCTCCGAGTTGAACGATCCGGAAGACCAGGCCGCGCGCTTCCGTGCGCAGGTCGCGTCCAAGGAATCCGGCGACGACGAGGCCATGCACTTCGACGCCGACTACATCCGCGCGCTGGAAGTCGGCATGCCGCCGACCGGCGGCCTTGGCGTCGGCATCGACCGGTTGGTGATGTTGCTGGCGGATGCGCCTTCGATCCGCGACGTGTTGCTGTTTCCTTACATGCGCCCCGAGGCCTGAACGTACTGTGCGGCACGCTCTCTTTGCCTGTCCAATGTGCTAGGCTTTTGGTTGCGCGCGGCGATTTGGCGCAAATCGTGCTAGTGTCGCGCGAGCCGGCGCAGTTCCTGCGTACGTGAACGCCGGCAGTGAACATGGGGGCGGTGTGACGTGAACGTACTTATCGTCGACGATCAGCAATCCGCACGCACCATGATGCGCGAAGTGGTCGAACAGATTAACCCGGGCATCAGCGTGACCGACTTCGAGGATCCGGTCGAGGCGCTGACCTGGTCCGAGCGCAACGAGATCGACCTGCTTCTGCTCGACTATCGCATGCCCGGCATGGACGGGCTGGAATTCACGCGTCAGTTCCGCCATCCGATGAGCAAGCGCGACGTGCCCATCGTTCTGGTCAGCATTGTCGGCGACGAGCCGTTGCGTCAGGCCGCCCTGGAAAACGGCGTCATCGATTTCCTCGTCAAGCCGGTGCGCCCGCGGGAACTGCGTGCGCGCTGCAGCAATCTGCTGCGCTTGCGCCAGCAAGGCGAGACGGTGAAGGAGCGGGCGCATTCGCTCGAACGCCAGGTGCTCGAGGGCTTGCGCGAAGTCGAAGAACGCGAACGCGAAATGCTCTACCGGCTGGCACGCGCCATCGAGTTCCGCGACTCCGGTACCGGCGCGCACCTGGTGCGCATGGCGCGTTTTGCCGGTCTGATCGCCGAGGGTCTGTGCATGTCGGACGAGGAAGTTCGCATGCTCGAACTGGCCGCTCCGCTGCACGATATCGGGAAGATCGGCGTGGCCGACGCGATCTTGCTCAAGCGCGGTCGTTTGAACGACGAAGAAGCCGCGGTGATGCGCAAGCATCCGCAGATCGGCTACGAAATCCTGCGCGACAGCCAGAGCCGTTTCGTGCAGATCGGTGCGACGATCGCGCTGCGCCATCACGAACGCTGGGACGGCAGCGGCTATCCGGATGGCCTGCGCGGCGACGAAATCCCGCTTGCGGCGCGGATCGTCGCTGTAGCGGACGTCTTCGATGCGCTGATCTCGGAACGTCCCTACAAACCGGCATGGTCGCGCGAACAAGCCACCGATTTCGTCCGCGAACACAGCGGCACCCTGTTCGATCCTGCTTGCGTGGAAGCGTTGTTTCGCGATCCGATGTCTGTCGAACACATCTGCTTGATGCGAGCGCTGCCTTAGCCACGCGCGCACCAGCGATATCGCGCAAGTACGCGGGTTTCAGCCGTCGCGTCCAGGCGTCTTCGGCATGGCTCCGCATCCGGCGTTCACCGCCACATAGTGCACGTGCAAGGCAGGAAAATGATGAACGAAATGGGTGCGGATCGGTTGAAGGCGATGGTTGCCGATTTCCTTGTCGAACGCTTCGATCTTCCCCGCGAGCGCGTGTCCGGTGCAACGCCGTTGCGCGAACTGGGCCTGGATTCGATCATGATGCTCGATGTCATGCTTGACGTGGAAGATCGTCTGGGCGTGAAACTGCGCGATCTGGCAATGCCGGCCAATCCGACAATCGACGACATCACGGCGTTGATCGAGCGCAATCTGGCAGCCGGCAAGTAGGATGCGCGAACGCCGCGAGGTGGTAATAACCGGGCTCGGCGTGTTGTCGCCGATCGGTTTAGATGTTTCCGCAGTTGTACGCGCATCTGCGCGAAAACCGATCCGGCATCCGGCTTTGGGAGGCGCCCGAATACGGCATGCGCCTGCCCGCCGGATTGATCCAGAAGGATTTCTCCGGCGAGTTCACCAAACTGGAACTGCCGTACCTTGACCGCTGCAGCCAGCTTGCCGTGCTCGCCGCCCGGCAGGCAACGACGGATGGGGGGATTTCGCAATTCGACGGTTTCGGACAACGCGCCGGCTTGTACTACGGATCCGTCAGGGGCGGGGTCAAGACCGAACACGATTGGGTTTTGGAGTTCTACAACGAGCACAAGCGCCGTTCGCGACCGTACACGATGATGGCGTGCATGCTGAATTCCCCGTCGGCGCACATTTCGATCCGGCATCAGATCCTCGGGCCGGTCATGACTCACAGTAGCGCATGCACGTCGTCGGGGGTCGCGATCGGCGATGCCTTTCGGGCGATTCGTGATGGCTATCTTGATGTCGCGCTTGCCGGCGGTGCGGAATCGGCGTTGACGCCGGCATTCATGGCTTCATGGGGACGGCCTGCGAGCATTGGCGGAGATCGATCCCGTCGGATGCAGGCAGAAGTTGTCGTCCGTTTTCGAAGGATCGCTCGGGACTGGTGCTTTCGCGAAGGCGCGGTGTTCCTGATGCTGGAAAATCGCGAGCACGCCCTTGCGCGTGGCGCTCGGGTCTATCGCCGAATCAGTGGCTACGGCATCGCTTCGGACGGCTACCACATCGGATCGCCGAAATCCGAAGGGCAGATCGCCGCCTTGGAGCGGCGCTGGAAGACGCCGGTCTGACACGCGGCGGACATCGACTATCTGAATGCGCATGCCACCGCGACGCCGGGTGGCGATCCGGTCGAGGCAAAAGCGATCAGCAGTGTTTTCGCCGACGTGCCGGTGAGTTCCACCAAGGCCATCCATGGACATCTGCTCGGTGCCGCCAGCGCGCTCGAACTGGCCATTACCGTGCTGGCGGTGAATCGTTCCTTCCTTCCGGCCACCGCGCATCTGGATGACATCGATCCCGCGTGCGAACTCAACCATGTCGCGCGGACGCCGGTGTTCGACCATCCGCTGCGGCACGCCATGTCGCTTTCGGCCGGATTCGGCGGCACGAATGTTGCTTTGGTGGTTTCCCGCGATTCCGGAATGCCAACCAAATCCGGTATGGACGTTGTCTGATGTATAACATTTGTTGCCACATCTGCGTGGCAGCGAATTGGAGGATCAGACCATGTCCGTGGCCGAACTTGCCCCTTTACTGCAACCTTCCCGCGTAACGACGAGCTTTCGGGGCAGCCCGCATAACACGCTATGGGTCACCATGACCCGAGCACGCATCCAGGCGAGGTTCAGAACTTTTCGCCGGAACTGCTCGACGATCTTGGCAATTTGTACGGCACGATCCGCGACGGCGGCATGATGTGGCCGAGCGCCGGCGCTGCGCAACCGATCGATTATTTGGTGCTCAAGTCAGCGCATCCGGACTATTTCAGCCTAGGCGGCGACCTGGCCCATTTTCGGGAATGCATCCGCTACGGCAATCGGCGCGGACTGCGTGATTATTCGATGCATTGCGCGGACATGGTTTACGAGTGGGCCGCACAGTCGAACCGTACGACGACGATTTCGCTGGTGCAGGGCCGTGCGCTGGGTGGCGGTTTCGAGACTGCACTGGCGTCCGACTATCTGATTGCCGAGGAGCAAAGCGAATTCGGCTTTCCCGAGATACTCTTCGGATTGTTCCCTTGCACCGGCGCCATGTCCCTGCTGGCCCGCCGTGTCGGCGTATGGCAGGCCGAACGCATGATGCGCAACGGCAAGATTTACCCGGCCGAAGAATTGCTGCGCATGGGAATCGTCGACGGAGCTCTGCCCGAAGGGGCAAGGGGTGTCTGGCGGTCGAGAAGTTCATTGCCGATCATCGCAAGCATGCGCCGGCCAGACTCGCTCTTCAACGCGCACGCACGCGCCTTGCGCCGTTGAACCTGGACGAATTGCACCGGGTCGTCGAGGACTGGGTCGAAATCGCGATGACGCTCGGCGAAGGCGAACTGCGGGTGATGGACATGCTAATTCAAATGCAGCGTGCCGGTGCTCCCGCTTGAGGATGCGGAATCTGCAATGGTCTGGCGCAATGCGTCGACGGTGATGCGCGCGCATTCGCGCAGATCGGCCGCGAGGCGATCTCCGCTGGATTCCAATTCCTCGCTGGGCATCTGCAAGAGCGTACCCGCCAGGGTGGCGAGCCGCACCGCGCCGACATTGGCGCAGACACCCTTGAGCGCGTGAGCGACATTGGCGACCGTTGCGTAGCTGCGATTGGCGAATGCATCGGAGAGCTGCTGGCAGGCGCGGGTGATGTCGACCTCGGCCTGCGACAACAATTTGCCCAGAAACCCGGCATTGGGGCGTTGAGACTGCGCAATTCGTCGAGATCGTCTTCGTCGAGAGCATTTACCGGAACGACCCGCAGGATCGGACGATCCAGACGTTCTGGCTCCCGGGAGCGGACGCGATCGCGGACTCTGGCGGCGGTGCTTTGCGCACTCCTTGCGTTCCGGCAGCCGCGCGAGCGCATCGCGCAAGATTTGCACGGCTGACCGGCTTGTACACGATGCCTAGCGGCGCCGGCTTCGAGCAGCCGCGCGGAAGTCTGCAGCGTCGCGTCGGCAGTCAGGAAAATCGCCGGCGCAGCGTCGCGACGGCCGAAACGGTAGGTTCGCAGAACCTGGACGCCGTCCATATCACCCAAATTGTAGTCCAGCAGCAAGCGCATCGAAAAATTGCGCGTCAGCAAGCTTGAGTGCCGCGATACCGCTGTCGCAGATCTCGACCTCGTGGCCATCCAGAACGAGAGCTCCCGAATCAGCGTGGAACTCGTGCGGTTGTCCTCGACGACGAGGATGCGCATCGGCTCGGGCCGGCTTCGCCCGGATTCGGCAGGCCTCTCCGCCGGCAACGGCGTGCGGCGTTCCAGTCGAGCTCGAACCAGAAACGGCTGCCCTTGCCGCGCTCACTTTCGATAGCGCAGCTCGCCGCCCATGGCATCGACGATCTTCCTGGACAGCGCCAAGCCGAGGCCCGTCCCGCCATAGCGACGGTTCGACGCCCTGGTCGACCTGGGCGAACGGCTGCGAACAACTTCTCGCGAAATTCTTCCGGTATGCCGATGCCGGTGTCCGCGACGGCGAAACGCAAGCGATAGCTCTCCGGCGTCGGGCGACGATGTCTATCGATCATGTCCACGCCGCCCGCTTCGGTGAACTTGATCGCATTGCCGATCAAATTGAGCAGGATGCGGTCGAGGTGATGCGCGTCCACGTTGACCGCTGGATGCGAGCGATGGGTCGAGCCGGGTGCCTGGAACGTGATGTTCTTCTTGCGCGCCATGGTTCCGAATGTTTCCGACAGACTTTCGACCTTGCGGCGCAAATCGACCGGAGTTGGAGACAAATGGACTGCCGGAATTGCTGTATTTCGCTTCGTCGAGCAGATCGTTGATCTCGCTCAGCAGGCTTTCGGAAAGCGAGAGGATGGCATCGGTACGGCGGCGAACGGCAGGTCGCTGCTTTCGATCGAGAGCAATTCGGTTGTCGCCATGATGCCGGTCAGCGGCGTACGCAATTCGTGACTGACCTTCGCGAGCAAATCCGATTTGGCGCGGCTTTGCTGCTCGGCGTGTTCGCGTGCTTCGCGCAATCTTTCGATCAAGCTACCGGCATACATTGGCACGATGATCATCGGAATGAGCAACGCCAACCAGAACGCGATGTGTTGCTGCCAATAATGCGTGTAGCGCAGCACAAGACATGAAATTGGCGATGGAAACGATCTGGCACAGATACATAAGCGGCCGGCCGGTGCGAAAGCCGAAACCCAATGTCGTGAAAAGATAAAAGCCAGCGATTACGGTGCCATATTTCTCGGTCGTCACGATCCAGATCGTCAGCATCAGTGGGTCGGTGAGGCTGTGGCGACTAGCAAACGCAACAAATTTTCACTGTTGCTGTAACGCTGAATTACAATGGTGCGAAAACGTAAAACACATAAACCCCGTCAGAAAGACAAACCATGATCGGCAACGCACCGGAAGGTAACTCCGAATATGAAGACTTCAGAGACGATGACGATGTGGCAAAGACGAGGCGCACTCGTGCCTGCGCTGTGCACGATCTCGACGCAGCGCGTTTTGAGACTTGTCCGGCATGCCTTCGGTGATATTAATAATCATTTTGCGTCCAAACATTGCTTAGCGCGCTGGAATCGTACAGCAGTCGGATCTGCATCGCGAAAATGCATTGAAATTCCAGTTGCAACGCCCGCCATTGCCCTACACAACTCGCTTTGCCTAACATGTACATTGACGAGTAAAAACAAGACTAATTACGCGCATTTTCGCTTTATCGGTACCCGCGAAGCGGTGGAGGGTGATTTGGGATACCGATAAGTGATCCGAAGTGATTCCGACTTGGCAGGGAACTTGCTATCGGCTTCCGTGGGAGTGGGTCAAATCGCATGCGATGGCCCGAGCGACTGCGGAGATGTTGCTATTTGCCATGCGCTCGGCTAAAACGACACAATTGAAATGATTGGGTGGGATCAGGTGGGCGAAAACACCGCACAATACAGTGGCTTCCGGCAGCGCGCAAACGCATGCGTTCCGCGGTGATGATGATCCATGGCGGGAAGCATGGCCCAGCGAGGTCGAGGATATTTCTGCCACGGGCGCCATGGTCGTCGTCCCGAGGGACTGGCAGGGGAAAATCGGCGATCTCTACGCGCTCGACATGGTCATCGGCGAGGAACTCAACATCCATGTCGATGCCACGGTTGCGCGCATTACCACGCACCATCTGGGGTTTGCCTACGCGCGTATCCCGCCGGAAAAGGAGATCCCGCTGTGGAATCTTCTCGGCGGCTATGCCGACAAGATCGAGCCGTTCGACGATTGAAGATCAGCAAGCGGGCTTTGGGCGGATCGCGCAATTCGCGGCGCAGGATCTTGCCGACGGTCGACTTTTCGGCAGGCTGTCGCGAAACTCGATGACCTTCGGCAGCTTGTAGCCGGTGAGGTTTTCCTTGGCAGAACGAGCGGATCGTCTCGGCACGTCAGGTTCGGGTCCTTGCGCACCACAACGATCTTCACCGCCTCGCCGGATTTTTCGTCGGGGATGCCGACGGCGGCGACTTCGAGCACTCCGGGGCATTGCGCGACGACGTCCTCGATCTCGTTCGGATAGACGTTGAAGCCCGACACCAGGATCATGTCCTTCTTGCGATCGACGATGTAGAAATAACCTTTTTCGTCCATGCGCGCGACGTCGCCGGTGTGCAGCCAGCCGTCGGCGTCGAGCACCTTGTCGGTTTCGTCCGGGCGCTGCCAGTACCCTTTCATCACCTGCGGACCGCGCACGCACAATTCGCCGGCTTGGCCGACGCGGCAGGGTAATGCCGTCGTCGTCGCGAACGACGACGTCGGTCGACGGGATCGGCAAACCGATCGAACCGTTGTATTCGGCGAGATCGAGCGGATTCATGCACGCCGCCGGCGAGGTTTCGGTCAGGCCATAAGCTTCGACCAGGGTCACGCCGGTGGTTTTCTTCCAACGTTCGGCGACGCTGCGCTGGACGGCAGTGCCGCCGCCCAGGGTCAGGTGCAGGGCGGAAAAATCCACCTTGTCGAACCCAGGCGTGTTGAGCAGCCCGTTGAACAGCGTGTTGACGCCGGTGATCGCGGTCATGCGGATGCCGCGCAGGATCTTGACGAATCCCGGCATGTCGCGCGGATTGGTGACGAGGTGGTTCAAGCCGCCGAATTTCATGAATACCAGGCAGTTCGCGGTCAGCGCGAAGATGTGGTACAGCGGAATCGCGGTGACGATGACTTCCTCGCCTTCGCGCACGTCGCGATCGATCCATGCCGACGCCTGCTGCATGTTGGCGACCAGGTTGCCGTGCGTGAGCATGGCGCCCTTGGCCACGCCGGTCGTGCCGCCGGTGTATTGCAGGAAGGCGATGTCGTCGTGGCCGATGTCGACCTTGGGCGGCGGCTGCAGCGCGCCGCGCGCAAGCGCCGTCGTTGAAGCGCACGGCATGGTCGATGCGGTACGCAGGCACCATCTTCTTGACGTGCTTGAGCGCGAAATTCACCAGCGCGCGATTTTGGCATGCCGAGCAGGTCGCCGATGCCGGTGGTGATGATGTGCTTGCACCGGCGTGTCGTGCAGGACTTCCGCGAGCGTCGCGGCGAAGTTGTCGAGCACCACGATCGCGCTCACGCCGGCATCGTGCAGCTGATGCCGCAGTTCGCGCGCGGTGTACAGCGGATTGGTGTTGACGACCGTGAGGCCGGCGCGCAACGCGCCGAAGATCGCGACCGGATACTGCAAGACGTTCGGCAACATGATCGCGACCCGATCGCCGCGCTCGAGCTTGAGTTCATTGCGCAGATAGGCGGCGAAGCTGGCGGCTGAGGCGGTCGATGTCGGCATAGCTCAGAGTGCGGCCCATGTTCGCGAACGCGGGCCGATGCGCGAAGCGTTCGCAGGCAGTTTCCAGGACCTGGGCAAGCGAGCTGAACTGTTTCGTATCGACCTGAGCCGGCACGCCCGGGGGGTAATTGGCCAGCCAGGGCCGTTCGAGATCGGGCCGTTGAGAATCGGGCCGTTCCATGTTGCTCATGTCGTGTCGCTTCCCCGATTGCGCAGTAGGCACAGATTTCAACACGGGCAGGAAAGCCCGGCAAGCTGCATTGCGGCGCAGGCCGCAAAAGTGCAGGATGGGCGCATGAAGTGGCTTCAGGCCCTGGTCGTGGTGTTGCTGCTTGCGGGATGCCACCACACCCCCGACGAGCAGCGCATCCGCGACGCCATCGCGGCGATGCGGGCAGCCGTCGAAGCGCGTGAGCCGCGCGGGTTCATGCGTTACGTCAGCGCCGATTTCACCGGCAACGACGGGCAGGCCGACCGCGATGGCCTGCACAACCTGCTGCGTGCGGAGGTGTTGCGCAACGAGTCCGTCGGCGTGACGCTTGGGCCGATCGACATCGACCTGCAAGGCGACCGCGCGACCGTGCGCGTCACCGCCACGCTGACCGGCGGCTCGGGCGGATTGCTGCCCGAGCACGGATCCATCTACGCGATTACCAGCGGGTGGAAGCGCGAGGGCGGCGAGTGGAAGTGCTTCAACGCCACCTGGCAACAGAAGCTTTAAACCGCTTTTGCGCCACCCGCAAGCTGACGCAGGACGTACGGCAGGATGCCGCCATGGCGGTAGATACTCGACTTCCTTCGGCGTCAGCAGAAGCACGCGTGCCTTGAATTTCTTCTCGCCCGCGGCACCCTTGGCGACGACTTCGACTTCCTTCGCCGCGCCGTCGTCGAGGCCGGCGATGTCGAACACTTCGTCGCCCTTGAGCCCGAGCGACTGCGCATTCTCGCCGTCGCGGAACTGCAACGGCAGCACGCCCATGCCGACCAGGTTTGAACGGTGGATGCGCTCGAAACTTTCGGCGATCACCGCCTTGATGCCAAGCAGCAAGGTGCCCTTGGCAGCCCAGTCGCGCGACGAGCCGGTGCCGTATTCCTTGCCGGCGATAGCACGATCAGCGGCACGTTTTCCTTCTTGTACAGCATGGCCGCATCGTAGATCGGCAGCTTTTCGCGGTTCCCGCTCTTGTCGGACGCGAAATGCAGCGTGTTGCCGCCTTCCTCGCCGCCGAGCATCAGGTTCTTGATGCGGATGTTGGCGAAGGTGCCGCGCACCATCACGTCGTCGTTGCCGCGGCGCGAGCCGTAGGAATTGAAATCGGCCTTGGTCACGCCGCGACCCTGCAGGAACTGGCCGGCGGGCGAGGTCGCCTTGATGTCGCCGGCGGGCGAGATGTGGTCGGTGGTGATCGAATCGCCGAACAGGCCGAGACAGCGTGCGCCGCGAATGTCGCCGATGCGGCCGGGCTGCATGGTCATGCCGTCGAAGTAGGGCGGATTCTTGATGTAGGTGGACTTCGCATCCCAGCCGTAACGTTCGCCCTCGGGCGCGTCGATCTGGTTCCAGCGCGAGTCGCCCTTGAACACGTCCGCATAGTTCTGCTTGAACATGTCCGGGCCGATCGTGCGCGCGATGGTGTCGCCGATCTCCTTGTTCGGCGGCCAGATGTCCTTCAGGAACACGTCCTTGCCGTCGCTGCCCTTGCCGAGCGGCTGCGTGGTCAGGTCGATGTCGACCGTGCCGGCCAGTGCGTAGGCGACGACCAGCGGCGGCGAGGCGAGGTAGTTCATCTTCACTTCGGGGTGGACGCGACCTTCGAAATTGCGGTTGCCGGACAACACCGAGGCCACGACGAGGTCGCCTTCGCCGATGCCCTTGCTGATCTCGGGCGGCAGCGGGCCGGAATTGCCGATGCAGGTGGTGCAGCCGTAGCCGACGAGGAAGAAGTCGAGTTTTTCCAGATACTCCAAGCACGCCGGCTTTCTTGAGGTAATCGGTCACCACCAGCGAGCCGGGCGCGAGCGAGGTCTTCACCCAGGGCTTGACCCTCAGGCCCTTGGCGACCGCATTGCGCGCAAGCAATCCGGCGCCGAGCATCACGGCCGGATTCGAGGTGTTCGTGCACGAGGTGATCGCGGCGATGACTACGGCGCCATCGCGCAGTTTGAAGTCCTCGCCGCCGAATGCAACTTGCGCCTCGCCGGCGGTGGCGCCTTCCCTGACCTTGCGGTTGGCTGCAAGCGCCGGAATCGAGGCTTGTGCGTTCTTGCGCATGTCCGACAGCAGCACGCGATCCTGTGGACGCTTGGGTCCGGCCAGCGACGGCTTCACGTCGGCCATGTCCAGTTCCAGCGTCGAGGAGTATTCCGGATGCGGCGAATCCGGCGCATGCCACAGGCCCTGTGCCTTCGCAGTACGCTTCGACGAGGCGGATATGGCCCTCGTCGCGTCCGGACAGACGCAGATAATTGATTGCCTCGGCATCGATCGGGAAGATGCCGCAGGTCGCGCCGTATTCCGGCGCCATGTTGCCGATCGTGGCGCGGTCGGCCAGCGGCAGGTGCTGCAGGCCGTCGCCGAAGAATTCCACGAACTTGCCGACCACGCCGTGCTTGCGCAGCATCTGGGTGACGGTAAGCACGAGATCGGTCGCGGTCGCGCCTTCCGGCAACTTGCCCGTGAGTTTGAAGCCGACCACTTGCGGAATCAGCATGGACGAAGGCTGGCCGAGCATCGCCGCTTCGGCCTCGATGCCGCCGACGCCCCAGCCGAGCACGCCCAGCCCGTTGATCATCGTGGTGTGCGAGTCGGTGCCGAACACGGTGTCGGGGAAGGCCCAGGCCGTGCCATCCTTGTCGGCGGCCATGACCACGCGGCCGAGGTATTCCAGGTTCACCTGGTGCACGATTCCGGTGCGCGGCGGCACGACCTTGAAATTGTCCAGCGCGTTTTGGCCCCAGCGCAGGAAAGCGTAGCGTTCCTTGTTGCGCTCGAATTCAATCTTGACGTTAAGGTCCAGCGCATCGGCCTTGCCGAACACGTCCACTTGCACGGAATGGTCGATGACGAGTTCCGACGGAATCAGTGGATTGATCTTCTTCGCGTCGCCGCCCAGGCGCACGATCGCGTCGCGCATCGCGGCCAGATCCACCACGCAGGGCACACCGGTGAAATCCTGCAGCACGACGCGCGCCGGCATGAAGGCGATTTCAGTGTCGGGTTCCTTCTTCGCGTCCCAGTTCGCGACTGCTTCGATTTCCTTCGCGGTGACATTGACCCCGTCCTCGTGACGCAACAGGTTCTCGAGCAGGATCTTCATCGAGTAAGGCAGGCGCGCCAGATTGAAGCGTTCGCCGAGCTTGGCAAGACTGGCGATCCGGTAGCGCTTGCCGTCCACCTCGAGCGGGGCGTGGGTCGAGAACGAGTCGGTCATGGCGGGCTCCTTGCAGTATCGGTCGGCCGTAACGGCCGCGAGGAGCCTCAAATTATACGCCAACGTACCGGCAGCGGCCCGGCCGCTGCGGTTCAGTCCGCAACGTTCGCCGTCGCCTGACCCTGCTTCGCGGGGCTTGGTGTACGCGCTTTGAGCATAGCTCCCAGCTCACGCATCTGCGTGCGCAATCGACTGTGGTCGAAATCGACATTGCGCGCTTGCGCGATGAGCGCCTGCATCCGGTCAATCCAGGCGCACGGGTGCGTCAGCGCGTTCGCCGAACCGACCAGCCGGCGATGCAGGCGCAGCGGCGGCGCGAGACGATCGAGCTCGGCCGCGTGACGGTCGAGCGCCGACATGTCCGGGGCCTGGCCTGAAGCCAGCGCATCGCGCAGTACATGCAAGGCTTCGGCGACACGCTTGCGCACGAGCTGTTCGGTGCGGATCGGGTAGACGAACCACGCGGCGGCGGCGCCGCACAGCGCACCGATGAGGATGCAGACGACGCGAATGCCGAGCAAGGGCAGGATGGCCTCGTCCTGCGGGCCCTGCAGCAGCGCGAAGATCAGCGTGGCGCATACCGCCCACAAGGCGTAATTGATCTGGCGCAGCCATATGCCGACGAACAGGATAGCGAAGATCGCGGCGGCGTCCGCCACGGGTCCTGTCAGGGCAACGCGTGCCATCGCGGCGGCGAGGACTGCTCCGCCGATGGCGCCGCCCAGCCGCATCAGGCCTTTGTAGACGGCATCGCCGCGACTCACCGTGCCGCTGCAGACGATGAATGCCGTCAACACGACCCAGGCCCAATGCGCGGGGAAGACGGTCATGCCAATGGCAAAGGCAAGGCCGAGTGCGACGAGCATTTGCAGGGCCATCCGTGTCGAGATGTGCAGCGGCGATGTCGATGGCGTGCGTTCGAGGCGCGATCCGGCCTCTGATTCCGGCTTGGCTTCGATCCAGCCGATGCGCGCGCCGATCCAGGCGGCCGCGGCACTGCACAGCAGGGCGGCCAGGCCGGCGGCGATCACCACGGCAGCAGACATCCAGCGGGTGGATACGCCCTCCATGTGCACCGGCACGACGAGTATGCAAATCAGCGGGATTGCGAGGACGCGTCCGACGGTGCGTGCCGTCTCGCCGTATCGGCGCAAGAAGATCGACAGCACGATGCCGCCGATGAACAGCGCTGCGCCCAGCGGCGGCAGACTGCGCAAGACCGCACCGACAAGTCCTGCGGTCAACGCGATCAGCGGCAACATGAGGAATTCCGCTGCGAGTTTGCGCGGGGTCGGGATTTCCGCGCGGCGCGATAGGCTCATCGCGAGCGTGGCGGCGAGGATCGCGGGCGAAGCATTGACGCCCAGCATCCGGCCCATCGCGTAGACGATGCAGAAACTCGCGAGCACCGCGGCGATCGAAACCACGGCGAATCGAAACGGTTGCGCGAACGCGTTCATTTTCCCTCGATCGCGCACGCCGCCAGCAAGCCGCGTGCGAGCATCGCGTACTGGCGGCGGCGGAACATCAGGCTCCACTGGTTGCCGCCGAGCTGGCGCCAGAGCACGGCGGCGCGCACGGCGGCCATGAGCAGGGCACGTATGCGGTCGACCTGTGCCGATTGCTGCAGGAAAGCCGGATTGCCTTCGACCATGATGCGCGGTTGCAGGCGTGAAAGCGTATTGGCGTACAACTCGGCGAGACGTCCGCCGGGATCGAGGGTTGCGGATTCGACTTGCGCAAGCAAGGGACGCATGGCGTCGATGCCGTCGCGCAGGGCGGACAGCGCTGCGTTGTTGCGCATGAGCGCGCGTTCCAGGCGCAGCACCTGCACGGCCATGCGCGTAAGCACGAGATCGCGTTTGCCGCTTTCGTCGAGTTGCGAGACGAGAGTTTCCAGGCCGAGGCGCAAATTGCCGACGCCGGCATAGACATCGGCGGGGCTGTCCGCGTCGATGCGGAATATGCTGGCCAGGCTTGCGCGCGCGATCTGGGCGTCGCAGCCGCCGCGCTGGGCGATCGCGCGTACCAGGGCGAGCGCCTGGAACAGCCCGGCCAAAGCAATGACGCGGCCTTCCCTCACGAAGCCAGCCCTCCGAACGGTGCATTCGTGGCGTCGATCACGCCACCGCCGAGGCATTCCTCGTCGCGGTAGAACACCACGGATTGTCCCGGCGTCACCGCGCGTTGCGGCATGTCGAATTCCACCACGCAGCCATCTTCGCGCATTTGCGCGCGACAGGTCTGGTCGGCCTGCCGGTAGCGTGTTTTCGCGGTGCAGGAAAATTCGCCGGATGGTGGCGTTGCGGCAGTCCAGCTCAACTCGCACGCGCTCAGGCGCGTGGAATCCAGCCACTGCGTTGCATTGCCCTGCGCAACGAAAAGCACGTTCGTGGCCACATCCTTGCCGACGACGTACCACGGCTCGCCGCCGGCGTCGCGGCGTCCGCCGATGCCAAGTCCCGAGCGCTGGCCGAGCGTGTAGTACATGGTGCCGTCGTGCTCGCCGATGCGCTTGCCGTCCGGTGTGCGGATTTCGCCGCGCTGCGCGGGAATGTAATGGCTGAGGAACTCGCGGAAATCGCGTTCGCCGATGAAGCAGATGCCGGTCGAATCCTTCTTGTCGTGGGTTGGCAATCCGGCCTCGCGCGCGAGCCGGCGCACTTCGGGTTTTGGCAATCTCGCCAAGCGGAAACAGCGTGGCGGCAAGCTGCTCCTGTCCCAGCGTGTAGAGGAAATAGCTCTGGTCCTTGTTCGTGTCGACGCCGCGCAGCAGGCGATGAATGCCGTCGCGTTCGTCGGTGCGCGCATAGTGGCCGGTCGCGATTTTTTCGGCACCGAGCGCGCGCGCTTCGTCCAGGAACGTCTTGAACTTGATCTCGCGGTTGCACAGCACGTCCGGGTTCGGCGTGCGTCCGGTGCGGTATTCGTCGAGGAAGTGCTCGAACACGCGATCCCAGTATTCGGCGGCGAAGTTGCGCGCATGGAACGCGATGCCGAGCCGTGGCGCACACGCGCACGGCGTCGGCGCGGTCGCGCTCGGCGTGGCATTCGCCGAAGCGCTCGTCCTCCTCCCAGTTCTGCATGAACAGGCCGGCGATGTCGTAGCCGGCGCGTTGCAACAGCAGGGCGGCGACGGAGGAATCCACGCCGCCGGACATGCCGACGACGATGTTCACGGCACGTCCAGCAGGCAGGCAAGGCTCGCCAGTGGCGAGCGCTTGCCGGCCGAGGTAATCGTCGATGCCCGCGCAACACCATCGGACTGCGCAAATTCCGCGACGCGGCGATCTCGTCGCGTGTCAACCACAGAGCGCGGACGATGCCGGCATCGAGCGCGCACGCCGGGTCGTGGCGCACGGGTTCCGCGGCAAAGGTGAAGCGCAGGAAAGCGCCATCGTCGTTCGCCCATTGGTAGATACCGACCAGATGGGTCAGGATCACGTCCCAGCCGGTTTCCTCGCGCGTTTCGCGCAGGGCGGCGGCGGGCAGTGATTCGTCCGGTTCCAGGTGCCCGGCCGGCTGGTTGAGCACGCGCATCCCGCGCACGTCTTCCTCGACCAGCAGGAACTTCCCGATCGCGCGGCACGATGCAGGCGACCGTCACGTCGGGCCGCCAGATGGAGCCGTTTTGCGGATGGGCGGAAGTGGTCCGATTCATGCTTGAATGTTACACGAGCAGGCCTTACAAAGAGGCATTGCGCCCGCGGTACGGGCGCTATAATCGAGGCGAGATTTGAGTCAGTGCCGAAGATGACGCAGCATACCGAACAAGAACATCAACGCGGTCTGGCGGTCGAAGAGGCTCGGCCGGAAGTCGCGCGCCCGCCGCTTGTATCAAGTGGTGATCCTCAACGACGATTTCACGCCGATGGAATTCGTGGTGGCGGTGCTGGAAACATTTTTCAACATGAACCGCGAACTGGCCACGCAGGTCATGCTGCACGTGCATACGCGTGGCAAGGGCGTGTGCGGCGTATTCACGCGCGAAGTCGCCGAAACCAAGGTCACCCAGGTCAACGAGTTTTCGCGCTCGCACCAGCATCCTCTGTTGTGCACTTTGGAAAAGGCGTAAAAGACCCCATCTAGGCGCTAGTCCCTCTCCGAGTACGTCATGTTCAGCAAAGATCTCGAACTCTCCATCGGCCAGTGTTACAAGGACGCGCGCGAGCAGCGTCATGAATTCATGACCGTGGAACACCTGCTGCTGGCGCTGCTGGAGAATCCATCGGCATCGGCGGTGTTGCGCGCCTGCGGCGCGGACAGTGCCAAGCTCGGCAAGGATCTGAAGAACATCATCGTCGAAACCGTGCCGGTATTGCCGCACCAACGACGAGCGCGACACGCAGCCGACGCTGGGCTTCCAGCGTGTCTTGCAGCGCGCCGTGTACCACGTGCAGTCCTCGGGCCGCAAGGAAGTCACCGGCGCCAACGTGCTGGTGGCGATCTTCGGCGAGAAGGATTCGCATGCGGTGTACTTCCTCAACCAGCAGGAAGTCTCGCGCCTGGACGTGGTCAATTACATCTCGCACGGCATCGCCAAGATCGGCCAGGAAAACCAGCCGCAAACGGGCGCCGAGCCCGGCAAGGAAGGCGAGGCCGGCGAAGAGCCGCGCGGCAATCCGCTCACCGATTTCGCGACGCAACCTCAACGAGCTCGCCAAGCAGGGCAAGATCGATCCGCTGATCGGCCGCGCCGAGGAAATCGAGCGCACGATCCAGGTGCTGTGCCGCCGGCGCAAGAACAACCCGCTGTTCGTCGGTGAGGCCGGCGTCGGCAAGACCGCGCTGGCCGAAGGCCTGGCCAAGCGCATCGTCGAGGGCGACGTGCCCGAGGTGCTGAAACTCTGCACGATCTACGCGCTGGACATGGGCGCGCTGGTCGCCGGCACCAAGTACCGCGGCGATTTCGAGAAGCGCCTCAAGGCGTGATCGCGGAGCTGAAGAAGCAGCCGCACGCGGTGCTGTTCATCGACGAGATCCACACCATCATCGGCGCGGGTTCCGCGTCTGGCGGCACCATGGATGCGTCCAACCTGATCAAGCCGATGCTCGCCTCGGGCGAGATCCGCTGCATCGGTTCGACCACGTTCCAGGAATTCCGCGGCGTGTTCGAGAAGGATCGCGCGCTGGCGCGGCGTTTCCAGAAGATCGACGTCGTCGAACCCAGCGCCGCCGAGACGGTGGAAATCCTCAAAGGCCTGAAGTCGCGCTTCGAGGAACATCACAAGGTGACCTACAGCGCCGAGGCACTCAAGGCCGCGGTCGATCTGTCGATGAAGCACATCGGCGACCGCCTGTTGCCGGACAAGGCCATCGACGTGATCGACGAGGCCGGCGCGCGCCAGCGCCTGCTGCCCGAGAACGAACGCAAGAGCGTGGTCGACGTGCCCGAGATCGAATACATCGTCGCGCGCATGGCACGGATTCCGCCCAAGCAGGTGTCGGCGTCGGATCGCGACGTGCTCAAGAACCTCGACCGCAACCTGAAGATGGTCGTGTTCGGGCAGGACCAGGCCATCGACGCGCTTGCCGCCTCGATCAAGATGGCGCGCTCGGGTCTGGGCAATTCGCAAAAGCCGATCGGTGCGTTCCTGCTCGCCGGCCCCACCGGCGTCGGCAAGACCGAAGTCACGCGCCAGCTCGCGCTGCAGCTCGGCATCGAACTGGTGCGTTTCGACATGAGCGAATACATGGAATCGCATTCGGTGTCGCGCCTGATCGGCGCGCCGCCGGGCTATGTCGGCTTCGACCAGGGCGGCCTGCTCACCGAGCAGATCGTCAAGCATCCGCATTGCGTGCTGCTGCTCGACGAGATCGAGAAGGCGCATCCGGATGTCTACAACATCCTGTTGCAGATCATGGATCACGGCAAGCTCACCGACACGAACGGGCGCGAGGCGAATTTCCGCAACGTCATCGTGGTGATGACGACGAATGCCGGCGCCGCGCAGGCCGCGCGCCGCACAATAGGCTTTGTCGAGCAGAACCATTCGCCCGACGCGATGGAAACGATCCGCAAGGCGTTCGCGCCGGAGTTCCGCAACCGCCTGGACGCGATCATCCAGTTCGCGTCGCTGGACATGGAGCACATCCTGCGCGTGGTCGACAAGTTCCTGATCGAACTGGAAACGCAGCTGCAGGAGAAGCACGTGTCGCTGAATGTCGATGCCGACGCGCGGCGCTGGCTGGCCGAGCACGGCTTCGATCCGCAGATGGGCGCGCGCCCGATGGCGCGCATGATCCAGGACAGCGTCAAGCGCCCGCTCGCCGACGAACTGCTGTTCGGCAAGCTCGCCGACGGCGGCAAGGTTTATCCTGGGCGTCAAGGACGGCAAGCTCGACGTGCGCATCGAGGCCGACGAGAAGCTGCCGGCCTTGTTAGTATTCGAGTCGAGCTCACGACGATCATTGAAAACAAAACGGCGGCCAATGGCCGCCGTTTTCGCATCTGTGTCCCGCAATTATTTCATGCGGTACGTGATGCGGCCTTTGGTCAGGTCGTAGGGCGTCATCTCCACCTTGACCTTGTCGCCGGTCAGGATGCGGATGTAATTCTTGCGCATGCGCCCGGAAATATGCGCGGTCACGATGTGGCCGTTTTCCAGTTGCACGCGGAACATGGTGTTGGGCAGGGTGTCGAGCACCGTGCCTTCCATTTCGATTTGGTCGTCCTTCGCCATTTGTTCTCTTGCTCGGGGTACAGGATATTCCCGCGGCGGGGCATTCTACACGATCGAAGCCGTGCGCGAACGGAAGCGGTGCCTCAGGCCAGCCCCGATGCGGCCGCGCATCGGCCAACGCTCGCGCCAATTGCCGACCGGGAATGGCTCGGCGCACGCCTTGGCGACATGCGCGACGAACTCGGCGCGAGGCAGCTGGAACGCGCCCAGCGTCGCCAGATGGGGCGAGCCGACCTGGGCATCGAGCAGGGCGCAACCCCATTCGCGCAGGACGCGGCACAGGGCGATCAGGGCGACTTTCGAGCCATTGGTTTCGACGCTGAACATGGATTCGCCGAAGAACATGCGGCCGACGGCCACGCCGTAGAGGCCGCCGACGAGGCGGCCCGATTCATCGCGTACTTCGATGCTGTGTGCGAAGCCCAGTTCGTGCAGGCGGCAGTACGCCTCGAACATATCGAGCGTTATCCACGTGCCAGTTGCCTGTCGCGCGGCGCTGCGCAGGCGCGCACGACGTCCGCAAAAGCGTGATCGGCATGGATCGTCCAAGCGCAATGCCGCAACCAGCGTCGCAGGCGCGCGGAAACATGGATCGCGATTTGTCGCGAACACGGTGCGTGGATCGGGCGACCACCAAAGGATCGGCTGGCCTTCCGAATACCAGGGAAAAATCCCATGCCGGTAGGCGTCGAGCAGGCGTTCAGGCGAAAGGTCGCCGCCAGCAGCGAGCAATCCGTCGGGATGGCGAAAGGCCGATTCCACGGGCGGGAAGGAATCGAAACCGCCGGGCTGCAGGATCGGAATGCGGATCATGCCGGGTTCATCACGGCGTACGGTGAATGCGCGAGCAACTCGGCATGATAGGCATGCAGCGCCTGGCTCTCGCGTGCGAGCGCATCGGCGATAGCGGCCCGGAAGCGGTGGTCGGCAACGTAGTGGAACGAATGCGTCACGGCCGGCAGGAATCCACGCGCAAGCTTGTGCTCACCCTGCGCGCCCGGCTCGAAGCGCCGCAAACCATGGCGCAGGCAATAATCGATGCCCTGGTAGTAGCACACCTCGAAATGCAGGCCAGGGATGGCTTCTGTGCAGCCCCAGTAACGGCCGTACAGCGTGTCGTGGCTGCGCAGGAGCAGGGCGGCGGCGATGAGTTCGGTGTCGCGCCAGGCCAACACAGCGATGACGCGATCGGGCAGGGCGCGGCCGAGATGCTGAAAAAATTCGAGGGTCAGCGCCGGATAATTGCCTTTCTCGTCGAACGTCGCCGAATAAAACAGGTGGATGCGCCGCCAGGTTTCGGCATCGATTTCATCGCCTCGGCGAATCTCGCAACGTACGCCAGCCGCTGCGACGTGCGCGCGTTCCTGGCGGATGTTCTTGCGCTTCTTCGGCTTGAGCGCATCGAGGAAATCGTCGAAGTCTCGCCAGCCGCCCGATTCAATCGGTTTGTTCGCCCAGTGGAATTGCCAGTCGAATCGAGGCAGCCATTCGCCGCGATCCGCGAATGCCGCGGCGTCTGGGTCATCGCAAAAATTCAGGTGCGCCGACGACAGGTCGAGCCGGTCGCACTCGGCCCGGATTGCATCGATCAGATTCCCGCGCAGCGCGGGATCGCCGAGCAGGCGCGGCCCGGCGACGGGTGAGTAGGGCACCGCGCACAGCAGTTTGGGATAGTAGTCGAGGCCGTTGCGCGCGTAGGCGTGGGCCCACGACCAGTCGAACACGAATTCGCCGTGCGAGTTGGTTTTCAGGTACAGCGGCGCGGAAGCGGCGAGTTTGCCGTTTTCGTAAAGGCCCAGATGATGCGCGCACCAGCCATGCGCGGCATCGAGACAACCAAATTCTTCCAGTCCCGCCAGGAACGCATGGTCGAGGAACGGATTGTCGTTCGGCAGCAGGGAATTCCAGTCCGCTGCCGGAATTTCACTCAATCGCTCATGCAACCGGACTGCGTACTTGCCAGACATGAGTCGCTCATGTGTGCGCAAGCTTGTCCAGATATTTCTCCGCATCCAGCGCTGCCATGCAGCCGAAGCCGGCGGACGTGACGGCTTGGCGGTATACCTGGTCGGCCACGTCGCCGGCCGCGAACACACCGGGCACGCTGGTCGCGGTGGCGCCGCCGTCAAGTCCGGATTTGATCGTGATGTAGCCGTTCTTCATCGCGAGCTGGCCATCGAACAGCGCGGTGTTCGGGGTGTGTCCGATCGCGACGAACAGGCCGGTAATGGCGATATCGCGCGGCTTTCCATCGTGAGTCGATTTGATGCGTACGCCGGTGACGCCGGTCGTATCGCCGAGCACTTCGTCCACATGATGATTCCAGACTATTTCCACTTTTCCACTTTGCTGCTTCGCGAAGAGCTTGTCCTGCAGGATCTTCTCCGCCTTGAACTTGTCGCGGCGGTGCACGACGGTGACTTTCTTGGCGATGTTGGCGAGGTACAGCGCTTCCTCGACCGCCGTATTGCCGCCGCCGATCACGGCGACGTGCTGGTCGCGGAAGAAGAAGCCGTCGCAGGTGGCGCAGGCGGACACGCCCTGGCCCTTGAACTTGTCCTCGGATTCGATGCCGAGGTACTTCGCCGTGGCGCCGGTGGCGATGATCAGCGCGTCGCAGGTGTACTCGCCGTTGTCGCCGACGAGGCGGAACGGCTGCTGCGACAGATCCGCCGTGTGGATATGGTCGAACAGCATGTCGGTGGCGAAGCGTTCGGCGTGCTTCTGCATGCGTTCCATCAGCGCCGGACCTTGCAGGCCTTCCACGTCGCCCGGCCAGTTGTCGACGTCGGTCGTCGTCATCAATTGGCCGCCTTGCTGCAAGCCGGTAATCAGCGTGGGCTTGAGGTTGGCACGCGCGGCATAGACGGCAGCCGTATAACCGGCGGGCCCGGAGCCGAGGATGATCAGGCGCGAATGCTTGGGTGTGCTCATGTATAATTTCGGGTTGGGAAACGGACGCGAGACCCGAAGGATGGGGCGACTTCTTGCGCTTAATCAAGTCCGAAAATCCGCAAGTCCAAGAATCTGCAAGTCCGAGAATTTACCTTAACCCGGAGTCATCCATGCGCATTGGCGTTCCTTCCGAAACCAAGACCCTCGAAGGCCGAGTCGCCCTCGTCCCCGCCGCCTGCGCCGATCTCGTGCGCCGCGGCCATGAAGTGTTCGTGCAGGAAGGCGCCGGCACCAAGAGCGGCTTTTCCGACGACGAATACCGCCGCGTCGGCGTGCAGATCGCGGCGACCGCGAAGAAGTTGTACGAGAAGGGCGAATTGATCGTGAAGGTCAAGGAGCCGATCGCGGGCGATTTGAAATTGCTGCGCAAGGATCATCTGTTGTTCTGCTACTTGCATCTGGCGCCCGAGCCCAAGCTCACCAAACAGTTGCTCGACATCGGCCTGACCGGCGTGGCGTTCGAATCCGTGCAGGAAGCCGATGGCTCGTTGCCGCTGCTGGCACCGATGTCGATCATCGCCGGCCGCATCGCCGTGCAGATCGGCACGCATCTGCTGCATCAGCCCGCGGGCGGCAAGGGCAAGTTGCTTGGCGGCCTGCCATCGACCGAGCGTGGCAAGGTCGTGGTGCTGGGCGCTGGCGCGGCCGGCGGCAATTCCGCGGCGCTGGCCGCGGCGGGTGGTGCCAACGTGGTGGTGTTTGACAAGCGCCAGGATCGTCTCGCCCAGATGATGGCGTTGGGCGCCAATGTGACCGCGTTGTACCCGTATGAGGAATATGTGGCGCGCGAAATGCGCGATGCCGACCTTGTCATCGGTGCGGTGCTGATTCCGAGCGCCAAGGCGCCGCACGTGGTCACGCGCGAGATGGTCAAGACCATGGAGCCAGGCAGCGTGCTGGTGGATATTTCCATCGACCAGGGCGGCTGTTTCGAGACCTCGAAGCCGACGACCTATGCCGATCCCACCTACCTCGTCGACGGCGTGACGCACTTTGCCGTGACCAACATGCCCGGTGCCGTGCCGCAAACGTCCTCGCAGGCGATCTGTGCGGCGATCCTGCCCTACGTACAGCGCCTGGCCAGCGACAAGCACTGGCGCAAGTTCGCGCCGCTCGTCAGCGGCATCAACGTCGAGAACGGCAAACTCGTGCACCCGGCGCTGAAAGGCATGAAATTATCCTGAAAACAATAGCCTAAAAGCTGAATTTCAAGTAGATTCACGCGGTGGCGCGCGATTCCAGGAAACAATCAGGCGGCGATCCGTCCGCGGCGATGCAGCGGCGGCTGCGCGAAGCGGCGTTTTTGCTGCTCGCTCCGGTCGCCGTCTACCTGTTGCTGTGCTTGGTCACCTACAGTACGGACGATCCGGGCTGGAACCATGCTGCCGCACATGCGCAACCGGTGCAGAACCTGGGCGGGGCGATTGGTGCGTGGATCGCCGACATCGCCTTCTCGCTGTTCGGTTTCCTCGCCTACGCTTTCCCGCTGTTGTTGTTCACGGTCGGACTGGCCTTGTTCCGCGTACCCGGCACCGACCAGAAATCCTCTCTGGAACCGACGCTGCGCCTGATCGGTGGTGTGGCGTTCTTCATCGGCGGTACAGGCCTCGCCCACTTGCAGCTTTCCGCTGTCGGCATGCCGCCCGGGATCGGCGCCGGCGGCGTGCTCGGTGAAATCGTGGGTGGCCAATTGCAGCGTGGCTTCGGCCATCTCGGCGCCAGTTTGTTCCTGCTCGCGATCTTCCTGGTCGCGCTGACCCTGGCGACCGGGATTTCGTGGTTCCGCGTCATGGACGCGATCGGCCGCGGCACGCTCGTGGTGTTCGGCTGGCTCGGTGCCGGCACGCGCAAGGCTGCCGACATCCGCGTCGCGCGCGCGGCGCGCAGCGCGCGCGAGGAAACGCGCAAGATCGAAACGGTAAAGCAATCGCGGCGCGATCCGATCAAGATCGAGCCGACGCTGGCGCCTATCGAAAAAAGCAGGCGCGCCGAGGCCGAGCAGCAGATTCCACTGTTTTCGGGCATCGCCAATTCCGACTTGCCGCCGCTGTCGCTGCTCGACGAACCGCAGCAGCAGGTCAAGGGCTATTCCGAAGAAACCCTCGACGCGTTGTCGAGGCAGGTCGAGTTCAAGCTCAAGGATTTTCGCATCGACGCGCACGTCGTCGGCGTGTTCCCGGGACCCGTGATCACGCGTTTCGAGCTGCAACCGGCGCCGGGGGTGAAGGGATCGCAGATCAGCAACCTCGACAAGGACATCGCGCGTGGCCTGTCGGTGATCAGCGTGCGCGTGGTGGATGTGATTCCGGGCAAATCGGTGATCGGCCTGGAGATTCCGAACGCCAATCGCGAGATCGTGTATCTGTCCGAAATTCTCAAGTCCGAGAAATACGACAGCGTGAAGTCGCCGCTGGCGCTAGCGCTGGGCAAGGATATCGGTGGGCGTGCGGTAGTCGTGGACCTGGCCAAGATGCCGCACCTGCTCGTCGCCGGCACCACGGGCTCGGGCAAGTCGGTGGCATTGAACGCGATGGTGCTGAGCCTGCTGTACAAGGCCACCGCGCGCGATGTGCGCATGATCATGATCGATCCGAAGATGCTGGAACTTTCGGTTTACGAGGGTATTCCGCACCTGTTGGCGCCTGTCGTCACCGACATGAAGGAAGCCGCGAACGCGCTGCGCTGGTGCGTGGCCGAGATGGAGCGGCGCTACAAGCTGATGGCCGCGGTTGGCGTGCGCAACCTCGCTGGCTTCAACAAGAAAGTGAAAGACGCGATCGACAGCGGTAAGCCGCTGTCCGATCCGCTGTTCAAGGCGCCGGAAAACACGACACAGCCCATCGTGGTGCCGACCCTGGAACCGCTGCCTTACGTCGTCGTCATCATCGACGAATTCGCCGACATGATGATGATCGTCGGCAAGAAGGTCGAGGAACTGATCGCACGCCTCGCGCAGAAGGCGCGCGCGGCCGGCGTGCACCTGGTCCTCGCCACACAGCGCCCCTCGGTGGACGTGATCACCGGACTGATCAAGGCCAACATTCCCACGCGCATCGCGTTCCAGGTGTCGAGCAAGATCGATTCGCGCACGATCCTCGACCAGTCCGGCGCCGAAACCCTGCTCGGCCACGGCGACATGCTCTATCTGCCGCCGGGCACGGCCACGCCCGAGCGCGTGCACGGCGCCTTCGTCGGCGACGACGAGGTGCACAAGGTCGTGGCGCATCTGCGCAATCAGGGCAAGCCCGACTACATAGCGAACGTGTTCGCCGACGTGCAGTCGCTCGGCGACGGCCGCGTCGTCGGCGAATCAGGACTGCCGGAAGATGCCGAGGAATCCGAGGGCGACTACGACGAGCTTTACGACAAGGCCGTCGCCATCGTCACCGAATCACGCCGCGCCTCGATTTCCGGCGTTCAGCGGCGCCTGAAGATCGGCTACAACCGCGCCGCACGCCTGATCGAGCGCATGGAAGCCGACGGCATCGTCAGCCCGCCCGAGCACAACGGCAACCGCGAAGTGCTCGCCCCGCCGCCGCCTGAGATTTGACTGAGGTAAGGAATTTCCTTACACTCCGAAAATGATTTCCAGCAAGCTTACATCCAAGGCGCAAACCACGATTCCACAACCCGTGCGCACCGCGCTCGGCGTGCGCGACGGCGACGAAATTGTCTACGAGATCAAGGGCAATCTCGTCACGTTGCGCAAGAAGCCGGGCGAAACACCTGCGGACGATCCGTTCCATACTTTCGAGGAATGGGATAGCGAAGCGGACCGCCGCGCCTATGCCAAACTTTGAGTTCGGCGACGTCGTCAAGGTGCCGTTTCCCTATACCGACCGTGCAACCCGGCAACATCGTCCAGCACTTGTCGTTTCCGCGTCACATCTCCAGGCAGACCATAGCTTGCTGTGGGTGCTGATGATCACCAGCGCCGAGAACCGCGGCTGGGATGGCGACGTGCCGATCACGGAACTGGCAAGCGCTGGCCTTCCCGTTGCGTCGGTCGTCCGCACAGCGAAAATCGCAACCATCGAAGCTCGCGACGCGCAGTCGCTTGGCAGGGTTTCCGCGCGCACCCGCGGCCGCGTTCTGCGCCGCATTCGGGAGAACATGCGTGTCGCCGGTGAATAGCGCCATGCTATGCAAGGGTTCATGTCAACGTGTGGATAATGCTTCAATCTGGATACGGACGACCGATGCGCTCTCTCGTTTTGATTCTGTGCTTGTCTTGCGCCTGCGTGGCCAATGCCTCCGACACCGCACGCGCGCGCCTGGACGCCTTTGCCAAGGGGATCTCCTCGGTTTCCGCCGACTTCGCCCAGCAGGTGTACGACCCGAACGGCGCCGCCGGCAAGGCCAGCTCCGGCACGCTCGCGTTGAAGGCGCCGCGCCAGTTCCGCTGGGACGTGGCCAAGCCCTACCAGCAGCTCATCGTCGCCGATGGCGAGAAGGTGTGGGTCTATGATCCGGACCTGGAGCAGGTCACGGTTCGCGCGCAGGGCACCGAAGAGGCACATAGCCCGCTGACCGTGCTGACGGATCTTTCGCAACTCGACAGCGATTTTTCAACCAGCGAGCAGGGTACGCATGACGGCCTGATCTGGCTGCGCCTGAAATCGAAGGACAAGGAACCCCAGTTCGCCTGGTGCGACCTCGGCTTCGATGCCAGCGGACTTGCGCGGATGGATTTCGAGGACACGCTGGGCAATCGTACGCGGATCATGTTCTCGCACTGGCAACGCAATCAGAAATTGCCGGAAGGAACATTCCATTTCGTCCCGCCCAAAGGCGTGGACGTGATCGGCGATGCCACGCCCGCGGCGCAGGCGTTTCCGCTCAGGAACTAGCGCGTTTTCCGACCGCCGCAAGTATGCCCTGCAGCAGCGCGGTCGGCGTCGGCGGGCATCCGGGAATCGCCACATCGACCGGGATCACGTTGGCGACGGCGCCGAGGCTTGCATAGCTTTCGCCGAACACGCCGCCGCACGCTCCGCAATCGCCGACGGCGATCACGAGCTTGGGTTCGGGCGTGGCCTCGTAGGTACGACGCAACGCCTGCACCATGTGCCGCGAAACGGGTCCGGTCACGAGCAGCGCGTCGGCATGCCGCGGACTGGCGACGAAGCGGATGCCCATACCTTCAAGGTTGTAGTAGGGGTTGTGCAGCGCCTGGATTTCCAGTTCGCAGCCGTTGCATGAACCGGCGTCGACTTGCCGGATCGCGAGCGCGCGGCCGAACACGCTGGCGATCCGTTCCTGCAATTCGCGTTGCAACATGGCCGCATCCGCGGCGGGCGCGGGCTCGCTGATGATGCCGACCTTGCGGATCTGTTGCAGAAGACGCCACATGTCATGCGCTCCTCAGAGGTCGTGCCCGCTGTACGCCAGGTTGAACGACTTGTTGATCAGCGGAAAGTCTGGAACGATGTTGTCGATGATCGCGTGTTCCAGCACCGGCCAGTTGTGCCACGACGGATCGTGCGGATGGCAACGCGCGATGCGGGCGTTCGCATCCAGGCGCACGGCGACCAGCACCGGCCCGCGCCATCCTTCGACGCCGCCGAGGCCAAGCGCGCCGGCGCGCGCCGCGCCGAGCGGCGCGACGAGTTCCCCATCCGGTAGCGTCGCAAGCCAACTACGGCACAGGCTGATCGAGGCCAGCGTCTCGTCGAAACGCACGGCAACGCGCGCGGCCACGTCGCCGTGCGGAACGCACGACCGGGGCGATGGCAGTGGTCGCGTACGGAGCGACCGGCAATGCCCGGCGCCAATCCTGGGCTTGACCGCTGGCACGCGCGGCCAAGCCGACGACGCCGAGCTTCGACGGCAAGTTCCGGACTCACGGTCCCGGCACCGATGAAGCGGTCCTGCAGGCCGGCGTGATTGTCGTAGATTTCGCGCAAGCGCAGCAGTTCGGCTTCGAGCGCGGCGAAATCCTCCAGCAGTACTCGCACGGCGTCGGCGTCCACATCATCGCGCACGCCGCCGGGCACGATCGCATCCAGCGGATAGCGCCGGCCCCAGACGCGCGCGTTCGCGCGCAGCAGGTCTTCCTTCAGGCGCGAGCACTGCGAGAGGCCAAACGCGAAACCGGCGTCGTTGGCGATCCCGCCGATATCGCCGACGTGGTTGGCAATGCGTTCGCGCTCGAGCAGCAGCCCGCGCAGTGCCAGCGCGCGCGGTGGCGGCGGGGTGACGGTGACGGCTTCGACCGCCATCGCGTAGGCCCACGCGTACGCGGCCGCGCTGTCGCCCGAGGTACGCGCGACGAGCCTTGCGCCGCTGGTGACCTCGAGCCCTTCGGCGCGCTTCTCGATGCCCTTGTGCGCAAAGCCCAGGCGTTCTTCGAGGCGCAGCACCTTCTCGCCGACGACCGAGAAACGGAAATGCCCCGGTTCGATGGTGCCGGCGTGGACCGGGCCGACCGGAATCTCGTGCACGCCTTCGCCTTCCACGCGCACGAACGCGTATCGTCGATCACGTCGACGTCGGTCGCGGCTGTCGGCGCGTCGTGGCGCAGCGGAAACACGTCGGCCGGCCATGCGGCGTGGCGCAACCAGGGACGCGCATCGCCACCGAGCGCGCGCAGACCGACCAGATCGTGGACGGCGCGCTGCAAGCGGCCCGCGGCTCGGGAAGATCTCCGCGAGATTCGGAAACACCGGATCGACAGCCGGCAGCGCCAGTTCGGCGACGATCAAGGCCGTTGTCGTGCTGCAAGACGACGCACAAGCGAAAGCCCTGGCCGTCGCGGCGCAATCCTCGCCCCACAGTGTCACCAGGGCGCCGCCGGCGTCGCGCACATGCCGGCACAGCTCGACCAGCCGCGTTGCGGTGACCGCTCATGCGCGCCGCCGGCAAGCGCGCCGGGCAATTTGTTCGAAGACGAGATCAGAGAGGGGCATCGCATCACCCGATCAATTTCGCCGCGAGCCGGTACCACTCCGCGAGAGCCGGCGGGATGTAGACGCCGAGCATGAGCACGAGCAGCAGATGCGCGAACACGGGCAACAGCGCCGGCGAATGCGGCAGTGGCTTGAGTCGCGAATCGCCGAAGACCATTGCCTGCACGCGGCGGAAAATGGCGGCGAATGCCAGCGCCAGCGCGAGCAGCAGGATCGGCGTCGCCCAGGCATGTTCGCGCATGGCTGTGACCAGGACGAGGAATTCGCTCGTGAACACGCCGAATGGCGGCACGCCAAGTATCGCCAGGGTCCCGAGCATCAGGCCCCAGCCGATCGTCGGGCTGACCACGATCAGGCCGCGGATGTCGTCCATGACCTGCGTACCGGCTTTCTGCGCGGCGTGGCCGGCGGCGAAGAAGATCGCCGACTTGGTCAGCGAGTGCACTGTCATGTGCAGCAGCGCGGCGAAATTTGCGACCGGTCCCCCCATGCCGAAGGCGAATGTGACGATGCCCATGTGCTCGATCGAGGAATAGCCGAACAAGCGCTTGATGTCGCGCTGGCGCCAGAGAAAGAACGCGGCGAGTACCAGCGAAAGCAGGCCGAACCCCATCATCAGGCGGCCGGCGAACGGGCTGTGCGTGGCGCCGTCGACCAGCACCTTGCAGCGCACGACCGCATACAGGGCAACGTTGAGCAACAGCCCGGAAAGCACCGCCGAGATCGGCGTCGGGCCTTCCGCGTGTGCATCCGGCAGCCAGTTGTGCAGCGGCGCGAGCCCGACTTTCGTGCCGTAGCCGACGAGCAGGAACACGAAGGCAAGGCCGAGCACGGTCGGTTCGAGCTGGCCCTTGACGGCATCGAGATGGGTCCATAGCAGCGCGGTGCTGCCTTCGGCGCCGAGGATTTTTTCCGCGGCGAAGTACAGCAGGATCGTGCCGAAAAGCGCCTGCGCGATGCCGACGCCGCACAGGATGAAGTATTTCCACGCCGCTTCGATGCTCGCCGCGGTACGGTACAGCGACACGAGCAGCACGGTCGACAGCGTGGCCGCTTCCATTGCCACCCAGAGGATGCCGAGATTATTCGTCGACAGCGCCGCCAGCATCGTGAAGCAGAACAGCTGGTACATGCTGTGGTACAGGCGCAGGCGGCGCCGGTTTACGCGGCCGTGGGCCTCCTCCACGCGCATGTACGGACGCGAGAACAGCGAGGTGGTCATGCCGACGAACGCGGTCAGCGCGATCAGGAACACATTGAACGGGTCGACGAAAAACTGTTCGTGCGCCACCAGCAGGCGACCCTCGGCGATCACCCGCGCGGTGAGCGCGCAGGCGGCCGCGAACGTGGCGATGCTGAACGCGGCGTTGAGTTCCGCCGCCCAGCGGCGTGCGCCGAACACGGCGAGCGCAAAGCTGCCGACGAGGGGAATTGCGAGCAGCAGGAGCAGCGTCATCACTCCTCCCTGAGCCGCTCGATGTGGTGCAGGTCGAGGCTGTCGAATTGTTCGCGGATCTGGAAGAAAAACACGCCGAGGATCAGCGTGCCGACGAGCACGTCGAGTGCGACGCCAAGTTCCACCACCATCGGCATGCCGTAGGTGGCACTGGTGGCGGCGAAGAACAGGCCGTTTTCCATGGCCAGGAAGCCGATCACCTGCGACACCGCCTTGCGCCGTGTGATCATCATCAGGAACGACAGCAGGACCACCGCGAGCGCGATGCCGAGCGTGCTGCGCGTCACCGTGGCGGACAATTGCGCGATCGGCTGGGCGAGCGCGAACGCGAACACGACGATGACGATGCCGACCAGCATCGTCGCCGGGATGTTCAGTTGCGTTTCGGTATCCCAACGCACGTTCAGGCGCGCGATCAGGCGATGCAGGATCCACGGCAGCACGATTACCTTGAGGATCAGCGACAGCAGCGCCGATGCGTACAGGTGCGTGGCGCCCGAGGTGTGCGCGACGATCGCGGTGGATGCGGACAGCACGGCGCCCTGCAGCGCGAACAGGTTCACCAGCGAAAGGATGCGCCGCTGCGACAGCATCGCGAACGACGACAGCAGCAACAGCGCCGCGCCGAGGTTGATCAACTGCGATGCCCAGGTCGGTGTCGACATGTCAGCTTCCGAGCAACTGGTGTACGAGCAGGCCAAGCACCGCGAACAGGAACGCGGTGGCGAGGAATTCCGGCGCACGGAAAATGCGCAGCTTCGCGCTCGCGGTTTCGATCAGGGCGAGCGCGGCACCGGTGACGCCGAGCTTGAGCGCGGTGGTGACGATGCCGACCGCGAGGCCGCGCGGGCCGCTTGCCGCAGCGGTGAGTCCCCACGGCACGAACAGCGCGAGCCCGATCGCCATGAAGTTCATCAGCTTCAGCGCGGAGGCCCATTCGATCAGCGCCAGGTGGCGTGCGGAATATTCCAGCACCATCGCCTCGTGGATCATGGTCAGTTCCAGGTGCGTGGCCGGGTTGTCGATCGGAATGCGTGCGTTCTCGGCGAGCAGCACCATCGTGAACGCGACGCCGGCAAAGGCCAGGCTCGGGTAAATCGCGAACTCGCGGTGCGCGAGCGTGTCGACGATCGTCGGAAGCAAGGTACTGCCGCAGATCAGCGAGGCAGTGAAGAACACCATCAGCAGCGCGGGTTCGGAGAGGAAGCCGACGAGCATTTCGCGGCGCGCGCCGAGGCTGCCGAAGGCGGTGCCGATGTCCATGCCGGCCAGCGCGACGAAGACGCGGGCGAGCGCGAACAGGCCGACCAGCGCGATCGTGTCCGCGGCGACGGCAAGCGGCGCGGTGATGCTGACGACCGGGATGATCGCGGCAGCCAGGCACATTGCGCCGAATTGCACGTACGGCGAGGCGCGGAACAATGCCGATGCGCCGTGCGCGATCACGGCGTCCTTGTGCAAGAGCTTGCGCAGCACGCGATAGGGCTGCAGCACGCCGGCGCCACGCCGGTTCTGCAGCCAGGCGCGGCACTGATCGACCCAGCCCAGCAGCAGCGGCGCGGCGAGGATCGACAGCAGCGCCTGGAACAGGCCGAGCAGGATGTTCGTGGCGATCACAGCACGAACGCCAGCAGTGCCACGAGCGTAGCGAAGCTGTAAAGCAGGTACAACGCGATGCTGCCTTGCTGCAACACGCCGATGCGCGCGGCGCTGGCTTTTACGGCGCGCGCGATCGGGTCGTAAAGCCAGTCCCACCAGCGGTCGCCGAGATCCAGGAAATAGCGCGGCGCCGTGTCGAACGGCGACGGCGTCTGCCGGCGGATGCGGAACACGGGACCGAAGATGCGCCGGATCGGCTGGCCAAAGCCTTCCGCCGTGTCCTGCATGCGCGCGGTTTGCGGAGGAAATCCGCAGTTCCACGGTGCGCTGCGCCGCGCGTGACCGTGGTAGACAAGACGCACGATCAGGAACACGGCAAGCACCGCGGCGACGATGCCGCCGAGGAACGCGAGCGGGCTGTACACCGCGCGTTGCGCGGACGACGGCACCACCGCCCACCATGGTGCCGCCTTGGCCCCGAGCCCGGTGCCAAGCAACTGTTCGTTGACGTGGTCGAGCCCGTGCAGCACGGCGCCGGGAAACAGGCCGAGCGCGATGCAGGCGAGCGCCAGCCAGGCGAGTCCGGCGCGTTCGAGCCGGCTGGCATCGTGCGCCTGCTCGAGCGAGGCCTCTCGCGCGCGTCCGAGGAAGATCACGCCATAGAACTTGACCAGCACGTAGGCAGCGAGCGCAATCGTGAGCACGAACGCGGCCGCGCTCAGCGGCACGAGCATGTCGATCATGCCTTTCGGCAGCGACGGCGTGAACAGATAGGCTTGCAGCAACAGCCATTCCGAAACGAAACCGTTGAGCGGCGGCAATCCGGCCATGGCGAGCGTGCCGAGCAGCGCGAAGCCGGCAACCCAGGGCATGCGGTGTATCAGCCCGCCCAGGCGGCCGAGATTGCGCTGCCCGGTCGCGTGCAACACCGAGCCGGTGGCAAGGAACAGCAGGCTCTTGAACTGGGCATGGTTCAGGCAGTGGTACAAGGTGCCCGCCAGCGCCAGCGCGGCGAGTGCATTGCTGCCGAAGGCGCGAAACAGCAGCGCGAGTCCGAGTCCGGAGAAAATCAGACCGATGTTCTCGATCGACGAATACGCGAGCAGGCGCTTCATGTCGGTTTGCACGGCGGCGAAGATCGCACCGAACAGTCCAGTGACCGCGCCGAGCGCGAGTACCGCCGCGCCCCAACTCCATTGCGGCGCGTGAATCAGGTCGAAGGCGACGCGGATGCAACCGTACACCGCGGTCTTGAGCATGACGCCGCTCATCAGCGCGGAGACGGGCGATGGCGCCGCCGGATGGGCTTCCGGAAGCCAGACATGCAGGGGCACGAGACCGGCCTTGGCGCCGAAGCCGAACAACGCGAGCGCGAACGCCACGCTGGCCCATCCCGGTGTCAACGTTGCCGCGCGCATCGCATCGAAGGTGAATTGCCACGAGCCGCCCTGCAATACGCCGAAGCAAAGCAGCAATCCGATCGCGCCGATGTGCGCGAGCAGCAAATAGAGAAAACCGGCGTTGCGGATCTCGGCGACTCGGTGCTGGGTGGTCACGAGGAAATACGACGACAGCGCCATGGTCTCCCACGCCACCATGAACGCGAAAGCGTCGTCGGCCAGCACGACCATTGCCATGCTGGCGAGGAAAACGTGGTATTGCAGGCACATCAGGCCCGGAACCGCTCCTTCGCCGGAACGGAAATACCCGGCGGAATAGATAGACACGCCAGCGACGGCGGTCCCGATCAGCAGCAGAAAGAACGCGGACAGCGCATCCAGGCGCAGATGCATCGGCAACTCAGGCAAACCGATCGGCAGCGTGGCGGTTTCCGGAGGCAAGGCGAGCGCGACATACGCGCATATTGCAATGGCTGCCGCGACCACTGCCCCGAATGGAAACAGCACGCGGCTCACCCAGGTGAGATTGCGCGGAAACAGCAGGCCCGCCGCACCCAATGCAACCCAGGCCATGACCAGCGTGAAGATCGAATGTAACGCGCTCGGCAGCGGCATGCAGATCCTTCCTGACGGGACGTTCCAACGCGCCGCCTGCGGCGGTGCGCTTGACAGCGTCGGACAGGATTATCATGCTATGCGTATCACATGTAAATAAGATTTGCGCATGTCACGCGAGAACCGCAGCGCCCGGCTGACCATCCTGATCGATCCCGGCAAAAAGGCTGTGTTCGAAGAACTTTGCCGGCTCGAGGATCTGACGCCGTCGCAAGTCGTGCGCCGCCTGATTCGCGGCCACATCGAACTGAAGTTGGGCCGGCCGTGGAAGCCGGGTGAAGTCCCGGCTGCGCCGAAACCGCCGGCGCATGCGAAACGCAGGAAGGCGTGAATTCCGTATCATCCGCGGATGACCCGCCGCCAAACGACCAGCGCTCCCAACCTGTTCCCCGAATCCGACGCGTTGAAACCGCTCGCCGAGCGCATGCGGCCGCGCACGCTCGACGAAATCGTTGGGCAAACGCGCCTGCTTGGTCCCGGCACCGCCTTGCGCCGTTCGATCGAGTCGGGGCACGTGCATTCAATGGTGCTGTGGGGGCCGCCAGGCTGCGGCAAGACCACGCTCGCGCTGCTGCTGGCAAAGTACGCCAAGGCCGAATTCCGCGCGATCTCGGCGGTGCTGTCCGGCATCGCCGAAGTGCGCGCGGCGCTGGCCGAAGCGGAAACGCGCTTCGCCCAAGGCCAGCGCAGCGTGCTGTTCGTCGACGAAGTGCACCGCTTCAACAAGGCACAGCAGGATGCGTTCCTGCCGCACATCGAACGCGGCGTGATCATCTTTGTCGGCGCGACGACCGAGAATCCCTCGTTCGAGCTCAATTCGGCGCTGCTGTCGCGCTGCCGCGTGCATGTCATGGATGCGATATCGGTCGAGGCCATCGTCGCGGCGCTTCGACGCGCGTTGCACGACGAAGAGCGCGGACTCGGAAAATCCGATCTGAAAATCGACGACCACGCGCTCGGTTTGATCGCCCAGTCCGCCGACGGCGACGTGCGTCGCGCGTTGACCCTGCTCGAAATCGCCGCCGACCTGGCGCACGATGGCGTCATCGACGAGGCGACGCTCGCGCAGGTGCTGGCCGACCGCACGCGCCGTTTCGACAAGGGCGGCGAGCAGTTCTACGACCAGATTTCCGCCTTGCACAAGTCCGTGCGTTCGTCGGATGCCGATGCCGCGCTGTATTGGTGCACGCGCATGCTCGATGGCGGCGTCGATCCGGCCTATCTCGCACGGCGCCTGACGCGCATGGCGATCGAGGATGTCGGCCTGGCCGATCCGCGTGCGCTCACGCTTGGCGCTCGAAGCCTGGGATACCTACGAGCGCCTCGGCTCGCCCGAAGGCGAACTCGCGCTGGCGGAAGCAGCGATCTATCTCGCCATCGCGGCCAAGAGCAACGCGGCCTACGCCGCACTCGGCGAGGTGAGGGAATTGATCGCGGAAACCGGCACGCTGGACGTACCCATGCATCTGCGCAACGCGCCGACGAAACTGATGAAAGGCCTCGGTTACGGCCGTGGCTACCAATACGATCCCGATGTCGAGGGCGGCATCGCGTTCGATCAGCAATGCTTGCCGGATGCGCTGGCGGGACGTGAACTCTACCGGCCTACGCAACACGGACTCGAAGCGAAGATTCGCGAGAAACTGCAAGGCATCCGTGCGGCGCGCGCCGCGGCACGCAGGGAACGCGGAGCATGATTGCCGCGATCCGCAAATTGCCGCGTACCGTCTGGCTGCTCGGCATCATCAGCCTGGTCAACGACGCGGCCAGCGACATGATCTATCCGCTGGTACCGCTGTATCTGGCCAGCGTGCTCGATGGCCGGACCCAAGGCACTGGGCATCATCGAAGGCATCGCCGAGGCGTTCAGCAGTTTGTTGAAACTGTTCGCCGGCGTGCTCGCCGACCGCACACGCCATGTCAAGTATTGGGTGTTCGCGGGCTACGGCATTGCCGGTTTCGCGCGGCCGTTGCTCGGCCTGACCACGAGTTGGCTCGGCGTGCTGGCGTGCCGCTTTGCCGACCGCATCGGCAAGGGTCTGCGCTCGGCGCCGCGCGACGCCTTGCTGTCGCTGAGCGTGGATGCGTCACAACGCGGACTCGCGTTCGGCTTCCACCGCGCGATGGACAACTTCGGCGCGGTGATCGGTCCGCTCGTCGCGGCGACTATGCTGGCCGCCGGAATGTCGCTGCGCCACGTGTTCCTGTGGGCCGTCGTGCCGGGTGTCGTCGTGATCGTGTTGGCGCTGTTTTTGAAGGACGACGCCACGCCGGCACCAGCGCACAAGCCAGCCGCATTTTCGTGGACCCTGCGCGAATTCCCGCCTGCGTTCCGACGATACCTGATCGTGCTTGCCTTGTTTACATTGGGCAACTCCTCGAACATGTTCCTGCTCCTGCGCGCGCGCGACCTCGGCCTGCCGCAGGCCGAAGTGCCGGTGCTGTGGGCGTTGGTGTCGCTGGTGGCGGCGCTGTTGTCGACGCCGCTGTCTGCCTTGTCGGATCGCATCGGCCGCACGCGCCTGATCGTTTCCGGCTGGATCGTCTACGCCGCCTTTTATCTCATCCTCGGCGTGCAGAACGACAACTCCTGGGCGCTGTGGCCGATGTTCGCCGGCTACGGCGTGTTCCTGGCCGCGACCGAGGGCGCGGAAAAGGCGCTCGTTGCCGATCTGGTGCCGCACGAGTCGACCGGCACGGCGTATGGCTGGTACAACCTCGTCGTCGGCCTGTTCCTCTTGCCGGCTTCGCTTGCGTTCGGCTGGCTGTGGCAACTCGAATCGCCGTTGTTCGCGTTCGGATTCGGTGCCGGGTGCGCCTTGCTGGCCGCGCTGCTGCTGAAATTCTGGGTGGAGCCGGCGCGCGCTGCGATATAATTTGCGCCTTCGTTTTTCTGGAATTTGACCATGCTCGATCCGGCACTCCTGCGCGGACAACTCGACAGCGTCGCCGAGCGACTGGCTGCGCGCGGATTCGCCTTGCCGAAGGCGCAGATCGAAGCGCTGGAAGCGCGCCGCAAGGCCACGCAGACGCAGACGCAGGAACTGCAGAACCTGCGCAATACGCGCTCCAAGGCGATTGGCATGTCCAAGGCCAAGGGCGAGGACACCTCCGCGCTGATGGCTGAGGTTGCCGGCATCGGCGACCAGCTCAAGGCCAACGAGCAGGCACTCGCCGATATCCAGGCGGAACTCTCCGCGATCACGCTCGGCATACCGAATCTTGCCGATGTCTCGGTTCCGCACGGCGCGGACGAGACGCAGAACAAGGAAATCCACAAGTGGGGCACGCCGCGCCAATTCGAATTCGCCGTGAAGGATCACGTCGAACTCGGCGCGCGCCACGGCTGGCTCGATGGCGAGGCGGCGGCGAAGCTCTCCGGCGCGCGCTTCACCGTGTTGCGCGGCGAACTCGCGCGTCTGCATCGCGCGCTCGCGCAGTTCATGCTCGACCTGCACACGCAAGAACACGGGCATCTGGAATGCAACGTGCCAGTCATCGTCAACGCCGAAAGTCTTTTCGGTACGAGCCAGTTGCCAAAATTCGAGGAGGACATGTTCGCCACGCAACTTGGCGAGCACAAGCGTTACCTGATTTCGACGTCGGAAATTTCGCTGACGAATCTCGTCGCGAACGAAATCATCGATGCGGGAAAACTGCCGATGCGCCTGACCGCGCATTCGTTGTGCTTCCGCGCCGAAGCCGGCGCCGCCGGCCGCGATACGCGCGGCATGATCCGCCAGCATCAGTTCGAGAAGGTGGAATTGGTGACGATCGCCAAACCTTCCGAGAGCTGGGCCGAACACGAACGCATGACGCGCTGCGCGGAAGTGGTGCTGGAAAAACTCGAACTGCCGTATCGGCGCGTTCTGCTGTGCACCGGCGACATGGGCTTCGCTGCCGCGAAGACCTACGATCTCGAAGTCTGGCTACCGTGGCAGAATACCTATCGCGAGATTTCCTCGTGCTCAAACTGCACGGATTTCCAGGCGCGCCGCATGCAGGCGCGCTGGCGCAATCCGGAAACCGGCAAGCCCGAGCTCGTGCACACGCTCAACGGCTCCGGCGTCGCCGTCGGTCGCGCCCTGATCGCGGTGATGGAGAATTATCAGAACGCGGATGGCTCGCTTACCGTGCCGCCCGCGCTGCGCGGCTATATGGGCGGGATCGAGCAAATAGCCTAGCTTTGCATCGACGGAGAGGTGGCCGAGTGGTTTAAGGCACCGGTCTTGAAAACCGGCGTGGTAGCGATACCACCGCGAGTTCGAATCTCGCCCTCTCCGCCATCCTCCCTTGCCCCGGCGCGCGCATCGCGCTACGTTGTGCGTGGGGAAACAATGGGGGATTGCGATGATCCGCATCGTGCTGGTGGACGATCACGCTTTGGTGCGCACGGGGCTGCGCCTGATTCTGGAAAGGCAACCAGACATGGAAATCGCCGGCGAAGCTGAGGATGGCGAGCGCGGGCTCGCGCTCATCAAGCAAATCAAACCGGACATTGCCCTCGTCGACGTGCACATGCCGGGAGTGTCCGGTATCGAAGTTACCGAACGCGTACGCAAGACCAAACTCGATACGCGCATCGTTATCCTGACCATCGTAGACGAAGCGCCATTTCCGAAACGACTATTGGAAGCGGGTGCAAGCGGATATTTGACCAAGGGTTGCCCCGCCGAAGAACTGGTCAAGGCGGTGCGCAAGGTCGCCGATGGCCAGCGTTACCTCGGCGGCGACATCGCCCAGCAACTGGCGCTGGCGACGATGGCGGGCGATGTGTCGCCGTTCGAGGAATTGTCCGCGCGCGAACTCGAAGTGGCGATGATGCTGGCGCAGGGGCGTGCGGCGAAGCACATCGCCACGCGCCTGCACCTGAGCGAAAAAACGATCGCGACCTACAAGGCCCGGCTGTTCGAGAAGCTCGGCATCGACAATGTCGTTGCGCTGGCGCATCTGGCCAGCGCGCACGGCCTGCTGGAAAAGACAGCAGGCATTCCGGCGTAGGCGACGCTGGCGCGTCGCCACGCCCGATTACTGGTGCGGTTCTTCCGGCTTCGGCGTTGAATTCGCAGCAGGATTTGCCGCTGGCTGCGCGGCCGGCACAGGCGGATGCAGCGGCAGGTTCCCGGATTGAGCAGGCGCTGCCGGTTTCGGTGTCGGCGTGACCACAATCGGCGGCGGTGCGAAGCGCGGCGGAATCGGCAAGGGCAGGCTCGGCATCAACACCGGCGCTGGACGCGGCGCTGCGACCGGAGCTACCAGCTGAGGCGACGGAGCTTGCGCAGGCGCTGCGGGAGCCGGTTTGGCGACGGCCGGAGCTGGTGTCGGATCGACTGGCTGTGCTGTGGGTGCCCCCATCGGAGCGACGGGCGGGGCTGGCGGGAGCGGGGCGCTTGGCGCTGCTTCACGCGGCGGCAAGGCTGGTGTTGGCGCGGCCTGTGCCGGTTTGATTTCCGGCACAGACTCCACCGGCTGGACCGATGCCGGGGCGATCGGCGCGAGCGTCGTCGCGACGGACGCCACGACCGGCGCCTGCGGTGCGACGACGGGTGCGGGTGGGACTACGGGCTTGGGCTCTTGTGCCACGACCGGCGCTGTGATCGGTGCTGCGATCGGCGCAGCGGGTATCGCAGGTATCGGCGAACTCGCGGGCATCGCCGATGCCGAGGGTTTCGGCGCTACCGGTGCCGCAACGGAAGGCGGGGTAGACGGCACATTCGCACTGCGATCGGCATCTTCGTCGTCGAAATCAAACACCACCGGCGCGGTCGAATCCTGTGCGTGGGATTCCGTTCCGCCCTCGTTCTTCCGACGGCGACGTCCACCACGGCGACCGCGGCGGCGCGAATGCGTCGCTTCATCACCCGCTGCGTCAGCCATATGCGGGACAGCGGGTGCCGATGCGTTCGCGGCGCTTATTGATGCGGGCGCAGGCGTTGCCAATGGAGAATTGACCGACGCGCCGGCTGGTGCTGCATCGCGCTTTGGCCGCTCCGCCGCCGGTTGTTGGGCGGGCTGCGGTTTGCGCTGCAGTGGCTGTGGCTGATTCTGACGCTGCGCTTCGGCGCGGGGGAGTCGTGCTGCGGGCGTTGCTCGCGGCGCTGCTGTTGCTTGTTGCCGCCGTCGCGCGAACGTTCGCGATCACGCTGACCGCGCGAATCGCCACGCTTTTCGTCGCGAACATTGTCGTGCCGTTGCTGACCATTGCCGCGTGCCGGTTTTCCGCGAGCAGGGGCGGGTACGAGTTCGGCAAGCGTTTTTTCCGGCGCGGCCGGTTTTTGGAACCAGCTCATCATGCGCGCGAAGAAGCCCGGCGTTGGCGCACGCGCGGGTGCGGCGGCAGGCTCCGGCGTTTCGCGCACGGGGGCGGGGCTGGCCGGTACGATGCCGCTGACCGCGGGTTTTTCCGGTTCGGCGCCGGGCTTGGCGATTTGCGGCGGTGGCACGGCGACGGCCGGGGTCAGGCGTTCGTAGCTGAGCTTTGCGTCGCCGGAAATTTCGGCGGCGCGGATGCGTTCGATGTGGAAGTGCGGTGTTTCGAGTTTTTCGTCGGCAACGACGATCACGGGGACATCGTGGCGCTGTTCGATCTCGACGATGCCCTTGCGCTTTTCGTTGAGCAGAAAGTTTGCGACCATCGCCGGCACTTGCACCAGGACTTGGCCGGTCTTTTCCTTCATCGCCTGTTCTTCGACCAGGCGCAGCACCGACAGCGACAGCGATTCCACGCTGCGCACGCGGCCATGGCCTTCGCAGCGCGGGCATACGCTCTGCGTGGATTCGCCCAGGGAGGGGCGCAGACGCTGGCGCGACATTTCGAGCAGGCCGAAGCGCGAGATCTTGCCGATCTGCACGCGCGCGCGGTCGTGGCGCAGCGCGTCGCGCAGCTTGTCCTCGACTTCGCGCTGGTGGCGCGGCGATTCCATGTCGATGAAGTCGATCACGATCAGACCGCCGGCATCGCGGATGCGCAACTGGCGCGCAACTTCCACCGCGGCTTCGCAGTTCGTGTTGAACGCGGTTTCCTCGATGTCGCCGCCTTTGGTCGCCTTGGACGAGTTGATGTCGATCGCGGTGAGCGCTTCGGTCTGGTCGATCACGATCGAACCGCCCGAGGGCAGGCGCACGGTCCGATCGAACGCATTCTCGATCTGGGTTTCGATCTGGAAACGCGAGAACAGCGGCACCGTGTCGTCGTAGAGCTTGAGCTTGCGCAGGTTCTGCGGCATCACCTGCTGCACGAATTCGCGCGCGTCGTTGAGCAATTCCTCGGAATCGATCAGGATCTCGCCGATGTCGTTGCGCATGTAATCGCGCAGGGCACGGATGATCAGGCGCGATTCCTGGTAGATCAGGAACGGCGCGGAGCGTGATTTCCCGGCCTCATCGATCGCCGTCCAAAGTTGCAGAAGGTAATCCAGGTCCCATTGCAGCTCTTCGGCCTCGCGGCCGAGGCCCGCGGTGCGGATGATCAGGCCCATCTCGTCCGGCAACTTGAGCTGGTCGAGGACTTCCTTGAGATTCGCGCGATCGTCGCCCTCGATGCGGCGCGACACGCCGCCGGCACGCGGGTTGTTCGGCATCAGCACCATGTAACGGCCGGCCAGCGAGACGAACGTGGTCAGCGCCGCGCCCTTGTTGCCGCGTTCTTCCTTCTCGACCTGGACCAGCAGTTCCTGGCCTTCCTTGAGCAGCTCGCGTATGCCGGCCTTGTTATGGTCGACACCGGACTGGAAGTAGTCGCGGGAGATTTCCTTGAGCGGCAGGAAGCCGTGGCGGTCGGCGCCGTAATCGACGAAACAGGCTTCCAGCGACGGCTCGACGCGGGTAATGCGGCCTTTGTAGATATTGGCCTTTTTCTGTTCTTTGGAGGGGATCTCGAGGTCGAGATCGTAGAGGGTTTGGCCGTCGACAATGGCCACACGCAACTCTTCACGCTGAGTTGCGTTGATCAGCATACGCTTCATTTTTACATCCTCGGCGCTCGACCGTGGACTGCGTCGCGATTCCGCGCCGATTCCGGCGGCGGAGCCGCGCAAGCCGTGGGCGTGGCACGCCACCACGGGAGCGCTTTGTATCTGCCGGCGCAACATTTGCGCCTGGCGGTTTATAGGTGCCCTTTTGCGCTGCCGGGACTCCACGCCGCCATGACGGGGGCGGGCAATCCGCGATCCGACCCGTTAGGATTACGCGGCGGCCGAGGACTCCTCCCGGAGTTGGCTCGGGCGCCGGCGCAGGCCGGCGGGCGGATGCGTCGTCACGCCGTCTGACCGGCGCTGACGCGAAACGCCCGGGAAGTGTAACACACCGGCCGATTTTTCCAATACTTACGCGGACTTCGATGAATCTCGATACAAAGCAATCAAGCCCCGGCGTGCGTCTGGCGACGGTTCCCGACGACCGCGACGGGCAGCGTATCGACAATTTCCTGACAGGACAACTCAAAGGCGTGCCCAGGAGCCTGGTCTACCGCCTGCTGCGTACTGGGCAGGTGCGGATCAACGGCAAGCGCGCCAAACCCGATGCGCGCGTTTCCGGCGGCGACACGGTGCGCATTCCGCCTGTGCGGACGGCCGCGACGGGCAAGTCCGGACCGGCGCCGAGTGCGATGATCGAGCGAGTGGTGCAGTCGATAATTTTCGAAGACCGGGATTTCCTGGTCCTCGACAAGCCAGCCGGCATCGCCGCTCACGGCGGCAGCGGCGTCGCTTTCGGCGCGATCGAGCTGCTGCGCGCGGCGCGACCGGATGAAACCCTGGAACTTGCACACCGTCTGGACCGCGACACCAGCGGCATTTTGGTCCTCGCGCGCCGGCGCGCGGCGCTGACCGCGCTGCAGGAATTGATCCGCGACGGCCACATCACCAAGCAGTATCTGGCGCTGCTGCATGGTCATCCGAAGCGCGCGCGATTCGATGTCAACGTGCCGCTGCGCAAATTCGATTTGCAGGGCGGCGAACGCATGGTGCGGGTGAGCGACGATGGCAAGCCCGCGCTGACCGCGTTCAAGGTGATCGGCAACTACGCTGATGCCAGTCTCGCCGAGGTGACTTTGTATACCGGGCGCACGCATCAGATTCGCGTCCACGCGCAGCACGCGGGGCACCCGCTGGCCGGCGACGAAAAGTACGGCTTGCGCGAGTTCAACAAGGCGCTGCGCGATTTCGGCCTGCGCCGCCTGTTCCTGCACGCGGCACGCTTCGAGTTCGAGCTGAATGGCAAGACGCACAGTTTTTCCGCGCCGTTGGCGCCGGACCTGGCGGAAGTTCTCGACCGCCTGCCTACTGGAAAAACCGCGCGCTGACTTCGGCCGAGTACAGCCAGTCCGGCGGCAGCAGGGCAATCAACACGAGTGCGCTGGTGGCATGCGAAAAAGCGAGCGGCAGCAAGGCACGCTCGCGCAAGTAAAACGCGCACCAGCACAACCCGCCGAAAAACGTGGCGAGCATCAAACCGGCGTTCGGCGTGTGCATCAAGGCGAAGCCTAGTGCGCCGAAATACAGCGCAATCGCGGTGCTTCCGGTAACGAGCTTCCAGCGGCTGGTGCAAACGACACAGACCAGATACTGCTGGATAAGCGCCCAACCGAAATAGCGCCACACATGCGCCGCGCCGATCGACCGGATCGAACCGTCGCCAGAAAAATGTGCGGCAATGCCGATGCCTGCGGCGAGTGCGACCACCGCGGCTGCAAGCAGCCACGCGCGCGCGCTGCCGTTCCATTTCCAGTCGCGAGGAAAACCGAGGGTGACCCCATAGGCGGCGACACTGGCAATCAGGAATTTCTGGTCGGTACCGACTTCGCCGGTGAAATGTCCGCCGACGACCAGCCACAACGGCGCGGCAAGCACCAGTGCGATTTCAAGCGCGGCGCGCACACGCGGCGGGCGCGGCGGAAAAATGCGTGCGAACAACAGTACGGCAGTGAATGCGATCAGCGCGGTCCAACGCAGTGCGACGGAAATATCTGCAATGCCTGATCGTGTCGATGGCGTGCGCGCAAGGGCGAAGGTTGCGTCCAACGCATTCTGCGGCACAACAACCGCGGTCGGCAGCGCATCATGAATCGTATCGAGCATCAGGCGTTGCTGTTCGACGCGACGCGTTTGTGGAATCGCAAGAATCGGCGCGCCCGACTTCGCCAATGCAGCTATTTGCGCGGCGCCGAATCCTGTATCCGGCACGCGATAAACCGGAATGACGCCGGGCGATGCGGGCTCGCCCGGTTCGGCGAGCAAGATGGGGTGGGTCAGTTCGAGCGGCTCGTATTGCACGGGCCGATTGAGCGCTGCGCCGTTGAATTGCAAGGTCGCTCCCTGCGGCAGCGTGAAGCGCAGGCGCAGCATGGCAGCCACTTTCGGCTGGCGAATCGCCATGCCATTGAGTGCTTGCCACTTGATCTTTTCTATGTCGATGTTCGTCGCCGTGGAGATTCCGGCTAGCGGGAAAGGCGCACCCGTCCACGCACCGCCGTCGAGACGTTCACGGACGACGAGTTGTACCTGCGCAGCCGCGTTCGCGAAGGCGAACAGGCGCAGCCGCGGGAAATCGCGCAACGGGATGTTGCGTTCCAGACGCAGGCCGATTTCGAAAGGCTGGCTGCGTGATGTCACCAGCAGGCAATCGTCGGCGAAATCGGCTTGCGCATTCCCGAAAACGCGCCCGGCGACGATGTCTTGCGGGCGATAACCCCATTGCCACGGCGTCTCGCCCGACGCGGCGAGCTCCAACGCGCGCGCGGCATCGTTACGCAGATGCGCGGTGAACTGCCGTTGGGCGAGATGTTCCAGACTCCAGGCGGTAAAGCAGAGCAGGGCAGCGAACGCCAGCGCCGCGGCAATCGTCGCGCGTTTGCCCTCAGTTTGCAGACAACGCCTCGGCTTTGGCCGCGCAAATGAAATCGTTCAGCGACAGGCCGCCGACGTCGTGGGTCGAGAAACGGACCAGACAACGGCCCCAGCCCAGTTCCAGATCGGGATGATGGTTTTCGTTCTCCGCGATGAATCCGAGTGCGTTGACGAACGCCAGCGCATGCAGGAAATCCGCAAAACGGAATTCGCGGCGGATGTCGGCGTCGGCGGGCCCGAACTCCCAGCCCTCAAGAACGCCCAGCAGCTCCCTTGCACGCGCAGCGGACAATTGGTTTTCCTTGCCCCTGAGCGGTTTGCAGCGTTGCTTGCGCAGTTCGTCGGCGGTCATGACGGATTCCTCGCGTGTCGTCGAAAGTATAGCAACCGTGACGCGGCGCAAATTCAGTACTAAAATGGTCTGGTATTCATTTGACGGTAACGCCATGCTGACCCTGACCGAATCCGCGCAACGCCATTTTCGCCGCCTGATCGAGCAGCAGGGCATCGCCGGGCTCGGCGTGCGCATGCTGGCCGTGCATCCCGGTACGCCGAAGGCGGATTGCCGGCTGGAATTCTGCGAAGCTGCCGATTTGTCGGGCGGTGAATGGTCGCTGGCCTGCGACGGCTTCAGACTTTACGTCGATGCGCAGAGCATGCCGTATCTCGACGAGGCGCTGATTGATTTTTCGAGCGATGCGACAGGCGGACAACTGATCGTGCGCGCGCCGAAATTAAAGGGCAGTCCGCCGCCGGCCGATGCCGACCTCGCCGAACGCGTGCGCTATGTGCTCGAAACCGAAGTCAATCCGCAGATCGCCGCGCATGGCGGGCGGGCGACGCTTGTGGAAATCACTGGCGACAATGCGGTGATGCTGCGCCTTGGCGGCGGCTGCCATGGCTGTGGCATGGCCGACGTGACCTTGAAGCAGGGCATAGAACGCACCTTGCGCAAGCATTTTCCCGAGATTTCAGCGGTACGCGACGCTACTGATCACGCCAGCGGACACAACCCCTACTACCGTGGCCACGAGGGCCACAGCGCAGTGCGGTGAACGCAGTTCGGCGAATAACTCAGTCGCTCTGTTCGGCACCCGACAGGTCGCCGAGCTTGCCGGGCATCGCCGCGAAATAACGCGACAGCTTGTCGATATCGGCGTCGCTCAGGGTCTTGGCGAAGCCCGCCATGATGGCATTCTGGCGCCCGCCGGACTTGTATTCATGCAGGGCACGTGCGAGATAGTCGTGGTACTGGCCGGCCAGGCGCGGATAGATCGGCGCCGTGGAGTTGCCGTCCGCGCCGTGACAGGCAGCGCATGTTTTAGCGAGATCGGCAGCGGAAGCGCCGGGCGCGCCGCCGGCTTCCACCGCGAAGGCGTTGATCGCGAACAATCCGGCCGCAAGCATGCTGAGTCGAATGAAATTCATTGGCTTTCCTTATTTGCCCGGGCTCAGGCTGGACAGGTACGCGGCGACGTTGCGGATGTCTTCGTCGGACAGGCTTTCGCCCTGTGCGCGCATGGTTGGATGCGAGCGTTCGCCCTTCTTGTACTCGGTCAACGCGGCCACGATGTAGTCGTAGTTCTGGCCGGCGATGCGCGGCACATGATAGTTCGGGTATGCATTCTTGTAGCCGGTGACGCCGTGGCAGCCGCCGCAAGTGTAGACCAGCGATTTGCCGATTTTCGGATCGCCCTTGCCGGGATCGGCGGCAAGTGCGGGCAGGGCGAACAACGCGGTTGCGAACAGGGCAATGCGGCAGGCTGAGGCGATTTTTTGCATGGCGGGTCGTGCAATCCGTGACTGGGCGAAAAACCCGCGAAGTATAACGTGGCGAATGTGTGCGTCGCTACCCGCGTGGTAGGCGCATGAGGATTTACCGCTGCATTTCCGCTTCCGCGCACGATGCAACTAAGCGACGCTTTTGCGCATCCATGACGATTGCCATGTGCGCGACATGACTTGCGGCCCTGTCAAAAATATCGGCCTCGGAATACCTTGCTGTGCCAGACATTGCAAGAGGGTTGCGTAATATGGTGATATAGTTTAGTATAACACTAATTCAACCTTCATCCCCGCAGCCGGACCGAAATTCCCATGACTCCCGCAAAAATGCGAAATCTTTTGATTACATTGATGTTTATCGGACTTGGCCGGGCTGCTTACCGCCTGCAACCGCGATGGAGCGGCGGCGCAGACCAAGGCCCCGACGGTCGATGCGGTGCCGGTTGAAGTCGCCTTGGCAGCCCACAGCGCAATCAGCGCGAGCTACAGCGGAACAGCTGCGCTGGTTGCCGATCACGAAGCTCAGGTCACCGCGAAAACCTCGGGCGTCTTGAAGAAGCTCTATGTGGAAGAGGGCATGACCGTGAAGGCGGGGCAATTGCTCGCCGAACTCGACGATGCCGATGCGCTGGCCAAGTCCAAGCAGGCCGAAGCGCAGATGCACAAGGCCGAAGCGACATTCACGCACGCACAGGCGGCGATCCCGAAGCACCTGATTCCCGAATACGAATACGAGCAGGACAAGTTCGATCTGGCCGCGCAGCGCGCCGCCTACGAAGCCGCAAACATCCAGTTGTCCTATACGCGCATTGTCGCGCCAGTGGATGGTGTGATTGCCGAGCGCAGCATCAAACTCGGCAATCTGGTGCAGGCCAACCAGAACCTGTTCCGCATCGTCGGCATGAATCCGTTGCAGGCCGTGCTCAACGTGCCCGAGCGCCAGCTTGGAATCCTGAAGGCAGGACAGGCGGTGCAACTCGAAGCCGATGCACTGCCGGGCAAGAAATTCGCCGGATCCATCCTGCGCATCGCGCCAGTCGTCGATCCGGCCAGCGGCACGTTCCGCGTCACCTGCCAGTTCCGCGACGCCAGCTCAATTCTGCGTCCCGGGCATGTTCGCGCGCATCGATATCGTCTACGACCAGCGTGCCGACGCCTTGACCGTGCCGCGCTCGGCATTGGTGGAGGAGGATGGCCAGACGTCGGTGTTCGTGGTCGACAAGGCGCCGCCCGCGCCTGCGCCGAAGCCCGAAGCCGGCAAACCCGCCGCAAAGGCACCGGCTGCCGCCCCAAGCGGCTTCGTTGCCCATCGCCAGTTGGTGAAGACCGGCTATACCGACGGCGACAAGGTGGAGATCATTTCGGGATTGGATGCAGGCGCACGCGTCATCACGGTCGGCCGCAACGCCGTGCGTGACGGCACCGCCGTACTGGTGCTGGACAACAAGGCATGAGCCTCGTCGAACTCGCCACCCGTCGGCGCGTCACCGTCGGCATGGTGACGCTCACCCTGGTTTTGTTCGGCCTGATCGCGCTGTCCGGTTTGAAGGTCAACCTGCTGCCGGACCTGACCTATCCCACGCTGACCGTGCGCACCGCGTACGAAGGCGCCGCGCCGGCCGAAATCGAGACGCTGATCTCGCAGCCGGTCGAGGAAGCGCTCGGCGTGGTCAAGAACGTGCGCACGATCCACTCGGTGTCGCAGGCCGGGCAATCCGACGTGATCCTGCAATTCGTCTGGGGCACGAACATGGACCAGGCCAGTCTCGATGTGCGCGACAAGCTCGACCTGCTGCAATTGCCGTTGACCGCGAAGAAGCCGGTACTGCTGCGCTTCAATCCGGCCACCGATCCGATCCTGCGCCTGGCGCTGACCGGTCCGGCGCAAAGCGGGGCGGCCGAGAATGCGGAATTGAAGCAGTTGCGCCGTTTTGCCGACGACGAGTTGCGCAAGCGCCTGGAACCGACCGCCGGCGTGGCCGCGGTCAAGGTTGGCGGCGGCCTTGAGGACCAGATCGACGTCGACATCGACCAGCAGCGCTTGCAGCAGTTGAACTTGAATGTTGCCGACGTGATAAAGCGCCTGGGCGACGAAAACGTCAATGTCTCCGGTGGGCGCATCGAGGACGGCACGCAGCGTTATCTCGTGCGCACGGTCAACCAGTTCACGGATCTGGGCCAGATGAGCGACCTGTTGATCAAGGTCGACAAGGGCGTGCCGATCCGGCTCAAGGACGTGGCCAACGTGCACCAGGGCCACAAGGAGCGCGAAGGCATCGTGCGCGTGGACGGACATGAGGCGGTGGAGCTGGCGATCTACAAGGAAGGCGATGCCAACACCGTCACCGTGGCCGCGGCGGTGCGCAAGCAGCTCGACAGGTTCACCTGCGCGAACCAGCCGCCGTCGTGCGTAAAGATCCTGCCGCCAAACGCGAAGCTGGCCACGATCGACGATCAGTCCGTCTTCATCCAAAGCTCGCTCAACGACGTGCGCGACGACGCCATCATCGGCGGCGTGCTGGCGGTGCTGATCATCTTCTTCTTCCTCGCCGATTCGTGGAGCACGTTCATCATCTCGCTGTCGCTGCCGGTGTCGCTGATCGCCACGTTCTTCTTCATGGGCGAAGCCGGCCTGAGCCTCAACGTGATGTCGCTGGGCGGATTGGCGCTCGCCACCGGCATGGTTGTGGACGATTCCATCGTTGTACTCGAAAACATCGCGCGCATGCGCGAGCGCGGCATCGGCATCGTCGAATCGGCGGTGCAGGGCGCGCGCGAAGTGTCGATGGCGGTGACCGCCTCGACGCTGACCACGGTCGCGGTGTTCTTCCCGCTCGTGTTCGTGCAGGGCATCGCTGGGCAGTTGTTCCGCGATCAGGCGCTGACGATCACGTTCGCCATGCTCATTTCGCTGGTCGTGGCGATGAGCCTTATTCCCATGCTCGCTTCGCTGAAAGGCAGGGCGCCACTGGCGTTCGCCGACGAAACCAAAGCGCCTCACGTGCCGCCGCGCACGCGCATCGGCAAAATCTTCGCCGCGATCGGCCGCCTGTTCCGCTGGCTGCCGCGCGTGCTCGGCTGGATCGGTTTCACGCTGGGACGTTTTGGTGGAACCATCATCGGCCGCATCCTGCGCTTCCTGGGCAAGGGTCTGCTTTCAGGCTACAACCGCGCTGCCGCGTCTTATCACGCGTTCCTGCCCAAGGCGCTCGCGCATCCGTGGAAAGTGCTCGGCTTCGCCGCGGCGGCATTCCTCGCCAGTGTCGCGCTGGTTCCGACCCTGGGCACGGACCTGATTCCGCAACTCGCCCAGGGCCGCTTCGAGATGACGGTGAAGCAGGCGCCGGGCACGCCACTCGCCGACACCGACGCACTGGTGCGCGAGTTGCAAGCCAAAAACGCGAAGAATCCGCTGATCAAGATGATCTACGGCGTCAGCGGCACCGGCACGCGCCTTGATGCCAACCCGACCGAATCCGGCGAGAACATCGCGCGCCTGCTCGTGGTGCTGGCGCCAGGCGTCGGCCGCAAGGGCGAGGGCGCGGCGATGAACGCGCTGCGCGCGAGCATGGTCGGCCATCCCGGCAGCGAAGTGCAGTTCTCGCGGCCGAAACTTTTCAGTTTCGACACCCCGCTGGAAGTGGATTTGCGCGGCTACGATCTGGATGCCCTGCAGAAAGCCGGCAACAAGCTCGCGGCGCTGCTGCAGGCGTCGCCGCGTTTCGCCGACGTCAAATCCAGTGCGCAGGGCGGTTCGCCGGAGATCCGCATTCATTTCGATCAAGACCGGGCAGCGGCGCTCGGCCTCACGACCAAGCAGATTTCGGATCAGATCGTCGACAAGATCCGCGGCGCGGTGGCCACGCAGTATAACTTCCGCGATCGCAAGATCGACGTGCTGGTGCGCGCGCAGCCCGACCAGCGCACGTCCCTCGATGGCATCCGCAACCTGATCGTCAACCCCGGTGCCGCAACGCCGGTGCGCCTGGCCTCGGTCGCCGACGTGACCGTGGCGATGGGGCCGAACGAGATCAACCGCATCGGCCAGGAACGCGTGGCCATCGTTACGGCCAGCCTGCATTACGGCGACCTCGGCAGCGCCGTCGCCGAGGTGCAGAAGATCCTGCGCGACAACCCGCTTGCGGCCGGCGTCAGCGCGCACATCGGCGGGCAGAGCGAAGAACTCGACGCCTCGTTGCGCTCGCTGATCTTCGCCTTGTCGCTGGCGATCTTCCTCGTCTATCTCGTGATGGCTTCGCAGTTCGAGTCTCTGCTGCATCCGTTCGTGATCATGTTCTCGATTCCGCTCGCCCTCGTCGGCGCGGTGCTGGCACTGAAGATCACATTCACGCCGCTATCCATCGTCGTGTTCATCGGCCTGATCATGCTCGCCGGCATCGTGGTCAAGAACGCCATCGTGTTGATCGACCGCATCAACCAGTTGCGCGAGGAGGGTGTGGACAAGGTCGCCGCGATCGCGCAGGCCGCCGAATCGCGCCTGCGTCCCATCACGATGACGACGCTGTGCACGCTGCTCGGCTTCATGCCGCTGGCATTGAGTTTCGGCGATGGCTCGGAAGTGCGCTCGCCGATGGCGATCGCGGTGATCGGCGGCCTCGCGGTTTCCACCTTGCTGACCCTGATCGTGATTCCGGTGGTCTACAACCTGCTCGATCGGCGTGCGGACGTGTGGTATCGCGAGCGCGGGTTGCGCAGTCCGCGTCATGCCAATGCATCCGCCGCGTTGGCGGAAGGTAGCGCCCCTTGACACTCGCCGAGCTCAGCCTGAAACGCCCGGTCACGGCGGTGATGTTCTTCGTGTCGCTGCTCGTGGTCGGCGCGATCGCGGCGTTCCGCCTGCCGCTGGAAGGCATGCCGGACGTGCAATTCCCGTTCATGATGATCAACCTGCCGTATGCCGGTTCGACGCCGGTGGAGGTCGAGCGCACGATCACGCGTCCGGTCGAGGATGCGCTGTCGACGCTGACTGGCATCGAGCACATGAACTCGACGTCGCGCGCGGACGGCGCGCAAATCTTCCTGCAGCTCAAATGGGGCGAGGACACGGGGGTCAAGGCGGTGCAGGCGCGCGAGAAGATCGACGCGATCCGCGACGAGTTGCCAAGCGACTTGCAGCGCTACACGGTGATGAAATTCGCCACCACCGACCAGCCGATGTTGCAATTGCGCGTTTCCAGCGATCGCGACCTGTCGAACGCCTACGAGCTGCTGGATCGCAAGCTCAAGCGCCCGCTCGAACGCCTGCCGGGGGTGGCGCGGGTGCAGATCCAGGGAGTGGCGCCGCCCGAGGTGCAGATCGAGGTTTCCGTCGACCGGCTTACCGCGGCCGGCGTCAGCCTCAACGATTTGTACACGAAGCTTTCGGACGCGAATTTTTCCGCCTCGGCCGGCCAGATCACGGACGGCAAGCTGCGCTATCAGGTGCAGCCGCTGGGCGAATGGCGCAGCCTCGATGATGTCCGCGCCACGCCGATCAACGACAAGGGACTCAAGCTCGGCGACATCGCGAATGTCACGCTCAAGCCCGCGCGGCTGGATTATCGGCGCCACCTCGACGGCAAGCCCGCGATCGCGGTGGACATTTCCAAGGAGCGCAACGCGAACCTGGTCGAGGTCGCCAGCAGCGCGCTGGCCGAGATCGACCGCATCGGAAGCGATCCGGAAATGCGCGGCATCCAGTTGTACTTCCTCGGCAACGATGCCAAGGCGGTGACCGATAGCCTGAAGGAACTCGGCTTGGCGGGCGGCATCGGCATCCTGCTGTCGGTATTCGTGCTGTATTTCTTCCTGCGCGACTGGCCATCCACGCTGATGGTGTCGCTGGCCATACCGATCTGCCTGGTGATCACGCTCGGTTGCATGTACTTCCTCGGCATGACGTTGAACATCCTGTCGCTGCTGGGGCTGCTGCTGGCGGTCGGCATGCTCGTCGACAACGCCGTCGTCGCGGTGGAAAGCATCTACCAGTACCGCGAAAAATATCCCGACAAACCATGGTATTGCGCGGTGCAGGGCACCCAGGTCGTCGGCATCGCGATCGCGGCGGGCACCTTCACCAGCATCGTCGTGTTCCTGCCGAACATTTTCGGTGCGAAGAACCAGATCAGCATTTTCCTGACCCAGGTCGCGATCGCCATGTCGATCGCGCACCTGGCCTCGTGGCTGGTCGCAGTAAGCCTGGTACCGATGCTGTCTGCGAAATTGCCGCCGCCGCACTTCATCGGCCGCGAAACCTTGATTACGCGCCTGCAGAGCCGCTATGAAACCGCCATTGCCTGGACCCTGGCGCACCGCAAGGCGACGGTGTGGGCGCTGGTCGCCCTGTTCGTCGCCAGCTTCGTGCCGATGACGCGCGCCAAGACCGACATGTTCCCCCCGGGGCAGGCAGGCGAACTGCACCTGCAATACCAGCTCAACGGCGTGTATCGGCTGGAGGAATTGAACAAATCCATCAGCACGGTCGAACATTGGCTCGACGCGCATCGCAAGGAACTGCACATCAAGAACATCTACAGCTACTTCAACGAGCAGGGCGATGCCATGACCAACGTCCTGCTCACCGAAGACGACGCCGGACGCGGGCATTCGCAGCAGATCATGGAGAAAATCCGCGAAGGCGCGCCCAAGGTGCCGATCGGCAAGCATCGGTTTCGATTTCCAGTCGCAGAACCAGAACACGAACGTGCAGGTGTTCCTGAACGGTGATTCGAGCACGACCTTGCGTGACCTTTCCTCGGCCGTGATCCAGACCCTGCAGCACGTGCCCGGACTGCGCGACGTGCGCACTGTGCAGAACGGCGGCGATCGCGAGCTGGCCGTGCACGTGGATCGCGTGCGCGCGCGCACCTATGGCTTTTCGGCCAGTGAAATCGCGCAGTACATCGCCATCGCCTTGCGCGGCCTGCCGCTCAAGGAGTACCACGACAACGGCACGCAGATTCCGGTGTGGCTGCGCTTCGGCGGCGACGATACGCGCAGTTTGTCGGATCTGGCCGATTACAAGCTGCGCGCGGCGGATGGGACCATGGTGCCGTTGCTGTCCATGGTCGACTTGAACAACCGCGCGGCGCCATCGGCGATCGAACGCGAAAACCGCCAGACTTCGCTCGCCATCCAGGCCAATCTCGCGCCCGGCACGACGCTCGACGAAGTCACGCCGAAACTGGAAGCGGCGATGAATGCGATGCAGTTTCCGCCGGGTTACCGCTGGAGCTACGGCCAGAATTTCGACTTCGCCAACGAAGCCGGCCAGCAGATGCTGTTCAACACCTTGATTGCGCTCATGCTGGTCTACGTCGTCATGTGCGCGATGTTCGAATCGCTGATTTACCCCGCGGCAATCCTGATGACGTTCGTGTTTTCCATCCTCGGCGTGTACTGGCTGTTCTGGCTCACCGGCACGACGTTCTCGATCATGGCGTCGATCGGCGTGCTGATCCTGATGGGCGTGGTCGTGAACAACGGCATCGTCATGATCGTGCACATCAACCAATTGCGGCTGGAAGGCCTCTCGCGCACCGAAGCGTTGATCCGCGGCGCACGCGACCGCCTGCGACCGATCCTGATGACGATGGGCACGGCGATCCTCGGCATGGTGCCGCTGTGCATGAGCGACGCGACCATCGGCGGCGGCGACACGCCGTACTATCCGATGGCACGGGCCATTGCCGGTGGACTCATCTTCTCCACCCTGGTCACGCTGGCCGCACTGCCGGTCATCTACGCGTTGCTCGACGACGCGCGCCTGGCCACGCGCCGCGTGCTGCGCGATGCGCGCGCACGGGTGTTCCCGCGATTGAGCGCGTTGAAAAGCTGAGCCGGGATCAAAGAACCCGGTGCAGGATGCGGATTCCCGCTGTCCACTCGCCGATCATCATGCCGATGTTCGTGAGCATGAAGACGAGCAGGGTGCGCGAGACGCGGTTTTTCCACCAACCGGTCCAGTGGATCACGTCGTCGCGCAGCGTTTCGAAGTCGGCCACGCGCGGATGGCGCAGCCACATTTCCACGCCGGCACTGAACGCGCCGGACGGAGCAAACGGGCGAAACGGCTTCAATGGCCCGGAAATCGCCGCGGCGAGTACGCTGAGCGGATGCCCGCCGCCGGCCAGCGCACCGAGTGCGCAACCGGCCGCGGTGAAGACGATCCAGTCCTGCAGCGCCTGCGCGCCGTGCCCGGCACCACGGCTGAAGGCGAAGCCTATCGCGGCGGCAATGACGATCAGTACGCCCAATCCCAGCCATTTCGGCCAACTTGAACCCGCAGGCGCGATCTTCAGCGGAGCCAGAATGGCATCCGGTGCCGGAGTCTGCGCACCGAGTTCGCGCTCGATGCCGGCAAGATGTCCCGCGCCGACCACGGCGAGCACGCGCCGAGCCGGGTGCATGCCGGTCTCCTCGCGCAGGCGCGCGGCCATGAATGCGTCGCGTTCGCCGATCAGGCTGCGGTAGAGCGGTTCGGATTGCGCGGCGAATTCGCTGAACGCACTTTGCAGCATGTCGCCCTGCTTGAGCTGCTCGATGTCCTCCTCGCTGACTTCGCTGCGCTCGAACAGGCTCGCGGCGAGTCCGCCGACGATGCCGAGGCGATCGCGCCAGCGCACGCTGTGGTAAGCACGCTTGAGCGTGACGCTGATTTCACGATCGATCAGCCATAGCGGCAGTCCGCGTTGGGCGGCCATATCGACGGCCGCTTTCAATTCCGCGCCAGGTTCGATGCCGAACTGTTCGGCGAGGCGGCGTTGATAGGCCGATAGAGCCAGATTCGCTGCGACCATGCCGGCCTTGCCGTCGCGGATCACGCGCCACAAATCCAGATTGCGCCAGGCTTCCGGATCGTGCATGGCGCGATAACGCGACTCGCACAATTCCACCGCGATGGCATCGTAGTTGCCGGTTTCGATGGCCGCGCGCACCGCATCCACGCTCGCGCGCGAGACATGCGCGGTGCCAAGCAGGGTGTATTCGACGCCGTCGCGAGTTGCTCGTGCCTGCGGCTGGCCGGCGAGCGCCAATGCGGGAGTATCCATGTCAGTCACGGAAGCGCTTGAGTAGATCGCCGTAGGCATCGATGCGCCGATCGCGCAGGAACGGCCAGATGCGGCGTACGGCTTCGCTGCGCGCGAGGTCGATATCGACAATCAGCAACTCGGGGTTTTCCGTCGAGGCTTGCGCCAGCATTTCGCCCTGCGGACCGGCGGCGAAGCTCGATCCCCAGAAATCGATGCCGCGCGCGGCCGATTCAATTGAACTCGTTGGCGCAGGCTCGTGGCCCGTGCGATTGCAGGCAAGCAAGGGCAGGCCATTGGCCACGGCGTGACCGCGCTGCACGGTGATCCAGGCGTCGCGTTGGCGCGATTTTTCCGCGGCGTCGTCGGCAGGGTCCCAGCCAATTGCGGTCGGATAGAGCAGCAATTCCGCACCCGCCAGCGCCATCAGGCGCGCGGCTTCCGGATACCACTGGTCCCAGCACACCAGCACGCCGAGCTTGCCGACCGAGGTCTGCACCGGCTCGAAGCCCAGATCGCCCGGCGTGAAATAGAACTTTTCGTAGAACGCCGGATCGTCCGGAATGTGCATTTTGCGATATTTTCCACAAATATCCTGCGTCCGGTCGAAGACGACGGCGGTATTGTGGTAGAGGCCGGCGGCACGGCGCTCGAACAGCGAGGCGATGACGACGAGTTTGAGTTCGGCAGCGAGCGCGCCGACCCGCGCCGTGCTCGGTCCCGGAATCGGCTCCGCGCGATCGAATTCGGCCGTGCTTTCGTGCTGACAGAAATACGGACCGTTGTGCAGTTCCTGCAGCAGAACCAGTTCGGCGCCAGACTTGGCAGCCTTGCGCAGCCCGGCTTCGATCGCATCCAGGTTCGCGGCGACGCTGCCGTGGTCGCACTCCTGCAACAGCGCTGCGCGCAGGATCTTGCTCATGCCAGGACTCCCAAAATTCCAGCCGGCAACTGCATGGTCAGGCAATGCAGGCTGCCGTTTTGCCAGATCAACGGACGGCAGGGTACCGCAATCACGGCACGCCCGGGATGCGCGCCCGCAATGACGCGCGCGGCTTGCTCATCGGCCGGGTCGCCATAAGCGGGAACCAGCACGGCGCCGTTGACGATCAGGTAATTCGCGTACGACGCGGCCAGACGGCGACTGTCGTCGAAGATGGGCTTGGCCCAGGGCAGGGCGTGCAATCTGTAAGGACGTCCATCCGTCGTGCGCAGTTCGGCTAGCTCCACGCGCATCGCGGCAAGTTCGTCGTAATGCGGGTCGGTCGCATCGTCGCAGGCCTGAAACACGATCGCGTCGTCCGGGGCGAAGCGGGCGAGGGTGTCGATGTGCGCGTCGGTATCGTCGCCTTGCAGATAGCCACGCTCCAGCCACAGCACGCGCTGCGCGCCGAGTTTGTCGCAGAGCAGGCGCGTCATCTGTTCGCGGCTTTGCTCGGGATGGCGTTGGTGCAGGCAGCGCCAGGTCGTGAGGATCGTGCCGGCACCGTCGGATTCGATCGCGCCGCCTTCCAGTGCCCAATCCACGCGGCGATGGTCGGCGTTGCGGAAAATCTCCCGCGCGGCGAGTCCTTCGATCAAGCGATCGTCGCGGCTGGCCTGAAATTTTCCGCCCCAACCGGTGAAGCGAAAATCCATCAAGCGGAATTCATCCGCTCCGCGCAGCGTGATCGGCCCTGAATCGCGCAGCCAGGTATCGTCGTATTCGATTTCCACGAAGCGGTAACGCTTCGAGTCCGCACCAGCGTCGGCCAGAAGCTGCGCCGCGCGACCGCGCAGCGCAGGATCGGCGACGCAAATCAGGACGGGCTCGTGGCGCCCGATGGCGCAGGCGAGGGCGGCAAATGTAGCCTCGACACTCGCCAGCCGGTCTGCCCAATCGGTTTGCGCATGCGGCCATGCGAGCAGCACGCCCGCCTGCGGTTCCCATTCCGCAGGAAGTCGAAATGCAGCGGAAGTCATTGGTTACTGGGACTTGGGCCCGAGCTCGCCCGGCGACGCGTGCACTGCCACGCTGTCGATGACGATATTGCGCTCGAAATAAACGGTGTAATTCGGATATTCCCAGCGATTGATCACCGGATGCCTCGGCGCATCGCCACCGGCAGGGGAAAGCTTGCTTTGCGGCGCGCCGAAACGGTGCTCGACCTGGTTCATGGTCATCCCGCGATGCGGCGCGTTCATGCCGCGTTCTTCGCGGACGCGCTTCATCAACAGGGTTTCGGAGTGGGCCGGAATGCCGGCCGCGAAGGCGGCCACTGCCGCGCCACAGACGATACCGAGAACACGGTGTTTCATGGCCGACTCCTCATGCGCGCGGCGATGGCCGCAGATTGGCGCTTTTGTAGCAGATTCCGCCATGCAAATCCACGACTTGGACGACAAAGCTCACATAACGCGGCAGCACAGCGCAAGGCGCCGGAAACACAAAAGGCCGCACGCGGCGGCCTCGAGGCAAAGCGCTGCCGCGGGTTAGCGCTGACGCGCCTTGAAACGCGGGTTGCTCTTGCAGATCACGAATACCTTGCCGCGGCGGCGCACGATCTTGCAATCGCGGTGGCGGGCTTTGGCGGACTTGAGCGAGGACAGGACTTTCATGTCGGTAACCAGTATGCGGCGGTGATTGGAAGCCGCGCATTGTAACCTGTTGCGGGGGAAAGGGAAATAGTCATCAAGCACGGATGATGCGAAACCCACCGTCCGGGTTCACTTCCCGCGTCGGCACCACGCCGTCCTCGATACCGATGATGGTGCTGAATACATCGCGCGTGAACACGGTATTGCCGAAATACCAGGAATGGCTTTGCGCGCCGACGATGCCGCCGGGTTCGTCGGCTGCGGCGACTGCAGGATGCGCAGCGTCGGTCAAGAGTGCCCAGTAATCGGTGCAATCCACGTTCACGGCCCTGGCCGGGGCATCGTCCGGCAAGCCGACACGGCCCACGCGTGGCGCGATACCCAGCACGGCATCGTGGCGGTTCGAATAATTGGTCAGCTTGATGCAATGGTTATAGACCGACGCTGCGGTGGGATTGCCGTCGCTCAACGAGTCTGAAGACACGTCGCCGGCCGCGAACAGGATCTGGCACCGTCCAGGAGGATTGCTTCAGCGCCGTGTCGTCGGCGTCGTCGAAGGCCTCGCGCACCACGTGGATGGAGCAGCAAATCTTGGCGCCGGTCGAAAAGTGATCCGGAAAGGGACCTGATGCCGAGATTCAGACGATCCGCTTTCAAGCCATCCTGATTCGTGCAGCCGTTGAAGTTTGCGTGGCAATCGCTGGGTCACTCGGGCGTCGGCACACCGGCTTGTCCGTCGTCAGGACATTTGGCACTTTTGACGGCATGATCTAGCGGAGGATCGGCCTCGTCGGTGGATGGATGTTATGCGGCGAGCTTGCGGTGGAGCAAGCGTCGTCGTTCGAGGGTTTGGCGTTTGATCCGTTCACGATGTTCGATGATGGCGCCGGCCCTGCCGAAGTAGGCGTCGGCGGGCGTCACGTTGTTTAAGCTCACGTGGTAGCGGTGGTGGTTGTAATGATTGGAACTTTCTGAGTTCTTCCTCAACACGGGTTTGCATGGTGATTAACGCTAAGCGGCGACCGCCGCAGTGCCCAACAGCTTACCGCAATAGAACCGCAGTCGTCCGCTTGAGCAAGTAGGCAATGATTGCCTTCGCCACGAGATCGGGTCGTGCGAATGCAACAAACTCATCGCGACCCAAAGCGGAAGTTCATGAATGGCAGCCATTGGGTTACCTGATATGGCCGTCAAGAGCTCTTTTAGCGCTCCGGTTCAAGCGCGGTCGGCAGGAGTGTCGGTTGCGCGCAGGAATTCATCGATCGCTGTACGGGCCACTGGTTCATCTAGAGTCGGTGCATGGCCGTGGCCGGGTATCGTCGCCGCGCGAAGGTTCGGCAGCCGCGCGCGCATTTTCGCGACGATCGCTTCGCCAGCAGGTCGGACATTTCGCCGCGCAATACCAGCGATGGCTTGTGCCGGCAGGCTGTCGAACAGCGGCCACAGATCGGGCGTGGCCGAGCCGGTCTTCAGGCCGATCGCGATATCCGGATCGTAGTCGAACCGGATCGCGCCGTCGACGTCGCGGATAGCAGCTGGCGCGCGCGTAGTCAGCCCAGTCCGCCGGCGTGAAATCCGGATAGCAGACGCCGTAATTTTCCGCGATCCGCTGTGCCGCCTCGGCCCAGGTCGTCATCGGCGGGAGGGTTTGCCGGTGTAGCTGGTGATGCGGGCGAGGCCGCGCGCATCGAGTTCGGGGCCGGCATCGTTGAGCACGGTGCGGGTGACGCGTGCGGGTGCGACGGCATTCATCACCATCGCCATCAGCGCGCCGAGCGAGGTGCCGATTACGCCGACCTTTTCCATGCCCAGTGCATCGAGCAGGCGCCACACGTCGCCGACGTAGATGTCCGGCCGATAGTTTTCCGGGTTCGGATCGCGCGCGGAGCGCCCGCGCCCGCGCATGTCAGGGCAGAGCACGCGATAACGTTGCGCAAGATGCGCGGCGAGATCCGCGAAGTCCTTGGAGTTGCGGGTCAGACCGGGCAGGCAGAGCAGCGTGGCGGCATGCGAATCCGGGCCCGGCATAGTCGCGCGCAAAAAGGCGCAGGCCGTCGGTGCTTGGTGCCAAATACGCTGTCTGCGTATTGCGGCATGGATTTCGTCTCGATTGCCTGCTCAGGTTACTTGGTTATTGATCAAATCGTGAATTTCGCGAGAATAGCGCATCGACTCCGATGGATGCCCATGCCCAAGCCAAGACGCACTACCGCATAAGAGAATGCCAGTCCGCGCAAGCCGCCGCCGCTGCCACGCCGCGCGTGGCAGACGCGCACACGTCCGCCTCGGGCAAGGCCGCGCGCAGCCGCAAGACCCAGGCGCGCATCCTCGATGCGGCCGAGGAATTGTTCTCGCATCACGGCATCTACGGCGTGAGCATTCGCGACATCGCTGATCGCGCCGAGTCGATACCGCGCTGTTGCACTACCACTTCGCCAACAAGGACGGCATCTACGAAGCCGTGCTGCTGCGCCGCGCCGGCGAGATCAACGCGGCGCGCACGCGTGCGCTGGACGAATACGCGCTGGCGTGCGGCGGCAAGCCCGACGTCGAAGGCATCGTGCGCGCTTATCTGCATCCGGTGTTCGAGCGCCTGCGCAACGGCGGTCGCGGCTTCAACAACTTCGCTGCGCTCATCGCCTTCGCCAACAATTCGGAATTGTGGGGCGGCGGAACGGTGAAGGAATACTTCGATTCCGCGGTGCAGCGCCTGATCGAGCTGTTGCGGCTGGCTCTGCCGAAGGCGCGCGAAGTCGATTTGTATTGGGGCTATCAATTCATTTCCGGGGCACTGACCCTGAGTTATTCGCGCAACGATCGCATCGAGGGGCTTTCGCGCGGACGTTGCCGCGCCAACGATTACGCGGCGATCGAGCCGCGCCTGGTCGAATGGTGCATGGCCGGCATCCGCGCCACTCGGCGCGCGGCCGCTGAGTCAAGCCAAATCTGGATTCGGATCGCATTGCTGCATTGCGGCTTGCGTGTCAGAAAACAGACTGGTAGTTTATTCACGAATAAATAAAAATCAATCTGCATTGCACAACGCCGCATCCGCACGCGCATCAACTCCTGGAGAGCCCACAATGACCTGCAAGCCCCTGAGAATCGCCATTGTCGCTGCCTTGTTCGCCAGCGCGGCGGCGCATGCCGACGCCGTTCCAATGCCGCCGCCGGCGCCGCCGCGGACGCGCCCGGCGCGGCGGCAAGAAAGGACGACGCGGCGAAGAAGAACGAGCAAGACACGTCGATGGAAACCATCACGGTGACCGCACGCCGCCGCGCAGAGTTGCTGCAGGACGTGCCGATCGCGGTAACGGCGCTGTCCGCCGCGACGCTCGAGACACAGAACGTGCAGAACCTCAGCGACCTTGCCGGCAACGTGCCGAACCTCGCGATCCACGATGCGCGCGGCAGCAATACCACGATCACCACGTATATCCGCGGCATGGGCCAGTCCGACCCGACCTGGGGCTCGGACCCCGGCGTCGGCATCTACCTCGACGACGTCTACATCGCGCGGCCGCAAGGCGCGCTGCTCGACGTGTTCGATGTGCAGCGCATCGAAGTGCTGCGCGGTCCGCAGGGCACTCTGTACGGCAAGAACACGATCGGCGGCGCGATCAAGTACGTCTCGCGCGACCTGCCCACGCAGGACGAAGGCTATACCCAGGTCGATGCCGGCAACGAGGGACGCGCCGACCTGAAAGCTGGGCCTGGGCGGCGCCACCGACGACGGCCAGTTCCGCGCGCGCGTGGCCTATGCCTCGCTGCACCACGACGGCTACGGCACGAACCTCAACACCGGCGATTCGGTCAGCAACCAGAACACGAATGCCGGGCGCATATCGGCAGGCTTTTTCCCCAAGGACGTGCCGTTGGACATGCAGTTCAGCGCCGACACCGTGCACGACAACTCCAATCCGCGCGGTGCGCGCATGCTTGCGCCGAACAAGTTCGCGCCTACCTACGCGCCGCTGGACAGCGACTACGACGTGCGCAGCGGCATGCCGAGCGTCAACCCCACGCACATGGTCGGCGAATCGTTCAAGGTGAACCTGTACGCGAACGATGAGTGGACGTTCAAATCAATCACCGCCCACCGCCAGTCGAACACGTTGACCAACATCGATTTCGACACCACGCCGTTGCCGCTGGCCGATGTGCAGGCGTACTACCGCGACAGCCAGACATCGCAGGAATTCCAGGCCAACTACCAGGGCAGCGGCAGCACCAGCGGCGTCGTGGGGTTCTATTATTTCGACGGTACCGCGGCCGGCTGGATCCACAACAATTTCTTCAACGCGCTGTTCGGCGTGACCGGCGGCAAGGTGGATACGCGCAGTTACGCCGTTTATACCGACTGGACCTGGGCGCTCTCCGACCGCTGGCAATTGTCCGCCGGCGCGCGCTTCACCGACGAAAAGAAGCACGCGATCGTCGACAACTACACGACGGCGGACGCCACCTTCGGCGCGCCGGTGGCGATCACCGCCAACTTCGACCGCTCGCGCAATCCGTCCAACGTGTCGCCGCGCGCATCGCTGCTGTACAGGCTCAACGACGAAACCAACCTGTACGCCTCGATCGGCCGCGGCTTCAAGTCGGGCAGCTACAACATCCGCGCCAACACGCTGGCGGTACCGGTGGCCGACCATCCGGTCGCGGACGAAGTGCTCGACACGTTCGAGTTCGGCAGCAAATCGAGTTTTGCCGACGGCCGCTTCGCGCTTAACGCCGACGTGTTCTACACGCGCTACCGCGACATCCAGCTGTCGGTATTCACCTCGTTCACGCAGCCCAACGGCACGCCGGGTTTCTACGGCGACTTCACCAACGCCGGCAAGGCGCACGCCTACGGCATCGAGGCCGAGTTCGCCTGGCGCCCGATCGAACACTGGTCGCTGATCGGCAACGTTGCCGGATTGCACACGGCGTACGACGAGTACTTCACCAGCGGCGTGAATATCGCCAACAAGCAGCGTTTTGCCGCCGCACCGAACGCACAGGCCGGCCTCAACCTCGAGTATTCCGCGCCGGTGGATTTTGGCGGCAATATCCGCGCGCGCGTCGGCTACACCTACCAGACCAAGGAATATCCGACCACCGACCTCAGCCCCGTGATCGCGCAGGGTCCCTACGGTCTGCTCGGCGCCACGATTATCTGGAACCGCGACGCGCATTGGACGTTCGCCCTGCAGGGCAGCAACCTGACGAACAAGTCGTACCGCACAGATGGCTACAACATATCCGGCATTGGGCGTGCTGACCGGTTTCTACGGCGCGCCACGGCTGGTGTTCGGCAGTGTGAAGTACGCGTTCTGATCGCGCTTCCCGGCGGCTGTGTCAGGGCAGCCGCCGGGAAACCGGGAAATGTGCATGCATGACGCCATGACGGCGCAATCGACGGATGGGAACGCAAATCGCGCGCGCCGGATCGCGTTGATCCTGCTGATCGTCGTTTACACGCTGAATTTCGTCGATCGGCAGATCCTGTCCATTCTCAAGGAACCGATCGCCGCCGACCTGCATTTGTCGGACACCGATCTTGGCCTGCTCGGCGGCTTCGCGTTCGCGCTGTTCTATTCGCTGCTCGCGATTCCGTTCGCCTGGCTTGCGGACCGCTTTTCGCGCGTGTGGATCATCTCCGCAGGATTGTTCCTGTGGTCCGGCTTCACCGCGCATGTGCGGCATGGCGGGCAGCTTCGGCGATGCTGTTCCTGGCGCGCATGGGCGTGGGCGTCGGCGAAGCCGGCGGCGTCGCTCCGGCATACAGCCTGATCGCGGACTGGTTTCCGTCGCGTTCGCGCGCGCGTGCGCTGGCCGCGTACTCGTTCGGCATCCCGATCGGCAGCGCGTTGGGCGTGCTGTTCGGCGGCCTCGTCGCCAAGGCGGTCGATTGGCGCTTCGCGTTCATCGCGATCGGCGCGTTCGGCGTGCTGTTGACGCCATTGCTCCTCTGGCTGGTGCGCGATCCACCGCGCCAGGCGACCGCAATGCCGCAACTCGGCCTCGCCGCGGTCACAAAACTTGCGATGGACAAGCCGACGTTCTGGCTGCTCGCATTCGGTTCGGGCAGCTCGTCGCTCGTGGCCTACGGCCTGATGTACTGGCTGCCGACCTTCCTGGCGCGCACGCTGCACATGGATATCGTCGCGCGCTCGGAATTGCTCGCGGCCGTGCTGTTCATCGGCGGCATCGCCGGCATGGCGGCGGGCGGCTGGCTCGCCGACCGGCTCGGCACGCGCAACAAGCGCGCCTACGCGCTGATTCCCGCCGCGGCGTTTCTCGTTGCCGCACCGCTGTACGCGCTGGCGATAGAGGCGACCACGCCGTTGCAGACCTTCGCGTTGCTGCTGCTGCCCTATGCGCTCGCGCTGGTCTGGCTCGGCCCGGTGCTGACCGCCGTGCAGCATCTGGCGCCGGCGTCGTCGCGCAGCACCATGTCGGCGCTGTTCCTGCTCATCAACAACCTGGTCGGCCTTGGCGTCGGGCCGTACTTCTTCGGCGCGCGTATCCGATCTGCTCAAGCCGGTTCATGGCGAAGACTCGATCAAATACGCGTTTCTTCTACGGCCTGGGGTTCTACGTGATCGCGGCCGTGCTGCTGTATCTTGCCTCCCGTCGCATCGCGCGCGACTGGATCGATTGAAATGAGGTATCCGCCATGAAATTCGGGATCGCTGCTCTGGCCATCGCATTGCTGACACGTGACGCACGCACGCGGCGTATGCCTGCTGCCGCCGCGCTGCCGAAGCTGCATGTCGATCGCGCGCGCGTCGCCGTCGCCGGCATGTCCGCAGGCGCCTACATGGCCGAGCAGGCGCAACTGGCCTATCCGGAAATTTTCCACGGCGCGGCGCTGATCGCCGGCGGACCCTACGATTGCGCGCAGGACAGCGTCGCCACCGCCGTCACCACCTGCATGAAAGGCTCGCCGGCGCCGGATCCCGCCGCGCTGGCCACAGCTCGCGCAGGAGCGCGCCGCGAAGGGCGAGATCGGTCCGCTGGCGAAGCTGGCTGGCGGCAAAGTATACATTTTGCACGGCAAGCAGGATCCGGTGATCGCCGAATCCGTGGCCCACGCCACCGTCGATTTCTACGACGCGCTCAAGGCCGCCGTGCCGGCGTTGTCGTCGTTGACGGTCACCTGGGACGGCAGCCACGACTTCAGCCACACGTTCCCGACCGAATCCGCGGGAATCGACTGCGACAAGGTCGGCACGCCGTTCCTCGGCAAGTGCGGATTCGATGGCGCCGGCGCCGTGTTCCATGCGTTGTACGGCGCGCCGCTGCACAAGGTGGCGAGGCCAAAGGCAAACTGCAGCGCTTCGACCAGAATGCGCTGCTGGCCGGACGGCAAGGATGCGGCGCTGGCGGACGAGGGCGTCGCCTACGTGCCGCCCGCCTGCCTGCGAAGGGCCGCCGCTGCGGCGTGCTGGTCGCGCTGCATGGCTGCCTGCAAAACCTCGACAGCGTCGGCGAGGCTTTCGTGAAGGAGGCCGGTTTCAACCGCTGGGCCGATGCCTATGACGTGGCCGTGCTGTATCCGCAGACGCGCTCGGGCGTCGCCGCGAACCCGAAGGCCTGCTGGGACTGGTTCGGCTATACCGGCGCGGATTACGCGACGCGCAACGGCGTGCAATTGCGCTGGCTGGTCGCGGCAGTGACGGCTCTCGGATGGCACCCGCACTAGCCGAATCACCAAAGCATGGTCTAAGAGGCGCGGAAATTTCAGAAACAGCCATTCTTTGACAGAGCAACAGTTTATAGCCCTTGCGCTTGCGCTGAATCGTTCAATTCGGGTACGTGCCGAGCAGGCCAAAATCCTTTGACCAAACAAAAAGGTCTGGACTTCCGATGTCAAACAGCATCCGTCGTAACCCGACCCTGACCTGACGATCACGAGTGGCCGCTGTCGGGAAACACAATTACTGGCACACGCCCGATCCTAGGCCAATGCGCAATCCGTGCCGCGAATCGACCATCACATTTTCTGGGCCCAACTCCTGCAAACACAACGGGCTTAAAGAATCCTGAGCATCGGAATTCGTCCGGCCATGCGCTGCGCGCGGCGGGTGATCCGCAACGGAAATCGTCGCAAGGGCTATAGTTTCTGAGTAGTCAGAATTCGAAGCATCTGTGCGGCAGCGTACAGCGGCGGGACCTACGTCCGAGTAGCGTGGCGTTCGTTAGTCTGGAGAATGCCATGCGTGTACCTTACTGGTCGACAATGGTTGCATCTTTGGTTTTCTGCGGGCCGCTCCTTGCGGCAGATGCATTGATGACAGCGGCGCAGGCACAGTTCAAACCGATCCCGCCGACTGCGCCCGCGTTGTCAGGCAATCCCGCAACGCCCGCGAAACTCTTGCTCGGGAAAATGTTGTACTTTGACCCCCGGCTATCCGCAAGCCATGCGATCAGCTGCAATTCCTGCCATAACATTGGGCTCGGTGGCGTCGATGACCAAGAAACATCGATCGGGCACCACTGGCAGAGAGGCGGGCGCAACTCGCCCACGGTGTTTAACGCCGTCTTCAACACGGCGCAATTCTGGGATGGCCGCGCCAAAGATCTCGAGGCCCAGGCCGGGGGGCCGATGGTTAACCCAGTAGAGATGGCGTCGCCCACGGCACATGTGGCGGAACAACTCTCTGCGACCCCGGGCTATGTGATCGCCTTTCGCGCCGCATTTCCCGACATGCCCAGTCCTGTGAGCTTGGAAAACGCCCAGCGAGCCATTGCCGTATTCGAAGCGACCTTGATTACACCCAATGCGCCATTCGATAAGTACCTCAGGGGAAACGCTGCTGCACTCAATGACATACAAAAATCCGGTCTAAAACTGTTCATGGATAAGGGATGCGCGGCCTGCCACAACGGCATCAATATCGGTGGCGGTCGATATGCTCCGTTCGGTGTGGTGGAAAAACCGGGCGCTGCGTTTTTACCCCGGGATGATAAAGGCCGGTTCATGGTGACGAAGACGACAAGTGACGAGTACGTATTCAAAGTCCCCACGCTGCGCAATATTGCGCTAACCGCGCCGTACTTCCATACCGGAAAGTCTTGGGACTTACGCCAAGCGGTTGCCGTGATGGGGACAAGTCAATTGGGCGCCAACTTGTCCGAAGACGAGATTGATCGGATCACCGCCTTCCTGGACAGCTTGACCGGCGATATCCCGACTGTCGTATATCCCGCGCTTCCGCCGGGAGTGGCATCCACTCCCCATCCGGAGCCGTGACCGTTCACGAAGTCATCGAGCCAGACGACTCGGCTGGTATTCCCTGGCGGAATGCTGCGACAATCCTGAGGCTTTGTCAGGCCGTGCATCACGCGATACTCTAGACTCCGCTTCCAGTCGTGACTGCCAGGGGGCACCATGCAGATCGCCGCTCGTTCCAACCATCGCGTGTTCCGAACGTCTTCTGTGCACGAGCCGCGCGTCGGCCGAATGGGGCGGCGATACCTGATTGCCGGGGTATGCGCGTTGTTTGGCATAGCCACGTTGTCGACTCCAGCCGCAAACGCCAATGGCGTCGCCGGCGGCAACGCCACCGGCTCCCCGGGGGGGATCGGCTCGAGTCCAGGCACCAATAACGGAGGCGACGGGAATACTTGCACAACCAGCTCTTCCTGCAGCTTCCGGGGCAACGCGGGCCAAGGTGCAGCCGGCAGCGGCGGCGGCCCGACGGGTTCCGGAACCTCAAGTACCGGCGGTGGATCCGGAGCACCGGGTTTTTCGGGGTCCTCGGGCGGGGGTGCCGGCGGCGGGCTCGCAAGTTCCGGCCTTGGCGGCGGCGGCAGCAGCGGCAACGCCTCTCTCTACGTAGCGCCCGGCACGGGGCCAGCCGATATCACGACGGGCGGTGGGGGCGGCGGTGGTGGCGTCGGACTGATGGTTTCGAGCAACGCGTGAACTCGACAACCCTGGCCGGCGGCAATGGTGGGATTGGCGCACCGGCCCTTGGGGCCTATTCGTCCATGGATGCGGGATCATCAGCTCCCAGCGGCGGCGGCGGCGGCGGTGGAAGCGGTGCTCTCGTCAATGGCGCGGCGACACTCACCAACACGGGCAGCATCACCGGGGGTGTCGGCGGAATAGGTGGCTATTCCACTGATTGGATCTTCCCGGCCGGTCTCGGCGGCGGCGGTGGCGGTGGCGTGTTGCTAGATGTCGGCAGCCAGCTGACCAATAGCGGCAGCATCGCCGGCGGCCGCGGCGGCGCGACTGGCTTGGGCCCTGGCGGCACTCGCAACGGCGCCGGCGCGTTTGGCGGCGTAGGTGTATACGCGGCGGGCAGCGCGAAGATCGTCGACAGCGGTTCGATCACCGGCGCGCTCAACGAGTACGGCAGCATTCAGGCGAATGCCGTCTTGTTGACCGGCGGCGGCAATACGCTGGAACTCGACAACGGCTTCAGCTTCAGTGGCGCGGTCGGCAGTTCGAGCGGCAGCACGAATGGTGGTGATACGCTGGCATGGGGCGGCGATGTGAGTCCATCGGCGGCTTTCGATCTGTCGCAGCTCGGCAACCAGTACCAGGGTTTCGCGCAGTTTGCGAAGGTCGGCGCGAGCACCTGGGCGCTCAGCAACTCGACGGGCGTGGCGGCGCCTTGGAGCATCAGCGCAGGCACGCTGGAGCTGGATGGCACGTTACCGAGCGGCAGTTCGATCGACGTCGTCGGCGGCGTGCTTTCCGGTGTCGGAACGTTGAATGGCAATCTCACCGTCAAAAGCGGCGGCACGGTGGCGCCCGGCAACGCCGGCGCAGTGACCGGTACGCTGACCGTCAGCGGTGACGTGGACTTGAGTTCGGGCGCGCTGGACATCGCTGCGGCCGCCGGCGCGAACAGCCAGCTTCTTTCGTCCGGCACGGTCCAGCTCGGTGGTACCCTCGCGCTCGCGTTTTCCTCGCCTCCGACCATCAGTCAGGTCTACACCCTGGTATCGGCAACGACCATCAGCGGCATTTTTTCTTCGGCCAACGTGACTGGACTGTCCTCCGACGAAGGCTATTCGCTGGGCTACGGCAATTCGTCGGTCGTCGTCACGATCGGCGCCGCGCCCTCGATCACGAGTTCCGACAATACGACATTCACGGTGACGCAATCCGGTAGCTATGTGCTGACGACCTCGAATGCATCGGGGATTAGCCTGGATCCCGCCGATGTGCTGCCCGCTGGCGTCACGTTCGTCGACAACGGCGACGGCACGGCAACCTTGTCCGGAACGCCGAGTCTCGGCTCGGTTGCGTCGTACTCATTGCACGTTTCGGCACATTCCAGCATCGTGGCGCCCGACGCCACGCAGACCTTCACGCTGACGGTGCAGAAGGCCGACCAGGCTGTTCTCGGGGTTCTCGCGACGCCGGCGATGCTCGTGTACGGCGGCACCAGCACCCTGTCGAGCACCGGCGGTTCGGGGACCGGCACAGTGAGTTTCCAGGCGACCGGCAGCGGGTGCAGCCTTGCTGGAACCGCGCTGTCGGGCATCGACGTCGGACCGTGTTCGATCACGGCGCAAAAGACGGCTGATGCAAACTTCAATGCGGCCGAGTCCGTGCCGACTGACATGCCGGTCGGTCCGGCGACACTGACAATCACGCCGATTGCGAACCAGTCCAAGGTATTCGGAACGAGCGACCCCATTTTCACCTACACGTCGAGCGGTCTAGTCGGCAGCGACACCGTCAGCGGAAATCTCTCGCGATTGTCCGGTGAAACCGTCGGCAGCTACGCGTATGCGATCGGCACCGTTGCCGCTAGCAAGCCTTCCGACTATTCGCTGATGCTGGCACCGGGCAGTTTCGCGATTACCCAGGCCGGCAGCACGGCGACACTGTCGAGCCCGTGCATGCTGACGTTCCTTGGGCGCGAGCCATTCACGCTCAATGCCGCCGTAAGCGGGGTCAATGGAGCAACCGGGTCCGTGACATTCGACGACGGCGCCAACGTACTTTGCAACAGTGTCGGTTTGTCGAGCGGCTCGGCCTCCTGCACGTTCGCGCTCTCGAGCGGTCCGTCGCTCGTCACCGCGCATCAGCTCAACGCGACGTACAACGGCGACACGAACCATCAGGGCAGCACGTCGACAGCGCTGACCGTCACTGTGCTGAGCGCATCTGACGTCATATTCCGGGCGGATTACGAAGAGGAAACAGCGACCTGTCCTATCGAATAGTGATCCGCGCAATGTATTTTCGCTCCCACGGAGAATCTGATCCGAGACTCACTGTCTGAATGGCTACAAAATCCCGTCTCAGATCAAGGTCGCCCTTATCGTCTTCCGACCGCTTTGAGACAATCTTGACCCGTATCAAAACCCATTCGCACACAGGCGGCTGCCACTGCGGCGGACTCCGCTGGAGTCTGGACACTGATGTGTCCCTGGTGGACTTTACGCCACGCGCTTGTGACTGCGATTTCTGCGCGCGACATCGCGCCGCATGGATCTCCGATTCCAAAGGCACACTGATTCTACGAATCGTCCGGGCAGGTGTGCTGCAACGCTACCGGCAAGGATCAGATCAAGCGGAATTCATGATCTGTCGCGAATGCGGTGTCTTGGTTGCGGTTATGGCCAAACACACCCAAGGGGCGTTATTTGGTGCCGTCAATCGTAACGCGTTCGATCGTCGAGAGTTTCCTGCCGAGACGATCGTATCGCCTCAGCGACTCTCAGCCGAGGCAAAGCTCGCACGCTGGATCGAGATTTGGACGCCCACTCAAATACAAGTCGAATATCCGGAAAGCTGACTTCGGCGACCGTCTGCATTGGGTCGGTTTGAGTCCGTTGCGCGCTACGCGACGTACAGGCATTTGCGGACAGTAGGTGCACCTCCGCTACGATTGATGGGTTGACGTGATGACGAGGGCGCTGAATACCGGTGCGCGGAAATCTACACCTTCTTGAGGAAGCAGGCCTTAAGGACGAGGCCCTTGATCTTCTCCGAATGACCTTCGACGTGATCCGTATCGCCGTCGACTAGCCGGATGTTCTTGATGACGGTGCCTTGCTTCAACGGGAAGGAGGCACCTTTCACTTTGAGATCCTTGATTACGATGACCGTGTCGCCTGGATTCAAGATCGTGCCGTTCGCGTCCTTCACGACGACACGCTTCTCCGACGCGGCGGAGGCCTCGTCCGGACGCCACTCGTGGCCACAGATAGCGCAGGACAAGTGGTCGCGGTCCGGAAACGTGGCATCGCAGCCGCACTGCGGACACTCGGGGGACGTCGCCATCGGTTCACTCTCCGTTTTCATGCAAAGGAATCGTCAGGCGAACGATTGCCGGATTGCCCAGCGCACGCGCGCAAATTCGGGCAACAACGAATCCCATCTCGCCTGAGGACGGGATCGGGCGCGCGAAGGCCACGCGAAACGTTGGCGGAACTGGTCGCCCGTGCAGACGAACGCCACGCGATTGGTCCCATCCTCTTCATCGACACACACGACGTCGCCGCGAAATGCGTCGCGCAGCCGATCCACCAACAAATCAGAATCCGGACAGTACAGGTTCGCCGCGAGCACGCCGCCATCGCACAGCGCGCGGCGGCAGCTGGCAAAGAACTTCGGTGTGCTGAGATGCGTTGGTCAAGCCCGTGCGGGTATACGCGTCGATTAACAGCACATCAAATGCGTCGCGCGACTCGCCGACGAAAGCCGCACCGTCGCCCAAATGCATCTGAAACGCTCATCGTCCGGCGGGACACAGAACTCATTGCGCAACGCAACGACGTGTGGGTTGATCTCGACCACGTCGATCTCGTGTGCGGGAGGATGCGATAGCAGAATTTCGCGAATGATCCGCCGCCCAATCCGATCATTCCGATGCGGCGGGGCCGGGAGTTGAGCAAGAGAAAGCCCATCATCGTGCGTGTGTAGTCGAGTACCAGCGCATCGGGATCGTGCTTGAGCATGCGGCTTTGCGTTTGCCGCACGCAAAAGTGAAGCGACTTGTAGGAGCGCGTCTCGTGCACGAAGGGCAGATGATGCGCATCCGGTCCAGCCGACGGCGATGTCGGGACGCCGGTCTTCAAGCGCTCGGCGTGCGCTGCGCGCGAGCGCCTCAAACCGGAATGGACGCCGTAGCCATACAGGCCGAGCGTACCGCCACGGTGCGGTTTGTGTGGTGAGGCGCTCACGATTCAGTGGCCCCCATCGCTGTGGCAGGCAACCATCGGCCAGCACACCACGTGAACGCGGCGTTGACGTCCGTCCCCGCGCGGATGGTAGGCGCACCCGAAGAACGCGACGCGCTCGGGAGACGTCGACAGATGCCGCGCCGTCGTCCGCTCTGCGAGGAACTTTTGTAGGCATACTCGGAATACCGCGCGGACCCGCCTTTTTGTATTGTCGCACAAGAATGATGTACAAAACATCAGTTACGATGTTTAATACTTGATATTGATGTATCGAAAGGATGATTGACTATGATCACCGCACCTCAGCTGCGCGCCGCGCGTGCGCTCGTCGGCATGGACCAGAAGACGCTGGCGGAGAAGGCGGGCGTCTCGCTGCCGACTATCCAGCGCATGGAGGCGAGCATCGGCAATGTCCGCGGTGTGGTCGAAACGCTGACCAAGATCGTTGCCGCTCTCGACGCCGCGGGCTCGAACTGATCGGCGACAACATACCGAGCCAGGGCACCGGTCGTGGCGTTCGGTTCAAGACTCCCCGGAATCCGTGATCGCGGCGGAGCAGATGCCGCGTCGGAGGCAATGCTAGGACACGCAGAGATGGAGGTGTCCTAGATTCTGTGTGAAACGGCTAAAGAACCAACAGCCTGCTCGGAAGCCGTCGTTCGTGACAGGCCGGTTAGGGTCGTTCTGCGTCATGGGGAAGCCGCTCTCAGCGGGGCATCATCGCCTATATAGAATGCCGGCGCATGCATAGTGCGGAGGCAACTCATATCCAGTCCCTTTGCCGTTCCCGCCGCGAAAAATGCGGCGATGATCTGGTCCATGCATTCCATGTGATCCAGACCACTGGGGAAATGGCCGAGGTCGGGAATGCGGATCACCTTACTGTTCGGCCAATTGCGACGCGCGCGTGCAGTGGCTTCTGGAGGCGTGACGTAGTCCAGCTCGCCGACGACGAAAAGTGTGGGAATAGGCAGGGATTTTGTCTTGCGATAGGCGCTTTCACGCGCCGCAACGCCCCATGTCTTGCACGCCGCGTATTGTTGCTGCACGCGATAGTTGCCGAGGAACGTGTGTGCGCCATTGTGCTCCAGTTCGGCAGCAGACAGGTGCAGCGTATCTTCCGGACATTCCACGCACAGGAAGAGACCGTTGGCGAAAAATGGCGAGTCTTTCGACCGCAACAGCACCAGCGCGGGATCGGGTCGACTGCCGGCCAGCGCATGAATGAGCCATGGTACTTGGCGCTGGCTTTCCGTCGTGACCAATCGGCCGCGAAAGGCCTCCCAGAAACCACCGGCATTGATCGTGCGTCCGCCGATTTCCGCTGTCGTTCCGCGCAGGCGTCGCGTCAACGTGGTCCATTCGCGGCGCAAAAGCGGAAATGCCTTGTTGCATGCGGCGTCGCGCTCGCACTCGTCAAGTATGCGATTCACGACGCGTTGCGCGTCGTCCGCAAATTCCTGTGGCAACCGCATGTCGGGGGGTACGGTCCCGATCAGGGCCATCGCGTGCACTCGCTTCGGATGCGCGAGCACATAGGCTTGGGCAAAGCGCGTGCCGTAGGAAAGACCACTCACGTCGATACGTTCGTGATGCAGCGCGACACGGACAGCTTCGACGTCGCGCACGGCGGAATCAGTCGAATACTGTGCAAGATCGGCGTCTTCACTCAGATTGACGTGGCATTGCTCCACCGCATCGGTCGGCAACGTTCCGCGGGATAGATCCGAGAACGGCAGTTTGCAATTCAGTGGATGCGAGCCGCCGGTACCGCGTTGATCGATCAGTACGATGACCCGGTGAGCCCGGTACATCGAACCAGCCGTAAGCCAGAAATCGGCGCTGCTGGTTTCGGCGATGCCGGGGCCGCCTGGAAAGTCGTACAAGGGCGGCTGCGTGATGGGACCAGCGGCGGGTATCACGACAATGTTGAGCGCGAAGGTGCGCCCGGATGGGTTGTCCCAGTTCTCCGGCACGACCAGCTTGGCACATTGCAGCGTCGGCCCGCTCGGTACCGGCGTGCAGGGTTCGAGCGCGAAGGGGACTTGTGAGCCGGCGGCGATCGCATTGGATACCGCGAGCAGCAGAAAGATACGGCAACCGATTCGAACGCGATTTCGCATGCACCTATCGTACGTCCCGCGCTGCGTTTGCACCACCGCGGGTTTCGGCGCACCGATGTCCGCTTTAGGTGGGAGAGTGTCCTAGGGTTTGTGTAAAAGGCCAAAAAGAGCCATTACCCTACCCGGAAGCTGCCGCTCGTGATCGTCGCCTTCGGGTCGATTGCGACGAAGGCCGCAAAGCTGGCGCAGTCCGGCCAGAAGAGGTCAGTCGAAAAATCCACTCTCCCAGAGGCTTTGCATTTACTTGGGATCGCGCGCGTGATTAGATGACGGTCGGCCCGCTAGGGGAAATTCATGCCGAGAGCTAATCATATTGCACGCGCTCTGCTGGCCATTTCGATCTGTGTTGCCGGACCCGCCGCGCTGGCGCAGGTCAGCATGCCGGCCACGTCGACGTTCGCCCTGAACGGCGGCAGTCTGGATCTGGCAGGCACTGATCTGCAGGTCGGCGGTTCCTTCAGCCTCGCTTCGGGTTCGGCGCAAAATGCCGCAAATATTGCAATTGCACCAGGCGGGAACCTCGACGGCGGCGGTGGTTCCATCACCTTGTTTGGCGACTGGTCAAACCTGGGTAACTTCGCCGCCGGCAGCAGCCGGGTAAATTTCATCGACGGTGCTCGGGCGCAGTCGAACGTCAGCGGCAACACCACATTTTTCAACCTGAGTTTCGTTAGCTTTACCGGCAAAGCCTACGTCTTTCAGGGCGGAAGCACGCAGACGATCGAAAATCTGTTGGAAATTCTCGGCACATCGAGCTTCGGCATCCAGTTCCAGAGTGCCAATCCGGCCCAGTTCGCCTCCATCAACCTGCTCAGCGGCGGATCGCAGGATATTGATTTCGTCGGCGTCTCGAATGTTCATGCCACGGGCCAGCCTCTGGCGCCGAACCTGAGCAACGATGGCGGCAGCGGCAACGCCGTCGGCTGGTTCGGCCAGGGTGGTGGCGCAGGTACAGTGGCGCCTACACCGGTATTGTCGCCATGGGCGCTGTTGCTGCTGGCACTGGGATTGTTGGCTGTTGCGTCGATTAAACGACGCTTTATCGCATGATCGCACCCGGAGATTTCTCATGACTGTTGTTTCGCTTCGCCGTTCTTTGCTGACATTTGCCATTGCGAGTGGCTTGAATCTGTCTGGTGCATTCGCACAAGACGTTACCGTGACGCCGCCCAGCGGGGGCGGTTTCAAAGTGCAAAGCGGCGATCTGATCGTGTCCGGGTTGCCGGCCGCAACGCAGCAAGTCAGCCCGGTGTGCTACAACGCGGCAACCGGGCTGGTCGGACCTTGCACACCGGGAGCATCCATCGGTCCGACTGGGGCCACAGGTCCTACGGGTGCAACCGGTCCGACGGGACCGACCGGATCTGCAGGCCCCACGGGTGCGACCGGCCCCATGGGCGCAACAGGAGCGACCGGTGCAACGGGCCCGACCGGTGCGACCGGTGCAACGGGCGCGGCAGGCGGAGTGCTCGATTTTGCGGATTTCTACGCCTTGATGCCTCCGGACAATGCAGCGACGGTTGCCGTTGGTACCGATGTCCAGTTTCCACAGGATGGGCCCAATTCCGGGTCCGGGCAAATTGCGCGGACTGGCCCCAATGCATTTAGCCTGGCTGCCGTCGGCACCTACCAGATCATGTTTCAGGTCAGCGTGACCGAGGCCAGCCAACTGGTCCTTACCCTCAATGGATTGGAACTTCCCTATACCGTGGTTGGCAGGGCGACCGGCACGAATCAAATCGTGGGCATGGCGCTGGTTCAGACGACCACGGCAAATTCCGTACTCACGGTACGTAACCCCGGATCGGAATCCACCGCGTTGACGATCACGCCTCTGGCCGGTGGAACCAATCCGGTATCGGCCCACCTGGTGATCACGCGATTGCGCTAATTTGCCGATGAATGATGGATCGATTCCTATCGTTGATCCCGAGGGTGAGAATCGGTTGATCTGGAAAGGACGTCACCCAGAACACGGATAACGTCTCGTGTCCTGGACCACGTCACGCAATCGCCAACTTCGGCGGCGGCTGGATTTGATGGTCTGCTATTCATTGCCGGTCCTCCTTTGTCGGTACGGTTGCTACTGGTGACTTGATCGCCGCCAACATGCCGAACGCTGCCACAATCGAAGGCTTTTGCATGACACAGATTTCGCGCGAGCTCATGGTACCGCGCATCGAACTACCGCGGGCGATTCACCAGAAGATGGTCGCCGCGCTTCGCATTCCAGAATGGGTCTCAATTAAAACGTCTGGAAAGTGGTCGCTTGCGAACGTCACCTTTGGGTCGAACACCGCCTCATCGGAATCGGCGCATGCTGACGAGCTCCTTCACAAGAGGAGTGCGTCATGGAAAATCTCGTTCAATCCAAAGGCCATCGCGAGGCGTGGAACAAGGGCAAGCTCGTCGGGCAAAAGGCACCCTTGCGGCTTCGCGACATTTGGGCGATCCGAATTCGCCTGTAACTGCGCGGCGCCAGCCGAGATCTGGCACTGTTCAATCTGGCCATTGACAGCAAGTTGCGCGCCTGCGATCTCGTCAAACTTCGCGTCCGAGATGTCGCGCACGGAGACTGCGTGGCGCGAAGGGCGATTGTGCTACAGCAGAAAACCCAGCGGCCTGTGCAATTCGAGATCACGGAGCAGACGCGTACTGCGATACAGACTTGGATGGCGCACGCCGCCCTGCGCTCAGATTCATACCTGTTTCCGAGTCGCCTGCACGATTCACCGCACATCTCGACGCGGCAATATGCCCGAACTCACACATTCACTTGTCTCCCGCGGCGATGTGACCCTTTCGTAAGTGTCTGATTACACGTCTCTTGCTCGGCAACGGAGTAACCAACACCGCTCGGGAGCGCGTGCAGATCTATGAATCGCAAGCGCGGGACACATCGATCTATGCGGTGCGGCTGCGGTGACGCACACATTTCTGCTGCACGGGGTCGGCTTGCTGAAACGTGCGAGAGTAGGGGCTTCGGCCATTAGCGTCATCGCCTAGCCGCCGAGAGACAGAAGATGGCCGATTTGCACGCACTGGCAGCATCGGTCGCAACACGACCCTGAGTTGCCTGTGACCAGCGTCCGCATTGCGGCATCAGAAACTCTAGGGCCGTGGATGATGACCCTTAGCCGAGTTCCGCTCCGAAACCAGACGAAACCAGTCGGATCGTTCTGCTATGCGGCTGAGGCGTAACGAAGCCTACGAAGTATTGCTGCGAGAACGAGCTAGTCGATGGGGCAAGCATGATTGATTGGCGAGTCGTACGCTGAGCTAGAGCTGCCCCTGCCGTGATGAACTGGAATCTACCGCAGGCCATCTGAAGCTGCCCGCTAAGCTGATTGCCTACCTGATACCCGACGCTCGCCACTGTGGGCTAGGGGCCGACAATTGTCGGTCGTAGCTAAGCGTCAGCTACGCATTCCTGGGAAAGCTGTGTGCGTTGACGTACGGAAGCGCACGCACATCCGGTGTATCTACTGCGCTGGGCAAAGATAGGAGAAACATCATGCGCAATAAAGTTGTGGGAATTGGACTTATTTTTGCGGCGACAAGTCTTGCCACATCTGCGGGCGTCAAGGCGCAAGATCGACGACATGACGGCGATGGCGCGGTCGAATGCAGCAGCCAAGGCTTTAAGCACGAGCGTTGCAGCGTGCCTTGGCACGACGCCCGACTGGAGCGTCAGCTTTCGGACACGCAATGCGTGCGTGGGCAAAACTGGGGGATCGATCGGCGTGGCTTGTGGGTAGAACGCGGTTGTTCTGGCCGCTTCGTCTCGGCCGATGATCGCGGTTACGGTCGTGACCGTCATGACGACGGACGCGACCAACATGGACGTGACGAAGCAGGCGCCTGGCAGCCTGATCCGGGCTGGAATCACCGCTTCTCGGTCGCGTGCGAGAGCCAGGATGGACAGAGCCATTTCTGTCAGGTCGACTTGGGTGCCGCTGGCCACGCAACGCTTGAACGTCAGCTCTCGCAGACGCGTTGCGTCGAAGGTGAAAACTGGGGCTCAAACCGCGCCGGTGTGTGGGTGACGCAAGGCTGCCGCGCAGAGTTCACGATTGATCGCCGCTGGCGCTGACAGCCCGGCAGGCAGACATGCCTGACGCCGCCATTCGATGCTCGTAGTTCACCTTGGCGGCGGCCGATAGGAAACCGTGGATTTTCGATGATTGCCAACTTGACGGCGCAGAGCAGGAACGCTTCGTGCTTCGCCTGCACGCCGGAAAAGAGGTGGCCCCACTCGTTTGAACAGTTTTCCCAGGTTCGTTAGATGGAATTTCTGCAGTGGGTTACGCAGCCATGGGTAGTGGCTGCTGGTTGAAGTACACCTCATCCGGGGTGCGGCGTGCAAGCGAACTGTGCGGTCGCTTGGCATTGTAGACATCGATGTATTTGCGGAGCGAGTCACGTGCCTGCGAGACGGACTCGTAGGCACGCAGGTAGACCTCCTCGTATTTGATGGTGCGCCACAGGCGTTCGACGAACACGTTGTCGCGCCAACAGCCTTTGCCGTCCATGCTGATCGCGATGGCGTGCTGCTTGAGCAGATCGGTGAAGGCGGCACTGGTGAACTGGCATCCTTGGTCCGTGTTGAATATCGCCGGCGTGCCGAACTTGGCGATGGCTTCCTCGACAGCCTCGATACAGAAGCTGGATTCGAGCGAGTTGGACAGGCGCCAGGCCAGGATCCTGCGGCTGTGCCAATCCAGGACCACGGTCAGGTACACGAAGCCGCATTGGGCAACCAACCGCGAAAATTACTTACCTCCGACGCCGGCGCAAAGCTGGTGCTCGACGAACTCACACGGATTGACTTGGGCGATTTCGCATGAGCCGCGGAAACGGTGCTCAGGTACCTGCCTAGTAATCTTCTGAGTAAACCGGGAAGTGGGTCCGGAAACCGAAACTCACAGATTTAGTGCGCGGGAAATCACAAGATTACTGCGGCCAGCTTTAGATGGCGCGCCGACAATTGTCTGCTGCTCAATTATGCTAACATGACGCCTTTGTATATTATGTAAAATACAAGCGATCGCTGGAAACGCTTGGAATCACCGCCGGCTGGCAAAGAATCCTCGCAGCAAACTCCCAGCATCCTCAGCAAGTAACCCGCCCTGCACATTAACCTTGTGGTTGTGCCTATCTGAAAGCAACGTATCGAAGACGCTGCCGGCGGCGCCCGTCTTCGGATCGTTTGCCGCGTACACCACACGCGCAAGGCGGGCATGCACGATGGCGCCCGCGCACATTACGCAAGGCTCCAACGTCGCGTACAGCGTAGCGCCGGGAAAACGGTAGTTTCCGAGCCGCTGCCCCGCATCGCGCAACGCGAGGATCTCCGCATGGGCGGTCGGATCGTTGCCGCCGATACTGTGGTTCCAGCCCGCGCCGACGATTTCGCCGTCGAGTACCAGCACCGCGCCGACCGGGACTTCGGCGTGCGCGTCGGCGGCATGTTGCGCCAATTCCAGAGCGCGGCGCATGAAGCGCTCGTCGGCGGCGCTGAAGCGCACTTCGCTCACGTCATTCCCACTCGATCGTGGCTGGCGGCTTCCCGCTTATATCGTAGACCACGCGGGAGATGCCGCGCAGCTCGTTGATGATGCGGTTGGATACCTTGCCAAGGAAATCGTAAGGCAGATGCGCCCAGTGCGCAGTCATGAAATCGACGGTTTCGACCGCGCGCAGCGCGATGACCCATTCATAGGCGCGCGCATCGCCGACCACGCCAACGGACTTGACCGGCAGGAACACGGCAAAGGCTTGGCTGACCTTGTCGTAGAGATCCGCGGCGCGCAGTTCGGCTATGAAAATGTCGTCGGCGCGTTGCAGCAGCTCGACGTATTCGGGTCTGACTTCGCCGAGCACACGCACGCCGAGGCCCGGACCCGGGAACGGATGCCTGTACACCATTTCGCGCGGCAGGCCGAGTTCCACGCCGATGCGGCGCACCTCGTCCTTGAACAGTTCGCGCAGCGGCTCGATCAGTTCGAAGCGCATGCCTTCCGGAAGTCCGCCGACATTGTGGTGCGACTTGATCACGTGCGCCTTGCCGGTCTTGCTGCCGGCCGATTCGATCACGTCCGGATAGATGGTGCCCTGCGCCAGCCAGCGAATGCCCTCGAGCTTGGCGGACTCCTCGTCGAATATCTCGATGAAGAGCTTGCCGATGGTCTTGCGCTTGGCTTCCGGATCGGCGGCGCCGGAGAGCGCGGCGAAATAGCGCGCACCGGCGTCGACGCGGATCACGTCGACGCCCATGTGTTCGTGCATCGTCGCCATGACCTGGTCCCCTTCGCGCCAGCGCAGAAGGCCGGTATCGACGAATACGCAGGTCAGCTGATCGCCGATCGCGCGCTTGAGCAGCGCGGCGACGACGGAAGAATCCACGCCGCCCGACAAGCCCAGCAGCACGCGATCCGAACCGACTTGCGTGCGGATGCGATCGACCGCGTCTTCGATGATGTTCGCTGCCGTCCACAGGGTCTCGCAGCCACACAGGCCGACGACGAACCGACGCAACAGTTCGGCACCGCGCTGCGTGTGCGTGACTTCGGGATGGAACTGCACGCCGTACCAGCGGAGCGCGTCGTCGGCCATCGCCGCGATCGGCAGGTCATGCGTGGTGGCGGTCACCGCGAAACCTTTCGGCACGGCGGTAACGCGATCGCCGTGAGACATCCACACATCGACGGCACTGCCCGCCTTGGCGAAACCTTCCCACAATCCACAGGCCGCAGTGACGGACAATTGCGCATGCCCGAACTCGCGCGTGTGCCCTGCTTCGGTCCGGCCGCCCAGCTGCGCGGCCATGGTCTGCATGCCGTAGCAGATGCCGAGCAGCGGCACGCCGGCATCGAAAACGGACTGCGGCGCGCGCGGCGCGTTCGCCTCGATGGTCGATTCGGGGCCGCCAGAAAGAATGATGCCCTTGGGCGCGAATTTCGCGATCTCGGCCGGGTCGTGATCCCAGGCCCAGATTTCGCAGTAAACACCGATTTCGCGAATGCGGCGTGCGATCAGTTGCGTGTACTGCGCGCCGAAATCGAGGATGAGGATCTTGTCGCGATGGATGTTTTGCATCAATCGAACCGGTAGTTCGGCGCTTCCTTGGTTATCGCCACGTCGTGCACGTGCGACTCGCGCATGCCGGCGCTGGTGACCCGCACGAATTGCGGTTTGCTGTGCATGTCGTCGACGGTCGCGCAGCCGACGTAACCCATCGCCGCGCGCAGTCCACCGGAGAGCTGGTGCAGGATGTTGCGCAGGGGGCCGCGGTAGGGAACGCGACCTTCGATGCCTTCGGGCACGAGCTTGTCGGCATCGGCCTCGTCCTGGAAGTAGCGATCCTTCGAGCCCTTCTGCATCGCGCCGAGCGAGCCCATGCCGCGATAGCTCTTGTACGAGCGGCCCTGGTACAACTCGACTTCGCCGGGGGCTTCCTCCGTGCCGGCGAACATGCCGCCGATCATCACGCAGTCAGCGCCGGCGGCCAGCGCCTTTGCGATGTCGCCGGAATAGCGGATGCCTCCATCCGCAATCAGGCAAGCGCTGCCTTTGATCGCTTCGGCCACCAGGCTCACCGCGGTGATCTGCGGCACGCCGACACCGGCAACGACGCGCGTGGTGCAAATTGAACCCGGGCCTACGCCAACTTTCACGGCATCGGCACCGGCATCGATCAGTGCCTTGGCTGCGTCTCCAGTCACGATATTGCCGCTGATTAGAGACATCTTCGGATAGTGCTTGCGCACCCAGCGCACGCGATCGATGACGCCCTGCGAGTGGCCGTGCGCGGTGTCGACCACGAGCACGTCCACGCCCGCCTCGACCAGCGCCGCAACGCGTTGCTCGGTATCGCCGCCGACGCCGACCGCCGCGCCCACGCGCAGGCGTTCATGACTGTCCTTGGCCGAGTTCGGATTATCGCGAGCCTTCTGGATGTCCTTGACCGTGATCAGGCCGCGCAACTGGAAGGCGTCGTTGACCACCAGTACCTTCTCGATGCGGTTCTTGTGCAGCAGACGCAAGACTTCGTCTTCGCTCGCGCCCTCCTTCACCGTGACGAGCTTGTCCTTGCGCGTCATGATGTGGCGAACCGGATCTTCGGGTTTGGTTTCGAAGCGCAGGTCGCGGCTGGTGACGATGCCGACCAGGTTCTCGCCGTCGACCACCGGCACGCCGGAGATGTCGTGTGCGCGCACGAGCTGCATCACTTCGCCGATCGAGGTGTCCGGGCCGACCGTGATCGGATCGCGGATGACGCCGGCCTCGAACTTCTTGACCAGGCGCACCTCGGCGGCCTGCTGTTCGATCGGCATGTTCTTGTGGATGATGCCGATGCCGCCGGACTGCGCCATGGTGATGGCCAGGCGCGCCTCGGTCACCGTGTCCATCGCGGCGGAAACGACCGGGATGTTCAGGCGGATGCTGCGTGTGAGCTGGGTGGCAAGGCTGACGTCGCGTGGCAGTACGTTGGAGTACGCGGGGACGAGCGAGACGTCGTCGAAAGTGAGAGCGTCGGTAAGTATGCGCATGCCCTATTTTACAGACTCTGCGCATCTCCCGCCACTCATCCGAACCCCAGGGTCGGTTTTAGCGCGCCAGCCACAAGGACAGGTCCGGCCAGTAGGTGATGATCAGCGTCGCAAGCAGCATGATCGCGTAGAACGGCAGGCTCGCGCGCACGATGCGCGTGGCAGGCTGGTTGAAGCGCGCGCTGGCGATGAAGATGTTCATGCCGACCGGCGGCAGGAAGATGCCGATCTGCAGGTTGGCAAGGAAGATGATGCCCAGGTGCACCGGATCGATGCCGTAGTGCGTCGCGACCGGCAGGATCAGGGGAACGAGGATGATGATCGCCGGGAATCCTTCCAGCAGCATGCCAAACACGAGCAGGAAGGCATTCAGCAGCAGCAGGAAGGCGAACTTGCCGGAAATCCCCGCTTGCAGGGCCGCGAACAATTTCTCCGGCACATCGCCGTCGATCAGCCAGTTCGTCAGCGCCAGCGAAAAGCCGAGCACAATGAGGATGGCGCCCACCAGAAGCATGGCTTCGCGGATCACGCGCGGCAATTCACCGAACCTGATTTCGCGCCGGATCAGCACCGTCACGACCAGCACGTACAACGCCGTTGCCGCGGCGGCTTCGGATGCGGCCAGCTTGCCGGTGTAGATGCCGATCAGGATGACGAACGGAAGCGGCAATTCCCAGGCCGCATCCTTGAGCGCGGCCCAGACTTCGCGTGCGCTCGATGGCGGCGGGCGCGGCAGGTCGCGCGCCTTCCACGCACTGTAGATCGACAGCATCACGACCATGAGCAGGCACGGCAACAGGCCCGCCTTGAACAGCGCGTCGATGCTGACCGGCGGCGTGGTGTGGAATTGCTGCGCGACCACGCCATACAGGATCAGCGGCATGGAGGGCACCAGCAAAAGGCCGAGGCTGCCGGCAGCAGTCAGCAGGCCCAGCGAAAAGCGCTCCTCGTAATGCGCCTGGCGCAACGCTGGATACAGCACGGCGCCGAGCGCAATCAGGGTTACGCCGGTCGCACCGGTGAATGCGGTGAACAGCGTGCAGGCGCAGACCGACACGATGGCGAGGCCGCCCGGCAGCCAGCCGAACAGCGCGTTGGTCAGGCGCACCAGACGCCGCGGCGCCTGGCTTTCCGCCAGCAGGTATCCCGCCAGCGTGAAGAGCGGAATCGCGATCAGCGCCGGCATGTCGGCGAGGCGATAGAACTCGATCGCGACCGCGGCGCCGGGTTCGCCGGCGGCGTGAAATCCGAACAGCGCGATCGCCGCGATGATCGCAAACAGCGGCGCACCGAGCGCCGCCAACACCACGAGCGCGCCAACGATCAGCCAGATCATGGCGTCGGCTCGATGGGATGCAGCAACGGCGGTGTGTGTGCCGGTGGCAGGAAAGCGCGCAGGACAAAACGCAAGGCCATGAGGCCAAACACCATCGGCAGAATGATCTCGGGAATCCACGCCGGCAGCGACGCAAACGCGCTCGACGGTGTGGCGCTGGCGTAATCCACGTTCAACATCACATAGCTGTACCAGGCCAGCGCCGCGCAGATGGCGGCGGCGAATCCGAACGTGAGGATTCGCGCGACCTTCTGTACGAGCGGCGAGAGAAAGCGTTGCAGTACGTCCAGCGCGATGTGCTTCTCGTCGCGCACGGCGGCGAGTGCGCCAAGCATGCCCGTCCATAGCACGAGTTGACGCATCAGCGGATCGGCCCAGGAAATTCCGGTGTGGAAGAAATCGCGCAGGACGATCTGGCCGCCCGCGAGCACGACCAGAATCAGATACCAGAATGGCGAGCAGCCAGTCTTCGATGCGCTTGAGAACGATCAAGAAACGTGACAAGAAGCTTTGCTCCCGGTAACCATCCGTGGTGCTATTGCCAGACCACGCCCTCCGTGGCGGGTCGCTCTCCGGGACGCGATGCGCTTCAACGCATCGCGTCAATTCCCGGCTCGCCCCCTTGCCGCCGCCAGCGCCTTGTCCAGCGCTGCCGCCATTTCCGGGGTGATTTCCCCATCGGCAAGCAGCTGCTTGCGCGCCGCGACACCGACAGCGTCCCACGAGGCCGTCTCGGCGGCATTCGGCGTGAAGATTTCCACTCCCTGCTTCTGCAGCGCGAGCTTGGCCTGCGCGTTGTCATCGCGATTGATCTTTTCCAAGCGCGCGAACGCGGCGCCCAGATCGTCGTTCACGGTTTTCTGGTCAGCAGGAGTCAGCGCATCGAAAACTTTCTTGTCGATCGCGAGCAGGCCGACGACGTAGGTGATCGGCAGGTCGACCATGTGCCGCACTTTCGTGTGCCATTGGAATGCGATGGCGCCGGCTGGCGTGTTGGCTACGGTGTCGATGAGCCCGGTCTGCAGGCTGGTGTAGACGTCGGCCAGCGGCAGCGAGATGGGCGTGACGCCACCGGCCTTGAAGCCGGCCTCGGCGACGCGGTCGCCCTGCGGCACCCAGACCTTGGCGGCTTTCAGGTCATCCTTGTTCTTGATGTCCTTTACGCTCATCAGGTAGGCGAAACCGCCGCCGCTGATGCCGGCGACATCGAACCCGGCCTTGGCAAAACTCGCCTTGAGCTGTGGATCGAGTTGTGCGCGCACCTTGTCGACTTCATCCTGCGTCTTGAACAGGAACGGCAGGCTGTAGACCTGTGCATCCTTGTCCACCTGCGACAGTTCGCCGCCGGTGAACGCGCCGCCCTGCAACTGGCCGATGCGGACCTTGCGCATTACCGTCGGCTCGTCGCCCATCACGCCACCCGGGTAATACTTGATCTCGACGCGGCCGTCTGTGTCCTTTTTCACCGCCTCGGCGCCGGCGCGCATCTCGCGCATCCACGCGGTGCCGTCGGGCGCGACGGTGGCGATCTTTATGGTCGTGGCGGCCTGAGCGGAACCCACGAACAGCAACGCGGCGAGCAATGTGTATTTGTTCATTTGTGCAGTTCCGAAATCAGAAATAATCCTTGCCGGATTCGAGCAAAGCTTTCGCCTTCTCCTTCGCCAGCGTGTTGATGAGGGTCAGTCCCGGCGCGTGCGGATCGGCAGCGAGGACCTCGTTCAGCAGCTTGTCGTGCAAGTCCTTGTCGAAGACCAGGCGTGCGTAGAACTGCGCATACAGCACGCGCACCATCTGGTTCTTGCCGCCGGACAATTCCAGCGCCTTCTCGAAATAGGCCTTGCCCTGTTCGGGTTTGCCGCCGAGCGACGCGGGGCGAATCGAATTGATCACACCCAGGTACAGGTACGCGCCGCCGTTGTCGTAATGCGGGTCCAGCGACGTGCAGCGTTCCAGCGTGTATTGCAACTTGGGCAGATCGGCGATCGCGTTCCAGTCGCCGCTGTTGACCTGGATCTTGCCGGCCCAGGCCGCGGCGAATCCGTACACCACGGGCACGTCGCCGCGATCGCTCTTGTTCAGCTCGGCGATGTAGGCGTCGTAGGGTTTGTCCAGCGCCTCGCACAGATCCTTCTCGCGCAGGCATAGCGCGCGGCGCGCATAGTCGTAGGCTCGATCGGCCAGCCGCTGCGCGCGCGCCGGATCGCTGACGAATCCGCCAGCATAGGCACCGTAGAGTTTCGCGCCTGCCAGCAATGCCCCGGAGTTATTCGGATCGCCCTGGATCATGCCATCGATCAGCAGCAGATACGCCGGCACGCCGTCGCGCACCGTGCCGGGATCGTCCTCGTTGAGGATCGCGGTGGTCAGATTGTCCGCGAACTGGTCGGTCAGCCTTGCGCATGATGCTGCCGCAGGCAGCGAGCAGCACGGCGCCAAGCAGCATGGTGAAACGCAGACGCTTTGCGCATTGGCGATGAGTTTCGCAATCATGGGGCGCGAAGGATAGCCCAAGTTGCCCGGAAATCGCAGTGAAATGCTCGGCGCGATTGCGCTGCGATTCAGGAAAGTTCGGCCGCTTCCAGGGTATTTTCCATCAACGTCGCCACTGTCATCGGCCCCACCCCGCCGGGCACCGGCGTGATCCACGAAGCACGCTCGGCTGCCGGCGCAAATTCCACGTCGCCGGCGAGCGAGCCGTCCGCCAAACGATTGATGCCGACATCGATCACCACGGCGCCGGGTTTGATCCATTTGCCATGGACCAAACCGGGCTTGCCGGCTGCGACGATGACGAGATCACCATCGCTGACTTGCCGCGCAAGGTCCTTGCTGAACTTGTGGCAACAGATGGTCGTGCAGCCGGCGAGCAGCAGTTCGAACGCCAGCGGTCGACCGACATGATTCGACACGCCCACGACCACGGCGGTTTGCCCACGCACCGGGCGATCGGTGTGCGCGAGCAAGGTCATCACGCCCTTGGACGTACATGGCCTCAATCCCGCGCTGGCGCAGGGCGAGCCGACCGATATTCTCGGGATGGAAGCCATCGACGTCCTTGCGCGGGTCGATGCGATTGATCAGCACGTTCGCATCGATGTGCGCCGGCAACGGCAACTGCACGAGGATGCCGTGGATCTGCGAATCGGCGTTGAGTTTGTCGATCAGCGCGGCGAGTTCGGCCTGTGTCGTCGATGCCGGCAGGTCGTAATCGCGCGAGCGGAAACCGACGTGCTTGCAGGCACGGCGCTTGTTGCGAACGTATACAGCGGAAGCAGCATCATCTCCGACCAACACAACGGCCAGCCCCGGCGCCGCCCTGCCCTGCGCCACGCGTTGGACCACACGCGCGTGCAGGTTGTCGAGCAATTCGTCGGCAATGCGTTTGCCATCGAGGATCCGGGCGGCCATCGAATAATTCTGCGCTGGGCGGGCGCTGCATTCTACCGTCCCGGGCGCATCGCACAAACTCCGGCAGCGCTACAATGACCCATCGGCACCACCAGGGAGCTGATCATGAGCGTGAATGACACTGTCGAAATCGAGGCCGCAGCATTCCGCCGCCTGCTGCAACACCTCAACTTCGAGCGCAACGACGTGCAGAACATCGACCTGATGATCCTGGCCGGGTTCTGCCGCAATTGCCTCGCCGACTGGTATCGCGAAGCCGCTGCCGAACGCGGCATGCAAATCGACAAGGACGCCGCGCGCGAGCGCATCTATGGCGAACCCTATGCGGACTGGAAAGCCAAACACGGCAAGGAAGCGACACAGGAACAACTTTTCGCGTTGGCGCTGGCCGAGACCAAGCACCCGAAGAAATAGCAGGATCAGTGCGCCGAACACACCTGTTCGATGTCCTGGTAGCCGCTGAACTTCGCGTTTGCGCCGCAGCCGGGGCATTGCGGGTCGCGCTGCAGGCGCAGCTCGCGGAACGTGCCGGCGAGCGCATCGTAGCAGAGCAATCGGCCGATGAGCGGCTGGCCGATGCCGAGAAGGAGCTTGATTGCCTCGTTCGTCTGCAGCAGCCCGATGATGCCGGGCAACACGCCCAGCACGCCGGCCTCGGCGCAGTTCGGCGCGTCCGCCGCTGCGGGCGGTTCGGGAAACAGGCAGCGGTAGCAGGGCGAATCCTCGCGGCGCGCGTCGAACACGCTGACCTGTCCGGTGAAGCGATGCACGGCGCCGTAGACGAGCGGAATGCGCAGGCGCCGGCAGGCGGCATCAAGCAGGTAACGGGTCGGGAAATTGTCGGCGCCGTCGATCACCACGTCGTGATCGCGGATCAAATCTTCGACGTTCTCCGCGCGCAAGCGCTGCGAGACGGTTTCGATGCGCACGCCCGGATTGAGCGCATTCAATGCGACGCGGGCGGATTCCGTCTTCGGCAGGCCCACGCGCGCATCGGTGTGCAGCACCTGGCGCTGCAAATTGGATTTCTCGACGACGTCGTTGTCGATCAACGTCAGCGTGCCGACACCGGCTGCGGCCAGATACAACCCGGCAGGCGACCCGAGGCCACCCGCGCCGATCAGGGCGACGCGCGATTCCAGCAGGCGCTGCTGGCCCGCGGCTCCGACCTCGGGCAACAGCAGATGGCGCGAATAACGCTCCGCCGCGTCGGCATCGAAGGCGCCACGATCCACCGGCAGACCCTCCGCAGCCCAGCGCACGAAGCCGCCTTCGACCGAAGCAAGTCGCGTGTAACCCAGGCCATGCAATGCCATTGCCGCATGCAGCGAACGCTGGCCGTGCGCGCAACTGAGTAGCAGTGGTGTGTGGAATTGGGGTGCGATGCCAGCGATGCGGTCAAGGATTTCACCGAGCGGCACGCCGATCGCACCCGCGGGTTTGCCAGCGGCGCGCTCGTCGTCCTCGCGTACGTCGATCAGGACAGCGCCGCCACGCTGACGCTGCAGCGCTTCCACCGGCGCGATGCGTTCGATGCCGTTGTTCGCCATGCGCGAATTATACGCGCTCACCTGGGCCAGCCCGGCAGCGGCATTGCTTCCACGATGTCGCTAACCGCGAAAACATGCTCGCCTTCCGGCAAAAGGATCAGCGCGTCGGCGTCGGCAACACTGCGCTGGCATGCCGGAACCCTGCTTCGCGTGCGGTGTTGCCCACAACACGGCATTCTCGTCGCATTGCAGGCGCGCGCGCTGGAACTCGGCGCGCGCATGGCGCTTGTCGATGCCGGTACGCAACCTTGCACGCAACGCATCGCCGGTCGGCGCAACACCGGCCATCGCATCCAGGGCCGGCTTGAGCAGGGTCAAGCAAGTAGCGAAACCGGATACCGGATTACCCGGCAGTGCGAACAGAAATGCCAGGTCGATCTGCCCGAACAGGAATGGCATGCCGGGTTTGATGCGCACCTTCCAGAAATGCACCTTGCCGATTTCACCGACGAGGCGTGGCAGGAAATCCGCCTCGCCCGCCGACACGCCGCCGCTGCTGACGATGAGGTCGGCATCGGCGGCGGCACGTTGCAGCGCATCGCGCAGCGCCGGCGGATCATCGCGCACGCGCTCGTGGCGGACGAGCTCCACACCGAAACTCTCCAGCAGACCGCCGAGGCTGTAGCGATTGCTGTCGTGAATCTGGCCGAAGCCGAGCCGCTCGCCAGGCGCCACGAGTTCGTCGCCGGTCGTCAGCAGCACTGCGCGCGGGCGGCGCAGCACTGAAACATCCGTCATGCCGAGGGATGCCAGCACGCCGCGTTGCGCCGGGCCGAGCCGGCACCCGCGTTTGAGTGCGATATCGCCGCTGCGGTAATCCTCGCCAGCCGGACGCACATTCGCCGTCGGCACAGTGCCAGCCATGACCACGACATGATCGCCGTCGAGACGCGTGTTCTCCTTCATCACCACGGTGTCGGCGTGTTTCGGCAACGGCGCACCAGTCGTGATGCGCACGCAGGCATCCGCCTCGATTCCCGGGGCCGCGCGGCCGCCGGCAAAAACCTCGCCGATCAGGCGCAAGCGTTTTTCGCCTGATGCCGGCAAGTCGGCAGCGCGCAGCGCGAACCCATCCATCGCGGAATTCGCAAAGCCGGGCACGTCGCTCGGCGCAACCGCATCGCTTGCCAGAATCCGGCCAGTCGCGACCAACAGCGGGACGGTTTCCGCGGGCAACTTGCGCGCCTGTGAAATCGCCACGACAAGCGCACGCGCCTCCTCGACGCTCAGTCCAGTCGGGAAAATATCGTCTTCTTCAGACATGTGCGCCCTGCTCCCACTGCCGAAATTCTTCCGGGGTGTTGAGATTGCCGAATTCCTGCGGCTGTGTCGAAAAATCGGCGAGAGTCCGATGCAGGTCCTGCTGCCAGCGGATCACCGGCATATCCTTCTTCAACGCATCCTCGGCATTGGCAGCCAAGGTGCGGCGGTACAGGGCGAACAACGGCTGCACGCGCGTACCGTCGAATACCGCGGCGATGTCGCGATTTTCCGCCAAGGCGGCGTCGTGCAAGCGCACGGCAAGATCGCGCGGCGGCTGTGGGCAATCCACCGGAACCGTCAACAGCCACTCACTCTTGCACACGCGAAGCGTGGCGGCGATGCCGGCGAGAGGGCCGCGAAAGCGATCCTCGCCATCGGCGATCACCGACGCAAATTCGGCGTAAAGTTCGGCGTTGCGGTTGGCGCAAATCACGATGGAACCGGCCTGACCGCGCAGCGCGGCGATCACGTGCGTGATCAGCGGACGCCCGGACAGCGACAACAAGCCCTTGTCTTCGCCGCCGACCCGGCGCCCTTCCCCGCCGGCGAGAATGGCCGCAGTGATGGCCGCTGGATCGAGCGCGGACACGACTCAGCGTTTTTTCGCTTTGCGAATCATGCGCTGGCGCTTGCGTTTCTGGCCGTCGGTCAACTCGTTCTTGCGCCCGGCAAAAGGATTTTCGCTTTCGCGGAATTCGATGCGCATCGGCGTGCCTTCGAGGCGGAAGCGCTTGCGGAAGAAATTCTCGAGGTAGCGCCGGTAGCCTTCGGCGACATGCCGGGTGCGGCTGCCGTGGATGATGATGCCCGGCGGATTGGTACCGCCCGGATGGGCGAAGCGCAGTTTCGGCGCATGCCCGCGCACCATCGGCGGCTGGTAACTTTCGTAAGCCTTTTCCAGCGCACGCGTGAGTTCGGCGGTGTCCGAATTCGCGCGTCGCCGACGCATGTGCGCGGTCGATCGCCTTCATCAGTTCGGCGATGCCGCTGCCGTGCAGGGCGGAAATCGTCACCACGCGCGCGTAGCCGACGAAATCGAGCTTGCGCCCGAGCGAGACGCGGCATTGCTCGCGTTCGTAGGTGGAAAGTCCATCCCATTTGTTGACCGCGATAACCAGCGCGCGGCCCTCTTCGAGCACATGTCCGATCAAGGTTGCATCCTGCTCGGAAACGCCTTCGCGCGCATCCAGCAGCACCACGGCGACGTTCGCCGCGGCGATGGATTGCAGGGTCTTGATGACGCTGAATTTCTCCACCGCTTCCTCGACGCGCGCACGGCGGCGCACGCCGGCCGTGTCGATCAGGGTGTAACGCTTGCCGTCGCGTTCGAGCCGAACACGGATCGCGTCGCGCGTGGTGCCGGCCACATCGGACACGACCACGCGCTCCTCGCCGAGCAGGCGGTTGACGAGAGTGGACTTGCCCACGTTCGGGCGGCCGACGATGGCCACGCGCACGCCGTCATTGGCGCTCTCCGCAGCCAGTGCATCGGGATCGGCCTGCGGCAAGCCCGCCAGCACGGCATCGACCAGCGCCGGCACGCCCCGCCCGTGCGCAGACGAGAGCGCCAACGGCGACGGCAATCCGAGTGTGGAAAATTCGGCGAGCGCGGCATTCTCGTCGAGGCCGTCGGTCTTGTTGACGGCGAGCAGCACCGGCTTGCCGCTGCGGCGCAGGTGTATCGAGGATGTTGCGGTCCGCAGGCAGCAAGCCTTCGCGCGCATCGACCACGAACACGATGCGATCGGCCTCGGCCACGGCGAACTGCGCCTGGCGCGCGGTCAGTGCACCGATGCCTTCTTTATCGCCGGTCAGTCCGCCGGTATCGACGACCACGAACTCGCGCACGCCCAATCGGCACACGCCATATTGGCGGTCGCGCGTCAGCCCGGGCAGGTCGTGCACGAGCGCGTCGCGCGTGCGCGTGAGCACGTTGAAGAGCGTGGATTTGCCGACGTTGGGGCGGCCGACGAGAGCAACTACAGGAAGCATGTTCGGGAACCTCTGACTAACCTGCTGCGCTCGGCAGCTTGCGGTCTGGCGGTGCTCGGAATCCTCATTTACTTCGCACGTAAACTCCGGTTCCAGCGCTCCGGCAGCCCGCCCGATTCAATCTAACATCGGGCCTTCGCTCGCGACGGTTATTCAAAGGTTCCCGCGACGATCTCTTCTATATCTGATTTCGCGTGATTATTTGCCGACGCGATACGCGCCGACCATGCCGTCGACGTCCTCGACATAGACGGTGTCGCCGACGACCAGCGGCGCGGCCAAGATGGCGTGCTTGGACAGGCGCATGCGTGCGACGAACTTGCCGTCGCTCGCGGATAGCCAGTGCACCCAGCCTTCCATGTCGCCCATCACGACGGCATCGCCGATCGCGCTGGATGCGCCGAGCCACCGGTATTTGAGCCCATCCTGCTTCCAGTTCGAGGCGCCGGTGCGCAGGTCCAGCGCCCACACTTCGGAGTCGGCATCGTTGACGTAAATCTGCGTGGCGGCAAGCGCAACGCCGGTGTAGCTCGACAGCGGATGCGTCCACAGCGGCCGGCCGGATTCGGCAATCAATGCCGCGGTCATGCCCTGGTAACCGGCAGCGTAAACCACGCCATCCGCCACGGCGATGCCGCCATCGATGTCCTGCAGGCGGGCGATGTCGGTACGTCCCTCGCCGGTGGCAAGCGTCTGCTCCCACATGACATTGCCGTCAGCAAGGCGCAGCGCGACAAGTTTGCCGCTGTCTTCGCCGGCATAAACCACGCCATTGGCGATGACCGGCGCGGCATTGCCGCGCAGGCTCAGCACCGGCACCGCGGAACGGTCGTAGACCCAGCGACGCGATCCGTCGGAGGCGTTCAGGCCGAACAGCCGGCCGTCGTCGGTGCGCACAACGACGATGCCGTCGGCGATCGTCGGTGCCGCAATGACCTCGGAGGAAACCTGCGCCAGCCAGCGCTCGGCGCCGCTGCCGGCGTCCAGCGCGCGCACTTCGCCTTCCAGTCCGCCGACCACGAGCAGGCCGCCATCCACCGCCGGGCCGCCAGCCCAGCGCACCGAATGCTGGCCAAGATGCAGGATGAAACCGTGACGTTGGCCGAAACGCTTGCTCCAGAGCGTGCGCCCGGATGAGGCATCCAGCGCGGCGACGTCGCCGTTGACTCCCGCCACATACAACTTGCCGTCCGCATACGCGGGCGCGACATGCGCCCCGCTTACCCCTGCGCCGCCGGTGGGATGCGTATCCCACAGCTTTTGTACATTCAACGCGGGCGTGAACTGTACCAGCGGCGTGGGCGGCTGGATGTTTTCCTTCTTGGTGTCGTTGAACCAGCCCTTGATGGTGGCGCAACCGCTCGTTGCCACGGCGAGCGCCAGGAGGATCGCAATGCGCTTCATGAGCCTTTTTTCTCCACGCCGGCGAGGTTGTCAAGCTTCATCTGCACAAACGTGCGGTTGGCGGCGTTCGCGTCGAGGTGGGTCAGCGCATCCGTGTACGCGCTGCGCGCATCCGCGCTGCGGCCGAGCGCGGACAGCGCATCACCACGTAGTTCGTCGCGCAGGGCGGCATAGCCCTCTTCAGGCAGGCTGTCGAGCAGGTTCAGTGCATCCTGCGCCTTATTTTGCGCAATCTCGGAACGCGCCAGGTTCAGGCCAGCCAGCGTTTTCAGCGCGCCAATGCCGGCATGTTCGTAGGCATCGCGCAAGGCCTTGTTCGCGGCCGCGTCATCGCCGCGCGCCGCATCGTCGCTGGCAAGCAGCATCGCGGCGAGGACGGCATACGGCGTATCCGCATAGTCGCTCTGCAGTTTGGCCGCGATGGCCTTCGCGCCGGCAACGTCTTTTTTCGTCAGATCGTCCCGGAATACCTGGTACTGCGTGGCGGCGTCGAGGCGGTGCGCATTGCGGTGGCTGCGCCATTGCTGCCATCCGAAGATCAGCACCAGACCGAGGCCGACCCCGATCAGGATGGACAGCGCGTTTTCGCGCAGCCACTTCTGCACCAACTCGCCTTGTTCGTGTTCGTCCAATACGTCGAAAGCCATTGCGATATCCAGGAAATGGGATTGAATTCGTCGATCGTGCACGGCACCGCCACGCGCGAGGGTGCGTAGGGTAGCAGGAACGCAAGCAGCGCGGGTTCAATACGCGTTAGCAAGTCGCGCGAGCGCAGGCGACGGTTACTCGCCCGTTCATGCAGTCGTTCAACCGCCGTGCAACGTACTCGGCGTACCGTCCACGAGCTTCAGGTGGGCGACATTCGCACGGCGGAAAGTCGCCAGATCCAGCGCTTTGCCGTCGATGGTCAGCGATGCGCCGTCGGCGTTGCCGATACGAATATCCAGCACCTGATCGCTGGCGTAGTCGCGTTCGCTGCCGGCCGGCAGCAATCCGTATTCGATCTTCGTACCGGCGGCGTCGACGATTTCGACCCAACTGGCCTGGGTCAAACTCAGGTGCATGCGGTTGCCCGGCTTCGATGCCGGCGCGGAAACGGACACAGACTTTTTTTCCGCCGCTGCAGCCGGGAATGGCGTCATCGATGCGACGAGCGGGGTTTCTTCCGGTTTGGCCGGCGCTGGCGCGGCTGGCAGTTGCACGGAAGGTTGGGTAACAGGTGCGTCCGCGGCCGTCGCAGCGATGGCATGATCGGCAACCAACGCGGCGATGGCGGGCGGCGGCGCGTCCAATGGCGTGATGCGTGTCAGGTTCTGGTCGAAACCCGCGCGCAGGGCCAGCAGCACGGCAGGAACGACAATCACGCCGGTAAGGATCAAGTACAGGGCCGAACCGGAATAGCGCTCGAACAGATAACGCGGATGCGAGATCGTCCCATTCGTGGTCAACGGCGGCAGTTCGGCATGATCCTGCACGACGCGGTCGGCCAGCACCTGCGGCAAATCGAGCAATTGCAGGTACTTGCTCAGGTAGCCGCGCAGGAACACGCCATGCCCGATGCGCTCGAATTGCTCGGCTTCCAGTGCCTTCACGACCGTGATTGGCAGCTTGAGCGCATGCGAAGCCGCGTCGCAACTCAAGCCCCTCGCCTCGCGCGCGGCGCGCAGGCGCTGCCCCAGCGATGCGTCGAGCACGACCGTCGGCGCGGATGGGCATGCCGGCGGTGATGGAGCCGGTTCGGCTGAAACCGGCGACGAATCGGAATCGGTGCAAACCGGCAGCATGATTTCCTCCGCGACCAACTTCACGGGCGTTGGATCGGACACCTTGGCGTCGGTATCGACCAGCGGCAACAGCGATTGCTGCTCCGTTACCTCGACATGCGAAGTCGCATGCGGATGGAAGCGGAACTTGTTCTTGTTTCTGCGCTTGCTCATGGGGCTATGGCGATTTGGGCGCGACGGCGTCGAGCGAATGGGTTTGGTCCGAATCCGGGAAATCCTTGCGCAGGCGATCGGCGTAACCGCGCGCCGCATCCGCGTGGCCAAGTTTCACTTCGATGTTGCGTGCCAGCAGCAGCGCGGCCGGATCGGGGTGCCCGAGCGCCTCGAAACGCTGGATGAAGGCGCGGGCACGGAAGAAATCGTCCTTTCCGTACAGCGTCTTCGCCATGTAATACAAGGCCAGCGCGTTCTTGGGGTCGACTTCCAGCGCGCGGCGGAAATCGGTTATGGCCTCGTCGATGCGCTCTCCGCCGCCATGGTCGGCCAAGCAGATGCCGGCATTCGCATAGAGCACGGCCGGTGTCTTGTAAAAAGGATCGCGCATCGCCTGCGCGTAGTATTTTTGCGCCTCGTCGTATTGGCCCTCGGCACACAGGAACTGGCCATAGTTGTTGTTCGTGTCGCCGGATTTCGGTGCCAGCTCGACCGCACGCTTGTAGTGCTTGCCGGCTTCCTCGACATTGCCGATGCGCTCGTACAGGACCGCGATGACGGTATGCGCATCGACATAGTTGTTGTCGTACTGGAGTGCCTTCTGCAGATTGTCGAGCGCCAGTTCGAGTTTTCCCTGCTGCATGTATTGCTGGCCGAGTTCAACGCGGATCTGCGCCGCGTCCTGGCGTTTTTCGGACTTGCTGTCGCCGACGCGCGTGCCGCCGCCGGTCGATTGACAGGCTGTCAGCGCGACGCAAAACGCCGCCAGCAAAATGCCGCGCGATACCTCATGCCGCATCACGTGCTCCTTCTTCGATGCGGCGGCGGAATTCCGCCTGCCGCCGGGTACGATCAAGCACCTGCCCCTTCAACTGGCCGCAGGCAGCGTCGATGTCGTCGCCGCGCGTGCGCCGCACCATGGTCAGCACGCCGGCGTCGAGCAAGGTTTTCTGGAAACTGCGGATCGTGTCTTCGTCGGAACGTTCGTACTGTGTGCCGGCAAAGGTGTTGAACGGAATCAGGTTCACCTTGCTCGGCACATGGCGCATCAGCTTGATGAGCTGGCGCGCGTGTTCGGGCTTGTCGTTCACGCCCTTGAGCATGGTGTACTCGAACGTGATCGTGGTGCGCGCGCGGCGTGCGGCGAAGCGCTGGCAGGCGCCGAGCAGTTCGGCGATCGGGTATTTCTTGTTGAGCGGCACGATCTGCGTGCGCAGTTCGTCGTTCGGCGCGTGCAACGATACAGCGAGCGAAACGTCCGCAACTTCACCGAGCTTGTCGATCATCGGCACGAGGCCGGCGGTGGACAAGGTCACGCGCTTGTTGGCCAGGCCGAAGCCGAGGTCGTCGCGCATCACGCTCATCGCGCGTACGACGTTGTCGAAATTCAGCAACGGCTCGCCCATGCCCATCATCACCACATTGGTGAGCTTGCGCTGCTGGTGCGGCACATTGCCCAGATGCTTCGCCGCGACGAACACCTGGCCGATGATTTCCGCGGCGGACAGGTTGCGGTTGAAGCCCTGCGTCCCGGTCGAGCAAAACGTGCAATTCAGGCCGCAACCGATCTGCGAGGACACGCACAGCGTGCCGCGGCTGGATTCGGGGATGAACACGGTTTCCACCGCGTTGCCGCCATCCATGCCAAGCAGCCACTTGTAGGTGGCGTCCGCGGCCTGCTTCTCGAACAGCGCCCTGGGCGGAACGATCTCGGCGACCGCTTCGAGTTTCTCACGCAACGTCTTGCCGACATCCGTCATCTGCGCGAACTCGGTGGCGTGACGGTGGTAGATCCACTTCATCACCTGCTCGGCGCGATACGGCTTCTCGCCGAGCTGCACGAAAAGATCGCGCAACCCTTGGCGGTCGTAGTCGAGCAGATTGAACCTGGAGTTACCTTGTTCCACGACCGCCCTGTTTCGAGTAGCGCGGCCGGCGACGGCCGCTCGTTGAGTCCCGCGTTCTCAAGAACGACCGCACAATTCCGTTCCGGAGAAAAAGTACGCAATTTCCACATTTGCAGTTTCAGGTGCGTCGGATCCGTGCACCGCGTTCGCGTCGATCGATTGCGCAAAGTCGGCGCGGATCGTTCCGGGCGCCGCTTTCTTCGGATCAGTCGCGCCCATCAGATCGCGGTTCTTGAGAATCGCGCCTTCACCTTCGAGAGCCTGGATCATCACCGGGCCGGAGATCATGAAGTCGACCAGCGGCTTGAAGAACGGACGTTCGCGATGCACGGCGTAAAAGCCTTCGGCTTCGGCGCGCGAGAGCTGTTTCATTTTCGCAGCGACGACTTTCAATCCGGCCTTTTCGAAGCGCGCGTAAATTTCACCGATGACATTTTTCGCAACGGCATCGGGCTTGATGATGGACAAGGTGCGCTCCAGCGCCATGGGTTTTTCTCCGCAAACGAGGCCGTAAAGAGTGGGAATCTTAACATCTATTTCGCGGGATTCCGAGGGCTTAGGTCACAAAACCTCCATGGATTCTACGCACCGTGCCGACCTCGTGCGCGAGCTCCAGCGCAATCCCTTCCGCCCTGCGTGGTAGGCTCTCCAACCGACCGGCGGGTTTGACCGGCGTTCGACCGTCCGACTAGAATTCAAACGATCGTTCCATGCAGTGCGGCCGGGAATCGCAAATCCGGCGCGGGGACCAAGGAATCCGGTTTGAACGCCCCCCATTTCTCCACCAAGCAGCGCATCCTGGATTCTGCCGAGTCCCTGTTCGCACGCCACGGTTTCGCCGGCGCCTCGCTGCGTCAGGTCACCGCCTCGGCCCAGGTCAACCTGGCCGCGGTCAATTACCACTTCGGCTCCAAGGAAAACCTCATTAACGAGGTCTTCCGGCGTCGCCTGGACAGCCTCAACGAGGAGCGGTTGGCGGCGCTGGCAGCCGTGCTGAAACGGCCACATTTTGCACTCGAGGACATACTCTACGCCTTCGTGCGCCCGGCCCTTGCACTGTCGATGGCCCACGACGGCGGTGGCGGCTTCGTGCGCGTGCTTGCGCGTGCGTTCGCCGAGCACAACGAACGCCTGCGCAAGTTCCTGCACGACAATTACAGTCACGTCCTGAAGCAGTTCGTCGCCGCCTTCGCCCAAGTTCTGCCGCACCTGGACAAGCAGGAGCTTTACTGGCGTCTGGATATCGTCAGCGGCGCGCTCACCTATGCCATGGCCGATTTCGGCGTGATCAAGCGCCGCCCCGGCATGTCCGAGCTGCAGCATCGGGACCTGGCCGCCGAACACCTGATCAAGTTCGCCGCCGCCGGCTTGAAAGCCGGTTGAAGTACACATTCCAAGTCATTGTTTTCGAATCACGAGGTTTTCATGAGTAATTCTCAGTTGCTGATCCGCAAAGCCGCCGTACTCGGCGCCGGCGTGATGGGTGCGCAGATCGCCGCGCACCTGACCAATGCCAATGTCGACACCGTCTTGTTCGACTTGACGGCGAAGGATGGCGATCCCAATTCGCATCGTGCTCAAGGCCATCGACAATCTGAAGAAGCTGTCACCGGCACCGCTCGCAGACAAGTCCCGCGCCGGCGCCATCGTGCCGGCGAATTACGATGCGAATCTGGAATGGCTCAAAGGCTGCGACCTCATCGTCGAAGCGATCGCCGAACGCCTGGACTGGAAGCGCGACCTGTACGCGAAAATCGCCCCGTTTGTGAGTACGAATGCCATCCTAGCAAGCAATACTTCTGGATTGAGTATCAATGCCTTAGCGAATGTTCTTGATGAACGACTTCATCACAGGTTCTGCGGCGTGCACTTCTTCAATCCGCCGCGCTACATGCACCTGGTCGAAGTGATCCCCTGCGCCAAAACCGACCCTGCTGTTCTGACCGGACTCGAAGCCTTTCTCACCACGACGCTGGGCAAAGGCGTGATCTATGCCCGCGACACGCCAAACTTCATCGGCAACCGCATCGGCGTGTTCTCGATGCTGGCCACGATGTATCACACCGACCAATTCAGGCTCGGCTACGACCTGGTCGACGCGCTGACCGGCCCGGCGATCGGGCATCCCAAGAGCGCGACCTACCGCACCTCCGATGTCGTCGGCCTAGACACCATGGGCCACGTCATCAAGACCATGGACGACAACCTGCCCAAGGACCCGTGGCACGCGCACTACAAGGTGCCGGCCGTGGTCCAGGCCCTGGTCGCCAAGGGCGCACTCGGCCAGAAGACCGGCGCGGGATTCTTCCGCAAGGTTGGCAAGGACATTCTGGTGCTCGATCCGGCCAAGGCAGATTACGTGGCGCAGACCGGCAAAATCAGCGACGAGGTCGCCGCGATCCTGAAACTGAAAACGCCGGCCGAGCAATTCGCAAAATTGCGCGCCAGCAGCGACCCGCAGGCGCAATTCCTCTGGGCCATTCACCGCGACTTGTTCCATTACGCCGCGTACTGGCTCGGCGATATCGCCGCCAGCGCGCGCGACATCGACTTCGCCATGCGCTGGGGCTACGGCTGGAAGCTCGGCCCGTTCGAGACTTGGCAGGCGGCCGGATGGGCGGACGTGGCCAAGTGGATTGCGCAGGACATCGCCGCCGGCAAGGCCATGAGCAACGCTCCCCTGCCCGCCTGGGCCGCCGATCCGAAACGGACCGGCGTGCACGATGCGGCCGGTTCGTGGTCCGCGGCGACGGGCAAACAAGTGCCGGTATCGAATGCGCCGGTCTACCAGCGCCAATTGTTCCCGCAGACCATGCTCGGCACAAAATCCGATACCGGCAAGACGGTTTTCGAAACCGACGACGTGCGCCTGTGGAACCTAGGCGGCGATGGCATCGCGATCCTGTCGTTCAAGAGCAAGATGCACACCATCGGTGCAGGCGTGCTCGACGGCGTGCAGCGTGCGGTGGACGAGGCCGAACGCGGCTTCAAGGCGATGGTCGTCTGGCAGGACTCCGAACCATTCAGCGTTGGCGCCAACCTCAAGGAAGCCGGCGCCATGTTCCAGGCCGGCAAGGTCGCCGAGTTCGATGCATTCATCAATCGCTTCCAGCAAACCAGCATGCGCATCAAACATGCGCTTGTGCCGGTGGTCGCCGCGGTGCGCGGCATGGCGCTGGGTGGCGGCTGCGAATTCCAGATGCACTCGGCGCGCACGGTCGCGGCGCTGGAAAGCTACATCGGCCTGGTCGAGGCCGGTGTGGGCCTGCTGCCCGCGGGCGGCGGACTGAAGGAACTCGCACTGCGTGCCTCGCAGCACGCCTTCGGCGGCGACGTGTTCACCGCCCTGAAAGGCTATTTCGAAACCGTGGCCATGGCCAAGACTTCCGGCAGCGCGCTGGAAGCCAAGGAATTGGGACTGCTGCGACAAAGCGACGTCGTCGTCTACCACGCGGACGAGTTGCTCTCCGTTGCCAAGGCTGAAGCGAACGCGCTGGCCGAATCCGGCTGGCGCCCGCCGCTGCCCAACCGCCAGATCACGGTGGCGGGCGACGTTGCCACCGCCACGTTCGAGGCGAATCTCGTCAACATGCTCGAAGGCCGCTTCATCTCCGAGCACGACATGGACATCGCCACGCGCATCGCCGACACCCTGTGCGGCGGCCAGATCGAACGCGGCTCGCTGGTCGACGAGCAATGGCTGCTGGACCTTGAGCGCAAGCACTTCGTCGCGCTGGCGCAGATGCCCAAGACCCAGGAGCGCATCGCGTACACGATGAAAACCGGCAAGCCGCTGCGGAACTGAGCGACGCAGGAGAATTCCATGACCAAACAAATTCAAGACGCCTACATCGTCGCCGCCAAGCGCACACCGGTCGGCAAGGCTCCGCGCGGCGTGTTCCGCAACACGCGCCCGGACGACCTGCTCGCCTTCGCCATCGACGCGACGCTGGCGCAGTGCCCTTCCGTCGACAAATCGAAAATCGCCGACGCCATCATCGGCTGCGCGATGCCCGAGGCCGAGCAAGGCATGAACGTGGCGCGCATCGGCCGTGCTGCTGGCCGGCTTGCCGAACGGCGTGCCGGCCGTCACGGTCAATCGCTTCTGCTCGTCCGGCCTGCAGGCCGTGGCGATGGCGGCCGACCGCATCCGCCTCGGCGAAGCCGACCTCATGCTCGCCGGCGGCACCGAGAGCATGAGCATGGTGCCGATGATGGGCTACCACCCGGTCTTCAATCCACGCGTATTCGACAACGAACACATCGGCATCGCCTACGGCATGGGCATCACCGCCGAGAAAGTCGCCGAGCAATGGAAGGTAACGCGCGAAGAACAGGACGCGTTCTCCGTTGCCAGCCACGCCAAGGCGCTGGCCGGCATCGCGGCCGGTGAATTCGCGGACGAGATCGCGCCCTACACGCTGGCCGACCGGTATCCGAACCTGGACAAGCGCGGCATCGTAGACGACACGCGCACGGTCAAGATCGACGAAGGCCCGCGCGCCGGCACCACGCTGGAAGTGCTGGCGAAACTGAAAACCGTGTTCCGCGCAGGCGGCAGCGTCACGGCCGGCAACTCATCGCAGATGTCCGATGGCGCCGGCGCTGTGCTGCTCGCCAGCGAACAGGCGATCAAGGACTACGGACCTCACGCCGCTTGCCCGCTTCGTCGGCTTTTCCGTCGCCGGCGTGCCGCCCGAGATCATGGGCATCGGTCCCAAGGCGGCGATTCCGAAAGCCTGCGCGCAGACCGGCATCAAACAGGATGCGCTGGACTGGATCGAACTCAACGAAGCCTTCGCCGCGCAGTCGCTGGCGGTGATGAAGGATCTGGGTCTGGATCCGGCCAAGGTCAATCCGCTCGGCGGCGCCATCGCGCTCGGCCATCCGCTCGGCGCAACCGGCGCCGTGCGCGTCGCCACCTTGCTCCACGGCCTCAAGCGTCGCAAGCTCAAATACGGCATGGTGACCATGTGCATCGGCACCGGCATGGGCGCGGCGGGGATTTTCGAATCGGTTTGATCAAACCGCTTTCGGCAGTCTGCCACGCAAGCTGTCGGCGTCGTGCGGGCCGCGCTCGGCGATGAGTTCGCGGGCGGCATCGACCTGGCCCCAGACATTCCACAACAGCACGCCGCGCACGCGACCGTCGTCGAGGTAATAGACGATGCCTTCGCGGTTCGGCTGGGTCCAGAATTCCACGATGTCGAGCCGGTCGTCGAGCAGGCCGACAGCCTCGTAACCGAGGTCGAACAGATCGGAATAGAAAAACGGCAGCGTCGTGTAGGCCTCGTCCGCACCGGCCATGATGCGCCCGGCGTGATGGCCCATGCCGATCGCCGCGTTTTCGTGCTCCACGCGCAGACGCTTGTCCAATGCGGGATTGTGGAAATTGGCCACATCGCCGGCAGCGAAGATATCCGGATCGGAAGTGCGCAGGCGATCGTCGACCACGATGCCGTTGTCGATTTTCAAACCGGCATGTTCCGCGAGCGCGATATTGGGAGTCACGCCCAGTCCCGCGACCAGAGCGTCGAAACGCAGCTGCGTGCCACCCTCCAGCGCGACATCGACGCCAAGACCATCCGCCTTGCCGTCGGTTACTTTGGCCCCGGCGCGCAGTTCCACACTATGCTCGCGGAAATACGCATTGAGGAATTCCGAAAGCTTGGGCGGGTAGCGGCCAGCTCCGATGGCCTCTCCGGGAAAGATCATCGTGACTTTGCAGCCATTGCTGGCCAACGATGCCGCCAACTCGCTGCCGATGAAGCCGCCGCCGATCACGCCGACACGCGCACCCGGTGTCGCAAATCGACGCAGCGCGAGGTAATCGTCCAGCGTGCGGAAATGGATCACGCGTTCGCCGTCGAACGACAGCTTGCGCGGTGTCGCGCCCGTGGCGAGCAGAAGTTTGCGATAGCGATACGTGTCGCCGCGGTCGTCGCGCGCCGTGTGCGCGGCGCGATCCGAGCGCCACGATGCGGCGGCCCAGATGCAGCGTCGCACCGGATTTTGCCGTGCCGAGATCGATGGACTCGACCGTCTTGTCCTTCCACAACGCCTTTGGAAAGCGGCGGGCGTTCGTACGGCGGGTGCATTTCGTCGCCGACCAGGCCGATGCCCGCTTTCGCATCGGCTTCGCGGATCGCTTTCGCCGCGGTGTCGGCGGTCATGCCGCCGCCGATGATCAGGTGGTCGTGACGGTGTTCCATCGCGTTACACCAACGTGACGGTCACGTCGATATTGCCACGCGTCGCATTGGAGTAAGGGCAAATTTCGTTGTGTGCCTTGTCGATCAAGGATTGCGCGACGGCACGATCGACGCCCGGCATCTTCACCTTGAGTTCGACCGTGATGCCGAAACCGTTCGGGATCGGGCCGATGCTGACCGCGCTTTCGATCGAGGTGTCTGCCGGTACCGCCACTTTCGCCTGCGCGCCGGCGAATTTCACGGCACCGATGAAGCATGCCGCGTAACCGCAGGCGAACAACTGCTCGGGATTGACGCCTTCTCCGGTGCCGCCCATTTCCTTCGGCGGCTTGAGCACCACATCGATGCGTCCGTCCGAACTGCGCGCACGACCGTCGCGTCCGCCAGTGGCGGTAGCGTGTGCGGTGTAGACGACTTTTTCCAGTTTCATGGCGTTCTCCATGGATGACAATTGAACGAAGTATGCGCCGACGGCCGAAGAAATTCAGGCAGCGCCGTGTATTCTCAGCCGCCGAATCAGCGCATTGGTGGAGGTGTCGTGCGCAAGCGGCATGGCGGGATCGCCCAGTTCGCCGGCGATGCGCGTTGCAAGCTGCTTGCCAAGTTCCACGCCCCATTGGTCGAAGGAATCGATGTTCCATATACAGCCCTGCACGAATACGCTGTGTTCGTACAGGGCGATCAGCGCGCCAAGCGTCGCGGGCGTCAGATGTTCGGCGAGCAGGACATTGCTGGATCGATTGCCATCGAAAACGCGGTGCGCAACAAGTCGGTCGGGCGTGCCTTCGGCGCGCACCTGTTGCGCGGTCTTGCCGAACGCCAGCGCCTCGGCTTGGGCGACGAGATTGGCGAGCAGCAGGCGATGCTGATCGCCGAGCGGATTCAGGCTGTCGCAAAAACCGATGAAGTCGCAAGTCGCGCGGCGTGTGCCTTGGTGCAGCAACTGGTAGAACGAATGCTGGCCGTTCGTGCCGGGTTCGCCCCAGTAAACCGGGCTCGTCGCGTATTCGACGCGGCCGCCATCGACCGTGACCTGCTTGCCGTTGCTCTCCATCGCGAGCTGCTGCAAATAGGGCGGAAAGCGCTTGAGGTATTGGTCGTACGGCAGGATCGCGACGCTCTCGACACCGAGGAAATTCGTGTTCCAGACCGACAGCAGCGCGTGCAGGACCGGCAAATTGCGCGCGAATGGCGCGTTGCGAAAATGCGTGTCCATCGCGTGGAAGCCAGCGAGCATGGCGCGGAAATTGTCCGCGCCGATAGCGAGCATGGTCGACAGGCCTATCGCCGAATCCATGGAATAGCGCCCGCCGACCCAATCGCGGAAGCCGAACATGTTGGCCGGGTCGATGCCGAATTTCGCCACTTCAGCCGCGTTCGTGGATACGGCGACGAAATGCTTTTTCACGGCCGATTCGTCGCGCAATGATTGCAGCAACCACGTTCGAGCAGCACGCGCATTGGCGAGGGTTTCTTGCGTGGTGAAGGTTTTCGAGCAGACGATGAACAACGTCCGTGCAGGGTCGAGGTCGCGCACGGATTCGCAAAAATCCGTACCGTCGACGTTGGAGACGAAGCGGAATTCCACATCGCGCCGGCTGTAATGACGCAGTGCCTCGTAGGCCATCACCGGACCCAGGTCCGAACCGCCGATGCCGATATTGACGATCGCGTGAATCGGTTTGCCGGTGTGCCCCTTCCATTCGCCGCTGCGCACGCGTTCGCTGAACACGGCCATGCGCGCCAACGTGGCATGGACTTCTGGTACGACGTCTTCGCCGTCGACAATGAATTGCTCGCCAGCCTGCGCACGCAGCGCGACATGCAGGACGGCGCGCTGTTCGGTGACATTGATCTTGTCGCCGCGCCACATCGCATCGATGCGCGCGCGTACGTCGCAGGCATCGGCGAGTTCGACGAGCAGGCGCAGGGTTTCGTCGACGATGCGGTTCTTGGAATAGTCAAGATGCCAGCTGGCCGCTTCGATGGTCAGGCGCTCGCCGCGTCCGGCATCGGCCGCGAACAGCTCGCGCAAATGCGTTTTTGCCTGCGCATCGGCATGCGCGACGAGTGCCTTCCAGGCAGGCAGTTCGTTGCGGCCGGGCATGCTCAGGCGCAGGCCGGCAAGGCGGCGAGCGGCACCAGGGTCGCGCGCGAATGGCCCTGCTCGGCGAGGTATTCGAGCCAGCGGTTGAGGAATGTCGCCATGCGCATGCGATGCTGGAACACGGTTTTCGCCGGGGCGAACGGTCCAAGTTCGCGCCATAGCCGCTGGCCGGGGTGGCAGTGTGTGACCTCGGCCACGTGGGCGTCGCGGTACATGCGCAACCATGCCGCCGGCGACGTCCCACCGGTGCGCGCATCGTTCATGCAATAGGTCAGGTGAAGCTCGAGCGTGTAACGATGGCGCTCGACCATGTCCAGGCGCACGTCGAGTCCGTCGTCGACAGATGAAACGAAACTGCCCGGACCCAGTTCCTGCGGCGCGAATACGCGCGCCAGGCGGTGATAGTTCTCCGCGTACAAGCCCATCAGGTACGCGAAGCGCCCACGGCAGCGGGCTGGCCTGAATTTCGGCAACGGCGGACATGCGTCGATCATAGCATTCGCACCGGACGTGGCCAGCACGCCGGCCTGCGACGAACCGCGATCAGTTGCGCCGCGGTGAAGCGCTGCTGCCAGGGCGAGGACGCGGTGCCACGCGCGGACCGTAGCCATGCCCGCCGTGCCAGCCGCGGCCGCCGTAGTAATAGCCGCCGTAGAAGTTCAGCCCGACCCACGGCCACATGCCGCCGTAGCAGCACCACGGATCGGCGTAGTAACCCGGCGCGTAGTAGCCGTAACCGTAGCCGACGGCGGGCGCGTAATCCGTCGTGCCGTCGTCGTAGACCACGCCCGGTCGGCGTAGTAACCCGGCGTGTATACGCAGCCGCCCAGGGCGAACAGCGCGATCGCTGCAAGCAGGATTCCGAATCGACGTTTCATGGCCTGACCTCCGCCATTGACGGATTCGAGCCTAGTCCCGCACAGTTGAATCGCCGCTGAGCGGCGTTTCGGAAGTATCAGGCGGCTCAGCAGCTGCGAGAAAAACACGCCAATCACGCGCGGTTCCATGATGATCGTGAACAGCACGCCGTAGGCCGCACCCCACAGATGCGCGCCGTGGTTGACGTTGTCCGATGCCTGTCGTTCCTGCCAGAACTCGTAAACGACATACAGGATCGCAAACAATATCGCCGGCATCGGAACCACGAACACGAGGATCTTCGCCCACGGCTGCAGCAGGATGAAGGCGAACAGCGTCGCCGACACCGCACCCGAAGCGCCGAGGCTGCGATAGCGCGAATTGCCGCGATTGCGCAGATAGGTCGGCAGGATGGATGCGATGAGTCGCGCCACAATAGAAAATCACGAATCCGAACGGGCCGAGCACCATGTTGTACAGGGGTTCCATCGCGCGGCCGAAGAAATACAAGGTGAACATGTTGAAGAACAGGTGCATGGGGTCGGCATGCAGCAGCCCGTAGCTGAGCAAGCGGTAATACTGCTTGTCGCGCGAGATCGCGGGTGGCCACAGGATCAAATCCTGCATCAGCCGGGAATTGCTGAACGCCATGATTGAGACGATGCAGGTAATGGCGATGATGACCAGGCTACTGCTCACGTGGCGTATTCCTCGACAAGGCTCGATGGGAGCGGGTCACGAACGAAGCGGGCGATGGTAACACCCGCCGCAAGCCGCCTGCCCTCGCCGCGCCTCGCGTGCCGGGCGCGGCGCCGCTAGAATAGCCACCTTTTCACGCCATTCGCAGGAATTCCCATGGGCAGAGGCCCCAGCATCGAAGGCCGCAAGAACGCCGCTGACGCGAGCCGCGGAAAACTCTTTACCAAGTTGATCCGCGAGATCACCATCGCTGCGCGCAGCGGCGGCGCGGATCCGGCCAGCAACGCGCGCCTGCGCGCCGGCATCGAAAAAGCGAAAGCTGTCAGCATGCCCAATGACACCATCGACCGCGCGCTCAAGCGCGCAACCGGCGCGGATGCGGACAAGATGGAGGAAATCCGCTACGAGGGTTACGGCCCGTCCGGCGTCGCGCTCATCATCGACTGCATGACCGACAACACCCAGCGTACCGTGGCCGACGTGCGCAGCACGCTGAGCAAGCACGGCGGCAATCTCGGCACCTCGGGTTCGGTCGCGTTCCAGTTCAAGCATGTCGGCGAGTTCATCGTCGATACGAGCAAACCCGGCAGCGAAGACAAACTCCTCGAAGCCGCGCTCGATGCCGGCGCCGACGATGTGCAAAGCGAAGACGGCGAAAGCATCGTGCTGACTTCGCCGGAGAATTTCGAGGCGGTGAAGAAGGCATTGACCGGGGCCGGATTCGCGCCGGGCAAGGCCGATGTGATCTGGCGCCCCGACAACCGCACGCCGGTGAATGCCGAAGTCGCCGAAATCTTGCGCGACCTCATCGACCGCCTGGACGAACTCGACGACGTGCAAACCGTCTATCACAACGCCGAGTTGGCGACTTGATTTCAAGTCCGGCGGCCGGCGTCGCCGGGACCTGCCGAATTCGCCGCGAAACGGCAAGGCATGCGCCGACACACCTGTGCTAGCATCGCCCGGCGCGTGGCGGATGGCAAACGGGGTCGCTGCAAACACGCTTGCATCCGTCCGGCATCACTTGTTCCGTCGCCATGGCGGATTCGATCGACAATAATCAGGGGGCATTCATGAAGATCCTGCAGGCTGTACGCATTGCATTGCTTTGCACCGCGTTCGGATTTTCCGGAGGGCAGGCCACGGCCGCCACCGGCAAATGGCATTTCAAAATCAAGAACTCCACCGATACCGACATCGTCAAATTGCAGGTGTCGCAGAACAAGAAGAGCTGGGGCAAATTCGACATCGGCAGCGGCATTGGGCCAGGCGAAACCGCGACGATGTATTGGGACAGCAGTACGGACAACGAGAAGTGCGTGCAATGGATTCGCGCAAAATTCAGCGACGGCACCTACAGTTCGCCCAGCAAACAGGATTTTTGCCACGACCTGGACGAACCGATCGTCTTTTCCGACGACGATGACGACAGCGACGACTGACGGGCCGGCAAGCCAGATCCAGTTTGAATCAGGGCGGCCAGCTCGCGTCAGCGCAGTTGGCTGTCCTTGCTGCCGCGCCGGTTGTAGCCGCTGAAAGCGCGTTCCTGCTCGTCGCGTTCGGATTGGCAGGCCACGCACAGGCGCACGCCGGGCACGGCCTTGCGCCGCGCCTCGGGAATCGGTGCGTCGCATTCCTCGCAACGTTTCAGGCTCGGCCCTTTGGGCGCGCGGCTGCGCACGCGCTTGATCGCATCCTTGATCGTCGCGTCGATCTGGTCCTGCACCGCGTTGTCGCCTGCCCAGCCGGTGGCCATGAGGATTGTCCGCTGAAGTCGACCGAATAATGCGGCCGCGCAAAGCGACGCACAAGGTCTGGGCCGCACGAACTAGGCGCGGCGAGCCAATACCAGCGTGGGGCAGCGCTCACGCCAGCTCGTTGCGGCCGAAGGCGCATTCCAGTTCCTGCAAGTCCGGGCCGAGGCTGTGGCGGAATTCGGTCAGCGTCGGCAGGTAATAGCGCGCATCCATGCCGGCGTAGGATTCGATCCCCACGATTTCTTCCGGCGTCCAGCCACGCTGTCCAGCCAGTGCCTGCGGCAGCGCCGGCATGTTTTTCCAGGCTCGCCACACGTCGTCCAGTCGGCTGCCCACGCCGTTGATGCCGTGAACGGCGGCGAGCAGTCGCAGCTTGATGGCGTGCACGCTGCCGATGCTTCCGGCGGAAAACGCATCCGCGATGTCGGCAACGGACTCCGCCACATCCGGTCGCAGGAACACGCGGATCACGTAGCGTCCGCCGGGCCGCAGTACCCGGCAAACTTCCCGAGTCAGCGCCGCGTAACCATCGGGCCAGGTTTGCAGCACGTAGCAGCCATCGCCGGCGACCAGGTCGATCGTGCCGGATTCGATCGGCATTGCGCACCAGTCGGCGAGGATCACGCTCGAATCGGCCGGGCCCTTCGCCGGCGGCCACAGTTGCTCGATCATGGCCGGACTGTGATCGACTGCCGACAACTTCACCCCGGCCGGCCAGTCGCAGGCGACGATCTCCGGCGTCAGGCCCAGCACCACGACCTGCGCACCGGCGCCAGACCGGATGCAGCGCGTTGCACGACGGCGCTGTCGTCGGGCCACGGGCGCAGCGGCGGGCCGAACTGCGACCACTTCGGAACAATCTGCGAAAAATGATCGCGCGGCGCGATGGAAATCGGCGTCGCTTCATCGCGTATTTCCCCAGCAAGTACGGCGAGTCCGCCGGCCAGATCCGCGTTGGATGCATCGATGGCAGGACTCGCAGGCGGCGCGGACGGCGTGCGGTTGGCGTCGAGCAGGATCGCCCTGCCCTCGCGGACGACGAAATCGAATTTGCCGTAATCGAAACCGAGGCGTTCGCGTTCGGCGCGCAACTCGTCCGGCACCGGCGCCGGCTCGCGCGCAATGATGTTCGCGGTTTTGACGATCGGATGCGTGCCGCAATAACGCGTGCAGCGTTCGCGGCCGCCGAAAAACACCCAGGCGCGCATCCAGAAACCCTGCGCATCGTGTTCCGGCAGAAAGCGTTCGACCACAAGACCGGGATTGTTCCAGACTTCGTCCGGCACCTCGGGAATCGAACGCAGGATCGGATATGGCCTGTCCGTGCTGACGAGCGGCACCGGCGCCAGATCCGGCGTCCTGCCATCGCGCCGGAAACATTCCATCGCGTAACGCTCGGGAATGCCGCTGTAATTCAGATCCGTCTTGACGACGACCGGGCCGGACCAACCGTCGCCGGGCCTGAGCAGATTGCGGCTGACCCGGGTTTTGCGGATGTCGGTGGCGCTGCCATTGAGCACGATCGGATAGCGTTTGGCCGCCTCGCGATAGGCATCTGGAACGACCGACAAATCGACATGCAGGATGGCGGCGTCGGCATCCGGCCAATCGCCCAGGCCCTCGACCACGTCGATGCTGTGGCCGGCCCGACCCAATGCACAGCAAGGCTGCCGAGCAGCGGCTTGCGCCCGCGAAAATTGTCGTAGACGTGCGTAATGACGACGATGCGCACCACATCTCCCCAGTTGGCGCGGCAAGGACGCGCCATTGCGGATGATACTTCAATGCGCCGGCTGCGCCAGCACGTAATCCAGCGCCGCGCGCACTGCCGCCACTTGCGCGGCGTTGCACTGTTGCTGGCGTCGCGCGCGGGCTGTCCGGATACACCTCGGTCGTCGTCTTGTAGCGCGCGTTCGTGATGCCCGGGCACAGCCCGAGCCGCGCATAGTCGTACTCGATCACGCCGGGGGCGACGACCGGCGAACCGATGATTTCGCCCTTCGCGTCGGCGGGCGCGATATGCGTGACCTTCGCGACCGCCGCAATCACCGCTTGCTGGAACTCCGGTTGCGGATTCGCCGCATCGGCGCACAGGTAGAAACCGTCCGGGATTCCTTCCGGCTCGAACGGCTTGCCGTCGCGCGCAGCCAGCGCGGGCCGGAATTCGGATTCGTCGCTATCGGTGGTTTCGTGCAAGTCGATGTGCACGATGAAAGCGATCGCGCAGCGGCGCGACAAGTTTCATCAGCGCCGCCGATTCGGGTGCCGGGCTATTTTCGCGGAACGAACGATTCGGGTCGAGCGCGTACGGATTCCAGCGATGGATGCGCTCGTAGGCCCACGGACTCACGCACGGCGCGACCAGCACATTGATGCGACCCGCGTACTCGGCCATGTGCCGGTCGACGAATTGCAGCGCGCCTTGCACGCCGCTGGTTTCGTAGCCGTGCACGCCGCCGGTCACCAGCGCCACGGGCAGCGCAGCGTTCCAGCCGCGATTGCGGACCGCGAACAGCGGGAATGTTTCTGGCGCATAGTCGAGACGGCCGTACTCGCCTACGTCGAATCGCGCGACGCAAGCATGTCGATCCTGCCAAGCACGTCATCGGCATAGCTGCGGCGCTTTTTCCTGGCGAGCCAACCACTGCGCTTTCTCGGCATCGCCCCACGGCGTGCCGGCAGTGCCGATCGGATAAACGTCCGTCATGTTGAATGCGCCCTGGACTGAAATTCGAGAGGGACCGCACTCTACCATCCCCATCGGCATTGTCAGAGTCAGCTCTCCCGCCGCAGCGCCTGGTTGACCACCTTGCGGATCAGGCTCGGATAGTCGATGCCGGCCTTCAACGCCGACTGTGCCAGTTCGTCGTCCTTGGCGATGCACGGATTGGCGTTCGGCTCGATAACGTATACGTTGCCGGCGGCGGTCACGCGCAGATCGAAACGCGCGTAACTGCGGATGTTGAGTGCGCGATAAGCGCGCTTGCAGACTTCGTCGATGTGTTTCTGCAATTCGGGTTCCAGTGCATTGGCGAAATGGTTCCGGATGCCCCAGCGCTTGCGATAGGCATCGTCCCACTTCGCCTTGTAGGTGGCGATGCGTGGTTCGTCCTCGGCCATCTGCCCGAACGTCATTTCGCGCGCGGGCAGCACGCGCATCGCGCGATCGCCGATGACACTGACATAAAGCTCGCGCCCGTCGATGTATTCCTCGGCAATCGCGTCCAGATTCATGCGCTCGTGGATCATCGCGATGCGCGCGACGAATCCGGCCTCGTCGTCGACGATCGAGGCTTGCGAGATGCCGCGCGAGGCTTCCTCGGTCAGCGGCTTGACGATGCACGGCAGTTTCAACGTCTTCGGCAGCCATACCTTGCGCCCGCGGTAATAGACGTGGAAGCGCGGCGTGCGCACGCGGTGGAAGCGCAGGATCTTCTTGCACAGACTCTTGTCGTTGCACAGGAACAGTGCATGCGAGCCGGACCCGGTGCACGGCACGCCGAGCAGTTCCATCGTGGCGACGATGTTCTTGTCCCAGTGCGGCGCGTTGCGGAACGTCTCGCACAGATTGAAGATCACGTCCGGCTTGATGTTGCGTACGGCATCGAGCAGCGGCTGGATGTCGTCGAACAGGCTCAGGCGATGCACCTCGTAGCCGCATTCGAGCAAAGCCTGCCAGACGTCGTTCTCGGTATAGCTGCCGTCCGGATCGGCGAACTCCGCGGCGAAATCGTAGTCCGGTTTCACCGCATACGGCAGGTCGAACACCATCAGCACGCGGGTAGGCATGGCTACAATTCTCCACGCAATCGGGTGGTGTAGCGGTAGTTCATCATCAACGTGGTGAGGTAGGTCGCCAGCTTCAACATCGCCAGCGATTCGCTCTCGTCCGCGACCAGGCGCAAGGCGCGGCTGCGCTGCACGACCGCCGTGTAGACCTCGTTGACCATGAAGCGCCGCTCGCCAGTCCAGTTCGCCACCGTGGTCAGCAGTTCCTTGCGGTGCGCTTGCAGCAACCGGGCCAGCGGCTGGCGCGTTTCGCCTTCGGGTTTGGCCACGCCGAACATGCGCGACAGGTTGGCATCGTGGAATTCCGGAAAGTCCTCGGCCTCCACGGCGCGGCGTTTCTGGTAATAACGCTTGAGCGTGCTGCGGATCGTCGCAGCCTTCCACAGCATTCGCCCGGTCACCTTCAATGGCGGCTTGTCGGCGATACCGCCCATCAGCTTGTCGACAAACAGCAGCTTGTCGAGCGCCTTCCAGCCCTTGTACTTGCTCGCGCCAGTCCAGGCCCGGCGTCAGCCACACCGCGAACGTCTCTACGAAATCCTCGTCCGGATGGTACTGCGCGTAGTAGTAATCCAGATGACGAACGAAGCTCTTGCTGTAGGGACGAAACCGGTACGTCTCCTCGTAAGGCGCGGACGGATGTCCAAACACGCGTTGCCAGCTGCGCTTACGGTTGAGGTCGTAGGCGTAGGTCAGCGCATGGCCGCACTCGTGACGCAACAGCTTCATGCACCAGCCGACGTTGTCGCCCTCGGCTTCGAGCAGCATCTTCTTCTGCAGTTTGATCAGGCGCGGATGCGCCAGGTAAAACGGAATGCCGATCACCGGCTCGTTCTCCGGCGTCAGCCATTCGTCGGCGAGGTAGCAGCGCGGCTGGAACGGTATGTTCCGCGCCTTCAATTCCGCGTAGAGCTGGGCGATGCACGGCTCCAGCCAACTGCCTTCGATGCGCAACGGCAGTTCCGACAAACGCAGGCCGAGCAGGTCTTCTTCGGCCATCGTGGCCAGATCGATGGCCGCCTTGTCGGCAGGCTCGTTCGGCACCGATGCGGCTTCGCTTGGGACTGGCCATGGTCCAAGGATAACCGAGTTGGGGTGGCCCACCGGATGCCCGCGCGCGGATCGTGTCAGGAAAACTCCTGCCGCACGGTCGCCTGCGCTAGACAAGCCTGTTTCGTAGTATCGTCACGCCACCCAAGGAGTCCTGCCATGAAACCGCTGACATCCCTCGCCGCTGCCGCCGCCCTCGCGCTCGCCGTCTTCGCAATCCCCTCGCATGCCGAACTCAAAGTCGGCGCGCATGCGCCCGACTTCAGCCTGCCGGCCTGGCTTGCCGGCAATCCGTTCAAGTTCGATCTCGGCGCGGCGCTGAAGAAAGGCCCGGTCGTGGTCTACTTCTTCCCCGCACCGCATACCTCGGGCTGCAATGTCGAAGCGCACCTGTTCTCCGAGTCCATCGACAAGTTCAAGGCATACAACGCCACCGTCATCGGCGTGACCGCTGGTAACCTCGATCAGATTTCCGATTTCTCCAAGGAAACCGACCATTGCAGCGGCAAGTTTGCGGTCGCCGCCGACAAGGACGCCATCATCGCCAAGAAATACGACTCGATCCTGACGATGAAACCCGACTGGTCGAACCGCACCTCGTACCTGATCGACCAGTCCGGCAACATCGCCGCGGCTTTTTCCGCGTTGAGTCCCAAGGATCACGTCGGCGAGATGCTGAAGGCGCTTGAGGCGCTGCCGCACGCGAAGCCCGCGTCCTGACAGAAAGCGTATCGTCCAAGGCGGGCAAGATTGACTTGCCCGCCGGTGCCCCCACATCCGGATTATCTCCTTTCTACCGGATGCCCATGAACTCCCCTGCCCGCCTTCGCATCGACTTCGTCTCCGACGTGGCATGCCCGTGGTGCGCCATCGGCCTCGCCGGCCTGCAAGAAGCACTCGCGCGCCTGGATGGAACCATCCACGCCGACATCCACCTGCAACCGTTCGAGCTCAATCCGCAACTGCTGCCCGAGGGCGAAGACGCCAACGAACACCTGATGCACAAGTACGGCATGGGCGAGGAACAACTCGAAGCCAACCGTTCCGCGATCCGCGAACGCGCGGCGGCGCTCGGCTTCGCCTTCAACATGCGCAAGGGCAGCCGCATCTACAACACGTTCGACGCCCACCGCCTGCTGCACTGGGCCGGGAGCGAAAACCTAGGCCACGCCTTGCCGCTCAAGCAGGCGCTGCTGCGTGCGTACTTCAGCGACGGCGAAAACGTGGCAGATCGCGAGGTCCTCGCCCGCATCGCCGGCACCGTCGGCTTGGACGCCGACGCAGCGCGCCGTGTTCTGGAAAGCGGCGCAGCACACCGACGAAGTACGCGCGCAGGAGCGCCAATTCCAGCAGGCCGGCATCCATTCCGTACCCGCGACCATCATCAACGGCGAGTACCTCATTTCGGGCGGGCAGCCACCGGAAGTCTTCGAACGCGCATTGTGTGAAATCGCGGCGCAGGCGCCGACTCACCCGGTCCTCCATGCATTGACCGCGCGAGCCATCGCCATGAACGATTCCCTGCATATCGTCTGCCCGCACTGCGACGCAGTTAACCGCGTTCCTTCGGATCGCCTTGGCGCTGCGCCGACCTGTGGCAAATGCCATCGGCCGCTGTTCACCGGCCATCCGCTGGAAACCAGCGAAGCCGCGTTCGAGAAACACCTCACGCGCAACGACATTCCGGTGCTGGTGGATTTCTGGGCGCCGTGGTGCGGGCCGTGCCTGATGATGGCGCCGCAGTTCGTGCAGGCGGCGGCGCAGCTCGAACCGCGCGTGCGCCTGCTGAAGGTCGACACCGACGCCGAACCGGCGCTGGGCACACGCTACAACATCCGCAGCATCCCTACCCTTGCGCTGTTCCGTGGCGGGCGCGAAGTGGCGCGGCAAACCGGCGCGACGAACAGTGGCGGCATTGTGCAGTGGGCGAATTCCCATCGCATCTAGGGATGGTCTGATCAACTGATGATGTTTCACGCTTCGGATAGATCGGGCGCTGCGCCGGTCGCGATAACGCTATTCGGCTCTTCGTACGGCGGCCCTATCGCCGGTTTAGCCGCACTTCACCGCAAATTCCCCCGCCGCAGACGCAGCTATCCTGTCGCCGCGAGTATCCGTTTGCGCGCCATCCACAGATTGGCCAGCGCGAACAGCGTCGTCACCTGCGCACCGTTCTTGGCCAAGCCGCGATAGCGTGCCTTGGTGTGGCCGAACTGGCGCTTGACCACGCGAAACGGATGTTCCACCGCAGCTCGGATCGATGCCTTGATGTGCTCGATGCGTTCGTGCAGGTCGCGCAGTTGGGTATCGGCAATCGCCTTGACCTTGCCGCGCTTGGCCGCGATGTACCAGCGCCGGCCACGTTTGGGCGCGCGCTTGTCCGCGCCGATGTAGCCGGCGTCGGCGTAAACCTCACGTTCCTTGCCGTGCAGCAAGGCATCGACCTGCGTCACGTCCGCCACGTTCGCCGCCGTGCTCTTGACCGTGTGCACCAGACCCGTAGCCTCATCCACGCCAATATGCGCCTTCATGCCGAAGTACCACTGGTTGCCTTTCTTCGTCTGGCGCATGTCCGGATCGCGCGCCTTGTCGCGATTCTTCGTCGAGGACGGCGCCGCAATGATCGTCGCGTCCACGATCGTGCCCTGCGACAGCTTCATGCCGTGCTCGTTCAGATGGTCGCTTCACCGCAGTAAACAGCTTGTTCGCCAGACCGTTGCGCTCCAGCAAATGCCGGAACTTGCATACCGTGGTCTCGTCCGGCGCGCTCTCACGGCCCAGGTCGATCCCCACGAACCGCCGCATCGCCGCCGAGTCGTACAGCGCCTCTTCCACCGCCGGATCCGACAGCGCATACCACTGCTGCAGAAAGTGAATTCGCAACATCCGCTCCAGCCCCACCGGACGGCGTCCGCCTTCGGCCCGCGCCTTCGGATAGAACGGCTCAATCACTGCGCACAGCTGTGCCCACGGCACGACCTTGTCCATCTCCGCCAGGAACACGTCCCGTCGCGTTGCCTTGCGGTGTTGCTCGAACCCCGCATCGGCTTGCGTCGCCAAGGTCATCTGCTGCTGCGCCATCAGCTACACTCCAAACTCAGGTCACGCTTCGACCACAGAGCAAAATCAGAGTTTCCCTAGGCGAGAAAGAAAAGCGTCGGCTGTAAGGATTTCCCGGCCCCAGCGCACGCTTTGTCCGGCATGGCTGCTTCATGGGCGACCCGCGGTGCGAAGGCACGCCAGTCCGCGGAGCGCGGCCATCAGAGCCTCAAGTTGCCGGCTACTTGATCCACATCAAATTCGCGCAGCGTTCGGCGGATATCATGATTGGGATAAAGTTGGCTGGCGGAGTTCCGCGGGGTGCCTGCATGCACAAGCTCTCCGATGCTCGAAATCACCTGGGGAACGTCATGTCTTCAATACCAAAAATGCTTGCTCGTCCAATCCACGGGTTGCTGCTTCTCATCCTGATCCTCGCGGCACCTGCCTGGGCCGGTGTCGTCACCACGACTTCCGATGCCGGCGCCGGTAGCCTGCGCGCCGTACTCGCAGCCGCCGTGAGCGGGGAAACGATCACCTTCACCCTGCCCTCGCCGTCGACGATCACGCTGACGAGCGGCGAGCTGCCGATCACCACATCGGTCACGATCAGCGGTCCCGGTGCCAACGCATTGTCGATCGTCAACGCCACCGGACGCGTCTTCAACCTGGACACCAGCGGCAAGACCGTGCTGATTTCGGGCGTGCACCTGAGCGGACAGAATCCATCCGGCAATGGCGGGGCCATCGTCAATAATGGCGGCGCGTTGACGCTGCAGTACGTGCTGATCGACAACAGTTCCACGACGGGCGAAGGCGGCGCGGTCGAGAACAACTACAACGGTTCGGTCAGTTATTCGCTGACGATCCAGAACAGCACGATCGCGAACAATACCGCGAACAAGGCCGGCGCGATCGCGTTCATCGGCTGCGACCTGCGCATCGAGAACAGCACGATCTACGGCAACCACGCGACCGACAGTTTCGGCGCGATGACCCTGTTCAGCGGTTGCGGCTACATCTACAACTCGTCGATCGTGGGCAACACGGCCGCATTCTCCGTCGGCGGCATCAACAGCCAGTCGTCGGCGCTGACCATCGAGAGTTCGATCCTCGCCAACAACACGGACAGCAGCGGCATCAACGACCTGAATCGTACCGGCGGCGGCAACAGCTTCGTGTACGCCTCGCATTCGATCTTCAGCGAGAGTTTCGTGCCCGCCGACAACGTGCTCAACGGCTCGGACGTCAGCGATCAGGTGGGCGTGGATCCGCAGCTCGGTGCGCTGGCGATGAATGGCGGAACGACGCCGACCCTGCGTCCGGGTCCGACCAGTCCCGCGATCGGCCTGGGCAGCAATTCCCAAGGCTACGCCTACGATCAGCGCGGAGCGGGTTTCGCACGCAATGCCGATGCCGGCGGCGCCGCCGGCAACGTCGACATTGGCGCGATCCAGCGCTACGTACCCGCCGCACCACCGCCGACATCCACACCGACGCTGAGTCTGTGGGGGTTGCTTGCACTCGCCACGATGCTGAGCGGGTCGGTGTTGTGGCGCTGGCGGCGAAAGACGCGCGAGACCGCGCGGGAGTGACGGCAACAGGCAGCCTTGTTCGCGTCCAGGTCGGCGCCGTCAGAATCCCGCTTGGCACGGGCGATTGGGACTTGATGCGGCGACAAGACGCCGTTTCCTTGCTACGGCCCTTCGAATCCATCCCTGAAGATCGGCGCTTCGCCGTAGACCTCGAATGCCCAGTTATCGCTCGTCTGGTTTAAATTCGTTGACAACAAGGCTTCAGTGTTCGAATCACCGATCAGTGTGCCGAGCGCCGGGCTGATCGTCTGCGCAGAAGGGCTGGAAGCCTCGGCGGGATAGACACCCTGAGAGTTGGTGTTTGTAATCCTGAACCAATATGTGCCGGCGGGCAGGCTGATATTCAGGCCAGAGAGAACGCCTTTGTAGATCTCCGTGCTGTTGTTTCCCGGTATCGTTGTGTCCGTAAAAGAGAGCGCGGCGCCGGCGTCGGTTGGAGCGACTATTGGATTGCCTCCCGTCTCTGCGTCGAAAAGGGCATAGCGCCAACCCGACGTACTATTGATCGGCGCAGCATATGCCTGGACATAAAAATCGATTTCGCTGACGTCCCAGGCGACCGGGTTGCTGAAGTTGTCCTCCAGGGCAAAACAGGATGCGTTGCATGGCCCTCCTGCCGTCCACAAATTCCCCGCAACGACTCCTCCGCTGAAGTTCGTGAACAGCTGATCCGCATTGGCAACCGGCGCGGAGAGACCGAGCAAAGCAAGCGCGGTGAACTTCAAGCACTGAGGCGACTTCAACATGGCCACACTCCCTAATTGAGACACATGGGTTCACGAAACGGGCTTAGTGCATTTTTCGGCCGGCTATAGATACCTTATACCCCGTATTTTGTCTCCTATCGCTCCTGCTGATCGAGTTCATTGTGGATCAGCAGGACGCACTGCGACGCGAACAGCATTTTCGGGCCGAGGCTGATTTCCTCGGCACCCAGACGCGCGAGCGTGCCGAAGCTCTTCTTCGGCATCGGCATGTGGTCGGTGAGGATGAAGCACGGATTGCCGGCAATCGGCTTGGCGCGGATGGGTTCGCCCTTCGGGTCCATCACGAACAAGCGATGATCCTTCGCCAATTCCTGTACCAGTTTCTCGAAACTGATCGTGCGCACGGTGATGCCCGGCTCGACCGCGCGGCTTTCTTCCTTGCCCATGCCGCGCGAGGCATCCAGCGCCCGGGCTATCTTGCCAAGCAAGGCCTGCTCGTGGAAGCCGCCGATGTCGCGCATGGCGTTTGAATCGAAACGTATCGATCGCGAGTAGTCCGGCGTGCTTTCCAGCACCAGATGCACCACGACATCGGGCCGATGCGACTGCGCGACGAAAATCGCATTCATCAGCGCGTGGGCGAGGATTTCCGTGTGCGCATCCTTGCCGACCGCATCCAGCAATAGCCGGCTGTCCGTCGGTGCGGACCTCGCCCTCAATACAAAGACGCGCATTGCCGTGGGTGCTCTCCAGGAACGCGAAAGTGTACCCTGCCCCTTGCTTTCCCGGCCAACCCCGCAAATGAAAATCCAGCGCCGCCTGCCCCAGTCGTTCTTCCGCCGCGATGCGCGCGCGGTGGCGCCCGAGTTGCTGAACAAGATCCTGCTCGCGGCAGACGGCCGCAGTGGCCGCATCGTCGAGGTGGAAGCCTATTGCGGCGCGATCGATCCGGCCGCGCACACGTATCGCGGCAAGACCCAGCGCAACGCCGTGATGTTCGGCCCGCCAGGCTGCATGTATGTGTATTTCACCTACGGCATGCACTGGTGTTGCAACGCGGTGTGCGGCGACGATGGCGAGGGAACCGCCGTGTTGCTGCGCGCGTTGCAACCGCTGGCGGGACTGGAGCGGATGCGCGATGCGCGTCGGGCCGCGCGGAGCGACCGCGATCTATGCCGGGGCCCGGCGCGCCTGACACAGGCCATGGGCATCACCGGCGCACAGAATGGCATCGAACTGTTTTCCGGCCGCGCGGAGTTTTCGCTGGTCGGCGACGGCACGCCGCCGCCGCGCGACGCGCAAGCCGGCCCGCGCATCGGCATCTCACGCGGCGTGGAGCATCCGTGGCGCTGGTACGTGCCCGGCAACGAGTATGTGTCGAAGCGCTAGGGCATGCAGGCAAGCCCAACCGGGACGACGCCGACGCTCTGGCGCAACGAGTCGAACATCGATGTCCAGGGAGTGAAGGACGAACGCGACGAGGACGCGGTGTAGCCGCTGTCAGACTGGACGGCGGCGCAATATGACAAGCGCCAAGAGCATCAAACCGCCCGCGAGCAAGGCCAAGCCGAGCGAACCCAGCATTGGCAGCGGCGTGACCGCAACCACGGCAACATTGTCGAGCAGCGAGCCCTGTCCGTCGCAGGTATCGACATTGCGGATCGCCAGCGTGCTCGACCCGGAAGCGCCCACGGCGGCAAAGCCATGCGGGGTCCAAACGACGTTGCCCGACTGGTTGCTGCCGTCGGCGCTGGCGGTGCCGATCACCACACCATTCCAGAGAACCTCGATCCGGTTGTCGGCAATGCTGTTGCGGGCGGCGAAATCCAGCGAGACGGTGTAATTCTGGAGCAGTGTGGTCGATATGGTTTGCGAGATCGTCGTGCAGGTGCTTGTATCGAGTTCGAGGTATTGAACGCCGTCGGCAGCCGGCCCCTGGAACTGGTTCCAGACCTCGAATCCGCCGGTGCTGGTCCAGCCCGGAATCGTGCTGGCACCGTTTACGCTGTTCGCGCCGAAAGCAGGCTGCTCGAACGATCCATTGACCACCAGATTCTGCGCGCCGGCCGTGCCAGCGGCGAACAACGTGCCGCAAATCAGCCAAGCGATTACGTGAGCCTTACGCATGTCTGATCCCTCCCGATCAAAATGGCGCCGTGTCAATCGACGGTTCGTGGCGGATTGTAATGTAAACGGAACCGGGCAAACGATCCGATTCCATTCTTGTCCCTGCCTTGCTTTCCGCGCATCGCGGCGTCCGGCCTTGACATCAGCATCACTCCCAGCTACCTTTGTACACAAGGTAGCTGGTAGAAATGGACACCGAAAAGTTCAACACGCTGCGCAAGGGACTGCTCGAATTCCTGATCCTGAGCATGGTCTCGTCGGGCCGCGTCTACGTCGCGGACATGCTGCAGCGCCTGGGCAAGACCGACTTCGCCACCCAGGAGGGCACGCTGTACCCTTTGCTCAGCAAGATGCGCCGCGATCAGCTGCTGGATTACGAATGGCAGGAGTCGGACAGCGGCCCGCCGCGCAAGTATTACAAGCTGGCGGCGACCGGCCGCAAGCAACTCGCCGAGTTTCGCGACTACTGGAAGTCACTCACTGGTCTCATCGAGGAGTTGGGTAAGCCATCATGAAAACCGTCATTCACGTCAGCCTGTGCGGGCATGCAAAGACCTTTCAGCTCGAGGAAGAAGCGTACCAGGCGTTGCAGGCCTACCTCGAACGCGCACGCGCGCGCCTGCGCCGCGATCCGGACCACGACGAAGTGCTGCGCGATCTGGAACAATCCATCGGCGAGAAACTCTCCAAGTCTCTGCGCGGCGACGAGCGCGTCGTCAGCCGCAAGGAAGTCGATGTCGTGCTCGAGGAGATCGGCGCGGTGAACACCGGCAACGGCGATGCCGCCGCCGACACCACGGCGTTCGACCGCCCGCGCCGCTTCTGCCGCATCGACGAAGGCAAATGGTTCTTCGGCGTCTGCGAGGGGTTGTCCGCCTACTCCAACATTGCCGTGGAATGGGTGCGCGCGATCTTCGTCATCGGGACCGTATTCACCGGCGGTGGCCTGATCCTGCTCTACCTGTTGCTGGCCTTCGTCCTGCCGCAGGTGCGCGACCGCCGCGAATACGATGCCAGCCTGCGCACGCACGCCGGCACGGCATGAATGGGAAAATGGGTTAGCCCACAGCCTCGTTGATCAGCGCCACGATCCGCGCTTCTTCGGCGGCGGTGAGTTTTGTGAGTGCGAAGGCGGTTGGTCCCTGACCCCTTTGTCGTGAAATATCACGACACTTGATTGCGTCCGCCCCCTTTTTCCCGCGAAAGTGCGCCCGCCCCTGATTCCGCATAGACTGAGTTCATGCGTTGGCACGATCTCGGTTTCTTCCTGCCGTTCGGCCTGGCCCTGCTTCCGGCGGGCGCGGTCGCGCTGATCGCGGCCGGATGGCCGGCGTCGTGGGGCGCCGCGTTTCCGCTGCTGGTGATCTTCGGCGCGCTGCCCGTTATCGACTTCTTGTGCGGCACCGACACCACGAATCTCGATGCCGGCGACGCCGCCATCGAACGGCACGGGTATTTCCGCGCGCTGACGCTGCTCACGGTGCTGGTGTGGCCGGCGGTGCTCGCCTATTGCGCGTACGAGTTCACGCGGCTGCCGCTCGGTCCGTTCGGAGCGCTGGCCTGGATCGTGTCCACCGGCGTGCTCGGCGGCATCCTCGCGATCAATCCGGCGCACGAACTCGTGCACAAGAGCAGTCGCCTGGAGCGCCTGTGCGGCGGACTGCTGCTGACCAGCGTCGGCTACCACGGCTTCAAGATCGAACACGTGCGCGGACATCACGTGAACGTCGCCACGCCGGCCGATTCCTCCTCGGCCCGCTTCGGCGAATCGGTCTACGCGTTCGTGCCGCGGGCGCTGCGCGACAACGTGCGCAATGCCTGGCGCCTGGAAGCGCAACGCCTGCGGCAAAGCGGGCGGCGCGTCTGGTCGCACGACAACGAGATGCTGCGCTGGACCGCGCTGTGGATCGTGCTGCTCGCCGCGTTCGCGCTGTGGCTCGGCGCGGCGGGCGCGCTGTTCTTCGTCGCCCAGGGCATCGCCGCGGCGAGCACGCTGGAGATCATCAACTACGTCGAGCACTACGGCCTCGAGCGCCGCGCGGTCGCGCCCGGCCGCTACGAGCGCGTGACGCACCTGCATTCCTGGAACGCCCCGCAGCGTGTCGGCAACTGGCTGCTGTTCAACCTGCAGCGCCACTCCGATCATCACGCCAATGCCCGGCGCCGCTATCCGGTACTGCAGCATCACGACGACAGTCCGCAACTGCCGGCGGGTTACGCGACGATGTTCGTGCTGGCGCTGGTGCCGCCGCTGTGGCGGCGAATCATGAACCCGCGCGCGGTGCGCGCACGAGGCGCGACAGCGCATTTCGAGAGCGCGTGAGTCCTCAATTGCCTTCGTCACCCTCCTCTGGCCGCGCCACTTCCTCTTCCTTGGCCGCCACTGCGCTGGTTTTGCGGAACGGCACGATGGAAGCCCAGCGTTCGCGCGAATCGAGCTCGACGACGCGGCTGCCGATGCGGGTCTCGAAGCGCGCGAGTTCGAGTCCGGCGATGTAGGAGACATAGGCCACGCCGAACCACACGATGGGGTCGTGTCCCCTGCCCGGCCACCAGTTGAACCAGGTCGCGGCGTCGACGAAGGTACTGACCTGGCCGCTGATCTGCTGGGCGATGAAACCGCCGATTCCGTCGCGGAATATGTCCTGCACGGTCGAAGGATGCAGAACGACGCCGATGACGCCGCTCGCTTCGATGTAGATCAGTGTCCAGGCCGCGGCCACGCCGTAGAACCCTCCACCGAACTTCATCCACTTCGTGCGCAGCAGGCTGTCCGAGGTGGACTTCGATTCCTTCTGTGCCTTCCGGATCGACTTCAGGCTCGCGCCTATCGCCTTGCGGTCCGCGTCGCGGGCGAGCTCGCCGCGACTGTACAGACGATAAAACAGCAACCAGCTTAGCGCCGCTACCGGCAAGCCGATTTCGAGGATGGCGCGTGGGAGTTAGGACAGCATTGTGTGATAAGCAGGTGACCTGAGACGGGATCTTGTAGCCAATCAAGCGGTGGATCCAGGATCAATGCTATCGCGTTCGGATCAATTTCTGCGAACTTGACCCAATTCGATCCATGACTCTTGCCACGGGCAACGCGACAGGATTTTCCTCACGCTTGCGGCTCGGACTTTTCCAGGCGCGCTGATCGGGCTTGCGTTTGGGAAATGCACAGGGAGGTTTCGCACCCCATCGTCCACGCCGGAGCGCAACCATGACGCAACTCTCCCACCGTCGCTTTCTCGCCGTCGCTTTCTCGCCAGCGTGGCCTCTACTGCGCCGACGTACTGACGAACACAGTGACGGTAACGCCGTGAGGTCGAAATGAAAACCTATCTCGCCGTTTTCACCGGAAAACCAGAAGCGATGTCAGATTGGCAGAAGCTTCCAGAAGCGGAGCGCAAGGCGAAGGAAGCCAAGGGCGTGGCAGCGTGGAAGAAATGGGCGGACGACCATGCATCGTCGATCGTCGAGATGGGCGGGCCGCTGAGTCGAACCAAGCGCGTCACGGAGTCCGGGATTTCCGACGTGCGCAACAACCTCGGCGCGTTCACCATCGTCAAGGCAGAATCTCAGGACCAGGCCGCGAAGCTCTTCGAGAATCATCCGCACTTCACCATCTTCCCGGGCGACGGAGTCGAGGTGATGGAGGTACTGCCGATCCCCGGCAAGCAATAACCGCAATGGGGTCAGAACAGGAAAGTGCTCTCTGACCCCGTTTTTCTTCCGAGCGAATCCGCAACCACCCAGGCGGCGCCGGTCAGCGCGACATTTATGGCATTCTCGTTCCAGAACCAGTGATTGGACGGATCGCCGAGCAGCATCGGCACGTGCACCAGCGGGGTGAACGCGGCGAACATCACCGTGAGAAGAATCGCCGCCAGGCGAGCCTGCACACGCAACAAGATGGCGATGCCTGCCGCGATGTGGCACAACCCGGTCGCGACGCCCCAGAACTCTTGCGATGGCGGCAGCCATTTCGGCACCAGCGGAGCGGTCAGGTCCATGTAGACGAAATGCGCGGTGCCGAATATCAGCGCGCAAAATCCGAACACGACCTGACCCCATCGTGTGAGGCGTGATGCCAGGCCAGCATCGATGTCGGCGTTCGCGGCATAGACGATCAGTCCGCTCGCCGCAATGGAGAGCTGTATGGCGAGGCTTTCGTAGGGCCCGAACCGATCGTAATGGGCGATGAGGACGCGACCATTCATCACCAGGACGACAACGAGCGCAAAGTAGGCGGTGAGCGCCGCCGCTGCCCGAGCCGTGGTCCGTCGCCACTCGACGGCCAAACCCGCGACGAGCATGAACGTAGCCGCCGCATAAGCCAGAGCCGTGCGCGCCGGGAAGTCCTTCGGCACCGGCTGCCCCGGATGGAAGTCGCCGAACCCGAAGCACACCATGCCCAATACGATCATCCCAAGTCCATACACGCGCCAGCCGAAAGTGGAATTCGAATTTCTTGTGGTCATGTTTTTTCATCCGAAACCAGAGTGAGTCAGAGTGCAGGCGCCTTTACCCGTCGTCTGCTTAGACGTGCGCGCTGCCGAAAACAGTATCTGACCCCTGTTTTATGCTGAACGCGAGAGTGTTCTCAGTCGCCTTCGTCACCCTCGCTTGGCCGCGCCCCTTCCTCTTCCTTGGCCGCTAATGCGCTGGATTTGCGGAACGGCACCATGGAAGCCCAGCGTTCGCGCGAGTCGAGTTCGGCGACGCGGCTGCCGATGCGGGTCTCGTAGCGCGCGAGTTCGATTCCGGCGATGTAGGCGACATAGGCCACGCCGAACCACACGATGGGGTTATGTCCCCTGCCCGGCCACCAGTTGAACCAGGTCGCGGCATCGACGAAGGTACTGACCTGGCCGCTGATCTGCCGCACGATGAAATCGACGATGCCGTTGCGGAACGTGTCCTGCACGGTCGAAGGATGCAGGACGACGCCGACGACGCCGCTCGCTTCGATGTAGATCAGCGTCCAGGCCGCGGCCACGCCGTAGAAACCGCCGCCGAATTTCATCCACTTCGTGTGCAGCAGGCTGTCCGAGGTGGATTTCGATTCCTTCTGCGCCTTGCGGATCGACTTGAGGCTTGCGCCTATCGCCTTGCGGTCCGCGTCGCGCGCGAGCTCGCCGCGACTGTACAGCCGATAAAACAGCAACCAGCTCAGCGCGGCTACCGGCAGGCCGATTTCGAGGAGGGCGCGGGGGAGTTCAGACAACATCGGTGAAATACTGCGCGACGAAGTTGAAAAATGAGTGAAATTCTGTCAACGCTAAGAGTCCACTTGAATCTCGGACGCCTGTGGAATTAACGGGATAAAAACCTTTTTCGCCTTTTCAATCACTTTGCATCAGAGCATTTAGCCGGTCAGCACTTTTGGAGGTCTGTGAAGTACCATCAGCAAAATAAGACATTCAAGAGCAATTGTAAAACCGCCGATAACTACCCAAAATAGACTCACATGACCAGCAACAAGAATCGCTGTATTGTCAGGTCGACCTAATGATGGGAACAAAGCTAGTGCAGGATCAGGATAGATGGCACTAAATAAGATAATTGGTGGAGACAAGATAAGAATAGTCTTTACGCTCGTCCAAATGATCGATTTACTAACAGCCTTCCATCTTGGCCGCACTGGGTCTGGTGTTCGGAACGATTCAATATCACGATCTGACGGGCTTCGATTCCTCGGACCACCCTGCATGCCAAGCACCGTACCCGCGAGCATCGCACTACCTGTCGGTGCGTTATGGACGATCGAAAAATTTGCTCCGTCCAGACGATCCAAAAAGTCGAATGAGATCATCAGGGTAGGTTTTTCTCCAGCAGCATACGTTAATTGAAATCGAATCGCACTTCGCGATGCTCGATCTATCGTCGCCAGGAGAATACTAGTTCCAGCAGGAAATTCTATGCGCAGTGGATCGGCTACCGCAATATCGTTGCTACGTATTGTCTCCTTACCAGCATTCCACACCACGAATACAGAACGCGTTACTCGCTCAATATTTTTGCCATCAAATGCAACTGCCAATCGATGGTTTAAAATATCACCATGATCGCCAATAATCACGGATTCTTTATTTACATACGTGAAGATTCGTTTTTTGTTCCCTCGCATAAAAAAATAAATTGCGAGAATGGTACTAATTACTCCGATAATTGACCCAAAGGCTGGCTGCTCTAACAAATTGACAAATATCATTTCGCGGATTCCGTTTGAATTATCTTGAGTGCGACATATCAGAGCTGCAGATTACTAGCCAGGTTGTTCTTCAGGTCAAACGTTTTGCGACTAACTTTACATATCCCGATAACTCCCCACCCACCTCATACAACGCATGGCTGATCTGGCCTGCGCTGTTGTACGGTAAATCACGCTTGATTCCACATCTCGGTCTGCAGGCGCCAGTGGCCGTCCGCGCCGCGATGCAGGATCACCAGCAATTTGCCGCGGCCGTCGAACGGGAGTTTGCCGTTCGGCATCAGTACCACCTGGTGTTCCTCGCACCATTCGGATGCCCAGTCGCCCGACACCTTGATGTCGTGGCACTGCAGATCGAACGACTGCATGCGCGCGCCGGGCGCCTGCCTGGCGACGTCGGCGAGAAGTTTCGCGATGGCCGGCTTGCCCACGATGGGCGGCGTGGACGGCAACAGGCTCACGCCGTCGTCCTGCCACAGCGCCAGCGTCGCGGCGTCATCCATGCGGCGCGTGGCATCGGCCCATGCCCGATTGAATGCCTCGACGCCAGACGGCGCGGCCTGCGCAGTGAGCGCGACGGCAATCAGCAGTAACGGCAATATGCGGCCAATCGGAAGGGTCTTCATATCAAGTTGAGCGCCTGCTTTCAGCGCAACCTTTACATGTTTCTTCGATACTCCCCACCCACCTGATACAGCGCATGGCTGATCTGCCCTGCGCTGTTTTACGTGTTGGCTCCGATCATCGGCAGACGGGACTCGGCAGTCATAACAGAAAGGTACGCCCGAGCGTGGGTTCCCGCGACGGCCACCGCGGACACAGCGCCTCGATAACTTCCATCAGTTGAATCCAGGCGTCGAACGGGTCGCTCGCATCGGGCATGCGATACGGCACACCGCCCTCCGCGACGAACGGCGACTGCGCGTTACCCGGCGATGTCGGCCATGAGTTCATTGAGCAGCTCTTCGCGCCCGAACAATCCGAAATAGGATCGCACTTCGTCCATATTGAGCGAGCCTCGATTCGCGCGCAAGAGCGAGCGAATGTCCTCGATATCCTGCGTGCGTTTCGGATTGTTGACGTACGCCTGCAGCTTGAAGCCGATCAATCCCTCCGCGCTGACGACGCGCAGCCGGCCCAGGCCGGTATCGCGCTCGCTCGCCTGGGCGAGCAGTTGCAGCGACGCAGGACGATGCGCATAGAGGAAGTCGATGCCTTCGTCCCCGCGCAGGTAGTTTGCGGCGTCTTCGCTGCGATGGATGCAGCGATAACCCAGGCCCAGAAGCAGATCGTGCAGTTGGTCGGCATCCGCGGCGTCGACGAGGAAATCGACGTCCTGCGTTCCGCGCACGACCTTGTGCGCCGCCAGGGCCAAGCCGCCGATCAGTGCCGGCGCCGTCCTGCATTCCGCGAATATCGCCAGCGCCTCCCTGATCTGGTCGACGATTCTCGGCACTACATGTTCCTCCGATACTCCCCACCCACCTCATACAGCGCATGGCTGATCTGGCCTTCGCTGTTGTACTTCACCGCTTCCATCAGCTGCGCGAACACGTTCTTGCGGTCGCGGGCGGTCTGCTGAAGCGACTTGAGGCTCTCCGGCGCCAGCGCGTTGCGGTTGGCGCGGTAACGCTTCGACGTTGGCGATCTGCTGGCCCTTTTCCTCTTCGGTCGAGCGGATCAGTTCGATCGTGGTCGCGGTTTCGCCGGCGTGTTCCTTGGGCAGGAAGGTGTTGACGCCGATCAGCGGCAGGCTGCCGTCGTGCTTCTTGTGCTCGTAGTAGAGCGATTCTTCCTGGATCTTGCCGCGCTGGTACATGGTGTCCATCGCGCCGAGCACGCCGCCGCGCTCGCTGATCGCCTCGAATTCCTTGTACACGGCTTCTTCGACGATGTCGGTGAGCTTGTCGATGATGAAACTGCCCTGCCACGGGTTCTCGCAGAAGTTCAGGCCCAGCTCGCGGTTGATGATGAGCTGGATCGCCACCGCGCGGCGCACGGATTCTTCGGTCGGCGTGGTGATCGCCTCGTCGTAGGCATTCGTGTGCAGCGAGTTGCAGTTGTCGAACAGCGCGTACAGGGCCTGCAGCGTGGTGCGGATGTCGTTGAACTGGATTTCCTGCGCGTGCAGCGAGCGGCCGGAGGTCTGGATGTGGTACTTCATCATCTGGCTGCGCGGCGCTCGCGCCGTAGCGCTCGCGCATGGCGCGCGCCCAGATGCGCCGCGCGACGCGGCCGATCACGGAGTATTCCGGGTCCATGCCGTTGGAGAAGAAGAACGACAGGTTCGGCGCGAAGTCGTCGATGTTCATGCCGCGCGCGAGGTAGTACTCGACGATGGTGAAGCCGTTGCTACAGCGTGAACGCGAGCTGCGAGATCGGATTCGCGCCGGCCTCGGCGATGTGATAGCCCGAGATCGACACCGAATAGAAATTGCGCACCTTGTGGTCGACGAAATACTGCTGGATGTCGCCCATCATGCGCAGCGCGAATTCGGTGGAGAAGATGCAGGTGTTCTGCGCCTGGTCCTCTTTCAGGATATCCGCCTGCACGGTGCCGCGCACGGCGGCCAGCGTCGCGGCCTTCAACTTCGCGTAGGTCTCCGCATCGACGACCTGATCGCCGGTGACGCCGAGCAGGCCGAGGCCGAGGCCGTCGTTGCCATCCGGCAGCATGCCGGAATAAGTCGGGCGTTTCTTGCCCTTGTACAGTTTTTCGATCTTCGCGTGCGCGGCATCCCAGCGTTTGGAATCCTCGCGCAGGTATTTCTCCACGGCCTGGTCGATGGCCGTGTTCATGAACATGGCGAGGATGATCGGCGCGGGGCCATTGATCGTCATCGACACCGAGGTGGTCGGCGAGGACAGGTCGAAGCCGGAATACAGCTTCTTCATGTCGTCCAGCGTCGGGATGTTGACGCCGGAGTTGCCGATCTTGCCGTAGATGTCCGGGCGCGGATGCGGGTCTTCGCCGTAGAGCGTGACCGAATCGAACGCGGTGGAAAGGCGCGTGGCCTTCTGCCCCTGCGACAGGTAATGGAAACGCCGGTTCGTGCGCTCGGGCGTGCCCTCGCCCGCGAACATGCGCAGCGGATCCTCGCCGGTGCGGCGGTACGGATAGATGCCGCCGGTGTAGGGATACGCGCCCGGCAGGTTTTCCTTCATCAGGAAGGTGAGCAGTTCGCCCCAGCTCTTGTAGCGTCGGCGCGGCGATCTTGGGAACGTGCTGGTGCGACAGCGACTCGACGTAGTTGTTGCCCTCCACGGGCTTGCCGCGCACTTCGTACAGGTAATGCGGATCGGTGATGGATTTCAGCCGCGCCGGCCATTCGCGCAGCAGGTGGATCGCCTCGGACGACAGCGATTTGACCGCGTCGTTGTAGCGCTGGCGCAGGGTGACGAGCGAACGGTCAGCAAAAGCACCACCCTCACCCGCGCCTTCGGCACGGCCACTCATCGATGTGCCACCCTCACCCGCGCCTTCGGCGCGGCCTCTCCCGCCAGCGGGAGAGGCGAGAGCTGCACGCTTTTCCCCCTCTCCCGCCTGCGGGAGAGGGTCGGGGTGAGGGTGTAAATCTTCCGGCGCGTACAAATCCAGTTCGCGATGCAGCTTGGTGTCGCCGATCTCGCGCAGCGCTTCCCAGAACTCTGCGCGCGGTTCGCGGCTTCGGCCTGCTTGCCGATGCCGGAATTGATGCCGCGTCCCTGCTCGGCGATCTCGGCGAGGTAACGCACGCGGGCGCCGGGAATCAGCACGGTCGCGCGCGGTTCCTTGAGTGTGGTGTCGACCTGCGGCGTCCACTTTGCCGCATCCAGGTGCAGCTTCTCGCGCAGCAGGCGGCACAGGTTGGCGAACATCCAGGTCACGCCCGGATCGTTGAACTGGCTGGCGATGGTCGGATACACCGGCACCTGTTCGTCCGGCAGCTTGAACGCGACGCGGTTGCGCCGCCACTGCTTGCGCACGTCGCGCAGCGCATCCTCGGCGCCGCGGCGGTCGAACTTGTTGAGCACCACGAGATCGGCGAAGTCGAGCATGTCGATCTTCTCGAGCTGCGAGGCCGCGCCGTAGTCGCTGGTCATCACGTACATCGGGAAATCGACCAGGTCGACGATTTCCGAATCGGACTGGCCGATGCCGGCGGTCTCGACGATGACGAGGTCGTAGCCCTGCCCTTTCAAAAAGCCGATGCAGTCCTTGAGCACGATGCTGGTGGCCGCGTGCTGGCGGCGCGTGGCCATCGAGCGCATGAACACGCGATGGCTGCGCAGCGAATTCATGCGGATGCGGTCGCCGAGCAGCGCGCCGCCGGAACGCCGCCGCGTGGGATCGACCGCGAGCACGGCGATGCGCATCTGCGGGAAGGCGTGCAGGAAGCGCAGCACGAGTTCGTCGACGACGCTGGACTTGCCCGCGCCGCCGGTGCCGGTGATGCCCATGACCGGCGTCTTGCCGCCGGCGAGCTGCCATTCCTTGCGCAGGCGCGCCAGCTCGGCCTCGTCGAAGGCGCCTTCCTCGATCGCGGTGAGCATCTTGCCGACCGAGATTTCGTCGTCGAGCGACACCTTGGCGGGCCGCTGCACGGCGCACGCGATGCTCGTTCGCGCGGCGCACCACGTCCTCGATCATGGCGACCAGGCCCATGTGCATGCCGTCGTTCGGGTGGTAGATGCGCTCCACGCCGTAGGCCTGCAGCTGCGGCGATTTCCTCCGGCGTGATGGTGCCGCCGCCGCCGCCGAACACGCGGATATGCGGCCGCGCCGCGTTCCTTCAGCATGTCGACCATGTACTTGAAGTATTCGACGTGGCCGCCCTGGTACGAGGACAGCGCGATGCCGTCGGCGTCTTCCTGCAGCGCGGCGCGCACGACGTCCTCGACGCTGCGGTTGTGGCCCAGGTGCACGACTTCGACGCCCTGCGCCTGGATCAGGCGGCGCATGATGTTGATCGCCGCGTCGTGGCCGTCGAACAGGCTGGCCGCGGTGACGAAGCGCAGCGGCGTCGATTCGGCCGACGGCGCGCTGGCGGGAAGGTGGCGTGCGGTGGTGCTCATGACGCGTCCTGGGAATCGCGGCGATGCGCCTATTCTACCGCGTGCCTCAGGGTATCAGGCTATGCCGGCAGCTGTTCGGCGGCGGGTGCGCCCTTGGTCCAGATGCGTGTGTTCAAGCCCATTTCATTGACGATGCCGCACAGGAATTCGAGGTTCGCCCAGATGCCGAAGAACAGCGACGGCTTCTGCAGTGATTGCCAGAGTACCGGTTCAAGCCTGGTCGACCTGTTGTACATGGCGATGAACATGCTCGTACCGCTGAACGCGATCGCGATCGGCGTCCTGCTCTGTTCGGCGAAATACAGGATGCGGCGCATCAGCGCGGGCGAAAGGATATAGCGCGCCTCGATCTGGCTGGTGCTGTGGGTGGCGAGCATTCTCTCGAATTCCGGGTCTTCCAGCGTCACGACTTCACCCGGCGGAGTTTCCGGCGCTGCGGACAGATGCAGCAATGCGTGGCGCGAGGTCACGTACGTCTCGCCGGAAAAATTCTTGTTGAAATCGGCGACGAAAAAAACGCCTTTGAATATCTCGTGACGGCTCTTGCCGGCCGCTGTGGAAACGTCCAGATCGGAAAATTCGAAGGGCGTGACGCCGATCTTGCCGGAAACGCGATCGGCACCGCGGTAATGGCGATCGTCGCCGTTGAGATAGCTTGCGAACAAGCCGCAGTCCGTCAACGCGGCCTCGCCGACCGCCGCGTTACGGTCGTAGCTGAATGACTCGTTGTAATGCTTGACAATGGCCGTGATGAGTTTCAGTTGATAGTCGTCGCGATACTTTTGCCTTACCGGGCCCCAGACCATGAGGCCGATACCGAGCGGAATGATGCACGAGTAATAGACGAAGCGGCCATCCCAGCCGAGCAGATGCGCCACGATCATGGCCCACGCGGCGGTTCCGATCGCGGTCAGGATTCCGATCACCCACGCTTTCGTCACCGTCTGCTCGCGCAACGGTTCGACGCGGGCGATTTCCGGGCGCAGCACGCGGTTGTAGAAATCGTAGAAGTCGGTTGGCTCGTCCATCGTCGCTTACGCGCTTGCTTGTGGTGCCATGTCGACGCCCGGGTTCTGGCGGTTGTCCGGCGCGGCTTCGAAATACGCGTGCGGCTGCATGCCGGCCATGTCGGCGACGACGCTGAGCGGGAACACGCCGATCGCGTTGTTGTAGGCGTTCACGGCGGCGTTGAACGCGCGCCGCGCTGCGCTGATGCGGTCCTCGACTTCGTTGAGCGCGCGCTGCAATTGCTGGAAGTTTTCCGATGCGCGCAATTGCGGATAGTTCTCGGCCGTGGCCATGATTCCGGCCATGGCCTGGCTGATCCGGTTGTCCAAATGCACGCGTTCGCTGGTGCCGAGGTCGCCGCGCATGGCCTGTGCGCGCAACTCGGTGATCGCCTGAAACGTCTGCGCCTCGTGCTGCGCATAGCCCTTGACCACGGCGACGAGGTTCGGGATCAGGTCGTAGCGCATCTGCAGCATGGTGTCGACGCCGGCAAACGCGTTGGCGACGGCGTTGCGGCGACGCACGAGCGTGTTCCACATCAGGATCGGGGCAGCCACCAGCGCGGCGACGACGATCAGCACGACGAGCATCAGAGACCCCCTATTCCGTACGCAGCAACGCGCTGCAAGAAGATAGCACCGAACTTGGACGGGCGGCGACGGATTGGTACAGTGGCGCCCGACTGCCGCACCCGCTGGCTCCTGGAGGTGGAAGTGGATCTGCAACGCTTCCGTGATTCGTTGACGCCGGCGCAGCGCGCCGCGATCGACGTGGATGTGCAGTGGCGCCGCTACCGCGCGCAGGGCGGATTCGAGGACGAGGCGGCCTTCGAAATCTGGCTGGCCGGGCAGTTTCCGGGCGTGTTCGGGGCGCCGCGCGACGAACTCGTGGAAGTCAGCCGCATCCTGCCCGCGCGCTTCGCCCACGCGGATGCGCGCACGCTGGATATCGCCGAGGCGCCGACCGTGCGCGCCACGGGCGGCAACACGCCGGAACCGCAACCGGCGCCGTCGGATTCAAGCGCGCATGCATTCCACTACACCATGCTCGGCACTGCCGGCGCGGGCGGCATGGGCACCGTGCACATCGCCCGGGACAGCGAACTGCTGCGCCGGGTCGCGCTCAAGCAGCTCAACGCCAATGCGGACGCGAACGATTCGGCGCGCACGCGCTTCCTGCGCGAGGCACAGATCACGGCGCAGCTGGATCATCCGAACATCGTGCCGGTGTACGCGCTGGAGGTCGCGCCGGGCGGCACGCCCGCCTACACGATGAAATTCGTCGAGGGCAGGACCTTCCACGCCCTGCTCAACGAGGCGCGCGATTTCTTCGCCGGCGGCCAATGGCCGGACGAGAATCGTTCGCTGGCCCAGCGCCTGGAACATTTCCTGAAAGTCTGCGACGCCATGGCCTATGCCCACGACAAGGGCGCGATCCACCGCGACCTGAAACCGGCCAACCTGATGCTTGGCCGGCACAACGAGGTCTACGTGATGGACTGGGGCCTGTGCCGCATCCTGCGCCAGCCCGACGACACGCCGCCGGACAAGTCCGTGGTGATGTCCACGCCCGACGTTTCCGGCAGCGCCTCGGAAACGCGCGTGGGCGACGTGGTCGGCACGCCGAAGTACATGGCGCCGGAGCAGGCGCAGGGTCGCAACCACGAACTCGACGCGCGCAGCGACCAGTGCGCGCTGGGCCTGATCCTGTACGAGATGGTCACGCTCAATCCGCCCTACGAGGGCCGCACGGCCTACGAGGTGCTGGCGAACGCCGCCGCCGGCAAGCGCCGTCCGATCGCGCATGCCTACCTGCGCCGGCGCATTCCGCGCGAACTGCGCGCGATCATCGAACGCGCGACCGCGTACAAGCCGCAAGACCGCTACGCCGATGTGGCCGCGCTGGCGGCGGACATCCGCCGTTACCTGCGCGGCGAGGCGGTGTTTGCCGAACCGGACCGGCTCTGGCAGCGCGCACAGCGCTGGGTCGCGCGCCATCGCCAAGCCGCGCTGACCGGCATGCTCGCCGTGATCGCGCTCGCCGCCATCGCCATCGGTAGCCTGCTCTGGCTGAATCAACGCCAGTTCAGGGCCGAGCGCCTGCGCGAGCAGCGCCTGCTCGCGCTCAGCGCGGAAGTGTCGGATATCGGTGATCAGGTGCAGTTGCGCTTCCTGCAAACCGAAGGCGCAATCAAGAATCTCGCCGACTCGGTTGCGCAAATCCTCATGCACGGGCAGGAATCGACACAGCGCTTTTATCTGCTCGACGATTTCCACGACCCGGCGCGCGCCCCGCCGGACCTCGCGCCCAGCGCGTCGCGCCCCGGCAAGATCAGTCTCGGCTGGCCATTGTGGATGGCGCCGAATGGTCCCGAGCGCGAATCCGGATTGGCCGAAATCCGCCGCCTCGCGGCGCTGCAGGATTTCATGCGCAACATCTACGCGCGTTCGGCGCAGATGGTCGCCGGCGGCGGCAGGGATTTGTATGCGGGCGACACCCCACCGCTGCACAGCGATGCGAGCCCGCTCGGCGCGATCCTGATCGCGCTGGACGACGGAGTCGTCGCGCGCTTTCCCGGCTGGGACGACGAACCGGCGGATTACGATCCGCGCCACCGGCCCTGGTATGCGCTGGCGCGCGACAAGCACGGGCCGCAATGGGGCGACCCCTACCTGAGCATAGCCAACGGCCCGACGGAGATGCCGCTGAGCGTTCCGCTTTACGGCGAACGCCAGCGCTTCCTCGGCGTGGTGTCCGCCGCCTTCATGCCGGACTTGATGATCAAATCCCTGTTCGACGCGCGTGCGGAAAAGACGATCCGCGCGCTGTACCTGCTCGATGCGAACGGCCAGATCCTTGCCGCCGTCGGCGAGACGATACCGTTGCAGCAGCCGGCGCAGGACCAGCCGCTGCACCAGCTCTTCCCTTCGCCCGACCTGCTGGCCCGGATCAAGACCGGACAGACTGGCGTGCTGGAAACGCGCCTGCGCGGCAAACCGGTGGTGATCGCCTTCGACGACGTCGCGCCGTTTGGCTGGAGCCTGGCAGCGGTAGCCGATCCGCGCGAATTGTTCAAGCGCGCCGATGCCGGCGATTGAGGCCTCGGCTGGCGCATGCTGCTAAAATAAGCGGCTGCCCTTTCGGAGAGTCCCATGATTTTCGACACCATCGCCACCAGCGGCCACGAGCAGGTCGTGTTCTGCCAGAGCAAGGACGCCGGCCTCAAGGCCATCATCGCCATCCATAACACCGTACTCGGTCCGGCACTCGGCGGCCTGCGCATGTGGCCGTACAAGAGCGAGCAGGAAGCCCTGAACGACGTGTTGCGCCTGTCGCGCGGCATGACGTTCAAGAACGCGGTGGCCGGCCTCAACATCGGCGGCGGCAAGGCGGTGATCATCGGCGATCCGGCCAAAGACAAGTCCGAGGCGCTGTTCCGCGCGTTCGGCCGCTTCGTCAATTCACTCAACGGCCGCTACATCACGGCCGAGGACGTCGGCATCGACGTCAACGACATGGAATGGGTATTCCGCGAAACCGAATTCGTTACCGGCGTGCACCAGGTGCACGGCGGCTCGGGCGACCCCTCGCCGTTCACCGCGTTCGGCACGCTGCAGGGTCTGATGGCGGCGTTGCAGGCCAAGCACGGTGACGAGGACGTGGGCAAGCGCGCCTACGCCGTGCAGGGCGCCGGCCATGTCGGCATGGAATTCATCAAGCTGTTGCGCGAACAGGGCGCGAAAGTGTTCGTCACCGACATCAATCCGGAACTGGTCAAGCGCGCGGTCGACGAATTCGGCTGCACCGCGGTCGGCCTTGACGAAATCTACGACGTCGACGCGGATGTCTACTCGCCGTGCGCGCTGGGCGGCACGGTCAACGAGAAGACGCTGCCGCGCCTGAAGGCCAAGATCATCTGCGGCGCGGCCAACAACCAGCTCGCCAACGACGCGATCGGCGACGAGCTCGAGAAGCGCGGCATCCTCTACGCGCCGGATTACGCCGTGAACGCCGGCGGCGTGATGAACGTATCGCTCGAAATCGACGGCTACAACCGCGAACGCGCCATGCGCATGATGCGCACGATCTACCTGAACGTCGGCCGCATCTTCCAGATCGCCAAGCGTGACGGCATCCCGACCTACAAGGCGGCCGACCGCATGGCCGAAGAGCGCATCGCCGCGATCGGCAAGATCAAGCTGCCGCACATGGGCAACAACGGACCGCGCTTCCTGGGCCGCATGCGGGGACATTGAGCGAATCCGTCATGCGACCATTCCCCCTCGGTGAAGAAATCGACCTGCTCCGCGAGAGCGTGCACGCCTTCGCCGAGAAGGAAATCGCGCCGCGCGCGGACCTGATCGACCGTGAGAACGTGTTCCCGCACGACCTGTGGCGCAAGCTCGGCGACATGGGTCTGCTCGGCGTGACCGTACCGACCGAATACGGCGGTTCGGGCCTGGGTTTCCTTGCCCATCTCGTAGCGATGGAGGAAATCTCGCGCGCTTCGGGCTCCGTGGGCTTGTCCTACGGGGCGCACTCGAACCTGTGCGTGAGCAACATCTGCCACAACGGCAACGCGGCGCAGCGCAGGAAGTACATTCCCAAGCTGTGCGCGGGCGAATGGATCGGCGCACTGGCGATGAGCGAACCCGGTGCCGGCTTCCGACGTGGTCGGCTCGATGACCTGCAAGGCCGAGCAGAAAGGCAACGCCTGGATCGCCAACGGCAACAAGATGTGGATCACGAACGGCCCGGACGCCGACGTGCTTCTCGTCTACATGCGCACCGCCGACAAGCGCGCCGGCAGTCACTGCATGACCGCCTTCATTGTCGAGAAAGGCATGCCGGGCTTTTCCACCGCGCAGAAACTCGACAAGCTCGGCATGCGCGGCAGCAACACCTGCGAACTCGTGTTCGAGAACTGCGAGATCCCGGACGCCAACCGCGTCGGCGAGGTCAACGAAGGCGTGCGTGTACTCATGAGCGGGCTCGACACCGAGCGCCTCGTGTTGTCCGGCGGCCCGATCGGGCTGATGCAGTCGGCCCTCGACATCGCCCTGCCCTACGTGCGCGAACGCCGTGAGTTCAACGCGCCGATCGGCACGTTCGGCATCATGCAGGCGCAGATTGCGGACATGTATACATTGCTGCAATCCGCGCGCGCTTACGCCTACATGGTCGCACAGGATTTCGACCGCGGGGTGAAGTGGCGCATCGACCCGGCTTCGTGCCTGCTGCACGCCTCGCAAGGCGCCGTGCAGGTCGCGCTGGAAGCGATCCAGGCACTCGGCGGCAACGGCTACATCAACGAATACCCGGCCGGACGTATCCTGCGCGACGCCAAGCTCTACGAAATCGGCGCCGGTACGAATGAAATCCGCCGCATGCTGATCGGCCGCGAGCTGTTCCACGGCAAATGGTGAAGCCCAAACGCGCGAAAGCGTCGGCGCCGGCATATCGAACCGACAATCCCGCCGCTTGCTGATTGGCCGCGAGCTGTTCCACGGCAAATGGTGGCCTCCGATAGTTCATCGGATACCGCTCGCCTGCCGATCCATCCACCTGTCCGGACAAGGATTGCCAATGCCCGCGTTTTCTGCGCTACACTCGGAGCATCCACGGAACGGGGGTGGATCATGAACGCTCTCAGCAGCACTGTGCGGCACTCGGCAGAGACCCCGCGCCAACCGCCATGGAAAGTGCTGGTCGTCGACGACGAGCCCGAGGTACACGCGGTAACGCGCCTGGTGTTGGGCAACTTCCGCTTTGCCGATCGTCCCCTGCAATTCCTCAATGCGAACTCCGCGGCCCAGGCCGAGGCGATGCTGCGCGAGCATCCGGACATCGCCGTCATGCTGCTCGACGTGGTTATGGAAACCGACAAGGCCGGCCTCGACCTGGTGCGCACCATACGCGAGCGCCACGGCAACCAGTTCGTGCGCATCGTGCTGCGCACCGGCCAGCCCGGGCAGGCGCCGGAACAGCACGTCATCGCGAACTACGACATCAACGACTACAAGGAAAAGACCGAGCTCACCGCGCAGAAGCTCGCCACGACCATGTTCGCGGCGCTACGAAGCTATCGCGACATGCGCATGATCGAGGCCAGCCGGCGCGGCCTCGAACGCGTCATCGACGCATCCACCTACATCTTCTCGCACGAACATTCGCAGCGCTTCGCCATCGCCGCCATGGAACAGATCGCCGACCTCATCGGCGGCACGCGTGGTGCATTGTTCTGCCGCGTGGCCAGCGTCGGCGCGACGGCGTCGGGCCATTTGTCGGTAGCGGCGGCCACGGGCGGCTACCGCAGCCTGGCCGGCCGCAACGCCGACGAGAAACTCGCGCCGAAAATCACCGCCTCGATGCGCCACGCCATTGGCAATCGCCAGCATGTCTTCGGCGACGATCATTTCGTTTTCTTCGTCGGCGACTCGCGTGCGCACGAGAACCTGGTCTATGTCGGCGAGGTCAGCCGGGCAACGATCTGACGCACCGCCTGCTCGAGGTGTTCGCGACGAATATCTCGGTCGCCTACGAAAACCTGCATCTGAACCGCGACCTGCTCGACAGCCAGCTCGAAATGGTGCATCTGCTCGCAGGCGCAGCCGAGACGCGGTCGTGGAAGACCGCCGCGCACGTCAAGCGCGTGGGCATGATCGCCGAGTTCTTCGGCCGTTCTACGGACTCGACCAGAAGACCACCGACGCCTTCGCACGGCCTCGCCGCTGCACGACATCGGCAAGATCGGCATTCCCGACGCCGTGCTCAACAAGCCGGGAACGCACACGCCGGAGGAAACGGCGATCATGCGCGCGCACGCCGAACTCGGCGCCCGGCTGTTTTCCATGTCGCAACGCCCGCTGCTGCAGCTTGCCGCCGAGATCGCGATGACGCACCACGAGAACTCGGACGGTTCCGGCTACCCGCGTGGTCTGAGCGGCGAGAATATCCCATTGGCGGACGCATCACCATGCTCGCCGATGTCTTCGATGCGCTCGGCAGCCGGCGTTGTTACAAGGAGCCGTGGCCGGCCGAGGACATTCGTGCCTTTATCGTCGGGCAAAGCGGCATGAAGTTCGAACCGCGCCTGGTCGAATTGCTGTTCGAAAACTGGGAACGGGTGCAGGCGGTGCGCGGGCAGTTGCCGGATTGATTATTTGCCGGCACCCTGCGGCACGAAAATCTCGGAACATGGCGCCGGCGCCCGGCGCGCTGACGACGCGGATGCTGCCCTTGAGCAGTGCGTCACCAGGTTGTAGACCACATGCAAGCCGAGTCCGGAACCGCCCTGCCCTCGGCGGGTGGTGAAAAACGGCTCGAAAACGCGCGCCCGCACCTCGTCGCTCATGCCGCTGCCGTCATCGCGGTAAGTCAGTTCGACCACGTTGCCATTCAGGCGGGCACCGACCGTGATCGTACCGGACTGCTCCGGGGCGAACGCGTGGTGCAGCGAGTTCATAACCAGATTGCTTACGATCTGGTACAGCGCGCCCGGATAGGTGTCGATCCAGACCGGTTCCGGACAGTCGATGCCGACGGCATGCGCGTCTTCTTCAGGCTCGGGCCGAGCGAAGTCAAAATGTCGTTCAGATCGGCGCCGAGTTCGATGCGGCGACGCTCTTCCGTGGTCTGGTCGACCGCGACGAGCTTGAAACTCTTGATCAAGCGGTCGGCACGCTGCAGGTTGCGCAGGATGATTTCCGAGCTTTCGCCAATCATTGCGTGGAAGCCGATCAGGTCCTCCGGATCGAGCGTCGGTTGCCGCGCCAGGCGCAACGCTTCTTCGCGCAGGTGCGATGCCGCGGTCACGGTCACGCCCAAGGGCGTGTTGATCTCGTGGGCGACGCCGGCCACGAGGCCGCCGAGCGCCGCCATCTTCTCCGATTCCAACAGTTGGCGCTGCGCCAACGTCAATTGTTCCAGCGTCTGCCACAGTTCCTGATTCGCACGGCGCAGGTCGACCGTGCGCGCGTCCACACGCGATTCCAGTTCTTCGTTCAATTTGCGCAGCGATTCCTCGGCCTGCTTGAGCGTCGTGATGTCCTGCGTTGTGCCGACCATGCGCAGCGCACGCCCGCCGCCGTCGCGTTCGAGCACACGCCCGCGGGTCAGCGTCCAGCGCCATTCGTTGTTTACGTCCTGCGTGCGGTAGGTGGACTCGAGGAACGAGGTTTCGCCTTTCAGGTGCGCGACCAAATCGCGCCGGAATGCCGGCAAGTCTTCTACATTCACGAAGGGCTCCGTCGGATGCCACCGTCTCGTCACGCAGCATCTGCGAAACCTTAAGGTCGGGCAGCCGATTCTCGCGCACGAACGCGCCGGTGCGCAGGTCGACGTCCCACAACTCGCCACCGCTGCCCCACAACGCATATTTGAGCCGCTCGGCGCTGGCGCGGATCGCCTCGCGCACGCGTTCCTGCCGTTTCCAGTTTTCGCGCGTGCGCCAGCCGCCGATGCCAACGACCAGCAACAGCGCCGCGCAGTACCCCAGGATCGCGAGCGGCGAAACCCAGGGTGCGGGCAACACGCGCACGGACATCCGCGCTTCGCGGGTGTTCCAGGGGAATCCCGCGCGCCGCGCGCGCACGCGCAACAGGTAATCGCCGGCGGGCAGGTCCGTGAAGGTGGCGAAACGGCGCGAGGCATCGGTATTTATCCACTGCTCGTCGTGGCCCTCGAGCAAGTACGAATACTGGACCGACCGCGGATCGGCGAACCCGAATGCGCTGAATTCGAAGCCGATGTTGCGCTGGCGGTAGCCGAATGTGACCGTTCCTCCGGTCCACGCCGCTGTCCGCAGCGGCGACCGGGGATCCTCCCAATCGAGTTCAGCCGGCTGGTTGTTGAGCAGGACATCGGTGAGGATGGGCGTCGGAATCGGCGGCAGTTCGACCTGATCCGGCTGGAACAGCGTCGCCCCGGATAACCCGCCGAACAGGATGCGCCCGTCCGCCAGCTGCGCCGCCACGTTGATGTAATAACCCTGCGTGAGCGTGCCGGCGTTCGGGCCGAAATTGACGATGTGACGGGTGGCCGGATCGTAGCGGCTGATGCCGGCCGTGGTGCTGATCCACAAGGCGTGCCCGGCATCCTCCACGATGCTGCCAATCGCGTCCGCGGCCAGGCCTTCCGCGCTGGAAATCGTCTCGAAGCGCGGATTCGCGTAGCTGCCGGGCAGAAGATGGTTCAAGCCGCCGCCCTGCGTTCCGATCCAGATTTCGCCATGGCTGTCCTGCAGGAACGTGGTGACGGTGTCGTTGCTGATCGATTTCGGATCGCGCTGGTCGGGGCGAAAATGCTCGAAGCGGTCGCTGCCACGATCGTAACGATCGAGCCCGCCGGGCCGCAGCGCAACCCACAGCGCACCGCGGCGGTCCTCCATTACGCTGGCCACGGGACCGAATCCGATGCTGTCCGGATTGGCGGATTCATGCTGGTGATGCCGGAAACCCTTGCAGCCTTCGCACAATTCGTCGAGGCCGGCATCGACGCTGCCTACCCACAATGTTCCCTTGCGATCCTCCATGGCGTAAAGCAGGTCGTCGCTGGCCAGGCTGGTGGGGTCGTTCGGATCGTGCCGATAGCGAACGAATTTCGAACTGCCGGGCGGCAACCGCATCAGGCCGCCGCCGGCAGTGGCGACCCAAATGCTGCCATCGTGGCCGCGTGTGATTTGCTCGATCAATGCCACCGGCAAGGCGTCGGCTTTGTTCTCGTCCGCCACAAACCGCTGCACGATGCCATGCTGCGGATCGAACCGCCCCATGCCGCCACCGCCGGGAAATCCCAGCCACAATGTGCCATCCGGATTGGCCAGCGCGGCGACCACGGGATTGTTCGGCAACGTGCCCGGATCGCCGGGAACCGAGCGCAGGCTCACGAAGGCCTCGGTGCGCGGATCGTGGACGCTGATGCCATCGTTCCACGATCCTGCCCAAACCAGGCCGTCACGATCGATCAGTAGGCTTTCCTGGCGGTCGGCGGAAAGGCTGCGCGGATTGGACGGGTCGTGGCGATATTGCTCGATGCGGCCGCTATCCGGATCGATGCGCAAAAGTCCGTTCGCCTTGGTCGCTACCCACAGGCGCCACCGACGGTCGAATTGCAGGCTGCGGATCTCGTCGCCCGGCAGCGCATACGCGTCGCCGGCCCCCGAATGGTAGTGGGCCACGGCCTTGCCGGTCTCGGAAAACCGGTAGATGCCCGAGCCCGTTGTGGCTACCCAGATATCCCCGCTCGGGCCGACGGCAAGGGCGCGCACGTCCAGCGAATGCGCCGGATCGAAACGCAATTCGTGCAGGTTGCCGGCATTGATGTCGCATTGCCACAGGCCGTCGCGGCTGCCGATCAGCACCGAGCCGTCGCGCGCCTGGCGCAGGACCCGCACGTCGGCAAGCATGGATTGATCGCCCAGCGGAACGTCCAGAAAATGGTTGGTGACCCGATCCAGCCACTGCAGCCGGCCGCCGGTGCCGGCAATCCACAGCCAGTCGCGCCGATCGAGCATCAATGCCGTGATGTCTTCCGAGGCGATGCTGTCGCTGCGCATCGGATCCGAGGCGTAATGCTCGAAACGATCCAGCACCGGATCGTAGTGATCCAGTCCACCGGCCTGGGTGCCGACCCACAACGAGCCGTCCTTGTCCGCGGCTAGGGCCGTGACGGCGTTGTCGCTCAGCGTTCCCGGCTGGCTGCGGACGTGCTTGTAGACCTTGAAGCCGTAGCCGTCGAAACGGTTCAGGCCGTCCTGGGTGCCGACCCACAGGAAACCGCTGCCGTCCTGCGCCATCGCCATCGCCGTGGCCTGCGAGAGACCATCGCCGGTGCTGTAGTTGCGGAAGCGCACGTCGACGATGCCCGGCGTGGCGCTGGCAGTGCCCGAAGCGCACAGCAACGTGGCGGCCAGAACCGCCAACCGCACCCATGGAAACCCCCTGCCCGGCATGGCACGCAGGCTACGCGCGGCAATCCGGCCTTGCAAGCGCCCGCGCGCGGACGCCACCGCCGACCCTGAAAAATCCACATTGCAACATATGCGATAGTGTGAATATTCTAGCAGTGGCGTCCACACTGCCAGAATGCGGCCGTGGTCCGGTCCGAACTTTCATTGGAGGAGGGAAACATGAGCAAGCCCAAACCAAAGGCAAAATCGGCCAAACCCAAGGCCACGAAATCCAAGGTTTCCAAACCCGCCGCCGCGAAAGGCAAGTCCGCGAACGTGTCGAAACACGCGGCGAAACCGGCGCCGAAACTGACCAAACCTGCGCTCAAGAACGCCAAACCGACGGGCGCCGTGAGCGGCAAGTCGATCATGGAATCGGCCCAGCAGATCTGGCTTGCCGGCCTGGGCGCCTTCGCCAAGGCGCAGGGGCAAGGCGGCGCCATGTTTGAAACCCTGCTCAAGGAAGGCAGCACTCTCGAACAGAAGACCCGCAAGCTCGCGACCGGCAAGGTCGACGACGTGCGCGACGCGGTCGAGAGCAGCGTGACCCAGGTGCGCGAACGCACCCAGGAAACCTGGGATAGATTGGAACAGGTATTCGAGGACCGCGTCTCGCGCGCGCTGGCCAAACTCGGCGTCCCCGGCAAGAAGGAACTGGACGACCTGCTCAAGCGCGTGAACGAGCTCAACCGCGACGTGCGCAAGATCACCGGTGGCGGCTTGCGCCCAGGCCTGACCCAGGTCATGAACAACACCGTGCGTCGCGCCCGCGACGACCTGTCGGACCTCGCGCGCGAGCTCGAAGACGCGCAGCTCGCCGCCAAGCAGACCGTGAAACGCACCGTCGCCCAGGTCAAGAAAGCGGTAAAGTCCGCCCGCCGTTGATCGTTTAAACCCGCCAGCCGCAACGAAGCCGAAGGATCCCTCCCCCCAAGGCTTTGGCTGGCGGGTTCTTTCCAGAACCATCGAATAACCTGCGGCGCTCGACATGTCGCGCGCCGGCAGTGCTCGGAATCCTCATTGACTAGCGTGTCAACTCCGGCTGCTGCGCGCTGGCGGCGCACAACCTGCCTTCGCTCACGACGGTTGTTCGACGATTCTGCGCATGGACCATGACTTCCGTCGTGTTGTCCTGCCGTCTGCGCTGAACGATCATGCCGGTTTGTCTTGCCGGGGGAAACCGCATGTTCCGATTCCGTGCCGCAATCACCTTGCTGCTACTCGCGGCCACGGCCGCGTCGGCCGCCGACACATCCCAATTCGGCAACCTGCACTGGCGCCTGGTTGGCCCATACCGCGGCGGACGCGTGCTTGCCGTCACCGGCGACCCTGCGGACGCCCGGCATTTCTATTTCGGCGCGGTCAACGGCGGCGTCTGGGAAACCCGCGATGCCGGGCGCACATGGCAGCCGGTTTTTGATGGGCAACCGGTGGGCTCCATCGGTGCGATCGCGCTTCGCGCCAACCGATCCGAAAACGATTTACGTCGGCAGCGGCGAAGCCGACATGCGCTCGGACATCGCCCAGGGCAACGGCATGTTCAAGTCCGCCGATGGCGGCAAGACCTGGGCGCCGTCGGCCTTTCCGATACCCAGCAGATCGAACGCATCCTCGTCGACCCAGCGACGCGCAACACGTTTACGTCGCTGCGCTTGGGCATCCCTACGGGCCGAACCTAGAACGCGGCGTATTCGAAAGCCGCGACGGCGGCACGAACTGGACGAAGATCCTCGGCCCGAATCCGGACACGGGCGCCATCGATCTGGCCTTCGAGCCGGGCAATCCCGCGGTCATCTATGCCGCGCTGTGGCAAACGCGGCGCCCACCGTGGAACGTATACCCGCCCTCGAACGGACCCGGCTCCGGCTTGTTACAAATCCGTGGACGGCGGCGACACACTGGATGCAGATCAAGGCGTCATGGATTTCCGGATGCACATGTCGGCCGCATCGGCATCGCAATCTCCAAAGCGGCACCCAAACGGGTCTACACCATCGTCGACGGCGATGCAGGGCGGCTTGTACCGCTCCGACGATGCCGGCGCGAACTGGAAAAAGACAACCGGCGACGCGCGCATCTGGCAGCGCGGCTGGTATTTCGGCGAGATCGACGGCCGACCCGAAGAATCCGGACCGCGTCTACGCGATGAACACCATCGTGCTGCGCTGGATGACGGCGGCACGACTTTCGACGCGCTGAAGGGCGACCCCACCGGCGACGACTTCCACGCGCTGTGGATCGACCCCGAGCGATCCGCAACGGCAGATCCTGGGCGTCGACCAAGGCGCGCTCGTCACCTCGAACGGCGGAGCGACCTGGAGTTCATGGTACAACCAGCCGACCGCGCAGATTTATCACGTCAGCACCGACAACCGCTTTCCGTACTGGATTTATGGCGCGCAGCAGGATTCCGGCGCGATCGGCCCTGCCCAGCCGGGGCAATTCGGCGACGGCATCACCATGCGCGAGTTCGGAGAGGTCGCGGCCGGCGGCGAAAGCGACAACATCGCGCCCGATCCGGACGATCCGCACATCGTCTTTGGCGGGCGTGTCGACAAGCTCGATCTGCGCACGCAGCAGGTGCGCAATGTCGATCCCACGCTGGCCCTGCCCGGACTCATGCCGCGGTACCTGGACGCTGCCGCTGGTGTTCTCGCCGCGCCGAGCCGCATGTGCTGTATCTTCGCCAACCAGCGCGTGTTCCGCACCGACGACCACGGCGAGCATTGGCAGCCGATCAGTCCCGATCTCACGCGCGAAGACCCGGGGACGCCGAGAAATCTCGACCCCGCCACCGCCGCCGACAATCTTGACCAGGGCCCGCGTCGCGGCGTCATCTATGCGCTCGCGCCTTCGCCTGCTCGCCGACAATCTCATCTGGGCCGGCACCGACGATGGGCTGATCTGGCGTACGCGCGACGGCGGCACGCATTGGGACGACGTCACGCCGCAAACAGCTCGACGCCGTGGTCGAAGGTCGGCAACATCGACGCATCGCCATTCGACGCCGGACAGCGCCTACGCGGCTGTCGACCGCCATCGCCTCGACGATCAGAGGCCCTACGTCTATCGCACCCGCGACGGCGGCAAGAGCTGGCATCTCGTCGTCGCCGGCATCCCGTCGAATCAGTCGGTGAACGTGGTGCGCGCCGACCCCAAGCGCCGCGGACTCCTGTATGCCGGCAGCGAACGCGGCGTGTATGTGTCGTTCGACGACGGCGATCGCTGGCAGCCGCTGCAACGAAACCTGCCCGCAACATCGGTGCGCGACATCGCCATCCATGGTGCGGATCTGGTATTCGCCACGCACGGCCGCGGCATCTGGATCATGGATGACGCTTCATCGCTGCGCCAGTTCGATGCCGAAACCGGGACCGCAGCGTTTTGGCTGTACAAACCCGAAGCCGGCCTACCGTGTCCGTCTGCCCGAATTCACCGGCACGCCCATGCCCAAGGACGAACCGATGGCAGCAAATCCGCCACTGGGCGCCTATCTCGATTACACATTGAAAACCACGTCCAATTCACCGGTTACGCTGGATATTATCGATTCGACAGGAGCGCTGGTTCGGCGTTGTTCCAGCGCCGACCCGGTCGCGGCCGTCGATTCCGACGAAGTCGTCGATAGCGCCGGAATGGGTGGATGTCCCCAGCACCTTGTCCGCTGCCGCGGGTACGCACCGCTTCGTCTGGCCGCTGCATTACCCGGCGCCGCCATGGGCGAGAAGTCCGATCCCGGGCGGACGGCCTGTTGGCACCACCGGGCGATTACCGCGTCGTGCTGACCGTGAATGGGGTCGAGCAGGACAACCGCTGCGCGTGCTGGCCGATCCACGCGTGAACCTGCCCGCTCCGGCGTATGCACAGCAGTTTGCGCTGGCGCAGTCGATCCAGCGCAAGACCGCGCGTCTCCGTTGCCGCTCGCGAGGCTGACGCGCTCATTCAAGCCTTGAAGAAGGCGCCGCACGGGACAAGGGTCTCGGCCATGAAATCGACGCGTTTCGCGAACGCGCGGCGGCGCTCACTGGTGCACGCGAACGCCGAATCCGCACAATGCCTGGGCCTACCCGCCACGCGACACGCGCAATTTCAAGTTCCTCGCCAGCGCGCTCGCAAAATTGCAAGGCGCAGTGGCCGGCGCCGATGCCGCGCCATCCATCGACGCTCAGAACGGCTTCAAGACGCTGGTGCCGATGGTCGAATGCCGAGATGCGGAATTGGGAAGAACTGAAATCGCGCGATTTGGTTGCGTTGAATGCGAAGTTGAAGTCGGCGGGGAGAGAGCCGATAGATCCGAAATGCAAGGGCGCCATCCCTGCGCTTTCCGTTGGCTGATGCCTCACCAGAATACGCCGCGCGCAATGCGTATGCGGAAATTGTCACAAGGGCGCCATCCCTGGCGCCTTTCCGTTCGGCTTCCTGCCTCCACCAGAAAACGCCGCGCGCAATGCGTTACGGGAAATTTTCAAGGGCGCCATCCCTGGCGCTTTTCCGTTCGGCTCCTGCCTCACCAGAAAATCGCACATGCGATGCCATTCCAGCATCACATTAACGTGAATTTTTACAATGGACCCCGCGCATCAGCGACGCGAACGCAACCTGTTCGCTGGTCGGTTGCGCGTCGAGTTCGCCGCGTCCCTTCATGCCCTTGGCGGCAGCCGAATCCGGGAACAGCGGAATGCCGTGTTCATGAGTATTTCGTAGGCGCGCGGCGCCAGCGCATAGAAGATCTGCGCGAACGTTCCGAGGCGCGTTGCCATGCGCACCGGACGCTGATGATGGCGTCCACGATCATGTCGGCCGCCTCGTCCGGCGACAGCGTCGGCACCGATTCGTACATCTTGGTCGGCGCGATCATCGGCGTCTTCACCAGCGGCATGTTGATCGTCGTGAAGTTGATGCCATTGTCCGAGAACTCGGCCTGCGCACAGCGTGAGAACGCGTCCAGCGCCGCCTTTGAAGAAACATAGGCGGAAAAGCGCGGCGAATTCGTCAGCACGCCGATCGACGAAATATTGACGATGTGGCCACGGTGGCGCGCCGCCATGCCCGGCAGGAAGCCCATGATCAGGCGCAGCGAGCCGAAATAGTTGAGCTGCATGGTGCGCTCGAAATCGTGGAAGCGGTCGTAGCTCGACGCGATCGCGCGGCGGATCGAGCGGCCCGCGTTGTTGATCAGGATATCCACGCGGCCTTGTGCTCGGCGAGGATTCTCTGCACCAGTTCGTCGCAGGATTTTTGTTCGGCCAGATCGGCGACATACGCGTGGCATATGCCGCCCGCCGATCGATCTCCTTGCGCGTGGCATCGAGTTCGTCCTCGCCGCGCGCGCAGATCAGAACTTTCGCCCCCGCACCGGCGATCTTCAGCGCCGCGGCCTTGCCGATGCCGGACGACCCGCCAGTGATCAGTACGGTGCTTGTCCGCGCACCTTGCCCGACAGCGAATGATCGACGAACAGATCCGGATCGAGGTGGCGCTCCCAGTAATCCCACAGCCGCCACGCGTAACCTTGCAGCTCGGCACGCGGATCTTCGTGCCCTTGAGCGCGCGTTCGGTTTCGCGGCAATCGAAACGCGTCGGATAGTTGATCGAGCGTCATCGCCGCAGCGGGAATGCCGAGATCGCGCAGCACAGCGCCGCTGAAGCGCTTGACCGGCGGCAGGCCGGCCAGCGCCTGCTCGATCATCGGTCGGGATGAAACCGAACATGCGCGCGTCCAGGCGCATCGTCATCTGTCGGCGCATGGCCGGCGCGGGCGAAAATGTTGAGCACCTCGCCGATGCGGCGCGGCGCTGGGTCGGTGAGATGGAAACAGCCGCCGTCCAGACCCGGCTTGTGCGCGATGTGATCCATGGCCGCGACGACGAAATCCACCGGCACCATGTTGACACGGCCGCCTTCCAGGCCGATGGTCGGCATCCACGCCGGCAGCGCTTCGCGCAGTTTCTTGAGCGCGCGGAAGAAGTAGTACGGCCCGTCGATCTTGTCGATCTCGCCGGTTTTCGAACTGCCCAGCACGATTGCCGGGCGGTAGATGCGATGCTCGATCTTGGCCTCTCGCACCAGCGCCTCGGCATCGTGCTTGGTGCGGAAATACGGATGGTCGAGGTTCTCTGCCTCGGCAAACATGTCTTCGCGGAATACGCCCGGATACAGCCCAGCCGACGGCAATCGAACTGGCGTAGTGGAAGCAGCCTGCCTTGAACGCGGCGCAAGCTCCAGCGCATGCCGCGTGCCCTCTACATTCGCGGCGATCTGGCTTTCGGCGTCGGCGGTGATATCGTAGATCGCGGCGAGATGGAAGAAATGCTTCACCTTTCCTGCCAGCGCCCTGCGCTGCGCCGGCGTCAACCCAAGTTTCGGCTTGGTCACGTCGCCGACGACCGCGACCAGGCGCTTGCCGTCGGCGCCGAGATCGTTCGCGCAGTTCTTCGAACTTCTTTTGCGAAGCCTTGCGCACGAGGCAATGCACCGTCTCCCTTGCGCGCGAGCAGATGTTCCAGCAGATGGCGCCCGATGAAACCGGTCGCGCCCGTGACGAAATAGGTCATGGCCTGTATCCCCGCGATGCAAGGCTCAAAGATAGCAAAGCCAACGCACGTTTGACACGTTCGTTCGCTTTTGCCATTGTCCACGCCCGCAGCGCATGCAATCGCCCCGGGGAACGACATGGCCGATCTGAAAACCAAGTTCGCGCAAGCCGCCGAAGACGTCAAGAAACTGGACGAACGTCCCGACAACGACACGCTGCTCAAGCTCTACGCGCTGTTCAAGCAAGGTTCCGATGGCGATGTATCCGGCCCGAAGCCGGGGTTCTTCGATTTCGTCGGCACCGCCAAATACGAAGCCTGGGCCAAGCTCAAGGGCATGAAGGCCGACGAGGCGATGCAGAAATACGTCGATTTGGTCAAGAAATTGCGCGGCTGACCAACCTATCCCAGAATCTACTGCGCTCGACATTTCGCGATTCGGCGGTGCTCGGAAGCCTCATGTACACCAAAGTACACTCCGGTCCTGCGCTCCGGCGAAACACAAACTATCTTTGCTCGCGACGATTCTGAGATAGGTTCCCAAGGCATTCCGAATGGCGGCGACAGACGCGCGAGCGCATCCTCGATGCCAGCCTGGCGATGTTTAACGCCCAGGGCGAGCCGAACGTCACCACCAACCACATTGCCGACGAACTAGGCATCAGCCCGGGCAACCTGTACTACCACTTCCGCAACAAGGACGACATCGTCGAGCGCCTGTTCGCGCGCTACGAGGCGCGCATGGACGACGCGCTGGTTGCGCCGGAAGACCGCCTTCCGAATCTCGAAGACGTCTGGCTGCAGCTGCACCTCGTGTTCGAGTGCATGTGGGAATACCGATTCCTGTATCGCGACCTCGTCGACATCCTCGCCCGCAACCGCAAGCTGCGGCTGCGCTTCGCGCGCATCCTGAATCGCGCCGCCGCAAGCGCCGAAACGTGCTCAAGGGCCTGGCGCGGCCGAAATCCTGCGCGCGACGCAGGACGAAATCCACGCCACGGCGGAAAATGTCTTGCTGGTGGCGACGTTCTGGCTCAACTACCACGCGGTGCGCGGCGCAACCCGGAGCCGGCGCAGAACGACCTCGAGCCAAGGCATCTATCAGGTATGATGCTGATCGCGCCATTCCTGCGCGATGCCGAGCGGGCACATCTGAATACGCTGGCCCAGGCTTACCGAAGATAGAACAAAAAAACGGCCGCACTGGGCGGCCGCAATCCTTCGTCGGGAGCGTGAATTCTTACTTCGCGGCCTTGAGCTGGCGGCTCAGCGCGCTCATGCGCTGGCTCAGGGCTTCGATATCGGCCTTGGACGGAATGCCGAGCTTCGCCAGCACGGTAGCGACCGCGCTCTGCACGACCACGCCAAGCTTGGCGGCGTTGCGCTTGAGGTCGACGCGCAAGGGCGCGACCACGCCTTTCACGTGCACCCTGGCGTCCGCGCCAACTTCACGCACAAGCTGTTGCGCGCGGGCCTGGAAATCGCGCCCTTCGGCGGCAAGGCCGGAGAGAACTTCCGTGCCGCGCTTCTGCGCGATGGAAACCGCACCGAGACCGGCCAGCCACACCGCGTGGGCCTTGCCGGCGGGGAAAGCCGTTTGATTCTTGTTGCGCTTGCTAGCCATGTTCTGCCTCCTGGTCGGGAACCGCCGACGATGCGGCGTCGAGGCAAATCTAGCCGCACCGGCTAGAACAAACACACTACTCACGATCGCACTAACCCAAATCGAAGAAATCGACGACGCCGTTTCCAGCGAATACTCGGCACCGACCACGCGAAAGCCTTTTTGTTCGATCAGGTTTTCCATGAGTTCGGAGCCGTGGCGCAGGTGATTCGTGGATGCTCGTATGTTCGCGCGCACGGCCTCGCGACTGAGCGCATGCAGATCGTGGCGCAATTCCGTGTTCATCAGCGGCAGCACGCTCGGCCGGACGCGATTGACGATGGACGACAGGTTCGGCGATTGCGTCCCGCCTTGCTGGGTCAGTTCTTCGACTGTGGCAGCGATCGCGCCGCACTGGGTATGGCCCAGCACGACGACCAACGGCGTACCGAAACGCGCCGCCGCGAACTCGACGCTGCCGACCAGCGATGGCGCGATGATGTTGCCGGCAACGCGGATCACGAACAGGTCGCCCAGGCCCTGGTCGAAGATGATTTCAGCCGGGTACGCGCGAATCCGAACAGCCCAGGATCGTCGCGAACGGTTCCTGACCCGCCGCCAGCTCGCGGCGCCGATTCTTGCCGGCCTGCTGGCCGCCATTGCAATCGTCCGCAACGAAGCGGCGGTTGCCTTCGCGCAGGCGTTCGAGGGCTTCGGATGCGGAAATCATCGTGCGTGTTCGCCTTATCGAGGACGGATCTGGCTGCGTTCCTGCTTGCGGTCCCAGGCGCGCAATTCGTCGCGCAGGTGTGCGATGCGCTGGCGGCCAAGCGCGTTGCGGCCTTCGTCGAGCACACGGCCGTCGAGCAACTCGGCCAGCCGTTGCGCGCGTGGGCAACATCGCTTCCCAGGCGTCCAGCGCCGACATCGGCCCGGGCAGGGTCATGAAGAAACTCACGCCCGGCGTGCGCAGCGATTCGATCTGCGTCATGTCGAAGCTGCCGGGCTTGACCATGTTCGCCATGCTGAACACCGGGCCGGCCTCGGGCTTGCCCGATACCAGCCGGTGGAAAATGCCGAGGTCGCCGAAATCCAGCCCGGCTTTTTCAGCCGCGACGACGAGGTCGGGACCGTGGAAATCCGCTTCCGCCGGTGCGGCGACGAACAGCGTGACGATGCGCTCGATCGGCTGCTCCGGGCGCGTACCGGCGGCCGGTTTCGCAACGATCCGCTCGCCGTCTTCGCCACGCTTGGCGGCGATCGCCGAACCCAGACGCCGCAACTCGTCGTGCATGCCGACCCCGAGTTCGCCCGGTTCCGGATCGAACACCGCCTCGTCGTCGTCGGCCGGATCGTCGCCAAAGGTGGGTTCGATGCGGTCGCCGGACTCGCGCGGCGGGACCATGCGCCTGCCCTGCCGCGGTTTTTTCGGGCGCCCGAACCAGTAGATCGACGCGAACACGATCGCGCCGAGGATGGCGAGTGGAATTCCGACCGATGCATTCCAGCTCATTCGCGTTCTCCCGGCGGCTAGGCGGCACCCGCCAGTTTAGCCGCTTCGGCCAGATCCACCTGCACGAGGCGCGACACGCCGGGTTCGCGCATGGTCACGCCGCACAGCTGCATGGCGGCTTCCATCGTCGCCTTGTTGTGGGTGACGAACAGGAACTGCACGCGCTCGCTCATCTCGGTGACGAGTTGCGAGAAGCGGCCGACGTTGGCTTCGTCCAGCGGAGCATCGACTTCGTCGAGCAGGCAGAACGGCGCCGGATTGAGGCGGAAAATCGCGAACACCAGCGCGACCGCGGACAGCGCCTTTTCGCCGCCGGACAGCAGCGAGATATTGGTCACGCGCTTGCCCGGCGGGCGCGCCATGATCGACACGCCGGCATCGAGCAGGTCTTCGCCGGTGAGTTCGAGAAAGGCGTGGCCGCCGCCGAACAGGCGCGGGAACAGTTCCTGCAAACCTGCGTTGACGCGGTCGAAGGTTTCCTTGAAGCGCTGGCGCGTCTCGCGATCGATCTTCTTGATCGCGCCTTCGAGCGTTTCCAGCGCGGTGTTGAGGTCGGTGAGCTGGGCGTCGAGATAGGTCTTGCGCTGCGACTGTTCCTCGAACTCCGAGATCGCGGCGAGATTCACCGGCTCCAGGCGCTTGATCTTGGCGTCCAATGCTTCGAGCTGCTGCTGCCACTCGGCCGGATCGGCGCCGGCCGGCAGCGCGTCGAGCACGGCCTGCAGTTCATGGCCGGCCGCGGCGATCGCTTCCTGCAATTGCTCGGCGCGCATCTGCAGGCCCTGGTGCGTCAGGCGCCGCTCGGCGTGAGCCTCGCGGTGTTGCGACAACACATGCTCGATGCGATGGCGTTCGGTCTCGTAGCCGCGGAATTCGTTGTCGCGCTCTTCCACGCCTTTGCGCGCCTCGACCAGTTGTTTGTCGACGAGCAGGCGCTGGTTGAGATAGGTCTGGCGCTCGGCCTCGATGCCGGCCAGCGGCGCCTGCCCGGATTCGAGCTGCTGCGGCGATTTCCGCCTTGCGCGCCTCGAGCTGGGCGAGCTGGCTGTTCATGCGCAGCAAGCGCCTGTTCGAGCGCCGCCACGCCGGTGCGCTTGGATTCGATGCCGAGTGCATGCTGGTGCGCCTGTTCGCCGGCCTCGCGCGCGTTCATGCGCGCTTCCTCGCGCGCTTCGAGCAAGCGCCGACGCTCGCCATCCAGGTGCTGGCGGCGCTGCTCCTGCTCGCCCATGCGCGCGACGGCTTGTTCGAGGCGAGCGCGCGCCTCGCGCGTGGTCGCTTCGTCGGCCTGCGTACGCGCATGCAGCGCGGCGATTTCCTCGTCGATCCTGACCACGCGCGTGCGCGCCGTCTCGATGCGGCCGCGATGGCTTTGCATCTGGCCGGCGAGTTCGGCGACGCGGCGATGCGCGGTGTAAAGCTCGCGCTGGGCGTCGTCGCGCTGCACTTTCGGCTTCCGCCTTGCGCGACTTGATCGCGTCGATTTCGGCGGCGAGCTGATCCACGCGCGCCTGTGCCAGCGCGATCTCGCCGCGCAGGTTCTGGATTTCGCGTTCGCGCGCGAGCATGCCCGCCTGCGCCCCGCCGCGGCGCAGTACGCGCGCATAGCCGGCGCCGAGCCATTCGCCGGCCTGGGTAATCACCGACTCGTTCGCGGCGAGTTTCGATGCGATGCGGCGTGCGTCATCCAGCGATTCGGCGATGCGGACGTGCGCCAGGATCGTGATGGCTGCGCGCGGTCCGCGCCACCAGCTCGCGAGCGTGCCCTGCGGTCCGCCGGAACCGGCTTCGCGACGCGATCAGCGCCAGATCGGCTTCGCGCACGTCGACCAGAACGCCGGCATGATCGTGCGGCGCTTCGTCTAGCACGCCTTCGAGCAGGCCGCCGAGCACGGTCTCGACGGCTGTTTCCCAGCCCGCATCGACTTGCAGCGACTTCGCCGAGGCGGCGCGACTTGTCCAGGCCGAGTTTGGCCAGCCACTCGCTCGCGGCGGATTTTTCCTGGCCGAACGCCGCATGCTGCAAAGCCTCCAGCGAAGCCAGCCTGCCGCGCAGGCCCTGCAAGCGAGTACGCGCCTCGTTCAACGCCGTGGCGTTCGCGCGTTCGGTTTCCAGCACCTGTTCGTAGGTGCCTCTGCGTTCGTCGAGCAGCCGCGTATGCGATTCGACGGTCTGTTTATGCGTGTCGTGTTCGGCGGTGAGCTTGGCGAGTTGCTCGGTCAGTGCATCGAAATCCGCGCCGCGCTTTTCCACCTGCAGGGTTTCAAGCCGGCGCGCCGTCTCCAGCGCCTGCTTGTCGAGGTAGTCCAGGCGCGTGCGTTCGACTTCGGCTTCCTTCGAGGCCTCGCCGGAAGACTTGGCATAGGTGTCCCATTGCGCCTGCCACTCGGCGAGTTTCGCTTCGGCATCGCGTTGCGCCTCGGCAGTTTTCGCCGCCGCCTCATTGAGTGCGGCAAGCCTGGGTTCGCCTTCGGCGAGTGCCGCGCGCAACAATTCGATCTGCTGCTGGTCGCCACCGATGTGCTCGCCGAGTTCCGCGCGGGCCTTTTCGGTTTCCTCGCGCGCGCGCTCCAGGCGTTCGTGCAGTTCCTTGTTGTGCTGGATCTGCTGCTCGACGCGGGCAATCTCGCCGCCAATGCGGTAGACCTCGCCCTGCACCTGGTTCAGCAGGTCGGTGGCGGCCTGATGCTTTTCGCGATGCGCTTCGATCTGCGCCTCGACCTGGCGTTGCTCGGCGACAAGACTCTCGATCGCGATGTCGGCCTGTGTCAGGGCGTGGTGGTGCTCGTCGATCTCGGTGGCGATAGCGCGATAGTGCACGCCGCGCAGTTCCGATTCGCGCTGGCCGTGTTCGGCCTGCAGTTCCTGCCAGCGCGCGGCAGCCTTGGCCTGCCGGTTGAGGTGGTCGAGCTGCTTGTCGACTTCCTCGCGCACGTCGTTCAGGCGTTCGAGGTTTTCGCGCGTGGCCTTGATGCGGCTCTCGGTTTCCTTGCGCCGCTCCTTGTACTTGGAAATCCCGGCGGCCTCTTCGAGATGCCCGCGCAATTCATCCGGATGCGCGGAGATGATCTCCGAGATCATGCCCTGCTCGATGATCGAATAACTGCGCGCGCCCAAACCCGTGCCGAGGAAAAGATCGGTGATATCGCGGCGGCGGCAGCGCGCGCCATTGAGGAAATACTGCGATTGCCCGTCGCGACTGGCCTGGCGCCTGACGGAAATCTCGTTGTACTTGGCGTATTCGCCGACGACGAGACCGTCGGAGTTGTCGAAGATCAGCTCCACCGATGCAGTGCCGACCGGTTTGCGTCCGGTCGAACCGGAAAAGATCACGTCGCTCAGCGAATCGCCGCGCAGCCGCGTCGGCGCACTCTCGCCCATCACCCAGCGAATCGCATCGATGATGTTGGACTTGCCGCAGCCATTCGGACCGACCACGCCAGTCATGTTGGTCGGCAGGTGCAGGATGGTCGGATCGACGAAGGATTTGAATCCGGACAGCTTGATCGTGGTCAGACGCATGGGTGTGCTTCGAGGGATTCCATTCAGAAACTGGCGACGCCGCATTGTCCAGCGCCCGGGCTTGCGCTAAGGTGCGCGCCCACGCAAGAAAGCCGCAGCAGGAGTGAGTGCCGTGTCCACCGCGCCCAGCAAAACCCTGGAAACGTTCGCGAACCCGGAACCGGGCCGCGATTATACCATCCGCATGCGCATTCCCGAGTTCACCTGCCTGTGCCCGAAAACCGGGCAGCCCGACTTCGCCACCCTGCACCTGGAATACGTGCCGGACAAGACCTGCGTGGAGCTCAAGTCGCTCAAGCTCTACGTCTGGAGCTTCCGCAACGAAGGCGCCTTCCATGAAGCCGTGACCAACCGCATCCTCGACGACCTGGTCAAGGCCACGCAGCCGCGCTTCATGCGCCTGTCCGCCGACTTCGGCGTGCGCGGCGGCATCTACACCAGCCGTGGTCGCCGAGCATCGCGCGCCGGCGTGGCTAGCGCCAGGCAAGGTCGAACTGCCCTAGTTTTTCGCTGCCGGGGCCGCGGGGGCTACCGGCGCAGCCGGTGCTTGCTCGCTCGTCTTCGCCGGCGGCTTGACGTTCGGCGCATATTCGATCTTCGCCTGTTCGCGCAGCTTGTCCAGGCGCTCGCGCCCGATCTTCATCTGCAGGTTGCGGCGCAGGCCGTCCTTGACCTGGTCGAACGGCGGCGGCGTGTAGGGATTGGCGATGTCCAGGTGCACGACATGCCAGCCGAACTCGGTCTTGACCGGGGTCTTGGTGGAATCGCCGTTGCGCAACTCGGACAGCGCCTTGGCCAGTTCCGGCGGAAGCTGGTCGGGCAGCACGCGCGTGAAGCGGCGCGCCTGTTTCGCCTTGGCGCGCCAGGCATCGAAAACCTTGTCGAAAGGCTTGCCCGAAATGATGTCGTCTTCGGCCTTGAGCGCATCGTCGTCGTCGTCGAACAGCAGTTGGCTGAAATCGTATGCAACCTTGCCGGCGCGAGCGGCATGGTTGTCGTACTCGGCCTTGAGCATGGTGTCGTTGATCGGCGTGCGTTGCTGGAACTGGGCGAATGTCGCGTCCGCTACGCCCTGCAGGCGTGCGGCTTCGACGCGGGCAAAGTATTTGCGGTCGGCAGGGAAATTCTCGCGTTGCGCCGCTTGCGCCAGCAGCACGAAATCCGTTGTCAGGATCAGGGCCTGCTCGCGCTGCTTGGGCTGGGTCGCGTCCAGACGATGCGCCTCGGCCACCGCATCGAGCAGGTCTTGCGGCACCGGCGTGCCGTTGACGGTTTCGACCACCGCGCCGCCCGCCGGCATCTGGATCACGCGATTGTCCGCACCATTCGACGAACAACCGGCGATCGGCAACGAGCGTAAACAGAAATATCTTGCGCATTTTTCGACCTTCAGTGCGTTTCGTCGGGAGCACGCGCCTCGACGGCGAGCGCATGGATATCGGTTTCGAGCATGTCCGCCAACGCGGCATAAACCGCGCGATGGCGCGCCAGCGCTGCCTTGCCGCCAAACGCGGCAGAAACGATGCGCACGCGAAAATGCCCCCGCCCGTCGCGCGCGCCGGCATGCCCGACATGAAGATGGCTTTGATCCTCGATCGTGAGCTCGGTCGGTGCGAAATCGCGCGTCAGCACTGCGCGGATGCGCTCGATGCGAACGCTCACGGCAGCACCTTGCGGAACGGACGCACTTCCACGGCGCGATACACGCCTGCGGCGCGGTACGGATCGGTGTCGGCCCAGGCCTGTGCGGCGTTGACGTCATCAAATTCGGCGACGATAAGACTCCCGGAAAATCCTGCCGGACCGGGATCTTCCGCATCGACGGCGGGAAAAGGCCCGGCGAGCAGGAGACGCCCGGCGTCGCGCAGCGCATGCAGGCGCGCCAAATGCGCCGGGCGTGCCGCCAGGCGCGCTTGCAGGCTATCGGAATTGTCGGTTGCGTAGATCGCGTACCACATGCGATGACCTGAACGAACGAATCGCGAAGTTTAGCGGAATGCATGCGCGTGCGTCTGCGGGCGTGGCGGAAAATGACGTTGCGTGGTAGCGTCGCGCGCATGTTGCAGACCCTCTCCGTGAAGGATTTCGCCATCGTCGGCGAGGCCGAAATCGCGTTCGCCGACGGCATGACCGCCGTCACCGGCGAAACCGGCGCCGGCAAGTCCCTGCTGGTCGATGCGCTCCTGCTTCTCGCCGGGCAACGCGCCGATGCGGGCATCGTCCGCCAGGGCTGCGAACGCGCGGAGTTGTCAGCCACATTCGCGCTGGGCGACGCGCCGGCGGCGCTGGCCTGGCTCAAGGCTGAGGATTTCGATGAAGGGGAAGCCTGCCAGTTGCGTCGCGTGATCCGCGGCGAAGGCACGTCGCGCGCATGGATCAACGGCCGCCCGGCCACGCTGACCCAGCTGCAGGCATTGGCGGAATCCCTGATCGAAATCCACGGCCAGCACGAACATCAGGCGCTGCTGCAACGCGCGCATCAGCTCGCCCTGCTCGATGCCTACGGCGGCCACGGCGCCGAGCGCGATCGCGTCGCCGAGCTGGCCACGCGCTGGCGCGCGGCAGATGCCGAAATTCGCAGGCTCTCGGGCGGGCAGGATCACTCCGAACGCATCGCCATGCTCGAACACCAGCTCGGCGAGCTCGACCGGCATGCGCTGACGCCGGCTGAACTCGATGCGCTGAACGAAACTCACAAACGCCTCGCCAATGCCGGACAGCTGTTACAAGGCAGCGAGGCCGTGGCCGAATTGCTCGACGGCGACAGCGAATTCGCGGCGCTGCGCGCGCTCACGCGTGCGCAGAACGAATTGGGCCGTCTCGCTCAGCTCGACCCTGCGCTGGAGTCCTCGCGCGAACTGCTCGACGCCGCGGCGATCCAGCTTGGCGAAGCGCATTCCGCCATCGGCCGCTATCGCGATGGCCTCGAATTGGATCCGGACCGATTCGCCGAAATCGAAGCGCAGATCGCCAAACTGCACGAACTCTCGCGCAAACATCGTGTTCCTGCTGCTGAACTGAAGGCGCATGCGCAAACGCTGCGCAGCGAATTGGAAGGTCTGCACGGCGCAGGCGAACGCCTGCAATCATTATTGCGCGAACGCGAAGACTTTCGCCGCGATTACGCGGCTGGCGGCGGCGGCGTTGTCGCAAAAGCGCATGGCGGCGGCGAAACGGCTGGACAAGCAAGTCACCGCCCTGATGGCGGAACTCGGCATGGCCGGCGGTCGCTTCGAGACGGAACTCGCCATTGAAGGCGACGCCACGCCGAATGCGACTGGCGCCGAACGCGCGGAATTCCTCGTTTCCGCCAATCCGGGACAACCGCCGCGGCCGTTGCGCAAGGTCGCCTCCGGCGGCGAACTGTCGCGAATCAGCCTGGCCATCGAAGTGGCGACGCTGGGCATGGATGACGTCGGCACGATGGTGTTCGACGAAGTCGATTCCGGCATCGGCGGCGCGGTCGCCGAAGTCGTCGGGCGGAAACTGCGCGAACTTGGCGGCAAATGCCAGGTCCTGTGCGTGACGCACCTGCCGCAAGTCGCCGCGCAGGCTCACGCACACCTGCGCGTGGTCAAATCCAGCGCCGCGAATTCCACGCGCATTGCGATCGAGACGCTGGGCGATTCCGCGCGCCGCGACGAGATCGCGCGCATGCTGGGCGGAGTGAAAATCACGAAACAGACATTGGCGCACGCCGAGCAAATGCTTGCCAGTGCGCAAGCGTGACGAGATACGCTACGGCGTTTTTTTCTTCCTCGCGCGCACATACAGCACGAGGCTGTGGTCCTCGATCGCGTAGCCATGGCGTTCGGCAATCTCGTGCTGGAGTTTCTCGATCGCCTCGCTGGTGAATTCGATCACCTTGCCGGTATCGACGTCGACCATGTGGTCGTGATGCTTGCCGCGGTCGATTTCGTAAACGGCCTGTCCGCCCTCGAAATTGTGCTTGAGCACCAAACCGGCGGCTTCAAACTGCGTCAGCACGCGATACACGGTCGCGAGGCCGACATCGCTGTGATGTTGGATGAGCTCGCGATAAATATCTTCTGCCGTCAAATGCTTACCGGAAGAAGTTTCCAGAATTTCGAGGATGCGCACACGTGGCTGCGTGACTTTCAGTCCAGCCTTGCGCAGTTCTAGATCTTCCATCCGGCCCTCGGGTTGCGATAACGAGCAGGAAATGCGCTCTAGTGTATCATCCGCCGCTTTCCGCTCGCCGGTATTCAAAGCATGACGACGTTTTCCCGCACCGCCGCTGCCGCGCTCTGTGTCATCGCTGTCGCGGCATGCAGCCCGATCTACAAACTCGACATCCAGCAGGGCAACCTGTTCAACAAGAACCTCGTCGATTCGCTCAAGCCCGGCATGAGCAAGCGTCAGGTGACCCTGGTCATGGGTTCGCCGTCCATCGTCAGCCCGTTCGACCAGAACCGCTGGGACTACGTCTCGACCTTGCGCAAGGGCAACGGTCGCATGGCGACCAAGGACCTGACCTTGTACTTCGAGAACGATTCGCTGGCCAAGATCGAAGGCGATTACTTCGCCGAGGATCCGGTCCAGTTGGTCAAGGAAGCGACCAAGTACAAGCGCCAGTATCCGGACGAAAAGCGCCCGGACGACGACAAGAAAAAGCAGGACCAAGGCAGCTAATCGCGCGCGCGGTTGCGCCGCGCCTGCTTCGGATCGATTTTTAGCGGTCGGTAGATTTCGACGCGGTCGCCGTCGCGCAGGCGCGTATCCGGCTTGACCAGCCGGCCGAAGACACCCATTCCGGCGGGTAAGAAGCCCGGCAATTGTGCCAATATTCCACTGGCCGCGATGGCATCGGCCACAGTCGATCCCGCCGCCATTGCCACGGTGCGCAAGACCTGCCGCTGCGGGTCGGCATAAGCCACCTCCACACGGATCGTCTCAGCCATGGTCGCGCTGCGCCTCGCGGCAGAATTCGTCGACCATGCGGTCGGCCAGTTTCTCGAACCCTGCGCGAAAAACCGGAGCCAGGATGCGGCCGCGGTATTCGAAATCCAGGGCCAGTGCGATCTTGCAGCCGGACTCGCCCAGCGCGGTGAATTCCCAGATGCCGGACAGGGACTGGAACGGCCCGTCGGCGAGCTGCATGGCGATGCGCTGCGGCGCATCGAGCGTGTTGCGCGTGCTGAAACTCTGTGTCGTGCCGGCGATGCGCAAGTCCAGGCGCGCGACGACGGCGCCGGGTTCGCGCGAGAGCACCGCTGCGCCCGCGCACCAGGCAAAGCGACGCGGATAGGCCTCGACATCGTTGACAAGATCGAACATCCGCACCGGCGGAAAAGGAACGATGGCGCTGCGGCGAATATGAATCACGCGGAATATCCGTCAGAATTCGCGACATTATGAACAAGACGAAAGAAAAAAAGGACTCCGGGAACTCGACGATCGCGCTGAACAAGCGCGCGCGCCACGAGTACCACATCGACGAGCGCTTCGAGGCCGGACTCGCCCTGCAGGGCTGGGAGGTCAAGAGCCTGCGCGCCGGACGCATCAACTTCGGCGACAGCTACGCCCTGGTCAAGGGCAGCGAGCTGTACCTGTTCGGCGCCTCGATCCCGCCGCTGATTTCCGCGTCGACCCATGTCGTGGCCGAGGACCGGCGCACGCGCAAACTGCTGCTGCACCGCGCCGAGATCGACAAACTGATCGGCGCGGTGGAGCGCAAGGGCTACACGCTCGTCCCCACCGCGATGTACTGGAAGCACAACCGGGTCAAGGTCGAAATCGGCCTGGCCAAAGGCAAACAGGATCACGACAAGCGCGCGGCCGAGAAGGAACGCGACTGGAACCGCGAGAAACAACGGGTGATGCGCGCACGCAATGGTTGAACCGGGCGCTTGCGTGCCCATATACTGAACATGTTCGCGTGGCGAAGTCGTCGTCATTCGGGCACGGCGTTTTCAACCATCGGGGGCGACATGGCTTCGACGGGGATATCGAAATCGCCTGGTGCATGCCGAGGGGGCAGCTTTCCTCGTTAATCCAGCCGCAAACTCTTAGTTGCCAACGACGACAACTACGCTCTGGCCGCTTAAGGCCTAGCCCCGAACCCGCTTGTGTCCGTGCTCGCCGGTGTAGGGTCATCATCACGGAATCGCCAAAGCGCGCCGTCGGTCGCGCAAGGCTAACTCCAAACCGGCTGGTCCCGCGGTGCGCTTGGCACGCTGTGTTGCCGCGGGACGAGATCGAACAGCGCGCTACGCATGTAGAACCGGGGACGTAGGATCTTCGGACGGGGGTTCGATTCCCCCCGCCTCCACCATTTTTTGGCGGCCAATCGATGGCGCACGAAAAACCCGCGGTACGGCTTTTCGATCCGCACAACCTGGATCGTGCCGACACGGTTGTGCGCAGCGAGCCGTTTCATTTCCTCGTCGCCCGCGAGCAATTACCGCTGGATGCCGCCACGGCCCTGCGCGAGGATTTTCCGAAGTACGCGGGTGCGGGATTCTTTCCCTACGACGCCGCCGATTGCGGACCGAGCGTGAACCGCCTTGTCGCGGACCTGACCGATCCGGCAGTCGCCACGGCGGTTGGCGCACGCCTCGGCATCGACAACCTCGGCCAGTACCCAACCTTGGTGACGCTATGCCGCGCGCTCAACAAGCGCCACGGCACCATCCACACCGACAGCAAGTCGAAAGTGGCTACCGCCCTGCTCTATCTCGAACAATCCTGGCCGGATACCAGCGATGGCTGCCTGCGCTTCCTCAAGCGCATCGATTCGATCGATGACCTGGCAGCGCCAGAAATCAGGCCGCTGTACGGCAATTTCGTCGTGTTCAAGCGCGCCGACAATTCCTTCCACGGGCATTTGCCCTGCGAAGGCGAGCGCCGCGTGATCCAGGTGGCGTGGTTGACCAGCGAAGAAGAAAAATCCCGCAAGACCCAGCGCGGCAAATTCTCGCGCCTGTTCAAGAAACTGCTCGGCGGACTCGACCGCCGCTTCGGCGCGCGCCGCGGCAGGAACGCGGCGCACCCGAAGTAAGTCGCGTTACCAGCAGGAGCCGTTGCTGGTGTCGCCGGTTCTGGCCCTTCGCGCCGGTGTCGGTCAGGGTCAAGACGCCGCATTGGTCCTTGGCCTGCGATCCGCGCAGGGGTGGCGGTCAGCGTGTACGACTGCCCGACCCGAGGTCACGTTCGCGATGGCGGAATAGTAGCCGTGGTCCGAATTCGGCGGTATTGAACCCAAGCGAGGTCGACGCACTGCCAGTAATCGTCGACGGTGTAATTGTTGAAGTTCGTGTAGTAGCGCTGTTCCGCCGCGGCGATGCTGGTCAGCAGGTTCTGACCATCCACGCGCCGCGAACGGAAGGCGTAACGGCTGTAGTTGTAATAAGCCAGCGACGCGAGTAATCGCGATGATCGCCACAACGACCATCAGTTCGATCAGGGTAAACCCGCCGTTCTTGTTCGCGCGCATTGCCGTGTCCCCTCGTTGATCGTCCATCGTCGTCACAGGTTGTTGAGCAATTCGCGCCATGACGTGCGCCGCCAGATCGGCAGGCCACCATCGATCGTGAGCGAGCTGTTGCCGCCGTCGCCGATGATACCCACGCCTGGAATGATCACCGAGCCACCGCCGATCGGCGAAATGACCGCGCTACCGCCGGTCGCCGGTGGATTGGTGACCTCAGCACCGACCGCGACGCTGCCACCCGACGTAGTGGGCGGATTGACCGGCCCGCCAGTACCGGCATTGACCGCCATCACCGCGCCGACACGTCCCGGCGTACACGGATCGTTGTTGGCACCCGGTATCAGCGACGTAAGCACGGCGATGCCGGCGCTGAACAACGGGGTGGCCTTGACCACGGCGCGCTCGCCGCTGATGCCGCTGACGTTGAGCGGAATCATCCAGCCCGCCTTGGTCGTCAGCACCGTATTCGAAGTCAGATAGCGTATTCCTTTTGAGTCCTGCGTCAGTGTCTGCGACACCAGATCGCTTTCGTGCAAAGGATACTTGCTCGACCCGGTACCATAATCGCGCACGCCGAAGAAATGATTGGTGCCAATCACGCTCGAAGCGGTACGGTCGCTCGGGCCCAGATATTCGCCGGAGCCAAACACGTAAATAACGCTACCGGTTGCCGAATCGGCAAACGCTTCCGGCTGCATGGTGATCGGTTCGCAGCCGATGCCCGTCTTGTTTGATGTACTGCATGCCGTGGTGTTGTCGTAGGTCTTGAACATGGCTTCGACACTCCACTTGGTCGCATCGGTATTCGACAAGTCGAAGCGCCAGAGGTTGCCGGCGAGGTCGCCCGCAATGGAGACATCGCCAATCTGATCCAGGCCGAAATCCACGACATTGGGCGTCGACAGGCCATAGCTGGTCACCGTCGATGGTGTGTCGATCTTGCGGATAACGGCACCCGTCTGCGCGTCCAGTACCCACATATGGGTCACGCCGGCCTTGGCGGCGGCAGCCGTGTCCGGGGTCAGGTTCAGACCGTAGGTTGCCGACTGCACTTGCAGTTGCTGGGGGAAATAGCCACTGGTCAGCAGCACCACCCAGCGACCGTTGTGCAGACGCGCGATATTGGTCGAGGCATAGGTGTAGCCCAGATCCGAATCGTTCGCGCTGGTGAACTCCCAGAGGAACTTGCCCGCCGCGTCGGTTTCGCTGGCCGGCTTGCCCTGGTCGGTGATGTCCAGTGCGTAGATGCCGCGCCCGCCCAGGCGCATTCCGCCCACCAGGATCGTGTGCCAAGTACCGCCCTTCGTGGCGTCGGAGCTATCGGCGGGGAAGAACACATCGGAGATGATCGGCGTATCGTCGACCGTGGTGGTCAGCGTGCTTGAAGGGTTGGTGGTCTGATCCAATTGGCCGTTGCCGTACAGCATGTTCGGCACGTAGGCCCAGACCTCGCTACCTGTATCGGCATCGAAGGCGTGCAGCATGCCGTCGTTCGCGCCTGACGTAGATCAGCTGGCGTGCGGTCCCATGTTGTCGTTGACGAATTTTTCGTAGCTGTCGCAACCGGTGGCGGTCAAGCCGCCGGTGCCGGTGCACGGCGCGGCCGCAGCCTGTTCGGCGGAGCCGACCGGGAAAATATCCTGCAAGCCGCTGCTCGGCCCCGCCTTCGTACATCACCTGCGAATTGACCACCGGGCCCAGCAGGGACTTGCGGATACGGAACTGGCGCGGCAGGGTCTCGCTGGTTGGCGAAGTTTCATTGTCGCGCTTGCCACGCAGGTAATCCACGCGATCCGTGCCGTTGCCGTCGTTCGTCGCCGGCGCGGTGGAACTGGCCGTGGTGATGACCTGGCCGGTGGAGCCGTCGACATCGGTCGTGGTCGGATCGAGATTCAGATAGCCCTGCTCGGTCGAGCCCAGGCTCGACCATTGGAACGGCGCGCCAACGAGGGCTGCTGCCGCTCTTGCTTCGAGGTGAAGATGGTGCGCGGGTACGGCGGCGTATACGACGGCGGTGGCGTGGAAACTTTGCAGTCTCCGCGCGGTGCAGCGTCCGAGGTCGGCAAGATCGCTGTAAACGTGCCGCCGGTCATGATGCAGCCCGCATCCCAATCCGCGGCGGTGGCAATGGCCGTGGTGCCATCCAGCGCCAGCTTGTACAAATAACCCGCCCAACTGCCGCTGTCGTAGCCGCCGGTATAGCCAAACGTACCCTGATTCAGGATCGACGTGCTTACCGATTCCGACGTGGACGACTGCGTGCGCGCGGCAACGCTCTGGATGATCGCGGTCAGATGTTGCACCAGGCTGCTCGGGTCGGTGGCGACGAAGAACGCGCCGCGACTATTCAGGGCCGCGTGCCACAGATCGTCGATATTCGCGTCGATGCCACTGCCTGCGCCGTTCGGCTGCGGCCAGCCGACCGCCCCGCGCGAAGTAGTCTGGCCGGTGCGCAAATAGCACAGGTCGTTCTTGCCGACGCCCAGGCCATTGGTGTTCTTTTTGCAATCCATGTCGTCGGAATAAGTCAGATTGCCGAAGGCGCCCAGGGTCACGGCGAACTGCACCAGATGCGGCCATGTGGCCGGATCGTTGGCCGGGTTCCAGAACAGCTCTGGCGTGGCACCGGGATCTTTCGGGTCGACCGTTGCGGCAGTGTCGGTTACGCCGGTGGTCTGGTCCGGGAAATAGGCGGGAACGAAGTCCTTCACCACCGGCGTCGCTTGGCGTTCTTGTCGGTCAGTTGCTTGTTGAGGTTGTTGACCCAGTAATAGAACGAAATGTCCGAATAGCTGGATCCCGTATCTCTGTCGTTGGTCCAGTCGCTGTGACCGAAAATCGTGGTCGGCGATTTTGTGCTGCTCGCCACGCCCATGATAAGTGGATGGGTCGTTCGTACTCAGGAACCCGGCCGGCAGATTGATGGCAGTCGTCGATGACGCATTACTGCCGTTACCGGTCACGCTGACGGCGGGTTGATTGTACAAACCGTCCGTCATCATCATGTGGAAGTTCTGGCGGCAGGCCAATTGAACACCAGTGCTCGAAGTGGCAGATGGCGACCAATACGGATTCAGAGTGCTATTGACGGACGTACTGACACTGCCGTTGCAGTTGGTGGATTCAATCCATTGCACAAAAAGTTACCGGCGCGAATCGCCGCCGTTCGGCTTGGCGTGCTGCCGCTGGCGCCGGTATTGAAAACCCAATTGAAGAACGCGGTGCGGTACTTGCTGCCGGAACCATAGGGGTCGGTGCTGGAATCGTCGAGATTCGTGATTGCCTTTCCGTTCAATCCCGTTGCTGAACCGCTGCCGCCACCGTATGTCGAGCTGTTGATGTTCTGCCAGAGCACGCGCACGTTGGCGTGCGTCGGCGTGCCGATGACGCCGAACACACGCGATAAAGCGGTTCGCGCCATGACATTGCGGTAACGGTAATAGGCATACCAGTTGGCGAAATTCTGGTACTGGCTGGCAGGTACGGATACCGCCTCCCAATTGCCGGGCGTGTACAGGGCAGTTTGCGAAGCAGACGTGAGCTGGCCCGTGGTCGAGTCCAGCACCAGCGAACTCAATGCGCTGGACTTGAAGCGCCAGTACACCGGCCCGCCATTCGGGGTGGCGCCGGTATCCGGGTCGGCAACTGGTACCGTCGAAGGGATTCTGATCGCCATTCGAGGTCCAGTTAGTTGTTGTATTCACCGAACCGCACTTCCAACGGTTGTCTGTAGTGGTATATGTGGTAACAGTCCACGTGGTAGGTGTCAGACCAGCTGCCAATGTTTCGGGCTGTAAGAGGTCTTGCATGTGCCGTTACTGTTAGTCGTCTTGCAAACTTCCTTTTGCAGTTGTAGGCATTCGTGGGGCAACCTGCGCCTGTCGTATTAGTGCCGGCGCTAATGATCTTGCTGCACGATCCCGCATCGAATGTGCCCGGACTCGGGCAACTTCCGCCGAAATTGGTCGCTATATTGGGCGTCTTGCTGTACTGGCCGGTGATGTCGGTACGCGCACCGCTGTTCGCACCCGCGCTGCCGTTTGGATTATTGCTGTAAGCCGCGGTTCCCGCGGTAGCCTTGTTTGTCGGGCGATTGATCGCAATGCCATCCTGCCACACGGCCTTGAGCGTGGCATCGGCGTTCGGGAACGACGAGCCATCCTCATACAGCGGCGGCGTGTAGGTGATGTTGGGATTGTAATAGACCCCGTTCATCGGCTTGGATGCGATATCGTAAAAGGAGCTGGATTTCGCGATGTTGGGATTGATCACGTTGGCGCAGGCCCAACGGCCAGCCCACGATGAAGTTACGGTGCCCTTGCCATCGTAAGGGCGGCCGTCGCCCATGTACGTCGATGTCATCGAACCCGAATCGTCGAAAGTGACGATGATGTTCGGATCGACGGACTGGTTCAGGTCTGGCGGCGTCGCGCCGAGGTCGGGCGGATCGTTCGGCGCGCCGGACGAAGCCGCGAGCGCGGCTGCGACTTGCAGCATCAACGCGGCGAAAACGCCGGCGGCGAGAAAACGTGCGAGTGACGATTTGCGTGGTTTCATGACGCTGCCTGCGCTCAATTGGATGGGACGCCCGTCCCGAACGTGGTTTCCACCACACTCACGGCGCCTTCGTTGCCGCCGGTGGCGCGTGAAGTGATGCGATAGGAATACAGCGCCTGATTACCCGCATTGCGCCCGGGTTGGTTGTCGCGCCCCTGCGCGCCGGCCTGGCCGTTGCTCGGCGCCCCGGGCGGCAAGACCATGCCGCGCGACTCAAGCATGTACTGCGGGATCTGCGCCAGTTTGGCCGTACCCCACGTCGAAGAATTCAGTGCGGTATTGCTGCCGTTGCTGTAGTCGGTGCCGCCGCTCTTGGCGTTGGCGATCCACGTGGGCGTGGTGCGGAATGCCGTGACCAGCGGGTTGCTCGTGTAAGCGGTGCCGCCAGCGCCATCGTCAACGGTCTGCGGCGCGTAGCAAAAGCCGTTGGCCCCGCCGTTATAGCCGCAATTGATTTTTCCGCTGTTGCTGGAGAGGCTCCAAAGCCATGCCTCGGCACCACGCGCCGCGGTTTCGGCGGCCATCAAACCCATCTGTCCGTTACGCAGGCCGCCAGTCATGCGCTCCTGCATGATCGAGGTGCTCGATGCGGTGAGTCCGAGCAGGGTGATCAGCACGAGGAACACCAGGGCCACGAAAAGCACGGCGCCCTGCTGGCGATTTGGCGATGGATGAATGTATGTGTTCATGGCGTACCGGAAATCAGGGATTGAAATTGCGCACGGAAACCAGCGACACGAACTCGCGGCGCAGCATCATGCCCGCCTTCAAACCCGAGGTGAGACTGGTTGTTGCCGATGGGGGCGATGCTGGCGTCTGTTTTGCGTCCGTGCCACCGTACCCATAGGTGTACTGATAGGCCATATCGGCCGGAGTAAGCGTGTAGATGTTGTTCACGCTGTCCACCAGCAAGTGCACTTCCATGCTGTTGAGCGAACGCCACAGACATTGCGGCTCCACCGAGCCGGTGGGCAGGCCAGCCGCGATCTGCAAGGCCGCCATCGGCGGACAATTGGCGGCCGAACTCTGGCCGTCAATCGAGGTCCGAGGTCAGGTAGCTGATCGTGCCGTCGTTGCGCTGCACGCCGGCAAGGATGTCCAGTTGCTCGATGCCCTGCACCAGCTCCTGGTCGTTGCCCGCCGCGCCCTGATTGTCGATGTTGCTTTCGCGGCGCACCAGCGCCGGGATCAGGCGCGTGGAATCGTTGGGGTCGGCATCGAGCCTGAGGTAGTAGGTGATGGTGTGGAAGTCCTGACTGAAGTTGTACAGGGCCACGTCGATGAGGCTGGTCGAGCTCGGATCCACTGGGCACGGCAAGGAACCGCCAAGAACCGACGCCGGCGTCAGCACCTCACCGGAAGCCGTGACCTGGAAAATTTCCGAGCGCGCGCCATAGACCAGAAGCGCCATATCGCCGCTGGCGGCGAAATTGATTGCGGGACTGCCGGTAGCCGGAGTCACCGTGACCGTACTCAGCGTTCCGCCCGCACCGCCTGCACAGGTAAACGCCAGCTCGTTCTTACCGCGCGACCAGCCCAGTGATGTCAGATAGCGCATGGTAAGTACGTCCGCCGACTGTACCCGGTTCCCTGCCGCAAGGCCTGCGGCCGGAAGCGCGTTGGCGCCGGTCGGCAACACAGGACTGCAGGGACTTACGCTGGAACACTCGTAGCCTTGGATAAAATAGCGCTGGCTCACCGGCCACGGCGTGCCAGCCGGCCAGTCCGCAGCCCATCCGGCAGCAATGGTCGGCGCGCTCAATCCGGCGGGATCGAAGTCCGGCAACTTTATCGTCGCCACATAGGACATGGCCGAAATCGCTGGGTTGTTGACCCCGTTCGGCGTGGCCGTGGCGCTGGGCGTGGCGTTTACGAAGCCGCTGACGTTCAGGCTCTGGAAGGAAGCCATGCGCAGATCGTTGTTGATGCGCGATGATGGCGTAGCGCCCGCTTTCCTGCAACTGCGCCATCGCGTCCTGCACGCGATTGGTCTTGGCAGTGGCCTGGAATAACATGGTCAGACCCAGGCTGATGAGGATGCCGAGCGTGGTGGCGATCATCAACTCGATCAGGGTGAAGCCCCGCCCGCTGGCGCACGTCATGCGTTGCTGCATGATTCTCTTCATGGCTGGAACACCCAGGTCAGGCTGGCCGTGTGATCGGACAGGTCTTGTTCTGCGGACTTCTCGTTCCACGCAATCGTGATCGTGCATTGCCCGCTGTAGGGTGGGCGCTCGACCAAAGTGTCGCCTGAAGGCGCGGTGCCAGTAGGTTTGCAGGCGATGGTCGCGCTCGGGCTCGGCAGGAACGAAACGAGCTGGTTGCTCCAGATTTTCTTGTCGCGCGCGACGACCTCGGACCACTTGCAGGATTGGTGCCAAGGCAATCATGCTGGTCGACCCGCCGTGGAGGTTGTGGTGCCGTCGTAAGCGCTCGCCGTAGCGCTGCCGTTGTTCCACAGGCCCAAATTGTTGGCGCGCATACGGTCTGCCATACCCTGCGCGAGGAAGGTGGCTTGCGTGCGCAAATAGGCGCTGTGATTGGTCTGCACGGACACGGCAAGCAAACCAGCCATGCCGAGCAGGCCAAAGCTGAATACAAGCAGGGCAATCAGTACTTCGAGCAGGGTAAATCCATTGCGGCGCATGGCGTGGTTCCTAGCAACCGGGAGCGGGCGAACCGGATGTGCCGGTCGTGGTGGTAATCATGCCCGACGTGACGATGGTGATTCGCTTCGACTGTGCCGGCTTCGAATCCGGGCGGCATACGTTGAAATCGTAGCTGGTCGCCTTGGGCAGCAAGTTGCCTTGCGCCGTGAAAATGATCTTTCCGTCGGTCGGGGTGGTGCCGGAAGCGCTGGACAAGACCGTGACCTTGGAACTCACCGAATATTTGCTCGAGGTATCGACGCCCGGATTGGCGCGGATTTCGGTGGCGAAGGTGCCGTCGAACGCGGTATCCGCCGCCACTTGCCAGCCACCGCTCCAGTTGTTGCTGCTGTCGCCCGCGGCATTGATCACGGCGACTTGCGTGCCGCGATGCACAGCTTCCGAACGCGCCAAATTCAGATCGGTCAGCAGCCCGTTGGTAGCCTCGGTGACGTGATTGGCCATGATCACGTCGCGAAAGCTCGGCAACGCCACCGCAAGCAGGATGAACGCCACAAAGATGGTGATCATCAGCTCGATCAGCGTGAAGCCGCCAACTACTTTGCCTTGTCGAAGCTCTGACATGCTTTCCCCGATACCGATGAACGGTTTGCGACCGGGTGGAGCCTAGCGCCTGCTCCGAGGCCGCTCAACGGCTTGCTGGCACGAGGTAGGAAACGCCGGATAAACGGCGGCTGAAGGTGCGCCAGCCTCAATCCACCAAGGTGACGCGCAGTTCCTTGGGCAGGGCAAACGTCATGTTTTCGGGGTCGCCCGCCAGCGAATTCACGCTGTTCGCACCCCACTCGCGCAGACGTGCAACGACGCCCTGCACCAGGCTTTCCGGCGCGGACGCACCGGCGGTGACGCCGATCCGATTGCGGCCGTCCAGCCATTCGCGGCGGATGTCCTGCGCACCGTCGATCAGGTAGGCGTCCACGCCCTGTTTCTGCGCCAGTTCGCGCAGGCGGTTGGAATTGGAACTGTTCGGCGAACCGACCACCAGCACGAAATCGCAAACTTCCGCGAGCTTGCGCACGGCGTCCTGCCGGTTCTGCGTGGCGTAGCAGATGTCGTCATGGCGTGGGCCCTGTATGGCGGGAAACTTCGCGCGCAGCGCCGCGATGATGGCCTTGGTGTCGTCGATCGACAAGCGTGGTCTGCGTCGAATAGGCGATATTGTCCGGATGCCTGGGCTCGAGTTTTGCCACGTCGGCTGGCGTTTCGACGAGATGGATTTCGCCGTCGGTCTGGGCGCGATTCCACTGCCCGAGCGTGCCTTCGACTTCCGGATGGCCGGCGTGGCCGATCAGCACCACGTCCCTGCCCGCCTTGGCGTGGCGTGCGACTTCGATATGCACCTTGGTCACCAGCGGACAGGTGGCGTCGAATACGCGCAAGTGGCGCGCCGCGGCCTGCGCGCGCACCGCCTGCGAAACGCCATGCGCGGAGAAGATCGACCGTCGCCCCATCCGGCACTTCGTCGAGTTCGTCGACGAACACGGCGCCGCGCTCGCGCAGTCCATCGACCACGAAGCGGTTGTGCACGACTTCGTGACGCACGTAGATCGGCGCGCCGAAGGTTTCCAGTGCACGTTCGACGATCTCGATGGCGCGATCGACGCCGGCGCAGAAACCGCGTGGATTGGCGAGCAGGATTTCCATGTCCGGCCATTTTACTTCGCCGCTTTCCCGTGCGCGAACAGGCCGAACAATCACCAGCAACGCGGCACCGACGCTGATCGCCGAATCGGCCACGTTGAACGCCGGGAACGGCCAGGCGCCGATGTAGACCTGGATGAAATCCGTCACCTGACCCACACGCAGACGGTCGATCAGATTGCCGAGCGCGCCGCCGATCACCAGCGCCAGCGGCAAGGCCGTGCGCCAGTCGCGGCGCGGCGTCTGCGCGAGCCAGCGCACGAGCACGCGCTCACGACAATCGCGATGACCGAGAACAGCCAGCGCGACCACTGCGGATGCTCGGCGAGGAAACTGAAGGCGGCGCCGGTGTTGAACGCGAGCGTCCAGTCGAAGAACCCGGGAATCACCGGATGCGGCACGTAGGGCGTGAGCGTGTGCAGCACGATGGCCTTGGTCGCCTGATCCAGCGCGATCACGAACACCGTCAGCCAGAGCCAAACGAGGCCGCTCTTCCCGGGGAGCGAATTTTCGACCATCAGAAGTAGCGCCTGTCTTCGCCGCGATTGCCGGGCAGATTGTCGACGCAGCGCCCGCAGATTTCCGGATGCTCGGGATGCGAACCGACATCGGCGCGACGATGCCAGCAGCGGATGCACTTCGTTTCGCTGCTTGCTCGACAAGGCAAATCTAAGTCTGCGTTTCCGCAAATGGCACTAGGCATTCGACATCTCTGGGCGCATTCGCAAACTCAAATAAATTGCATTCCGAGGTGATGAAGAAAAAGCGCAATTCCTCCGATAACATCCGAATATTTGGAATGCAGGTCAGGGGGCAGATACAGGTCAATCTTCGCATCGAGAGATGCACCGATTCTCTGCTCTTGACGCTCTTTTTCCATTCAGTATCGCCAACCCCTTACGGATCGCGAGCAGTTCGCTCCAAAACTTACGCTGCTCAGCCGAGCCCTGCGTCGCATCAAGTCCTCCGTACCACGTTTCGAACAGTACCGACTCATCGCGCTTGCCCGGCATCTGCTGCCAGATTTCCTCGGCAGTGAAGCTCAAGCACCGGCGCGATCCAGCGCACCAGCGCTTCCAGAATCCGGTACATCGCGCTCTGCGCGCTGCGCCGGCCGCGGCTGTCTTCCTGCATCGTGTACAGCCGGTCCTTGGTGATGTCGAGATACAGCGCACCCATTTCGTTGGTGCAGAAATTCTGCACGCGCTGCACCACTTCCGGAAAGTCGTAACGCGCATAGGCTGCGACGACCGCGGTCTGCACGTCGTGCGCCTGCTGCACCGCCCACTGGTCCAGCAGCAGCGAATCGGCCACCGGGACCAGATGCTTGTCCGGATCGAAGCCGTGCAGGTTGCCGAGCAGGAAGCGCGCGGTGTTGCGGATGCGGCGGTAGGAATCGGCGACGCGCTTGAGGATGGTTTCCGACAGCGCCATCTCGTTGCGGTAATCGGCCGAGGCGATCCACAGGCGCAGGATGTCCGCGCCGTAGTTCTTGATCACGTCCTGCGGCTCGATGCCGTTGCCGAGCGACTTGGACATCTTGCGGCCCTGCTCGTCCACGGTGAATCCGTGGGTGAGCACTTCGTCGTAGGGCGCATGCCCGTGCATGGCGACCGACGTCAGCAGCGAGGACTGGAACCAGCCGCGATGCTGGTCCGAGCCTTCCAGGTACATCACCTTGTCGCCGCGGCCGTTGCTCTGCCAGGTTCTGCGCGCTGGTCGAGCACGCAGAAGTGGCTGACGCCGGAATCGAACCAGACGTCGAGGATGTCGGTGACCTTTTCGTAATCGTCGGCCTCGGCGCCGAGCAACTCGCGCGGATCGAGCGCGTACCACGCGTCGGCGCCCTCCTTTTCGACGCGTTGCGCGACCTGTTCCATCAAATCCACGCTGCGCGGATGCGGCTGCTTGCGTCGATTTGTGCACGAACAACGCGATCGGCACGCCCCAGGTGCGCTGGCGCGAGATGCACCAGTCGGGAGCGCCTTCGATCATGCCGGCGATGCGCTCCTCGCCCCAGGCCGGATACCAGTTGACGTCATTGCGGATCGCTTTGAACGCATCGGCGCGCAGGCCCTTCTGCTCCATGCCGATGAACCACTGCGGCGTGGTGCGGAACGCGACCGGCGTGCGATGCCGCCAGCAATGCGGATAGCTGTGCGTGATTTTCGCGAACGCGAGCAGCACGCCGCGCTCGCGCAGCAGCTCGACGATGGCGTCGTTGGCCTTGAAGATGAACTGGCCGGCGAAGATCGGCGTTTCCGGCAGGTACACGCCGTTCGGGCCGACCGGATTGCAGTTCGGTCGGAGTATATTTGTCCACCAGGCCGTATTTCTGGCCGACCGCGAAGTCCTCCGCGCCGTGGCCGGGCGCGGTATGCACGGCGCCGGTGCCGTCCTCGGCCGAGACGTGCTCGCCGAGGATGACAGGCACTTCGCGCGGTCGTAGAACGGATGCTTGAGCAGCAGCGCCTTCCAGCGCCTCGCCCTTCGCCTCGCCCAAGGCTTTCAGCGTCTCGACGCCGTATCGGGCGAGCGCCTTCTCGGCCAGGGCGCGCGCCAGCACCAGCAGCACGCGCTTGCCGGCGCGCGGCGGGCCTTCGACCAGCACGTAATCCAGTTCCGGCCCCAGCGTGACGGCGAAGCTTGCCGGCAGCGTCCACGGCGTGGTCGTCCAGATCGGCACGGCGACGATGTCGTCATCGCCGATCGTCGACGCCGAACTTCTGCCGCCAGCGCCTTCGGATCGACCGCGTCATAGGCCACGTCGATCGGCTGGCGAGGTCTTGTCCTGGTATTCGATCTCGGCTTCGGCCAGCGCCGAACCGCAGTCGAAGCACCAGTGCACCGGCTTGAAGCCGCGCACGACGTGGCCATTCGCGACGATCTTCGCCAGCGCGCGGATGATGTCGGCCTCGTACTGGAAATCCATCGTGCGATATGGGTTGTCCCATTCGCCGAGCACACCGAGGCGCTTGAAGTCGGCGCGCTGCAGGTCGATCTGCTTGCCCGCGTATTCGCGGCACAGTTTGCGGAATTCCGCCGCATCGACCTTGACGCCGACCTTGCCGACCTTCTTTTCCACCGCGACTTCGATCGGCAGGCCATGGCAATCCCAGCCCGGCACATAGGGCGAGCGCTTTCCGGCGAGCAATTTCGACTTGACCACGATGTCCTTGAGGATCTTGTTGACCGCGTGGCCCAGATGGATCGCGCCGTTCGCATACGGCGGACCGTCGTGCAGGATGAAGGCGTGCTCGCGATCCGCGGTCTTGCGCTGAATTTCCTCGTAGCGCCGCGACTTATTCCCAGTCGGCCAGCATGCCCGGCTCGCGCTTGGGCAGGTCGGCCTTCATCGCGAAGGCGGTTTGCGGAAGGTGGATCGTGTTCTTGTAGTCGATGCTCACGTCAATGCTCCAGCCGTCGCCGTCGTGCTTCGGCTCATAATTTCCCGCGCTGCCTGCGCGTCAAGGCCAATCTGCTTCACCATTGCGTCGAGGCTGTCGAACTTTTCCTCGTCGCGCAACTTTTTCACGAACTCCACTTCTAATCGTTTTCCGTACAAGTCACCGTCGAAGTCGAACAGATGCGCTTCGAGCAGCACTTCCCGGCCGTCGACAGTCGGGCGCGTACCCAGACTGGCCACGCCCGGCATCGGCTGCGCACGGATGCCGGCGACGCGCACCGCGAACACGCCACCCACCGGCGCCGTGCGCGAACCCAGACGCAGATTAGCCGTCGGGTAGCCGAGCTTGCGGCCGAGCTGTGCGCCGCGCACCACATGTCCACCGATGGCGAAGCGCCGCCCGAGCAAGCGCGCCACCGCATCGAAATCGCCCGCTTCGAGCAACGCACGAATGCGCGTGCTCGATACGCGCTCGCCTTCCAGCGTGAACGGCGCGACTTCGCCGGCCTCGAATCCATGCACCTTCCCGAGCCGCTGCAGGAGCGCGAGGTCGCCCGAACGACCGTGCCCGAAGCGGAATTTTTCGCCCACCAACACTTGCCTCGCGTTGAGCCGTGCGACCAGCACCTGCTCGACGAAATCCTCCGCGCTCATCGCCGCGAGCTTCGCGTCGAAGCGCAGCAACAGCATCCGCTTCATTCCGGCCTGCCGCAGCAGGGTGATCTTCTCGCGCGTGGAACTCAACTGCGGCATCGCGGTACCGCGAGCGAAAAACACGCGCGGAATCGGCGCGAAACTCACCGCGACTGGGGTCAATCCACGCGCCTGCGCGCTCGCGCGAACCTGCGCCAGCACCGCCTGATGGCCTCGATGGACGCCGTCGAATGCGCCTATGCAGACCGCACTCCCGCGCGGCGCCAGGCAGGATCCCGCGGCGTCTCGGTACAACAAATTCATGCGCCGAGTATAGCCGTTGCGCTGCATTGCACAAAGGTTAGCCTTGCTGCAAATCCCGCATCCGAAACCCGGTTCCAAACAAGGCTGCAACGTAGGCGCAAATAGCAGCAACAACCAGCACGGCGAGATGCCAGCCGCGGGTGGCAATGCGCACCGTCGTCCAGTCCGGCCACAGGCAGATGCCCGCGATCAGAACTGCCATCATCGCTGCACTGGCGATGCCAAGTCGCAGCCAGTGCCGAGTCCAACCGGGCTGGCGGTTGTATACGCCGGCGCGCTTCAGGTATCTCCACAGCAGCGCGAGTTGCAGGTAGTTTGACACCGAACTCGCGATGGCCAGACCCAGATGCAATCCAGGCAAACGCGCAATGCCGTCCAACCAGGGAATCGACTTCAGCTCAGGCGCTGCCCATGCCACGAACAACACGGCGATCAGGGCAAAATTGAACGCCATGTTGACCACGAGCGCGGCGATGCCGGCGCGCACCGGCGTCTTCGTGTCCTGGCGCGAATAGAACGCCGGCAGCAGGGTGCGCGTGAGCGCGATGGCCGGAACGCCCGCACCGAGCGCGACGATGGCGATGGAGGTCATGTGTGTGTCGAACGCGGTGTACTGGCCGTTCTGGAAAAACGTGGCGACCAGCGGTTCGGCCAGGATCATCAGGGCGCACATCGCCGGGACCGCGATCAGCAAGGTGGTGCGCAGGCCCCAGTCGAGCGCGCGCGAAAATCCCGCACCGTCCTCGGCGATGTGGTGCCGCGACAGCGCCGGCAGGATGACCGTACCGAGTGCCACACCGAACACGCCCAGCGGCAGTTCGAGGAACCGCGTGGCCTGATACATCCAGGTCTGCGAACCGGTGGCGAGTAGGGAAATCACGATGGTGTCGAGAAGCAGATTCAGCTGCGCGATGGACGAGCCGAACAAGGTTGGCAGCATCAGGCGCATGATCCGGCGCACCTGCGGATGATTCCAGCCCCAGCGCGGCAGCGCGAGCAGGCTCAGTCCGCGCAGCGCTGGCAGCAGGAACAACAGCTGCAACACGCCGGCCACGAGTACCGCCCAACCCAGCGACAGGATCGGAACCTGCAGGTGCGGCGCCAGCCACAGCGCGCCGGCGATCATGCAGATGTTGAGGATGACCGGTGCCAGCGCCGGCAACGCGAAGCGATGGAAGCTGTTGAGCACGCCGCCTGCCAGTGCGGTCAGGGACACGAACAGCAGGAACGGAAACGTCAGGCGCAGCAGATCCGTGGTCAGGCCCAGTTTGTCCGGTTCCTCCAGTGCGCCCGGCGCAAAGGTCATCGCCAGTTGCGGCGCGAAGATCAAGCCCGAGCGCGGTAATGATCAGCAAGGCGCCACCGAGCGTGCCGGCCACGCGCGCGGTCAAGTCGCGCAGTTCGGCATGGCTGCGGGTTTCCTTGACCTGGGTGAACACCGGCACGAAGGCGGTCGAAAACGAACCTTCGGCAAATAGCCGGCGCATGAAATTCGGAATCCGGAACGCGATGACGAAGGCATCGGTGGCGGCGTTGGCGCCGAAGACATGGCTGATCGCGATGTCTCGCGCCAAGCCCAGCACGCGCGAAATCATGGTCATCGCGCTGAACGAAAATACCCCGCGCAGAAGACTGGGCGTCTTCACGCGAAAACCCCGGCTGGATTGACGCAAACCCGCGCGCCGCCTACAATTACCGGCTCATTTCCAGCCGCGGTCAGCCTGCGAGGGCGCCTCGGCACATGGATGTGCCGCCGCAGCGATCGCGCAAGCGGGCGTTGCGGCAAACGTGGCGCGGCTTGGCCGCGACCGTTTGCGTGCAAACCGCGGCAGGATGCCCGGTTTTGCAACCCACCAACGATTAACGGAGTTTTCCCTTGGCCAACATCAAATCCGCCAAAAAGCGCGCCCGCCAGGCGGTCAAGCGCAACGCGCGCAACGCCAGCTCGCGCTCGATGCTGCGCACGGCAATCAAGAAAGTCGTCAACGCCATCGCGGCGAAGGACAAGGCCGGCGCCGAAGCCGCCTACAAGGCTGCCGAGCCGGTCATGGACCGCTATTCCAGCCGCGGCCTGATCCACAAGAACAAGGCTTCGCGCCACAAGAGCCGCCTGACCGCGCATATCAAAGCTCTTTGAGCGATTGAGCGCCTCTCCAAAAAAGCCGACTTCTGTCGGCTTTTTTGTTGCTCGCCGTCTCACGCCTGCTCGCTCCGCTGCGCATCGAAGAACGCCTGGATCTTCAGGCACACGTTCCAGGTGCCTTCTTTGGCAATTGCGGAGACCACGAACCACGGCGCCTTCCACTTCAGCTTGCGCACGATGGCCTTGGCGAGTTTGTCGCGTTCCTTGGGATCCAGCAGATCGGCCTTGTTGAAGACCAGCCAGCGCGGCCGCTCCAGCAATTCCGGGTCGAATTTCTCGAGCTCCGCCTCGATCGCACGCACCTGTTCGACCGGATCGACCGCGTCGTCCAGCGGCGCCATGTCGACCAGATGCAGCAGCAGCCGCGTCCGCGAGACGTGCTTGAGGAACTGGATACCTAGGCCGGCGCCATCGGCCGCGCCTTCGATCAGGCCGGGGATGTCGGCGATGACGAAGCTCTGGTCGGTGGCGATGCGCACCACGCCCAGATGCGGCTGCAAGGTGGTGAACGGATAGTCCGCCACGCGCGGCGTCGCCGCGGACACCGCGCGGATGAACGTGGACTTGCCCGCGTTGGGAAAGCCTAGCAGGCCAACGTCGGCCAGCACCTTCAATTCCAGGCGCAGCTCACGCACCTCGCCGGGAGAGCCAGGAATGGCCTTGCGCGGCGCGCGATTGGTCGAACTCTTGAACGCCGTGTTTCCGGCGCCGCCGTGCCCGCCCTGCGCCACTTTGAGGCGCTGCCCATGCGCGGTCAGGTCGCCGATGGTCTCGTCGGTATCGACATTGATGACGGCGGTGCCGACCGGAACGCGGATGACCCAATCGTCGCCGCGCTTGCCGGCCATCTGCCGGCCCATGCCGTTCTCGCCGCGCTGCGCGTGGAAGGTGCGCTCGTGGCGGAAATCGACCAGCGTGTTCAAGCCTTCGTCAGCGATCAGCCAGACGTCGCCGCCATCGCCGCCGTGGCCGCCGTCCGGCCCACCCAGCGGGATGGATTTTTCGCGCCGGAAACTGACACAACCGTTGCCGCCGTTTCCCGCGTGGACCGTGATTTCGGCTTCGTCGACGAATTTCATACGATTTTCACTCTATCCAAAAACAAAGCCCCGCGCATGGCGGGGCTCTGTCGAATTGCTGACGCAAAACGATTTACGCCTTGGCGACGCTCACCGTCCTGCGGCTCTTGTCGCCCTTGACGCTGAACTGCACGGTGCCATCGACCAGCGCGAACAGGGTGTGGTCGCGGCCGAGGCCGACACCCGCGCCCGGGTGGAACTGGGTGCCGCGCTGGCGCACGATGATGTTCCCGGCTTCCACGGCCTGTCCGCCATAGATTTTCACGCCGAGGTATTTCGGATTGGAGTCGCGGCCGTTACGGGTACTGCCGCCTGCCTTTTTATGTGCCATGACTGATGCTCCTCACTTCGCCGAAATGGAGGTGATTTCCACCTCGGTGTAATGCTGCCGATGACCCATCTGCTTCATGTGGTGCTTGCGGCGGCGGAATTTGATGATGCGAACCTTGTCGGCGCGGCCGTGCTTGACGACCTTGGCCGCTACGCTGGCGCCGGCGACGAGCGGAGCGCCCATGGTGATGCCCTCGCCCTCGCCGACCAGCAGCACTTGGTCGAATTTGACCGCGGCGCCGACATCGGCCTCGAGTTTCTCCACACGCAGGGTTTCGCCCTGCATGACGCGGTATTGCTTACCGCCGGTTTTGATGACTGCGTACATTTGGTTTTCCTCTGTAGTTATTTTTCGACCCGTCCGCAGTTCCCAGACGAACCGACCAACGCCCATTGATTGGGCGAGCCGCGTATTGTAGCAGAGCGAACTTTTGCAGGTCAAACAGGTAGATAGGCTTGAATTCTCCCCGCAAGGGAAGCATTTTCCGTGCAGTCGCGCATCTCGCACGGCGAGATGCCGGCTCATTTCAATGCTTGCATGCCGACCACGCGATCTCGCGCAGCGCGCTACACTACTCCGTTCACTCGAATCCGGCCTGTTCATGGACTCCATCCGCATCCGCGGCGCTCGCACGCATAACCTGAAAAACATCGACCTGGACCTGCCACGCGACAGCCTGATCGTCATCACCGGCCTGTCCGGCTCCGGCAAGTCCTCGCTGGCCTTCGACACGATCTACGCGGAAGGCCAGCGCCGCTACGTCGAGTCGCTGTCGGCCTACGCACGCCAGTTCCTGTCGGTGATGGAAAAACCCGACGTCGACCACATCGAGGGCCTGTCGCCGGCAATTTCGATCGAACAGAAATCGACCTCGCACAATCCGCGCTCGACGGTCGGCACGATCACCGAGATCTACGACTACCTGCGCCTGCTGTTTGCGCGCGTGGGCACGCCGCGCTGCCCGGATCACGGCATTCCGCTCGCCGCGCAGACGGTCAGCCAGATGGTCGACGCGACGCTGGCGATGAATCCGGAACGCCGCTTCATGCTGCTCGCGCCCGTGGTGCGCGAGCGCAAGGGCGAGCACGTGCAAGTGTTCGAGCAACTGCGCGCACAGGGCTTCGTACGCGCGCGCGTGGACGGCACGCTTGCACGAACTTGACGCCGTTCCGGCGCTGGCGCTGCGCGTCAAGCACACGCATCGAAGCGGTGATCGACCGCTTTCGTCCCGCGCCCGATCTCAAGCAACGCCTCGCCGAATCCTTCGAGACCGCGCTGCGCCTCGGCGACGGCATCGCGATCGTCGCCGACATGGACGATGCGGACGCCGAAACCGACCTTGTTCTCGTCGCGCTATTCCTGCCCGGTCTGCGATTACTCGCTGCCCGAACTCGAACCGCGCCTGTTCTCGTTCAACTCGCCGATGGGCGCCTGCGGCACCTGCGACGGCCTCGGCGTTACCCAGGTTTTCGATGCGGCGCGCGTTGTCGTGCATCCGAATCTCAGTCTTGCCGCCGGCGCGGTGCGCGGCTGGGATCGCCGCAACATGTACTACTTCCAGATGATCCTGTCGCTGGCGCGGCACTACAAGTTCGACATCGACACGCCATGGGAACAACTGCCCGAAGGCATCCGCCACGCGGTGTTGTACGGCTCGGGCGACGAGCAGATCGCGTTCCGCTACCTCACCGAAACCGGCGGCAACGTCACGCGCAAGCACCGCTTCGAGGGCATCGTGCCGAATCTCGAACGCCGCTACCGCGAAACCGAATCGCCGGCCGTGCGCGAGGAATTGTCCAAGTTCATCAGCGAACGCCCCTGCCCCGACTGCCGCGGCGAACGCCTGAACCGCAGTGCGCGCAACGTCTTCGTCGGCGAGAGCAACCTGCCCGCGCTCACCGGACTGCCGATCGACCAGGCACTGGAATTTTTCCACGCGCTCGCCCTGCCCGGCTGGCGCGGCGAAATCGCGGCCAAGATCGTCAAGGAAATCCGCGAGCGCCTGCGCTTCCTGGTCGACGTCGGACTCGACTATCTCACGCTCGACCGCCAAGCCGATTCGCTGTCCGGCGGCGAGGCGCAGCGCATCCGCCTCGCCTCCCAGATCGGCGCCGGCCTGGTCGGTGTCATGTACGTGCTGGACGAACCCTCGATCGGCCTGCACCAACGCGACAACGAGCGCCTGCTCGGCACGCTCACGCGCCTGCGCGACCTCGGCAACACAGTGATCGTGGTCGAACACGACGAGGACGCGATCCGCGCCGCCGACCACATTGTCGACATCGGCCCCGGCGCCGGCGTGCACGGCGGCGAGATCGTCGCCCAGGGCAAGCTCAAGGACGTGCTTGCGGCGAAGCGTTCGCAGACCGGCGATTTCCTGTCCGGGCGGCGCGCGATTCCGGTGCCGCGCAAGCGCCGCGCACCAGATCCGCAATTGATGCTGCGCGTGTTCGGCGCGTCCGGCAACAATCTCAAGGACGTGGACCTGGAGATTCCCGCCGGCCTGTTCGTGTGCGTGACCGGTGTGTCGGGCTCGGGCAAATCCACGCTGATCAACGACACCTTGTTCCGCCATGCAGCCGTCGAACTCAACGGCGCCAACGAAAAACCCGCACCGTTTCGCAAGATCGAAGGGATGGAACATTTCGACAAGGTCGTGGACATCGATCAGTCGCCGATCGGACGCACGCCGCGCTCCAATCCCGCGACCTACACCGGATTGTTCACGCCGCTGCGCGAACTCTACGCACAAGTGCCTGAAGCGCGTGCACGCGGCTACCAACCCGGCCGTTTCAGCTTCAACGTCAAGGGTGGGCGCTGCGAAGCCTGCGAAGGCGATGGCCTGATCAAGGTCGAGATGCACTTCCTGCCCGACGTCTACGTGCCCTGCGACGTCTGCCACGGCAAACGCTACAACCGCGAGACGCTGGAAATCCTGTACAAGGGCCACACGATTTCCGACGTGCTGGAAATGACCGTCGAGGATGCGCTGAAATTGTTCGAAAACATCCCGGCGCTGGCGCGCAAACTCGAAACGTTGATGGACGTGGGCTTGAGCTACATCAAGCTCGGCCAGAGCGCGACGACACTGTCCGGCGGCGAAGCGCAGCGCGTGAAATTGTCGCGCGAGTTGTCCAAGCGCGATACCGGACGCACGCTGTACATCCTCGACGAACCAACCACGGGGCTGCATTTCCACGACATCGAGCAGTTGCTGCGCGTGCTGCATCGCCTGCGCGACGACGGCAACACCGTCGTGGTGATCGAACACAACCTCGACGTGATCAAGACCGCCGACTGGATCGTCGATCTTGGTCCCGAAGGCGGCGGCCGCGGCGGCAGCATCATCGCGACCGGCACTCCCGAGCAGATCGCCGCCGACAAGTCTTCGCACACGGGCCATTTCCTTGCCCGTGTGCTCGTCAACGGCAAACGCAAGGCCGCCGCATGAGCGCGCCGGCATTGATTCGGAGCGTGCACGCGCTGCGTTGGCGCGATCTGGATGCGTTCAATCACGTCAACAATTCGACGTTCCTTACGTACCTTGAGGAAACGCGCCTGCAGTGGTTCGCACGTCTGGATGGCGAATGGATGGGCGAACACTGCATGCCCGTGGTCGCGGCCGTCCATGTCAATTACCGCGCACAATTGGCCTGGCCGGGCGAAGTCGCTGTCGAACTTTTCTGCGAACGCGTCGGCAACTCATCACTCAGCATCGCCCATCGCATCGTCGGGACGGACGCATCCGCGAAGCTCTACAGCGACGGCAACGTGGTGCTGGTCTGGGTCGATCCGGCGACCGGCAAGCCGATGGCGTTGCCGGAAGCAGTGCGCCGCCCCTGCGGCTGACACATCACGGCGCGCTTTCGCGCACCATGAAGTCTGCGTCTGCACCCGGGCCGGACTTTGTGGAAATATGGATTTTCAGCGTGTCGCCGGCTTTCAATGCTCGCTTCGGATCCATCAACATGAAATGCTTGCCGCTCGGGGCAAAGACGACGCTGGCGCCCGGCGCAATGGCAACATCCCCAAGCGGACGCATGCGTTCGACCCCATTTTCATTCACGCTTTCGTGCAGCGAGACATCGCCGAATTCCGCGCTGTTCGCCCCGTTGACGACGATGGGCGCATCGCCGGTGTTTTTCAGCGTGGCATAGCCGGCCAGCATCGCGGCACCGGGAGGCACAGCGCGGATCCAGGCATTTTCGACAACCACATTTCCCGCCGCGCTTGCATGTGTCGCATAGCCAATCAGCAGCAACCAGCAGCAATTCAAACGCATGTTTGCCTCGATGATGTTTCGCTTATGATAGCCGCTTCCACCCGGTGGCCACTGCCATGCTCGAATCCATCCATCACGATACCATCCTCGAACTGCGCCTGAGCCGGCCGCCGGTCAACGCGCTCAATCCCGAACTGGTGCGCCGGTTGCGCAAGGCCGTGGAAGACGCCGATGCCGATGGCGCACGCGGCATCGTGCTGTCCGGCCGGACCGGCATGTTCTCCGCGGGCCTGGACGTTCCCGAACTGCTGCAACTGGATCGCGTCACGCTGGTCGCCTTCTGGCAGGATTTTTTCGGCTTGTGCGCAGCGCTGGCCGCATCCCCGATCCCCGTCGTCGCTGCGATCGGCGGGCACAGTCCTGCCGGCGGCGCAGTGCTGTCGATCTTCTGCGATTACCGCGTGATGGCGCGCAGTGTCGATCCCGCAAAGCCCTTCCGCATCGGCTTGAACGAGGTGCAGGTCGGGCTGTCGATTCCGGAAGTCATCCAGTGCGCCCTGCGCCGCCTCGTCGGAACCTACCGCGCCGAACGCATGATGGTCGCGGGGCAGATGCTCGAACCCGAGCAGGCGTTGAAAATCGGTCTCGTCGACGAGCTTGCCGCGGTCGAAGACGTTCATCCGCGCGCACTGGCATGGCTTGGCGATCTACTCAAGTTGCCGCCGCAGGCGATGGCGGCCACGCGCGGACTCGCCCGCTCGGACCTCATCGAACTGTTCGCCGATCCGACGCGTCTGTCGGTGGAAGAATTCGCCGACGCTTGGTTCGGCGCGGAAACCCAGACGACGCTGAAGGCGTTGGTCGCGCAGCTCAAAAGCAAATAGAAAATCCCCGAAGAGCCGTGCGAAAGTCGAACCCAGCCGGTTACTACACGCCTTCCGTCGAGAGAACTTCGTCGATCGAATAAAGTCGCGGTTCGCGGTGTGCGATCCACAACGCCGCGACCAGCGCGCCGCGCGCGAAGATGTCGCGGCTGGCCGCGCGATGGGTAATTTCAAGGCGCTCGCCTTCGGTACTGAACAACACCGTGTGCTCGCCGGCCACGTCGCCGCCGCGCAACACCGCAAAGCCGATTTCGCCCGACTGGCGCGGACCGGTTTTGTCGATTCGCGCGAACACCGCGCGTTCTGGCAAGGTGCTGCCGCGGCTTTCCGCGACCGCCTGTCCGAGCGCCAGCGCGGTGCCGGAGGGCGCGTCCTGCTTGCGCGCATGGTGCATTTCCACGATCTCGCAATCCCAGTCCGGCAGGGCCGCACCGATGCGCTTGGCCATGCGCAGCAGCATCGCCACGCCGAGGCTGAAATTCGCCGCCCACAGCACGGGGATGGTCTGCGCCGCACGCTCGAGTGCGACACGTTGCTCATCGCGCAACCCGGTGGTACCGCTGACGAATGCGCTGCGGCGCTGTAGCGCCAGCGCGAGCGCCGCGTCGAACGCATGCGGTCCGCTGAAATCGACGAGCACGTCGCAGGGCACGTCCGGATCCAGCGCCGTCGTAAAATCCACCACGCGCGGCAGAGTGCCGAAGACGCGATCGAGCGGTTCATCCGCGAGGCCCGAACCCGGACGTACCAGCGCGCAGGCGAGACGCGCCTTGTCGGATTCCAGTATGACCCGAACCACCGCCTGGCCCATGCGGCCGGAGGAACCGTAAACGACGACGTCGACGAGATCGCTCATGCAGCCATCCTAGCCGCAATGCGCTGATTCAGGAAGTTACGCGTTCCACAAAACGCCTGACCCCGTCAAACCAGGAACTGGCACGCGGCGTGTGTTTGCCGGCATCGTCGCCGAAACTCGCCTCGAACTGCTGGAGCAGCTCGCGCTGTTGTTTGTTGAGCTTGACCGGAGTTTCCACCACGACGCGGCAAATGAGGTCGCCCACATGGCCGCTGCGCACGTTGCGCACGCCCTTGCCGCGCAGGCGGAACAGCGCGCCGGTCTGCGTCTCGGCGGGAATCTTGATACTCGACTCGCCGGCCAGTGTCGGCACATCAAGTTCGGCGCCAAGCGCCGCTTGCGGGAAGCGGATCGGAACCTCGCAGAACAAATCGTCGCGTTCGCGCTGGAAAATCGCGTGTTCGCGCACGTTCACTTCCACGTACAGGTCGCCCGCAGGCGAGCCCGCCGGTCCCGCCTCGCCTTCGCTGGACAGGCGGATGCGATCGCCACTGTCGACGCCGGCTGGAATCTTCACCGCGAGTTTTTTCTCCTGCTCGACACGGCCTTCGCCGTGACAGGTCTTGCACGGATTGGCGATCTTCTTGCCGCTGCCGCCACAATGCGGACAGGCCTGCTGGATAGAGAAAATCCCGTTCTGCATGCGTACGCGGCCATGACCCTGGCAAGTGGCGCAGGTGCCGAGTTTCCCATCCGTGGAACCGGAGCCAGCGCATTTCTCGCAGGCGGCCAGCGTCGGCACGCGGATTTCTTTCTCCGCACCGAACACGGCTTCTTCCAGATCGAGCTCGAGGATGTAGCGCAAATCCGCGCCGCGCCGCTGCTGACGCGCGCGTCCGCCGCCGAAGATGTCGCCGAAAATATCGCCGAAGATGTCGCCCATGTCGGCAAACCCGGCGCCGCCGCGTCCGCCCATGCCCTGCTCGAAGGCGGCATGGCCGTGACGGTCGTACAACGCGCGCTTGTCCGGATCGCCAAGGACTTCGTAGGCTTCCTTGGCTTCCTTGAATTTTTCCTGCGCGTGCGGATCGTCCGGGCAGCGGTCGGGGTGGTATTTCATCGCCATGCGGCGGAAGGATTTCTTCAGCTCGACCTCGGTGATGCCGCGTTCGACGCCGAGGACTTCGTAGTAATCGCGCTTGCTCATGAGGATACGGACACGTTCACGGGTTTGGCATCACGTGCCGTTCGATGCGGCGGTCGGGGACGACCCAGATGATCGACACGGCCGCGTACAGCACACACGACACGATGGGCGCGAAAAGTGCGAAGGCAATGGCCACAAGGTAAATGGCTGGCGATATCTTTTCCTTCCAAGTGTTGCTCAGCGCACACGCCAAGTCGCCTTCGGTGCCGCCGTTGCACGCGGATCAGGCTGCGCACCAGCGGAATCCATGCCAGCGCCGTCATCAGCAGCACGACGCCGTAGACGAGCGTCGGCAATGTCGCGGGAAATTCGCCGTGCACGCCATGCGATTCATTCAACCAGGCCGTGGTGAACGGAAACAGCGAAACCCAGAACAGCATGTGCAGGTTCGCCCACATCACCTTGCCGTTGATACGCTCGACGAAGTGCATGAGGTGATGGTGATTGTTCCAGTAGATGCCGACATAGACGAAGCTGAGCACATAGCTCACGAATACCGGCCAGTCGGCGACAGCGCTGGCACGTCGCCTCGTGCGGCGGCTTGAGTTCCAGCACCATGATCGTGATGACCACGGCGATGACGCCGTCGGTAAAGGCTTCGAGTCTCCCCTTTTCCATGATTCGCGCCCCAGACAGAACCGCGCCGGACGAATCCGGCGCGGCTTGGTCGATCGCTTACTGCTTGCCGTCTTTCACTTCCGTGAACTCGGCATCGACCACATCGTCCTTCGGCGCCGAAGCACTCGCCTGCGCGCTCGCGTCGCCGGAACCGGCATGATCCGCGGAAGCCGCCGCAGCCAGCGACTGCGCGGCCTGTTCCAGCGCCGTGCACTTGGCTTCGATCGCATCCTTGTCGTCGCCCTTCATCACCTTTTCGAGGTCGGACAGTGCCGCTTCGATCGCGCCGATCTGGCCCGGCACCTTGCCGCCGTGCTCCTTGATCGCCGCGCGCGTGGCGTGGACGAGCTGGTCGGCCTTGTTGCGGCTGCCGACGAGTTCGTGGAACTTCTTGTCGTCTTCCTTGTTCGCCTCGGCGTCGCGCACCATGCGCTGGATTTCTTCCTCGTTCAGAGCCGGAGCCCGCCTTGATCTCGATGCGCTGCTCCTTGCCGGTCTTCTTGTCCTTGGCCGACACGTGCAGGATGCCGTTCGCGTCGATGTCGAACGTGACCTCGACCTGCGGCATGCCGCGCGGGGCCGGTTCGATCCCGGCCAGATCGAACTTGGCCAGCGACTTGTTCGCGCTGGCGCGTTCGCGTTCGCCTTGCAGCACATGCACGGTGACCGCGCCCTGGTTGTCCTCGGCGGTCGAGAACACCTGCGTGTTCTTGGTCGGGATCGTGGTGTTCTTCTCGATCAGCTTGGTCATCACGCCGCCGAGCGTCTCGATGCCGAGCGACAGCGGCGTGACGTCGAGCAGGAGCACGTCCTTCACGGTGCCGCCGAGCACGCCGCCCTGGATCGCCGCGCCGACGGCGACGGCCTCGTCCGGGTTGACGTCCTTGCGCGGCTCCTTGCCGAAGAAGTCCTTGACCGCTTCCTGCACCTTGGGCATGCGCGTCTGGCCGCCGACGAGGATCACCTCGTTGATGTCGGAGACTTTCAGGCCCGCGTCATTGATCGCGGTGCGGCATGGGCCGATCGTGGCCTTGATCAGGTCGTCGACCAGCGCTTCGAGCTTGGCGCGCGTCAGCTTGATGTTCAGGTGCTTCGGACCGGACGCATCCGCCGTGATGTACGGCAGGTTGACCTCGGTCTGCTGCGCGCTGGACAGCTCGATCTTGGCGCGCTCGGCGCCATCCTTCAGGCGCTGCAGCGCGAGCGAATCGTTCTTCAGGTCGACGCCGGATTCCTTGCGGAATTCGTCGACGAGATAGTCGATCAGGCGCTTGTCGAAGTCTTCGCCGCCGAGGAACGTGTCGCCGTTCGTCGCCAGCACTTCGAACTGCTTCTCGCCGTCGACTTCGGCGATCTCGATGATGGAAATGTCGAACGTGCCGCCACCGAGGTCGTAGACCGCGATCTTGCGGTCGCCGCCCTTCTTGTCGATGCCGTAGGCGAGCGCCGCCGCGGTCGGCTCGTTGATGATGCGCTTGACCTCGAGGCCCGCGATGCGGCCGGCGTCCTTGGTCGCCTGGCGCTGCGAATCGTTGAAGTACGCGGGCACGGTGATGACCGCTTCGGTGACCGGCTCGCCGAGGAAATCCTCGGCCGTCTTCTTCATCTTCATCAGGATCTTCGCCGAAATTTCCTGCGGCGAAAGATTCTTGCCGTCGGCGGTCGGCGAGCCACGCGTCGCCGTTGTCGTGCGCCGCGATCTTGTACGGCACCAGGCCGATGTCCTTCTGCACCTCGGCATCGGTGAACTTGCGCCCGATCAGGCGCTTGACCGCGTAGAACGTGTTCTTCGGATTGGTCACCGCCTGGCGCTTGGCCGTGGCGCCGACCAGGACTTCGTTGTCCTTGAACGCGACGATGGACGGCGTGGTGCGGTCGCCTTCCGCGTTCTCGATCACGCGCGCGGTCGTGCCTTCCATCACCGCGACGCAGGAATTGGTGGTGCCAAGGTCGATACCGATGATCTTGCCCATGGTTTCAGTCTCCGAAAAAATTAGTGCGGCTGGGCCGCGAATGGCTTGCTAATGGGGTTGGCGCGCTCCGGATTCAAGCGCCGCGGGCCTTGGCGACCATGACCAGGGCCGGCCGCAGCAGACGCTCGTTCAGCACATAGCCTTTTTGCATGACGGAAACCACGGTATTCGGCGCCGCCTGCGGCGCATCGACCATGCTCACGGCCTGGTGCAGTTCGGGATTGAACGTCTGGCCAAGCGGATCGATCTGCTTCAAACCGTTGTTCTCGGCCATCTTCAGCAGGGACTTGAGGGTCAGGTCCATGCCTTCGCGCAACACCTTGAGGTCGGTAGTTTCCACGGCAAGGCCACGCTCCAGGCCGTCGCAAACCGGCAACAGATCGCCCAGGAGGCGTTCGTTGGCGAACCGGCGTGCCTGTTCCAGATCGCGCTGCAGGCGCTTGCGCTGGTTCTCGATCTCGGCGCGCTCGCGCAGCAGCAGGTCGCGCATCTCGCCGAGCCTGTTTTCGTAGTCGGCGAGTTTCCGGCCGAGTTCGTCGGTGTCGGCCTGCGCCGCATCCGCCGCGGGATTCGCCGCGTCGTCGGTTCGGATCGGATCGGTGTTTTCCATCATGACAATCTCCACATGCGCTATACGGCTGCCACACATGCAGCAAACCGGACGATTCGAGTTTTCCCCGCCCGGTTATTGGGCTGCCCTGGCCTGATTCAAGGCGCCCGACAGCAATTGCGCGGTCGTCTGCACGACTGGTATCACGCGCTGGTAGGCCATGCGCGTCGGTCCGATGACGCCGAGCACGCCGAGCACGCGGCCCTCGATGCCGTAGGGCGCGGTGACCAGGCTCAGGCCTTCGAGCGCGGCGAAACCGGATTCCTCGCCGATGAACAGGCGCACGCCCTCGGCACGCGCACAGCCTTCGAGCAGATTGAGCAGGTCGCGCTTGCGCTGGAATGCCTCGAACAGTTCGCGCAGGCGGTCCACGTCGGACACGCCCTGCGCGCCCATCAGGTTGACTTGCCCGGCCACCAGCATGTCGGCCTTGGGTTGTTCCGGAAACGCCTGCTGGGTCACATCGGCCGCGGCAACCATCAGCTGGTGGAGTCGATGGCTTGTCTCGCGCATCTCGCGGATCAGGCGCTCGCGGATTTCGCTCATGCGCAGGCCGGAATAATTCGCGTTGAGGAAATTCGCCACCTGTTCGAGTTCGCCCGGCGTATACGCACGCTGCGTGGCGACCACGCGGTTTTGCACCTCATTGTCGGAGAACACCAGGATGACCAGCACGCGGTTGCCGCCCAACACCACGAAATCGATGTGCCGGAACGGGAATTCCTCGCGCTTGGGCACGGTGACCACGCCAACGAAACGGGTGACGTCCGAGAGCAGCGACGAGGCGCCGCTGAGCAGATCCTGGGTGGCGCCAGCGGTCGGCAATTCGCGGCGCATCTGCTCGATCTGCGGCGGTTCCAGCGGCTTGAGTTCGAGCAGGCTGTCGACAAACACGCGGTAGCCTTGGGCGGTCGGCACGCGACCAGCCGAGGTGTGCGGCGCAGCCAGAAGTCCGAGTTCTTCCAGATCTGCCATAACGTTGCGGATCGTGGCCGGGCTGACGTCCAGCCCCGCACTGCGCGCCAGGGTGCGCGAGCCGACCGGCTGGCCGTCGGCGATGTATTGGGCGATCAACGCTCGCAGCAGTTGCCGCGCACGAGCGTCGAGTTTGTTGTGCAAAGTGGAGTGCATGTCTGCTGGGAACCGGCGATACCACTCAGATGGGGCGACGGGGATTTTATTCAATAACGCTGGACTTGGCGCAGCAAAATCCTTAACCTTGCATTCTGATACGGGGCAACCCGGCGTCAGCAAGCCCCCGACGCCAGCATCACGCCTCCGCAACAAGACTTTTCGGATACCGCCCTCGCTCGCACTGCGACGCGTGCGCTTGGCGGCAAGCGCGATGATGATCGGGCGATATGCCCGCACCCGCACCGCCGGATTCACGAGATTCCAAAACGACCTCCACATACGCTTCGTGAGAAGCGCGCTGCATGATGAATTCCCATCCATGACCACGCAGGCCGCTGCCACACCGGAATCGCCGGATAGCACCGCCATCTTCGCAACGCCGCCGCAGCAGCAGGAAATGCCGCTGGCGATCGTGCGCGGCGCAGCCTGTCCTGCAGATGCCGCAGGATTTGTACATCCCGCCGGATGCGCTCGAAGTCATCCTCGAGGCGTTCGAAGGCCCGCTCGATCTGCTGCTGTATCTGATCCGGCGCCAGAACCTCGACATTCTCGACATCCCTATCGCCGAGATCACGCGCCAGTACGTCGACTACATCGAGCTGATGCACGACCTGCGCCTGGAACTGGCCGCCGAATACCTGGTGATGGCCGCGATCCTGGCCGAGATCAAATCGCGGCTGCTGCTGCCGCGCCCGCCGGCCGAGGAAGGCGTCGAAGAAGACCCGCGCGCGGAACTTGTGCGCCGCCTGCAGGAGTACGAGCGCTTCAAGAAGGCCGCCGAGGACATCGAGGCGATGCCGCGCCAGGATCGCGATTTCGCGCTGGTGTCGGCCTTCGTGCCGGACAAGGCCGTGGTGCGTCTGCCGCCGCCGGTGGACCTGCGCGAACTGCTGCTCGCGCTCAAGGACGTGATCAAGCGCGCCGAACTGATGGGCCATCACGCGATCCAGCGCGAAGCCCTGTCCGTGCGCAACCGCATGAGCGACGTGCTCAAGGCCATCGGCGACGGCGGGTTCCACCGCTTCGAGGGATTGTTCAATGCCGAGGAAGGCCGTCTCGGCATTGTCGTCACCTTCCTTGCCATCCTCGAACTGGCCAAGGAGCTGCTGATCGAAATCACCCAGACCGAACCGCTCGCGCCGATCTATCTCAAATCTCTCGCAACGGCCAGTTGAGCCGTGAAGCCCATCATCATGGAAACCAATCAAATCAAACGCATCGTCGAGGCGGCCCTGCTCGCTGCCGCGCAGCCATTGTCGCTGGCGCAGTTGTCGGCGCTGTTCGGCGAGAACGAGGCCGTCAGCCACGAAGAACTGGCGCGCGCGCTGGAAGAGCTCGGCGCCGACTGCGCCGAACGCGGCGTGGAACTGAATGAAGTCGCCTCCGGATTCCGCTACCAGGTGCGCCAGGACGTGCATCCCTGGGTCGCGCGCCTGTGGACCGAGCGCCAGACCAAGTACTCGCGCGCCCTGCTCGAAACCCTGGCCCTGATCGCCTACCGCCAGCCGATCACGCGCGGCGAAATCGAGCAGATCCGCGGCGTCGCCGTTTCGACCAACATCGTCAAGACCCTGGAAGAACGCGAATGGGTGCGCGTGGTCGGCTACCGCGACGTGCCCGGCAAGCCCGCCCTGTTCGGCACCACGAAGAATTTCCTCGATTACTTCAACCTCAAGTCGCTCGACGAACTGCCGCCGATGGCGGAGATCCGCGATATCGAGGACTTTGATCCGCAGTTGACCCTTGCGCCGGTCGCTCCGCGCGGACGAATGCAGATGAAGCGATGATCGCGCCGGAAACCGAAGCCGCGAACGAGGAATCCACCGACACCGCACCGGAACAAAGCGCATGAACACGCCACGCACTTTACTCTCGCTCAAGCGCCACGCAAGCCGAGGGCCCGGCACTTGAAGAACGCCTGCACAAGGTGCTGGCCAATGCGGGCCTGGGATCGCGCCGCCTGCTCGAGGAACGCATCCAGGCCGGCGAAATCCGCGTCAATGGCGCGGTTGCCGAAATCGGCTCCAGCGTGCGCGCGGGCGACCGCGTGGAACTGGACGGCAAGCTCTTCGTCGCGATCAACGACAGCGCCGAACACGCGCAGGTAATCGTGTTCCACAAGCCTGAAGGCGTGGTCACCACGCGCGACGACCCCGAAGGCCGTCCCACCGTATTCGAGCAACTGCCGCACCTGAAAGGTGCGCGCTGGATTGCCGTCGGACGCCTCGACATCAACACCACCGGCCTGCTGCTGCTCACCACCGACGGCGCGCTGGCGCACAAGCTGATGCACCCGAGCAGCGAAATCGAACGCGAATACATCTGCCGCGTCCACGGCGAGGTGCCGGACGAGGCACTGGAGCAACTCAAGGCCGGCGTGGAACTCGAAGACGGCCCGGCTCGTTTCGAGGAATTGGCCGTGATCAGCCGCGGCGACAGCCATTCCTGGTTTCGCGTGGTGATCCGCGAAGGCCGCAATCGCGAAGTGCGGCGCATGTGGGAAGCGCTGGGACTCATGGTCAGCCGCCTCAAGCGCATCCGCTACGGCAATGTCGAATTGCCGCGCGGCCTGCTCAAGGGGCGCAGCGAGGCCTTGCAGCCGGAACAAATCAAGGTTCTGCGCAATCTCGCAGGCGCCACCGAAACGGAACCGACGTTGACCTTGCAGCCGGTGATTGGCCAACGTCGTGCACCGAAACAGGCGAGCAACGAATTCCGCCCAGCGCCGAAGACGCAGCAGGCGTGGACCGGCGGCAGTGATGAGGGTCGCGAGCTGCGCGCCTTCGACCGTATCCGCGAGGACAAGCCTTTTGCGCGGCCCGGGGGCCAACGCAACCGCGGCAACAAGAAGCCGCAGCGCGGTCCTGGCGGCGGAAATCCACAGAACCGCGACAGGCGCGGCCCTGGTGGCAATCCGCAGAACCGCGATGGCCGCCCTCCACGTCGCGGACCCGCACGCGGTCAGGGACAAGGCCGCGCCCAGGCGCAGATCGGCGTGTACCAGCCCGGCGCACGCTGGGCCGGCGAGACTGCCGGCCCGGGCGCGGCACGCAAACCCCGGCGCGAGAAACCTGCGCAATGGCGTCCGCCGGTTACCGGCATCCCCGGCGAACGTCAGGACGACAGCGGCGCGCGCCGCTTCATCGCCGGATTGCGTGCCGAAAAAACGCGCTACGTGCCTCGCGGCGAACCGCGCCCGCCGCGTCCGGGGCAAGGTGTTCCGCGCGACGACATCGGCAACCGACTGGGGCCGCCGCGCGGCGACGGACAGGGGAAGCGCCGCGGCAAACCGCCGCGCCGTTGAGAAGCCAAGAAAAAGAAGGCCGCTCACGCGGCCTTCTTCGTCTTGCGTGGTCGCTGACCGGAATTCAATCCAGCTTGATCGCCTTCTTGTCGCCTTCGCGGCGCTTGCGTTCCTTGGCATCGAAGTCGGCCTTGCAACCGTCGCGCTTGACCATCACGCAGTCCAGGTAATCGGACGCTTCGACCAGCGCGGCGCGAATCGCCTTGCCCGCCGGCGTGTTTTCCTCGTGCGCCAGATTGCCGCCGAAGCCGCCACGATACAGGCCGACCGACACGCCGCCACCCGAGCTGCGGCCCTCGACCGTGCGCGAGAATTCGACGTCGCTGGTTTCGGTGTTGATCACGCGCAAATCCACGGCGAGGTACGCTTCGCTCTTCTTGCCGCCCAGGCTGATGCCCCTGAAACTGAAACCGCCACCGGTGCTTGCGGTATTTTCCTCGTAGGCGGTAACTGTCCCGGTAATCAGATATTGCGCGCCAGTCACCTTGCCGATCTTGGGACCGGTACCCGCGCGCACGCGCCCGGAAGCGGCGAAATTCTGTTCTTCAAGCACATTCTGGATTTTCTGCCGCTCGACCACATGGAAATCGTTGGTCGAAGACAATTCATTGGACAGCATGCCGGACAATTCCCAGCCCACGCCGCCGCGCCACCAGGCCGCGCCGGATTCGTTGCGGAACTCCGCCACCGCAATCGTCGGACGACCGTCGCCCTTCGCCAGCGCATTGCCCGTGGCAAGCGCACCCATCGCGATCATCACACCCAAGGCCAGCTTCTTCATGTATCGATACTCCCCATCCGCAAGATTGAATGAAATACCCGTTTTGCGCCACGTACTATACCAGTGCGCAAGCTTGCTGGCGGAGCCGTGAAGCCATCGTGACGAAGTGAAATTTGATTGCGCAAATCCGCGAAAGTTTCGCGTCCGCAAAATAGTTGCGGCATTAACCCGACTGCAACAGCCGGTTAACCGTATGCACATGTGCACCGGCTATTTTGGGCTTCAGGGTCAACGAGTAAGGAGAAGGCCATGCGCTGCAAACGGTATCCCGAAACCCGCGTTTTCGGTTACGCGATCGAACGTCTCGAGGAGTACGACGAAACCGGCCTGCCATGCCCGCCACGCTTCGAAGTGCTGTGTCCGAAAACCGGAGCGGTGCTGGCCGCGTTCGACGACGCAAATTCTGCCAAGCGCTTCGCCATCGTGCACGAATTGCGCGCGATCCGTGAAGGGACGCAGCGCCTCAACAAGGATATTCGGGCCGCTTGATCAATCCAGGGTAAACGCGTCGGCATCCATCCATGCCGGAAAACGCTCGCGGTGCGCCGCGAGCGCGGCCGAATCGAGCGTCACCGTGACGGCTTGTTCCTGCGCGCCGAGTTCGACCAGCGGTTGCCCAAGGAAATCCAGCACCGCGCTGTCGCCGGAATAGTCGAGTCCATTGCCATCGCGGCCGACGCGGTTCAGTCCGGCGCAGAAGGCTAGGTTTTCGATGGCACGGGCGCGCAGCAGGGTTTGCCACGCGTAACGCCGCGCGCTCGGCCAGTTGGCGACATAGAGCACCAGGTCGTAATCGGATCCACGCATGGAATGGCGATTGCGCGAATAGACCGGAAAGCGCAGGTCGTAACAGACCAGCGGGCAGATCTTCCAGCCGCGCCATTCGACGATCAGGCGTTCGTCGCCCGAAGCGTAGCGCTTGTGTTCGTCGGCATAGCGAAACAGATGGCGCTTGTCGTAGTGCCGAATCTTGCCGTCCGGCGTCGCGAACAACAAGCGGTTGTATACTTTTTCGCCGACGCGCAATTGCACACTGCCGCAGATCGCCGCGTCGATTCTGCCCGATTGCTCGCGCAACCACGCAACGGTCGGACCATCCATCGTTTCCGCGTTGTGGATGGCCTCGTTGGAAAATCCGCTGGTGAAAGTTTCCGGCAGAAGGATCAGGTCGCTGCCGGCAAGCGGCGCGATCAGATCGCCGTAGTACGCGCGGTTGCCGGCCGGATCGTGCCAGCGCGTCGCGCCCTGGACCAAGGAAACCTTCAACCCATTTTTCATCACAGCCGGCATAGCCGCTCCGCGGCCGCCGCCAAGGTCGCCTCGCTCTTGGCGAAGCACAGGCGCACCAGGCGGGCGTCCGGAGGCGTTTCGTAGAACGCCGATACCGGGATCGCAGCCACGCCGGCCTCGCGCACGAGCCACTCGCAAAAATTCAGGTCGTCCGTAGCCTTCAGCGCGGAATAATCGACCAACTGGAAATAAGCGCCCCTGACCGGCAGCAGCTTGAACTTCGACGGCACGAGGAGCTGGCGGAAATGGTCGCGTTTGGCCTGGTAGAACGCGGGCAGATCCAGATAATGCTGCGGGTCGGATTCGAGCATGTCGGCGAACGCCCACTGCGCCGGGCCGAACGTGCAGAAGGTCAGGTATTGATGCACCTTGCGGAACTCCGCACTCAGCTGCGGCGGCGCAAGGCAATAACCTACCTTCCAGCCGGTGCAATGGTAGGTCTTGCCGAACGACGAGATCACGAAGCTGCGCGCAGCCAGTTCCTCGTGGCGCAGCACGCTTTGATGGGCAAGGCCGTCGAAGATGATGTGTTCGTAGACTTCGTCGGACAGCACGAAAATGTCGGTGCCGCGCACGATGCCGGCCAGCGCGTCCAGATCGGACGCTTCCAGCACGGCGCCGGACGGATTGTGCGGCGAGTTGATCAGGATCATGCGCGTGCGCGGCGTGACCGCATCCTGCACGCGCTGCCAGTCGACGGAAAAATCCGGCAGGCGCAACGGAATGTGCACGGCGCGCCCGCCGGCGAGTTCGATCGCCGGTTCGTAACTGTCGTAACACGGATCGAGCACGATCACTTCCTCGCCCGTGTGCACGACGGCGGCGATCGCCGCGAACAACGCCTCGGTGGCGCCGCTGGTGACAGTGATTTCGGTGTCGGCGCTGACCTTGCGGCCGTGGAGTTTCTCGGTCTTGAGTGCGATCTGCTCGCGCAGCTTCGGCACGCCGGTCATCGGTGCGTACTGGTTCTTGCCGCAATTCATCGCCGCGGTCAGCGCGTCGCGCAACGCCTGTGGACCATCGAAATCCGGAAAACCCTGGCCGAGGTTGATCGCCTTGTGCGTAGTCGCCAGCTGCGACATCACGCTGAAAATGGTCGTGCCCACCTTGGGCAGCTTGGTCCGGATCTGCATGGGGTCTCGCCGTGAGAATGGCAAAAAAGCGCCTGTTACCGGATGGTAACACCGTCGAAATCGCACATGTGGTGCCCGGGGCCGGAATCGAACCGGCACGGGGTTACCCCCGAGGGATTTTAAGTCCCTTGCGTCTACCTGTTCCGCCACCCGGGCAGAATGATTTTTTCAAGGAGAAGAAGAATAGGATGGAGGCTGGGGTCGGAATCGAACCGGCGTCCACGGCTTTGCAGGCCGCTGCATAACCACTCTGCCACCCAGCCATCCGATAGAATCAGTTAACGAGTGAGTAAAAAACAAAACCTCGGGCGATCCGAGGTTTGTCGAAATTCTGGAGCGGGAAACGAGACTCGAACTCGCGACCCCAACCTTGGCAAGGTTGTGCTCTACCAACTGAGCTATTCCCGCGCGAGGACGCGCATTATACGGGTTGGCGCGCGGATGGCAACAACATCACGCCTGCGGACCTTCTCCGCGCATGGCCGGCCATGCCGCGCGCAGGTAATCGAGGCCAGACCAGATCGTCAGCGCAGCCGCGATGACCAGCAAGGCTTCGCCGACGTGGAACAGTCGCAGGCCCGCGGATTCGTGCTGGTACAACAACACCACGATCGCCACGATCTGCATCACGGTCTTGATCTTGCCGAGCATGGCCACCTTGACCAGGCCGCGCGCACCGATTTCCGCCATCCATTCGCGCAGCGCGGAAATCGCGATCTCCCGGCCAACGATGATTGCGCTGACGACAGCGAGCAGCGGCGTGGGATTTTCCTGCACCAGCAGGAACAGCGTCACCGCGACCATGAGCTTGTCGGCGACCGGATCGAGGAAGGCGCCGAAGCGCGAATACTGGTTGAAGCGCCGGGCAATGTAACCGTCCAGCCAGTCGGTGATCGCAGCGGCGAGAAAGATCGATCGCCGCGGCGATGTTGGCGCCGTGGAATCCGCGCATAGAACACGGCCACCATCACTGGCAACAACGCGATGCGGAACAGGGTGAGGATGGTTGGCCAGGTCAGCGGCATGCTCGGCGAGTGTGCCACGTCTGCGCTCAGCCATGGAAAGCGGCGTAGATTTTCGCGGCCAGTTCGCGACTCACGCCATTGACTTGGGCGAGCTCGTCGATGCCCGCCGCCGCCACACCGCCGATGCCACCGAAATGCTTGAGCAGCGCCGAGCGCCGCTTCGCGCCGACGCCGGCGATTTCCTCCAGCCGGCTCTTTTCGCGCGCCTTTTCACGGCGCTGGCGATGGCCGGTGATGGCGAAGCGATGCGCCTCGTCGCGGATGGCGTCGAGCAGATGCAAGGCGGGCGATTCCGGCCCCGGCCACAGGACTTTGCCGTTGTCGCCGCGGATCAGGTTTTCGTGGCCGGAACGGCGCTCGGGACCCTTGGCGATACCCAGGACCAGCACGCCGCTCACGCCAAGATCGGCGAGGACCTCCAGCGCCTGTGCGACCTGACCCTTGCCGCCGTCGATCAGCAGGATATCGGGCAGCACGCCCTCACCCGCCTGCAGGCGCTTGTAACGGCGCTCCAGGGCCTGGCGCATGGCCGCGTAATCGTCGCCCGGTTCGATGCCGGAGATGTTGAAGCGCCGATACGCCGATCTTCATCGGCGCCTTCGGGACCGTAGATCACGCAGGACGCCACCGTCGCCTCACCCATGGTGTGGCGAGATATCGAAGCATTCCAGCCGTTGCGGCGTATCGCCGAGTTCCAGCAACTCGCGCAGCGATTCGAAACGCTCGTGCATCGTTTGCTGGCTGGCCAGTCGCGCGGCCAGCGCCGCCTGCGCGTTCTTGCGCGCCAGTTCCACGAAATGCGCGCGGTCGCCGCGCACCTGCGTCTTGATTTCCACCGCGTGATCGCGCGTGTTCGGACAGCACTTCGGCGAGCAGTTCCGCCTCGTCGGGCGCGTGGCTCGAGAAGCAGCTCGCGCGGAACGGGTTTGTCGAGGTAGTACTGGGCGACGAAGGCGGCGAGCACCGCCCCCGCGTCGGCATCCGTGGGCAGGCGCGGGAAGAAATCGCGCGAACCCAGGTTCACGCCATTGCGGAAGAACAGCACCGAAACGCAGGCCGTGCCCGACTCGATGCGGCAGGCGAGCGCATCGAGGTCGGCGCTCGCACCCTGCACGTGCACCTGGGCGTGCAAGCGCTTGAGCGTGGCGATCTGGTCGCGCAGGCGCGCGGCCTTTTCGAATTCCAGCGCCGCGCTGGCCCGCTCCATCGCCGCACCGAGTTCGCCGACCACTGCATCGCTCTTGCCATGCAGGAACATCGCCGCGTGGCGCACGGATTCACGGTACTCGTCCACGCCGATGAAACCCACGCAGGGCGCGGTGCAACGCCCAATCTGGTACTGCAGGCAGGGCCGCGAACGATTGCGGAAGTAGCTGTCCTCGCATTGGCGCACGCGGAACAGTTTCTGCATCAGATCCAGGCTTTCGCGTACCGCCCAAGCGCTCGGATACGGTCCGAAATACTCGCCCTTGCCGGTCTTCGCGCCGCGGTGGAATGCCAGTCGCGCAAAGTCCGCCGGATCCGGCCGCTCGTCGTCACGCCTTGCCTGCTGAGCTGCAGAGCTTGCGGACACGAAGATGTATGGATAACTCTTGTCGTCGCGCAGCAGGATGTTGTAGCGCGGCTTCAGGCTCTTGATGAGCTGCGCCTCGAGCAGCAGCGCCTCGCCTTCGGTGCGCGTAAGCGTGACTTCGATTCGCGAGATTTGCGCGACCATCGCTGCGATGCGAGGCTGCAGCGCGGGTTTCAGGAAATAGCTGCCGACGCGCTTCTTCAGGTTGCCGGCCTTGCCCACGTACAACGGCTCGCCGCGCGCGTCGAGCATGCGATAGACGCCGGGCGAAGTGGTCAGGGTGCGGACGAACTCTTTTCCGTCAAAAGCCGCCGCGGTGGCATCCAGGCCATTCACGCGCTCACTCGGAAATCGTCAGGCGCCGGATCTGTCCGCTGGCAAGATCCACGCGCACGATCTCGTGCGCGTTGGTGTTGGCGACCCACAACGCGCCCGCGCCAAGGGCGAGACCCGCCGGTTCCTGCAACCGGTACGGCAGATTCAGGGCGCGCACGTCGCCGCGTGCGCATGTTGATCGCCTTGATCTTGCCGTTGTAGCTGTCGGCCACGAAGATCAGGCCGCGCGCATCCGCGCAAACCGCAAGAGGATGCTGCAGGCGTGCGTCCTCGCGCTTGCCCGCCGTATCGCCGAAATCGTACAAGCCGCTGCCGACCATCGTGCTGACGCGATTGTCGAGCAGGCGCAGCAGGCGCACCGCCGAAGCGGCCGCGTCGGCGATCACGAGCTGCTGGCCGATCAGACTCAGGCTCGATGGTTGCGCGAAACTCGCGGTCACTCCGACGCCGTCGGTCAGGCCGAGTTGGCCGCTGCCCGCCAGCACGACCAGCTTGTTGCGCACCATGTCGAGCTGCCAGATCTGGTTCTGGCCGGACACCGCGATGTAGACGTTGTCGCCGAGCACGGCGACATCGGCCGGCGCCGACATCGCCACTTTCGCCGGCTCCAGGTTTTCGTTCGGCAGATCGTGGCCCGCCGTGCCAGTGCCGGCGACCGTATCCACGTCACCGCCGAGCAGACGCACGCGGCGTACCGCATGGTTGCCGGTGTCGGCGACGAACAGCACGTCCTTGCCCAGGGCCAGGCCCTGCGGATCGGTGAATCCGGCATCCTTGCCGCGACCATCCCAATAACCCGGATTACCCGAGCCGTACTGGCGCTGCACGTGGCCGTCATGCGTGCATTCGAGGATGCGATTGTGTCCGCTGTCGGAAATCCAGAGGCTGGACTCTCCCACCGCCAGCCGCGAAGGAAAGCGCAGCGGCGCGCGCGTTTCCGGACGCACCGTGGCCACGTCCGATTCGTACACGCGCAAATCCTGGGTGGCGGCTTCGTCGAGCAGATGCGCGATCAGGGTGTCGGCTTCCTGGCGACGGCCTTCGCCGGGCAGCAGCGCGGCGAGTTGGCCCTGCGCATCGATCACCGCCAGCGTCGGCCAGGAATCCACACCATAGGCCCGCCACAGCAGATAGTCCGGATCGTTCGCCACCGGATGCCGGATGTGGTTGCGGTTGACCGCCTTGAGCACCGGCTCGTCGTGGCGCTGATACTCGAACTTGGGCGTATGCACGCCGATGATGCTCAGACCGTCGTGGTACTTGTTTTCGAGGTAGCGCAGGTCCGGCAGGACATTGCGGCAGTTGACGCAATCGAACGTCCAGAAATGGATCAGGGTCACGCGCCCGCGCAGCGCGGCCAGGCTGGGTGGCGTATCGGTATTCACCCAGTCGAGCGCTGGCGGCAGTTCCGGAGCGGCGATTCTGGCGTTCATGCGCGGCGTGGATTCTTCATGTCAGCAATCATTATGCGCCATGCGCAGCAGCGCATCGACACGCGCCAGGTCCGCGGGCGTGTCCACGCCGGCCGGAAACGGCTCCGGCGCCAGACGCACGGCGATGCGATGGCCATGTTCAAGCGCGCGCAATTGTTCCAGCGTTTCGGCGCGTTCGGCCGGCGTCGGCGCCAGCCGCGCGAACGCGCGCAGGAACCCGGCGCGATACGCGTAAATGCCGATGTGGCGCAGGAACGCGGGGCCGGTCGGCAGCACGTCGCGGGTCCGCGCGAGTGCATCGCGTGCCCACGGTATCGGCGCACGGGAAAAATACAGGGCATGCCCATCAAGACCGGCTACGACCTTGACGCAATTCGGATCGAACAACTCCTGCGCAGTTTCGATGGGTGTGGCAAGCGTGGCCATCGGCGCATTTCCGCAAGCCAGGCACTCGGCGACGGCACGGATGCCGGATGGCGGCGCCAGCGGTTCGTCGCCCTGCAAATTGACGACGATGGCATCGTCCGCCCAGCCCAATGTCTGCGCGCATTCGGCCAACCGGTCGCTGCCCGACGCATGATCGGCACGGGTCATGGCCACGCGCACGGGTGCCGCACGCAGTGCATCGACGATGCGCGCATCGTCCGTGGCCACCACGACTTCGGCCGCACCCGCGTCCAATGCCCGCTGTGCCACGCGCAGGATCATCGGCTCGCCGGCGATCGGCCGCAGCGGCTTGCCCGGCAGTCGCGTCGAGGCGTAACGCGCGGGAATGGCAACGATGAATTTGAGTGTGTCGGTCATGGCGCTTCGGCGAATCCAGCCACGAGCCTACTGAAGTGCCGCGACGAAAGATACCTGTCGGCGGTCGGTAGGCGTGCATGGGGTCGGATGCTAGTTTCACGACAGCCAAAAACCATGAGAGCTGGAGGTTGCCAATGCGTGTGCTCGCGATCGTTTACTTGATGTTCGGCCTGCTGTTTGCTGCGGCCGGCGCGCATGCCACGAATTGGATCGTCCAGGTCGGAGGCACGACTAATAGCGGAGGCGATGGCTACGGGGGAGGCGGCAACCCGGTACTCGCATTTTCGCCGACGCCGATCACAATCACGGCCGGCGATAGCGTTACTTTCAACAATCTCGGTGGCGCGGCGCACAACATTCACGCTGCCGACAACACGTTCCGCTGCGCCGATGGCTGCGATGGCCAGGGCGGAAACGGCACTCCATCTTCCGCCAAATGGACGTTCACCCTGACATTCAACACCCCGGGCACGGTCAACTACTATTGCGACAACCACGTCAGCATGGGCATGACCGGCAGTATCGTTGTCAACGCTGCCGCACCGCCCTCGATCGCGCTTGGCGGCTACATGAGCGGCAACTGGTACTCGCCCGCTCAGGGCGGGCACGGCTTCCAGCTTGAATTCACCAATCTGTCGACCGGGGCGACCACGGCCAACATGCTTGCGATCTGGTTCGTCTACGCGCCGGTGGCCAGCACCGCCAGCGACGGCAGCGGCCAGAACTGGATTTACGCGCAAGGCGATTACGACACGACCAAGAACGCGGTAACCTTGCCCGCTGTCCTGCAGACCGGTGCGCGCTTCCCGCCGAACTTCAATTCCGCGGACATCCGCCGCGTCGGCACCGGACCGAATCCGCCGAACCTGTGGGGTACGCTGACCTTCACCTTCACCGACTGCAACAATGGCACGGTGAGTTGGCACTCGGACGTGCCCGGTTACAACAATGCCAACGATACGCCGCTGCCGATCCAGCGCCTGACCCAGATCGCCGGCACGACATGTCCGTGACGATTCAATGCCTCGGGGCGTATTTGCGCGCTACGTAGTCTTCGACGACACCGACGAACTCTGGCCGCGATGTTCTCACCGCGCAACGTCATCGCCTTCTGGCCGTCGATGAAGACCGGCGCCGCCGGCGCCTCGCCGGTGCCGGGCAACGAAATGCCGATGTCGGCATGGCGCGATTCGCCGGGGCCATTGACCACGCAACCCATCACCGCCAGCGTGAGGTTCTCGACGCCGTCGTACTTGACCCGCCATTCCGGCATCTTCGCGCGGACGTGATCCTGCACGGACTTGGCCAGTTCCTGGAACAGCGTGCTCGTGGTGCGTCCGCAACCCGGGCAAGCGGTAACAAGCGGCGTGAACGCGCGCAGGCCCATCGTCTGCAACAACTCCTGCGCGACGATCACTTCGCGCGTTCGCGACTCGCCCGGCTCGGGCGTAAGCGAGATGCGAATCGTGTCGCCGATGCCTTCCTGCAGCAGTACCGCCAACGCCGCCGTCGACGCGACGATGCCCTTGCTGCCCATGCCCGCCTCGGTCAGGCCGAGATGCAGCGCGTAGTCGCAACGAGTCGCCAGGTCGCGGTAGACCGCAATCAATTCCTGAACGCCAGAAACCTTGCAAGACAACAAGATACGATCTGGAAGTTAATCCCAATTCTTTTGCACGTGCCGCCGAATCCAGGGCAGAACGAATCAAGGCTTCGCGCGCGACCCGTGCCGCATCCCAGGGTTCGGTGCGCGCATGGTTTTCATCCATCAGCGCACCGAGCATGGACTGGTCGAGCGAACCCCAATTGGCACCGATGCGCACGGGCTTTTCGTATTTCAGCGCGAACTCGATGATGGCCGAAAACTGGGTATCCCGTTTTTTCCCGAAACCGACATTGCCGGGGTTGATGCGGTACTTGGCCAGCGCCTGCGCGCAGGCCGGTTCGGCGGCGAGCAGCTGGTGGCCGTTATAGTGGAAATCGCCGATCAGCGGCACGCCGACGCCCATCATGTCCAGGCGCTCGCGGATGCGCGGCACGGCAGCCGCCGCTTCCGGCGTGTTGACGGTAATGCGCACGAGTTCCGATCCCGCGCGCGCCAGCTCGGCGACCTGTTTCGCGGTCGCGGCGATATCCGCTGTGTCGGTATTCGTCATCGACTGCACGACGATGGGCGCGTCGCCGCCGACTTGCACGCTGCCGACCTGCACGCCCACGCTGCGCCGGCGCGGCCGCACGCCTGCATTCTGATCTTCGAAATTCATTGCCGTTGGGAACTTGCCGAGGCGGACAGTTGACCCGTCCGCGGCGCGGTCGTCAAGCGCCCTCGCCGCGCACCGGGGCGGCGATGCCGGCGTCGTCGTTCGCCGCGCGCGGCGCATTCGCGGCCGCTTCCCCGTCTGCCGCAGCGCGCATTTCGATGCGGAAGTATCCGCCGCCGTTGTCGCTGGCGCGCAAGCCGCGCAGGGTTTCGATGGACGGCTCCACCGGCCAGCTGAACGGATCGCCCGGCCGGGTCAATTCGATTTCGGTGGCGTCGCGATCGAACAACGCCGGCACGATGACGGTCGGCATCGCGTTCGCGCCATCCAGATCATCGAGCGCCAGCGCACGCATCGCCGCGCGTGGCACGCCGAGTTCATCGTAGCTGCGCACCGCCGCGGGCTGCGCACGTCGCGCCAACAACTCGACGCCTGCCTGCATGCCACCCGCCTCGATGCGCAGCCAACGGATCGCGCCGACCATCCAGTCACGCGATTCGTCGTCGTCCGTCCAGCGCGGCCAGCCCGACCAGTTCGCCCACTTTCATGCGCATGCCATCGGCATTTTCCCATGCCAGGCGGTAGCCGCCCAAGCTCTGGTCGAGCACGCGCGCCGGCAGGCGCCGGATGCGTGCATTCGCGCCGGAATTCGCCCAGACCGCAGCACGATCGCTCTCGTGCAGGGTGATGGCGACGCCACGTGTCTTGACCAGGAAACCTTCGAAATCCATGTTCCCGGCCAGCACGTAGTGCAGATCGTGCAGGCCGATGACCGTATCGAGCGCGTGTCCCGCCGGCAGGCGCGGCTGGCCACGATCGCTGCTGCTCTGCCAGGCATGCATGAGGCGCGCGACGAAATCCGTCGTCACGCTGACCGCCGCACCACGCGTGCCGAATTCCGTCGTCTGCGTACCCGGCGGCAACAAGGCCAAGTGGCCTTCGAGGAAGCGCAACAGGCCGCTGATTTCCAGCGCCCAGGAATCCACGTCCGGCTCCTCGCGTTCTTCCGGAAGATAACCCGGGCTGCGGTCGCTGTCGGTGCGGATCGCGATCGCCCCTACCGGCGCGCGGCCCTCGCGCAGTTCGCAATGCCCGGCCCACATCCGCGTCAGCAGGTAAATGTCGCCGTTCTCGCGTTGCGTGAACCGGTACGGATTGGATAGTGCTAACAGCAGGGAATGAATGTAGACCTGGCGCACGGTCGTGGTGCCGCCGCGCGGATCCGGCACGGACTTCTCGTCGGCACCGACGGCCGTGGCGAAACCGAACAGGTCGTGCAGGTTCTGCCAGGCGCCAGGCAGCGGCGCGTGGTAGCGCAGATAATTCTGGTACAGGCCGCCGCCACGGTGCTGGAGTGCACGCGTCAATGCCAGCGCAACGGATTTCCCGCGCAGGAACGGCACGGCCCCCGCCGGCGCGCAAAGATCGTAGATTGCCGCGCAGTAGCCAAGCGCCAGCTCGTGTTCGAAATCCTGCGCAAGTTGTCCGAGCTGCTGCTTCTGCGGCGGCAGCGGGAAGCTGTCGCCCAGCACCTGCTTGACCAGTACGGCAGACGATATTCGCGATCGGTTCGCGCAGCATTTCCAGAGCGTCGATGCGTTGTTGCGCATCGATGCGCAGCTGGTTCATCTCGCGCAGCGCGGAGATCAGCAGGCGTGCGGTCGCGCCGGGATTCGCCAGCGGCAATTGCGCCAGCCACTGGCGCAGGGACTTGGCGTCGCTGGCGAACGAATTGCGGCGAGGAACATGCCGTTCCGGCAGCCCGCTCGCCAATCGCTCGAACAACGCACTCATCGCCGACCCCTGTACATTCGCGCGTGCAAGTATACTCCTGAATGCAGATGGCGACCCGATCAGGCGCCGCGCAAAGCGCGCGCCATCACGCGGCGCAACAGGCGCTCCGCAAGGTTTCGCGGCTGCGCCAGGCCCAGGCGCGCGAATAGCGGCGCATCTTCGGCTCGCGGTGCGCCGCCCAGCAAGGCCCCCGCGGCAAACCCGACGAACCTCAGCTTGTGCGCCGACAGCGTCTGCAATCGCTGCAGCGCAGGCAGCAGGCGCAACTCGACCTCGTCGAAATCGCTGCCGAACGGAAAGCGCGGAAAGCGTTCGCGATGCGGCGCCAACGCCGCGACCAGCCATGCCGGCGTGTTCCGACGCCAGGCCGCAGGAATGGTGAAGTCGCGGCGCAGTTTCCCGGCGGCTTTGGCCTGCGCGGCCAACGCATCGACGAAGCGCGCATCGGCGATGCCGAGCATGGCGATGATGCAATCCTCGTCGGACTTGCCGCGCAGGTCGGCCACGCCGTATTCGGTCACGTAGACATCGCGCAGATGGCGCGGAATCGTGGCCTGACCGTAATTCCAGACGATGTTTGAGCGCAGTTTGCCGCCGCTGCAGCGGGTCGCGCGCAACAGCAGGATCGAGCGCCCGCCTTCCAGCGCGTGTGCCATCGCGACGAAGTTGTACTGGCCGCCCACGCCGCTGACGACCTGGCCGTTTTCCAGCGTGTCCGACACCGCCGCGCCGAGCAGGGTTGCCATCATGCAGGTATTGAAGAAACGCGCGTCGCGGCGCTGCAATGCATCGAGCGTTTCGCGCCCGCCGTAAAGTTGATTGATGTCGGATACACGCGTCATCGACAGGCCGTCGAAATCCGCGCCCCGCAACCCGCGCAGCCAGGCGTAAAAATCCCTGGAGCCCAGATAGAACGCACCGCGCAGGTAACGCCCGTCGCCGCGCCCGGAAACGTCCGCGTCGCGGCCCGTGGCCCGGCGCCTTTTCGACGTCGAGATCGTCGAAAACGCGGCGCGAAAGAATCCCTGCGCGCACCAGCTGCATGAAGCCATCCATGACCATTTCGCTGGCGCCGTACAAGCCGCGCACGAAGGCATCGAAACCGCCGCATTGTCGCGCCATTCCGCATCGACATTGCCAAGCGCACCGAGCACGGCGCGATAGTCCGCATTTCGCTGGTGACGCAGCAGCAAGCGCATGCACCAGTGCGTCGGACAACACGCCGATGCCGATCTGCAAGGTGCCGCCATCACGCACGAGCGTGCTGGCATGCAGGCCGAGCGCGTATTCGGCCGTGTCGACCGGCGAGCGTGGCAACGCAAACAACGTGTGCGCGGATTCGGGCGTCGTCCAGCACGATGTCGAAAAATGACTTCCTCGACCTCCGCCTCGTTGCCGACGAACGGCAGATCGGGATGAATCACGCCGACGACGAGCGGACGCGCCGCGCCGACTGCGGCCATGCGATCGAGCAGATCGGAAGTGACATCGGGATTGCAGGCGAGGCTGTAGCGGCGTTGCGTGCCCTGCCCGCGCGTGGCAATGAGTTGCACGATGACATTGATGCCGATGCCGGCCAGGTCGCGCGCCACATGCGTATAGTTCAGGCTCGCGTAGTCGCGCTGCGACTGCGCCACGCCGAGCATGGCGCCGGACTGGAGATAAAACTCGTGCATGCGGATATTCGCCGGCAACGCGTGCGCATGCTGCGCCGCGATCCAGGCCAGATCCGGATAGTCCTTGCCGAAATGTCGATCGAGAAACGGAACGAGAAAACGCCGTTCGAGATCATTCTTCGGCGCCGGCCGCGCCAAGGATAGCGCCGTGTAGATGTCGAGCTTCAACGCAGCATCCCGCGTCGCCGCGGCGTAGATGGCGTTGAGCAGCACGTTCGGCTTGCCGAGTCCGAGCGGCGTGGCGAGCTTGAGCGCACCGCGCGCGTGCGCCGAGGATGCGTTCGCAAGGCAGTCCGCAGTGCCGGCGAGAAATTCCGTCATGGCGCGATCATCGCAGATTGCGCCAAAGCTAGTCACATTGGTTATCATCCACGCAAGGAGAATGGTCGTGGCCGAACGCTTCAAGATTGCCATCGTGGGTTCGGGGCCCGGGCGGGATCTCCGCGGCGGCGCGCGCCGCCGAGCGTGGCGAATCGCATGTGCTGCTCGAGGCCGAGCCGCACCTGTCGAACACGATCTTCCGCTACCAGAAGGGCAAGTTCGTGATGGACGAGCCCGGCATCCTGCCGCTGCGCTCGCCGGTGCCGTTCAAGGCCGGCTCGCGCGAAACCATCCTCGGCGCCTGGGACGAATCCGCGGCGCGCCTGAAGATCAACGTGCGTCACGGACACGAGGTCAGCGCGATCAAGCCGGCGCCGGGCGGCGGCTTCGATCTGAAATGCGGCAACGGCCAGACCATCGCGGCGGATTTCGTGGTTATGGGCATCGGCCTGCAGGGCAATATCCGCAAACTCGGCTGTCCCGGCGAGGACCTGCCCTTCGTGCAGTACCAGCTCGATGATCCGGACGAATACTCCGGCGAAACCATCGTCGTGATCGGCGCCGGCGACGCCGCGATCGAGAACGCGATGGCGCTGGCGAAACAGAACAACGTCGTCATCGTCAACCGCAAGGACGAATTCGCGCGCGCGAAAAAAGGCAACGAGCAGGCCATCCTCAAGGCCATCGCCGACGGCGTCATCGAGTGCTACTACAACTCCGGACCGGAACGCGTCGACGCGCTCAGCGTCGGCCGCAAGAAGGGCCGCATGATCCTCAACACCGCCAGCGGCAAGGCGCAGATCCTGATCGACCGCGTCATCGCGCGACTTGGCGCGACCGCCCCACGCGGTTTCGTCGAAGCCTGCGGGGTGACATTCCCGAACAAGGATCCGGCCTCGGTGCCGGCAATCAGTCCGCAGTACGAATCCAACGTGAAGGGCTTGTACATCGTCGGCGCGCTCGGCGGCTACCCGCTGATCAAGCAGGCGATGAACCAGGGCTATGAGGTCATCGAATACATCCTCGGCAACAAGGTCGAGCCGGCCGACGAGCCGCTGCTCAGGGCCAAGTTCGCGAAGATGCCGGGATTCCGTTCCGTGGACGAGGCGCTCGCGCGCATCCAGAAGAACGTGCCGCTGCTGGCCGCGATCACGCCGCTGCAACTGCGCGAGTTCATGCTCGATTCCGACATCCGCACGCCGGCGCCGGGCGAGACGATCTTCGCGCGCAACGATTACACGAACACGTTCTTCAGCGTCGTCGACGGCGACGTGCAGGTGATCGTCGACGAGGCCGCGAACAAACGCGTATCCCTGCGCCGCGGCGAATTCTTCGGCGAAATGGGCCTGATCTCGGGCCGCCGCCGCTCCGCGACCGTGCTGGCCGGCGCGAACTGCGTGCTGATCGAAACGCCGCGCCGCTCGATGAACCGGCTGATCGCGTCGGTCGAAGCGGTCAAGCGCCAAATCGACGAGGTGTTCATCCTGCGCGCGCTGCGATCGCCTTCTGCGCCGGAAGCCGTCGCCGAGCGACCTCGCCGACGTCGTCGCCGCGGCGCGGCTGGAAGAATTCAAGCGCCGGCGACGTGCTGTTCAACGAGGGCGAAGTCGGCGACAGCCTGCACCTGGTCCGCGTCGGCTCGCGTCGACGATTTCGCGCAACATCGGCGGCAAGGACGTGGTGCTCAGTCTACGTGCCGGCCGGCAACTACGTCGGCGAGATGGCGCTGATGGGCGAGTCGCGGCGCTCGGCAACGGCGCGCGCGGCGATCGCCAGCGAAACCGTGCGCCTCGACGGCGAATCGTTCAAGAAGCTCGTGAACCGCATTCCGGTGCTGCGCCTGCGCCTGCAATCCGAATATCGCCGAGCGCACCGCGGCCAACCTCGCCATGCAGGCGCTGCCGCACCGGCGGCGACATCATCTCGTTCCTGCTCGCGCAGGGCGCTCGGCGAAGCGACCGACGTGCTGCTGATCGACGAATCGCTGTGCGTGCGCTGCGACAACTGCGAGAAGGCCTGCGCCGAAACCCACGGCGGCACGTCGCGCCTCAACCGCGAGGCCGGCCCGACCTTTGCCACCGTCCACGTGCCGACCTCGTGCCGGCACTGCGAGCATCCGCATTGCATGAAGGATTGCCCGCCCGACGCGATCCACCGCGCGCCGAACGGCGAAGTGTTCATCGACGACAACTGCATCGGCTGCGGCAATTGCGAGCGCAACTGCCCCTATGGCGTGATCCAGATGGCGTACGAGCCGCCGAAGAAGCCGGGACTGCTCCAGTGGCTGCTGTTCGGCCGCGGCCCGGGTCCCGGCGAAGCGCCGCACGACGCGCACGACCATGCCGAGGGCGAAATCAAGAAGGCGGTCAAATGCGACATGTGCAAGGACATGCATGGCGGCCCGGCCTGCGTGCGTGCCTGCCCGACCGGCGCCGCGATCCGCGTCTCGCCGGAAGAATTTCCCGCCTACGCACAATCGCGAAGCTGATGGCCAGCCACGATTCCATCCTTACCTATGCGCGGTCGCGCTATTTGTGGATCGCGCTGGCACTCATGCTCTCCTCGCTGGTCGCGTACATCGCCTACGATCCGGGTGGTCCGCCGAATGGCGGCACCTGGCTCGGCTATACGCTGGGCACCATCGGCGCCGCGCTCATCGTCTGGCTCATGCTGTTCGGCATGCGCAAGCGCAACTATCGGAACAGTCCCGGCACACTGCGCGGCTGGCTGTCGGCGCACATCTACCTGGGCACGTCGCTCATCCTGGTCGTGCTGCTGCACAGCGGATTCCAATTCGGCTGGAACATCCACACCCTCGCCTTCGTGCTCATGCTCGTGGTGATCTTCTCGGGCTTCTTCGGCGTCTACGTCTACCTGCGCTATCCGAACCTGATGACGCGCAACCGCGACAGCGCCACGCGCACGGCCATGCTCGACGAGGTCGCCGAGATCGACCAGAACGCGCTCGCCTTGGCGGACGGCATCGACCCGAAGATCCACGCGGTCGTTTTGCGCTCGATCCAGAACACGCGCCTGGGCGGCGGCGTGTGGACGCAGCTGCGCGCGCGCGACGGTTCGGACATCGCGCTGGATTCATTGCATGCGTCGCTGGCCGAACGCGACAAGCGCTCGGAGATGAAGACCACGGAAATGCCGACCATGTTCGCCATGGTGGATTTCCTCGCCGGCCGCGCCACCGACAAGCAGGGCGAGGCGATGCGCTCGCTGATCGACCTGATCTCGCGCAAGAAGGGCCTCGCGACCAAGGTCGCGCGCGACATGCAGTACCAGGCAATGATGGAAATCTGGCTGTACGTCCACGTACCGTTGTCGTTCGCGCTGCTGGCGGCGTTGATCGCGCACATCGTGTCCTCCTTTTTTTACTGGTAGGCGATTCGCATGCGCTGGCTGATCCGTCGAGTACTGAAGAAGGGCAAGGGCGCCGTCTCCTACGAAGAGGACGTCCACTACGGCGACGTGCTCACGATCGGACGCGCGGCGGACCAGGCCATATTCCTGCCGGATCTGCGCGTCGCGCTCAATCACGCGCGCGTGACCCAGCTTTCCAGCGGCCAGTACAAGATCGAATCGCTGATCCTCGCCGGCATCCGCGTCAACGACGCGATCACCTACACTACGACCGCCGACCCCGGCGCCGTGGTGGCGATCGGCAATACGCGCCTGACCCTGCTCGCCGCGCCGCAGGATTACGACGCTGCGATTGAAGTATCCACGCTCGACAAGAGCGAACAAAAAGCCGAAAGCGCGCAGCGCGCCAAGCCGACGCGGCTGGCGCAAACCGGATTGAGCAAGCGCCGGCCGTCCTGGATCCTGTTCACGGCGATCCTCGTGTTCGGGCTCGTCCTGCCGATGATCGGCCATTTCATTCCCGGCTTCGGGCAGGTGCTGCGGCGCGTGCCGCTGCTGCCAAGCACGCAAAGCTGGAATCCCGGCACGCTCGATGCCGCACATCACTTCTTCGCCGGCGACTGCACCAAGTGTCATCAGCAGGCGTTCCTGACCGTGCGCGACAAGGTCTGCCTGACCTGCCACGCGAACACCGCCGCACATGCCGACCCGGCCAGGTTCAACCTGCCGCAACTCGGCAACGCGCAATGCCGAAGTTGCCACCAGGATCATCAAGGCCTGCGCGGGTTGATCCGCACCGATCAGCGTTTGTGCTCGAGTTGCCATATCGACCTGAAGGCGCGCACCAGGGACGCCAGCACGTTCGCCGATGTCGGCGATTTCGGCACGAATCATCCGCAGTTCAAGGTGAACCTGCCGCAGTGGGACGCGAACGGGAAATTCGCGCCGCAGCGCACGACCTGGGCCGCAGACCTGAAGGAGAATTCAGGCCTCAAATTCAACCATGAAAAACACCTGAAACCCGACGGATTGAACACGCCGAACGGCCATCGCGTGCTCAACTGCGCGACCTGCCACGTGCCGGATGCCGGCGGCGCGAAAATGCGGCCGGTGAATTTCGAGGCCATGTGCCACGACTGCCACAAGCTCGGCTTCGACACGCTCGCTCCGGATCGCGAAGTGCCGCATGGCAAGGTCGCGGCGGTCGCCTACACCCTGAACGAGTACTACGCCAAGGTCGCGCTGGAGGGCGGCTACCAGGATGCACGCTCGCCCGACATCGTGCAGCAGCGCCGCCGCCCCGGAGCGCCGCCGCTGTCGCAGCAGCAACAGCAGGAAGCCCTTGCCTGGGCACGCCAGCGCGCGGGCGAAGCCACCGACAGCCTGTTCACCGGCAAGGCCTGCAGCACCTGCCACAAGGTCACGGCACCGCGCACAGTGGACGACACCTGGCACGTCGCACCCGTGCGCGTGTCCGGCGTGTGGTACGCGAACGCCAAGTTCACTCACGCCAAGCACACCACGGTCAAATGTGAGGATTGCCACGGCGGCGCGCCGAAGTCCTCGCAGTCCAGCGACCTGCTGATTCCCGGCATCGACAACTGCCGCACCTGCCACGGCGGGGCCAAGGCCAAGGACAAGGTCGCGACAACGTGCATTGCCTGCCACGACTATCACCAGTCGCCGACGCTGAAAATGGGTACGTTATGACGTGCGGCTTGGGTTATGATCGCGGGACAGGGGAACAGGCAGCGCCGACGCTGGCGTAGCGGCGGCGCGAGGCACCGCGCTTGGGGAGAAGAGCGATGCGCACAAGCAGGATTTTGTGGCTGGCGCTTGCCATGGCGGCATTCGGCGGCTGCGGCGGCGGCAGCAATTCAGCCAGTACCGAAGGCACCGCGCCGCCTCCACCACAGTCCACGCCGGATTCCGGCTGTACCGGATCATGCGCGAGCGCGCAGACGTTCCTGAGCGCAGCCGACGTGCAGACCGCGATCGCACAGGCCGCTGCCGAAGCGCAGGCGCAGGGCAAGCCCGCCGTGATCGCCGTGGTCGACCGCGTCGGCAATGTACTCGCGGTCTATCGCATGACCGGCGCACCGGACACGATGACGATCACGTCGGGCCGCACCATCGTCGGTGGTCTCGAAGGCTTGGCCGTGCCGAGCGAGCTTGCCGCCATCGCCAAGGCCGTCACCGGCGCGTACCTGTCCAGCGAAGGCAACGCGTTCTCCACGCGCACCGCCAGCCAGATCGTGCAGGAACACTTCAATCCCGGCGTGCGCGGCGCGCCTGCCGGTCCGCTGTTCGGCGTGCAGTTCTCGCAGCTGCCCTGCTCCGACCTCACCACGCACTTCTTTACCGGCACCGGCGTCGGTCCGCACAATTCGCCGCTCGGCCTTGCCGCCGATCCAGGCGGATTCCCTTTGTATAAAAGTGGAACACCGGTCGGCGGCATTGGTGTCGCCGCCGACGGCGTATACGGCCTCGATTCGGACGTGACGGACAAGGATCGCAACATCGACGAACTGATCGCGATGGCAGGCACCTACGGCTTCGGCGCACCCGCCGACCGCCGCGCCGACACGATCACCGCCGGCGGCATCAGCCTGCGCTTCAGTGATGTCGGCTACTCCGACCTCGCCTCGCATCCGCAAAGCGCGGCGCCGTATTCGGCGCTTACGGGTGCGCTGATGAAGGTACCGGGCTACTTCGACGGCAGCGCGATCCTCGCCGGCACCGCCTTCGGCCAGATCGCCTCGGGCGTCCGCCCGGCACGACGCGTACTATTCCGGCCTGGACGCCTTTGTTCTCGACGACGGCCACGGCGACAACCGCTATCCGCCGATCGCCGGCACCGACGGCGCGAACGCGCTGACCGCGCACGAAGTGCAGACCATCGTGGCAGCAGGCGCTGACGGTCGCCAACCGCGCGCGCGCGCAGATCCGCAATCCGCTCGGCAGCCAGGCACGGGTGACGGTTTCCGTCGTGGACACGAACGGCGTGGCGCTCGCCTTGGCGCGCACGCGCGACGCGCCGGTGTTCGGCATCGACGTCTCGCTGCAAAAGGCGCGCACCGCGGCGTTCAATTCCGGCAGCTACGCGGCGGATGTACTGCAATCGCTGGCGCCGGCGAATTACTTCGCCGACAGCTTCGACTTCGCCAACAAAAAGGCGACGTTCACGACCGTCGCGCAAAGCAACATTGGCGATTACGTTACCGCCGTGCGCGCGTTTCTCGGCATGCCGGCTGCGCTGACCGGCAGCGTCGCATTCACCGACCGCGCCGGCGGCAACATGTCGCGGCCGTTCTTCCCGGATGGCATCGACGGCAACGCCGAACGGTCCGTTCAGCCACCCGTTCGCGCAGTGGAGCCCGTTCCAGGAAGGTCTGCAGCTCGACCTCGTCTACAACGCGGTCGCGCTAAACCTGGTCGGTTACCTGAGCGCGCAGGGCTTCGCGATCAGTGCGGACAACGTGCCTGCCGCGACCCAATTCTGTTCCGCCAATCCGCGGCTGGCGAATGGCATCCAGGTATTTCCCGGCAGCGTGCCGATCTACCGCGGCAGCACCCTCGTCGGCGGCCTCGGCGTTTCCGGCGACGGCGTCGACCAGGACGACATGGTCAGCTTCCTCGGCCTGTACAACGCCGGCGTGGCACTGAACGGCACGATCGCCAACGCACCGCCGGCGATGCGCGCGGATCAGCTCGCGCCGCAGGGCGTGCACCTGCGCTACGTGCAATGCCCGCAGTCGCCATTCCTCGACAGCAACGCCGACAACGTCTGCGATGGGAAATGACATGAACGCGCATCCTCGCCATCGCCTCGCCCTCACCGCTGCCCTGCTTTGCGGGTTTGCCGCATTTTCCACAAGTCCACAAATCCGCGCGCAGGATGCTAGCGCTGTTCCGCATTTGCTGGAACTGTTCGGCGTGCTGCCCGCGCCGACCTACGATCCGAGCCAGTCGGAAATCCCGCGCCGGCGTCCCGGCCATCCCTACGAGGCGCGCGCCGGAATTCAAGGTCGTCAACCCGAACGGCATTCCGCCTGCGCCCGTCGACCAGGCCGGCGAATTCATCCCGGTGCCCGACCGTTGGCGCATCATGGAAGCGCTCGGCTTCAAGTTTCCCTGGTACGACCCGTACAACCAGAACATCTTACAAGGGCGACAAGCCCATCGACGGCAAGGATCATTTCCTCGTCCTGACCGGCATCTCCGACACCTTCATCGAGCCGCGCAGCGTGCCGACACCGGTCGCGCCGCAGAACACCGGCAATCCGGGCGAACAAGGCGTATTCGGCGGCATCAACCAGTTGCTGCTGGTGCAAAACTTCATCGCCAGCGTCGACTACTACGAAGGCGACACCACGTTCAAGCCGCCCAATATCGAATACAAGGCCACGCTCGCGTTCAACTACAACCGCATCAACACGCGCGAGACGCGTGCGGTGAACATCGACCCGCGCCTGGGCACCGACCGCGACGACGGCTTCATCGGCGTGCAGGAACTGTGGGTCGACAAGCACCTGCGCGATGTTTCCTCGCGCTACGATTTCGATTCGCTGCGCATCGGCATCCAGCCGTTTTCGACGGATTTCCGCGGTTTCCTGTTCCAGGATTCGCAGCCCGGCATCCGCCTGTTCGGCAACCGCGACAACAACCGCTGGCAGTACAACTTCGCCTACTTCCGGCGTCTGGAGAAGGATCTCAATTCCGGCCTGAACGACGTGACGAAGTCGCCGCGCCACGACGACATCCTCGTCGCCAACCTGTACCGCCAGGACTGGCCGTGGCTGGGCTACACCTCGCAGGCGACCATCGTCTACAACCACAATTCCGACGGCACGATCTACGATTCCAACGGCTTCATCCAGCGCCCGGCGGCGATCGGCCTGCAGTTGCCACGCAAGTACGACGTCACCTATCTAGGCTACAACGGCGACGGCCACATCGGCCGCGTCAATCTCACCGTGTCCGCTTACGGCGCGTTCGGGCATCAGGATCATGGCGTGTTCGTGGAGCCATCAACGAGCATCCGTGCGGGATTTCTTGCTGCCGAGGCATCGATGGATTTCGACTGGATTCGCGCACGCCTGTCCGCGGCCTACGCGAGCGGCGACAAGAATGCCCACGACCGCCGTTCGAGCGGATTCGACGCGATCAACGAAAACCCGATCTTCGCCGGCGCCGACACCAGTTACTGGATCAGTCAGGCCGTGCCATTGATCGGCGGCGGCGGCGTGGCGCTGAGCCAGCCCAACGGCATGTTGGCGGATCTGCGCTCGTCGAGCGCGCTCGGCCAATCGAATTTCGACAATCCCGGCCTGCGCCTGCTTGGCATCGGCGCGGATTTCGACATCACGCCGCAGTCGCGCGTAACTGGCAACCTCAACGAGTTGTGGTTCGACAACACCGCTACGCTCGAAGCGCTGCGCCAACAGGCGAACATCGGGCGCAGCATCGGCACGGATGCATCCGTCGCGTGGACGTGGCGACCGTACTTCACCCAAAACGTGATCGTGCGCCTTTCCGGTGCCGCACTCAGACCCGGCTCTGGTTTCAAGAGCCTGTTCAGCTCCGACCATTCGCTGTACTACTCGGTGCTGGCGAACGTGATTTTGACCTATTGAGGGCCTTGCCATGACCAAAGCCAACTGGGTCATCGTCACCGCTGTCGCCATGTTGCTGCCGATCGCGCTCGCCGGCGCCAACGAAGAACAGCCGGTCATGCGCAGCTACACCGCCGCGCCGCCCGCACCCGCGTTCCAGACCATGGAACAGGCCGATGCGAAATCGGGCGGCTGCGTGTCCTGCCATACGAAATCGGATCGCAAGACCATGCACCCGGGCGGTGCAGTCGTGCTCGGTTGCACGGACTGCCACGGCGGCGACGCCGGCGTGAATGCGCCGTCGGGCGAAAGCTACGACGCCGACGCGCAGCACGACAAGCGCGACTGGTCGGCGGGGTATCAGGCGGCGATGGACAAGGCGCACGTGCTGCCGCGCTATCCCGAACACTGGAAGACCAGCGCCAAACCCGTGCGCAGCTACACCTGGTGGATGAAGGAATCGCCCGAGTTCGTGCGCTTCGTCAATCCCGGCGACCTGCGCGCGGCGACCATGGCCTGCGGCGCCTGCCACCTGCCGGTGATCCAGGCCAACGAAAAGAGCCTGATGGCGAATGCGGCGATGTTCTGGGGCGCGGCGGCGTACAACAACGGCATCCTGCCCTACAAGCATTCGGTGCTCGGCGAGGCGTACACGCAAGACGGCAAACCGGCGGCGACGGCAAGTCCGCCCGTGCCGGACGGCAACCCTTCCGCGCATGACATCTTGCCGAAGGTCTATCCGATGCCGGCCTGGGAAATCACCCCGCCCGGCGACATCTTCCGCGTGTTCGAACGTGGCGGCCGCAACATTGGCACGGTCTTTCCCGAGATCGGTCTGCCCGGCGAAGCCGGACTTCTGCAGCGGCTCGAAGAACCCGGCCGCCCGGACATCCGCCAGTCCAACCGCGGTCCCGGCACCGGTTCACGCGTGGCGATTCCCGTCCTCAACATCGTCAAGACGCGCCTGAACGATCCCTTCATCTGGATGCTCGGCACCAACGACAATCCCGGCGACTATCGTTCCTCGGGCTGCTCGGCCTGCCACGTCGTCTATGCGAACGACCGCGACACCTTCCACTCGGCGATCTACGCCAAGTACGGCAACATGGGCCTGTCGCAGGAAGCCGACCCGACGATCTCGCATGCTGAATCCGGCCATCCGCTCAAACACGAATTCACGCGCCAGATCCCGACCAGCCAGTGCATGATCTGCCACATGCACCAGCCGAACATGTTCATCAACACCATGCTCGGCTACACGATGTGGGACTACGAGTCCGACGCGCCGTCGATGTGGCCCAAGAAGCAGAACTATCCGACCGCCGAGGAACAGCGCAAGATCCTCGACCGCAATCCCGAGGAAGCGGCGATCCGCGGCAAGTGGGGCGATCCGAACTTTTCCAAGGACGTTTCCCTGCTCAATCCGCAACTCAAGGACACGCAATTCGCCGACTATCACGGTCACGGCTGGAACTTCCGCGCCGTGTACGCACGCGACCGCAAGGGCGACCTGCTCGACAAGAGCCGCGCCATCGTCGCCAACGACGATCCGGAAAAATTCAGGAAGGCCGTGCACCTGCAATCGATCCACGTCGACGTGGGCATGCAATGCGTGGATTGCCACTTCGCCCAGGACAACCACGGCAACGGCTACGTCAAAGCCGAGGTCATGGGCGCCGTGGAAATCCAGTGCCAGGATTGCCACGGCACGGTCGATGCGTATCCGACGCTGAAGACTTCCGGCCCAGCGGCCGGGCCCTACGGCCGCGACCTGTTGTTGATCCGCAATCCGGACGGCAAGAAGCGCTTCGAGTGGGTGGACGGCAAGCTGATCCAGCGCTCGGCGGTGACGCCGGGACTGGAATGGACGATGACGCTGACCAAGGACAGCGCCGATCCGAAGTCGCCGATGTACGACGCCAAGGCGACGCAGGCGCACACCGTATCCGACAATGCGGACGACCAGAAATGGGGCGCGGACGTGCCCAAGGCGCAGCGCGCGCACAACGATGACAAGATGCTGTGCTACGCCTGCCACACCTCGTGGACGACGAGTTGCGGCGGCTGCCATCTGCCGATCCAGGCGAACTGGAAGACCGAGCGGCACAAATACGAAGGCGGCTTCACGCGCAACTTCGCCACCTACAACCCGCAGGTGGCGCGCGACGACATGTTCCAACTCGGCGTGCACGGCGACGTCAAGGACCACAAGATCGCGCCGGTGCGCTCGTCCTCGGCGCTGGTGCTGTCATCCACGAACATCAACCGCGAGAAGATCTACGTGCAGCAGCCGCCGATCGCGGCGTCGGGTTACTCCTCGCAGGCGTTCGCGCCGCACTATCCGCACACCGAGCGCAAGACCGAAACCAAGCAGTGCGACGATTGCCACTTGTCGAAATCCAACGACAACAACGCGATCATGGCGCAGCTGCTGCTGCTCGGCACCAAGTTCGTCGACTTCGTCGGCTATCACGCCTGGGTCGGCGAAGACGGCGGCGTCGGCGCGGTGCAGGTCACCGAATGGGACGAGCCGCAGGCGGTGATCGGCAGCTATCTGCAGAAATACGCCTATCCCGACTGGTACAAGGCGCACGAAGACCGCGGCCAGAGACTGCAGCACGCCGCCGAGCACAACGCCGGCGATGCGCAATGCCTGCAACTGCGCGGCGAATACCTGTACGTGGCGGAAGGCGCCAAGGGCATGCGCGTGTACGACGTGGCCAGCGTCGCGAACAAGGGCTTCTCCGAGAAACTCGTCACCGCGCCGTTCTCGCCGCTCGGCCAGGACACGCACATCGCCAGCAAGAACGCGACCTGCGTCGTCCTCGCCACCACGCAGCCGGTCGCGCCGAACCGCAATATCGGCGACCTGATGCGCAAGGACAACGAAGAACAGCCGATGGCGCCGATCTACAAGTACGCCTTCATCACCGACGCGGTGGAAGGCCTGATCGCCACCGACATCGAAACCCTGACCGACGGCGAGCCGCGCAACAACTTCCTCAAGCGTCAGCTGACCTGGAACGAGAACGGCGTGCTCGACGGCGCGCGCCACCTCGCCATTGCCGGCGACACGTTCTATGTCTCCGCCGACAAGGGCGTGGTCGTACTCGACATGACCGATCCGCTCAAGCCGAAATACCTGGCGACGATCGGCATCGCCGGTGCGCAAGCCGCGCAGGTGCAATTCCGCTACCTGTTCGTGACCGCGCAGGACGGCTTCCACGTCGTCGACGTCACCGCATCCGGATCGTCCGGATGAGGTCGCAGTCGGCCTTCGTGCCGCTGCGCCACGCGCACAAGCTGCACGTCGCGCGCACCTACGCCTACGTCGCCGACGGCGCGGACGGCCTCGCCATCATCGACGTGACGCGGCCGGAACACCCGTTCGTCTACCAGATGTTCAACGCGGGCGGGAAAATCGACGACGCGCGCGACGTCGTCGTCGGCACCACGAACGCCTCGCTGTTCGCCTACGTCGCCGACGGCAAGAACGGCCTCAAGGTGATCCAGCTCACCAGCCCGGAGTCGCAGCCGAACTTCTACGGCTTCTCGCCGGAACCCAAGCCGCAACTGATCGCCTGGTATCCGACGAAGCAAACCGGCGCTGTCGCTGTCGCGCGGCCTGGATCGCGACCGCGCGGTGGACGAATCCGGCAACCAGATCGCCGTCTTCGGCCGCATCGGCTCGCGTCCGTTCCATCTGGACGAGATGCAGCGCCTGTACCTGGACAAGGACGGCAAGCCCTGGTTCGTCGATGACTCGCCGGAAAACCAGCGCCTGCTGCCCGCCGCAAAGGCGGCGCAAGAACCCGCTTCGGCGAATCCGTCCAGCGCGCCACCGCACTGAATAGTGCGGCGGCGTGAAGGCGCGATGGCGTGCCGCCGGAAAGGTTACAGGACCGCTTCGGCGAAATCGAAATCCCACTCGGCCAGCCAGCCGCTGAGCGCTTCACCCTGCGCATAATGCACGCCGAGCCGCAGCAAGACGCCGATATCGGCCATGCCGGCAACGCCGCTGGCCACCACGATCTTGCCCAGCGAGCGCGCTTCGGCGATGGCCTTGGACCACGGCTCCCAGGCGGCTTCCGGCTTGACGTCCGCTGCGCCGGCACGCGCGAACTTGATCACGCCAAACGCACTGAGCGCCAGCAACTTGCCAAGCTCCGCCTCGCCGCCGTTACCCACGGTCAGGGCCAGCCTAACGCCGACCCGTTGCACGGGTTCCAGCACGTCGCGCAACCGCGGCAGCTCGGTGCGCACATCGGCGGCGTCGAATTCCAACGCCAGGGTATTGCTCGGCACCCCGTGCGCGCCGAATTCGGCGGTCAGCCAAGGCGCGAACGCCGGATCGAACAGGCTGGATGCGGCAATCGGCAGATACAGGCGCAGATCCTCGTCCTGCACATGCTTTTCGCGCACACGCTCGATCACGCCGCGCAGGAAATGCCGATCGGCATGCGCGACCAGTTCAAGTTCCCGTGCGATCGGCAGCCACTCATCGCGTTGCAGGAGCTTGACCTGGCGCGATTTCGGCGGCTGCAGCGCCATGCGTGCCTCGTATTGGCCGGCGATCTGGCCGGCGAGCGGAACGAACGGCTGAAACTCGAATTGCGCGGTGCCGCGCACGCTCGGCGCGCGCAACATGGCGCGCACCAGGCGCACCTGCGGGTCTTCGCCGGACGGGGTCCCGGCCTCGCGCAGGTCGAACTCGCAGCGCGCCCCACCCGCCGCCTGTGCGTTGGCCAGCAGGGTACGCACGCGTTCCAGCGCTTCCTCGATGCTGGTCAATTGCAGATGCAGACGTGCGCAGCCCAGGCTCACATGCAGGTGCATCGGTGCTTTTTCCGACAACCACGGGCGGTCGTCGAGCTTGCGCCGCAGCGCCTCAAGCTGCTCACGCAGGGCCAGTTGGTCGTCCGCGTGCAGGAGCACGAGGAATCTCAATTCGCCCCATGCACACAAGCTGCGCTCGCCGTGCAACTCGGCCGCGAGCACGCCAGCGAGTTGCTGCGACAACGTGCTGGCGGCAACGAACCCGGCACTGCGCAGTACGTTGTCGACATCGTCAACGGCAATCAGCGCCAGCGCCGGACAGCGTTCGGATTCTTCGCGCGCCGCGCGCTGCACCTCGGCGGCGAGCACATCGCGACCGGACAGGTTGCCGCGGCGCTCGCCGCGGCCGTCGGCCTGTGCGGCGGCCAGTTCGCGCGCGCGGCGGATTCGACTTTCCACGGCCGTGACCAGATGCCGCGGCTTGACCGGCTTGGTGATGAAATCGTCTGCGCCCATGCGGATCGCATCGAAGCGAAAGTCCGGGTCGAGTTCACCCGAGAGGAAGACGATCGGCAGGAAGGCGTGGCCGGATTCGCGGATGCGCTGCGCGATCTCGATGCCGTTGCTGCCGGGCAAGTACAAGTCCAGCAGGACCAGGTCCGGCTTGAAATCCGACAGCGCCGCCGGCACCGCAGCGGGATCCTCGCACACGCGCGTGAGCATGCCGCGATGGCGCAGGATGGATTCGCAGAACTTGGCCTGGCCGCGGTCGTCCTCGACGATCAGTACTCGGTAACCGAGCGCGCGGCGTTGCGCCAGAAGCCCGTCGATTTGCGCGGATAACGCGATGGGATCGCGTTCGACGACGACTGCGTCTGCGCCCGCGCGCTGCGCGAACAGCGTGCGGGTCAAATCCGTCTCGACCGCCAACACGAGGAATAGCGGCGGCTCCTTGTGCGCCGGACGCAGCCGATGCACCGCCTCGACCACGGCATTGATCTCGGCGGCGAACGCCTCGCCGATCAGCACGACGTCGGGACTGGCCTCGTCGAGCGCATGCAGCAACGCATCGCGTTCGTCGAACGGGCGCACGACGGCGCCTTGCTGCCCGAGGCGCGCCGCCAATCCGGGAATCTCGCGCGCGCTTTCGCGCAGATAGAACACCTGCCGGTGAGCGGATTCGACAGCCGCGGCCATCTTGCGCGGAGTGCGCGCGGTCTTTTCGCCGCTGGCATCGGCCAAGCGCTCGATCAAGCGTTCCAGACCCTGCAACTGCGCCGGATTCGGCTTGCTGTTGCGATCCACGAACGAGCAAAGATACGCCGTCAATTCCAGCACCGGGTCGGCGACATCCGCGTCGCCCTGCGCCTCGGCCAGTTCGGCGAGACGCTCCAGTTCCTCGTACAGCGCGCCGGCCTGCTCGACCTGCCATTGCCGGCCGATGCTGGCGCGCCAATCGCGCACGAACGCCTGCGTGCGCTGGCGCAGGGCGCGGTCGCCGGTCGAAGATTCGCGCCGGGCCGGCGCCGGTGAAGTATCGGACATGCGGCTACTATAGCCGCTCGCCATGCCGTCGCGAAAATCCCGTTTGGCATTCCCGCGGCGCGCGGAGTAACCTCGCCTTCCAGTCACTTCGCTTTCTCCCATGTCGGAAACGCCAGCCGTTCAAACTGCGGAGCGGGAAATCTTTTCCCCGAGCCAGCTCGTGCGCCTGGCGCGCAACCTGCTCGAGGACGCGTTTCCGTTGATCTGGGTCGAGGGCGAAATCTCGAATTTCATGCGCGCCGCCTCCGGCCACATGTATTTCATGCTCAAGGATGCACAGGCCGCAGTGCGCTGCGCGATGTTCAAGCCGCGCAGCGCGTATCTGCGCTTCAAACCGGCCGACGGCATGCGCGTGCTGGCGCGGGTGCGCGTCGGCCTGTACGAAGCGCGCGGCGAATTCCAACTCGTCGTCGAACACCTGGAAGAAGCCGGCGAAGGCGCGTTGCTGCGTGCATTCGCGCAGCTCAAGGCAAAACTCGCCGCCGAAGGCTTGTTCGATTCAGGCCGTCAAGCGCGCAATTCCGAAACTGCCGCGACGCATCGGCGTCGTCACCTCGCCGACCGGCGCCGCGATACGCGACGTGCTCAGCGTGATCGCGCGGCGCTTTCCGCTCGCGCAGGTCGAAATCCTGCCGGTGCCGGTGCAGGGCAATCAAGCACCGCCCGCCATCGTCGCGATGCTGGCGTCGGCCTCGAAGGCACGCCGCCACGACGTGCTGCTGCTGACCCGCGGTGGCGGCTCGCTGGAAGATTTGTGGGCATTCAACGACGAGGCAGTCGCACGCGCGATCCGAGCATGCTCGATCCCGGTCGTGTCGGCCATCGGCCACGAAATCGATTTCACCATCGCCGATTTCGCCGCCGATTTGCGTGCGCCGACGCCATCCGCCGCGGCGGAACTGCTGGTACCGGACGCAAACGAAATCCACCGCGCCCTGGATCACGTGCGTGCGCGCCTCGACCAGTGGATCCGCCATCGCCTGCACGCGCTGGCGCAGCGCGGCGACCATGCGTTGGCGCGCCTGCGCACGCAACATCCGCGTCAACGTCTGCGCCTGGGCAGCGAGCGCCTCGGACATTTGCAGGTACGCCTGCAGCGCCAGCACCCGTCCACGGCGCTCGTCCGTCACGCCGATGCCTTGCGTATCGGCATCGAACGCCTGCGCGCACAACTCGCGCATCGCCTGCTAGCACGCAAGATGCAATTGAGCGAGCTGGCGCGCGCCTTGAATGCGGTCAGCCCGCTCGCCACACTGCAGCGCGGTTATGCGATTCTCATCGACCGCGATACCGGCAAGGTGGTGCGCAGCGCCAAGACGGCCGCACCGACACGACGCTTCAACGCGCGGCTTGCCGACGGCGAAATCCCCTTGATCCGCGATCCGGAGAGTTGAACCGATGCGCCCGCGTCATTACGAGAGTCACCGCACACGCCGCATCGGCTGGCTGCGCGCCGCCGTGCTCGGTGCCAACGATGGCATCGTTTCCACCGCCAGCCTGATCCTTGGCGTCGCCGCCGCACACGCCTCGCGCGAGGCGATCCTCACCGCCGGCATCGCCAGCCTCGTCGCCGGTGCGATGTCGATGGCGGCCGGCGAATACGTTTCGGTCAGCTCACAAGCCGACATGGAACGGGCCGAGACCGAAGTCGAGCGCAGGGAGCTGGAAACCGACAGTGTCGCCGAGCACAAAGAACTGGCCAACATCTACGTCAAGCGCGGCCTCACCGCGCATCTCGCGCACCAAGTCGCAGAGCAATTGATGGCACACGACGCACTCGATGCGCACCTGCGCGACGAACTCGGCATTTCCGAAACGCTCAAGGCACGCCCGCTGCAGGCCGCGTTCACTTCCGCTGCAACCTACGCCGCCGGTGCGGTGCTGCCGCTGGGGAGCGTCATCGTGGCGCCGTCGTCGGCTTTGCTGATCGTGGTGCCGCTGGTATCGCTTATCGTGCTCACGTTGCTGGGCGGCGTGGCTGCGCACGCTGGTGGCGCCAGTGTCGCCAAGGGTTCGCTGCGCGTGCTGTTCTGGGGCGCGATGGCCATGGCGGTGACGGCGGGACTGGGCGCGTTGTTCGGGGCGGTGGCCTGAGCGGCTGGTATTTGACGGCCTCAGCGCAGCGACCGACAATCGAAAAACTTTCCGAGGAAGCGTGATGAAAGCATCCGACCTGTTCGTCAAGGCGCTTGAAGCCGAGCACGTCCACTACGTGTTCGGCATTCCCGGCGAGGAAAACCTCGACCTGCTCGAATCGCTGCGTACCTCCTCGATCAAGCTGATCCTGACCCGCCACGAGCAGGCTGCGGGATTCATGGCGGCGACATACGGGCGTCTCACCGGCAAGGCCGGCGTGTGCCTGGCCACGCTCGGACCGGGCGCGACCAACTTCGTCACCGCCGCCGCCTACGCCCAGCTCGGCGGCATGCCGATGCTCATGCTCACCGGGCAAAAACCCATCAAGGTCAGCAAGCAAGGGCATTTCCAGATCGTCGACGTGGTCGACATGATGAAGCCGCTGACCAAGTACACGCGGCAGATCATCTCGGCCGACAACATCCCGGCGCGCGTGCGCGAGGCGTTCCGCCGTGCGGAGGAAGAACGTCCCGGAGCAACGCACCTGGAACTGCCCGAGGACATCGCCCACGACCCGACCGACGCGCCGCTGATCCACGCCAGTTATCACCGCCGTCCGATCGCCGACGAGAAATGCATCGCGCACGCGGTCGATGCGATCTGTGCCGCGCGCCATCCGCTGCTGATGATCGGCGCGGCCGCCAACCGCAAGCTGTGCAGCAAGATGCTGCGCGAGTTCGTCGACAGCACCAGCATCCCATTCTTCACCACGCAGATGGGCAAGGGTGTGCTCGACGAGACGCATCCGCTGTGGCTGGGCAATGCCGCGCTTTCGGACGGCGATTTCGTGCATCGTGCGATCGAACGCTCCGACTGCATCATCAATGTCGGCCACGACGTGATCGAGAAACCGCCATTCTTCATGCGCACGGGCAAGCGCACGGTCATCCACGTCAACTTCGCCAGCGCCGAGGTCGATACGGTCTACTTCCCGCAGATCGAGATCATCGGCGACATCGCCAATTCGGTGTGGCGACTCAAGCAGCGCATTGCCCCCTGCCCGCACTGGGACTTTACCTATTTTTCCAGCGTGCGCGAACATCTCGACGCGCATCTCGCGCAGGGCGCGGACGACGCACGCTGGCCGATCTATCCGCAGCGCCTGGTCGCCGATGTGCGCCGCGTCGTGCCACCCGACGGCATCGTGTGCCTGGACAACGGCATGTACAAGATCTGGTTCGCGCGCTACTACCGCTGCCGCGAGCCGAACACACTGCTGCTCGACAACGCGCTGGCGACGATGGGCGCGGGCCTGCCATCGGCGATCGCGGCGAAGATCGTGCACCCGAACCGGAAAGTGATTGCGGTCGCCGGCGATGGCGGCTTCATGATGAATTCGCAGGAAATCGAAACCGCAGTGCGCCTCAAACTCGACCTCGTCGTGCTGCTGCTGCGCGACAACGCCTACGGCATGATCAAGTGGAAACAGACCAACATGAATTTCCCCACCTACGGATTGGACCTGGGCAACCCCGATTTCGTTGCCTATGCGCAGAGCTACGGCGCGCACGGACATCGCCCGTCGTCCGCCGCCGAATTCGCCCCAATGCTCGCGAAGTGCCTCGACACGCCTGGCGTGCACCTGATCGACGTGCCGATCGATTATTCCGACAACGACCGGATCCTGAATCGCGAGATCAAGGAATTGTCGGCCAAGATCTGATCACCGGAAGGAAGCATGAATCGCTCGATAGGATATTTGTTGCTCGCGATGGCAGCGCCAATGTGCAGCGCTGACGCAATGTATATGCTGCACGTGCACCGCGATCCCGGCCCGCCAACTAAGAGTCCCCGTTACATCGACGACGCGGAAGTTCGCGTGAAAATCCCCTCCCTGGCCCATATAGGTCCGCAGATCGACACGTGCTATCAGGGCATGGCACGACCTAACCGGATCGATGTCACTTATCCGCCGACGATCACGGCTCCGCATCATGCCTCCACAAATGTTCTGAATTGCAGCGTTGCCATCGATGCGGAAATAGCGACATGCACGATTCGTCCATCCGATGATGTGGTTTTTGGAGATGCGCCAAAACGGTACTTCGCCCTGGGAGCAGACACCCCGCTGCGTGATGCCATTGCGATTGCCGATGCGTTTCACCAGGGCACATTGATACTGCCCAAAGGACTTACGTTATCTTTGACAAACATCCGAATCCGAGAAATTTCCCGGCGCGGGTCCGCATTCCGCATTTCGAGGGCCGATTGCGGTTGCAGTGCTACGACCGATGTTCAATTGCACAACATCGATGGCAAGCTCCGTGTCGAAGTCATAGCCGACATGCCCGGCGTTTGCATTTGACCGTTTGCTGTTTCCGGAAAGGAGCTTCATCATGCTCAAACCCACCTACCCCTACTACCTCGCCAACAAACCGGTCGCGGCGAACACCGATCTGGAAGTCACCGACAAGTACACGGGCAAGGTGGCCACGCGCGTGGCGCTGGCGGATGCGAAGGCGATCGATGCCGGCATCGCCGCAGCGGTGCGCGCGCAGGAACCTTGCCGCAAGATGGCGCCGTTCCAGCGCCAGGCGATCCTCGAACATTGCGTTAAGCGCTTTCGCGAGCGCTTCGACGAACTCGCGATGGCGCTGTGCATCGAGGCCGGCAAACCCATCAAGGATGCGCGCGGCGAAGCCACGCGCCTGATCGACACGTTCAAGGTCGCCGCCGAGGAATCCGTGCGCATCGATGGCGAGGTCATGAATCTGGAAATCTCGCCGCGAGCGAAAGGCTATCGCGGATTCAGCAAGCGCGTGCCGATCGGGCCATGTTCCTTCATCTCGCCGTTCAATTTCCCGCTGAACCTGGCCGCGCACAAGGTCGCGCCGGCGCTGGCGGTCGGCTGTCCCTTCGTGCTCAAGCCGGCCAGTCGCACGCCCATTGGAGCGCTGATCATCGGCGAGGTGCTGGCCGAAACCGATCTGCCCGCACGGCGCGTTCTCGATCCTGCCCGCGCACCGCGACGGCGCGGACCTGTTCACCACCGACGAGCGCTTCAAGCTGCTTTCGTTCACCGGCTCGCCGGCCGTGGGCTGGGACCTGAAGGCGCGTGCAGGCAAGAAAAAGGTCGTGCTCGAATTGGGCGGCAACGCGGCCTGTATTGTCGACGCGGACCAGGGCGAACGCCTGGATTTCGTGGTCGAGCGCATGATCTTCGGCGCGTTCTATCAATCGCGGCCAGAGCTGCATCGGCGTGCAGCGCATCCTGGTGCAGGAAAGCTTCTATGACCGTTTCCGCGACGCCTTCGTCGCGGCGACGAAAGAGCTCGTCGCCGGCGATCCCAAGGACGAAAAGACCTTCATCGGGCCGATGATCGACGAGAAGGAAGCCAAGCGCCTGGACGGCTGGATCCAGGAAGCCGTCAAGGCCGGCGCGAAAGTCCTTTGTGGCGGCAAGCGCAGCGGCGCGATGCTCGAAGCCACCGTGCTGGAAAACGTCGATCCGAAGCAGAAAGTCAGTTGCATGGAAGCGTTCGGGCCGGTCGCATTGCTGCAGAAGTACACGCGATTTCGACGACGCGCTCCGCATCGTCAACGATTCCGAATTCGGCCTGCAGGCCGGCGTGTTCACGTTCGACGTGCGCAAGGCCATGCGCGCCTGGGACGAGCTTGACGTCGGAGGTGTGGTGATCGGCGATGTCCCCTCCTTCAGAGTCGACAATATGCCCTACGGCGGAGTCAAGGATTCGGGCCTGGGCCGCGAAGGCATCCGCTACGCGATCGAGGACATGACGGAAATCCGCCTGATGGTGATGCGGGACTCCTGACCCCGCCCGCCGCCGGCCTGCGTTCCACGCCTGTCTGAAATCCCGTAACCTTCGCGCATGGACGCGGCGTATCCGGACGAAAAGCTGATGCTGGCCTATGCGCGCGGCGACCTGCGCGCCTTCGACACCCTCTATGCACGCAGCCGCGGCATGCTGTACCGCTACATCCTGCGCAGCGTGGCGGACCGCGCGGTGGCCGACGAATTGTTCCAGGAAACCTGGAGCCGGCTGATCACCGCGCGCGAGCGTTATCGCGTCGAGGCGAAGTTCACGACCTGGCTGCTGCAGATCGCGCACAATCTGGTCGTGGATCACTTCCGTCGCAGTCGTCCGCAGGCCGGCGCGGAAGAAACCGAGGCCGTGCTGCGCGAACTGGATGCGCCAGAATCGGATCGGCCCGAGCATGCGCTGAGCGATTTCGAGGAACGCCGGCGCCTGCAGATGGCGCTGGATGCCCTGCCCGCCGAGCAGCGCGAGGCCTTCGTGCTGCGCATGGAATCCGGGCTTGGCCTGGCCGAAATCGCGCAACTGACCTGCGCCGGACAGGAAACCGTGAAATCGCGACTGCGCTATGCGTTTGCAAAAATCCGAGAGAGGCTCGCGGAATGAGCAGCAGCAACCAAAAATTCGAGCGCGATTTCGCGGCCTTCCTCAGTGGTGACGACGCACGGCTGGACTGCGCTCTACCGCAAGCTGCCGCAGGCCGAACCCGATGCGCGGCTCGACGCTGCCGTGCGCGCGCATGGCGCAACGTGCCGTCGCCGCAATGGAAGCGCCACTGCGCACACCACGCGCACGGACGCTGGCTGCCGGCGCTAAGTGCCGCTGCAATCGTCGCGTTGGCGGCCGGCATCGCTTTCCAGCTTGGGCCCCAGTTGTGGCAACGGCCGGCAAGCCGGCCGGAAGTCGAGCCGACGGTTGCTCCGCCTGCACCGCCGCCAGCCGCTCCGCAACCGGGCGCAACGGCGGCGGGCGCACCGCAGGAATCTGCCGCACCTGCCGCAATTGCTCCGCTCGATGTGCCAGCGCCGCCTGCGGAAATGAAAAAAGTGGAAAATGCCGCATCCCGCCCCGCACCGCGCGCGTTCCCGGCGCCCGCGCGGCGATGCGCGAACCCGCCCCGCCACCGGTCGCGGCCGAAGCGAAGTCTGCAATGCCGGCCGCGCCGATGCGAGCCAAGCAAGCGGACACCGAATCCGCAGGCGCTCCGGCGGCAACGCTCGCCGCACCGGCGACGCAGGATCGCAATGCCACGCTGTATCCCGAACATTGGCTGGCGAATATCCGCCAGATGCTGCGCGACAACCGGCGCGAAGAGGCCTTGCGCAGCCTCGCGCAGTTCCGCAAGCGTTATCCGGGTTATCGCCTGCCGGATGATCTGCGCGATTTGCGTTGAGGCTATTGCGCTGCTGCGGGTTCCTGATTCAGCCCGACCTGCAGCCAGCCCAGGTTGAACCCGATCGCGCTGGCCGCCGGATCGGCCCAGACGTAGTCCATCACCTGCCCGCTCGAATCCTCGATCACGTTCAATTGCAGCACGTGCAACTTGCGTTCGGCGTAGGTGGTGCGTTCGAGCTCCAGCGAATAGCCGCTCGCGGCGCCATCGCGCCAGCGCAGTTCAACGCGACCGCCCTCGCTGGACAGGCGCAGGTCCTTTTGCATGTGCCAATCCTGATTACCGGCGCGTGCCTTGGGTCCGCCGCCGTTGATCGCCGCCCAGCCGGAAAACCAGCGCACCCGGCGCGCGTCGATTTGCGCATCCGCACCGCGCGCCTGATCGGCGAAGGTGGCCACTTGCAGCATTTCGCCATCCAGCGTAAAGCGCAGCGGCAACAATGCGGCGGATTCACCCAAACCCGGCAACAGCGCGCTGCACGCCGCGGCATCGCTCTGCGCCTGGAATTTCGCATCCTTCCACGTACCGGTCTGCGCGCACGGCCCAAGTTCTGCCCACTGTGGGGCATCGAAGCGGAATTTGCGCTTGCCGTCAAACATCTCGTCAGCATCTGCCGGATCAAGCGGACGGTACGGCGTCAGCGACACGCGATTGCCGTTGTCCGCTGCCGTCGCCAAGATCAGCCACAGCGCATGCGTGCGTGCCTTGGCATCACCCGATTCAAGTCGCCAGAACCACAGGCTGCCATCGCGTCGGCGATCGGCCAGGCGCATTGCCTCGCGCACACGCGGCACGGCGACCGCATGCGACGCAGCCCCCGCGGCCTGCTCATGATTATCCCAATCTCCGCTCAAGCCGGAATCCAGCCGTGACAGCGCATCGCCCGCCGCAACAGCGCGGCCTGGCATGTTCTGGCAGGCCGACAGCAGGCCGAACAGCATCAACAGGGCGACGACGCGCATGCCGAACTCCATCCGGATCGAAGCGGCAAGCATAACGGTTTTGCGCGCGGCGCAGGACGCGTCATCGGCCCATCCGTTCCATGCGTTATGCTTTGCGTCATGCAAATCCATATGGCCGATCCGGTATATCGTCGCCGCGTGCTCGCCATCCTGGCCATCGCGGCGATCGCGATGCTGGCGCTTCTGTTCGGCTTCACGCACTGGTTGCAACAGGCCGCGCAGGACATGGACACCGCGCAGTTGCAGGCATCGGTCAAGCACCTGATTGCCGGCTGCGTGATCCTGATGACGTTGTGCCTGTTGCTGCTCGGCCGCCACCTGATGCTGCGCGGACGCCGCATCGTGCGCGACCGGCGTTTTCCCGCCAATGATGCGCGCCTGTTGCGCGACACGCCGGTGCGCGAGGGCGATGACGCGGTTCGTATCGGCAACGCCAGCCGCGTCGCCGGGTTGATCGCCGCCCTGCTCGGCATCGCGGTCGCGGTGGCCGGCTGGTTCTGGATCGCCGGGCTTGCCTGACGTGAATCAGGCCGACGCGGCCACGAATGCGCGCGTCGCATCCGCCAGCGCTGGGTCCTGCAAGGCGAAATGCAGCGTCGCCTTGACCAGGCCGAGCTTGCTGCCGCAATCGAAGCGCGTGCCCTCGAAGCGATACGCGTAGACCTTGCCTTCGCCCAACAGCGCGGCAATCGCGTCGGTGAGCTGGATCTCACCGCCCGCACCGGGCTTGGTCTTTTCCAGCAGTTCGAAAATGCGGCCCGGCAGCACGTAGCGACCGACGATGGCGAGGTTCGACGGCGCGACTTCGGGTTTGGGTTTCTCGACGACATGACGAATGCGTGCGGCCCGCCCATCGGCCGTTTCCGCATCCACGATGCCGTATTTTTGCGTGTCCGCGCGCGGCACTTCCTCGACCGCGATGACGCCCGTATTGTCCTGGGCCGCGAATTCCGCCATCTGGCGCAACGCACCCTTGCCCTGATTCCAGATGAGGTCGTCCGGGAGGATCACACCAAACGGTTCGTCGCCGACGACGGGCTTCGCGCACAACACCGCATGACCCAGACCCAACGCCTCGGACTGGGTAATGTAGACACACCGTACATGCTTGGGGATCACGTTGCGCACGGCACGCAGCAAGTCATGCTTGCCGCTGCGATCGAGCTTGTGCTCCAGCTCGTAGGCGGTATCGAAGTAATCCGCGATCGCATGTTTGTAGCGATTGGTCACGAAGACCAGCGTGTCGGCTCCGGCGTCGACAGCCTCATCGACTGCGTATTGGATCAGTGGCTTGTCCAGAACCGGCAGCATTTCCTTGGCCACCACCTTGGACGCGGGCAGGAAGCGCGTGCCGAGTCCTGCCACGGGAAACACGACCTTGCGCAACGCTGCGTTCATTCAAGCTCCCTCAGTTTTGGCGCATGATCGGCACGATTTCGGCGGAATCCGTTTCATCGCGCCAGGAAAAATCCGGCAACAGGCTGGTCAGGCAGGCGCGCAACGCGTCTTCGTCGTAATCGCGCACGGACTGCGCGGCCTGACGCAACTGCGCGTTGAGCAATTCCCACGACATGCTGCGCGGTTGCGCGAGAAAAATCTTGGCGTGTCCCGTGGCCTGGTAATTCTCGTGGTCGTGGAACAATTCCTCGAACAGTTTTTCGCCCGGACGCAAACCGCTGTAGACGATGGCGACGTCGCGCTCCGGGACCTTGCCGGCGAGACGGATCATCTGTTCGGCCAGATAGAGGATCTTCACCGGCTCGCCCATGTCGAGGGCGAAGACTTCCCCACCCTTGCCGAGCACGCCGGCCTGCAGGATGAGCTGGCAGGCCTCGGGAATGGTCATGAAGTAGCGCGACATTTCCGGATGCGTGACCGTCACCGGCCCGCCGTTGCGGATCTGCTCGCGGAACAGCGGCACCACGCTGCCGGCCGAATCGAGCACGTTGCCGAAACGCACGGTAACGAAGCGCGTCGTCGAGTGCGCGGCGAAGTTCTGGCAGAAGATCTCGGCCACGCGCTTGCACGCGCCCATCACGCTGGACGGATTGACCGCCTTGTCGGTGGAGATGAGCACGAAGCAGGCGACGCCGTGGCGGTCGGCCGCCTGCGCCACCGTTTGCGTGCCGAGCACGTTGTTGCGAAATGCCTCGCGCACCTGGTTCTGCAACAGCGGCACATGCTTGAACGCCGCCGCGTGCAGCACCACTCGCGGACGCACGCGGGCGAACACGCGCTCGCAGACCGCCGCGTCGCCACAATCGCCGAGCACGGCGTCGACGAGCAGATCCGGAAACTCGCGGCGCAGTTCCTGTTCGATGCGATATAAATTGAATTCGGACAACTCCAGGATCGCGAGCGATTCAACGCCCAGACGCGCGACCTGCCGGCACAATTCTGCGCCGATGGAACCGCCGCCACCGGTGATCAGCACGCGCTGGCCGGAAAATCCCGCGCGCATGGCTGCCCAGTCAAGATTCACCGGATCGCGCCCGAGCAGGTCCTCGATCGCTACTTCCTTGAGCTGGCTGAAGCCCATGCGTCCGGCGACGACATCCTGCAGACGCGGCACCGTGCGGAAAGGCACGCCGGTTTCCTCGCACAGTTCGACGATGCGCCGCATCTGCGTCGTGGTTGCCGAAGGGATCGCGATCAGCAGCATTTCGGCGGCGGATTCGCGCGCCAGTTCCTGCAAGCGGTCGAGCGTGCCAATTACGGGCACGCCATGCACGCGCGCTCCACGCAAGGTGAGGTTGTCGTCGAGCAGCCCGACCGGACGATAACGCGCGTCGTGCGCCAGTTCGCGCAGCAGCGCCTCTCCGGTACGTCCGGCGCCGAGCACGAGCACGCGCCGCGCGGGAACGCGCGCGAGCAATTCGAAACGACTGTCCTTCCAGTAGCGATAGGCCAGGCGCGGCGTGCCGAGCAACACGGCCAGCACCACCGGATAAATTGCCAGCACGCTGCGCGGCACCGAATCGAGGCGATCGTACAGAAACAGCGCGACCGCGATTCCCAGCGCACCAAGTACAGCCGCGCGCACGATGTTCCACAGATCCGGCAGGCTGGCGAAGCGCCACAGGCCCTTGTACAAACCCGTCCACCACAGCACCGCGCCCTGCACCAGCAGGACGATGGCGGTATCCGGCGCCAGTTGCCACGCCGTGGGTGGATGCGCCTCGAAGCTGTAGCGCAGCCAGTTCGCCGCTGTCCAGGCGAGCCAGACCATGACCAGGTCGTGCAGCACGACGGCCAGGCGCGGGTGGATGGCGGCGGTCAGCCTATGCAAGTCCATGCCGCCCCTTCGATTTGACTTTGTATAAACACCAGCGTTTTCCACAAATCCATAAAATCACGGCAACGGCGTAGATGCCCATCGCTACCGCGATACCCGGCTTCGGCGGCGCACCGAACGGGCGCAGGTTCATCCAGTACAGCACGGGCACGACGACCAGCAGGTTCCAGCCCATGTACCAAGCTACCACGCGTGCGTGCGACATTCCGGCACGCGTCATCCACTGGTACAAATGCTCGCGATGCGCACGATACCAGCGCCGCCCGCACAACATGCGCGACAACAGCGTGCAGCTCGCATCGGTGACGAATGCCGATGCCGCCACGACGCCGCTCAAGGCGGCCGTGTACGGCGACGAATTCTGCCAGATCGCGGCGATCGCGATCAAAAAACCCACGCTGCCGCTGCCGACGTCGCCCATGAACGCTCGCGCACGCGGAAAATTGAAGGGCAGGAATCCGGCCACGGCCGCCGCCCACAAGGCGATCTGTACGCCGTGCGGGCTGATGCCGTAACGCTGGCACAGCACGACCATCGCGACGAGCACGAAGATCGCCTGCATGGCAAGAAGGCCGTCGATGCCGTCCATGAAATTGTGCAGGTTGATCGACCAGACGCAAACAAAGCCGACCGAGGCGATGATGCCCGCGCTTTGCCAGAAGGTCGTGTCCAGTTGCGTCACGGATGCGGGCGAAGCGAATAGCGCGCCGAGCAACGGTTGCAGGAAGATCGCGATGGCAATGCAATGCACGCTCAGCCGCAACAGCACTGGCAGCGGGCGATGATCGTCGATCCAGCCGATCGCGGCAACGAGCACGATCGGCATGCACAGGCGCAACCCCGCGGCGGCCGTCGGCACGGCATACGCAAGGACGAGAATCGATACGAGCGCGGCAACAACGATGCCGATGCCAGCGCCGCGCGGCGTCGGCGTGGCATGCGAACGGCGCCGCCCGGGCAGATCGACCAGGGCGCGTCGACGCGCGTAAAGCAGCGCGGCCCAGGTCACGAGCGCGGACAGCGTGAAGCTGGCGGTCAGCCAGAGCCAGTAGCGCAAGGTCCAGGGTTCGGAGTAAAAGAACATGCCGTTGCCGCCGCGAGAGTAGCCAGTGCAGTTTACACAACGCCGAAAGCGCGAATGATTGAACCCGGAGAAAAACCGTCGCGAGCGAAGGCAGGTTGTGCGAACACGGAGCGCAGAAAGCGGAGTGTACGTGCGAAGTACATGAGCATTTCGAGCACCGGATTCGCACAAGATGCCAAGCGCAGCAGGTTTTTCACGAGTTCATTCGCCGGCCACACCGTGGATCGGTCTCACCGATCCCCAGGTCTTGCAACTCGGGCATTGCCAGTGATGCGCCTTGGCGCCGAAACCGCACTTGCTGCAGCGGTACATGGCCTGGCCTTCGATCAACTTGCGGGTCAGGTCCTGCAGGATTAGCAGATTCTCTCGCGCATCGCCGCGCGAATGGTCGAGCGAGGCGCCGATCAGCGTCATCAGCCCGCGCACGGACGGCCGCTGGCGCAGTTGCCGGGTCAGGAATTCGATGGCGGCCGCCTCGCCGCGCGTGCCGGAGTAGAGCTTGGCCAGCGCGATCACCGGCGACACGCCCTGCGAGCGCTCGATGATGTCGACGAGGAAGCGTTCCGCGTGCTGCATCTGCCCGAGGCGCGCGTAGCAATCGAGCAGCGGCGTGAGCACTTCGGGGACGAAATCCACGTCCAGCGTGGCCACGCGCTCGAAGGCCTGCGCGGCGGCATCGAGGTTGCCCTGCTGCATTTCCAGGTGGCCGAGCACGATATAGGCGCGCACGCACTCCGGCTGGCAGACGAAGGCGTTCTCCAAGTGCGCGTGCGCCGCGGAGAAATCGCGCGCGGCGCGCGCCTGCTCGGACAGCTCGCAATGGAACTGCGCAATGGTCGGTCCTTCGGATTCGCCGGTGATCTTTTCCAACCGACGCGCGTGGTCGATGGCCTTGTTCCAGTCCTTCTCGTGTTGGTAGATGCCGATGAGATGGCGCAGCGCCGAGGGCACGTGCGCGTCCATCGCCACGAGATCGCTGAACAGGGTTTCGGCGCGATCGAGCAGGCCGGCACGCATGTAATCCTCGCCGAGTTCGAGCAAGGCGACGGTCTTTTCCTCGTTATTGAGGTTCGGTCGCGCGATCAGGTGCTGGTGCACGCGGATCGCCCGGTCGACTTCGCCACGGCGGCGGAACAGGTTGCCGAGCGCAAGATGGGTTTCCACCGTGTCACGATTGAATTCGGCCAGCTTGAGGAAGACTTCGATGGCCTTGTCGGGCTGCTCGTTGAGCAGGTAGTTCAAGCCGCGGAAATAACTCGACGACAGTTCGCTCACGCCGGCGCGCCGCGAACGTTCGCTGCTGCGACGGCCGTAGAACCAGCCGGACAACGCGGCCAACGGTAGCAGGAACGCGAGCGCCGGCAGCAACAGCGGCGGCAAGGCACTCATCGTTGCGGACTCAGGCGGACCGGCGGATGGCGAGGTTGACCCGTTCGCGCAATTCCTTGCCGGGCTTGAAATGCGGCACGTGCTTGCCGGGCAGCGCGACCTGGGTTCCGGTCTTGGGATTGCGGCCCATGCGCGGCGGGCGGAAATGCAGCGAGAAGCTGCCGAAGCCGCGGATCTCGATGCGCTCGCCGCTGGACAAGGACAGGCTCATCTGTTCCATCACGTTCTTGACCGACAATTCCACGTCGTTGAACGCCAGATGGCTCTGGCGCGCGGCCAAGGCTTCGATAAGCTCGGACTTAGTCATGCAGACCTCTGGCTTCGACTGGCGCTCGTACTTTGCATAACCCCATCAAAGCCCCGCGCGTGCGGGGCTTTGATCGCCCCCTTGACTCAAGGGGGCAGAGACGTGAAAAACAGCTTTACTCCGCTTTGCCAAGCTGTTCCTTGAGCAAGGCGCCAAGCTTGGTGGTACCGCCGGAAGCCGACTGGTATTCCTCGAGCGCCTGCTGCATCTCGTCGTCGTCCTTGGCGCGGATCGACAACTGCAGCACGCGGCCTTTGCGGTCCATGCCGGTGTACTTGGCTTCGACGGCATCGCCCACCTTGAAGTGCTGGGTGGCGTCGTCGACGCGGTCCTTGGCGATGTCGCGCGCAGCCAGAAAGCCCTCCACGCCCTCGCCCAGATCGACCGTGGCGCCCTTGGCGTCGACTTCCTTGACCGTGCCGTTGACGATGGTGCCGCGCGGATGCGCCGCCATGAACTGGCCGAACGGATCCTGCTCGAGCTGCTTGACGCCGAGGCTGATGCGCTCGCGCTCCGGATCGACCGCCAGAACCACGGCCTCGACCTCGTCGCCCTTCTTGAACTTGCGCACCAGCTCCTCGCCCGTGCTCTGCCAGGAGATGTCCGACAGGTGGACGAGGCCATCGATGCCGCCGTCCAGGCCGACGAAGATGCCGAAGTCGGTGATCGACTTGATCTGGCCGGAAACCTTGTCGCCTTTCTTGTGGATCGCGGCGAAGGATTCCCACGGATTGGCCCGGGTCTGCTTGATGCCGAGCGAGATGCGGCGACGCTCCTCATCCACGTCGAGCACCATGACTTCGACCTCGTCACCGACCTGCACGAGCTTGGCCGGATTGACGTTCTTGTTGGTCCAGTCCATCTCGGACACGTGCACCAGGCCTTCGACGCCCGGTTCGAGTTCGACGAAGCAGCCGTAATCGGTGACGTTGGAAATCTTGCCGATCAGGCGTGTGCTGGTGGGGTAGCGGCGCGCAATGGCGACCCAAGGATCCTCGCCGAGCTGCTTGAGGCCGAGCGAAACGCGGTTGCGCTCGCGGTCGAACTTGAGCACGCGCACTTCGAGCTCGTCGCCGACATTGACGACTTCGCTCGGATGACGCACGCGCTTCCACGCCATGTCGGTAATGTGGAGCAGGCCGTCGATGCCGCCGAGGTCGACGAACGCACCGTAATCGGTGAGGTTCTTGACCACGCCCTTGACCACGGCGCCTTCCTGCAGGCGGTCGAGCAACTGCTCGCGCTCCTCGGAATGCTCGCTCTCGACCACGGCGCGGCGCGAAACCACCACATTGTTGCGCTTGCGGTCGAGCTTGATGATCTTGAATTCCAGTTCCTTGCCTTCCAGGAACACCGGATCGCGCACCGGTCGCACATCCACCAGGGAACCCGGCAGGAACGCGCGCACGTCCTTTATGTCGACGGTGAAGCCGCCCTTGACCTTGCCGGAAATCTTGCCGGTCACGGTGGCGTTGGCGGTTTGCGCCTCTTCCAGCTCGTCCCAAACCAGCGAGCGCTTGGCCTTTTCACGCGACAGGCGGGTTTCGCCGAAGCCGTCTTCGATGGCGTCGAGCGCCACTTTCACCTCGTCGCCGAGCTTGACTTCAAGCTCGCCGGATTCGCTGCGGAATTGCTCGATCGGGACAATGCCCTCGGACTTGAGTCCCGCGTTGATGACGACAACGTCATTGCGGATTTCGACGACGATGCCGGAAACGATGGCGCCCGGCTTCAATTTGTTGAGCGTCTGGCTCTGTTCAAACAGTTCGGCAAAACTTTCGGTCATGTTGAATTCCAAGTTGTCTCAAGACAGTCATCCAACCAATTGTTCGATATGGATTTTACTGTCCACCCGTTGATGATCCGAACACCCCGGACCGTGGTCGATCTCCGCACGGAAATCGGAAATGAAAAACCGGCCGCCAGAGCGTACCGCCGTTTTCGCATTTCCCATTTCCGCGGAATCAGCCGCGCCCTTTTCCCACAAGTTCCAGCACGGCGGCGACGACACGCTCGACCGGCATTCCGGTCGAATCGATGACGACGGCATCGGCGGCAGGCTTGAGCGGCGCAACCGCGCGACCGGCGTCGCGCACGTCGCGCGCCTGAATCTCGCGCAAAAGGGCGGCAAGTGTAACGCCCAATCCCTTTTCTTTCAACTGCTTATAGCGGCGTTTGGCGCGTTCTTCGGCGCTGGCGGTCAGGAACACCTTGCACTGGGCATCCGGGAAAATCACGGTGCCCATGTCGCGGCCGTCGGCGACCAGGCCCGGCGCCTTGCGAAAGGCACGCTGCTTGTCGAACAGGGCCGTTCGCACGCCGGGAATGGCCGCAATGGCCGACGCGGCGGCGCCGCAGGTCTCGGTACGGATTTCGTCCGTCGCGTCCATGCCGTTCACGATCACCCGCGTCTCCAGGCCGTCCCTGGGATCGCGGAACGAGATCTTCGTCGTTTGCGCGCAGCGCGTGACCGCCTCGGCATCGGACAGGTCCAGGCCTTCCATGCCGGCGGCGAAGCCGACCGCGCGGTACAGGGCACCCGAATCCAGCAGGTGCCAGCCCAGCGCATCGGCCGCCATCCGGCTGACCGTGCCTTTGCCGGAACCGGAGGGGCCGTCGATGGTGAGTACCGGTACGATTTTGTCGGGCATCCGGCCATTTTACCGGAAAGCTCCGCACGGCTTTACATGGGTGGTGCCGCGAGATCGAATCCGCGTGAATTGGCCAGTTCCATGAATCCCGGAAACGAAGTGGCCACATTGGCGCAGTCGCGCACGCGCACCGGCGTGCGTGCGACGAGGCCAGCCACGGCAAAACTCATTGCGCAGCGGTGGTCGCCGGCAGAATCGGCTTCGCCACCGGCAATTTCTCCGCCTTCGATGAGCGCGCCGTCCGGCGTTTCCTCGATCCTGATGCCCAGCGCGCGCAAGCCCTTTGCCATCACCGCGATGCGATCGGACTCCTTGACGCGCAATTCCGCCGCGCCACGAATGCGCGTGGTTCCGCGCGCCGCCGCGGCGGCCACGAACAGGACAGGGAATTCGTCGATCATGTCCGGCACGAGTTCGACCGCTACGTCGATTCCGGCAAGCGGCGCATGACGCAAGATCAAATCGGCGACGGGTTCGCCGCCCTGCCCGCGTGGGTTCGATTCGCGGATATCGGCGCCCATCGCGCGCAGCGCGTGCACCAGCCCGATGCGACGCGGATTCATGCCGACGTCGCGCAGCACGAGTTCCGAGCCCGGCACGAGCGTCGCGGCGACGATGAAAAACGCGGCGGAGGAAAAATCCGCCGGCACGATGATCTCGGTCGCACGCAACCCATGGCCGCCGCTCAAATTCGCCCAGCCCGCGCCGTATTCGATCGGCCAACCGAATGCGCGCAGCATGCGTTCGGTGTAGTCGCGGGTCGGATGGGGTTCGCGCACCCGCGTTTCGCCATGTGCATAAAGTCCCGCGAGCAGGATCGCGGATTTCACCTGGGCGCTGGCAACCGGCAGTTCGTAGTCGATTCCGTGCAATGCCGAGCCGCCGCGGATGTGCAGCGGCGGCAGGCCATCGTTCGATTGGATGCGCGCACCCATGCGCGTCAACGGCTCGATCACGCGGCGCATCGGTCGCTTCGAGAGCGATGCGTCGCCGATCAATGTCGAGTCGAACTCCTGACCCGCAAGGATGCCGGTCAGCAAGCGCATGCCGGTTCCGGCGTTGCCGCAATCGATGTCGCCGCCCGCTGCACGCAATCCGCGCAAGCCGACACCATGCACGATGCGTTCGCTCGCACGCGGCGCGTCGATGCGCACGCCCATCTGCGCGAACGCACGCGCGGTCGCCAGCGTGTCCTCGCCTTCGAGGAACCCGGTGATGCGCGACGTGCCTTGCGCGAGTGCGGCGAGCATGATCGCGCGATGCGAAACCGACTTGTCGCCGGGAACCCGCACATCGCCGCGCAGCGGGCCGGTCGGCGCGCTGATCCAATTGGTCACGTCAGGTCGCTCACGGCAGCGCTTCCAGCAGACGCACGTTCTCCGCGCGGGAACCGACGCTGATGCGCAGGAATTCGTCCAATCCGTAGCCGCCCATCGGCCGTACGATCACGCCGCGCTCGAACAACGCGTTCTCGATGGCTGCGGCATCGCGTGCGAAATCGACGAGGACGAAATTCGTTTGCGACGGCAGCACGCGCAAACCACGATTTTCCAGTTGTGCCGCAAGCCACACACGTTCGCCAAGGTTGTATGCCTTGGCGCGCGCGACGTGCTCTCGATCGCCGAGTGCCGCCTGTGCCGCCGCGAGCGCCAGAATGTTCACGTTGAACGATTCGCGCAGGCGTTCGACGACCGCGACGATTTGCGGCGACGCGATCGCATAGCCTACGCGCAATCCGGCCAGCGCGTAGGCCTTCGAGAATGTGCGCGTGACAATCAGGTTTGGATATTTCGGCAGGAAATGCAGCGCCGAGGTGAGTGCAGGATCGTCGACGAATTCATGATAGGCCTCGTCGACCACAACCAGCGTCGTCGGTGGGACCCGCGCGAAGAATGCCGCCAGCGCCGCATCGCCGAACCAGGTGCCGGTGGGATTGTTGGGATTGGCCAGAAAAACGATGCGCGTGTCGGGCCGGATCGCCGCCGCCATCGCCCCCAGATCGTGCCCCAGCGGCATCGCCGCATGGTCGCGCGTCAGCGCTGGCACACGGACCGATCGCGCGGCGGTCGCCGCGGTAGCGATGGGGAACACCGCGAAGCCGAATTCCGAAAACACGACCGATGTGCTCGCATCCGCGAAGCATTGCGCGATCAGCATCAACAACTCATGCGAGCCGTTGCCCAGCGTGATTTGAGCGGTGTCCACGCGCAGATGTTTCGCCAGCGCGGCTTTCAGCGCACCGCCCACCGGATCGGGGTAGCGAAAAATGTCGGGCAAGGCAGCCCGAATCGCCGCCAACGCGAGCGGACTTGGACCCAGCGGATTCTCGTTCGATCCCAGTTCGGCGAGTACGCTGCCGAAGCGCCGGCGCAAGGCCGGCAGATCATGCCCTGGGTCGTAGGCGCGCAGCGCGCGCGTGGCGGCGTTGGCGAGCGACGCCGCATTGCTGCTCACGGAACCGCCACCGGATATGAACCGAGCAACTTGATCTGCGCCGCGTGTTCCTTCAGTTCGGCGAATGCGCGGCGCATCGCTTCGTCCTCGACATGGCCGGCCAGGTCGATGAAGAACCCGTATTCCCACTTGGCCTGGTGCGAGGGCCGCGATTCGATGCGGTTCATGCTGATGCCGTTGCGCGCGAACGGGCTGAGCACGTGGAACAAGGCGCCGGGCTTGTCCTTGATGAAGACCAGGATCGAGGTGCGGTCATGCCCGGACGGCGGGAAGATCTGCCGGCCGATGACGAGGAAGCGCGTGGTGTTGTCGGCGCGATCCTCGATCGGCGTCATGATGACTTTCTTCAGGCCGTACACATGCCCGGCCGATTCGCCGCCGATCGCCGCGGCGTCGTCGGCGTTGCGCGCGCGGCGCGCGGCCTCGGCATTGCTCGACACCGGAATCTTTTCGGCCTTCGGCAGGTTGCCGCGCAGCCAGGCCTTGCATTGCGCGAAAGTCTGCGGGTGCGAATAGACGCGCTCGATGTCCTCGATGCGCCCCGAGCGCGAGAGCAGGAACTGGCGCACGCGCAACTCGACTTCGCCGCAGATTTTCAGGTTCGAGGTCAGGAACATGTCGAGCGTGATCTGGATCGTGCCCTGCCCGGAATTTTCCACCGGCACGATGCCGAAATCGGCGTTGCCGCTCTCGACTTCCTGGAACACTTCCTCGATGGTCGACAGCGGCAGTCCGTGCGCCGAGCGGCCGAAATGCTTGGTCACCGCCTGCTGGCTGAACGTGCCCTCCGGGCCGAGGTAGCCGATCTTGAGCGGTTCCTGCTGGGCGAGGCAGGCCGACATGATTTCGCGGAACACGTGCACGAGCACATCGTCGGACAGCGGCCCCTCGTTGCGGTCGACGACCATGCGCAGCACCTGCGCTTCGCGTTCGGGCCGGTAGTAGTCCACCGCCGCGGCGAGCTTGCCCTTGGCCTTGCCGACCTGATGCGCCCAGTTCGCGCGTTCGGCGATCAGCTGCTGGATGTTGCGGTCGATCGCGTCGATGCGCGTGCGCGCATCGGCGAGCGAAGGTGCGGCGGCTGGTTTCTTCTTCGGCATGATGATGTTCGCTCAGGCGGAAATCGCGCGCACCGAAAGGATGCCTTCGATCCCGCGGATCGCGGCGACGAGCGCATCGCTTGCCGCCGAATCCAGATCGATCAGCGTGTACGCGATGTCGCCGCGCGAGGCATTGTGCATCTGCGCGATGTTGACGCCGGCTTCGCCGAGCACGTGCGAGAGCTGGCCGATCATGTTCGGGCCGGTTGCGATTCGCGATGCACAGCCGTGCCTTGCCCGCGCGCGCCATGCGCGTGTTCGGGAAATTCACGGCGTTGTGCACATTGCCGTTTTCCAGGAACTCGCGCAGCTGGTCGACGACCATGACCGCGCAGTTTTCCTCGGCCTCGCCGGTGGACGCGCCCAGATGCGGCAGGCCGATCACGCGTGCGTTGCCGACGAGATCGGCGCTCGGGAAATCGGTGACGTAACGACCGATGCGGCCGCTGGCCAGGCCGCTACGCCAGTGCCGCCGCGTCGACGATGCCCTCGCGCGCGAAATTGAGCACGACGGTACCGGGCCGCACGAGTTCGAGCGCGGCGGCGCCGAACACGCCGCGCGTGGCATCGTTGAGCGGAACGTGGAACGTGATGTAGTCCGAAGCCGCATACAGTTCGTTCAGCGATCCGGCCTTGGCGACTTCCGACGACAGCGCCCAGGCGCCGTCGATCGTCATGTGCGGATCGAATCCGAGCACGCGCATGCCGAGCGCGCGCGCCGCGTTGGCGACCTTCACGCCGATCGCGCCGAGGCCGACGACGCCAAGTGTCTTGCCGGCGAGTTCCGAACCGACGAAGCGCTTCTTCTCCGCCTCGACCTTGTCGTGCAGATGATCGCCGCCGTCCAGGCCGCCGACGAAGGCGAGCGCGCTGTCGAGGTTGCGCGCGGCGATCAGCATGCCGGCAACGACGAGTTCCTTGACCGCGTTCGCGTTCGCGCCCGGGCGCGTTGAATACCGGCACGCCGCGCTGGCTGAACTCGGCGACGGGAATGTTGTTCGTGCCCGCGCCAGCGCGCGCGACGGCCTTGATCGACGCCGCCAGCGGTTTGCCGTGCAGATCCGCCGAACGCACCAGCAGCGCGTCGGGTTCGGCGACATCGTTCGCGACCGAATACAGATTGGCCGGCAAGCGGTCGAGTCCGTTGCGCGAAATGTTGTTGAGGGTCTGGATCTTGAACATCAAGCGTTCCTCGCCGCGAAATCTTTCATGAAATCCACCAGCGCCTGCACGCCTTCCAGCGGCATGGCGTTGTAGAGCGAAGCGCGCATGCCGCCGACCGCGCGATGGCCCTTGAGCGCCATCAGGCCTGCGCTTTCGGCTTCCTTCAGGAACGCCGCGTCGAGTTCCTCGCGCGGCAGCGTGAACGGCACGTTCATCCACGAACGCGCGGATTTTTCCACCGGATTCTTGTAGAAACCCGAGTTGTCGATATAGCCATAAAGCAGGTCGGCCTTGGCACGGTTGCGCTGCCCATCGCCGCCACGCCGCCCTGCTCCAGCAGCCACTCGAACACGAGTCCCGGCCAGATACCAGCCGAACGTGTTCGGCGTGTTGAGCATCGATTCGTTGGCCGCGTGCTCGGCGTAGTTGAAGATCTTCGGGATGTCCTTGGGGCAGCGCGCGAGCAGGTCTTCGCGCACGATCATCACGACCAGGCCCGAGGCGCCGATGTTCTTTTGCGCACCGGCGTAGATGACGCCGAATTTCGACACGTCGACCGGTCGCGACAGGATGTTGGAAGACATGTCCGCGACCAGCGGCACGCCACCGGCGTCGGGAACATCATGGAATTCGACGCCGTGGATGGTTTCGTTCGGCGTGTAGTGCAGGTAGGCCGCGTCCGCATCGAGTTGCCACTGCGCGCGCGGCGGAATCGCGATGAAGTTTTTTTCCGCGCCGCTCGCGGCGATGCGCACCTGCGCCAGCGGCTTGGCTTCCTTCGCCGCCTTCTCGCCCCAGTGGCCGGTGACGACGTAATCGACACTCTGGTCACGACGCGCGAAATTCATCGGGATCTGGGCGAAATGCTGCGTCGCACCGCCCTGCAGGAACAGCACCTTGTAGCCTTGCGGAACCTGCATCAGGGTGCGCAGATCCTGCTCGGCCTTCTGCGCCGTCGCGATGAAATCCTTGCCGCGGTGGCTGATTTCCATGACGCTGGCACGAGCCTTGCCCCACTCCAGCATTTCGGCCTGGGCACGGCGCAAGACAGGTTCCGGCAGCGCCGCGGGTCCGGCGCTGAAGTTGTAGGTGCGGCTCATGAGCGACTCCAAAAGGAGTCTCATTATGCCGCAGTGCAGCAGTTACGCAACCGCCGACGGCGAAGAATTCGACTGCTGCGCGAAGCCGCTCTCGAGCAACGTCTCGAACTCGCCCTGCGGCAGGGCCGGGGCATAGAGAAAGCCCTGCGCCACGGTGCAACCCAGGTCGCGCAACAACCCGGCCTGCTCGGCCGTCTCGACGCCCTCGGCGATCAGATCCAGGCGCATGTCTTCGGCAAAGGCGGCAATCGTGCGCACGATTGCACGGTGGCGGAAATTCGTCACCATGTCGCGAATGAAGCTGCGGTCGATCTTGAGCGCGTCGAACGGCGACGCGGCGAACGAGTCCAGCGACGAATAGCCGGTGCCGAAATCGTCGACCACGAGCGATACGCCCAACTGCTTGAGACCGTGCAGGGTTTGCGCCGCCTCGTCGCTGCCGCGACGGAAAACGGTCTCGGTGATTTCCAGCGCCAACGTGGACGGGTCGACACCGGTGCGCCGCAGCACGTTGCGCAGATGCTCGACCAGGTTCGGATCGGCGAACTGGCGGTCGTCGACGTTGACGCTGGCGCGCAGGCGCGCGTGCGCCGGCAAGCGCCGCTGCCAGCGCAACAGGTTCTCGCAAACCTGTTCGAGCACCCACCAGTCCATCCCGACGAGAGTGCCGGTCTCATCGGCGACGTTGAGAAAATCGTCAGGCAACAGCAAGCCACGCTGCGGATGCTGCCAGCGCACGAGCGCCTCAAATCCCTGCACGCGGCCATTGCGCAAATCCACGATCGGCTGGTGGAAGATGCGGAATTCGCCGCGTTCGAGGGCGAAGCGCAAGTCCGTCTCCAGTTTCAGGCGCGCGCGCGCCGCCGCATGCATGGCGTCGTCGAAGATGACGTAGGCGGACTTGCCGCCGGCCTTGGCGCGGTACATGGCGGTATCGGCGTCGCGCAGCAATTGGTCCGGCGACTGGTATTCGGCGCGGCCCAGCACCACGCCGACGCTGGCTCCGGAAAACACCCGGTGACCACGCACCTCGAACGAACCCGCCAGCAGCGCGAGCACGCGTTGCGCGAGTTGTTCGGCGCGACCGCGCGGGCAGGCACCATGCGGCAGCAAGGTGAACTCGTCGCCGCCGTAACGCGCGACGAGGCATTGCCCGCCAAGGTTCGCACGCAGGCACTCGGCGATCTGCGTCAGCAAATCGTCGCCGCTGGCGTGGCCGAGGCTGTCGTTGACCAGCTTGAATCCGTCCAGGTCGAGAAACAGCACGGCAAAATGGAAATCGCCGCTGGCCTGCGCATGCGCCAGCGTCTGTTCGAGCTGGCGCTCGAAAAAAAACCGGTTGGGCAGGCCGGTCAGCAGGTCGTGCGTGGCGCTGTGTTCCAACTCGCGCTGCACGCGCAACTGCGCGGTCACGTCGCGGATCGTGCCGCTGGTGTAGCGCTTGCCGTTCATTTCCACGTGGCCGGCACTGACCACGACCTGGATGCGCACGCCGTCCTTGCGCATCAGCACGATGCAGTAATCGCCGCCGCTCGGCTCGCCTTCGCTGCGGCGACGGTAGCGGTCTTCCTGGTGCTCGCGCGACTCGGGCGGCACGAGCATGCGGAAATCGGCGCCGACCAGTTCTTCCTCGCGGTAACCGAACATCGCCGCGAACGCCTGGTTCACGTAGGTGTAGCGGTCATCCGAGCATCATGTACACGCCAACCTGGCTGTGCTCGACAAGGGTGCGATAACGCGCCTCGGAATCCTTCAACGCGATTTCGGCACGGCGGCGCGCGCCGATGTCCTGGGCGGACCCTTCGGTCCACAGGATCTTGCCTTCGCTGTCGCGGATCGCCTGCGCACGAACTTCGGTTGGCACGAAGCTGCCATCCTTGCGGCGCGCGTCGAACTCGAATATGACCGGCTCCCGGCTCGCGGCAAGCTGCGCCAACACATACTTGCGACTGTCGGGATTCGCGTAGAAATCGCCGATGCCACGCCCCGACTCAAGCAGTTCCGCGGCATCGGCATAGCCGAGGATATGCGCGAATGCATCGTTGGCGGCGACGATGCGGCCGTCGATCTGCGAACGGAACATGCCCGACACCGCGTTCTGGAACAGCTCGCGGTAGGTGCGTTCGGCCCATTCCAGCGCCTGGCGCTGGCGATGCTCCTCGGTAACGTCGCGAGCCGTGCCGGTGCTTGCCACTTCGCCTTCGTAATCAACCGCACCGGCATGCACGTGCAGCAGGCGGCGCGTGCCGTCCTTGCGGATCATCACCGTGTCGTAGGTTTGCACCGCATACGAACCTGCCGCACGTTCGTTGCGGCGGACCATCTGTTCGGCCAAGGCCTCGGGGGCGATGAGTTTGAGGTAACTGGTGCCGATCAGTTCCTCGGCGCGATAACCCAGGGTCTGCGCCATCGCTTCGTTGATGAAACCGATGGTGCCATCGTGCCGGATCAGGAAAACGCCGTCGTGGCTGCTGTCGACCAGGGTGCGATACATGTTCTCGGACTGGCGCAGGCGCTCCTCCGCCTCAACCTGCGCACCGATGTCCATGATCGAGCCTTCATAAAACAGCAGATGGCCTTCGCCGTCGCGAACGCAGCGCGAATTTTCCGAAATCCACACCACGGTGCCATCGCGGCGGCGGATCTGCGCACGCTGATTCTCGAAATGCCCATCCGCGTGCAGGTGCTCGATCAGGGATGCGGCGACAGCCGGATCCGCGTAAAGATCGCGGGCACGTCGGTCATGGGCTTCGCTCAGCATTTGCGCCGGCGATTCATAACCGAAAATACGCGCCAAGGCAGGGTTCACGTCGATCAGCCCGCCCTCGGGCAGGCTGCGGTAGAAACCTTCCGCGCTGGACATGAACAGGGAGCGGTAACTGCCGGGATCGGGATCTGCGGAGGCCACGCGCTCACCCACCGGCGCAAAACGCTGCAGCACGGCAAATATCAGGCGCCGGGCGTCGTGCTCGAAAAACTCGGCGTACAGATCCGCGTCGTATTCGACGCCGGCATGGTTGCGGAACACGACGCGCTCGCCGCAGACCCGATGTTCGCTGCGCAAGTGCGCCCAGATCGCCGCGCGGGTTTGTAAATCGCGCCAAAACGCAATCTCCATCGGACTGCGCCCGATGATCGCCGTGCGGCGATAGCCCAACTCGCTCTCGAAGGCGGGATTCACGTCGACAATGCGCCCGTCCCCGGCATCCAGAACAGCGACGAGGCTGGACGAGAAGCGGAACGCACTGGCGAAATTCATGTCCCCCGTTCCAATAACCTTGTTCCAGTAACCTTGCAGATTTCCTCGAGCCGAGTATACCGCCGCAAAAGCACAGGCAGGTCAAGTGCCCGGGGCTTGGCTGGAAGCTTTATGCACGATTGCCGGTCCCATTGGCGCAATCGGGAAAACCACATGCGCCGATATCCATCCAAAAACCCGCCGCCATCGGCAATCACGCCGGAACCGGTTTACCGTCGCCGTCGTGAAGTCCTGAAACTGCTTGGACTCGGCGCAACCGCCCTCGCCGCAGGCTGCGGTTCCGAGGCCGCGCCGCCCACTCCGGCGACACCGGAAACGAGCGCCCCTGGCAGGCCGCTGACGGTCGTCAGTCACGTCGACAATGCCGATGGCGCCGTGCAAACCACTTTTCGGGATGCCACGCACTACAACAATTTCTACGAGTTCGGCACCGGCAAGGGCGATCCGGCTGCCCATTCCGGCGCTTTCCAGCCACGACCGTGGAGCGTGGAAATCGCCGGCCTGGCCGAAAAAACCGGACACTTCACGCTCGAAGACATCCTCAAGGGCCAAGCGCTGGAAGAACGCATCTACCGCATGCGCTGCGTCGAAACCTGGTCGATGGTGATCCCCTGGGCCGGCTTCCCGCTCGCCGGACTGCTCAAGCGCTGCAAGCCGCTGGCTTCGGCGAAATACATCGCTTTCACGACGGTCGAACGACCGGCGCAGATGCCCGGCCTCGCCTATCCGGTGCTCGATTGGCCCTATCGCGAAGGCCTGCGCATGGACGAGGCCATGCATCCGCTGACCCTGCTCGCCGTGGGCATGTACGGGCGCGAACTGCCAAACCAGAACGGCGCGCCGCTGCGCTTGGTCGTGCCATGGAAATACGGCTTCAAGGGCATCAAGTCGATTGTCAAAATCGAATTCCTCGAACGCCAGCCGCAAACGACATGGAACATGGCGGCTGCCGACGAATACGGTTTCTATTCCAACGTGAATCCGGCCGTCGACCATCCGCGCTGGAGCCAGCAGACCGAACGCCGCATCGCCGGCACCGGCATCAACCTGTTCGGCAACCGCATCGCCACATTGCCGTTCAACGGTTACGCGCGAACAAGTGGCGCACCTGTACGCCGGCATGGATCTGCGCAAATATTTTTGACGACGGCATTCTTGAATGATGTTATTTCGCGATCGCATTGCCACGTTCAAACCGCTAGTCTTCGTCCTGTGCCTGCTGCCGCTCGCGCATCTCGTCTGGGATGCAGGGCATGGCACGCTGGGGACCGATCCCGTCGCCCAACTCGAACATCGCAGCGGCGACTGGGCGTTGCGCCTGCTGCTCGCCACGCTCGCGATCACTCCGCTACGGCGGATCAGCGGCTGGCACAAGGCGATCCGCTTCCGGCGCATGCTCGGCCTGTTCGCGTTTTTCTACGTGAGCGTGCACCTGGCGATCTATCTCGCCATCGACCTCGGCGGTTTCTGGTCGCAGCTGCTCGGCGAAATCGTCAAGCGTCCCTACATCACGGTGGGATTCGCGGCATGGCTGCTGCTGATTCCGCTGGCGCTGACCTCGACGCAAAAAATGATGCGGCGCCTTGGCCGCCGCTGGCAGCAGTTGCATCGACTTGCGTACCTGATCGCCCTGCTTGGCGTGCTGCATTACTTCTGGCTGGTCAAGGCCGACCACCGCGAGCCGGCGCTGTATCTCGCGATCTGGGTCGTGCTGATGTGCGCGCGCTTGCCGCTGAAGATGCCCACGCCGCGCTGGCCGCCGACCATTGCGGCCGTCGTGCTCAAAGACTGATATAGAGCAGCACCGCGATTCCCGCCGCGATCAGCGCGGCCGCGCCGATCAGCCACCAGATGTCGTTGCGGTTGCGTTCCTCGGCCGGCGGCGCTGTGCGGGGTTGCCGGCTTGTCGATCGCGCGCATGGTCTGGGTGATGTTGACCTCCTGCGCGGACGGCGCAAGGTCGTTGCGCGTCGGCAGGCTCGGCGCCTCGAGCAGGAAGCGGTTGCGGTCGAACGCGATCTGGTCGTCGGTATGCAGCACCGCATCGCGCACCAGCACGCCGTTGACGAAGGTACCGTTGGCCGAACCCAGGTCGCGCAGATAGATGCCGTCGCCGGCGTTTTCGATGGCTGCGTGATGGCGCGACATTTCCGGCTCATCGAGGATTAACCCGCAATCGCTGTCGCGGCCGATCAGTAGGCGCCCGCGCACCGGCACGATCTTGCCGAAATAACTGCCGGATACGCCACGCAGCACGACACGCGCCGGCAATTGCCGCACCCGCGTCGCGGTGTCGGCCGCATCCACGGGGGCGGCGGGCGGCGGAGTGAGGTGGCCGGGAACGTCGGCGCTGATGCTGTCGTCGCGGTCGGGCTTGAGCGTGAATTTGATCGTGTCGAGGCTGACCACGTCGCCCAGGCGCAGGATCGCCTTCTCGACGACCGGCCGCGCATTGACGTGGATGCGGGCGCCGCCTTCACCGGCGGCGAGTACCGTGCTGCGCTCGCCGACGCTCAGCCGCGCATGATGCGGGGCGATGCCCGGCGCGGTCAGGACGATCGCGTTGTCGGGCGCCGAGCCGATGGCGGTATCGCCTGGAGCGATCAGCACATCCGGATGTTCGTTGTTCGGAAAGCACAAACGCATGGCGATCGCCGTCACCTTGCAGGCGCATCACTGTAGCACAGCCCGCTGCGGCTACCAGCGTGCACCGAGGTCCACCAACAGCGTATCGGTATGCCGGGGCGCCTCATCCAACTGTTCGTGGAAGTAGGCAATGCGCATGTTCCAGGTTGCATCGAATCCGTAGCCGACCCAAGGCATGATGCCGTGCGCCCAACTGTGGAACCACCACTCGTCGGAATTGAACGCAGCCATTACCGCGTCGCGCTGGATGCGCTGATCGGCCAGGCCGAATTCCCAGCCTCGCGGCTGGCGGCGGTCGCCAAGCACTACACTGAAACGCTCGCCGTCGCGATCCTGGTCGGCGCCGAGATTGCGCACCAGATCAAGGCGCGCTTCCAGCGGCCAGTCGCCCGAATGCCAGCGGCCGACGAATTGCGCGTCGAGCAGGCCGATAGTCGCTGAGCAGAATGTCGCCGGTATGCACGTTGCTGCGCGCGAGTCCCTGCAAGGTCAACGTGCGCAGGCTGGAGAAATCCAGATACGAAACGAGGACCGCCGCGCTCGTCGGTTCGCCTTCGTGCCAGCGCCACGCGCCCTGCACCGCGCCGATCCGCGAATTGTCGCCGTAAGGCAGATTGCCGTTGAAGTAGCCCGCAACCAGACTCAGGCGGTCGAAATCGCCGACCGCGACGGACGTCTGCGCGCTTACGCCGACCGGACGCAAATCCTCGTCCCACAGCATCGGACTCAGCTCCAGCGGAAACACCGATTTGCCGGCAAGCAGGGACGTGTTTTCGCTCGGGTCGCCAGCGCACGAACAACTGGTCGATCGCGATGTCGTTGCTGCGCTCGTTGAGGTTGTAGCTGCGGTCCTCTTTGTTGTCGTTGCTCGCTGCCGCGAGCTTGATCGCCGCACCGATTTCCAGTTCCGGGATCGGATCGTAGAGCACGCCGAAGCGGGCGCGGCCGAACACGCGCTGGATATTCGGCTCGTGGATGCGCGGAATGTCGCGCACCCGATCCTCGCGCAACAACACGTCGCCGAACCACGACCACGCGGAAGGCGCTTGTTCCGGCGTCGGCAGCACGAGCGGCTCATCCGCCAATGCCGCTGCGGCCGGCAGCAGGGCGATCAGGCAACCAAGAATCCGCGATGTGCGCATGGCCTCCCCGGTCGCATGGCCCCAATGGGCGAATTTACCTTAAAAATACATCACAAGCCAATGAAAAATCAGCCGCGCAGCTGCACCAAAGCCTGCGCCAACTCCGCCGCTGAGGCGAAGCGGTCCTGCGGCAGGCGTTTCAGGCAGCGCAAGATGATGGCCTCCATCGGCGGCGGAATCTCCGCCCAGTAGGCGGACGGCTTGATCGGTTCCTGCTGGGTCTGGGCGATGTAGATTTCCATCGTGTTGCTGCCGGAGAACGGCAGCTTGCCGCAAAACATCTCGCACATCAGCACCCCGCTGGAATAGATGTCGGCCCTTTGATCCACCTCCTCGCCGGCCAGTTGCTCGGGCGGCGAATAGTTCGGCGTGCCGACGAAACTGCCTTGCTCGGTGTGCCCTGGACCGCTGCGCCGGATCGGCCGGGCGATGCCGAAGTCCATCAGCTTCGCGTTGCCGTTCTGTTCCAGTATCAGGTTTTCCGGTTTGATGTCGCGGTGCAGGACGCCGACCTCGTGCGCCGCGGCAAGACCCGCGCAGAGCTGGCGTGCGATGCGCAGGCCGGCGGTGTAGGGAATCCGGCGCGTCTCGCTGAGCAGATAACGCAAGGTCAGGCCGCGCACGTACTCCATCGAGATGAACGGCTGGCCATCGACCTCGCCGAAATCGAAGGTGCGCAGCACATTCGGATGCGTGATCTTGCGCGCCAGCTTGATTTCGCTCTTGAGCCGCTCGAGTTGTTCGCCGTCCACCAGCGCCGAGGGGCGCAGCATCTTCAAGGCGACGACATCGTCGAGTTCCAGATCGTGCGCCTTGTAGACGATGCCCATGCCGCCGGCACCGAGCTGCGCCAGGATGCGATAGCGCCCGCCAACGATGTTGCCCGGATCCAGCGCGACGGCGCGCAGCCCGGACGGACGACCCTGCAGCTTTGGCGCCGGTATCACGGTCGGGGCATCGGCGCCCTCGGGTGCCGGCACCTCGGGCAGATCGCGCAGCACCGCTTCGGACAAGGCGTAGAAGCGCTTGCCGCTGACCACGCCGACCGCCGCCGTGAGCATCGCCTCGCCATTCCGGGCTCTCAATTCATCGCCGCTCTGACGCGTCAGCAAGGTTTGCCCCGGCGCCGCTTCGGGCAGCAGCCGCTCCAACTGCATGGCGGCGAGGCCAAGCAGAACGCGCGTGCCGTCCACCGCGGTGCCGTGCACGACCGCACCCGACGCCAGCACCGCCGCGGCAGACAATTCCGGCGCCTGGGTGCTTTCGCGAATCCGGCGCAGCGCCTGCAAGGCCTGCTGGTACCTCGCCTCGCCGGCGAAACCGAGCACGAAATGCGCTGCGGTGTTCTGGCGCACGACCGCAGCGGTCGCCGCCGTGTCGACCGCCGCCACCGCGCGCTGGAAAGTGGCAAACGACAGTTCCGGCGACTTGCCGGACTCCGATGTCGCCATGGCACGGAATTCGAGTCCAAGCAGGCACAGTTCCTCGCGCTGCGGCGGTGCGGCCGGCTTCACCACCGGCGTCTTGGAAGGCGACACGATGGCCTGCTCGCGCGCCGGGTCCGGCAGGAACCGCGACAGGTTGCCGACATAGCCTTCGATATCGCTCTTTTCGCGCAGGTCCGACAACAGATGGTCGAAGGCGTGCGACAGACGCGCCAGTTCGTCGCTGCCGGTCACGCCGATGCGCGTCTGATAATTGCCGGCGACGGCCTGTTCGGCGGCGAGCGCCATCGTGCGCACCGGGCGCAGAATGCGCTTGGCGAACAGGTAGGACAGCACCAGCGCGAGCAGCATGGAGGTCAAGCCGCCGATCACCACCCAGTTGAGGATGTCGCGGTAACTGGCGACGACCTTGTCCGTGGAAGTCAGCGCCATCACCGCACCGAGGCGTCCGACGCCTTCGCTCGCCGTGGGCAGCAACTGCGCCCCCCACTCCTGCCGGGCGAAGCGCAACTGCAGACGCGGTACCGCGTGTCCGCTCGCTGCGGCGGACATCACCTCGGCCGGCTGTGCGGCCATCGCCGTGCGCAGCGCTGCGCGCTCGCTGTCGTCCAGCGAGCTGGCGACCAGTTCCAGATGCTTGTCCATCGGCAACCAGAACGCGATTTGTGCGCCGCTGACCTTGGCCACCTGTCGGCACAGTTCGTCGTTGACGCTTTGCGCCAGAAGCAGGAATCCGACCAGGTTCTGGTCCTGCGCCAGCGGCATGATCGCCGCCTGGTAAAGCTTGTCGCCGTGGCGCCAGTAGCCACTGTAGGGCTCCGCGTTCGCGATCGCCGGCTTGACCAGCGGATCCTGGGCCAGCGATTCCTGGAAGGCTTCTGTCTGGTCGCTGCGGCCAAGGACATTGCCCTTGGCGTCGAGCACCACGCCCAGATCGAACGTGAACTGGCCCTGGCGTTCGCGCAGCAGGTCCGGGATCGACTTGGTGTCGACCTCGCTGTTCTCCGTCAGGCCCGGCAGGTTGTCGGTGGTTCCGGATGCTTGCGAAACGTAGCGCGCGGTGCTCGGATCGGCCGCGATCAACTGTACCTTCAACTGCAATTCCTGCAGGCGGCTCTGCTCGAATTCCTTTTGCACGGCACCGCTGGTGGTCAAAACATCGTGCACCGCCGCGCGCGCGATCGAATCGCCCTTGACGTAGGTGACGATCACCGCCGCGCCGACGGCCAGCGCAATGAGCAAGGCCGAGCCGAGAAAGAACTTGATCGCCAGCGGCAACGAAAAGCCCTTGCCCGCCGCTTGATCAGTATCCGGAACTGTTGTCGCGGCCATAGGGTTTGCCGAACTTGTTCATGTGCGCGGGAATGCGCCGCTGGGTCAACTCCAGACGCACGTCCAGCGGCTTGTCGGCGCCGGGTGTCACCACCTCGTGCCACGCGGTCGCGCGCTCGTGCCAGATCACCAGGTCACCCTCCACCGCCGGCACGCCGTCGAGGCGGAACGTGCCGCTGGCATCCGGGTGGGTGAAGTACGGCGTGTCCAGCACGAGGATGTTGCCGACCATGGAATGATGCACATTGCAATACACGCGCACATAACCCACATGCGAGAACGTCACCGTCTTGCCTTCGCCTTCGGCATACAGACCGACATCGAAGGCATTGTCTTTCGACAGCGAAAACGCGTTGTGCAGGATCGGATCGTCGTTCGGGAAGCGCACCTTGCTGCCGACGGTGATGGCCAGTGTGCGCGGCGTGAACTGCTTGCGCAACGTGCTCATCGTGTAGGTTTCGTGCGCCCTCAGGACGTGCTCGGGAACCTTCGGACGGAAATACACGATCGCGTCCTGCGCCTCTTCGTTGCGCAGCGACTTGCCATCGACCGTCAGCGACAGGTGGCCCCGGATACCGGTCGCGCACGACAGACCTGGCAACGTCAGGCCAGGCAACAGCAGCACGAGAATGAGCAAGGCACGCACGCTTTCCCCCGCCAGCGGATTTTGCGGCATCATAGCAAAAGCGCGGCGCCTGCCCGCACCCACAAAATCCCGGATCCCATGTCGCAAATCGATATCCGCCGCAAGCACGGCAAATCGCTGAGAGCCGCCAGGACGGCCGTGGAAAAAACCGCGGACGCGATCGGCAGGAAATTCGCGATCACCAGCGCATGGAGCGAGGACACGCTCACCTTTTCGCGCGGCGGCGTCACCGGGCGCATCCGCGTGAGCAAGACCGAAGTCCACGTCTACGCCGAACTGGGGTTCCTGCTCGGCACGCTGAAACCCATGATCGAGGCGGAAATCCACCGCCAACTGGACGAAAACTTCGGTTGATCCCGGCATGGACCTATAATTGCCGACCCATTCACCGATTCCTGCGGAGCCATCATGTCCTCATCCGTCGTCATTGCCGGCGCCAAGCGCACGGCCATCGGTTCCATGCTCGGCCAGTTCACCGGCGTGCCGTCCACCACGCTCGGCGCGACCGCGATCAAGGCCGCGCTGGATCAGTCCGGAATCGCACCGGCGGAAGTCTCCGAGGTGATCATGGGTTGCGTGTTGCCGGCCAATCTCGGGCAGGCGCCGGCGCGCCAGGCATCGCTCGCAGCGGGCCTGCCGAAGTCGACCGGATGCACGACGATCAACAAGGTCTGCGGTTCAGGCATGAAGGCGATCATGCTCGGCAACGACCTGATCAAGGCGGGCTCAGCGACGATCGTGATTGCCGGCGGCATGGAGTCGATGACCAACGCGCCGCACATGGTCGCGGCGCGCACCGGCCTGCGCTACGGCGAGGCCAAGCTCGTCGACCACATGGCCTGGGACGGCCTGACCAATCCATACGACGGCCAGTCGATGGGTGTGTTCGCGGAAAAATGCGCGGACAAATACGGCTTCACGCGCGAGGCGCAGGACACCTACGCGATCGAGTCGGTCAAGCGCGCGCAGGCCGCGATTGCGTCCGGCGCGTTCGCCGCGGAGATCGTGCCGGTGAAGGTCGCCGGAAAGAAGGGAGACGTGGAATACGCCACCGACGAACAGCCGGGCAAGTCCGACATCGCCAAGGTGCCGACGCTGAAACCTGCCTTCCGCAAGGACGGCACCGTGACCGCCGCGAGTTCTTCGAGCATTTCCGACGGCGCCGCCGCGACCGTGCTGCTCGACGAAGACACCGCAAAAAAATTGGGCATCAAGCCGCTGGCGCGCATCGTCGCCCACGCCACGCAGTCGCAGGAACCGGAGTGGTTCACCACGGCGCCGGTCGGCGCGATCGAGCAGGTGCTGAAGAAGGCCGGCTGGAAAGTCGCCGACGTCGACCTGTTCGAGGTCAACGAAGCGTTCGCCGTGGTCGCGATGGCGCCGATGAAGGACCTGGGCATCGACCATGCCAGGCTCAATGTCAATGGCGGTGCCTGTGCGCTCGGCCATCCGATCGGCTGTTCAGGTGCGCGCCTGGTCGTGACGCTGCTCCATGCACTGCAGGCGCGCGGTTGCAAGCGCGGGGTTGCTTCACTGTGCATCGGCGGCGGCGAGGCAACCGCGCTCGCGATTGAATTGGTGTAAGCTCGATAAGCCCGAAAACCGACTTCATCGGTGGGCGGACGCTGTATTTCCGTTCATTCTCAACCACACGAAACTTTCGATAGGGAGACATTCATGCAATTCAAGCACGCATTCATCGTTGCCGCCCTCGCCCTGACTCTGGGCGCCTGCGGAGACAACGCGCAACAGGCCGCGCAGGACGCCGCCGCCAAGGCGAAGGAAGCCGCCGCCGCGACTGCGCAGAAAGCGCAGGCCACCGCCGCTGCCGCACAGCAGACCGCCAGCCAGGCCACTCAGGCTGCCGAACAGGCCAAGTCGGGCGACATGAGCGGCGCCGCCGCCTCCGCGCAGGGCGCTGCCGCTTCCGGACAGGCCGCTGCCGCCGGCGCGCAGGACACGGCTGCGACCGCCAAGAAGGGCGCCGAAGAAGTGAAGGCTGCCGCGCAGGGTGCGCAGCCGGCCGCCGAGCCGAAGAAGGACGACAACGGCGGTCACTGATCACACGCTGTTCCTTCGCAAGACCCAAACCGGCCGCCTCGTGCGGCCGGTTTGTTTTTGGGCAGACCCGACGAAACCGTTATGCTGTGTTCCGATCCTGATCGTGCCAAATACCCATGCCCATCATCGAATCGCAGATCGACGCCCGTTCGCCCGAGTTTGCCGCCAATGCCGCGAACCTGCGCGCCGCGGTCGAGGACCTGAAAAAACAATTGGCGCGCAGCGCACTCGGCGGCGGCGAAAAAGCCCGCGAAAAACACACGGCCCGCGGCAAGCTGCTGCCACGCGAACGCATCCGCGCCCTGCTCGATCCGGGTTCGCCGTTCCTTGAACTCTCGCCATTGGCCGCGCACGGCATGTATGAGGACGCTGCGCCCGGTGCCGGGCTCATCACCGGCATCGGCCGCGTCAACGGCTGCGAAGTCGTCGTTGTCGCGAACGACGCCACGGTAAAAGGCGGCACCTATTTTCCGATCACGGTGAAGAAGCACCTGCGTGCGCAGGAAGTGGCGCTGGAGAACCGCCTGCCCTGCATTTACCTCGTGGATTCCGGCGGCGCCTTCCTGCCGCTGCAGGACGAAGTCTTCCCGGACAAAGAACATTTCGGTCGCATTTTCTACAACCAGGCGCGCCTGTCCGCGCTCGGCATCGCGCAGATCGCGGTGGTGATGGGTTCGTGTACCGCCGGCGGCGCCTACGTGCCGGCGATGAGCGACGAAACCATCATCGTCAAGGAACAGGGCACGATCTTCCTCGGCGGTCCGCCGCTGGTAAAGGCCGCTACCGGCGAAGTGGTCGATGCGGAGGCACTCGGCGGTGCCGACGTGCATACGTCCATCTCCGGCGTCGCCGACCACTTCGCCGAGAACGACGCGCATGCGCTGTCCATTGCGCGCGACATAGTGGCTTCGCTCAACCGCAAGAAAACAATGCCGCTCGCGTTGCGCGAGCCGATCGAACCGAAATATCCGTCCGAAGAACTCTATGGCGTCATCCCGCAGGACACGCGCCGTCCGTTCGACATCCGCGAGGCGATCGCGCGCATCGTCGACGGTTCGGAATTCCACGAATTCAAGGCGCGCTACGGCAAGACCCTGGTCACTGGCTTCGCGCATATCCACGGTTACCCGGTCGGCATCGTCGCCAACAACGGCATCCTTTTTTCGGAAAGTGCGCTCAAAGGCGCTCACTTCATCGAGCTGTGCAACCAGCGCAATGTGCCGCTCGTGTTCCTGCAGAACATCACCGGCTTCATGGTCGGCAAGAAATACGAGCAGGCCGGCATCGCCAAGGATGGCGCGAAGATGGTCACTGCGGTCGCCTGCTCGCACGTGCCGAAGTTCACCGTGATCATCGGCGGCAGCTTCGGCGCGGGCAACTACGCCATGTGCGGGCGGGCCTACGGCGCGCGCTTCCTGTGGATGTGGCCGAACGCGCGCATCAGCGTCATGGGCGGCGAGCAGGCCGCATCCGTGCTCGCGACGGTGAAACGCGACGGCATCGAATCCGCCGGCAAATCATGGCCGAAGGAAGAAGAAGACGCGTTCAAGGCGCCGATCCGCGCGCAGTACGAGCGCCAGGGCCATCCCTACTACGCCAGCGCGCGGCTGTGGGACGACGGCATCATCGATCCCGCCGATACGCGCCGCGTGCTGGGACTGGCGATCTCGGCGTCGTTGAACGCGCCGATCGAAACCGGGCGCTACGGCGTGTTCCGGATGTGATCGGGACGACGTGATCGGGACGACATTAACGCATGATGTGCCGCGATCAGGCTGTCGCGTGTGGCGTGGCGACCGGTGCCGCGCGCTGCGCCACGTGCCCGCGCGCGATCCAGCGCATGCCGAGGACAAGCAGCGCGGCCGTCGCCAGCCAGAAGACGATCTGCATGCCGGCCGGGCGCGCCTCGTAGCCGACGAGGATGTGCAGTGCCTGCCCCACGACCGAACCGTTGTCGAGCAGCGCGGAGGTGTTCCAGACCTGGTTGTCCCAGGCCGGCAGCCAATTCGCCTGGATCAGGAAGCGTGCCGCCGTGGACGCGAGGCCCGCAGCGAGCAGCACCAGCATCCAGTTCGTCGCCGTGAAGAAATGCCTCAGCGGAATGCGCAACAGGCCGAAGTAAAGCGCGAAACCCACCGCGGTGCCGCCGGCAATGCCAAGCGGTACGCCAAGCAGCAAGTCCGCCCTGCCCGCGCCGCCCGCGGCCATTCCGTACAGGAACAGCACGACCTCGGAACCTTCGCGCAACACGGCCAGCGCGACCACGACGAGCAACATCGCCAGGGAACTCGATCCCGCCTTCACCGCATGGCCGACCGATTGCATCTGCTGCGCGAGTTCGCGGCCATGGCTGGACATCCAGATCACGTGCCAACCGATCATCAGCACGGCGGCGAGCAGCACGCAGGCGTTGAACAATTCCTGGCCGGAACCGCCGACCGCTTCTTCGATGGCGCCGGCGAACAGCGCAACCACGATCGCGCCGACGATGCCCAATCCGATGCCGCCGCCGATGAAGCGGGCGCGACCGACGACGCCACGCGTGGCCGCCGCGACGATGGTGACGATCAGAGCGGCTTCAAGGACTTCACGAAACACCAGCAGTGCGACGCCGAGCATGGCTTTACTCCACCACGAGGACACCCTTGCCGGTGTCCTGGTGGAAGTCGTCGAAGAACTTGTAGCTGCCCTTGTCCAGCGGTCCGATGAACACCGTGATGGTGCTGTTCGGCAGGACGATCTTTTCTCGGTTGAACTCGGTGCTCTCGAATTCCGACGGCGTATTGTCAGTGTTGGTGACGCGCAGCTTGAACTTGATATTGGCGGGCACGGTCAACTGCGCCGGCTCGAATTTCTGACCCTTGATGGTCAGCTGGAATTCGGGCAAATCGGCCGACCACACGCTCGCCGAAGCGGTCAGCAGCAGGAGAAGGCAAATCCGGTTGAGCATGGCAAACATCCCGATGGTTGCCGCAAATGATAATGGTTCGCATTTACCAGCGCAAGCCGGGCAGTCGATGGCGTTCAGACTGCGGTCAAGGTCGGCTCGGCATGGCTGTCGGCCGGATCTTCGGCATCCGGCACGAAGCGGCCCGAAGCGTCGAGTTAGGCGAACAGTCCGCCGCGCGCGACGACTTCGGCGTAACGTCCCTGCTCTACCAATTCGCCATCTTTCAGCACGAGGATCAGGTCCGCGACCGTGGGCGCGATGGCCAGCCATTTTTCCGGGCCAGCAAGGCAATCACGCGAACACACAGACGCGGCAGCGGCATGCCGATAGTTTAGCAACCCGCTATCATCCGCATCTCGCTGAGCCGGCAGGATTGTGCATGACCGCATCGCTCGACATCGCCATCGAACGCGCCGTGGCGCGCGTGGCGCTGAACCGCCCGCAGGTGCACAACGCCTTCGACGATGTCCTTGTCGCGGAACTGACGGAGACGCTCGGCAAGCTGGACCGCGACCCCGGCGTGCGATTCGTGGTGCTCACCGGCAATGGCAGCACGTTCTCCGCCGGCGCGGACCTGAACTGGATGCGCGGCATGGCGCGCGCGAACGAAGCCGAAAATCGCGACGACTCCGAACGCCTCGCCGCGCTGATGCGCATGCTCAATACGCTGGCCAAGCCTACGCTCGCGCGCGTCAACGGCTCGGCCTACGGCGGCGGCGGCGGCTTCGTCGCCTGCTGCGACATCGCGATCGCCGCCGACAGCGCGAAGTTCGGGCTCACCGAGGTGAAGCTCGGACTCGTGCCCGCCGTAATCTCGCCGTATGTCATTGCCGCCATCGGCGCGCGCCAGGCGCGGCGACTGTTCGTGACCGGCGAAATCTTCGACGCGGCGTATGCGCAACGCATCGGCCTCGTGCATGACGTTGTCGCGCCGGACAAACTCGACGAACAGGTCGAGCGCGTGCTGCACTGGCTGGGCAAGGGCGGACCGCTCGCCCAGCGCGAGGCCAAGCACCTGGCGCTGGAACTCGGCGGTGCGTTGGAGCGCAACAGCGGCCAGACCGACATGAAGAACGCCGCGCTGATCGCGCGCCTGCGTGTGTCGCCGGAAGGCCAGGAAGGGTTGACTGCGTTTCTCGACAAACGTGCGCCGGCCTGGGCCAGGGAAAACTGACGAATCATGTTCACGCGCATCCTCATCGCCAATCGCGGCGAAATCGCCTGCCGCATCATCCGCACCTGCCGGCGTTTGGGCATCCAGACCGTCGCCGTCTATTCGGAAGCCGACGCGACCGCGCAGCATGTGCGCCAGGCGGACCTCGCCTATCCGATCGGCGGCCCGCGCCCGCAGGACAGCTACCTGCGCGGCGACGCCATCGTCGAAGCGGCGAAGAAATCCGGCGCACAGGCCATCCATCCGGGCTACGGATTCCTGTCCGAGAACGCGGACTTTGCCGACGCCTGCGAAAAAGCCGGCATCGTCTTTATCGGCCCACGCGCCGAGTCCATGCGCAAGATGGGATCGAAGGCCGGCGCGAAGGAACTCATGGCCGCGCACGGCGTGCCGGTCGTGCCGGGCTACACGGGCGAGGATCAGGACGCCGCCCTGCTCGCACGCGAGGCCCAGCGCATCGGTTTTCCGCTGATGATCAAGGCTGCGCATGGCGGCGGCGGCAAGGGCATGCGCATCGTGCGCAGCGCTGCTGAATTCGCCGCGAGCCTGGAATCCTGCCAGCGCGAGGCAAAGAACGCTTTCGGCCGCGACCGCGTCCTGCTCGAACGCTACATCGAAACGCCGCGCCACATCGAATTCCAGATCTTCGGCGACGCGCACGGCAATATCGTCCACTTGAACGAACGCGAATGCTCGGCGCAGCGCCGCTACCAGAAGGTGCTGGAAGAAACGCCCTCGCCCTTCCTCACGCCGGAACTGCGCACGAGAATGGGCGATGCCGCCATCGCCGCCGGACGCGCACTCGGCTACGCGAACGCCGGTACGGTGGAGTTCATCGTTGCGCCCGTCGCACACAAAAGCGGCGGCGATTTCTACTTCATGGAAATCAACACGCGCCTGCAGGTCGAGCATCCGGTCACCGAGATGACGCTGCACCTGGATCTCGTCGAATTGCAGTTGCGCGTGGCCGCCGGCGAAGCCCTGCCCGCTTCGCTGATCCGCAACAAGGCCGTGCCGCAGGACGGCCACGCCATCGAGCTGCGCCTGTACGCCGAAGACCCGCAGGCGGGATTCCTGCCCGGTTCCGGAAAACTGCAACGCCTGCGCCTGCCGCCGAAGGATGCGCACGTGCGCATCGACAGCGGCGTGGTCGAAGGCGACACAGTGACGATCTTTTACGATCCGATGATCGCCAAGCTCATTGTCTGGGATCGCACGCGTGCCGACGCGCTCACGCGCATGCGCGAGGCGTTGGCGCAATGCGAGGTCATCGGCCCGAAATCGAACATCGCCTTCCTCGAGCGCCTGGTGCGCCATCCTGCCGTCGTCGAAGGTCGCATCGACACGGGCTACCTCGACCGCGAGTTGTCCGAATTCCTGCCACGCGATGCCGACGCCGATGTCGGGACATTGTTCGCCGCGGCGACGGCAGCGCTACTCGACGAGGAGGATCGTGCACGTACCTTTTCGCGCGCCAGCGGCGATCCGCATTCGCCATGGCACGATGCGGGTGCGTGGCGGCTCGGTCATCCGGGCAAGCGCATCGTGGCCCTGGAACATGGCGGCAAGCGCGTCGAAATCGCCGCGCACGGCGTGGATGGCAACTACGCTTTGAGCCACGGCGATGCGAGCTGCACCGTTGCCGATGCGTTACTGCATTCCGGATTTCTCAATGCCCGATTCGATGGCGTGGCGAGGCGCTGCCGGGCCGATGCGGACGACACCCGCATCATCGTGCACGATGGCATGCGGCGCACGCGCTTCGAGCGAGCAAGCGCGTTCGCGTTCGCGCCGAGCTCGCACAAATCCGGCAACCGCATCGCCGCACCGATGCCCGGCCGCGTCGTCGTGGTCAAGGTGAAAGATGGCGACACGGTCGAGCAAGGCCAGGAACTGCTGGTCATGGAAGCGATGAAGATGGAATTGAGCCTGAAGGCGCCGCACGCGACGATCATCGCGTCCGTGCATGCCGAAGTCGGCGAGTTCATCGAGGCCGATGCCATCCTCGTGCGTTTCAAGGATGGTGCGCAATGAAATCATTTCTCTTGTTGTGCACACTGGCGCTGCTGTGCGGATGCCAGGACACGTTGTTCGAGACCCAACCGGGTGCCGCGATCAGTCCGTGCGACGAACATTTCGTCGGTAGCTGGCGCCTGCTGCCGGCCGATCCGTCGAGCAACAACGAGGAACTGTTCGTCATCGTCGAGCCGGGCTGCAAGCGCTGGCGCTTCATCGAAGACGGCAAGGACGACACGAAAACCGAAAACAGCGTGCATGTGGCTTTCGCGCGCGTCGGCGATCTCGCGCTGCTCACGCTCAAGGAAGACCAACCCGCCCCGCACGACTCGCAGGCGCGCTGGTGCGACGGCTACCGTTACCTGCGCTACGAATTCGTCGATGGCACGATCCGCCTGCATGCGATCGACGACAAACGCGTGGCCCACCTCCTCATCGATGGCGGCATCCGCGGGCGCACCGAACGCATCTCGCGCGAGCCCGGCAGTCAGCGCGACAGCGATGACCTGCACAATTTCGTCGCCGGCAATGCGAAGGAGATGGCGCGAGTCGCGCAGCTCGATGGAATTTTCCGATCGGGTGGTTATTACACATTGAAACCCGCAACGAGCACCGAAATATTCAAGCCGGCAAAGAATTCGCCGGCCAAAGCCAAACCATGAGCCTGCCCAACCACGTCCGCATCGTCGAAGTCGGTCCGCGCGACGGCCTGCAGAACGAAAAGACCATCGTGCCGACGGCGATCAAGATCGAACTGATCGACCGGCTCTCGGAAACAGGCCTGCAGACGATCGAAGCGACCAGCTTCGTCAGTCCGAAGTGGGTGCCGCAACTGGCCGATGCGGCAGACGTCTATGCATCCATACGCAAGAAACCCGGCGTGCGCTATCCCGTGCTCGTGCCGAATTTGCAGGGTTACGAGCGCGCGCGATCCGCCGGAGCGGCGGAAATCGCCGTGTTCACGGCGGCCAGCGAGGCGTTCAACCAGAAGAACATCAATGTGTCCATCGACGAATCCATCGCCCGCTTCGTGCCGGTGATGGAACGCGCCAGTGCCGATGGCGTCGCCGTGCGCGGCTATGTTTCCACCGTGCTCGGCTGCCCGTACCAGGGCGACGTAGCGGTTGCCGACGTGGTGCGCGTCGCAAAGCGCCTGCACGCACAGGGCTGCTACGAGATTTCGCTCGGCGACACGATCGGCATCGGCACCCCGGCGAAGGCGCGCGCCATGCTCGCCGCCGTGGCCGAACAGGTGCCGATGGCCGCGCTCGCCGTGCATTTCCACGACACGCGCGGACAGGCGCTGGCCAACATCCTCGCCTGCCTCGAACTTGGCGTGGCGGTCGTCGACTCTTCCGTATCCGGTGCGGGCGGCTGTCCCTTATGCGCGCGGCGCGACCGGCAATGTCGCCAGCGAAGATGTCGTCTACATGCTGCACGGCATGGGCATAGCCACGGGTACAGATCTGGAAAAACTGATCGACGCCGGGCGCTGGTTCAGCGCGCAACTCGCGCGCGACAACGGCAGCAAAGTCGGCAAGGCAGCCTGACCATGCCTGCACGCCTCGCCCCCGACCAATCGCGCGGCTACCTCGTGCCGCTAGGCGCCAGCGTGCGCGGCGCCGGACAGACCGGAATCTTCAAGCGCCTGTTGCGATTCTCGGACCGACGCCCGCGCGTGGCCATCATCGCCGCCTCCGCCGACGAAGTGCTGGCGGACGACCTCGACGCGCGCCTCACCGCCGATGGCGCCGGCCACGTGCAGCGCATCGTGCTGACCCAGCGCGCCGACAGCGAGGCACAAGCCGCGCTCGCGGCAGTCGAGCACGCTGATCTCGTCGTGCTGTGCGCCGACCAGCCGCTGCGTCTTTCCACCCTGCTCGGCGGCACTGCGCTCGCGCGCCTGCTGCGCCGGCGCAATGCCGATGGCATGGCGGTAGCCGGCCTCGGTGCGGGTGCGTCCGTGCTCCCCGAGCACATGCTCGCCGGCAGTGCGCAGGGGTCATCCCCGCGCATGGGCAATGTCAGCCTTGCGCCGGGGTTGGGCTTGTCCAATCGCCTGCTAATCGACCAGGGCGGTGCTGGCGCGGATCGCCTCGGCCGCCTGCTTGGCGCGCTCGCGCTCAATCCCTTCGTGCTCGGCATTGGCCTGGATGCCGACACCGCCGCGTTCATCGGCCCGGACAACGTGCTGGAAGTCGTCGGCGTCGGCAGCGTCACCGTGGTCGATCCCACCGATGTCGGCCATTCCAATGCCGCCGATGCGGGTCCGAGCGATCCGATCAGCATCACCAACCTGCGCGTGCATGTGCTCGTGCATGGATCGCGCTACGACCTGGATTTCCGACGCCCGCTGTGAGCTTCACGATCCGTCCCATCGAGGCGCGCGACGATGCCGCCGTCGCCGCGATCATCCGCGCCGTGATGCCGGAATTCGGCGCCGATGGCCCCGGCTTTGCCATCCACGACGAGGAAGTCGACGCCATGCATGCGGCCTACGCAAAACCCGGTCGCGCCTATTTCGTCGTGGAACTGGATGGAAAAGTGTGCGGCGGCGGCGGCGTGGCGCCGCTCGACGGCGAAGCGGGCACCTGCGAATTGCGCAAGATGTATTTCCTGCCGGAACTGCGCGGGCGCGGCGCCGGCCATGCGCTGATGCGCCGCTGCCTGGACGCGGCGAGCGCGCTCGGTTATCGCCGCTGTTACCTGGAAACGCTCACCGGCATGGACGCCGCACAGCGACTCTACGACAAGCACGGCTTCAAACCCATTTGCGCTGCGATGGGCAAGACCGGCCACTTCAGCTGCGACAAGTTTTTCATTCGCGATTTGTAACCTGCGCCTATCGGGTAAAATGCGCTTTCCACACCGGGAAGAACGCATGCAACTCGATCAGATCAAGGCCGTCGTCACCGGCGGCGTTTCCGGGCTCGGCTTTGCCGTCGCCAGGCATCTGTCGCAGCACGGCGCCAGTGTCGCCCTGTTCGACATCAACGACGAAAAGGGCGCGGCGGCAGTCGTTGAGCTGGGTGCACGAAGGCGAGCTACCAGCGCGTGGACGTGACCAGCGAGGATGGCGTCGCCGCGGCGGTCAAACAGGCTGCCGAACGCATGGGCGGACTGAACGCTGCAATCAGTTGCGCCGGCATCCTCGGCGCGGGGCGCGTGCTCGGCAAGGAAGGCCCGATGCCGCTAAAGACGTTCCAGAACACGGTGCTGGTGAACCTGATCGGCAGTTTCAACGTCGCCAAGTCCGCCGCCGACGTGATGCAGCACAACGCACCGGGCGCCGACGGCGAGCGCGGCGTGATCGTCAACACCGCGTCGATTGCCGCCTACGAGGGCCAGATCGGCCAGGCCGCGTATTCCGCATCGAAAGGCGGCGTGATCGGCATGACCCTGCCGATGGCGCGCGAGTTCGCGCGCATCGGCGTGCGCGTGATGACGGTCGCGCCGGGCGTGTTCCACACCCCGATGGTCGATGGCATGCCGCAAAATGTATACGATTCCCTTTGCGCGCAAGTCCCATATCCGTCACGCTTGGGCACGGCAGAGGAATTCGCCGATACGGTCGCGTTCATCCTGCAAAACCGCTACATGAACGGCAGCGTCATCCGCGTCGACGGCGCAATCCGGTTGGCACCGAAATGAAAGCCTCCGAAATCAAGAAAGGCAACGTCGTCGAGCACAACGGCCGGGTCTGGCAGGTGCGCGACATCGAGCGCAGCTCGCCGCAGGGCCGCGGCGGCAACGTCACATTCCGCTTCACGATGTACAGCGTGCCCGGCGCGCAGAAGCTGGATCTATCGCTGCGCGCGGAGGACGACCTCAGGGAAACCGAACTCGCGCGCCGCGCGGCGACGTACTCCTACAAGGACGGCGACGCCTTCGTGTTCATGGACGCCGAGAACTACACGCAATACACGCTCGGCGCGGACGCCATCGGCGATGCCGCGGGCTTCATCTCCGACGGGCTGGAAGGTTGCTACGTGCAACTGATCGACGGCGCGCCGGTCGCCGTGCAGTTACCACCCGCAGTCGAACTCGAAGTGATCGACACGGCGCCGGAACTCAAGGGCGCGACGGCAACGAAACGCCCGAAGCCGGCCAGGCTCAGCACCGGCATGGAAATCCAGGTGCCGGAATACATCACGATCGGCGAGAAAATCCTGGTCAGCACGTTGACGGGCGAGTTCAACGGTCGAGCGTATGTACGCGATGCGTTTGCGCCGATGCGATTGAACCGCATCGCGCGCATTACGCGAGGGTGAGCCACGGACGGCGATCGGATCGTGCGCCAAGGATGGCTACCCCTGCATCGTCTGCCAGTTGCCCGATTCCCGCCCCTCGCGTATGGTAGCCGCGTTTTGCGCCGGGAATCTGGCGTCCTGCAACCAATACCGTCCGGGGAGGACATTCATGATTTTCTGGCGCATCAAGCCGCTCGATCAGATTCTCGCTACCGCTGAAAAGAAATCACTCAAGCGCCAGCTCGGTCCGATCCAGTTGACCTTGCTCGGCATCGGCGCCGTGATCGGTACCGGCATCTTCGTGTTGACCGCGGAAGCCGCGCAAAAAGCTGGACCGGCGATGATGCTGTCGTTCGTCATCGCAGCCGTCGTCTGCGGTCTCGCCGCGCTGGCCTATGCGGAACTCGCCTCGATGCTGCCAGTATCGGGATCGGCCTACACCTATACCTACGGCGTGATGGGCGAATTGATCGCGTGGATCGTCGGATGGGCACTCGTCCTTGAATACGCGATTGGCGCCACTGCCGTATGCGTAGGCTGGTCGGGCTACATGAACGGCCTGCTCATGCACACCGACATGTTCGGTCTGGTCAAACCCGGTGCCCTGGCGCTACCCGAATTCCTGCGCACCGGCATGTACTCCGGTGGCGGTTTCAACCTGCTCGCCTTCCTGATCGGCATCGCCGTGACCTGGCTTCTGCGTGATCGGCACGTCCAAGAGCGCGCGCGTCAATGCGGTTCTGGTGGCTGATCAAGATCATCGCACTGACCGTATTCGTCCTGATCGCCGTGCCAGCTGCGAAAAGTGCCAATCTGGAACCATTCCTGCCCGGCGGTTGGGGCAATCCGATCAGCGGCGGCGTCGGCGTGCTTGGTGCCGCGGCATCGATCTTTTTTGCCTATGTCGGATTCGATGCGGTTTCCACCGCCGCCGAAGAAACCAAGAACCCGCAACGCAACATCCCTATCGGCCTGATCGCCTCCTTGCTGATCTGCACGGCGTTCTACCTGCTCGTCGGCTACGGCGCGGCCGGTTCCATCGGCGCACAGCCGATGCTCGGCGCGAATGGCCTGCCGCTGGATCCCGGCACGCCCGAGATGATGCAGGCCTGCGTCAGATCGCCCAGCGCTGGTGTGCAGCAACGAGCCGCTCGCGCATGTGATGCGCGTGCTCGGTTTCGCGGAAATCGGCAACTGGATCGGCATCGCCGCGCGTCGTGGCGCTGCCCTCCGTGATCCTGATGATGATGTTCGGCCAGACCCGCATTTTCTTCACCATGTCGCGCGACGGCCTGCTGCCGGATGCGCTGTCCAGCGTGCATCCGCGCTTTTTCACCCCGCACGTCATCACCTACCTGACCGGAGCCGTCGTCTCGATTTGCGCGGCGCTGTTCCCGGTCGGCAAACTCGCGGACACCTCCAACGCCGGCACGCTGCTCGCGTTTGCGATGGTTTCCATCGGTGTCATGGTCCTGCGCAAGCAACAGCCCGAGCGCGCACGTCCGTTCCGCACGCCGCTGGTCTGGATCGTCTGTCCGCTGGCCGTGCTCGGTTGTGCCTTGCTGTTCGGCAACCTGAGCAACGTGGCCAAGATCGTGTTCATCGTGTGGGCGCTGATCGGACTGGTGATCTACCGCACTTACGGTTACAGTCGCAGCCAGCTCGCGAACGGGAATGCGAGCTGACATGCTCGCGCAACTGCTCGCCAAGAAAACCGATTTCACCCACGTCGATGCCGGCGACGAACCGAGCCTGCGGCGCACGCTCGGCCCCTGGGGCCTGACCGCGCTCGGCATCGGCGCCGTGATCGGCGGCGGCATCTTCGTCATCACCGGCCAGGCCGCGGCCGAACATGCTGGACCCGCGGTGCTGCTGTCATTCGTGATTGCGGCGGTGTGCTGCAGCTTCACCGCGCTGTGCTACGCCGAATTCGCGACGCTGATCCCGATGTCGGGCAGCTCGTACTCGTACGCGTACGCGACGCTGGGCGAGCTCGCAGCCTGGTTCATCGGCTGGAACATGGTGCTCGAGTACGGCGTGTCGGCATCGGCCGTGGCGGTGAGCTGGACCGGCTATTTCACCAGCCTGCTCGACCACTTCGGCCTGCATCTTGCCCGATGCATTGACCAATGCGCCGCTCGCCTTCAGCAACGACCACATCGTCACCACCGGCGCGCTGTTCAACCTGCCGGCGGTCGCGCTCGTATTGGCACTGACCTGGCTGTGCTACATCGGCATCCGCGAATCGAGCACCGTGAACACCGCCATCGTGGTGCTCAAGGTTTCGCTGATCGTCATCGTGATTTTCGCCGGCTGGCATTATGTCAATCCGGATCTGTGGCATCCCTTCATTCCCGACCGCGGAAGGTCCGGAAAAATACGGCTGGGGCGGCATCATGCGCGCCGCGACCCTGGTGTTCTTCGCCTACATCGGCTTCGAGGCGACCTCGACCGCCGCGCAGGAAGCGAAGAATCCGCAACGCGACCTGCCGATCGGCACGCTGGCGTCGCTCACGATCTGCACGATCCTGTACATCGGCATGGCCGCCGTGCTGACCGGATTGCTGCCCTACGACCAGCTCGGCACGAGCGAGCCGGTGGTAACCGCGGTCAGGGCGCATCCGGAACTGAACTGGCTGCGCTGGCTGGTCGAGGTCGGTGCGATCCTCGGCCTCGCCTCGGTGGTATTGGTCATGGTCATCGCGCAGCCGCGCATCTTCATGATCATGGGTCGCGACGGCATGCTGCCGCCGGTGTTCGCGAAGATCCATCCGCGCTACCGCACGCCGCACATCAACACCCTGATCACCGGCTTCGGCATCGCCGCGCTCGCGGCGGTATTCCCGCTGGACGTGCTCGGCGACCTTGTGTCGATGGGCACCCTGCTCGCCTTCGTCGCCGTATGCGCCGGCGTGCTGATCCTGCGCCGCACGCGCCCGGACCTGCCGCGCACGTTCCGCGTGCCCGTCGCGACCCTGACCTGCACGCTCGGCGTCATCAGTTGCCTGGTCCTGCTGTACTGGGAAAACTGGTACAACTGGACGCTGATGGGCTTGTGGACGCTGGTCGGATTCGCGATCTACTTCGGCTACAGTTTCCGGCACAGCAAGCTGCGCGCGAAAGCCTGATTTCCCGCCGCGGCGGATGCGCACCGGAAGCGGCGCGCGTCAACTTTCGCCGATACGCGGCACGTCTTCCGCCGCCCGCTCGCGCGCATCGGCGGGCAGCGCCTTGCTCGCCTTGGCGCCCAGTTCACGCAGCATCTCGACTTGGCGCAACAGGTTTCCCGATCCGGTGCTGAGCTTGCCGCTGGCCGCGTCCAATGATTTTGCGGCGGCGGCAACGCGCGAACGCGCCTCATCCAGATCATCGACGAAACCGGCAAACTTGTCGTAGAGCTTGCCGGCGCGGTCGGCGATTTCCAGCGCATTGCGGTTGCGGTCGTCGAACCGCCACAGGCTGGCGACGGTTCGCAGCGTGGCCAACAAAGTGGACGTGGTCACGATCACGACCTGTCTTTCCAGCGCGAACGCGTGCAGCGCGTCGTCGTGATGCACCGCCTCGATGTAGGCCGCCTCGACCGGCACGAACATCAGCACGAAGTCCAGCGAATTCACCCCGGGCAAATCCGCGTAGCGCTTGTCGGCGAGTTCGCGCACATGCTTGCGCAGCGAAGCCAGGTGCGCGGACAGCTGCATGTTGCGCTCGGCCCCATCCGCGGCGCGGCAATAACGCTCGTAGGCGGTGAGTGAAACCTTGGCGTCGACGACAATGTCGCGCCCCTCGGGCAGATGCACGATCACGTCCGGGCGCGGTCGCCCGCCGGACTCGTCAGCCAGCGTCACCTGCACCTCATAACCGCGACCTTTCTGCAAACCCGATGCTTCGAGCACGCTCTCGAGCACCATCTCGCCCCAGGCGCCCTGCGCCTGCGCGTCGCCCTTGAGCGCGCGGGTGAGATTCACCGCGTCCTCGCTGATGCGCTGGTTGAGATTCTTCAAGGTGGCGATTTCGGATTGCAGCGCACCGCGTTCCTTGTTTTCCTTGTCGTAAACCTCGTCCACGCGCTTGCGGAATTCGCCAAGCTGCTCGCGCAGCGGATTGAGCAGGTTGCCCATTTGCGCCTGATTCTGCTCGGTGAGCTTCGCGCTTTGCTGGTCGAGCAACTGCCGCGACAGCAGGGCGAATTTCTCGGTCAGGGACTTCTCGCGCTCCAACGCCGCCTGCTGCTGCTCGCGCAGGCTGGTCGCGAAGGCGGTCGACTGCTGTTCCGCGCGTTGGCGCGCCTCGGACAAACGCTGGATTTCGGCGTGCGCCTCCTCACGCTCACCCTCGATCTGCGCGAGCCGCTCCAGGCGCCCGGCCAGTGTCGCACGCTCGGCGGTCAGATCGAGCAAACGCTGATTCCGATCGACCGTCTCCGCGCGCGCCGCATCGCGCTCTGCGCGCAGGCGCCGCAGCGGCAGCATCCAGACCAGCGCAACGCCGAACGCGAAGGCGATCAGCGCAATCGCGCCGACAAGCAGCAATTCATTCGCGGAAATCGGCATGGGCAATCCGTATCGTGGATTGAATCCATTGTGACATTCGACGTCTCATTTGGCGAGATTCCCGCACCCACGCCGGACAGGCATCCGTTATAGTTGCGCTTCGAGAATGCCGTATCACCGCCCCGCAATGACCTACGATCCAGAACGCCTCACCGACTGCACCAACGCCATCGCCGCCGCGGGACGCAAGCTCGGCGCGCAAGGCCTGACCCCGGCAACGAGCAGCAATTTTTCGATGCGCCTGGATGCGGCGCATATCGCCGTCACCGTGTCCGGACGCGACAAGGGCGCGCTCACGGTGGACGATGTCATGGTCGCGGACATGCACGGCAAGCCAGTCGGCACCGGCGCGCGGCCATCCGCCGAGACCACGCTGCACACCCAAATCTACGCCCGTTTCCCAGCAGCGAACGCCGTGTTGCACACCCATTCGCGCACGCAGACCGTGGCCTCGCGGCTGTACGCGAAAGCCGGCATGGTTCATTTCGACGGTTACGAATTGCAAAAAGCCATCGCCGGCCACAATTCACACGAGCAGGCAATCGATTTGCCGGTGTTCCCGAACACCCAGCACATGCCGGAATTGGTTGCAAAAGTCGACGCCTGGATAAAATCGGGAAAAGCGCTTTACGGCTATCTGATCGAAGGCCACGGCATGTATACCTGGGGCCGCGACATGGCCGAGGCAGAGCGGCATGTCGAGGCGTTCGAATTCCTGCTCGCCTGCGAACTGGACTCGAGGAGACTGTAATGAGCCGACTGCGCATATTCCACGACACCGATGGCAGCGAGCCGATGAAGGTCGCGTCGCAGCACGCGGAAATCGCGCGCGAACTCGACGCGGCCGGAGTGCGCTTCGAACAGTGGGAAGCATCGAAGCCCATTGCGCCGGGCGCCAGCCAGGACGAAGTCATCGCCGCCTATCGCGGCGACATCGATCGCCTGATGCGCGAGGAAGGCTACAAGGCCGTCGACGTAGTCAGCCTGAATCCGGACAACCCGGACCGCGCCGCGTTCCGTGCCAAATTCCTGAACGAACACACGCATGCCGAGGACGAAGTACGCTTCTTCGTCGCCGGCCGCGGCCTGTTCACGCTGCACATCGGCGAGCGCGTTTACGAGGTGCTGTGCGAGCGCGGCGACCTGATCGGCGTGCCGGACCGCACGCGCCACTGGTTCGACATGAGCGAGGAACCCTACTTCGTCGCCATCCGCCTGTTCAACAATCCCGCCGGCTGGGTCGCCGAATTCACCGGCGACGACATTGCCGAGCGCTTCCCGCGCCTGGAAGCCGCGTCAAACCGGGCCGAATTCGTATCGTGATCAGTGCCATCCTCACCGACATCGAAGGCACCACCAGTTCGATTTCCTTCGTCAAGGACGTGCTGTTTCCCTTCGCGCGCAAGCGCCTGCCAGCGTTCGTCGAAACCCATGTCGACAAACCCGAGGTGCAACACTGGCTGCACGAAGCAGCCAGGGACGCAGGCATCATCCATGCCGAGCGCTCGGAGATCATCGAACTTCTGCAACGCTGGATCGACGAGGATCGCAAGGCCACGCCGCTCAAGGCGCTGCAAGGCATGATCTGGGACGAAGGCTACCGCAGCGGCGATTTCCGCGCGCATGTCTATGCGGACGTCGCGCCGAAGCTGCGCGAGTGGAAAGCTCAGGGCATGGACTTGTATGTTTACTCCTCCGGCTCGGTCGCCGCGCAGAAACTGTTTTTCGGATTCAGCGAGGTCGGTGACCTGACGCCGCTGCTGTCCGGCTATTTCGACACCGAAGTCGGGCACAAACGCGAAGCGGAATCCTACCGCCGCATCGCCACCGCCATCGGCAGGCCGGCGGAGGAAATCCTGTTCCTGTCCGACATCGTGGAAGAACTCGACGCGGCGCACGCGGTCGGCATGCGCACGACGCAGCTGGCGCGTCCGCCTGCGTCTTGCCCGGCGGCTGGCGCGCACCCATGCGCGCACGATTTCAGCACGATTGCGTTGCACTGAGCCGAGTCCGATTCGATCATGCGCCGCCTGCTCGCCCTCGTATTCGCCCTCACCTTCGCCTGCGGCGCGCTGACGGCCTCGCTACTCGTTCGGCACACGGCACCCTCGACGCCAACTCACGTTGCCGCGCAGGTACAAAATACCGCCGACGATCCTGCCGGCAACGACGCCGACCAAGGCGACGACTGGCCCGACGACGCCGACACGCCCGAGCAGGTGCTCTACGCGCAGCCGCGAATTCTGCGCGAAGCCGTGGCGAAACTCGCACCGCGCACGCCGAGCAAGCCCAACCTGTATTTCATCGGCTTTGCCGGGGACGGCGCCGAAGACGTATTCCTCAACGAGGCCGAGTACGCCCGAACCCTGTTCGCCAGGCGTTTCGCCGCGAATGGCCATGAACTGATGCTGGTCAACAATCCCGCGACACTGTCGCGCTATCCGCTGGCGACGCTGACGAACCTCGAAACCGCTGTCGATGCGGTCGCGGAAAAAATGGATCGCGACAACGACATCTTGTTCCTGCTGTTGACCAGTCACGGCACCGATGATCACTTGTTGTACGTGGCCATGGATCCGCTGCCGCTGGATTCGATCGCGCCGGAAGACCTGGCCGACGTTTTCGCCAAGGCAAAAATCCTCTACAAGGTGATCGTCATTTCGGCGTGTTATTCCGGCGGCTTCATCGATGCATTGAAGGACGACACCACGATGATCGTCACCGCCGCCCGCACCGACCGATCCTCGTTTGGCTGCAGCAGCGATTCCGACATCACCGACTTCGGCCGCGCCTTCCTGGTCGACGGCTTGAACCGCAACGTCACGTTCACGGGTGCGTTTGCCGAGGCGAACAAATTGATCGATGGCTGGGAGACGCGCGACCACGAGGAACACTCGTTCCCGCAACTCGTGACAACGCCGCGCATCGAGGGACAACTCAAGCTCTGGCGCAGCGGCATCACCATCGGCGCGCCAGTACCGTTTGTGGCACCGGCAGGCAGCGATGCACTGACTGCAGCCCGTTAGCGCGCCGCGAAAGCCGCCCGCGCGGCGATCGCCGTATCCGGAAAATCGCAGAACAACGCGTCCACGCCGAGCGCGAATGCAGCATCGAGTTCCACGCGCGCATCCGCGAACGGCGCGCAATCGCCATCGTCGCGAAACGTCCAGGCGTGCACCTCCAGGCCCAACTCGTGCGCGGCCGCGACCCAGCGAGTGTCGCGCCCGGCCGCGTCGCGCAGCGTGTCCTTGCGCGGCGCAACGCCGCGCGCCCAGCGCGCCAGTTCGCGCAAGCGCGGATCGCCGCGCCGCCATTCGCCGTCGGCCTCCAACAGCACAATGCACGGATTGCCGCAGCGCTCGCGCGCGCGCCGCAGGAAATCGTGATCGAAGCATTCGATCCATACCGGTGAGCGTTCTCCGGCGAGATCGCGCGACTCCAGCTCGCGCGCAAGCGCGGCGAGCACGGCGGCGTCGGGCTGCTTGATCTCGGCCTCGATCACGACCGGTACATCGCGCTCGCAGTTGGCCCGGACGACGAGGTCGAGCAGATCGGCGAAGCTCGCTATGCCGAATTGCCCGTCGTAGCGGTCGCCGCGGTTCGACATCGGCTGCACCGCGCGCAACGTGCCGATCTCGTGCGCCTCGAAATCGCCGATCCACCAGTCGCGCTCGCCGCCGATTTCGCGCGTGCGCGCCGCGAATTGCGGACGCGCGGCGACATCCGTGCTGCGCGACAGGCCAAGATCGTGGCGCGCGAACAGCACGCCGTCGCGGCTGGCCACCAGGTCCGGTTCGAGCATGTCGGCTCCCTGCGCGAGCGCCAGGGCGAAGGCTTCGAGCGTGTGCTCCGGCCGATGCCCACTGGCACCGCGGTGCGCGATGATGCGCGGCGGTTTGCCATCGAGCGTTTTCCAGAAATCGCCGGCCACTGGATTCTCCGCAATCAATTGACCAGCAAGGCCTTCGCCAATCCGCCCTGGAACTTGCCGATGCCGCGCGCCAGGTGCAACAAGCCGAACAGCAGCACGATGCCGAGCACGAACAGCAGCGGATCGGAAATCTGCCAGGGCATGAGCAGCGTATCGTTGAAATCGATGTCGGTCGCCCAGTCGATGCGCACGATGCCCAGCATCCAGCCCAAGTGTGCCAGCGGCGCCAGGATGAGGGACAACGACAGCGCGATACCGGTCACGGCGAACGTGAAATAGACGATGCCGAGCGGCAGCATCAGCACGAAGTACAGCAGCGTCGACCAGGTGCGCGGATCCTTGAACATGCCCCCGATGCGCTTGAACATCGACCCTTCGCGCGGCGGATACAACGGGCGCCGCGGCATGCGTTCGCCGAGCATCACTTCGACGATGCGACCCTCAACCAGCGACAACACGCGCGTCGTGCCGAAGAACAGCACCGCGACGACGATGCCGAAGATCAGGATCGACAGGCCGAGCGACAACGACAACCCGGTTACGGTCCAGGTGAAGTAGAAGATTCCCGTCGCCAGCGACAACAACATGTAGAACAGCGCCGAATACGCGCGCGGATCGGAACCCACCGCAAAGAAGCGGCCAAGCACAGATGCGCGCGGTCGCGGCGGCGGAGCACGCAGAGCCTGACGCACGACGTTTTCCTTGTCGACGTAGATCCCCGCGACTTCCTCCGGTGCGCCGTAGCTGCCGACAATCCGCGCCAGCACCTCGGCCTCGGGTTTGTCCCGACTCTCGCGCAGTTCGCCGCGCAGATGCTCCTCGGCGTCGTACAGCGCGTCCTGGACCAGCGCGGGATCGGCGCCGGCGAGCGCGGCGCGCAACTGTTCGAGGTATTCCGCGACCGAACGCGGCGTTGCGGTACTCATGCTCAATCCTCCAATGTTTTTGCCGTCATCCATATCGGCGAAAATCACAAAGCGGGCATCCTGCCCGCACTATTCAACAAGGGTGCTATCCACGAAGTCGCGGGTTTCGATCCAGGCCAGGCTCCATTCGCGCAGCACGCGTCGGCCGAGCGGCGTGATGCGGTAGTAGCGCCGCGGCGGCCCGGTCACCGAGGGCTCGACTTCGCCCTCCAGCAAACCCGACGCGGCCAGGTTGCGCAATACGGGATACAGCGCGCTCTGCTTTCCGCTGAGCACGCCCGCGCCGGTCTCGTCCAGGCGCTTGACGATCTGGTAGCCGTACATGGGCTGGCGCGCGCGCGAAAGCACGCCGAGCAGGACCAGAGAAACGATGCCGGCACTTAGCTCCTTCTGGAACTTCCAAAGATGGCTTTCGGTTTCGTCCACGTTGCATCGACCTCGCCATGACGCCAAGTCAACTATAGTGTTGACTTGATAATAGCGAATGGGCCGGAAGTCATGCCGGAGCCCTCGTCGGCTCCGCACCGAAACCTGGGCTAGGCGGTTGCCGCAGCGTCGTGACGTGTCCGCAAACAGTCGACGACGTCGGACAAGGACTTGCCGCGTGCGCGCAGCAGCACGATCAGGTGGAACAATAGATCGGCAGCCTCATCGAGCAATTCCGCGTCATCGCCTGTCGTGGCAGCGAGAGCGGCTTCCACGCCCTCCTCGCCGACTTTCTGCGCGATGCGCCGTACGCCCTGCTCGAAAAGCGCGGTCGTGTAGCTGGCGCCGGGCAGCTCGCGCGCACGCTGCGCCACCAGTGCGTCGAGCACGGCGATAAATGCGAGCCCCGGCTCCGAACCGTCGCCGAAACAGCTGCGCGTGCTCTGGTGGCAGGTCGGGCCGATCGGTTCGGCCTGAATCAACAGTGCATCGCTATCGCAGTCGGCACGTACCGATTTCAGCAGCAAATGATTACCCGTCGTCTCGCCTTTCGTCCACAGGCGTTGTTTGCTGCGACTGTAGAAAGTCACTTTTCCGCCTTGCTGCGTCCGCGCAAGCGCCTCGGCGTTCATGTAGCCCAGCATGAGCACCGCGCCGCTGCGCGCATCCTGCACGATGGCGGGCAGCAGGCCGTTGCCCTTGTTCCAATCCAGGTCAAGTTCTTTCATGGCCGTACATGCGCTCCCTGGCTGCGAAGCCATGCCTTCAGTTGCGGGATCGCGATGGCACCAGAGTGGAATACGCTGGCCGCGAGCGCGCCGTCGGCATCGGCTTCGGTGAACACATCGCGAAAGTGCTCCTCGCTCCCGGCACCGCCGGACGCGACCAATGGCACGCGGCAGCGCGCACGTATCGCGGTGAGTTGTTCCAGATCGTAGCCGTCGCGCACGCCGTCGGAACCCATGCAGTTGAGCACGATCTCTCCGGCGCCACGGCGCTGCACTTCGTCGACCCAATCCAGCGTCCGCCGCGACAAGGCGCGCATCGTGTTTGTGGAACCGGTGTATTGACGGACGCGCCATTCGACGTCGTCATCGCGCATGGAATCGATGCCAACCACGACGCACTGCGTGCCGAACGCCCTGGCCAGTTCGTCGATGAGTTGCGGACGCTCCAACGCCGGAGAGTTGACCGAAATCTTGTCCGCGCCCGCATGCAGCAGCGCACGCGCGCCTTCGACATCGCGAATGCCGCCCGCGACGCAGAATGGAATGTCTATCATGCGGGCCACGCGTTGCACCCAGTCACGATCCACGCTGCGCCGTTCGGGGCTTGCCGCGATGTCGTAGAACACAAGCTCGTCCGCGCCGTGGTCGCGATAACGCACGGCCAGATCGACGATATCGCCGACGATAGCGTGCTCGCGGAAGCGCACGCCCTTGACGACCTTGCCGTCGCGCACGTCCAGGCACGGAATGATTCGACGTGTCAGCACGCCAGCGCCTCGGCCAGACCCAATGCGCCATCGAGTAGGCTGCGGCCCAGCACGGCGGCCGCGACGCCGCTGCCGCGCAATGCCTGCAAATCGGCGATATCGCGTATGCCACCGGAGGCGATCAGCGACAGCGTGGGCGCGATCCTGCGCAGATGCGCATACAGCCCCAGATTCGGACCCGACAACATGCCGTCGCGTGCGATATCGGTGCATAGCAAGTAGCGTGCGCCGGCGCCCGCAAAGCGCGGCGCCAGATCGTCGAGCGTCGCCGCCTCATCCTGCGTCCAGCCGGCGCTCGGCAGCTTCCACACGCCGCCGACATGAGCGCGCATCGAGCGCGATGCCGATGCGCTCGGCACCGAACCTCGCAATCCAGCGTTCCACCACTTCGGGCTCGCGCAGCGCGATGCTGCCGACGACGACGCGCGCCACGCCGGCATCGAACAGGCGCAGCACGCCGGATTCGTCGCGCACGCCGCCTCCGGCCTGCACCGCCAGCCGTCCGGCCCTGGCGATCGTCTCGATCATGCGCAGATTGGCGAACTCGCCGGAGCGGGCGCCATCGAGATCGACCATGTGCAGCCAGCGCGCCCCCGCCTGCGCGTGGCTCTCCGCAAGCGCGACGGCGTCCACGGCGTAGCGGGACTCCGCGCGCATAGTCGCCCTGACGCAGGCGCACGACGAGTCCATTGCGCAAATCGATGGCCGGCATGATTTGCACGGTCACAGTTCCAGAAAGTTTCGCAACAATCTCGCACCGACCTCGCCGGAGCGTTCGGGGTGAAACTGCATCCCGAAGAAATTTCCGCTGCGCACGACCGCGGAAAACGCCGAGCCGTAATCGCATGACGCCAGCGTTTCCGTTCCAACCGGGGCAGCATAGCTGTGCACGAAGTACGCGAAGTCGCCCGACTCGATTCCGCAGAGCAAGGGAACCGCGCGCTCGACGCGCAGCGCATTCCAGCCCATGTGCGGTACACGCAGCGCCGCGCCATCGAAACGGCGCAACCGACCGGGCAGGATCCCGAGGCAAGGCGTATCGCCTTCCTCGGAATGCTCGAACAGCAGCTGCATGCCGAGGCATACGCCAAGCACCGGCTGGGTCAAGCCACGGACCGTGTCGACGAGACCGCGTTCACGCAGGCGCGCCATGCCCCTGTCCGCGGCGCCAACGCCGGGAAGGATCACGCGATCGGCGTTGCGGATCGCGTCGGCGTCGTCCGTCAGGCAGGCGTCGACACCGAGGCGCTGCAACGCGAAACGCAGCGAGCCCATGTTCGATCCTCCCGAATCCACCAGGACCACGTTCGTCATCACAGCGCACCCTTGGTGCTCGGCAACTCGACGCCGTCGCGACGCAAAGCCATGCGCAATGCGCGTCCGACCGCCTTGAAGCAAGCCTCGACCATGTGATGCGCGTTTTCGCCGCGCACGCTCAGGTGCAGGTTCGCGCCGAGCGCGTCGCACAGCGAACGGAAGAAATGCGGAACGAGTTCGGTCGGCAACTCGCCGATGCGGTCGCGCGGGAATGTCCCGTCGAAGAGGAAGCACGCGCGCCCGGACAGATCCAGGACCGCGCTCGCCTGGGCCTCGTCCATCGGCAGGGCGAACCCGTAACGCCCCATGCCGCGCTTGTCGCCGAGCGCTGCCCGCAGCGCCTCGCCGAGCGCCAGCGCACTGTCCTCGACGCTGTGGTGTTCGTCGACGTGCGTGTCGCCCGTGCAACGCAACTCCAGCGAAAATCCGCCATGCTTGCCGATCTGTTCCAGCATGTGATCGAAGAATCCGATTCCCGCATGCACGATGGGGTCGGCAACGAGGTCAAGATCGACGCTCGCCACGACGCGCGTTTCATTCGTTGCACGCTCGACGCGCGCACGCCGCGGCGCATCGCACAGCGCATGTGCGATGCCTGGCCAATCCCACTCGCCGGTGTCCAGCCGGAAAACGCGGATGCCCAGGTTCGCCGCGAATCGTGCATCGGTTTCGCGGTCGCCGACCATCGCCGATTGCGCACGGCTCCAGCTGTCGTCGGCCAGATAATGGCGTACCAATCCGGTACCGGGCTTGCGCGTATCCCTGTCGTCGGCGGGCAGGCTCGCATCGATGAGCACTTCGCGAAAGCGCATGCCCTGCGAGCCAAGGATTTGCAGCAGCAGGTTTTGCGGGCCCTCGAACGCGGCTTGCGGGAACGCCGGAGTACCGAGTCCGTCCTGGTTCGTGACCATGACGAGTTCGTAGCCCGCGGCCACGCATTTTTGCAAGGCCGCGATCACGCCGTCGATCATCGCGAATTTGTCGAAGGCGTCGATCTGCTTGTCCGGCGGTTCGACGATCAGGGTGCCGTCGCGATCGAGGAAAAGCAGCTTGCGTGCGTTCATGCCGCAGCCTCGCACAAGCCGAGCGCGCCCAGCAGGGCCGTGTTTTCCTGCGCTGCGCCAATCGTGATGCGCAGGCAGCCGGAAAGTCCCGCGTAACCACCGACATCCCTGACGATGATGCCGGCCGAGGCGAGGGTGTTGTATGCGCTTGGCGCATCGGCGAAACGCACGCAAAGAAAATTCGCCGCGGATGCGAACACGGCGATAACCTCGGGCAGCGCAAGCAACTCGCGGGCGAGACGTTCGCGCTCGCCGCGAATCCGGGCGATGCGTGCGTCCGTTTCCGCCAAAGCCGCTGGCTCGAGCGCGGCCAGCGCTGCCGCAATGCTTGGCGCGGGCAACGGATACGGCGCCTGGATGCGGCGCAACAACGCCACGACCGGCGCCGCGGCAATCAGCGCCCCGATTCGTGCCGCCGCCAGCGCATGCGCCTTCGACAAGGTGCGCAGCACGGCGATGTTGTCGTGGCGCGAGAGCAACGCGGTGGCGCTTGGCGCGCCATCGCTAAATTCGATATAGGCCTCGTCGACGACCAGCACGGCGCGATCGCGCAACGCACCGGCCAGATGCGCCAGGACCGCGAGCGGCACGATGTCGCCGGTGGGATTGTTCGGCGTGCAGACGAAGACCAGCTTCGTGGCTTCGGTCACGGCGGCGAGGATGGCTTGCGCATCCAGAACGAATCCGCCGCCCCGCGGCACTTCGATCACGGTCGCTCCCTGGATGCGCGCGGCGACCGCATACATGCCGAAGGTCGGCGGCGCGATCACGACCGCGTCGCGTGCCTCCCGGCAAAAGGCGCGCACGAGCAAATCGATTGCCTCGTCGCTGCCGCGTCCCACCAATACGTTGTCGGGTGCAACCGAGTGAAGCCGCGCCAGCGCGTCGCGCAATGTGGCCGGCTGCGGATCGGGATAACGGTTCAGCGCGGATGCCGCGCCCGCGGGCGGCCACGGCGACTCGTTGGCGTTGAGCATGATCGCGGCGGCGCCAGCTTCCATGCGCGCGGACGAATACGGCTGCAGCGCCAGGATCTCAGGGCGCGCGCGTTCGAGCAATCTCATGCGCCTTCTCCGGCGAGCGCAGCCAGGCGCAAGGACACCGCGCGTTCGTGCGCGTGCAACCCTTCGGCGTGCGCGAGCGTCATCGCGTCCGGACCGATCTCGCGCAGGCCATCAGGCGACAGTTCCTGCACGCTGATCTGCTTCAAGAAGCTGGCGACCGACACACCGCTCCACGCGCGCGCGAAACCATAGGTCGGCAGCACATGATTGGTGCCGCTGCAGTAGTCACCCACTGCTTCCGGCGACCAGGCACCCAGAAAAACCGAGCCCGCGCTTTCGACACGATCGAGCCAGGCACGCGCGTCGCGCAGATTCAGGATCAGGTGCTCGGGCGCATAAGCATTGCTGATCGACAGCGCCTGGACGACCGATCCCGCCAGGATGAAACGGCTGTTGGCCAAGGCCTGCCTGGCGACCGACGCGCGCGGCAGAGAGCCGACCTGGCGCAACAACGCCGCACGCGCGTCAAGCAATACGCGGTGCTCGCAGGCGATCAGCAGGGCCTGCGAATCCGGCCCGTGCTCGGCCTGCGAGAGCAGGTCCGCTGCCACGAACTCGGGATCGGCATTCGCGTCGGCAATCACGAGCACCTCCGAAGGCCCCGCCGGCATGTCGATCGCGGGACCATCGGACATTGCCGATACTTGGCGCTTGGCTTCGGTCACCCAGGCATTGCCCGGGCCGAACAACTTGTCGCATGCCGGCACGGATTCCGTGCCATACGCCATCGCCGCAATCGCCTGCGCACCGCCGATCTTGAATACGGAGCGGATGCCGCATGTCGCCGCTGCGTAAAGCACCGCCGGGTCTGCGCGACCCGTTGCTTTCGCCGGCGTGCACATCGCGATTTCCCGGCAGCCGGCGATCCGTGCCGGCACACCGAGCATCAACACGGTCGATGGCAAGGGCGCCGTACCCGCCGGCACGTACAGGCCGACCGAGGTGATCGGCCGCAGCACACGCTCGCAGCGCACGCCCGGTGCGGTTTCGACCGCCATCGGCTGTGGCGCGGTGGCGTGGTGAAACGCCTCGATTCGCTCCTTCGCCGCGGCGATGGCCTGTTTCAGCGCCGGATCGAGTGCATTTTCCGCCTCGGCGAATTCTTCGTCGCCGACGCGCAAGTCGGCCAAGTCGCAGCCGTCGTAGCGGCGTGTCAACGCACGCAGTGCGGAGTCGCCGTCAGCGCGCACCTGCGCCAGAAGGCGCGCAACGTTTGGCGCAATTTCGCTCGATTGCGCCAGCGCCGGGCGACGCAGAGCGGCGGCGCGGGCGCCGGCATCCAGAGCGTCCCACTCCAGGATCTCGTGTTCCGGCGCCCGCATGGCGTGAATCGCGGCATTCATGCCAGCAACTTCTCCACCGGCAAGACGAGCAACTGGCTTGCGCCGGCGCGACTCAAGTCTTCCAGATGCTGCCAGGTGACCGGACCGTCGCAGACCGCCTGCAAGGCAATGCGGCCGTCGTCGCCTTCGACCGGCGTCACCGTCGGCATCTGCGGATTCGGCAGCAGGGCGTTGATCCGCTCCAGGCTCACGCGATCGGCGCGCAGCATCACCAGCTTGGACTCGCGCACGCGCAGCACGCCATCGATGCGCCGCAGCAGCAGTTGCAGCAACTCGCCGCGCGCATCCGCGGGCGCGCAACGCGCGCCGGCCACGATGGCTTCGCTTTCGAGCAACGTGAATCGCTCGCACAACTGATTGGCCATGAGTGTCGCGCCGCTGGAAACCAGATCGCAGACGGCGTCTGCGGTGCCGAGGCGCGGCGCGATTTCGACCGAACCGGATAGCTCCACTATGCCCGCCTGTACGCCTTGCTGCGCGAGCCACGCGCCGAGCAGGCCCGGATACGAGGTGGCAATGCGCAATCCGCGCAAATCCTGCGCGGTCGTACAGGCCATCGCCTGCGGCACCGCAATGGCAAGCCGGCAACGGGCGCAATTCAGTCCGCGCAGTTCGACTATATCGTCGCCCATCCCGATGCTGTGATGTTCCGCCAGGACATTGCGTCCGACGATGCCGATGTCGCATACGCCCTGTTCGATCAAGCCCGGGATGTCGTCGTCGCGCACCAGCAGCAGGTCGATCGGCATGCTTTCGCCGTAACAGAACAGCTTGTCGCGGCTTTGCCGGAACTTCAGACCGCAGCGTGCCAGCAGATCCTGCGAAAGATCCGCCAGCCTGCCCGACTTTTGGACCGCCACGCGCAAGCGTTCGCGGTCGACCGCGGCTCTCATGATCGCGGCCTCGACGTTGCCTGGCGCGCGCGTCCACGCAAGGCATCGGCGGCGATGGCGGCACGATAACCGCCATTGCCCTGGGTGAGCGAGCGCGCGACCCGGCCGATCGTGGTGACGCTGACCGCGGTGTGTGCGTGGATGTCGCGGTAAGCCATGCCTTGCAGCAGATACGGCACCACCTGCCAGCGATCGGTCATGGCCTCAAGCTCGGCCGGCGTGCACAGGTCGCGCAGGAACGCGAGCATCTGCGTCGGCGTGCCCAGGGAAAGCAATGCACGACACAGGTCGTCTTCGGCCGAAGACGCAGATTTTTCCGGATCGAGTTGGCGGCGCTTCATGATGTAATGTATTAATGCGTTAGTATATTAGCCCATAGAATAACCCGGCGACGCGCGAGCCGCAACAGCGCAAGGTCGCGAGGAAGAAACGCGAATGCCGGAACTCGCGAAGCGCCGAACGACGATCAGGCAGCCAGGACACCCTGCGCGACCAGTTCGCACATTGCGTGCACGTCGGCGTCCATCGCGCGGTCGCGGCTGATGAACGCCACGCGCTCGCGGATCCTGGCGAAGGCCGCACGCACCGAGCCTCCGGCGTGGAATTCACCGGCGCGCTCGAGCGCCTGCATCAATGCCTTGACCTCGCCTTCGAATGGCTGGCCTTCGGCGCCGGCAGCGCCGGCAACCTTGCGTGCCAGCGCCTGCCAATCGCCACGCGCCGCCAATGCGCGCGCGGCATTCAGCATGTCTTGGCGGTATTCCAGCGCCTGCGCGGCGGTGTACAACTCCAGCGCCAGCACGTGACCGAGATCGTCGAGCATGTCGAGCACATGGCGCGCCTCGTTCGCACCCATTGAGACATGATCCTCGGCGTTCGCACTGGTCGGAATCGAATACACGCAAGCCGGGTGCGCGCGCGTGGCGAGGTCGTTGACCAGCGCGGCGGCAGTGTACTGCACGATCATGAAACCGGAATCGGTGGCGTCCTCGTTGCCGATCAAGAATGCCGGCAGGCCGTCGTTGTTGGCCGGATCCACGAGCTTGTTCAAACGCCGCTCGCTGATCGAGGCGAGCACCGGAATCGCGGCCTTGACATAGCTCATCGCCAGCGCCAGCGGCATGCCATGGAAGTGTCCGGCCGAAATCACCTGATCTTCAATCACCCTCGCGTCCGGCGCGTCGGGAAAGATCAGCGGATTGTCGGTGACGGCGTTCAACTCGACATCGATGACACGACAGGCCTGCGCCAGCGCGTCGCGCACCGCACCGTGCACCTGCGGGATGCAGCGCAGGCAGTACGCATCCTGCGGCTGGTGCTTCTTGCCGCCCTTGAACGGCAGGAAGCGCGCATAAAACGCCTCCTTGCCGTGGCGTTGCGACGGCGGCACCCAGTCCCAGCCGATGTCGAAACGATACGCCTGGGCGGATGGATCGCTCCACGAATCCGCGAGCCAGGTCTTGAAGCGCGGCACGAGATGGTAGGGAATGTCCGCCAGCGTCGAACCTTGCAGAAGGCGGCGCAGGTTCGCGGCCGTTTCGACCTGCCCCGGATGCGGACGCAGCGCGTGCACTTCGGGCTTGAACGCGGACGTGCGCCCGGCGAAAGCGTCGAGCGTCATCGCGGCGGCGAGGTCCGCGGTCGCGACCAGTCTCTCCAGCCGATCCAGCGCCAGCACGCCCATCGCCAGCATCTGCGTGGTGCCGTTGTTCAGCGCGAGACCTTCCTTGAACGAGAGCTTGACCGGCACCAGTCCCGCACGCTTGAGCGCCTCGCCGCCGGCCAGGCGTTCGCCCTGGTAAAACGCCTCGCCTTCGCCGAGCAACACGATCGCCAGGTGCGAAAGCGGCGCCAAATCTCCACTCGCGCCGACCGAACCTTTTTCCGGAATCACCGGCACGATGCCGCGATTGAGCAATTCGGCGAGCGCCTGCAAGGTGCTCGCACGGATTCCCGAATGCCCGCGCATCAAGGTGTTGACGCGAATCGCCAGCATCGCGCGTACGACGTCAGCGCTCATCGGCTTGCCGACGCAGACCGCATGCGTGACGACGAGGTTGTGCTGCAACTCCTCCATCAGCGTGCGGCCGCTGGACTGCGCGTTGCCGCCCGGCAGTTCGTCGCGCGCGCGATGCGCGCCGAGCAGCTTGTCGGCGTTGCTGCCGAATCCCGTGGTGACGCCGTAGATTGGTTCGCCGCGCTTGACCTGTTCAGCGAGGAAGTCCGCCGTTCGCTGCACCTTGGCGAGCTGATCCGGCGCCAGGCCGACGATCGCGTCGCCGCGCGCAATCTGCGCGACCTGCTGGCGCGTCAGGTGGCTGCCGTCGAGCAGAACGACGTGTCGGGTTTCAGCGTTCATGGCACCGCCTGTGCTTGTTCCAGTTCGACGCGCAGGGTCTTCACCAGGTCCGGGCGCTGCACTTCGAACTGATCCTGCTTGCGCATGTCCTTCACCGCGACCGTGCCCTTGGCGACTTCATCGGGACCCAACACGACGACGAAACGAATGCCGGCGCGATCGGCGTACTTGAATTGCTTGCCAAGCTTGCCGCCGTCGAGCACGATTTCGGTAGCGATGCCGGCATTGCGCAACTGCGTGGCGATTTCGAGGCATTCCGGCAGCAGCGTCTCGTCCATCTGCGCGACCAGCACCTGCACCATGCTCGCGGCGGCGCCGAGCAGTTTGGCCTCGCGCAACTGCCAGAACAGGCGCGTGGCGCCGATGGAAATGCCGACGCCCGGCAGACGCGACTTGGTGTAGTTCGAGGCGAGATTGTCGTAGCGTCCGCCGGAACAGATCGAACCGATCTGCGGATGCTCGTTGAGCGTCGTCTCGTAGACCGTGCCGGTGTAATAGTCCAGGCCGCGCGCGATCGACAGGTTGATCGCGTAGTGCGTCTCCGGAACACCGAAGGCGCGGATCAATTCCAGCGTCTGCTTCAGTTCGGCGACGCCCTCCACAAGCGTGGTGTTGTTCGCGCCGAGCGCGTCGAGCTTGGCCAGCGCATCGGCATGACCGTGGGAACGGATCTGCACGAAATCGAGGATTCTTTTCGCCGCATCGGCGGACAGGCCAAAGCCTTCGCCCATCAACGTGTCGCGCACGTAATCGGCACCGCGCTTGTCGAGCTTGTCGACTTCACGCAGCGCGTGCGCCTGGCGCTCGGGATCGCCGATTCCGACGGACTCGAAAAATCCGCGCATCAGCTTGCGGTTGTTGAGCTAGATCGTGAACGGGCCGATGGCCAGATCGCGGAACACGGCGTAGATCACCGCCGGAATCTCGGCGTCGTAGCGCGATCGACAGCGTGTCCTTGCCGATCACGTCGATGTCGCACTGGTAGAACTCGCGGAAGCGGCCGCGCTGGGCGCGCTCGCCGCGGTAGACGCGCTGGATCTGGTAGCGCCGGAACGGGAAAGTTCAGCTCGTGCTCGTGCTCGGCGACGTAGCGCGCCAGCGGCACGGTCAGGTCGAAGCGCAGCGCCAGCTCCGGACGCCTTCGGGCGGCCGCCTCGGTTTTCTCCAGCGCGCCGGTCGACTGCACGAAATAGACCTGACGCTCGGTTTCGCCGCCCGGCTTGGTCAGCAGCACGTCGGAAAACTCCATCACCGGCGTTTCGATGGGCAGGAAGCCGAAGCGCTCGAAATTGCGGCGGATCGGTGTCGAGCATGCGCTGGAACGCGATCTGGTCCGGCGGCAGCAGTTCCATCGTGCCGGGCATGGTGCGGGCTTGGGTCAACGCCATGAAATCCTCGCGGAACTATTACCGAAGCAATCTGCCAATGGAACCGCTGAAGAACCGTCGCGAGCGAAGACAGGTCGAGTGTCGCCAGCGCGCAGGAACCGCAGTTTACTTGAATGTAAATGAGGATTCCGAGCACTGCCGGCGCGCGAGATGTCGAGCGCAGCAGTTTATTCAGCGGCTCCACAAGCAAAAAAACCGGCACTTGGCCGGTTTCTTGTTCGATCATTGGTCGGGGTGAGAGGATTCGAACCTCCGACTTCTACCTCCCGAAAGTAGCGCTCTACCAGGCTGAGCTACACCCCGACACGGAAAGCAAAGCGAGCCGCGCATTCTAACGATGCGACCGCCCTGGCGCAAGACGAAAAACGCCCGGCAAGCCGGGCGTTTTTTGCTTTCAGGCAACTGCGGAAATTACTTGCCGCATTCCTTGCCATGCGAGGCATGGTTGCCGGCCGCCTTGGCCGCCGCCTCGGACATGTACGAGCCTTCCTTGGTCTTGCCGTACCACTCGTCGCCCTGGCAGTGGTAAACCTTCGAACCGGAATTGACCCAGACAAGGCCGGGGCCGCCACCGGGTTTGGCGGTAATCTGCGAAGCCGGCGTCGGCGGGGTGTGCTTGGACGACGGCGCCTTGGCGGCCGGTGCTGCCGCAGCGGGCGCAGTCGCGGCTGGCGCGGGCGCGGGTGCCGGCGCAGCTGCCGGTGCAGCCGCTTCCGCGGCCTCGGCCTTCTTCGATTTCCTGGACTTCTTCGCCGGTTTGGCGGTTTCTGTCGCCGCCGCCGGGGTTGCAGCTTTCGACGAATCGGCGTTGAGCCATTCCTTCACGCCCTTGTGACCACGGCAGGCGCCCTTGTGCGTGGTACCGGTGTAATACGTGCCGTCCTTGCAGGATGCCGTCGCTCCGGCGGGCGCCTGCGCCCATGCACCGGCGGACAACAACAGCCCGAGTCCCAAAGCGCTCGAAACAAGCAATGCTTTCATCGCAGTCTCCATTTGTTGGGGGAATCCTCTGGCGCATACGACTGTGCGCGCCGCCGAGAATCCGCGCAACCGTTTCGCCTGTCAATCGTTTGCGACGGATTTCGGAATGCCGTTCAGCCGTTTTCGGAATCCCGTTCAGGTTCGGACGATGACCTGCCAGCCGTCCCGGTCGAGTACCCACAATCCCGGCTCTGGACGCGCGAGTTTGACGAACCCCAGGCGCCAATCCGCAGCGTCAGCATTCAGCGCCAGCGACATCCGCTTCCCGGCATACTCGACCCGTGCGGTGCCCACTGTCTTGCCCTGCGCGGCGTCGAATACCGGCAACGCGGTGGGGCCGGATTTCCAGTGCACCAACCATCGACACGCGTGCTTGCCGCCATCCATGACGACGAACAGGCTCGAATCGCGTCGCGCGCGACCCGCGTCCAGTTCAATGCACAAGTGGCCGTCATTATCGGCACGCGCGCGCAATGGAATGCTGCGGATTTTCGGCCGCATCGGCCATAGTCGCCCGAAAAATCTCGACGGCGCCGGCGTAACGCAGGAAGCGTTTGCCGCTCAGCCGCATCTGCGTGGCATGGGCGAGGATCGCCGCACGCTTGCGGTCTTGCCGGCTCGCATCCAGCTCGCACGCGACGGTGCCATCGGCCACCCCGCCGTGCACCGCGAATTCGAACAGGCGCGGAAACTTCGCGTCGATGCCGAGCAACGCCAGGCGAACAAGGATATTCGCCGCGCTGTGATCGGGATGGCGGTCGCCCAGCGACGGCAGCACGACACAGGTCGGTGCGAAGGCGGCGAGCTCCTGGCGCAGCGCCGCCGGTACCGCCGGGTCGGCACGCATCAGCAGATCGGTCAGTCCAAGTCCGGCAGGCCGAAAAACACCGCGGCATCCGCCTCCAGGCCGAGCACGCGCATGGCGGCGCGCGCTTCCTCGCGCCGGCGTGCGCCCCAGCGCGCGCGCGCGACCGCGTCGATGCGCCAGCGCTTCTCGATCCAGCGCTGCGGCCAGACATTGGCGTCGCCGTCGGTCAGCACGATCACGCGCACCGCCGCACCGGCTGCGCGCGCCGCCTGGATGAGGCCGCCCGTGGCGATGGACTCGTCGTCCGGGTGCGGCGCGACGATCGCAACCCGATCCGTCGAAGTAAACGTCAGCGTGTCGCTCAAGAACCGGGCGCCTTGGATTGCATGCGGCAACGATAGTCTGCGCCAGCGGCACTGTGCAACCGCTGTTTCCGTTAAGCGCCGTTTAACCCGGATTCGGCGATTGTCGGGTATCTTTGCGCGCGCTGGATTCCACGACGACCGCAACCCCGCCCGCGAGCGGTCGCGCCGAGCAACTGCCAATGCATACCCAAGTCTTGCCGGCTCCTGCGGCGGTACCCGACTATCACCTGCAGCCGGGCGATGCGTTCTACCGTATCGCCATACTGGCCGGTTTTGTCGTCGTCGTGGCGGCGACGTGGCATCTGCGTGCATTCCACGGCCTGATCCATTCCGCGCACCAGTACGGCTGGCTCGGCTATGTCGCGCGGCCGAGCCTGCTCTGGGCCGGCATGGGCCTGCTCATGCTGCTGTACCGTACCTTGCTGTGGTTCCGCTACCGCATTCCTCCGATCGCGACCATGGAAGACGCGCCGACGCTCACCGTGATCATCCCCGCCTACAACGAAGGCGAGATGGTCGCGCGCTCGATCGAATCGGTCGCCACGGCGCGTTATCCGCGCGAGCGGCTCGAAATCTTCGTCATCGACGACGGCAGCACGCGACGACACCTGGCGCACATTGAGCGCGCCGCGCACGCTACCCCGGCCTGGTCACGACGTTGCGCTTCGCGCAGAACCGCGGCAAGCGCGCCGCGCTCGAAGCCGGCTTCCGCCGCGGCAAGGGCGAGGTCATGGTGACGATCGACTCCGACAGCGTGATCGATCCCGACACGCTGCTCGCCATGGCCGGCCCATTCCGCGATCCCGAAGGTCGGCGCGGTCGCCGGCAAGGTCAGCGTCTACAACCGCACCGCCGGCATCATCCCGCGCATGCTCAACGTGCGCTTCGTGCTGTCCTTCGATTTTCTGCGCGCCGCGCAGAGCACCTACGGCACCGTTTACTGCTGCCCGGGCGCGCTCGCCGCCTACCGCACGGCAGCCGTGCGCCGCGTGCTCGAGCGTTGGGTCGCCCAGGACTTCCTCGGCGCGCGCTGCACGTTCGGCGAGGACCGCGCGATGACCAACGACATCCTCGAAGCCGGCTATGACAGCGTCTATCAGCGCGCAGGCGTCGTGCATACCATCGTGCCGGTGGCCTACAGGAAACTGTGCAAGATGTTCCTGCGCTGGGATCGCAGCTACGTGCGCGAGGAAATGCGCTTCCTCGGCCGCATCGTGTGGAAGCGCCCGCGTCGGGCGCGTGCGATCGCGCTGGCCGATTCGCTGGTCACCACCACGCGCCATCCGGTCGGCATCGCCGCGATGTTCCTGCTCGTGGCAACGATGTTCGACCATCCCGACATGCTGCTGCGCTTCGCCTGCGCGATGCTGCTGGTCGCCGCGTTCAACATGCTCTACTACCTGCGCGCGGAACGCTCCTGGGATTTCATCTACGGCATCGGCTATTCGTTCTATTCGATCTTCGCGCTGTCGTGGATTTTTCCGTACGCGGTTTGCACGGCGCGCAAACAAGGTTGGCTTACTCGTTAAGCACAGCGAAGCCGGCTGCGCAGTTCATCCAGCCGCAGGTCTGCTGCTGCGCCCGGCGACGTGCGCGCGGCCAGACTCGCCTCCGGCGTCCTGCCCTCGCCCGCACCCGCGGCGCCGTCGGCGGCCTTGCGATAGGCCTTGCGGAACGGCACTCCGGCCGCGGCCAGTTCGATGGCCACGTCGGTGGCGTACATCGCCGGCTCGATCGCCGCGCGCATCGTCGCTTCGTTCCACTGCAACCGCGCCAACAAGTCCGGCACCAGTTCCAGCGCCGCCAGGCCGTGGCGCACGCCGTGGAAGATGCTGCCCTTGCTGAATTGCAGATCGCGCTGATAACCGGATGGCAGCGACAGCAGCTGCTCGATCTCGGTGCGCGCGGCGGCGACGCAGGCATAGCTGGCGCGCAGCAACTCCACCACGTCGGGATTGCGCTTGTTCGGCATGATCGATGAGCCGGTGGTGTACTCAGCCGGCAGCTTCACGAAACCGAACTCGGCGGTGGTGAACAAGCGACAGGTCCCAGGCGAGGCGACGCAGGTCGAGCAAGGCGCTGCCGAAGGCCTCCAGCACGGCGATCTCGAACTTGCCGCGCGAGAGCTGGGCGCAGACCGGCGACACCTGCAGGCGCGCGAAGCCGAGCGCGCGGGTCGTGTGTTCGCGATCCAGTCTCAGGTTCACGCCGTAGCCGGCGGCGGTGCCGAGCGGATTCGCGTCGATCCACGCCAGCGTGTCGCGCGCGCGCACCGCGTTGTCGATGAATCCCTCCGCGAATCCGGCAAACCACATCGCCGTGGACGACACCACTGCGCGCTGCAGATGCGTGTATCCGGGCAGCGGCAACGATTCGCCGCGCGGCGCGATCCAGGCAGACCTGCGCGATGGCGCGGCAAAGCGTTTGCAGCAACGCGAGCTTTTCCTTCAGCCACAGCCGCGTCGCGACGAGGATCTGGTCGTTGCGGCTGCGTCCGGTGTGCACGCGTCGGCCGGCGTCGCCGAGGCGTTCGGTCAGACGCGCTTCGATGGCGGAGTGGCCGTCCTCGTAGCGCTCGTCGAGCACGAAGGCGCCGCTTTTGAAATCCTCCGCCAGCGCAGCCAGTTCGCGCTTCAGGGCAGCGGCCTCGTCAGCAGCGACCACGCCGATATTCGTCAGGCCTTCCACGTGCGCCTTGCTGGCGGCGATGTCGTGGAGGAAAAACTCGCGATCCAGCAACACATCGTCGCCGGCAAGGAAGCGCATGACTTTGGCGTCGATGCGCGTGTCGGATTTGTTCCAGAGCGGCTCAGTCATGGGGAATCCCGGTCAGTTCGTCGAAGCCCAATGCAAGGTTGAGGTTCTGCATCGCCTGCGTCGCCGCACCCTTGAGCAGGTTGTCCAGCGTAGCGACGACGACGACGCGCCTGCCATCGGCCGACATGGCGAAACCGCCGATCTCGGCATGGTGCCTGTGCGCGATTCGGCTGACCCACGGCGCTTCGTCGACGACGCGCACCAACTTCTCGCCGTCGTAGGCGCGATTGAACAGCGCAATCACTTCGTCGCGTTTCATGGCGCGATTCAGGTACAAGTTCGTCGTGACCGTCGAGCCCGCGAAAATGCGGCGCCACGTGCGGCATGAACTCCACCGGCAGGCCGAGCTGGAAACCGGCTTCCTTTTCGTGCGTATGGCCGGTGAGCGCATACGGCATCAGGTTGTCGCGCAGCTTGTCGGGATCGTTCTTGTCCGACGGCGTGGTGCCGGCGCCGGAATAACCGGAGACGCCGAAACACACCGGCGGCGCGGCGAGCAGACCCTTCATCGGTGCGATGGAAAGCTGCATCGCCGTGGCGTAGCAACCGGGATTGCTGATACGGCGCTGTCCGCGCCAATGCTCGCGCGTCAATTCCGGCAGGCCGTAGTACCAGCTCTTGTCGAAGCGATAGTCGGCGGAAAGATCGACGATCAAGGTTTGCGGCGCGGATGCCTCGATGGCTTGGACGTAGGTCGCCGCCTTGCCATTGGGCAGCGCCAGTATCACCACGTCGGCACGCTTTGCCGCCACTCGCGCCGGGTCGAGATTCTCGTAGCGCAGATCGCCTGCGAAGACAGCGCAGTGCTCGCCGACGCGCTGGCCGTCGAGTTCGCGCGAGGAAACGAAAGCCAGTTCCAGCGCCGGATGCGACGCGATCAGGCGGATCAGTTCCGCGCCGGTGTGACCCCTTGCCCCGACGATGCCGATGCGTTGCTTGTTCATGCGTCCACCAGGGTCGGTTCGCGTTGCGCACAATGCACGACGCAGCGCTCGATGGCGTCGAAGTCGGCGCCGAGTCCGTACCAGAACGCGCGCCAACGTTCCTGGCGGACGCAGCCGTCGGCTTGCTCGTGATAGAACGCATTGATGCCGTTGCCGTGGCGCGAACGCCAGAACAGCTGCGGATTCTCCTCGCGCATCACCTGCCACACCGCGCGACCCAGACCCTCGCCCTGCGCGTCGTCGAGCACGGCGAACTTGTCCAGGTACGGAAAGCCGTCCTGCATCGTCAAGATCATCGCGGCGCGGTAGTTTTCGCTCACGTAAACGCGAAGCGGCTGCGTGCGCTCGAAGTAATCCGTCACCAGCTTGCGGCCGAAGCTCGACTCGATCAGCGTGCGCAGGCGCACGCGATCGACGCCATCCCACGATGCGAAGCGCAGCACTTTCTCGCCGCGCCGCACCAGCGTTCCCGAGCCCTTGTGCGTGAACAGCTCCTTGGCGAGTTCTGCGGGACGCGTGATCGACACCGAAGACGTGAGCGGAAGATCGTTCAACAAATCGGCGATCTGTTCGATCTTCAGGCGCATGCCGCCGCTGACCCACGACTGCGACATCAAGTGCTCGTACTCGGTACTCAGGTTGATCGAATCGATCACCCGGCCCGCGCCGTCCAGCAGGCCGCCGGTGCCGGTGAGGAACACGATCTTGTACGGCTGCAGCACGCGCACGAGTTCGTTCGCGGCGACATCGGCGTTGATGTTCAGCAACTGGCCCTCGTCGGTTTCGCCGAGGCTGGCGATTACCGGGATGGAATTCGCGCGCAAGCTGGCTTCGATCGGTGCAAGATCGATGCGCACCACCTTGCCGACCAGTCCCAGGGCATCGCGGTCGAGATAACCGGCCATGAAAACGCCCGACGGTATCGCGGTGGCGCGGGAGTCCATCGCCTGCAGCGCTTCCACCAGTTTCAGGTTCTGCTGCACAAATACGCGGCGCACGATGCCCAGCGCCTTCGGCGAGGTCACGCGCAGTCCGCCTACGGTCTGTTTCTCGATGCCCGCGGCGGACATTTCCTCGTCGAGCTGCGGGCCTGCGCCGTGGATCACGATCGGCGTCAATCCGACCTGCTGCAGGAAAGTCAGCGACGAGGCCAGATCGGCCAACTCATCGCGCAGTATCGCACCGCCAACCTTGACCACGGCGAAACGCTTGGCGTCGAGCTGCGAGAAGCGTTTCAGGTAGGCCTGGATTTCCTTCGCGCTGCCCATCGCCGAAAGCAGGCGCACGATGGTCTTGCGGGTGTGCTTATGCGATTCCACGATCGACGATCCGGTAAATGTTCTCGGCGTATCGCTGCAATTGGTCGAGCGCAACCCATTCATCCGCGCTGTGCGCCTGGACGATGTCGCCGGGACCGTAGACCAGTGCGGTGTAGCCGGCTTGCGAGAACAGCGCAGCTTCGGTCCAGAAATCGACCGCAATGCCGACAGGAATATCGAGTGCGTCGGCGACGTCGCGCGCAGCGAGGCGGCGTGCTTCGGCTTCGGCGATGTCGCCCGCCGGCAACGCCGGGCCGCGAAACATTTCGCTGAACTCGGCCGGCTCGATTTCGGCGAAGCCGCGGAAGGTCGCGAGCAGGCCATCGACGTCCATCGACGGCAACGGCCGAAAGCCGAAGCGCAGTTCCGCCACCGGCGCGACCATGTTCGCCTTGATGCCACCGTCGATGCGACCAATGTTGAAACGCAGTCCGGTCAGGCCGCCGAAACGCGCATGCATGAGCGAATCGACGTGATCGAGCGCACGGCTGCCCCAGCGCACGACTTGATGCACCGCGCTGTCGCCCGCCGTCTGTTCACCGGCAGCGTGGCCGGCGCGCCCCGCAAAACGCATCAGCACCGAACTGATGCCACGATGCGCGAGCACGGCTTCACACCTCGTCGGCTCGGCCACGATCACGGCGTCGAACGGCTTTTTCTGCGCGAGGAAGGCCGCGATGCAGCGCGCGTCGTTCGCTTCCTCGTCGGTGGTGAACAGGAAGGCGGCATCGCCGTCGCTGGCTTGCGCGGCGGCGAGCAGCGCAGCGGCAGCGCCCTTGATGTCGCAGGCGCCGAGGCCGATGGCGCGTTCGCTCGTCACGCGCAGCGCGAAGCGGATTCGCGCTCCAATGCGGCGAATCCGGCACCGTGTCCAGGTGCACGTTGAACAGGACCTTCGGCTTGCCGCGCACGGCGAACAGCGACACCGCGCCGGCGCCATGGTCGGTCAGCGTGCAATCGAAACCCGGCAGGTTCGCGCGCAGGTAATCGAAAATGCCGTCCGCGCCGATCGCGCGCGGCGGATTGCGCGTGTCGAAGGCGACCAGCGCCTGCAGATGCCGCAGCGTGGTGGCGAGAAGCGCCGTCATTTCCGATTCACCTGCGCCCACAGCGTCGAGCTCATGCCGAACAGCTTGATGAAGCCTTCGGCCTCGACCACGCCCCAATCGGCCGACTGCGCGTAGGTCGCGCCTTTCGCGTTGAGGAGTGTGCGGCGACTTCGACCGCGACGGCATTGACGCTGCCGCCGTGGGTTTCGAGCATGACCTCGCCCGCTACCTGCGCTGGCTCGATGCGAGGAACGCTTCGAGATCGGCCTTGAGCGGATCGTGGAAGAATCCTTCGTAGACCAGTTCCACCCATTTGCGCGCCACGTCGGGCTTGAAGCGGTTCTGCTGCTTGGTCAGCACGGCTTCTTCCAGCGCGCGGTGCGCGGCGAGCAGCGCGATCAGGCCCGGCGCCTCGAACACGATGCGGCCCTTGAGGCCGATGGTGGTGTCGCCGGTGTAGAGTGCCGCGGCCGACGCCGTAGGCGCGCGAACAGCGCGTTGAGTTTGGCCAGCAATTCGTGGCCGGCGATCGTCGCGCCGTCGAGCGCGACAGCCTCGCCGGCGACGAACGTCAATTTCACGCTCAGAGGTTTGGACGGCCATTCGGCGCGCGGCTTGCACCAGCCGCGCGCACCCTCGCCCGGCGCTTGCCAGTCGTCGATTTCGCCGCCGGACATCGTCACGCCGAGCAGGTTTTCGTTGATCGTGTAGGCTCTTTGTTTCGCGCGCACGCCGAAGCCGCGCTCCTCGAGATACTTCTGCTCGTAGGCGCGCGTCTGCGTGTGCTCCTTCTGGATTTCGCGGATCGGCGCGACGATTTCGTAGTCGCCCTGCGCCTTCACCGCGAGGTCGAAGCGGACCTGATCGTTGCCCATGCCGGTGCAGCCGTGCGCGATCGCGCGCGATGCCGAGCTCGGCGCAGCGCTTGAGCGACGCTCGACGATCAGGTAGCGATCCGACACCAGCAGCGGATACTGGCCCTGGTAGCCCTCGCCCGCCCAGACGAACGGCTTGACGAAGTGCTCCCAGATGCGCCGGTCCGCCGTCGATGGTGACGTGCTGAGGCGACGCCGAGTTGCCTGGCGCGCTGCTCGATGTACGCGCGTTCCTCGGCGTCCACGCCGCCGGTGTCGGCGAACAAGCGTGTGCACGGCCCAGCCGCGCTCCTTGAGATACGGCACGCAGAAACTGGTGTCGAGGCCGCCGGAAAACGCGAGGACGATGTCTTTGCTCATGGGACGATTCCGTCAGGGTCACTGGTTGGCGAGCGCCGCCATCACCGCCTTCTGCACGTGCAGGCGGTTCTCGGCCTCGTCGATCGCGATGCAAGCACGGCGAATCCATCACCGCATCGGTGGCCTTGACGTTGCGGCGCAACGGCAGGCAGTGGCTGAACACGCCGTGGTCGGTCAGCGCCATCTTCGCTTCGTCGACGATGAAGTGCTGGTGCGCCTCGCGGATCGGTTTTTCGTCCGCCCAGCGGCCGAAGTACGGCATCGCACCCCAGCTCTTGGCGTAGACCACGTGCGCGCCGCGATACGCGCTCTGCGGATTCGTGGCTGACGGTCAGCGAGCCGCCGTTCTCGGCGACGTTGCGCCTGGCGAAATCCATGTAGCGCGCGTCGAGCACGTAGTCCGGCGTCGGGCACAGCAGGGTCACGTCCATGCCGAAGCGCGTGGCGATCTGCAACGCGGAGTTGGCAACCGCGGTATTGAGCGGCTTGGGGTGATAGGTCCAGGTCAGCACGTACTTCTTGCCACGCAAATCGGCCGTGCCGAAATGCTGCTTGCAGGGCGAGGACATGCGCGAGTTCCTGCATCGGATGCGTGATCGTCTCCATGTTGATCACCGGCACCGTCGCGTACTTCGCGAACGCCTTGATCACGCGATCCTCGCGGTCGACCGCCCAGTCCTGGAATTTCGGGAACGCGCGCACGCCGATCAGATCCACGTAGCGCGACAGCACGCGCGCGACCTCGGCGACATGCTCCTCGGCCTCGCCGTCCATGACCGTGCCGACGTCGAATTCGATCGGCCAGGCGTCCTTGCCCGGCTGCAGCACGACCGCGTGGCCGCCGAGCTGGAACGCGCCCAGCTCGAAGCTGGTGCGGGTGCGCATCGACGGATTGAAGAACAGCAGCGCGATCGATTTGCCGGCAAGCTGCAGTGCCGCCCTTGGAATGCTTGAATGCCGCGGCCTGCGCGAGCAAGCCATCGAGCTCGGCGCGAGACCAGTCCTGGGTGGAAAGAAAATGGCGGATCGTCCGGACGTGAACGCCGGCAGTCGCCGTCACCGGCGACAACGTGACCGGTTGCCGCATTGTTCAACGCGGAGAATCCGAAGACAAAAAAAACCCGGCGCGAGGCCGGGTTTTGGGGTCGATGCGACAATGAAATGTCCGCGCGACAGCTATCCGGCCGGAATGCAAGGCTCCGGTCGGCGCGCGCGCGAGGTCATGCCGGCGGCCATGCGGGCGCTGGTCAGGACATCGGCGATGGAAACAAAGAAGTTCATGGTTATTACGTTAACACGAACGCATTTTGCGGCGCAACATGTTTCGGAAAGACGTCTGGACGGCTATTCCGATGGTGTGACGCTCACCTTCACGCGCAGCCGGTCGCCGGGATCGAAAGCCAGGCGCGAGCTGTAGACGTCGCCACGATAGCGATATTCGACATCGTAGGCGACGATCTTGCGCCGGCTCGCGGTGGCCGATGGACAATGCCGCACCGTCTTGTACTGCGGCCGCGAATCGCCGTTTTCCTCGCCCGCCGCGGCAATGTTGTTGCCGGCCACGCCGCCGGCGACGGCGCCAGCCACGGTCGCTGCCGCACGTCCACTGCCCTTGCCGAACTGGTTGCCGAGGATTCCGCCGACAAACGCACCGATCGCGGTGAAAATGCCGCGCTTGTTCTGCACTTCGGAATCCGCAGGCGCATCGACCGGGACCTGTTCCTCATAGCAAGGTTGCGGCGGCGGGCTCGACGCGTCGTCGGCGTAGATCGGATCCACGCGCAGCACGTCGGCCCATCCGTAATGCGAGTTTTCCTCGCCCGAGGCGACCGGCGGCGCGGGCGACGTCTGCGCGAACGCCTGCGCCGAAAGCAGCGCCGCAAAGAGGAATGGAAGAATACGCAACAGGCTCATGGCACGTTCGCAACATCAGGTAAACGGGGTTCGGGCATCCTGCCGCACGAGTCTCTGAGGGCCCGGAGCGCTCCAACTTCTGCTGCCGGACGGCGCTGAATTTAAGCACTTTCAGGCTGAATGAGACTTAAGGCAAACCCCGTCGTGGCGCGGTCCGCAGGCCTTGCGATCCTGAACGAACGGCGTGCCTGCGCTACAATGACGCATCGCAATAAACGGCCCGCCGATGCAACTGCGCCTGCACAATTCCCGCACCCGCCGCGTCGAGGACTTCGCCCCCGCGGACCCACGCCGCGTGACCATGTACCTGTGCGGCCCGACCGTCTACAACTACGTGCATATCGGCAACGCGCGCGGACCGGTCGTGTTCGGCCTGCTGGTGCGCTTGTTGCGGCAGATTTACGGCGCGGCGCATGTCGTCTACGCGCGCAACATCACCGATGTCGACGACAAGATCAACACGGCCGCGGCCGAGTCCGGCGTTGCCATCGACGTCATCACGCGCCGCTTACGCTGCCGCCTACGACGAGGACATGGGCAAGCTCGGCGTCGATGCGCCGGACATCGTGCCCTACGCGACCGCGCACATTCCGCAAATCATCACGATGTGCGAAACCCTGATTGCACACGGGCATGCCTATGCCGCGCAGGACCACGTGTTGTTCGATGTGTCCTCGTATGCGGACTACGGCCAGCTCTCGGGGCGTTCCACCGACGAAATGATCGCCGGCGCGCGCATCGACGTGGCACCGTACAAGAAGAATCCCGCCGATTTCGTGTTGTGGAAGCCGTCCACGCCGGATTTGCCGGGCTGGGACAGTCCCTGGGGCCGTGGCCGCCCGGGCTGGCACATCGAATGCTCGGCAATGAGCGCGGCGCACCTGGGCGAGACCATCGACATTCACGCCGGCGGCAACGACCTGATTTTCCCGCACCACGAAAACGAGGTCGCGCAATCGACCTGCGCGCACGGCGGAAAACTTTTTGCGCGCTTCTGGCTGCACAACGGCATGCTCACTTTCGACGGAAAAAAAATGTCGAAGTCGCTGGGCAATACCCTGCAACTGCACGAACTGCTGCAACAACACCCGCCGGAATTGCTGCGCTACATGCTGATGAAGGCGCATTACCGCCAGCCGCTGGACTGGTCGGATACGACGCTGGAACAGGCGCGGCGCACGCTGGACGGACTCTACGGGACCTTGCGCGACCTGGCCAATGTATCGACCAACCCAAGTCCCGTGCCAGATGCGCTGCTCGCCACGCTCACCGACGACCTGAACACGCCCGAGGCGCTGGCGGTACTGGCGCGGCTCGCGGACGAGGCGCGCAAATCCACAACTCCACAAGACAAGAAAGCAGCAAAAGCGACGTTGCTCGGTGCCGGCAAGTTCCTTGGCCTGCTGCAGAACGATCCGGAAGCCTGGTTCAAGGGCGCCACGGACAGCGTCGATGTCGCCTGGGTCGAAAACCTGCTGGCAGAACGCAGCGAGGCGCGCAAGCGCCGCGATTTCGCCGCCAGCGACCGCATCCGTGACACGCTCGCTGCGAAAGGCATCGTGATCGAGGACGGTCCGCAGGGCGCACGCTGGAAAAGGATCAGGGCCGATGAATGCGCAGCCTGACATCGCCCGTGTGGAGTCGGCGCAGGCCGAGCAGGATGCCATCATCGAGGAATTCGCGTTCTTCGGCGACTGGACCGAGCGCTACCAGTATCTGATCGACCTCGGCCGCAAGCTGCCGCCGTTCCCCGAAGAGTTGAAGACCGAGCAATACAAGGTTTCCGGCTGCCAATCGCAGGTCTGGCTGGTCGCGGACGGCGACGCGCGCGCGCTCACATTCCGCGCGATCAGCGATTCGGCCATCGTCTCTGGCTTGATCGCCCTGTTGCTGCGCGTGTACTCCGGGCGTTCCGCTCAGGAAATCCTCGACACACCGCCACGCTTCATCGAAGCGATCGGCCTCGCGCAACATCTTTCGCCGACCCGCAGCAATGGGCTGGCGTCGATGCTCGCGACGATCAAGGAATGCGCTCGGCGCGTGCCGATCTGAAACAAAGCTTCCGGGCGGTACAGTCGCCCGGGTAACTTCTTTGCTCGTGCAAAGAAGTCACCAAGAAACACGTTCAAAGCGAAATTACCCCAGGAGGAGCCTCACCAAGGCAGCGTTGCGGGAGTTCAGCTTCAGTCTTGAACTCGGTCGCTCAGGGTTGTCGGGCATGCCTTCCAGGTCCGAGCGGACGAGTTTAATTTGGAAATTGCATCCGCTCGCAGCGCCTGCGTGCGGTTCCTCCCATGGGCAGGTCCGCTCTGAGGTGCTTTCTTTCGGTCACCATTCTTTGCACCAGCAAAGAAAGGTGACCCGGGCGGCGCAGCCGCACGGAAGCCCTGCCCTGGTCAATCGCCCATCTGCTTCTGCCGATGCTCCCAGCGCTCCTGCGCATCCAGACACGAGCGTCGCTATAGGACGCGCATCGAGGCGTTCCAGGCCGATGTCCTCATCGGTTTCCTCGCAGAAACCGTAGCGGCCTTCCTCGATGCGCTTGAGCGCCTTGTCGATCTTGGCGATCAGCTTGCGGTAGCGATCACGGGTGCGCAATTCCAGAGAGTTCTCGGTCTCGCGCGTGGCGCGTTCGGCCTCGTCGCCGACATCGCGCACTTCGTCGCGCAGATTGTCGATTGTCTGCTTGGATTCCTCGACCAGATCCTCGCGCCATTTCTGCAATTTGGCGCGGAAGTACGCGAGCTGCTTCGGGCCCATGTATTCCTCGCGCGGACTCGGCCGGTAATTCGCCGGAAGGTCGATGATCGTGGTGCTTGGCAGGGCATAACGGCCGTCTTCGCGGGTAACGGTATCTTTTTCGGCAACGACTGACATTTTTCCTTTCTTCGCAGCGGCCGCTGGTTTGTGCGGCGTGGCTTTCCTGGTTGATTTGACCGGCTTGGGCGCGGGCCTTTTCGCCGCAACCTTTTTGATCGGCTTGACCGGCTTGGACGGTTTGCGTGATACGGCCTTCGGCGCTGGTTTGTGCGCCGGCTTTTTCGCCACCGCCTTCTTTGCCGGTTTGGCGGATTTCTTCGCCACGGTCTTCTTCGCGGCCGGTTTGTGTTTGGAATTTGCCATGTTTCTCACCAACATTGTCCCTCAGCGGTCGCGTGTTATAGCCTAATGGCCCCCTCGCTTCAACCTTTTACGTGACTCGCTTCGTCCTTTTCCTGCTCGCCACCTACAAACGCCTGCTCAGTCCGCTGCTTGGCGCGCGTTGCCGTTTCCACCCGAGCTGCTCGGATTACGCCCGCGTCGCGGTGGCGCGCTTCGGTGCGCTGCGCGGCGGCCTGCTCGCGCTGTGGCGGATCGCGCGCTGCCAGCCGCTGTGCCGTGGCGGGTTCGATCCGGTGCCGGAAAGGTTTACGATGCGGCGTTTGCCCGACAAGGAATCGCAATGAGCGACTGGCTGATCGTCAACGCCGACATCGTCAACGAAGGCCGGCGCTTTGCCGCGGATTTGCGCGTGCGCGGCGACCGCATCGATGCCATCGCGCCCGCGCTTTCGGCCCAACCCGGCGAACGCGTGTTCGACGCGCGCGGGCGCCTGCTCATGCCCGGCATGATCGACGACCACGTGCATTTCCGCGAGCCCGGCTACACGGCCAAGGCCGATATCGCTTCCGAATCGCGCGCGGCGGTGGCCGGCGGCGTGACCAGCTTCATCGAGATGCCGAACACGAATCCACCGACGCTGACGCACGCGCTGCTGGGAGACAAATACGCCATCGCGTCGCGCACATCGCTCGCCAATTACGCGTTCTATTTCGGCGCCAGCAACGACAACCTGGATGCAATCCGCGCGCTCGATCCGCGCACCGTGCCAGGCGTGAAGGTGTTCCTGTGCGAGTCGACCGGCAATCTGTGCGTGAGCGATCCGGCGACGCTGGACGGCGTGTTCCGCGATTCGCCCGTTCTCGTCGCAGTGCATTGCGAGGACGACCGCATCGTCCACGCCAACATCGACCGCGCCAAGGCGCAGTACGGCGACGACATTCCAATGCGGATGCACGCCGATATCCGTTCGCGTCAGGCTTGTTTCGACTCGACAAAATGGGCGGTCGAAACCGCGCGCCGCCATGGCACGCGCCTGCATGTGTTGCACGTTTCCACCGCGGACGAACTGGCGCTGTTCGAGGCCGGCCCTATCGCCGGCAAGCGCATCACCGCCGAAACCTGCGTGCATTTCCTGCGCTACACCGACGCAGATTACGAACGTCTCGGTGGCCGCATCAAGTGCAATCCGTCGATCAAGGCCGCTTCCGACCGCGACGCCCTGATGCACGCGCTGGCGGACACGCGCCTGGACATCCTCGCCACCGACCACGCACCCCATTTGCTCGACGAAAAGGCACAACCCTACACGTGCTGCCCGTCCGGAATCCCGCTTATCCAGTTCGCAATGCAATCGGCGTTGGAGCATGTATTTGACGACAGGCTGACGCTCGAACGACTGGTCGAGACGACCGCGCACGCTCCGGCGACGTTGTTCGCAATCAAGGAACGCGGCTTCCTGCGCGAGGGCTATTTCGCCGACCTCGCCCTGATCGATCTCGACTCGCCGCAGACGGTGAAATCCAGCGACGTGGTTTCCAAATGCGGCTGGTCTCCGTTCGAAGCTGACACGTTCCGTTCGTCCATCGCAGCGACGTGGGTGAACGGAAATCTGGTTTGGGATGCAGGCAAGCTCGACGACGCATCGCGTGGGCAACGCCTGGAGTTTTCGCGGTGAGGTATTCTGTGTTTTCTCGCGCTTGCTGCCTCGCTACCTGTGGTCGCAGCCGAAATTCGCCTTCCCGATCGCATCGAACAAGGCCAGCTCGTGATCGGCCATGCACCGCCGGGAACGCAGATCGAATTTGAGGGCCACGCAGTTCGTATCGGTGCCGATGGCACGTTCGTGTTCGGGCTTTCGCGGGACGCGGCGCCGCTGGCCGAATTGACGGTACGCGGTGCCGACCGCCAGCCACAGACGATGAAGTTCGATGTTGAACAGCGCAGCTATCCGACCGAGCGCGTCAACGGCTTGCCGCAGCAGACGGTTACGCCAAGCCCGGAGATTCTCGCGCGCATAGAGCGCGAACAGTCCGCCGTGCAGGCCGCACGCACGCGCGACGACGCGCGCGAGGATTTCCTGCACGGTTTCGCACTGCCGGTGCAAGGCGCGCGCATAAGCGGCGTCTACGGCAGCCAACGCATCGACAACGGCGTGCCGAAAGCGCCGCATATGGGCTTGGACATGGCCGTGCCGGCCGGAACGCCGATCCATGCCCCGGCGGCGGGTGTCGTCAGTTTTGCTGCCAAGGATCTGTTCCTAACCGGCGGCACCGTGCTGATCGACCATGGCTACGGACTGGATTCCTCGTTCCTGCACATGAGCCGCGTCGACGTGAAGGTTGGCGAGCGCGTGAAACGCGGCCAGGTGATCGGTCTCGCCGGCATGACCGGACGCGCCACCGGCCCGCACGTTCACTGGGGATTCAACTGGTTCGACGTGCGGCTGGATCCGGCGCTATTGCCCAAGCCTCAGGATTGAAAACCGTTCACCACGCGCTTCGTGACCACCGCCACCGCATCGTGGGCGTGCAGGCTCTCGTGGTGCGCGACGCGGATATGGAAATCCGCGATGCGCTCGTCCCCATCCAATGCGCCGCGGATACGCCGCGCGGCGTCTTCGCAAAACATCGCATTCTCGCCGTTCAACCGCGCGAACGCCTGTTCGTCCTCGCGCTTGACCGCGGTCTGCACCGGCGTGGCAAGCGCAATTTCCATTGCGTCGACGAGTTCGACGATGGGCAGGTCGAATCCCGGCGCCAGCCGCACGCGCACCCGCGCGGTGCTGCGCTGGCTGTGCGGCGTAGCGCAGATGCCCTGTTCGCTGTCGAGCCAGCGTTCCACGGCCATATGATCCAATGCCTTGCCGCGGGCAAAGTCCTCCGCGAAACGGCTCTGGATCACTTGCCGCGCCAACGCGGCGGAGGCTGGACAGGTGCTCGAATACTGCACATCCACCTGCAATTCCAGCGCAAAATGTCCCGGCACCAGCGTCGCGGAGATTTCGACCGGATACGCCTTCCAGCCGCAGTTGTCGCTCACCAGCGCCGGGCGCCGCAACAGCTGCTCGAAGGCGATGCGCAACATCGCGCGGTCGGACAGACCCGCGTGCGAAGCGAGGAAATCGTGCAGCAACCGTCGCAGCGCAGCGGGCGTCAGCGGTTCGGCGCTCAGTGCACGATCCAACAGCAGGTACAGCCGCGACATGTGGATGCCGCGCGTGGCAGGATCGGCAAGATCAACGAACGCCGACACCCGCGCCGCCGATTGCACGGCGACGCCATCCTCGCCGATCAGGCGTATCGGCAAGGCGATATTCTCCATGCCGACCCAATCCAGTGCGCCGGCAGCATCGGTTTGTGCGTCGCTGGCGACGTCGGGCAGGGAATGAATCGAATTCGAGTGCATGCGATCGTGACTGAAACGGAAACGCCGGATTTTAGCGCATGCCAGCCTGCGTCCGCCTTGCGGCACGAGCCTCATGCCACGTCGTCCACAGCGTGTGCCAGCGACCCACATGCGGATGCATGCTCAACCAACGCAGCGGATCGATGACGCGCAAGGCAGACTCGATGCGCCGGCGGTCGAGCGCCGCGCGCACGCGCAGTGGCAGCGAGCGCACCGCACTCACGCCCAGCGCACCGTTGCCTTCGAGCACCAGTTCGTCGAGGAAATCCTTGATCAGCATGTTCCGCTGCGGCGATTCGTAGGAAAGTTCCGCGCGCGTCAACTCGTGGCGTGCCAGCAGACCGAGCGGCAGCGGCAGGTGCGCGTCGCCATCGGCGAGATACGCCATTGCGCGCAGCAAATGCGACAATGTCCACAATGCAGCATCGGCCTCGATGTTGCATTCACCCGTGCAAAACAGCGCGTTTTCCGCGCGCGCAATCGCACCGAAAAACGGATCGAGCTGTTCGATCAGGGCGGCAAGCGTGCCGGCACCGGGCGCATCGAGCTGGGCCAGCGCGCCGTCGGCCAGAGCCGGCCACAGCGCCGGATCGGATTCGCGCACGCCGGCGCAATCGAACAAGGTTTGCGTGACCGGATGACCGGGCTTTCCGAACGCGGCGTCGGCCAGTTCCTGCCGCCACCACGCGAGTTTCGTCGCCGCGACCTGCGGTTCGCGGATGTGGAATGCGGCAGACGACAATTCATGGATCAGCGTACCGAACGCGCCGGCAAGCCTGCGCTGCGGCGATGACAGGAACACTGCAACGATGGCGTTCTCGGGATTGGCCGCCAGCCATTTCTGCTCGAAACCCGCGAAAGTGCCGGATGCGTCGGCCATGGCTCAGTCCAACGCAAAGGCAGGAAGAAGTTGCGCAGGCGAATCGACCACGCAGTCCGCACCCCAGCTGCGCGGATCCTCGCCATCGAGGTACCCCCAGCCGGCCGCGATCGTGCGCATGCCGGCGCGATGGCCAGCCTCGATGTCGCGCAAATCGTCGCCGACATAGATGCAACGCGCCGCAGCTACGCCGACAATTTCGCAAGCGCGCAGGATCGGTGCCGGATCGGGTTTCTTCAGCGGCAGGCAGTCGCCTGTCACCAATGCCGCGCAGCGCGCGTCCAGGCGCAGCGCTGCGAGCAGCGCACGTGCCAATGTGCCGGGCTTGTTGGTGACGATGCCCCAATGCGTGCCGCGCATCTCCAGGTCGTCGAGTACCGCGTCCATGCCTGGAAACAACGCCGAATGCGTGGCGATGGCCTCGGCGTAGAAATCGAGGAATCGTGGCAGCAGGACTTCGACGCGCGCCTCGTCCGCCGCGGGAAACCCGCGCCGGATCATGGCGCGACCGCCCTTGGAAACCACCGCGCCTATCGATTCGGCGCCGTCCGGCGACTCGCCCTCTTCCAGGCGCAGGCGTCGCATGGCCTCGACCATGTCGGGGGCGGAATCGACCAGGGTGCCGTCGAGGTCGAAAAAAACCGCTGCGGGAGCCGATCGCCGCGTCACGCCGGCTTCCGCGCGCAGGCCAGATAGTTTACTTGTGTACTTTTCACGATCGCGGCGCGGCGCGTGAACGGATTGTAGGCAAGCCCGCTCAGATCTTCGAGTTCCAATCCGTGTTCGCGCAGCGTAGCGGCCAATTCGGACGGGCGGATGAATTGCGCGTAGTGATGCGTGCCGCGCGGCAGCAGGTTCAGCGCGTACTCGGCGCCGGCGATCGCCGCGCCGAATGCCAACGGCGTGCGATTGAGCGTGGACAGGAACAGTCGGCCACCGGGCCTGAGCAATGCTGCACACGCCTGGATGACGCTGCCCGGATCAGGCACGTGCTCGAGCAATTCCATGCACGTCACCGCACCGAACGCGCCCGACATTTCGGCCGCCAGCGCCTCGACGGCGATTTCCCGGTATTCGACCCGCACGCCCGATTCGTGCAGATGCAAACGCGCGACTTCGAGCACGCGCGGAGCGAGATCGATGCCGGTGACATTCGCTCCGGCACTCGCCAGCGCCTCGGAAAGAATGCCGCCGCCGCAGCCGACGTCAAGCACGCGCGCGCCCTTGAGCGCGACGCGTCCTGCAATGTAGTTCAGGCGTGCGGGATTGAGGTCGTGCAGCGGCCGCGATTCGCCGTCCTTGTCCCACCACCTGGCTGCCAGACGATCAAACTTGGCGGTCTCGACGGCACTGACGTTGACGGCGTTCATCTCACGGCCCAATCCGCGCGCGCCAGGCCTGCGCCTTGGCGTACAGCGCAGCCGTGTCGATGGTGCACAATGCGCCATTTTCCACTTTGCGCGTACCGGCGATCCAGACGTCGCTGACCTGGTGGCGGCCGGTCGCGTAGACGAGTTGCGAAATCACGTTGTACACCGGCTGCGTTTCCAGGGCGTCCAGGCGCACCGCAGCCAGGTCGGCCTGCTTGCCGGGAGCGATCGATCCGATGCGCTCGGCAAGCCCCAGCGCGCGTGCGCCATTGAGCGTGGCAGCCTGCAGCGCGTAGGCCGCGTCGAACGCGCTGGCGTCGTTCGCGATACCCTTCGCAAGCAGCGCCGCCGTGCGCGTTTCGCCGAACATGTCGAGGTCGTTGTTCGAGGCGCAGCCGTCGGTGCCGATCGCGAGATTGACGCCGGCGCGGCGCAGTTTATCCGCAGGGCAGAATCCGCTGGCCAGCTTGAGGTTGGATTCCGGGCAATGCGCGACCGACACGCCATGCTGGGCGCAGGCGGCGATTTCCGCATCGGTGAGCTGCGTCATGTGCACCGCGATCAGGCGTTCGTCGACCAGGCCCAGCGCTTGCAGGCGCGCGAACGGGCGCTGCCCGTGCTGCTTGCGCGAGTCCTCGATTTCCTGCGCGGTTTCATGCAGATGCAGGTGCACGGGAATGTCGAGCTGGTCCGAAAGCACGCGGATGCGCGCGAAGCTCTCGTCCGCCACGGTGTAGGGCGCGTGCGGCGCCAATGACGTCGAAACCAGTTTCTCGCCCTTGAATTCGTCGTGCACGGCAAGGTTCTTGTCGAAATACTCGTCGCGGCTCTTCGCCCAGGCGCTCGGGAATTCGATGAACGGCAGGCCGACCACGGCGCGAAAACCGTGGCGCAGGTAGGTCGCCGCCTGCACGTCCGGAAAGAAATAATTTTCGTTGCAGCAGGTGGTGCCGCCGCGCAACATCTCGGCGATGGCGAGTTCCACGCCATCGCGCACGAACTCGGGCCCCATGACGCGCGCTTCCGCCGGCCAGACGTGCTGTTGCAGCCAGGTCATCAGCGGCAGGTCGTCCGCCAGCCCGCGCATCAGGCTCATGGCATTGTGCGTGTGCGCGTTGACCAGGCCGGGAATCAGCGCGTGTTCCGGCAAGCTCGTGCGTTCGAGATTCGCATACTTTGCGCGCGACGCCGCGATCGGCAGCACTTCCACGATGGCATCACCGGCAAGCGCCACGGCGTGATCTTCCAGCACCGCGCCGTGCGGCTCTACCGGGATAACCCAGCGCGCTTCGAGGACCTGGTCGACGGCTTGCATCCGGACTTACTTTACCCGCCCCACATATTCACCGGTGCGCGTATCCACCTTGATTTTTTCGCCCTGCGGCACGAACAGCGGCACGCGCACCACGGCGCCGGTTTCCAAGGTCGCCGGTTTGCCGCCGGTGCCGGCGGTGTCGCCCTTGACGCCCGGATCGGTCTCGGCGATGACGAGTTCCACGAAGTTCGGCGGCGCCACGGTCAGCGGCGAGCCGTTCCACAATGTGACGATGCATTCCTCGTTGCCCTTGAGCCACTTCTGCGCATCGGCCATCGCGTTCTTGTCGGCGGCGATCTGCTCGTGCGTTTCCGGATGCATGAAGTGCCAGAACTCGCCGTCGCTGTAGAGGTATTCCATGTCCTGGTCCATGACATCGGCCGCTTCCAGCGAGTCGGTGGATTTCATGGTCAATTCCGTGGTGCGGCCGGTCTTGAGGTTGCGGTACTTGACGCGAGTGAAGGCCTGGCCCTTGCCGGGCTTGACGTACTCGGTGTCGACGATCGTGCACGGATAGCCGTCCACGATGATCTTCATGCCGTTCTTGACGTCGTTCATGCCGTAAGCCATGGGTAAAACTCCGTTAAATGTCAGGGGCCGCGGGGGGGAATGCGGCTAAAATAAGGAAATTCGGGAAATTCGGCCGCCAATGATAACCGCAAGCCCCCTGCCCGCGCAGCAGCCCCGCTATTGGCAACGGCTGTGGCGCGAGGCCATCACCGATCCGCGCAGACTGCTTGAAATGCTCGATCTTGGGCATCTGGCCGGCGCTCTGCTGCCCGCGCGCGAAACCGGCTTCGCGGTGCGCGTGCCGCGCGGATTCGCCGCACGCATGCGCCGTGGCGATCCGGCCGATCCGTTGTTGTTGCAAGTGCTGCCGCAGGCTGCCGAACTGCTGGATGCAGACGGCTTCGGCGCAGACGCGGTCGGCGACATGGCCGCGCGCGTGGCCGGCGGCGTGCTGCACAAATACGCGGGCCGCGCCCTGCTCATCGCCACCGGTTCCTGCGCGGTGAACTGCCGCTATTGTTTCCGCCGGCATTTTCCCTACGCGCAGGAAACCGCCGCGGCCAATCGCTGGCAGCAAGCCATCGAGCATATTCGCAGCGACGCATCGATCGAGGAAGTGATTCTTTCCGGCGGCGATCCCCTGTCGCTGGCGACGGCCAAGCTCGCGGAACTCACGGCTGCGCTTGCATCGATCCCGCACCTGCGCCGCCTGCGCATCCACACGCGCCTGCCCGTCGTGCTGCCGGAGCGTGTCGACACTGAACTGCTGGCCTGGCTGCGGCGCATGCCCTGGCCGGTTGCCGTCGTGCTGCATGCCAACCACGCCAACGAAATCGACGATTCGGTGGTCGACGCCTGCGCGCGCCTGCGCGATGCCGGCGCGAACCTGCTCAATCAATCCGTGCTGCTACGCGGCGTCAACGACAGCGTCGAGGCGCTTGCGGATTTGTCCGCGCGTTTGTTCGCAGCCGGCGTGTTGCCCTATTACCTGCACCAGCTCGACCGCGTCGCCGGCGCCGCGCATTTCGCGGTCGAAGACGATTGCGCCCATGAATTGGTTACGCGGTTGCGCGGGCGTCTATCCGGCTATCTGGTGCCGCGGCTGGTGCGCGAGATTGCGGGCGGACCGGCGAAGACCCCGTTATGACTGTTGGCGCTGGAAAAGCCGTCGCTAATCGAGTAAAACCTAAGCCGCACCGGAATCGCGCGCGATGAGCAAACAGGAAAACGTCATCAAGCTGCTCCTGATCGAGGATTCGGTCGAGGAAGCCGAGCAATTGATCAGCATGCTGCGCAACGGCGGCATCGCCGTGCGTCCGGCGCGCGCGGGCAACACCGACGAACTCAACACGCAACTCGCCACGCAGACACCGGACCTGCTGCTGGTCAATCTCGCCGCGCGCGGAGTCACGCTCAAGGCCGCCTCCGGCGCGGCGAACGCCACCGGCAAGGACATCGCGATCATCGCCGTTGCCGCCAAGGCCGACGAGGATACGGTCGCCAATGCCTTTACGGATGGCGCGCGCGCCTTGAGCTTGCGCAACCGCGCCGAACACGTGCAATCGATCGTGCGCCGCGAATTCGAGGGCCTGCTGATGCGCCGCAGCGTGCGCCGCCTGGAAACGGCGCTGCGCGAAACCGAACGCCGCTGCGAGGCGTTGCTGGATTCCTCGCGCGACCCCATCGCCTACGTGCACGAGGGCATGCACGTGCGCGCGAACAAGGCTTACCTCGAAACCTTCGGCTTTGAGGAATTCGAGGATATCGAAGGCATGTCGATCCTGGACATGATCGCGCCGGACGATGCCGAAGACTTCAAGGCCCTGCTCAAGAAGCTTTCCAAGGGCGAGAAACCGCCGCAAAAACTCAATTTGAAAGCACAGCGCGCGGACGGCAGCACGTTCGACGCGACCCTGGAATTCGCCGAAGCCAGTTACGAGGGCGAACCCTGCCAACAGATCATCTTCCGCCAGCAGACGATGAGCGCGGAGTTGGCGAAAGAACTAGATGTTCTTCGTTCCAAGGACCTGGTCACCGATCTGTACAATCGCCAGTATTGCCTCGGCGAGCTCGAGCGCATGATCGGCGAGGCCGCCAAGGGCCGCAACGACCAGGCCCTGATCCTGATCGAGCCGGACAACTTCAAGGCCTTGCTCGACACCGTCGGCCTCGGCAACGCGGATCTTCTGCTCGGCGACATGGCCAACCTCATGCGCCGACACCTGAAGGATGCCGACATTGCCGGCCGTTTCGGCGAACACGCGTTCGGCGTCCTCGTCTCCGGCAGCAAGGCGGACGAGGTTCGCCAGCTCGGCGAAACCCTGCGCCATGCCTTCGAAGAACGCATCTTCGAGGTCGGCAAACAGTCGGTGAACACGAACGTCAGCATCGGCGGCACGCTGATCGGCGAAAAGAACGCCAACGCCCAGGCCGTGCTCACGCAGGCCAGTGCCGCGCTGCGCACGGCACAGACCGAAGGCGGCAACCGCGTCAACGTGTTCGATCCGGGAGCCAAGGACAAGGCCGACGAGGAGAAGAACAAGCACTGGCTGACCTTGATCAAGGACGCCCTCGCCAACAACGGCTTCGTGCTGTTCTACCAGCCGATCATCAGCCTGCACGGCGCGGAAGGCGAGTTCTACGAGATCCTGCTGCGCATGAACGGCCCCAAGGGCGAGATCGGCCCGGCCTTTTTCATGCCCATTGCCGAGCAGAATGGCCTGCTCTCGCATATCGACCGCTGGGTCATCGCTACTGCGATCAAGGCGCTGGCCGAGCGCGAGAAAGCCGGCCACAAGACGACGTTTTTCGTCAAGCTCACACCGCAGTCGCTGGACGACCAGACTTTGCTGCCATGGATCGCGCAGCAATTGAAGAACGCGCGCTTGCGCGGCGATGCGCTGGTATTCGAGATGCCGGAAAGCAAGGTCGTCACCAGCCTCAAGCCCGCGCGCGCTTTCGTCACCGGGCTCAAGCAGATCCATTGCGGATTCGCACTTGAACAATTCGGCTCGGGGTTGAATTCCTTCCAGTTGCTCAAACACGTCGACGCGAACTATCTCAAGCTCGACCGCAACTTCATGGCCGAGCTGCCGAAGAACAAGGAACACCAGGAAAAGATCAAGGAGCTGTGCGACCAGGCGCACCACGCCGGCAAGCTCACCGTCGCCGAGTTCGTCGAGGATGCGGCAAGCATGTCGATCCTGTTCTCGTGCGGGGTGAATTTTGTGCAGGGCAATTTCCTGCAGGAACCCGAGAAAGTGATGGCTTACGAGACGGCGTGATAGAGCGTCCTGGCGGGTTCCCCGATCGGCATCCTGCCTCACCCTCGCAAGCGCAGGTGCGATGCGCTTCAACGAATCGTACAAGCCCGCGTCGCTCGACCTGCAGGAACCCGAGAAGGTGACGGCTTACGAGACGGCATAACGTCCCGCGGCTCGGCTACAATGTGCGCGTTTTGCCCATCCGCAGGAGCCGCGCATGCCCGCCAAGATCAAGTACAAACGCATCCTGCTCAAGCTTTCCGGCGAAGCCCTGCTCGGCAAGGCCGATTACGGCATCGACCCGCAGGTGATTGGCCGCCTGGCGCGCGAGACGATGGAAGTGCAGCAAGCTGGTGCCGAAGTCGGCATCGTCATCGGCGGCGGCAACATCTTTCGCGGCGAAGGCCTGGCCGCGGCCGGCATGGATCGCGTCACCGGCGACCACATGGGCATGCTCGCCACCGTGATCAACGCGCTGGCGATGCAGGACGCGCTGGAGAAACTCGGCGCCAAGGTGCGCGTGATGAGCGCAATCAAGATCAACGAAGTCTGCGAGGACTTCATCCGCCGCCGCGCGATCCGGCATCTGGAAAAAGGCCGCATCGCGATCTTCGCCGCCGGCACCGGCAACCCGTTCTTCACCACGGATTCTGCCGCCGCGTTGCGCGCCATCGAAATCGACGCCAACCTGCTGCTCAAGGCGACCAAGGTCGACGGCGTGTACAGCGCCGACCCGAAAAAAGACAAGAGCGCGCAGCGTTTCGAGCAACTCACGTACGACCAGGTAATCGAACGCAAGCTCGCCGTGATGGATACGACTGCCATCGCCCTGTGCCGCGATCACAAGATTCCGCTACGCATCTACGACATGCGCCGCGAAGGGGATTTGATGCGCATCATGCGCGGCGAGCCGATCGGCACGCTGGTCAGCTGATTTCCAGCGCGGCTGCGATCGCCGCCCGCGAATCCGGGACAGGACAGGCGAACGCCGTCCGACTCCAACGTTCGGCCCCGCGCGCGCGGCTTCTTTTTTCGCGCTCGTGTAATTCTGCCTCCCCATTGCCGAAACTACGCTTGCACAGGCGCCTGCGCGGTCGTTGTGGCAGGATCGCGCATGCGCGAGGTACGGAGCGCCAGAATGGACCGGTTTCAGACGACACGATGGAGCCTCGTGCTCGATGCAGGCAAGGACCCGGCCCAGGCTCGCGTCGCGCTGGAATCGCTGTGCCGCACCTACCGTCCGCCCGTGCATGCCTACATCCGCGGCCACCATTACACGGCAGAGTCCGCCGAAGACCTGACCCAGGCGTTTTTCGCCCGCTTCATCGAACAGGGCTATTACCTGAAGGCCGATCCGCAACGCGGACGCTTTCGCGGATTGCTGCTGACCGCGCTCAAGCGTTTCCTCGACGACGTGCTGGACCAGGAGAAGACGCTCAAGCGCGGCGGCCACGCCCAGGTGCGTTCGCTGGATTCCCTGGCCGGCGACTCCGGCCTGCTGGACCAGGAAACGCCGGAATCCGCGTTCCACCGCTCCTGGGCCCACACCGTGGTCAAGGGCGCGCTGCGCAGGCTGCGCGACGAGGCCAAGGCGGCCGGCAAGGCCGAGTTGTTCGACGCCTTGAGCGTCTTCATCGCCGAGCGTCCCGACGATGCGGACTACGAGCGCGTGGCGGCCCGGTTCGGCATGCGGCGCAATACCCTTGCCGTGGCCGTGCACCGGCTGCGCCAGCGCATGCGCGAACTGATTCGCGACCAGTTGGCCGAAACCTCGGCCGGCGACGAGGAACTGGATCGCGAATTGCGTGAACTGGGCAAATCGTTCGATCTGCTGGCGCCATGATGATTCATAGGATGTAATCCCCGACGGCAAATCCGGAACTTGTCGGTACGCCGGAAGCTCAGGGGCCGGCCTCCCATCCACGAGGAGAGCCCCATGCTGTTCGCAGTCGATTTGCAGCGTTCCGTAACCGATCTCGACCTGAATGCCACACGCTCCGGCATGTTCACTGCCGGAATCGCGCGCCTGCACCTCGACGCCGACAACCTGCGCCGATTCAACGACGTCCTGCGGCACGTCAACCCGGACCATGCGCCGTACACCGCCGACCAGATCGTCGGCGCCGCGCGCCGCGTGCTGCGGGCAGCCGCCAAGCGCCTGGACGTGCCGTTCATCCGCATCCGCATGCGCCGCGCCGCGGAAATCCGGGCCGCGCTGGTGGACGCACATTGGCAGGCGCCGGCGGCTCTGGAAACGGTGATGACCGCCATCGTCGCCTACCTGGACGATACCGACCATGCCCTGATCGCGCGCGACATGCCGGTCGTCGGCCAGCTCGATGCCGCCATCCTCGTCGACGCGGCGATGGATACGCTGCGCGTCGAACTCGACGACTACGCCGAATTCTGCCGGTTCCGCCACGCCGAAGCCGCACGCATCGGCCTCGCCTCCCCGACCCTGTCGACCGACCGCGCGCACTGGCGGCGCGAATGCGAGCACGAACTGCTGCTGGAACGGCAATTGCGCCGTGTCCGCGACAACCGCTACGGCGAAAACGACGATGCGCCGGCAGGGTTCCGTATCCGTTGAGCGGCGCTGCACGCGCCGCGATCCGCTGGAGTAGACTGGCTCCCGTGTAATCCGTAGGGCAAAATCCCGAATCACAGGCATCAAACCGGAGATGCCGATGATGAGTGTGTCGCAGGCTTCACATGCCAGTTTTGCCAATACACGCTGGTCCGTGGTCATGCAGCAGGCGACCGGCGACGATCACGGCGCGCTTGCCGAACTCGCGCAGCGCTTCTGGTACCCGGTGTATGCCTACGTGCGCCGTTGCGGACACACGCCGGACATCGCCCAGGACATAACGAGCAACTTTGTCCGTCAGCTGACGGATCGATTCGGCGCCGGGGACCAGCGCCCGCCGCCCGGCCATTTTCGCCGGTTCTTGCTCACCGAACTCAACAACTTCCTGGCCGGCGACTGGCGTGCCTCGATCCCGCAAAAGGATTCAGAACTTCTCGTGCCACCGGCCGACCTGGAAGACCGCAACCTGCGCGACAACGCCGGTGCGCCAAGCCCCGAGGCGGCCTACCAGCGCAGTTTTGCCCTGCAAGTGCTCGAACGCGCCTTGAACAAGATCAAGGCCGAGGCACGCCAGGCCGGGCACCGGGAGATGTTCGAGGCCCTGCAGCCCTACCTCTCGCAGGAACCGGTTCCGGGCGAATACGAACTCATCGCCCAACGCCTGCGCATGCGCCCGCTGGCGCTTGCGATCGCGTTGAAGCGCCTGCGCCAGCGCCTGCGCGAACTGGCCGGACGCGAGCTGGCCGATACCGTGGCATCGCCGGACGATCTTGCCGCCGAACAAGCGGCCCTGCTTTCCGTGCTGCGCAATCCGCCCAAGCGACAATGAACGCGCGCAGCCGGCCGGAAAGCCTGCACAGCGTGGTCGCGTCCGATGCGCTGTCGAGCATGGTGCTGGATGCCGGCGGCATCGCCGACCTGGTCTTCGGCAACCAGACCGTCGAACTCGACGGCGACGAAGGCCGCCCGCTGGCGCTGCTGTCGGCCGAGGCGCTGGAAGTCGATCTTTCCGACCCGCAGCAACGCCAGTTCGGCGATTACGAACTGCTCGAGAAGATCGGCGAAGGCGGCATGGGCGTCGTCTATCGCGCCAGGCAGACCAGCCTCGAGCGCGAAGTCGCCGTAAAGCTGCTGGCCGCCGGGCCGTGGGCTTCACGCGACTTCATCGAACGGTTCAGGCGCGAGGCGCAGAACGCCGCGCGCATGCAGCATCCGAACATCGTCGCCATTTACGAAGTCGGCGACGTCGACGAACTGCATTACTTCAGCATGCGCCTGGTCCACGGCGGCAGCCTGGCCGCGCTGCTCAAACGCGACGGCAAGCTCGAACCGCGCCGCGCCGCGCAACTGCTGCGTACCATCGCCGAGGCAGTGGACTACGCACACCGGCTCGGCGTGCTGCACCTGGACCTGAAACCCGCGAACGTGCTGATCGACGACAACGGCACGGCGCATGTCGCCGATTTCGGCCTCGCCCGCCGCCTCGAGCAATGCCTGGTCGCGGACAACAACGAGATCTCCGGCACGCCGAGCTACATGGCGCCGGAGCAGGCCACCGCGGGGCCGCAGAAGATCACGCCGGCCACGGATATCTGGGGATTGGGCGCGATCGGCTACGAACTCGTCACCGGGCAGCCGCCGTATTTGGGCAAGACACCGCACGAGACGTTGAAACTCGTCGTGGAAGGCCAGGTGCGCAATCCGCGCCGCTATGTACCGCAACTGCCGCGCGATCTCGAAGCGATCATCCTGAAATGCATGGCCTACGATACGGCGCAGCGCTATGCCAGCGCGCGGGATCTGGCCGAAGACCTGACCCGTTTCCAGAACGGCTACATGGTCAAGGCACGCCCGCTCAACTCGCTGCAGCGAAGCGCGCGCTGGGCGCAACGCGAACCGAAGATCGTGGCGACCGCCCTGCTGGCATTGCTGGCGCTGCTGATCGGCCTGGTCACGACGACAGCGCAATGGCGCCGCGCCAACGCCAACGCGCAGCGCGCGGAAGCCGAACGTGCGCTCGCCACGAAGAATGCCGCCGTCTCCAGCGAACGCCTCTGGGATGGCCGCCGCGATACGGCGCTGCGCCTGATGCGCGACGGCAATGGCTTCGAAGCGCTGGCGCCGCTGATCGACAACATCGAAGAAAAGCAGGCGGCCGGCAAATCCGCGAATGTCGAACGTCGCGAGATCGGCATGATCGAGAACCAGGGCGTCACCCTGATCGACCGCTTCATCATCCCCGAAGCCAATCCGATGGCGACCGCACTGAGTCCGGATGGCAGCCTGCTTGCGGTGACGCTGAACGACCTCTCGGTGCGCTGGTACGACACGGCCACATTGACCGAGCGCGGCCGTTTGGACCTGCTCAACTACCTGGATGCGAACCAGGTGCCGATCCTTCCGCGTTTCATTGACGATCACCTTCTCATGGTGTCCGGCGAATGGTTCGAGTTCCTGCCCAGCCCGAGCACCTCGGGCATGATTGTGGATCTGGACCACAAGCAGGTGCTGACGCCGCCGCAGTTCGCCGACCTCGCCGACATTACCTGGGCCGCCGACGGCCGCCATGCGCTGCTGCACGATGCGCATGGCCGCACCCAGCTTTGGCAAACTGGACCGTGGCGCCCGCTTTCGGCGTTGACGCACGAACTGGACATACTCGGCTCCTTGTGGATACTCGACTCCCAACTGCGTTATGCGGTGCAATTTGGCCGCAACATGAGCGAATTGCGCGTATTCGATCCGCGTCATCTGGACGCGCCGCGACCGGTACCTCTGCCTCAGCACGAATCGTTTAGCGCCTGGGCCGCCAGCAGCGATGGCGCAGTCTTCGCTGCGGGCACCAGCAACGGCCAGATCTTCCTGATCGACATGCACGATCTTGCCGTGCGCCAGATCCCCGGCCCGCTCGGCAGCCGGGTGAACTGGCTCAGTTTCAGCGAGGACGATGCCTGGCTGGCTGCCGCGCGCCGCGATGGCAGCGCGCTTGCCTACGACGTCGCCAGCGGCGAGCAATTGCAATCCGGCCAAATGCAGGCAGATTTCGATGCTACGCGTGTGGACATCGACCATCGCAGCCGCCTGCTCGTGCTTTCCGGCCAGATCGCCGGCGGCGCTGGCGACACCCGAGTCTGGCATCTGCCGCAGCAAGACCCGATGCTGGGCGCAGCCGCGCACCTGATCGCCAGCCCTCCGCGCGGCGCGCGCGCTGGCCCTTACTGGCTGTCCGCAGCGCCACGCGCCGGCTTGCTCGCCAGCGCCAGCATGGATGGCGAGGTCAGATTGTGGCGATTGCCCAAGCCGGTCGTATTGCCAGCGATAGCCGCCCCTGCTCACATCCGAAAGCCTGTACACCGACGGCGATCATGTGGTCGATGTCGATTACGACCGCCTGCGCGTCTTGTCGACGGCGCAAGGTACGGCCACGGCGTGGCTGCCATTGCCCCCGCCGATCGTGTTCGCTCAACTGGTGACCGGCAGCAAGACCCTGGTTGCCGTCGCGCGCACCGGCCTGCACGTACTCGACGCCGCAACGCTGCAGCCACGACTGCCCGTGATCGCCCTTGACGACACCCCGGAATCGATGACCGTCGGCGCCGATGGCCGGCTCGCCGTATTTGGCTTCAATCACAACGGACCCAAGGGCTTCGAGGAACGCCTTGAAACTGTACGATCTGACCAACGGCAAGCGCCTGAATCCTGGCGAGGTTGCGGTCAAGGCTCCGCTGCGCCAGCTCCTGCTCTCGCCCGACGCTTCGCACCTGCTCGCGACGGGACCGAGCGACGGTGCAACACAAGTGTTCGATGCGCGTACGCTGAAATCGCTCTGCGCCTATCCGCACGATCCCGCACAACCGGTGATCGGCGCAGCGTTCACCGCCGACTCCCGGCACCTGTGGATGGTAACCCGCAATATCGACGACACTCAGGCCGACAATGCGGACCTGATGCTGTGGGATTTGGACACGGGCAGGATCATCGAAAAGCGTCACGCGCCAGGCATTTATCCGATCGGCATTGCCGCAATCGGCGATAAACCCCTGCTCGCCGGGCGCGACCGCCTGGTGCTTGATCCGGCGCGGCAGACGAGCACACCGTGACCGGACTACGCGGTGGCGAGGCGACGACGACATTCGCGGTCAGTCACGATGGCCAGCTCGTCGCGCATGCCTTCGGCAGCAGCGTACAACTATATGCCGCCGCGGATCTCACCCCGACTCGGACCGCCGCTGCAAACATTATCCGGGCAAATGGGCATCGTAGGAATGCTGGCATTCAGTGACGACGACCGGCACCTGCTCGCCTTGCAGACTCCCAACATTTCGTCGACCTGGCGCCTGTGGCCCGTGGCCATCAGCCATCGCAGCCTGGATCAATTGCATGCCGATGCACGACTTGCTCGCACCAAGCGACGCGGGGCCGCGCGTTTTGCGCATGGCAGATGCGAACGAACGCGGCCCGCCTGCGCGCGCGCGATCCCGGCCCGCCACCGGCGCCGGAATCACGCCCGCAACCCCCAGTGGCCCGCTGGCTGGGCTCGAATCCGATTCCGGCTCGCGATCCCGCGGCAGGGCCGCTGCAGATCGACCTCGGCGATGTCTACAACCGGGCGCCAAAGTCGGAGATCAATGTGATGAATTCGGTGATCCCGGTCTTCAGCGACATGCCATTCGGCTTGATGCGTCTCGACGGCATCGACTACGACTGGCGCGGCGCGCTGGAAATGCGGCAGGACGGCGGGGGCCAGATGGTCGGCGCGCAGTACCGTTACGCCCCAAGCCAGCAGGTAAGCGGCCTGCGCGTGCCAGCACAACCCATCGCCGCGTTTCATGTGCTGCTGTTCGCTCCGGAAAGCGTGCCCGAACCGCGCGAACGCATTTATGCCAACGTGCGCCTGCATTACCGCGACGGCAGTCGAGGCGGTGCTGCCACTGCGCACCCAGCGCGAGGTGAAAGGCTGGACCAATACCGACCGGCCGACCCCGGTCGGATGGATCATGAGCGATCCCGGCCGAACGCTCGGCCTGATGCGGCAGTTCATGTTCAACGACCCGCGCTTGCCCAACCCGCATCCGCAGAAAATCGTCTCGACGCTCGATCTGGAAACTGTCCCGAGGGCATGGAGCACGCCGGTTTTCTTCGCGATCACCGCGGAGCCTGTAATTTCAGGCGCGAAATCACGAATCGGTAAAGGAGCCTCTGGAACCAGGCAGGGATGCCAAGCCCATGGATGGAGAGCAGCATTCGTCCACCAACGGAGAATCGCCGTGAGAAACATGAAACAAGCAACCACCACCGCGTTGACGACCACCGCCTTGTTGCTGGCCGTCGCCATTACCTCATCCGATGCGCAGGCCTGCGGCGAAGTGATGTACCGCATGGGCGGCGCGCTGCGCTACCACGCCTTCATCACGCGCCATCCGGCGCAGATCCTGCTTTACTCCGGCACAACGGCAGCCCAGCGGCATGCGGTAACCAACGACATGCAGCTGTTCGACGAAAATCTGCAAAAGGCCGGTCACACCGTCACCGTCGTGAATACACCCGACGCGCTCGGCAAGGCGCTGGCTACGACGCCACTACGACGTGATCATCACCTATGCCGGCGACCTTGCCGCGATCCAGCCGCAGCTTGCGAATATCGCACACGAGCCGGCGCTGATTCCGGTGTTTCCGAACGGCGACGAAGGATCGGTGCGCAAGCAGTTTCCGCTGGCACTGAACGAAAACGCGAACCTCAACCAGTTCCTCAAGACCATCGAGGAAACGATGAAGTCGCGCGGCACGTAAGCGCCGCGCCGTCGCCAGGTGGAAACAATCTCCGCGCTGCGCGAGGGCGGGGTTTGTACGACAAGAAAAAAGGAAAACGGATATGCGTGTTCGGATCGCAGCATCGGCTTTGATCCTGAGCCTCGCCGGCGCGACGTTGGCGATACCCGCCTCGGCCCAAGTGCAACCGACCGCGCCATCGAGTGGAAATGCCGGCGACAGCCCCGCGGGCCACGGCAGTGTTTCGATCGCCTTCTTCGATACCGCCATCAATGGCTTCTGGTTGCGCTCCAACCTCAAGCTGCCGGTCGGCGCCGTGCACATGCTGGGCACTGGCCTCGACGCCAGCTACAACGTCAGCGACGACTGGACGATCTACGGCGGCGTGCGCTATTTCACCGGCCGTCCGGGCGGCCCGTTCCCGAACTGCCCGACCCTCGCGCCGCCGCAATGCGCTGGCCAGCCGCCACTGGCCAACCCGCACCCCGGAATCGCCCTTCCTCGACGACGGCAACTACCACGGCGCCTGGCAGGACTGGAACCTCGGCGTGGCCTGGCACGCCAACATCGGCAACTACTACATCACGCCGTCGGCCACGGCGTACATCCCGACCCACGACTATCCAACCTACGGCAACGCGGTAGTGGGACAGGATCTGCGCCAGTTGCTGCTGGATGTGACGCTGGTCGCACCAGTTCGACTTCACCAATTTCTACTACAAGCTCGGCTACGGCTACGCGTTCAGCCAGCATGTGCTTGGCGTCGATACCGGCTACCAGCGCTTCGACGGCGAACTGGGCTGGTTCGTCAACGAGAAGTTCTCGGTGCGCGGCTTCGTGACCGGCCGCGCGGGATTTGGCGCGAGGGCCGATCTTGGCCGCCACCGTGCCGTTGCCCGAGTTCTGGTACGAACGGCAGCGCCTGACCCAGCACGACTACCACGCCTACGGCCTCGGCTTCGACTACGGCATCGGCGACCGCTACACCGCATCGGCAATATCCAGCGCGAGTTCTGGGGCGATTCGGTGTACGACTTCAAGTATGCTCTCGAAGCCCGTCTGACGCGCAGTTTCTGACTACGGCTGCGCGCCGACGGGTTTTCGAGGAGGGGCCGCGGCACGCAGCATGTTCGATGTCCTGGCGCAGTGGTGGTGGCTGGCGGTGGACTGGTTTTCCGCGCATGCGGTCGAGCCGGCATTGGCGTTCCTGCATCTCGGCAACCTGATCGGCGAGCCCGAAGACATTGCCGCCGCATTGCTTATCGCTTCGGTTCAAATCGCGATCATCGCCTGCGTGTTTCGCCCGCTGGAAACGCTGGCGCCGGCGGAAGACTGGAAAGACCGCCAGCTGACCAAGGTCGACTGGCGCTTACACGCTTGCTGCTGTTGCTCGGCCTGAATCCGCTGATCGCCTTCTTCGTGCTGTCGCCGTTCGCGAACCTGTTCAGCGATGCGCTGGCGCGGGTCGGCCTGCCGTTCGACGGACTGCTGCATTTCTTCCCGCGCATCCAGGAGCATCCCTACCTCGCGTTCGGACTCTTCTACCTCGCCAACGACCTGGCGTACTACTGGATGCACCGCGCCCAGCACGCCATCCCGTGGTGGTGGGCACTGCACAACATGCACCACAGCCAGCGCCAGGTGAATTGCTGGACGAATGCGCGCGTGAGCTGGCTCGACGTCGTACTGGAGTCGTGCCTGCTCGCCACCGTGGGCTTGCTGATGGGCGTGGATGCCGGGCAATTTGCCGTGCTGGTGTTGCTGACTGAACTCGTGCAGTACCTTGCGCACGCGAACACACGCCTCGGCTTCGGCAGGATTCTCGAGCGCATCGTCGTCACCCCACGCTTCCATCGCCTGCACCACATGACAGCGGATCCGGCTCGGCCTAACCTGCACAACTGCAACTACGGCCAGGTCTTGGCTGTGTGGGACAACATGTTCGGTACGGCGCTGTACGGCGAACCGGCGCGGCAAAACGGCGTCGACGATCCAATCGTCGATGCCGACAACGGCCGCGGGGTAATCGCGATGCAGTGGCATGCGCTGCGCCGTTTCTGGAGCGCGTTCACCCGCCGGTCTGGCTGGAAGCCGCAGCATGCAGCGATCGACGCGAATTACCAGCCGGCGGCAATTCCAACGCCAATTGACCCAAATTGAGGCACGCAGCCGCGCTGCTATACTCCACGGCATTCGGAATGAATCGCGGAGTCGCGTATGCTTGCCAACATCAAACAGGACGCCCAGCAACGCATGGCCAAGAGCGTGGAGGCGCTGCGACACGAGCTGCAGCGCATACGCACCGGCCGCGCCAGCACGGCGCTGGTCGAACATCTGAAGGTCAATTATTACGGCTCTGATGTACCGCTCACGCAGGTCGCCAATGTCGTCGTTTCCGATGCGCGTTCGCTCACCATCACGCCGTGGGAGAAGACCATGGTACAGCCGGTTGAAAAAGCCATCCTCGCCTCCGACCTTGGCCTTACCCCAACCACCGCCGGCACCACGATCCGTCTGAACATGCCGGCGCTGACCGCCGAGCGGCGCAAGGAGCTGGCCAAGCACGTTTCGCACGAAGGCGAAAACGCCAAGATCGCGATCCGCAACATCCGCCGCGATGCCTTGCACCAGGTCAAGGAATTGCTCAAGGACAAGGCGATCACCGAAGACGAGGAACGCCGCGCCGAGGACGAGATGCAAAAACTCACCGACAAGTCGATCAAGGATGTCGACGCGGTGGTCAAGACGAAGGAAGACGAATTGATGGCGCTGTGAGCCGCGCGCCGTGGAAGGCAGCCTGAATATTTCCGAGTCCGCGCCATCGACGGGAAATGTGGAAATTTCCACATCGGCCGTTCCGCGCCACATCGCGATCGTCATGGACGGCAATGGGCGCTGGGCGAAGGCGCGGCACCGCCCGCGCAGTTTCGGCCATCATGCCGGTCAGAAATCGGTACGCACGGCTATCGAGTTCTGCCTGCGCCACGGCATCGAAGCGCTGACCCTGTTCGCGTTTTCCAGCGAGAACTGGCGGCGCCCGCGCGAGGAAGTCGGCGCGCTGATGGAGTTGTTCCTCAAGGCGCTCGACCGCGAAGTCGACGAACTGCATGGCCATGGCGTGCGCATCGCCTTCATCGGCGATTTGTCCGCTTTCGCGCCGGCACTGCACGAACGCATGCTCGCAGCGATGGAAAAAACCCGTGGCAACGCCAAGCTCGCGCTGAACGTGGCCGTGAACTACGGCGGGCGCTGGGACATTGCCAACGCCGCGAAGCAGGCCGTGCTTGCCGCGCAACGCGGCGAAATCGCCGCCGAATCGCTGGACGAAAAATCCATCGCGCGTTTCTTCTGCCTCGCCGAGCTACCACCGGTGGATCTGTTCATCCGCACCGGCGGCGAACAGCGCATCAGCAATTTCCTGCTCTGGCAGGCGGCCTACAGCGAACTGTACTTCAGCGAGGTGTTGTGGCCGGACTTCGATGCCGCCTGCCTGCAACGCGCGGTCGACGCATTCGCGCGGCGTGAGCGCAGATTCGGGGGAGTCGTTCTGCAATGAAGCAACGGGTTTTAACTGCCTTGCTGCTGGCGCCGCTGGCCATCGCAATCATTTTGTTGGTGCCAACGCCGGCGTTCGCCATCGTCATCGCCGGCTTGTGCCTGCTCGCCTTGTGGGAATGGACGCGCCTGTCCGGCCTGCGCGACCGCCGCGTGCGCGGCATCTTGCTTGCGCTCGCCGCCGTGGCGTTTTGCGCTCTGTGGAAGAACCGCGATACACCGGCGATCGTCATCGTCATTGCCGCCGGTTGCGCCTGGTGGGTGGTCGCGCTGGCGTGGCTCAAGCATTTCAGTTTCGCGGCCGCGCCGACGCGGGAAAACGCCGTGCTGAAACTGGCTGCCGGCGCGTTGTGCGTTTTCCCCGCCTGGATCGCCCTCATGCGCATCCATGCCACACCGCCGCATGGAAACTGGTGGGCGTTTTACGCGCTGTTGCTCGGCTGGTCGGCGGACACCTTTGCCTATCTTGCCGGAATGCGCTGGGGCCGGCGCAAGCTCGCTCCGGCGATCAGCCCCGGCAAGACCTGGGCCGGCGTCTATGGCGGACTCGCGGCAACGGCGGTCGTCGCCGCCATCGGCGGCTGGCTGTTGGGCGTGCGCGACCTGGAACTGTTCGCACTCGTCGTGCTCGCCATGCTCTGCGTGTGTTTTTCCGTGGTCGGCGATCTGTTCGAAAGCCTGATCAAGCGCCACGCCGGCGTCAAGGATTCCGGCGCGCTGTTTCCCGGCCACGGCGGCGTGTTCGACCGCCTCGACGGCTTGTTCGCCCTGTTGCCGCTGTTTGCGCTCGGCAAACTGCTGCTCGGCTCATGAAGCGGGTCGCGGTACTCGGCGCCACCGGCTCGATTGGCGCCAGCGCGCTGGACGTGATCGCGCGCCATCCGCAGCGATTCGCCGTCGCCGCGCTCAGCGCAAACCGCAACGTCGATGCGCTCATCGCGCTGTGCGTGAAACATCGCCCGGCCCTGGCAGTGATTGCGGACGCAGCGCTTGAACCCGCACTGCGCACGAAGCTCGCCACGGCGAATCTGCCGACGCGCGCTGCTTCGGGCGACGCCGGATTGCGCGAGGCCGCGGCGGGCGAGGTGGACATCGTCATCGCCGCCATCGTCGGCGCGGCGGGACTGGACTCGACCCTTACCGCTGCGCGCGCCGGCAAGCGCCTGCTGCTGGCGAACAAGGAAGCCGTGGTCATGGCCGGCCCGCTGCTGCTGCAAGCCCTGCGCGAAGGCGGCGGCGAACTGGTGCCGATCGATTCGGAGCACAACGCGATATTTCAGTGTTTGCCCGGCGGCAGGCCGGATCTCGAAACGGCCGGCGTGCGCCGCATCGTGCTGACCGCCTCGGGCGGACCATTCCGCGGATGCACGCGCGCGCAACTCGCCAGCGTGACGCCGGATCAGGCCTGCGCGCATCCGAACTGGGTCATGGGGCGCAAGATTTCGGTGGACTCGGCCACGCTGATGAACAAGGGCCTGGAAGTGATCGAGGCACATTGGCTGTTCGGCGCGCGTCCGGACCAGATCGACGTCGTCGTGCATCCGCAAAGCATCGTGCATTCGTTGGTCGAATACGCGGATGGATCGACGCTCGCGCAGCTCGGCAATCCGGACATGCGCACGGCTCTGGCGCATGCACTCGGATTCCCGGAACGCATCGCGTCGGGCGTGGCCGGACTCGACCTGGCCCGGTTGACCACATTGCAATTCGAAGCACCGGATCGGACCACGTTCGCCTGCCTCGACCTTGCCTGGCGCGCGCTCGCTGCCGGCGGCACCGCGCCGGCAATCCTGAATGCCGCGAATGAAATCGCTGTGGCGGCGTTCCTCTCCGGCGCGTTGCCCTTCCTCGCGATTGCCGAGGTCATCGCCGCCACCCTCGATGCAATGCCCGCTGAACCGGTCGATTCTCTGGACGGCTTGATTTACGCCGATTTAACCGCGCGCCAGCATGCACAACGTATGATGCGCCGGGCGCATTGTTGCTGAGTTTACGGATGAGCGAGTTACTGGGTTCCGTCTGGTGGTTGCTGGTCACCCTTGGCCTGCTGGTCACCTTCCACGAGTTCGGCCATTACTGGGTCGCGCGCCGCTGCGGAGTAAAGGTGCTGCGCTTTTCCATCGGTTTCGGCAAACCCGTGTGGTCGCGCATGGGCCGCGACGGCGTCGAATACGCGATCGGCGCGATTCCGCTCGGTGGCTACGTGAAGTTCCTCGACGCGCGCGAATCCGAGAATCCCGAAGCCGCCGCGCATGAACCCGGCGAATACAACGCCGCGCCGGTCGGCAAGCGCATGCTCATTGCCGTCGCCGGACCCGTTTTCAACATCGTGTTCACTATCGTCGCGTTCTGGGCGATGTTCGTGGTCGGGCGTCCCGATTTCCAGCCGGTGATCGGCGTGCCGCAGGGCCTTGCGGCCGCCGCGGGATTGCGCGCCGGCGATCGCATCACGACGGTCGACGGCGACCCGGTCGATTCGTGGAGCACGGCCATGCTCGACGTGGCCCAGGCCGCGATGCTGCGCCAGGACGTCGCGCTGCAAGTCCAAACCGCCGGCGGCGCAACGCGAACGCATACCCTGGCCTTGAGCCAACTGCCGCAAGGCGCGGCGGACGACAAGACCTTCGATGCGATCGGCCTGAGCCTGCAACCTCCGCCCGCGGTGGTCGGCGGCTTGAGCGCGGGCGGCGCCGCGGCGCTGGCGGGCTTGCGTGAAGGCGACCGCATCACCGCGGTCAATGACAAGCCGGTCGCCTCATTCGCGAACCTGGTCAAGCTCGTGCCGGAATTGGCCACGCTGGATCCGCACCTGCACCTGACCGTACAGCGCGGCGGCGATACGCTTGGCTTCGACCTGACCGCCGAACGACACACGCAGGATGGCAAATCGCGCTGGCTGATCGGCGTCGCGCCAGCCGACACGCACGATGCGCTGGAACGCTACAATCCGCTGCGCGCGATTTCCGCCGCCGTGCACGAAACCTGGAAGACCACGCGCGCCACGCTCGGCATGATCGGCGCCATGCTCTCCGGCGCGGCCTCGACCAAAAACCTTTCGAGCGTGATCAGTATCGCGCAGGTGGCCAATGCCTCGGCGCAGATGGGCCTGGCCTGGTTCCTGTCATTCCTCGCGATCATCTCGCTGAGCCTGGGAATCCTCAACCTGCTGCCGATTCCGATGCTCGACGGCGGGCACCTGCTGTATTACCTGATCGAATGGGTCAAGGGCAGCCCGGTGAGCGAGCGCACCATGATCGCCGGCCAATACGTGGGCATGGCGGCACTCGCCGCGCTGATGAGCCTGGCTTTTTACAACGATATCCTGCGCCTGGTTACGCATTGACATTACAATAGCCGGTCGCGGCGCACGCCCGACCTTTGCAATTCCCATAAAACGAATCGGAAATCGACGATGAAGCGTATCGCCGCCCTTGTACTGCTTGCCTGCCTCGCCGCCAAAGCCTACGCGTTCGACCCCTTCGTCGCGTCCGACATCCGCATCGATGGCCTGCAGCGCATTTCCTCCGGCACGGTGTTCACCTACCTGCCGATCGAAAAAGGCGACCAGGTCACGAACGAGCGCGCCGCGCAGGCGATCCGCGCGCTGTACAAGACCGGCTTCTTCAGCGATGTCTCCATCGCGCGCCAGAACGACATCCTGGTCATCACGGTCAAGGAACGCCCGGCGATTTCCAAGATCCAGCTCAAGGGCAACAAGGACATCAAGTCCGAAGAACTGCTCAAGGGCCTGAAGAATATCGGCCTGTCCGATGGCGAACCCTTCGACCGCCTGTCGCTGGATCGCGTGACCCAGGAACTGACCCGCCAGTACTACAACCGCGGCAAGTACAACGTCACCATCAAGCCGACGGTGATCGGCCTCGACCGCAATCGCGTGGAGCTGTCCATCAACATCGCCGAAGGCAAGGTCGCCAAGATCAAGCAGATCAACGTCGTCGGCAACCACGCGTTCACGCAACAGCAGATCCGCGACGATTTCGAATCGGACACGTCGAACTGGACGTCGTGGTATTCGAAGGACGACCAGTACTCGCGCGAGAAACTTTCCGGAGACCTGGAAAAACTCAACTCCTACTACCTCGACCGCGGCTACGCCGACTTCAGCATCGACTCGACCCAGGTCAGCATCAGCCCCGACAAGCGCGCGATGTACATCACCGCCGACATCACCGAAGGCAACGTCTACAAGATCTCCGAGATCAAGCTCAGCGGCGACCTGGTACTGACCGAAGCCGACATGCGCAAACTGATCGTCGCTCACGATGGCGAGGTGTTTTCGCGCCAGAAGCTGGAGAAATCCGCGCAGCAGATGACCGCCGTGCTCGCCAACATCGGCTACGCCTTCGCCCAGGTCACGCCGATCCCGACGATCAACCGCGAGAAGCGCACCGTCGGCATCAATTTCTTCGTCAATCCCGGCAAGCGCGTTTACGTGCGCCGCATCGTGTTCAAGGGCAATCACGTCACCCAGGACGAGGTGATGCGCCGCGAAATGCGCCAGCTCGAAGGCGCCTGGTACTCGCAGGCCGCGATCGATCGCTCCAAGGTGCGCCTGCAACGCCTGGGCTACTTCAGCAAGGTGGACATCACCACGCCCAAGGTGCCGGGCACGGACGACCAGGTGGACATGGACGTGACCGTCGAGGAGACCACGTCCGGCTCGTTCACGTTCGGTGTCGGCTTTTCGCAGGTCTACGGCCTGGTGCTGAGCACCTCGATATCGCAGAACAATTTCCTCGGCACCGGCGACCGCGCCTCGCTCACCGTATCCAAGAGCGACTTCGTGACCAAGTACGCGCTGTCGTATTTCCAGCCCTACCTGACGCCGGACGGCATCGGCCTCGGCTACGACCTGTCGTATTCGAAGTTGAACCAGTCGCAAGCGAACCTCGCCAACTACCTGAGCAACACCGGCGCATTTTCGACCTACGTCGGCATTCCCGTGACGGAGAACGACACGGTCAACCTGCAATTCGGGCGTGAGCAAGACCAAGATCATTACCGGTTACCCGCCTGCGTATCCGTCGATGTACACCACTGGCACCCGCACCGTGGATCCAGCCACCGGGCAACATCGTCTACTATATCGCGTATTACTCGCCACTGCCGATCGTCGACTACATCAATCGGCTCAACCACAACACCTTCCACGAATGGTCTGTCACGGCGTCTTGGGCACATGACACGCGCAACAAATTCTTCAATCCGACGCATGGTTCGTTGCAGCAATTCTCGGCCGAACTGGCCCTGCCAGGCTCCACCGTCGAGTACTACAAGCTGATCTATCGCTATGCGCAGTACCTGCCGATCACCGAAGGCCTTACCTTCGAAGGCTCGACGACGATCGGCTACGGCAATACCTGGCGCGCAGCCGATGGCCGCGATCCGGTCACCGGTGCTCCGGCAAAAATCGACGGACTGCCGTTCTTTGAGGATTTCTACGCCGGCGGCGTTTCCGACGTGCGCAGCTTCCGCGACAACACCCTGGGTCCCTACGCGCTGGCGCCGGGATGCACGGACCTTACCAACTACTACTGCCGCCAACCGCTCGGCGGAAACCTGAAAACGGTCGCCTCGTTCGAACTGATCTTCCCGACGCCCTTCGTCAAGGACGACAGCGCCACGCGCCTGTCCTGGTATCTGGACGTCGGCAACGTGTTCAACCAGAACAATCCATCGCTCGGCAACACGCTGTACGACAACAACGGCTTCTCGTGGGGCGACCTGCGAGCGTCCACCGGCATATCCCTGCATTGGCAGGCGCCGGTCGGACCGATCGTCATCAACCTCGGCCGGCCGATTCGTTCCAAGCCAGGCGATATCGGCGAGACGTTGCAGTTCAACTTCGGTACGACATTCTGATCTCCTTGCGCAAGGGCTGTGCAAAACCGGCCCTTTGCGTATGATTCGGGCAAGTACGGTCGCGCGAAGGATTTCCGGGTGAGGGCTAGCGCCGGCAAATGGCGGTATGTCAGTGCGTTCGCGCTGGCGTTGGTGTTGCTGCCGTTCCTGGCCCTGGCGCAGACGGCGGCAGGCAAGGTCGGCTACGTCGACCTCAAGCGCCTGATCGACAACGCCCCGCAGATGGTGGAAAGCCGCACCCGCCTGCAACGCGAATTCGCGCCGCGCGATGCCGCGCTCAAATCCGACGAAACGCGCCTGGCCGACATGAACAAGCGTTACGCCCGCGACGGCGCGATCATGTCCAAGGCCGACGCCGACGCGCTCAAGCGCCAGATCGACACGCTCGACGGCGCGATCAAGCGTACGCGCGAAGCGCTGCGCAACGACCTCAACACGCGCGCGGCCGCCGACCGCGACCGCATCTGGCAGCAGATCAACGATGCCGTGATCGACTACGCACGCGCGCACGGCTACGACCTCATCGTGCCCAGTCCCGTGGTCTACGCGAATCCGCGCATCGACATCACGGATGCCGTGCTCGACCAGTTGCGTCATGCCAAGCCAGCAGCGGAGACGCCACCGTGAGCTCGCCGCACTTCACGCTCGCCGAACTCGCCGCGCGCTTCCACCTGCAACTGCGCGGCGATGGCGGACATGCGATTTTCGGCGTCGGCACGCTGGAATCCGCCACGGCCGGGCAACTGACCTTTCTCGCCAATCCCCATTACCGCACCCAGCTTGCGGGCACGCGCGCCGGCGCGGTCGTGCTGCGCGCCGCCGATGCCGAGGACCTGCCACGGCGCCTGCCTGATCGCGGCCGATCCCTACGTCGCGTTCGCCAAGATCGCCGCCCTCTTCGAGCGCACCGCCGCGCCCGCGCCCGGCGTGCATCCGAGTGCGGTCGTCGCGGCCAGCGCCACTGTCGCCGCGGGCGCTTCATCGGGCCGTTCTGTTTCGTCGGCGACGGCGCCGTCGTCGATGCCGGTGCCGTGCTGGGTCCGCATTGCAGCGTCGGCGAGCGCTGCCATGTCGGCGCACAGGCGCATCTGGTCGCGCGCGTGACGCTGGTGCGCGACGTCACGCTCGGCAAGCGCGTGCTCGTGCATCCCGGCGCGGTGATTGGCGCGGACGGGTTCGGCATCGCCTTCGACCAAGCGCTTTGACCAGGTCTGGATCAAGGTCCCGCAGCTCGGCGGCGTGCGCATCGGCGACGATTGCGAAATCGGCGCCAATACCACGATCGACCGCGGCGCGCTGGAAGACACCGTGCTGGAAGACGACGTGCGCCTGGACAACCAGATCCAGATCGCGCACAACGTGACCATCGGCGCGCACACGGCAATGGCCGGCTGCGCGGCCGTGGCCGGCAGCGCCAGGATCGGCCGCAACTGCCTGATCGGCGGCGGCGCCGGCATCGTCGGCCACATCCGCATTGCCGACCGCGTCACGATCACGGCACGAACGCTCGTTACGCATTCCATCGATGCGCCCGGGGAGTATTCATCCGGCACGCCGGTGCAGGATAATCGCGCCTGGCGTCGCAACGCGGCGCGCTTCAAGCACCTGGATGAACTCGCCCGCCGCGTGGGGCAACTGGAGAAGGATTCGCACAAATGACCCAAACCGGACAAGGCGTTTCGCTTCCGCTCGATGTCGAGTGCATCATGGGTTTGCTGCCGCATCGCTTCCCGTTCCTGCTCGTCGATCGCGTGATCGAATTCGAGCATTCCAAGCGCCTGGTCGCGCTGAAGAACGTTACCGTCAACGAGCCGCACTTCCAGGGCCACTTTCCCGGCCACCCGGTCATGCCCGGCGTGCTGATCATCGAGGCGCTGGCGCAAGCCTCCGGCCTGCTCGTGTTCCTGTCCACGCCGAAGCACGAAACCCAGCCGATGTACTACCTGGTCAAGGTCGACAACGCCAAGTTCACGCGCATGGTCGTACCGGGCGACCAATTGATGCTGCACGTCGAGCTCAAGCGCATGCTGCGCGGCATGGGCCTGTTCGCCTGTCGCGCATTGGTCGGCGGCGAGCAGGTGGCCGAAGCCGAACTGCTGTGCGCCGGGCGTAACGGCGCATGATCCACGGCACGTCGATCCACCCCACCGCGCTAGTCGACGCGAGCGCAAAACTCGGCGCCAACGTCAGCGTCGGCCCCTACGCCGTGATCGGCGCCGAAGTCGCGATCGGCGACGGCACCACGATCGGTCCGCACGCGGTGATCCAGGGCCCAACGCGCATCGGCCGCGACAACCGCATCTGGCAATTTGCGTCGGTCGGCGCCGAGCCGCAGGACAAGAAATTCCGCGGCGAGCGTAGCGAACTAGTCATCGGCGATCGCAACACGATTCGCGAATTCGTCACGATCAACCGCGGCACCGGCGGTGGCGCCGGCGCCACCCGCGTCGGCGACGACAACTGGCTTCTCGCCTACACGCACATCGCTCACGACTGCCACGTCGGCAGCCATTGCGTGTTTTCGAACAACGCCACGCTCGCCGGTCATGTCGAGATCGGCGATCACGTCATCCTCTCGGGATTCGCCGGCGTGCACCAGTTTTGCCGCGTCGGCGAACACGCCTTCATCGGCATGGGCGTGCTGCTCACGGGCGATGTGCCGCCGTTCCTGATGATCGCCACCGACGCGGACGTGCAGGGCCGCCCGCGTGGCATCAATTCGGAAGGCTTGAAGCGTCGCGGCTTTTCGCCCGAGCGCATCGCCGCGATCAAGCGTGCCTACAAAATGCTGTATGTCGCCAAGCTGCCGCTCGAGGAAGCCCGCGCGGAACTTGCGCGCGCCGCGCAGGAAGCACCCGACGTGGCGCGCATGCTCGACTTCATCGAGCGCGGGCAGCGCAGTCTGATGCGATGACGCCGGACGCAAGTCCGCTGTTCGTCCTCGTCGCCGGCGAAGCCTCGGGCGACCTGCTCGGCGCCGGACTGATCCGTTCCCTGCGCGAGCGCTTCCCTGCCGCGCGCTTCGCCGGCATCGGCGGCCCGCAAATGGCCGCGGCCGGAATGGACATCTGGCATCCCGCCGAAAAACTCTCCGTGATGGGACTGGTCGAAGTGTTGCGCCACCTGCCGCGACTGCTCTCGATCCGGCGCGATGTGTACAAATCGCACTTTGCGGCAACGTCCCGGCCGCCTTCATCGGCATCGACGCACCGGATTTCAACCTCGGCCTCGAACGCAGGCTCAAGCAAGCCGGCATCCGCACGGTGCATTACGTCAGCCCGTCGATCTGGGCCTGGCGCGAGGCGCGCGCGGCGAAGATCGGCGCGAGCGCCGACCGCATCCTGTGCCTGTTTCCGATGGAACCGCCGATCTACGCGCGCCACGGCGTGGATGCGCGTTTCGTCGGCCATCCGCTCGCCGATGCGTTCGCGCTGGAACCCGACCAGGCCGCTGCGCGCGCCGAACTCGGACTTCCCACCGACGCGCCGGTGCTGGCCCTGTTGCCGGGCAGCCGGCTCGGCGAAATCCACCGCCTGGGCCGCGATTTCCTGCAGGCAGCGACGATCCTGAAACGCGAGTTGCCGGAGTTGCGCATCGTCGCGCCGATGGCAAACGCCCGATGCCACGCTGCGTTTTCGGGCCTTGCACCGCAACCCGATGGCCTGAGCGTCATCGACGGCAACGCGCATGCGGCGATGATCGCCGCCGATGCCGTGCTCCTGGCTTCGGGAACCGCCGCGCTCGAGGCTATGCTGGCCAAGCGCCCGATGGTCGTCGCCTACAAGCTGGCGCCCCTGACCCACTTCATCGTGAAGTCCCTCGGCCTGTTGCGCACCGACGTCTATTCCCTGCCGAACATCCTCGCCGGCAAGGCGCCTGGTTCCGGAACTGATGCAGGACGCCTGCAAGCCGGACAGCGCTGGCTGCGGCCCTGCTGCCGTTCCTGCGCGCGCGCGCGACGCCGCCGGAGCTCCTCGGCGAGTTCAGGCGCCTGCACGAATCCCTGCGCGGCGGCGGCAGTGCGGCGGCGGCCGAGGCGATCGCGCAACTGTGCGCTGCGTCAGCGGGCGCTCACGTCCAGCCGCTATGATGCGGACATGATCACGCCACCTTCAAAACGCACGCGCCTCGTCACCGCGATCGCCGCGATCGGATTCATCGCCCTGCTGGTCGCAGGGCCATTTGCGTCGAGCGAGCGCGGCGAAATGCTGTTCGCCCTGGCGCTGATCCTCGACACCGCCCTGCTGATCGCCTTCCTGAGCCGGCGTCCGGCTTTCGCGCTGGCCGTGCCCGCCGTCGTCTTCGGCGGACTGCTGATCGCGGGCGCACTGAAATTCCAGTACCTGACCACGCCCCTGCTCGCACCGGACCTGGTCTATTTTCTCAACCGCGATCTGCTCGACGTGGCCACGCGCTATCCCAGCGTGATGGCGGCGCTGATCGGCGGCGCGGTGTTGATCCCGGGTTTGCTGATCCTCGTATGGTGGCTGGATCGGCCGCACCTGTTTGCGCACCTGCGTCCGGCGCCGCGCCGCCTCGTGCAAGGCGTCGGCGCGCTCGCGGCAGTGGCCTTGCTTGTCGCCGTGGATGCGCCGCGCGGCCCCTTCGCCAGCGTGTTCGACAAGGGCATGTGGGCGATGATGAACGACCGCAACTACATCGTCGATTTCTTCGCCTCGTTCTGGCAGACGCAGGTCGTGATCCCGAAGCCGGCCGCCGACGCCGACAAAGTCGCTGGCGTGGACGCAATCGTCCGCCGACAATCCGCCGGCTTGCGCGAAGAGCCGTTGCGCGACGACAAAATTCGCCAGCGCGCAGGAACACCCGGACATCGTTTCCATCCTCGAGGAGAGCACGTTCGATCCGTCCATGCTCAAGGACTGCACGATCGCGGCGCTGTGCAAACGCAAGATGTTCGAGGCCGACGGCCGCACGCGCGCGCACGGACTCGCCACGATGCACGTCTGGGGCGGCGGCACCTGGACCAGCGAATTCGCCCTGCTCACCGGCCTGAACCACCTGAGCTTCGGCGAGGCCGGACTGTACGCGCCGTACAACCTCGCACCGCGCGTCGCCTACACGCTGCCGCGCGTGCTGCACGCGGCCGGCTACCGCGTCATCGCGATCTATCCGATGACCGGCGATTTCATCAACGCGCGCAACGCCTACAAGGATTACGGCTTCGACAAATTCTACGACGGCCAGGACTACGGCCTGTCGTGGGAGTCGCCGGACAGCGACCTCGTGCAGGTCTTCGATCGCATCTACGCGCAGGAAAAGAAAACCATCGGCAAGCAGCCGCTGTTCGTGATGATGCTCACCCTGCGCGAGCACGGCCCGCACATGGATCCCTACAAGACCATGCCGGCGCCGTTCGACAAGCCACTGTTCCCGGAGCGCTGGAAACCGAAGGATCTGGACGACTGGCTGAACCTCAACCTGGCCAATTACCTGTACCGGCTGTCCGGATCGGACGTGGCGATCGCGCACATCGAAAAGACCCTGCTCGACAGCGGGCGCCCGGCAGTGCTGTTCCACTTCGGCGACCACCAGCCGTCGTTCGAGGGCGCGATCCGCGCGTTGCAGAAGATCGTGCCGCCGTCGGTACCGGATTCGAATTTCGTCACCTACTTCATGCTCAAGACGAATTTCAAGCCGGCGCGCAGCGGCTACAGCTATCCGGCACTGGACATCAGCTTCGCGGGCGGACTCATCCTCGACATCGCGGGCGTGTCGAAGGACGCATTCTTCCAGGCCAACGCGCTGATGCGCGAACGCTGCCAGGGCCGTTACCTGGATTGCCCGAACAAGCCGATGCTCGACGCCTACGACAACTACGTCTTCGACACGCTGCACGCCGTGCATGAGTGAAGTGCTGACCGCCGGCGTGGACGAAGCCGGCCGCGGGCCGCTGGCCGGACCGGTCGTCGTGGCCGCGGTCATCCTCGACCCGGCGCGGCCAATCGCCGGGCTCGCCGATTCCAAGACGCTCAGTGCGGCGCGGCGCGAAGCGCTTGATGAGCAAATCCGCGAACGCGCGCTCGCCTTCTGCGTGGTCGAAATCGGCGTCGCCGACATCGACCGGTTGAATATCCTGCAAGCCACCCTGCTCGGCATGGCGCGGGCGTTGGCCGCGCTCGCGCCGGCGCCTGCACTCGCCTTGATCGACGGCAATCGCCTGCCCGGGGACTTGTGTTGCACCGCACGCGCCATCGTCGACGGCGACGCGACCGAACCGGCCATCGGCGCCGCGTCGATCCTCGCCAAGGTCGCGCGCGACCGGATTTTGTGCGAACTCGACGCCATCCATCCCGGCTACGGCTTTGCCCGGCACAAGGGCTACCCCACGCCGGAGCACTTCGCTGCGCTGGAGCGTCTCGGGCCCTGCGCGGCGCACCGGCGCAGTTTCGCGCCGGTGCAGCGATCCCTGTTCGCGGGATGACTTTCCGCCTGTTTCGCCGCGGCGCCGCGGGCGTTACAGTTGGGCCATGCCCGAACGCCTGAAACTCGCCAACTACATCGACGGCCGCCTCAGTCCACCGCAAGGCGGCCAATGGCTCGACGTGTTCGAACCGGCCACCGGCGTACATTACGCCGATTGTCCCGACGCGGACGCTGCCGACATCGACGCCGCCGTCGCCGCCGCCACGCGCGCATTCCCGGCATGGGCAGCCACGCCCGTCGCGCAGCGCGCGCAACTGCTGAACCGGATCGCCGATCTGCTCGAAGCGCGGCTCGAGGAATTTTCGCAGGCCGAATCGCGCGACAGCGGCAAACCCGTCGCGCTGGCGCGCAGCCTCGATATCCCGCGCGCAGTGTCGAACCTGCGTTTCTTCGCCATGGCGATCGCGCAGTTCTCGTCCGAAGCGCATGCGATGGACGCTGCCGCGATCAACTACACCCTGCGCCAGCCGCTCGGCGCGGTCGCCTGCATCTCGCCCTGGAACCTGCCGCTGTACCTGTTCACCTGGAAGATCGCGCCGGCGCTGGCAGCCGGCAACACCGTCGTCGCGAAACCTTCCGAAATCACGCCGCTGACGGCATCAATGTTCGCCCAGCTTTGCATCGATGCAGGACTGCCGCCCGGTGTACTCAACATCGTCCAGGGCAGCGGGACGACAACCGGGCAGGCGTTGGTCGGCCATCCCGGCATCAAGGCAATTTCGTTCACCGGCTCCACGCGTACAGGTGCCGCGATCGCCGCCGCCGCCGCGCCGCGCTTCGTGAAAACTTCGCTGGAAATGGGCGGCAAGAATCCCACCCTCGTCTTCGCCGACTGGGAAGTGAACGAGAAGAACTGGGCGACTCTGGTGCGTTCGGCGTTTTCCAACCAGGGCCAGATTTGCCTGTGCGGCTCGCGCATCCTCATCGAGCGATCGATCTACGCGCAATTCAAGTCCGCGTTCGTGGAGAAAGTCCGCGCCTTGCGCGTCGGCGATCCGCTGGATGCAGCGAACGATCTGGGCGCGCTGGTCTCGCGCGCGCATTTCGACAAGGTCGTGGGCCACATCGCGCTCGCGCGCGAGGAAGGCGGCGCCATCCTGTGCGGCGGCGATGCCGTGCAAGCAAAGGGCCGCTGCGCCGGCGGCTGGTTCGTCGCGCCGACCCTGATCGAAGGCCTGGGCGCGGATTGCCGCACGAACCAGGAAGAAATCTTCGGCCCGGTCGCAACGCTGATTCCGTTCGACGGCGAGGACGAAGCCATCGCGCTCGCCAATGCGACGAATTACGGCCTCGCCGCGTCTGTGTGGACAACGAACCTCGCGCGCGCGCACCGCGTCGGCGCGCAGCTGGAGTGCGGCATCGTCTGGATCAACTGCTGGCTCAAGCGCGACCTGCGCACGCCGTTCGGCGGCGTCAAGCAATCCGGCCTCGGCCGTGAAGGCGGCGTGGATGCGCTGAGATTCTTCACCGAACCGAAAAACATCTGCATCAACCTGGAGTGAGCATGCGCAGGTTCCTTTCCCTACCGTGCAAATTGTTGATCGTGGCCAGCGTCGGATTCGCGCAATTCGCTGCAGCGGATACCGAGCACACCACGCCGCGCGCAAGCGAAATCTCGCCGTCGGAATGGCGAAACCAGCAGCTGCGCGCAGCCGACCGGTCGGACAAGATCATGCACGACGCGCGCAAGCTGCCCGGCCTGCTCGCGCAATACGTGTACATGCAAGGCCAATACGACGCGAACCACGAACGCGCGTTCCAGATCATTTTCGGCCAGTACCTGTCGTGGTTCCAGACCTTCATCGGCGATTACGACGGCGCGGCAGCGAGCTTTTCCATCGCCCAGCCGGCGCAGCCTGACGATGCCCGCACGCCACTTGGCAGCGGAACATCCCTGCCGGAAACTTCCGCGTCTCCGAACCTGAAAGACCTCAGACATCCCGTGGGAACCGGAACGGATTCTTCCGGAGCCACGATCGTGCGCACAGGCACCTGGCGCATCCAACCCGCGGCGGATGTGATCCTCGAACTCGCCAAGGACCGCAAGGCGGTGTTCTTCAACGAGGCGCACAGCGCACCGGTGACGCGCACGCTGACCATCGAAATGCTGCCGAAACTGCGCGCCCAGGGCTTCAATTACTTCGCCGCCGAAACCCTGTACGGCAACGACGTGAAACTCAACCAGCGCGGCTATCCGACGCCCGACATCGGCTTCTACATCAATGAACCGCTGTATGGCGAAATGGTACGCACCGCGCTCAAGCTCGGTTTCAAGGTCATCGCCTACGATGTGGAAAACGCCGGCGCCGGCGATCCACGCGAACTGGCCGGCGCACAAAAGCTGTACCACGTCTTCAAGCAGGACCCGAACGCGCGCCTGATCGTGGACGCGGGCTTCGCGCATATCCAGAAGACCGGCAAGTACCTCGGCGGCAGCAGCATGGCGGAATTTTTCGAGAAGATGTCCGGCATCGATCCGCTATGCATCGAGCAGACGATGATGATCCAGCATTCGCGCCCGGATCAGGATCATCCCTACTACACTGCCATCGTCGACGCCTTCCATATGAGTTGGCCGATCGTGTTCGTCGATGGCAAGCAGACCTGGACGCTGAAACCCAAGGAATACGATATGAGTGTGGTGTTTCCGTCCTATCCCCGCAACGATATGCGCCCGGACTGGCTGGCATTGGGCGGACTGCGCATGCCATACCCGGTCGCGGGCGACATGTGCCGTGGGCGTTTCCCCTGCCTGGTCGAAGCGCGCTACGCCAATGAAGGCGACGATGCCGTGGCCGCAGACCGCGCCCTGCTCAATATCATCCAGCCTGGCACGGACATGGCCGATCGTGTGCAGACCGATCCCGGCACGGTGAAAAGCCGTCTGTTCCTGCGCCCCGGCAAATACCGCATCAATGCGCTCGACCGCAGCAACCGCATCATCACTTCGCGCGAAGTCACGATTGCCGCAGACGGCAAGGGCGGCAAGCCGTGAGCGACGGCATCCGCACCGACGCCGCGCCCAGGCCCGTCGGCGCCTATCCGCACGCGCGGCGCGTCGGCAACCTGCTGTTTCTGTCCGGCGTCGGGCCGCGCGATCCGGCCACGAATGCGATTCCGGGAAATGTATACAACACCGATGGTACGCTCGCCACCTATGACATCGCCGCACAATGCCGGCAGGTTTTCGCCAACGTGCGCGCCGTGCTCGAAGCGGCCGGCGCGCGCTGGGAAGACCTCGTCGACGTGACCGTGTTCCTCGCCGATATGGCGCGCGATTTCGTCGCCTACAACGCGATTTACGCCGAGCATTTCACGACCGCGCAACCTTGCCGCACGACGCTGGGCATCACCGCGCTACCGACACCGATCGCCATTGAATTGAAATGCGTTGCCGCGCTGCCGCAAGGACGCTGACATGCTCGCCCCGCCCATCGACTTCAAGAAATGGATAGACGAACACCGGCACCTGCTCAAGCCGCCAGTCGGCAACAAGTGCATCGTCGACGGCGATTTCATCGTCATGATCGTCGGCGGACCGAACGCGCGCACCGACTACCACTGGGACGAAGGCCCGGAATTCTTCCATCAGATCGAAGGCGAAATGATCCTGCGCGTGCAGGACGAAGGCCGCGCCCGCGACATTCCGATCCGGGCCGGCGAAGTGTTCTACCTGCCGCCGCGTGTGCCCCATTCGCCGCAGCGCATGCCGAACTCCATCGGCCTCGTCATCGAACGCAAGCGGCTGCCGCACGAGAAGGATGGCCTGCTCTGGTTCTGCGAGCGCTGCAACCACAAGCTGTACGAAGAGTTCTTCAAGCTCGGCAACATCGAAACCGATTTCCCCGACGTGTTCGAGCGCTTCTACCGCTCCGCCGATGCGCGCAACTGCAAGGCGTGCGGGCACGTGAATCCTGCGCCGGACAAGTACCGTTAATCGAACTTGCGGCAGGACACGTTATCCTTGCCGCGATGCTGAAACTCCTGCTGGAATTCAAACCGCGCGACGTGCCTCACACCGTCGCGCTGCGCAATACCGTGGCGGTGACGTTGCCGCTGGCGCTCGGTGCGGCGAGCGGCCATATCGGAATCGGCCTGGGCATCTCCGCCGGTGCGCTCAACACCATGTTCTCGGACCAGCCCGGGCCTTACCGCCTGCGCCTGCGCCGCATGCTGATCGCCGCCGCCGCGGCCGGTGTTTCCGCATTCGCCGGTTACACGCTGGGCGGCAACAGCGTCGTCATCGCGCTCGCGGCACTGATCTGGGGCATTGCCGGCGGCCTGCTCGTCGCGCTCGGGCCCGATGCCGGGCGCGTCGGCCTGACCAGCATGATCCTGCTCATGGTGACATCGGCCGATCCGCGCACGCCGGCCGAGGCCCTGGGCCCGGCCTTGCTCATTTTTTCCGGCGGCGTCCTGCTCATGCTGCTCGCCATCGCCGCCTGGCCCTGGCAACGCTACCGACCCGAGCGCATGGCGATGGCGCAGGTGTGCCGGCAATTGGCGGACAGCGCGCGCCAGCGCGACGATACGACGCAGGCGCCGCCGGTCACCCAGGCTTTGACCGACATGGAAGACCTGCTGCATGGCCGCGATCGCGCGCGTGGCGTGGCGATGGATTCGTTCCGCGTGCTCGCCGAACTGATCGAACGCATCCGCCTGGAATTGCTCGCCCTCGGCGCGCTGCATGCGTCCGCCGAGGCCGGCGAATCTGCTGCCACGCTTGTACGCCTGCGCGAATACGCGGCGCGCACGCTCGAGGCGATTGCGAACGCACTGGAGGCCGGCGCGCCCGCGCTCACCGCCACCGCGGCGCTGGAAGGCTTCGATGCGGCGCAGGATGCGCTGGACCGGTACGCAATTTCCGACAACTTCCATCTTGTCGCCGTCGCCCATGCGCGTGCGCTCGGCGGCCAATTGCGCGCCGCCGTGCGCAACGCGGATTTTGCCGGCAGCCGCGGCGAACTGCGCCTGGCCGCGCGCGAAGCGGCGCTGCCGCGCGACTTGCGCCCGCGCAATCCGCTGGCGATCCTGCGCGCGAACCTGCACCTGTCGTCGGTCGCGTTCCGCCATGCGCTGCGCTGCGGCGCCTGCCTCGCCATCGCCGTCGCCGGCGAACGCATCGCCGGCATCGGCCACGGCTACTGGATTCCCATGACCTGCGCGATCGTGCTCAAGCCCGATTTCGCCGGCACCTTCCGCATCGGCTTGCTGCGCGTCACCGGCACCCTGGTCGGCCTGTTGCTGGCGACTGCGCTGGTGCATGTCGCGTTCGGCAACGAATGGGCGCGCATCGTCCTGCTCGCCGTGCTGTGCTTCGGTTTTCGCCAGCTGACCACGATGCATTACGGCCTTGGCGTCATGCTGCTCACCGCCCTGATCGTGGTGCTGCTCAGCTTCGAAGGCATCTCGCCGGCCGGAAACCATGAACGCGCGCGCGCTTCGGCACCAGCCTCGGCAGTGCGCTGGCGCTGGCCGCCTACGCGCTGTGGCCGACCTGGGAACGCAGCCGCGTGCGCGGCGCGCTGGCCGACCTGCTGGATGCCTACCGGCAATATTTCCTTGCGGTGGCCGGCGATGATTCGCGCGTGCGCGCCGACGTGCGCGCCCTGAGCCGGCGCGCGCGCACGAATGCGCAGGCATCGCTGGATCGCCTGCGCGGCGAGCCGCGCCGCCGCCATCTTGTCGCCACGGCGGAAGGCGTCTTCGCCAACGCGAACCGTTTCCTGCGCGCGGCGATGGCCCTGGAGGCGATGCGCCAATCCGCTGCGCCGTTGTCCGACCGCGCATGCCGTCGAGACATTCGCGGCAAGCGTGGATGCACGCCATGAATTCGCTCGCCCGCGCACTGCGCGATGTCAAGACGCCGACCGTCGGCAGCCGCGCTGCGCGAGGCGCAAAGCCGGCTTCGCGATGCCTTGCGCGCGATATCGGCCGACAATGCTCCCGGACTCGTTGCCGCCTGGATCGACGCCAGCGACCGCATCGCCGACAGCATCGGCACGCTCGCCCACCTGCTCGCGCGCGACGCTGCCCGCGCCAGCGGTTAAACTTCGCGTCATGCTCAAGATCGATACCCACGCCCATATCCTGCCCGTCCGATGGCCGAACCTCGCCGAGAAATACGGCGACGAGCGTTTTCCGGTCATGGTCGACGCCGACGGACGCCACCGCATCTACAAGGACGGCAAGTTCTTCCGCGAAGTCTGGGCAAATGCGTTCGATGCCGAATACCGCATCGCCGATTACGCGAAGTTCGGCGTGCAGGCGCAGGCGATCTCGACCGTGCCGGTGCTGTTTTCGTACTGGGCCAAGCCGAGTCAGGCGCTGGAACTGCATCGTTTCCTAAACGATCACACCGCGCAAATCTGCCGCGATCATCCGCGCCATTACGCCGGCATCGGCACCGTGCCGCTGCAGTCGCCGACGCTGGCGATCCAGGAAATGGAACGTTGCGTCGAGCAGCTCGGCCTGCAGGGTGTGCAGATCGGCTCGCACGTGGACGAGTGGAACCTCGATGCGCCGGAACTTTTCCCGTTCTTCGAAGCCGCCGCGGATCTTGGCGCGGCGATCCTCGTGCATCCCTGGGACATGATGGGCAAGGATGCCATGCCCAAGTACTGGCTGCCATGGCTGGTCGGCATGCCCGCCGAACAGGCGCGCGCGGCGTGCTGCCTGATCTTCGGCGGCGTGCTCGAACGCCTGCCCAGGCTGCGCATCGCCTTTGCCCACGGCGGCGGCGCGTTCCCCTACACCATCGGCCGCATCGAACACGGCTTCCGCATGCGCCCCGACCTCGTCGCCACCGATAACGCGCGCAGTCCACGCGAATACATGGATCGCGTGTATTTTGATTCCTGCGTGCACGACGATCGTGCACTGCGCTACCTGCTCGACGTCGCTGGCGCGCAACGCGTCATGCTCGGCACCGACTATCCGTTCCCGCTCGGCGAACAGGAGCCCGGCGCCGGCATCGACGCACTCGGTCTCGCACCCGCCGAACAAGAATCCCTGTACCACGGCACCGCGCTGGAATGGCTCGGACTGCCGGCATCGCGTTTCGCCTGAATCGACTGGAGACGAACATGCGCAAATCCGCACTCGCCACCCTCGCCACGACCCTGCTCGCGGCCGCTCCCACCTTCGCGCAATCCGCCGGCGAGTTTTCGCTGGATCAGGGCGTCATCAAGTTCAACGCGCCGCCGGCGTGGCCGGTGATCATGCAAAAGACCGAAGGCGACCCGCAGTTCGTCGCCTTCCAGGTCAAGGATCCGGCCGATGCCAACAGCGGCGAGGCGACGCGTGTGACCGTGGAGACGCGCCTGCTCAACGACTCCAGCAACTTCCAGCCAATGGTCAATCGCGACGTCGACAAGGCCAAGCAACTGCCGGGCTACGAGCAGAAGACCGAGGGGGTGGATTCCACCACGCTGCGCTACTTCGCGAACAGCGGCAAGACGAAATACGAATACCGCGAGACCTGGTACCTCAACAGCCACCTGCTCGTGCACGTGCGCTGCGCAAGGCCGATGCTGGCCAAGACCACGGCGCAATGGACGGCGGACTACGAAAAAGGCTGCGCGCAAATCATGCAGTCGCTGAAACCGCCATTGACGCGACGATGACCGACCCCCTCGACCTTGCCGCCGCCGACGGCAGCACGCCCGCGCCCGCGGGACGCCGCCGATGCGCTTTGCGTCCGCTTCGTGACGAGTTTTTGATTCCGCGGCACGGCAACGGGCGAACAGACCTACCTCTGCGGCAATTCGCTCGGCCTGCAGCCGCGCGCCACGCGGCAGGCATTGATCGACGAGCTCGAAGACTGGCGCGACCTCGGCGTCGAGGCGCATTTCCGCGGCAAGCATCCGTGGATGCCCTACCACAACGAGGTGCGCGCCCATCTGGCCGAACTCGTCGGCGCGTTGCCCGGCGAAGTCGTGGCGATGAACTCGCTCACCGTCAACCTGCACCTGATGATGGCGAGCTTCTACCGGCCCACGCCCGAGCACAGCGCGATCCTGATCGAAGAAAACCCGTTTCCGTCGGATCGCTACGCGGTCGAGTCGCAGATCCGCTTCCACGGCTTCGATCCGGCAACATCGTTGATCGAACTCGGAAGCGACGAGGCGAACGGAACGATCTCCGCCGCCGCCATCGAACGCGCCATCGGCGAACATGGCTCGCGCATCGCGCTGGTGTTGCTGCCGGGCGTGCAATACCGCACCGGCCAGGTGTTCGACCTCAAGCGCATCGCCGCTGCTCGCCCACGCCCGCGGCTGCATGGTCGGTTTCGACCTCGCGCATTCGGCCGGAAACGTGCCAGTCAACCTGCACGACAGTGGCTGCGACTTCGCCGTGTGGTGCAGCTACAAGTACCTCAATTCCGGACCCGGCGCCGTCGCCGGCTGCTTTGTGCACGAACGCCACGCGCGCACCGATCGGCCGCGCTTTGCCGGCTGGTGGGGACACGACCAGGCCACGCGCTTCAAGATGGGCCCGGATTTTTCGCCGACGCCGGGCGCAGACGGCTGGCAGTTGTCGAATCCGCCAATCCTCGCGCTCGCGCCGCTGCGGGTGTCGCTGGAAATCTTCCATCGCGCCGGACTCGCGCGACTGCGCGAAAAATCCATTGCCCTGACCGGCTACCTCGATGCGCTCGTCCGCGAGCATCTCGCCGGCGTCATCGATATCGCCACCCCGCGCGAACCCGAGCGCCGCGGCTGCCAGCTCTCGCTGCGCGTCGTGGCCGGACGTGCCGCGGGTCGCGCCCTGTTCGATTACCTCGGCGAGCACGGCATCGTCGGCGACTGGCGCGAGCCCGACACGATCCGCATCGCGCCGACGCCACTGTACAACCGCTATCTCGACTGCCTGCACTTCGTGCGGACGGCGCGAAACTGGGCCAAATCCGCCAGGGCCTGAGCACGCATCCGATCCATCACGCCACGCTTGCAGTCAATTAATGTACTTGTTAGTATTGCGATAGTTGAAACATGAACTATCGCGATGGCTGACTTCCCCGCCTGCCCCAGTTTTGCCGTGATCGAATCCAGCATCGGCCGCGTCGCCGAGCGCCTGCGCGGCGCGCCGGTACGCGACATCGTGCTGCTGCGCCTGATCAAGCACCTGTCGGCGCAATTCGGCGTGCATCTCAACCGCATGGTGCGCCCGACCGGCCTCAACGAAGTCGGTTTCCGCACGCTGATGATGCTCTACGCCAATGACGCCGCCGGGGTGTTCGCCTCGCAACTCAGCGAAGCGGCCGGCGAAACGCCGCGCCAACATGACGCGCATCTGCGACGAACTCGCGCGCAAGGGCCTGCTGCGGCGCCGCGCCGGCACCGCGGATCGCCGCCGCGTCGCGCTGGAAATCACGCGCAAGGGCGAGTCCCTGATCGAGCGCCTGCTGCCGAAGATGTGGTTGGAACTGGACCTTAGCATGCGTGCGCTGAGTGCCCGGGAAAAGCTCGATCTGGAACGCCTGCTGAAAAAACTCGCTACCGCGCTCGATGCCAAGGGACAACCCGCATGATTCGTCTTTCCATTTGGCCGCTGACCGCGGCTGTCGTGTTGCTTGCCGGCTGCGCGATCCCGCCGCGCCCGCAGCACCCGGACTCTGTCCGACGCCGCCCCGCTTGCCGGAGTGCCGGCGGTACACGAACGCGGCCTGGCCGGAGTCTTCGTGGTGGCACCGCTACGGCGACGAACAGCTGGACGACCTGGAAGCGCGTGCGCTGCGCGGCTCGCCCACGCTGGCGGTCGCGCGCGCCCGTTTCGATCAGGCCACGTGCAGCGTGGACGTCGCCAAGGCCAATGGCGGCGCCAGCATCAGCGGCAGCGCACAGGTGCAACGTGAGCGCCTGAGCGAACATGGACTCATTCCCGAGCCAGTTCCTCGGCTTCAACTGGTACGGCCAGGGCGACCTTGGCGTTTCCTTCAACTACGATTTCGATTTCTGGGGCAGCCATGGCGCCGACATCGCCGCTGCCGTCGACCGCGCGCGCGCCGCCGCGGCAGAACGCGACGCGGCGGCATCGATGCTCGCTGCTGCCGTCGCCAACACCTACTTCGCCTGGCAGGCCGACCAGGCGCGCTTGACGCTGGCGCAGCAAATCGTCGACGGCTACGAACGCGGCCGCGTCATCGTCGCCGCGCGCGCGCGCCAGGGCCTGGACTCCGACGATACCGTGCACAAGGCCGACGCGGAACTCGCCGCCGCGCGCGAGGAAATCGCCAAACTCGAAGGCGACGCGCGCATCCAGCACGCCGCGCTGGCTGCCCTGCTCGGCGTCGCGCCGAAGGATCTGGGCGAATTGAAACCGTTGCCGCTGCCAAAAGCCGCGGCCGGACTGCCTGATGACGCCGGATTCGATCTCGTCGCGCGCCGCGCCGACGTGGCCGCAAGCCGCTGGCGCGTGGAGGCGGCGCTGAAGGATGTCGATGTCGCGCGCGCCGCGTTCTATCCGGACTTGAGCATCTCCGCGATGGCCGGGTTGTCGTCGATCGACCTGGGCAAGCTGCTCATGCCCGGAAGTGCCGTGCTTGCCGCCGGTCCCGCGTTGCATCTGCCGATCTTCGAGGGCGGACGCCTGCGCGCACGCTTCGGCGTATCGCAGGCCGCGCTCGCCGCAGCCGTCGCCGACTACCACCAGGCCGTGACCGACGCCGCGCACGATGTGGCCACGCAGGCGCTGACACTGCAACTGATCCAGGAACGTCAGCACCAGAACGCGGCACAAGTCGCGGCCAAGACCCAACTCCTCTCCAGCGCGAGTGCGCGCATGCAGCGCGGCCTGAGTGATGCCATCCCGGTGCTCGATGCAGGTGAAATGCTGGATCGCCAACGCGACGCCAGCGTGCAACTCGACGCGGCGGCGCTGGCGGCCGAAATCGCTCTGACCCGCGCGCTGGGCGGCGGGTTCGGCGCGAATCCTCCACCCACCTCTTCTTCCGGAGCTCCATCGCCATGAGCGACTCCCCGACCGCAAGCAATGGAAATGGCAACGGCAAGCGCCGCCGCCTGCTGCTCATCATCGCCACCGTGTTCGTCGTCGCCGGCCTCGCCTGGCTGGCGCTGTGGTGGTTGGTGTTCTCGTTACGCGAAGTGACCGACGACGCCTACGTCAACGGCAACCAGGTCATCGTGTCATCGCAGGTGCCGGGCACCGTGACCGAAATCCTCGCCGACGACACCCAGCGCGTGGATGCGGGCCAGGTGCTGGTCAAACTCGATCCTACCGATTCCGACCTCGCGCTGGCCAAGGCGCAAAGTGCGCTGGCGCAGGCTGTGCGCCAGGTGCGCCAGCAAACGCAGCTGGCCGGCCAGTACGATGCCGCCATCGCCGCGCAGCGGGAAAACCTCGCGCGCGCGCAAGCCGACCTCAAGCGCCGCGAGCCGCTGCTCGCCGAGCATGCGATCGCGCCGGAAGAAGTCGCGCATGCGCGCCAGGCCGTGGTCGACGCGCAGGCCGCACTCGACGCCTCGACACGCCAGTCCGCGGCCGCGCACGCGCTCGTCGACGGCACCACGATCGCCGAAAATCCGCTCGTGCAGCAGGCGCGCGCCGCGTATCGCGAGGCGTGGGTGAATCGATCATCGCAACGCAATCCTTGCTCCGATTTCCGGCTACGTCGCGCAGCGCAGCGTGCAGGTCGGCAGCCGCGTGCAGCCCGGCGCGCCGCTGCTCACCATCGTCCCGCTGCACGACCTGTGGGTGGACGCGAATTTCAAGGAAAGCCAGCTCGCCCACATCCGCATCGGTCAGCTCGCGCACGTGCATGCCGACGTTTACGGCGACGTGACCTACGACGGCCACGTGGAAGGGCTCGCCGCCGGCACCGGCGGTGCGTTCGCCCTGCTGCCCGCACAGAACGCCTCCGGCAACTGGATCAAGGTAGTGCAGCGCGTGCCCGTGCGCATCGCGCTCGATCCGAAGCAACTGGAAAAGCATCCACTGCGTGTGGGCCTTTCCACCGAAGTGACGGTCGACACGCACGAGCGCGGCGGTGCCGTGCTGGCGCAGCATCCGGCGTCGAAGGCCGTCGCGCAGACGTCGGTCTACAGCGCCGATTTCGCCGCGGCGGACAAGGCCGCCGCAGCGATCGTCAAGGCCAATCTCGCGCACTGACATGAGCGCTCAAATGCAAAGCGAACGCGCGCCCGCCGCTACAAGGCGCGCCGCTGGCCCTGCTCACAGTGGCGGTGGCGATCAGCACGTTCATGGAGGTGCTGGACCTCACCATCGTCAACGTCTCGGTGCCGCACATCGCGGGAAGCCTGGGCGTGAGCGCTCAGGAAGGCACCTGGGCCATCAGTTCGTATTCGCTCGCCAGTGCCGTGATGCAGCCGCTGACCGGCTGGATCGCGCGCCAGTTCGGCGAAGCGCGCACGTTCTGCATTTCGGTCTTGCTGTTCGTCGCCATGTCGATGCTGTGCGGCCTCGCCACCAGCATGCCGATGCTGGTCGTCGCGCGCCTGCTGCAGGGCGCGGGCTCCGGCCCGATGGTGGCGCTGTCGATGACGCTGCTGCTGAACAACTATCCGGATGCAAAGAAGGGAATCGCGTTGGCGATCTGGGCGATGACCGTCGTCGTGGCGCCGATCTTCGGGCCCATCCTCGGCGGCTGGATCACCGACAATTATTCCTGGCCGTGGATCTTCTACATCAACGTGCCGGTCGGCCTGCTCGCCGCGATCGTCACGTTCAACCTGCTGCGCGGCCGCGAATCGAAGATCGTGAAAACGCCGATCGACAAGGTCGGCTTGTTCCTGCTCATCCTCGGCGTCGGCTGCCTGCAGTTCATGCTCGACAACGGCAACGACAAGGACTGGTTCTCCTCGCCAATGATCCTCGCGCTCGGCCTGACCGCACTCGTTGCGATCGTGTTCTTCGTCGCCTGGGAACTGACCGAGCGCCACCCGGTGGTCGACCTGCACCTGTTCACCAAACGCAACTTCACCGTCGGCGTCACCGCGCTGTCCATGGGCATGGTCGGCTTTTTCGGCATCAACGTGGTGTTTCCTCTGTGGCTGCAGATCGACCTCGGCTACACCGCGACCTGGGCGGGACTCGCCACCGCACCGGTCGGCATCCTCGCCTTCCTGATCTCGCCGATCATCGGCAAGAACATCCAGAAGCTCGAGCTGCGCGCCGTGACCACTTTCGCCTTCATCGTATTCGGCGGCACCTCGCTATGGTTCGCGAGTTTCCCCACCGATGCCGCGTTCGGCCAGCTGGTCGTGCCGCGCTTCATCATGGGCATCGGCATCGCCTGCTTCTTCGTGCCGTTGAATCAGGTGATCGTGTCGGGCCTGAAACCCGAGGAACTCGCCTCCGCATCGGGTCTGGCGAACTTCTTCCGCACCATCGCGGCGAGCTTTTCCACCGCGGTCACGGTGACGATGTGGCAGCACCGCGGCGAATACCACCACGCCGTGCTGGCCGAACACCTGAACGCCGCGAGTCCGGCCACGCAATCCTACCTAGGCCACTTGCAGGCGATGGGCGCTAGCGCGGTCAAGGCGTGGACGGTGATCGAGAATGTTGTTACCCGCGAAGCGCTGACCCTGGCCGTCAACGACGTGTTCCTGCTCTGCGCCGTATTGTTCTTCGCGATGATTCCCATCGTCTGGCTGGCAAAACCGCCGTTCGGGAATGCGGGCGCGGCGGTGGCACACTAGAACATGTGCTTTTCGATCCCGAGTTGAGCGAGTATCTTGCTGGCGATTTCCTCGATCGAGGTATGCGTGGTGTTCTGCACCGGGATGTTCTCGCGGCGAAAGAGTTTGTCGGCCAACTCCAGTTCACGCCGGCACTGCTCGATTTTTGCGTAACGGCTACCGGGCTTGCGCGCCTCGCGCACCTGGGCGAGACGTTGTGCGTCGATGGTCAATCCATACAGACGCTGACGGTACGGCACCAGCCGCTTGGGCAGTTCGAGCTTGTCCAGGTCGTCTTCAGTCAGCGGATAATTCGCCGCCTTCACGCCGTAGTGCAGCGCCATGTACAGGCAGGTCGGCGTCTTGCCGACGCGCGAAACGCCGACCAGGATGACGTCGGAATCGGCGTAATTCACGTCGATGCCGTCGTCGTGGGTGAGCGCGTAGTTGGTCGCATTGATGCGCGATTCGTATTCGGCGAAGTCGGTCAAGCCATGCGCCTTCCCCACGCGCGGCGAGCGCTTGGCGCCGAGTTCGTGTTCCAGCGGCGCGATGAACGGCGCGAACACGTCCAGCATCAGGCCCCCGCTGGTGGCGAGGATTTCCGACAGCACAGGATCGATCACGGTGTTGACAACCACCGGGCGGACGCCGCCGGTGGCGTAAATGTTGCGGATGCGCGCTGCGGCGCCGTGAGCCTTCTCCTCGTCGTCGACGAAGGGAATGCGCACGGTGTCGAAGGCGATGCCGTCGAACTGGGTCAGCACGGAATGGCCGATGGTTTCGGCGGTGATGCCGGTGCCGTCGGAGACGTAGAAGACGGGGCGGTGCATGGGGCAAGTGTAGTCGATGCCGGGTTGTCCTTGTCTTGTCGGTCGCAAAGCCCGAAAATTGGCACTTTCCGGGCTCCACGCGCCGGACGATTCCTGGAGATTCCCCTTGAGAGACCTCATCCTTTGGCTCGACGAATTGCGCCTGTCCGATCTCGGCAAGGTCGGCGGCAAGAACGCCTCGCTCGGCGAGATGATCGGCAACCTCGCCAAACTCGGCGTGTCGGTGCCTGGCGGTTTCGCGACTACGGCCGATGCCTTCAAGCAGTTCATCGCGCAGAGCGGGCTTGACGAGCGCATCCAGAAAAAACTCGCCGCGCTTGATGTCGATAACGTCGATGCACTGACCAAGGCCGGTGCGGAAATCCGCCAATGGGTGATCGACACCCCGCTCGTCCCCGCCTTCGACAAGGCCGTGCGCACGGCCTACAAGATCCTGTGCGACAAGGCAGGAGTGAACGACACCGCCGTGGCCGTGCGTTCGTCCGCCACCGCCGAGGACCTGCCCGATGCCAGTTTTGCCGGCCAGCAGGAAACCTACCTCAACGTCAGCGGCGCGGACGACGTGATCCACAGGGTCAAGGAAGTTTTCGCCTCGCTCTACAACGATCGCGCCATCGCCTATCGCGTGCACCACGGATTCGCCCACGAGGACGTGTTCCTCTCCGCCGGCGTGCAGCTCATGGTGCGCTCGGACATCGGCGCTTCGGGCGTGCTGTTCACGCTGGACACCGAATCCGGATTCCGCGACGCCGTGTTCGTGACCGCCAGTTACGGCCTCGGCGAGATGGTCGTGCAGGGCGCGGTGAATCCGGACGAATTCTACGTCTACAAGCCGACGCTGAAGCTCGGCAAGCCGGCGATCCTGCGCCGCCAGGTCGGCGCCAAGCAGCAACGCATGGTGTACTCGAACAAACCCGGCGAACGCGTGCGCATCGAGGAAACGCCCGCTTCCGATCGCGCGAAATTCTGCGTCACCGATGCCGATGTGCACGAACTCGCCAAGCAGGCGCTGGTGATCGAACAGCACTATGGCCGGCCGATGGACGTGGAGTGGGCCAAGGATGGGAATAGTGGAAAACTATACATCGTGCAGGCGCGGCCGGAAACGGTGAAGTCGCGCGCGCGCGCCACGCAAATCGAGCGTTTCCGGCTCAAAGGCAAGGGCAACGTGCTGGCCGAAGGTCGCGCGATCGGCCAGAAGATCGGCGCCGGCACCGCGCGCGTGATCCGCTCGCTCGCGGACATGAACCGCGTGCATGCGGGCGACGTGCTCGTGGCCGACATGACCGACCCCGACTGGGAGCCGGTGATGAAACGCGCCGCGGCAATCGTCACCAACCGCGGCGGCCGCACCTGCCACGCCGCGATCATCGCGCGCGAGCTCGGCGTGCCGGCCGTGGTCGGCACCGGCAATGCGCTGTCGAAAATTCCCGACGGCGCGCAGGTCACGATCTCATGCGCCGAAGGCGATACCGGCTTGATTTACGACGGCAAGCTCGAATTCGAACGCATCACGGCCGACCTCGACAAGATGCCGCCGGCGCCGCTGAAGATCATGATGAACGTGGCCAACCCCGAGCGCGCCTTCGATTTCGCCATGTTGCCGAACGCGGGCGTTGGTCTGGCGCGCCTGGAAATGATCATCGCCAGCCATATCGGCGTGCATCCCAAGGCGCTGCTCGAATACGAAAAGCAGGACGCCGAAACGAAGAAAAAGATCGACGCGCGCAGCGCCGGCTACGCCAGCCCGGTCGATTTCTACGTCGACCGCCTCGCCGAGGGCATCGCCACGATCACCGCCGCATTCGCCCCGAATCCGGTGATCGTACGTTTGTCGGACTTCAAGTCCAACGAATACGCCAACCTGGTCGGTGGCGCGCGCTACGAGCCGCACGAGGAAAACCCGATGATCGGTTTCCGCGGCGCGTCGCGCTATGTTGATCCGAGCTTCAAGGACGCGTTCGAACTCGAATGCCGCGCAATGAAGAAAGTGCGCGAGGAAATGGGCCTGGCCAACGCGTGGGTGATGATTCCGTTCGTGCGCACGCTCGACGAAGGCCGCAAGGTCATCGACGTGCTCGCCGAGTTCGGCCTGCGCAAGGACGAGCATGGCCTGAAGATCATCATGATGTGCGAAGTGCCGTCGAACGCCCTGCTCGCCGATGAATTCCTCGACATCTTCGACGGCTTCTCGATCGGCTCGAACGATCTGACCCAGCTCACGCTCGGCCTTGATCGCGATTCGGCCATCGTTGCGGGTCTGTTCGACGAGCGCGATCCCGCGGTGAAAAAGTTGCTGTCGATGGCAATCCAGACGGCGAAGAAGAAGGGCAAATACATCGGTATCTGCGGCCAGGGCCCGAGCGATCATCCGGATCTGGCGCAATGGCTGATGGAACAAGGCATCGAATCGGTGTCGCTGAATCCCGACACCGTGGTGGACACCTGGCTCGCACTCGCGAAGAAGAAGGCCAACGCATGAAATTCCGAATCCTGTTCGCTGCATCGATATTCGCCTTCTCGTGTGCGGATGCGCACACGGCTGCGCCTGCGCCATTCACATTCGACGACGTCGCCAAACTCGTCAGCTTGAGCGATCCGCAGATCTCGCCGGATGGCAAGAGCATCGTGGTGGTGCGTTCCACACCGGACTGGAAAACCGACAAATCCAAACACGAGCTCGATCTCGTGGATACCAAAACAGGTGCCTTGCGCGCACTCACCTTCGAGCGCGATGGCGTGTCGTCGCCGCGCTGGTCGCCAGACGGAACGCGCATCGCCTTCCTCGCCAAGGCAGCCCTGCCCAAGGACGCAGCTGCCAAGGACGATGACGCGAAAGACGACGATGGCAACAAGCCGCAGATCTTCGTGCTGCCGATGAACGGCGGCGATGCCGTGCGCATCACCAAGGAAAAACAAGGCGTCGACGAATTCACCTGGAGTCCGGACGGCACCCGAATCGCGTTTGTCAGCGAAGATGCTCCGGTCAACGAGAAGGCGATCAAGGAACACAACAAGTCGTTCCAGGTCACCGACGGCCATTTCCTGCTGCGCGAGGCGCTGGCTTCCGCGCATGTCTGGATCGTGCCGAGCGCCAGCGGCGAGGCCAAGCGCCTCACACAAGGCGCTTTCAGCGTGAAGAACGATCAGGATGACCCGTCGCCGCTGGTTTTCAGCCATGACGGCAAGCGCATCGTGTTCACGAGATATCCCTCGCCCTACTGGGGCCCGTCGTTCCGCAGCGTGATCGCCTCGGTGAGCGTGGACGGCGGCGATCCGCAGACGCTGGTCGATGCGCAAGGCGCGACGGCATTTTCATACGCGCCAGACAGCGACCGCTTCGCCTTCCAGCGTCCGCGCAACGGCGACCAGAACAACGGCAATGCGGTGTACGTCAACGTCAACGGAAAGATCAGCGATGCCACCGCCGCACTCGCACGCAACTTCAACGGTTATGCCTGGCTGCCCGGCGGCAAGGCCGTGTTGGCTTTCGGCGACCTCGGCACGAACTCGACGATCTGGGAACAGCCTGTCGATGGCAAGGCGCGCACGCTCGATCTGGGCGATGTGCAGGTTTCGTCCGCGCTCAGCGTATCGCCGAAGGGCACGGTCGCCTTTATCGGCGCGACCGCGATGCAGCCAGCTGAGCTTTACGTGCTTGATTCAACGCGTGCGAAACCGCGCCGTCTGACGCATGTGAACGCCTTCGTCGATGCGCTGAACATCGGACGCAGCGAAGCGATCCAGTGGCAAGGTCCTGATGGTTTCGCCGAAGACGGCGTGCTCACCTATCCACCCGGATTCGACAAGTCCAAGACCTATCCACTGGTACTGCAAATCCACGGCGGTCCGGAAGCGGCCTCGACGATGCGTTTTTCGCCGCTGACACAACTGCTCGCCTGTGCGGGTTTCGTGGTCCTCCAGCCCAACTATCGCGGCAGCACGAACCTTGGCGACGCCTACCAGCATGCGATTTTTCGCGACACCGGCGCGGGCCCGGGCAAGGACGTGATGGCTGGCGTGGAAGCGGTGAAGAAACTCGGCTTCGTCGACGCCAGCCGAGTCGGCGTTTCCGGCTGGTCCTACGGCGGCTACATGACGACCTGGCTCACGGGCCATTACGACGCATGGAAGGCGGCCGTGTCGGGCGCGGCGCTGACCGACTGGGTGATGGACTACACGATTTCCTACTACCAGATGGGGGACGTGTATTTCTTCGGCGGCTCGCCGTGGCTGGAAAAGGATCGCGCCATCTGGCGCGAGCAGTCGCCGATCCAGTACGCGGCGAACGTGAAGGCGCCGACCCTGATCATGGGCGATGTCGGCGATTCCAACGTGCCGCTGGTCAACAGCTACGAGTGGTACCACGCCCTGCGCGACAACGGTGTGGACGTGGAGTTTTACGCCTATCCCGCCGACTCGCATTTCCCGCGCGACATCGTGCAGACCGTCGATGTGTACAAGCGCTGGGTGAGTTGGATGCAGAAACACCTGAAATGAAGCAGCGGGCGCGCCATAAAAGGCGCGCCCGTTTACATCTTAGCTTCCGATGAAGTCGGATTTGCCCAGCTCCACGCCATTGTGGCGCAGGATCGTGTACGTCGTGGTGATGTGGAAGTAGAAGTTCGGCATTGCGTAGAAGCGCAGGTAATCCAGGCCGTTGTCGAAGTGCTTGTCGCCGTGGCGCATCTTGAGGGTGACGGCCTTGCCATCGCTGCCGGCGAAATTCGCCGCCGGAATGCCGTTGATGAAATCCCGAACCTTGGCGACGCGCGCCTTGAGTTCGGCGAACGTGGTTTCATTATCCGCGTGCGCAGGAATTTCCACTCCGCCCAGGCGCGCCGCTGCGCCCTTGATCATGTCGCAGGCGATCTGCACCTGGCGCGTCAGGGGAAACATGTCCGGCGCGAGGCGCGCTCCGGTCAGCACGGTTTGCTCGATCTTCTTCTGCTCGGCGAATGCCGCACCCTTGTCCAGGATGGCGGACAGGTTGCCGAGCATGCGGTTGGCGACTGGGACGATCATTTCGTACATCGAGATTTGCATGGAATTTCCTGAGGGTGGAAGAAAAGGTGGCGCGGACGTGCCGGCGCACACTTTGAGCCGATCCATGCGAAAATCAAGTGACATTCGGCCCCGTAGCTCAGCTGGATAGAGCGCGCCCCTCCTAAGGGCGAGGTCGCCCGTTCGAATCGGGCCGGGGCCGCCACAGGGCCATCATCGTCAAGGTGCCGGCCCAGAATGGGGAACCTCGAACGCTTCGAAACCCTGTGCGAACAAGGTGTCCGTCGAGCCAAGTTCTCCGCTCAAGATGGCGAAGCTGTTTTGCGTTGCTGCGCCCGAATAGCACTTTCCCGGAGTTCCCCACGCGGTGCCATCGCACGCCGAGTCGACATTTGCGAACGTCTTTTCACCACACCCGGCACCGAACGACATGATATCGGCACAGGGAGTGACCCGATCGAGCCCGTACACGGTGCCGACGACGGTCGCGGCTGCCCAACAAGCGTCGTCGATATTTCCATTGAAAAGGCTTGCGAAAACGAATCCGATGGTATTGGGTTCGCGCGAACCGGAAAATGGCGCCAACGCACTGAGGTTGGAAGGCAAGCCAATCGATTCAGAATACGTTGTCAGTATGACTTCCTCGCGTGGCTGGCTGCCCGGATCGAATACCGTCACGCGAATATTGAACGGTGCGAGTACGGCTCGTGTGTACGCTGCAATCTGGTTGAATGTGTCGTCGGAATACGCAAACGCGTACGCCGTAGCAGACCCACCGAGGATCGACGATTTTCTATTGACGGCATCGTCCGTGCCAGCGATCAGAGGGCAATTGCCCGTGCAGCGATTGATATAGACAAGATCAGGCACCTGACTACCGACGCCTTCGGCCTGCTGGGCGAACAAGATCATGACCCAGACAATGCCCACGAAAAAGTAGTTTCGGCTGCTCATTTTCGCCCCCTCAGGCTAACGGCAGTTGGGATGATACGTTGATTCGCCATGGGTACTGACATGTCGATGCCAGTCATGGCCGGGTGCGCTTGTTATAATGTCAGCACTTCGCACCCTGTGACGCCACGCTTTTTTTGCTTTCCTCCGGAGCAATCCCATGTCTGCAGCCCTCCTCAAGGCACTGGAACTTTCTAGCGTTGAATCAGGTACTTACCTTGGCGGCGGCGAGTGGTCCAAGACCGCCAACGCCGGCAGCATCGATGTGATCAACCCAAGCACGCACGCGGTTATCGGCAAAGTGCAGGCGAGTTCGGCGGCCGATTACGAAACCATCGTCAAACGTGCGCAGGAAGCCTTCGCGACCTGGCGCACGACTCCCGGCGCCGCGCCGCGGCGAAGCGATTCGCCTGTGCGCCGACGCGCTGCGCAAGCACAAGGATGCGCTCGGCTCGCTGGTCGCTCTGGAGATGGGCAAGTCCAAGCCGGAAGGCGACGGCGAAGTGCAGGAAATGATCGACATCGGCGACTTCGCGGTCGGCCTGTCGCGCCAGCTCTACGGCCTGACCATGCATTCCGAACGCCCCGGCCACCGCATGTACGAGCAGTGGCATCCGCTCGGCCTCGTCGGCATCATCAGCGCATTCAACTTCCCGGTCGCGGTGTGGGCGTGGAACGCATTCGTCGCGGCCGTCTGCGGCGACATCACGCATCTGGAAGCCGTCGCCGAAGACGCCGCTGTCCGCGATCGCCGCCATGAAGCATCTGCAACGAGGCGCTGAAGGCCGGCGGCTTCCCGGACATCTTCTTCCTGTTCAACGATGCCGGCACCGAACTCGCCTCGCAGTTCGTCGACGACAAGCGCATCTCGCTGATCAGCTTCACCGGCTCCACGCGCGTCGGCCGCATCGTCGGCGAGCGCGTCGCGCAGCGCATGGGCCGCTCGCTGCTCGAACTCGGCGGCAACAACGCGATCATCGTCGATGCCACGGCGGACCTGAAACTCGCCATCCCGGCGATCGTGTTCGGCGCGGTCGGCACGGCCGGCCAGCGCTGCACGACGACACGTCGCCTGTTCGTGCACGAATCCATCTTCGACGATGTGCTCGCCACGCTCGTCGCAGCGTACAAGCAGGTCGAAAAAAAGATCGGCGACCCGACCGACGCGAAAAACCTGATGGGTCCGCTCAACAGCCGCGACGCAGTGAACGCCTATCTCGGCGCGATCGAAAAAGCCAAGGCCAGCGGCGGCAAGGTCGCCACCGGCGGCGCGCGCGATCGAGGGCAAGGGAAATTTCGTGTTGCCGACGATCATCACGGGCCTGAAAAATTCGGACGAAGTCGTGCAGACCGAAACCTTCGCGCCGATCCTGTACGTGATGCCATTCAAGACCATCGACGAAGCCATCGCGCAGCAGAACGCGGTACCGCAAGGCCTGTCGTCGTCGATCTTCACGCAGAATCTGAAAGCCACCGAAGCATTTCTCGGCGCCGCCGGAAGCGACTGCGGCATCGCCAACGTCAACATCGGCACCTCGGGCGCCGAGATCGGCGGCGCGTTCGGCGGCGAGAAGGAAACCGGCGGCGGCCGCGAATCAGGCTCGGACGCGTGGCGTGCGTACATGCGCCGCCAGACCAACACGATCAACTACTCCGACGCGCTGCCACTGGCGCAGGGTATTAAGTTCGAGTTCTGAGAAATTTCAGGCGTTGCGAAACGCAATATGTGCATGATATGTTAATGCACATGTTGCGGAGGTCGCCATGAAAACCGAACGCGTCACCTTGCTGATCTCGCCCGACGACAAACGCCGCTTCCAGAACCTGGCGGAGGATCGCGGCATCACCACCAGCGAACTGGTGCGCCAGGCGGTGCACGCCTTCGGCACCGCCTCGGTCGACGAAGCGCATGAGTTGGCCGCCCTCACCCGTGAATTGCGCCAGACGATCCCGGACATGCGTCGCAGCCTGCGCGATGCCAATGCTGCCGCAGAGCGCGCCATTGCTGTCCTGCGTGGCGACAATCCGCAGCATCGCGTGGCCGAGCCGCGCGCGCGCTATCGAGCGGGAAAGCGCTGACATGGGGGTTCTGGCCGATGCCATCGCCGTGCTCAAGGACGTGTTGCAGATGCGCGGCGACATGGACCGTCTCGCGCGCAACGTCGAAACCCTGACGCATCTCATGACCGATCTCGACCGTCGCATGATCCGTATCGAAACGATGGTGGAGATTGCGGGGAAGCGCCGTGCGCCGCCGCGCCTTTCCAAGACTTGAACGCCGTCCTTGTACGCGCTGACCCGCCAGTTTCTTTTTTGTCTCGACGCCGAACGCGCGCACGATCTGGCGCTGACCTCGATCGAGGCGGCCTACCGTACCGGCCTGAATCCCTTGCTTGCGGCGAAACCGGCGCCGCTGCCGACAATCGTGTTTGGCATCGAATTCCCGAATCCGGTCGGACTCGCCGCCGGCCTCGACAAGAACGGCGCGCATATCGATGCACTGGCCGCGTTGGGTTTCGGCTTCATCGAAATTGGCACCACTACGCCGCGCGCGCAACCCGGCAATCCCAGGCCGCGCATGTGGCGGTTGCCGGAATATCAGGCGGTGATCAATCGGCTGGGATTCAATAACGCCGGTGTCGATGCGCTGGTGCGCAACGTCGAGCGCGCCCGCCACGCCGGCGTGCTCGGGATCAATATCGGCAAGAACAAGGACACGCCGAACGAGAATGCCGTCGAGGATTATCGGTACTGCCTCGAGCGCGTCTACGCCTGCGCCAGCTACGTGACCGTGAACATTTCCTCGCCAAACACGCAAGGTCTGCGCGATTTGCAGGAGGAGGAAACGCTCAAGCGCTTCATCGGCACGCTGCGCGATACGCAGGAAAAACTCGCGACACGACATGGCGCACGCAAGCCCATGCTGCTCAAGATCGCACCGGATCTTGCTGAAAGCGAAATGGACGGCATAGCGCAGGTGCTGCTGGCGGCGGAAATCGATGGCCTGATCTGCACCAACACGACCATAGATCGCAGCGCCGTTGCCGGTGCGAAGCACGCGGAAGAAGCCGGAGGTTTATCCGGCAAGCCTTTGTTCGGAAAGGCAACTACCGTACTTGCGCGGCATGGCGCAACGGCTTGGCGGCAAAATCCCACTCATCGGCGTCGGCGGCATCCTTTCCGGCGCGGACGCGGCGGCGAAAATCGCCGCGGGTGCGAGTCTCGTGCAGTTCTATTCAGCGGCATGGTCTATCGCGGTCCGGCCCTGATCGGCGAATGCGTCGAAGCGATCCGCGAAACGGGCCGCACGATGAAACCGGACATCCTTGAGCGAGTCCGGCTATCGCGTTACCGAGAACGCGGACCTCACGCGCCACAACAGTTTCCGCGTACCTGCCCGCGCGCAATGGCTGATCGAGGTGGACGATGCGCGTGCGCTGCCGGAGGTGTTCGACCTCGGCGCCGTGAACGATCCCCGCTGCTGATCCTCGGCGAAGGCAGCAACGTGTTGCTAACCCGCGACTGGCCCGGCGTGGTGCTCTCGCCTGTCGCGCGCGGAATCCGCATCCTCGAAGATGAGCGACAACGACGCGCTGGTGCGCGTGGATGCCGGCGAGAACTGGAACGACTTCGTGCATTGGTCGCTGGGCAAGGGATTCAGCCGGGCTTGAAAACCTGATCCTGATTCCGGGCAGCGTCGGCGCCGCACCGATCCAGAACATCGGCGCCTACGGCGTGGAAGTACGCGAATTCATCGACATCGTCGAAGCGTTCGATCGACGCGACGGACGGCTCGTGCGACTCGACAACGCCGATCTGCGCCTTCGCTTATCGCGACTCGCTGTTCAAGCATGAACCGGATCGCTACCTGGTCTGCGCGGTCGAATTCCGGCTGCCGCGACGGCGCGAACTGCGCCTGGATTATGCCGGCGTGCGCGAAGAACTCGCGGCGATGAAGATCGACGCGCCGAGCCATGCGGCCGTCGCCGACGCGGTGATGCGCCTGCGCCTGCGCAAGCTGCCGAACCCCGCCGAAATCGGCAATGCCGGCAGTTTCTTCAAGAATCCCGTCGTTTCCGCGGCTCAGGCAGGCGATTTGCAGCGCGCACATCCGGCGCTGCCGAGTTGGCCCGCCGAGGATGGCCGACGCAAGCTGTCCGCCGCCTGGCTGGTCGAAGCCGCCGGCTTCAAGGGATTTCGCGAGGGCGACGCCGGCGTGTCCGAACGCCATGCGCTGGTGCTGGTCAATCACGGCGCGGCGACCGGCGAACAGATCCGCACGCTGGCACAGCGCATCATGGATGTAGTGCAGGCAAAGCTTCGGCGTCCGCATCGAGCCAGAGCCGCGCATCGTCTGACGGCACCGGAACAGATTTCGCTTCAATAAACGAGAATAAGTCAATGTATTCAAAGAATAAGACAAGGCCACTTGCCTTGGCGATCTTGCTGGGTTTCGGCTTTGCCGCCGCAAGCACGGCACCGGCATTCGTCGAGGGCCCGACCGCCGCGGCAGAGCAGTCCAACGTGCTGCGCGCGACCCTGGACAACGGCCTGCGCGTGGTGATCGTGAAGGATTCGCTGGCGCCGATGGTGACGACGCAGATCACCTACATGGCGGGCAGCTACGAGACGCCGACAGGTTATCCGGGCACCGCGCATGCGCTCGAACACATGCTGTTCCGCGACAGCAAAGGATTGTCCGGCGCGCAATTGAACGAGATGACCGGCAAGATGGGCGCCGAGAACAACGCCTTCACCACCAACGACGCGACCCAGTACTACTTCGTGGCGCCGGCGCAATACGTCGACCTGTTGCTGAAGATCGAAGCCACGCGCATGCGCGGCGCGCAGCTGACCGACAAGGACTGGGGACTGGAGAAGGGCGCGATCGAGCAGGAAGTCTCGCGCGACATTTCCGATCCGGGCTATCTCGCCTTTGCCGATGCCGAACGCGCGCTTTACGCCGGCACCGGCTATGCCGAAGACGCGCTCGGCACGCGCCCTTCGTTCGACAAGACCACCGGCAAGATCCTGCAGGGTTTCTACGATTCCTGGTACGTGCCGAACAACGCCCTGCTGGTGATCGTCGGCGATGTCGATGCGCAGGCGACGCTGGCCAAGGTCAAGCAATTGTTCGGTTCCATCCCGCGCCACGACACGCCCGCGCGCGCATCGGTGAAGCTCGCCGCGTTCAAACCCTCGACGATCAGCAAGACCACGCCGCAGGGCACTGGCTCGGTGCAATTCATGTACCGCATGCCGGGCATGAAATCGAAGGATTACGCGGCCTCGGAAGTATCTCATGGACGTGTTGGGCAACGCGCGCAGCAGCCTCTCGGAACTGGCGGCGCAAGGCAAGGTACTTTCGGCCGACGCCGGCGTGCAGCCGTTCGGCCATGGCGGCATCGGCATCGTCGAGGTCGGATTTCCGAAAGGCGGCGATTCGGCGCAAGCGCAAAAACACCTGGATGACGTCGTCGCCGATCTGCTCAAGAACGGCGCACCTGCCGATCTCGTCGACGCGGCCAAACGTTCCGAACTCGCCCAGGCCGAATTCAAGAAGAACAGCGCCGTGGAACTGGCCAGTGCCTGGTCGTGGGCGCTGGCCTGGCAAGGCCTGGATTCGCCGGATCAGGCCGAGCAGCAGATCCGCGACGTGAGCGTCGACGACGTCAACCGCGTGGCACGCGAATATCTGAAGGCCGATCAGCGCGTCACCGTGGTGCTGACGCCCGACCCGAACGGCAAGCGCCCGCCGAACAGCCAGGGCTTCGGCGGCACCGAGAAATTCGGCAGCGACGACAAGCTCGACGTGCCGCTTCCCGAATGGGCGAGCACGGCTCTGGCCAGGCTCGAAATGCCACACTGGACGCTGGCTCCCGTGTCGATGAAGCTCGACAACGGCATCACCCTGATCGTGCAGCCCGAGTCCGTGAGCAAGACGGTCACCCTGGTCGGCCATGTCGACCATGACGCCAAGTTGCAGGAGCCCGCCGGCAAGGACGGCGTCGGCCGCCTGCTCTCGGCGCTGTTCGACTACGGCACCACGTCGCTGGACCGCACCGCCTTCCACAAGGCGCTGGACGAAATCGCCGCGACCGAATCGGCCGGCGACGACTTCAAGCTTGCCGTGCCGACCGCCGGTTTCGAGCGCGGCATGCAATTGCTGGCCGACAACGAACTGCATCCGGCATTGCCGCAGTCCGCTTTCGACGTGCAGCAGAAAACCTTGTCGCGCACGCTCGCCGGCGAACTGCAATCGCCGCGATACAAGATGTTCCGCGCCTTGGGCAAGGGATTATTGCCAGCAGGCGATCCGGGCCTGCGCGAAGCCACTCCGGTGACGGTCGACAAGCTCGACCTTGGGCGACGCAAAAGCGTATTTCGCGCAGACCTATCGGCCGGACCTGACCACCATCGTGATCGTCGGCGACATCGCGCCAGACATCGGCCAGGGCCGCGGTCGAGAAATATTTCGGCGGCTGGAAGGCAAGCGGTCCGAAACCCGATGTGATTCCCAAGCCGGTACCGCTCAATCCCGCCAGCTACACCGTGGTGCCAAATGCTTACGCCTCGCAGGACCAGGTGGTGATGGGACACATGCTCGACGTGAACCTCGCCAACCCCGACCGCTACGCCCTGAAACTGGCCAATGACGTGCTCGGCGGCAACGGTTTCGCTTCGCGCCTGATGGCGGACATCCGCGTCAAGCACGGCTATGCCTATGGCGCGAGCTCGGGCATGAACATCGACCGCTCGCGCTCGGTGTTCTACGTCTACTACGGCAGCGATCCGGACAAGGTGGCGCCGGTCGATGCCCTGGTCTCCACGAACATCGAGGCGCTGCAGGACACGCCGATCAAGGCGGACGAACTGACCAACGCGCGCCAATTCCAGATCCGCTCGATTCCGCTGGAGGTTTCCAGCGTCGACGGCATCGCCCGCTCGCTGCTGTCATGGAGCTGGCACGGCGAACCGCTGGATCAACCGATGGTCGCGGCCAAGTACTACCTCGACCTCACCGCGAAACAGGTGCAGGACGCCTGCAAGAAATACCTGAAGCCGAAGAACCTGGTCGCAGGTAGTGCAGGGTCCGGCGCCGAAGAAGCACTGAGGCTGCGATCCAGGCAATCCGGCCGATTGGCCGGATTGCCTATTCCCCGCACTGGAAATAGAGAACGTGATCCGGATTCAGGGCAACGGTTTGGCCCAGGCTGATCGAGCCGGTCTTGCGCAGGTGCACCTCATCGCGGTGCAGGCGCAACTCGTCGTCGTCGCCGAGCTTGACCCAGGTGCCGTTGGTCGAGCGGTCGGAAATCATGAAATAGCCGCGCTTGTACTCGATCATGGCATGGTTGCGCGATACCCATTCGGCATCCACGCACAGGCTGCTCGCCGCGTCGCGGCCCAGGGTGAACGGCGGCGATAGCGCGTCGATTTCCAGAACCTGGCCGCGATAGCGCAGCAACAGCTTGGCCGCCGCGGGCTGGCCGGAAGCATCGAGACGGATTGCGCGCTGCACCATGGTGACGTTGGAGGTGTCTTCCTGCCACTGCACGTCGACGATGTCGATCGGATGCTGTTTGCCGGCCACGCGCGCCTGCCCGACCGCGCGCGTGTGCAGCATGCCGACATTGGTCAGCATGGCGACCGTGCTCGCCGTGGTGATGATCTGCTCGCGCTTGGCCAGGGAGGCCATGCGCGCGGCGGTATTGACCGCGTCGCCGTAGACGTCGTTGTCCTCGACCAGGGTTTCGCCGTGGTGCAGGCCGATGCGGATGGCGAGCTTGTCCTTGGCGAAATTGACGTCATGGGCGATGCGTTTTTGCATGTCCACGGCACAAAGCAGGCCCTGCATCGGCCCGGGAACGTGCACATGATCTCGTCGCCGATGGTCTTGATCACGCGCCCGCCATGGCGCGCGGTGACTTCGGACAGCGCACCCAGGATCGCGGCGACGAGGCGCCGCGCCTCGAGATCGCCACGCGTCTCGAACAGCTTGGTGCTGCCGCTGACGTCGGCAAAGAGGATGGTGAGGGGGTGGCTTTGGCTCATCGCGGCCCAAGTTTAGGCTATTCCGGCGACCGGCTCAAAGCCCCCGCGAAGCGGCGCGTCACGCCAGTGTTTCGGCGGCCGCGACGATATCCGCATCGCCCGGCAAAACCAGCAGCGCCGCGCCCGCCAACGGCGTGTAGGTATCGGCGCCGACCACGCGCCGGAGCGGCTTGGCGCCGTGGCCGGCTTCGACGATGGCGGTGATGATGCCCTCGCCCACGCCGGCCGAACGCCGGCCTTCGTCGACCACGAGGATGCGCGCGCATTCGCCGGCGTGGCGCGCGATCGCGGCTTCGTTGAGCGGCTGCAGCCAGCGCAAATCGATCACGCGCACCTTCCAGCCCTTCCTCGGCCTCGATTTCACGCGCCGCGCGCAGGCTCATCGGTACGCCGTTGCCGAACGTGAAGATCACCAGGTCCTTGGCCGTCGGCGCGTAGACGCGCTCCTCGCCCAGGGTCAGGGCCTGGTCCGGCGCCGGGTAGGCGAACTGCCACTGGCCGTCGCCGGCGGCGTACAAATCCTTGGTCATGTAAAGCGCGATCGGCTCGAGGAAGGCGCAGACGCGCCCATCGACCTTGGCCAGCGCCATCAGGGTGCGCAACATCATCGCCGCGTCGTCGCCGCGCGACGGGACAACCCACCACCAGACCCGGGATGTCGCGCAGTGCGGTGACCGAATTGTCGTTGTGGAAATGCCCGCCGAAGCCGCGCTGGTAGCCGAGCGCAGGCGATGCGCATCACCATCGGATTGCGGTATTGGCCGTTGCTGAAGAATTGCAGCGACGCCGCCTCGCCGCGGATCTGGTCGCAGGCGTTGTGGAAATACGCGAGGTACTGGATTTCGGGAATCGGCAACATTCCCATGTTGGCGAAGCCCTGCGCCAGACCGAGGATGATCGTCTCGTCGAGCAGGGTGTTGAACACGCGCGTGCCCTTGAACGCCTTGTGCAGGCCCTTCGTGACCGTATACACGCCGCCTTTCTGGGCCACGTCCTCGCCGAACAGCAAGGCCTCGGGATACTTGCAGAACAGGTCGTGCAGCGCGTTGTTGATCTGGATCGCCAGGTGCCGCGGCGGCAATTTCTCCGGCAACTTTTCCTCCGCATCCGAAAACGGCAAGGCGCTTGTCCGCGAAATCCGGCGCGCCGGGCTTCCAGCGCAACCTGGTTCGGATGATACGGCGCCAGCGGCGCCATGACCTCGTGCAGGTCGGTCAACTTGGGCCGGCGATCGGCCTCCTCGGCCGCAGCGAAACACTTCTTGCGGATGGCCTCGTAGCGTGCGAGCAGTTGTTCCTTCGTGTACACGCCGGCAACAAGCGCGATTGCCGCCGAGCGCAGCAGCGGATCGGTCGCCTCGACCGCCATCAATTCCTCGACGCTGCGCCATTCGATCTCGAAATCGGTGCCGGCATGGCCCATGATGCGCGTGGTGCGCAGATGCAGGAAGGTCGGCCGGCGCATCGGTGCGGCAATGATGGATCGCGCGCGCCACGCCCTCGTAACCCGCCGCCAGATCGAGGCCGTCGGCGTAGAAATAATCCAGGTCCCGGCGCGTCGCGGAAATTGTTCGCGACCCAGTCGTTCGGCGTCTTCACCGAAATGCCGATGCCGTTGTCCTCGCACACGAAAAGCACGGGCGCCGGCAGTTTCTGGTAGGCCGTCCACGCCGCCGCGTTGAATGCGGTCTGCGCGGTGGCGTGGTTGCTGGAGGCGTCGCCGAACGAGCAGATCGCGATGGAATCGTCCGGAATCGGCAGCTTGTGGCCGATGCGCCGCGCCTGTTCGATCGCCACCGCCGTGCCGAACGCCTTGGGCAGGTGCGAGGCGATGGTCGAGGTCTGCGGCAACACCCACAGCGGTTTGCTGCCCCACACCTTGTGGCGGCCGCCCGAGGCCGGATCGTCCTTGCTCGCGGCGAAGGACAGCGCCGAATCCATGATCGGATCCACGTTTTCCATCGGAGCCGGGCAGCTTGCGGAAGCGCTCGGCCATGAACGCGCCGCTGCGGTAGTGCAGGAACGCCGGATCGGTGTGCCGGGTCAGGCGCGCGATCATGGCGTTGCCTTCGTGGCCGCTCGATCCGATCGTGTAGAACACCTTGTTCTTGCACGCGCAGCACGCGCGCCATCAGATCCAGATGCCGCGAAATCAGCTGCGAATCGAACAATTCGACGAAATCGCGGACGCTGCACAGGCTGCCCGTCAAGCACCGGCGCATCGGCAGGCGGCGCCTGCGTGACCGGGCCGGACCAGCCCTGCACGAACTCGAGGAAATTCTGATCGCACACTTCGGCGCGATTGACGTTCTTGTGGCGGGCGGGTATCGGATTGGGAATGGCGTTCATGGCTATCTCCCCTCTCCCGCTCCGGGAAGGTCAGGGTGCGGCTGGAGAAGTCAGGTTCGAGCGGCTCGATGTGATCGCCATTCCTCGCGCGACTGGCCCCAGACATCGACGATATGATCGGCGTAGGGCTCGGGCAACGGCGACTGGCGCAACAGGCGCGAACCCAGGCGTCGAGCCAACGCCTGCGAAGGCGTGTTTTCCGGGCTGATCGAATGAATCACTTCGTGTCCAGCCCAGATTCGCGAACGCCCAGTCGATGGTCGCGACTGCCGCCTCGTGCGCGTAACCCTTGCCCCAGGCGCCACGCCGGAACGCCCAGCCGACCTCGGTTCCGGGCCAGCCTTCCGGAAACCACGGCCCGCATTGTCCGAGCCACTCGCCGCTCGCCTTGTCGACACCGAGAACATGCCGAAGCCCTGCACCATCCATGCACCGGGCATCTGCAGGAATTTGCGCCACGCCGCCGCACGCGGCAGCGCGCCGCCGATATGGCGGGCGGCTTCCTCGTCGGCATGCAATTCGGCGTAGCCGTCGAAATCCTCGATGCGCGGCAGGCGCAGGATCAGGCGTGCGGTTTCGATGCGTGGCTGATCCATGTTGGGACGGTCAGAACGCATTGATTCCCGTCACCTCGCGACCGACGACGAGTTGATGCACCGTTTCGGTGCCTTCGTAGGTGATGACGGATTCGAGGTTGAGCGCGTGACGGATCGGACTGTGCTCGGTCGTGATGCCGGCGCCGCCGAGGATGTCGCGGCATTCGCGCGCGATGTCGATGGCCATGCGCACGTTGTTCCATTTGGCCAGCGACACCTGCGTCGGCTGCATCGCGCCGGCGTCCTTGAGGCGGCCGAGTTGCAGCGACAGCAGCTGCGCCAGCGTGATCCGGCGCGCCATGTCGGCGAGCTTGAGCTGCACCGCCTGATTGGCGGCGAGCGGACGCTTGAACAGGATTCTCTGCTTGGCGTACTCGGTGGTTTCCGTGAAGCAGGCGATGGCTGCGCCGATCGGACCCCAGGTGATGCCGTAGCGCGCCTGGGTGAGGCAGCCGAGCGGACCTTTCAGACCCTTCACGTTCGGCAGGCGGTTCGCCTCCGGCACGCGCACGTTGTCGAAGAACAACGCGCTCGTAACCGAGGCGCGCAAACTCATCTTCTTGTGGATTTCCTGCGCCGTGAAGCCCTTGGAATCCGTCGGCACGATGAAGCCCTGGATGCCGTCGTCGGTCTGCGCCCAGACGATGGCGATCTGCGCGAGATTGCCATTGGTGATCCACATCTTGGCGCCATTGATGACCCAGTCGCCGCCATCCTTTTTCGCGTTCGTCTTCATGTTCGCCGGATCCGAACCGCCGTGCGGTTCGGTCAGGCCGAAGCAACCGATGACCTTGCCGGCCGCCATCTGCGGCAGCCAATGCTTGCGCTGCTCCTCGCTGCCGTAGGCGTAGATCGGATACATGCACAGCGAGGATTGCACCGAAGCGAAGCTGCGGATGCCCGAATCGCCGCGTTCGAGTTCCTGGCACACCAAGCCATAGCTGACGCCGTTCATGCCGGCACAACCGTATTCGTGCGGCAGTGACGAACCCAGCAGGCCCAGCTCGGCCATTTCCGGGATCAACTCCGTCGGGAAACGACCCTTGTCGAAGCAGTCGCCAATGATCGGCAGCACGCGCTCGTCGGTAAAGCGCGCGACCGTGTCCTGCACCATGCGTTCTTCCTCGCTGAGCAGCGAGCGGACATCGTACAAATCGACGGGATTGAGCGCGGCGGCGGGCATGGAAAAACTCCGGGTTTTGCGAACGGACGGCAAGGCCGCGTATTCTAGCGGCCCGACACCCGAATGTCCCGCCAAATCAAGTGTTCCGAGTCCCCGTTCTCACCTACCACGCCGTCAATATTGCCGGCAACGACTACGCGAACAACGACCATGTCGCCTTCGCCGCGGACCTGCGCCTGATCGACGCCCTCGGCCTGCGCATAGTCCCGTTGCATTGGGTCGTTGACCAGTTGCTGGGTACGGCAAGCCGCGACCTGTCGCGTTGCGTGGCACTGACCTGCGACGATGGCTCGGATTTTGATTGGTACGACCTCGACCATCCGGTGCATGGCGCGCAGCGCAGCCTCGCCAACGTCATGGCGGATTTCCTCGCCGAACGCAGCGAGCATGCGCAGCCCGAGCTGCATCTGACCAGCTTCGTGATCGCGTCACGCGAAGCGCGCGAGTACATTGATCGCAACTGCCTCGCCGGGAAAGGCTGGATGAGCGACATGTGGTGGAAGCCGGCGTTGCAATCCGGTCGCATCGCCATCGAAAACCACAGCTTCGACCACAACCACGCGGCGATTCCGCTACCCGGCATCGACGGCATGCAGCGCGGCACTTTCCTGCCGGTCGACAACCGCAAGCGAGCGGACGCCGAAATCGCCGATGCCGCGCGGGCGATCGACGCCGTCATCGCACCGGCGCGCACGTCGCTGTTCTGTTACCCCTACGGCCACGTCAACGACTATCTGCGCACAGAATATTTCCCGCGCCACGCATCCGAGCACGGCATGCATGCGGCGTTCGGCGATGGCGCGACAGCCGTTGACGAATCCAGCGACCGCTGGAACCTGCCGCGCTACATCTGTGGCTGGCACTGGAAATCACCGCAGGCGTTGCGCGCGATCCTGAAGCAGGCCGCGCGCTAGAAAGCTCCCAGCGCCTGCGCCATCGCGACGAGTCCGCGCTTGAGCTGATCGTTGATCGGCTTGTGCCAGTGCACGAGCAACTTGTCGTGTCCGGTCGGTTCGAAGCCGGCGGAAAGATCGACTTCCCAGGCGCGCGCATCGCCGCAATAGCCAAAGAAGGCATCGCAGGAATCCGCAAAATGCTCGAAGCCATGGCGCAACAGCTGCGCCATCGCCCCGCCGCTCGCCGTCAACGCGGCTTTTTGCGAGTCGTCCAGATGCGCGAACGCGCCGCCGTCCGTACAGCAACCGCCGACCAGCATCACGCTGCCGAACGGCATGAACTTCGCGTACGACATCGGTGCCAACAGTCCGTCGCCGAGGCGCACAAAAGCGACGAGGTCGTGCTTCCAGTCGGGAATCGGGTGGCCAAACTTGCGCCGGAACAACTCGCCGACGATCGGTTGCGGATCGTCGATTGCGGAAATCAGCAGGAAATCGGGTTTTGCGGGAAGCGGCATCGTTATTCCCTTTCAGAACGGCACGAAGGCATTGGCTTTTTCGACCATGTGCCCACGTCGACGCACATCGACGTCGCGCGTCCAGCACACGAGCAGGCGTTCGTGCGCGGTCGGCTGGAAACCGACGGCACGATCCACGCGTTCGGCCAACGTGTCGCCGCAATAGCCGAAGATCGCGGCAAAGCGCGGCGCAAAATGTCCTACCGACCACGCCAGCACATGATGGTACAAGCCCCCAGCTTCGTGCACGGCCTTGCGCTGATCATCCGTCATGCGGCGCAGCATGCGGTTGTCCACGCAAGCGCCACCGCCGAGCAGAATGTCGCCGCAATCGGTGAAGTGGACGTAGCACAGCGGAACCGCGCCCCGATCGCGATGGTATGCGGCCACATGATGCGGAAATTGTGGCAGCGCGCGCTGGTATTTGCGTTGGAACAAAGGCTCCAGCGCCGCTGGCGCATCTTCGGTTTCGCGCACGTCGATGAAGTCCTCGATGTTCATGCGCCGATCTTGCCGGAATTACGCACGCCGTGCGGCACATGTCCCGTTGCCACGTGCCGGCGCGCGGATTCGACGTTGGCATGCGAGTCGTCGAAGAAGATGTCGGCGCCGAAAGTCTGCAGGAACGGGCCCTTGTCGCGGCCGCCGAGGAACAGTGCTTCGTCGAGGCGCACGCCCCAGCCGCGCAGCGTGAGGATAACGCGCTTGTGCGCGGGCGCCGAACGCGCGGTGACGAGCGCGGTGCGAATCGGCGAGTCGTCTCCCGCCGGGAACGCGGCCTGCAGGCGATGCAACGCAGCGAGAAATCCCTTGAACGGTCCGCCGGACAGCGGCTTGTCCACGTTTTCCACTTCGTTGCGATGGAAGGCCTCGATGCCCTGCTCCTGCGAGACGCGTTCGGATTCGTCGCCGAAAATGACCGCATCGCCGTCGAAGGCGATGCGCAACTGGTCCGATGCCGTCGCCGGCGCCTTGGACGGCAGGATCGTCGCCGCCGCGATGCCCGCAGCGAGCGCGGCGGCGACGCTCTCGGGATTGGCCGACAGGAACAACTGCGCGCCGAACGAATTCACGTAGGGCGACGTGGACGCGCCGCCGGTGAACACCGCGCGCGCGATCTGCAGGCCGTAATGCTCGATCGAATTGAAGATGCGCAGCCCGGTATCGGCGGAGTTGCGCGACAGCAGGATGACCTCCACACGCGGCTCGGACGTGCCCGCGTTCAGGCGCAGCAGCTTGCGCACCAGCGGAAACGCGATGCCGGGCGCGAGCAATTCGTTTTCGCGCGCCATCTGGAATTCGCGGTAGGCGTCCAGGCCTTCGCGCTCGAACAATTCGTGGCTTTCGCCAAGGTCGAACAGCGCGCGCGAGGAGATCGCGACGACGAGTTTGTCCGCGTTCTTGTCAGCTGTCTCGCTCATCCGTGAAGTGTAGCGCCATCGTCGCCGTTCGACGGATCACTCGAACCCGTTCTTGAAGATCGTGTCGGCCAGGATCACCGCCGCGTAGGCATCGATGCGCCCGTAGCCCTGCACCGGGTTGGGAAAGGTGGTGGAAGGCACGCTGCCGCAGACCTGGCTGCTGCTGATCGGCACGGCAGTTTGTCGCAGGATATCCATCACCCGCTGCGGATCGCCCTTGAGTGCGGGATTGACCGCCATCACCAGTGCCGCCGCGCCGGCTCACATGCGGGGTCGCCATGCTGGTGCCGCTCATGGTTGCGTAGGCCGTGTCGCTGCTGTTGTATGACCGAGCGCACGGAGGAACCGGGCGCGACCACGTCGGGTTTCACGCGATCCGCACCAGTGACCGGGCCACGGCTGGAAAAGCTGGACATTGCGTCGGTACTGGTGGTCGAGCCTATCGTGAACGCGCTGTCCAGTGTGGCGGGCTGATCGAGAATCGTATCGCATCCCGATCCGGCGTTACCCGCTGCGGCGACGAACAGGATGCCCCCGGCGACCAGATTGTCGATTGCCGTCCTGACCTCGTTGCCCACCGTGCAGCCTTCGGAGGCCGGACAGCCCCAGGAATTGCTGACGATATCCGGCGCCTTGGCCGGATCGGGATTGGCGCCGGCAAGATCGGTGGGCGCGAGCAACCACTGCGCACATTCGTTGTAGCGTGACGGTGTTCCGTTGCCCGGCATCCATGTTGCGGCAACCAATCCACTTCGCACCCGGCGCCACGCCAATCTGATTGCCGCGACCGTCGTCGCCCACCATCGTGCCAACCGTGTGCGAACCGTGTCCGTCGTCGTCGCATGGCTGCGGCGAATCGTTGCCGGGCACGAGGAATTGCCGATGAATCGTGGATTGCATCGTGCCAGTTGTAGTTGTGATTCGGCGATCAGCGCCATTCCAGCCGCGGTAATGCGGCTTGAGTGCGGTGTGGGTCCAGCGGATGCCGGTGTCCTGGCCGGCGATGGTCACGCCTTGGCCGGTGATGCCCATCGCCCAGACCTGCGGCGCGTTGATCTTGCTCACACCCCACTCCACCGCCTGGACGACATCAGGCCGCATCGCGGCTCAGGCGCGGGCATGCGCAACGGCTGCGCCAGGCGTATTCGCGTCCAGCCGTGCCACATCGTCGCGCGCGGCCAGTTCCGTCGATCTGCACCGGCGTCAGCTCGGCCTGGATCATGTTGATGATCCAGAAGCTCCGGTATGCGATGCCGCGTTCATCCAGCCAGTGTCGCAACGGATCCTGCGACACATCGGCGGTCGCACGCAATGTATCGACGAGATTGCGGCGCCGCGCGAGATAGTCGCCATCCTGACGCAACAGCGCAGTCGGCACCGCGGCATCAAGAACGATCAGCGTATCGGCGCTGCCCACACGCTGAGCTTGTGCCAGCAGCGCCGGATCGATTTCCGCAGCCGCGGTCGTACCGCAGGCAAGAGCAATCGCAACGGCCAGCCGAGCATGGCCTTGATCGAGCTTTTGGCATCGTATCTCCCCAGGAAGAATCGCGACGTGCAGCGTAATCTTTCGCTCAATACGCAAACTGCTCATTCAGAATCCGATCTTCGAGATTGTGCTCCGGATCGAACAGCAAGGTCACGGTTTTGTCGCGCGATTCGCGGATCGTCACCTCAACCACGTCGCGCACCTCGTTGGAATCCGCGGTGGCGCTGACCGGGCGCTTGTACGGATCGAGGATTTCGAAATGCACCTGCGTGCCCGCGTGCAGGATCGCGCCGCGCCAACGCCGCGGCCGGAACGGGCTGATCGGCGTCATCGCCAGCACGTCCACGCCCAGCGGCAAGATCGGCCCGTGCGCGCTGAGGTTGTAAGCGGTCGAACCGGCCGAGGTGCACACCAGCACGCCGTCGCACATCAGTTCATCGATTTTCACCGCGCCATTGAGCGAGACGCGGATGTGCGCGGCCTGCTTGGTCTGGCGCAGCAGCGAAACTTCATTGAACGCGAGCGACGTCGTCGTGGTGCCCGATTCGCCCACCGCTTCCATCACCAGCGGGCGCAAGGGCGCCGGTTGCGCGCGAGCCAGGCGTTCGGGCAAATCCTCGGCGCGGAACTGGTTCATCAGGAAGCCGACCGTGCCGAGCTTCATGCCGAATACCGGTTTGTTCAGCGCGAGATAGCGATGCAGCGTGCGCAGCATGAAGCCGTCGCCGCCAAGCGCCACGATCACGTCGGCTTGCTCTACCGGTGTCTCGCCATAGCGCGCGTGCAGGCCCGCCAGCGCGACTTGCGCCTCGTGGCGTCTTGCTGGCGACGAATGCGATCGCGGAAGTCATGCGGCTTCTCATCCGCCGGCCTGCAGCAGTTGCGCGAGCCGGCGCACGGCGACCGAGACGATCGGGTAATCGGCGACGAGCTGGCTGCGCATGTCGGCGAACATGCTCAGGGTGAACTTGAGCGACGGGTCGTCGCGGTTGAGCCAGGCCTCGACCAGCTCCGCACCGTTACCCTTGCCGCCGTGTTCGATGATTTGCGCGGTGAGCGCACGATGCTGCGAATACAATTCGTCGCGCAAGCTGCCGCGCGCGTGCGCGTGCCAGCGCGACTCGACCGGCAGTTCCTCGATCTTGCCCATGAGCCAGGACAGGTGCAGCGACTCTCCGAGCGCGAAATACACTTCGGCCGCGCGCTCGACGTGAGGTCTGTGTTCGTGCGGCGACATGGATGATGTCCAGCCCCGAGCCCGGCGTCGGCAGCACGGCAAGATCCGCCGCGAGGCCGTCCGGAAAACCCGCGTCGATCCAACGTTGCTTGTCGGCGTCGTAGCGCTGCTTCTCGCGCGGCGTGATCGCCTCGATGAGGTGCCCGCGCAGGTCGCGCATACCCTGGTGGTAACGATCCACCGCGGCGGCGATGTCCAGCGTGGCGTCGGAGTGGTTGAGCACCCAGCGCGTGGATCCGCGCAACGCGTTCCAGATGACCAGCAGCGCGTCGATCTGCGCATTGCCGTTGACCTTGCCGTCGAGCGCCTCGATGCCGGCCCACAGCTCGCGCGCGTCGAATACCTCGCGCGCGATGTTGTAGGCACGCGCCACCTGCGCCGGCGTCTTGCCGGTATCCTCGCCCATGCGCAGCACGAACGTGGCGCCCATGCGGTTGACCATCGAATTGGTCACCGCGGTCGCGATGATCTCGCGCTTGAGGCGATGGCGCTCCATGTGCGGCGCATATTTTTCCTGCAACGGCGTCGGGAAATAACGGCGCAGTTCCTTGGACAGGTACGCATCTTCCGGGACGTCGGATTCGAGCAATTGCTGGAACAGCACGATCTTGGAGTACGACAGCAGGATCGCCAGTTCCGGCCGCGTCAGGCCCAGGCCGCGCGCCTTGCGTTCGGCGAACTCGGCGTCCGTCGGCAGGTATTCGATCTGGCGGTCGAGCAGACCCTGATTTTCCAAGGTACGGATGAAATGCTGCTTGGCGCCGATGCGCGCCACCGACATGCGCTCCATCAGGCTGATCGCCTGGTTCTGGCGGTAATTGTCGAGCAGGACCAGGCGCGCGACCTCGTCGGTCATCGCCGCGAGCTGCGTGTTGCGCTGCTCGTAGCTCAGTTCGCCGCGCTGCACCGCGTCGCCGAGCAGGATCTTGATATTGACCTCATGGTCGGAGGTATCCACGCCCGCCGAGTTGTCGATGAAGTCGGTGTTGAGCAGCACGCCATTGAGCGCCGCCTCGATGCGGCCGCGCTGGGTGCACCCAAGGTTGCCGCCCTCACCCACCAGCTTGCAGCGCAATTCGCGGCCATTGATGCGGATCGCGTTGTTGGCGCGGTCGCCGACGTCGGCGCTGGTTTCGCTTTCGGCCTTGGCATAGGTGCCAATGCCGCCGTTCCAGAGCAGGTCGACCGGCGCCTTGAGGATTGCGCGCTTGAGATCGTTCGGCGACAGCGACTCGACCCCCGCATCGATACCGAGCGCCTCGCGCACCGGTGCCGATATCGGGATCGACTTCGCGCTGAGCGGGTAGATGCCGCCGCCGGCGCTGATCAGCCTGGCGTCGTAGTCGGCCCAGGATGAGCGCGGCAGCTTGAACATGCGCTCGCGCTCGATGAAGGTCCTTGCCGCGTCGGGATTCGGGTCTAGGAAAATGTGGCGGTGATCGAACGCGGCGACGAGGCGCGTGTGCCGCGACAGCAGCATGCCGTTGCCGAACACGTCGCCGGACATGTCGCCGATGCCGACGCAGGTGAAATCCTCGGACTGGCAATCGCGGCCCATCGCGCGGAAATGGCGCTTGACCGATTCCCAGCCGCCCTTGGCCGTGATGCCCATCGCCTTGTGGTCGTAGCCGACCGAGCCGCCCGAGGCGAACGCGTCGCCAAGCCAGAAACCGTGTTCGGCGGAAATCGTGTTGGCGATGTCCGAGAACGTCGCCGTACCCTTGTCCGCGGCGACGACGAGATACGGATCGTCGCCATCATGACGCACGCAGTTCTGCGGATGCACGACCTTGCCGTCGACGAGATTGTCCGTGATATCGAGCATGCCGTTCATGAACAGGCGGTAGCAGGCGATGCCCTCGGCGAGAACCGCATCGCGGTCGCCACCTGCGTTTCCGGTCGGGGCGGGCGGGCGCTTGACGAAGAAGCCGCCCTTGGAACCGACCGGCACGATGACCGTGTTCTTGACCATCTGCGCCTTGACCAGGCCCAGCACTTCGGTGCGGAAGTCTTCGCGGCGATCGGACCAGCGCAGGCCACCGCGCGCGACCGGACCGAAGCGCAGGTGCACGGCCTCGACGCGCGGGGCGTAGACGAAAATCTCGCGATAGGGTTTCGGCTTCGGCAGATCCGGCACCCTGGACGAATCGAACTTGAAGCTGATGTACTCGCGCGTCTTGCCGCCCGGTGTCTGGAAATAACTCGTGCGCAACATCGCGCCGATGACGCCGAGGAAACCACGCAGGATACGGTCTTCGTCCAGGCTCGCAACGCGATCGAGCAAAATGCGCAACGCGGCGACGATCGCCTGCATCTGCGCATCGCGCGTTTGCCCACAGGCATTGACGAGATCGTCGATGAAGCCCGGATGTGCGGTGGCGACTTCCGCCGGCAGCAGGATTTCGAGTTCGCGGCGTAAGCGCTTGCGCGCGCCTTCGAGCACCGTCTTGCCCGGATCCTCGCGCTGCGGATCGAACTTGGCCTCGAACAGTTCGACCAGCAGTCCGGCGATCAGAGGGTAGCGGTTGAGCGTCTCCTCCATGTAGCTTTGCGAGAAGGTCGCATTGGTCTGCACGATGTACTTGCAGATGCCGCGCAGCACCGCAACTTGGCGCCAGCCCATGTTCGCGCCGAGGATCAGCTTGTTGAAGCCGTCGCTTTCCGCCTGGCCGCGCCAGATGCGCTCGAAGCTGGACTGGAAAGAATCGCGCACCTGCTCCAAGTCGAACCCCAGGCGACCCGCCGGCTGGACCTCGAAATCCTGGATCACCGCGGCGGTGTCGCCGAGCTTCATCTCGTAGGGGTGCTCGGAAATGATCTTCAGGCCCATGTTCTCGAGCAGGGGCAAGGCGTCCGACAAGGAAATCGGCGCACCGTAGCGGAACAGCTTGAAGCGCAGGCTGTCGTCCTTGCCGGGATGGTACAACGACAGGCGCAAGTCGTCGGCATCCTTCAGGCTGGCGATGGATTCCACGTCCGAGGCAGCGACTTCGGCGCTGACCTCTTCGATGTAGCCGGCCGGCAGCGCGCGGCCGAAACGGCTCGCAAGCTTGCTGCCCTTTTCCTCGCCGTGTTTGCGCACGAGTTCGTCGCGCAGCGTGTCGCGCCAGTTGCGTACGATCTGGCCGATGCGCTCTTCCAGATGCGCGGTGTCGTATTGAGGCTTTTCGCCGGGCTTCGGGCGCACGATCAGGTGCAGGCGTGCGAGCGCGGATTCACCCACGTTGATGGTGGAATCCAGGCGCTCGCCGTGGAACGTGTCCTTGAGCAGCGACTCGATGCGCTCGCGCACGTCGGCGGTGAAGCGGTCGCGCGGCATGAACACCATGCATGAGAAGAAACGACCGTACTTGTCGCGGCGCACGAAAAGGCGTGCACGTGCGCGGCTCTGCAGGCCGAGCACGCCGATCGCGGTGGCGAACAGTTCGTCCTCGCCGGCCTGGAACAGTTCGTCGCGCGGCAGGGTTTCGAGGATATGCCGCAGGTTCTTGCCCGAATGCGAATCGCGGCGCAGACCCGAGCGATCCATTACCGCCTCGAACTTGTGCCGCACCAGCGGAATCTCCCACGGCCGGCGCGCGTATGCACCCGAGGTGAACAAGCCGATGAAGCGCCGCTCGGCCACTGGAACGCCGCGCGCATCGAATTCGATCACGCCGATGTAATCCATGTAGCCCGAGCGATGCACGCTGGAGCGGGCATTGGTCTTGGTCAGGATGATCGCGTCCATCGCGCCGGATTGCGGCAGATCGCGCGCAGCCAATGATTTGAGCGAACGCGGAGCGACCGACCGCTCGCTGCCGCACAGGATGCCGAGCCCGGAACCGTCCACCGCCAGCAAGACTTCTTCGCCGCCGGATTGGCCGACCCGATACTCGCGGTAACCCAGGAACGTGAAATGATCCGCCGCCGCCCAACGCAGGAATTCCTGCGCCTCGGCGACACCGCCCGCATCCACCGGCATTTTGCTGGATGCCAGGCCGTCGGCGATGGCCAGCATTTTGTCGCGCATTGCCGGCCAGTCGCGGTAACACTGAACGACATCGTCCAGCGCCGCACGCACCGACTGCTCCAGGCGCACGCGTTCCGCCGATTCGCCGATGCGATCGATCTCGAAATGCATCAGCGATTCGGGCTTGCCCTTGCCGCCTTCCGCCGCGAACGCGAGCACATTGCCGCCGGCATCGCGTTCGACGCTGTAGACCGGATGCGCGACCAGATGCACGTTCAAGCCGGCCTGGCTCACGGCGATGCCAACGGAGTCGACCAGGAACGGCATGTCATCGGTCATGATGTCGATGACCGTGTGCGCGGATTCGTAGCCGTCGGCATCCTGCGCCGGATTGAACACGCGCAGATTCGGCGTGCGGCTCTTGCGCACGCGCACGAAATCGAGCAGGCCGCGCATCATTCCCGACCAGACGTCGGCAGCATGGGCGGATCTGTCCTCGCTGCCGATGCGGCTGAAAAAATGCTCGACAAATGGTTTGGCCAGCGGTGTCGCGGCAGTGCCCAAAGCGGCAAGAATCGCTTGCGGAAGGGAGTCGTCGGCGCGCGCGACCGCGCTGGGTTTGGCGTTCATGCAAGTGCGTCCGGAACGGGATTTTCGGGACGTCAAGGATACCCCTTCGAGCCCGGCATTCGCCAGCGCGCGGCTTGCCGACAAGGGCAAAAACCTCACAGGGCCACCGACTTGCCCTGATATTGTAGAATTGTCCTCAGACAGGCAGCTGGCAAGTCAGTTCATGACGACCCTCAAGCCAGACAAGGTTACGCAGCCACCAACCGAGCCGGCGTTTTTTACGCGCCTGTCCGTTCTGTATGCGATTACCGCGGCGCTGCTGCTGACCCTCAGCGTTTTCATCTGGCGCACGCTGGACCGCCTCGTCGCGGAAAACGACTGGGTTACGCACACGTATGAAGTGATGGAGCGCACCGAGGCGGTGATTTCACGCCTGCGTGCCATGCAGACCGATGCGATCGCCTATTCGGCGACCGGCGATATCGCGCGTCGCAGCGAATTCGAGAATATGGCCCCTCTGCTCGAGGCCGAACTGAACGCACTCGCCGAGTTGGTGCAGGACGATACCGTGCAGGTCCGGCGCATGAGCGAATTCGCGGCCTCCATTCGCGAGGAACAGGCCGAATCCCTGCGACTGCTGCAGGACCGGCGCAAATCGGGTTCGCGCCCGGCCGAGATGCCGGATATCGGCGTAGCCAAGATCCGCGGCTTGTCGGGGGGCATCCTCTCGGAGGAAAAACGACTGCTCAACCAGCGCAATCTGGATAGCGCGCGCAGTGCCCTGATAACCCGCTCGATCGCCGCGGCCGCGCTGTTGGTGAGCCTGCTGGCTCTCACGCTTGCCTACTGGCTGGTGCTGCGTTCGCATCGGGAGGAACAAGCCGCCCGCGCCAGGCTGAACGACGCCAACCTGCGCCTGAACCGGTCGCTGGCCGACGCACAAGACATGAGTGAAACCATGTCCAAACTCGCCGCATTCGGCGAATTGCTGCATGGCTGCCAGACGCTCGACGAAGTCCGTGAAGGCATCGGAAAGTCGCTGGACGGCCTGCTGCCCCGGCTTGGCGGGCGCATGGCCCTGATCAACCCTTCGCAGAATCTCGCCGCGATTGGCGCACACTGGGGCCGGCACGGCCTGCTTGCCGAATCGGTATTCGCCCCGGGGGATTGCTGGGCATTGCGCCGCGGCCAGGCGTATCCGCCGGCAGGCATGGACCCGAATTTTTCGTGCAAGCACGTACACTGGCCGAATCCGGACTTCCCCGATGCGGGTTACCTGTGCGTGCCGCTGGCCGCGCATAACGAAATGATCGGCGTGCTCACGTTCGACGGCGAACGCGCACCGACCGCCGCCGAACGCCGCATCGCGCTGGCCGCCGCCGAGCAACTGTCGTTGGCGCTGGCGAATCTGCGCATGAAGGAAACCCTGCGCACGCAATCGATCCGTGATCCGCTAACCGGCCTGTTCAACCGGCGCTACCTGGAAGTTTCGCTCGAGCGCGAACTGCAACGCGCCGCGCGGCGCACGCAGCCGCTGGCCGTGCTGATGCTCGACATCGACCACTTCAAGCGCTTCAACGATACGCACGGCCACGAGGCGGGCGATGCCATGCTCGCGCAATTCGCCGAAGTGCTCAAGCGCGCCGCGCGCACGGAAGACATCGCCTGCCGCTACGGCGGCGAGGAATTCATCGTGATCCTGCTCGAAGCTGACGCCGCGACCGCCCAGCGCCGCGCCGAAGTCATCCGCCAGACCACGGCCGACATGAGCATGACGTACCGGCAACAGCAGATGCCGCATGTGACCGTCTCGATCGGCATTGCGGTATTTCCGCGCGACGCGCAGGCGCCGGCCGATCTGTTGCGCCGCGCCGATGCCGCGCTTTACCTGGCCAAGAAGGCCGGACGCAACCGCATCGCCAGCGCGGAATCCGATTCGTCCGATGCCGAAACGGGCGCCTGACGGCAATCCGGTTCAGCGCAATCCCGTCTCGTTGCGCGCGATCACCATGCGCTGGATTTCCGACGTGCCTTCGTAGATCTCGGTGATCTTGGCGTCGCGGAAGTAACGCTCCAGCGGCATTTCCTTGCTGTAGCCCATGCCGCCGTGCACCTGCACGGCCTGGTGCGTGATCCACATCGCCGCTTCCGACGCGGTGAGTTTGGCGACTGCCGCTTCGGTCGAAAAACGCCCGCCCTGCTGCTTGGTCCAGGCCGCGCGCAGGGTCAGCCAATGTGCGGCGTCGAGCCGGCATTTCATGTCCGCGATCTTCTGCTGGATCATCTGGAACGAGCCGATGGACTGACCGAAGGCCTTGCGGTCGCGCGCATATGTGAGCGTGGCTTCGTACGCCGCACGCGCCAGGCCGACGGCCTGCGAGGCAATGCCGATGCGGCCGGCGTCGAGCACGCCCATCGCGATCTTGAAACCGTGGCCTTCCTCGCCAATCACGTCTTCAACAGGCACGCGGTAGTCGGTGAACTCGATTTCGCAGGTCGCCGAGGCGCGAATGCCGAGCTTTGGTTCGATCTTGCCGCGATGGAACCCGGCGCGTTCGGTGTCGATCATGAACGCAGTGATGCCGCGTGCGTGTTTGTCCGGATCGGACATGGCGAACAACAAGATGTATTTCGCCACAGGCCCGGACGTGATCCAGCTTTTCTTGCCGTTGATGATGAAACTTCCGTCCGCCTGTTTCGTCGCACGGCAGCGCATGGCGGTGGCATCAGAACCGGATTGCGGTTCGGTCAACGCGAACGCTCCGATCGCCGTACCCGAAGCGATCGGCGTCACGTATTTGTGCTTTTGCTCCTCGCTGCCGAATTTGAGCAGGCCGTTGCAATACAGCGTGTTGTTCACCGACATGATCGTCGAATGCGCGCAGTCGGCTTCCGCGATTTCCATCATCGCCAGCACGTAGGCGATGGAATCCATGCCGGCACCGCCGTATTCGGCCGGCACTTCGATGCCCATCAGGCCAAGCTGACCCATCTCGCGGATGTTATCGAGCGGGAATTCGCCGGACTTGTCGAAATCCGCCGCCACCGGTGCGATGCGCTTTTGCGCGAAATCGCGAGCGATGGCCTGGATCTGAAGCTGTTCTTCGCTGAAGCGGAAATCCATGGCGACCGTCGCACGCGTGGGCAGAGCGACCGTGAATTCTACCGTTTCTCCACCCTTCCACGTCAGCGTCCCGGGTGCGGGCAACTCGTCGAAATCGCAGGGCGGATGCTCCAGGCGCTGATCGAGCAGCCACGGCAACAGCGCGGGCGTGGAGTAGGCGTGATGCCAGATCACGTGCATCTCGTTCGGATATTCGGTGTAACGCAGCTTGCGCCGAGTGCGCGCAGTGCGCGCACAACCGCGCGCGAGCCGACCATGGCGCCGTCGTAGCCGGTCTCCACGTCGGTATCGTTGTCCTTGGCGCCGTGAAACGCCCACTCCGGCACATCGCGAATCGACACCAGTCCCGCAATTTCCGTCATGCCGGACATCGGTACACCCGCCGCAAAACATTCCGGCCAGGTTTTCAACGCGTCCCACACGCCGGTGCCGCCATCGGAGACGCCGGTCAGATAGATGCGGCGCGGATCGACGGGAAAATGCTTGAGTGCATCGCGCACCACGGCTGCCACGCGCCGCGGCGGCCAGTAGCCGCCCGTGGTTTGCGGCGCGACATAAACCAGCGGGATCTCGCCGTGGATGGCCTGATCCAGCCACAACATCGAGCCGTTGCCGTAGCCGGCCAGTTGCGATTCGTTGTTGGTGCCGTCCTGCCAGTCGCCGTGCAGGAACACGATCAGCGGTAGTTTCTCACCGCCAAGACGTCCGGGCGTTTCAATGGCGCGATAAGGCACGTGCAGTGCGTCCGGCGTCCAGAATTTGGCTAGACGCGATGGTTCGACTGCCGCCGTGGAGGCCGTAGCAAGGCTTGCAAGTATCGCTAAGACGCCGGTTCGGCACAGATAATGCCAAAGCTGATTTCTGGTCATCCTGGTTTGCAAGACTTTCGTTATTGCCGCCGTTGGCGGAATTCAATTGCGTCCGATGCCCACCGCTGTCAGGGCGCGGCCGATCGGAATCAGGTAGTTCACGTTCATAGACGCGCCTTCGGCATTGAAAATGCCGGATACAGTCAACGCGACCAGATCACCATTGGCATCGAACACCGGGCCTCCAGAGTTGCCAGGACTCACCGCGGCATCGGTCTGGTAAAAGCGCATGCCATGGTCCTCACGCACCGCTGACAGGACACCCTCAGTGACGGTATGGTTGAGCTTCAGGCTAAGCGGCGTACCGACTACATACAGCGGGTCGCCGGCCTTGGTTCTCCGGGAGCGATGCTGGCGGCATCGTGACCGTGAGGATCAAACGCCAACAAGGCTATGTCCGCCTTACGGTCGCTATGCACCACACGTGCGTCGACAAAATCATCGTCAAGCATCACTTTTACCTCCTTGTCGTCGCCAACCACATGCGCATTCGTCAGCGCATAGCCCGCAGGATCGATCAGAACGCCGCTACCGTGACCGCGTGTGGTCTTCACAGTTATGGCACTGCGTAACAGGGTTTGCGAACGCATGCGAAAACTGCCAATTCTGTGGCTATAGGTAACCTTGACCGACGCATTCGGCGGCGTCGATTCCGGTTCTGCAGTAGCGGCAGATCTCAAGGCATCGACGAAATTGTGCTCGCCAAGCAGATTGTCTGCCGCCACTGCTATGGCCTTGAGCAAGGTGTCCCGCGACTCGCCCCCCGCGTGCCAGGCATCGAAATACCCCGCACTGATGCCGCGGTACACCGGTTCAGCTCCGGGTTTCCGGCGCAACGACCAGCGTACCTTCACATAGGCGCGCGAGCCAGGGCCAAGGAGGTTGCCCGTCTGCACCGAATCGCATAAGTCGAGCTTGATAGCCAGCAATTCCGCGTCCAGCAAAAGATCGGACATGCCGGCGCTCTCACTTTCATCGACGAAACGATAGCCGAAATTGCGAAATCGTCCAGCGACGATGCTCGCTGCATGGCGGCCCTTCAGGTCAAGGATGCCGTCATTCCAGACGATATCAGCGCTCTGTGAGCAGTTGCTGCCGTGAAACTCACGTCCGATGGTGACGTTGTTGCCGTTCGCGTTATCGAGTTTGAGCGTGAAGGAATCGAAACCGATGACTGGGCCGCCATTCGGCGTCGGATTCGAAATCGGAATCTTGTGCGCCACTTGGACATCGGCCGTGTCGGCGCTCAATTGCACTTCCTGTACCGAGCCCTGCGCTGTGCCTCTCGTGTCGGCTGGTGGTGGCGTGTCGGAAAAATGCAGATTTCCATTCGCATCCTTCCATTTATAGACGCCGGCTTGAGCCGCGAACGGGATCAGCAGTATGACAATTGCAGCAAGCAGGCGGATCGGACCGGACATCTGAGTTCCCAGAGCTAGAAAATGAACGGGTGCTTCGTGACAAATCGCTGCGGCGAAGTATAACCGTGGCCGTGGCGTTGACGCTGGCGGAGCGCCAGCGTAATCTGCGTATCCATCTTTCAATCAAGATGAAAGGATACACTTGGATCTCGCAGCCACTTCCGGCCTGCTGCGTCTGCTCGCCGACCCCACGCGCCTGCGCCTGCTCGCCCTGATCGAGCGCGAGGAGCTGACCGTCGCCGAGCTCGCCGGCGTGCTGCGCCTGGCGCAGCCACGCGTGTCCACGCATCTGGCCAAGCTCAAGGATGCCGGACTCGTGCGCGACCGCCGCGCCGGCGTGTCGGCGTATTACCGCTGGAACGCGGAAGCCGATGGCAAGACCGCGGAACTCGTGCAGGCCCTGCGCGCCAGTCTCGACGACGCCCTGATCGCCGACGACCTGCGCCGCCTGCCGGCCATGCTCGCGCAACGCGCCCGCGCCGCCGGTTGGGCCGACTCGGTGGCCGGCGACATGGAACGTCACTACTCGCCCGGCCGCACCTGGGAAGCGTTGGCGCGGGCCTTGACCAGCCTGATCGATGTCGGCGACGTGCTCGACATCGCTTCCGGCGACGGCGTGCTGGCGGAATTGCTTGCGCCGCATGCGCGTTCCATCGTCTGCGTCGATGCCAGCGAGCGCGTGGTCGAAGCAGCGCGCAGCGCGGCTCAAGCCCTTTCGCAACGTACTGGTGCGTCGGGGCGACATGCACGCGCTCGATCTCGGCGCACGCCGTTTCGACCTCGTCCTGCTGATGCACGCGCTGACCTACAGCGAAGACCCGGCGCGCGCCATTGCCGAGGCTGCGCGCGTGCTCAAGCCCGGCGGCCGTCTGTCCGCAATCACCCTTGGCCGCCACGCGCACCGCGCCGCGGTGGCGCCGTTCGATCACCGTAACCTCGGATTCCGCGCCGAGGAATTGCGCCGCTTCGCGCAGTCAGCCGGATTGAAAATCATCGCCTGCGGAACAATCACGCGCGAACGCCGCTCGCCGCATTTCGAAGTGCTGCATCTGGTCGCGAGAAAACCCGCATGAATATTCTGCCCTGGAAAAGTCCCGCGCGCGTTGCCGCGCTCGAAGCCGCACTCGCGCAACGCATCCTTGTCATCGACGGCGCGATGGGCACGATGCTGCAGGCCTACCAACTCGACGAGGACGGTTACCGCGGCGAGCGTTTTGCGCGCGGCCACATGCGGCACGCATGCGCACGGGCATGGACCAAGCCTGCGAGCACGACGTGAAAGGCAACAATGACCTGCTGTCGCTCACGCAGCCGGACATCATCCGCGCCGTGCACATGGCTTACCTGGATGCCGGCGCGGACCTCGTGGAAACGAACACCTTCAATTCCACCACGATCAGTCAGTCCGACTACCATCTCGAACATCTCGTTCCCGAGTTGAATCGCGAAGGCGCGCGCCTGGCACGCGAGTCTTGCGATGCCGCCGAAGCGAAGACTCCGAACCAACCGCGCTTCGTGATCGGCGTGCTCGGCCCGACCAGCCGCACCGCGTCGATTTCGCCGGACGTGAACAATCCGGGATTCCGCAACGTGGGTTTCGACGAGCTCGCCGCCGCCTACGTCGAGGCCGCGCGTGGACTCATCGATGGCGGCGCCGACGTGTTGATGGTGGAAACCATCTTCGACACGCTCAACGCCAAGGCCGCGCTGTTCGGCGTCGAGCAGGTCTTCGACGAGATCGGTGCGCGCGTGCCGGTGATGATCTCCGGCACGATCACCGACCTGTCCGGGCGCACCTTGTCCGGCCAGACCGCCGAGGCGTTCTACTATTCGCTGCGCCACGCGCGGCCGCTGTCGATCGGCTTGAACTGCGCGCTCGGCGCGACCGAACTGCGCGCCTACGTCGACGCGTTGGCGCGGATCGCCGAATGCCAGGTCAGCACGCACCCGAATGCCGGCCTGCCGAACGCATTCGCCGAGTACGACGAAACACCAGAGCATATGGCCGCCATCGTCGGCGAATTCGCGCGCAGCGGTCTGGTCAATCTCGTCGGCGGCTGCTGCGGCACCACACCGGCGCATATCGCGGCGATTGCGCAAGCGGTGCGTGGCGTCGTGCCGCGCAAGCTGCCGTCCATTACCGAGGCCGCGGCATGAGCCAACGTTACACCCGCCTGTCCGGTCTCGAACCGCTGGTCATCACGCCGGAATTGCTGTTCGTCAACGTCGGCGAACGCACCAACGTCACCGGTTCGGCTGCGTTCAAGAAACTGATCAAGGAAGATCGTTTCGACGAAGCCGTGGAAGTTGCGCGCCAGCAGGTCGCGAACGGCGCGCAGATCCTCGACGTGAACATGGACGAGGGCCTGCTCGACTCCGAAGCCGCGATGGTCAAATTCCTGAATCTCATCGCCGCCGAACCCGATATCGCGCGCATCCCGGTGATGGTCGATTCGTCCAAGTGGAGCGTGATCGAAGCGGGCCTGAAATGCCTGCAAGGCAAGGGCGTCGTCAATTCCATCTCGCTCAAGGAAGGCGAGGAAGCGTTTCTCGAACAGGCGCGCAAGATTCTGCGCTATGGTGCGGCGACCGTGGTGATGGCGTTTGATGAACAAGGCCAGGCCGATACGGTCGAGCGACGGCTGGAAATCTGCGAACGCTCGTACCGGCTGCTCACGGAAAAGATCGGCTTCCCGCCCGAGGACATTTTCTTCGATTCCAACATCTTCCCGGTCGCCACCGGCATCGAGGAACACGCGAACAACGCGGTCAACTTCATCGAAGCCGCGCGCGAGCTGAAAAAGCGCTTTCCGCTTTCGCACATCTCCGGCGGCGTGTCGAACGTGTCGTTCTCGTTCCGCGGCAACAACAGCGTGCGCGAGGCGATTCACAGCGTGTTCCTCTACCACGCGATCAAGGCCGGCATGGATATGGGCATCGTCAACGCGGGTGCGATGCCGATCTACGACGATCTCGATCCGGAACTGCGCGAGCGCGTCGAAGACGTCGTGCTCAATCGCCGCGGCGATGCCACCGAACGCCTGATGGAAATCGCCGAACGCTACAAGAATGGCACGAAGGAAAAGGACAACGGCAGTGCGCTGGCCTGGCGCGAACTACCGGTCGCGAAGCGCTTGGAATACGCGCTGGTGCACGGCATCGACCAGTTCGTGGTCGAAGATACCGAGGAAGCGCGCAAGACGGTCACGCGCACGCTGGACGTGATCGAAGGCCCGCTCATGGACGGCATGAACGTGGTCGGCGACCTGTTCGGCGCGGGCAAGATGTTCCTGCCGCAAGTGGTGAAATCCGCGCGCGTGATGAAAAAAGCCGTCGCCTAGCTGCTGCCCTTCATGGAAGAGGAAAAAAAGCGCAGCGGCGCCGTCGGCAAATCCAACGGCAAGATCGTCATGGCTACGGTCAAGGGCGACGTGCATGACATCGGCAAGAACATCGTCGGCGTAGTCCTGGCCTGCAACAACTTCGAGATCATCGATCTTGGCGTGATGGTGCCGGCGCAGAAGATCCTCGACGCCGCGATCGCCGAAAAGGCCGACATGATCGGGGTGTCCGGATTGATCACGCCATCGCTCGAGGAAATGGCGCACGTCGCCAAGGAAATGAAGCGTCAGAATTTCAGCATTCCCCTGCTGATCGGCGGCGCGACCACGTCGCGTGCGCACACCGCGATCAAGATCGAGCCGAATTACGAAACCGCCTGCGTGTGGGTGAAGGACGCCTCACGCGCGGTCGGCGTGGCGCAATCGCTGGTGAGCAAGGACCTGGTCGCCAACTTTCTCGCCAAGGTACGCACCGAATACGCCGAAGTGCGCGAGCGCCACAAGCATCGCGGCACGGGCAAGCGACTGGTGACGCTGGATGCCGCGCGCGCAAATGCCTCGAAACTCGATTGGAGCGGCTACACGCCACCGGCTCCACGCAAACCCGGCATCACTGTATTCGACGATATTCCGCTCACCGAGCTGCTTGCCCGTCATCGACTGGACCCCGTTCTTCCAAGCGTGGGAACTGCACGGCCATTATCCGGAAAATCTCAGCGATCCGGTGATCGGCGCGCAAGCGACCGAGCTATTCAACGACGCGCAGAAGATCCTGAAGCAGATCGTCGCGGAGAAATGGCTGCGCGCGAAAGCGGTAATCGGATTCTGGCCAGCCGCGCGTGTGGGCGACGATATCGAATTGCGCAACGGCGGTAAAGCCCTGATGCTTCATCACCTGCGCCAGCAGGCCGACAAGCCGATCGAACGCCCGAACCTGTGCCTGTCCGATTTCATCGCGACGAAGGAATCTTGGCATTGCCGACTGGATCGGCGGCTTCGCGGTCACGGCCGGATTGGGCATCGAGGAACACCTCGAACGCTTCCACAAGGACAACGACGATTATTCGTCCATCATCCTCAAAGCGCTGGCCGACCGCTTTGCCGAAGCTCTGGCCGAATACATGCACCGGCGCGTGCGCAAGGAATTCTGGGGTTATACGTCCGACGAGCACTGGACAACCAGGCGCTGATCGCCGAGCAGTATCGCGGCATCCGCCCTGCTCCCGGCTACCCCGCCTGCCCCGACCACACTGAGAAGGCAACGCTGTTCAAGCTGCTCGACGCCACCCACAATGCGAACATTGAACTGACGGAAGGCTTTTCGATGTATCCGGCCGCCGCAGTATCGGGCTGGTATTTCAGCCACCCGGACAGCCAGTACTTCGTCGTCGGCAAGCTCACACGCGATCAGGTCGAGGATTACGCCAGGCGCAAGGGTTGGACGCTGACCGAAGCCGAACGCTGGTTGTCGGCGAATCTGGATTACGATCCGGAATAAGTCAGGTCTCTTCCGATCCGCCCGGCGCGATGGTCTCGGGTTTCTTCTCGCGCAGATGCGTGACTAGGTTGTAGACCGAAACGAAGGCCGGGAAAAAGTTGGAAAGCACGCCGACCGAATCGTTTTTGCCGAACGTGAAATAGGCGAGCAGCAGCACGCTGCCGCTGATCGACAGCCACCAGAATGCCGCCGGCATGACCACGCGGCGCAATTTTTTCGTCGCATACAACTGCACGAACCAGCGCGCGGTGAAAAGGAACACACCGATATAGCCAATCAGCTTCCACGGCGTGATGACGACGTGATTGAAATGGAACAGAACTTCGTTCATGCGTGGATTCCTCGCATGGTTGGCGCGGGTTGGAGTATTTTCTTGCGACGATTACGTGCGTTTGGCAAGCCAGTCATGTATCGCGCCCGGCACCTCGCGTTGTGCGCGGCCCGAGACGTAGATGCCGATGTGGCCGCCCTTGAACGCAAGTTCGGTGTAATCCTTCGTGCCCGCAAGTTGCCTGAGCGGGCGCGATGCCGACGGCGGCACGAGATGATCCTGCTCGGCGAAGATGTTGAGCACCGGCATGGTGACGTTCTTCAAGCTCACGTCCTTGTCGCCGATCCGCAAGCCCGCCGTTGACGAGCTTGTTGGCCTGGTAGAAATCCTTGATGAACTGGCGGAATGCCTCGCCGGCCTGGTCGGGGCTGTCGAAAATCCATTTTTCCATGCGCAGAAAATTCTCGAGCTCGGCCTTGTTGTCGAGGATGTCGACGAGGCCGATGTACTTTTGCTGGTTCAGGCGCACAGGTTTGAGCGTCAGGTAGCACCAGTTCATCAGGTCCGCCGGAACGTTGCCGAGCGTATCGACGAACAGGTCCACGTCCATGCCGCGCGTCCAGTGCGAGAGCATGTTGTCCGGCGTGTGGAAATCCACCGGCGTGACCATGGTGATGAGGTTTTTGACCTTGTCGCGATGCGTAGCCGCGTAGCACAGGCTGAACGCGCCGCCCTGGCAGATGCCGAGCAGGTTGATCTTGTCGAGCTTGTAGCGTTGCGCGACAGCATCGACGCAACGGTCGATGTAGCCGTTGATGTAGTCGTCGAGGGTGAGGTACCGATCGGACTGATCAGGATATCCCCAGTCGATCAGGTACACGTCCTCGCCCATCGCGAGCAGGTTCTTGACCAGCGAGCGGTCGTCCTGCAGGTCAACCATGTAGGGCCGGTTGACGAGGGCGTAGACGATGAGGATCGGCACTTTCGCGGTCGACTTGTCCTTGCCCTTGAAGCGATACAGGACGAGCTTGTCTTCGCGGTAGATTTCCTCTTTCGCCGACGCACCGTAATCGACTTCGTCCAGCGAGCGCAGGGTCTTGAAACTCGCGGCGATGCGCTGGTTGAACTTCAGCGCTTCATCCATGGCCTTTAGCGGATCGATGCGGAGCGGGCCCATGTCACTTCCTGCCCTTGGCCGCCTTCACGGCCTTGCGTTGCGGATGCGCCTCGACCTTTGTGGGCGTCGAGCCAGCGCGCTTGAGTACCGCGACCTCGCCGCGCAGGGCCGCGACCTCGCGTTCGAGTTCCGCCACGCGTTTGTCGCTTCCGTTCTTGCTGGCGCGGCGCATTTCGTGCAGGCGCTTGTGCACGCTGTTGAGTTCGGTGCGCGTGGGCATGCCCAGGTCCGTGCCGATGCGTTCGACTTCAGCCTGTACGTGCGAGCGCACGCGCATCTGCGCGTTGACGACGTCGCCGTAGACGCTGCGGAATTCGTCGGACAGCGCAATCTCGGCGTAGGCTTCTTCGGCTGCATCCACCCACAGGTCGTACAGCGCGCGCGGGGAATCGATCTGACGACCGGGTTCGTCGCGTGCAGCGAGTTTATCCTCGAAAATCCCGAAGCTGCGCTGGCTGGCCTTCAGGATCAACCCGTTGTAGCGGTTGACGGCATCCTGGTACTCGACGAAGGCCGCCGCCATTTTCTGGTAATGCTCCTGGTGCTCGCGCGCATAACCGAACGCCGGCACGTTGAGCCACGACATGCCTTCGGATTTTGCTTGGGCCAGAAACGGCGCGAAGCTCGCGGACAACTGATCGATGCCCTGTGCGCCAGGCCCGCCGATGTCTTTCAGCATCTTCGCCAGCGGATTGCCGCGCAGCAGCGCGTCCATGCCGGGCATGTCGAAGCCCTGGCGCATCGCTTCGGACCACGCTTTCGGATCCGCGCCGCCGGCATTGTGTCCGGCCGCCGCGATCATGGATTGCATCAGCGCCATGTAGCCCTTGGCCCCGGCCAGGAGCCGATCAAGCGTTTCATTCTGCTTGCCCGAGTCGGCGAACAGGCGCGACCACTGCTCCAAACCCTCGTGCCATGGCGTCGCCGCATCGGGCGTACCGGCAGCATTGCGCGTCGCATCCTGCCAGGCGCTCCAGTACTGCTTCTGCAGCGCCTGCCAGTCCTTCTGCCAATCCTGGGTGGGTCTTGTATCGCTCATCGACGTCTCCGCATACGGCGCAAATGCTAACATGCGGACTATACTGCATCAAACCGCATCGCATTCGAACACGCGCCTCCACGCGCGCCGCAAAGGACTTCGCCCGTCATGCTCGATCGTCTGTCGCTGGAGGATTTCCTGCCGCTCGTCGGCACCGAAGTCGCAGTGAGCGCTTTCGGACATGACGCCCGGATGAACGTTGCGCGAGGCAGCGGCAATCAAGAGTCCCTCGCCGCGCGCGACGCCGCCGTTCCATCTCGTGCTGGGCGCGCCGCCGGCATGGCGTATGCCGCAAGGCATGTTCAGATTCACGCACCCGAAACTGGGCGATATCGAAATGTTTGCCGTGCCGATCGGCCCAATCGGCGACGGCTTCTGCTACGAGATCGTTTTCAACTAGATCGGCTTCAACTAGCCATGGCGGCAGGATCCCAGCCGAGGAAGTCGTATACGCCACGGTGCTCGATCAGGCGGAAACCCAGCCTTCGGTAGAGCCGTTGCGCGGGATTGTCGGGCTCGACGTGCAGCGTCACCCTGGAACCCGTGGCCCGTGCTTCGTCGAAGATCTCGTTGAGCAATTTCGTGCCGATGCCGCAATTACGCCAATCCGGCAACAGTGCAATGTCCATGATCCGGATTTCCGCCGGCGCACGGTACACGTAGACGCGGCCGATCGGGCCGGACCAGTCCTCGATGACGAGCAGGTCCGCACCCGGATAATTGGCCAGGTAATGGCGGTGCTGCAACGCCGCCTGCTCGGCCAGGAATGCATCCTTCGCGTCCTGTGGCCATGGCACCGGCGCCAATTCGGCGGCGCGCACTTCGGCATAGAGTGCGTACACGAACGCCAGATCCGCTTCCGCGACGGGTGGAAGCGCAGCGCATCGTCCCTCGGCGCGTCAAGGACGAACGCGCGTGCCGACGTCACGCCTTGACGCTGGCGCCGGTGAGCGACCGCACCGAGAACAGCGCGTAGGGAAGGCCAACTGGCGTGGAAGACCCGCGCTCGACGAGGCGCATGGCGACGCCATCAGTAAAGGAATCTTCGAGCCCCAGTGCGCCCCAGGCCGGCATGCGCTGAGACTGCGGCACCACGATCAGCGCGTAGATCCCGCTGCGCGCCGGCACCTGGCTCACCGCCGTGCCCGCGCCCAGTGCAATGGTCAACGGCAGCGGTGTGCCCGAACTGGCCGCCCAGCGGATCGCGCTTGGCGGCGAGCATTGCAGCAGGTTCTGCGTCTTCCACGCCTGCCAGAAACAGTGCTCGGCGTTGGCGCCGTACTGGGCGCCGATTGCGAGCGGCTGGTCGGTCGCCGCCCCGACCACGCGCAACTCGTAATTGCCGCGGATCGGCGCCACGGACAGCGCGTCGACGAGGCTTGCGTCGGCCAGCGATCCGCTAGCCGGCGTATTGCAGTAGCCCATGGCGATCGAGGGCAACGGTCCCTTCCTCACCGAGCTCCCGGCCGCGAGCGCCGGCAAACCCGGCAAGAACGCCAATCCTGCGCCTGCGGCGGCGGCCACGAGCAGTTCGCGTCGCGACATCATGGCGGCCATGCCGGTCGCGTGTTCCAGATCTTTCTTCATGGGAATCCCCTTGGGCAAAAATGGCACTCGATTCCAGCGCCGACTGCGCGCGGCGGAGCGATGTCTTCACGATTCGGGTTCGCTCAGTACGCGGCGGATAAACTCCTTGCAGCGCGATGCAGAAACTCAACGTCAGGTACGGCTGCATGTTGTTGTGGGGCTGGTCGCCACCGGCGGGCGCCAGTGCGTTCGTATTCATCGGCAACGAGCGTTGCACCAGCCGTGTTGTAGTACAAATTCCCCGCTCGCCGGGCGACTGAGCGTTGCATTGGCCGGAGATGCGACTGCGCTCAGTGCGAACGGTTTGCGCACCCACGCCGTGATTATGGTTCGGTATCTCGCTTTCGAGCAGCGACACGGTCTCGGAACCGCCCGTTTCACCGAAATCGTGCAGACTGAGCCCAGGCCCCTGCCCCGGGTGCATGGGTGCGTTGCCCTGCACGTTCGGCAGCGCGAAATTCGACTTGCCGTCGCCGCCGTAGGTGGTTCCGAGCAGCGAGAACAAGGCGGTGTTCTGCGAAAGCGGCAAAATCTGGCCATCGCAGAAAGCCCATCCCTTTGGCGCGAAATTGAACGGAAAAATCCGGATTTCGGCTACAAACGGATCCATTGCTCGTTCCTTCTCAAGTTGGCGACGGGAAAATGCCGAACAGCGAAATGATGAAGTCGACGCACAGGTACGGCTGGAAATTATTGTGCGGTTGCGATCCGCCCGTCGACGACATCGAATTGGGGACTGAGATACACGGTCGGGTCCTGCCGAGCCGGTAGATCTTGGCTGCCGCCTGGCCGCGTGACGTTTCCGTTCGGGCTTGGCGCTGTGGGAATATCGTTCGACGCCAGCATTGGATGACTGTGCGCCGGAATCTGCGACACGGTCAAGCGTCACTTCCTCAGCCCCTCCGGTTTCGGCGAGGATGAAGCTGTTGCCCATGTGCAGGGGAACGCGTCCGCGCAGGTCGGGCAAGGCAAACGTGCTTTGACCGTCGCCGCCATAAGTCGTGCCGATCAAATTGAACAATGTCTCGTTTTCAGAAATCGGCAGGAGTTGCCCTTCGCAGAACATCCATCCCGCCGGCGCGAAGTTGCCGGCAAACATGCGAATTTCACCAACGTATGGCTGTGCCATGACCGTGCCTCAAGTCTGCGACGGGAAAATGCCTTGCAGCGCTATGCAAAAATTCAATATCAGGAACGGCTGCATGTTCTGGTGCGCCTGACTGCCGCCGATATTGGCAATCTCACCCGGCGCCATCGCAGTCAGATTCGCGCCCGGAGCGTAGGTGTTCGCCTGCTGGCCCAGATAAGCGCGCGTTGGACGCAACGTTCGTCACGTGCCGGATTGTCCGCCGCATTCAGCACATGCGTGTGCGTGGGCAATTTCGGAGATCGAGAGCGTATGCGCTTGCTCGCCGCCGCGCTCGCCGAGCGTGTGCCCAGAACCCGTGTGAATCGGTACCCGCCCGCGCAGGTCGGGAAGGCCGAAATTCACTCGACCATCGCCACCATAGGTCGTCCCGAGCAGCGAGAACAGCGCCTGGTTCTGGTTGATCGGCAGCAATTGTCCATCGCACGTCGCCCAGCCTTTCGGCGCGAAACCGAAGCTCATGATGCGAATTTCGGAAAGGAATGGCTCAGCCATCGATTCAATGCCTCTAACGATTCGTTGTCATGGGGTCGGACAACTCGTGCCGGTGCCGGTAAATGCGCCCTGCCCGCCACGTTGTCTTCGTAGGCCTGGACCGTCACGTTCCCACGAGCGTGTTGTTGCCGTGTGACGAACGCGCCGACATTCGCCAGATTCGACGGGCCCGCATAGCCGGGCAGATCGATCGTCGTGCCCGCCGTTGTTGCCGCTGGAGCCCAGATACATGTCCGCCACCGTCCTGCCGGTCCCTGTGAAACTGTTATTCAGTGCGCCGGCGTCGCCGATCGGGGCTCAGACGTTCACGGCGTCGGAACCCGGATTCCCGCCGTTCGTGATAGCGCCTCGTGTTAACGGAGTACCGTACCCGTGTTCGCGATCTTAGTTCGCCGAACGTGAAGCTAGGGTCGTAGCTTCGCGCCCGTACTGTCGAAAACATGCCGCCGTTGTTGTGCCAGTTCGCGGATGTCGTTGCTGGTGATCGTCAGCGCCGATCCGTTCCGGCACCTGCCGCGGAGAGGAACAGGCCATTGCCGCTCTTGCGAGGCGGATTCGACGACGCCGGCTATGCCCACGATGTTGTTGCTGTGAACTTGCCGGTCAGCGACGTCAGCGCATCCGTCGTTCCGGTCACGCTCACCGTGCGCAAGCTCTTCTGGAAAGTGACGGCGCTAGCCGTCGGCGACACCGCGATATCGTTGTCGTTGCCGACCACGAAGGTCATGACGCCTTCCGTGGCCAGGGTTAGCCGCCGAACCGCCGATGATGTTGCGTTCCGGATGGATGTTCGACAGGGTGTTGTTCTTGATATCGCACGTCCATTGTCGAACCGACCTGACCGGTGAATATTCGCCAGATCGCTCGGGAGCGCCGGTAAAGGTGCTGCCGGTAACGGTGGAATTCCAGCGGATCGTTCGCGCTGTTGCGCGACTCGATCAGTCAGGCTTTGTTCGCGCCCGAATGACGTTCTGGTCGCAGTGCCGATACCGACGATGCCGGTCCTGCGTGATCGCTCGCCGTTCCGCTCCGGTGTTGTGTTCGACACATTGCGCGCGGCTCCGCCGCTCACCGAGTCGGTCGTGAAGCCCACGGCTCCAAACAGGCCATTCGTCGTGGCGTTGCCGAGTAGATGCTGCCCTCGCCCGCGTCGTCCGCACCGTTATTCGCGGTGTTGCGTGCCATTGGTGCCGTTGACGACCGAATTCGTCAGCGCGAATCCATTGACCGCGAATGCCGCGAATGGCGAAGTTCTGGAAGTCGTTCAATTGCATGAAATTGAGCGAGACATTCTTCGTATTGTTGAGATAGATGCGATGCCGTTGTTGCGCTCCAGATCGGCGCCCGTCTTGTGCTGGATCGTGCCACCGCTTCCGGCGGCACCGGTCCCGGTGACGGTGAGTCCACCGTTTGCTCCGGTATTGTTCAACACGATACCATCGCCGGTCCGCTTGCGGCACGTTGCCGGCGCTGATGCTGCGGAACGTAATGCCGCTTGCACCGATCGTGGTGTTGGTCACGGTCAGTGCGACCCCAGTGGTCGACGCCAGCGTGTTCACGATCGAACTGTTGTTCTGCGTGGCATTGATCGTGCCGCCACCGGTGGCCGAGAACGCATTGCCGGTCGAAGTCGTGACGGTCAGGTTGCTGAAATTCAGCGTACCGAGGTTCGCCGTGATGTTCACGCCGCTGCCGGTGTTGCCGCTATCGGTCACGACGATGTCGTGGATATTGCTCGTGCCCGATCCGGCCGCATTGCCGAGCATCGCCGATCCGGACGTGTTCGTGATCGAGAAGTATTCGACCACGTTGCCTCCCGCCAGCGTAATAACATTGCCAGCATTGTTGTCAGCGCCGGCGTCGTGCTCGCATTGATGGTGCGAGTGCCGACGCTGTCGGGCGCAAGCGTGATGCCGGCATCGCTGATTGCCTGCGGTCAGACTCACGAAGTTGCCTGACAAGCGTCTGGCCGTCGTTGAGCGCTGATCGCCGCATTCGGTTCGAGTAGCTGCCGCTTTGCACGAACACGAGGTCCTTGCCCGTAGGCGCGGCCGCCCATCCGCCGTCGACATCGCGCACGGTGTCGGCAGGCTTGCAGTTGCCAGTACCGCCGCTGGCCACCACGATCACGCGGTCCTTGACAGTTATCGTCACCGTTCCGATCGAGGGCTGATTCAGCGCATTGTCGATCGTGTAGGTGAACGTGTCGCTGCCGGTGAAGTTGGCCGGCGGATCGTAGCTGTAACTGCCATCGCCGTTGACGACCACGGTGCCGCCGTTTGTGGACGCGGCATCGAAAGCCGTGACCGAGATGCTCGTGCCGCTGTCGTTGCCGAGTACGCCGTTCGCAGCGACCGCGAAATCTGCACGTTGCCGGTCGCCGTATCACTATCGTCGCCGGCAGTTGGGCGGGATCCAGCACGCTGGTGGACTGCTGCACTCTGCGGCGCCGGATTCCAGTTCGCATCGCCCGGCTGGTTGGCGTCGATTACGCAGGTGCCGACTGGCGAGTTGAAGGTGACGATCGCTTCCGACTACCGAACAGCCGCTGGTCGAGCTCGCATCGATGGTGAACACAACCGTGCAGGCCCGAGGTCGCCGTCGCTACCGACGTTGTAGGTACTGCTGCGTCGCCACGATGCCGCGAGCGTGCTCGTGAACGCGAGGGTCTGGTCGCCCTTCGCGACCAGGAAGCTCTGTTGCACCTGCGGCGCGGCGTTATAGGCCGCATTGCCGGCCTGGTTCGCATCGATCACGCAAGTGCCCGCGCCGATGAACGAGACGGTGGAACCGGCGATCGAGCACACCGATGCAGACGATGCATCGATCGTGAACGCCACCGTCAGCCCGGAACTCGCCGTCGCCGTGACCGTATAGGTGGGTCCTGCGTTCTTCGCGCTTCCCGGTGCCGTCGAGGTAAACGTGATCGTCTGGTCGTTCTTGTTGACGACGAACGATTGCTGCGCCTGTGGCGCCGCGTTGTAATTCGCGTTGCCCGCCTGGTTGGCGTTGATGAGGCACGTGCCGCCGCCGATGAACGACACGGTCGAACCCGCGATCGAGCATACCGATGCCGCCGAGGCATCGACAGCTGAACGTCACCGCCAGACCCGAGGTCGCAGTCGCGGTCACCGTGTAAGTGGCACCGCCGACCAGCGCGTTGACAGGCGGCGTCGACGTGAAGGAGATGGTCTGATCGGCCTTCGCCACGGCAAATGATTGCTGTACCTGCGGCGCCGCGTTCCAGTTCGCATCGCCGGCCTGGTTCGCGTCGATCACGCAGGTGCCCGCGCCGATGAACGACACCGTCGAGCCGGCAATCGAGCACACCGACGTTGCCGACGCGTCGATCGTGAAAGTTACGGCCAGACCCGATGTCGCCGTCGCGGTCACCGTGTACGGCGAACCGTTGAATTGTGCCGCCGCCGGTGCGGTCGAGGTGAAGCTGATGGTCTGGTTGCCCTTGGCAACGGCAAACGACTGCTGTACCTGCGGCGCCGCGTTGTAGTTGGCGTTGCCGGCCTGGTTCGCATCGATCACGCAGGTGCCCGCGCCGATGAACGACACCGTCGAACCGGCGATCGAGCACACCGAGGACGCCGACGCATCGATGCTGAGCGTCACCGGCAACCCGGAGGTAGCGGTTGCCGCCACGGTGTACGTCGGGCCGCCCACCACAGCCCCGACCGGAGCGGTCGTGCTGAACGAGATCGTCTGGCTGCCCTTGCCGACGGCAAAACTCTGCTGCACCTGTGGCGCCGCGTTGTAGTTCGCGTCGCCCGCCTGGTTGGCGTCGATCACGCAAGTGCCCGCGCCGATGAACGACACCGTCGAACCGGCGATCGAACACACCGATGCTGCCGAGGCGTCGATGCTGAACGCCACCGTCAAGCCGGACGACGCGGTCGCCGTCACCGTGTAGGTCGGCCCGGCAACCACCGCGCCCACCGGCGCGGTCGAGCTGAACGTGATCGTCTGGTTGTTCTTGCTGACCGCGAACGACTGCGCCGCCTGTGGCGCGGCGTTCCAGTTCGCATCGCCAGCCTGGTTGGCGTCGATCACGCAGGTACCCGAGGCGGTGAACGATACGGTCGATCCGGCGATCGAGCACACCGACGTCGCGGTCGCGTCGATCGTGAAGGAGACCGGCAGGCCGGACGATGCCGTCGCCGTCACCGTGTAGGTCGGACCTGCCACGACGGCATTCGCCGGCGCGGTCGAGGTGAACGTGATCGTCTGGCTGCCCTTGCCGACAGCGAAGCTTTGCTGCGCCTGCGGCGCTGCGTTGTAATTGGCGTTGCCGGCCTGGTTCGCGTCGATCATGCAGTTGCCGGCGCCGATGAACGACACCGTCGAGCCCGACGATCGAACACACGCTGCGCCGATGCTCGCGTCGATGGCGAGCGCCACGCGTCAATCCGGAACTGGCGGTCGCCGTTACCGTATAAGTCGGACCACCCACGGCGGCTCCCGCCGGCGCGATCGAGGTGAACGTGATCGTCTGGCTGCCCTTGCCGACCGCGAACGACTGCTGCGCTTGCGGCGCCGCCGTGTAATTGGCGTCGCCGGCCTGGTTCGCGTCGATCACGCAGTTGCCGACGCCGATGAACGACACGGTCGAGCCGGCGATCGAACACACGCTCGTCGCGCTCGGCGTCGATCGTCAGCGCCACCGCCAGGCCCGAACTTGCCGTCGCCGTTACCGTGTAGGTCGCGCCACCCACCGTGGCGCCGGCCGGCGCCGTCGAGGTGAACGTGATGGTCTGGCTGGCCTGGTTGACGACCTGGTTGACGATACTGCTCGTGCTTGGCCCGAAATTCACGTCGCCCGCGTACTGCGCGGTGATCGGATGCGTGGCCACCGACAAGGTGCCGGTTGCGAACGTCGCGACGCCGCTGCCGTTCAGCGTGCCCGATCCGATGTTCGTCGCGCCGTCCAGGAAGTTGACGGTTCCCGTCGGCGTGCCCGATCCGGGCGGCGCCGGCGTTACCGTCGCCGTGAACGTGACCGTCTGCGCAAACACCGACGGGTTGATGTCCGCAACCAGCGCCGTCTGGCTCGGCGCATTCGCGACCGTCAGCGTGAACGCCTGCGTCGCGTTCGGCGGAATGCCGTTGCTCGCCGTCAGCGTGCATGAATACGTGTTGGCCGTACCCGGCCCGGGCGTACCCGCAAGCGTGCCGGTGCCATTGCCGTTGTCCACGAAGGTCACGCCCGCCGGCAACGTGCACCCGCTCAACGCGAGCGCCGCGGACGGTACGCCGATCGACGTCGCCGTGAACGTTCCCGCCTGGCCGACGATGAACGTGGTCGCATTCGCGCTCGTGATCTGCGGCGCCTGCGTTTGCAGATCCGCCACGTCGATGCGAAAGTAAATCGTGCTCGCATCTGACCGCCACGAATCCCGCGCGCAGATCGATGTCTGGCGAACCGTTCGTCGGATCGCCCGAGGGATCGGTCGCGATCGGCGCAATACCGGTCCAGTTGAACGCCGCCGCCAACGCGACGCCGCACATCGCAACCAGGCTCAAGGCCGCCATGTGCCGGTACCAGCGCGTACGGCCGAAGCGATGCGCGATCCCCATGATCAGGAGCGCCAGCAGCACCAATGCGCCCGCGCCCAACGCCGGCGTCGGCACGGTGATGCCGAAAATGATCGGCGCCGCCGTTCGTGGTGAACATCACGTCCGAACCAGTCGGGCTTTCCGCGGTGAACCCGAAGGCCAGCGTCTGTCCGCCGCCGGTCAGGATTCCCGTTCCCGGAACGGAAAATTCGACCGAGTCCGAGCCGGACACGCCCGTATTGAGATCCACCGACCCGCCGCCGATGCTGGTTCCTGCGCCGAATGTTCCGCCCGAACAGGCTGTCAACGTCACGCCGGTTACGGTGGGGGTGGCGCCTGGAGTCAGCGTCGCCTGTACGCGCAAATCCGCGCCGGCAAACGTTCCGCCCGGCAAGGTGATGGTGCAGCCGGACGCAGCGCTGTTGTCCGAATTGATGTAGGCCGTGTAAGTGTTCTGGGCCGAAACGGACGTCGCAAAAAACGACGTCAACAACGCGAAAATCGCGGCAAGAGTCTTCACGGATCGCCCCCCAGACAGGCTTCGGGAAGCTTACACCTTGGCGCAAGTCGCGTACAAGCCGTCGACTGCTGGATCGCGGTTCGCACATGCACATGCGCGCGACGCCTGCACCGGCAGAAACAAAAAAGCGCGCCGAAGCGCGCTTTTTTTATTCCACAAACAGTCGATCTCACGCCGCGGGCGCTTCCTCCGCCACCGCCTTGAAGAACTCGATGCTGAGTTCGGCCGCTCTCGGCAGATACATGTGACCGCCCGTATGTATGAATGAACGTGCGCACCTCGGCCCTGCTGCCGAAATGGCGTGTGCAACCGGTGCCACAGGGCTGACCCTGTCCATTCGCGCCGTCGATCTCGCGTTCGGCGGCAATCGTCGGTTCGAATTTCGCCGGCGTGACTTTCGGATCGGCCTCGCCGCCAACATGCAGCACGGGTCTGGCCACGGTCAGATGCTGTGATGGATCGAGCGCGCCGGCAACGATCGCGAAAGCGGCAAGCGTATGGCTGCGTTCTATCCACAGCAGCAACGAGAAGAACGCGCCGTTCGAGCAGGAAAAGGAACATCAATAAGCTGCGTATCACGTTCACGAATGCCTCCTTTGCACGTTGACGGGAACGACACCGAAAGTCGATTCGGGCCGTCTTCATCGGAAACAAACGCAAAGTGCGGGTGAAAACGGGCGGGAATCTTGATTCTTGCAGAATGCATCGCGTCGACGCGCCTAAGCCGACAGCGAATCTACGGTACATCGCCGTTTAAGTCCGCCAAGGATGCCGCGTGGGATGTGAATTTCAATGCGGCTCGAATCGTCACGATGGCCCGGTCGATCCCACAAATAAAAAAGCCCCAACCGCGAAGTTGGGGCTTTTCTGTAACTTGGTGCTCGTCGTTATGCCGCCGGCGCCTCTTCGTTAACGGCCTTCATCGACAGGCGGATGCGGCCCTGCTTGTCGACTTCGAGCACCTTGACCTTGACGATGTCGCCTTCCTTGAGCTTGTCGGAAACCTTTTCGACGCGCTCGTTGGAAATCTGCGAAACGTGCACGAGGCCGTCTTTGCCCGGCATGATCGTCACGAACGCACCGAAATCCATCAGCTTGGCGACCTTGCCCTCGTAAATGCGGCCGGGCTCGACGTCGGAGACGATCTGCTCGATGCGCTTTTTCGCCGCGTCGCCGGCCTCGCGGTTGACCGAGGCGATGACCACGGTACCGTCGTCGCTGATGTCGATCGTCGCACCGGTTTCTTCGGTAATGGAGCGGATCGTGGTACCGCCCTTGCCAATCACTTCGCGGATCTTGTCCGGGTGAATCTTCATCGTGATCAGGCGCGGTGCGTATTCGCTCATCTCGGTGCGCGAGGCGGTGATGACCTTGCCCATCTCGCCGAGGATGTGCAGGCGGCCCTGCTTGGCCTGCGCCAGCGCCGCCTTCATGATCTCCTCGGTGATGCCGTCGATCTTGATATCCATCTGCAGCGCGCTGATGCCGTCGGCCGAACCGGCGACCTTGAAATCCATGTCACCGAGATGATCCTCATCGCCGAGGATGTCGCTGAGCACGACGAACTTGTCGCCTTCCTTCACCAGGCCCATCGCGATGCCCGCGACCGGTGCCTTGAGCGGCACGCCGGCGTCCATCATGGCCAGCGAGGAACCGCACACCGAGGCCATCGACGACGAGCCGTTCGATTCGGTGATTTCCGAGACGACGCGCACCACGTAGGGGAAGGCTTCCATCGACGGCTTGACCGCCTGCACGCCGCGCTTGGCGAGGCGGCCGTGGCCGATTTCGCGGCGCTTGGGCGCACCGAAGCGGCCGGCTTCGCCGACCGAGAATGGCGGAAAGTTGTAGTGGAACAGGAACGGATCCTTCGACTCGCCTTCCGGCGCGTCGATGATCTGCGCGTCGCGCGCGGTGCCGAGCGTGACCGTGACCAGCGCCTGCGTCTCGCCACGCGTGAACAGCGCCGAGCCGTGCGTGCGCGGCAGCACGCCCACGCGCACGGTGATCGGACGGATGCCGTCGAGCGCGCGGCCGTCGATGCGCACTTTCGTGTCGAGCACGCTGTCGCGCAGCGTGCGGTATTCGAGTTCGCCGAATTCCTTGGCCAGATCGCCCGTGGCCCAGCCGTTCGTCTCGGCCTGGCCCTTGAGCGTTTCGAGCACGTCGGCCTTGATCGCGGCGATGGCGTCGCGGCGTTGCAGCTTGTCGCGAATCTGGAAGGCCTGCGCCAGCTTGTTGCCGACGGCGCCATTGAGCGCACCGATGAGTGCGTCGTTCTTGGCGGGCGCGGTCCACGCCGACGGCTTGGTGCCGGCTTCGACGGTGAGTTCGTTGATCGCGTTGATGGCGATCTGCATCGCCTTGTGACCGAACGTGACCGCGCCGAGCATGACGTCTTCGCTGAGCAGCTTGGCTTCGGATTCGACCATCAGCACGGCATTCGCGGTACCGGCGACGACGAGGTCGAGGTCGGAGGTGGCGAGTTCGGTCTTGGTCGGATTAAGGATGTATTTGCCGTTCGCGTAACCCACGCGCGCCGCGCCGATCGGTCCCTTGAACGGGATACCGGCCAACGACAACGCCGCGGATGCGCCGATCATCGCAGGAATGTCGCCGTCCACTTCGGGGTTGAGCGATACGACCTGGGCGATGACCTGCACTTCGTTCTTGTACTCTTCCGGAAACAGCGGACGCACCGGACGGTCGATCAGGCGGCTGGTCAGCGTTTCCTTTTCGGTCGGACGGCCTTCGCGCTTGAAGAATCCGCCGGGAATGCGGCCGGCGGAATAGAACTTCTCGACGTAGTCGACGGTGAGCGGGAAGAAATCCTGGCCTTCCTTCGCCTTGCCCGCGGCAACCGCGGTGACAAGGACGACTGTGCCGTCGATGGACACCATGACGGCGCCGGACGCCTGACGCGCGATTTCGCCCGTCTCCAGCGTGACCTGATGATTTCCGTACTGGAACGATTTGGTGATTTTGGCCATTTTAATGTTTGCCTTTTTGCCGTCATCCCGCCATCGGGAATACGGCTTTTATCGTGATGGAATGTCTTGCAAAACAAATCCCCGCCGAAGCGGGGATCGTGATGCAACGATTAGCGGCGCAGGCCCAGACGCTCGATCAGAGTCTGATAGCGCCCCGCGTCGGATTTTTTCAGGTAGGCCAGCAGGCTGCGGCGCTGGTTGACCATCTTGAGCAGACCGCGGCGCGAGTGGTGATCCTTGTCATGCTCGGCGAAATGCTTGGACAGGTGTTCGATGCGCGCCGAGAGCAGGGCGACCTGCACTTCGGGCGAGCCGGTATCGTTGGGGGCGCGGCGATAATCGGCAATGACCTTGCCGGTTTGTTCGGTGGAAAGCGACATGATTGTTGTATACCTTTGCTGTTGCGTACGGCGCGAGTCAGCCCGGTCCGATGGAGGAGCGCGACCCGCGTCAGGATCCCGGGACAAGTCCCGGCTGGGAAAGCCCCTCATTATAACCGGATTCGGCGGCGCGCGGGAACCGCGTTCAGTCCGCTGTGGCAAACCCGCGCACGATGGAAGCCGTACCCTCCGCATCCAGCCGCACCAGAGCGACCAGACGGTCCTGCGCATCCAGCGCTCGCCCCAGCGGCAGCGGCTCCTGGCCAGGCAGGTTCAGGCGCTGGCCGTGGCGCAGGCGCCGGACCTGTTCAGCATCCAGCTGCAGCGCCGGCAAGGCATCGACGCCCGCCTCCACCGGCAACAGCAGGCGATCCAGCACTGCCGTCCCGCCATCGGCGGCGATGCGCTCGAGTTCTTCGAGCGTGTGCATGACCGGCTGCACGAACGGCTCGACCCACAGACGCCGCAGTGCGGTCAGGTGCGCGCCGCAGCCCACGCGCTCGCCGAGATCGCGCACGAGGCTGCGCACGTAGGTGCCGGAACCGCATTCGACGTGCAGGTCCAGCACATCGCCATTGCGGTCGCGCAGGTCGAAACGATCGACGTCGACCTCGCGCGATGGAACTTGCACATCCTCGCCACGCCGCGCGCGCTTGTACAGCGGCACCCCGCCCTGCTTGATCGCCGAATACGCGGGTGGGGTCTGCACGATGCGGCCGCGCAAGGTCGCCAATGCAACTTCGATCGTCGCGTCGGTGATTTCCGGAATCGGCCGCGTGCGGACAGCCTCGCCGTCCGCATCGTCGGTCGTAGTGGTGGTGCCGAGCCGGCATTGCGCGGCGTAAGCCTTGCGCGAACCGAGCAGGTAGCCGGCGATTTTCGTCGCTTCGCCGAAGCAGATCGGCAGCAGGCCGGTGGCGAGCGGATCGAGGCTGCCGGTATGCCCGGCCTTGGCTGCGTTGAAGAGGCGTTTTGCCCTTTGCAACGCGTGGTTGGAGCTGATTCCTGCGGGCTTGTCGAGGAGCAGGATGCCGGTTACGGCCCGCCCGGCGGGTTTCACTTTTCCCCGCGCAACAAGGCGTCGATGCGCTCGCCGCGATCCACCGAATCGTCGTACTTGAAGCGCAATTCCGGCACGCGGCGCACGCGCATCGTCTTCGACAACTGCATGCGCATGTCCTTGGCCATGGCGTTGAGCGCCTTCACCGCATCCTTCGACGAATCCGGCAACAACGCGGTGACCCAGACCGTGGCGACGTCGAAATCCTTGCTGCACTCGACATCGGACACGCTCATCGACGGCAACGCGTTTTCACGCACCGCGTCGTGCACCAGCGTGCCGACGAGGCGGCGCAGTTCGGCGGCAAGGCGGTCGGAACGGCTGAAGGAATGAGACGGCATTACAGCGTCCGCGCAATCTCAATCCGCTCAAAGCACTCGATCTGATCGCCCGGCTTGACGTCATTGTACTGCTTCACGCCGATGCCGCATTCGGTGCCGCTGCGCACCTCGTCGACATTTTCCTTGAAGCGGCGCAGCGATTCGAGTTCGCCCTGGAAGATGACGGTGTTGTCGCGCAACACGCGGATCGGCTTGTTGCGCTTGACCACGCCCTCGACGACCATGCAGCCGGCGATGGCGCCGAACTTCGACGAGCGGAACACATCGCGCACCTGGGCTGTGCCGATGATCTCCTCGCGGATCTCCATGCCGAGCAGGCCGGTCGCGGCCTGTTTGACCTGGTCGATCACGTCGTAGATGATCGAGAAGTAGCGCAGGTCGATGCCGTTGGTTTCCAGCACCTTGCGCGCGGTCGCGTCGGCGCGCACGTTGAAGCCGATGACGATTGCCTTCGAGGCCACCGCGAGCGTGGCATCGGATTCGGTGATGCCGCCGACGCCGGAAGCGATGACGTTGACCTTGACGCGCTCGTTGCCGATCGCGGTCAGCGCATCGCGCAGCGCTTCGGCGGAACCTTGCACGTCGGTCTTGACGACGAGGTTGAGCACGGCCTGTTCGTCGCCCTGGCCCATCTGCGAAATCACGTCTTCCAGGCGCACCGACTGCTTGGTCAGGCGCGACTCGCGCAGCTTGGCGTGGCGTTCGGCCGCGACCTGCTTGGCCAGGCGCTCGTCCTCGACCACGACGAAATCATCCCCGGCATTCGGCACGCCCGAGAGCCCGAGCAACTGCACCGGGATCGAGGGACCGGCGCTTTCCACCGGCTGGCCGGATTCGTCGAACATCGCGCGCACACGACCGTATTCCACGCCGCACACGAGGAAATCGCCTTTCTTCAGCGTGCCCTGTTGCACCAGCACGGTCGCAACCGGGCCGCGGCCCTTGTCCAGGCTCGCTTCGACGACGGCGCCGGTGGCGAGGCCATCCACGACCGCCTTGAGATCCATCACCTCGGCCTGCAGCAGGATCGCATCGAGCAGTTGATCGATGCCCTGCCCGGTTTTCGCCGAGACCGGCACGAATTGCACGTCGCCGCCGAAATCCTCGGACACGACTTCGTGCTGGATCAGGTCCTGCTTGACGCGGTCCGGATTCGCCTCGGGCTTGTCGATCTTGTTCACCGCGACGATCAGCGGCACGCGCGCGGCCTTGGCGTGCTGGATCGCCTCGATCGTCTGCGGCATGGCGCCATCGTCGGCCGCCACGACCAGCACGACGACGTCGGTGAGCTTGGCGCCGCGCGCGCGCATGGACGTGAACGCGGCGTGGCCGGGCGTATCGAGGAAGCTGATCGTCCCCTTGTCGGTTCTGACGTGATACGCACCGATGTGCTGGGTGATGCCGCCGGCCTCGCCCGCCGCCACCTTGGTGCGGCGGATGTAGTCGAGCAGCGAGGTCTTGCCGTGGTCGACGTGGCCCATGATGGTCACGACCGGCGGACGCGACGTTTTATCGCCCTGCGCCTCGACCCTGGCCAGCGTCGTCTCGGCGGTTTGTTCCTCGGCCTTGACCGCGGTGTGACCGAGCTCCTCGACCACGAGCACGGCGGTGTCGTGGTCGATGACCTGGTTGATCGTCGCCATCACGCCCATCTTGAACAGCGTCTTGACCACGTCGGCGCCCTTGACCGCCATCTTCTGTGCGAGATCCGAGACGAGGATGGATTCGCCGACCGGCACTTCACGCACCATCGGCGCCAGCGGCTTGGAAAAGCCGTGTTGCCCTGACGCCATGCGCCCGGCTTCGACCACGACCTTGCGCGGCTTGCGCTTGACCGCGCCGCGGCGCGCGTGGCCTTCGTCGGACAGATGCAGTTCGGCGCCGAAAACGCGGTTCATTCCCTCGCTGTCTTCGCCGTCGTCACGCATGCGGTGCGAGCCGTGTTTCGGCTTGTGTTTGTGCGATGCCGGTTCGTTGTCGGCGCGGCCGCGGCCATCGGCCGGGCGTGGTTCGTGGGCCTTGCGCGGCGCTGCTGCGGTGCGTTCTTCCTTCGCAGGTTTCTCGGCCTGCGCCGCGGGTTCGCCGGTTTTCGCCTCGGCCTCCGCACGCTGCCGGACCTCCTCGGCACGGCGTGCATCTTCGGCCGCGCGCAGCTTGGCTTCTTGCTCGTGCCGGCGCTGATCCTGTTGCTTCAACGCGGCCTGTTCGGCCTGGTTCCGGGCCTGCGACTCCTGCAACTTCTTCAGCGCGTCCTCGCGTTCGGGATCGATTTCCTGCGACTCGACCACCGAACTGCGCTTGACGTAGGTGCGCTTCTGCCGCACTTCCACGGCCACGGTCTTGCCGCGCGCCGCGCCCTGGTTCACGGTCAACTCGCTGACCGACTTGCGCTTGAGCGTGATCTGGCGCGGCGAGGAATCTTCTTCGGCAGCCTTCTCGCCCTTGCCGTGCGTGCGCCGCAAGAAGCCCAGCAGCTTCACTTTCTGCGTGCTGGATACGACCTGTTCGGGACCGGAGAATTTCATGCCGGCCTCGTCGAGCTGCACGAGCAGCTTGTCCACGCTCATGCCGAGCACACCGGCAAGTTGCTTGATGGTTACGTCCGACATGATGTTTGGTTCTCCGTGAGCGTATCGCGCGAGGTCGTTGCGTCCGGACTCAGGCCGTCTGCCCGACGCGCGCCGCCATGATCAGGGCACGAGCGCGGTCCTCGTCCATGCCGTCGATCGCAAGTTCCATCAACTCGTCGGTGGCAAGGTCGGCGAGATTCTCGCGCGTGATGACGCCGTGCTCGGCCAGCGCGAAGGCCGTCGTTTCGTCCATGCCTTCGACGCCAAGCAGATCCTCGGCCGGCTTGTTGTCCTCGATGTCCTCTTCGACCGCGAGCGCTTCGGTGAGCAGCGCGTCGCGCGCGCGCGCGCGCAGTTCCTCGACGATGTTCTCGTCGAAGCCCTCGATCGCGAGCAGTTCGCCGGTCGGCACGTAGGCGATTTCCTCGACCGTGGTGAAGCCTTCCTGCACGAGGATTCCGGCGATTTCCGCGTCGACCTCGAGTTTGTCCTGGAACAGCTTGCGCGCGGCTTCCTGCTCGGCTTCGGACTTCTGCGCGACCTGGTCCTGGGTCATCACGTTGAGCTGCCAGCCGGTGAGCTTGCTGGCCAGGCGTACGTTCTGGCCGCCGCGCCCGATCGCCTGCGAAAGCTTGTCCTCGGCGACCGCGATGTCCATCGAATGCTTTTCCTCGTCCATGATGATCGACTGCACCTCGGCCGGCGCCATCGCGTTGATCACGAATTGCGCCGGATTGTCGTTCCACAGCACGATGTCGATGCGCTCGCCATTGAGTTCGTTCGACACCGCCTGCACGCGCGAGCCGCGCATGCCGATGCAGGCGCCGATCGGATCGGTGCGGTTGTCGTGCGCGAGCACGGCGATCTTGGCGCGGTCGCCCGGATCGCGCGCGGCGCCCTTGATCTCGACCAGGCCCTGGCCGACTTCCGGCACCTCGAGCTTGAACAGCTCCATCATGAATTCCGGCGCGGTACGCGAGACGAAAAGCTGCGGGCCGCGCGGCTCCGGACGCACTTCGAACAGATAACCGCGCACGCGGTCGCCGGCGCGCACCGCTTCGCGCGGGATCGCCTTGTCGCGCGGAATGTACGCCTCGGCGTTGCCGCCGAGATCCAGATACACGCTGCCGCGTTCGACGCGCTTGACCACGCCGGTGAGCAGTTCGCCGACGCGATCCTTGTACGCATCGACGACCTGGGCGCGCTCGGCTTCGCGCACGCGCTGCACGATCACCTGCTTGGCGGCCTGCGCGGCGATGCGGCCGAATTCGGGATTGTCGATCGGCTCCTCGATGAATTCGCCGACCTGGATGTCCGCGCGCGTATCGACCGCGTCCATCAGGCGCAGTTGCCGATCCGGCGATTCCATTACGACATCGTCGGCCACCACTTCCCAGCGCCGGAACGTCTCGTAGTCGCCGCTGTGCTGGTCGATGGACACGCGCGTGGCGACATCCTCGTTCGGATAGCGCTTCTTCGCCGCGGAAGCGAGCGCCGCTTCCATCGCCTCGAAGATGACGTTCTTGTCGACGCCCTTTTCGTTGGCGACGGCATCAACAACCAGGAGAAGTTCCTTGCTCATGTTCTTGCTCTCACTTCGAATTCTTTGTTTGCTTGCGTTTGCCGGGTTTCCCGCCCGGTTCGTCGTACTGCGGCACCAGCTTGGCCTTGTGGATGTTCGCGTGCGCGATGCGCACCGGCGTTCCATCCTGTTCCAGAATCACGTCTTCGCCTTCCACCGCGAGGACCGGCCCCTGGAACCGGCGGCGTCCCGCGATCGCCAGATTTACTTCAACCTTCGCCGCCTGGCCTATGCAGCGCGCGAACTGCTCCGGCGTATACAACGGCCGATCCAGGCCCGGCGACGAAACTTCCAGCGTGTAGCGACCCGGGATCGGATCGTTCACATCCATGGTTGCCGACACCTGCCGGCTCACCGCCTCGCAATCGTCCACCGTCACCGCGCGCTGCGGCGCGTCGATGTAAACGCGCACCAGCCCGTTGCCATGCGATGGGCTGTATTCGACGCCAAGGCATTCCAGGCCAAGATCGGCCACCACCGGCATCAGCAATTGCGTCAATTCCTTGTTGAACATGTGGTTTTGGTTGATGTGAGGTTTTCGCGGGTACAAAAAAAGGCCACGAGGGCCTTTCCTGGTCCGCCGTTGTCTCGCATCCAAACATCGGCTACGCGCGTCCTGCGCATGGTGTAAAAAATAAAACGTTGGTAGCGGGGGCAGGATTTGAACCTGCGACCTTCGGGTTATGAGCCCGACGAGCTGCCAGACTGCTCCACCCCGCACCAGGGGAACGCGTATTCTAGCCGAGTGCGGGAGTTTTCCGCAACAGCGTCACAGGCCGAAAGCGCGGTTGCACCAGCCGATCAGCGGCCCCGAAAGCATACCGAGCACGAGCAAGGCCACGCCATTGATCGACAGCAGCCAGCGCAACGGCAGGTCCGGCGGCAACGCCAGCGCGGACTTGTCGGCCGGCGCATCGAAGTACATCACCTTGACCACGCGCAGATAGTAGAAGCAGCCGACGATGGCCATGACGACGGCGATGATCGCCAGCCACAGGAAGCCGGCGTCGATCGCGGCCTTGAGCACGCAGCAGTTTGGCGAAGAAGCCCCACAGCGGCGGCACGCCAGCCAGCGAGAACATCGCCAGCAACATGATGAAGGCGTACCACGGATTGCGCTGGTTCAGGCCCTTGAAGTCGTCGATCTGTTCGGCCTCGAAGCCGGCGCGCGCGAGCAGCAGGATCACGCCGAAGGCCGCGGTGGTCATGATCGCGTAGCAGATCGCGTAGAACATCGCCGCCGCGTAACCGGCCGGCGTCGCGTTGAGCAGGCCGAGCAACAGGAAGCCCATGTGCGAGATCGTCGAATACGCGAGCATGCGCTTGAGGTTGGTCTGCGCGATGGCGACGACATTGCCGATGACCAGCGACAGCGCGGCTAGCGCGGCAAGCATCTGGCTCCAGTGCGGCGCGAGATCGCCAAGGCCACTGTCGAGCAGGCGGTAGGCCATGCCGAATGCGGCGAGCTTGGGCGCGGAGCCGATGAAGATGGTCACCGCGGTGGGCGAGCCTTCGTAGACGTCCGGCAGCCACATGTGGAAAGGCGCCGCACCGAATTTGAACGCGATGCCGACGACCACGAACACGAGGCCGAACGCGAACAGGGTCGGATGCTGCGCCAGCCCATTCACGCCCACGCCGCCGACTTGACGGATCTGCGCCAGATCCAGCGACCCGGTCGCGCCGTAGACCATCGACAGGCCGTACAGCAGCAGGCCGGAAGCGAGCGCGCCGAGCACGAAGTATTTCATCGCCGCCTCCGAGGCCACGCCCGAATCGCGGTGGATCGCGACCAGCGCGTAACTCGACAGCGCGAACAGTTCCAGACCCAGATACACCATCACGAGGTTGCCTGCCGAGACCAGCAGCAGCATGCCGAGCGTGGAAAACAGCGTGAGCGTGTAGAACTCGCCGATGAACAACTTGCGGTCGCGCAGGTAGCCGCGCGCGAAAACGAATACCGTCGCGACGATGCCGAGGATGAAGACCTTGAGCACGGTCGCCACGGTATCGTGGATGTAGGCGCCGTTGAACGTCGTCGTGGCCGGCTCGTTCTCCCCCAGCACGATCGCCAGCGTGCCGAGCAGCGCAGCGATCGACAGCCAGTGCGTGACCGCGCGTTGCGATTGCTTCAGGAACAAGTCGATGAACAGGATCGCGCAGGTCGCACCGAGCAGAAAGTCCTCGGGCGCGAGCAGGACGAGGTCGTGGAGGTTGAAGTTCATCGGCAATCCTTCCTCAAATCTTCACGACCAGCAACTGATCAACGATGTGCTTGACCGAGGCATCCATCAGGTGCGTAAGCGGTTCCGGCCATACGCCGAGGATCAGCACACCGGCGGCAAACAGACCGAGTACGAGCGCCTCACGCGGGTTGATGTCCTTCAATTTGGCTACATGGTCGTTGGTCACATCGCCCCAGATCACGCGCTTGACCAGATACAGCGTGTAAGCCGCGCCGATGATGAGCGTGAACGCGGCGCCCGCGGCAACCCAGGGATTCATCGCGAAGCTGGCCAGGATCACCATGAATTCGCCGACGAAGCCGCTTGTGCCTGGCAGGCCGCAGTTGGCCATCGAGAACAGCACCCAGAACGCGGCGAACCACGGCATCGTGTTCACCACGCCGCCGTAGTCGCGAATCATGCGCGTATGCATGCGGTCGTAGAGCACGCCGACGCAAGTGAACATCGCGCCCGAAATGAACCCATGCGAGATCATCTGCACCATCGAGCCTTGCACGCCCAGATACGCCGCCTGCGTGTTGCCGGAGACGCGCATCAGCGCAAAGGCGATGAACAGGCCCAGGGTGACGAAGCCCATGTGTGCGACCGACGAATAGGCGATGAGCTTCTTCATGTCGTCCTGCACCAGGGCGACGTAGCCGACGTAGATGATCGCGATCAGAGATAGCGCAACGATCAGCCAGGCGAATTCCTGGCAGGCATCCGGCACGATCGGCAGCGAAAAACGCAGGAACCCGTATCCGCCGATTTTCAGCATGATCGCGGCCAGGATCACCGAGCCGCCGGTCGGCGCCTCGACGTGCGCGTCCGGCAGCCAGGTGTGCACCGGCCACATCGGCACCTTGATCGCGAAGCCGAGCAGGAAGGCGAAGAACAGCCACGCCTGTTCGCTGGCGGACAAATGCAGCGCCGCCAGTTGCGAGAGCTCCCACGAATGCGCGTGCAGGTAGAGATAGATCAGGCCGATCAGCATGAAGATCGAACCGAAGAACGTGTACAGGAAGAACTTCAACGTCGCGTATACGCGGCGCGGGCCGCCCCAGATGCCGATGATGACGAACATCGGGATCAGCATCGCTTCGAAGAATACGTAGAACAGCAACGCATCCATCGCAACGAACACGCCGATCATCAGGCCTTCAAGCACAAGGAAGGCCGCCATGTACTGATTCACGCTTGTCGTGCACCGCGTCCCATGCACCGAGAATCACGAGAATGGTGGTGAACGTGGTCAGCAGGATCAGGGCGATGGAGATGCCGTCGGCGCCAAGATGGTAGTTCGCGTTGATCGCCGCGATCCAGACGTGCGTGTTCCTGGAATTGCAGCGTGCCGGCGCCGGCGTCGTAGCCGGTAAGCAGCGGAATGCTGACGGCGAACACGACGATGGAAACGATCAGCGCCAGCCAGCGTGAACGCGATGCGTTCGCGCCGCCGGCGAAGGAAACCAGCGCGCCGCCTACGATGGGCAGCCAGATCAGCAGCGAGAGCAGAATGGAATCAGAGGTCATGTCGTTCGTCGTCCCGGTCTCAGACTCGCACCACCCACCACAACCCGCCGAGCAGCACGACGAGGCCGAGGATCATGGCGAACGCGTAGGTATACAAATAACCGGACTGCACCCAGCGCACCGTCGCCGCAATGCGGCCGACGCCCGCCGAGGTGCCGTCGATCAGCACGTTGTCGATCACGCCCACATCGCCGCCCTTCCACAGGCCGCGGCCGAGCGCCATGCCGCCGCGCGCGAACACCGCCTGGTACAACTCGTCGAACCAATACTTGTGGTCGAGCAGGCTCCACAGCGGATGCAGCGATTTTTTCGCGCGCTCCGCCAGCGCCGGATTGAAAAGGTATACATAGGTCGCCGCCGCAAATCCGGCGAAGGCCAGCCAGAACGGCGGCGCGGCGAAGCCGTCCAGCATGGTCGCGAACGGACCTGCAAACGCTTCGCCATGCTCCGCGGCAGCGCGAATCGAATCGCCAAAATAATCGCCGTGCAGGATCGCGCCCACCGTCATCCAGCCGATGACCAGCGACGGAATCGCGAGCAGAATCAGCGGCACCGTCACCACCAACGGCGATTCATGCGGCGCATGCGCGAGGTGGCCAGGCTCATGGTGGCCGTGGTCGTCATGGCCGTGATGCTTGCCGTGTTCGACCACGAAGCGTTCCTTGCCGTGGAAGGTCAGGTACAGCAGGCGGAAGCTGTAGAACGCAGTGACGAACACGCCGAGCAACACGCACCAATAAGCATAGTAGTTGTACCAATGCCCCGCATGAGTCGTCTCCTGCACGGCCTCGATGATCGCGTCCTTGGAAAAGAAGCCGGCGAATCCCGGCATGCCGACCAGAGCGAGAGTGCCGATCCACATCGTGAGGTAGGTGATCGGCATGTAGCGGCGCAGCCCGCCCATGTAGCGCATATCCTGCTCGTGGTGCATGGCGATGATCACCGAACCCGCGCCGAGGAAAAGCAGCGCCTTGAAGAATGCGTGGGTCATCAGATGGAAGATGCCGACGCCGAACGCCGAAGCGCCGAGCGCGGCGGTCATGTAGCCGAGCTGCGACAGCGTGGAATACGCGACCACACGCTTGATGTCATTCTGCACGATGCCGATCAAACCGGTGAAGAATGCCGTGGTCGCGCCGATCACCAGCACGGTCGACAACGCCGTGTCCGAGAGCACGAACAGCGGCGACATGCGCGCGACCATGAAGATGCCGGCAGTCACCATCGTCGCGGCGTGGATCAGCGCGGAGATCGGCGTTGGGCCTTCCATCGAATCCGGCAGCCATACGTGCAGCGGCACCTGCGCGGACTTGCCCATCGCGCCGACGAACAGGCACAGGCAGATCACGGTGGCCGCCGACCACGGCGTGGCGTCCCAGATGGCCAGGGTTTTGCCGTCAAGCACATTGGCATTCGCGAAGACGCTTGCGTAATCGAGCGTATGGAAGAAATACAGCACGCCGGCGATGCCGAGGATGAAGCCGAAATCGCCGACGCGGTTGACGAGGAAGGCCTTGAGGTTGGCGAAGATCGCCGTCGGTTTCTTGAACCAGAATCCGATCAGCAGGTACGAAACCAGGCCCACTGCTTCCCAGCCGAAGAACAGCTGCAGGAAGTTGTTCGCCATCACCAGCATCAGCATCGAGAAGGTGAACAGCGCGATGTAGCTGAAGAACCGTTGATAGCCGTCGTCGTCGGCCATGTAGCCGATGGTGTAGATATGCACGCACAGCGACACGAAGGTGACGACCACCATCATCAGCGCGGTCAGTCGGTCGATCAGAAAACCGATGTGCGTTGAGAAATCGCCGACCTGGAACCAGGTGTAGATGTCCTGATTAAACGTCGTTGCCCCACCCCAGGCGAGTTGGTAGAGGACGTAAAACGACAACGCGCAACTTGAAGCCACACCGGCGATGGTCACGCTGTGCGCGCCGACGCGACCGATCTGGTTGCGCAGCAAACCGGCGATCAACGCGCCGGCCAGCGGAGCGAGGGCGATGATGAGCAGGATGGTCGGATTCAGCGTCATGCCATCAACCCTTCAATTCGTCGATTTCGCCGACATTGATCGTCGCGCGATTGCGGAACAGCACGACCAGGATCGCGAGTCCAATCGCCGATTCGGCCGCCGCCACGGTCAGTATGAAGAACACGAATACCTGCCCGGCCGCGTCGCCGAGGTAGCGCGAGAACGCGACGAAATTCATGTTCACCGCGAGCAGCATCAGTTCGATCGCCATCAGCAGCACGATGAGGTTCTTGCGGTTGATGAACACGCCGGCCACGGCGATGCAGAACAGCACCGCGCCGAGCACGATGAAGTTCGCGAGCGTGATGTCGGTCATCATGGCGTCGCCTCCGGTTTGGGAGCGACATCCTGAACAGAGCTGGGCATCTTGACGATACGTACGCGTTCGCTGGCCTTGACCGCGACCTGCTTCGATGGATTTTGGTAGCGCGTGTTCTCGCGCTTGCGCAGGGTCAGCATCACGGCGGCGATCACGGCCACGGTCAGGATCACCGCGGCGATCTCGAACGGCAGCAGGAAGCGCGTGAACAGCGCCTCGCCCAGCCACGCGGTATTCGAATGCCCGGCCGGGTCGACCGGAGGCGTCTGCTGCATGCTCTTCAAGCCGATCAGCAACAACATTTCGGTCAGCATCACCGCTGCGACGAGCACGCCAATGGGCAGGTAGCGGATGAAGCCTTCGCGCAGCGGCTCGACCTTGATGTCGAGCATCATCACCACGAACAGGAACAGCACCATCACCGCGCCGACGTAGACAAGCACCAGGGCAATGGCGAGGAATTCCGCCTGCATCAGCAGCCACAACGCCGACGTGGTGAAGAAGCACAGCACCAGCAGCAGCGCCGCGTGCACGGAATTCTTGACGCCGATCACGCCCAGCGCGGCGAGCACGAGGATGGCGGCGAAAACGTAGAACAGGATCAGGTTCATGCCATCGTCCTCAACGGTACGGCGCGTCTTGCTGGCGCGCCGCGGCGATCAGCGTCTCGAAGCGGTCACCGATGGCGAGCAGCTGCGGCTTGGTGACGACGTTCTCGCCGCGCTTCTCGAAGTGGTATTCGTGGATGTTCGTTTCCACGATCGAATCGACCGGGCAGGATTCCTCGCAGAACCCGCAGTAGATGCACTTGAACAGATCGATGTCGTAGCGCGTGGTGCGGCGCGTGCCGTCGGCGCGCTGCTCGGAATCGATCGTGATCGCCAGTGCAGGACACACCGCCTCGCACAGCTTGCAGGCGATGCAGCGTTCCTCGCCATTCGGATAGCGGCGCAGCGCATGCAAGCCGCGGAAACGGTTCGACTGCGGAATCTTCTCCATCGGATAGCGCATGGTGTATTTCGGCTTCACCATGTACTTGCCGGTCAGGGCCAGGCCCTTGAACAGTTCGAGCAGCAGCAGGCTCTTGAAGTAGCGCACGACCCGGCTCATGGCGACACTCCCTGCCCGACCACGCCGAAATAGACGAGGCAGCCGGCGACGCCGATCCACACCAGAGCGATCGGGATGAACACTTTCCAGCCCAAGCGCATGATTTGGTCGTAGCGGTAGCGCGGGAACGCGGCGCGGAACCACAGATACATGAAGGCGAACAGGAAGACCTTGGCGAACAGCCACCACCAGCCCGGCCAACTCAGCAGCGGCACTCCCCAGGATTCGGGGAACGGCGCACCCCAGCCGCCAAGGAACAGCACTGCCGCGAGGAAGGAAATAAGGATCATGTTCGCGTATTCGGTGAGGAAGAACACCGCGAACGGCGCACCGGAATACTCGACGTGGAAACCCGCGACGATCTCGGACTCGCCCTCAGCCACGTCGAACGGCGCACGGTTGGTCTCGGCCACGCCAGACACGAAATAGATCACGAACAGCGGCAGCAGCGGGATGAAGAACCAGCTGGCCGCACCATGCGCGGTCTGCGCGCGGACGATGTCGGACATGTTCAGGCTGCCGGCGCAGATCAATACGCCGACGAGGCACATGCCCATCGCGATCTCGTAGCTGACGACCTGGGCGGCGGAGCGCATCGCGCCGATGAAGGCGTATTTGGAATTCGACGACCAGCCGGCGAGGATGATGCCGTACACGCCCATCGAGGTCATCGCGAGCAGGTACAGCAGGCCAGCGTTGACGTTGGCTAACACGGCTCTCTGGTCGAACGGAATAACCGCCCAAGCCGCCAGCGCGGGCGTCAGCGAGATCAGCGGCGCGATCACGAACAGCAGCTTGCTCGCCTTGGCCGGCAGCAGGTATTCCTTGAACAGCAGTTTGAAGACGTCGGCAAAGGTCTGCGCCAATCCGGCGGGACCCACGCTGTTCGGCCCCATGCGCACATGCATCCAGCCGAGCACCTTGCGCTCCCACCAGACATAGAACGCTACGGCGAGAATCACCGGCACGGCGATGCACAGGATCAGGATCACGAGCCAGGCGACTAGGCCAGGATCGCCGTAACTCAGGAAAAAATTGCGTACGGGATCGAACACGCTCAGGCCCTCGTCACCGTCAGTGGCGCACCCATCGGCGGCAGGGCGCGTGTTTCCGGCCAGGTGGATTCGATCCACGCCGCGCCCTTGGGCACCCTGCGCGTCACCACCACCGGCAGCACGGCTTCGGCGCCGTTGCCCGACACTTTGGCATTGGCACCTTGCGCGAGACCCAGCGCCAGCGCATCTTCCGGATTGAGCGCGATCGCGGCCATGCCGGTCAACGGATGCGCCTGCAATGCCGGACAACGACGCAACACTTGATCCGCGCGATACATCGGCACGGTGGCGATACGCGCCAGACCCGGCGCTACCGCCGGGCGCTGTGCCAATTTCCCGGAATGCGGCATTGTGGATTTTGCGGCAAACTTCGGCGCAACCATATCACGCACTTGCGCGAACTCGGTGAAATCGAATCCGGCGACGCCCAGCGCCGCACCGAGCGCGCGCAGCACTTTCCAGCCCGGCCGCGCATCGCCCGGCAGTTTCGCCCCAGCCACAAGCGTCTGCACGACGCCATCGACATTGACGTAGCTGCCGTCGCTTTCCGGAGGCAACCCGATCGGCAGCACCGCGTGCGCCGTGCGCTTCACGCCATTGCAGGCGTAGGAACCGATATAGACACAGAAGGACGCGTTGCTGCGCGCAACATCGAACGCGGCGGACGAGGACGTATCCTGCGAACCCGCCTGGTACACGACGAGGTGCTTGGGCGGCTGCGCCAGCATCGCGGCGGCGTTCCTGCCCTGCCCCTGCGGCTGCGCGCCCGCGCGCGCGAGGCCGATGGCGTTGGCGCCCGAGGGAATCTCATTGTAGAAGCAGCCAGTGTGCTTGGCGACGAAGCGTGCCGCGGCACGCAACAGCGAAGCCTGCGGATGCTGCGCGGCGGATTCGCCGAGGATCAGCACCTTGGCCGACGCGTCGTTCAACGCCTTGAACAGCGCACGCGAAGCGTCGTCAGCCTGAATTCCGGAAATAACCTGCGCCAGATCATGCGATTCCGGCAGATGCCCGGCATCGTTCGCGGCCTTGGCGAGTTTCAGTAGCGCGTCTGCCATCCCGGTCGGCGTGACGATGGTTTTCGCGGCCAGCTCGAAGTTCAACTCGAAATCCAGCGGATTGATCGCAAAAACCCTTGCACCCGCCTTCCACGCCTTTCGGATGCGGTGCGCAAGCAAGGGCATCTCGTGGCGAGGATTGCAGCCGACAAGTGCGATCGCGTGCGCCTTTTCAATGTCGGCCACCGGCATCTCGAACGCCGCGACCGGCGCGTCGTCGGCGAAATCCAGCGTGCGCAGGCGATGATCGATGGCATCGCTGCCAAGCGCGCGCAAGATCTGCGCGAGCAGGAAGCCTTCCTCACTCGACGCCAGCGGTGCGACCAGCGCGCCGAGATCGCCGCCGGATTTCTTCAGTCCGTCGGCAACGAAGGCGATGGCCTCGTCCCACGCGACTTCGACGAGTTCGCCGTTCTTGCGGATCATGGGCCTGGTCGCGCGATCCGCCGCGGACAGGCCTTGGTGCGAATAGCGGTCGCGGTCGGACAGCCAGCATTCGTTGATCGCTTCGTTGTCGCGCGGCACCGTGCGCAGCACTTCGCCGCGGCGCGTGTGCAGCCACAGGTTGGAACCGAGCGCATCGTGGTAGCCGATGGATTCGCGCGCGATCAACTCCCAGGCGCGCGCCTTGAAGCGGAACACCTTGTTGGTTAACGCGCCGACCGGGCACACGTCGATGATATTGCCGCCGAGTTCGGAGTCTATGGTCTTGCCGATATACGTGCCGATTTCCAGATGCTCGCCGCGGCCCATGCCGCCGAGTTCCGGCGACCCGGCGACTTCGGTCATGACGCGGATGCAGCGCGTGCACTGGATGCAGCGCGTCATCTCGGTGGAGATCAGCGGGCCGAGATCCTCGTCCGGCACCACGCGCTTGCGCTCGGCGAAGCGCGACACTGAGCGGCCGTAGCCGAGCGACAGGTCCTGCAATTCGCATTCGCCGCCCTGGTCGCAGATCGGGCAGTCCAGCGGATGGTTGATGAGCAGGAATTCCATCACGTTGCGCTGGCCGGAAAGCGCACGCGCCGATTGCGTGTGCACTTTCATGCCTTCCATCACCGGCGTCGCGCAGGCCGGTTGCGGCTTGGGCACGGCCTTGCCGTTCATTTCGGTCTCGACCATGCACATGCGGCAGTTCGCCGCGATCGGCAGCTTCTTGTGGTAGCAGAAACGAGGAATCGGAATCCCGGCCGCGTCGGCGGCCTGGATGATCATCGAGTTCTTCGGCACCTTGATCGGCTTGCCGTCGATCTCGATGTTGACCATGTCGGGCGAGGTATTCGGATTGGCGGGAACGGCGCTCATGCGGCCACTCCGATTGGCGCATCGACGATCGAGCGCTTGTTGGCAATGAAGTACTCGAACTCGTGCCAGAAATGCCGCAGCATGCCCTGCACCGGCCACGCCGCGGCTTCGCCGAACGCGCAGATGGTGTGGCCTTCGATCTGGCCGGCGGCCTGCTTGAGCATCTCGACGTCTTCCATGCTTGCCTTGCCTTCGACGATGCGCGTGAGCACGCGGTACATCCAGCCCGTGCCTTCGCGGCAGGGCGTGCACTGACCGCACGATTCGGCAAAGTAAAAACGCGAAATGCGCTGGCAGGCACGCACCATGCACGTGGTTTCGTCCATCACGATCACGGCGCCCGAACCCAGGCCCGATCCGGCCTTCTGGATCGCGTCGTAGTCCATGGTCAGCGCCATCATCGTCTCGGCCGGCAGCACCGGCATGGACGAGCCGCCGGGGATCACGGCCTTGAGCTTGTGCCCGTTGCGCACGCCGCCGGCCATCGCGAGCAGATCGGCAAACGGCGTGCCGAGCTTGATCTCGTAATTGCCCGGCTTGTTGACGTGGCCGGACACGGAAAAGATCTTGGGACCGCCGTTGTTCGGCTTGCCTTGGGAGAGAAACCACTCCGCGCCCTTGCGCAGGATGGCCGGCACCGAGGCGTAGGTTTCGGTGTTGTTGATCGTGGTCGGCTTGCCGTACAGACCGAACCCGGCCGGAAACGGCGGCTTGAAGCGCGGCATGCCCTTCTTGCCTTCCAGCGACTCCATCAGCGCGGTTTCCTCGCCGCAGATGTAGGCGCCTGCGCCGAGTGCGTTATGGATGTCCACGTCGATGCCGCTGCCGCCGATGTTCCTGCCGAGCAGACCGGCTGCGTAGGCTTCCTTCAGCGCTTCCTCGCAATGCTCGAACGGCTCGTGGTGGAACTCGCCGCGCAGGTAGTTGTAGGCGACGGTCGAACCCGTCGCGTAGCAGGCGATGGCCAGGCCCTCGAGCACCGCGTGCGGGTTGTAACGCAGGATGTCGCGATCCTTGCAGGTGCCGGGCTCCGATTCATCCGAGTTGCACAAAATATACTTCTGCATCGCCCCCTTGGGCATGAAGCTCCACTTCAGGCCCGTTGGAAAGCCCGCGCCGCCGCGGCCGCGCAGCGAGGATTTCTTCAACTCGTCGACGATCGTGGCCGGATCCGGTTTCTCGGCGAGGATCTTCTTCCACGCCTGCCAACCGCCGGTTTGCACATAGCTGTCGATCGACCACGGCTTGTCGAAATGCAGCGTGGTGTAGACGACCTGATGTTCCTGGGGTGTGGGTCCAACGGCCATGGTTATTTCAACCCATCCAGAATCTTGTCGACCGATCTCAGGCGTCAGATGCTCGTGGTAATGCCCGTTCACGACCATCATCGGCGCGCCACAGCACGCGGCCAGGCATTCTTCCTCGCACTTGAGGTAGACGCGCCCGTCTGACGTCGATTCGCCGACCTTGATGCCAAGTTTTTTCTCGCAATGGCGCAGGATGTCCTCGCCGCCGTTCAGCCAGCAGCTGATATTCGTGCACACCGCGACGTTGTTGCGCCCGACCGGATGCGTCTCGAACATCGAATAGAACGTCGCCACCTCGTAGGCCCACACCGGCGGCAGGTTGAGGTATTTGGCCGTCGCGGTGATGAGGCTCGTCGGACAGGTGGCCGCCGTTCTGTTCCTGCGCCGCGAACAAGCCCTGGATCAGCGCCGAGCGCTTGCGGTCCGCGGGAAACTTCGCCGCCCAGTGGTCGATGTGTGCGCGCGTGTGCGCGGTCAACGCGACCAGCGGATCGACGTCCTTGACTTCGTCGTAATGCCCGGTTGCTTTCATCGGTCGATCTCGCCAAAGACGACGTCGTAGGTGCCGATCATGGCAACGACGTCGGGCAGCATGTGTCCGCGCACGATCGCGTCCATCGACGACAGGTGCGCGAAGCCCGGCGCGCGCAGGTGCACGCGGAACGGCTTGTTCGCGCCGTCGGAAACCAGGTAACAACCGAACTCGCCCTTCGGCGCCTCGACCGCGCAATAGGTTTCGCCTTCCGGCACGCAATAGCCTTCGGTGAACAGTTTGAAATGATGGATCAGCGCTTCCATGCTTTCCTTCATTTCCTCGCGCTTCGGCGGCGCGACCTTGTAGTTCTCCAGCATCGCCGGGCCGGGATTCGCGCGCAGCCAGGCCACGCATTGCTTGATGATGCGGTTGGACTGGCGCATTTCCTCGACGCGCACAAGATAGCGGTCGTAGCAGTCGCCCTGCACGCCGACCGGGATGTCGAAATCCATCCGGTCGTACATCGCATAGGGCTGCTTCTTGCGCAGGTCCCATTCGATGCCTGAGCCGCGCAGCATCGGGCCGGTCATGCCCCAAGCCAGCGCCTGTTCAGGCGAGACGACGCCGATGCCGACGGTGCGCTGCTTCCAGATACGGTTGTCGGTGAGCAGGGTTTCGTATTCGTCCACGCGGTGCGGAAAATCGTCGGCGAAGGCGTCGAGGAAATCGAGCATCGAACCTTCGCGCCAGGCATTGCGGCGGTTCAGGTCCGCACCCTTGTGCCAGCGCGATTCCTTGTACTGCGGCATCTTGTCGGGCAAGTCGCGGTAGACGCCACCGGGGCGGTAGTAGGTCGCGTGCATGCGCGCGCCGGACACCGCCTCGTAGCAATCCATCAGTTCCTCGCGCTCGCGGAACGCGTACAGGAACACCGCCATGGCACCGAGGTCGAGCGCGTTCGAGCCGATCCACATCAAGTGATTGAGGATGCGCGTGATTTCGTCGAACAAGGTGCGGATGTATTGCGCGCGCAGCGGCGCCTCGATGCCCATCAGCTTTTCGATGGCGCGCACGTAGGCGTGCTCGTTGCACATCATCGACACGTAGTCGAGGCGATCCATGTAGCCGATCGACTGATTGAACGGCTTGGACTCGGCGAGCTTTTCCGTGCCGCGGTGCAGAAGGCCGATGTGCGGATCGGCGCGCACGACGGTTTCGCCGTCCATCTCCAGCACCAGGCGCAGCACGCCATGCGCGGCGGGATGCTGCGGGCCGAAGTTTATGGTGTAGTTCTTGATCTCTTGCATTTTTTGTCTTCTGAGCTCGCGGCTGCTGTGTTAATCACCGAACTCGCGAATCCTCATTTGCAGAACAGCAAACTCCGGCTCGCTCGCCAGCTCGCGCCTTGCATCCGCTTCGCCTGAAAGTCATTGTTTTTTCGCCTCGACCGCGGCTTCCGCCTGCGCCTGCTCCCAGCGCGAATCGTGACGGATGACGCGCGGCACCAGCACGCGCGGTACGACGCTCGTCACCGGCTCGTAGATCACCCGGCCCTGAGCCTCGTCGAAGCGCACTTCGACATTGCCGATCAGTGGGAAATCCTTGCGGAACGGATGGCCGACGAAACCGTAATCGGTGAGGATGCGGCGCAGATCCGGATGCCCTTCGAACACGATGCCAAGCAGATCGAACGCCTCGCGCTCGAACCAGTTCGCTCCGGGCCACAACGGCACCAGCGACGGCACCACCGGCAACGCGTCGTCCTGCGCATGACAGCGCAGGCGCACGCGGCGGTTGTGCGCGATCGAGGTCAGCTGCACGATCACACCGAAGCGTTTGTTGCCAATGCCGGGATGCGGACGATCCTGCCAATCGAAGCGGCCCGGGCCCTCGCCTTCCACGCCGCGCGAAAATCCGGTCGAAGTGACGTCGCTCGTATCCCACTCGACCTGGCCGTAGCTCAGGTAATCCACGCCGCACAGGTCGATGAAGTGCGCGAAGCGGAATTCGGCGTCGTCACGCAAACGCTGCGCGACCGCGAGCCAGTTTTCCGGCACCACGTCGACGATCGTCTCTCCCCGCCACTCCTGCGCGGCGGCGATCTTGTCGCCGAGTTGCGTGGCGATGCGATGCGCGAGCGTGCCCATGCTCATGCGAGGCGCACCTTGTCGGATTTCTTGCCGACCGTTTCGGTGCGGCGGATTTTCTTTTGCAATTGCAGGATGCCGTAGACCAGCGCCTCGGCCGTGGGCGGACAGCCCGGCACGTAGACGTCGACCGGCACGATGCGGTCGCAGCCGCGCACCACGGCATAGGAATAGTGGTAGTAGCCGCCGCCGTTCGCGCACGAGCCCATCGAGATGACCCACTTCGGATTCGGCATCTGGTCGTAAACGCGGCGCAACGCCGGCGCCATCTTGTTGACCAGGGTGCCGGCCACGATCATCACGTCGGACTGGCGCGGACTCGGCCGGAACACCACGCCGTAGCGGTCCAGATCGATGCGCGCGGCTCCGGCATGCATCATTTCGACCGCACAGCAGGCCAGGCCGAAGGTCATCGGCCACATCGAGCCGGTACGTGCCCAGTTGACCAGCGCGTCCATCGACGCGGTCGCCCAGCCGCGCTGCAGCAGCGGGTTGTCGCCGTCCGGACGCAGGATGTCATCGACCGGACCGGTCGGCACCGGGTTGTGGAAAAGGTTCTTCGCGACGGTGGTATCGGTCATTCCCATTCGAGCGCGCCCTTTTTCCAGCAGTACACAAATCCCAAAAGCAGCAACAGCAGGAACATCAACATCTCGATCAGCGCGACGATGCCGATGTGCTTGAACACCACCGCCCACGGAAACAGGAAGGCGATTTCCAGATCGAAGATGATGAACAGGATGGCGATGAGGTAATAGCGCACGTCGAATTTCATGCGCGCGTCCTCGAACGCTTCGAAGCCGCATTCGTAGGCTTCGGATTTTTCCTTGTTTGCGCTGCGCGGACCGAGCAGTGCGCCGATGCCGAGCAAAGCCACGCCGATGCCGCCGGCGACAATCAGGAACAGGAGTATCGGCAGGTATTCGGCCAGCACGGGACGAGTCACCTCATGGCAGGTCAGCAAAGCCCGCCGATTTTCGCATGCGCGCCGCCGCACACGCAATGCGAAGCGACAAAAAACCCGCTCGCGCGGGTTTGTTTGTTGGTGCCCAAGAGAGGACTCGAACCTCCACGCCTTTCGGCGCTACCACCTCAAGGTAGTGCGTCTACCAATTCCGCCACCTGGGCAAAGAGAATGATTACTGTTTCTTTGTAGCTTCCGGTTTGCCACCGTCTTTCTTTTCCGCCGCAGGCGCTGCAACCGGAGCCGGCATCGCGGCCGGCACATCGCTCTTGGCTGGAGCTGCCGGCACGTCGCTCTTGACCGGCGCGGCGGGCACCGCCACGGGCGCGGGCACCTTGGCGGGTTCGGACGTACCGACGCCGCTCATGATACCCAGATCGCTGTTCGGGTTCGCGACGGGATGCAGGTAAATGCCCATCGCGATGCTGAGGATGAAAAAGACCGCCGCGAGGATAGCCGTGCTGCGCGACAGGAACGTGGACGCGCCGCGCGCGCCGAACACCGTCGCCGAGGCGCCGCCGCCGAAGCCCGAGCCCGCCGCCGCGCCGTCACCGCGCTGCAGGAGGATGAGCACGCACATCGCGATGGCGACGAGCACGTAGAAGATATTGAAAATCGTGAGCAACATGGGTAATTCCGTCGATTCAACCCTGCGCCGCGGCGCAGATGGCCAGAAAATCCGCGGCGACCAGAGATGCACCGCCGATCAATCCGCCGTCGATATCCGGCTGGGCAAATAGCCCGGCCGCATTGTCCGGCTTCACGCTGCCGCCATACAAAATCGGCAGCAAGCCAGAGATTTTAGCATCTTCCCGGCGGATTTTGTCACGGATGAACGCATGTACGGCCTGAGCCTGATCCGGCGTCGCCGTGCGCCCGGTGCCGATCGCCCAGACCGGCTCGTAGGCGACTACGGCTGCCACGAGGCTCGCGGCCGTGCTGCGCGCAATCACGGCATCGAGTTGCGCGGCGATCACGGCTTCGGTTTGACTGGCGTCGCGCTGCTCCAGCGTCTCACCCACGCACAGCACCGGAACCAGCCCTGCCGCCTGCGCCTGCGCGTATTTGGCCGCGACGACCTCGTTCGACTCGGCATGGTACTGGCGGCGTTCGGAATGCCCGACCAGGGTGTAACGCGCGCCGATGTCCTTGACCATCGCCGCCGCGACCTCGCCCGTGAACGCGCCCTTGTCGTGCGCGCTCACATCCTGCGCACCGAAGAAGACAGCCAAGTTCGCCTGCGCCGCGATCAGCTCGGCCAGGTAGGGAAACGGCGGGAACACGGCAATCTCGCAGGCCATCGGCGGCGCCTTCGCGATCGCATCGACGAGCGCACGCGCGCTCGCACGCGACCCGTGCATTTTCCAGTTTCCGGCGACGATCTTGCGACGCATGGCCAACCCCGAATATCAGCGGCGCGCAGGATAACCCAACCGGCAAGAGGATAGAATCGCCGCATGGACACGGCCATTTATGCGAACCGCTTTGCCCTCGTCACCGGCGCCTCGGCCGGCATCGGTGCCGCCTTCGCGCGAGAACTCGCCGCGCGCGGCTGCGCGCTGGTGCTGACTGCGCGGCGCACGGACCGCCTCGATGCGCTCGCCACCGAACTGCGCGAAAAGCACGGTGTGCGCTGCGAATGCATCGCGGCGGACCTGGCTGATCCCGCCGCCGTGGTAAACCTGTGTGCGGAAATCGCCCGCCGCGGCATCGACATCGACATCCTGGTCAACAACGCCGGCTACGGCGTGCCCGGCAGTTTCCTTGCGCCGGCGTGGCGCACGCATGCGGATTTCATCCGCGTGCTGATGACCGCGCCCTGCGAGCTCATCTACAAATTACTGCCGGGCATGCAGCGGCGCGGTTACGGCCGCATCCTCAACATCGCCTCGCTGGCCGGACACATCCCGGGTTCGGCCGGGCATACCCTGTACGGCGCATCGAAGGCGTTTCTGATCAAGTTCTCGCAATCGCTGGCGCTGGAAAATACGCCAACGGGCGTGAACGTGTGCGCCGTGTGTCCGGGATTCACGTATTCGGAATTCCACGACGTCACCGGCACACGCGGCATCGTCTCAAAGATGCCGAAATGGATGTGGATGCACGCCGATGAGGTCGCGCGCATCGGCGTCGATGCCGCCGAGCGCGGCGAGATCGTCTGCGTTGCCGGTCGCGTCAACCGCGCGATCAAGACCCTGTTCAAGCTGCTGCCGGACCGCTTCGCCCTGCGTTCGATGCAGAAGCGCTCGAAGAGCTTTCGCGCGCGCGACTGAAGCGCCTAGCGCTTGCTGGCCGTATAGACGTCCTTGTCAAAGGAATGCAGATCCGCCGCGCCGGCATAGCCCAGGTGCGGCAGGCCGAACAGATCCTCGATGCTGCGCAGCAGGGAGTAATGATTGTAGTCCTGCGCGGATGTCGTGCCCGGCGCGATGAAGGGCGAGATCAGCACCGCGCCGGTGCGCCCGCCGCCCGGCCCGAACCGCCCCGGCGGCGGACCTCCGGGCAACGGCCGTTCGCCGCAACAGGCATCGTTCGCGGTGCCTTCGTCGAAGGTGACGACGAGCAAGCCGTCTTTGCGGAATGCCGGTGACTCAAGAATCTTCGGCACCCATGCACGCAAAAAAGCATCGGCGGAAATCAGTCCGCCAGGCTCGCCGTTCTTGCACGGCGCGTCGTGGCCGTCGTGACACAGGTTCGGCGTGATGAAGGCGTAATTCGGCGTCGTCGCAGCGCTGGCCAGGTCGTGGTCGAGGACATCGAGATTCACCACGTGCGCTGCGCAACGCGCCGGATCGTCGATGATGGAATGAAAGTAGACGAAGGGATCGTGCTTGGCGGCGTATTGGTCATGGGGGGTGGCGCGGCTGGTGTGGTCGACCGCGCCGACATCGGCGTGCGCGCACGTTGCCGACTCGCGCGAAAGGTCCGCGCCCATGTCCTCCATGTAGCCCTTCCACGTGAGTCCGGCCGCTTCCAGCTGGTCCGGCAATGTCCTGACGTCGGCCGGATAGACACAGCCTTCGCCGATGGCTTGACCGTTCGCATCCAGTCCTGGCCGCGTGCGCACGAAATCGGTGAACGTCTTGCAATCGTCTTGCGTCGCTTTGTTCGGCGCCTGCCCGCTGATCATGGCGATGTAGTTGTCCAGGCTCAGGTGCCCGATGGCGTAATAGTTCGCCAGCAACGCGCCCTGCCTGGGCAATTCGTGCGCAAGATACGGCGTGATGGAGTTTTCGTTGAACGTGACCTCGAACGGTTCGTTTTCCAGCACGATCACGAAGACATGACGGATGCGGACGCCAGCAGAATGCCTGGATACCGGCGCATCCGCACAGGAAACCAGCAGCAAAAACGCCGCCACTGCGAGAAAACATCGGATCTGCGGGAAGATCATGTCCCTGATCAGATCAGCTTGATCTCGCGCAACCGCTGCTGCAGGTATTCGTGCGCGGTGATCGAGGTATCGTAGCGGCGCGGGTTGTCCGCGGTCACGCAAGACGGCAGCGGATCGAGCACGACGTCGGGATTCGGATGCAGGAAGAACGGCACCGAATAGCGCGGCTTGCGCGCCTGCTCGCCCGGCGGATTGACGACGCGATGCGTGGTCGATGGATACACGTGGTTGGTCAGGCGTTGCAGCATGTCGCCGATGTTGACGACGATGGTGTCGGCGTCGGACGTGAACGGCACCCACTCGCCCGCGCGCGATTTCACTTCCAGACCCGCGCTGCTGGCGCCGACCAGCAGGGTGATGAAGTTGATGTCTTCGTGCGCGCCGGCGCGCACGTTCGGCACATCCGGTGTCGTGATCGGCGGATAGTGGATCGGGCGCAGGATCGAATTGCCGAAGTTCGTCTTGTCGGCGAAGAATTCCTCCGCCAATCCAATATGCAGCGCCAACGCCCGCAGCACGCGCGAACCGAGAGCGTCGAGCGCGTTGTACAGCGCCAACCCCTTGTCGTGGAATTCCGGAATTTCGGCCGGCCACACGTTCGGCGGCATCACATCCGCGAATTTGGAACCGGCCGGCAGCTCGCGGCCGATGTGGTAGAACTCCTTGAGGTCCGGATAACGCGAATCCTTGGCCGTCTCGATGCCGAATGGCGTGTAGCCGCGCGCACCGCCGGTACCCTTGAGGTGGTACTTCGCCTTCGTTTCGGCGGGCAGCGCGAAGAAGCGCACGAACGCGTCGTAGGCACCGTCGATCAGCGTTTGCGGAATGCCGTGGCCGCGGATGCCGGCGAAGCCCCATTCGCGATAGGCCGCGCCGAGTTCGGCGACGAAGACGTCACGATCGCTGTCGTAGCGGCGGATGTCGAGGGTGGGTATGCGTGTGCTCATGCGCCTGATTCTACGACGCGCGCCAGCTCCTGCGCGAGCCGACGCACTTCCGCGGCGTCCTCGCCTTCGACGGTCACGCGCACCAGCGGTTCGGTGCCGGAGGCGCGCAGCACCACGCGGCCGCGGCCGTGCAGGGTTTTTTCCACCTGCCGCAGCGCGGCCTGAACCGGCGCGCGCTCGATCGCGGCGGCGGCGACGCGCACGTTCAACATCACCTGCGGCACGCGACGCAGCGGCGCGCGTGCCTGCGCGAGCGTGATGCCCTGGCGCCACAGCGCGTCGAGCACGAGCAGGGCGCTGACGATGCCGTCCCCGGTTGGCCCATGCTCCAGGCTCAGCAGATGGCCGGACGCCTCGCCGCCGAGTGTGCCGCCGCGTTCCTTGAGCATTTGCAATACGTAACGGTCACCGACGTTCGCGCGCAGGAACTCCACGCCGAGTTCGCCGATCGCGCGTTCCACGCCGTAATTCGTCATCAGTGTGCCGACGACCGGTCCGCACAGCGCGCCACGCGAGCGCGCGTCGCGCGCGAGGATGTAGAGCAGGTCGTCGCCGTCGACATGCGCACCGCCGGCATCGACCATCTGCACGCGGTCGCCGTCGCCGTCGAATGCGATGCCGATGTCCGAGCCGTGTTCGCGGACCGCCGCCTGCAGCGCGGCGATGTGCGTGGCGCCGCAGTCGCGGTTGATGTTTTCGCCGTCCGGATTCACGCCGATCGCGTGTACCTGCGCGCCGAGTTCGGCAAAGAGTTTCGGCGCGATGTGATACGTGGCGCCGTGCGCGCAGTCCAGAACGATTCTCAGCCCGCGCAGTTGCAGTCCCGGCACGGCGGCGCGGCAATACGCGGCGTAGCGCCGCGCCGCATCGTCCACGCGTGCGGCCTTGCCGATGCGCGCCGGCGCAATGCCGGCGGCATCGAGTTCGTGCTCGATGGCAAGTTCCGTGGCATCGGCGAGTTTTTCGCCCTTGCCGTCGAAGAACTTGACGCCGTTGTCCCAGATACGGATTGTGCGAGGCGCTGATCACGATGCCGGCGCTGCCGCCCATGTCGCGCGTCAGGAACGCGACCGCCGGCGTCGGCATCGGACCGAGCAGGCGCACGTTGGCGCCGGCCGACACGAGTCCGGCTTCCAGCGCCGATTCGAGCATGTAGCCGGACACGCGCGTGTCCTTGCCGATGAACACCGGTGCAGCACTGCCGTTCGCCAGCACGCGGCCGGCGGCACGACCCAGGCGCAGCATGAATTCGGCAGTGATCGGCGGCTCGCCCGCGCGACCACGGATGCCGTCGGTGCCAAAGTAGCGTTTTTGCATTGGCGAATGCGAGCCGATGGTTACATCGTGTATGTCGGCTTGTCGGAACCCAGTATGCCGGCCAGGATCGATTCGATCTTGGTGCGCGCCATCTCCCCGTCGGACGAATCGTTGAACTGCACGCCGATGCCCGCCGCGCGGTTGCCCTGCGAGCCGGCCGGCGTGATCCACACGATCTTGCCCGGCACCGGCAGGCGATCCTTCTCGTCCATCAACGTAAGCAGGATGAAGACCTCGTCGCCGAGGTTGTAGCGCTTCGCCGTGGGCACGAACAGACCGCCGCCGCGCACGAACGGCATGTAGGCGCTGTACAGCGCGGTCTTGTCCTTGATCGTCAGCGGCAGGATGCCTTGCCGCGGCATAGCCAGATTGGGTGCGGCCATTGCGCTTGCTCCTCGTTACACGGCCAGTGCCGACAACGCGTCCAGAATCACCAGTTCGGGCCGCAGCGGCCCGCGCAACTGTTCGCGTGCGCGGTTGATGCGGTCGAAGCCCGCCGCTAGCTTGGGCAATTCGGCGGGCGCGGTCAAGGCACGGGCGCTGTCCCCAAGCTGCATGGCCGCAAACCACAGGCGCCGCTCCGGCTCGGACTTGCTCCAGCGGTTGGCGATCTGCGATGGCGACGCCTTGCCGTCCAACAGGGCACGCAGGTCGGCGTCGACTTCCGCATGCAGGGCCAGACCGCCGGATTTGGCCAATTCCAGCGCGACGCCGGGATTGCCCGCGGCCACGTCCAGCGCCGCAGTAGCGGTTTTTGCATCGACGCCCTGCCCGCTCAACCACGCCAGCGCCTGCTCGCGCGGCGGCAGGTGAAAATTGATGCGCTGGCAACGGCTGCGGATCGTCGCGGGCAGGCGTGCGGGGCGATCGGCGACGAGGATGATTACCGTCGCAGGTGTGGGTTCTTCCAGCGTCTTGAGCAAGGCATTCGCGGCACTCGCATTCATCGCGTCGGCCGGATCGATCAGCACGATCTGCAGGCCGCCGAATTGCGGTGTGAGCGCCAGGCGTTCGCCCAGGATACGAATCTGGTCGACGATAATTTCCGTGCGTGGCGTGCCGTCGTCGCGCAATTCTAGCGTCACGCGTACCGCATCCGGATGGCTGCCTGCCTTGAGCAGCACACAGGCACGGCAATGCCCACAGGCCAATCCATCGTCGTGTTCACTGCCACGTTCGCACAGCAGGGTCGCCACGAGTGCATCGGCGAACGCGCGCTTGCCCAACCCCGCCGCGCCGCTGAGCAGCAGCGCATGCGGAAAACGATCCTGCGCGCGCCGCGCCAGCAAGCGCTGCCAGTCCTGCGCATGCCACGGCGCGAGGCTCACCTTTGTACACCAGCCAGATCGAGAAATTCACCGACGACCTTGCGCACGTTAGCCAGCACCGCATCCAGGGGCCGACTTGCATCGATGATGCGAAATCGTGCCGGCTCCGCCGCGGCGCGTGCGCGATACGCGGCACGCACGCGCTCGAAAAAATCCGCATTTTCCATTTCGATGCGATCCGCGCTGCCGCGGCCGTTCGCGCGCTTGAGCCCATCGGCCACGGGCAAATCCAGCAACAAGGTCAGATCGGGCTTGAGTCCATCCGCCGCCCAGCGCTCGAGTTCGGCGATGCGATTCGCGGGCTGTCCGCGGCCGCCGCCCTGATAGGCGAAACTGGCGTCGGTGAAGCGGTCGGAGAGCACCCAGCGCCCCGCCATCAGCGCCGGACGCACGAGTTCGCGCACGAGTTGCGCACGCGAAGCGAACATGAGCAGCAGTTCGGATTCCGCGCACAGGCCGCGATGCGCCGTATCGAGCAGCACCTTGCGGATTTCCTCGCCCGCCATCGTGCCGCCGGGTTCGCGCGTGACCAGCGCATCGAGGCCGCGCGTGGCCAGCAATTCGCGCACGGCCTCAAGCACGGTGCTCTTGCCCGCGCCTTCGCCGCCTTCGAGGGTGATGAGTTTTCCGGTCATGGGTTGCGGTGCAGTTGGTATTTCTCCACGGCACGATTATGCGCTTCGAGCGTCGCCGAAAACTCGTGTGTGCCGTCGCCGCGCGCAACGAAATACAGGGCATCGGTTTTCGCCGGATGCAGCACCGCTTCGATGGATGCGGTTCCGGGCATGGCGATCGGCGTTGGCGGCAGGCCGGCGCGCGTGTAGGTGTTGTACGGCGTGTCGGTTTCCAGATCGCGCGTGTGGATCTTGCCGTCGTAAGCCGAACCCAGTCCGTAGATCACGGCCGGATCGGTCTGCAGGCGCATGCCGATCTTGAGGCGATGCTCGAACACGCCGGCGATGATCGCGCGTTCGGCGGGTTGTGCGGTTTCCTTCTCGACGATGGACGCCAGAATCAGCGCCTCGTACGGCGAGTGCAGCGGCAAGTCCGCAGCGCGCGAATCCCAGAGCTTGTTCAGTGTCTCGACCATCGCCTTGTGCGCGCGGCGCAGGATGTCCATGTCGCTCATGCCTTTCACGAACTGGTAGGTCTCCGGCAGAAACCAGCCTTCCGGCGGCGCACCGCCCGCACCCAGCGCCTTCATGACTTCTGCGTCGCTCAACGCCGGCAGCGTCTGCGCCAGCGCCGCGTCGTGCGCGAGCGCGTCGCGCAATTGCGCAAATGTCCACCCTTCCACAATGGTAAATTTGTGCTGGATCACCTCGCCCGCCGCCAGCTTCGCCAGCAGTCCGCGCGGCGTGATTCCGGGGTCGAGCGCGTATTCGCCGGCGTGCAGCCTGCCGGCGACGCCCATCTGCCGCGCCAGCAGACGCCAGTACAAGGCCGGGGCGGAGCGGATGCCGCGCCCATCCAGATCGCGCACGATGCCCGGCAACGGCGTGCCGAGGGCGACATCGAGCGTGGCCGATTTCGGCAATGGCGCCAGCGGCGCATCGGCGAAACGCCGGAAGTCGGCGTAGAAATATGCACCGAGCGCAAGCGCGGCGACGAACGCCGCGAATACGAATCCGCCCAGGATTTTTCGGTTTCGGCTCAAACGGTTGGCCCTGCAAGAGAACAATGCGGCGGACGTCGGGATTTTGCCCGAACTCGGCGCCGCGTACTAATCCGGCCACGCCCAGGGCGCGCAACAGCCCGCGCGCCTTGGCACGGGTCTCGGCAAGCTCGCGCTGCGCATCCGAGTCGGCGACGATGCCGGCACCGGCGCGCAGGCGGATGAGACCGTCGTGCAGGGTGAAAGTCCGGATCAGGATGTTCAGGTCCATGTTGCCGTTGCGGTCGAGATAGCCGAGCGCGCCGGTGTAGGCGCCGCGGCCCACGCCTTCGAGTTCGGAAATGATCTGCATGCTGCGAACCTTCGGACAACCGGTGATGGTGCCACCGGGGAATACCGCGCGGATTACCTCGCCCGGCGTCGTGCCGCCGCGCAATCGGCCGCGCACGTTGGACACGATGTGATGCACGTGGGCATAGCTTTCCACCGTCATCAGTTCGTCCACCTCGACGCAGCCGGCATCACAAACGCGACCCAGATCGTTGCGCTCCAGGTCGATCAGCATGACGTGCTCGGCGCGCTCCTTGGGATGCGCGATCAGCTCGCGCATGCGCGCCGCGTCGTCGTCCCCGGCAAGGCGCGGACGCGTGCCCGCGATCGGACGCGTCTGCGCGACGCCATCGCGCACCTCGATCAGGCGTTCGGGCGAGGAACTCGCGATCGCCCAGTCATTTCGTCCGTCGCCATTGCAACAGTCCGGCGAACGGCGCGGGATTCGCCTTGCGCAGGCTGGCATCACGCTTGCCGGCGTCGGCGGCTTCGCGCAACGCAGGCGCCATTCGCGCGACAGGTTGATCTGATAGGTATCGCCGGCGCGCAGATGATCGTGGATGCGCGCGACCCCGTCGAGGAACCGCTGCGGATCATCCTCTTCGACATGCGCGGCAGCGACAGGTGCGGGCGAAAATGCCGGCGTCGACTCCAGATCGCGCGCGAGTTGATCGAGCAAGTCGGCGCGACCCGATTCGGCGACCAGATGCGTGGTTTGCGCAATTCGATCGACGACGATGGCTGCCGGACAACGCAATGCGAGCGCGACGGGAATCCGCGCATCCGGCGCCGGCGGCAGACGCAGGCCGGGTTCGATCTGCGCGGCCAGCTCGTAACCGAGGAACAGCGCCCAGCCGCCGCTGAAATGGCAAATCCGCGCGATTCGTCGTGCGTTCCGCGCGAAACGCCGCATCCAGCGCGTCGAGAAAATCCGCTCCGCGATCGTTCCCGGCCGCATCGCGCACGCGGCCATCGGCATGCAGCGCCAGCGCGTCCTGCGGGAACGCAAACAGGATATCGTAGCGCGACTCGTGCCGAAGTCACCGCGCTTTCGAGCAGGCACGGATAACGCCGCGGATGCGCCGCGGCGAGCGCCAACAGATCGCGCGCGCCATGAGCGTGCGCTGCGCGACGATTTCGCTCAAATGCGCCGGAATACCAGCGTGCCGTTCGTGCCGCCGAAGCCGAACGAATTCGACAAGGCGGCGTCGATGCGCGTCTGGCGCGCGGTGTGCGGGACGAAATCCAGGTCGCAGCCTTCGCCGGGATTGTCGAGGTTGATCGTCGGCGGCGCGACGTTGTCGCGGATCGCGAGTACGGTGAAGATCGCCTCCACGCCGCCGGCCGCGCCGAGCAGATGCCCGGTCATCGACTTGGTCGAGCGACACCATGACTTTTTTCGCCACGTCGCCGAAACAGGTCTTGACCGCCTGCGCTTCGGCCGCGTCGCCGGCCGGTGTGGAGGTGCCGTGCGCATTGACGTACTGGATCTGGTCGGGATTGAGTGCCGCATCCTTCAGCGCCGCGCCATGCAGCGCGCCGCACCCTCGCCGTTCTCGCTCGGCGAGGTGATGTGGTAGGCGTCGGCGCTCATGCCGAAACCGGCCAGTTCGCAGTACATGCGCGCACCGCGCCGTTTCGCGTGTTCGTATTCCTCGAGCACCAGCACGCCGGCGCCGTCGGCGAGCACGAAGCCGTCGCGATCCTTGTCCCAGGGCCGGCTCGCCTTGGTCGGCTCGTCGTTGCGCGTGGACATCGCGCGCGCCGAGCAGAATCCGCCCATCGCCGACGCCCGTGGTCGAAGTATTCCGCGCCGCCGGCGACCATCACGTCGGCATCGCCGTACTGGATCATGCGCATGGCGAGGCCGAGATTGTGCGTGGCCGTGGTGCAGGCGGTGACGCAGGCGATGTTCGGACCCTTGAGTCCCAGCATGATCGACAAATTGCCCGAAGCCATGTTGATGATGGATGCGGGCACGAAGAACGGCGAAATCTTGCGCTGGCCGCCCTCGTGGTAGGCGATGCTGGTGCGCTCGATGGTGTGGATGCCGCCGATGCCGGCGCCGACCGCGCAACCGATGCGCTCCTCGTCGTGCTCGTGCGGATGCATGCCCGCGTCCTTGAGCGCTTCGAGCGAGGCGGCGACGCCGTAATGGATGAACGGATCCATCTTCTTGACGTCTTTCGCGGCGACAAACTGCGCCGGATCGAAATCGCGCACTTCGCCGGCGATACGGGTCGGGAACGTCGATGCATCGAAATGCGTGACCGGGCCGATGCCGCTGTGCCCGGCGAGGATGTTCTTCCACGCCGTCGCCACGTCGTTGCCGACGGGACTGACGATGCCAAGACCGGTGACCACGACGCGACGTTTGTTGTTCATGCGGTTACGCTCATTGCGCTTTCAAAAACGCGAACTGCGCCGTGCGGCGCAGTTCTGCAACACCAAGCCAGACCGGTTCAGGCCTTGACGTGAGCCTTGATGTAATCGACCGCCTGCTGCACGGTGGTGATCTTCTCGGCTTCTTCGTCGGGAATTTCGCACTCGAATTCCTCTTCCAGCGCCATCACCAGCTCGACCGTGTCGAGCGAGTCCGCGCCCAGATCATCCACGAACGAAGCGTTCGGCGTGACTTCATCTTCCTTGACGCCCAACTGTTCGACAACGATCTTCTTGACGCGATCTTCAATGCTGCTCATGTGCAAACCCTCACCAGAAAAGTGGAATCCAATAGCGGAAGCGCGCGGATTGTAGTGGAACCCTTGCCGCCACGCCAGCGAACGGGCGTTTGAAGAACTTACGGCATGTACATGCCGCCATTCACATGCAGTGTTTCCCCGGTTATGTAATTCGCGGACGGTGAAGCGAGGAACAGCACCGCGTCGGCGATGTCCTGCGCGGCGCCCAGCCGCCCGAGCGCGATGTTCGGCAGCAGCGCCTTGCGCTGGTCGTCGGTCAAGGCACGGGTCATGTCGGTGTCGATGAAACCGGGTGCGACCACGTTCACGGTGATGCCGCGCGAACCGATCTCGCGTGCCAGCGACTTGGAGAACGCGATGATGCCGGCCTTCGCCGCCGCGTAGTTGGCCTGTCCCGGATTGCCGGTCACCCCGACGACGGATGCAATGCAGATGATTCGTCCCTTGCGCGCCTTCATCATGCCGCGCATCACCGCTTTCGAAGTGCGATATACCGACGACAGGTTCGTGTCGAGGATCGCATGCCAGTCCTCATCCTTCATGCGCAGCAGGAGTTGATCGCGCGTGATGCCGGCGTTGTTGACGAGGATCGTGGGCGGACCGAATTCCGCAGCGATGTCGTCGACCAGTTTTTCGACGGCCGCACCATCGGTCACGTTCAACATGCGGCCGACGCCACCGTGCGCGGCCATGCCGTGCGCCGATCGCCTGCGCTCCGGCCTCGCTGGTCGCCGTGCCGATGACTTTCGCGCCTTGCGCCGCCAGCGTATCGGCGATCGCCGCGCCGATGCCGCGGCTGGCGCCAGTGACGAGGGCGATTTCGCCTTTTAGCAAGTCATTCATGCGCGCACCATTTCAATTCGTTTGCATGTTGCCATCCCTGGATCTCCTCCGTTCGCCATCCTGGCTCACCCGGTTTTGTCGCACGCGATGCGCTTCAACGCATCGCGTCAACGCGACTCGCCCGACCATTCTCCCAATGCCTGGGTCATGTCGCCCGGCGCACCGATGGCACGACCGTCGAGTGTACGGTCGATGCGCTTGAGCAAGCCGGTCAGTACCTTGCCCGGACCACACTCGGCCACGCGCGTGGCACCGCGCGCCGCAAGCTGCTGGACACTTTCGGTCCAGCGCACAGGCGAATACAGCTGGCGCGCGAGCGCGCCGCGAATATCCTCGACTATTGGCGTAGGATTTCGCTTCAACATTCTGAATTACCGGAATCTTCGGAAGCGACCATGGATCGGCGTCGAGCTTGCGCGCCAGCGCGTCCGCGGCACCGCGCATCAGCGCGCAATGCGACGGCACGCTGACCGCCAGCTTCACCGCCTTGCGCACGCCCAACTCGGCCAGGCGCGCGATCACGCGGTCCACGGCCGCGACATTGCCGGCGATGACCAGTTGCCCGGGCGCGTTGTAATTGACCGGCGCGACCACCTCGCCATCGCGCGACTTCCGCGCAAACCTGGGCGATCTGCGCATCGTCGCCGCCAAGGATCGCCGCCATCGCGCCAACGCCCGGCGGCACCGCGGCCTGCATCAGGCGTCCGCGTTCGGCCACCAGCGCGGCAGCATCGTGCAGGCCGAGCACGCCGGCGCAAACCAGCGCGGCGTATTCACCCAGACTGTGTCCGGCCAGCAGCGCGGGCGTTGCGCCGCCGCGCTCATGCCATACGCGCCACACGGCCACGCCCGCCGCGAGCAAGCGCCGGCTGCGTGTTCTCGGTGCGATTGAGGTCTTCTTCGGGCCGCGCTGGGACAGTGCCCACAAGTCCACGCCCGCGCCGGCGGAAGCTTCGTCGAACGTGGATTTGACCACGGCGTATTCGCTGCCCAGTTCGGCAAGCATGCCGAGCGACTGCGAGCCCTGGCCGGGAAAAACAAAAGCGAGATTGGCTGCCTGCATGAGCGTCAGCGATTTCTACAAAAGGGAAAGGTCGATCAATACCGGAACAACGCCGAGCCCCAGGTGAATCCGCCGCCGAAGGCTTCCAGCAGCAACATCTGGCCGCGCTGCACCTTGCCGGAGCGCACCGCGTAATCGAGCGCCAGCGGCACCGAGCCGGACGAGGTATTGCCGTGCTTGTCGACGGTGACGACGACGCGCTCCATCGGCATGTCCAGCCGCTTGGCCGTGGCCTGGATGATGCGCAGGTTGGCCTGGTGCGGAATCAGCCAGTCGATGGCGTGCTTGTCCATACCGTTCGCGGCAAGGGTCTCGTCGACGACGCGGTCGAGCGTCTTCACCGCGACCTTGAACACTTCGCTGCCGGCCATGCAGCACTTTGCACGCCGGCGTTCTGCTCGCCGGGCTTGAAGCCAACGGAAACCCCTACCGGGTTCCACAGCAGTTCCTTGTAGCCGCCGTCGGCATGGATGTGCGTGGAGAGGATGCCGGGTTCGTCGGATGCCTTGAGCACGACGGCGCCGGCACCGTCGCCGAACAGCACGCAGGTGCCGCGATCGGACCAGTCGAGCATGCGCGACAACGTTTCCGCGCCGACCACGAGCGCGGTCTTGACCGTGCCGGAACGGATGAACTTGTCGGCGACGGCCAATGCATAGACGAAGCCGGAGCAGGCGGCGTTGACGTCGAACGCGGCGCAGCCGTTCGCGCCGAGGCGATGCTGCAACAGGCAGGCGGTCGAGGGAAAGATCAGGTCCGGCGTGGTCGTGCCGACGATCAGCAGTTCAATCTCGCCGGCCTTGACGCCGGCCGCTTCCAGCGCCGCGCGCGCCGCACCCTCGGCCAGATCGCAGGTGGTCTGGCCATCGGCGGCGATATGGCGCTGGCGGATGCCGGTGCGCGTGCGCGATCCACTCGTCGGAGGTGTCGACGAGCTTTTCCAGATCGGCGTTGGTGAGCACCTTTTCCGGCAGGAAACTGCCGGTACCGGCGATGCGAGCGTAAATCAGAGCGATTCCCCCTGCAGCGTGCGGTGAGGACTCAATCCTCGTCTTTCACCTATACCTTGTCGGCGATGACCTTGCGGCCACGATAGTAGCCATCCTTGGTGACGTTGTGGCGCAGGTGCACTTCGCCCGAGGTCGGGTCGGTGCCGAGCTGCTTGGCGCTCAGCGCGTCGTGGGCGCGGCGCATGCCGCGACGGGACGGGGATTTACGGCTTTTGGCAACGGCCATGACGCATTACTCCAGATTTAGACTTGCTTGCAGATTTATTTATGCTTGAGGTTTTGCAGCACCGCGAAAGGATTTTTGGATTCCTTCGCATCGTCCCGCACGGCGCCGGCAAATACCGGCTCCTGGTATTCCGCCCCAGGCTTCACCGGCACTGCCGGCAAGGCCAGGATCAATTCGTCTTCGACCACGTCGGCCAGGTGCAGGGCGCCGTCGGTCGTCAACAGCGGCTCGTAGTCGCCGGGCAATCCCGCCTCGTCTTCCTCACTGCGCGATCAGCCCCGAGCGCGTGGTCCACATGTACCGGCAGCCGGAAAACTTCCAGCGTGCGCTGGCAGGTCAACGGCAGGGACGTATCCGCGCGCACGCGCAAATGCGCCACGCCCAGATCGTCCTTGCCGAATTCCAGATCGAAATCCACGGCGCCATCGCAGGCCGCCAGACTGCCGCGCAAGCGCGGCAACGAGGCGAGCGGCAAACTCCCCTGGAATGACCTCCGCGCCTGCACCATGCGCCACGCGTCCACGGATTCCGGTAACACGTTGTTCATGGCGCGCGGGATGGTAGGTGTCGGCAGTGCACAATGTCAATCAAAACCGTTCAGAGTCGAAGGTTTACCGAACGGTGCGGTTTCGGCAAACTGGGCGCCGAACAACGGGGAAATCCGCATCGAATCCACTCTCGTCATCGTCGCCGTCTGCCTGGTCCTGGCCGTGCTGGGGCTGTGGCTGCGCGACCGCGGCGAGCGCGGCCGCCAGAATGCCATCCGCGCCCTGCTCGACAGCGCCGACCCGCTGGAATCGCGCCTGCAGGAATGCCGCGAACGCACACAGCATTTGCGCGACATGCTGGTCGTGCTGCCCGAGGAAATGAGCGCACGCGCCGACAGCGCCCTGCAGACCGACGCCAAGGTGCAGGCCGCGCTCAAGGATCTGCTCGCGCACCGGCTGTGGATACAGCAACACGCCGTGACCGCTTCGCTGCACGAACTGGCGGATGCGCAGCGCGCGTTGGACCAGTCCGGAGCCACCTTGCAGGCACAACTCGATCGCCTCGCCGCGATTGCCGCCGATCTGCGGCGCGCGCAGACCGACGCACGCACGCTGTCGCGCCCGAAATCGCAATGACGCCGCTCGCGACTGTCGACCTTGTACTCGCCTCCACTTCGCGTTACCGGCGCGAATTGCTGGCGCGGCTGACGCCGGATTTCCGCTGCGTCGCACCGGATGTCGACGAGAAGCCGCTGCCGGACGAGTCGCCCGCCGCGCTCACCCATCGTCTCGCCCTCGCCAAGGCACAGGCCGTGGCCGCGAAAAATCCCGGCGCCATCTTCATTGGCTCGGACCAGACCGCCGATCTCGGTGGACGCGTGCTCGGCAAACCCGGCAGCGTGGATGCGGCCTGCGCGCAACTGGCGGCGTGTTCGGAGCGCACGCTGACGTTCCATACTGGATTGTGCGTGATCGATGCGCGCCATTCCGCCGCATCGCGTCCTCGCCGCGCAGGACGCCACGCGCGTGCATTTCCGCAAGCTCGATGCGGACGCGATCGCCCGCTACGTCGAACGCGAGAAGCCGCTGGATTGCGCCGGCAGTTTCAAATGCGAGGGACTCGGCATCGCCCTGTTCGAGCGCATCCAATCGGAAGATCCCACCGCATTGATCGGACTGCCGCTGATCGCGCTGTGCCGGCTGCTGCGCGAGTTGGAAATCGAAATCCCGTGAATCACGGTTTGGCGGCGATGCAATCCGGATTCGATTCGATGTTTTCTGCATTTCGTTACCACGCCGGCGTACCAGCGATAACGCTTGCGGCCCGCATAACTGTCAAGCCGCGCGACGGGCGCGAGATCGCCCACGCGCGAACACAGGGTATCGAGCCAGGCCGCACGCTCGCGTTCGCGCCGTGCGCCGGGTTCGACGACGAGCAGGATCCGATGCCCCATGCCGAGCGCGCGCAAGCCCGCCTCGTCGCGCCCCCACATCGCCAACTGCGGCGCGCGGCCATGCTTGGCATTGATCGGATGATCCAGCGTGTACACCACACGCTTGCCACCGAGTGCGAAATCCAGTTCCGCCGCGAGCATGAAATTGTCGGCGACCAGCGTCGAATCCGCGAAGCGCGGCTGCGCGAGCAGGGCGCGCGTCTGCGCCGCCGCCTCGCGCCAGCCGACGAACTGCTGCGGAAACGCCTTCATCCGCGCCAGCACATCCGCACCACCGGGAATCGCGGCCATGCCCAGGTACGCGAACGCCAGCGTGCTGCCGAGCGCAGAAGCACAAACGTGGACACGCGCAGCCAACGCGACGGCTGCGCCTCGCGCAGCAAAGGCCGGCAACACGACGAGCAAGGGCAGATAACCCGGCAGCGGCCAATGCGCGCGGAAACGCGTGTCGTCGGCGAACAATCCCAGCACGAAGTACGCCAGGATCGGCACCGCCGCGCAGCACAGCAACAAATCCCATGGCGCATTCTCGCCGCGCCGAATATTGTTCCATGCCGCCACAGCGCCCACAGCAGCATCCCGTAGAACAACGGCGTGCAGACCAGCGCCTGTTCCAGCGGCTGCACCAGCGCGTCGGCGTGGAAATGCCAGGGATTGCGCTGCACGAGCTGGAAATCCAGCGCCGCCCAGGCGTGCGTCGCGTTGAACGCGAGCATCGGGACAACGCCCATGCCCATGATCGCGAGCGCCAGCCACAAGCCCGGATCGCGCCACAACGCACGTCCACGCGACGTCAGTGCGAAAAACGCGAGACCTGCCGCAAGCAACATCGCGGCGCGGTAATGCGCGAGCCACGCGAGCGCAAGCGCGACGCCAAGCAAGCTCCAATCGCGCAGTTTTCGCCGGCGTGCGGCACGCTCGATCGCGTCCAGTGCCAGCGCGCTCGCGAACGTCAGCGGCACGTCGGGCAAGGCGAAGATGCCGAGCGTGCCGAGCAACGGCAGTCCCAACGCATCAGCATTCCTGCGCGCCAGCCATCCATCGGGCCGAAAATCCGCGCTGCGATGCGCACGATCAGCAACGGCAGCAGCGCCGCCAAGCAACAGGAACGGCGCACGCATGGCCAGCGTGCCATGGCCGAATGCGGCCTCGCCCGCCGCGATCAGCCACGCCGTCAGTGGCGGCAGATCGCTGTATCCCCAGGCCAGATGGCGGCTCTCCTGCCAATACCAGGCCTCGTCGCCGAACGGGGCCAGCCGCGCGGCGAGGACGATCTTCGCCACGAGCAGCACCGCCCAGGCAACCCAGAACGCCGTTCGCCAGTGTCGCTGCGCGCCGCGGAACTCCGCCCGCGTCCGGATTGCCTATACTCTGCCGCCATGAATGCCCGCCTTGTTTCCGCCGCATCCGCACCGCCGCCCGATCCCGCACTCGGCGCCGCGCTCGAGCGTGCGCAGGCCCAGGTCAACCGCGTCGTCCTCGGCAAGGCCGCACAGATACGCCTCGCCTTCGCCTGCATCCTTGCCGGCGGGCACCTGCTGATCGAAGACCTGCCCGGCGTCGGCAAGACCACGCTGGCACATGCGCTGGCGGCGACCCTGGACCTTTCCTTCCAGCGCATCCAGTTCACGTCCGACATGCTGCCCGCCGACATTATCGGCGTGAGCGTGTACGAGCGCGAGAGCGGCGCGTTCAAGTTCCACCCGGGGCCCTTGTTCGCCCAACTCGTGCTGGCCGACGAGATCAACCGCGCGACGCCGAAAACGCAAAGCGCCCTGCTCGAGGCGATGGCCGAACAGCAGATCACCGTCGACGGCGCCACGCGCAAACTGCCGGATCCTTTCTTCGTCGTCGCGACGCAGAATCCGGTGGAACTGGCCGGGACCTATCCGCTGCCGGATTCGCAGCTCGACCGCTTCATGCTGCGCATTGGCCTGGATTACCCGGATCCCGCCGCCGAGCGCGCCCTGCTCGCCTCCAGCGATCGCCGCGAACTGCTCGCGCAATTGACGCCGTGCCTGTCCACCGCGCAACTCGTGCAACTGCGCGGCGCCGTGGCGGCGGTGCTGGCGAGTCCGGCGCTGATCGACTACGTGCAGACTCTGCTCGCCGCCAGCCGCAGCCATGCCGAAATTCGCGTCGGACTGTCTCCGCGCGCGGGCCTTGGCGCTGCTCAATGCCGCACGCGCGCATGCCCTGCTCGAAGGCCGCGGCTATTGCGTGCCGGAAGACGTGCAGGCGGTGTTCCCCGGCGCGGCCGCGCATCGGCTGATTCCATCGGCATCGAGCAACAGCGGTCGCGATCGGCTGGCGGCGATCCTGCTGGAAAAAACCCCGGTGCGATGATTTTTCGACGAGAACGAAGCCGACGAGAACGAAACAACCGTGAACGCGAGCGCCGCCACCGCTTCGCTCAAGACCCGGTTGTTCGAATACGCCGAACGCCGCCTGCCGGCGCTGACCCGGCTCAAGCGCGTCGAGTCGCTGCCGATCCGGCTCGACCGCCACCGCATCTATGTGCTGCCCACGCGCTTCGGCCTTATGCTGTCGGCGCTGCTGCTGGTCATGCTGCTCGGCGCGCTGAACTACAACAACAATCCGGCCCTGCTGCTGACCTGCCTGTTCGCCGCGGCGGCACTTACCAGAGCGTGTTCGCCGCCTTCGCCACGCTGAATCGGCTCGAAGTCGCCGCCGTGCGCGCCGAGCCCGGCCATGCCGGCGGCGACCTGGACTTTTTCATGCATTTCCACATTGCCGCGCGGCCACGGCGCAGCCTGCGCCTGCGCACGGCAAACGCGGAAATCGCTTTCGATCTCGACACGCGACGGCGCCGCCGTGCTGCGCATTCCCGCACCGCGGCGCGGCTGGCTGCGGCCCGGACGACTGCGCCTGTGCAGCCAATATCCGTTCGGACTGTTCGAGGTCTGGAGCTGGATCAATCCCGAATTCGCCGCGCTCGTGTATCCGCGCCTGGAGGCCAATCCTCCGCCATTGCCGCGGCATGGCGCGCAGGCGCAACGCGAAGTCGAGCGCAGCGGCGGCGACGAACTGGCCGCGCTGCGCACGTACCAGACCGGCGATCCGCCGCGCAATATCGCCTGGAAGGCCAGCGCCCGCCGCGACGAGCTGCTGGTCAAGGAATTCGAGACGCCGCGCGGCCATGAGGTCGTGCTCGACTACGCGAGCCCTGCGCGGACTGGCGCACGAGGATCGCCTCGCGCGACTTGCCGCCTGGGTGTGCATGGCCGAATCGCAACGCATGCCGTATGCGCTGAACCTGCCGCAGGCGCGTATCGAGGCGGCACTCGGCCCCGAGCATCGCCACGCCTGCCTGCGCGCACTCGCGCTCGCCCCGGGAGCCGCACCTTGAAATCGCGCGCCGCCGCTGACCGAATCCGCAATTCCGTCTCACCGCAGCCGCGGTGTTCGTCGCCGTGCTGCCACACCTGCTGCGCCTGCCGTGGCTGATTTCGCTGCCGGTGCTCGTTCTGTTCGTGCTGCGCTGGCTGCAGCGCCGGCGCGGCCGCGCGCGCCTGCCGGCATGGATCAAGCTGCCGCTGGTGCTGCTGTTTCCGATCCTGATCGTGTTCCACTACGGCAACCTGTTCGGGCGCGAACCCGGCAGTGCGCTGGCCTGCGCCATGCTCGCGTTGAAATTGATGGAAACCGAGAACCGCCGCGACGCGCGCGCGGCGATCTGTTTTTCCGCCTTCGTGCTGATGAGCGCGCTGCTGTTCGACAACGGCTTGTGGATGACCGTGTTGTTGTGCGCCGCGCTCGTCGTCCTGCTCGCCGCGCTGCGCGCGCTCGAATCCGCGCGCTCGACCCTGCTCGCCGGACCTGCGTTCCGGTGCGCTCGCCCTCGCCGGCGCGCTGCCGCTGGCTGTGTGCGTGTTCGTGTTCTTCCCGCGCCTCGGCTCGCCGCTGTGGGGCGCGCCGAACGACACGACCGCACGCACGGGGCTTGGCGACCGCATGGCGCCCGGCACCATGCAGGAATTGCTGATCGACGACAGCCCTGCGTTCCGCGTCGTGTTCGACGGCACTCCGCCGCCGCGCGACAAGCTCTACTGGCGCGGCCCGGTGCTATGGCAGTTCGACGGCAGCACCTGGACGCGGCCCGAGTGGCTGGCCAGTTCGCCCGGTGATGGCGAAGTGCGCGTGCGCGGCGCGCGCGTGGGCTACGAAGTCACGCTGGAACCGAGCGAACGCCACTGGCTGCTTGCGCTCGACGTGCCCTTGCGTTGCACCGGACGGCGCCGTGCGCGGCGCCGACATGAGCCTGGTCAGCCGCACGCGCGTGGACGATCCGACGCGTTACCGCATGGTTTCCGCGCCGGACTACGTGCTCGAACCCGTTCTCGATCCCCTGCACCGCCACCTCGCCCTGCAATTGCCGCCCGGTTACGATCCGCAGACGCGAGCGCTCGCGCAACGCTGGCGCGATCAATTCCGCGGCAACGCCAATCTCGTCATCCGTTCCGCGCTCGATCTGTTCCACAACGAATTCTCGTACACCTTGAATGCGCCCCTGCTCGGTCGCGATTCGGTGGACGACTTCCTGTTCGATACCAAGCGCGGCTTCTGCGAACATTTCGCCTCGTCGTTCACGTTCCTGATGCGCGCCGCCGGCATTCCGGCGCGCGTGGTCACCGGTTACCAGGGCGGATACTTCAACAAGCTCGGCAACTACTGGGTGGTGCGCCAGTCGGATGCGCACGCCTGGTCCGAAGTCTGGCTGGAAGGCCGCGGCTGGGTGCGCGTCGACCCGACCGCCGCCGTCAGTCCGCAGCGCGTGCAACTCGGCGCGCGCGCGGCGGCAGGCGCCAGCGCGCCGTGGTACCAGGCCGACTGGCTGATGGGTCTGCGCAATCGCCTGGACCTCGTCAATCGTTTCTGGAACGACGCCATCGTCCAGTTCAACGCACTGCGCCAGCAAAGCCTGCTCACGCCATTCGGCGTATCCAGGGCCGACTATCCGCAACTGATGCTGGCGATGATCGCGGTCGGCGGCCTGTTGCTGGGCCTGTTCGCCTGGTGGGTCATGCGCATGCCCAAGCCCGCCGGCGATGCGCTCGATGCCGCCTACGCGAAATTCCGGCGCAAGCTTGCGCGCGCCGGTGTGGCGCAAGTTCCGACGGACGGCCCGCTGGCGCTGGGCCGCCGCGCCGATCGCCGGGCTGCCGTCGCCACGGATCGTGCAGCAGTTGTTCGCGGACTATGTCGGCCTGCGCTATGCCTGTGCGATACCTGCACCTGAACGGATACGAACTTTTACGCGCGCCGTCGCCGCGTTGAGGCTTCCCGCCGCGACGCGAACGGCGCGACAATCGTCCTGACAGGAAGCAGATCCCGGAGGAACCGCCATGCGCAAATCCACCTTCACCGCCATCGCCCTTGCCGCGCTCGCGCTGGGCGGATGCGCCACCGTGCCGCCGCAACTGGCCGGACAGAATTTCAGCGCACTCGCGCCGCAGCAGGCTGCGCAGCAGAATGCGACGGGCGAGCGCGTGCGCTGGGGCGGCAGCATCGTTGCCGTCGTCCCGGAAACCGACAAGACGTGTTTCGAGATCCTCTCGCGCGAACTCTATGCCGATGCACGGCCACGGCCGCGCTCGCAAAGCAGCGGGCGCTTCATCGCCTGCAGCAAGGGTTTCTACGATCCGGAGCTATACAAGAAGGATCGCGAAATCACCGTGACCGGCGCGCTGGCCGGAACCGAGAAGCACAAAGTCGGCGGCTACGACTACACCTACGCCCGGGTCGATGCCGACAACGTCTACCTGTGGCCGTTGCGTGATCGCCGCGACGGCAATTACGCCTGGCCGTACTACTACGACCCGTTCTGGGGTCCGTGGGGTCCTTACTGGGGCGGTGGTTTCTGGACACCGCCGGTGGTGATCGTCAGGCCGCCACCGCCGCCCAGGCCCTGATCCCGGCAACTAGCCAGGAGGCCACCGCATCTGCCTGCCCGCGAGCAAATGCAGATGGAGGTGGAACACGGTCTGGCCGCCGTGCTCGTTGCAGTTCATCACCACGCGATAGCCGTCGTCGGCGAATCCTTGTGATTTCGCCCAGCGCGCGGCGGCGAGCACCAGCTTGCCGATCAAGGCGGCGTCGATTTCCGTCGCATCGTTCAGTGTCGCGATGGCTTTTTTGGGGATGAACAGCACGTGCACCGGCGCCTGCGGCGCGATGTCGCGAAACGCAAGGATTTCCTCGTCTTCGTAGACGATGTCTGCGGGAATCTCGCGCCGGATGATCTTGCCGAACAGGGTGTCGCCCATGGGATTCATTCCTCCAGGTTTTGCCGCGATCCGAACGCATGCGCCAGCGTGCCGCGGTCGATGTATTCGAGTTCGCCGCCCAGCGGCACGCCATGTGCCAGGCGCGTGGCGCGCACGCCGGCCTGCCGCGCGATCTGGCTGAGCATGTGCGCCGTCGCCTCGCCCTCGACGGTGGGATTGGTCGCCACGATCAATTCGCGCACTTCCCCTTCGCCCAGCCGTGCGGCGAGCAGATCGAGCCCGAGTTCTTTCGGTCCCATGCCGTCCAGCGGCGACAGCCGGCCGAGCAGGACGAAATAGCGCCCGCGGAACCCGGTCGCCTGCTCGATCGCCAGTTGATCGGCAGGGGTTTCCACCACGCACAGGGTTTGCGCATCGCGCGCAGCGCTGGCGCACAGCGCGCAGATCTTTTCTTCGCTGAAGGTGCGGCAGCGCGTGCAGTTGCCGATGCGCTCGACCGCAGCGGCGAGTTGTTCCGCGAGCTTGCGCGCGCCGGCGCGGTCGCGGTCGAGTACATGGAAGGCCATGCGCTGCGCCGTCTTCGCGCCCACGCCGGGCAGGCAGCGCAGGGCGTCGATCAAATCATTGAGCAACGGCGATCCGGACATCGAATCAATCGGTATCGATCAAAACGGCAATTTGAAACCCGGCGGCAGGTTCATCCCGCCCGCCACCTCGCCCATGCGCTGCGCGCTGGCCGCGGAAATCCTGTTCACCGCATCGTTGATCGCGGCGGCGACCAGATCCTCGGCCATTTCCGGATCGTCGGCGAACAGCTTGCGGTCGATCTGTACACGGCGCACTTCGTGGCGTCCGTTCATGGTCACGCTGACCATGCCGCCGCCGGATTGACCGGTGACCTCGAGCTTGGCCAGTTCTTCCTGCGCGCGCTTGAGGTCGTCCTGCATGCGCTGGGCCTGTTGCATCAGTTGCGCCATGGGTCCGCGCATGTCACTTCTCCACTGCCTTGATCGATTCGGGAATCACGCGCGCGCCGAAGTCGCGGATCATGCCTTGCACGAGGGGATCCGCTTCCAGCGCCAGTTCCGCGGCCTGCTGGCGCGCACTGCGCTGGTCGCGCGCGATGTCGGCCGGCGTCTGCCGCGGCGCGGCAGCAGATTTCTCGAAACGCACCGTCACCGCGCGGCCCAACGCCTTGCCGAGCGCATCCTGCAATTGGGTCACCAGCAACGGTGCGCGCAGATGCTCGTGATCGGATTTGAGTTCGAGACGCACAACGCCGCCGTCGATGCCGAGCAGGGCCGCGTGCTGGGCGAGCTGTCCGATCGGACCGCGCAGACCTGCCGCGGCGATCAAGGTTGGCCAGTCGCCCGCATCCGCCGCTTGTTGCACGGCAGCGCTCGTACCGGTCTGCGTCGGCGGATCCGCCGCTTCGCGCGCGGGCGGCGCCTTGGGCGCGGCTGCGGCGGGACGCGGCGCGGCCGGATTCGCCTTGGCGGGTTCGGCGCTTCGCGCCGTGACGCTCGCCTTGGCATCCGCGGGCCGGAACGCGAGCATGCGCAGCAAGGTCATCTCGAATCCGGCGCGAGGCGTGGGCGCGATGGGCAGATCACGGCGCCCGGTCGTCGCGATCTGGTAATAAAGCTGCACTTCTTCGGCGCCGAGCGCATCCGCCAGCGCGGCAATGCGCTGGTCGCTGTCCGCCTTGCCGACAAGTTGCACGATCTGCACGCGATGCAGTGCCGCGGCGATGTCGTCGAGCACAGTAGAAAACTCCGGTGCAAATTCGGCCAGATGTTCTACCTGCGCCATCAGCTTGGCACCGTCGCCCGCCTGCACCGATTCGATCAATGCGAATACCTGCCCACGTTCGATGCTGCCGAGCATCTGACGCACCTCGGCAGCGTTCACCTTGCCCGCGCCGTAGGCGATGGCCTGATCCAGGAGCGAGAGTCCATCGCGCAACGAGCCATCGGCGCCGCGCGCGAGTTCATCCAGCGCTTCGGCATCGAAGGCGATCTGCTCGGCTTCGAGGATGTGCCGCATCTGGCCGACGATCTGTTCCGGCAACAGGCGCTTGAGATTGAATTTCAGGCAGCGCGACAACACCGTCACCGGCAGCTTGTCCGGATCGGTCGTCGCGAGCAGGAACTTCACGTGCGGCGGCGGTTCTTCCAGCGTTTTCAACAGCGCGTTGAACGCGGATTTGCTGAGCATGTGCACCTCGTCGATGAGGTACACCTTGAAACGGCCGCGCGAGGGCGAATACTGCGCGTTCTCGATCAGGTCGCGCACGTTGTCGACGCCGGTGTTGCTGGCCGCGTCGATTTCGATCATGTCCATGAAACGACCGGCATCGATGTCCCGGCACGCCGCGCATTCGCCGCAGGGATTGGACGACTGCCCGCGTTCGCAGTTCAGCGACTTGGCGAAGATGCGCGCGATCGTGGTCTTGCCGATGCCGCGCGTGCCGGTGAACAGGAACGCGTGATGCATGCGCTGCGAATCGAGCGCATTGCTGAGCGCACGCACGACATGTTCCTGGCCGACCAGCTCGGAAAATCGCTTCGGGCGCCATTTGCGCGCGAGGACCTGATAACTCATCCGAGACACACTCGATAGTACGAAGTCGTGATTGTGCCAAGTTGGGCCGCGTACGGCCAGCAGCAAATGTTCGGCGCGCGGCAGAAATGCCCGCCGCGCGCTGCGGTCGGGCGAAATGCGTCAGCTCGAACCGGCCTTGTGTGGAAGACGCTGGCAGTAGCCCTGACGCGGCTCCGCCGGCAGGTTCACGCCCTGTTTGCGCGCGCGCTCCAGCATCTTCGCGTGGTGCTCCGCCAAGTATGCCGCACAGTCCTCGTAGTTCGTGAACCCCATCATCTTGTTGCGATGCTCGGTGCGTTCTTGCGGCGTCATCAACGACCAGCCAGGAGAATTTCCCGGACCGAAGCCCATCGGGGCCTGCGCAGGCGGTCCACCCTGTGCCCACGACGCCGATGCGAGCAGACTACCAACCAACAGCATAGCGATTTTGTTGTAACGCATGATGCCTCCTGACTTGAAGTGTGGAGCGAAAAGCACCGTTGCGGTCATCGCCGTTACCCGCCGAAACCGTCGGTGAAGATCGTGTCCAGATCGACCGGTCCGGCGTAAATGCCACCCCAGCTGACGGTGACGGCGGGATCCAGCGGATCGACATACAGCATGCTGGCAGTCAACACCAGGTTGCCGTTGCGAAAGCCCTCGCGTTCGATGCCGACCGCGCTGACCGTCGATCCGGCCGGGGCAAGCGGATCGAGTGCCGTACCCGGCGTGTTCCCGACCTCGGCGACGGTGACGAGCGCAGGCTGGTAGGCTTCGCGCGCGTAAATGCCATCGTACGCCATTGCGCTGGGCCTTGAAGGCGACCTGCAACACCCGGCCGACCGGCGCGGACAACGCAGCGAATGCGGACGAGCGCCAGCGTGCCGGTTCCCTGCCCGGGTCTGAAGTGCCGGTGCCCGGGGGCGCGCCGGAAAACACCCAGAACAGCAAATCCTGCAGGCCGTCCTCGCCGGTACGCGCAATCCGGATGGTCTGCGCGCTGATCGCGTCGTGCACGAAGATGCCCTGGTTGACGGGAATGTTGACCGAATAGCCGTTCGGGTACTGCTGGTTGCAGTACGCGATGACATCGGCGTTGCCATCCGTCGGGCAGTACAGGGTCTTCGGGAAAGTATCCGTGCCCCAGCTTGCCCAGAACGCTACCTGGCTGCCATCGCTGGAGACGGATAGCCCCTCGCCGAACGCACGGAAATACACACCCGGGGCTTCGCCCGGAACCTGATCGCCGATGCCGACCATGACCTCCAACGGCGGCGATGCCAGCTGCGGCTGCACGGTTCCCGTCGGAATCCTGGCGCGGTAGATGCCGCCGAGGGTAGGCGCATCCTCGTTGTCCAGTCCGGTGAAGTACACGTATCCGTTGGCCGCGCTCGGCGGTGCCGTCGAATCGAACTTTACGGCTCCGCCCGCAGGCTGGTTCGGAATCAGCATGTCGGAATTGGCAATCAATCCCGTGTAGCGCGCCGGATTGTCGCTGAGGACATCGCGGTAATAGACGCCGGTGCGACCCAAGCCGTACACGAGATCCGTGTAATTGCCCTTGAATGCGATGTATCGGTCGTTGAAAAGCGCGGGAGAACCCGGGAACTGGTCAAAGCGTGTACCCAGGATGGTGCCCGGCACCGAGTATTGCGGAAAACTCAGCGTGACCTGATCGGGCTCGACGGCACTGCCGAGCACGCTCGCCCCGGTGACCGCCGCGGCGGATGGCGAGGCAAATGCGTAAATTCCGGTCGTGCCGACGCGGGTTTCCGTCGCATCCAGCAGGTAGGTCCAAACCGGCTGGTGCGCACCGCGGGTCGCCATCAACGATGAGTTGGCATCGATGCGCGGTATCGAGGGGAATTCGTTAAACGCCGTCGGCAAGCCCTGATAAAGCGTATTGTTCGGTGCCGGAACGGCGTCATCGCGCGCCAGCAGCTTGATGACCGAGCCCGGCGCCGCGAAATCCATCGAATAAACGCCGTCGATTTGCGCACCTCCGCTGCTCGGGCGGCTGCGCGCGCGAAACACGACCAGTTGCGCATCGTTGATGGCCGGCTGGTTGTAACTGCGAAACGTTGCGGTCGGATCCCCACCGGGGGCGATTTCCCCGTTGTTTGCCACCGTGCCCCATTTCACCGGCTGGGCCATGCCCAGCGTCGCGGCTGAATGCGAGAACGATCCCGAATACGACTGAACTGCCATGTGTGCGATCGCATGACTTCAACCCCCGTTAACTGTGATGCCCGCAGCATCGGCGATCACGGGTCGAAGGGTATTGATGCAGATCAATGGATCGAGGAGGCGGCCCCGCCGGCCGCATCCCGGCACCCGAATCATTCGCTACCGTTGCTGCCTTCCGGCCCTGGCGGGATTTGCAAACTATCGTCGCGGGAGAACCGACGGGGCCACCATAGCTGGCGGAGTGGGCAGGATGTACGCGGTACATCCGTGTACCTCGCCCTGCGGGCAGCTTCGCTGCACAAATCGGATTTCCTGCCGATTTGTCGAACCAGGTCATTATATTTCGCGGGTCCGATCCCGCCAAACAAATCTGACCGTCGAATCTGGCGGAGAGGGCGGGATTCGAACCCGCGAAGCGGTTTGACCCGCTTACACACTTTCCAGGCGTGCTCCTTCAACCACTCGGACACCTCTCCGGATATGAACCCTTTTGCGGAGATTCGTCCCTGAAGCGTTCTCCATTCGGCATCCTGCCTCATCCTCGCATCGCTGTCGCGATGCTCGACCTCTCCGGAAAAGGCCGCGCAGGATACCGCACGCACGCTGCTCAAACAAGGCGATTCGGCGCTTCGACCGGCGAATTGTCCGGATGCAGCCAGCCGGACTCGCCATCGGCGTAATGCTCGTTCTTCCAGATCGGCACGCGCCGCTTCACTTCGTCGATGATCCAGCGGCAGGCGTCGAATGCAGCGCCCCGATGCGCCGCGCTGACGCCGACCCACACCGCCAGCTCGCCGATTTCCAGCGTGCCGACGCGATGCGCGCAAACCGCGTCGACGACGGCGAATTTCGCGCGCGCCTCGGCGAGGATGCGCTCGCCTTCGGCCAGTGCCAGCGGCGCGTAGGACTGATAGCCAAGCCGCAACACGTTGCGCCCTTCGTTGTGGTCGCGTACCCAGCCCTCGAAGGTCACGCAGGCACCAGCTCCCACCTGCGCAAGCTCGCGCACGAGGGCGGCGGCATCAATGGCGGATTCGCTGAGACGGAACAAATCAACCACCACTCACGGGCGGGATAAACACGACCTCGTCGCCATCGCGCAGCGCCTGTTCCCACGCAGCGAACGCGCCGTTGATCGCCACACGCAGGCGATCTTCGCCCAGGGCGAATCCGTGTCGCACGCGCAATTCCGCGTAGAGGCCGCGCGCATCGCCGGCGCGCGATTCCACCTGCTCGGCATCGGTGCCTGCCTCATCACGCAACGAGGCGAAATACAGCACGCGAAAATTCATGGGACGATTTTCCCGCCGCGCACGCGGCGTTTGCCGCCGGATTTCTCCAGCAAGCGCACGTCGCCAATGACGATTTCGTGCGACAGCGCCTTGCACATGTCGTACACGGTCAGGGCCGCGACGCTGGCGCCGGTCAGCGCCTCCATCTCCACGCCGGTCTTGTGCGTCACTGCTACTTCGCAGCGGATGGCCAGTTCGGTTGGCGTGGCGAATTCCACGGCGAAATCGCAGCGTTCGATGGCCAGCGGATGGCAGAACGGAATCAACTCATGCGTGCGCTTGACGGCCAGGGTGCCGGCCACGATGGCGGTGTCCACGACCGGACCTTTCTTCGCGCGCATGCCCTGCGCGCGCAGAGCGCGCGCAACGGCAGCCGGAAAGCGCACGATGGCCTGCGCGGTGGCGCTGCGCGGGGTCGCCGCTTTCGCACCGACATCGACCATGCGCGGACGACCATCCGCGCCAACATGGGTCAGTTCCTTGCGCTCCATCATCCACCTATCGCGAACATTTCGATCTTATCGTCCTTGCCCTTGGCCCGAAGTTCGGCGCGCTGCTCGCTGTAGCGGTCGCTGCGCACGTGCCAGCGCCCGCCGATCAAGCGCACCAGCTCCTCGTCGCCAATGCCTTCGCGCAGCGGACCGCGCAGGTCGAAGCCCATGCGCGCGAACAGGCAGGTATACAGTTTTCCATCCGCCGACAGTCGCGCACGCGAGCAATCGCCGCAGAACGGCTGCGATACCGAACTGATGAAGCCGATTTCGCCGGCGCCGTCGGCCCAGGCATAGCGCTGCGCGACCTCGCCGCGGTAATTCGGCTCGAGCGCGCGCAGCGGCCAGCGCGCGGCCAGGCGCGCGAGCAGTTCCGCACTCGGCACCACGGCATCCTTGCGCCAGCGATTGAGCGTACCCACGTCCATGTATTCGATGAAACGCACGACATGCGGCGTACCGCGGAAGCGTTCGGCCAGATCCGTCACCTGATGGTCGTTGACGCCGCGCAGGACCACGCAATTGAGCTTGATCTGCCCGAATCCCGCAGCTTCCGCCGCAGCGATGCCCGCGAGCACCTCGGCGACCTCGCCGCGTCCGCCGGAAAGCTCGCGGAACGTGGCCGGATCGAGGCTGTCCAGAGACACGGTCAGGCGTTGCAGTCCGGCGTCGTGCAGCGCCTTGGCGAATTTCGGCAGCAGCACGCCGTTCGTCGTCAGGGCGATGTCGTCAACGTCCGGGATCTGCGCGAGCTGGCGCACCAGTTCGTGCAGGTCGCGGCGCAGCAGGGGCTCGCCGCCGGTCAGGCGCAACTTGCGCACGCCCAGCGCGACGAAGGCGCGCGCGAGGCGGACGATTTCCTCGAAACGCAGGCGCTGATCCTTCGGCAGGAACACGTGGTCGTGCGCGTACTGGTCTTCCGGCATGCAGTACGGGCAACGAAAATTGCAGCGGTCGATGACGGAAATGCGCAGGTCGTGCAACGGCCGCGACAAGCTGTCGCGTGCCGGTTCCAGACTATGCGGGATCGCGGGAGAATTCATGCGGATCGACCTGGATTCAACACGGATTCCGCGACAGGCGGCGGCAACGCGATGCGTTCACCGCGTTGCGCGATGCGCTGGCCGCGTGCCACCAGCGCCTGGCCATCGGCAGCGCCGCCGTAGTGATAGAGCAGCATCCGGCTTCGCGTCGCGTCAGCGTATTCACGCGTCAAATCGTCCACGCCGGTATGCGAAGGATTGCCGTGCAGCGCGCAATCGTGCGCGATGAGCGTCGGCGGCGGCGCAAATTGTTCCAGCATTTCCGGAATCGGCCGCGTGTCGCCGGTCCAGGCGAACGATCCGCGCAGGGCGATGCCGAACGAGGTCTGCGGCGCATGATGTCGCGTCGGGAACACATCGAACCACAAATCTTCGTGCCAGAACCCGCGCGAGCACGGCACGGCGTGGAAGCCATCCCAGAAATTCGCACCGCCCTCGGCCACCACCTGCGGATAGTCGGCCACGCGCGATTGCAAATGCGGAATCAGCGCGGCATGCGCATACAGGCGCACCGTGCCGCGCAGTGCCGCGTCGAAATAGACGCGATAGAACAAGCGCTCCAGGCCCGCGACGTGATCCATGTGCGTGTGGGTGATATAGACCGCGCGCGGCGGCTCGCCGTAGGCTTCCATGTACGTCGTCAGGGTTTCCGGGCCGCAGTCGATGAGCAGGACTGGCTTGCCGTCGCGCTCGATCACCGCGCCGGACGAACCCAGTTCCACCGCCTGCGCGGAACCGACGCCGAGAAAATGCAATGCGAAGCTCACGACGCCGCCCCCTTTTCCCATGCCGCCATCAGTGGCTGCCACAGATCGCGCTCGAACTCAGACTCCACTTTTCGTGCGGCGCCGATTTTCAGCAACGAGCGCCGGAGCCGCGCCAGGTTCGCCTGCTGCCACGTGCGCGCCGGATGGCGCAATTCGCCGCGATCGAAGTCGATCAGCCAGACCGCGGCGTCGGTCAGCAGGATGTTGTGCGCGTTCAGATCCGCGTGATAGACGCCTTGCGCATGGAAGCGCGCGATTTCCGCGCCGACGCGAGACGCGATGGCGGCGTCGAATTTGCCTTGCCCAATTAATTCGGCCAGCGTCGCGGCCTGCTCGACGCGGCGCGTGAGGATATCCGCACGATACTGCGGCCCTCGCGCCGGAAGCGGGCGGCTATCGGCTGCGGCACCGGCAGATCTTTTGCGCGCAGCGATTGCAGCAGGCGGAATTCGGCGAAGCTGCGCGTGCGTTCGGGCCCGGTCCACAGATAGCGGTCGCCGAATACGTGCGCCGCCATGCCGCCGCGACGGTAATGGCGTAGCGCGCAATTGCCGAATGGCGCGTCGACGAACATCGCGCTGCCGCGTCCGCCGCGTCGTCGCCTGCGCCGCCGCACGCGCGCGCCAGTACTCCGGCTCGAACCACTCCGGGTCGAATGCCGCTTGTGCGACGGCATCCGGGTCGAACACAATCGCGCCGTCGGGCGTGGGTTGGACTTGCGCCTGCATCATCATCGCCAGTTTAGCAGCCCGCATGCCGCACACCGCGTTTTCCGCCATCGCATCCCCCGCAATCGCTGTGCCTGCTGCGCACTTCGGCACTGGGCGACGTGACGCATGTCGTGCCGCTGGTGCGCACGCTGCAAGGCGCATGGCCGCAGACCCGCCTGACCTGGATCGTCGGCAAGCTCGAACACAAGCTGGTCGGCGACATTCCCGGCGTGGAATTCGTCGTCTTCGACAAGGCCGCCGGTTGGCGCGGATTCGCCGCGCTGCGCCGGCAACTGGCCGGACGCCGCTTCGACGTACTGCTGCATCTGCAGGTCGCGCTGCGCGCGAACCTGGTCAGCGCGCTGTTGCGTGCGGGCCTGCGCATCGGCTACGACAAGGCCCGCTCGAAAGATCTGCACGGCCTGTTCGTGAATGCGCGCATCGCGCAGCGCAGCGGCGAGCACGTGCTGGATGCGATGGCGAGTTTTCTCGAACCGCTGGGCCTGAAACAAACCACCGTGGATTGGAACATCCCGATTCCGGATTCCGCGCAAGAGTTCGCCGCCGGACACCTGCCCGGCGATGCGCCGACGTTACTGGTAAGTCCGTGCTCCAGCCATCGACTGCGCAACTGGCTGCCGGATCGCTACGCGGCGGTGATCGATCACGCTGCCACGCGTGGCTGGCGCGTCGCGCTATGCGGCGGACCGAGCACGTTCGAACGCGAGTTCGGCGATGCCATCGTGAGCCGGTGCAAACAGGCACCCATCGACCTGGTCGGCAAGGATACGCTCAAGCAATTCCTCGCGCTGTGCCAGCGTGCCAGCCTCGTGCTGACGCCGGATTCCGGACCGATGCACATGGCCAACGCGGTCGGCGCCAAGGTGCTCGGCCTGCATGCGCCAAGCAATCCGGCTCGCTCAGGTCCCTACTCCGACCGGCGCTGGTGCGCGAACCGCTACGACGACGCGGCACGCAAGTTTCGCGGCAAGTCTGCGGATGAATTGCCGTGGGGCACGAAACTGGAATATCCGGGCGTGATGGAATTGATCGCGGTCGACGATGTGGTCGAGCGCTTCGAGGCGTTCCGCACGAATCAGGCCGGTGTCGCGCCGTAGTCTTGATACGACTTCTCTTCGACCAGTTGCGAGCCGAGCTTGAGGTTGATCGCGCGCTTGACCGCGGCGCGCTTGTCGTTGGTGAAGTACACCGCGCGCGCCAGCTCGATGAAACGCGTATCGAAATCCTGCGCCTTTTCCTTCAGGCGGATTTCGTCCTCGATGTCCCACAGCGACTGGTTGATGCGCTTGAGTTCCGCACGTTCCGCGAGAATATCCGTGCGCGACGCCAGGTTTTGCGCCCAGGTCGCATTGAGCATGTCCAGCTCCGCGCGCACGTTGGCGAGCTTGGCCGCATCGCGAATCTGCTCGGACTTGATCTCCAGGATGGTGATCTTGTCGATCAGTTCGCCGAAGGAAACGGGGGTGGAGATCAGGCTCATGTCGGGAGTGGCGGACTATAGCTCTTGCACTCGTGGATGGCGGAGAGGGTGGGATTCGAACCCACGTTACGGCAAAACCGTAAACCGGATTTCGAATCCGGCGCATTCGACCACTCTGCCACCTCTCCGGCATAGTCAAGTCGAGGGCGCGCATGATACGGGCAGGGCGCCCAATACTCAACTTTTCTTTGTCGCCACCTTGACCGCCTGCACCGCGCGCGAGCGGTTGCGCGTGTAGACGTACACCGACGCCGGCGGCACATTCCACCAGGCGAAGCCGCCGCGGCGCACGGAAAGATCGAGTTCTTCCAAAAGATCGCGCGGCACGGGCGATTTCGGCCCGTAGGTGAACTGGATCAGGCGGCCATCGGGCTTGAGCACGGAAAAAGCGGCCTGCAGGATCTCGGCCTGAGTCTGCCGCGACATCGACAGCAGGCCGAGTCCGCTGATGATCGCGTCCACGGGACCTTGGTCGAGATAGCCGTCGCGCTGCGCGATCGGCTTCAACTCGCGCGCATCGCCGCATTCCACGCGCACGTCGGGAAAATGCGCGCGCAGGTGCTGGTACAGCGCCTCGTTGAGTTCGAGCACGAGCAGGTCGCGCGGGGCGATGCCGTGCGCCAGCATCGCGCGCGTAAACACGCCGGTGCCGCCGCCAAGTTCAATGACGCGCTGCGTACCGTGCGGCAGTTCGGAAATCATCTGCCGGGTCAATTGCCGGCCGGACGGCGACAACGCGGCGATGCCGAGCGGATTCTTCAGCCATTGGCGAAAAAACGTCCACGCCTCGGGAGCGGCGACGCGCTCGTTTGGCCTTGTCGGCGAAGTCATGGATGAGTCCCCTGCATAGCTTCGCTATGCTAGCAGGTTGTCGATTCCGCGAAGGTTAAGCGCATGAAAAAAGCCCGCCGCGCGGAACGCGGCGGGCTTCGCGCGAGAACCTGCGCGCTCAGCGGCAGTAGCGCGGGTCCGAAGATCCGCAGGAATAGCCGCGGCTGTAGCCAGCGCGATGATAGCCGCGGTCGTTGTCGTAGCCGCGGCCATAGTCGCGGTTGTAACGCGAATCGCCGCCGCGGTCGTAGTAGCGGCTGCGAGAGTGGCTGCGGTACACCGGCGCGGAGTAGTAGCTGCCGTAGTAGACGGGCGCTGGCGCGTAGTACGCCGGAGCGGGCGCGTAGTAGTAGCTGTCGTAGTACGCCGGCGAATAGTAACCGCCACCGTAATAGCCGCCGCCATAGTAACCACCGCCATAGTAACCGCCTACGTTCACGTAGCCGTGGCCGTGATGACCACCCCAGTAACCAAGACTCACGCCGGGCAGGTTGATGCCGATGCTGACATGGCCACCAGCGAACGCGGCCGGAGCCAGCGCCAGGCCGACTGTCGCGAGCAAGCCCAGAACCAGTGCACGGAACCCACGTTTGCGAATCGTCATGGTCGTCTCCCGGAACAACTTCGTGCGATCGGAATGTCGCAGGCGCATGGTTGATCCGGGCGGCTGAATCGCAACTGAAATTCGCCCGCCGCAGTTCGGCTTGTTCAGCTTCGCTCCGACGAAACTGAACGCGATCACTTCAGGCGCAGTTCCCAGGCTCGATGGATGCGCGCGTGGCGCGCGAAATCGAAGGGAATCGTCAGCGCACTGATCTCGCGGATCGCGAAGCGCGCGAGCCCCTCCTCGTCCAGCTTGAAGCGGCGGAAATTGTTCGAGAACAGGACCATGCCACCCGGCAACAGTCGATCGCCGCACAGGTTGAGCAGGCGCGCGTGGTCGCGCTGCACGTCGAAATCCTCGGCGCGCTTGGAATTGGAAAACGTCGGCGGGTCGACGAAGATCAGATCGAACATCGCCGAATGCGATTGCAGGTAGGTCGCCGCGTCGTCGCGCACCAGCCGGTTGCTTGCGGGGTCGAGTCCGTTAAGCGCGAAGTTGCGGGCGGCCCAGTCAAGGTAGGTTTGCGACAAATCCACGCTGACCGTATCCACTGCGCCGCCCGCTGCCGCGTAAACGCTGACGCTGCCGGTGTAGCAGAACAGGTTCAGGAAACGCTTGCCGCGCGCCAGTTCGCGCACGCGCGCGCGCAACGGGCGGTGGTCGAGGAACAATCCGGTGTCGAGGTAATCGTGCAGATTGACAAGGAATTTCAGGCCGCTCTCGTTCACCTCAAGGAATTCCCCGCGCTCGTCAAGGCGACCGTACTTCTCGCCGCCCTTGCCGCGCCGGCGCTGCTTGAGCGCGATGCGTTCGCGCGGAATGCCCAGTGCCTCGCCCGCGGCGCGCACCAGCTCGCGCCAGCGCGTGCGCGCGAGGTTCTCGTCCACGCTCGCCGGCGCCTGGTATTCCTGGATATGCAGATGCTCGCCATAGATATCGATGGCGGCCGCGTATTCGGGCAGATCGGCGTCGTACACGCGCCAGCATTCGATATTTTCGCGCGTGGCGATCTTGCGCAGATGGCGGAAATTCTTCTCGATGCGGTTCTTCACCATCTGCGCGCCGGCCGAAAGCGGCTTCGGTTCCGGTCGCGGCGCATCCTGCGCGGCGATGTCAAAGTTCAGCAGCTCGCATTCGATCGCGCCGTTGTACAGCTTGTAGCGCTTGTCGGCGCGCAGGCCGAGCGCATGGCCGTGCGCGTCGTCCGCGGCGATGACGGCGGCGCGCCAGCCGCGAAATTCGGTTTTCAGTTTTGCGCCGAGCTGGCGATACAGCCCGACGACATCCCCGTCCGCGCCCATGCGTTCGCCATAGGGCGGATTGGTGATGAGCAGGCCCGGCTGTTCCAGTTCGTGCGGACGATGCAGATGTTCCAGCGTCTGCCGCCCGAAATGAATAAACCCGGATAGTTGCGCTTCCTGGGCGTTGCGTTTGGCCTCGTTGAGCACGGCCGGGTTTTCGTCGAAGCCGAAGAACACCGAGCGCAGCGCCTGCAAGCCTGTCTGCGCGCGCGCCTGCGCGGCGTCGTGCAGCGTTTTCCACAATGTCGCATCGTGACCGCGCCAGCCGAGAAATCCCCAATGCACACGGCGCAGGCCGGGAGCGACGTCCGCCGCCATCAACGCGGCTTCGATCGGCAGGGTGCCCGAGCCGCACAGCGGATCGACCAGACCGCCGCCAGCCGCGTAAACCTGCGGCCAGCCGGCGCGCAACAGCATCGCCGCGGCGAGGTTTTCCTTCAGCGGCGCCAGGCCCGCGCCCTTGCGGTAGCCGCGCTGGTGCAGCGGCGGACCGGAGAGATTGATGCCGACGATGGCGCGGCCACGGCGCAAGACCAGATTCAGACGCAGGCCGGGATTTTCCGTATCCACGTTCGGGCGCTCACCAGTCGCATCGCGGAATGCATCGACGATCGCATCTTTCACCCGCAAGGCCGCGTACTGGCTATGGGTCAGGCCTTGCACGCTGCCGACCGCATCCACCGCAAAGCTCGTGGCGATGTCCAGATGCGCGGGCCAGTCGATAGCGCGCGCGCCGGCGTAGAGCGCATCCGCATCGGGCACGTCGAACTGCGCGAGCGGCATCAATATCCGGCTCGCCAGGCGCGACCACAGGCATGCGCGATAACCGACCTCCAATTCTCCGGCGAAGTGCACGCCGGCCAGCGCCTCGCGCACGTCCGCCGCGCCCAGCGCCTTCAACTCGTCGACGAGCAGGTATTCGAGACCCTTGGGGCAAGTCGCGAAGAAATCGCGCATCAGGCGAATCGCCGCAGGAATTCGCCGAAGCGCTCGGCAACGAAATCGACGTGGTTCGACAGCCGATGATCGTCGCGCACCAGCACGATCTCGTCCTCGCGCGCACGTGCGAACGCAATCGCCGCGTCCACCGGACACAAGGCGTCGCTCCATCCATGCACTAGCGCGGTCGGCACGCGCGCCGCCTCGAAGCGCCGCGCGTAGCCGGGAATTTCCACCGGCAAGGCCATCAGGAACAGGCCAACGCAATTCAATTGCAGCGACGCCAAACCCGAAATGAATGCACCCATGCTCGATCCGGCCAGGATCACCGGCGCGTCCGTGGGGGCGTGCTCGACCAGCCGTGCAATGCGCTCGTCGATGCGGCGCACGTCGCCGCTGGCATCGAGATCGCGGTAATCCGGACGCACGCTGGAAAAGCCCAGCGGCTCGGCAATAGCAGACAGCGCACTCACTTTCGTGGCGTCCGGACTGCTGTGCAGGCCATGTGAAAGGATCAGGAACGGCTTGGGCATGCGACAATTATCGCATGCCAATCGCACTGCCCATCCTCGATCAACCCTTGCCCTACGTGGCGCGGCTGGAAAAGCGCCCGCTGTCGGCGATCGACCTCGTCGTGATCCATTGCACCGAATTACCGGACATGCAGATGACGCGCGAATTCGGCGAGCGCATCCGCTACGAAAAATCGCAGACCGGCAACAGCGGGCATTACTACATCGACACGGACGGCACGATCCACCGCTACGTGCCCGACGACCGGGTCGCAAACCATACGCTCGGTTACAACCCGCGTTCGATCGGCATTGAACTGTCCAACATCGGCCGCTATCCGGACTGGGGCGACAGCCACCATCAGAACTGGACGGTGCCGTACACCCGCGCGCAGATCGACGCCCTGCTCGCGCTGCTGCGGCAGTTGCGGCAGGAACTGCCGAATCTCAAATACATCGCCGGACACGAAGATCTCGACATGCGCCTGGAGCCGGCCAGCGACGATCCGAAGGTGATGCTGCGCCGCCGTCAGGATCCGGGACCGCTGTTTCCGTGGCAGGACGTCGTCCCCGCGAGCGGACTCGAACGATTCAACCCATAGGAAGTTCCATGTCGAATCCCATCGTCGGCGAACTGATCGAACTGCTGCAGCTCGAACGGCTGGAAGAAAACCTGTTCCGCGGCCAGAGCCGCGACATCGGCACCAAGTACGTGTTCGGCGGACAAGTGCTCGGACAGGCGCTGTCGGCCGCGCAACGCACCGTGGATAGCTCGCGCGCGGTGCATTCGCTGCACGCTTATTTCCTGCGCGCCGGCGACATCGAGGCGCCGATCGTCTTTGAAGTCGATCGCGCCCGCGACGGCAAGAGTTTTTCCGTGCGCCGCATCATCGCGATCCAGCACGGCGAGACGATCCTGAATGCCGCCGCCTCGTTCCAGATCGCCGAACCCGGCGTCGAACACCAGCTCAGCATGCCGGACGTGCCGCCGCCGGAAGGCCTGAATCCGCCTGAACCCGTTCCAGCCGAAGAACTCGCCAGGCTGCCGGTGAAGGCGCAGCGCTGGCTGGCGCGCAAGGGGCCGTTCGAATTCCGTCCGGTCTATCCGCGCAACGAACTGAAACCGGCGAAACGTCCACCGTTCCAGCAGATCTGGTTCCGCCTCGCCGGACGCGCGCCGGACGACGACACCCTGCATCGCGCGATGCTGGCTTACGCTTCGGATTTTCATCTCATTGGCACGGCCACGCTGCCGCACGGGATTTCCTACCTGCAGCACAACGTGCAGATGGCGAGTCTGGATCACGCGATCTGGTTTCACCGCCCGTTTCGCATCGACGACTGGCTGCTGTATGCCTGCGACAGCCCGAGCGCGCAGGGCGCGCGCGGCCTGACCCGCGGCATGATCTACACGCGCGACGGCAAGCTCGTCGCCTCGACCGCGCAAGAGGGCATGCTGCGCGTACTGCCGGAAACGCCATGAGACAGATCTTCTCCTCGCCGCGCATCGAGAACGTCGAGCGCGTCGTTACCCTGCTCAACGAAGCCGGCATCGAGACACGCGTGACCAACCGCCGCGCCTACTCCGGTCACGATTACAAGGGTCCGAGCTACAGCGCCAAGCAGGATTCATCGACATGGCCGGCGGTATGGATCGTCAAGGCCGAGGACCAGCCGCGTGCGCGCGCGATGCTGCGCGACATCGGCATCGCGCCGGCCACGCGCTTCGCCGAGGAACTCGCGCAGGCGCGCGAGCCGAAAGCGCCGTCGCGCGCGGGAATGTCCGTGGCGGCGAAGCTGCGCATCGCTCTGATCGGCACGATCGTGCTGCTGATCCTGCTGCGCTATCTCGGCATCTATTGAGGCGCCGAGCTACACTGGAAAGGTGAAATCCGACGTCGTCCGCCTGTTCCAGACCCTGCCGCATCCGTGCGGGTATTTTGCGGAGCGCACGGCGCAGAACCTGGTCATTGACCCGGCCTCGCCGCATCTTCCACAAATATACGATGCGGCATTGGCCAAGGGCTACCGTCGCGCCGGCGGCCACGTCTATCGGCCGCACTGCCCCGGCTGCCGTGCCTGCATTCCGGCACGCGTCCCGGTCGCCGAATTCGTTCCCGACCGCAGTCAACGGCGTTGCCTGGCGCGCAATCGCGATCTGGAATTGCGCATCGCGCCACCAGCGTTCACCGTCGAATATTTCGACTTGTACCGGCGCTATCTCGGCACGCGCCACAAGGACGGCGGCATGGACGATCCGGCCACCGAAGATTTCGAGCGTTTCCTGATCACGGCGTGGAGCCCGACCCAATTCATCGAACTGCGCCTGCGCGAGCGCCTGCTCGCTGTCGCCGTCACCGACTTCACCGCGACGGGATTATCGGCGGTGTACACATTCTTCGATCCGGGCGCATCCGCGCGTGGACTCGGCACCTGCGCGATCCTGCGCCAGATCGAACTCGCGTGCGAGCGCGGTCTGGCATATGTCTATCTCGGATTCTGGATCGCGCGCCATCCGAAGATGGATTACAAGGCGCGCTTCCGGCCACTGGAATTGCTCGACGGCGGCGACTGGCGCCGCCTCAGCCCTTGCGCGCCTGGAAGCCGAACGGATGATCGTCATGCAGCGACATGATCAGCTTGACCATCGCGTGCGGAATGCGCAATTCGAGCTCGGTCTGCTGGCCTTTCGCATCCGTGCCCTGCAAGGTCATCTCGAAGTAGGCGCCGGACGCGTCGATGCCCGCGCAGACGATGTGCTGGCCCGCCGGTGCGTTGCTCAGATAGGGTTTGATCGCGTCGCCGAGTGCGTCCAGCGCCTGCGGAAACAGGAATACGGCATAGCTCTTGTTGTCGGGCATCGCGGGTTCCGCTGCGGATGATGCCGGGATTGTAGCGAACGCAGGCCGGGTTATGCTTGGCGCTTGCCCACCACGCCGAGCCGCCATGCGCATGCTGTTTTCCATCCTGTTCGTCCTGCTGCCGGCGCTTGCGAATGCCGCGCCTGCGGACGACGTCTGGATGAGCGTGCTGCTCGACGGCCGCAAGATCGGCCACATGCACACGACGCGCGCAATCCGCGACGGCAGCGTGATCACGACGCAGAAGATGGAAGTCGAGCTGGATCGCGCGGGCGTGAAGGTGGGTCTTTCCACCGGCGAAACCGATGCGGAAACGATGGATGGCGAAACGCTGGCGTTCACCTCGCGCACGGCGATCTCCGGCATCGCCAGCACCGTGCAGGGCACGCGCCGCAGCGATGGGCGCTTCGACGTGGTCAGCGAAGTCGGCGGCGCCACGTCCACGCGCGTCATCGATTGGCCGCAAGGCGCGCTGCTCGCCGAAGGCCAGCGCCTGGCCGAGCTGCGCGCGGGACTAAGCCCCGGCACGCGCTTTTCGCAGCTCGCGTTTCAGGTCGACAGTTTGGATGCCGTTGCCGTCGACTCCACGGTCGGCCCGCGCGAACGTCTGGACTTGCCCGACGGCGACAACGCCATGCTCAGCCGCGTCGACCAGGTCATCCACCTGCCCGGCGCACCTACGCGCAGCCAATCCTGGGTGGATGCGGACGGCGACGTGCGCAAGACGACCCTTGCACTGATGGGTTTCGACCTGACCATGCTGGCCTGTTCCCGGGCATGCGCCACGGCGCCGAATCAGGGCGCCGACATCCTCGTGCACGCACTGGCGCAGGCGCCTGCAGCGATTTCCCGGCAGGAATTGCGCGACGGCCTGATCCTGAGCGTGAGCGCACGCAGCAGCGGCGATCCGCTGCAATTCGCGCAGACCGGCGAACAGCGCGTGCGCACGACCGCGAACGGCGTTGAATTGCGCATCGTGCCGATCGGTACCGCACCAGCGAACGCTTCGGAAGCGCCGCCGACACCCGCCGATTCGCAGCCTAACGACTGGCTGCAAAGCGACGCACCGGAAATCCGCAAGCTCGCGCGCGAAGGCGCCGGCGATGCGAAAACGCCGTCGGCGCGGATGCTCGCCTTGCAGGAATTCGTGCGCCACTTCATCCGCAACAAGGATCTGAACGTCGGCTACGCCTCGGCGCTGGAAGTGGCGAAGCATCCCGAGGGCGATTGCACAGAACACGCGGTGCTGCTCGCCGCGCTTGGCCGCGCGCTCGGCATTCCCACGCGCGTCGTCGATGGCCTGGCCTACACCGAACGCTACGCCGGCATGGATCACGTCTTCGTGCCGCACGCCTGGGCGCAGGCGTGGGTCGATGGACACTGGCAAAGTTTCGACGCCGCCCTGCCCGGCTTCGACGCGGGTCATATTGCGCTGTCCGCCGGCGACGGCGACCCGTGGCGCTTCTTCTCCGGCATGGATACGCTCGGACGCCTGCGCATCGATCGCATCGAGGCGATGCAAAGATCGAATTGAGCGATTGACTCGGATCAACGCCGGCCTGCGCAAACATTGACATTCTTCAGATTCCAGGCAGGAGAACCACACCGATGAACACGAATCGCTATTCGCTCTGGCTGCGTCGCCTGCACTGGCTGATCGCCCTGCTGATCGTGGCCGCATGGGCACTCGCCGAAGCACGCGGCTATACACAACGCGGATCCGATTTGCGCGCCGCCGTCACCTGGACGCACATCCAATTCGGGCTTGCGGTGATCCTGCTGATGCTGCCGCGCCTGTTCGCGCGCCTGCGCTCGGCGCCGCCGCCGATCATGCCGCCTGTCGCCGTCTGGAAGGCGTGGCTGGCCAAACTGATGCATCTCGCGCTGTATGCGCTGGCCTTCCTCGTACCCGTGCTCGGCATCGCGATGCAATACACCAAGGGCACGAGCTGGGATCTGCTGGGCCTGCCGCTGCCGGTCAGTGCCAGCCCTGACCGCGACTTCTCGCACCAACTCGAAGGGCTGCACGAAACCTGCGGCAACGTGTTGTTTTGGCTGGCGATGGCGCATGCAGCCGTAGCGCTTTTCCATCATTGGATAACACGCGACGACACGCTCAAGCGCATGTTGCCGATGCTGCGTTCGGGAGACTGAACGGGTTGGTTGGCTTGCAACAATGATATCTTTCTGATATCTTTATTTCGCAATCCAACTGGAGCCCGCCATGAACGAACGCCGTTATTCCGCCCCTTCGGGGATTCCCGCCTTGATCGGCATCATCGTGTTGTTGATCGCCGATGGCGCGTGGTTCGTCTACTCGATCCAGAATCAATCCGTCTGGGCGATCATCGTCGCCATCCTCGCCGCCATCGTGTTGCTGATCTGTCTCGGCGGGTTCTTCACCGTCGCACCAAACGAGGGCAAGGTGCTGCAATTCTTCGGGCGTTATGTCGGCACGGTGCGCGACTCCGGCCCGCGCTGGGCGAATCCATTCTATTCCAAGCGCGGCGTTTCCCTGCGCGTGCGCAACTTCGAGTCGAGCAAGCTCAAGGTCAACGATTCGGACGGCAATCCCATCGAGATCGCCGCCGTGGTGGTATGGCAAGTCGTCGACACTGCCGAGGCGCTGTTCCAAGTCAACGACTACGAGGACTTCGTGCATATCCAGAGCGAATCCGCGCTGCGCCAGATGGCGCAAACATACCCGTATGATTCGCACGACACCGGCGGCGTTTCGCTGCGCAGCCACGGCAAGGAAATCGTCGAGCATCTGCAGAACGAAATCCAGGAACGTCTCGCCAGCGCCGGCGTGAAGGTGATCGAGGCGCGCATCTCTCACCTCGCCTTCGCGCCGGAAATCGCGCAGGCGATGCTGCAACGCCAGCAGGCCAGCGCCATCATTGCCGCGCGCACGCGCATCGTCGAAGGCGCGGTGACGATGGTCGAGATGGCGCTGGATCAGCTCAAGACACGCGGCGTCGTGCAGCTCGACGAGGAGCGCAAGGCGGCGATGGTGTCGAACCTGCTGGTCGTGCTATGCGGCGAACGCGGCACGCAGCCGATCGTCAATACCGGCACGCTGTATTCGGGCTGACGGAGGAAAACACATGCACACACATGACATCGACAAAACCCAACCCTGGTTTCGCGCGAAAAAGTATGGCTGGGGCTGGAGCTGGCCCCTGACCTGGCAAGGCTGGCTCGTCCTCGCGGTCTATGTCGTCCTGGCAATCACTGGCGCCTGGTATTTCGCCCATACGCATGACACAAGGCTTGTGCCAGCGTTCCTGGTACTGACGCTGCTGTTTGTCGCAATCTGCTGGGCGACTGGTGAGCGTCCGCGCTGGCGCTGGGGCAAAGACGACTAGATGGCCGCTGAGTACAGCCACCTTGAAACCGTCGCGAGCGAAGGCAGGTCGCGCGCGGTGGAGCGCAGGAACCGGAGTGTACGTGCCGAGTACATGAGGATTCCGAGCACTACACGCGCGCGAGATGCCGAGCGCAGCAGGTTTCAGGATGGCTGAGAAAAAAGCCTATCCGCTGCGCATTTCAGCCGACGTGCTCGACGCCGTGCAACGCTGGGCCGACGACGAATTGCGCAGCGTCAACGCGCAGATCGAGTACGCGTTGCGCGAAGCCTTGCGCAAGGCGGGACGGCTGAAGACATCCGCGCCTTCGAGTTCGGGAACAGAATCGAAATGACCCCGATGCCGGCATCCCGTCTGATCGAAAGCGCGTTTGCCCTCGGCGTGCCGCGCGACTACGGTCGCGTGCGCGGGCTGCGCCGCGTGCGCGAGCCATCGCACCTGGAATCCATCGGTCTCGATACGCAGGGCCGCGAACAATTCCTCGCACCGCGCGCCGCGCGTGCGTGGACGCGCCTGCGCGAGGCGGCGGCGCGCGATGGCGTGGAGTTGCAAGTCGTCTCGGCGTTTCGTTCGGTCGAATACCAACTCGGCATTCTCAAGCGCAAACTCGAACGCGGACAGACCATGGAAAAAATCCTGCGTGTCAGCGCCGCGCCGGGATACAGCGAACATCACTCCGGGCGCGCGCTGGATGTGACCACGCCCGGATTCGCCGCGTTGGAAGAAAACTTCGAACGCTCAGCCGCGTTCGCGTGGCTTAAGCGAAATGCGCGGCGCTTCGGGTTTCATCTGAGCTACCCGCGCCGCAACCCGCACGGCATCGCTTACGAGCCGTGGCATTTTTGCTGGCACGCCAAGCGCTGATCGTCACCCGAAAAAAAGCCCCGCATCGCGGGGCTTTTTTGTTTCATGGGCAACGATGCTCACGGCACGAAATTCACCGTCGTCGCCGCACCCGTAGTCGCCGCGTTTGGATCGACCACCAGCGGGTGGTAGCTGCCGGTCAGCCACAGCAGCAGCTGGCTGGCGTAGTTGGGGTCGCCGAGCACGGCCGATTCGCCGCCGGGAATCACTTCCACGGCATTGATCGGCGTACTCATCTGGCCGACGAAGCGGCGACCCGGCGCGGTCGCGCCGCTGAACATGAAATCGTTGACGCCGCTGACGCGCAAGGTGCCGCCACCCGGATTGACCGTCTCGTAGGACGAATCGCGCGCAAGGCCCGGCAGGTCCGGCGACAGGTCGGTGAAGCCGTAGGGATTCGGACCCGGGATGTTGAACGGCCCGCCCAGCGGATGTTCCAGCACGAAGCGGTGCAGTGCGCCCCAGTGATAAGTCGACTGGTCCGTGGAATTGCCGAACGCCGCAGCGAAGGAATCGCCGGCCAACTGCGCCAGGCCCTGCTGCAAACTCGCGAGCAAGATGTAATCGCGCGCGGAGGCCGCATCGGGCGCGTTGGGCACGTTGAAGAAATTGATTCCGGAAGCGCCGTGGCCGCCCAGCACCGGAAACGCATCGAGCAGGAACTTCAATCCCGTGTAAGCGCTGTCGTCGCCAGGCAGGTAATCGCCAAGGCCATAGGCGGTGAGCGTTCCGTCGATGGTGTTCTTGATCGCGTTGCTGCGCCACATGAAGAACTCGGTCGCGGCGACGGAGTTGTCCAACTGCGCCGACGTCGGCGCGGAACCCGGCGCGCGGCCCGCGTCGAAGCCCTGCGCGAGTCCCGTCGGCGTGGACAAGTCCCACGCGGACAGGCGCGTGATCGCCTCGCTCACCGCCGGATCACTGGCCAACTGCTGCAACGGCGCCCACGCGCCGTCCGCCTGCGCGTTGTGCGCGGCCGCGAGCAAGTAAGGCAGCAGCAACTGCGCATCCACCGGCTGATTGTTGAGCTGCACGGCCTGGATGTCGGCAGTCGTGATCTTCTTGCCCGACGCCACCAGGGCCGACAACAGGCGGTCGATGCGGCCCATGCGATAGGCGTCGTAGCCGTAGTTGAGGTAATACACGCCGCCGCCCGGGCGCGTCATGCCGAACGGATTGTTTTGCGCGGTGATGCCGATCGGATCGTTGTTCGCGTTGGCGAAATAGCCTTGCGCGGGATTGATCACATGCGGCATTTCCGAGGCCGGCATGATCTCGAACGGAGTCGCCTGATTGGGCTGCGGATGCGTGACCGGCAGCCAGTCGTTGTGCGCCTGTCCGGAGCCGTCGCGGATCAGGAACGGCGGCGAACCGAGCCACTTGCCGAAGTTCTGCAAGTCGTCGCGGATCGGATTCTCGGCGCTGGTGAAGTAAGCAATGTTGCCGGCTGTGTCGGCGTAGGCGAAATTCTGCGAGCCGAAATCGAAATAGGTCAGCGCATTCTGGAAATCGCTCATGTTCTGCGCGCGGTCGATGAGTTTGAACGCTTCCAGCTCGAACGTCGCCCCCCAACCGGTATAGGCAATCGACAATCCGCAGGCCAGACCCGGATTGAGCGTCTGTCCGGTCAGCGAACAACTGCCGGGCGTGCCGATCTGCACGACCGGGCCGTTGTTCCGGCGCGGCACGATCACGGTGATCGCGCCGTTGGTGTAGCCGATGGAATTGTCGCGGGCGATGTTGTCGGTCTGCCCCGGCGTCATCTGGTTGACGTAGAAACTCTGGAACAACCACTGCACCGGTTCCTGCACGCCGTTGTGGACGATGGCCGTGGGCAGGCCATAGCTGTTGACCGCGAAGGTTTCCAGGAAGGTGTCGGTCACGTCCATCGGATTGACCGTCGAACCCCAGCAGATGTTGCTGTTGCAGCCCTGGATGATGCCCGGCGCGCCCGGCACACTCACGCCGGTGACGTTGAGCCCGTCGCCGGAAATCAAGTGCATCTCCATGAAGATCGGCGGCAGCGCCAGGGTCAGGTGCGGATCGTTGGCGATGATCGGCTTGCCGGTGGCGGTGTAGGCGCCGCTGACCGCGAACTCGTTGCTGCCGCCGCGGCCCAGGCGCGCATGCAGGGTCGGCGCGATGAAGGGATTGCCGGCGATCTTGTCGCGATAAGCCTGCGCCAGCGCCAGCGCGCGCGGATCGACTTGCAGATTGCCGAGTGCCGCTGTTTGCTGCGCGCTCGTCTGCACCGTTGCCATTGCCGAGGCGAACGTCGGCGCACCAGTCGTCGCGGAATCGGTCGGCGTGAATCCGGGAACGGTGAAGCGATTGTCCGGCGGCGCGAAACGGTGCGTGTCGCCGAAGAACAGCGCATTCGGATCGACCTTGGCTACCGCCGCGGCCTGTGAATAGGCACCGAAATCGATGGTGTTCTGGATATCGAGGTCGAACGACAACTGGAACGCAAGTCCTTTGCCGATGATGATGGAATCCTGCGCCGTCCACGGCGCCGCGTGCGTGAGCATCAGCGCGCCATACTCCGGCGGCAGTGGCTGCGTCTGCAGCCAGAAATTCACGCCGTTGGAAAATGCCTGCATCCAGCCCTTGGTATCCGCGTCCAGCGCCTGCCAGGTGGCGAACGCGGCGCGGTCGAGGCCCAAGGTGCGCGTCTGCACGTCGTTGGCGAGCGCGGCGTGGCCGACCAGCGCGGCAAGCGTGCCGCTCGCGGCGCGGCGGTCGAAGTCCATCTCGAAGAAGCGCGCCTTGGCCTGCGCGTAACCCTGCAGGAAGGCGACATCGTAGCTCGTCGCCGCCTTGATCGTCGGCGTGCCGAGCGCGTCGTAGTAGATCGTGCCAGGCGCGGACAATCCCGGTGCGGTAATCGTCTGCGCCACCAGCGGCAGCGAAAGTATACCAATGGAAAATGCGGCAAAGGCGGCAAGACGCCGGCGCCTGCCGGTGCGTACGGTGGCCATGATTCCCTCCTGTGGGTACGACGCGGGCGTCGTTCGAACGCTCGTTCGAGGGGGATTATGCGCTTGCCGTCACATTATTCGCTTGCGGCGGCGCAGCAAGCCGCCGCAAGCGATTCGGGCCGATCACTTGTGCGGTTTGGCAGCGACCTTCTTTTCTGACGGCTTCTTCGCGGGCAAAGGCTTGAGCATGTCGTCCATGTTCTTGCTCATGTCGGAGAATTTGTACGCGGGTAGCGCAAAGGTCCAGCCGGAAAAGGTCTCGTGCAGGCTCGCCACTTCCTTGTTCAGGGCGGCAAGTTTGTCGGCTCGATCCTTGGCCGCATCGCTCACTGCCAATGGCTTGGCGACATCGGAAGCCGCCTGCGCGTTGGCCTTGGCCTGCGCGCCGGTCGTGGATTTCTCGTCGGCCACCTTCTTGTTCGCAGCGTCGACGGCGGCCTCGTACTCGGCCTTGGCCTTGGCCTGATCGGCGTCGATCTGGGCGTTGGCGGCGGCCTCGTCCAAGCGTGCGGCGAGCTGCACATAATCCTTGCCGCCCTGCTCCCAGCCGGTCGCGGAGACGACCAGGCCGTCGAACGCGGCGTATTCGTCCTTCCAGGCCTTGTCCGGCGGCGCCATGTCCTTGGCCGGGAAGACCTCGTCAGCATTCAGGCCCGAAAGTACCGAGCCGAGCGCATTGGCGACGAATTCGGAAGCCGCCTCGCGACCCTTCGTCACGTCGGCGACCTTGAAGTTCGCGTCGCCCGGCGCGTCCTTGTAGATCTTGAGCGTCTTGCCGGCGGGATTCGTCAGCGTCACCGCGCGCAGGCGCGTCGATGGAATGTCGGCCAGCGCGCGCTGTTCCCAATCCGCCATGGTCTTGGTCGCGGTCGAGATTGCCGCCGGCGAGCCAGGATTGCGCCTCGCCCACGCGACGCACGAAGGTGCCGCCGCCACCCGCGCCGTTGTAGTTGCCGATGATGATGGACAACGGCTTGGCCAGGCCGCCCAGCGTCACGAGCACGCCAGTCGCCTTGGCGTCCTTGACCTCGTCGACGCCGAGTTCGCCGTAAAGCTTGGGATTGGATGTCTTGGCCTCGATCAGCGTCGCCTGGTCGAGCTTGATCAGGAATGCGCGGATCTTGGCCAGGTCCGCCGGATAGTTCGATTTCTCGGCAATGCTCCAGCCATCCGTGCCGCGCTTGAGCGTAGCGAGCACCTTGTCGCCGGCGCCCATCAGCGTGATCGCATTCACGTCGTTGACGTGGTCGTGCAGCTCCGGCAACACGGGCCGCGCCTGTGCGGAAACGCCCGTCTGCGGCGCGTTCGACGAGTTGATGTACCAGGCTGCGATCAGAGCGACGACAGCCACGGCAACGAGAATGGCGAGTTTTCTGAAATTCATGGCGATGTGCTCATGGCAATGACCTCACGCGGCGCTGCGGCGGCGACGCTTCCACGCCGCAAAAAAAAGGGCCGCGATGGTGATCAGGATCGGCATCAACGCGATGTTGAGGAACTTCAGACGTGCGCCAAGCGCGTCGATGTCCTTGTCCAGGTCGCGGCGCACCTGGCGCAGTTGCTTGCGGATCTCGACCTTTTTCTGCAGGAAGCTCTGCAATTCGTTCTGCTGCGCCGGCGACAGAATCATCTCGCTGCCTTTCGCCTTGCCGCTTTGCAGTTCGGTGAGCTTGCGCTCGGTGTCGGACAACTGCTGCTGCAGCTCCTGCTCCTTGCCGCGGGAATTCTGCTCGGCCGCGCGTTTCATGTCCTCGACCATGGTGAAGGGTCTTTGCGACGTAGCGCGTCCGCGGATGGAGATGAGGTCGGACGAACCGGTGAGGTTGTCCACCGCGTTGATGAAGAAGTCGCCGTTGTTGGCGAACGCGTTCATGATCTTCTGGCCGAAGAATGGCTGCACCTGCACCCACATCCGGTCGCTGAGCAGGTCGGTGTCGGCGACGAGGATGATCTCGCCCTTGTCTTTCGCCTGCGCGATGTGCCCGGCATCCTTGCGGTCCGGGAAGGCGCTGGTGAATTGGCCTTCCAGACGTCCGGCGATCACATAGCGCTCGCGCGAGGGCGCGTAACCGTTGAGCAGGACAGTGGGATCGGGCAGGAATTTCACCCGTGAGCTGTCCACCGGCATGGCGTCGTCGCTGGTCTGGATCAGCGGCGTGAACGCGTACCTGGAACCCTTCGCCAGCGCGAAATAGCCGGCGCTGGACACGTTGATGGTGTCCAGGTTCGCGGTGACCACGTCGGACGGACTCAGGTCGCTCTTGACGAAGCCGAGGATCGCCGGATCCGGCACCGGCGCGGCACCCTGCTGCGCGCTGATCTGCAGCGCGTGGGCGCGGTCGAGCACGACCTTGTGCGGGTCGTAATCTATGCCCCATGCCTTGAACAGTTCCGGCAAGTCGGAGGACTTGTCCGCAAACATCGCCGCCTGCGGATTGTTCGGATCGGCGCCGGACGTGTCGGTCTCGGCATCGGGATCGACGAACACCAGCAAGTGTCCGCCGCGCATCACGAACTGGTCGATCGCGTATTGCGCGTCGGGCGGCAGCTTCTTCGGCTGGATCAGCACCAGCACGTCGATGTCCTTGTCGATGGATTTGATCGACGCGGCGTTCAATTCGCGCACGTCGAACTGCTGGGTGAGCTGCTGGTCGATCGCCCACGGATCACGCAGGCTGCGCGTGGCCGGATCGAAGCCCTGACCGATCTGCAGGCCGGAAACGAGTCCCACGACGGGTTTGTGCGTCACCGTCAGCTCATGGATGAGCTTGGCGATGTCGTATTCGAGGAATGCTTCCTTGTTCGGCTGCAGGAACGGGATCACTTGCTTGCCATTGGTCGAGTTGGTGCCGGCCAGGCCGAGGAAGATCTTCTCGCCGTTGCTGCCCGCGGGCACGGCCTGCAGGCCATAGCCCGTGGCGCGGTCTTCGTCTTCGGAGAACGGCTGCGGGTCGATCACCTCGAGCTTGATCTTGCCGTGCGCGCGCCCGGCCATTTCCTCGAGCATCTCGCGCACGCGCTGCGCGTAGATGCGCAACTGCGGAATGCCGTGCGTTTCCTTGTCCGACCAGAACAGGTACAGATGGATCGGCTCGTCGATGTCGGCAAGGATGTTCTTGGTTCCCGCCGACAGCGTGTACAGATGGTTCTGCGTCAGGTCGACCTGCGCGCCGCGGAACAGCGTGTTGCAGATCAGGATCACCGCGACGAACAGCACGGCGAGCACCGCGAGCGCGCCACCGGTCATGAGTTTTTTGTTGGAAGTCATTTCGGATTCCCGGGACTCAGTCGGCTTTTTTCAGATCAATCACCACGGCGCTGGCATACAGCCAGAACGCGATGGTCAGGGCGAAATAGATCACATCGCGCAGTTCGATCACGCCCTTGCTGATCGAAGCGAAATGGGTGAGAAAACTCAGGCCAGACACCGCGTCGACCACGCCCTGCGGCGCCCACGCCGAGAAGAAATCCAGCACCAGCGGGAAGCCGGCAAGCAGGAACAGGAAGCACACGACCACGGTGAGGATGAACGAGATCACCTGGTTGCGCGTGCATGCCGACAGGCACGAGGCAATGGCGAGGAAGGCACCGGCCATGAGGAAGCTGCCGATATAGCTGGCGACGATCACGCCGTTGTCAGGCGAGCCGAGGTAATTGACCGTGATCCAGATCGGGAAGGTCAGGATCAGCGCGATGCCGATGAACGCCCACGCGGCGAGAAATTTTCCGACCACCGCCTGCCACATCGTCACCGGCAGGGTCAGCAGCAGTTCGATCGTGCCGCTCTTGCGTTCCTCCGACCACAGGCGCATGCCGACAGCGGGGACCAGAAACAGGTACAGCCAGGGATGAAAATTGAAGAATGGCAGCAAGTCAGCCTGGCCGCGCTCGTAGAAGTTGCCGAGATAGAACGTGAATGCGCCGGCAAGGAGCAGGAAGATCACGATGAAAACGTAGGCGACGGGGGTGGCGAAATAGCTCGCTCAGTTCCCGTTTGAAGACGGTAAGGATTTTGCTCATGCGCGAGCCTCCTTGTTCGGCGCCCTGCGTGATCGTGCGGAACACCTCGTCGAGGCGTCCGCTTTCCAGTTGCAGTTCGCTGACCGCGATGCCCTGTGTCTGCAGTGCCTGGTTGACTGCCACGAAGATCTGCCGGCCCGGTTTGGGGAACGCGGTGATGCGATGATCCTGCGGATCGATCTCCACCGCGGCGACGTCGGCCACGCGCGACAGCGCTTCCTTCGCCGCCGGCACGTTGGCCGCGGTCAACGACACCGCCTGGTGGTAGCGCGAGCGCATTTCCAGTTCCGCCGGCGTCGCGTCGGCGAGGATCTTGCCGCGCGCGATGATGATGGCGCGGCTGCATACGGCGTGGACTTCCTCGAGGATATGCGTGGACACGACGATAGTCTTGTCCTTGGCCATCGCATTGATCAGTGCGCGCACTTCGTGTTTCTGGTTCGGATCCAGGCCATCGGTCGGCTCGTCCAGGATCAATACCTGCGGATCGTGCACGATGGCCTGCGCGAGTCCCACGCGACGCTTGAAGCCCTTCGACAGCGTCTCGATCGGCTGCTCCAGCACACCGTTCAGATGCAGGCGTTCGATCACGTCGTCGAGGCGCTGCGTGCGCCTGGCGCCGCAAAGGCCGCGCACGTCGGCGACGAAATCCAGGAACTGGCGCGGCGTCATCTCACCGTAGCTCGGCGCACCTTCGGGCAGGTAGCCGAGCACGCGCTTGGCGGCGATGGCGTCGTCGACCACATCGTGGCCACAAACCACTGCGCTACCCGAGGTCGGCGCGAGGAAGCCCGCGATCATCTTCATGGTGGTGGATTTGCCGGCGCCGTTGGGGCCGAGGAAGCCGAGCACACGGCCCGGTTCGAGCTTGAAGCTGATGCCGTCGACGGCGGTCAGATCGCCGTAATGCTTGGTCAGTTGCCGGGTTTCGATCATCGTGATATCACCACTTGTTGTTTGCGTTCTGCGTTCCGGGCGCCCATGCGAAAACCGGGACGCCGGCAGAAATACAACGCTGTCAAGGAAAAGTTCCCGCACAAACGCAAACGGGCGGCTCGCGCCGCCCGTTTCGAGAAATCCGCCGTTGCATTACTGCCCCTGGATCGGCAGATACACGCTATAGGACTGCTGGTCGTCGCCGGCGTGCGGATCGGTCGTGGTCAACTCGTCGAAGAATCGTCCGTTGCCTTCGGAGGACTCGTCGAACAGGTAGCCGTGGGTGTAGGCATAGGCCTTGAGCATCAGGCGCATCAGCGGCAACTGCGCGGCAGAGCCGGTGAACGAGGTCACCAGCGCCTTGCCGGCGTAGCCCGTGCCTGCTTTGACCGGATCGGCAACCTGCGCATTGGCGCTGTCGACGGGCAGGGCCACGTCGAAATCGTAGTTCTCGTCGCCCCAGTTCGTGGTGATCACGCGGCGCGGACCGGTCGCTGTGAGCTTGTCCTTCTTGATCGCTGCCTGCAGCTGATCCATCGCCTTGGTCGTCGCGTCGGCCACATCGTCGAGCGTGCGCTTGGCCGTGGTGGAGACGATACAGGATCGGCTGCGAGGTCACGTCCTGGATCTGGATGTCCTGATCCTTGTAGTCGACGGTCGGGAATGTGGCCAGCATGTTCTGCAGGCGAGAAAGTTCGAACTGAATCTGTGTGGCCGGATTGCCCTGCAGATACAGGCCCGAGACGCGCGCGAGCAGGTTCCAGCCGAAATCCACGTCATACGCCATCGTCACCTTGGAGGTCTTGCCGTTCTCGGAAGGATCGATGGTGAAGATGAAATGCTTGTTTGTGCCGCGCCAGGTGTTCTGCACGTCCCAGGTGACCTGCTTGTCCTGCTCGGGAGCCGGCGTGGCGGCCACGGTCAGGCTGCCGTCGCCGATGGTTTCGTTGGAGCTGCGCCAGGATACCTTGGCGCCGCTGCCCAGTGCCGGACCCTCGTAGTTCATCTGCACGCGCGAGTCGTAACCGGTCAGCGCCGTCCACGACGGATAGGTGTGAAAACCGTCGAGCACGTCGAAAATCTGGCGCGCGGGCGAACTGACAGTCACCGAGCGCTCTACATGGCCCGAACTGGGCAAGGCAATGCTGAACAAGACGGCCAGGACGAAAACGATGGCCAGAGCAACGAGAACTTCGAGCAGGCGGGTCATTCCGGGAGTCTCCCTCAAATCAGACCGCGAATGGTACTGGAAAAGCCGGGGTTCTGGAATCGGAACGGCCCCTCGCGCGAGGGGACCTCGAAAAACCGTTGCGAGCAAAAATAAGTTGCACGCCGCTGGAGCGCAAAAACGGGAGTTTACTTGTGCGTAAATGAGGGTGAGTCGAGCGCTGCTTGGCGCGCACTGCGCGCCGCGCGAGCGAACGCCCGCGCCGCTGGCGCGGGCCGGGAGCACCGCGGGCGCGCGAATTATCGAGCGCAGCAGGCTTTTCGAGGTCCCTTAGACGATGCCCATTTCGAAGGCCTTCAGCACCGCCCTTGTGCGGTCGCGGACGCCGAGCTTGGACAGGATGTTGGAAACGTGGTTCTTGACGGTGCCCTCGGCCACGCCCAGCGAATTGGCGATTTCCTTGTTGCTGTAGCCGCTGGCCATCAGGCGCAGGATTTCGGTCTCGCGCTCGGTCAAGGGATCCGGGCGATCCAGGCTGGTGAATTCGTTGTGCATGCGCTCCAGTCCGGTCAGCAGCCGCTGCGTGACCACCGGCGCGACCAGCGAACCGCCGCCGGCCACGGTCTTGACCGCATCCACGAGCTGCTCCAGCGAGACGTCCTTGAGCAGGTAGCCGCGTGCGCCCGCCTTCAGTCCGGCAAGCACGAGCTGGTCGTCGTCGAACGTGGTCAGGATGATGGTCGGCGGCAAGGCGTTTTTTTCCGCCAGTGCGTTGAGCACGTCCAGCCCCGACATGCCGGGCATGCGCATGTCGAGCAGCACCACATCGGGCTTGATCCGCGGAATCGTCTCCACCGCTTGCGCACCGTCGCCGGCCTCGGCGGCGACGCGGATGTCGTCGGACAGTTCCAGCAGGGAACGGATGCCCTGGCGGACCAGGGTCTGGTCGTCCACCAGGCAAACGGATATGGTCATCGCGAGGACTCCAGGGGTAGCCACGCATCCAGCGCGAAACCGGAATTGCGTGCGGTGGTGATGTTCAGGCGCCCGCCGATCTGGGCCAGGCGCTCGCGCATGCCGGTCAGGCCATTGCCTTGTTGCAACTCGTCCGAGCCGCGGCCGTCGTCGCGCGCGTGGATGGCAAGTTCCGCGCCGTCGCGCTCGAAACTCAGCCACAGGTTGCGCGCATTGGCATGGCGCAGGGCGTTGGTGATGATTTCCTGGGCGCAGCGCAGCAGCACTTGCGCGCGGCGCGGATCGTCCACCGCGAAGCGCGGCGGCAATTGAAGGTGGATGGCCAGGCCGGGCACGCCTTCGACCAGGGTTTTCAGCGCCTCGGTCAGGTCGATCGCGTCGTCCTCGCGCAACTGGCTGACCACTTCGCGCACGTCGGACAACAGCAATTTCGCCACGCTCTGCGCCTGGCGCACGTGTTCCTGCGCATTGCCGGACACGAGATGGCTGGCGACTTCCAGATTCAGGCTCAGCGCGGTCAGGTGATGCCCGACCAGATCGTGCAGTTCGCGCGAGATGCGCATGCGCTCGCCGATGCGGCTGGATTCGGTCAGCAGCGTGCGCGTGGCGCGCAGTTCGGAATTCAGGCGCCGCTGTTCTTCGCGCGAATCGGCCTGCTGGCGCGCGACCAGCGAGGTGACGAAGGTGAAGCCGGAAAAGCCGATGTACAGGCCGCTTTGCAGCAACGCATCGAACCAGTCGAAACCCTCGACGCGATAGATGAACACCGGCACCAGCGAAAAATTCTGCAGGATCAGCCAAGCCACGCCGGCCCAGAACGGCAGCAGCCACGGCAGCACGCCGGCGATCACCAGCAGCAGGATTCCGGACAGTCCGCTGTGACTGAAATAGCCTATGCCGATCGCGGCCGCGTTGAGTACCGCGAGCATGGGCAGTTGCAGCAACCAGTGGTACCGCTTGCCGAGGTCGCGGGTGACCAGCCAATAGCTCAGACCGAAGGCGAGATAGCTCGACCACCAACCGGCGATCTCGATGGCGGAATAACCGTCTTCGCTTTGCCAGTAGCGGCGCAGCAACGGAATGCCGACGCAGGCCCAGGTGAAAAGCCCCGCGTAACGCAGCAATTGCACATGGTTGAACGAAGAGAACCGCATGCGCGCATCATAAGCTGCGGCGCGCCTTGCGCAACCTGCGGGAAGTCACGCGGATTTAACAAGAATGCCACGGAAAGGCCATGCCCTTGCCGCGCAACGCATGCGATAATGGCACCCATAACCAAGGCACGAACCACGATTCGCGCCGCGAAAAGCCGGAGGGACGAAAAATGACGCTGACCATCCGCGACGTGCAGGCGCAGGATCTGGATTCGGTACTTGCGCTCAACAATGCCGCGGGTTCGACCATACTGCCGCTGGACATGGCGCAACTGCGTGCGCTGGAACGCGATGCCGCGTATTTCCGCGTCGCCGAAATCGACGGGCATGCCGCCGGATTCCTGATCGCACTGCGCGAAGACGCCGATTACGCGAGTCCGAATTTCCGCTGGTTCCGCGAGCGTTATCCCGAGTTCGTCTACATCGACCGTATCGTCATCGCGCGCCCTTACCGTGGCCTCGGCCTCGGCCGTGTCTTTTACGCCGACGTCACCAGCTTCGCTGAGGTGCGCGTGCCCCTGCTTGCCTGCGAAGTCTTCCTCGAACCGCGCGACGACGTCTCGGTACTTTTCCACGGCACCTGGGGTTTCCAGGAAGCCGCCCAGCAGATGATGCCGGGCGTGAATCGGCGAGTCTCGCTGCTGCTCAAGGAATTGTGCAGCTACGCGTTCGTGCGCGACACCTACCTGCACGGCCCCACCGGCAAGCTTTCGAACCAGCCGTGGCTGAGCGAACGCGCGCACGGTGCCGCGACCACGCCGGCGCGCACCGGCACGTCGCACTGATCTGCGCGTGCTTTGCCTCGCCGATCTTGCGCCCGGCACCGCCGCGGCATTGCTGGATCGCCACGACTTGAAGCTGCGCGTCGTCGCCGACGGCGCGACCATCCCCGGCAGTTACTGGGGCGAACCCGAAGCCGGCATCATCGGCGACACGGTGTATGCGCGCGCCGATACACCGGTGCATTCGCTGCTGCACGAGGCCTGTCACGTGATCGTCACGCCAGCCGGGAAACGCGAGTCGATCCACACCGATGCCAGTGAATCGCAGGCCGAGGAAGACGCGGCCTGCTATCTGCAGATCCTGCTCGCCGATGAGCTTCCCGGCGTCGGCAGCACACGCCTGATGGCCGACATGGATGCCTGGGGTTACACATTCCGCCTCGGTTCGACGCGCGCCTGGTTCGAGCGCGACGCCGAGGACGCCCGCATCTGGCTGGGCGAACGCGGGCTTTTGCCGCTTGCGCGCGAGGCTTGCTGCGGATAGCCTGCGCGCCAAAGCGAGGAAAATCCCATGCAGCGCTGGCTGAAACTCCCCGACGGACGCTACATCGACGCCAACAGCATCGTCTACGTGGGCAAGGTGGAAACCTATCCACGCCTCGACGACGATGGCAACGAAGCCGGCCAGGGTTACGCCGTCAACATCGGCACCGGCATTCCGCGCGAACACCATCTTTCGGTAATGGGCAGCAAGGAAGATGTGCTGGCCCTGCTCAAGGCCCTGCTCGGCGCCGGCAACGCCAGCTGAAACGCGCTTGAAGTGCCGCCCCCGACTGCGCTACCATCGTTCGCGAATCGGGGAGATGGCATTCCTCCCGCCCCTCGGGGTGAACCGCCGCAAGGCTGATGATGCCTGCTTGAGTATCCGGAAACCGGATGCCCGCAGGCATCGCCACGAGCCCCGCTCGCGACGTTCTCCGCGCGCAACCACAATCTTCCGGATCGGATCGACTCCGGGAGACGTATGAACCTCATATCCGTTTTTTCCGTCGGCATCGGCGCCTTCGCCGGCGCGGTGCTGCGCTGGCTGTTTGGCATCTGGTTCAATCCGCTGTTCCCCACGCTGCCGCTCGGCACGCTGGCCGCAAACCTGCTCGGCGGCTTCGTCATCGGCGCAGCGCTCGGCGTGTTCGGCCAGTTCCAGAGCCTGTCGCCGGAATTGCGTCTGTTCGTGACGACCGGGTTTTGCGGCGGCCTGACCACCTTTTCCACGTTTTCCGCCGAAACCATGACCCTGTTCCTGCGTCAGCAGTACGCTTGGGCGGTTGCGACCATGTCGGCACATCTGTTCGGTTCGCTGACGATGACGCTCGCCGGCATTTTCCTGATCCGACTCGTCTTTCGCGCCTGAGGCCTTCGCCATGAAAGGTATGCATCTGCGTTTTTACACCTACGAGAACCGCAAGCACGGCACGATGTTGATGTACGAATGGCTGCTGGAATTTGCCAAGGCGCGCGGCATCCACGGTGGTTCGGCGTTCCGCGCCATTGCCGGCTTCGGTCGCCACGGGAAAATGCACGAGGAGCACTTCTTCGAACTGGCCGGGGATGTACCCGTGCTGGTCGAATTCATTGCCGACGAGGATGCCGCGGATGCGCTGATTGCGGCCTTGCACGCGCAAAACGTGCGTCTGTTCTATGCACGCATCGCCACCGAGTTCGACCTCGTCGGACCGTCTGCCGGGGAGACACCGTCATGACCGAGGTCTACACCATCGCCGCGCTCTGGGTCGGGCTCGCGTTACTGGCTACCTTGCTGTCGATCTGGCCGCGCGTCGCCACCGCCATGAGCGAAATCGTCGTCGGCACCGCCGCGCAGCTCGTGATCGGTGCGCGGTATTCGGCGCCGGACTGTTCGGCGCCACCACGCTCGGTACTGGCCAGGGTTGGCTGCAATTCTTGTCCAGCATAGGCGCGGTGATGCTGACCTTCCTCGCCGGTGTGGAACTCGATCCGGACGCACTGCGCAAAAACGGCAAGGAAGCCTTCGGCTTGGGCCTGATCGGATTCGTTGCGCCGTTCCTGGGCTGCGCCGCCGTCGCGCACTGGTGGCTCGGCTGGGGCAAGGACGCGAGCTGGCTGGCCGGTGTGGCGCTATCGACGACATCCGTCGCCGTGGTCTACGCGGTGATGCTCGAACTGGGCCTCAACCGCACCACCTACGGCAAGGGCGTGCTCGCGGCCTGCTTCGTCAACGATCTGGCAACGGTGCTCGCGCTCGGACTGATGTTCTCGCCGTTCACGCTGAAAACGCTGATTTTCGTACTTGTCAGCATCGTGGCTTTTTGCATCCTGCCGTGGATCACGCCGCGTTTTTTCCGTCGCTACGGCGGGCGCCCGTCGGAGCTGGAAACGAAGTTCCTGCTGCTGATCCTGTTCGCGCTCGGTGCGCTGGCGATGTGGGCCGGCAGCGACGAAGCCGACGAACTGCTGGCCGAATCCGCGGTTAATCAGACGGTACCGCAGACCGCGTCTCGATGAAGACATCGCACGCACAGCGCCGCATCGAAGGTTTGCTCGCGCAAGCCGGCTTGGCCGTCGGCGGCCCGCAAGCCTGCGATCCGCAGGTCCACGATGCGCGCTTCTACCATCGCGTAATAGCACACGGATCGCTCGGTCTGGGCGAGTCTTACATGGACAGCTGGTGGGACGCGGCCAATCTGGATGGTTTCCTGTTTCGCCTGCTGAACGCACACATGGACGAACAGGTCCACGGCATCGACGACTTTTGGCTGTGGCTAAAATCCAGTCTGATCAATTTGCAACGCGGGCGTCGCGCGTTCACGATCGGCGAACGCCATTACGACCTCGGCAACGATCTGTTCGAGGCGATGCTCGGCAAGCGCCTGGTGTATTCCTGCGGCTACTGGAAGGATGCGAACGACCTCGACGCCGCGCAGGAAGCCAAGCTCGACCTGGTCTGCCGCAAGCTGATGCTGCAACCCGGCATGCGCGTGCTCGACATCGGCTGCGGCTGGGGCGAGGCGCTGAAATTCGCCGCCGAGCGCTACGGCGTGACTGGCGTCGGCATCACGGTTTCGCACGAACAAGCCGAGTTCGCGCGTGCTCTGTGCAAGGGCCTGCCAATCGAAATCCGCGTGCAGGATTATCGCGAAGTGAACGAGCGCTTCGACCGTGTTTATTCCATCGGCATGTTCGAGCACGTCGGCGTTAAGAATTACCGCACGTACTTCGAGGTCAAGCGCCGCTGCCTCGCCGACGAGGGCCTCGCCCTCTTGCACTGCATCGGCAGCAATGTGTCCTCGAACCGCACGGACCCGTGGATCGCGAAGTATATTTTTCCCAATTCCATGCTGCCGTCGGTCGAGCAGATCGCCCGCGCGCGCGAGGGCGTGTTCGTGATCGAGGACTGGCACAACTTCGGCGCCGACTACGACAAGACTCTGGTGGCCTGGCGCACGAATTTCGACGCCGCGTGGCCGCGACTCGCGCAACGCTACGACGAACGCTTCCAGCGCATGTGGCGCTTCTACCTTTCCGCCTCGGCCGCCACCTTCCGCGCGCGCCGTGACCAGCTCTGGCAGCTTGTGCTGTCGCCGCGCGGTGTACTCGACGGGTATCGCGCGCCGCGCTAGGGAATTGTCGTACCGCCAAACCAAAGCCTCCGCGTGCGTCGGCATGCGACAGCGAAATCTGGCACGCTTGCGCTATGCTGGCAGGAGCGAACGAGAAAACTGCGCCGTGGAATTTCCGATTACTGATTGGCTGCGTGCGGCGGGCGGCGGCGACCACGATGCCGGCGACCGCGCGTATGCGGTCGTGTACGCCGAACTGCGCCGGCTGGCGGCGCGTCAGCTCGGCCGCGGCGCACAGGCCACGCTCACGCCCACCGCACTGGTCAATGAGGCGTTCCTCAAGCTCACCGACGGCGCCCTGGCCAATCTCAACGACCGCCGCCACTTCTTCAATCTGGCCGCGCGCGCGATGCGCCAGACCGTGGTCGATCACGCGCGCGAGCGCCTGGCGCAGAAACGCGGCGGCGGTCTGCTGCACACCCAACTCGACGACGAAGGCATCACCGACTCCGCGCTGGACGCGCAGCAGGCATTGGCCATCGACCAGGCCCTGCACGCGCTCGACGCCCAGGACAGCGAACTCGCCGAGACCTTCGCCTGGCGTGTGTTCGCCGGCCTCGCGACGCCGCAGATCGCGCAACTGCGCGGCGTCACCGAGCGTACCGTGCAACGCGACATCAACCTCGCCCGCAACTACCTGCGGCGCGCGCTCGAAGGCGCATGAGCGACAGCGCCAAAACGCCGCTGTTCGCGCCCGCGCGCTGGCGCGAATTGCGCGCGCTGATAGATCGTCTCGAACCGCTCGCCGCCGACGCCCGCCAACTCGAGCTGGCCGCCGTCGCCGAATGTGACGCAGAGCTGGCGGCCGCGGCGCGCGATCTGCTCGCCGAACCCACGGCTGCCGCCGCGCAACCCGAGCACGCTGTCGAACGCCTGCTGGATGGAATCGACGCCGCGATCCCGGGACGCATCGGGCCCTTCCAGCCCGTGCGCCGCATCGGCGCGGGCGGCATGGGTACGGTTTGGCTGGCCGAACGCCGCGACGCGGATTTTGTCCAGCGCGTCGCGCTCAAGCTGCTTGACGGCGACGTCGCGCGCATGGCGCAACTGGCCGCGCGCGAGCGCCGCGTGCTGGCGTCGCTGAGCCATCCCAACATCACCGCCTTCGTCGACGCGGGTACGGCGAACGGCCGTGCATGGCTGGCGATGGAGTATGTGGACGGCGAACCGCTGCTTGCGTATTGCGCGGCGCACGCGCTCGGCGCGCGCGCCCGCGTGCTGCTGCTCGACCAAGTCTGCGCCGCCGTCGCCCATGCGCATGCGCAACTGATCGTGCACCGCGACCTGAAACCCTCTAACGTGCTCGTTGCCGGCGACGGCACGGTCAAACTGCTCGACTTCGGCATTGCGCGCGTGCTCGACGCCAGCGACGAGCAGGCCCCGGCAACGCGCGTGTTCACGCCCGAGTACGCCGCGCCCGAGCAACTGCGCGGCGAACGCGCGACCACCACGACCGACATTTACGCGCTGGGATTGCTGCTCTACGAACTGGTTAGCGGACGTCGCCTGCCGACGCTCGAACGCGGAGGCGCAGACCCCGACTGGTCCACTACCACGCTCGCCCGCCATGCCACGGTGCCCGATGCAGCGCCGCCCGATGCCGCGTCACGGCCGCCCGCGATCGACGCAAGCCTGCTGCGCGGCGACCTCGGCCGCATCATCGCGCACACGCTTGCCGCCGATCCCACGCAGCGCTACGGCACCGTCGCACAACTGCGCGCGGACCTGCTGCGCTGGCTCGAACACCGGCCGCTGACGATCGCTCGCCCCGGCCTGCGCTATGTCGCGGCGCGCTTCGTGCGCCGCAACCGCGTCGCCGTGGCGATCGCCGCCATTGCCCTGCTCGCCTTGATCGGCACCACCGCCGTCGCGCTGTGGCAGGCGCAGCAGGCGATGCGCATGGCCGTGCGTGCCGAACACAGCAAGAACTTTCTCGCGGGCCTGCTCACGGACGCCAACCCATTTCTATCGAGGCGCGGCGGCAAGAGCAACATCGAATTGCTCGACAGCGCCGCGCAACGCATCGACAAGGAATTCCCCGACGCGCCGGACCAGCAAGTCGAATTGCGCCAGATCATCGCCGACGCACTGTCGCGCCTGGGCGAGCCCGAGCTCGCCAACGCCCTGCAACAACGCAGCGTCGAACAGATCCGCCAACTGCACGGCGAACGCTCGCCCCAGCTCGGCGTGGCGCTCGGCGTACTGGCGCAAACCGCCGAGGACAGCGGCGACATCGAACCCGCGCGCACGCAGTTCGAAGCCGCCTACACGATCCTGCAATCCGCGGGCGACGCCTATCGCAAGCAGCGCATGGCCGCAATGACCGGCCTGGCCAAGATGGCGAACCGGCGCAGCGATTTTTCCGAGGGTCAGCGCTGGTACGAACGGGTATTGCAAGAACGCCTGGCGCAGGAAGGCCCCGAGAGCCAGGACATCGCCATGGACCTGTTCAATCTCGGCGCCTGCGCGCTGTATCAGGAGCGCTATGCACAAGCCACCGATCTGATGCGGCGCGCGCACGCCATGCTCGAACACACGCTCGGCGCCGCCCATCCGCGTTTCATCTATGTCGATCTCGGCCTCGGCGTTGCGCAGATGAAATCGGGACACATCGACGACGCGATCAAGACCCTGACCGGCGCCCTGAACCTCGCCCGCGCGAACCTGAAGCCCGGCGCCGAGATGGTCGGCACGATCCAGTCGGCGCTGGCGAGCGCACAGTGGTGCGCCGGCGACGATGCCGCCGCGATCGCGTCGGCACAGGCGGCGCGCGAAATCCTGGCCGCCGCGCACGCGCCGACCTTGGGCGTCGCCGAACTGACCCTTGGCCGTGCGCAACTGCGTGCCCACGCGCCGCAGGCGCTGCGCACGCTGGCGGACAGCCGCCAGCATCTGCGAGCCGACAGCGCGCGTGCTGCCGGCAACGCCAAATTCCTCGCCCTCGCGCAAGCCGCGCAGGGCGCCGCTCTCGCCCAAGGCGGCGATGCCGCGCAGGGCGAGCAAGAGGCACGCGCGGCACGCACGAATCTGCTGGCGGTTTATCCCGCCGGCGGCGAAAAGTTGGGCGAAATCGACGCCTACCTGGCCGATATCCTCGCCGCGCAAGGCAAAGCGGCCGCCGCGCACGGCCTGCGCGTGGAGGCGCTGGCCACGTTCCGGCGCGTGTACGGCGATGCGCATCCGATCACGCGCGCACTGGCTCTGCAAATCGCTTCGCGGTAAGCCGCGCGTTGCCCGCAGCAATTCCGCCGCAAGACGCGCCGCAGGAATCGCCATAACTTTCACGAATGGCGCGATGCCCCGCTGTTATGATTGCACGGAGCAGGTGGGGAGACCGGCGCCATGGGGACACGGTTGTCGTCGATACAAATCGAATCGTTCATGACGCTCGCGCGCGAGCTGAATTTTTCGCGCGCGTCCGAATCCCTGCACATCACCCAGCCGGCGCTGACCAAGCGCATCCAGGGGTTGGAGGAAGCCCTCGGCCAGGCGCTGTTCGTGCGCCTGCACGGCGGCCTTGAACTCACCGAATCCGGCCGCGTGCTACAGCGTTACGGCGCAACCATTGAGCACCACGAAGCCGAACTGCTGGCCAGTCTCGTCGGCGGCGGCGCCGACCAGACCCTGGGCGGATTCTTCCGCATCGCCTCGTTTTCGTCCGCGCTGCGTTCTGTCGTCGTGCCCGCGCTCGGCACCCTGCTGCGCGCGAACCCGCGCCTGTCCTGCCAGACGTTCAAGACCGAAGTCAACGAGTTGCACGACTGGCTCACCGACGGCAAAGTCGATTTCGTCGTCTCTCTGTCCGAGTGCGAACGCATGGGCATGGAGAACGTGCAGGTCGGCATCGAACGCAACGTGCTGATCGAGTCGGCGCAATATTCCGGGCGCGAGGATTGCTACATCGACCACGAACCGCGCGACAACTTCACCGAGAAGTTTTTCCTGAGCCAGACCGGCGCCACCGTGCCAAAAATGTTGCGCGCCTATTTCGACGACATCTACGGCCTGATCGACGCGGTGTCCGAAGGCATCGGTCGCGCCGTGGTGCCGGTGCACCTGATCAAACCGGAGCACAGCGTGCGCGCCGTTGCCGGTTACCGACCGTTCGAAGTGCCGGTGATCCTGCAATTCCACAAGCAGCCTTACTACACGCGCCTGCAGCGCGCTGTGATCGACACGCTCACGCGCGAGTGCCCTGCCCTGCTCGCGCGCAACCGCATGCAGGGCGCCGGCGAGGGCGCCATCGCCGATGACGCGCTGGTTGCGGCAAACCGGCGGCGCGTGCGCGCCCAGCCATAACCGCCGGCGATAAGCCGATTCCACCGGGTTATCGGCATAAGCCGCGCGCATCGGCGCATAGCGATGTTTCATTGGACGCCACCCGGGGCGCCGCCCACAATCGCCGCGTCGAATCGGGGAATTGTGGACATGTATACATCCAACGAAACCGCCCTGGCCGCGCTATGTGCGCGCTTCCGACCGCTGCTCGCGCGTTGGGCGCGCTACTGCCTCGCGCGCGCCGGTGGCGGCGCAGTTGATGCCGACGACCTCGTGCAGGCCGCGCTGTTGCGCGCGCTGCGCCGGATCGATGCGTTTGAAATGCGCGGCGAAGCCGCGCTGCTGGGTTGGCTGCGCCGGATTCTGCTCAACGAAGTGCGCGACGAGCTGCGTCGGCGCCACAGTCGCGGCGAAGTCGTGGCGATCGACGCGAACCTCGCCGCCGACGGCGATCCGGTCGGTGCCGTGCTTGCGCACGAGCGCGCACGTGCCTACGCCAGTGCATTGCGTGCACTCAACGCGCGCCAGCGCCGGTGCGTGCGCCTGCGCGTCGAGCACGGCATGAGCTTCGGCGAAATCGCCGCCGCCACCGGCGGCAGCGAAGACGGCGCGCGCATGATCGTTGTCCGGGCATTGCGCTCCCTGGAGCGGCAACTCGCTCCGCTCGCCGCTTGACCCCATCCCCACGACCCTGAGGACCTGTTCATGAACTCGATATCCCGCTGTGCACCGCTAAAGCATCGGCCACGGGAGGCGGGCATGCCTGTCAGACGATGCTTGCTTGCGCTTGGCGCCGGGCTGTTGTTGCATGGCGGGACATCCGCGCATGCCGCCGTTGCCTGCGTCGGCAATACACCGCAGTTGGCGATTGCCCTCAATGCCGCGCAGAACAACGGCGAAGACGACGTCATCAAGATGGAAACCGGCACTTACCTGCTCAATGCGGAGCTGGACTACTTCGCCGCGGCGAGCGAGACGTTCGATATCGCGATCTACGGCGGCTATGCGCCGGGATGCGCGAGCCTGGCGACTTCGGGAAGCAGCGTGCTGGACGCGCAGGACGGCTCGCGCGCGATGTACATCCTGGGGCGCGGCCGGATGACGGTATACGGGCTGGTGTTCTAGCACGGCAATCCCGGACAGGCTGGCGGCGGCGCCCTGGTCGTTTCCGGCGGCACGAACACCGTGGCAGCGGTTGCGAACAACTCGTTCGTTGGCAACCAGTGTCCGTCGAACAGCCGCGGCTCGGCAATTCAGATCGGCGCGGAGACCATCCTGCTCAACAACAACTTGTTCATCGGCAACAGCGGCGGCAGCGGCAGCCTCGATCTGGGCGGCAGCCAGCGCCTGATCGGCGCGCACGTGGACATCGGCGCTTACGAAAGCGACGTGTTGTTGCGCGACGGCTTCGGGCCCTAGCGCCGGCGTGCAATTCTGCGCGTGCTAGAGTGATGCATCAGTCACTTCGGGGCACTCCATGGACTCGTTCCTTCACGCCGCCATCGACGAAGCCCGCCAGGGACTGAACGAAGGCGGCATTCCGATCGGCTCCGTCATCGTGCATGCCGGGCGCATCCTCGGCCGCGGCCACAACCGCCGTGTGCAAAAGGGATCTACCGTGCTGCACGGCGAGATGGACGCGTTCGAGAATGCCGGCCGGCAGCCAGCGCACGTGTACCGCGAAAGCGTTCTCTACACCACACTCTCGCCCTGCCCCATGTGCAGCGGCGCCATCCTGCTGTACGGAATACCCAAGGTGATCGTGGGCGAGAACCGGACTTTCATGGGTGAGGAGGACCTGCTGCGCTCGCGCGGCGTGGTCGTCGAGGTCTTGCAGGACGACAGCTGCATCGCAATGATGCGCGAGTTCATCGCCGCCCGCCCAGAACTGTGGAACGAGGATATCGGCGTATAGCGAACTGGCGCGCCTCGCCGGATCAGGATTGCGCGCGCGTTTTGCCGGTTGCCATGCTCATCGCCCAATAGACCACGAGCGCGACGATGAAGGTGAAGAACCAGCCGTAGGTGTACAGACTATCGACGAAGCCCGGGTCCGAAACGACGCCACCCGGCGTGGTCGCCGCCGCGATGAAGCCCGGCACGACAGGCACGATGGCGATGGCCATGGCGACGAACGCGATCGCGTTCCAGCGCGGGTATGGGCCGTCCACGCGATACAGGCCGGCGATGTCGAGCTGGCGACGCCGCACGATCCAGTAGTCGGCGATCATCACGCCGGCGATCGCGCCGAGCAGGCTGCCGTAGCCGCCCAGCCAGGTGAAGATGTAGGCGCTGGCGCTGTCGAAGATCGCCCACGGAAACATCAGCACGCCGATGACGGCGGTGATCATGCCGCCGGTGCGGAAGGAAATGTAACGCGGCGCGACATTCGAAAAATCGTTGGACGGCGCCACCACATTGGCCGCCATGTTGGTGCTGATCTGCGCGATGAGGATTAGAAACATGGCGACAATCAGGATCACCGGGTTGTGCGTGATCATGGGCACCAGATCGACCGGATTCCACACCGGCTTGTCGAATACCACCACGGTCGCCGCCGTCGTGGCGACGCCGAGAAAGCTGTAGGCGATCATGGTCAACGGCAGGCCGATCGTCTGGCCGATGATTTGCGAGCGCTGCGATTTTGCAAAGCGCGTGAAGTCGGGAATGTTCAGGCTGAGTGTCGCCCAGTAACCGACATTGGCGGCGAGCCCCGGCCAGAACAGCTCCCAGAACGAGTGCTCCGGCGTGCCCATCATCCGCGCCGAGGTGCTCAACACGTTATCGAGCCCGTGGCCCGCGGAAATGCCCCAATACAGCAGCCACACGCCGACCAGAATCAGCGCCAGCGCGGCCCACGACTCGAACTTCTTGATGCCTTCCATGCCGCGGAAGATGATTGCCACCTGCACCACCCAGAAAATGAAGAAGGCGATGAAATCGTGACCCGGCAACGCCGACCAACCCGGCCACAACACGGCCGCGATGCCCGACACGGCCAGCCCGCCGAGCCAGGTCTGGATGCCGAACCAGCCGCAGGCGACGAGGGCACGCGCCAGCGCCGCGAAGTTGGCGCCGATGATGCCGAACGACGAGCGCACGAACACCGGAAACGGAATGCCGTAACGCACGCCGACGTGCGCGTTGAGCACCATTGGGATCAACACGATGAAATTGGCGATGCCGACCGTCGCCAGCGCCTGCCACCAGTTCATGCCGGCCGCCATCAGTCCCGCCGCCAAAGTGTAAGTGGTCAGCACCACGCTCATGCCAATCCACATCGCGAGGATGTGCCAGGTGTTCCACGTGCGTTTGCGCGGACCCGCCGGCGCGAGGTCGTCGTTGTACAGCGGCGAGTCAGCCGCCGCGCGACAAATCGCATCGACCTCCGCGTCGGTCTTGAATGCCAGATCGTGGAACTGCTGCGTGGCGTCGGTCATGCCCTTCCCCCCAAGGTTTTCAGTGCGGCGCGCGCCATGCCTCAAACGATGGCGCGATCCACCGGATGTATGCGGTTCAGATCGTTCCAGTGTTGCTGCGCCCGCAGGTACGGCGCAAACGGCGGACGCTCGATGTGGCGCCCCGTGCCCGGCTCGACATGCAGCTTGCCATCGGCGTATTTCACCACGCCATTGCTGATGGTGTAGAGCGGCGCGCCTTCGACTTCGCGGCCTTCGAACACGTTGAAGTCGACTTTTTGATGATCGGTCTCGACCGAGATGGTCTTCTTCCTGCGCGGATCCCAGACGACGATGTCGGCATCGGCATCTTCGCGCAGCACGCCTTTGCGCGGATAGATGTTGAAGATGCGGGCAGTATTCGTTGAAGTCAGGGCGACGAACTCGCTCGGCGTCAAGCGACCCATGTTGACGCCGTAATGCCACAGGATGGGCAGGCGGTCTTCGATGCCCGGCGTGCCGTTGGGAATCTTGGCGAAGTTCTCGCGGCCCATGGCTTTCTGTTCGCTGCAAAAGCAGCAGTGATCGGTGGCGGTGGTTTGCAGCAAGCCGCCGCGCAGCGCGTCCCACAGCGCTTCCTGATTTGATTTCGGCCTAAATGGCGGACTCATGACGTGCGCGGCAGCGAAGTTCCAGTCTTTCGATTCGTACACCGACTCGTCGATGACGAGATGCTGCACGAGGCATTCGCCGTACACGCGCTGGCCTTGCGCACGCGCGCGCGCGATGGCCTCGACCGACTCGCGGCAGGAGTTGTGCACCACGTACAGCGGCACGCCGAGGATTTGCGCGATGCGGATGACGCGATTGGCCGCTTCGCCTTCGACTTCGGGCGGACGCGAAGCCGGATGGCCTTCCGGACCGGTCACGCCGCGCTTGAAGACTTCTTTTTGCAGATGGTCGACCAGGTCGCCGTTCTCGGCGTGCGCGGTGACGATGGCGCCGAGCTCGAGCGCGCGCGGGAAGCTGCGCACGAGCACGCCGTCGTCCGCCATGATCGAGCCCTTGTAGGCCATGAAATGCTTGAAGCTGTTGACGCCGCATTCATTGACCAGGGTGCCCATGTCGTTGTGCACCGACTCGTCCCACCACGTCACCGCCACATGGAAGGAATAATCCGCGCAGGATTTTTCCGCCCAGCCGCGCCACTTCTTGTACGCGTCGAGCAGGCGCTCGCGCGGATTGGGAATCACGAAATCGATGATCATCGTGGTGCCGCCGGCGAGGCCGGCTGCGGTGCCGGTAAAGAAGTCCTCGCTGGCGACCGTGCCCATAAACGGCAATTCCATGTGGGTGTGCGGGTCGATGCCGCCGGGCATGACGTAACAGTTTTTCGCGTCGACGACATCGGCATTCGCCGGCGCGGCGAGATTTTTGCCGATCGCGCGGATGGTGCCGCCTTCGCACAGGATGTCGGCTTCGCTGGATTGGTCCGCATTGACCACGGTGCCGCCGCGAATCAAAAGTGCCATGGCTCATTGCCTCCCGTGTGGACGGTTACGATCAATCGCAGGCCAGCACGTTGTTGGGGTGGGTGGTCCAGTCTGCGTGGCCATGCTCGATCGCGTGGCCAGTGCGCGGATCGGTGCCGCTTCGCATCGGCACCATGGTCAGGCAGGTTTCGACCGGGCAGACCTCGACGCAAAGGTTGCAGCCGACGCATTCGTCGTCCTTGACTTCAAAATGACGTTCGCCGTTCTTGTGCGCGCTGATGGCCTGGTGCGAGGTGTCTTCGCAGGCGATGTAGCAGCGCCCGCACTTGATGCACAAGTCCTGATCGATGTGCGCCTTGGTGACGTAATTGAGATTGAGGAACTTCCAGTCGACCAGCTTGGGCAGCGCGCGACCGATGAAATCGTCGAGCCTGACGTAGCCCTTGGACTCCATCCACTGCGCGAGGCCTTCGATCATGTCGTCGACGATCTTGTAGCCGTAGACCATCGCCGCCGTGCACACCTGCACGTTTTGTGCACCCAGCGCCATGAACTCGGCCGCATCGCGCCAACGGGTGATGCCGCCGATCGCCGATACCGGCAGGCCGCGGGTCTCGGCAAAGCGGCCGATTTCGCCGACCATGTGCAATGCGATCGGCCTGACCGCCTCACCGCAATAACCGCCGTGACTGCCCTTGCCGTCGATGGTCGGTTCGGGCGCCATCGCATCCAGGTTCACCGACATGATCGAGTTGATGGTGTTGATCAGCGACACTGCGTCGGCGCCGCCGCGTTTGGCCGCCAACGCCGCCGGCAAAATGTTGGTGACATTGGGCGTGAGTTTGACGATGACCGGCAGCTTGGTCGTGGACTTGGCCAGCCGCGTCACTTTTTCGATAAGGTCGGGCTGCTGGCCCATGGCCGAACCCATGCCGCGCTCGCTCATGCCGTGCGGGCAGCCGAGATTGATTTCGATGCCGTCGGCGCCGGTCGCCTCGATCTGCGCAAGGCGCTTGCGCCAAACCGCCTCGTCGAGCGGGAACATCACCGAAACGACGATCGCGCGATCGGGCCAGTCTTTCTTGACCCGTGCGATTTCAACGATGTTGGTGTCGAAGGCGCGGTCGGAAATGAGTTCGATATTGTTGAAGCCCATCACGCGCCGGTCGCCGCTCCACCACGCGCCGTAGCGCGGGCCATTGACGTTGACGACCGGCGGATCGTCGCCGAGCGTCTTCCACACCACGCCGCCCCAGCCGGCCTTGAACGCGCGCACGACGTTGTATTCCTTGTCGGTCGGCGGCGCGGACGCGAGCCAGAACGGATTCGGCGAGCGAATGCCGGCGATGTTGCAGGTCAAGTCCACCATGGTGTTACCCGAGATTGAAGAAGGCATGACCATCACCCACGCAGTAAACGGTCGATATCGATTGCGGCAAGCTTGCCGTCTTGCACCGCGGCGACGGTCAGGTCCTTGCCGATGCCGACGCAATCGCCGCCGGCCCACACGCCCGCGAGCGAGGTGCGGCGGTTCTCGTCGACGCTCAGCTTGCCCGTCTCGGTATCGAGAATCTCGCGTGCGGAATCGTCCAGCGCATCCGGCACCAGGGTTTGACCGATGGCCTTGAACACCATGTCGGCGGCCAGCACTTGCGTCCGCCCCGTCGCCGTCAGCTTGCCGTCGACGAGTGCGGTGCGCTCGATTTCGACGCCGCACGCTTCGCCATTGGCCAGCACCAGCCGTCGTGGCCGCGACCAGAAACGCACGTTGACGCCGTGCGACTGCGCCAGCTCGCGTTCGTAGTCGGACGCGCCCATGTACTCGGGACCGCGACGATACAGCATCGTGACTTCATCGGCGCCAAGCTTGCGCGTTTGCACCGCGATGTCGATGGCGGTCATGCCGCCGCCGATGACGACAACGCGACGACCGACGGGCAGGCTGGACAAGTCGCTCGTTTGGCGCAGGTCTTCGATATAACGCACCGCGTCGAACACACCGGGAACACCCTCGTCGGCAAGTCCCAGCGCATTGACCGCACCCAAACCTGAGGCGAGAAACACCGCATCGAAGTCGCGGCGCAATTGCTCAAGTCCGATGTCGACGCCGACGCGCTGGCCGACGTGCGCCGTGATGCCGCCGATCGACAACAGCCAGTTGATCTCGCGTTGCGCGATGTTGTCCTTGACCTTGTAGCTGGCAATGCCGTGCTCATTGAGGCCGCCGAGTTTCGGTCGCGCCTCGAATACGGCGACGTCGTGGCCGAGCATGGCCAGGCGGTGTGCGCACGCCAAGCCAGCCGGGCCGCCACCGACCACGGCGACGCGCTTGCCGCTGGCCGGCGCGCGCGCGAACAGCGGCTTGTCGCTGGACAGCAGTGCGTCGGTGGCATGGCGTTGCAATAAGCCGATGGCGACCGGCTTGTCCTCGGCCGTATTGCGCACGCACGCGCCTTCGCACAAATCCTCGACCGGACACACGCGCGCGCAGGTTGCGCCGAAAATATTTTCCTCGAGGATATTGCGCGCCGAACCGACGAGGTTGCCGCTACGGATCTTGTAAATGAAGCTCGGGATGTCGATTCCGGTGGGACACGCCTGCGTGCACGGCGCGTCGAAACAGAAATAGCAACGATCGGACTCGACCGCCGCTTGATGCGCGTTCAGCGGCGGCTTGATGTCGGCAAAATTGTCCGCGTACTGTTGTGTGGGCAGTCGTTTGTCGGCGACGTCGCGCTGTGCACTCATGGAAATCTCCCCCGAAGTAGCTCGATCTCAGGGACGCACCAGGTCGCCATAGGCATCCGGCCGGCGGTCGCGATAGAACTGCCACAGGTCACGAACCTGCGTGATTTCTTCGAGATCAAGGTCATGGATCAGCAACTCGTCGTTGTCGCGGCTGGCCTTGGCGATGATCTGGCCCTTCGGATTGACGAAGTAACTCTGGCCGTAGAACTTGCCGATGTTCCAGGGTTTTTCTTCACCGACGCGGTTGATGGCACCGACGAAATAGCCGTTGGCCGCGGCGTGTGCGGGCTGTTCCAATTGCCACAGATATTCGGACAAACCGGCGACGGTGGCTGACGGGTTGAACACCATTTCGGCACCGTTCAATCCCAGAGCGCGCGCGCCTTCGGGGAAGTGCCGGTCGTAACAAATGTATACGCCGACTTTGCCGACTGCCGTGTCGAACACCGGATAGCCGAGGTTGCCGGGGCGGAAGAAAAACTTTTCCCAGAAACCGCTGACCTGCGGAATATGCGTTTTGCGATATTTGCCGAGGTATTTTCCGTCGGCGTCGATGACTGCGGCGGTGTTGTAATACACGCCGCGCATTTCTTGCTCGTACAACGGCACTACCAGCACCATGTTGTGCTTTTTCGCGTATTCCTGCATCAGGCGCGTGGTCGGGCCATCGGGCACGCTTTCCGTGATCGAGTACCACTTGCTGTCCTGGCTCGGGCAAAAATACGGGCCGTAGAACAGTTCCTGCATGCACAAGACCTGTACGCCCTTGGCGCCGGCTTCGTCGATCAGCTTCAGATGCGCTTGGATCATCGCGTCGCGGATGCCGGTAGGGGTCATGTCCTGCGCACCTGCGGGTTGCGCCATTTGGATCAGGCCGGCGCGTACGAATTGGGTCATTGAATGAATCTCCGCTTTTTGGAATGCATGGGTTGGAAGGATTCTAGCGCAGCATCGCCGCTGTCATTTCATGGTCGGCATCGAGAAGTGGTTCTCCTCGACGATGCCCTTGGGCCAACGCGCGATCGCGGTTTTCACCTGCGTATAGAAACGCACGCCTTCCCCACCGTAAACGTTGAGCACGCCGAAGCGCGAACGCTTCCAGCCGCCGAAACTGTGGAAGGCCATCGGCACCGGAATCGGCACGTTGATGCCGACCATGCCGACGTGGATGCGCTTGGCGAATTCGCGACCGGCTTCCCCGCTCTGGGTGAAGATGGACGTGCCGTTGGCGAATTCGTGCGCGTTGATGAGATCAACCGCTTCGTCGAAGTTTTGCGTGCGTACTACCGACAGCACTGGGCCGAAGATTTCCTCACGGTAAATGCGCATTTGCGGTGTGACGCGATCGAACAAGGTGGCGCCGAAGAAAAAACCGGACTCGTGGCCGGGGACGCGCAAGTTGCGGCCGTCGACGACGAGTTCCGCACCTTCGTCGACGCCGATTTGCACATATTCGGACACGCGCTGGCGATGCGCGTCGGTAACCAGCGGGCCCATTTCCGGATTGGCCTCGCGATCAAGACCGTTGCCGACGCGCAGGCTCGCAATGCGCTCGCGCAGGCGCTTGACCAGGGTATCGGCAGTCGCCTCGCCCACCGGTACGGCGACGGAGATGGCCATGCAACGCTCACCGGCCGAGCCATAAGCTGCGCCCATCAGCGCATCGACGGCCTGATCCATGTCGGCATCGGGCATGACGATGAGATGGTTCTTGGCGCCGCCTAGCGCCTGTACGCGCTTGCCGTTTTTCGATGCGCGCGCGTAGATCGCCTCCGCAATCGGCGTGGAACCGACAAAGCTGACCGAGTCGACGCGCGGATCATCGAGCAAGGTGTCGACCGCTTCCTTGTCGCCGTTGACGACGTTCAGTACGCCATCAGGCAACCCGGCCTCCTTCATCCACTGCGCCAGCAGCAGCGGTGCCGATGGATCTTTTTCCGATGGCTTGAGCACGAAGCTGTTGCCGCAGGCGATGGCGATCGGAAACATCCACAGCGGCACCATCGCCGGAAAGTTGAACGGCGTGATGCCGGCGCACACGCCGACCGGCTGCAGCATGGACCACGAGTCGATACCCGAGCCCACGTCCAGCGAATGCTCGCCCTTGAGCAGATGCGGAATGCCGGCCGCGAACTCGACGACTTCCATGCCGCGGATGCATTCGCCGCACGCGTCGGACAGCACCTTGCCATGTTCGCTGGTCAATACCCTTGCCAGCTCGTCGGCGTGCTTCTCCAGCAGGTCGCGGAAGCGGAACATCACGCGCGCGCGGTGCACCGGTGGCACCGCCGCCCAGCCCGGCTGCGCATTGGCTGCCGCGGCAATGGCTTCACTCATCCGCTCTCGACTGGCCATGGCCACGGCGCCGGTCTGCTTGCCGCTGGCCGGGTTGTACACCGGCAAGGTGCGCGCGCCTTTGTCTTCGACGATGCGTCCGTTGATGAAGTGGTGGATGGTGGCCGCGCTTGTGGCGACCGATACGCTTTTCGCTACAGCGTTCATGGGTTTTACTCGACTGAAGGAATGACGTCGGCGAGGATGTTGCACATCGTGTCGATCTCGCTCTTTTCGCTGATGAACGGCGGGCCAAGCTGCACGTTGTCGGCGCTGTAGCGCACGTACAATCCGCGTTTCCAGCATTCCATGGAAATCTGCCAGGGCCGCTGACCGGGTTTGCCGTCCGGGTTGCCTACGTCGATCGCCGCAGCCATGCCCAGATTGCGGATGTCGGTGATATGGCGCAGTCCTTTCAGGTTGTGCACCTGCTGCTCGAAATACGGCGCGAGTTCCGCGGCGCGATCGGACATCTTTTCCTCTACGAAAATATCCATCGCGGCAATGCCTGCGGCGCAGGCGATCGGGTGCGCGGAATAGGTGTAGCCGTGCGCGAACTCGACGCTCCACGGCGGCAGATCGAGGTTCATGAAGGCATCGTAGATCTTGTCGCTGGCGACCACCGCACCCATCGACTCGGCACCGTTGGTGAGACCCTTGGCCAACATCATGATATCCGGCTGTACGCCGAACAGGTTCGCGCCGAACGGCGCGCCGAGGCGGCCGAAGCCGGTCAGCACCTCGTCGAAAATCAGCAGCACGTTGTGCTTGTCGCAAATCTCGCGCAGACGTTTCAAGTACCCCTTCGGCGGCAGCACCACGCCGCCCGAACCGCTCATCGGCTCGACCAGCACCGCAGCGACATTGGAAGCGTCGTGCAACGCGATGATCTGTTCGAGCTGGTTGGCCAGCGCGATGCCGCCGTGTTCCGGTATTCCACGTGAAAACGCGTTTTCCGGCAGCAAGGTGTGCGGCAAATGTTCCACATCGACCAGCGGACCGAACGTTTTGCGGTTGCCGCCGATGCCGCCCATGCTGGTGCCGAGGCCGTTGACGCCGTGGTAGGCCTTCATGCGCCCGATCAAGGTCTGCTTTTGCGGCTGGCCCTTGGCGCGCCAATACGCACGCGCCATTTTCAGCGCGGTGTCGGCTGAACCTGAGCCCGAGGTGGTGAAAAACACGTGGTTCAAATCGCCCGGCGTTATCGCTGCGACTTTCTGTGCCAGTTCGAAGGCCAGCGGGTGGCCGAACTGGAACGAAGGCGCGAAATCCAGCTCGCGCGCGGTGCGTGCGATGGCCTCGTAAATCGTCTTGCGCCCATGGCCGTAGCTCGAGCACCACAGCCCGGACAGGCTGTCGTAAATTTTGCGGCCATCGGCCGAGGTGTAATAGGCGCCTTCGGCGCCAGTGATCAGGCGCGGGTTCTTGTGAAAATCGCGGTTGCCGGTGAACGGCATCCAGAACGACGCCAAGGCCTGCGGCGATAATCCCGCAGTCGGATCCGCGTCGGCTTGCTGCATTTGTGCAATCTGTGCGGACATGTACTTGCTCCGAAACGGTGATGAATACGGCATTCAGCATACGCTTGCGCTAAAGTTGGATAAATACCGCAATTGCCACGTTGAGTTTCATGAACATGAAACATACACCGATACCCGCCAGCCAACTCTCAGACACCGACCTGCGCCTGTTGCGCCTGTTCCAGGCCGTAGCGCGAAGCGGCGGCCTGACTGCGGCCGAATCCGAACTCAATATCGGCCGCTCGACGATCAGCCGGCACCTGAAAGACCTGGAAATACGCCTCGGCGCGACCTTGTGCCACCGCGGGCGCTCGGGCTTCGCGCTGACCGACGAAGGCTCGCGCGTGTTCGACGCCGCCAGGCGCCTGCTCAATGCCGTCAGCCAGTTCCACACCGAAGTGGAGGAAATCAACGATCGCCTGCGCGGCCGGCTGCGGCTGGCCCTGTTCGACAAGACCGTCACGAATCCCGGCTCGCGCATCGCTGCGGCGCTCGGCGATTTTGCGCAGCGCGCGCCCGCCGTGGAACTCGAACTGCACGTCGCCCCGACGCACCAGATCGAAGCCGGTGTGATCGACGGCGCTTGGCAGTTCGGCATCATCCCGACGTATCGGCCCTCGCCGGCACTCGACTACCTGCCGCTGTTCGATGAGCAGATGTATCTGTACTGCGGTCGCGAACACCCGCTGTTCGCGCGCCGCGACGTGCGCGGCGACGAACGCGTGATCTGGTCGCAGCGCTACGCTGGCCTGAGCTTTCACTCGCCGAACATGGATACCGGCAATCGTTTCGAATTCAGCCGCGCGGCCGAGGCGTCGGATCAGGAGGCCATCGCCACGCTGGTGTTGTCCGGCCAGTTCATCGGCTTTCTGCCCGATCACTATGCCGCGCCGTTCGAAGCAAAGGGCCTGATGCGCGCGTTGTACCCGAAGCACTTCCAGTACACCTGCCAATTCGCCGCGATCTACCGCCGTTCGCCGCCGCCCTCGCGTCTGCTCGAAATCGCCCTCGCCAGCCTGCGCCGTGCGCACACGCCGGCGCAACGGCCGACCACACGCCACGCACGCTGAGCCGGCACATCACGCGCCACATCGTCCGCGCTTTCCGGCAAAATGACGGAATCGTTTCGCCGGATCCCGCGATGAACCCGCAAGCCAATTACGAACAGATTCCGCTCAAGGAATACGCCGAGCGCGCTTATCTCGACTATTCGATGTACGTGGTGCTCGACCGCGCCCTGCCCTTCATCGGCGACGGCCTGAAACCGGTGCAACGCCGCATCGTGTATTCGATGAGCGAACTGGGCCTGGACGCCGGCTCCAAGCCGAAGAAATCCGCGCGCACCGTCGGCGACGTGATCGGCAAGTTCCATCCGCACGGCGACAGCGCGTGCTACGAGGCGATGGTGCTGATGGCCCAGCCCTTTTCGTACCGCTATCCGCTGATCGACGGCCAGGGCAACTTCGGTTCGCAGGACGACCCCAAGTCCTTCGCCGCGATGCGTTACACCGAATCGCGCCTGACGCCGATCGCCGGATTGCTGCTCGACGAACTCGGCATGGGCACGGTCGACTGCACGCCGAATTTCGACGGCACGCTGAAAGAACCCGTGTGGCTGCCGGCGCGCGTGCCGCACGTGCTTCTCAACGGCGCGACCGGCATCGCCGTGGGCATGGCCACCGACATTCCGCCGCACAATCTGCGTGAAGTCGCCAGCGCCTGCATCCACCTGCTCGACGAACCCGAGGTCAGCGTCGCGGACCTGTGCCGTCACGTGAAAGGCCCGGATTTTCCGACCAAGGCCGAGATCATCACGCCCAAGCGCGACCTGCACGCAATGTACGCGACCGGCAACGGTTCGGTGCGTTGCCGCGCGATGCACAAGATCGAGAATGGCAGCGTCGTCATCACCGCGCTGCCGTATCAGGTGTCCGGCGAGAAGATCATCGCGCAAATTGCCGAGCAGATGCGCGCAAAGAAGCTGCCGATGCTCGAGGACGTGCGCGACGAGTCCGACCACGAGAATCCGGTGCGCATCGTGCTGATCCCGCGCAGCACGCGTGTGGACCTGGACGAGATGATGCAGCATCTGAACGCGACCACGGACCTCGAGCGCAGCTACCGCGTCAATCTCAACATGATCGGCCTCGACGGCAAGCCGCAAGTCAAGAACCTCAAGCAGATCCTCGTCGAATGGCTTCGCTTCCGCCAACAGACCGTGACGAGGCGCCTGGAACATCGCCTGCAGAAGGTCGAACGCCGCCTGCACCTGCTCGAGGGCCTGCGCATCGTCTTTTTCATCTCGACGAAGTCATCCGCATCGTGCGCAGCGAGGACGAGCCGAAACCGGTCCTCATCGCGCGCTTCAAGTTGAGCGAGGAACAGGCCGACTACATTCTGGAAACCCGCCTGCGCCAGCTCGCGCGCCTGGAGGAAATGAAGACTCACTGCCGAGCGCGACGCGCTGGAAGAAGAACGCGCGCGCATCGCGGTGACGCTAAAATCGCCAGCGAAACTGCAAACGCTGATCAAGGACGAACTCGCCGCCGATGCGGAGAAACATGGCGATGCTCGCCGCTCGCCGCTCGTCGTGCGCGACGTGGCGCAGGCGCTGGACGAGGCCGCCTTGGTCGTCAGCGAGCCGATCACCGTGGTGTTGTCCGAAAAAGGCTGGGTGCGCGCTGCCAAGGGCCACGACGTCGATGCCGCCGCGCTGGGTTACCGGGAAGGCGACACTTTCCACAATGCGGCAAAAGGCAAGACGACGCAGAACGTCGCCTTCATCGACTTGTCCGGACGCAGTTATTCGACGCCCGCGCACACGCTGCCATCAGCGCGCGGCAACGGCGAACCGCTGACCGGCCGCTTCACGCCCGCGCCCGGCGCGCGTTTCGACGCCGTCGCGATCGCCGATCCGCAGACCCGGCTCGTGCTCGCCACCGACTTCGGCTACGGCTTCGTAACCAAATTCGAGGCATTGCTCGCGAACAAGAAGGCCGGCAAGCAGCTCGTCAACATGGACGACGGCGCGCATGTGCTTGCGCCCGCCTATGTGAACGATCCCGCGCGCGACCGCATCGTCGTCGCGACGAACGCCGGACACCTGCTCATGTTCTCGGTCGCCGAATTGCCGGAACTGGACAACGGCGGCAAGGGCAACAAGCTGATCGAAATCCCCAAGGCCAAGCTCGCCAGCGGCGAGCGCGCCGCCGGCATTGCCGTGGTCGCGGAAGGGCAAGGGCGAGGTCACGCTGTGGGCCGGCCAGCGCAAGCTGATCCTGAAATGGGCCGACCTGGTCGAATACAACGGCAACCGTGCGCAGCGCGGCGGCAACCTGCCGCGCGGCTTCACGCGCGTGGATCGCATCGAGACGACCGGCTGAGGCTGGCGCAGGCCCGAGCGGTCATTCGTCCCGCGGCGCCTGCCCGAACGTGCCGATGAAGATCACATCCCCTGCAAGCGACCCGGCTTCGACGGCGCCCATGTCGCAACGCTTGGGCAGGGCGGCGCTTGCCGGATCCGGACGCGCCGCGCCCCGCTGATCGGTCAACGGCGTGAGATAGCACGGTACCGTGTTGACTGCCGAGCCGGCCGATCCCGGCATCAAGGTCAGCGTGGAACCGCCGTTGTCGCCCAGCGTCCCAAGCTGCGGATCACTCGCGGTTGTGTTTGAACAACTCATGCTGATCTGACAATCGCCTTCGATGACGCCGTAGTAGATGAACGATACCGCGGTGCCGCTGCCACTGGCAATGTGGTAAAGCTCGGCACCGCTGGTTGTCGCGCTGTCGCCCCACAGGATCACACTGTTCAGCGTCGGGCTGGCGTTGCCGCTGGAAACGGCCGAGTTGTACATCGCGCCGCCCAAACTGGCGCTATTGCCGTGGAAGGTGACGTTGGTCAACGTCGGACTGCTGGTACCGCCACCGCCATTGTCGAATATCGCGCCACCGTTGTTGGCGGCGCTGTTGCCGTAGAAGGTGACGCTGGTCAACGTCGGGCTGCTGGTGCCGCTGCCGGAGCCATCGTTGACCATTGCGCCACCGTAGGCGCCGCTGCTGTTGCCGCTAAAGGTGACGTTGGTCAGCGTCGGGTTGCATTGGCCGGAGGAAAGCTGGGCATTGCAGTACATCGCGCCACCGAAAGTTGTGGCGCTGTTGCTGCTGAACGTGATGTTCGTCAGCGTCGGGTTGCTCGCGCCACCCGAGTAGCCGTCGAGTTCCATCGCACCGCCGTTGCCCGCGTGGTTGCCGCTGAACACCAGGTTGGCGAGCGTCGGGCTGCATGCGTGGCCTGCGCCGTTGCCCTTGCACCAAAGCGCGCCGCCCTGGCTGTTGGCGTTGTAGCCGCCGGTCAGGGTAAAGCCGTCCAGCACGGTGGTTGCCGTGATCGGAGTGCTCGCGGTGCCATCCATCACGACATTATGTTGGGAGTTGCCGCCGCTGATGGCGCCGGACAGCGTCGTCACATGCGCGACCGGATTGCGCGCATCGCGGCTCGTCTCGCTGCCGGAAAAACCGCCGTAGACCGCAACGTTCGGCCCGATAATGAAGCTGACCGCCGTGTTGCTGGCGGCCGGTTTGTAGACGCCCTGGGCCACCCAGACCTCGGTACAACTGGCATTGTTCAAGGCCGATTGCAGATCGGTGTAGGCAGCGGTCCACGACGCGCCCGTGTTGGCGCCGCTCGCTGCGCCGTTGACGTAACACACCGTGGCCGAAACCGTCAGCGTCCACGACAAGGTCAGCAAAGCGGCGCCAGCCGCCAACCAGCGGGGCCGGACGCAAGCATACGGACACGCGGCGCGCACCGCGCACCGGCAAGGCGATCGAAGTGCATGTTTTCCCCTTCATCGGACGGATGATCGGCAGCATTCTACAGCGCGCGTGCAAAATCCAGATAATCGCCATCGGTCATCACACGATCCGGCGGCGGGAAACCCAGTCTGGTCTTGCGATGCACGCGCAACGATACAATACCTGCCGGCTTTGTCGCGAAAGGGTGCACAGACAGCGCACCTTCCCCCGCACCAATTCCATGGATGCTGATCTCTGAAATGAAAACCGGTAAACGCTCTGGCCGCATCATCCGGCGCCTGCTCGGCGCACTCATTATCCTCGCCGCGGGACTGGCACTGGTCGCGTGGCTGCTGCTTCGCGCCAGCCTGCCCCAGCTCGACGGCACACGCGCACTCGGCGGAGTCCATGCGCAAACGACGATTGCGCGCGACGCACTCGGTGTCGTCACGATCCAGGCGCAAAGCCGCAACGATGCGATGTTCGCGCTCGGCTTCGTGCACGCGCAGGAGCGCTTCTTCGAGATGGACCTGATGCGACGCATGGCTGCCGGGGAGCTCGCCGAACTCGTCGGCGGCGCCGCCGTCGACATGGACAAGCAGCACCGGCCGTTCCGCATGCGCGAGCGCGCACTGGCGGCGCTCGCCAAGGCAACGCCGGTGCAACGCGCCACGCTGGACGCCTACGCCGACGGCGTGAATGCCGGCCTCGCCGCACTTGCCTCGCGCCCCTGGGAATACTGGCTGCTCGGCGAAAAACCAGCGCCGTGGACCGATGCCGATTGCATGCTCGCCGTCGACGCGATGTTCTTCGACCTCAACGGTGCCGACAATGCACGCGAACTCGCGTTCGCACAGATCAAGTCGGCGCTTGGCGACGCGGCGTATAAATTCCTGTCCGCCAGCGGCGGACCGTGGGATGCACCGCTGCTCGGACCGCCGATGAACTATCCGGGCCTGCCCGGTGCCAGCGATCTCGACTTGCGCAAGACCGATCCGAAGTTCCTGCGCATGCCACCGGCGCACGCCGAAGAGAAAGCCAAGCCCGGTAGCAACGGTTTCGCCGTCAATGGCGCGCTGACCGCCACGCATGCCGCGCTGGTCGCCGACGACATGCACCTGCCATTGCGCGTGCCGAACATCTGGTTCCGCGCGCGCATCGAGTATCCGAATCCGCGCCGTGTCGGCCAGACCGTGGATTTGATCGGCGTCACCCTGCCCGGCCTGCCGGCGCTGGTCGCCGGCAGCAATCGCCACGTCGCCTGGGGCTTCACCAACAGCTACGGCGACTGGATGGATTTCGTGCGCGTCACGCTCGATCATAAAGATCCGTCGCGCTACAAGACCGCCGACGGCTGGAAGGCGCTGGAGCAAAGTACGCAAATCATCAAAGTGCATGATGCGACGGAGGTGAAAATCCATGTGCGCGACACGCAATGGGGGCCGATCCTCGCCAAGGACGCCGACGGCACGCCGCTCGCACTGGCGTGGACAGCGATCGAACCCGGCGGCGTGAACATGCAGTTCGCACGCATGGATACCGCCGAAACCGTCGGACGAGGCAATGGACATCGCCAACGTCTTCCGGCATGCCGGCACAGAATTTCGTCGTCGGCGACCGCGCCGGCAACATCGCCTGGACGATCGCCGGAAAAATTCCGAAACGCGAAGGTGACTGCGATCCGTTGCTGCCCTGCGACTGGAGCCGACCGCACACCGGCTGGAACGGCTGGCTCGCGTCCGCCGATTACCCGCGTCTGCCGAATCCGCCGGCGCAGCGCATCTGGACCGCGAATGCGCGCACGCATGGACTGGCAAAGTCCGGATTACGCCAAGCTCGGCGATGGCGACTACGACTTCGGCGCGCGTGCACGCCAGATCCGCGACGACCTGAAGGCGAAAACCCAATTCACGCCCGATGACATGCTCGCGATCCAGCTCGACGACCGCGCCCTGCTCATGCGCAACTGGCACGACGCTGCTCGGCAAGGTACTGGCCAAAGCCAGCGATGGCGCGCAATCGACTGATATGAAAAATTCGCCTACATGAAAAAGTTTACGCACAGGACTGGAACGACCGCGCCGATCCGGCCTCGGTCGGCTATCGGCTTGCGCATGACTTCCGCCAGGAAATCATCGACACCGTGCTCGACGGCTTCGCCGCGGCGGTGCGGACGAAATATCCGGAATTCAAACTGCCGAAGCTGGGCCAGGCCGAAACCCTGGTCGACGACATCCTGCTGCATCGTCCGGAAAACCTGCTGCCGCCGGGCTACGCGAACTGGGACGACCTGCTGCAGCGCTGCGCCGAACGCGTCGGCGACAAGCTTGCCGCCATGCCCGGCGGAATTGTCAAACGCAACTGGGGCGAAATCACGAAGACAAGAATCCGGCATCCGCTCAGTGCCGCCTTGCCGGGAACAGGGCTGGCTGCTCGACATGCCCAGCCGCGAGTTGCCCGGCGATATCAACATGCCGCGCGTGCAGGCGGCCAGCTTCGGTGCGTCCGAGCGTTTCGTGGTCGAACCCGGCCACGAGGAATTCGGCTTTTTCCACATGCCGGCGGACAAAGCGACAACCCGCTCAGCCCCTTCTATGGCGCGGGCGATCGGCCTGGGCAGCGGGCAAGGCGATGCCGTTTTTGCCGGGCGCGACGAAGTACACATTGGAGATCGTCCCTGCCGCACGATGAGTGCGGGAACCTTTTTCGCGATAGCTCCATCCGATGGCGCAAGGAGCCTGCGATATGCCAAATGACCTTGCCATCGATTACGCCACCCTGGCGGACGCCGAACTGGTGGACTTGGCCCGGCGCGGCCGGCGCGAGGCATACCGGCAGATCGTCCAGCGCGGCAACCAGCGCCTGTTCCGCATCGCGCGCAGCGTGCTCGACGACGATGCCGAAGCCGAGGACGCCGTGCAGGAAGCCTATATGCACGCGTTCGCGAAGCTCGACGGCTTCCGCGGCGAAGCCAGCCTGCTCACCTGGCTCACGCGCATCGTTCTCAACGAAGCCTACGCACGGCGGCGCCAGCGCCATGCGGTCGTGGGTGTCGAGCAAATCGAAGCGGCCCAATCCGGAGACTCACAGGTGCTGGCATTCCCGAACAAATTCGGCTCCGAAGATCCCGCCGCCAGCACCACGCGCGCGCAGGTGCGCGAGCTCATCGAGCGCGCCGTCGACCGCCTGCCGGAACCTTTCCGCGTCGTTTTCGTCATGCGCCAGATCGAGGAATGCAGCGTCGAGGAAACCGCGAGCGCGCTCGGCATCCGCGCCGAAACCGTGAAGACGCGCCTGCATCGTGCACGCCGCCTACTGCACACTGCGCTGCAGGAAAACCTCGCCAGTGCGCTGACCGGCGCGTTCCCGCCCGGTTAACGCAGAAGCGTCTCGACGATCCGCCGATACCAGCCGGGCATTTTTTCCAGGTCGTCCAGCGCCACATTCTCGTCGATCTTGTGGATGCTGGCGTTGACCGGCCCGACCTCGACGACTTCTGCGCCTAACGGAGCGATGAAGCGCGCATCGGACGTGCCGCCGCCGGTGTCGGCGCGCGGCACGGTTGCGCAGATCGCCTTCGTTGCGGCTTCCACGGCGGCACGCAATTTTCCCGCAGGCGTGGCGAAGGGTTCGCCGGACAAATCCCAGTCGATGTGGAAATCGAGGCCATGCTTGCGCAGGATGGCCTCGGTGCGATCGCGCAGGGATTGCGCCGTGCTCGCCGTGCAAAAGCGGAAATTGAATTTCGCTTCCAGCGCGCCCGGCACCACGTTCAACGCGCCGGTGCCGGCATGCACGTTGGAAATCTGGAACGACGTCGGCGGGAATTCCGCGTTACCCTCGTCCCAGCGCGTCGCGGCGAGTTCGGCCAGCGCCGGCGCGGCGAGATGGATCGGATTGCGCACCTTGTCGGGATAGGCCACATGGCCCTGCACGCCGCGCACCGTCAGGCTTCCCGACAACGAGCCGCGTCGACCCACGCGCACGATGTCGCCGAGCCGTTCGGCCGAGGACGGCTCGCCGACCACGCACCAGGTGATACGCTGGCCACGGCGGCGGAATTCCTCGGCGACCCGGCGGACGCCATCGCGGTTCAGCGGGCCTTCCTCGTCGCTGGTCAGCAGCAACGCGACCGTGCCGCGATGCTGCGGATGCGCCGCGACGAATTGCTCGAGCGCGATCACCATCGCCGCGACACCGGATTTCATGTCCGCCGCGCCGCGGCCGAATAGCCGTCCATCGCGAATGACCGGTTCGAATGGCGGACTCTTCCATTCCGATTCGGGACCGGTCGGCACCACGTCGGTATGGCCGAGGAATACGAACACCGGTTCGCCGCTGCCATGTGTCGCCCACAAATTGGAAACGTCGCCATAGCGCAGATGCTCGATGGCGAATCCGGCGCGTTGCAGGCGCTCGCCGATCAAGGCCTGGCAGCCGGCATCGTCCGGCGTCAGCGAGCGGCGTCGGATCAATTCACGCGTGAGATCCAGAACTTCGCTCATGCGGTGAAAAGCCTGCCGTAAAGCTTGTCGGTGAAGCCCGAGATGCACGCTGCCATCATCGAGCATCGTCGACCGGGCGCCGCACCAGTGCCGGATATTCCTTGATCAGCAACAGCCACTCGGCATCCGAGCCCGGCGACTTGCGCGCAGGCAGCAGGTTGCGCCAGGTCATGCCGGTGCGGTTGACGAGTTTTTCCCAGCCGCCGACAGCACTGGCCCACGCCTTGAGCGTTGCCGCATCGATGGGCTGCTCGCGGTAATCGACGAAGACATGCGCGATCTTCTTCCGATCCAGCCAGTTGCGCGCCTTCTCGCAGGTACTGCATTTTTCCAGTCCGTATATCCGCAGCATCCGAATCACTCCTCACCACTACGCAGCAACTCGTTGATCGAGGTCTTGCTGCGCGTCTTCTCGTCAACGCATTTGACGATCACCGCGGCGTACAGGCTGTGCGGCCATCGCGGCCGGCAGGCTGACCGGCGACGACGACGCTGCCGGCCGGCACGCGGCCATAGGAAATCTGTCCGCGTGGCGCGATCGTAGATGCGCGTGGACTGGCCGAGGAACACGCCCATGCCGATCACGCTGCCGCGCTCGACGATCACGCCTTCGACCACTTCCGAGCGCGCGCCGATGAAGCAGTCGTCCTCGATGATGGTCGGGTTCGCCTGCAGTGGCTCGAGCACGCCGCCGATGCCGACGCCGCCGGACAAATGCACGCGCGCGCCGATCTGCGCGCAGGAACCGACCGTGGCCCAGGTATCGACCATGGTTCCCGCGCCGACATGCGCGCCGATGTTGACGAAGCTCGGCATCAGCACGACGTCGCGCGCGACATGCGCGCCGCGGCGCACCACCGCGCCGGGCACGACGCGCGCGCCGACTTCGCGGAATCGGCCCGCGTCGAAACCTTCGAAACGCAACGGCACCTTGTCGAAGTACGGTGCCGGCGCCCCGTCCATGACCGCGTTTGGATTGAGCGGAACGACAGCAGCACCGCTTTCTTGAGCCATTGATTGACGCGCCAGCCGCCCTCGCCATCCGGCTCGGCGACGCGCAATTCGCCGGATTCCAGGCCGTCCAGCACCTGCCCGACCGCGCCGGAAAGCTCGGCGCCGGCATTGGTCGGCGCAAGTTCCGCGCGCGGCTATCCCAGGCCGATTCGACGATGAGGCGCAGGTCAGGCATGCCGTTTTCCGTCCGCTGAATAATCCAGGATGCGCGCAAGCGCCTCCCGCAAGGCTGCGCATGCCGCAGGATCGAGTATTGCGTCATGCACGCCGCCGATCAAGAAAAAATCCTCGACGCGTTCGCCGAACGTGGCGATGCGCGCGTCGTGGACGCGCACGCCCTGTTCGCGGAAAACGCGCGCGATCGCGGCCAGCAGACCGGGACGGTCGGCACAAACGATGGCGAGCTGGGTGTGGTCGCGCACCGGCTGCGCGCCGAACTCGATGCGCGGCGCTATCGGGAAATGCCGCTGCACGCGGCTCGGTGCGTGCGACGCCGCTTCGGCGCGATACGGCGTCTGCGCCAGCGCCTTGGCCAGTGCGTTGCGCAAGCGCGCTGCCTGCGCGGCATCGCGCAGAGCGCGGCCATCGGCGTCGAGCACGACGAAACTGTCCAGGCTCATGCCGCGCCGCGACGTGACCACGCGCGCTTCGAGCACGGACAGGCGCAGGCGGTCGAACACGGCGGTGATCGCCGCGAACAGGCCGTCGCGGTCGGCGGCATGTACGAAAACCTCGGTACCGCCACGCGGACCCTGTGCCTCGACCAGCACATGCGGGCCATCGGCTGATGCGAGCGCGATGCCGCGCGTCTGCCAGGCGATCTGCACAGGCGTGAATCGCAGGAAACTCTCGTCCGGAAAATCGGCCCAGACGCGCTCGATCGTTGCCTCGTCCATTCGGACTTCGCGCAGGATCGCCTGCGCCTCGCGCCGGCATTCGTCCGCGCGCTCGCCTGCGTGCGGAATCTTCTCCAGGCCCGCACGCAGTGCATAGCGCGTGCTCACGTACAGATCGGAAAGAAGCTTGTCCTTCCAGGAATTCCACAGCTTCGCGCTGGTACCCGCGATGTCGGCGCAGGTGAGCAGGTACAGATAATCCAGTCGCTCCCAATCGGCGACTTCGGCGGCGAAGCGGCGCACCACGTCCGGGTCGGCGATATCCTGACGCTGTGCGGTCACGCTCATCAGCAGATGCCGGCGCACCAGCCAGGCGACGAGATCGATTTCCGCGGGCAACAACTTCAGGCGCTCGCAGAACGCGCGCGCATCGGCCTCGCCGAGTTCGGAATGGTCGCCGCCACGGCCCTTCGCAATGTCGTGGAACAAGGCGGCAAGCAGCAGAAGTTCGGGTTTCGGCAGGCGCGACCACAACGCGTGCGCCTGCGCGAATTCGCGGCTGGCCTGCGCGCTGGCGAAGCGTTCGACGTTGCGCAGCACGCGGATCGTGTGTTCGTCCACCGTGTAAACGTGGAACAGGTCGTATTGCATGCGCCCGACGATGAGTCCGAACGCCGGCAGGTAGTGCGCGAGCACGCCGAACCGGTTCATGCGCGCCAGCGCCTCGACCGCCGGCGCCCCACGCCGCAGCAAGCGCAGGAAGGCGGCGTTCACCGCATCGTCTTCCCCGAGGCGGTCGCCAACGTGCGCCATTGTGGCTTCGATGCGGCGCACGAGCGTCGTGCGCAACGCGATGACCTGCGCGTGCTCACCCCAGATGCGGAACAGGTCGATCAGGGCCGCGGGATGGCGTTCGAACAGGTCCGCCGTGTCGCTGTCCAGGCGTGCGTTGATGGCGACGAAATCCAGGCTCACGCGCAGCGGCAACGCCGGCGCTTCCAGCGCTTCTTCGCAGGCGTCGATGAAACGCGTGCTCAGGCGCTCGATCGCCATCGCTGCGCGGTAATAACCCTGCATGAACTGTTCGACGGCGAGGTTTTCGCGATGCTCGTCGGCGAACCCGAACTGCACGGCGAGAGCACGCTGGTAGTCGAACAGCAGGCGTTCTTCAGCGCGACCGGCGGCGAGGTGCAGGGCGAAACGCATGCTCGCGAGCAGGTGCCGCGACGCCTCGATGGCCGCTACCTCCGCTGGCGCCAACATGCCGCATTTTCCCAATGTGGAAAAATTAGTCGCTGCGAACAGGCGTCGGCCCAACCACAGGATTGTCTGCGCCGCGCGCAGGCCGCCCGGGCCGTCCTTGAGGTTCGGCTCCAGGTTATAGGCCGTGTCGTTGAAACGTGCGTGGCGCGCATCGCGGTCGGCACGCCGCGCACTCAGATACCGCTGCTTCGACCAGACTCCATCGTCTTCAAGCAAGGCGGCGAGCGCCGCGTCGAAACTCGCGGCTCCGGCGATCCAGCGCGCGTCGAACAGGCTGGTGTACACGCTCGCATCCGCGGCGGCATGTTCGCGGCATTCGGCCAGCGTGCGCACGGAATGCCCAGGCTTGAGGCCGATGTCCCACAGGCAGGCGAAAAAGGCTTCAAGCGCGCGCGACAGCGGACCCGTTGGCGATTGTTCGCACAACACGAGCAAGTCAACGTCCGAATGCGGGAACAACTCAGCGCGGCCGAAACCGCCGACCGCATGCAGCGCCGCCGCATCGGCATCGCCGATGCACGCCGTCCACGCGTGCGCGACGATGCGCTCGACCGCGTCTGCGCGCTCCCGTGTCAATACATCCACGTCAGTGTTCGCACGAAACGCATCCGCAAGCTGCCGATCAGAATCGCCGAGTAGCTGGCGCAACGCCGTGCGCGCCTCGCGCGACACACCGCTGCGTGGAATCGCGGCGGGAAGGCGCGGCAGGTCAATGGCGAACGCGGCGGATGCAGCGTTCATCGGAAAATCAGGCCGCGCGCGGCCAAGGCGTCAGAATTTCGAACCCGTCGTCGGTCACGGTCACGGTGTGTTCCCACTGCGCCGACAACGAATGGTCGCGCGTGACCACGGTCCAGCCGTCGGGCAACAGTCGCGTGCCCGGCTTGCCGGCATTGATCATGGGCTCGACCGTGAACGTCATGCCCTTTTCCAGGCGCAGGCCGGTGCCGCGCTGGCCGTAGTGCAGAACCTGCGGATCCTCGTGGTAGATGCGACCGATGCCGTGTCCGCAGTATTCGCGCACCACCGAGAAGCGATTGCTTTCGGCGTGCTGCTGCACGGCGTGGCCGACGTCCCCGAGCGTCGCGCCGGGACGCACCTGCTCGATGCCCTTCATCATCGCCTCGAACGCGACCGTGCACAGGCGCCGGGCGAGTACCGACGGCTCGCCGACGTAATACATGCGGCTGGTGTCGCCGTGCCAGCCGTCCTTGATCACGGTGACGTCGATGTTGACGATGTCGCCATCCTTGAGCACCTTGCCCGGGCTCGGAATGCCGTGGCAGATCACGTTGTTGACCGAGGTGCAGACGGTTTTCGGAAAACCCTTGTAGCCGACATTCGCCGGCACGGCTTTCTGCACGCCAACGATGTGGTCGTGCGCGATCGCGTCGAGTTCCTCGGTGGTCACGCCGGCCTTGACGTGCGGCACGAGCAGTTCCAGCACCTCGGCGGCCAGGCGACCGGCGACGCGCATCTGCTCGATTTCGGCGGGGGTTTTGATGGTGACAGGCATCCGGGTATTGTAGCGGAGCACTGCACGACACGCCGAATTTTGTTTGCAACGACCTGAAAACCCTGTAGAATCTGCGCCCGCTCCCATACCGGGAGCAAATCCGCACACGTATCGAATCCGTTGTCGGGGTGCTTCAGGCAGACGCTACGCCGTCCGCCCGCGAGGTCGCCAACGCTGGGTGCGTGGAGGTTCTAACCCCGGACTCGCCGCTTTGGACAGCGGTTGCGTCCTTATTCTGGAGTTTATCCCATGCCTCAAGTCACCATGCGCCAGATGCTGGAAGCCGGCGTGCATTTCGGCCATCAGACCCGCTACTGGAACCCGCGCATGGCGCCGTACATTTTCGGCGCGCGCGGCAAGATCCACATCATCAACCTGGAAAAGACCCTGCCGCTGTTCACCGACGCGACCAATTTCGTGTCGGGCCTGGCGCAGAAGCGCGGCACAATGCTGTTCGTCGGCACCAAGCGCTCGGCGCGCGACGCGATCAAGGAAGAAGCCGAACGTTGCGGCATGCCGTATGTCTCCCAGCGCTGGCTCGGCGGCATGCTGACCAATTTCCGGACGGTCAAGCAGTCGGTTTCGCGCCTGAAGGAAATCGAGGCGATGGCCGCCGACGGCAGCTTCGACAAACTGGTCAAGCATGAGGTCATGGGCCTGCTGCGCGAGAAGGAAAAGCTCGATAAATCCCTCGGCGGCATCAAGAACATGAATGCCTTGCCGGATGCGCTGTTCGTGATCGATATCGGCCACGAAGACATCGCGGTCAAGGAAGCCAAGAAGCTCGGCATTCCGGTCGTGGCCGTGGTCGATACGAACTACGATCCGTCGCTGGTCGACTACGCCATCCCCGGCAACGACGACGCGATCCGCGCCGTGCAGTTGTATACGCGCGCGATTGCTGATGCCGTGCTCGAAGGCAAGGCCGCCGCGCCGATCACGGCCGCCATGGCCAAGGACGAGTTCGTCGAACTCGATGCCGACGGCAATCCGGTCGCCAAGCCCGCCGCGCGCGAGCGCGACGACCGTCGCAACAAGCCGGCGCCACGCAAGCCGGCCCCGAAAAAGGCCCCGGCCACCGCGCGCCGCGGTGCACCGCCGCAGACAAAAAAGTCCGCGGGTGAAAACGATGCAGCCGGCTTGGCGCGCGCGCAAGCCGAAGTCGCCGAGAACGAGGCGACCGACAAGGACGCGGCGGTTTAATCCGACTGCACGAAACCGTGCCGTCGTGCATACGCCGCATGACGGCACGATCATTTGAAATTCCCACGACGCGACCGCATATTTTCGCGTCTCATAAATAGAGGTCTCCATGGAAATCACCGCAAGCATGGTCAAGGAGCTGCGCGAGCGCTCCGGCGCCGGCATGATGGAGTGCAAGAAGGCACTTACCGAAAACAAGGGCGACATCGACGCCTCCATCGAATGGCTGCGCAAGCAGGGCCTGGCCAAGGCCGACAAGAAGGCCAGCCGCGTCGCTGCGGAAGGCCGCATCGCAGTCGCCCAGGACGGCGGCAAGGCCGTGCTGGTCGAGATCAATTCCGAAACCGACTTCGTCGCAAAGGACGAAAATTTCCTCAAGTTCGCCGATGAAGTGGCGAAGACCGCGCTCGCCAGCGGCGCTGCCGACGTCGAGGCGCTCAAGGCGGCCAAGACTTCCTACGGCCCGACCGTCGAGGAAGCGCGCGCTTGGCTCGTCGCCAAGGTCGGAGAGAACGTGCAGGTCCGCCGCATGGCGCGCATCGACAGCACTACGAATCAAATTGCCGCCTACCTGCACGGCGGCCGCATCGGCGTGCTCGTCGAAACCAAGGGTGGCAGCGCCGATTTCGCGCGCGGCGTGGCCATGCACGTGGCGGCGATGAACCCGCCGTACAACAAGGCCAGCGACGTTCCCGCCGCCTTCATTGAGAAGGAAAAGGAAATCGAACTCGCCAAGATGAGCGACAAGGACAAGGCCAAGCCGGCGAACATCCTCGAGAAGATCATCGGCGGCAAGGTCGCCAAGATCGTCAACGAGAATACGCTGTATGGCCAGCCCTACGTGCTCAACACCGAGCAGACCGTCGAAGCCGCGGCCAAGGCCGCCGGCGCCGACGTGATCGGCTTCAAGCGCCTGGTCGTCGGCGAAGGCATCGAGAAGGTGCAGGAAGATTACGTCGCCGAAGTGAAGAAGGCGATGGGCGGCTAAATAACCTGCTGCGCTCGAACAAAAAAAAGCCGCAGGAGACTGCGGCTTTTTGTTTTACGCTTGCGCCTTCAGCGCGGCAATGCGTTCGGCAATCGGCGGATGGCTCATGAACAGGCGCGCCACGCCGCTGTCGCCGGAGATACCGAACGCCTGCACCGCTTTGGGCAGGCCGGATTCACGGCTGCCGGACAGCGTTTGCAGCGCCGCAATCATGCCGGCGCGGCTGCCAAGGCGTGCGCCGCCGGCATCCGCGCGGAATTCGCGCCAGCGCGAGAACCACATGACGACGATGGTGGCGAGGAAGCCGAGCACGGTCTGCAGGATCATCACGATCAGGAAGTACGCCCAACCGCCGCCACGGTTGTTGTCGCGGCCGCCACCGATGGCACTTTCGATCAAGGTGCCGAGGATGCGGGCGACGAACATCACGAAGGTGTTGAGCACGCCCTGGATCAGGGTGAGCGTGACCATGTCGCCGTTCGCGACGTGCGTGATCTCGTGGCCGAGCACGGCAGAAATCTCGTCGCGGCTCATGGATTGCAAAAGGCCCGTACTCACCGCGACCAGCGCATGGTTGCGGCTCATGCCGGTCGCAAACGCGTTCATGTCCGGCGAGTCGTACAACGCGACTTCGGGCATGCCGATGCCGGCTTGCTGCGCATGCTGGCGCACGGTGTCGAGCAGCCATTGTTCATTCGCGCCGCGCGGCTCCGTGATGACCTGCGCGTGGGTCGTCCACTTGGCGATGGTCTTTGACATCGCCAGCGAAATGAACGCACCGCCCATGCCGAACACGGCACACATGACCAGCAGGCCCTGCAGGTTGATGCCGGCCTGGCCATAGGCCCAGCGGTCGATGCCGAAGATCGAGCAGACGATGCCAAGCACCAGCATGATGGCGAGGTTGGTGCCGAGGAACAGCAGAATGCGCAGCATGGAAATCCTCTCGGGTCGCGGATATGGGAATAGCTTTGGGTAAACTGGACGAAATTCAAGTTGTGTGAATCATGACTTATCGCGGCCGTTTTGCGCCATCTCCAACCGGAGCGCTTCACTTCGGCTCGCTGGTCGCCGCGGTCGGGAGCTGGATTCGCGCGCGTGCACAGGACGGCGCCTGGATCGTCCGCATGGAAGACCTCGATCCGCCACGCGAGGTTCCCGGCGCGGCGTCGGACATCCTCGAAACCCTCGCCGCCTTCGGCATGGAATCGGACGAGCCGGTGCTGTTCCAGAGCCGCCGCGAGGCCGCGTATGCGTCCGCGTTCGCGCGACTCGATGCGGCGGGGCACGTTTTCCCCTGCTGGTGCAGCCGCACGGACCTGGAATCGACCGGCGGAATCCATCGCGCCTGCATCGCGCCGCCGGACCCCGCTCGCGCGCCCGCGTGGCGCCTGCGCGACGAGACCGGCGATTTCGTCATCCGGCGGAACGAAGGCTGGTACGCGTATCAGCTGGCCGTAGTCGTCGACGATGCGGAACAGGGAATTACAGAAGTCGTGCGCGGCGCGGACCTGCTGGAATCCACACCCCGGCAAATCCGTCTGCAACGTCTGCTCGGTTTGCCGACACCGGATTATCTGCACCTGCCGCTGGCGCTGGATGGCGAAGGCAAGAAACTTTCCAAGCAGGACAACGCCCGGCCGGTGGATCGCGCCGATCCGCTGCCGGCCCTGCGCGCAGCGTTGGCGTTTCTCGGTCAACGCGTGCCGCAGGCTTCGACGCCAACCGCGCTCCTTCATGCGGCGGCACGCAGTTTCGACCTTGCTGCACTGCGGGCAGCGTCGCCGAATCGCGCGTGTACAATTCCGGGAAAATCGGCACACATCGAAGGAGATCAAACATGACCGCACGCATTGCACTCGTCACCGGCGGCACCGGCGGCATCGGCAGCGCCATCGTCAAACGCCTGGCCGGCCTCGGCCACAAGGTCGCAACGAACTACCGCGACGAAGCCAAGGCCCGCGCCTGGCAAGCGAACATGAAGGCGCACGGCGTGGATGCCGTCATCGTGCCGGGCGATGTGGCATCGCCGGAAGCCGCGGAAAAGATCGTGCGCGGCGTCGAGCAGCAGCTCGGGCCGATCGACATCCTGATCAACAACGCCGGCATCACCCGCGACACCACGTTCCACAAGATGAGCGCGCTGCAGTGGCAGGAAGTGATCAACACGAACCTGAATTCCTGCTTCAACGTCACCCGTCCGGTCATCGAGGGCATGCGCAACCGCAAGTGGGGGCGCATCATCCAGATCAGTTCGATCAACGGCCAGAAGGGCCAGTACGGTCAGGCCAACTACGCCGCGTCGAAGGCCGGCATGCACGGCTTCACGATTTCGCTGGCGCAGGAAAACGCGAAGTTCGGCATCACCGTGAACACCGTATCGCCGGGTTACGTCGCCACCGAAATGGTGATGGCCGTGCCGGAGGACGTGCGCAACAAGATCGCCGCGCAGATCCCGGTCGGGCGCCTCGGTGATCCTGACGAAATTGCTTATGCCGTCGGCTTCTTCGTGAACGAGGAAGCACGCTGGATCACGGGCGCCAATCTCGCGATCAACGGCGGGCAGTACATGGGTTGGTAAAGCTCGCGCTTGCGAACTGCCTCGAATGGCAGTTCGCGCGAGCTTTGCCAGGTGTGGCATGGATGCCGAACGGGCGGGCTGCCACGGATGGATTGCGGAGGTGTGCCAAAACGGCGACGCACCAGAGAGGGTTACTGCCACTTTATGCTGCGCAGCAAAACCCTACCGCACCGCCGCAAATTCTGTTAACTTTGCCGCATGGCACAAGTCCGCATCATCAAGAAATATCCCAACCGGCGGCTGTACGACACCGAGATTTCGAGCTACATCACGCTCGAAGAAGTGCGTCAGCTCGTGATCGACGGCGAGGAATTCGAGGTCCGTGACGCCAAGAGCGGCGACGATCTCACGCGCTCCGTGCTACTACAGATCATCGCCGAGCACGAGGAAACCGGGCAGCCAATGTTCACCACGCAATTGCTGTCGCAGATCATACGTTTTTACGGCGATTCGATGCAGGGATTCATGGGTTCGTACCTGGAAAAGAGCCTGCAGATCTTCCTCGACCAGCAAGGCAAATTCCGCAGCCAGCTCAACAACATCCTCGGCCAGACGCCATGGTCCATGCTCAACGACATGACCGAACGCAATCTGGATTTGTGGAAATCCGTGCAGGAAGGCTTCCTCAACGCCGCTGCCGGACAGGCTCACGCCAACGCCGCCGCAGGCAAGTCGTCCAAACCCTGATTCGCGGCGTTTGACACAGCCGCCAGCGCCGCCTACCATCGCGCGCCTGTTGCGCCGCACCACACCCTGCGGCGCGCCAATCCCTTTCGAGGAATCGTCATGAGCAAGCGCGTCGCGCTCGTCACCGGCGGCATCGGTGGTCTGGGTACGGAAATCTGCAAATACCTGGCCCGTTCCGGACGCACCGTGGTGGCGGCGGATCTCGCCAGCCGCGCCGAACGCGTGGCCGAGTTCCAGAAGGAAGTCGCCGATTTCGGCGAGCAAATTCGTTTCGAACCGATCAACGTCGGGGATTTCGATGGCTGCGCGCAGGCGATCAAGGCGATCGAAGGCAAGCACGACGCGATCGACATTCTCGTCAACGCCGCCGGCATCACCCGCGACACCACGCTGCGCAAGATGAGCCCGCAGCAATGGAACGATGTGCTCGACATCAACCTCGGCGGCGTATTCAACACCTGCCGTGCGGTGGTCGAAGGCATGAGCGAGCGCGGCTTCGGCCGCATCGTCAACATCTCGTCGGTGAACGGCCAGACCGGCCAGTTCGGCCAGACCAACTATTCCGCCGCCAAGGCCGGCATGCACGGCTTCACCATGGCGTTGGCGCGCGAAGTCGCGCGCAAGGGCGTGACCGTGAACAGCGTCTCGCCCGGCTACTGCCGCACCGCGATGGTCGCGGCGATCGCGGAAAACGTGCGCAGCCAGATCATCGCCAACATCCCGGTTGGGCGTCTCGGCGAGCCCTCGGAGATTGCACGCGTCGTCGATTTCCTGTGCGCGGACGAATCCGGTTTCATCACCGGCGCGAACATTCCAGTGAACGGCGGCTACTTCATGGATTTTTGAGCGCGCATCGCTGTAGCGCCACAGGTTTTGTTAACGGGCCGGGACTTATTCTGCGCCGACCATGGGCCACAGGAGTTGTGTGATGCGCGCGCTCGGCCGTCATCTGTGCGGTTGCCTGCTGTCGATGGTCACCCTTGCCGCGCAGGCAGCGGGCGGACCGTTCGGCATCGACCATGTCGTTCCGTACGACAACAGCGGCATCTGGAAGCGCAGTTACCAGAAGGACCTTGCCGCCGGCACGGCGTTGGTCGTGCTCGGCGGAGCGCTCTGGGAAGGCGGCGACAGCAGGCTGGGCGACACATTCTGGCGCTCGCTCGATTCCGTGGCACTCGCCTCCGGTACTGCACAGGTCATGAAATTCGCCTTCTCGCGCGAACGGCCGTCGCAAACATCGGACCCCAACCAGTTCTTCACCGGACACGGCCACCAGAGTTTTCCAAGCGGCGAGGTCGCCGAAATCGCGGGTGCGGTGACGCCCTTCATGTTTGCCTATGGGCCGGATCATCCGGCGGTATACGCGCTAGCCCTGCTGCCCGCCTATGACATGGTCGCCCGGGTCAAGGTTCACGGCCATTGGCAGAGCGATGTGCTGGTCGGCGCCGGCCTCGGCGTCGGCTTCGGATGGTATGCCTCGCGCCGCGAGCATCCCTTGATCCTGTCCATGCTGCCGGGTGGTTTCATGGTCGGCATCCACAAGAAATTCTGAGGCCGCGAAGAAAGCGCCTCCTTCAGTTTCCGCATACATCCATGCGACTATCCCGCACCATCCAGGATCGACGGCGCACCGTCACCCGACGCATCATGCGGCTGATCCTGCGTTCGCCGCAACAAATCAGCGAAGCCAGGCTGCCGTCAACCGGGATCTATTGCATCCTCGTGTGCCGGTTCGTGCAGACGCTTGGCGACTCGCTGACCCTGACGCCAATGTTGCAAGAGCTGGCGGCGGCCTACCCGGGCGCGGAGATCGATGTGATCAGTCGCTGCCCGGCAGCGCATCTCATTTTTGGCAATCTTCCGGGCATCAATCGGATCATGATCCTGCCGCGGCATGTACTGCGGCATCCGTGGCGGACCCTGCGCGTTTTGCGTTCCATGCGACGAACCCGTTACGACCTTGTCATTGACCCGGATCCGCAATCGCAGGGCGGCCGGATATTGGCATTGCTCGCCCGGGCGGAGCGTTCGCTGGGCTATGCCGGACCGGCCAAAGCCGGTTCGATGACCCACAGCGCGCTGCCGCCCGGCGATATTCGCCATCGCGCCAAGCTGCCCGTCTATCTGCTACGCAGCGCACTCGGTGGCGTTCCCAAGAACGACGAATATCCCACTCTGAGCATCGGTCTGAGCCGTCTGGAACGCAGGCAAGGCCGCATTGCGCTTGCGCGCCTTCTGGCGAAACCGGACGTGCGCGAGCCGAAAAGCGGCTGTATCGGAATTTTCGCGAATGCCACAGGCGACAAGAGGCTGAAGCACGAATGGTGGCAGCGCTTCCTTGCCATCCTCGAGCCTGCGCTTCCGAATTACCAGATCATCGAAATCCTGCCTGCCAGTGCGCACTCCTTGTTGGACGATCACTATCTAGGCTACTACTCGCACAACGCGCGCAAAATGGCCGCGCTGATCTCGAACCTGAGGCTTTTCATCAGCGCGGACTGTGGCGTCATGCATCTGGCCGTCGCCGCCGGGACTTCCACCGTGGGCGTCTTCACCACGACCGCGCCGGACGAATGGGGTCCGTTCGGCCCCGCACAGTATGCGATTGCTGCGCGCGATCGCACGCCCGAGCAAACCGCCGCCACCGTGCTGGAGGCGCTCGCGGCGGATGCTGCGCCGGCACGTCAGCGCTACGCCCGCACTACCGCGGCAGCGATGTGTTGACGTTCCAAATACCCGTCCGATCGCGCATCGCAGCCGCTAATAATCGAAACCGTCGATGAAGACGAAGTCGGCGGGCGTCAAGTGATTGCCATTCGTATCGCAGTCGTAAGTCAACGGAATCTGCGCGCCCGTTTCGACGACCTCGAAGTCGGTCAGTTGCACGCCGATCAACATCTGCTCCATGTACGTATTGATTTCATCGAAGCCGAACTCGGCCCACTTGTGCGTCGTGAACAGGTCGTCCTCGGCCGTCAGCGCGATGTTGCCGCCGTCGGCCAACACGATCCCGTAGCGTTTCATCGTGCGCAGCACCGCCTTCGCAGCCACACTGTAGCCGCTGATGTTGTAGGCCACTTTCAGACGCAAACGCGAGCCGTAAGGCAATTTGTTGGATGCGCCGCTCGGCGCGCCACCGTGACTGGCCGGATGCACATACAGCCCCTGCCGCTTTGTCGAAGGCGGCACCGGCGGAAGGCTTGCCATGCTGGCATTAGGCAAGACGAAGCGGATCGCGTGTCCGAGGTCGCCGCCCGACTGGATCGCGGCATAGACCTCGTCGGCATTGAACAATAGCGAGGCCATGGGAAAGCCTGCAGCATCGGCGCTCGTGCATTGCTCACCGCGTCCTTGTGGAGGATGAACCTTGTTCAAGTCCCAGATAATCACGCAACCCGACTGCAGCTGCCCGCCAACGACATTGCTTTGATAGGACTCGTAAAGTTTCCTGCTGCCATCGAGGACGACGAACAAGTGGCAGTCGTTGTTGGCGTTGTCGCATGTGTAGTTCGCACTGCCCTCAATCGCGCCTCCGACCGGCAAGGGAAACATCAATCCGGCCTCGGGCTCGCAATCCGGGCTCGTATAGCCATACGGTCCATCCACGACTGCAACCTTAGGAACTGACCCTTCGTTGGCGGCCGACACGTGGATGACGTGCATGCTTTGGTCGATCTGGAACGTGTTGCCGTTGCCCCAGCCGCCGGTGGCGGTAATCATTGCCGAGGAATTCGCATTCAGCGGCGCCTGGCTGACATCGCGGCTCCAGACCGCGTTCGGCGGGAATTCCGGAAGGGTTACCGCCGTGGCGACCAGGCTGGTGAACACGGCAACGCAAGCGACGAATGCGCGCATGTGAGCAACTCTCCAAACCCCTGACGAAACAAACCTACCCCACCCACCGTTATTGTCCCGTGCAGGAAATCACAGTTCGAGCATCACCACATCAAATCCGCCGGCACGTCGTCCTCGGCCGGCGCGTTCGGATCGCAGAGCAGCACAAGAGATTCGGGCTGGATCGCCTGTGCCTGCATCGCGATCTCTCGTGTCACCAGCAGATAGCGGCCAGCCGATTGCGCCACTGCGAGTTCGCCGTGGTTGAGTTTTTCGAGTTGTTCCTTGGTGCAATAGATGCGGCGAATCTTGTTGCCATGCGGAAAATGGCGGGGTACGTCGGCATCCGCAGAATTCAGTGATTTGCCCGCGAGCAAAGTCGTCAGCTTCTGCTTGCGTTCTTTCTTCTCGCGCGCGATGCGCTCGGCCTCGCGCTGCGCCTGCTCGCGCTCGTTGCGCTCGATGTTGGCGCGCTGCGCGTAGGCGCGCGCGAGGTCGATTTCCGCTTCATTGCGCTGCGGCGGCTGCGGCTTGGCAGGCGTATAAGCCCTGGGCCTGCCGTCAACGGCCGGCTTCGGCTTTTCCGCGGACTTCTTGACGAATCCGGCCTTCAGCAATTGGTCACGCAGGGACTCGGACATGGCAGCGTTCAGTAATGCGGTGGTGGTGGCTCGTCCTGCGCATCCTGAGCCAGTGCCGCATTCACCCGTCCCAGTTCGCCGCGGAACTGCGCGATCTCGCGCTGCAATTCCAGCAGGAGTCGATCTTGCGCGGCGACCGTCGCATCCAGCGACTGCACGGTCTGGTCCAGGAACGCGATGCGCGTTTCCAGTTCCGTCAGGCGTTCTTCGAGCGACGAGCTCATCTCACAAACGCCCATCGGCGGCATCGACCGGCAACAGGTATTTCACGTCGTAGATCACTGCATTCGGCTTGGCGAACGCGCGCACGCCGGCAGCACCAAGTTCGCGGAACTGCCGATGCGCGACAGCAAGCACGATCGCGTCGTAAGTCTGCACCGTCGGCGCGTCGATGGGACGGATAGCGCATTCACGCTCGCATTCGTCCTTGTCCGCCCACGGATCGAACACGTCGACCTGCGCATGGCAGGCACGCAGTTCGTCGACGATTTCGCGCACGCGCGTGTTGCGCAGATCGGGGCAGTCTTCCTTGAACGTGATGCCGAGCACGAGGATGCGGCTGCCGACCACATCGATGCGCTTGAGCGCCATCAGGCGCAGGATTTGCGCAGCGACGTGCGCGCTCATGCCCTCGTTGATGCGCCGTGCGGCGCTGATCAACTCGGGATAGTGTCGCGCCTCGCTGGCCTTGTGGATCAGGTAATACGGATCGACGCCGATGCAATGGCCGCCGACGAGGCCGGGGCGGAACTTGAGGAAATTCCATTTCGTGCCGGCCGCTTCGAGCACGGCCTCGGTATCGATGCCGAGCTTGGCGAAGATCAGCGCGAGTTCGTTGACGAGTGCGATATTGACGTCGCGCTGCGTGTTCTCGATGGCCTTGGCCGCTTCGGCCACGCGGATGCTCGGCGCGCGATGCGTGCCGGCGCGCACGATGCGCCGGTACAGCGCGTCGACGAAATCCGCCGCTTCCGGCGTCGAACCCGAGGTGACCTTGACGATATCCGGCAGGCGCCGCTGCCGGTCGCCGGGATTGATCCGTTCCGGGCTGTAGCCGACGAAGAAATCGCTGTTGAATTTCAGGCCCGACACGCGTTCGAGCACCGGCACGCAGACTTCTTCCGTCGCGCCCGGATACACGGTGGATTCGTAGATCACCACGTCGCCGCGCTTGAGCGCCGCGGCTATGGTTTCGCTCGCGGACACGAGCGGCGACAGGTCCGGCATCTTGTGCGGCGTTACCGGCGTCGGCACGGCGACGATGTAGACATTGCAGTCCTTCAACACCGCCGAGTCCGCGCTGTAGCGCAGCCTTTTCGCGGAAGCCAGTTCCGCCGCATCCGTCTCACCCGTGGAGTCGCGCCCAGCACCGAGTTCGACCACGCGCGCGGGATTGCGGTCGTAGCCCAGGGTGGGAAATTCGCGGCCGAGCGCCACGGCCAGCGGCAGGCCGACATAACCCAGCCCGATCACGCCGATGCGCGCATCCTGGATGTGCAGCGAAAAACTCATGAACGCCCGGCCACGTCGCGCAGACTGCGGCCACGGCCGATGCCGTAGTAGGCAATGCCCGCAGCTTCGACGGCGGCGGGCTCGTAGATGTTGCGCCCATCGAACACAGCAGGCGTGCGCAAGGCGGATTTGATGCGCGTGAAATCCGGGCTCCAGAACGCCTTCCATTCGGTGACCACGATCAGCGCGTCGGCGCCTTCCAGCGTGGCGTACATTTCTTCGCAGAGCACGAGGTCGGCGCGCTTGCCGTACAGGCGCTGCGCTTCGTCGCGCGCTTCCGGATCGAACGCACGCACTTTCGCACCGGCGGACCAGAGCTGCTCGAGCAAACGCCGGCTCGGCGCTTCGCGCATGTCGTCAGTGTTCGGCTTGAACGCAAGTCCCCACAGCGCGACGGTCATGCCGGCAAGCTTGCCGGCGAAATGCCGGTTCAGCAGTTCGAAGAGTTTTTCCTTCTGGTTGCGGTTGACGGTTTCCACCGCATCGAGCACGCGCGCCTCGTAGCCATGGCTGCGCGCGATGCGCTCCAGCGCCTGCACGTCCTTCGGGAAACACGAACCGCCGTAGCCGGCACCGGGATAGATGAAGGAATACCCGATGCGCGGATCCGAGCCGATGCCGTGGCGCACGAGCTCGATGTCGGCGCCGACGCGCTCGGCGATGTTCGCCATCTCGTTCATGAAGCTGATCTTCGTCGCCAGCATCGCGTTCGCCGCGTACTTGGTCAGCTCGGCCGAGCGCGCGTCCATCAGCACGATGCGTTCGTGGTTGCGGTTGAACGGCGCGTACAAGGCCTTCAACTGTTCGATCGCACGTGCGACTGTTCGAACCCACCACGATGCGATCCGGACGCATGCAATCCTTGACCGCGTCGCCTTCTTTCAGGAATTCCGGATTGGAAACGACATCGAATTCGTGCTTCGCGCCGCGTCGCGACAATTCGCCCGCAATTGCCGCGCGGACGCGGTCAGCGGTGCCGACCGGGAACGGTGGACTTGTTCACGACCACGCGATAGCCGTCGATGTGCGCGCCGATCGTGCGCGCTACCGTGAGCACGTGCGACAGGTCCGCGCTGCCGTCCTCGTCCGGCGGCGTGCCGACGGCGATGAACAGCATCTGGCCATGGGCGATCCCGTGCGCGGCATCGGTGGTGAATTTCAGGCGTCCGGCAGCGCGGTTGGACTCGACGAGTTCGGCCAGGCCCGGCTCGTAGATCGGCATCTTGCCGCGTTCCAGGTCCGCGATCTTGGCCGCGTCCACGTCGACGCAGACGACGTCGTTGCCAACCTCGGCCAGACAGGTCCCCGTCACCAGGCCCACGTAACCGGTACCGAACAGGGTTATCCGCATCGCAATTCCCGGCGCGCTTGGAAGAACGCGCATTGTACCAAGCCGCGGAAACGAAAAAGGCGCGGTTTCCCGCGCCTTTTCGCTGCCGATGCGGAACTTGGATCAGTCCTTCTTCGGCGCTGCCGGAGCGGTCTGCTTCCGGCTTGTCGATGCTGATCAGGGTGACGTCGAAGACCAGCGTCGCGTCCGGGCCGATCTGCGGCGGGCCGTGTTCGCCATAGGCCAGCTTGGCCGGGATGAAGAACTTGTATTCCGAACCGACCGGCATCAACTGCAGGCCTTCGGTCCAACCCGGGATCACGTTCGCGAGCGGGAACTTGGCCGGCTGGCCGCGCTTGATCGAGCTGTCGAATTCGGTGCCGTCGATCTTGGTGCCGACATAGTTCACGGTGACGCTGTCGGTCTTGACCGGCTTCGGGCCGGTGCCTTGCTTGACCACTTCGTATTGCAGGCCGGAGGCGGTGACCTTCACGCCCTTCTTGGCCTTGTTCTTGGCGAGGAACTCGTCCCCTGCCTTCTGGTTCTTTTCGGCTTCCAGCCTTCATCTTGGCCTGCTGCTCGCCGCGCAGCTTTTCCATGAAGTCCTGGCGCACGGCCAGCGCTTCGGGTTCGGTCAGCGTGGTCTTCTCGCCCTTGAGCGTGGCTTCCAGCGCCTTGATCACGACATTGATGTCGATGTCTTCCTTGATCGAGCTCAGGCCGCGACCCACGTCCATGCCGACCATGTAGCTGTACTCGGCCTTCTTGTCGCCCTTGAACTTGGCGTCGATGGCGGCCTTGTCGACCGCGGGCGCAGCGGCAGCCGCGGGGGCGGCATGCGCAGCCTGGGCGGCCGGCTTGGTGTCGGCAGCGCTGGCGGAACCGGCGGCGAGCGCCGCGGCGACGGCCGCGGCGGTCAGGGACTTGCGCAAAAACTTCGTCATGTGTGCTCCTGGATGGATGGTATTGCCGATCTCGCGGCAAGCCTGAAAAATCGTAATGGGCCGCGTATTGTGCGGTTCCGGACCGCCGAAGGCAAACAGGTTCGGCTTGGACTGCATCCGGCCGGCAGGGTTCCCGGCCCATGCGTTAAAATTCACGGATGATTCGCTTCGATAACCTCACCCTGCGCCGTGGGCCGCAGGTTCTGCTCGAAAACGTCGACCTGGCCCTGCACGCCGGCTGGCGCGTGGGCATCACTGGCCGCAACGGCGCCGGAAAATCAAGCCTTCTGGCCCTGGTCGCCGGTGAATTGGCGCCGGACGCCGGACATTTCGAGCGTCCGGCCAACTGGTCGATGGCTTGGGTGCGCCAGGAAGTCCCGGCGCTGGAATCCACCGCGCTCGACTATGTGCTGGACGGCGACGCCGAACTGCGCGCTATCGAGCGCGACCTGGTCGCCGCCGAAGACGCCCACGACGGCATGCGCATCGCGCACTTGCACGAACGCCTGCACACGATCGGCGGCTACGCGGCGCCCGCGCGAGCCGGTGCCTTGCTGCATGGCCTGGGCTTCGCCGCCGGCGACGAAAACCGCCGCGTCGCGGAATTTTCCGGCGGCTGGCGCATGCGTTTGAACCTCGCGCAGGCGCTGATGTGCCGCTCCGACCTGCTCCTGCTCGACGAGCCAACCAATCACCTCGATCTCGATGCCGTGCTGTGGCTGCAGGACTGGCTGGCGCGGTATCCGGGTACCTTGCTGCTGATCTCGCACGACCGCGAGTTCCTCGATGCCGTCGTCACCCATGTGCTGGCCATCGCCGAGCGCCGCGCGGACCTGTTCACGGGCGACCTGACCGGCTACGAGCGCAAGCGCGCCGAGCAACTGACGCAGCAAAGTCCGCCGCCTTCGAAAAGCAGCAACGCGAACGCGCGCACCTGCAACACTTCGTCGACCGCTTCCGCGCCAAGGCGACCAAGGCGCGGCAGGCGCAAAGCCGCATCAAGGCGCTAGAGCGCATGGTCGAGATCGCGCCGGTGCGCGCCGCCTCGACGATCCAGTTCGAATTCCGCGAACCCGCACGCTTGCCCGCGCCGCTGCTCAAGCTCGACGACGCCGCCGCCGGTTACGGCGAGCGCCATGTCCTCGACGACATCACGCTGATTCTCGCCCCCGGCGATCGCATCGCCCTGCTCGGCGCCAACGGCGCGGGCAAATCCACACTGGTGAAATTGCTGGCCGGGCAAATCGCGCCACTGGCCGGCGAACGCATCGCGGCAAAGGATCTGGCCATCGGCTACTTCGCCCAGCACCAGCTCGAACAACTGGATTCATCCGCATCCGCGGTGGCGCACTTGCTGCGCCTGGATCCCGCGCTCGGCGAAAAGGCCGCGCGCGATTTCCTCGGCGGCTTCGGTTTCGCGGGCGAGCGAGCGCTGGAACCGGTGGCGCCATTTTCCGGCGGCGAGAAGGCGCGGCTGTGCCTCGCGCTGACGGTTTTCCAGCGGCCTAACCTGTTGCTGCTGGACGAACCGACCAACCACCTCGACCTCGACATGCGCGAGGCATTGACCGAGGCGCTGAACGATTTTTCCGGCGCCGTGGTGCTGGTCGCGCACGACCGTGCCCTGATCCGCGCCTGCTGCGACACGCTGCTCCACGTCGGCGCGGGACGCGTTGCGCCCTACGACGGCGATCTGGACGACTACGCACGCCAGGTGTTGCGTGCCGCAAACACGACTGCGACGACGCCCGAGAAGCCCGCATCCGGCAACAAGCGTCGCGACGCACGCCGCGCCAATGCGGACGAACGTGCGCGCCTGACGACACTGCAGCAGGAGGCGCAGCGCCTCGAAAAGCGCATCGCCCAGGTCGAAGCCGACAAACGCCAGACCGATTCCGCACTGGCCGACCCGGCCCTCTACGACGGAAGCCAGTCCGCGCAGCTTCAAGGGCTGACGCGACAGGCGTCAGCGCTATCGGCCGAGCTCGCAAAGCTTGAAGAACAATGGCTCTCCGCCCACGAAGCGCTGGAGCGTGAAACTTGACCGGCACTCCGGTAGATACTGCATCTTGCTGTTTTTTATCGCTTTTCTGTGCAAAGCTGGCACCCCGACTTTCCTGAATGAAGTTTTATGCGGAAAGTTGCTTGACAAGTCTCGCCTAGGTGTTATACTTACATACATCACTAGTACGTCAAATCACTGGACGGGAGACAACCATGTACCTGCAAGCACTGCTGATCCGCGCCGCCGTAGCGGTCGCCACCGGCCTGATGCTGACCGCCGCCGTTTTCACCAATCATGGTGGACATACCGCGCAGGCGGCCACCCCTGCCGCGACCATCGCCAAATCGGCGCGTAGCGCGATATCCGAACCGGTGATGCTGCCGACGATCCACGTGCATCCGACAGCGGCCGATCTGGCTGCCGCTGCCATACCAAAGCAGAATCCGGCCCGCTTCGTCATCGAAGTGGCGCTGCCCGATCTGCCCGCCAGTTCCACTCTCGACGTCGCTGCACGGGACTGAGCATAGACATGCCCTACTATTCTTTCGGCAAGGTTCTGCCGCGGATCGGCAAGGAATGAGCATGAGCATCGTTTGGAACGACAACGCGCCGATCTACCGCCAACTGCGCGACCGCGTGGTGGCGATGATCCTGGACGGCGTGCTCAAACCCGGCGACGCCCTGCCCTCGGTGCGCCAGGTCGCGGCCGATTTCCAGCTCAACCCGATCACCGTTTCGAAGGGATACCAGGAACTCGTGGACGAACAACTCGTGGAAAAACGCAGGGGGCTGGGCATGTACGTGACCGATGGCGCGCGCGCGACGCTGATGAAATCCGAACGCGAACACTTCCTGCGCGAGGAATGGCCGGCACTGTTCGCGCGCATCCAGCGCATGAACCTGGATCTGGCCACTCTCATCAAGAACGCCGCAACTACCGGAGAAAAATCATGACTGCCGTCGTGCAGGCAAAAGGACTGTCCAAGCGCTACGGCAACACGGTCGCGCTGGACAACGTGAACCTGGACATCCAGCCCGGCCGCATCGTGGGCCTGGTCGGGCCGAACGGCGCCGGCAAGACCACGGCGCTGAAGGCCATCCTCGGGCTGGCCGAATTCGACGGTCAATTGTCGGTGCTCGGCCTCGATCCGCGCACGCACCGCACTGAGCTCATGCAGCAGGTGTGCTTCATCGCCGACGTGGCCGTGCTGCCACGCTGGCTGCGCGTCGGTGACGCGGTGGATTTCGTCGGCGGCGTGCATCCGCGTTTCTCGCGCGAGAAGTGCGAAAAACTCCTCGCCCGCACCAAGATCAAGCCGACCCAGCGCGTGCGTGAGTTGTCCAAGGGCATGATCGTGCAGTTGCACCTGGCCCTGGTCATGGCGATCGACGCCAAGCTGCTTATCCTCGACGAGCCGACCCTGGGCCTGGACATCCTGTATCGCAAGGAGTTCTACAACAACCTGCTCGGCGATTACTTCGACGAACAGAAGACCATCCTCGTGACCACGCACCAGATCGAAGAGATCGAACACATCCTCACCGACCTGCTGTTCATCAAGGAAGGCAGGATCGTGCTCGACGCGACCATGGACGACGTCGGCGAGCGCTTCGCCGAGGTCATGGTCAATCCGGACAAGGCCGATGCCGCGCGCGCGCTCACGCCGCTGTACGAGCGCCAGATCTTCGGCAAATCCATCTTCCTGTTCGACGGCATCGACAAGGCGCGCCTGGCCGAACTCGGCGAACTGCATAAACCGAGCGTTGCGGACTTGTTCGTCGCGACCATGAAAGGAACGTACGCATGAACACCGCCCATAACTCGATCACCCCAACCGGCAAATTCCTCTGGCAGGTCAAGCGCGAATACTGGGAACACCGCGGCGGATTCCTGTGGACGCCGCTGATCATCGCGCTGGTCATGCTGGCCTTCATGGCGATGGGCCTGATCACCGCCGAATTCACCGCGCACCGAAATGGCTTCACCTTGAACGGCATCCATATCGATCAACTGACGAGCCACATCGATGCCGACGCGATGGCGAAATTCCAGGGCGCGCTCGACGTCGGCCTGATCACGATGGGCATGCCGATCCGCATCGCCCTGTTCGTGGTCGTGTTCTTCTACGCGCTCGGCGCACTGTACAACGACCGCGCCGACCGCAGCGTGCTGTTCTGGAAATCGCTGCCGCTGTCGGACACGCAGACGGTGCTCGCCAAAGTGACGGCGGGACTCGTCCTCGCGCCCGCGCTGGCGGTGCTCGGCATGATCGCGCTGCAACTGGGCTTTCTGATCCTCATGACGCTTTATGCCGCCATCCACGGCATCAACGCCCTGCCGTACCTGTGGTCGCCGACGCACCTCATCGCGATGTGGGTAAAGCTCGCCGTGCTGATCCCGGTCAACGCGCTGTGGGCGTTGCCGACGATGGGTTGGCTGCTGCTGTGCTCGAGTTACGCGCGCTCCAAGCCGTTCCTGTGGGCCGTGATGCTGCCGATCGTCGCCGGCGTAATGATTTCCTGGATGCAACTAATGCAGTCGTTTTCGTTGCAAAGCGGCTGGTTCTGGCGGCACATCGTCGGCCGCCTGCTGCTCAGCCTGATTCCGGAAAGCTGGATCAATCTCGACAGCCTGCGCGCGCTCGAGCACGCCAAGGCCGACCCCGGCATCGCCCTGAGCAACCTGCTGTCGTTCGGCTCCATCGCCGACCAGTTCGCCTCGCCGAATTTCCTGATCGGCGTCGCTGTCGGCGCGGTAATGATTGCGGCGGCGATCTGGCTGCGCCGCTCGCGCGTCGAGGCTTACGCCTGATCCAACGAGGACCCGACCATGATCCGTCTGAAAATGTCGATCCTGCTCGCACTGTGCGCCGCAACCACCGCGTGCGGCCACAGCGATTCAGAATTCCAGCATCTGAGCGTACTCGACGACACTCACGTCGCCGTGCATGCGCCGGGGCGTGCCGACGTGATCGTGAGCGCGTCCGGCACCCTGAGCATTGCCGGCACGCCGGTGACCATCAATGCGGCGCAGGCACAAATCGCCGCGCGCTATTTCGCGAACGCCGTGGCGCTACGCAACGACGCCATCAAGACGGGCGCCGCCGGAGCCTCCACGGCGGCCACCGCCATCGCCAGCGTTGCCGTGGGCCTGGCCTCGGGTGATCCGGATTCGATCGATGCGAAGGTGAATGCGAGCGCGGCAAAAGTCGAAGGCGCCGCCAATCGCGTCTGTGCGGATGTGCAAGCATTGACGCAAGCACAAGACGACCTCGCCGCGGCATTACCGCAATTCAAGCCCTACGCGACGATAGCCGCGCACGAAGTGAACGACTGTAGATAGTCGCACAGGCCGCCACTGCGGCGGACTGTGCGCGTTACATCACTTGATGGTGTCGGACAGCACCTTGTAGACGTTCCCACCCTGGCTCTGCACGCCGATCTGGCCAAGATCCAGCGAGCCCACGAGCCAATAACGGGCGAGTTGCCCACCCACACGCCGCACCACCAGCGCAGCACCGTGACCGGTATAAATCGTGTCGCCCTGGCGCAAATCCGCAGGCTTGAGCGAGTCGGTAACGGTGCGGCCATCCGCGTATTGGTCCTGAAGCGAGTTCCGTGCCGTTGAACCATCCGCCGGAACTCCGGCGGCAAACGTACCGCCGCCGCGCGTGCGCAATACCGGCGTTGCACCCGGGTCGATAGCACGCAGCACCTTGTAGCGGCCCTCGCCGTTCGGCGACAGTTCGACACGATCCAGATTCAAGTCGCCCTGCAGCCAGAAGAACTGCAGGCGTGAGCTGCTGCGGCGCACGATGCCACGCAGATCGCCATCGACGTAAACCACGTCCCCGACCTGCAGCTTGCCTACCTGCAAATCGCCTTCGGCGGGACGGCCTTCGTTGAGATTCTTCAGCATCGTGTTACGCGCCGCTTCGCGCTTGTCGGCGGCGGCTTTTTCCGCGGCGGCCTTCTCGGCTGCCGCCTTCTCGGCGGCGGCTTTCTCCGCAGCCGCTTTGTCTGCCGCGGCTTTCTCGGCGGCGGCTTTTTCGGCTGCCGCCTTGTCCGCGGCGGCTTTCGCGGCAGCGGCCTGTGCGGCGGCGCGTTCAGCGGCGGCTTTCTCGGCAGCGGCCTTTTCCTGCGCCGTCTTTTCTTCCGCGGCTCTTTGTGTAGCGACCTTTTCAGCGGCGATCTTCTCCGCCTGCGCGTCCGGCGTCGGTGCGGCCGCCTTGGCTGGCGTCGCGTCGACGACCTTCACCAGCACGTTCTCGAAAAAGCCGTTGTTGGACTTGACCGCCACATCCGCGGCGCCCGCGTGCAGCTTCGCCGCCACCTTGGCCTGCCAGTAGTCCGGCGCCGTGACTTCCAGCGACTTGCCGGCCGCTGCGGCCTGTTGCGCAATTCCCGCGAGCTTGGCGTCGCCCGCACCGGACAGAAAGTCCTTGCCGCTGACGTCGACCTGCTGGCCAAGCGCCGCGCCGGCGAAAAGCAACGCCGCCAAAGGTATAAATTTGTACATGTTAGGTCTCCAACACCCTGTGAAAAAACGGTTTGCGAGTCTGCCAGCGCTAGAATCGTGCGCATGTGCCGTTCGGCACGTCACCCTCCAGACGAACCCCCGTGCACGCCGCCCTTGGTCAGCGCCATCGGGTCGAGCAGATCCTTCAGTTTCGCCTTCGGCAGACCCGTGGTTTCCAGCGCCACGTCGAGGATCGGCCGGCCCTGCTTGTATGCCTGCTTGGCCGTGGCCGCGCCCTTGTCGTAGCCGATCACGGCATTCAGCGCCGTGACCAGGATCGGATTCTTGTCCAACGCCTCGCGGATCTTGTCCTGGCGCACCTTGAATCCGGCGATGGACTTGTCCGCGAGCAGACGCGAGGCGTTCGCCAGAATTTCGATACTTTGAAGCAAGTTCAATGCCACCACCGGCAGCATCACGTTGAGCTGGAAATTGCCGGACTGGCCGGCGATCGTGATCGTCGCGTCATTGCCGATGACCTGCGCGCAGACCATCGCCATCGCCTCAGGAATCACCGGGTTGACCTTGCCCGGCATGATCGACGAGCCCGGCTGCAGGGCCGGCAGCTCGATCTCGCCCAGGCCCGCCAAGGGACCCGAATTCATCCAGCGCAGGTCGTTCGCGATTTTCATCAGCGAACACGCCAGCGTCTTCAACTGGCCGGACAATTCCACCGCCGCGTCCTGCGAGGACATGCCTTCGAAGAAATTGCCGGCGGATTCGAATTTCACGCCGGTCAGTTTCGTCAGTTCCTTGCAGATGGCCGGGCCGAGCTGTGCATCCGCATTGATGCCCGTGCCGACCGCAGTGCCGCCCTGCGGCAGGCGGCGCACGCGCTTGAGGGCGTCGTTCAGGCGCTCGATGCCGGAGCCGATCTGCGCCGACCAACCGGACAATTCCTGTCCGAACGTGACCGGCATGGCGTCCATCAGGTGCGTGCGCCCGGTCTTGGCGACCTTGGCCAATTCTTTCGCGCGCTTGTCGAGGGTCTTCTTCAGATGCGCCAGCGCCGGCAGCAGTTGTTCGGACACGGTCAACGCCGCGCTCACGTGCACCGCGGTCGGGATCACGTCGTTCGACGACTGCCCGTTGTTGACGTCGTCGTTCGGATGCACCTTGGTACCGGCCAGCCGCGCACAGGTGCGCGATCACCTCGTTCGCATTCATGTTGCTGGATGTGCCCGAGCCGGTCTGGAACACGTCGATGGGAAACTGCGCGTCGAATTCGCCGGCGGCCACGCGCTCGGACTGTTTGCGGATCGCCTTCGCCTTCGCTTTGGACAGATGCCCCAGGTCTGCGTTCGCCTGCGCGGCGGCGGACTTGATCAGGCCCAGCGCGCGGATGAATTGGCGCGGCATGGTCAACCCGGAAATCGGGAAATTGTCCACCGCGCGCTGCGTCTGCGCGCCCCACAGCGCGGCGGCCGGGACTTTCAACTCGCCCATGCTGTCGCGCTCGATGCGGAAATCGGCCATCAAAAACTCCGTGCAACCAAGTCAGGATGAGGCCGGCGATTATAACCTCCCGGTGTATCATTCGCGTTTCCCGGCCCGCGAACCCGCCATGCAGCCCACACCGCTTACCGCCTTGTCGCCGCTGGATGGCCGCTACGCCGCCAAGGTGGAAGCGCTGCGACCCATCTTCAGCGAGTTCGGCCTGATGCAGCGCCGCGTGCGCGTCGAGATCCAATGGCTGCTGGCGCTGGCCGGGGAGCAAGCCATCGCCGAACTCGGCGCCCTGAACGCCGGCGCGCGCCAATTCCTGCTGACGCTGGCCGACGGCTTTTCGTTGCAGGATGCCGAGCGCATCAAGGCCATCGAGGCGACGACGAACCACGACGTCAAGGCAGTCGAATACTTCATCAAGGAAAGGATCGGCAGACCACGCCGATCTGGCCAGGGCGAAGGAATTCGTCCACTTCGCCTGCACCAGCGAGGACATCAACAACCTCGCCTATGCGCTCATGCTGCGCGATGCGCGCGAAGCCGTGCTCATGCCGATGTTGGACAAGCTCATCCACACGCTGCGCCAGATGGCGCATGCGCTGGCCGGACAAGCCATGCTGTCGCGCACGCACGGGCAGACCGCCAGCCCTACGACGCTCGGCAAGGAAATCGCCAACGTCGATTGCGCGCCTGGATCGCCAGCGCCAGCAGATCGCCGCCGTGGAACTCACCGGCAAGATCAACGGCGCGGTCGGCAATTACAACGCCCACGTCGTCGCCTGTCCCGAAGTGGACTGGCCGATGTTGGCCAGGCGCTTCGTCGAATCACTCGGACTCGCGTGGAATCCGTACACGACGCAGATCGAGCCGCACGACGGCATCGCCGAATTGTGCGACGCGATCCGCCGCGGCAATATCATCCTGGTCGACTTCGCGCCGCGACGTCTGGGGCTATATCTCGCTCGGCTACTTCAAGCAGGCGCTCAAGCCCGGCGAAGTCGGCTCCTGCACCATGCCGCACAAGGTCAATCCCATCGATTTCGAAAACGCCGAGGGCAACTTCGGTGTGGCCAATTCCCTGCTTTGCACACTTTGCGGAAAAACTGCCGATCAGCCGCTGGCAACGCGACCTGACCGACTCCACCGTGCTGCGCGCGGTTGGCACCGCGTTCGGCCACACCCAGATTGCGCTGGAATCATTGTTGCGCGGCCTGCCAAGCTCAACGCCAATCCCGAACGCCTCGCCGCCGACCTCGACGCGAACTGGGAAGTCCTCGCCGAAGCCGTGCAGACGGTGATGCGTCGCTATGGCCTGCCCGAACCTTACGAACAGTTGAAGGCGCTGACGCGCGGACAGGGCATCACGCGCGAATCGCATGCGCGCGTTCATCGAAGGCTTGGCGTTGCCGGCGGATGCCAAAGCACGTTTGCTCGGCGCTGACGCCGGCGACGTACACGGGATTGGCGGCCAGGCTGGCCGGACGAATCTGAGGAAGCGCCGGGCGGATCGCTCCGCCCGGCTCTTTCGCACGTGGGTCTTACGCCGCCGCCTTGTGCTTGATCAGGCCCTCGGCATGTAGCGCGGCATCTGCCGCCGGACGCTGCGCGACGCGCTTCTGGAACGCCTGCAGGTTCGGGAACGCGGACAGATCCAGCTTCACGTAAGTCGGCCCAGCGCGTGACCGTGAACAGGTAGGCGTCCGCCACGGTGAAGTGTTCGCCCAGCAGCCACGGCTGCTTCGCCAGAATCTTCTCGATGAAGTCATAGCGCTTGTGCAGATACGCCATGCGCTCGATGCGCGTGGCCTCAGGCGTGGCGTCGCTGAATAGCGGGCTGTAGCTCTTGTGGATTTCGCTGGTGATGTAGTTGAGCATCTCCTGCAGGCGTGCGCGCGCCAGCGTGCCGTTGGCCGGAGCCAGCGCGTGTTGCCCTTCAGGTCGGCCAGGTACTGCACGATCGCCGGGCCTTCGGTCAGCACTTCGCCGTTGTCCAGTTCCAGTGCGGGCACATAGCCCTTCGGATTGATCTGCCAGAAGTCGCGACCGGTTTCGGTGCGCTTGGCCTTGGTGTCGACCTTTTCCAGGGTCAGCGGCAGGCCGAGTTCGTGCGCCACGATGTGCGGGGAAAGCGAGCAGGCGCCGGGGGAATAATACAGTTTCATGGCTTCCATCCTTTGTGTGGTTGGGGGAACGATGCGCCGGATTGCCGGCGACAGTCGGTATCCTAGCATTATCTAGTTACTTTCTGATACCATATATCCGTGGATTACTGATAGAATGTGGTAACCGGATGGTTACTCGCTCACTCCGCCATAACCGAGAACTGACATGGGACTCCCTCTGCGCAAAAGCAAAGTGATGCCGCCGCCGCAATGTCCGCTGAGCATGTGCATGGACCTGCTGCGCGGCGCCTGGGCTCCGAATGTGATCTGGTACCTGCGCGGCGGCGCGCGCCGCTTTGGCGAACTGCGCCATGACATTCCTCGCATTTCCGCGCGCGTGCTCTCGCACGACTGCGCGAACTCGAGGCGCGCGGCCTGATCCTGCGCCGCCTGCTGGATACCTCGCCGCCCTCCGCCGAATACGAGCTGACCGAACTGGGCCACGAACTGCTGCCCGCGCTCGATGCCATCGCCAAGGTCGGCACCCGGCTCAAGCACGACGCGGAACCGAAGCGGCGACTGGCTGCATGACCCGGCAGCCAGCGCGTGCACCCGCCATCGAGGTTCGCGCCACGCCTAAACAGCCACTCGGCATGTCGCCGGCGCGTTTCCTGCGCGATTACTGGCAAAAGCGGCCATTGCTGATCCGCGGCGGATTTCCACATGTCCACAAGGCGATATCTCCCGATGATCTGGCCGGCCTCGCCTGCGAGGACACGGCGCTGGCGCGCATCGTCTTTCACGACGACAAGCGCGATCGCTGGACGCTGCGCAACGGCCCGTTCGCGGAATCCGATTTTGCAAAGCTGCCGAAGACGCACTGGACCCTGCTGGTGCAGGACGTCGACAAGTGGGACATGGACGTGGCGGCGCTGCTCGATGATTTCGCCTTCATCCCGAGCTGGCGCGTCGACGACATGATGGTGAGCTACGCGGTCGACGGCGGCGGCGTCGGCGCACACGTCGACCAATATGACGTCTTCCTCATCCAGGGCATGGGCCAGCGGCGCTGGCGATCAGCGCCGACCCGCGTGCGCCGAAAGCTTTCCGCGACGACGCCGAACTGAAACTGCTGCGCGAATTCGCGCCGACCCACGACTGGTTACTCGAACCCGGCGATGCGCTCTATCTGCCGCCCGGCGTGCCGCACGAAGGCACTGCCGTCGGTAATTGCACGACATTCTCCATCGGCATGCGCGCACCATCGCAAGCCGAATTGCTGCTGGATTTCGCCGAATTCCTGGCCGAGCCGCTGGGCGATGAAGCTCGCTTTACAGATCCGGACTTGCACCCAGCGCGCGATGCCGGCGAAATCGACGTCGCAGCGCTCGCACGCGTGCGCACCGCCATACCGCATTTTTACAATGTGGACAATGCAACATTGTTGCGCTGGTTCGGCGGGTTCATCACGCGCTATCGTTCCGGGCATTCGGCGCTGCCCGCGGCGCGTCCGTTGACGCCGGCAAAACTGGCCGCGAAACTGCCGGGCGCGCGCCTGCTGCGCAATCCGTTCAGCCGGTTTGCGTGGACGCGCCATGGCCGCGGTGCGTTACTGTTCGTCGCCGGAGAACGTTTCGACTGTTCGGTCGCCCTGGCGGAGCACTGTGCGCGCAGCGCGAACCCGCGGCGCAGCGCTCGCACGCATGGGCTCGGGCGACGCACGCGACGCTTGCCGCGCTGGTCAACACCGGGCATTTGCGTTTGATCCGTTCGCCCTGAGCGTAGGCGCGGAGCGCCGAAGTCGAAGGGCCATGTTTCGACTTCGCTCGCGGCGCGAGCTACGCTCAACACGAACGGGAATATGTAGAATTCACCCATGATCCCCACCGACTTCACCGTCGCCCCCGTCGACTGGAACAACGAGGCCGAACGCGACGCCTGCCGCGCGGTACGCGAACAGGTTTTCATCGTCGGCCAGAACGTGCCGCGCGAGGACGAATGGGACGACCTCGACGCCGTTTCGCGCCATGTGCTCGCGCGCGACGACGCTGGCAATCCCATCGGCACCGGTCGGCTGACGCCCGAACGCAAGGTCGGTCGCATGGCCGTGCTGGCCGACTGGCGCGGCCGCCGGGTCGGCGAGGCGATCCTCAATCTGTTGATCGAACAGGCGCGCGCGCTCGGCTATCGCGAACTGGAAATGCACGCGCAGAGCCACGCGGTGCCGTTCTACGAGAAATTCGGCTTCGTCAAATACGGCGACGAATTCGAGGAATGCGCGATCAAGCACTTCAACATGCGCCGCGAACTGGAGCCGCTGGCCGTGCCGCCGCCGCGGCTGATCTCGCCCCGGCCCGAACGGCGCGTCGTCGCGATCGGGTCGCGCGAGGACGCGGCCGGCGAAACCTTGCGCCTCATCGAAGCGGCGCGCCACGAGCTGTGCATCTACACCCGCGACCTCGACCCTATCCTGTTCGAAAACGAACCGGCCCTGGAAGCGCTCAAGCGCGTGGCAGTTTCCGGCCGCGGCGCGAGTATCCGCATCATCATCCAGGACCCGCGCACCGTCGTCGCGCATGGCCATCGCCTGATTGCGCTCGCGCAGCGCCTGACCAGCGTGTTCGCGCTGCGCACACCGGTCGAGGACAACGACCTGCAGTATCCGAGCGCGTTCCTGCTCAACGACGCTTCCGGCTACTACTTCCGCACGCTCGCCACGCGTTTCGAGGGCGAGGCGGTGAACTACGCGCCCGGCCGCCACGCCCAGCTGCTGGAATATTTCAATCAGGTCTGGGAACGCGCGGAGCTCCAGCGAGGATTTGCGGCAATTGAGTCTGTAAGCGCTCTTCGCATCGCAACATCCGCCCTTATTTGCGTATAATTCTCGGTTCGTGCGTCCGCGCGCCGCGGATGCCGTTTTCGATCCCGGCAGGACAGCGTGAGCCAAGTCTTATCCAGCAATTTGCGGCATCGTCCCAGCTTTCCGGCAGCAATGCCGGATTCATCGAATCCCTGTACGAAACCTGGCTGCGCGACGCCAACGCGGTGCGCCGGAATGGCGCGCCTATTTCGATACCTTCAAGGGCCGCCAGGCCGGCGACGTGCCGCATTCCGATGCGATCGCGCGCATCGAGGCGGCACAGCAGCGCAACGGCCATCCGTCGCCTTCTGCCGCCGCGCCCGCTTCCGACGCACATGCGCAAAGCAGGCGGCGGTGCTGAAACTCGTCACGGCATTCCGCTCGCGCGGGCATCTGGCCGCCGATCTCGATCCGCTCGGCATGGCGCAGAAGCTGCCGGCGCCGGATCTCGATCCCGCTTTCCACGGCCTCGCCCCGCGGACATGGAAACCGATTCGCCACCGGCGCGATTGCCGGTCCGCAAAACTCAAGCTCAAAGACCTGATCGCGCGCCTTAAAGCGACTTACGCGACGTCCATCGGCGCGGAGTTCATGCACATCAGCCATACCGAGCAGCGGCGCTGGGTGCACGAGCGCCTCGAAGCCGCGGCCGGACAGTTCGGCTTGTCCGCGGACGAGCGCAAGCACACGCTGGAATTGCTGACTCAAGCCGAAGGTCTGGAGCGCTACTGCACACCAAGTACGTCGGCCAGAAACGCTTTTCGCTGGAAGGCGGCGACAGCCTGATTCCGCTGCTCGACGAAATCGTGCGCCGCGGCGGCGAAGACGGCGTGCGCGACATGGTCATCGGCATGGCGCATCGCGGACGCCTGAACGTGCTGGTCAACACCCTCGGCAAGGCGCCGCAAAAACTTTTCGCCGAATTCGAGGGCAAGTTCGAACATGTCGACGATCCGGCGCACTCGGGCGACGTGAAGTACCACATGGGCTTTTCCGCCGACGTAAAACCGCCGGCCAACCATGCACCTGGCGCTCGCCTTCAATCCCTCGCACCTGGAAATCGTCAACCCGGTGGTGGCCGGTTCGGTGCGCGCGCGCCAGACGCGGCGCAAGGACACGAACCGCGAACAAGTCTGCCGGTGCTGATCCATGGCGACGCCGCGCTCGCGGGCCAAGGCGTCAACATGGAACTGCTCAACATGTCGCAGGCGCGCGGCTTTGGCGTCGGCGGTTCGATCCACATCGTGGTCAACAACCAGATCGGCTTCACCACCTCCGATCCGCACGATGCGCGCTCGACGCTGTACTGCACCGACGTCGCCAAGATGGTCAACGCGCCGGTGCTGCACGTGAACGGCGACGATCCGGAAGCGGTGGTGTTCTGCGCGCGTCTGGCCTTCGATTTCCGCGCCACGTTCAAGCGCGACGTGGTATCGACCTGGTCTGCTACCGCCGCCACGGCCACAACGAAGCCGACGAGCCGGCCGCGACGCAGCCGCTGATGTACCAGATCATCCGCGCGCGACCGACCGCGCGCGAACTGTATGCGAAGCAACTCGTTGCCGACGGCGTCTTCGCCGATGGCGATGCGCAGAAGCTCGTCGACGCCTACCGCGCCAAGCTCGAAGCCGGCCAGGAAATCGCCAACATCGACCACCGGCATTCAAGGACGCCTTTGCGGTCGATTGGACGACGCATATCGGCGCGAGCTCGACCAAGCCGTAAAGACCGGCGTGGCGAAAGCACAAGCTCGAAACGCTCAACGAAAAGATCCTCACCTTGCCGCCGGATCTGGTGCTGCATCCGCGCGTGGCGAAGATCTATGCCGATCGCGTGGCGATGGCGGCGGGCAAGCATCCGATGGACTGGGGCTTCGCCGAGAACCTGGCCTATGCCACGATCATCGACGACGGCTACGACCTGCGCCTGGTCGGCCAGGATTCCGGCCGCGGCACGTTCTTCCATCGCCATGCCGAACTGCACGACCAGAAGACCGGCCGGATCCACGTGCCGCTCGCGGGCGTACGCAAGGACGCGAACGTGCACGTCATCGATTCGCTGCTCAGCGAAGAAGCGGTGATGGCGTTCGAATACGGCTACACGACCGCCGATCCGCACACGCTCACGATCTGGGAAGGCCAGTTCGGCGACTTCGCCAACGGCGCGCAGGTCGTCATCGACCAGTTCATCGCCGCCGGCGAGGCGAAGTGGGACCGCCTGTGCGGGCTCGCCCTGTTCCTGCCGCACGGCTACGAAGGCCAGGGCCCGGAACATTCCTCGGCACGGCTCGAACGCTACCTGCAACTGTGCGCGCTGCAGAACATGCAGGTCTGCGTGCCGACCACGCCCGCGCAGATGTTCCACATGCTGCGCCGGCAGATGCTGCGCGACTGCCGCAAGCCGCTGATCGTGCTCACGCCCAAATCCTGTTGCGCCACAAGCTCGCGGTGTCGTCGCTGGACGATCTCGCGAACGGCGGCTTCCAGCTCGTGATCCCCGATAGCACCGCCAAGCCCGGCCAGAAGGTGCGCCGCGTCGTGCTGTGTTCGCGGCAAGGTCTATTACGATCTCGTCGAGGACGCGGCCAAGCGCAACCTCGAGCGACGTGGCCATCATCCGGATGGAGCAGTTGTATCCGTTCCCGCGCACCGAAGTGAAGGCGGAACTGGCCAAGTACCCGGCGGCGAAGGAAATCGTCTGGTGTCAGGAAGAGCCCATGAACCAGGGCGCGTGGTACCAGATCCAGCACCACCTGCGTCGCCTGCCTCACCGACGAACACTCGCTGCACTACGCTGGCCGCATGCGTTCGCCCGCTCCGGCCGCGGGACACCTGCCCACCCACGTCGCCGAACAAGCCGCCCTGGTCGAGCAGGCGTTGGCCGCCGGCCGCAGCAGGCCGCCGATTGAACGCAGTCAATCCACTGACGATTCACAGGACCTCTCATGGCACTCGAAGTCAAAGTTCCGGTACTGCCCGAATCCGTCAGCGACGCAACCATCGCGAGCTGGCACAAGAAGCCGGGCGACGCCATCCGGCGCGACGAAAACCTGGTCGATCTGGAAACCGACAAGGTGGTGCTGGAAGTGCCGGCGCCGGCCGACGGCGTGCTCAAGGAAATCAAGCAGCAGACCGGCGCCACTGTCACCAGCGGCAGTTGCTCGCCGTGATCGAGGAAGGCGCCGTCGCGGCGCGGCTCCAGCCGCCGCCCCCGCCCCGGCGAAAGCAGCGCCGGCCCTGCCGGCGGCACTCCGCAGCACCCGCACCGAGTCGCGCGCCGCGGCGAATCTCTCGCCGGCCGGCCAGCGCGTTGCGACCGAGAACAAGATCGATCCCGACCAAGGTCGCCGGCAGCGGCGTGCGCCGGCCAGGTGACCAAAGAAGACCTCGTCAATTTCATGCGCACCGGTGGCGGCTGCCGCCGCCGCGCCGGCTGCGAAGGCGCCCTCGCCCGCCGCCGCGCCGACGCCGGGCGTCGCGCCCGGAAGAACGCGTGCCGATGACGCGCATGCGCGCCAAGCATCGCCGAGCGCCTGATGCAGTCGAAGAACTCCATCGCCATGCTGACCTCGTTCAACGAGATCAACCTGGCCAAGGTCGCGACGATGCGCAAGGAGCTCGGGCGAAGCTTTCGAGAAGGCCAACGGCATCAAGCTCGGCTACATGAGCTTCTTCGTCAAGGCCGCCTGCGAGGCGCTCAAGCGCCATCCCATCGTCAACGCCTCGGTCGACGGCAACGACGTCATCTATCACGGCTATCAGGACATCTCCCGTCGCCGTTTCCACCGACAAGGGCCTGGTCACGCCGGTGCTGCGCGACGCGCAGGCCATGAGCTTCGCCGACATCGAAAAAGCCATCGCGCGCCTATCGCCAAGGCCGCGCGCGAAGGCGGACTCAAGCTCGAGGACCTGCAGGGCGGCACGTTCACGATCACCAACGGCGGCACCTTCGGATCGCTGTTCTCCACGCCCATCGTCAATCCACCGCAAAGCGCGATCCTGGGCATGCACACGATCAAGGAGCGCGCCGATCGTCGAAGAACGGACAAGTGATCGCCCGCGCCGATGATGTACGTGGCGATCAGCTACGACCATCGCATCATCGACGGCAAGGACGCGGTACTGTTCCTCGTCGACGATCAAGAATAACTCGAGAATCCGCAGCGGCATGCTGCTGGGCATGTAAGCGCCCGGGCCACGCTAAGGGAATCGCTCCCCATGGCAGAACAAAATTCGACGTCATCGTCATCGGTGCCGGCCCCGCCGGCTATCACGCCGCGATCCGCGCCGCGCAACTCGGCCTCGAAGGCCGCCTGCGTCGACGCGTGGATCGGCAAAGACAGCAAGGCTGCGCTTGGCGGCACCTGTCTCAACGTCGGCTGCATCCCGTCCAAGGCGCTGCTCGATTCGTCCAAGCAGTTCTGGAACCTCACCCATCACTTCGGCGTTCACGGCATCACTGCCGACGGACGCCACGATCGACGTCAAGACGATGCGTCGGCCGCAAGGACAAGATCGTCAAACAGTTCACCGGCGGCGTCGGCCATGCTGTTCAAGGGCAACAAGATCACGCCGTTTGCCGGCAGGCCCGGCTGCTCAACGGATCGCCAGGTCGAGATGACCGCTGCCGACGGCAGCAAGCAGACGATCAGTCGGCACCAACGTCATCATCGCGACTGGTTCCGCGCCGATCGAACTCCCGTTCGCGAAGTTCGATGGCAAGACCATCGTCGACAACGCCGGCGCGCTGGCCTTCGATGCGGTGCCCAGGCGCCTCGGCGTGATCGGCGCCGGCGTCATCGGCCTCGAACTCGGCAGCGTGTGGAAGCGCCTCGGCAGCGACGTGACGATCATCGAAGCGTTACCCGACTTCCTGGGCACGGCCGATGCGCGAAGTCGCCAAGGCCGCACCAGGAACTGACCAAGCAAGGCCTCAAGATCGAGCTCGGCGCCAAACTCTCCGAAGGCCGAGGTCAAGGGCAACGAAGTGCAGCTCACCTACGCCGAGCAAGGACGGCGAGAAGAAGCTCATCGTCGACAAGCTGCTCGTCGCCGTCGGCCGTCGCGCCTACACCGACGGCCTGCTCGGCCGACGGCACCGGCGTCAAGCTCGACGAACGCGGCCGCATCGTCGTGGACGAACACTGCTGGACCGGCGTCGACGGCGTCTGGGCGGTCGGCGACTGCGTGCGCGGGCCGATGCTCGCGCACAAGGGCTCCGAGGAAGGCATCGCCGTCGCCGAACTCATCGCCGGCAAAGCCGGCCACGTCAACTACGACACCATCCCCTGGGTCATCTACACCGAACCGGAAATCGCCTGGGTCGGCAAGACCGAAGAGCAACTGCAAGGACGACGGCATCCCGTACAAGACCGGAACGTTCCCGTTCGCCGCCATCGGCCGCGCCGTGGCGATGAACGAAACCGCCGGCTTGGTGAAGGTGATTGCCCATGCGGAAACCGACCGCATCCTCGGCGTGCACATCGTCGGCCCGGAAGTTTCCGAACTTTCGCCGAATCCGTCGTCGCGATGTATTTCAACGGCGCGGCGGAAGACCTCGCGCGCATCGTCCACGCGCATCCGACCTTGTCAGAAGCCGTGCACGAAGCCGCGATGTCGGTGGACAAGCGGGCGATCCACAAGGCCAATTGAGGAGCCGCGATGGAATCGACCTTTTCCGCCTTCCGCATCCACGCCGAAGGAAAAGCCCTATCGCGCCGGCTCGAGATGATGCGCGAGAACGCTTTCTCCGGGCGAGGTGCTGATCAAGGTTGCGTATTCGTCCGTCAACTACAAGGATGCGCTGGCCGGCACCGGCAAGGGCAAGATCCTGCGCGAACCGGTGCTTAACGGCGGTATCGATGTGGCGGGTTACGTGGCCGCATCGAACGATCCGCAATTCAAGGAAGGCGACGAAGTACTGTGCACCGGTTGTGGCCTGTCCGAAACGCGCGATGGCGGCTATGCAGAGTACGCGCGCCTCGAATCGAAATGGACGATTCCGTTACCGGGCGGACTGACCTTGCGCGAATCCATGATCGTCGGCACCGCGGGTTTCACCGCTGCGCTGTCGCTGTACCAGATGCGGCGCAACGGCCAACCCGGAGATGGGCCCTATCGTTGTCACTGGCGCGACCGGCGGTGTTGGTTCTCTCGCGATCGACATCCTGACCCGCGCCGGCTTCGACGTGCACGCGATCAGCGGCAAGCTCGAGCGCTTCGACGACCTGATCGCGCTCGGCGCGAGGCAATGCATCTCGCGCAAGGATTTGTACTGGGGCCAGCGTCCGCTTGAATCGGCGCATTGGGCCGGCGCCATCGACAACGTCGGCGGCGACATGCTCTCGGGCCTGACCCGCGTGATCAAACCCTACGGCAATATCGCCAGCTGCGGCCTCGCCGCCGCCGCGGAACTGCAAACCACGGTGATGCCCTTCATCATCCGCGGCCTGAGCCTGCTCGGCATCGCGTCTGCGGGAACCGCACGCGACATCCGCGACGATATCTGGGCACACCTGGGCTCAGACTGGAAACCGGCGCATCTGGAACGCATTGCCACGCGCGAAGTCGACCTGACCCGATTGCCCGGCGTGTTCGACATCATGCTGGCGGGCGGCTCCTTCGGCCGCACCGTGGTCAAGATTTGACCCGAAATCGATCTCGATTCCCGATCAAGAAAACGCGTCAACAATCTGGAATGCAAGAAGATTTTTTTTATCGCAGAATCGCGCTGGAAATTTCGTCGCGCAGCGCCTTAGAATGCGGTGCCCGCACGAGCGGGAAAGGAAGGAACGGGAAAATCATGGCGCGTATTCTGATCGTGGACGATTCGCCGTCGCAGCTCGTCGGCCTGAAACGCATCGTCGAAAAGCTGGGACATCAAGTCGTCACGGCCGAGGACGGTTGGCGGGCGTGGAAGCGGCCAAACGCGAGGTTCCCGATCTCATCCTGATGGACGTGGTCATGCCCAACCTGAACGGATTTCAGGCCACGCGCACCATTTCCAAGGATGCCAAGACCAGCCATATCCCGATCGTGCTGGTCACGACCAAGGATCAGGAGACCGATCGCGTCTGGGGCATACGCCAGGGCGCCAAGGCCTACGTTACCAAGCCGGTGAGCGAAGGCGAACTTGTCGAAACGATCAACAAGCTTTTGCCTGCTGCTTGATCCGGTCGGATCAGGCGAACGCTTTTGCCATCTGTTCGTAGAATTTGCGCTGCGCGTCGGTGTGCGCCGGCGGCGCGTGAATCTGCAACGTGACGTATTGATCGCCGGGCGTGGCGCCGGGCATGCCGCGCCCGCGCAGACGCATGCGCTTGCCGCTGTCCGAACCCGCCGGAATCTTCAGTTCGACCTCACCGCCCAGGGTCGGCACCGTGACCGTTGCGCCCAGCGCGGCCTGCCACGGCGGCAATGCCAAGGTGTAGTGCACGTCGCGGCCTTCGAGGCGGAAACGCGAATCCTCTTGCACCGCGACTTCCAACATCAGGTCGCCTGCCGACGCGCCGTGCGTGCCGGGCGAACCCTGTCCGCCGAGGCGAATCTGCTGGCCGGGCAAAATCCCTGCCGGAATCTTCACTTCCAGCGTGCGTTCGCCGCCCCCATCGCGCAGCGTGATGCGTTCGCGACCGCCGCTGTAGGCGGTCGCCAGCGGAATCTCGATGCGCGCCTGCATGTCGCGTCCGCGCCGCGGGCGTGCCTGTCCACCACGGCCACCGCGCCCGTGAGCTTGCCCGAACAGGGATTCGAAGAAGTCGGAAAATCCGCCTTCGTCGAGATCGGAGAAATCGAATCCCTGGCCGTCGCCGAAGTTCGGCGGCGGATGAAACTCCTCGCCGGGCCGGTACCCTTGCGCGCGCAATTGATCGTAGGCGCGGCGCTTGGCCGGATCCTTGAGCGCCTCGTAGGCTTCGTTCACGCCCTTGAATTTTTCCTCGGCACCGGCTTCCTTGCTCACGTCCGGGTGATACTTGCGCGCGAGCTTGCGGTAGGCGGACTTGATCTCCGCTTCACTCGCGGCGGGCTTGACGCCGAGAGTGTCGTAGTAATCCTTGAATTGCATGGTCGGTCACTCCGTTCGCGCTGAGTCCTTCGACAAGCTCAGGATAGACTACGCGCGCAGGGCATGCGAAGTCGAAGCGCACGCCCCGTCTGAACACAAAAATCCGCGGTTGCGCCAGACAACCGCGGGTCTTGTTCGTCAATCAACCGCTCAGTGTTTGATTTCGATCTTGCGCGGCGTGGTCTCGGCTTTTTTCGGAATCGAGATTTCCAGCACGCCATGCTTGCCGCTCGCGCTGATGCCGTCGGCATCGGCGCTGTCGGGCAGCGCGAAACGCCGGTGGAAGGCGCCGTACGAACGTTCTACGCGCGTCGCATTTGCCGTTGTCCTCGTGGATTTCCGACTTGCGCTCGCCCTTGATCGAAAGCACGCCCTTGTCCATGCTCACCTCGATGTCCCTGGGCTCCACGCCGGGAATGTCGGCGAGGATCACGAAGCGCTTGTCCTCTTCGCGAATGTCCACGCGCGGCGTCCACTGGCTGGTAACAACGCTGGACTGGTCGGTGTTGGATTCGCCGAAAAAGTTGTCGAACACGTTCTTCAGTTCGGCCTGGAAGCGGTTGCCTTGCGCCCACGGCGCATAACGCACGATCGTCATGTCATGTCTCCAAGTATGGCGGGCACCGTTGGCCCGAATGTCGCGAAGATAGGGCCACGCCGGCTGCTTTCAAGGGTGTCGCCAACGCCGTGGTGCCGCTATCATGGGGACTTCCCCACCATCGAAGGCACAGCCCATGACGATCAAGGTCGGCGACCGCATTCCCAGCGCCACGCTCAACTACCTCAAGGACGGCGTGCAGGCGATCAACACGGACGAAATCTTCAAGGGCAAGAACGTGGTGCTGTTTTCCGTGCCCGGTGCGTTCACGCCGACCTGCTCGGCCAAGCACCTGCCAGGCTACGTGGAAAATCTCGCGAAGTTCACGAACAAGGGCATCGACGTGGCCTGCCTTGCGGTCAACGATGCGTTCGTGATGGATGCCTGGGCAAAGAACCAGAAAGTGCCGGAGAACCTGCGCATGCTCGCCGACGGCAACGGCACGTTCTCCAAATCGCTCGGCCTGGAAATGGATGGCGCCGCGTTCGGCCTCGGCATGCGCGGCAAGCGTTTCGCGCTCTATGCCGAGGACGGCGTGGTCAAGCAACTCCACATCGAGGCGCCGGGTGAATTCAAGGTGTCCAGCGCCGACTCGATGCTTGCGGCACTGGAGTAAAGTTTACGCCTTCCGGGTTCGTCGGAAGGCGGACACTCACGCCGTTGGCTGCGGCGCCTCTTCCGCTGCAGCGTCGCCTTCGTCGTCGCCGTTGAGCGCTTCCACGCGCACGACGCCGACGAGCGCTTCTTCCTGCGGCAGGCGGATCAGGGTCACGCCCTGCGTGTTGCGTCCCACGCGCGCAACCTCGGCGGCGCGCGTGCGCACCAGCGTGCCCTGGTTGGAGATCAGCATGAGTTCGTGTGCGTCGTCGAGCTGCACCGCGCCGACCAGCGCGCCATTGCGATCCGAACACTGGATCGCGATCACGCCCTGCGTGCCGCGGCCCTTGCGCGGGTACTCGGTCAGTTCGGTGCGCTTGCCGTAGCCGCGCGCGGTCGCCGTCAGGATATCCCCTCCAGAATCGCGCCCGCGCCTTCGGCGACGATCATCGACACGACATGTACGTCTTCGCTCAGGCGTATGCCGCGCACGCCGTGCGCGGTGCGCCCCATCGGACGTACTTCGGCTTCGGCGAAGCGCACGGCCTTGCCGTTGCTCGCGAACAGGAATATGTCGCGCGCTCCGTCGGTGATGGACACGTCGACGAGGCCGTCGCCGTCCTCGATGTCGATCGCGCGAATGCCGTTCGAACGCGGCCGCGAATAATCCGACAGCGGCGTCTTCTTGACCGTGCCCTTGCGCGTGGCGAAGAACACATAACGATTGTCCGGGAACTCCCGCACCGGCAAAATCGCCTGCACGGCTTCGCCTTCATCCAGTGGCAGCAGGTTGACGATGGGCTTGCCGCGCGCGCCGGGACCGGCGTCGGGAATCTGGTACACCTTGAGCCACAGCACGCGTCCGGCACTGGTGAACGCAAGCAGCGTGTCGTGCGTGTTCGCGATCCACAGGCGCTCGACGAAATCCTCTTCCTTCATGTTCGTCGCCGAGCGGCCCTTGCCGCCGCGGCGCTGCGCACGATAGATCGTCACCGGCTGGCGCTTGGCATAGCCGGCGTGCGACAGCGTCACGACCACGTCCTCGGCCGCGATCAAGTCGAGCACGTCGAGATCTTCCTGGCTGGCCTGGATCACGGTGCGGCGCGCATCGCCGTACTGCGCCTTGATCTGCGCCAGTTCCTCGCGGATCACCGCAAGCAGCTTGTCCGCATCCATCAGGATGGCGAGCAGGCCCTGGATCGTGCCGAGGAGTTCCTTGTACTCGTCGGTGAGCTTTTCCTGCTCCAGTCCGGTGAGCTTGGCCAGGCGCATGTCCAGGATCTGCTGCGCCTGGATTTCGGACAGCTGATAACCCGCGTCGGACAGGCCGACGCCAGGCGACAGGTCTTCGGGTTTGGACGCGTCCGCGCCCGCCGCGGCGAGCAGCGTGCGTACCAGTCCCGCATCCCATTTTTTCGCCAGCATGCGTTCCTTGGCGACTTCGCCGGACGCGGAGGTCTTGATCAGTTCGATCATCTCGTCGATGTTGGCGAGCGCTACGGTAAGGCCCTCGAGCACGTGCGCACGCTTGCGCGCCTCGCGCAATTCGAACAGCGTGCGCCGCGTCACCACCTCGCGGCGATGGCGCACGAAGGCTTCGAGGATTTGTTTCAGTGTGAGCAACTGTGGCCGGCCGTCGACCAGCGCGACCATGTTGATGCCGAACGTCACCTGCATCTGGGTCTGCTGGTACAGGTTGTTCAGCAGGACGTCGGCCATGGTGTCCTTGCGCACTTCGAAGACGATGCGCAGGCCATCCTTGTCGGACTCGTCGCGCAACTCCGAGATGCCCTCGATCTTCTTTTCCTTGTGCAGTTCGGCGATCGCTTCGATCAGGCGCTTCTTGTTCACCTGGTACGGCAGCTCGGTGACGATGATTGTCTCGCGGCCATTGTCGTCGGTTTCGATGTCTGCCTTGGCGCGCACGTAGATGCGACCGCGACCGGTCTTGTAGGCCTCGACGATGCCCGCCGCGCCATTGATGATGCCGTGGGTCGGAAAATCCGGGCCCGGCACCAGGCGCAGCAATTCCTCGAAGGAAATTTCCGGATTGTCGATCACCGCGATCGTCGCATCGACGATTTCGCCCAGGTTATGCGGCGGCACGTTCGTCGCCATGCCGACCGCGATGCCGGCCGAGCCATTGACGAGCAGGTTCGGCACGCGCGTGGGCAGCACCGAGGGTTCGAATTCCTTCTCGTCGTAGTTCGGCTGGAAGTCGACGGTTTCCTTGTCGATATCGGCGAGCAGGTCGGAGGCCAGGCGCTCAAGCCGGCACTCGGTGTAGCGCATCGCCGCGGCGTTGTCGCCGTCGACGGAACCGAAGTTGCCCTGGCCGTCGACGAGCGGATAGCGCAGCGAGAAATCCTGGGCCATGCGCACGAGCGCGTCGTAGATCGACGAGTCGCCGTGCGGATGGAATTTACCCATCACGTCGCCGACGATGCGTGCGCACTTCACATAGGCGCGGTTCCAGACGTTGTTCGCTTCGTACATGCCGAACAGCACGCGTCGATGCACAGGCTTCAGGCCATCACGCACGTCCGGGAGGGCGCGGCCGACGATCACGCTCATCGCGTAATCGAGGTAACTTTGCCGCATTTCGTCTTCGATATTGACGCGAATGACTTCTTTGGCCAGCTCCGCCATTGAGGTTTTTTCCCTGGAATTTTCGGGGTTCTGGGCCCGCTTTGCGCGGACCCGGAGAGGGTGTTTTCCAACCGTGAAATTCTACCACAATCCGGCACCCGGCAGTGCCATGCAAAGCCTTGATTTTACTGACCGGAATAGCCGTTTCGTGCGGTCAATTTCCAGCACTGTCGCCAGTGCCGGCCGCGGGTCGCCGATGGTGCCGGTAAACCCAGTAATGCGAGGCCGTGTAATTCACACCCAATCCGGCTACGGAACCGGCGGCGACGGCCAGGATCAGCCACTGCCGGTCGACGTCGAAAAAGTATACGAGCGCCGAATACGCGGCGAAATTGCACGCGAATCCGCCGCTCATGGCGAGGATGTAGCGCGCCCATTCCACGCCGAGCGAATGCTTGCGCGGGCCGCGGAACGTGTAGCGCCGGTTGAGCAGCCAGGTCGCCGTGGCCGCGAACAGGAACGAGATCAAACGTCCGCTGTAGCGATCCCAGGCCAGGCCGAGCACGAGCAATTGCAATACGCCGGCATCGACGACGAAACCGACCACGCCGACGAGGCTGAAGATCGCCAACCGGCGCAGGTGCGATTTCATGCGCCGAACACGGCGCGCATGCGCTCGCGATTCGGGCGTTCGATCACGCCGCGCTCGGTCACGATGGCGTCGATCAATTCATGCGGCGTCACGTCGAACACCGGATTCCAGGCCTGCGCACCTTCGACGACGGTGCGTTGTCCACCGACGCCGAACAATTCAGCGGGATCACGCAGCTCGATGTCGATGTCGTCGCCGGTCGTGGTCTGCATGTCGACGCTCGACGACGGCGCCACGACCATGAATTTGACGCCGTGATGACGCGCGACGATGGCGAGCTGGTAAGTGCCGATCTTGTTCGCGGTATCGCCATTCGCGGCGATGCGGTCGGCGCCGACGATCACCCACTGTACGACACCCGACTTCATCAAATGCGCTGCCGCCGAATCGGCGATGAGCTTGGCCGGGATGCCATCGCGCAGCAGTTCCCAGATCGTCAGGCGCGCACCCTGCAGCCAGGGCCGCGTCTCGCCTGCGTATACGTGCGCAATTTTTCCGGTGGCGAAGCCGGCGCGGATCACGCCCAGCGCCGTGCCGAATCCGGCCGTGGCGAGCGAACCAGTATTGCAATGCGTGAGCACTGCCGAACCCGGCGCAATCAGCGCGGCGCCGAGCTCGCCCATGCGCCGGTTCGCGGCGAGGTCCTCGGCCTGGATCGCCTGCGCCTCGCGCTCCAGCGCATCGCTCTCCAGTGAATCGGCATCGGCGCCCGCCGCGATGCGCGCACGCATGCGATCCAGCGCCCACATCAGGTTCACCGCCGTAGGCCGCGCCGCGCGCAGGTGGGCGATCGCCACGTCCAGGTCGGCGCCTTGGCGCGCCGCCAGCACCACACCCCAGGCCGCGGCAATGCCGATGGCCGGCGCGCCGCGCACGGCCAGGTCGCGAATCGCGGCGGCAACGTCGTTCGCGCTGCCGCAATCCAGCCAGGTTTCGACGAATGGCAAACGGCGCTGGTCGAGCAGGCGCAACGCGCCATCGTTCCATGCGACGGCGCGGATGGTGTCGTGGTGTTCGAGCAACGGCATGTGCGGTTCCAAAGGTGCGCAGGATAACCGATGCGCCTTCATGCTGTTAGCATGCACGCATGAAGTCCCTCGTCGTGCGCAGCCGTGAAATCGTGGCGATTCGCCGACCGGCACGCACCGCAGACCCGCATGCTGCCGCGTTTCTCGTCCTGTTGCGCCGCAAGTGCGTGCGCGCCGCCACGATCGGCGCATGCACGGCGGCGGCGGAATCCCTGCCCGGGCTCGGCAAGGTGCTGTCCGTGGTGTTCGGCGAAATCATCGACGTGGAGATGCTGGCAACGACCCAGCGCGAACTCGTCGAGGATACATTCCGCCTTTACGACCTTAACCTGCCGGCTGTGCTGCAAAATACACTTGTGGACAACGTGCAATTTTTTGGAATGGGCGCGAGCCTGGCCGGCGACGCGCTCGGCCGCGGCCTGTTGCATCGGCTGTTGCGTCGCGCCGGTGGTTTGGTGGCGCGTCGCACCATGCCGATCGCCGCCATCGTGTCCTCCGCGCTGGCGAACACATCCGTGACCTACGCGATCGGCAAGCGCGCACAGGCGGCGGCGCGCCTGCCACAGGCGTCCATCACCGGCATGCCGGATGCGCTGCGCGCGTTCACCGGTGTCGACGAGCGCCGCATCGCGGCATGGTCGCTGGGCGCCGTCAAAAGCGTGCTGGTCGGCATCGGCAAGGCGGCCAAGCGTGCCGCCTCGACGGTACGACCGGCGAAATCGCGGCGCGCTTAAACGCCGTCGTCGCGCGACTTGGCCAGCGCGGCGGTCTTGCGCCCGCCGTTTTCCGGCATCAGGAAGAATTCACCCGCTTCGTGCCCGGCGAACTGGATCGGCGCGTATTCCGGGGCCTGCTGCAGGCCGGCGTTCACACTGCGCAACGCCATGCCGCCGGCGATTTCGCGGAACAGTTCCTGTCCGGTGAGCAACTTGTTGTTGTCGCGCAGCACGGTCAGCAACGCCGTCGCGAACAGCGAGTGCCCACCCTTGCTCGCCGCGTCCGCGACCGGCTGCACGCCGCCCGAGGTCAGTGCCGTGCGCGAACGTCCGGCCGTCATCGCCTTGACCCAGTCGCCCCAGACGTTGTCGGTCATGCCACCACCGAACGTGGCGAGCGCCGAGCGCGTCATCGTGCCCGAATAGCACGAGTCGGCGATCACCAGCACATGTCGCGCCTGCATGGTCGTGAGGATGTCGCTGATCGCGCGGTTCGATATCCAGCTGTTGGGCTGGTTGAGCTGTGCGTCCACCGGCAGCCAGTAGCCTTGCCGCGAGGCATCGATTTCGCCGTGTCCGGCGTAGTACACGAGCAGGTTGTCCTTGTCGGTCAACGCTTCGCGCATGTCGTTGAGCGCGGACAGGATCTCGAACCGGTTCGCGTTCGCGAGCAACTTGACGTCGTAGCCATAGCGCGATTGCAGCACGCCGGCCACCGCCTTGGCATCTTCAGTGGCGCTGCCCAACGCCGGGAATGCGGCGTAACTGTCGTTGCCGATGATCAGCGCGTAATACTTGCCCAGGCGCACGCCGGATGGCAGCGACTGCCCGCTCGGCGCCGCCTCGCGCACGGCCTTGCCGCCCGGTCCCGGCAGGAGCATGAAGTCGAGCACCGCCTCGCCTCCGGTCTTGTCGGATGCGGCGACGCGCACCGCGGTGTCGTTGCCACCCGCCAATGCCACGTGGGTCTTGAACAAGCCGCCCGCACCGACCGCCACGGTCTGGCCATTCAGCGTGACCGAAGTCAGGCCCGCCGGTGCCTGCACGCGTCCGACCACGTCGATGCCGTTCTGCGCGGGCGGCACGGATGCCGCTGGCTTGTTCAAGCCGCGCGTGACGGCAAGCGACGGCTGCAGGATTTCCACGCGCAAATCGCCGGTCAGGCTGGCCGTGGCGAATCCCGGCGGCAGCGAAGCGTACTTGGCGCCGTCGATCTGGCTTTGCAGGCTCGCCATCTGCGTACGTTGGCTGGCAAGTTCCTGGCGCTTTTCGGACAACTGCGCTTCCATCAGCTTGAGCAATTGCTTCGAGCTCTCGTTCTGCGCATGCTCGAGCGCGAGTTGCGCGCGTGCCTGGTCGAACTTCGCCTGCGCTTCCTGGCGTTGCTGGTCGTTCTGCGCCATCTGCTTCTGCACGAGTTGCATGCGTTCGCGGCTTTCGCGCAACGCCGTATCCATCTGCGAAGCCGATGCGCGCAGTGCGGTGAGGGCCTGATCGTTGTCGGGCGAGGACTGCCGCGCCAGCAATTCCTGCTCGCGCGCCTTGAGCTTGGCAATCTGGTCTTCGGCGTCGGCGAGCTGCTTGGCGCTGGAATCCTGTTGCACCTTCAGCGCATCGCGTTGTACGGCCAGATCCTTCTCACGCGACTGCGTTTCGTTTTCCAGCTTGACGAAATCCGGATTCTTGTCGATGCCCGCACGCGCCTGTTCCGCGTCGAGTTTTTTCCGCACGCTATCGAGCTCGCCCTGCGATTTCTGGTAGTTCTGCTGCTTTTGTTGCAGCTCGGATTGCAGCTTGCCGACTTGCGCACGCAACTGCGTGGATTTCTGCTGTTCAGCGCTCAGCTGTTCGCGCAGCGCCGCCGATTCGTTCTTCGCTGCCTGCACCTGCGCGGTGACGGTGGATGCAAACACCAGCTTGTCATTGTCGACGCCGGAGGCCTCGCCGTACAGGTTCAACGCCTTGGCGATGTCCGTGGGCACGCCCAGGCCCTGCTCGTAGAGGTAACCCAGGTTGATGCGCGCGCGCTTGTCGCCCTGTGCAGAGGCTTTCTCGAACCATTCGCGCGCCTTGGCGTAGTCAGGCTCGGTCCCAAGACCTTTCAGATAAATCTCGCCGACGTAGTTCTGCGCTTCGGCATCGCCGGACTCGGCCTGCCCCATCCAGACCTTGAGCGCGGTCTGGTAGTTGGCCCGGTCGTAGGAGACATATTCGCCGCCGCGGATTTCGCAATCGGCCTGCGTGGTGCGAATCGGCCGGCGCGCACTCATGTAGGTGGCCGCGCGGCCGAGCTTGCGCACCTGGCCCGGCAGCAGGCAGTCGACGATGAGGAGATCTTCGGGATTGCGGGTAGTGACGGTGGCTCCCGCCGGAGCGCAGGGAGCGAACGCGCCGGCGAGGGCGACCAGCAGCATTGCGGCGCAAGCCGGCAGCGCGCGGACAACCGGCAAAGCCGTGTTTCGACTCTTGATCGTCATGTCGATTTCCTCATCCCACAGCAAGCCGGTTGCTCGCTTTTGCGTTTATACTCAAGTATAGGACTGTTTCGGGGAGGCGGGTATGAAAACGTCGATGTCCGCATTGTGGGGCAAGCTTTGTGGTGGATTGGTGAAGGCCGCGTTGGCGGTAACCGCGATCTGCGCCGTGCCCGGCTGGGCGCTGGCGCAAACGACCATGCACATCGCCGGTGGCGACGGACAAGTCGGCTACGCCAACTATGGCTTCAGCAGTGCGTTGTCGGTGAATTTTTCGGGCTCCTCGTATGTGACCAGCCTTGAATGGAAAGTCCTCAAGGGCGATGTCACTTTCAGTTCGGGTGCCACCGACGAATTTGACTACGGAGTCATCCCGAGCCAGACCTACAGCCGTTCCCTCACCGTGGGCTCGACGGCGGGGTCAGTCGTGGTGCAGGTCATCTGCACCGGCTGCGGCAGCGGCACGCAATCGCTGACATTCAACGAAACACTGAAGCCGCCTCCACCGTATCTGCAAATGTCCGTGGTCGGCGGAGACGGTCAAAGCGGGCCGCCCAATTCCACGTTGCCGGTCCCATTGACGGTACAGACGGTTCCCACGCCGCTGGGTTTCGACGGACCGTTCACGTATCCACTGGATTGGAAAATCGAAAGCGGAACGGCGACTTTCAGCGCGAATCACGCAACCACGTACTCGCAGACGACGACGGCCGGGCAGACCGCTTCGGTATCGATCGATCTTGGCGCCACCCCGGGGCCGGTCGTGGTGACCGCGTTTTGCCAGAACTGCTCGGACGGGAGGATCCAGCGCTTTCACCTGACCATTACGCCCACTTCGAGCAGCTTGCAGAAGATTTCCGGCGACAACCAATCCGGTGTGATCGGCACCGCCGCCAGCGCACCGCTCGTGGTGCAGGCCGGCACTGCCGCCGGGCAAACCGTCAACTGGAAGGTCATAAGCGGCCAGGCCTCGTTGAGCGCCGCGTCCTCGCAAACCGACGCCAACGGTCAGGCGACGATCAATTTTGTTTACGGCAGCACGCCGGGGCCGGTGACGGTCGAAGCCAGCATCGGCACCGTTACCGTGGATTTCACCGCCACCGCGCTTGCGTCCAACACGAGCCCCTCGGCCGCCAGCGGCAATAACCAATCCGGTGCGGTCGGCACCACCCTGCAGCCATTCGTGGTGCAGATCGGCTCCGGCGCAACCAACGGTGGCAATACCCAGTCTTCATCGCCCAGTGCGTTCGGAAACATAGCGGTTACCTGGTCGGTCCTGCAAGGCGGCGGCACACTCGCCAGCACGCAGACGCTCACCGACGCGACCGGCAGGACCAGCAACACCCTGACTCTCGGCTCCAGCCCCGGAACCAACGTCGTGCAGGCGACTGTCGCCGGCGCCGGCAGCGTGACATTCACCGCAGTCGCAACACCCGCCATCGTCGCCGGCAGCACGACGTTCGCAATCGTCTCCGGCAACAACCAGGATCTCGTTCCGAATCAGCCTTCGCAACCACTTGTGGTCAAGCTTGCCTCGTCGGGCGGTACGCCGATTCCGGGCGCGACGATCCAGTGGAATGTCACCGGCGCGACCGGCAAGCTGGCGAATCCGACGACCACGACGGGCACCGACGGCACGGCACAGAATTCGCTCACCGTCGTGCTGCCCGGCACCTACACCGTCTCCGCGCAAGTCAACGGCGTCACCAGCATCCCAACGCTGACATTCGATTTCAGCAACGGTGTCGCCAACCTGCCCGGTTTGTCGCCGACGCAGATCGGTGTCGCCACGGCGATCGACAAGGCCTGTCCCGCGCTCGCCACATCGACGGTGCCGCTGACGCCACAGCAGCAGGATTTCCTGCAGCGCTGCTCCGAAGTAGTGGTCGGCGCGAACGGCGATCCGCAGCAGGTATCCGGCGCGCTCAGTGCCATGCTCAACAACAAGGCGCTGCCGCAGCGCAGCCTGGCCCAGGGCGTGCAATCGGGCCAGATCGGCAACCTCAATACACGCTTTGCCGAACTGCGCCAGGGCGCCACCGGTTTCAGCGCCGGCGGACTCACCCTGAATCAGGACGGCCGCGGCCTGCCGCTGGCGATGCTGGGCGATCTGTTCCGCAAGGATCCGGCGACCAGCGATGAAGTGGGCAAGGACTTCTCGCGCTGGGGTTTCTTCGCCACCGGCATGATCGAGCGTGGCGGATTCGACGCCACGGCCGTGCGTCCGGGTTTCGATTTCCACAGCGCCTCGCTCACCGCGGGCGTGGACTATCGATTCAACGATTCCTTCGTGGCCGGCGCCGCGCTCGGCTACAACCAGAACAATTCGAGCTTCGATGCGAATGCCGGCAAGGCCAACGTGGACGGCTACAACCTCACCGGTTACTTCAGCTGGTATCGCGGCGACTGGTACGTCGAAGGCTCGCTGATCCTCGACAAGCTCAATTACGACCTGAGCCGCAATATCGCCTATCAAATCGCCAGCCTGTCCGGCGGCACGACAACGGTCGCGGAGACGGCAATGGCCTCGCCGAGTGGGGACCAGAATTCTTTCTCGCTTTCAGCGGGCCGGGACTTCAACCGCAAGGCCTGGACCATCAGTCCCTACTTGCGCGGCGTGTATTCGCACCTGAGCCTGGACGGCTTCAGCGAGACGATGGCCAATCCGAACGCGGCCGGGGCGGGCCTTGGCACGTCGGTAGCGAGCCGCTCGATGAATTCGATGCTCGGCGTGGCGGGCGCGCGGGTGAGCTACGCCATGAGCACCGACTGGGGCGTGCTGGTGCCGAACGCAGTGGTCGAATGGAACCACGAGTTCCGCAACGATCCGCAGACCGTGGTCGTGCGCTTCCTCGCCGATCCGACGCAGACGCCGATCTCGTTGACCGACCAGGCACCGGACTCGAACTATTTCAACATCGGCCTCGGATTGAACGCGGTGTTCGCGCAAGGACGTTCGGCCTATGTGTACTACGAACACGTGGCCGGCTATTCGGGTGCGCATTCCAACCAGCTTTCCCTCGGCATCCGCATCGAGTTCTGAGGGCATGCTGCGTCCGCCCTGCGCCGGCCCTACTTGCGCATGCCGCTGCCGTCGCGGCATGCTATGGCCGTCGCGCAGGCGGCCGCGCGTAAGCGGCCAGCGCATGGGGATGACATCGCCAGCATGATCGAGTTCGGCCACAGCACCCATGTCGGCTTGCGCCGCGAGCATAACGAGGACACGTACTACGCCGACGCCGAACTCGGCCTGTGGCTGGTCGCCGACGGCATGGGCGGCCACGAGCACGGCGAAGTCGCCAGCGCGATCGCGCGCGACGCGATGGTGCGCGAAGTCACGGCCGGTGCGCCGCTGGCGCAGGCCGTGCAGCGCGCCGACGAGGAAATCATCCTGCACTCCAGCCGCAAGGCCGAAGCGTTGCCGATGGGCACCACGATCGCCGCCATGCGCCTGCACGAGAACGAATACGAAATCTGCTGGGTCGGCGATAGCCGCGTGTATTTGTGGAACGGCGAGCTCAAGCAGCTTTCGCGCGACCATTCCTACGTACAGGAACTGATCCAACAAGGCGCGATCACGCACGAACAGGCGCGCACGCACCCGCATCGCAATGTCGTCACCCAGGCGCTCGGCGTCACCGACCCGGAGAGCCTGCGCGTGGAAACCATCCGCGGCAGCCTGCAGCCCGGCATGCAGGTGCTGTTGTGTTCGGACGGATTGACCGAGGAAGTCGACGACAAGGACATCGGCGCCGTGCTCGCGCGCCAGGATCTTTCCGCGCAGGAATGCGTCGACCACTTGATCCTTGCCGCGCTCGAAGGCGGCGGGTCGGACAATGTAACGGTTATACTGATCCGCGACCGCTGAGAATCCTCTAACCGCGCCGCCTTCGGCTTTCGCCAATTGCGCCTTGAGTTGCAGCAAGGCGGCGTTTTTCGGATCCGCGCGCAAGCCCGACTCGACCAGCACGTCGGCGCCGGTATACAGCCCGTTTTTCAGCGCCGATTGTGCGCCGTTCGCATAGAACGCGGCGATCTTCTGCAAGCCTTGCGTCGCGCGTGCGTTGCCGGGATCGCGCTTGAGCGCCTCCTGGAACAGATCGATGGCGTTGTCCCCCGGCGGAAAGCTCATTTTCTCGCCGCCACTTTTCCGGCCATAGTCGAAATAATCGTCGCCGCGGGAAAGCAGCGTCGGCAAATCCAGCGCGGCCAATGCTGCGTCGGATGCGCCGCTTTCGGCTGGAGGCGGAGGCGGCACCGCGGGTGCGGTTTCGATCGGCGTGCTGGTTGCGGTGGTCGGTGCAACGGGGCCTGCCCCCTTGCCACGCCAGGCCATCCATGCCAACGCGACGACCAAAACCGCCGCGGCGACGCCAGCGCCGACGAAAATCCATTTCCTCGCATTCGCAGGCGTTGCGGATGAAGGCGCAGCGTTGGCCGCGGACACCGCCCGGCGACGCGCGCTGCGCGACTCGCGCAAAACCGCATCCATCTGCGGATTGGCTGCCAGCAGGCGATCGAGCTCGGCAACAAAGGCATCGCCGGTGGCAAAACGATCGGCAGGTTGCTTGGCCATTGATTTGTCGATCAGCGGCTGCAGCCAGGCAAGTTTTTCCGGCACCTTCGGCACCGGCTCGGTGACGTGCATCAGCGCGACCGCATAGGCGTCGCCGGCCTCGTAGGGCTTGTGCCCGGCCACACATTCGAACAACACCGCGCCCAGGCTGTACAGGTCCGAGCGCCCGTCCACCGGCGTCGCCTGCGCCTGTTCCGGACTCATGTAGTCGGGCGTGCCGATGGCATTGCCGGCCATGGTCGCTGCGCTGACGGACTTGATCGCCTTGGCGATGCCGAAGTCCGCCAACACCGCTGATCCGTTGCTGCGGAACATGATGTTGCCGGGCTTCACGTCGCGATGGACGAAGCCCATCTCGTGGGCGTACGAAAGCCCGGAGGCGACGTCGCGGACGATTTCCAGCACATCGGCAACGCTCAGGCGTTGCATGCGGTCGCGCAGGGTTCCGGCCGGCAGATATTCGCTGGCGAGGTAATAGACATCGTTGTCCGAACCGATGTCATGCACCGTCATCAGGTGCGGATGGGTAAGCTTGGCCGCGATGCGGCCTTCCTTCATGAACTGCTCGCAGAATGTCTCGTTCGCCGCCAGCGCTGGCGACATGATCTTCAGCGCCACTTCGCGGTCGAGGGACTCCTGCACGGCCAGATAGACCGTGGCCATGCCGCCTTCGCCTATTTTCTGAACCAGTTTGTAGCCGGGTACCTGTACGCTGTCGGTCATTTCACAAAGCTCACGGCGCCGCGGCGCGCAATTCCTTCAAAGCGGCCACGAAAGGCGCCATCGAATACCGGTCTTCATCCTTCACCGTGGCGTACAGGCCATCAAGCTTGGCGTGCAATGCCGCAGCATGCGCCTTGTCCAGCTTGCCGTCGTTCTCGAACGCGACCACCAGCGATTGCGCCGCCATCGACGCCTGTTCAGCCGCGGCGTAATCGCGGAATTCGTCCAGCTGGGCGTCGCCAAGCATCGCCGCAAAAATGGAGTTCAGGCTGGCCGCGTCATAGTTGTAGGCGGCCACCTTGGGCAGCAGGCTTTCCAGCGTCGCATTCAACGCGCGCGCAGCCGCAAACGTCGCATCGCGGCTTTGCGTCGTCGCCTGATGCAGCGCGCGGGTCTGCTCGAAAATGCGCTGCGCCGCCGCCTTGTCGACCGGCGCCAGCGCATAGCGGAACGTCACCAGGTTGGCATCGTTCAGGCGCACCACGCCTGGCCCCAGACCCGTGCCCTGGCGCGGCCCCCAATTGTTGCCCTTCATCAGCTTGTGACAGGCCTGGCAATTGAACAGCACCAGTTCCGGGAAAATTCCCTGCCAGCCGGTTTTCGGATCGAGCAGCAGGCCGAGCAGGTTTTCCGCGGCCACGCCCTGGCCTACGGCCCAATCGCGCACGCCGTTCCACTCGCCCTTGCGCTTGATCCAGTTCGCCGTGATCTTGTAATGCGGATTGAGCCAGGTGAAGGTATCCAGTTCGAACGAGAGGCGCGGATGGCCGGCGCCCATGATCCGATGCGTGATCATGCGTTCCTTTTCGCCCATGTGGCAGGACAGGCACAGTTGTGCGCGCTTGATCGGATCGGCGGTCGGGTACATGCCCTTGGCCAAGTCGTCCGCATAGGTGACCTTGGCGTCGGCGTGCGCATTGAGCCACAACTCCGCGCCGCCGTGACAGGCCTCGCAACCGACGCCGTCGGAAATCTGGAAACGCTCGCCGCGGTCGCCCGTGGCAACGTTGTCGGCGTGGCAATCCAGGCAGACTTTCGCCTTTGTCGCATCGCCGAGGCCGAGCTTGCGCGCGATTTCCTGCGAGCGCGGCTGCTGCAGGATCTGATACGCCTTGGCGTGCGGATCGAATTCCTGCCAGATCGCGAATTCGTTCTGTGCGATGTTCGAATCGCGGAACGGCTGCGACGCGCCGTGGCAGACACTGCTGCTGCACGTCGCCACGCCCATGTGCTTGTGCGCGGCGATGGCCTCGACCGCCGTTTCGGCATGCGCGCCGAACGCGCACAGCAACATTCCCGCGAGCAGCGTCCTCATCGCATTCATCGCCTTCCTCCCCAGGACGGACCAAATCGGTCGCCCGATCATACCGTCAGGCCCTCAGGCGCGCCACAGGCAGCGACCCTTGCTGGCCTTGTCGATGGCTTGCAGGCGCGCCGCGTGCAGCGATTCCTCGGCAGCATCCGCGCGGCGCACGCGCAACGGCTGGCGCGCAACGGATTGCGCCGCAACCCGCAACGGCGCGGTCGCCTTCCGGTTGGAGAGTCCGAGGTCGCCCTGCCCGCCGGTCATCGCCAGGTACACGTCCGCGAGCAGTTGCGCGTCGAGCAAGGCACCATGCAATTCGCGATGGCGATTGTCGATGTTCAGACGCTTGCACAAGGCGTCGAGCGAAATGCGCTGTCCGGGATACTTCTCGCGCGCCAGCGCCAGCGTGTCGAGCACGCTGGCGTGATCGGCGACGCGGCCCAAACCGGGATCGGCCAACGCGAGTTCCGCGTCGAGGAAGCCGACGTCGAACGCGGCGTTGTGGATGACGAGTTCGGCGCCGGCGATGAATTCCAGGAATTCGGCGGCGACTTCGGCGAAGCGCGGCTTGTCGGCAAGAAACTCGTCGCTGATGCCGTGCACCGAACGCGCACCTTCGTCGACCGGGCGCTGCGGATTCAGGTAACGGTGGAAGCGTTTGCCGCTCGGTCGGCGCTCGGTCAACTCGATGCAGCCGATCTCGATGATGCGATGACCCTTGCCGACCTCGAGACCCGTGGTTTCCGTGTCCAGCACGATCTGCCGCATCACTCCTCCTTCACTGCCAACGCCGCGGCGCGCGCCAATTCGTCGACGCGTTCGTTTTCCGGATGTCCCGAATGCCCGCGCGTCCACTGCCACTGTACGCGATGCGGGTGCATGGCGGTTGCCAGCCGCTGCCACAAATCCTGATTCTTCACCGGCTTGCGGTCCGATGTGCGCCAGCCATTGGCCTGCCAGCGCGGTAACCACTGTTCGATGCCCTGCAGGACGTATTGCGAATCCGTGGTCAGGCACACAGCGCTGCCGCGGCGCAGCGTTTCCAGTGCACGGATCGCCGCCATCAGCTCCATGCGATTGTTCGTGGTGTCGCGTTCGCCGCCGGAAATTTCCTTCTCCACGGTCCGGTAACGCAACAACGCGGCCCAGCCGCCCGGTCCGGGATTGCCGAGGCAGGCGCCGTCCGTGAAGATGTCCACATGCGCCGCCGTCACGCGCAGTTCCTGTGCGCGCCCGGCGCCAATTGCGGCGCGCGTACGGCTTCGCGCGCCAGTTTGCGCAGACGGATCGGCGTCAGGGTGCTTCGACGCTTGCGCGCAAGCAGCAGCCATGAACTGCCGAACCTCGCCAGCAACGAGTGCGTTGGCTGTTCCGGCGCGGTCGTGGCCTTGGCGCGCGGCCAGAGTTCGCCGGGAAAGCGCACCTGCAGGGTATCGATCTGTTCGCGTTCCAGTTGCGCCTTGCAAACCCGGGCCGAGCGCAGGCGCAGGCCACGCGCACGCCGCATCAGCCATGGCCGCCAGGTGCCGAGCGGGTTGAAGCCGAGCATCAGCGCGATGCCTTCCGGCGCGAGCACGCGCGCGAGTTCCGCGACGCAAGCCTCGGCATCGACGATGCGCTCCAATGCGTGCTGCACGATCAGCACCTTGAAGCTTTCGCTCGCAAACGGCAATTGCCACGGCGCGCAGCGCACGGCACCGGCAAGCAATCCGTCATCCTCGACCTCGAGTTCCACGATCTTGCCGAGCAGATGTGCCGGCAATGTCGCGCTACCCTGCCGCGGGCGCAGCAATAACCCGTAGTTGCCATACGCAGTGGAAAGGATCGGTGCCAGCGCAGCTATCTCGCGCGCAAGCAAGGCTTGCATCAGCGGGTTCGCATAGGGATTCGTGGCTTCGACCATCGACGCAGACTGCAGCCAGCGGGCAAACCGCGATTGTGCGCGAAATCGCGGCAACGGGTAAACCCGCATGTTGCGCCGCACGATGCGGGATAACCGGACGTTACGCGTTCGCTGCTATAGTGCCCGCCCGTTTTTGCCCGGGGAGGGGCGCTACGGATGAAGCGGTTTGGCAAATCCGACCGCCGCGTGCGCCAGGTGTTGCAGCCGGCGCGCGACTGGCGGATGGCGGTATTGGGCAGCGGTTGCACGGCGCTGGGTGCGGCGTGCCTGCTGCTTGCCGCGTGCAGCACCGCCCCGCGCAAACCACCGGTCGCCGCGCCGGAACCCGAACCTGCGGCCGCAACCGCTCGCGTCGAATCCCAACCATCGCCCCCCGCCGCTGCCGCGTCTGCCATCGAGCTTTCGCCGTGGGCGAAACTGGGCAGCCGGTTCGCGCTACCCGATTGCGACTACAGTCCGGACGTCTTGCGTCTGGCCCAATGGTTCAGCGCCGATCCGACCGGCTTTGCCCAGTCGTTGCGCCAGGCGCTGCCGTTCCTGCTGTACGTCGCGCAGCAGGCCGAGCAACGCGGCATGCCAGGCGAATTCGCCTTGCTGCCATACATCGAAAGCAATTACGTGCCGCTCGCTTCCAGCGGCGACCGTGCCGCCGGCATCTGGCAGTTGCTCCCGGACACCGCGCGTGAGGCCGGCATACGCATCCGTCCCGATTACGATGGACGCCTGGATATTGTTGCGTCCACCGATGCCGCGCTCGACCTGCTCGAACGCTACGCCGATCGTTTCGGCGACTGGCGCGTTGCCGACATGGCCTTCAATGCCGGCCCGTATCGCATCGCCAAATTGCTGGGCGATTCCGCAGTGCCCGCCGATGCGGCAAGCCTCGGGCGCCTGCGTGTTCCGGCGCACACGCATCGGCACCTGGCCAAATTGCTGGCCGTGGCCTGCGTCGTGTCTGATCCGGCGCGTTTTGACGTGCAGCTTCCCGTGCCGGCCCCGATCGACTGGCTGACGGCCGTTGCCCTGCCGGCGCCACTGGACCTGCAACTCGCCGCGCGCATGGCCGGCATGGACGCAACGCGGCTGCGCCAGCTCAATCCGGGTTATGTGCGCGGGCGCATGCCGGCAACCGGTCCTTTCCGGTTGTTGCTGCCTGAAGCGCAAGGCCGGACGTTGGCGGCGGCCCTGGACAAACTGCCGCAGCCGTTGTGGCGCGAATGGCACGAGATCGCCTTGCAACAATCCGAAGCATTGGACGTACTGGCGCAGGCCCACGACATCGACACTGGCGCACTCGCCACGGCGAACGCGCTGGCCGCGGATGCGGTGCTCGCGCCGGGAACGCATGTGCTCGTGCCCGGACGCGGTATCGGCAAGGCGTCCCTTGCCACACTGGCGCACGGCGTGGAAAACGCGGGAACGCATATCGTGCGGGCGGGCGACACGTTGTGGGGAATTGCCCGTTCCGCGCGTGTTGCGCTGTCCGACCTGCTGCACTGGAATGGCCTGTCGCGGCACTCCACGTTGCGTCTGGGCCAGCACCTGCGCCTGCAGGCGCCCGACCACGGCGGCGCGACGGCCACCGCCGCAGCCAGCCCCGACTGACGCGGCTCCGCGCGGTCGGCTAGAATCCGCCTTTCGACCATTCGACGGGATTCATCATGGGATTTCTGCACGGCAAGCGCGCACTCATCACCGGCATCATCAGCCATCGTTCCATCGCTTGGGGCATCGCCGAGGCCATGCACCGCGAAGGCGCGCAACTCGCCTTCACCTACGTCAACGACAAGCTCAAGCCACCGCGTCGACGAGGCCGCCAAGACGTTCGGTTCGGACATCGTGCTGCCGTGCGATGTGTCCAGCGATGCGCAGATCGAGCAGTTGTTCGCCGATCTCGGCAAGCGCTGGGACGGTTTCGATATCCTGGTCCATTCGATCGGATTCGCACCGGGCGAAGCGCTGGCGGGCGAATTTCTCGACGGCCTGACGCGCGAGAATTTCAGGATCGCGCACGACATCTCCGCCTACAGCCTGCCGGCGCTGACCAAGGCCGCGCGACCGCTGATGAAGGGGCGCAGCGGCGCCGTGCTCACGCTCACGTACCTTGGCGCCGAGCGCGCACTGGCGAATTACAACGTGATGGGCCTGGCCAAGGCCAGTCTTGAAGCCGGCGTGCGTTATCTCGCCTACAATCTCGGTCCGGAAGGCACGCGCGTGAACGCGATTTCGGCCGGACCGATCAAGACCCTGGCCGCCGCCGGCGTCGCGAACTTTCGCAAGATGCTGGAGCACGCGGAGCAAAACGCGCCGCTGCGTCGCAGCGTGAGCATCGAGGAAGTCGGCAATGCCGCCGCGTTCCTGTGTTCGGACCTGGCTTCGGGAATCACCGGCGAAGTGACGTACGTGGATGCGGGCTACAACATCCTGGGCATGACCGGACTTTGAGAGTCGCGCAGGAAAAACCGGCCTCTTATGGGAGCCGGTTTTCGGCGATCTCTACCTTTGCCGCCTTGCGCAGGCTGTCGATGAAACCGCTCACGGCTTCATAACCCAAGCCCTGCGCGCAGCTGGTTGAGCGCGGCTTCGCGCGTGCGCGGATCGAGCTTGGACGGATCGCTGTCCTTGACCGCATCGAGCTGGAACAATGCATAGACGTCGTCATGGAGCGCGACCATGCCCGGTTCGGACTTGCCGGTCGCGGGCAACGGCAGCGCGAACACCGCGTCGATCAGCGGCTTTTCCAGATTCGCCGCGTTGCGGCCGATACCCTTTTCCTCGACTGGCGCGAGCTTGATCTCTGCGGCAACCTTGTCCAGCGCCTCGCCTTTTTGCAGGCGCGCAAGCAGGGTGTCGGCGCGCTCCTTCGCAGCCTTGGCGACCTGCTGCGCGGTCAGCAGGGCTCGAATCTGCTCGCGCACCGCGTCCAGCGGCTTGGGCTCGGGCTTGACGTGCTGGTCCACGCGCACGACCACGATGTGATCCGTACCGAGTTCGATCGGATCGGAGCTGTTGCCTTCGGCCAGCAAGTTGTTGGAGAACGCGGCCTTGACCACGGCCGGATTCGCGGCGATGCCGGTACCGCCATTGCGCGAGAACAGCGCAGTCTTTTGCACGGTCAGTCCCAGCGTCTTCGCCGCCGGCGCGAGCGATGTCGGATCCTGATAGATCGCATCGGTCAGCTTGCCGGAAACGTCGCTGTATTGGTGTTCGCGCTGCTCGTCGACATATTTTTTCGCAAGTTCGGCCTTGACCTCGTCGAAGCTGCGCACGGCCTGCGCATGCACGTCGCGCAGCCAGATGATGTGATATCCGTCCTCGGACTTGACCGGATCGGACACCTCGCCCTTCTTCATCGAGAACAGCGCCGCTTCGAACGCGGGGTCAGTGACGCCTTTTTCCAGCCAGCCCAGGTCGCCGCCCTGCGCCTTGGAACCCAGGTCGTCCGAATCGGCCTTGGCCAGCGTGGCGAAATCCTTGCCGGCCTTGAGTTCCTTCTCGATCGCCTCGGCCTTGGCCAGCGCGGCTTTCTGCGCGGCCGCATCGGCGTTCTTGCCGACAGCGATGAGGATATGCGAAGCCTCGCGCTGCTCGGCGCTGACGAATTTCGTCTTCTGCGCGTCGTACATCTGCTTGAGCGCGGCGTCGTCGGGTTTGACGTCGCCTTGCATCTTGGCAGCGTCGAGCTCAACGTAATCCAGCGAGACTTCTTCCGGCGTCATGAAATCGTTGCCGTGCGCCTTGTAGTAGGCGGCGATGTCCGCTTCCGCGATCGGCGTGCCGGCATTGGGCTTGGGCAGCTTGACGAACCAGAAATCGCGGGTCTGGTCGCGCAGGCGCAGGTAGGCGTTCACGTCGGAGTCGGTTACCAGGCTCGACAACGCGACCTGGCCGGTAAGCTGGCGCAAGGCGATGTCCTGGCTCACGCTCTGCTCGAATTCCTCCGACGACTTGCGCTGCGCGGCGAGCAGCATGCGGTATTGGTCGGCGCTGAACTTGCCGTCGACCTGAAACGCGGGAATGCCCATGATCTCGTCGCGCACGGCGCTCACCGGCACTACGGCGCCCAACTTGTCGTTGGCCTGCAACAGCAATTGCTCGTTGATCAGCTGGTCGAGCAACTCACGCTTGCGCTCGGACGTATCGAAAGCCTGCGCGTCGAACTGTGCGCCCATCATGCGCTGCATCTGCGCGCGGTAATTGTTGTAGCGCTCGCGGAATTCGTCCTGGGAAATCTCGTGACCATTGACCGTTGCGACGTAGGTCTCGCTGCGCGGATTGAAATACTGTTGGATGCCGAAGAATCCGCCGAAGACGACCCCGATGATGCCGAGGACGACCTTGACGAATGGACCGGAGAATCTTTCGTGGAGCGTGCGAGCCATGTGCGACACCTGAGGACAAAATAAAGGGCGCCCTTCGGCGCCCTTCGTGAAAACGTGGCGGAGTGGACGGGACTCGAACCCGCGACCCCCGGCGTGACAGGCCGGTATTCTAACCAGCTGAACTACCACTCCGCGTTGTTTCCGGAATCCGGCGGCTTGCGCTGCCGGATCCTTGCGGAATGATCCGCATCGAGGTACTGGTGGGTGCTGAGGGTTTCGAACCCCCGACCCTCGCCTTGTAAGGGCGACGCTCTACCGCTGAGCTAAGCACCCCTACAAATACCTTTTGGGCTAAGCCGCTTAGTTTATGGCATCCTTGAGTGCTTTGCCAGCCTTGAAGGACGGATTCTTCGAGGCCTTGATCTTGATCTGCTGGCCGGTACGCGGATTGCGGCCGGTGCGCGCGGCGCGCTTGCGCACGATGAAGGTGCCAAAACCCACCAGGGAAATGGTGTCGCCCTTCTTCAGCGCTTTCTTGACGACTTCGATGACGGCTTCCACCGCCTTGCCGCCTTCGACCTTGGTCAGGCCGGCGTGATCGGACACAGCACTAATAAATTCAGCTTTATTCATTCTATCTCTCCCGAGCGGATTCTGTTGGCCGCAACGTGTTATGTCTGCGCGATGCAACGATGATCCGCTACCGGATGCAAGCGCCACATCGCTTCCCCGCGACCGCCCGGACTTGTGGTCTCCCGGATCGCGGCGCTGACTTTATACCAGCGCCCGCGAATGCGCGCAACACAAGCGCCCATGCGGATTTGCGCGAATCCGCAAAATGCAAAAAAGACGCGCAAACGGAAAAATTCCGCTTGACACGCGGGTAAGAAAATTGCATGCGCGGCGGTGCGCGCGCTCAGTGCGCGCGCGGATGCGTGTCTTCGGCTTCGTCCTTGCGCGCCGGCTCGATAGTGGATTTTTCCGCACTTTCCACTTTTACCGGCAGCGGCGACAGCGGCCGTTCAAGCGCGATATCCAGCACCTCGTCGATCCAGCGCACCGGCTTGATCGTGAGCGAGCCGGTGACGTTCTTCGGAATGTCGGCCAGGTCCTTGAGGTTTTCCTCGGGGATAATCACGAGCTCGATGCCGCCACGATGCGCCGCGAGCAGCTTTTCCTTGAGCCCGCCGATCGGCAGCACGCGGCCGCGCAGGGTGATCTCCCCGGTCATGGCCACGACCGAGCGCACCGGCACGCGGGTCAGGGCCGAAACCAGGGCCGTGCACATGGCGATGCCGGCGCTCGGGCCGTCCTTGGGCGTGGCGCCTTCGGGCACGTGCACGTGAATGTCGTACTTGTTGTGGAATTCCGGATCGATGCCGAGGCGTTCGGCGCGCGCGCGCACGACCGACAGCGCGGCCTGGATGGATTCCTGCATCACCTCGCCGAGTTGGCCGGTATGGATGAGCTTGCCCTTGCCGGGCACCACGGTCGCCTCGATGCTGAGCAGGTCGCCGCCGACCTCGGTCCAGGCCAGGCCCGTGACCAGGCCGAACTCGTTCTTCTGCTCGGCACGCCCGTAAGTGAACTTGCGCACGCCGAGATACTGTTCGAGGTTCTTGCCCACGACCGATACCTTGCCGCGCTTCTTCGCGCCCTTGTCCGCCGCCAGCGTGAGTTCCTTGACCACTTTGCGGCAGATCTTGGAAATCTCGCGTTCGAGGTTGCGCACGCCGGATTCGCGCGTGTAGTAGCGCACCATGTCGCGCAACGCGGCTTCGGCGACGTGGATTTCGCTTTCGAGCAGGCCATTTGCCTTGATCTGTTTCGGCAGCAGGTAGCGCTGCGCAATGTTGATCTTCTCGTCCTCGGTGTAGCCGGGGATGCGGATCACTTCCATGCGGTCGAGCAAGGGCCCGGGGATGTTCAGCGAATTCGCGGTCGCGATGAACATGACCTCGGACAGGTCGAAATCCACTTCCAGGTAGTGATCGTTGAACGCATGGTTCTGCTCCGGATCGAGCACCTCGAGCAGGGCCGAAGACGGGTCGCCGCGAAAATCCATCGACATCTTGTCGATCTCATCGAGCATGAACAACGGATTCTTCGTGCCGACCTTGTTCATGTTCTGCACGATTCTTCCCGGCATCGAACCGATGTAGGTGCGGCGATGGCCGCGGATCTCGGCTTCGTCGCGCACGCCGCCCAGCGACATGCGCACGAACTTGCGGTTCGTCGCGCGCGCGATGGACTGCCCGAGCGAGGTCTTGCCCACGCCCGGCGGGCCGACCAGGCACAGGATCGGCGCCTTCATCTTCTTCACGCGCTGCTGCACGGCCAGGTATTCGACGATGCGTTCCTTGACCTTTTCCAGGCCATAGTGATCGGCGTCGAGCACTTCCTCGGCAGCCTTGAGATCGCGGCGCACCTTGCTGCGCTTGCGCCACGGCGCGCCGACCAGCCAGTCGACGTAATTGCGCACGACGGTGGCTTCGGCCGACATCGGCGACATCTGCTTGAGCTTGTTCAGTTCCGCGCGCGCCTTCTTCTCGACTGGCTTGGGCATGCCGGCCTTTTCGATCTTCTTGCCCAGTTCCTCGATCTCGTTCGGTGCTTCCTCGTTCTCGCCCAGTTCCTTCTGGATCGCCTTCATCTGTTCGTTGAGGTAATACTCGCGCTGGCTCTTCTCCATCTGCGTCTTGACGCGGCCGCGGATGCGCTTCTCGATCTGCTGCACGTCGATCTCGCCCTCGACGAAGCCGATGAGCATTTCCAGGCGGTCGGCGACGTCGGGCGTCTCCAGCAGGCGCTGTTTGTCGGACAGGCGGATCGACAGATGCGCGGCGATGGTATCGGCCAGGCGCGAGGCGTCGTCGATGCCGGCAAGCGTGGTCAGCAGCTCCGGCGGGATCTTGCGGTTGAGCTTGACGAAGCTCTCGAATTGCGACACGACGGTGCGCACCACGACTTCGATCTCGCGCGGCGCGCGCGTGTAGGCGGGCTCGAGCGCGCGCACGTGGCCGGTCATCACGCCGTCGCGCTCGCCGTAGCGCACGACTTCCGCGCGCGTGCTGCCTTCGACCAGCACCTTGACCGTGCCGTCCGGCAGCTTGAGCAATTGCAGGATGCTGGCGACCGTACCGATCGGATACAGGTCGCCGGCCTTGGGATCGTCGATGTCCGCGCCGCGCTGCGCCACCAGCAGGATGCGCTTGTCGCCGGCCATGGTGATGTCCAGCGCCTTCATCGATTTTTCGCGACCGACAAACAGTGGAATCACCATGTGCGGATAGACCACGACATCGCGCAGCGGCAGCACCGGCAATTCGGCGATGGCGGCAATGGCGGACGTTTCGGGCTTGATGCTGGTGCTCATTGCGTTTCCTGTCGATGGGGTGGCGCGGCGGTTCACGGCCAGCGTGAGCGCATGCGCGATATTCGTCAAGTGACGACGCGACGACAGGATTTCAAGATGGAGATGATGCGCCGCGCGGCGTTGTCAGGATTTCGGAACGCGCGCGGCAATTGCATCGTCCGCGAGATCCGCGGAATCGGCATCGATCCGCACGCTGGGCGACGCTACGCGGCTTGTCGCGACGCGCATTCGCCGCGAACAGGGTTCCGGGCGGCGGCGTCGCCTCGAAATAATCGCGCAACCCGCCGAGGATGGCGTCGGCGAGTTTCTGCCGCTGCGCCGGACTCTTCAGGCGCTTTTCCTCGGCCGGGTTGGTGATGAACGCGGTTTCCACCAGGATCGACGGCACGTCCGGCGAGCGCAGCACGACGAAATTGGCTTTCTCGACGTAGCCGCGATGGGTCGGACCGATTTTGGCCAAGGCATGCAGCACGCGCTTGGCGACAGCGTCGCTGGCCTCGGCGGTCGCGCCCTGCGACAGATCCAGCAGCACCGCCGCGAGCGTGTTGTCCTTGTCTTCGAGTTTCACCCCGCCGACGAGGTCGGCGCGATTCTCGCGATCGGCCAGCCAGCGCGCCGCCTCGTTCGTCGCGCCGCGCGGCGAGAGCACCCACACCGACGAGCCGCGCGCGTCGCCGCTGGCATAGGCGTCGGCATGGATCGACACGAACAGGTCGGCCTTGGCCTCGCGCGCCTTCTGGTAGCGTTCCTGCAGCGGGATGAAAGAATCGCCGTCACGGGTCAACACCGCATGCATGCCGGACTGCTTGTCGACGAGTTTGGCCAAATCGCGCGCCACGGCCAGCGTGATGTCCTTCTCGCGCGTGCCGCCGTTGCCGGTGGCGCCGGGGTCCACGCCACCGTGGCCGGCATCGATGGCAACGACCACGTCGCGCGGCTTGGCCGCGAGCGCGGCCATGCTCTTGACCGGCGCGCTACTTTTTTTCGTGTACAAATCCACGACCAGACGGTAGTCGCCGCCGTGGCCGCGCGGCTGCACGAAACTCTTCGGCTGCACGGCGACGGTCAGATCCAGCACCACGCGCACGCCGTCCTTGCCGTGCCGACCGGTGCGCACGCTCTTGAGCACGCCCGTCCCGGAAGGTGGCGCAAAGCCGCCGGCCAAAGCCGAGTCGCCCACGTCGATGACGAGGCGATCCGGATTCGCAATCTCGAACAATTTGTAGTCCGGCCGCGCGGAAAGATCGAAGCTGATGCGCAGGTAGCCGTCGCCCTGGGTTGCTCGGGCCGAACGGATTTCAGCCGCCCACGCGGGTGCGGCCAGCACGGCTGCGCAGGCGACGAAACATCCGATCCGAGCCGCTACTCCCCTCATGCGGCGTATTCAAACGCAAAACCACTGCAAATTTCAAGTACTTTTTCTTTATTAATCGAAGATTTGCACAAGAAAGCTCTCGTGAAAATCAGGAATCGCGGCTAAGCCGCTGTCTTGAATCCGGTCAACCAACGGACTCCCCTATCGCTGCGGGCATGCAGCGCTACATCACGGCCCGAGGACGCATGAGCCAGGCTCACGGTCAAATCTGGTGATGGAATCGCGCCCACGCCGCGCTCGGGCCATTCGATCAACCACAAGACCGGACCATCCGCCAAATCGCGCAGGCCCAACCATTCCAGTTCCTCGGCAGCGGCGATGCGGTACAGATCCAGGTGCTGCGCCGTCAACCCCGGCAACGCATAGGATTCGATCAGGGTGTAGGTCGGACTCTTGATGCGCTCGCCGGCGCCGAGTGCGCGCAACAGCGCGCGCGCAAACGTGGTCTTGCCCGCGCCGAGCGGCCCTGCCAAATGGATGCTGCCGCCGCCGCGCAGGCGCGGCGCGAGTTCGTGCGCGAGCGCGGCGAGCGCGTCCTCGTCGATTCCGTTGAAAGCGATTTCAGTCATCGGCCAATCCATTGCGAAGGCGGCGCAGATGCGCAAACAGATCGCTCGCGAGCGTCCCCGCTTCGCCGTCGTGCGCCGCCGCGTCGCCAGCCTGCGCGTGCAGGGAAACACCCAGGCGCGCCGCGCGCCAGGCATTCAATCCCTGCGCCATCAGCCCGGCGATGACACCGGTCAGCACATCGCCCATACCGCCCGAGGCCATGCCCGGATTACCCCACGGACACACGGCCACGTCGCCGTTTTCGTGCGCGACGAGCGTTCCCGCGCCCTTGAGAACGGCCACGCAGCGATGGCGCGTCGCAAGTTCGCGCACCGCGGCAAAGCGGTCGCTGGCAATGCGTTCGCTGCTCCAACCCAGCAAACGCGAAGCTTCGCCCGGATGCGGCGTGATCAAGCTGCCCGGCGGCAGCGCGGCCGTTTGCGCAGCAAGCAGGTTCAGTGCATCCGCATCCACGACGACGGGTTTGTGTGAGTCCAATGCCACTCGCCAAAGTGTCCGGCCCCAATCGGATCGACCCAGCCCAGGCCCGAGCGCGATGACATTGGCGCGGGCGAACAAAGCTGTCAGCGCAGTCGCATCGGTTATCGCGTGCGCCATCACTTCGGGCCGCGCGGCGTTGATCGCGGCGATGTTTTCCTGCCGCGTCGCGACGCTGACCAGGCCTGCGCCCACGCGCAGCGCCGCTTCCGCACACAGGCGGATAGCGCCACCCATGCCGGCATCACCGCCGATCGCCAGCACGTGGCCGAAATCGCCCTTGTGCGCGCCGCGCGCGCGCGGCGGCAACCACGACGCCATCCGGCGTGGATCGAGCAGGCGCGCATCGAATGCAACGTCGGCGAAAGCTTCTTCCGGCAATCCAAGGCGATCCAGCACGACGCTGCCGCGGTAATCCAGCGCCGCGCCGGTCGACAGTCCGCGTTTTCGCGCAATGAAACTCACCGTGAGTTCAGCACGCACCGCCGTACCCATCACCGCGCCGGTGTCGGCGTTGATCCCGGATGGCATGTCCAGCGCCAGCACCGGCCGGCCCGTCGCATCCATGTGGCGGATCGTTTCCGCCACCACGCCGTCCACCGGACGCGCCAAACCCGTGCCGAAAATCGCATCGACGTAAACATCCGCGGCGGGAAGCCCGTGTTCGGCTGGAATGCTTTCTCCGCCGGCATCGCGCCAGGCATCGCGAGCGCGTTTCGCCTCTGCTGTCACCGGCTCAGCCAGCGCCAGCACGACGGTCGACAAGCCCGCCTCGCGCGCGAGGCAAGCCAGCAGGTAGCCATCGCCACCGTTGTTGCCGCCGCCGCACAGCACGGCCAGTCGCGCCATGTGGGGCCAGCGCGCACGCAGCACGCGCCACGCCGCGCCGGCGGCGCGGCGCATGAGATCGAATCCGGCGATGCCGAGGTCCTCGATCGCATGGCGATCCAGCTCGCGAACCTGTTTTGAAGTGTACAAACGGCTGCTCATGCTGGAAGTTTATACTTTGCGCAATGAACGCGCCCGACTACATCGAACTCGCCGCCCACATCAAATGCTGGGGCATGGAGTTGGGCTTCGCGCAAGTCGGCATCGCCACGACCGAGCTCGGCGGCGACGAAACCCATCTGCTCGATTGGCTGGCGCAGGGCCGCCACGGCGAGATGGATTACATGGCGCGTCATGGCACGAAACGTAGCCGTCCAGCGGACCTGCATACGGGCACCGTGTGCGTGATTTCCGCGCGACTGGATTACGATCCACCGGGCGCACGCAATGGCTGGGAAGTGATCGAAGATCCCGAACTCGGCTTCGTTTCGCGATATGCGCTCGGCCGCGATTACCACAAACTCATGCGCGCTCGTTTGCAAAAACTCGCCGACCGCATCGCCAGCGAAATCGGTCCCTTCGGCTACCGCGCGTTTTCCGATTCCGCGCCAGTGCTCGAGAAGGCGCTGGCGCGCAATGCAGGCCTGGGCTGGATCGGCAAGCACACCAACCTGATCAACCGTCGCGCCGGTTCGTGGTTCTTCCTCGGCGAACTGTATACCGACCTGCCGCTGCCGGCGGATAAAGCCGAAAGCGACCACTGCGGCACCTGCGTGCGCTGCATCGAAGTGTGTCCGACCCAGGCCATCGTCGGTCCGCAGCAGCTCGACGCACGCCGCTGCATTTCCTACCTGACCATCGAATTGCGCGGCAGCATTCCGCTGGAACTGCGTCCGCTCATCGGCAACCGCATCTACGGATGCGATGACTGCCAACTCGTGTGCCCGTGGAACAAGTTCGCGAGGAAAAGCGTCGAGCCGGATTTCGCCGTGCGTCACGGACTGGACGGCGCCGCCCTCGTCGACCTGTTCGGCTGGAGCGAAGCGGATTTCCTCGCCCGCACCGAAGGCTCCGCGATCCGCCGCATCGGCCATGAACAGTGGCTGCGCAATATCGCCGTGGCGATGGGCAATGCGCCGCGCACCCCCGCCATCATCGAGGCGTTGAAATCACGCACGGAGCATCCGTCCGCGCTGGTACGCGAACATGTGGGATGGGCGTTGCAGCGACAGGACTCTAGGCCGCCTGTTTCGGGATAGAGTTCTTGGTGTGGCTCATGCGGTTCTTCGCGTCGACGTAAACCAGGGTCGGACTGAAGTGCGCGGCTTCGGCTTCGCTCAATTGCGCATAGGCGCAGATGATGACGATGTCGCCCGGAGACGCGCGATGCGCGGCGGCACCGTTGACCGAGATGATGCCGGAACCCTCGTCCGCGCGGATCGCGTAGGTGACCAAGCGCTGGCCGTTGTTGACGTTGTAGATGTGGATTTGTTCGTACTCGCGGATACCGGAGGCGTCGAGCAACAGGCCGTCGATCGCGCAGGAACCCTCGTAATGCAATTCGGCGTGGGTGACGCTGGCGCGGTGGATCTTGGCTTTGAGCAGGCTCAGATGCATGGTGGTCTCGAGATCAATCGCGTGTCATTTACGCAACAAAGTCGCCTGATTCTGCGGCGCCGCACAAATTATCCGGGCAGCCTGCGAAATCGGCAAGACTTGCCGCAAATCCGCTATAGATTAGAGCGAAAAAAAACCCCCGCTTATGCAGCGAGGGTTGAATTATCGGAGTGACGATTACCAGAACGATGCCGCCCTGCTAGCCTTTGGGGGCAACGCGCTAGCGTTGCAAAAATCCCGATGGCAGTGGTGAGAATACCACAGGCGTTGCGTCAAAGCTAGCGGTCGAGCGGCAGATTGTCGATCAGCCGCGCGCGGCTCATCCTCGTCGCAATCAAGGCGATCAAACCGCTGCGTTCGGTTGCATCCGGCACGGACAAATCGGCGGCGCGCCGGATCACCGCGTAGTCCGGAACCGAACCTGCTGCCTCCAGCGCGGCGCGCGCGCCGGCTTCGATAGGCGAAAGCGGTCGCCCGGCATGCAACTGCTCGCGCATCGCGCACAAGGTTCGATAAATGACGGCGGCGCGATCGCGTTCCTCGCTGCTCAGATACTGGTTGCGCGAACTCATCGCCAGGCCAGTGCCTTCGCGCCGCGTCGGCGCGGCGACGATGCCTATCGGCAAGCGCAGGTCTTGCGTCATGCACCGTATCACGAGCAGTTGCTGGTAATCCTTCTGGCCGAACACGGCGACATCGGGTTGCACGAGGTTGAAGAGTTTCGTCACCACCGTCGCCACGCCGGCGAAATGTCCGGGGCGCAGTTCGCCTTCCAGGACTTCGGTGATCTTCGGAACCTCTACGCGCACGCTTGCGGCGGCGCCAAACGGATACATTTCATCGACGCTCGGCGCGAACAAGGCATCGCAGCCATGCGCAACGAGTCCGGCACGATCCGCCTCGAGCGTGCGCGGATAACCGGCGAAATCCTCGTTGGGGCCAAACTGGGTTGGATTGACGAACACGCTCGCGACAATCTTGTCGGCGTGCGCACGCGCCAGCTCGATCAGCGAAAAATGTCCCGCGTGCAGGTTGCCCATCGTCGGCACGAAGCCGACGCGCGCACCGGCGCGGCGCCACGCGGACACGCAGGCGCGCAAGCCCGCCGCGGAATGGAATGTCTCCATCAGAACGCGTGCTCGGCCGCCGGAAACGTTCCGTCACGCACCGCTTCGGCGTAAGCGCGGATCGCCTCGCCCACCGAACCTCGTCCAGTGAGGAAATCCTTGGAAAAGCGCGGCCGCTTTGCCGGGCGTGATGCCCAGCATGTCGTACAACACCAGCACCTGTCCATCGCAATCCGCGCCGGCACCGATGCCGATGGTCGGGATCGGAATCTCGTTGGTGATGCGTTTGGCCAGCGTCGCCGGCACGCATTCGAGCACGAGCAAATCGGCACCGGCATCCGCGATTGCGCGCGCATCGGCCAGAAGCTGAGCGGCGGCATCCTTGCCTTTGCCCTGCACGCGATAGCCGCCGAGCTTGTGCACGGATTGGGGGGTCAGGCCCAGGTGCGCGCAAACCGGAATCGCGTGCTGCGCAAGTGCGGCGATGACATCGAGCACATAGCCCGCGCCTTCGAGCTTGACCATCGCCGCGTCGCCTTCGGCAAGCAGGCGTCCGGCGCTGCGCAGGGCCACCTCCGCATCGCGAAAGCTCATGAACGGCATGTCGGCAATGAGCAAGGCGCTTGCTGTGCCGCGCGCCGCCGCCGCGGTGTGATAGACCATGTCGTCGACGCTGACCGGCAAGGTGCTCGCGTGTCCCTGCACGACCATGCCGAGCGAATCGCCGACCAGCACGGCATCGACGCCCGCCGCGTCGCATTGCGCGGCGAAGCTGGCGTCGTAGGCGGTCAGCATGACGATCTTCTCGCTGCGCGCTTTCATCGCGTGCAGCTGCGGCACGGTAATGACGGCGCGCGCGGCGGACTTCCCGTTGGCGTACATGGCGGACTCCCGAGGTCGAACGGCTATTCTGCCATGCGTCTGCAGGTCGAAGCATTGACGCCTGCGCGCAGGTCGGCAACGCGGCCGCGGCCGGGAATATGCAGATCCGGCGCGATTTCGGCCAACGGCACGAGCACGAATGCGCGCTCGTGCAGGTGCGGATGCGGCACCTGCAGGCCCGGCTCGGCGATGCGCCTTTCAGCGTACGCGAGAATATCCAGGTCGAGAACACGCGGACCCCAGCGCGTGCCATTGCGTTCGCGCCCGGCCGCACGTTCGATTTCCAGAAGATGATCGAGAAGCTCGCGCGGTTCCAGCGCAGTTTCAAGCTGTACCACCGCGTTGACGAATTCCGGTTGGTCGGCGCATCCCCACGGTGCGCTGCGATACAAGCGTGAACGTGCAATGAGCCGGGTCTTCGGCAACTTCGAGAGTGCGCGTATTCCCGCTTCGACCTGCGCATGCGGATCGGCGAGATTGCTGCCGAGGCCGACGTATACGGTTTCCATCCTGGATTCGAAACTATGCGGTTGCCGCTGGCGCCCTGGGCTTGCGCCGGCGCCGTCGCCGCTTCTTCGTCGCATCGGCCGGGCCAGTCGCTTCGGCAGGCGCGGCGGACAGTTCCTCGGCCAGCGCCTCGTGCGACGTAGCTTGCGCGTGCGTCCACCAGCGGCCGAGCTCGGCGATATCCTCACCTTCAGCCGCGCGCAGCAGCAGAAAATCATAGGCGCCGCGAAAGCGCGGGTGCGTGAGCAGCCGGAACACGCGTTTCTTCTGACGGTCGACAAAGCGCGGCTGCAGCACCCAGATTTCCTGCATCATCTGGCCGAAGCGGCGCGGAATCGCGACATGCTTGGCCTGTTCGGCGATGACCTGGTGGCTCACGCGCTGCCACGCCAGGTTCGGCTCCACGCCGCGCGCGATCTCGCGCTCGGCCTGGGCGCGCACCGCGCCCCACAGAAGCACCGCGAACAGGAAGGCCGGCGTCACCGATTTGCCTTCAGCCACGCGTGCGTCGGTGCCGGCCAGGCCGGCCTCGACCAGGGTGCGGAAGGAATCGCCGCGGAACGCAAGCGCACGCGCGGTCAGCGGGAACACCGCGCCGAGCAATCCGGATTGTTCCAGCGCACGGAAACTTTCCAGACCGCTGCCGGCGAGAAACATCTTCAGCGTCTCGTCGAACAGCCGCGCCGGCGGCGCCTGCGCGAGCAGCTCGCCGAGTTCGGCGAACGGCGCGCGCGCCTCGGGCGCGATGGAAAAATCCAGCTTCGCAGACAAGCGCACCGCGCGCAGCATGCGCACCGGATCCTCGCGATAGCGCTGCGCCGGATCGCCGATCAGGCGCAACACGCGGCGCTGCACGTCTTCGAATCCGCCGACGTAATCGCGTACCGAGAAATCAGCGATGTTGTAGTACAGCGCATTGACGGTGAAATCGCGGCGCAGGGCGTCTTCCTCCAGCGTGCCCCAGACGTTGTCGCGGACGATGCGGCCATCGACAACATGGCGATCGCCCTCGCCAACCTCACCGTCGCCGCTGCCGCGGAACGTGGCGACTTCGACGATTTCGGGACCGAACACGACATGGGCGAGGCGAAACCGGCGCCCGATCAGACGGCAATTGCGGAACAGGCGACGCACGTCTTCGGGCGTCGCGTCGGTGGCGACGTCGAAATCCTTCGGCTGGCCGCCGATGAGCAGGTCGCGCACCGCGCCGCCGACCAGATAAGCCGCATAACCGGCTTCGTTGAGACGATAAAGGACGCGCAGCGCGGCGCTGGAGATCTGCTTGCGCGAGATGCTGTGCTGTTCGCGCGGGATGATGCGCACGGCAGGCAAATTCGGTGGGGATGGATTCATCGTGTGGTCTTGAGGCGCGCTTACCGCGCGCATGGGGAATTGTCCCATGTAGTCGCGTCCCGGTATACTGATGCTTGACGCGCTCCCATCGTCTAGAGGCCTAGGACGGGGCCCTCTCAAGGCCTAAACAGGGGTTCGAATCCCCTTGGGAGCGCCAAAACTTTTGTTTGAATCTGCTGCGCTTGGCATTTTGCACGCGTCCTGTTCTCGAAATCCTCATTTACCAAAAAGTAAACTCCGGTTTCTGCGCTCCGTGCGCGTGCAAGCTGCCTGCGCTCGCGACGATTCAATTCAAAAGATTCCCACACTCGTAACGTCAGCAGCGGGTCGCCACCGAACAATGCCTTTCGTCGTCACCGAAAACTGCATCAAGTGCAAATACACCGACTGCGTGGAGGTATGTCCGGTCGACTGCTTCCACGAGGGGCCGAACTTCCTCGTCATCGATCCCGAGGAATGCATCGACTGCACGCTGTGCGAGCCGGAGTGCCCGGCTGTCGCGATCTTTCCGGAAGACGACGTGCCGGCGGGCCAGGAGCACTGCATACCGCTCAATGCGGAACTCGCGCGCATCTGGCCGGTGCTGACCGAACGCAAGGACGCGCCGCCCGACGCCAAGGAATGGGACGGCAAGAGCGGCAAGCTGCCCCTGCTGGAACGCTGAATAACGTCCTGCTCAGGACAAACCCCATCAGGACAGGCGTTCGCGCAGGATTGCCAGCACGCGCCGCGCGGCCTCTTCCGGTCCGTTAACTTCCACGCGCGCACCGTCGCCATCGGCGCTGACGGTCACGGTCAGGTTACCGCTCACCGGACCGGTGTCGGCGTTGGCCGGTTTGGCGCCGCCGCCGAACGGATGCAGGATGCGCGTGTACCAGTGATGCTCCGCGGGCGCGCCGGCCGGTTGCGGCGCGGCGCGCAGGCCGGCGACTTCCACGGTGTAGGTATGCGCCGTCGCGTCGCGCGCACTGATCGTGCCTGCCTGCGCGCGTTCCAGCGCGATACCCACACGCTGCCAGGCATGGTCGACATTGTCGGTGATGCGCAAGCTGCCGCCGCCGCTGATCTGTCCCGATGGCGGTGCGCTGCCGACGCTGCCGGTGGTCGCCTGCGTCGCCGTGCCGGACGAACCGGATTGCGGAATGGCCATCGCATCGGATGACACCGGCGTATCCAGATCCGGCGGCACTTCCAGCGGCGCGGTCTGTTTCGCCTTCGCGTAGTAACTGTCGTTGTGACGGAACCAGCTGCAGCCGCCGAGCAGGCCGGCAACGGCGATCAGGGAAATGGCCCAGCGATAGGAAAGAGTGCGATTCACGGCTGATCCTAATTGATTAAATCTGTTTGATTAGATCTGGTTGGTTCGAACGGACTGATTCGATTGGATTGCGAAAGCTTACGCCACGCCGCTGTGCAGCGGCTGAACCGCAGCCAGCCTCAAGGCGCCGAGCACTTGCCGCGCACCTTCATGATGCATGGTACCGAATGGCGTCAACGGAAGGCGGGGGTCAGGCAGACAAATCCCGAGCTCGTGCAGGCACCATTTTACCGGAATCGGGTTCGGTTCTGCGCCGAGCAAGGCGTAAAGTTCGGTGAGTTTCGTGTCCAGTTCGCGCGTGCGCCGGGTGTCGTTGGCCAGGGCGGCATCACACAAAGAGCGGATGGCGGCTGGCGCGACATTGGCCGCGACCGAGATCACGCCATCCGCGCCGTCCAGCATGGCCTGCGCGCAGGTGTTGTCGTCGCCACTCAATACGGCGAAATCCGGGCGCTTGAGCGCGACGACGGCGGCGATGCGCGTGGCGTCGTTGCGCGCTTCCTTGATGCCGGCAATGCGCGCGTGCGTGGCCAGGCGCGCGGCGGTTTCCGGCAACATGTCGCAACCGGTGCGCGAAGGCACGTTGTACAGCACGATCGGCAGGCCGGCCTCGTCGGCGATGGCGGAAAAATGCCGATACAAGCCTTCCTGCGTCGGCCGCACATAGTATGGAGTCACGATCAGCGCAGCATCCGCGCCGATCGCTTGCGCGCGACGCGTCGCGGTTATGGTCTTGCGCGTGTTTGCGGTACCGGTTCCTGCCAGCACCGGCACGCGCCCGCCCACGCGTTCGAGCGCGAACGCGAGCGCGCGCTCGAATTCGGCTTCGCTCAGCGCATGCGCTTCGCCGGTGGAGCCGGCCACTACCAACCCCTGCGCTCCACCCGCGAGCTGGTAGTCGATCAGTGCGCCAAACGCGGCCAGATCGAGCCCGTCGCCGCGGAACGGCGTGGCCAGCGCACTGATGCAGCCGGTGAGTTTCTGCAAGACAAGCCTCGAATGTCGCGGGGGCGGAGAATGTTACTTGCCACTCAAGGGGGCGACAAGTATTCTCGCCTTCGACGCCGGCTTTCACCACGACATGCGCAAGATTCCGGAAGTAGCTGCACCCATCGATTCCGCCCCGCGTCCGGCCGCGAACGAAAACTATCTGCTGATCAACGCGTTCGCCCCCGCCGCGCGGCCGCCGCTCGTCGCCATCGCCAAGCGCGTCGCCGATGCCGGCTGCAACATCGCCGAGACGCGCGTCGCCGCGGTGGGCAACGAAGTCGGCGTGCTCGCGCTCGCGCAAGGATCGTGGGACGCCATCGCCAAGCTCGAAACCGCCTTGACGCGGCTGGAGCGCGACGAAGGCCTGCGCCTGACCCATTTCCGCACTGGACCGAAGGCCGCGCAGACCAACCTGCTGCCGTACGTGATCGAAGTGGTGGCCGCTGACAAGCCCGGCATCCTTTTCCAGCTTGCCGAATTCTTCCAGGAACACGGCATCAGCGTCGAACAGTTGCAGTCGATGCGCTATCGCGCGATGCAGACCGGCGCCGACATGTTCTCTGCACAGATCACGATCGGCATCCCGGCGAACACCCACATCGCTGCGCTGCGCGACGATTTCCTCGAATTCTGCGACGGCCAGAACCTCGATGCGATCATGGATCCGGTGAAATTCTGATGGTTGCGATCGGCAAGACGGTTGCCGATTTGTGCGGCGCAAGCACCGCCGGCGAAATTCGCCTGCGCGACCTGCGCGGCCGCCCCGTCGTCGTGTATTTTTACCCAAAGGACAACACCACGGGCTGCACGCGCGAGGCGCAGGATTTCCGCGACCTCGCCAGGGCATTCGCCAAACACAAGGCAGTCGTCCTCGGCGTGTCGCGCGATTCGCTGGCTTCGCACGAGAAATTCCGCGACCAGCAGAAACTGGGCTTCACCCTGGTTTCCGATCCCGACGAGAAATGGTGCAAGGCGTTCGACGTGATCCACGAAAAAACCTTGTACGGGCGCAAATTCCTCGGCGTGGTGCGCAGCACGTTCCTGATCGGCGCGGACGGGAAATTGCTGCGTGAATGGCGCGTCGTGAAAGTCCCCGGCCACGCCGCCACCGTCCTCGAAGCGATCGCCAGCGAATGCGCTTGAGCACTGGTCGCTTCCGCCGATTCCACGCACCGCGCGTGCCGCTTCCCATCGCACAATCCACAGGGTGATCGCCGCATGACCAAAGGCAAGCGTATCTACGTCCTCGACACCAACGTGCTGATGCACGATCCGACCGCCCTGTTCCGCTTCGAGGAACAAGACGTGTTCCTGCCGATGACGGTGCTCGAGGAGCTCGACGCGGCGAAGAAAGGCACATCCGAAGTCTCGCGCAACGCGCGCCAGGTCAGCCGTTTCATCAACGAGCTGATCGAGCGCAACCGCAAGCAGCCGATCGACCAGGGCCTGGAATTGAAGCTGCCGCAGGGCCTGCAGCTAGACCGCAAGGCGCAGGCCGGACGCCTGTATTTCCAGACCCGCGACTTCGAATCGAAGGACGCGAACGGCAAGCGCAAAAACTTGCCGGACAACCTGATCCTGGCTTCGATCGTCGCGTTGCGCGAGCACAAGCCGGACACGCCGGTGGTGCTGGTGTCCAAGGACATCAACCTGCGCATCAAGGCGTCGATCTTCGGCGTGCCCGCCGAGGACTACGAAAACGACCGCGCGCTGGACGATTTCAGCCTGCTCTTCGCCGGCCATGCCGAACTGCCGAAGGATTTCTGGGACCGCCATCCGGAGTTGCGCTCCTGGTCCGAGCGCGGGCACACGCTTTACGAGGTCAAACGGCGCAAGGACGAGGATTGGCATCCGCACCAGTTCCTTTACCTGCCCGGCGAGAACGAAGTCGAATTGCGCGTGCTCATGTCGATGCCGGCAAGGCGCGCCTGCAAATCGTCGACGATTACCGCAACGGCACGCACACCGTCTGGGGTGTCGCCGCGCGCAACCGCGAACAGAACTTCGCGCTCAATGCGCTGATGGATCCGGAAATCGACTTCGTCACCCTGCTCGGCACTGCCGGTACCGGCAAGACCCTGCTCGCACTCGCCGCGGGCCTGGCGCAGACCATGGACCAGCAGCGTTATCGCGAGATCATCATGACCCGTGCGACTGTTTCCGTCGGCGAAGACATCGGCTTCCTGCCCGGCACCGAGGAAGAAAAGATGACGCCATGGATGGGCGCGCTGACCGACAATCTCGAAGTGCTGGCCACGCCGCAGGAAGGCGGCGGCTGGGGTCGGCAGGCGACGAACGACCTGCTCGCTTCGCGCATCAAGATCCGCTCGCTGAATTTCATGCGCGGCCGCACCTTCCTCAACCGCTACGTGATCATCGACGAGGCGCAGAACCTGACGCCCAAGCAGATGAAGACCTTGCTTACGCGCGCCGGACCGGGCAGCAAGATGGTATGCCTGGGCAACGTCGAGCAGATCGACACGCCCTACCTGACCGAAACGACGTCGGGCCTGACCTACGCCGTCGACCGCTTCAAGGACTGGCCGCATTCGGCGCATGTGACGCTGCGCCGGGGTGAACGCTCGCGCCTGGCGGATTACGCCTCGGAAATGTTGTAGACCCGCAAACGAAAACGGGAGCCGCGTGGCTCCCGTTGGGTTTTGGGTTTTGGGTCTTGGAGCTTTGGTGCGTTTTGGGTTTTGGGTTTTGGGTTTTGGGTTTTGCGTTTTACGCGAAGCGCAGGCTCAGAACAGCGTCGTCCAGAGCAACTGATACTCGATCTGCCCGCCGCTGTTCGGCGTGCGCAGGCTGTTGCTGGTCGGCAGGCCGAGCACGAATACCGACGGCGCATACGAAGCCGCGACGCGCAGGCCTGAAGCAGCGCCGAATGCGCGGGCAAAGCCGAATTCGACGTTGTGCGATGCCAGGTACGGATCCAGCGCCGTCTGCAGCAATGGCGAAGTCGGCAGCGGCTGCTGGCGGGTCGTGTAATGCAGCGACCACACGCCATTTCCCGGATCGCGCCAACTGAAGCCTGCCGAATACACGTCCAGGTTCTGCCAGGCAAACGCCGGCGATATCGAACTTCCGAGCAACACCAGGAAACGGTTCGGCAGCGCGGCACTGGTGAATGGCGCAATGTTGCTGTACATCACGCGCTCGGCGCCGATGTCGGCCTTCAGATCCGGGGTGAGTTCGAGTCCGAGGCCCGCGTTTGCGTTTGCCGGGATATCGAAACTGCCGGGCTCCGAATACACGCCGCGGTAGTTGTTGAACGCATCCATGTTCACGCGCGACTGCACGCCGACCTGCCAACGTCACGCGCTCGCTCAGGCGGCTCTCGAAATCCAGGCGCAGGCCAGTGCCGTAGGAGCCCGCGTATTTGTCCACCATCGTCGGCGCCAAGGCGGGAGCGGCACCCGACTTGCAGCGGCACGTTGTCGATGCCGAGGCCGAGGCCGGCAAATCGCTGGTAGGCGAAAATCGCCGACACGCTCACCGACGAGACATCGCCCCAGCGCTGCGCGTAGGAGGGTGCCAGCAGATAGCGCTGCAGGCCCGGCGTGTAATCGCGCAGCAGGCTCGGCTGCTCGGCCGGCATGAATGGCGTTTCAGCCGCCTTGGTCTTGAGGAAGATGACCGACAGCGGCGAGGCATTCACGCCGTTGTCGAACAAATGCGATGCGGATGGTGCGAGGCGGCCGATGCCGCGATCGAACAGGCTCGGCGCCTGCGGTACCGCACCGGCGTTGTCGGCCCAGTCGAAGCCGCGAGTCAAATCCGCGAGCGCATAGTCGCGCCACGCGTCGAGTATACTTGCGGACTGCGCGTAGGCAGACAGTGCGGAGACATTCGCATGCGGGCGTTCGGCCGCTGCGGCAAAAGAAAGCGGGAGCGTCAGGACGAGCCCGAGCGCTCCCGCAAGATTTTTTGCCTTCGCTGTTGACCGACGCATAGCCCTGGATGCGTTAGGAGGTGGTTGTCTCCAAGGCCAGTTTGGCAAAAATGCAACAGCCCGTCAAGCCTTTTGCAACCGGTTGAATCCCTGTTTTTCGGACTTTTTTCGCTGTTTCACATCTTTTTGTTGCGAAAATAATACGCCTGATGCCGAAATCCCCCAGAACTCCGGTTGCACTGACCATCGCGGGGTCTGATTCCAGCAGCGGTGCCGGCATCGCGGTCGACCTGAAAACCTTCGCCGCCTTCGGCGTGCATGGCCTTGTCGCCATCACCGCGGTGACCGCGCAGACCTCGCAACGGGTGCATGGCGATTCATCGCGTTCCGGCCGCGCACGTCGAGGCACAAATCCGCGCCGCGTTCGCGGATTTCCGCGTCGGCGCGGTCAAGATCGGCATGCTCGCCTCCGCGCCGATCGTGCGCGCGATCGCGCGCGCGCTGCGCGACGCAGCGCCACGCCACATCGTCCTCGATCCCGTGCTGGCTTCGAGCAGCGGCACGGCGCTGCTGTCCGCAGCCGGGTTGCGCGTGCTGCGCGAAGACCTGTTGCCGATGGCGACATTGCTGACACCGAACTTGCCCGAAGCGGAAATCCTGCTCGGCCGGCGCATCTTGGATCCAGAACAGGCCGCGTGCGATTTGCGCGCGCTCGGGGCGCGCGCGGTGCTGCTCAAGGGCGGGCATGGACGCGGACGCGAGGTGCGCGATGTACTCGCCGATGCGCGCGGTGTCGTGGAATTGCGCCATCCGCGCCTGCCGGTTCGCGCACGCGGTACCGGCTGCGCGCTGGCATCGGCGGTCGCCGCCGGACTGGCACGCGGCCGCACGCTGCGCGAAGCGGTCGCCGATGCGGAAGCCTTCGTGCAGCGCGCGCTGGCGCACAGCTACCGGGCCGGAAACGGACCGATCCGTCAACTCGGCTTGTCGCGCGCCCCACGTATAACTAACGCGTCCGCGTTATCATTCGCGGCTCGCCCATCTTTGGACCCGCGAATGATCTGTCGATCGCCGTTTCTCGTTCTCGGCCTGCTGGCCGCAACCGCCGCCTGGGCGGACACGCCCATGGTCGCGCAGCCACTCGCGCCATCGGCGCAGGCCAAAGCTGGTGCCACTGCGCAATTCAAACCCGCCGACAAGATGCGCCTGCCGCCGCCGACGGTCACCGTGACCCGGCTGGTGCGCCAGCCCGACGGCAGCCTGCGCATGCAGTGCGAGCAGGAACCGAATCCGCGCGCAAGGATCGCCCTGCCGCCGAACCGGGCGGTGACGCCGGACGCGCAGGTGCAGCAATGATGCGCCGTGTCGCGATTCTCGCGGTTGCGCTGTGCGCATGTTCCCTGGCCTGGGCCGATATCGGCCTGCAGACAGGCGCCGCAACGCACACTGCCGCCTCTGCCTGCCGGCAATTACTTCCCGAACTACTACATCGACGTTCCGGCCGGCATGCGGCAGCTTAGCGTCAGCCTCAACGCCACCGGCGGCGACGTCGACATGTTCGTGCGCTACGGCTCGCCGTTTCCGGTGCAGAGATCCGGATCCGACGATCACTACCCGACAGTCAGCTACGACCTGCTCAGCCGCTATGGCCAGTATCATTCGGTCAGTTCGACCTCGAACGAATCCGTGCTGATCCTGCCGTCGGACAAGGTGCCACTGCAGGCCGGGCGCTGGTACATCGCCCTGATCAACGGCGGCAGTATCGACAGCGAACGGGACCATGACTGCCACCTATTCCGCGAACGCGCCGGTCGGCAATATCGTGCTGGATTTCAACAGTTCGTACACCGATCCAAAAGACCCACCAACAACTGCGACACCAGCTACTGGACCGATGCCACGGCCGCCACGCCGATCGGCGGCAACAACGGAACGACCCTCGGCCAGCAGCGCAAGAACGCGCTCGCCCAGGCCGCCGAACGAACTGGTCACCCAGCTGGGCATCCAGACGACGGTGACGGTGCAGGCCTGCGGCGCGCACCTTGGCGGCGACAGCAAATCCGCCACCCTCGCGCACGCGGGCGCGACCTCGTTCTTCTACGACGAACCGCAATATCCATCGCCATCGCTGCCGCAAAAGTACACCTGGTATCCGTCCACGGCGGCGGCGCGCCTGAACGGCTCGAACCTGTGCGGATTCGCCGGTGGCCCCTGCGACACCAAGAGCAACGACGAAATCGCCGCGACGTTCAACATGGATATCGGCACCTCCACTGTCCTTAACGGCGAAAAGTTCTATCTCGGTTTCGATCCGAACCAGAAACCGGCGCGCGACGTGGATTTCATCAGCATCGCCATGCACGAGATGACGCATGGGCTGGGCTTCCTCGGACTGGTCAACACCGATTCGACCCAGGGCCCGCTCGGCGCCAAGGCCGGCATCATCGTCGACACGGCGAGCAATAGCGCGTCGATCGGTTACGGCAGCGGCGTAACCGATGGCCCGTTCGACGACATCTTCGACGATTCCGTCGCCATCGTGAACGGCAGCACGTATACGCCATTCACTGGCTACGAAGTCAACGGCGCCAACGACGCCGCGCGCGCCGCAGCGCTGGTGAGCGGCGCCGAGGTGACGCAGGCCGGGACCTACGCACCCGGCCTGATCGGCGCGGCGAATTGCGGCGCCACGTACAATGGCTACTGCACCGGCCTGCGCTGGTCCGACGCAACGGCCGCTGGCGCAACCGGCATCAACACCAATGCCGCCAACGCGGCGCCAAGCAATTTCCCCAGCCTCTACGCGCCCTGCGACAAGTCCTCAAGCACCGACTGTGACGCGCAGAACGGTTCGACGTTGTCGCACACCGTGCAGAGCGGCGACATGATGAACGCGTATTACTCGAACCAGAACCTGCGTTCCATGGGCCTGGCCGTGCCCATGCTCGGGCCGGTCGGCTGGTCGAATGCCGCCGCGACGATGCCGACATGGGGTCAGCCGATTCCGAGCAACTGGTACGACGTTTCGCATTCCGGCCACGGCTTCGATTTCCAGTTGCTGGCGCATGATGCGGCCAACGGCGACGTATACTTTTTGACTTTTTACTCCTACGACGCAAACGGCGTGCCAGAGTGGTACCAGGCTGCCGGCCGCCTGATCGACGGCATCTTCCTGCCCTTCATCCAGAGCGCCAACGGCAGCACGCTGCCGCGCGTGAAGTACGCCTCGAACGCGCCGGGGCAGCTCGGCGGAACCGCGAACCCGGGCTACTACGGCAGCGTGGTCGTCGACTTCAACCAGGCGGCGAATTCGGCAGCCTGCCGCAACGTCGATCGCAGCCAGGCATCGCAACTCGCGGTGATGTACTGGGTGCTCGGCACGGACACGACGAACCCGGCCAACGACCAAAGCGCATCCTGGTGCATGCAGCCCATCGTCGCGCTTGCCGCGCATGCCACACCGGATTACAACGGCCACTGGTATGCCGGCTCGTCCGATTCCGGCTGGGGCTTCGAATTGCTCGACGTGAGCACGGGCAGCGCCACGCCGGCCGTCATCGTCTACATGTACTACCCCGGCCCGAACAACCAGCCGACCTGGGCAGCCGGTTCGGGAACCCTGGTCAACAACACGGTGACCCTGCAGGTCGTGCAGATCGCCAACGGCTATTGCCGGACCTGCACCCCGCCTGCCGGCGGCACGCAACCCGGTCCATCGATCGGCAGCATGACACTGAAGCTGAATCCGATCGTGCCGGGCCAACAACCCACCGGTACGGCATCGTTCCAGCTTGCTTATCCGTCAGGCGGATCCTTCGCGCGTAACAATATCGGCATCCAGATGTTGTCCGCGCCGACCGGGCAATAAACGCAGCGCTGCTCCGCCGCCCCCAGCAACGGCCGCGCAATGCGGCCGTTGTAGTTTTTTTTGCGGCAAAAGCCTATGCTGCAAAACCGACAGCATTCCCACCCGTATCAGGAGGAACCCATGCTGGCGGAAGTCAGAACCAGCAACGACATCCATAGCACCCGCGTCCTGTCGCTGGATTCCAGCGGACGCATCCTGGACTGGATGAGTTGGCAGGACACGGTCTGCCTATACGTGCGCGACGCCGTGGCCTGGACGCTGGGTGGAGCGTGCCTGACCATCCATGGCGGCACCAACCGCGACAGCGGATTGCAAAGCCAGATCGACCTGCATCCCATTGTCGCCAGCCGCGGCCATGCGCGTTCCAGCCTCATCGATCCCGCGCCGGCGCTGACCAATGCCGCGCTGTTCGCGCGCGACCGCATGTTGTGCCTGTACTGCGGCGATCACTTCTCGCGCGGGGAACTCACGCGCGATCACGTCGTACCGCTGTCCAAGGGTGGCCTCGACGTCTGGGAAAACGTGGTCAGTGCCTGCATCTGCTGCAACGTGCGCAAGGGCTGCCACAACCCGCAGCAGGCCGGCATGCCGCTGCTTGCCGTGCCGTATCGGCCAAGTTGGGTCGAGCACCTGATCCTTTCCAACCGCAATATCCTCGCCGACCAGATGGAATTTCTCGTCCATCATCTGCCGAAGAATCGCCGTCAGATCGCGTAGAGCGCCGAATTTTCGCATTGTCCCCATGCGCGTTCGGCGTTATGCTGCGCCGCACTAAAACAAGCCCTCGATGAGTTCAATGACTGCCTCGCATCCGGACAAGCCGGCCCATGCCGGCGCGGACGCGGGTGGCGTGCCGATCGCACCCGCACTCGACGATACCCTCGCCGCCGCCAGGATCCCGCGCAAGACCATCCTGGTCGACAAGCGCGTAGTACTCATCTCGGCGATCTCGATCCTGCTCGCGGTCGCAGCGGCATTCATCGCGCAATTCCTCAACGCCTTGATCGGTCTGGTCACGAACCTGAGTTTCCACGGGCGCTGGTCGACGGCATTTTCGTCCCCGGCCGACAATCACCTTGGCCTGTGGGTGATCGCGATTCCCGTGCTCGGCGGCATCGTCGTCGGCGCGATGGCGCGCTGGGGTTCCGCGGCGATCCGCGGCCACGGCATTCCCGAGGCGATGGAACAGGTTCTGCTCAACGAGTCCAGGATCGCGCCGCGCATCACGTTCCTGAAACCGGTTTCGTCGGCCATCGCGATCGGCACCGGCGGACCGTTCGGCGCCGAAGGCCCGATCATCGCCACCGGCGGCGCGCTCGGCTCGTTGATCGGCCAGCTCCTGCGCGTGACCGCGACCGAGCGCAAAATCCTGCTCGCCGCCGGCGCCGCGGCGGGCATGGCGGCGGTGTTCGGCTCGCCCGTGTCGGCGGTGATCCTCGCGGTGGAATTGCTGCTGTTCGAATTGCGTCCGCGCTCGCTGATTCCGGTTGCCCTGGCCACGACCACGGCTGCGGGTATCCGCTACGCGATGGTCGGCTCGCAGGCCGTGTTCGCGATGCCCGCGGTCGCGACGCCCGGCGGCGGCGCGCTCGCGTTTTACGTCGCGCTCGGCGCCCTGCTCGGCGCGGTCAGCGTCGGCGTCACCTGGCTCGTCTACGCGATCGAGGACGGTTTCGACCACTTGCCGGTGCACTGGATGTGGTGGCCGGCGATCGGCGGCATCGTGGTCGGCATCGTCGGCTATTTTGCGCCGCTGACGCTCGGCGTCGGCTACACCAACATCGAACAGATCGTCGCCGGCAATTTCACCGCGCAGGCGCTGATGTTCCTGTGCGTGATGAAATTCCTGTCCTGGTCGATCGCGCTCGGCAGCGGCACCTCGGGCGGCACGCTGGCGCCGCTGTTCACGATCGGCGGCGCGTTCGGCGGCGTCGCCGGTTACGCCGCCTTGTCGCTTTTTCCACATTTGGGCATCGACCCGCGCATCGCCGGGCTGGTCGGCATGGCCGCGATTTTCGCCGGCGCCTCGCGCGCCCTGCTCACCTCGGTGGTGTTCGCGTTCGAAACCACGCTGCAACCGGCTGGCATCCTGCCCCTGCTCGGCGGTTGCGCGGCGGCCTACCTCGTCTCCAGCCTGACCATGCGCGACACCATCATGACCGCGAAGATCGCGCGGCGCGGCGTGCGCGTGCCGACCGAATACGCGGCCGATTACCTGGATCAGGTGCTGGTGCGCGACAGCGCCTCGCGCAACGTCACCGCGCTCAAGACTTCCGACGAGCTCGGCGAAATCCGTCGCTGGCTGGCTTCGGGCGAGGTCAAGGCGCAGTTCCTCGGCTATCCGGTGCTGGACGATTCCGGCAATGCGCGTGGCATCATCACGCGGCGCGAATTGCTCGACCCCGCGCACGCCGAACATCGCGCGCCTCGGCGACCTGCTCACGCAGCCCCCGCTCGTCGTGTTCGAGGATCACTCCCTGCGCGAAGCGGCCGACCACATGGTCGAGCACAACGTCGGCAGCGTGATCGTGGCGAAGCGTGAAGCACCGACCAAGCTTGTCGGTGTGCTCACGCGCGGCGACCTCGTCACCGCGCATTCGCGGCGCCTGAAGGAGACGCGCGACGCGGACCGGCACATCCGCATCCGCCAGACGATCCGCAGGACGCTGGGTCGGCGCGGCCCCGACGCCAAGCTCTGAATTCGCCCCGCCGCCGCCATGCCGGCGCCGCAATCCTTGCCCAGACTGCCCGCGTGTCCGAAAATAGCAGACCGCCCGCAGACCCCGCCATGATCGACTCCACGCGCTATCCGCGCCTTTCCCACATCGACTCGCCCGCCGACCTGCGCAAGCTCGACGCGAGCGAGTTGCCCGCGGTCGCGCGCGAGCTGCGCGAATACCTGATCGAACAGGTCGCAGGCAGTGGCGGTCACTTCGGCGCGGGCCTTGGCGTGGTCGAGCTGACCGTCGCCCTGCATTATCTCTTCGACACGCCGACCGATCGCCTCGTATGGGACGTCGGCCACCAGTGCTATCCGCACAAGATCCTCACCGGCCGCCGCGACCGCATCGACACAATCAAGCACAAGGACGGCCTCGCACCGTTTCCCCGACGCGACGAAAGTCCCTATGACGCGTTCGGCGTAGGTCATTCGTCCACTTCGATCTCGGCCGCGCTCGGCATGGCGATTGCCGCGCAACGCCAGGGCGACTCAAACAAGATCGTCGCCATCATCGGCGACGGCGGCCTCACCGGCGGCATGGCCTACGAGGCGCTGCACCACGGCGGCGACGTCGATCCGGACATGCTCGTCATCCTCAACGACAACCAGATGTCGATCAGCGAAAACGTCGGCGCGCTGCCGAAGATGCTCGCGCGCCTGATGGTGAGCCGGCGCCTGAACGCCCTGCGCGAAGGTGCGAAGCGGCGGCTCAAGCGCGACGGCTTCCTGTGGCGCTTCCTCAAGCGCTGGGAAGAACACATGAAAGGCATGTTCGTGCCGAGCACGCTGTTCGAGGAATTCAATTTCCATTATTTCGGCCCGATCGACGGCCACGACCTGCCGCAGTTGCTGCATTCGCTGAACACGCTCAAGAATCTCAAGGGTCCGCAACTGCTGCACATCGTCACCACCAAGGGCAAGGGCTACGCGCCGGCGGAAGCGGCACAGATCGAATACCACGCGGTCGGCCCGTTCGACCCCGACAAGGGCGTCGCGAAAAAATCGCGCCGGCAAGAAAAGTTATACCGACGTCTTCGGCGACTGGCTGTGCGACATGGCCGCGGCCGATCCGCAGCTGTACGCGATCACCCCGGCGATGCGCGAAGGCTCCGGCCTGGTGCGCTTCGCCAAGGAATATCCGCAACGCTATTTCGACGTCGGCATCGCCGAGCAGCACGCGGTCACGCTCGCCGCCGGCATGGCCTGCGAAGGCGCCAAACCCGTGGTCGCGATCTACTCGACCTTCCTGCAACGCGGCTACGACCAGCTCATCCACGACGTCGCCCTGCAGAATCTCGACGTCACGTTCGCCATCGACCGCGCCGGCGTGGTCGGGCCGGACGGCGCCACGCACGCCGGCAGTTTCGACCTCACCTACCTGCGCTGCATCCCGAACATGCTCGTCGCCGCGCCGGCGGACGAAAACGAATGCCGGGCCTTGCTGACCACCGCATTCCGGCATCCAGGCCCGGCCGCCGTGCGCTATCCGCGCGGCAGCGGCACTGGCGCGAAGATCGAAGCCGAACTCAAGACGTTGCCGATCGGCAAGGGCGAAATCCGCCGGCGCGGAGCCGGACTGGCAATCCTCGCCTTCGGCAGTCCGTTCGCCGCCGCGTTGGATATCGGCAGCGAATTCGGCGCGACCGTCGTCAACATGCGCTTCGTCAAACCGCTTGACGAGGCGCTGGTCCTGGAACTCGCACGCACGCATGCGGCCCTCGTAAGCGTCGAGGACAACACCGTCGCCGGCGGCGCCGGCAGCGCGGTCGCGGAATTGCTCGCCGCGAAAAACGTGCAGACGCCGCTGCTGCAGGTCGGCTTGCCGGATGCCTTCCTCGAACACGCCAGCCGTGAGCAATTGCTCGCCGAGGCGGGCATCGACGCGGCCGGCATCCGCGCGGCGATCCTCGCGCGTTGGCCGCAGTTCGCCTCCGCGCCTCGCGTTGGCGTCGTCAACGCGGTCTGACGGCGCCGCTCACCCGCTCGCGACCCTCCAGGTCGCGTGCGGTGAAAACTTCCGCAAATCCGCTTTGCTCCAACAATGCACGCACGGCGGCGCCCTGATCGAATCCGTGTTCGAGCAGCAGCCAGCCACCGGCGCTCAGGTGATTGCGCGCATCGCGGACGATGGCGCGGATCGCGTCGAGTCCGTCCGCGCCAGAGGCCAACGCCATGCGTGGCTCGAAACGCAGGTCGCCGCGCTGCAGATGCACATCGCTGTGCGCGATGTAGGGCGGATTCGACACGATCAGCTCGAAACGCCGCGCACCGAGCGCCGCGCACCAGTCGCCGTGCGCGAATTCCACGTTGCCGAGTCCAAGCCGATGCGCGTTGCCACGCGCGACATCCAGCGCCGCGGCACTCGCGTCCGTGGCGAGCACGTGCGACTGCGGACGCGCCTGTGCGATGGCCAGCGCGATCGCACCGGAGCCGGCACCAAGGTCGGCGATGTCCACTTTTGCGCGTTGTGGGATTCGCTGCAAGGCGAGTTCGACCAGCAGTTCGGTTTCCGGACGTGGGATCAGCACGTCCGGCGTGAGCGACAAGTCGATGGCGTGGAATCCGCGATGGCCAATGATGTACGCGACCGGCTCGCCGTCTGCGCGGCGCGAAACGCAGCAGCGCACCTGTCCGGCCAGCGCGGGCGCCACCGCATCGTCGCGGTGCGCGATCAGCCAGGCGCGATCCACGCCCAGCGCATGGGCCAGCAACAGTTCCGCTTCGCCGCTTGCATCGTCGCCGGGCAACGCGGCCTGCGCCTCGGCGAGCAGGCCGCGTACCGTACTCTCCGTCACAAAGTGTCCGCCGGTTTTTCCTTGACGGCGTCTTCGGCAACGGCGGGCCTCGGCGAATTGCGCCAATAGCCGTCGCGGGTCCACGCGGCGAAGGCATCGCGCAACCAGCCGATGAGCGCGTTCGCGAGCCACAGCGCCCACAGCAGCATCAGCGTTTTGTAGACCCATAACGGCACGCTGATCGCGCTGGCCTGCGGCAGCGCATCGGTGCTGCGGTCGGCGAACCATTGCAACGCCTGCGCCGTGGATCCGTTTCCAGTCACGTGCATGTCCGGCGAGCCGAGCAAGCCCTGCGGCACGGCCGAAATCAGGCTGGCCAGCGCAACCAGGGTCAGCAGCACCAGGCCGATCTGGCTCAGGTTGAACAACGACTCGTTGCGCGGTTGCACCTCGCGGCCGCGCCAGTCGAACGCGAACAGCCAAACGACGACCACGACCAGCGCGCTCCACGAGAATGTCGAAAAGCCAAGGCCGAGCAGCAGCCAGTCGCGGAATTTCAGGCGCGTGCGACCGCTGCGCGAGAGCACGAACGCGACCAGGACCATCACCAGCAGTTCGCCCCAGTACAACACGGCAGGGCCGGCCTGCGGACCCCAGGTCGCAAGCAGCCAGCGGTTTTCAGGCAGATTCAGCGCCAGGCTCACGTTCGCCGCGGGCAGGCCGAGCGCCACCGCCGGCGTGCGCGCCAGCATGCCGAGCGCCGCATCGGTACGGAAACGGATCTCGAAACGATGGATGCCCGGCGTCAGCGGCAACGTGAGCTTGCCGTTCTGCGCGCGCAGATTGAGCGGTGCGTTGTCGCGCACGACGCCCAGCACCTGCGCATCGGCAGGCAAGGCGATGACCTGATCGCCGCCCTGGCTCGCGCGCAGGGTGAGATCGAGCGTATGCGTTGCCGCGTGTTGACCGGCAGCGCTGCGCAAGCTCGCGGCATCGATCGCCCGTTGCGCGCCGGCCAATGCCTCCGGCCGAATCGCGGTCAGCGTCAGCGTTTCGCCGGGCAACGGATGGAATTCGAAGTTGCGATAGTCGTTGGCGTCGTCGTTGGATGCGAGATCGACGCCCGGCACGCCGCTGAATTCCACATGCCAGGTCGGGCTGACCACGACGCGCCAGACTTCCGCGCGATCGGCCAGCGCCGGCGCGGTCAGGGTCAACTGCCCGCCCTTGTCGAGGTTGCTCGTCCATTGGGTTCCATCTGCGCCGTCGGCGATGGCGGCTTCGACCTTGCCGTCGACATCCTTGAAACCGGGTGACGAGACGTGTTCGCCCTTGAGCAGGGGCACGGCGACGGTAAAACCGCCGGTCTTTGGTGCCATGCGCTGCACATGTGTCGACACCGACCATTCCAGGCCCAGATTGATGCTGCGCGTGACCTGCACGTAGGGCGGGAACTGCTGCACGCCGAACACCGGTTTCGCGCCCGCGTCCGCGCGCACGCGCGCCAAAGCAAGACTGTCCGCCAGCAGGCGATCGTCGGCCAGCCCGGAGGCGTTCCAGCCCTTGCCCTGGAACAGCACGCGCGCCGGCTTGAGCGAAAATGCGAACGTGACCTTGTCGCCCGCCGCGGCGTAGGCGAGCTGCACGCGATGCACGCCACGCGGCAATTCCAGCCAGGCGGTATCGTCGGAACCGCGCGCGACGGCATCCGTCGCCACCCCGTCCACTTGTACACTTTTCAGCGTCGCGCTGTCGCCGGCGTTCGGCAGCGGCAGCGCGATGCGCTCGCCGGCGTGCGCTTCCAGCACCACGCTCACGGCGTCGCTGTCCGCCGCCACCTGCGCCTGCGCGATGCTGGCGCAGGCCGGCGCGCATTTCGGCGCTTCGAGCAGACGCGCGCGCAGTTGTTGCAGCAATTCCTGCGGCGGGTAGCCCTGAGCTTGCGCAGACGGAGCCAGCGCGAGCCCTCCGAGCACCAGCAAGCCTGCGCCGAGCGCGGTGCGGCGCGGAATCCTGAAATCCGGCGCGGCGCCGCGGAACAGGCGCAGGATCAGGAACGCGAGCAGCGCCACCAAAGCGATGCGCAGCGGCCGCACCAGCCACGGCGGCGCGATCAGCAGACGCACGCTTTGCGTCGCCAGCACCGGGCCGCTCCAGTTCAGCACGGCCTCGCTGCCCAGCGTCCAGTCCGGCATGCCGGCACCGGTCTGCACTACCGTCGTCTCGCTGTAGTGGTCGATCAGGTCAACGCGCCGAATGTTCGATCCGGAAACGGCGATGGTTTCAAGCGCCGCTGCACGCGGGCGCAGGTGTCGGCATCGACATTGGCGTCGGCGCCGACATCATCACAGCCATGTCCTTGCGTCGTTCCGCAACCTTCGGCTCCGCACGCCCAGCCTGGCCTCATGCTCGGCGCGCGCGGCTGGACTTTGCAACGCAACGGCAGCGTAGCCACCCGATTCGAGTTGCGGATACAACGCATCGCGTACCTGGGTGGCGACAAAGGGCAGCGCGATCAGCACAAGGACGAGTAAGGCTGCCGCGCGCAGTCGCGACGCCACGCGCGCAAGCTTGCCGGCTGGCAGCGCCTGCGCGATCAAGGCCAGCGCGATCACCGCGATCAGGCTCCACAGCGGCGAATCGGATTCCTGGTAACCGAGGATCAGGTAAGCGGTTGCTGCCACGGCGCCAGCCCAGCCAAGCAGTCGCCAGGCGAGCAGGACGAGGATCGCGCACACGAACACGTCGAGCAGGGTCCAGCCGGCAATCCAGCTTCCACTGGCGCTGTCCGCGCCGGGCGCGGCGAGCAATTTGTAGCCGTAGGGAAGATGCAGGCGTTCCTGCACGTTGTCGAAAGACTGCTGCCAGCCGGCGACGGACATGGCCGCTGGCGCGGCGATGCGCAGATTCGCCGACAGGTCCACGTTTGGCGTGCGCCATTCCACGCCGCTGGTGTCCGGCTTGACGCCGCGCGTGATCAGCAACTCCTCGCCACTGCCGTTATTCGCGTTTTGCGCGCGCGCGCTGCTCCAGCGTGTAGGGCGCGGCGGCATCGAGACGCCAGCCGTTGACCATGGTGCCACGCACGTTGTCGCGCGCGTACCAGCCGCCGCCGGCGAAATCCAGCCAGGCCTCGCGCTGCAAGGTCAGCCGGTTCGCAGCATCCGGCGCGATGCCGCGCGAACGTTGCTCGATCGAAAGCTTCGCACCATCGCCGAGCGCGAACGCGGGCAGGTTCTGCCAATCGCCCGGCACTTCGGACTGGCGCGGATCGACCTGCACCGCGCTGCTCGCCGCGGTCACGCGCAAATGCGGGTCGGCAGCGTAGCTCCAGATTTCCTGCTTGGGCCACGGCGCGGGCGCGAGGTGCGCGGTCACCGCCGTCAGCGGCGCCAGCGCGCGGGCGCGCACGGTCAGGGTCTGGTTGCCAGGCTGCACCTGCACGTGAAGCTTGCCGTCGGCATCGACCCGCGCCGGCCAATCGCCGTCGACGGAAATCGGCGCGAAGCCTTCCGGCAGCACAGGTCCCAGCGCTTCCTCGCGCGCCTGGCCGGAAACCGCCAGCATGATCTGCGTGTCCAACTGCGCCGGTACGCCGTCGGTGAGCTTGCGGAACACGCGCACATCGATATGGTCGGCTTGCCGGGCGACCGCCGCACCGCGGCCCAAAGTGATCTCGCCGCCATCGCGCTGAACCTGCACGACGGGTTTGCCATCCACATTCAGCGCGACCAGGCCGATGTTTCCCGGTACGGTCAAGGTCTGCGGGCGCTCGCGCCAGGGAATCGTGCCCTTGATCGTGTAATTGCCCGGCGTCAGCCATAGCGCTGGTTCGCTACCGTGTTCGAGCACGGGCTGCACCTGCGCATTCACCGTGACCTGCTGCGGCCAATGCTGTGCATCGCCCGGCAGATAAACCCGGCTCGGCGCTTGCACGCGCCAGGCGATGGAAAACGCGGCGCCGTCGGCGGTCGCGTCGAGATGCAGCGTGCCCGGCCAGGCGCAGACGAAATCGCCGGCCGCGTTTGGCGCACGCGTGGCCACAAACGGACAGGCGCGATAGTCGAGGTCGTGCAGAACCCAGGCTTGCCAATCCTTCAGCGATACCGGCAGCGCCGCGTCAACGGGCGTCTGCGCCTGTATACTTGTGGACAAGACAAGAAGGCAGCCGAACAGCAGCGAATCCGATTCGCATGCAACGCTCCCGTGACGTGGACGATGGCCGGATGCAACGCAGGCGGCGCGGCGGCGGGGTTAACCCGCGCCTGCATGCGCGAGCAGGCGCCAGCCCTGTTCGGCGCAGGCAAGCACGAATCCGGCAAGGAAAAACAGGTAACTCCAGCGCAAGTAGCGGTATTTGTGATGCGCCAGGTACACGCCCAGCGAATAGATGTCGGCAGCCCAGGTCGCATACGGCGAACCGTCACGTGCCAGCGCGTGCGCCATTTCCTGCAGGTAGCGTTCGCGCGTAAGCACGCCGAAATGGCCGAAGAACAACAGGTTGAAGTCGGGCGGCAGCGAACCGTCGGACTTCAAATTCGGCGGCCGGAATTTCGGCAACACGGCGAGGATGGCGAGCAGCAGCGCGACGAGGGTGAACGTGCCGAGGATCAGCGCGGCGACGCCGATGACCGGATCGCCCAGCCGGCTCAGGATCACCGTCAGCACGATCGAGGACATGGTGATGATGATGTTGGCCTTGGTATCGGCCATGCTCGACAGCGCCACGTGGTGCTGTTGCGCGGTGCGCAAGAGGTTATCCGTGGTGCCGCGCTCGGCAATGTCGGCGAACAGCGCGCTGGAGCGTTGTGACGGTGGTTGTTCCATCTGCTTAATGTCCATCAACTTAATGTCTAACAACATCAGCACATGACAGAATACGCCGCATGATAGGAAGCACGCGCTGGCTTGGCAATCGTCTCATGCTGACCGCTGGCGCGCTCGCGCTCGCTGGCTGCGCGGACGCGTTTTTCGCCACGGTGGACCGGCTCGAATACTCGCGCAACGTGGTCGAACGCGACCGCATCGTGTTCGATGCCGGGCACGACCTCGCGCTCGATGCCTATGCGCCGGTCGGTGCGAGCGGAGATCCGGTCATGGTGTTTTTCTACGGCGGCAGTTGGAGCGACGGCAAACGCCACTGGTACCGCTATGTCGGCGACGCGCTGGCGGGCAATGGCGTGGTCGTGTTGATTCCGGACTATCGCAAGTATCCGGACGTGCGCTTTCCCGCCTTCATGCACGACGCCGCGCGCGCGGTCGCATGGGCGCGCGAGCACGCCGCCGAATTCGGCGGCGATCCGCGGCGCCTGTTCGTGATGGGCCACTCCGCCGGCGGCCAGATCGCTGCCCTGCTCGCCTGCGACAAGCGTTACCTCGCTGCAGTCGGCATGCAGCCGCGCGACCTCGCCGGCTTGATCGGCGTGGCCGGCGCCTATGCGTTCCTGCCTTTCGTCGACGACGAGCCGGAAATTTTCGGCGACGACGCGAAAGGCCGCTACGACTCGCAGCCGATCAACTTCGTCGACGGCGACGAGCCGCCGATGTTGCTCTTGCAGGGCACCGGCGACGACGAAGTGCCGCCGAGCAATGCCGAGGGCATGGCCGAGCGCGCACAGGCGATGGACGGCACGGCCACGCTGAAACTGTATCCGGATGTCGGCCACAACGGCATCCTGCTGGCACTCGCGCGCGGGCACGAGGCGCATATTCCCACGCTGGCCGATACGCTGGCATTCATCCGGCGCATCGATGCCGCCAGCCGGGCGACCTCGGTGCGCTAATGTCTTTTCAGGCCGCGGCAGCGAGTTCGACGCCGGCCGCGGACGCGTGTTCCAGCGTCACCGCAACGGCATGCATCACCGCAGCGATGCGCACCGCGCCCTGGATCGCCTGCGCGGACACGCCGTGCTTCTTCAGCGTCTTCTCGTGCGAGTCCATGCATGCGCCGCAGCCATTGATCGCGGAGACCGCGATCGAGCACAGCTCGAAGTCCATCTTGTCGCAGCCCGGGTTGGCCATCGCATTCATGCGCAGGCTCGCGCGCAGCGTGCCGTACTCCGGCTCGCTCACCAGGTGCGTGAAGCGGTAGTAGATGTTGTTCATCGCCATGATCGCCGCGGCAGTGCGCGCGCCGTCGAGTTCCTGTGCGTTCGCGTGTTTGGCCGCTTCGGCGCCGATCGCCGCGACCAGCGGCGCGTGACGCGCCGCGATCGCACAGGCCAGCGCGACCAGGCCGATCTGCTTCTGGGTAAGGCCCGGCGCACCGGTTTCGGCAAGCACGGAATCCAGGTTCAGGCGCAGATCCTTGGCATAGTCGGGAATTGAGGATTTGATTTCGTTCAAGTTCATCTCGTTCTCCTGAAAGCCGACGGCATGGCGCCGCCGGCTCGCATCATTGTGATCAGGCTGCCTTCAAGGTTTCCTCACCGTGCTTCCAGTTGCACGGGCACAGCTCGTCGGTCTGCAAGGCATCCAGCACGCGCAGCACTTCGGCCGGATTGCGGCCGACGCTGCCGTCGGTGACGTAGGCGAAACGGATCACGCCTTGCGGATCGACGAGGAAGGTCGCACGCTTGGCCACGCCTTCTTCTGCATCGAGGATGCCGAGCGCGGAACTCAGGCGCTTGGCCGTGTCCGCCAGCATCGGGAACGGCAGGAAGCGCAGGTCCTTGTGATCCTTGCGCCAGGCCAGGTGCACGAATTCGGTGTCCGTGCTCGCGGCGAGGACCTGGCAGTCGCGGTCGCGGAACTGCGCGTTCAGATCCCCGAAGCCCTTGATCTCGGTGGGGCAGACGAAGGTGAAATCCTTGGGGTAGAAGAACACCAGCGTCCACTTGCCCTTGTAGGTGTCGTGGTCGATCTCGGCAAACGCCGTGTCGAGACTGTCGATGGCCACGGTGGCCTTGAGTTTGAATTCGGGAAACTTGTCGCCGACGGTAAGCATGGTGAACTCCTGCTGCTGTGATTGGGAATGGTGTAGTTGGAATGGCGGCCCGGCCGGGCACGGGATAAAGATAGGGATGCGCTGACGATCGTTCAAATCGATTGATGCTATACTTTCGATAGATAAATCGAATGATTGGAGAAATCCCGTGAATCTGCGCGACTTGCGTTACCTCGTGGCCCTGGCCGAGCACCGCCATTTCGGCCGCGCCGCCGCGGCGAGCTTCGTCAGCCAGCCGACCCTGTCCACGCAGATCAAGAAGCTCGAGGACGAACTCGGCGTCGCCCTGGTCGAACGCACGCCGCGCAAGGTGCTGCTCACCGAAGTCGGCCGCGAAATCGCGCAACGCGCGCGCGAGGTGCTCAACGAGGTCGAGCAGATCAAGGCGATCGCGCGGCGCACGCTCGATCCGGAATCCGGCACGGTGCGCCTGGGCATCTTTCCCGACGCTGGGGCCCTACCTGCTGCCGCACGTCGTGCCGGAGATCCGCGAGCGCTTTCCGCGCCTGGAACTGTTGCTGGTCGAGGAGAAAACCGAGGTCGTGCTGCGCATGCTGCGTGAGGGCCGCCTCGATGCCGGCGTGCTCGCCCTGCCCGTTCACGACGATCAACTGCATGCAGAATTCCTGTTCGAGGAACCCTTCCTGCTCGCCGTGCCCGAACAGCATGAACTAAGTCATCGCAAGGCACTCAAGATGGCCGACCTCGCCGACCAGAGCCTGCTCCTGCTCGACGACGGCCATTGCTTGCGCGACCAGGCGCTTGAGGTTTGCCATCTGTCCGGCGCGAACGAGAAATCCGGCTTCCGCGCGACCAGTCTGGAAACCCTGCGCCAGATGGTCGCGGCCAACGTCGGCATCACCCTGCTGCCCACGCTCGCGGTGCAGCCGCCGGTCGCGCATTCGGACAACGTGCATCTCGTACCGTTCCGCGGTCATGCGCCGAGCCGCCGTATCGCCATGCTCTGGCGCAAGAGTTCGGCGATGGCGGGCTTCCTGAAGAAGCTTGCGGAAATCTTCCGTGACTTGCCGAAGGCGCTGCTGGATGCGCGTAGCGCTGTGCGAACTGATCGGGCGTGATCGCGATGTGTTGATCAGAATCGATCCCTTGTGACCTTCTGGAGGTCTGTGAGTTTCCGATGGGATCAGACGCAACCGCATACGGAAAAAGTTGCTTGGCCAGACCACCATTGGACAACACCATGACCTCAGTCCATCGTTTTCTAACTTTGGTATTCCTTTCTTTGTTCTTGTGCCACTCGTCGATCGCGGCGACGAAAAACGCCGCCGTTATCGACGATCCCGCATATACCCATCCACAACGCCTCGTGGAAGTCGAGCCGGGGCGTCGATTGAACCTGTATTGCATCGGCAAGGGCAATCCGACCGTCGTGTTCGAATCCGGGCTCACCGACGAAACCGACGTTTGGGCGCGGGTGCAACCAGCCATCGCCGCACATGCGCAGGCCTGCTCCTACGATCGCGCAGGATCGGGCTACAGCGATCCGGGCCGGCGCGCGGGGACGAGCGCGAACATCGTCGACGACCTGCACCGACTGCTAGCGGCGGCGAATATCAAGCCTCCTTACATCCTCGTCGGCCATTCCTACGGCGGCATGAGCGTGCGCCTGTACGCCGACCTCCATCGCGACGAGGTCGCCGGCATGGTGCTGATCGATCCGTCCGAAGAGGACTGGGTGCGGAGCGTGTGGAAGCTGGACCTGAAGCAGCGCACATACGCCCAAAAACGTCACGACGAGCTCGATCCGTTCTGGCAGGGACTACGCGAATGCGCCGTGGCGAATAGTTATACCTATCGGATCGATCGCAACAATCGATTTTCAAAACGCACGCCGTCGCGTTACGCTGACGTGTCCGCCGCGCATGCGGCAGGCTCGAAACTCCACCACAACACGAGGTGTGTCATGGCCACTCTGAAAGGCTCCAAGACCGAGCAAAGTCTGAAAGAAGCGTTCGGCGGCGAATCGATGGCGAACCGTCGCTATCTCTACTTCGCCCAGAAGGCGGACGTGGAAGGTTACAACGACGTCTCCGCCGTGTTCCGTTCCACCGCGGAGGGCGAAACCGGCCACGCGCACGGGCATCTGGAATATCTCGAGCAGTGCGGCGATCCGGCCACCGGCCTGCCGTTCGGCGACACGCGCAACAACCTCAAGGCGGCGATCGCCGGCGAAACGCACGAATACACCGACATGTATCCGGGCATGGCCAAGACCGCGCGCGACGAAGGCTTCGGCGAAGTCGCCGACTGGTTCGAGACGCTGGCCAAGGCCGAGCGTTCGCACGCGAACCGCTTCACCAAGGCGTTGAACGATCTTACCTGAGCAATCCCGGCCTCCTTCCCATTCCGCGAAGGAGGCTGTTTCCACGGCAAGGATCCGCACATGGCCGACGAACGCAGCACCTCCCGCGAAGGCAGCCTCGATGCGCCGACGCGGCATCCGCTGGACTGGAAGAATCCGCAGTTCTACGACGAGGCCTCGCTCGACGCCGAACTCGAGCGCGTGTTCCACATCTGCCACGGCTGCCGGCGCTGCGTCAGTCTGTGCCAGGCGTTTCCGACGCTGTTCGACCTGGTCGACGAATCGAGCACGATGGAAGTCGACGGCGTGGCCAAATCCGACTACGCGAAGGTCGTCGATCAGTGTTATCTGTGCGACCTGTGCTACCAGACCAAGTGTCCCTACGTGCCGCCGCATCCGTGGAACGTCGATTTCCCACACGTGATGCTGCGCGCCAAGGCGGCGGCGCACCGTCGCGGCGAAACGAAAACGAGCGCGAAAATTCTTTCCTCGACGACCGCGGTCGGCAAGCTGTCGACGATTCCCGTCGTCGTCGAGGCAGTGAACGCGGCCAACCGCAGCGGCCTCGGCCGCAAGCTGCTGGAAAAGACGCTCGGCGTGCATCCCGACGCACGCGTGCCGGCCTACACCTCGCGCACGGCGCGCAAGCGCCTGCAAGCACCTCGACGGCACGCGGCGACGCGCAGCCGGCGGGACGCACGCGCGGCAAGGTCGCGATTTTCGCGACCTGCTACTGCAATTTCTCCCAGCCCGAACCGGTGGAGGATCTCGCCGCCGTGCTGCGCCACAACGGCGTCGCCGTGAAGCTCGTCGAGCGCGAAGTGTGCTGCGGCATGCCCAAGCTCGAACTCGGCGATCTGGAATCCGTGGAAAAGTATAAAAGGCAGAACATCCCGGTGCTGGCCGCGGCGATCCGCGACGGCTGGGACATCAGCGCGACGATTCCGTCCTGCGTGCTGATGTTCAAGCAGGAACTGCCGCTGATGTTCCCCGACGACGACGACGTGCAGCTGGTCAAGCGCCACATCTTCGATCCCTTCGAATACCTTTGGCAGCGCCACCAGGCCGGCCTGCTCAAGACCGAATTCGCGAATGCGCTCGGCAAGATCGCCTATCACGCGCCCTGCCACCAGCGCGTGCAGAATATCGGCCCGAAAACGCGCGACGTGCTGGCACTGGTTCCCGGTACCGAAATCCAGACCATCGAGCGCTGCTCCGGCCACGACGGCACCTACGGCGTCAAGGCCAAGACCTATGCGTTCTCGCGCAAGATCGCCAAGCCCGTGGAAAGCCGCGTCGAACAGATCGCGCCGGCGCATTTCGCCAGCGACTGCCCGATGGCGGCCAGCCACATCGCGCACGGACTCGGCGACAAGCCGCCGGCGGAAAGCCCGATCAGTCTTTTGCGCCGCGCCTACGGAATCTGAAATGCAGAAATTGAGCCCTGCCGATTTGTACACGCTGGAAGCCTACGCGCGCGAGCGCCCCGCGTTCCGCGCGCGCGTGCTCGCGCACAAGCGCTCGCGCAGCGTGCACCTGGGCGCGCACCTGACCCTGCTGTTCGAGGATCGCCTGACGATCCAGTACCAGGTGCAGGAAATGCTGCGCATCGAACGCATCTTCGAGGAGGCCGGCATCCGCGATGAACTCGACGCCTACAACCCGCTGATTCCGGATGGCGCGAACCTCAAGGCGACGCTGCTCATCGAATATCCCGACCCGGAAGTGCGCGCGCGCAAGCTGGTCGAACTGCGCGAAATCGAGCATCGAATTGCGCTACGCATCGACAATCTGGCGCCGATTGCCGCGATCGCGGACGAGGACATGGAACGCAGCAACACCGAAAAGACCTCGGCCGTGCATTTCCTGCGCTTCGAGTTGCCGCCCGCGCATGTCGCGGCATTCAAGCGCGGCGATACCGTCGAGCTCGCCGTCGATCACCCTGCTTATCAGGGCAAGACGACCCTGGACGCGCCAACGCACGCGGCGCTGGCCGCCGATCTCGCGGATCCCGCGGATTGAATCGGCGTCTTCTGCTCGTATTGGCCGCGCTCGTGCTCGTGGCCGTTTGGCAGCGTTCGCATCGCGCGATCCACCACGGTCCCGGCGTGCTCGCGGCCGAAATCCCGCGGCAGGAACGCATCGATCGCGACGCATTCGAGCTGCGCAAGGGCGACTACTCGGTCAGGCCGCTCGCCACGTTCTCGCTTTCGGCGCGCGTGCTTTCGCGCGCCGATTATTCCTGGGACGCGGGGGCGACGCTGGCGCCCGTCGATCTCGCGCTCGGCTGGGGGCGCATGTCCGACAGCGCGGTGCTCGACAAGATTTCCATTTCCCAGTCCGGACGCTTTTACTTCTGGCGGGTGCGCGAATTTCCCATCCCCGAACGCGAGATCATCGAATCCAGCGCGAACATGCACCTGATCCCCGCCGATGCGGCCGTCGAACGCGAAATCAAGCGCACGCGCGACGGCGACATCGTCGAGTTCGACGGCTACCTCGTCGAAGTGGACGGTCCGAAAGGCTACCGCTGGATCAGTTCGCTCACGCGCAGCGACTCGGGTGCCGGCGCCTGCGAACTGGTTTGGGTCGAGCATTTCGCCATCGCGCATCGTCCCTGAAACATGGCTAGGCTGCGATGGCGTCGCGTGCGCGCGCGGCGCGCACCAATCCGCGCTCGATGTCGGCACGCAGGTCGTCCGGCGCCTCGATGCCGACCGACAGCCGCAGCAGGCCGTCGCCGATGCCGGCGCGGCGGCGCGCGTCGGCATCCATGCTCGCATGCGTCATGGTCGCCGGATGCGCGACGAGGCTTTCCACGCCGCCCAGCGATTCGGCCAGGGTGAAGCATTCCAGGCCTGAGACGAAGGCCGCCGCCGCGGCTTCGCCGCCGGCCAGATCGAAACTCAGCATCGCGCCGAATCCGCGTTGCTGGAGGCGCGCGAGCAAATGGCCCGGATGCCGGCTCAGGCCCGGAAAGTACACTTTTTCCACAGCATCGCTTGCGAACAGCAATTCTGCCAGCGCGGTCGCGTTGGCCTGATGCGCGGCCAGGCGCGGCCCGAGCGTGCGCAGTCCGCGCAGGGTGAGATAACTGTCGAAGGGTGCGCCGGCCAGCCCGAGGCAGTTACACCACCAGGCCAGTTCCTCGCCGACGGCGGAGTTCTTCCACACCACCGCACCGCCGACCACGTCGGAATGGCCGTTGAGGTACTTCGTCGTCGAATGCACGACCACGTCCGCGCCGAGCGCGAGCGGTTGCTGCAATGCCGGCGACAGGAACGTGTTGTCGACCGCGACGAGCGCGCCGAACGCATGCGCGCTCGCGCACGTCGTCGCGATGTCGGTGATGCGCAGCAGCGGATTGCTCGGCGTCTCGATCCAGACCAGCTTCGGCTTGCGCGCGAGCGCCGTGGTCAGCGCCGCGCAATCGGCGAAGTCGACGAACTCCACGGCGTACAGGCCGCGCGCCGCCTGCGCCTTGAACAGGCGATAGCTGCCGCCATAGCAGTCGTGCGGCGCGACCAGCAGGTCGCCGGGCTGCAACTGCGCCGTCAATAGCGCGATGGCCGCCATGCCGGACGCGGTCACCACGCCGCCGGCACCGCCTTCGAGTTCCGCCAGCGCGCCAGCCAGCGTGTCGCGAGTCGGGTTGCCCGAACGCGTGTAGTCGTAGCGGCGCTTGCGCGCGAATCCGGCAAAACTGTAGTTGCTCGACAGGTACAGCGGCGGCATTACCGCGCCGTGCGCGGCATCCGTATCGACGCCGGCGCGCGCGGCGATGGTGGCGACGTGGCGGCTCATGCGCATTCTCCCAGGGCTTCGCACAATAGGACGGCGACGGCATCCGTTTCCTTGAGGAACGCGTCGTGCCCGTGAGGCGAGGAAATCTCCACCAGACGGCAATGCGGCGCGCATTGCGCGAAGTCGCGCGTGAGCGACGGCGGCACGAGTTGATCCTCGATCACGCCGAACAACGTGGTCGGCGCGCGGATCACGGCCGGATCGATGCGGTGCGAATCCAGCGATTCCCCCAGACAGCGGTAGGCATCGGCGTTGAAGTGTTCGGCGAATCGGGCGCCGTGACCCGCCAGCCATGGCAGCACCTCGCCCGCATCGCCGAACCGCGATTCGATCTCGGCGTGGGTGACGTAACCCAGGATGGCGAGTTGGCGCGCCAGGGCCAACGCAGGCCGTGCATCGTCACCGAGCTGCAGGATCGCGCGTTGCACATGCCGGAAGGCACGCGCATACGCCGAACTGCGATGCGCGCTGCACAACAGTGCGAGATGGCGCAGGCGCACGCCGAGCAAGGCCGCCAAATGCTGCGCGACCGCCCCGCCGTACGACGCGCCGACCAGCAGGTGCACGCGGCGCGCGCCAAGGCGATTGACCAGCAGCAGCAAGGCGCGCGCCTGGTCGGCGCTGGAAACGCGCGCGCCGCGCGCCGGACTCGATGCATGCGCGCCGCCCAGCCAGTCCACGGATAGCAGGCGGAATCGGCGCGTATCCAGCGCATGGCCTTCGCCGCACTGGCTTTCCCACCAGCCGTCGCCGTCGGGAGCGCAGCAGCGCGCATGCGCGGAAATGCCGCCGAGCACGACGACGATCGGCCCGGCATCCGGACCGACGCATTGCCAGGCCAGTTGCGCGCGTTGCAGTTGCTCGCCGGATTCGAGCCGGAATGGCTCCGGCAGCGCCAGCACGCCACGCGTCCACTGGCACAGGGGCGGCGCCGATTCGGTTTGCGGAGTTGCGGACATGCGTCGCCCTCGGTCGAGTGACGCGCATCCTAACTTACGCACGTATGGACGTCAAGACGTTTAGACGTCTATTTACTTCATCAAGCCGACTCTGCCACCGGCGCCGGCCGCCTGCGTACCGAGCCGACGAAGATGCCGAGCAGCGACAGGGCGAGGCCGATCCAGTCCAACGCGCTCGTCGCACGCGCGAACAGGATCACGTCGAGCACGAACGACAGCGCCGGCTGCAAAAGCAGCAGCAACCCGACCAGCGATGCGGGCAACTGCGGCATGGCGGTGGCGATCAACACCCAGCCCAGCACCTGGCCGAACAGGCCGAGGCCGAGCAGCGCGGCCCAGGTTTCGCCGTCGGGAATCGCGAAGCTGCCGCGTTCGGCCAGCACCGCGACGGCCAACATCGCCGCGCAGATCAAACTGTTCAGGCACAGCGCGCGCATCGGCGTGAGATTCGGGCGCGTGAGTTGCGCGCGGCGCAGGCTGAGCAGGTACACGGCGTAGGCGACGCCCGTGGAAAGACCGAGCCATACGCCGAGACGGAAGCGTGGCGTGAAGGAGTTCCAGTCCACTCCGACCAGCAGCCAAAGTCCGATCAACGCCAGCACGAGGCCGAAGATGAAACGCGGCCCCAGGCGCTCGCGGAAAAACAGCACGCCGGCCAGGGTCATGATGAAGACCTGGAAATTCGCAACGAGCGTGGCGAGGCCGGGGCCGATGTACTCGATGCTGCGATGCCAGATGAACAGGTCCGCGCCGAACGCGAACGCCGGCAGCACGAGCCACGCCCAGTCGCGCCATTCGATCCCCCGCCACTGCCCGCGGGCGAGCAACAAGACAAACAACATCACGCCGCCGAAAGCCATGCGCCAGAATGCCGATTCGGTGGGACCCACGTGCGCCCAGCGCACGAAAATGCTGGTCGTGCTGATCAGCGCGGCACCCGCGAACATGCGCCACAGCGCGGCGCGCGGGACCGCCGCGATCACTTCGCCTGCTCGTGCAGCGGCGCCAGCGGTTCGTTCACGGTCGCGGCCAGCCAGTCGCGCAACGCCGGCAAGGCCAAAATCGCATCGGCATAGGCGCGCTCGACCGGATCGAGCGCGACGGCGTAGCTTTCGAAACGCAGCACGACCGGTGCGTACATGGCGTCGGCGATGCCGAATGCGCCGAACAGGAATGGTCCGCCCTTGCCGAAGCGCGCGCGCGCCTCGCGCCAGATCGCCTTGACCCGCGCGATGTCGGCCTGCGCATCCTTGCTGGCCGGATGGTTCTTCACGCGCTTGCGGCAATTCATCGGCAATTCGTTGCGCAGCGCCGCGAATCCGGAATGCATCTCGGCGCTGATCGACCGCGCCAGTGCGCGCGCGGCCATGTCGACCGGCCAGCCGCGGCCGCCGAGCCAGCGTTCGTTCGCGTATTCGGCGATCGCCAGCGAATCCCACACGCGCACATCGCCGTCGTGGAGCACCGGCACGCGCCCGGTCGGCGAGTAGTCGCGGATGCGCGCGTAGAATTCCGGCACATCCAGCGGCAACAGGATTTCGTCGAACGCAACGCCGAACGCGCGCAACAGCAGCCACGGGCGCAGCGACCACGACGAATAGTTCTTGCTGCCGATGACGAGATTCGTGGACATGTGGATTCCTATACAGGCTCTGGCAGCCAGCCGGCATCCAGGTCGGATTGCGGTTCGGCGCGGCGTTCGGCCAATTCGGCATCGATGCTTTCCGCGATCGCGCGCGCGCGCGGCCAGTCGATCTCGGCCACCATCACGTTGACCAGCGGCATCGGCGGCAACTCACCGATTGCGCCGGTCAGATACTGGCCACCGACGAAGGCGGGAATGCCCTCGGCATCGAGCGCGTTCTTGACCAGATTGGCGTCGATGATGTTTGCGGCCCGATAGACGATTTGCATGCAAGTCACCCGCGCTGCGGCGTTGCAACGCACGCTACTGCTTTCCGCGGTTTCGGTAAAGCCGTCAGTGCCATGTCGACACGATGGAACGCGCCATGATCGACAACGCGAATGCCTCGATATCGGCATCCTTGTACGCCGGTGCTCCCATCCGCGCCTGGATTTGCGGAAGGCAACCGCTGACATCCGGCCAGAAAACCGCGGGCAATGGATGTGGCCAGGGCTTGAGGTGAATGACAAGAAAATCCGCATGCGCGGTGTCGCCCGCCAGCAAGTCGGTCAGGTGCACGAAATTGCTCAGGCGCATGCCGGAATTCTCCGCATATTGTCCGTAGGTCGGCGCACCGCATTCCGGCGCGACCATGCCGATCAGGATGCGCTGGCGATGCACGGCCTGGTAGAGCTCTTGCGGGTCCTGGTCGCTGCGGACCGACCACGGCGCTTCGATCAGTGTCAGTGAAGCCGGCGGGAGCGCAGCGAGACGTCGATAGAATTCGGGTATCGGTCCTGCCGGAAGTGTCGTGCGGTAAGGATTGGATCCGGGCGCATAGTCGTACTGGAAATAAGGATGGCCCATGAACTGATTCGGGTAATACAGATATCCGGGCATCGGGCCGGCCACGAACAATGCCGCGAGAGCGGACAGGCCAACGGGCACCCGCAGCGACGACGGCAGCCGCCGCAGCAGACAGGCGCCGCCCTCGGCGACGAACAACAGGACGAACGGCAGCGACGGTTGCAGATAGCGTGCAAGCACGCCGGAATGCTGGACCCACGCCGGGCGCGCGACGATCACCGCCAGCGCCGCCCCGGCGACAACGAAGATCAGGTAGCCCGCAAGTCCCGCTTCGTGCCGCCTCAGCGACCAGACGCCAAGCAGCGCGAGCGCAAGCAAGGCGATCAGCAACCACGGCGAGGAAATCCCCAGCGCCAGCAGCAGGCTTTGATGGATCGCTTCGACAAAAATCTGCCCGTGGCCCGACTTGCCCGCAAGCGATGCCATGTCCGCGAGCAGCGGCGGCAGCAGGACAACAGCTAGCGCGAGCGCCGCAACAATGCCGAGCAGCAACAATCGCGTGATATCGCCGATTCCCGCGCGCCCGCGCCACAGCGCCGCGGTCCCGAAATACGCGAACGGCAACAACGTGAACGGCAGCGTGATCAAGTGCAACCAGCCGGCGAGAACCGTGGCGAAAACGTACAAGGCAGCCCAGCGCCGTTCGCGTTCTCGCCACCACTCGAAGAAGGCGACGATGGCGACGAAGACCAGCAGCGTCGTGATCGCGTAGGGCCGGGCCGTACGGCTGTGGTAGACCATGAGCGGCGATATGGCGAGCAACCCGCTCCACAGCGTCAGCGTGGCGACGCCCGCATGCTTGCGCAGGAGCCACGGCGCGACGGCGATCAGTGCGATGCCGCACGCCAGCATCGGCCAGCGCATGCCCCACTCGCTCAGGCCGCCGTGTTCGAACAGGAACCGGTAATACAGCGTCAGCGGAATGCTGTAGTCGTTGGCGCCGAAATGCGTGGCGATGGTGGCATATCCCGAATGCAGCAATGTCTGGATCGCATGCCATTCGTCGTCAAGCAGGATCTGGCTGCCAAGCTGCCAGCAACGCAGCAATACCCCGGCCGAGAGCGCCAGCGCGAACACGACCCACCAGCCTGTCCGGCCCTCGTGCGATGCGCCGCTCAAGCGCTGCCCTCACCGGCGGGAGCGAGGCGCAGGTCCGCGCGCGCGGACAGGAAATCCGGCCTCAGCAGTTTCCACTTCCACAAGCGGAACACGATGCTTGTCTTGAGCACACCCAGCCCATAGCGCAGCGAACGCGCGAAGCTGATCTGGCTCGCTTCTGGAAAATATCGCGTCGGACAGGACACCTCGCCGATGCGCATGCCGAACGCCAGCGCCTGCACCAGCATCTGGTTGTCGAACACGAAATCGTCCGAGTTCGCCACCAGCGGCAGGGTTTCCAGTACGCGCCGCGAAAAGGCCCGGTAGCCGGTGTGGTATTCGGACAACTTGGCGCCGACGACCAGGTTCTGCACGAACGTCAACGCGCGATTGAATACGTATTTGTACAGCGGCATGCCGCCGGCAAGCGCGGTATTGCCGAGAATGCGCGAACCCAGCACCACGTCGTACACGCCCGACGCGATCATGCCCGCCATCGGCGTGATCAGACGCGGATCGTACTGGTAGTCCGGATGCAGCATCACCACGATGTCCGCATCGGTTTGCAGCGCCAGTGCGTAGCACGTCTTCTGGTTGCCGCCGTAACCGCGATTGCGCGGATGCCGGTGGCTGCGGATGCCCAGGCGCTGCGCCACGGCCAGGGTCGCGTCGTCGCTGGCGTCGTCGACCAGCACGATGTCGTCGACGACATCGTGAGGAATCGTGCGAAAGCACTCCTCCAGGGTCTTCTCGGCCCGGTAGGCCGGCATGACGACGGCGATTTTCTTGTCGTGCAACATGCCGCGATTGTCCCATGCGCAAGCGCCGCAGACCAAGCCTGCCCTGCTAAACTTGGCGATCCGATTCGACTGCCCGCGCCATGACCGACACCAGCCCCGTCAGCCACAATTTCATCCGCCAGATCGTGCTCGACGAGCGCGCTGCCGGCAAGCACGGCGGCCGCGTCGGCACGCGCTTTCCGCCAGAGCCGAACGGTTACCTGCACCTCGGCCACGCCAAGTCTATCTGCCTGAATTTCGGCATCGCGCGCGAGTTCGGCGGCACCTGCAACCTGCGCTTCGACGACACCAATCCCACCAAAGAGGACGTCGAATACGTCGAGTCGATCAAGGCCGACGTGCAATGGCTCGGTTTCGACTGGAGCGAACTGCGCCACGCTTCGGATTATTTCGAGGTGTTCTATCGCTGCGCGGAAAAACTCATCCGCGATGGCCAGGCTTTTGTATGCGATCTTTCGGCGGACGAAGTGCGCGAATATCGCGGCACACTGACCGAGCCCGGTCGCAATTCACCGTGGCGAGATCGTTCGGTCGACGAAAATCTCGACCTGTTCGGGCGCATGCGCACCGGCAAATTCGCCGACGGCGCCAAGACCCTGCGCGCGAAGATCGACATGGCCAGCGGCAACATCAACCTGCGCGATCCGGCCCTGTACCGCATCCGCAAGGTGCCGCACCAGAACACCGGCGACGCCTGGTGCATCTATCCGATGTACGACTACGCGCACTGCATCTCGGACGCGATCGAAGGCATCACGCATTCGCTGTGCACGCTCGAGTTCGAGGATCACCGCCCGCTTTACGACTGGTGCCTGGCGCAGATCGACCTGCCGAATCATCCCGAACTCGTGCAGCCGCTCGTCGATGCCGGTTTCAGGACGAATGTGAGCACGCCACGCCAGATCGAGTTCGCGCGCGGCAACCTCGACTACACCGTGATGAGCAAGCGCAAGCTCATGGAACTGGTACGCGACGGCCTCGTCGCCGGCTGGGACGACCCGCGCATGCCAACGCTCTCGGGCCTGCGCCGGCGCGGTTTTCCACCGGCGGCGATCCGCACGTTCTGGGAACGCGCAGGCGTGACCAAGCAGAACTCGACGATCGAGTTTTCCGTGCTCGAGGGCTGCGTGCGCGAAGAGCTCGATGCGAACGCACCGCGCCGGTTCGCCGTGCTCGATCCGTTCAAACTCGTCATCACCAATCTGCCTGACGATCACGCCGAGACGTTGACGTTTCCGAATCATCCGAAGAACGAAACCTTCGGCACGCGCAGCGTCGCGTTCTCGCGCGAGCTGTGGATCGAGAGCGAGGATTTCATGGAAACGCCGCTGAAGGGTTTCCATCGCCTCGTGCCGGGCGGTGAAGTGCGCCTGCGCGGCGTCGGCATCGTCAAGTGCACGGATGTGCAAAAGGATGCCAATGGAAACGTCAGTGCCGTGCACTGCACGCTCGACGCGGACACGCGCCACGGCATGCCCGGCGCCGAGCGCAAGGTCAAGGGTACGATCCACTGGGTCAGCGCGCGACACGCCGTCGCGGCAGAAGTGCGTTTGTACGATCGCTTGTTCAACGTCGTCAATCCGGACGACGATGCGGGCGGCAAAACCTACCGCGATCACCTGAATCCCGACTCCAAACGCATAGTTCGCGGCTGGCTCGAGGCCTCGCTGGCCGATGTCGCGCCGGAAGACGCATGTCAGTTCGAGCGCCTGGGTTTCTTCGTCGCCGATCTGCGCGATCACGCGCCCGGCAAGCCGGTGTTCAATCGCACCGTGACGTTGCGCGATTCGTGGGTGAAGGCGGCGGGCAAATGATTCCCGCCCAACTGCACCTCACCCTGCCCCTGTGGCTGCGCGACAAGATCGACGAGTCGCGCCTGTACACCGACGACGACGCCAAGGTGGCGCTCGCGATCGAACTGGCGCTCGGCAACGTCGAGAACCGCGGCGGCGGCCCCTTCGGCGCGGCGGTATTCACGGGCGAAGGCCGCCTCGTCGCCGTCGGCGTCAATCGCGTGGTGCCGCAGAATTGTTCCGTCGCGCACGCCGAGATGATGGCTTACATGCTGGCGCAGCAGCGCCTGCAACGCTTTCGCCTCAACGAAGACGGCAGTCGCTTCATCCTCGCCACCAGCGCGCAACCGTGCTGCCAATGCTACGGCGCCACGGTGTGGGCCGGGATCGACGAACTGCTGATCGGCGCACGTTCGGAAGATGTCGAGGAGTTGTCCGAATTCGACGAAGGCCCGCTACCCGCCGACTGGATCGGCGAATTGGAAAAGCGCGGCATCGCCGTGCGCCGCGACGTCCGCCGCGAGGACGCACGCCAGGTGTTCGTTCGCTACCGCGAACTCGGCGGCAGTACCTACTGAAAAAAACGGGGCGCATCGCGCGCCCCGCGAGATCTTCTGATGCGACGGGAGCGTTGCACTCCCGCCGCAATTCGACGATCAGTTCTGCACTGCAGTCACCGGGATCGCTATGACCGGATTGTTTGCATCGTCGCTGTCGATGCACAGGAACGCGGTCGCACTGGAAGCCGCACCCGGGAACTGCGTGCTGTCGGCCGACACATTCACGACCACGGAAGAATCCGTGCCAATCGTGGCAGATGCCGTATTCGTACTCAGCCATGCCGCCCCGCACGGCGCCTGCTCTTCGATATGCATTGCGAAGCCCGGTGCATCGGGAATGGCGGACCAGTTGGTTTCGCCAAACACCGGACCAAACTTGGCACCGGTAGAGCCTTGTCCCGCAGTCGTCACGAACTGAGCGAAGCCGCCATCAGCGGAGTAGCCCATGTCGACATACACCGTCAACCAGTAGGTTGACGCCGCAAGATTCGTGGCAGTGGCGCCCGCAGCCACAAGATCCAGCGTGATGGTGTTGCCGACAACGCTCAAGCCAGTTGCGCCAATGGTGGTGTCATAACTGTACACCGGCGCATTGCCAAGGCCCTCAGGGCCGCCATCTGGCAGACCTGCGGCATTGGCATAAATCCGGAAATGCACACCATGGCCGGTGAGAGCGGATAGCGCCGTGCCCGTGGAGAAGCCGGGGATGACGATCTTGCTCAGATTCGTGCCGCTGGCCGACACGACAAAGTCATCCGACGTATACGAGCCCGAGCCATAATCGGTGAAGAACGTCGCGTAGTAGCCATTGTTGCCCTGACTCGGCTGATCGATCACGACATAAGGTGCGCCGCCGGTGTTGGCGTTCGTGTTCGTGACGTTGAGCGTACCACCGCCAATGTTGTTGACGTTCAGCGCCGTCGAGGCCGTGGTGCTGCCGTTCGGAATGCTGATCGCAATCGGCTTTGGATCCGCAGTGATGGTCGGTGGCGGCACGGCGATGGCAACCGGCAGGTGCAAGGTCGGCAGCGTCGCGTCGTCCGGTGTTAACTGGATTTCGGCAAAGTGCACCGCGCCATCCGGCGTAACGCCAGAAGCATCAACGCTGAACGTCAAGGGCCGCTTCGCGTGCGCCACTACCGCGAACGACGCGAACGACGGCGTTATGGCCAGACCGGCATCGCCCGTCTTCGTAACCGTCCAGGTAACGGTGTGGTTCTGCGTGCTGCGGAAATTGCGCGTGAACGAGCAGGTTTGCAATCCCGGCGCAATGCAGGCGCTGGAATCCATGCTGGCGATGTTGAGCGTTTTGGGATCGCCGCCGGTCGCTGGATTGGCGCTCAGGTAATCCAGGCCGCTCTCATCGAGCACGAGGCCTGCCTGATTGGCGATGTAGTCCTGCAAGCGGCCCGAGCCGCGATCGAAATAGTCGCTCGGTGTGACGCCGTCTGCCTTGGTCAGGCCAACTTCCTTGCCCGTCATCATCAAGGCGGATTTCACCTCTGCGGGCGACCAGCCGGGATTGATGCCCATCAGCAGGGCACCACTGCCGGTGGTGTGCGGGGTGGCCATCGACGTGCCGTCGTACAGGGCAACGAGGTTCGGGCCGTTCACGGTACCGTCGCTGGCGACTGCCGCGAGAATGTTCACGCCCGGGGCTTGCACATCGGGTTTGATCACATCAATGCCAGCCGGTCCAAGCAGGCTGAAGTTCGCAAGCTCATCAGCCTGTGCCGAAAGGCGGCTCGCCGGGTAGGAAACGTTGACGGTGGAACTCGGATTGGCGGCGATGAAAATCTTCAAGCTTGTACCAATGGTCAAGCCCGTTGTCCACACCGGTATCGTTTGGTTCGCACCACTGAGAAATGCACCATCCGTGTTGGCGACGATCACGACATCGGTGGCTCCAGCCGCTTTGGCGTTGCCAGCGCGCGTATTCGTGCCGCAGGTTCCGCCGTACGAAATCAACGCCACGGAACTTGCGAACGTGCCACCCGCGTAAGCAGAACACCCATCGTTGGCAGTGCCGAAAGTAGGACTGACCACAATGGCCGCTGCGTTGATGGCAGCCGCCAGCCCAGTCCCGGAAGCAGCAGGCGTGAGGGGCACCGGACCCGGTGCGCCACTGGCGTTGACGGTCAGGTTAAATCCGATTGCGCCTCCGGTATGGGTACCGGCAGCGACTGTCGTCACCCAAGGTTCCCAATGGTTGACGGTGCCGGGCACCTGATTCGGCACGCTGGCGCTGGTGTTGCCGCCGGCGGCGGCAACGAAAATTCCAGAGTCGGCGGCCGACAGGAACGCCTGCGAAGTCGTGTCGCTCCAGGGACTGGTGCCGCCGCTGATGGAGAAGTTCAGCGCATCGACGATGCCATCCTTAATCGCCTGATCGACGCTGCCCGCCGTGGCGGAATCCGGACAATTCACCGGTGCCGGCGCACAGGCGTAATAGATCACGAGGTTAGCATGCGGCGCCACGCCCGAGATCGGCGCGGTATAGCCGCTGAGCGTCGCCATGCGGCTGTTGCCGGCGGCGGTGCTGGCGGTATGGCTGCCGTGACCCTGGGTGTCTTCCACCGAAAAGGGCGCCGCCGTATCGACCATGTCATAAACGCCGATCACCTTGTTGTTGCAACCTGCGGTGCTGATGCCCGGCACGCCACACTGACCGATGTAATTGCCGCTGCCGAGCGGGTTCTGGATCGTATAGCCATGGTCGTCGGTCGCGGAGAATGACGGACTCGCGCTGTTGTAGCCGGTGTCGATGTCGCCAATGACGATGCCATCGCCGCGGAAACCGCCGGCGTTGTCGAAACCGTTGGCGAAGAGCGAATCCTGGCCGGCCGGTGTTCCCCACCACAACGATGAGGCGCCGATGAAGCCGGGCCCGATATCCGTCGCGGGAACGCGGCTGATGTCGCGATCGACCGCCGCGACATCGGGTAGGGAGGCAATTCGCGCCACTTCTCCCGGATAAAGGTCCAGCACCACGGCGTTCAGCGCGTACTGCATGGCGGGGCGCGTTTGCGTCACGCTGCGGCCGAGTGCGCTGTCCATCGCCGTCAGGTGATTTTGCTGTTGCGTTTTCAGGTAGTTGACGTAAGTGACGGCTGCCGGGCTGTGCACGTCCAGACGCTGGCGACCGTTCTTCGCGACCCGCGTCGGAATGCTGGCAATGCCGCTGATGGCCTTGCTGACTCCTGCGGAAACCGCCGAGTTGTATTGCGCCAGAGACGGTTCCTTGAATCGAACGATGTACCGCGCCGTCTGTGTCGCGTCAATATTCAGGACAACCGTCGCAGCAGGCCCCCGTGGCCCGCCATTGTCGATCGTGTACACGGGACCGGCGCCCGCATTCATTGCGGCCAATCCACCGACCGCGAGAATGGATGCGATTGCCGCGGCGAGCGGCCATTGTTTCAATCCGACTTTCATGTGAACCTCCCAAGTTTGCGTGACACGCGAGAAAAACGGGCTCTGGAGTATAAACGGATCGGCCGGTGTGTCCACGGGCCAGAGCGAGAACCGATTCGGCTGGCGATATTGGGCAGCGCGGTCGTTTTCAGAGCGATTTGCCGCAACGCATACCACCCGAATCGACAAGGACCCGACATGAAAAAAACGCACGCAGGCCAACGCAGAGGTTCCCTCGCCTGCGTCGGCATCGGCATCACCCTCGGTTCGCATCTCACGCCGCTGGCGCGCAGCCATATCGAGCAGGCCGACGTGGTGTTCCTCGCCGCGTCGGACGGCATCGTCGAGAAGTGGATCGAATCCATGAACGCCGACGTGCGCAGCCTGCAGCCGTTCTACGCCGATGACAAACCGCGCGTGAAAACCTACCGTGAGATGGTGGCCGCGATCCTCAAAGAGGTGCGCGCTGGCAAGAAGGTCTGCGTGGCGTTCTACGGCCATCCCGGCGTGTTCGCCTGGGCGCCGCACGAGGCCATCCGCATCGCCCGCAAGGAAGGATTCTTCGCGCACATGGAACCAGGAATCTCGGCCGAAGACTGCCTGTACGCGGACTTGGGGCTAGATCCCGGCGCATTCGGCTGCCAGCACTACGAGGCCAGCCAGTTGCTCTACTACAAGCGCCGCATCGATATGAGCGCATACCTGGTGCTGTGGCAAGTCGGCGCGGTGGGCGACAAGGGCCAGGGGCGCGCCCCTGGCAGCAATCCCTACCGTCGAATCCTGCTCGAACGGCTGGCCAAGGAATACCCGCTCTCGCACAAGGTCATTCTCTACCGCGCCGCAACGCTGCCGATCCACGCGCCAAGCATCCAGCGCATGGCGCTGGGCAAACTCGCCGACGCGAACATCGACGCGGCGGATACGCTCGTGATTCCGCCCGCACGCAAGCTCGATGCGGACGTAAAAACGCTTCGCCGTCTGGCTCGGCTCGATCGGACGAAGGCGTGATCCTGACCCCGCGCCTGCGCTTGCGCGCACTGACGGCTCGTGACCTCGCGCTGTTCCGCGCGCTGTACTGCGATGCGGGAACCATGCGTCATATCGGCAACCCGTTTTCGCGCACGCAAGCCGCCGTCAGTTTGCGCCGCACGGTTGCGGCCACCCGCAAACCACCACGCAACCTGCACCATTATGTAATTGCTGAGCGCAAATCCCGGCGCAGTGTGGGCATGTGTTCACTGCGTCCGGCGGCGTGGGACAAGCGTGGCGTCGAGGCCGGGCTCATGCTGCTGCCGACAGCGCGCAGGCACGGTTATGCGCGCGAGGCACTTGCCCACCTGATCGACGACGCATTTTTCCAATCGCCCATCGACGCGGTTTGGGTAGCGTATCGGCGCGCGAATTCGAGCATGGCCCGGCTATGCGACAGCCTGGATTTTGAAGGAGAATCTTCGCCGCACGCTGGCACAAACGTCCGCCGATGTGTCAGGATTCCGCTGCGGCCGGAATGGCGCGATTTTTCACATCAACCAGCAAGGGGAGCCACCATGTCGAACATCATCGGATTTCTGGAACAAGCCGGCGCAAAGGCCGCCATGCGGCATGCCAGCCGAGAAGCGTTGCTGAAAGCCATGCGCAAGGAAGAAATCGCACCGGAAGAACGCAACGCACTTCTGCAAACGCAACGCGCGGTACTGGATGACCTGACCGGTTCGCGCGAAACCATGTATTGCTGGAACGAATCGATAACGCCACCCAAGAAGAAAAAGACCCCAGCCAAAAAGAAACCAGCGAAAAAGGCCCCGGCGAAGAAGCCTGCCAAGAAGGCGCCGGCCAAGCGCAAGAAATGATTCGTCGGCCTTAGGTGGCCAGATTCATGTGTTTATTTCACACATGGCGCCCGGCTCGGTTTGCCGGGCGTGTTCTTGTGGCCGTGCTGGCGCTATGCGGTGCGCTCGGCGCTTTCGCACAGAACAGCGTTGATTCACTCAACGCCGATCAGCTGCTGCAGCAAGCAGACAAAATCAAGTACATCCACAACGACAAATATCTGGCAATCCTCAAGCAGTTGGATGCGCAGTCCGACCAATTGACAGACATACAGCGCGATTGGCTCGCTTATTTCCACGCCTGGCAGCTCGGTTATGGCGGTGAATACGAAAAGGCGCTAGCCGCATTCCAGACTTTGCTCTCGCACACCCAGGATCAAACCATTCGTGCTCGTTCACACATAAGCCTCATCTACGATCAGATCAATGCCGCGCACCTTGAAGATGCCTACGCTGCAGTCAGCGATCTGCTCGAACCGCTGCCGCAAGTCCGAGACCACAATACACATTTTTTGATTCTGGCGACTGCCAGCTTTCTATATGACACCGCCGGGCAATACGACTTGGCGCTCAGCTACGTCGATCGAATGCTGGCCTACGACAGTAGCGACCATTCAGTCTGCCTCGCTTTGAGTTCAAGAGCCGACATCTTGTACACCAGCGGAAAGTTGCACGTCTCCGATCCATCGATCCAGCAAGGCATTGACGCGTGTCAACGGATTGGCAATACCTTGTACGCCAACGGAATTCGGATCGACGTCGCACTATCCCAGATCGAACAGGGACGTGCGGCCGACGCCTTGAAGCTACTCGAGCCCCACGACGCGGAGGTTCTGGCCACGCGTTCCGCCACCACGATTTCCGAGTTCCGTTCCGCGCTGGCGCGTGCCTACTTCGCTACCGGCGATCTAAACAGCGCGCAAAAGACCGCACAAAGCGCCATCGCTTACGCCAATACGCAGACTAGTGCGAAATCCGTAGCAAGCGCCTACGACGTGCTCTATCAGGTGGCCAAGCGCCAAGGCGACGATGCGGCCGCGCTGGCCTGGCACGAGAAATATGCCGCGGCCGACAAGGGTTACTTGAACGACGTCAGCGCGCGCGCGCTGGCCTACCAGATGGTGCACCAGCGCGTGCTCGACAACCAGCGCCGGCTCGAAGCAGCGAACGACGCCAACAAGGTGCTGGCCCTGCAGCAAACGATCGCCACGCAGAAGGCACGCACGCGTTTGCTGTACATGCTGCTGCTGCTCAGCGGCCTGCTCATCATCGGCGGCTGGGCGTACCGCACCAAGCGTTCGCAGATCAAGTTCCAGAAACTGGCGAGGCGCGACGGCCTGACCGGTATCTTCAACCGCCAGCACTTCTTCGACTCCGCCCAGGAAGTCCTGCGCTATTGCGCCAAGGCCTCGCGCGAGGCCTGCGTACTGGTCATGGACCTTGACCATTTCAAGTCGGTCAACGACATGCACGGCCACGCCGCCGGCGACGATGCGCTCAAGCGCGCGGTCGCGGCCTGCCAGGTGTCGCTGCGCTCGATCGACGTGTTCGGCCGCCTCGGCGGCGAAGAGTTCGCCATCCTGTTTCCCGACTGCCCACTCGCGGTCGCCCGCCAGCGCGCCGACGCCATGCGCGAGTCCATCGCCGCCTCGCGGCGTGAAGGCGACGCCGCCGCCGACGTGCTGGTGACCGCCAGCTTCGGCGTGGCCGCCACGCAGGACTGCGGCTACAACCTCGCCACCCTGCTCGCCGCCGCGGACGATGCCATGTACACCGCCAAGCGCGCCGGACGCAATCGGGTCAAGGTGTATCGGGTTGCCGAGCCGGTCGCCGCGACCTGAGGCCAGGCGCCTTCCGAAGTTGTGCGGACTGCGTCGCCAGCTCGAGACTGGCGTGGATCGTTGTGGATATGTCACGATTCCGCGGCGGCCGGGACGGCGCAATGTTTCAAACCGACCAACAAGGGGAAGAAAATGTCGAACATCATCGGATTTCTGGAACAGACCGGCCGCAACGCCGCCATGCGTCATGCCAGCCGCGAGGCGCTGCTGCGCGCGATGAGTGAGGAGGAAATTGCACCGAAAGAACGCACCGCACTGTTGCATGCGCAGCGCGCCGTACTGGACGACCTGACCAGCGCGCGCGGCACCATGTACCTCAAGAACACTGCGATCGCTCCGCCGAAGAAGAAGACGCCGGCCAAGAAGAAACCGGCGAAGAAGGCTCCGGCCAAGAAACCCGCCAAGAAGGCGCCGGCCAAGCGCAAACGCTGAGGTCGCGCCCGACGGACGCAACCGGTGAGAGTAGATTTGCGAGCACCGCGCCCGGCTCGGTTTGCCGGGCGTGTTCTTGTGGCAGTGCTGGCGCTATGCGGTGCGCTCGGTGCTTTCGCACAGAACGGCATTGATCCGCTCAACGCCGATCAGCTGCTGCAGCGCGCGGACGAGGTCAAGCTCGACGAAAACGACGCATTCCGGAACCTGCTCGGGCAACTGGATGCACAAGCGCACCAACTGACCCAGCCGCAACGCGATTGGCTCGCCTACCTGCATGCCTGGCAATTGGGTTATCTCGGCGAATATCCGCAGGCGGTCACTGCTTTCCGCGATCTGCTCGCCCGCGCACAGGATCCCACGCTGCGCGCGCGCGCGCGCATCAGCCTGATTTTCGACCAGGTCAACGCCTCGCATTTCGAGGACGCCTACACCGCGATCGGCGAACTGCTCGAATCGCTGCCGCAGGTTACCGACCACAAGACGCACTACTACGTGCTGCTCACCGCGGACTATCTGTATGGCGGTGCGGGCCAGTACGACCTGGCACTGGGTTACCTGGACCAGGCCGCCGCTTTCGATCAAAGCGAATCGGCGCAATGCCGCGTCGGCAGCGATCGCATGGACATCCTGTACAAGGCCGGCAAACTGCGTGCCGACGATGCGCGGATACAACCTGCCATCGATGCCTGCCAGCGCGCCGGCGCCACCAACGACAAGGACTCCATCGTCCTCGATCAGGCGCGCGCGCTGCTCGATGAAAACCGCGCGGCAGAGGCCGTGAAGGTCCTGCATGCGCACGATGCCGAGGTTCTGGCATCGCATTCGGCCGCGCTCATCTCGGATTTTCGCGCAAGCCTCGCGCAAGCCTATCTGCGCACCGGCGACCTGGCCCATGCGAACGAGTCCGCGCTGAGCGCCATCGACAATGCCAACAAGCAACCGTTTGCGAAGTCGGTGGCCGATTCCTACGACGTGCTCTACCAAGTCGCCAAGCACCAAGGCGACGCCGTGGCCGCGCTGGCCTGGCACGAGAAATATGCCGCGGCCGACAAGGGTTACTTGAACGACGTCAGCGCGCGCGCGCTGGCCTACCAGATGGTGCACCAGCGCGTGCTCGACAACCAGCGCCAGCTCGAAGCCGCGAACGACGCGAACAAGCTGCTGGCCCTGCAGCAGCAGGTCGAAGCGCAGAAGGCGCGCACGCGCTTGCTGTACATGCTGCTGCTGCTCAGCGGCCTGCTCATCATCGGCGGCTGGGCGTACCGCACCAAGCGTTCGCAGATCAAGTTCCAGAAACTGGCGAGGCGCGACGGCCTGACCGGTATCTTCAACCGCCAGCACTTCTTCGACTCCGCCCAGGAAGTCCTGCGCTATTGCGCCAAGGCCTCGCGCGAGGCCTGCGTACTGGTCATGGACCTTGACCATTTCAAGTCGGTCAACGACATGCACGGCCACGCCGCCGGCGACGATGCGCTCAAGCGCGCGGTCGCGGCCTGCCAGGTGTCGCTGCGCTCGATCGACGTTTTCGGCCGCCTCGGCGGCGAAGAGTTCGCCATCCTGTTTCCCGACTGCCCGCTCGCGGTCGCCCGCCAGCGCGCCGACGCCATGCGCGAATCCATCGCCGCCTCACGCCGCGAGGGCGACGCCGCCGCGGACGTGCTGGTGACCGCCAGCTTCGGCGTGGCCGCCACGCAGGACTGCGGCTACAACCTCGCCACCCTGCTCGCCGCCGCGGACGATGCCATGTACGCGGCCAAGCGTGGCGGCCGCAACCGGGTCAAGGTGTACCAACCGGCTTCCGGCGCGGCGGCGACGCCGGCCTGAGCGGGCCGGGCCTGGCATCCGTCAGTATCCCATCGCAGGCAACATTCCAATTGCCCGCCGGCGCGGTTTGGGTGCAGTATCGGCGCGGCCGAGGGGAATCCGAACCGAATATGCCGTTTGCCGCCGCATCGCGCACTGCCCGGGCAACCGGATGCATTCTCGCAGCTGCACTACTGCTTGCCTGCGCCTGTGGCGCCATGGCGGTGGAAAATGTCGACCAGCTCCTGCAGCACGCCGACGAAATCAAGTACACCAGCAATGGGGAATTCCTCACCCTGCTGAACGGGTTGGACGGGCGGTCCGGCGACCTTACGCCCGTACAGCGCGACTGGGTCGAATACTTCCATGCCTGGCAACTGGGATACCGGGGCGAATACCAGCAGGCATTGACCGCGTTCGACTCCTTGATCGCGCATACGCAGGACGAAACGGTTCGCGCACGCGCACGCATCAGCCTGATCTACGACCAGGTCAATGCCGGACACTTCGAGGATGCCTTCATCGTCATGGGCAATGTGCTCGAATCGCTGCCCAGAATCGACGATCGCGATACGCGCTTTCTTGCTTTCGACGCCGCTGCGTACGTGTACAGCCGCAGCGGCGAGTACGATCTGGCGCTGAGTTACGTGAATCAGGCGCTTGCCATGGATCCCGGCGAACGCTCGATGTGCGCGGTCCGGGAAACCCAGATCTGGATATTGCAGCAGGGCGGCAAGCTGCATCCTGATGATGCGCTGATTCGGCAGGGCCTGAACGCCTGCCACAAGGTCGGAGCCGCGGCCAATGTCAATTCCATCCTGCTGCAATGGGCCAAAGCATTCCTCGACGACGACCGGCCTGCGGACGCGCTGAAACTGCTCGAGAAGAACGAACCGGCAATCCTGGCGACCCATTCGTCCGCATTGACCTCGGACTTTCGTTCCACGATGGCGCAAGCCTATCTGCGCACGGGCGACCTCGCCCACGCGCGCGCGTCCGCGCAAAGCGCGGTCGAACTGGCGAACCAGCAGGACAAGGCCAAATCCGTGGCCGACGCCTACGACGTGCTCTACCGGGTCGCCAAGCAGCAGCGCGACGATGCCGCCGCGCTGGCGTATCACGAAAAATATGCGGCGGCCGACAAGGCCTATCTGAACGACGTCAGCGCGCGCGAACTGGCCTACCAGATGGTGCACCAGCGCGTGCTCGACAAACAACGCCAGCTCGTGGCGGCGAACGTCAGTAATCAGCTGCTCCTCCTGCAGCAATCGGTCGAAGCGCAGAAGGCGCGCACGCGCATGCTCTACATCCTGCTGCTGCTCTGCGTCCTGCTCATCGTCGGCGGCTGGGCGTACCGCACCAAGCGCTCGCAGATCAAGTTCCAGAAACTGGCGCGGCGCGACGGCCTGACCGGCATCTTCAACCGCCAGCATTTCCTCGAGTCCGCGCAGGACGCGTTGCGCGAGTGCGCTCGCCACACGAGCGAGGCCTGCCTGATGGTGATGGACCTGGATCACTTCAAGTCGGTCAACGACATGCACGGCCACGCCGCCGGCGACGACGCGCTCAAGCGCACGGTCGCGACCTGCCAGGTGCTGCTGCGCCCAAACGACGTATTCGGGCGCCTTGGCGGCGAGGAGTTCGCCATCCTGGTTCCCGACTGTCCGGCCGAGGTCGCCCGCCGGCGCGCCGAAGCCATGCGCGAATCCGTCGTCGCCTCGCGGCGCGAGGGCGACGCCGCCGCCGACGTGCCGGTGACCGCCAGCTTCGGCGTGGCCAGCACGAAGGACTGCGGCTACAACCTCGCCACCCTGCTCGCCGCCGCCGACGACGCCATGTACGCGGCCAAGCGCGGCGGACGCAACCGCGTGGAAGTGCACGGCGCCGCCTCAGCCGGCGCCGCGACCTGAAAGCTGATCCCTTCGATTTCGTTGCTGTACGGCCGGATCTGCAGGTAACGAGGGTGCCGCCGGACCACACGATCGACGTCGACAGCAACGCGCCGAGATCCGCCGGATGCCGCTATGCTTGGCATCCGGCCCTTCCGTCATCCCGCGCATGAAACCGCTGCGTCCGCAACTGCGCGGACTGATCTTCAAGCTCACCGTTTTCTACGTGCTGCTGTCGCTGCCGTGCCTGGTGCTGGTGGAGACGGGACTGCTCACGTTCGAGTTCAATCGCTTCATGGCCGGCGTGGAATCCGGCGCCCTGGTGCGCGGCACGCAAAGCGCCGCCGCCGATCTCGCCCGGCACTGGCCGAACGCGGACGCGGCAGCGAATCTCGACTTGTGGACCGATGCGCTGGTTCTGCGCATGCAACGCCCGCACGGCGGCCTGCTGGCGCAGGATTCCTTCATCCTCACCGAGCTTTCGTCCGTGCCGCTTGCCGCTGCCGTGCTCGACCGCGGCGGCCGCACGCTTGCCAGTGCGCCCACGAACGCATCATGGAAGCCGGCGTTGCCGACGCCCGATTCCGTCGCCTGGCGCGACTTGGCCGCCCAGTCGGAGCGGTTGATCAGGATCGCCGACAGCCCATGGCGCGTGCGCCGCACGTTGGTACCGATCCGCAGCGAAGATGGACGCCTTTATGGCTATGTCCTGGTGGAATTGCGCCTGCCGGTACCGTGGCACCGCTTCCTGCTCGATGCCAGCCTGGAATGGCCGATCGTGCTCGGTTACCTGGTCCTGTTCGGCGCGGCCTCATCGTTCTTCCTCGCCACCTGGGTCACGCGCCGGCTCAACCGTGTGGCGCATGCCGCCACCGCATGGAGTCGCGGCGATTTTTCCGAACGCATCGGCGACGCCTCGCGCGACGAACTCGGACGCCTGTCGGCCCTGCTCGACGACATGGCATTGCAGCTCAAGGACCTGTTGCGCTCGCGCGCGCAGCTGGCCACGCTGGCCGAACGCCAGCGCCTGGCGCGCGACCTGCACGACACCGTGAAGCAACAGGCGTTCGCGCTGAACCTGCAACTGGCCACGCTGCGCCGCCAGCTCGGCGCACATCCGGAAAGTCGGCGACTGGAACAGGCCGAGGCGCTGAGCGGGCAGATCCAGCGCGAACTCGCCCAATTGCTCGATGAGTTGCGTGCCGGCGATGCCGAACTGCCGTTCGCCGAACGTCTGCGCGCGCGCGCGCAGGCTTGGTCGCAGACCAGCGGCGTCAGACTCGATTTGCAACTGGAAGACGTGCCGGCGCCATCCGTCGCCGCAGCGGAAAACCTGCTGCGCATCGTCGACGAAGCGCTGGCAAACGTGTTGCGGCACAGCGGCGCCACCCAGGTGGCGTTGAGCTTGCGCTGCGACGAGGCGAACGCACAACTGGTCATCGCGGACAACGGCCGCGGCGCGGGGGCATCGTTGCGCTCCGGCATGGGCCTTGCGAACATGCGCGAACGCGCGAACGCGTTGCCGCGAGGCCGTTTCGAATTCGAGAGCACCGCCGCGCAAGGCACACGCATCCGCATCGTGTTTTCCACCGCCGAGGATAGTCCCGCATGAGCGCCCCCGCCATTCGCGTCGTGATCGCCGACGACCATGTTTTGGTGCGGCAGGGCATCCGCGCCTTTCTCGACACGCACGCCGACCTTGCCATCGTCGCCGAAGCCGCGGATGCCAACGGCGCCATATCCGCCTGCACGACGCACAAACCCGACGTTGCGCTGATCGACCTGGTCATGCCCGGCGGCGGCATCGCCGCGATCCGGGAAATCGGCAGCGTAAGCCCGGAAACAAAATCGATCCTGCTCACCTCGTTCGACGATGCGCGCGACATCCTCGCCGCGGTGCAGGCCGGCGCGCTGTCGTGCCTGCTCAAGGATATCGACGCCGACGGCCTGGCCGAGGCGATCCGCAAGGCCGCGCGCGGCGAAGCGGTGCTGCATCCGCGCGTGGCGGGTTACCTCGTCGACGCGGTGCGCCAGGGCAGATCCCGTCCCGGCGCGGACGCGCTGGCTTCGCTGAGCGAGCGCGAGCGCGAAGTGCTGGCGCTGATCGCCGAAGGCGCCAGCAACCAGCGCATTGCCTCGCAGCTGGAGATTTCCGAAAAAACCGTGAAGACGCACGTCGGCAACATACTCGCCAAGCTCGGCCTCGGCGACCGCACCCAGGCGGCGGTGTATGCCTGGAAAAGCGGCATGAAGAAACCGTGAGCTCGGCGCTGCTGCTGTATTGCCGCGCGGGATTCGAGGGCGAATGCGCGCAGGAAATCGAAGCCAGTGCGCACGCGGCCGGCATCGCCGGCAAAGCTCGGTTTGACGCCGGCGCGGGATTCGTCGTGTTCACCGCAGACGTCGCCGAATCGGCGCTACGCGACGCCGTGCGCTGGCGCGATCTGATCTTCGCGCGTCAGTCGATGATCGCTTTCGCGCATTTGCCGAACCTTGCGCGCAACGACCGGGCAACGCCGATCCTTGCCGCCCTGCGCGAGCGCGGCGAGAAATTCCACGAAGTCTGGGCCGAGGCGCCGGACAGCGATGCCGGCAAACAACTGGCGCCCCTTTGCAAGAGCTTCGGCAACGCCCTCGTCGGCGCGCTGAAGAAGGCGCAACTGCTCGACGCGCAGGCACGACGGCGGCTGCACGTGTTTTTTCCACAAGGTGACGAAGTATATTTGTGCGCGTCCGATGCCGATACCGTCGCGCCGTGGCCGCAGGGCATCCCGCGCCTTAAATTCCCGCGCGAAGCGCCAAGCCGTTCCACGCTGAAACTCGAGGAAGCGTTCGCCGTGCTGCTCGACGAGGGCGAACGCGCGCGCTGGCTAAAACCCGGCATGACGGCGGTGGATCTCGGCGCCGCGCCGGGCGGATGGACCTGGCAACTCGTGCGCCGCTCGATCCGCGTCACCGCGGTCGACAACGGGCCGATGGATCGCGCGCTGCTCGATTCCGGCCTCGTCGCGCACCGGCGCGAGGACGGTTTCCGCTATCGTCCGCCGAAACCGGTGGACTGGCTGGTCTGCGACATGGTCGAGCAGCCGCGGCGCGTGGCCGATCTCGTCGCACACTGGCTGGAGCAGGGCTGGTGCCGCCACGCGATCTTCAACCTCAAACTGCCGATGAAAAAACGCTTCGACGAAACGACGCGCTGCCTTGCGCAAATCCGCGCAGGCGCGCGCGTGGTGCGCGCGAAGCAGCTCTACCACGACCGCGAGGAAATCACGGTTTTCGTTCAGCGTTAAAGTTTGTCGGTTTATGGTCAGCCTGTTCACTATGGATCAGATTTTCGCGGACGATTTCGATCCATAGCGCGACGCGGTATACTTTGCAACCTGATTTGGTTTTGGGCCGGGCAACCGGCCCTTTGTATGAAACGATTCCGCTCCTTTCTGCCACTGCTCGTCCTGATCGCGATCGGCATCGCTCTGCTCTCGACCGGCGTGCTGAACCGCTTCCGTCCGGAAACGCTCGCGAGCGAACAGGCGAACTTGCAGGCGCAGATTGCAGCGCATCCCATCCAGGCGGGATTGATTCACGTCGGCGTGACCACGCTCGCCATCGCCACCGGCATACCCGGCGTGCTCGTGGTGATCCTCGCCGGCGGCATGCTGTTCGGCATCGCCTGGGGCACCATCCTTTCGACGACGGGCGCAACGCTTGGTGCGCTGATCCTGTTCCTCGCCAGCCGGCACGCCTTCGGCACGCACGTCGGCACCAGCGCGCCGGCATTGGTGGAAAAATTGCGTGGCGGCTACCTCGCGCACCCGGTCAGCTATACCTGTTTCCTGCGCCTGGTGCCCTTCTTCCCGTTCGGCGGCGTCACCGTGGCGCTGGCCTGGCTGCGCTGTCCGCTGTGGCTGTTCTTCGCCGCCACGGCCGGTGGCGGCGCGCTGATGGTCGGCATCGAAACCGTGCTCGGCGCGGGCCTGGCGAAGAACATCGGCGCCAACCACGAAGTCAACCTGAGCCTGTTTTCCGATCCGGTCGTGGTCGGTCCGCTCGTGGCCATAGGACTGCTCGCGCTCACGCCGATCTTCATCGGCAAGTGGCGCGAGCGACGCACGCCGCGCAATTGAGCCGGGGCGCGCGCTTCGGCTATCCTGCACCGGCTTGCGCGCCGCCAATGCCGATCAGGGACATTTCTTGAACCCACTTCCCGCCACCGCCACACGGCTGTCGTTTTGGCGCGCGTTGTTTCTCGCCCTGCTCGTGGCGGGACTGAATTTCGTCTTGTGGGCCGCGCTCAACCGCCCCGCGCAACCGGACAACTGGAGCGGCCAGATCGGCGGCTTCGACTACTCGCCGTACCAACGCTACCAGAGTCCGAACAAGGGAATCTTCCCGGGCATGGACGATGTCGATGCCGACCTCAAGGTGCTCTCGCGCTACACCGGCCGCATACGCACCTACTCCGCGCTGGAAAACCCCGGCATCCCGGCGATCGCGAAGAAGTACGGCCTGAAGGTGCTCGCCGGCACCTACCTCGACTCCCGCTGGCAGCGCAACGAGGATGAACTCGGCGCGCTGATCGACTTGGTGCGCGCGAACGACAACATCGACCGCGTCATGGTCGGCAACGAAACCCTGCTGCGCAACGACATGGGCGTGGACACGCTGATCTCGTACATCGACCGCGTGCGTGCTCAGGTCAAGGTACCGGTGTCCACCGCCGAACCCTGGCACATCTGGCTGAAATATCCGCAACTCGCCAAGCACGTGGATTTCATCACCGTGCACCTGCTGCCGTACTGGGAAGGCTATCCGCGCAAGGATGCGATCGGCCTGCAGGTGCTGATGCGCTACTACGAATTGCAGAGCGCGTTCCCGGGCAAGCACATCGTCATCGGCGAAGTCGGCTGGCCCTCGTCCGGCGACCGCATCAAGGGCGCGACCGCGTCGATCGCGAACGAAAGCCTGTTCATCCGCCAATGGCTCAACGTCGCACGCGAGCGCGGCCTCGACTACTACCTGATGGAAGCCTTCGACCAACCGTGGAAGGAGCCGTTCGAAGGCCGCGTCGGCGCCTACTGGGGCACGTTCGGCGCGGACCGCACACCGAAATTTTCGCTCTCCGGGCCGGTGATCGAAGATCCGGCCTGGCCGTGGAAGGCCGGCCTCGCCTGCCTGCTCGCGCTACTGCCGATGTTCTGGTTCGCGCGCCATTTCATGCGCTTCCGGGCCTTTGGCCTGACGTTCTTCTGTGTGCTGATCCAGTTGTCCGCCTCGCTGCTGGTGTGGTCGGCGACGCTGCCCTATGCGTTCTACCTCGATCCCTTCGACTGGACCATGCTCACCATCCTCGCGCCCGCGCAGGTGGCGATCATCCTGATCCTGTTGATCAACGGCTTCGAGTTCACCGAAGTGATCTGGCGCGGCAAATGGCTGCGCCATTTCGGCCTGCTCGATCCGAAGCCCGGCGATGCGCAGCCGTTCGTGTCGATCCATCTGGCCTGCTGCAACGAACCGCCGGAAATGGTGATCCTGACCCTGGATTCGCTCGCCGCGCTCGACTACGAAAACTTCGAGGTGCTGGTGATCGACAACAACACCAAGCGCGACGAGGTCTGGCAGCCGGTCGAGGAGCACTGCAAGAAGCTCGGCCCGAAATTCCGCTTCTTCCATCTCAACCCGTGGCCCGGCTTCAAGGCCGGGGCGCTGAATTTCGGCTTGAAGGAAACCGACGCGCGCGCCGAAGTCGTCGCCGCGATCGATGCCGATTACGTCGTGCGCGCCGACTGGCTGCGTGCACTGACAGGCTACTTTGCGGATCCGAAAGTCGCTGTCGTGCAATGCCCGCAGGCGCATCGCGACTACGAGCACAACGCTTTCCGGCGCATGACGAACTGGGAATACGACGGCTTCTTCCGCATCGGCATGCACCACCGCAACGAGCGCAACGCGATCATCCAGCACGGCACCATGACCATGGTCCGGCGCGGCGCGCTCGAAGCCACCGGCGCATGGAGCGAGTGGACGATCTGCGAGGATGCTGAACTCGGATTGCGATTGATGCATTCCGGCTACGATCTCGTCTACGTCGATGAGATCATGGGCCGCGGCCTCACGCCCGCCGACTTCACCGCCTACAAGTCGCAGCGCTACCGCTGGGCATTCGGCGCGATGCAGATCCTGAAAGCGCGCTGGAACTGGATGACCGAGCGCGGTCCGTTGACCTGGGGCCAGCGCTTCCATTTCCTGACCGGCTGGTTCTCGTGGTTCGCCGACGCGCTGCATCTGGCGTTCACCCTGCTCGCGCTGGCCTGGACCGCCGGCATGATCGGCCTGCCGGAATACTTCAACCTGCCGCTCGACCTGTTCATCTACCCGATCCTGGGCTTCTTCGTGTTCAAGGCCGCGATCGGCATCATCCTGTACCGCGTGCGGGTACCGTGTTCGTGGAAGGACACCCTCGCCGCGTCCATCGCCAGCATGGGCCTGTCGCACGCCATCGCGCGCGGCATCTACCTCGGCCTGTGGAAGAAGCACGGCGAGTTCGTGCGCACCGCCAAGAGCCGGCGCATCGGCAAGCGCCCGAATCCGTTCGCATCCGTGCAGGAAGAACTGCTGATGTTCATCGCCATCGCGCTGGCCATCTTCGGCATGCTGCACGCGGTCGGCATCAACTACCTCGAAGGCAAGCTGTGGATCGCCATCCTGTCCGCTCAGGCGATTCCGTATCTGTCGGCGCTGATCGGGGCGTGGGTGGCTTGGAGGGCGGGGGAGAAGAGCGGGTGATCCAGAATATTCCGCCGCATCTGCGACTCAATCTCGGCTGCGGGCGCAATATCCTGCGCGACTGGACAAATGTCGACTGGATGGCCTTGCCCGGCGTGGACGTCGTTGCCGATCTGAATGACTGCGCTGCGACTCGACTACCGTTCGCCGACGACAGCGCTGGGGAATTCCTGCTCTCGCATGTACTCGAGCATGTGCCTCACGCATTGCCACTGATGCAGGAACTGCATCGAATTGCCAAGCCTGGAGCAAAAGCGTGGATCCGCGTGCCGCACGGATCAAGCGATGACGCTTGGGAAGATCCGACACACGTGCGCGCCTATTTTTCTGGCAGCTTCGGTTATTTCTCGCAGCCATACTATTGGCGCGCCGACTACGGATATCGGGGCGACTGGCAACCTGTCAGCGTGATGTACTGCCTTCCGTCGCGCTTGGCCGACACCGCCACAGACGTGCTATTCGCCCGCATCGCGAGCGAGCGCAATCTCGTGCTCGAAATGATCGCTGAACTCGATGCTGTCAAGCCGATACGCGAACCACGACGCGAACTGCAAATCGCTCCGCGATTGCAGCTGCGTTTCGATTAGCGACCCGCCGCGTGCCGCGCAAACGCGCGCTTCAGCGGCGCGACTTTTTCGACAATCGTCAATCCAACTCCGCGAAGTGCGGCTAGCGGCATCGCATCGCTGCCGAACACGCGCTGGATCGCGTCGAAGGCCTGCGCCGACAGCATGTTGTCGCTGCGGCGGCGGCGTTCGTAGCGGCGCAAAACGTGTTCAGCGGCAAAATCGCGCCTGGCTTCGCGTGCTTCAACCAGCACCGCGCACAATTCCTCGACATCGCGCAGGCCGAGATTCACGCCCTGCCCGGCCAACGGATGCACCGCGTGTGCGGCATCGCCGACCAGGACGAAGCGCGGCGCGAGGTAGCGTTCGGCAAGTTTCATGCGCAGCGGGAACGACGCGCGCTTGGTCGTCGCCGTGATTCGACCCAGCCGAAAATCGAAGGCAGCACCGAGTTCCGCTCAGAACGCTTCGTCGTCCAGCGCAAGCAACCGCTCGGCATCGGTTTGTGAAACCGACCAGACAATCGAACTGCGTCCATCCGCGAGCGGCAAGAAGGCGATCGTTCCACCCGGCACGAAGCGCTGCCACGCGGTCGACTCGTGTGCGCGCTCGGTCGCGACATGCGCGACGACGGCGCGCTGGCCGTAGTCGCGGTCGCGTGTGGCGATGGCGAGCAGACCGCGCAGCACCGAGTCGGCGCCGTCGGCCGCCACGACGAGCCGCGCGGCAACCGAAGTGTCATCGTCAAGGGTCAGCGTGCGCCGGTCGTCGGTTGCATCCGTTCCCGTGACCTTGGCTGGGCAATGCAGCGTGATTCGCGTCTCGCCTTGCAAGGCGCGCCACAACACGGACTGGATCAGGCGATTCTCGACGATGAAACCCAGCGCGGCGCGGCCTTCGTCCGCCGCGTCGAAGGCAAGCTGGCCCGGCGCGAGCGCATCCCACACGCGCATGCGCCGGTACGGGCTGGCGCGCGCGGCGATGATTTCCTTCCAGACACCCAAACGATCGAACAGATCGACCGACGACGCTGCCAGCGCGACCACGCGCAGGTCGACTTCATCCTGCGGCTGCCACGGCGGCGCGGCACGCGACTCGATCACGGCAACGTCGAAACCTTCCCTCGCCAACGCCAGCGCCATCGCGGCGCCGACCATGCCTGCCCCGACCACGGCGACGTCGCATGTGTTCATTGGGTGAGCGCCAGCCTCGGCACCTGGCCGCGAAATCCCATGCCGCGCCTTGCCAGTGCGCTCTGAAGGGGTGGGACGCGATCCAGTGCGAGCAAGCCAAAGCTGCGCAGCAGTCTCAGTGGCGGCGATTCATTGGCCGTCCAGCGCACTAAAGCGTCGCTGGCCGCCGCCGTGCCCTCGCGATCCTCGCGGCGGCGATCCGCGTAGTCGGCGAGCAACGCCGCCGCGCCGGGATCGCCTTCGTTGTCGATCAGCAACTCGGCCAGCGTCAGCGCATCGCGCAGGCCGAGGTTGAAACCCTGCGCACCGATCGGATGCAGGGTCTGCGCGGCGTTGCCGACCAGCACCGTGCGCGGCGCCGCGATGCGCTGCGCATACATCCGCTTGAGCGGATACGATACGCGCTTGCCGAGCCGTGAAAATCTGCCCAGGCGCCAGCCGAAGCTTTCGTGCAGGAGCGCAATGAACCCGGCATCGTCCAGCGCGGCGACGCTCGCCGCTTCGTTCGCCGGCACCGTCAACACTACGCCGACACGGCCCTGCGTCAGCGGCAACAGCGCGACCGGACCAGTCGCGGTGAAGCGCTCGTAGGCACAATCCGGCGCGCGCTCGGGCATGACGGTGGCGACGAACGCGGTTTGCGCGTAGTCGGTCGCGTCACATTCGATGCCAAGACTGGAACGCACGAAGGACTGCGTGCCATCCGCGCCGACCAGCAGGCGCGCGCGCACGACTTGCGCGCCATGCGCCGTCGCGAGCGTCGCCGACACGGCATCGTCGGCAACCGCCAGGGCTTGCAGTTTCGCCGGGGCGAGGCGCTGCAGCGAGCGGCATTCTTCCAGCCGCGCGAGCAGTCCATTGCCCAGTTCGCGCGCGGGCAATACCGCTCCGAAGCAATCCACGCCGTGTTTGGCCGCGTCCAGCCGCACCACGCCGAATTCGCCCTGCCGGCTGACATGGATCTTGCGGATCGGCGTCGCTTTCGCGCCGCAATGTGTCCACACGCCCAAGGCCTCGAGGGCGTTCACGGTGGCCCGCGCGAGCGCGAGATTGCGCTCGTCGTAACTGGGTTGCAAATCGACTTTCGGCGGCGCGGCCTCGGCCAGCGTCACACGCAAACCCGCGCCGTCCAGCGCAATGGCCAGGCTCGCCCCGACCAGTCCGCCGCCGACGATGAGAACATCCACGTCATCCATGCGGCGATGATAGCGCGAGAGTGCTAACCTGTTCACATGGACCTCATCCTCGTCCGCCACGGCGACGTCGAAGCCGCGCCTGGCCTGTGCCTGGGCCAGACCGACGCGCCCTTGTCCGCCTCCGGATTCGGCGCCGTGCAGCAGCTTGCCGCGACCTGGACGGAAAGCGCGCCGCGCTTTTTGTTTTCCAGCGACCTGAAGCGCGCCCAGCAGGCGGCGCAGGTTTTCGCCGCGCGCTTCGCGATCGAGCCGCTGTTCGACGCGCGCCTGCGCGAGGTCGACCTCGGCGACTGGGACGGCAAACGCTGGGAGGACGTGATGCGCAGCGACGCGGCGCGCTACGAACACTGGTCGACGAACTGGGTGATCCAGGAAGCGCCCGGCGGGGAGAGTTTCGCCGACGCGATCCGCCGCACCGGCGCCTGGCTGGCCTCAGTGCTGTCCTCTACGCGCGACGAGGACACGGTGCTCGCGATCGCGCATGCCGGCTCGATCCGCGCCCTGCTCTGCCACGCACTCGGCCTGCCCGCGCAGCGCGCCTATGCGCTTCGCATCGACCACGCCCACGCCGCGCGCATCCGTACCCGGGCCGGGCAGTTTGAAGTATGCTATGTGAACGCTTCGCGCTTCGAATCGGATTGAAGCGCCGCCTCTCGTCGGAGTTCCACAATGTCGCAATTTCCACAAAATCACGCCATCTCGCCGCGTACCTGGGTCCTGGCCGGGATGATTGCCTTCGCCGTCGGCGTGCGCCTGCTGATCTACTTCGTGCCGGGCCTGTTTCCGTACAACTTCACCCCGGTGGAAGCGATCGCCCTGTTCGGTGGCGCCTACTTCGCCGACCGCCGCTTAGCCTTCGGCGTGCCGCTGGCGGCGATGCTGCTCGCCGACCTCGTCATCGCCACGGCGCTGCCGCGCGAGTGGATCGGCGACTGGCTCGGCACGCTGCCGGCCGTGTATGGCTGCATCGCGCTCACCGTCGTCGGCGGCCTGAGCCTGTCGCGCCGCATCAGCGCGTTCCGCGTGACCGGTTATGCCTTCGCCAGCGCCGTGCTGTTTTTCCTCGTCACGAATTTCGCCACCTGGATTGCGGCACACGGCGGCGCGGGCGCAGCCTGCACGCAGAGCCTGGCGGCTTGTTATGTCGCCGGCATCCCGTTCTTCCGCGGCACGCTGGCCGGCACGCTGGTCTGGAGTCTGCTCCTGTTCGGCGGATTCGAACTGATGCGGCGGCGCTGGAACGTGCTGGCCACCGCCGCAGCTTGATCCAAAGCGGTGGGTAACCGCCTTTCCAAAATCTACACGCGCACCGGCGACGACGGAACCACCGGTCTCGGAGACGGTTCGCGCACGCCCAAGGATTCGCTGCGCGTCAGCGCCTATGGCACGGTGGACGAACTCAACAGCGCGATCGGCATGGTGCTGGCGCAGGACGTTCCCGCATCCAGTTCGCGAGGCGTTGACGCAGATCCAGCACGACCTGTTCGATCTCGGCGGCGAGCTGTGCATTCCGGGCATGGCGATGATCCACGACGCGGATGTGGCACGACTGGAATCCACGCTCGACGGTTTCAACGCCGATCTGTCCACGCTCAAGGAGTTCATCCTGCCCGGCGGCGGCATGGCGGCGGCATGCTGTCATCTCGCGCGCACCGTGTGCCGGCGCGCAGAGCGCGAAACCGTCACGTTGGCGCGTTCCGAATCCGTGCGCCCCGAAGCAGTGCGCTATCTGAACCGATTGTCGGATCTGCTGTTCGTTCTCGCGCGCGTGCTGGCGCGCGCCTCCGGCCACGGCGAAGTGCTGTGGCAACACGAACGCAGAAAACGACCGAAATCCTGAGTGCTCCTTTACACCCACCCCGCCTGCCTCGCCCACGATCCCGGCAAAGGTCATCCGGAATCCCCGGCGCGGCTGCGCGCCGTGCTCGACGCGCTGGATAACCCACGCTTCGCCGGACTCGTGCGCCGCGAAGCGCCGCGCGCCACGCGCGAGCAGTTGGCGCGCGCGCATAGCACCAACCTGATCGAAGCGATCCATGCCGCGAGGCCGAGTGTGGGTCACGCCCAGCTCGATGCGGACACGGCAATGTCGCCGGATTCCCTGGAAGCTTCCCTGCGCGCTGCCGGCGCAGTCTGCGCCGCGGTGGACGCGTTGACCGACGGCGATGACACGCGCGCGTTCTGCGCCGTGCGCCCGCCCGGCCATCACGCCACGCGCGGCACCGCGATGGGATTCTGCCTGTTCAACAACGTCGCGGCCGGCGCGGCCCAGGCGCTCGCGCGCGGTATCGAACGCGTGGCCATCGTCGACTTCGACGTGCACCACGGCAACGGCACGCAGGATATTTTCTGGAGCGATCCGCGCGTGTTGTACGCATCGACGCACCAGTGGCCGCTGTATCCCGGCACCGGCGCACGCGCGGAAACCGGCGCCGGCAACATCGTCAACGCGCCACTGCCTCCCGGCGCGGGCTCGGCGGAATTCCGCGCGGCATTCGCTACAAAGATCGCCCCCGCCCTGCGCGATTTCCGTCCGCAACTGGTGATGATCTCGGCCGGCTTCGACGCGCACCAGCTCGATCCGCTGGCCAGCCTGGAATTCGATGCCGGCGACTTCGCCTGGGTCACGCGCGAACTCGTCGACATCGCCCGCGAGCACGCCAAGGGCCGCGTCGTTTCCACGCTCGAAGGCGGCTACAGCCTGACTGCGCTGCGCGAATCCACGGCCGCGCATGTCGCCGCGCTGATGGAGTAAATCACTCCGATTTGAAGTCCAAAGCGGCCGAATTGATGCAGTAACGCAAACCGGTGGGACGCGGGCCATCGGGAAACACATGACCCAGGTGCGACTCGCAGCGCGCGCAGCGTACCTCGACGCGGCGCATGCCGTGGGATTCGTCTGCGTGCTCGCTCACCGCTGCTTGCGACAACGGCTGGAAATAGCTCGGCCAGCCCGTGCCGGAATCGAACTTCGTCGCCGACGCAAACAAGTCCGCGCCGCAGGCGGCACAGCGGTAGGTGCCGGCCTTGTGGTGATCCCAGTACTTGCCGGTGAACGGCGGCTCGGTCGCCGAGCAGCGGCACACGGCGTATTGCGCCGGATCCAGTTCCGCCCGCCATTGCTCGTCCGTTTTTTCGATTTTCGTGTTCATGTGCACTCCGTTGGGTCCCGATCAGACCGGCAAAGGTGAACAGAAATTGCAGCGTGCGTTGCCCGGAAACCGCGAATCAGGCAAGCTTCGCGTCTTGCGCATCGCTATCGGATCATCCGTGTCTGGCGCCAACCGTTCAAGACTGCCGAGTTCCCGCTTGCTGGCCACGGCGCTGGCGCTCGCCATCGCCCACGGCGCGATCGCGCAGGACGTCCCGCCGGCGTGTCCGGTCGGCGTGCTGATCTGCCCAAAGCCCGCGCGCGCGAACCAGTTCGCGATGTGCAAACGCAATGCGTTGCTGGATTTCTACACGCCCGGCCTGCCGACCGAAGGCGATCGCAGCAAGGTCGCCGCCGACGTCAGCGCACGCAAGGTCGAATCCACGGACGGCTCGCACTACCGCCTCGACGGCGACGTGCGCATGCAGCGCCTGGATCAATTGCTGCGCTCGGACTTGCTCACCTACGACACCGACACCACGGCCTACACCGCCGACGGCCACGTCGTGATGCAGGATCGCAGCATGGTGATGTCGGCGGCGTCGGCGAACGGCACCGACACGCCGCGCACCACGCACCTCAAGGACATCCGTTACCAGTTGCTGCGCGAGCGCGGCAACGGCACTGCCGCCAGCGCCGACATGAGCGATGCCGAACACGGCAAGATGCTCGATGGCACGTTTTCGACCTGCGATCCGGATGCACGCGAGTGGTACCTGCACGCGAACGAACTGGACATGGACAAGGTCGCCAACACGGGCTACGCCCACGGCGTCAGCCTCTACTACAAGGACGTGCCGTTCTTCTGGTTTCCCTACCTGAGTTTCCCGCTCAGCAACGAGCGCCAATCCGGATTCCTGGCACCGCATATCGGGTATTCCAGCCACCGCGGCCTGGTGCTCGGCGCGCCTTATTACCTCAACCTCGCGCCAAACTACGACGCCACCCTCGAACCGCGCGTGTCGAGCGAACGCGGCGCCATGCTCGCGGGCCAGTTCCGCTACCTGGACGCCGCCGACAAGGCGCAGGTCGATTTCAACTTCGTCCCGCACGACAACGAGGCCGCCGACGAGCGCGCGAAATATGCGGCCACGCCGCCGGCATTCCAGGGCCCGGCCTCGCCGGTGGATGTCCCGGATCGTCGCTACGCGTTCCAGATCAAAGACTGGAGTACGTTCACGGAAAACTGGGGCGCGGCGATCGACATCGCACGCGTCTCCGACAAGCAATATTTCCAGGACTACGGCGATTCGCTGACCGCGAGCGCCACCGCCCTGCTCGGCTCCAGCGCCTATCTGAACGGCCGCGGCAGCTGGTGGAACGCGAGTTTCGGCGCGGACGCGTCGCAAATCACCCAGGTCACCTTGTCCAACGCGGCGCAGCCCTACATGCGCCTGCCGCGCGCGACCTTCCAGGGCGAGCATGCGTTGCTCGGCGGACTGGTCTGGGGCGTGAATTCCGAATACGTGGATTTCCGCCGCGGCCCGATCGACCTCGTCGGGCCGACGCCGGGCAGTAGCCAGAGCATCGCCTCGATCGAAGGCCAGCGCGTGGACCTCTACCCGTACCTGGCGTATCCGGTCGAGACCGCCGGCTATTTCATCCGTCCGGAACTCGGCCTGCGCTACACCGCCTACGATCTGAACGACCTTGCCGCCTACAATGCCGCGCAGCCGGGTACGCCGGTCTTTACCCGCACCTCGCCCACGCGCAGCACGCCGATCTTCGACCTCGACGCAGGCCTGGTATTCGAGCGCCCGCTGACCCTTTTCGGCACGGCGCTGACGCAAACACTCGAACCGCGCCTGTATTACCTGCGCGTGCCGTATCGCAACCAGGCCGACCTGCCGATCTTCGACACGCAGCTGCCGAGTTTCGATTTCCCGAGCCTGTTCCGCAGCAATAATTTCGTCGGCGCCGATCGCCAAAGCAACGCGAACAACCTCACCCTGGCGCTGACTTCGCGCCTGATCGACACGTCCTCCGGCGACGAGCTGCTCAGCGCCAGCGTCGGCCAGATCCATTATTTCTCGCCGCAGCGCGTGCAGTTGCCGGGCGTGCCTGAAGTCGATTACTCCGGTTCCGACATCGTCGGCGAACTCGACCTGCGCCTGAACGACCGCTGGGAACTGAAGTGGGACCAGCAGTACAACCCGAATTCGCGCATCCTCGATCCGCAGACGCAGATGCTGGTCGAAAACCTGCACCACACCGACCTGTCCTCGATCAGCGTCCAGCATCGTTTCGGCGCCGAGGGTACGGTCAATTTCTCCTACAGTTTCCGCCGCGGCCTGCTCGAACAGGTCGATACCTCGGCGCTGGTGCCGCTCAACGCGAACTGGAGCCTGGTCGGCCGCTACTATTATTCACTCATGCACAGCCAGCTGCTCGAAGCCTTTGCCGGCGTGCAGTACGACAGCTGCTGCGTGGCCCTGCGCGTGCTGGTGCGGCGCTACATCAACGTCATCGGCCAGCTCAAGCCGAGCAACGGCGTGTACTTCGAGCTGGAGTTCAAGGGCCTGGGCAATACCGGCACGCGCACCGAGAGTTTCCTGCGCCGTGCTATCCTTGGCTACCCATAAGCGCCCGTTCCGATAACGGATTTCTTACCCGGAAACCCGCATAATCGTGCGGTTTTTGCGCACCGCACCCCCTATCGAACCCTTTTCCCGATGAACAGAATCGTCTTTTGCCTGTGTTTCCTCGTGTCCGCGCTCGGCGCCTGGTCCGGCCTGCAGGCGCAAGCCCTGCTGCCCGCGCAATCACTGGATCGCATCGTCGCCGTGGTCGACGACGACGTCATCCTGCAAAGCGAGCTCGACGCGGCCGTCGCCAACGTCCTCAACCAGTACCGCGCCAATCCGCAGCAACTGCCGCCGCGCGACGTGCTCGACCGCCAGGTCTTGCAAAGCCTGATCATGATGCGCCTGCAAGTGGCGCGCGCCAAGGACTCCGGCATCCGCGTCAGCGACGCCGATGTCGACCAGGCTGTGCAGCGCGTGGCCGAGAACAACAAGGTCAGCGTGGACCAACTGCGCGCTTCGCTTTCCCGCGAGGGCATGAACCTTGAGGATTTCCGCAGCCACCTGCGCGACCAGATCCTCGTGCAGCGCCTGCAACAGCGCGCAGTGCAGGGCCAGGCCAACGTCAGCGATTCCGAAATCGACATACTGCTCGCCAGCAACAGCCTGAAGTCCGGCGAAGTGCACCTGCAGCACATACTGATCGGCCTGCCCGACGGCGCCGATGCGTCGCAGATTGCCGCCGCGCGCGCCAAGGCCGACGAGGTCAAGGCGAAAATCGACGGCGGCATGGACTTCACCACCGCCGCCATCCAGTACTCCAGCGCGCAGGACGCGCTGCAAGGCGGCGACCTGGGCTGGCGCCGCTTCGACGAGGTGCCGGAGGCGTTCGCGAACCTGGTCGAGGGCATGCAACCGGGCGGGGTGTCGCAACCGTTGCGTGGGCCGAGCGGCTTCCACATCGTCAAGCTGGTCGACAAGCGCGCCGAGGGCAAGCAGGTCGTGACCGAGTACCACGCGCGCCACATCCTGATCAAGGTCGACGAGCTGACCGACAGCGCCGAGGCGAAAAAGAGGATCGAGGACATCCGCCATCGCATCGTCGACGGCCACGAGGACTTCGCCGCGCTGGCGAAGAAGAATTCGCAGGATCCGAACTCCGCCAGTGCCGGTGGCGACATGGGCTGGTTCCCTATCGACCAGTACGGCGCGTCGGTGGCGACGCAACTCGCCACGCTCAAGAGCGGCGAGGTTTCGCAACCATTCCAGAGCGACCTGGGCTGGCACATCATGCAACTGGAAGGCACGCGCGAACAGGATCGCAGCAAGGAAATGCGGCGCGAACAGGCGCGCGACGTGATCCGCAACCGCAAGGCCGAACAGGCTTACGACGATTTCCTGCGCCAGTTGCGCTCGGAAGCGTTCGTCGAAATCCGCCTGCCCGGCGCGGAGAACAAGCCGGAAACCGCAACGCCGGCGCCCTGAACGCCGCACCGTGAACGACCTGCCATTCCTGCCGCGGCTGGCGGTAACGCTAGGTGAGCCCGCAGGAATTGGAGCTGAACTCGTCGCCGCGCTCGCGGCGACCGATCTTGGCGCCGACCTGATCGCCATCGGCGACAAGGATTCGCTGCTGCTCGCCGCGCAAACCCGCGGCATTGCGCTGCAGCTGGAAGCCGACGACGGCCAATGGCGGCGCGAGCGTGCGCCGGGTTCGTTGCGTTACGCGCATATCCCCGCGCCGGCGCCCATCGTTCCCGGCAGGCTCGACGTGCGCAATGCGCCTTATGTCGTCGACATGCTGGCGCGCGCCGCCGACGGCTGCCTCGAAGGCGAATTCGATGCGCTCGTCACCGCGCCGGTGCAGAAAAGCGTGATCAACGATGCCGGCATCGCGTTCACCGGACACACGGAGTTTTTCGCCAATCGTGCCAAATGCGACGTAGCCATGTTGCTCGCGGCCCCCGCCCTGCGTGTCGTACTGGCCACCACGCACCTGCCGTTGGCTGAAGTGCCGGCCGCGATCACGCCGGCCACGCTGGTGCGCATTTTGCGCATTGTATACAACGACCTGCGCCATCGCTTCCGCATCGAGGACCCGCGTATCGCGGTGCTGGCCTTGAATCCGCACGCCGGCGAAGGCGGGCATCTCGGCCGCGAGGAAATCGACATCATCGCCCCGACCCTCGCCGCGCTGCGTGCCGACGGCATGCGCCTGGAAGGCCCGCTCTCCGCCGATACCGCGTTCCTGCCGGCGCAACGCGCGCGCTTCGACGCCTACCTTGCGATGTACCACGACCAGGGCCTGCCCGTGCTCAAGGCGCTGGGTTTCGGCGACTCGGTCAACGTGACGCTGGGCCTGCCGTTCGTGCGCACCTCGGTCGATCACGGTACCGCGTTGAATCTCGCCGGCACGGGCACGGCGAATCCGGCCAGCCTGGTCGCGGCGGCGAAGCTGGCGATGGAACTCGCCCGCGCATGAACGAGTACGCGCATCGCCCGAGAAAACGATTCGGGCAACACTTCCTGCACGATCCCGGCATCCTGCGCCGGATCGTCGCCGCGATCGCACCACAGCCGGGACAGCACATCGTCGAAATCGGTCCCGGCGAAGGCGCGATGACGCTGCCTTTGCTGCGCGAGGCTGGGAAACTCACCGCCATCGAACTCGACCGCGACCTGATCGAACCGCTGCGCAAGAAATCCCGCGACATCGGCGAACTCGCGATCGTCAACGCCGACGTGTTGACCGTGGATTTCACCGCGCTCGCGCAAGGCGCGTCGCTACGCCTCGTCGGCAATCTGCCCTACAACATTTCCACGCCGATCCTGTTCCATTGCCTCGACCACGCCGCCGCGATCGCCGACATGCATTTCATGCTGCAAAAGGAAGTGGTGGATCGCATGGCCGCCGCGCCGGGCAGCAAGACCTACGGACGCCTGAGCGTGATGTTGCAACTGCGCTGCATGGTCGAGCCGCTGCTGAAAGTTCCGCCCGGCGCGTTCCGACCGCCGCCGAAGGTCGATTCGGCGGTAGTGCGCCTCACGCCTCTGCCCGCCTCGGCACTGCCCAGCGTCGATTTCGCGACCATCGGCAACATCGTGCGTGCCGCGTTCGGCCAGCGCCGCAAGACGCTGTCGAATGCCTTGTCCGGCGTGCTGGACGCTCGCGCCATCGCCGCCGCCGGCATCGATCCGCGCGCGCGCGCCGAGCAATTGCCGCCAGCCGATTTCGTGGCGCTGGCGCAGCGGATGCATTGACAGGCTTGCCCGCGCCGCCGCACTGCCGGACAATCCAAGGATGCCCTCCAATCCCTACGATATCCGCGTCGATGTGCGCACGCGCTTCCTCGACGACGAGTCCGCACCCGCGGACAACCGCTACGTGTTCGCCTACACGATCCGCATCGCCAACACCGGCAGCGTGCCGGCGAAGTTGCTGACCCGGCACTGGATCATCACCGACGCAAACGGCCGCGTGCAGGAAGTGCGCGGCGACGGCGTGGTCGGCGAACAGCCGCATCTGAATCCCGGCGAGAATTTCGAATACACCTCGGGCGCGATCCTGGAAACCGCAGTCGGCACCATGCGCGGCAGCTACCAGATGCTGGCCGACGACGGCCGCCGCTTCGACGCGGCCATCGCGCCGTTCACCCTGTCGATTCCGCGCACCCTGCACTGATGGCGACCTGGGCCATCGGCGACATTCAGGGTTGCCACGACGAACTGGCCCGACTGCTGGAAAAAATCCGCTTCGATCCCGCCCACGACGTGCTGTGGTTCTGCGGCGACCTGGTCAACCGCGGCGGCCAGTCGCTGCACGTGTTGCGCCTGGTGAAATCCTTCGGCCAGCGCGCCATCGTGGTGCTCGGCAACCACGACCTGTCGCTGCTTGCCGTGGCCGAGCGCGACGAGGCGAACCAGGCCAAGGTCAACCCGGAATTGCGCGAAGTGCTGTTCGCGCCGGATCGCGACGCCCTGCTCGACTGGCTGCGCACGCGTCCGCTCGTGCACGCGGATCGCGCGCTGGATTTCATGCTGGTTCACGCCGGCCTCGCCCCGAAATGGACCTGCGCAGATGCCGAGCGTGCGGCGCGCGAGGTGGAGGAACACCTGCGCGGCCCCGGCGCCAAGCGCTTGCTGCTGTCGATGTTCGGCAACAAGCCGGATCGATGGAGCCCGAACCTGCAAGGCCTGGACCGGTTGCGCGCGGCGATCAACGTGCTCACGCGCCTGCGCTATTGCGACGTGCGCGGCCGCATCGCCTACCGCGAGAAGGGCGCGCCGGGCACGCAGAAGCCCGGCCTGTATCCCTGGTTCGAAGTGCCGGGACGCGCCGAGCGCGGCATCCGCATCGTGTGCGGGCACTGGTCCGCGCTCGGGCGCTTCCAGGGCATGGGCGTGCATGCGATCGACGGCGGTTGCGTCTGGGGTGGCGAACTGATCGCGTTGCGCCTGGATGGCGAGGAGCCGCAATTCGTCGCGATCAAGTCCACGCGACCCAGACCGCCGGGCAAGTTCATCGAATGAGGCGTCAGTAGCGGATCACCGAGCGGATCACCTTGCCTTCGTGCATCAAATCGAAGGCCTCGTTGATTTTTCCCAGCGGCATCACCGCGCTGACCATCTCGTCGATGCGAATTTCTCCGCGCATGTAGCGATCGACGTAGCCAGGCAACTGCGAGCGTCCCTTCACGCCGCCGAACGCCGAACCGCGCCAGACGCGGCCGGTGACCAGCTGGAACGGACGCGTGGCGATTTCCTGTCCGGCGCCAGCTACGCCGATGATGATCGACTCGCCCCAGCCCTTGTGGCAGCACTCCAGTGCCGAGCGCATCACGTTGACGTTGCCGATGCACTCGAACGAATAGTCGACGCCGCCATCCGTGAGTTCGACGACGACTTCCTGGATCGGACGGTCGTAATCCCCGGGATTGACGAAATCGGTCGCGCCGAGCTGCCTCGCCATCACGAATTTCTCGGGATTCGTGTCTATGGCAAGGATGCGGCCGGCCTTGGCCATCACCGCACCCTGGATCACCGACATGCCGATGCCGCCGAGTCCGAACACGGCAACGGTGGAACCGGGCGTCACTTTCGCGGTATTGAGCACTGCGCCGATGCCGGTGGTGATGCCGCAGCCGAGCAGGCAGACCTTGTCGAGCGGCGCCGCGGGATCGATTTTCGCAAGCGCGATCTCGGGCAGCACGGTGAATTCGGAGAACGTGCTCGTACCCATGTAGTGCAGGATCGGTTTGCCGTTCTTCGAGAAGCGCGAGCTGCCGTCAGGCATCAGGCCCCTGCCCTGGGTGACGCGGATTTTCTGGCACAGGTTGGTCTTGCCGGATCGGCAGAATTTGCATTCGCCGCATTCGGGCGTGTACAGCGGAATGACGTGGTCGCCCGGCTTGAGGCCGCGCACGTTCGCGCCGACTTCCTCGACGATGCCGCCGCCTTCGTGGCCGAGCACGGCCGGGAAAAGCCCTTCCGGATCGGCGCCGGACAACGTGTACGCATCGGTATGGCATACGCCGGTGGCGACGATGCGCACCAGCACTTCGCCTTCGCGCGGCCCCTCCAGGTCGATTTCCTCGATGCTCAGCGGCTTGCCGGCTTCCCAGGCGACGGCGGCACGGGTTTTCATGTTTTTTCTCCTTGCAGATACGTCCCGTGATGACGCAGGTGGTCTTCGACGAAGCTGGCGATGAAGTAATAGCTGTGATCGTATCCGTGTTGCATGCGCAGGCGCAGCGGCTGGCCCGCCGCGCGGCAGGCGACGTGGAACAATTCCGGATGCAGGGTCTCGTGCAGGAACGGATCGGCCGTACCCTGATCGATCAGGATTTCGCCGTGGAACCGCCGGCCCTGCGCGACGAGTTCGCAGGCGTCGTACGGTTTCCAGGTTTCGCGGTCCGCGCCGAGGTAGCGTGCAAACGCGTTCTCGCCCCAGCGCACCCGCATCGGCGCGACGATGGGCGCGAACGCGGACACCGAGCGATAGCGCTGCGGGTGCTTGAGCGCGATGGTGAGCGCGCCATGCCCGCCCATTGAGTGACCGAAGATGCCTTGCCGGCGCATGTCCGCGGGAAAATTTGCCGCGATCAGCGCCGGCAATTCTTCCACGACGTAGGTGTACATCCGGAAATGCGACGACCACGGCGGCTGCGATAGCATCCAGATAAAATCCCGCGCCGGCGCCGAAATCCTCATCATCCGCCTCGCCCGGAATACCGGTATTGCGCGGACTCGTATCCGGCACCACCAGCATCAGGCCCAGTTCCGCCGCGACGCGCTGCGCACCGGCCTTGACCGTGAAATTCTCCTCGGTGCAGGTCAGGCCCGACAGGAAATACAGCACCGGCACCGGGTCACGCTCGGCCTGCGGCGGCAGGTACACGGCGAAATTCATCGGCCCGGCGCAGGCCGCCGACGCGTGCCGGTAGAAGCCCTGCACGCCGCCGAAGCAGCGGCGTGCGGACAGAACCTCGGGTGCGCTCACGGCGTCGCGGTATATTTTTTCAGCCAGCCCAACACCGTGTCGTGCCAAAGCACGCTGTTCTGCGGCTTTTGCACGAAGTGCGATTCGTCCGGGAAGGTGAGGAATTCGCTCGGGATGCCGCGGCGCTGCAGCGCGGTGAACGCGCCCAGGCCCTGATCGATGGGAATCCGATAGTCGTGGCTGCTGTGCACGACCAGCATCGGCACGCGCCAGTCCTTGACATGGTCGAGCGGATTGAATTTCTCGTAATTCGCCGGTACGTCGTATTGCGTGCCGCCGTTCTCGTGCTCCTCGAACCACAGCTCTTCCGTCGCGTAATACATCATGCGCGTGTCGAACACGCCGTCGTGATCGACGAGGCATTTCCACGGCTGGTTCCACACGCCGGCGATCCAGTACGTCATGTAGCCGCCGTAGCTCGCGCCCAGCGCGCAGGCGCGCGAGCCGTCGAGATAGGGAAATTCCTTCAGCGCCGCCGCCCAGCCTTTCTGCAAGTCTTCCAGCGGCCGGTCGCCCCAGTGCTGGCTGATCGAGTCGGTGAAAGCCTGACCGTAGCCGGGCGAACCGTGGAAGTTGATCGCGACCACGCCGAAGCCCGCGCCGGCGTAGGTTTCCGGCGTCCAGCGGTAGTGGAACTCGTTCGTCCACGGCGACTGCGGACCGCCGTGGATGAGGAACGCGACCGGATACTTCTGACCCGGCTTCGCGTCGACCGGCGGCATGGCGTAGCCGTGCACGGTTTCGCCGTTCCAGCCCTTGAACGTGAACCACGTCGCCTTGCTGAAGCGGACGTCGGCCAGGCGCGCGGCATTGACGTCGGTGACCTGCGCGAGCTTGCCGTCGGCGTAGCGGTACAGGTCGGCGGGATGCTCGAAGTCATGGCGCTCGACGATCATGTCGCCCTTCGCGCCGACGACGAACGCCGCCACGGTGCCGTCGCCGACGAGGCGCGTCGCCTTGCCGCTGGCGACGTCGACCGCGAACAACGGGTGATCGCCGTTGTCGTCGGTGGTGGTGTAAAGCGTCTTGCCGTCGGCGGACAATTGCAGCGGGCCGGCCGAACGATCCCACTTCGGATCGACCTCGTGTGTCTTGCCGCTGGCAAGATCGAACGCCATGATGCCGAAGCGGTCGGCCTCGAAGCCTGGCGTCTTCATCGCGAGGTAATACAGCGTCTTGCCGTCGTGCGAGGGCAGCGGATACGCATCCCAGGCCTTGTTTCCGGCGGTGAGGTTCTTGGGCGTCGGCCGAGCCGTCCGCGGGCACGGAATACACGTCGAAGTTCGTCGACCAAGGCTCGCTGTTGCCGGCGATGCGCACGTCGAAATAAACCGTCTTGCCGTCGGGCGAGAACACGAACTCGCTGTCGTCGCCAAAAGGCTTCGACGGCACGTCGCCGTCGATGCCGCGGGACAACAGCCGCGGCAGCGCCACCATGGCTTTGCCGCCACGCGGCGTCAGCGCCGGCGCGATGTAGAGCTGCGAGCGGCGGCCGTCGGACCAGGCATCCCAGTGGCGCACGAACAGGCGGTCGTAAATCTTGCCGGTGGTTTTTTCCACGCCCGCCTGCGGCGGACGCTTGGTGCACAGATGCTCGGCGCAATCCTCGAACACATCGATGGACAGCAGCATCGTCGTGCCGTCAGGCGAGAGCTTGAACGTGTTGATGTCGGCCGGCCACGGCGTTTCGCTTTGCGGCGCCGAACCCGGCGTATCCGCCATGCGCCACACGCGCGTGTACTCGTCGCCCTTGGCCTGGGCGAGGTAGTAGATCGATTTGCCGTCCGCCGACCAGCGCGGACTGGATGCGCTGATTTCCTTGTCGGTCAGGCGCACGGGTTGTGCACCGTGCGCGGACAAATCCAGCGTCCAGATGCCGTTGCTGCCCTTGTTCGCGGCGTAGTCGGTTTCGCGCATCGAGAACGCGACGTGCTTGCCGTCCGGCGAGAGTTGCGGATCGCCGACGCGGTTCATCATCACCAGATCGTTTGCGTTGAACGGATGCGAAGCGGCGAAGGCCCCGGTGGCGAACGCGAGCGCGCAGAAAAAGATGGCAGATTTCATTTCGATACTCCTTGCGACAATACTCAGGCGGACCGGCCCATGCGCGCGATCCAGCGGTACAGGACGACGGTGACGGCGACGAACGCGATGCCGCCGATCCAGATCGACGGCGTGGCAAAGCTGTCACCGACAAGAGCCAGCGGCGCGGCGTTGCCGGAAAACGCAACGATGCGCCGCAACGATCACGCCAAGCAGGCTCTCGCCGACGATCAGGCCCGACGCCAGCAGAACGCCGAGTTGCTTGACCGCATCGCCGTTCTTGCCACGTCTCGGCGCGACGGTCGAACCAGGCTCCGACCAGGGCACCGACCACGACCATCAGCGTCGTCGAGGTCGGCAGGTAGATGCCGAGGCCCACGGCCAGCGGCGGCAGGCGCGGGCCGGACTTCATCAGTGCCGAGGACTTCATCCAGCATGATGATCGCCACGCCGATGCCGGCGCCGATGGCGATCAGGCTCCAGTCGATGTTGCTCGGTGATCACGCCCTGCGCCAACGCCGAGATCAGGCCGGCCTGCGGCGCGGGCAGCGCATGCGCGGGATCGGCGCCCGGCGCGCCGAGGAATCCATAGGCGTGCTGCAGCAGGTCCAGCACCGGCGGAATCACCACCGCGCCGGCGATGACGCCGATGACCAGCGCCCACTGCTGCAGCGACGGCGTCGCATCGACGAGCTGGCCGGTCTTGAGGTCCTGCAGGTTGTTGTTCGCGATGGACGCAACCGCGAACACGATCGAGGTGATGAACAGCGCGAACGCCACCAGCGCCTTGCCTGCCTCGGCCGGGACCAGCGATTTGACGAACAGTACCAGCAGCAGCGCGGCGATGATGACAACGAGGATGCCGATGCCCGACAGCGGACTGTTGGACGAGCCGATCAGTCCGGCCATGTAGCCGCACACGGCCGACACGAGGAAGCTGAGCACGATCACGAAAGCGACGCCACCGATGGCGAGCAGCATGGCGTGTTCGCCGAGACCGCTGACCGTGGCGAAATGCCAGAGCAGCCAGCCGACCGGAACCAGGCAGGCCAGCGAAATCAGGCCGACCGTGCCGATGGGCATGTCGTGCTCGGTGCGTGGCATCGAGGCAAGCGTGCCCTCCTTGCGCGCGCGCGAGGCGCGCATCGCGCTGCTCAAGTCCGCCGACGACGGGCTTCACCAGCTTGGCCAGCGTCCAGATCGCGGCTACGCCGATGGTGCCGGCGCCGACGAAGCGCACGTAGTGGCTCCATGCCGCCTGCGCCACGTCCGCCGCGTCGCCTGCCGCCGGATGCAGCGCGGTGAAATGCGGTACCGCCCAGCCCCAGCCGATCAGCGCGCCGAACAACATGGCCACGCCGACCCACAGGCCGACAAGGTGTCCGACCGCGAACAGCGCAAACGAAAGATTGAAGTCGTAGCCGGTCGCGCTGGATTTTTCGTCGCTGCCGAGGCGGAAATACTGCGCCACGTCGCTGGCGAAGATCTTGGTCTGCACGACGATGTAGAACACCGCCGAGACGATCGATCCCCAGACCACGGCCTTCAGCCCGGCGCTGCTCGCATCCACCGATTGCGCACCGTCGCCGTGCGCCTGCCCGGCGCCGACCTTGAGCACCTCGGCGCAGGCCACGCCTTCCGGATACGGCAGGTCGGAATCCGTCACCAGCGCACGGCGCAGCGGGATCGTGTACATCACGCCGAGGATGCCGCCGGTGGCGCAGATGCCGAACGTCACCCAGAACGGAAAGCCGTTCCACCAACCGACAATGATCAGGCCTGGCAGCACGAAGATGATCGAGGACAACGTGCCCGCGGCCGAGGCCACCGTTTGCACGATGTTGTTTTCCTGGATCGTGGCGTCGCGCATGGCTTTCAGGATCGCCATCGAGATCACGGCCGCGGGAATCGAGGTCGAGAACGTCAGCCCCGCCTTGAGGCCGAAGTAGACGTTCGCGGCGGTGAACACGATCGTGATGACGATGCCGATGATCAGGCCGCGGATCGTCATTTCGGTGCGGGCCTGCGTTGCCGACCGGGGTAATGGATTAGTCACAGGAAATCCCCTCTTGTTGAGAAGCGCAGACACGGGTGCCGGCTTCATGAACATCGCGCTGCGGAATGAATGCAGCGGTCAAGTATCGCAAACTTCAGCGACTTCGCGCATACCGCACTGCAACGCGATCGCCAGACGAAAAAGGGCGGCCGGTTGATCCGACCGCCCCTGGTGCGAGCCCACGCATCGTTCCACGCGCTGGCTTACTCCACTCGACGCCACCGATACGCGCCGATCATGAGCATGCCGAATGCCAGCGCCAGCAATCCGCGTAGATCCAACGCCGGCGCCGGAACAACAGGCGCCGGGGCACCAACTACAGTCGACGCGCTGGAACTGGTCTGCGTCGTCTGATCGCTCGACACGCTTGCCGTGTTAGTGATCTGCCCGGTCACCGTGGAAGCGACGTTGAACGTCGCGTTGATTGTTATCGAGCCGGCCGGCGCTACGGTACCCAGATTGCACGGGAATCCGCCGGTGCAGGGTGCCGTGGCCGAGACATACGCCAACCCGGCCGGCGCGGGATCGGTCAACGTCACATTCGTCGCCGGCGCGCTTCCCGTATTGCTCACCGTGATCGCGTACACGATTGAACCGCCTGCGGTGGTCGTCGCCGGACCGGTTTTCTGAATGGTCAGATTCGGCATGTTGATCGCCACCGTCGCCTGCGCCGTGTTGTTCAACGTGTTCGGGTCCGGGGTGGAACTGCCCGCCGTCGCCGTCGCCATCACCGGACCGCTGCCCGGCGCCACGAAGCTGATCGTGCAATTGATCGCACTGCCCACACCCAGACTCGCCACCGGCGGCGTCGGCGTGCAGTTCACTATCGCACCACCCGGCAATCCGCTCACCGCGCATGTCGCACTCCCCGCCGCGCTCGGCCCGGCATTCGTGCAACTGAACGTCCCGTTCACCGTACTGCCAGCCGCCGCACTCCCCGGCAATCCGATCCCCGCCACCATGTCCGCCGACGGCGCCGACGGCGTCGTCGAGGTCGAGGTGTTGTTGCCCGGGTTCGGGTCCGACGTCGTCGTCGCCACCGCCGCCGTGTTGTCCAGACTCGCTCCCGCAAACGCTGCATCGAGCGTGCCGCTGATCGTGTACGTCTTCGTCGCACCCACCGCCAGCGTGCCGAACGCACAGCTCACCGTCTGCCCTGCGATGCTGCACGATCCGGCGTCCGCGCCACCCAGGCTCAGGCCCGTCACCGCCGCCGGCACCGCATCCGTCGTCGTCACCGCCGAGGCCTCCGACGGCCCCGTCGCGTTGCTCACCGTAATCGTCCACGTCAGGCTCTGTCCCGGCACCACCGGGTTCGGCGTCGCCTGCGACTTGACGATGCTCACGTCAGCCACCGCATTGACCGTCGTGGTGTTGCTGGCGCAATGGCCCGGGTTGACCGGGTCGAGCGTCGTGCAACTGCTGCCCGGCACCGGTGCATTGCCGCCGTCGAACGGATCACCGCCACCACCGACCGACGCATTGTTCACCACGTTCGCGCTCGGTCCGCTTCCACCCGGTACCGCCGCCGCCGTCACATTCACCGGCAAGGTGATCCCGCTCGTCCCGCTCGCCGCCAGGTTCGGCGTGCCCGTGCACGTCACCGCCTGGCCCGCAAACGTGCAACTCCACACCCCGCTCGTCAACGTCCCGGTCCAGTTCGCCGTGATCCCGCCCGGCAATGTATCGGCCACCGTCACCACGCCCGCCGTCGCCGCCGTCCCCGCGTTCGTCACCGTCAGCGTGTACGTCGCTCCCGTCTGGTTCACCGTCCACGGCCCGTTCGACGCCTTCGTCACCTGCAACTGCGGCGTGCTCACCGCCGTCGTGATCGTGCTCGTGCAGTTGCCCGTCACCGGACACGTCGGATCGCCGCCGCCCTGCACCGTCGCCGTGTTGCTCACGCTCGGCGCCGCGCTCGCCGTCGGCGTCACCGGAATCACGAAGCTCACCGCGTGGTTCGGCCCCGCCGCCGCCGTCACCACCGACGACACCGTGCACGTCACCTGCTGGCCCACCGCCGTACAACCACTTGGCAGCGTCCCCAGCGTCAACGATGCCGGCACCACGTCCGTGATCGTGATCGTCGACCCATCCGTGTCCGCCGTGCCCGTGTCCGTCACCGTCAGCGTATAACTGCCACCCACGCCCACCGCGAACGTCCCGCTCGCCGTCTTGGTCAGGGTCAGCTGCGGCGCATTCACCGGCGTCGTCACCGTACCCACGCACCGACTCGGCAAACTGCCGACCGGCGTACCCGTCGCACACCCCGGGTCCCCGCCGCCCGTCGCACCGGCCGTGTTCGTTACGCTCATCCCGTTCAGCGCATTCGTCGGCGTCACCGGGATCACGAAGCTCACCGGCGTATTGATCGCCAGTCCCGCTCCCACCGTGCACGCAATGCCCTGCCCGCCCGTGCTCGTGCACCCGCCCGGCAACGTCCCGATCGTCAACCCGCCGGGAATCGTGTCCGCTATTGTTGTCACGTCGGTTGTCGCCGCCGTGCCCGTGTTCGTCACCGTCAGCGTGTACGTCGCCGCCTGGTTCACCACGAACGTCGTCGGCGTCGCGCTCTTGCTCAGACTCAGCTGCGGCGATTGCACCGTACCCGTCACTGTGCCGTTGCAATGGCTTGCGCCGGGACAGCTCGCATCGCCCGTGTCGCTGCCCGCCGTCGCCGTGTTGCTCTGCGCACTGCCGCCCGAGCTGTTGCTCGGCGTCACCGGGATCGTGTAAGTCACCGAACTGCCGTTGCCCAGACCCGCCGGCACCGCGCACGAGATCCCCTGCCCGCCCGTGCTCGTGCACCCGCCCGGCAACGTCCCGATGATCAACCCCGCCGGGATCGTGTCCGTCAACGTGCCTGCCAGCGTCACCGCCTGACCGTTGTTCGTCGCCGTAATCACGTAGTTCGTCGGCACGCCCACGACCAGATTGCCCGTCAGCGTCTTGCTCACGTCCATCATCGGCGCGTTCACCGGCGTCATGATCGTGCTCGCGCAATGTCCTGCGCCCGGGCACGTGCCATCCCCGCCGCCCGTCACCGTCGCCGTGTTCGTCGCCGGCGAACTCGTCCCGTTCGCGATCGCCACCGGCACGTTGATCACCGGCGCGTTCCCGCCCGGCAACAACACCGCGCTCGTCGTGCAGCTTACGTTCGTCGCCGTACTCGCACTGCAGTCCCAGCCCGAACCGCTCGGCGTCGCTGTCGCCGTGATCCCGCCCGGCAGCACATCCGTCACCGTGATGCTGCCGCCCGTGCTCGTCGTCCCCGTATTGCTCACCAGCAGCGAGTACGTCCCCGTACCGCCCACCGCGAACGCGCTCGGCGTCGCGCTCTTGACGATCGTCAACTGCACCGCACCGCCGTTCGTGTTCGTCGCCGTCGCACTGCTCAGGCACGGCGCCGTCGCGCACGTGCTCGAGGGCACCGGCGAACTCACCGTCGCCGTGTTCGCGATCGATCCGATCGCGCTCAGCGCCACCGTCGCACTTACCGTGTACGTCACCGATCCCCCGCTCGGAAGGGTCACGCTATCGCTGATGTTGCCGCTGCCGCCAGCCGTACACGTGCCACCGCCCGCGCCCGCGCATGTCCACGTCACGCCCGTCAGCTGTGCCGGTATCGCATCGCTTACCGTCGCCCCCGTCACCCCGCTCGGCCCGCTATTGCTCACCACGACCGTGTAGCTCAGACCCTGGCCCGGCACGTACGTCCCGTTCGGACTGGCCACCTTCGTGATGCTCAGGTTCGCCACCGGCGTTATGTTCACCGTCGCCTGCGCCGTGTTGTTCAACGTGTTCGGGTCCGGGGTGGAACTGCCCGCCGTCGCCGTCGCCATCACCGGACCGCTGCCCGGCGCCACGAAGCTGATCGTGCAATTGATCGCACTGCCCACACCCAGACTCGCCACCGGCGGCGTCGGCGTGCAGTTCACTATCGCACCACCCGGCAATCCGCTCACCGCGCATGTCGCACTCCCCGCCGCGCTCGGCCCGGCATTCGTGCAACTGAACGTCCCGTTCACCGTACTGCCCGCCGCCGCACTCCCCGGCAATCCGATCCCCGCCACCATGTCCGCCGACGGCGCCGACGGCGTCGTCGAGGTCGAGGTGTTGTTGCCCGGGTTCGGGTCCGACGTCGTCGTCGCCACCGCCGCCGTGTTGTCCAGACTCGCTCCCGCAAACGCTGCATCGAGCGTGCCGCTGATCGTGTACGTCTTCGTCGCACCCACCGCCAGCGTGCCGAACGCACAGCTCACCGTCTGCCCTGCGATGCTGCACGATCCGGCGTCCGCGCCACCCAGGCTCAGGCCCGTCACCGCCGCCGGCACCGCATCCGTCGTCGTCACCGCCGAGGCCTCCGACGGCCCCGTCGCGTTGCTCACCGTAATCGTCCACGTCAGGCTCTGTCCCGGCACCACCGGGTTCGGCGTCGCCTGCGACTTGACGATGCTCACGTCAGCCACCGCATTGACCGTCGTGGTGTTGCTGGCGCAATGGCCCGGGTTGACCGGGTCGAGCGTCGTGCAACTGCTGCCCGGCACCGGTGCATTGCCGCCGTCGAACGGATCACCGCCACCACCGACCGACGCATTGTTCACCACGTTCGCGCTCGGTCCGCTTCCACCCGGTACCGCCGCCGCCGTCACATTCACCGGCAAGGTGATCCCGCTCGTCCCGCTCGCCGCCAGGTTCGGCGTGCCCGTGCACGTCACCGCCTGGCCCGCAAACGTGCAACTCCACACCCCGCTCGTCAACGTCCCGGTCCAGTTCGCCGTGATCCCGCCCGGCAATGTATCGGCCACCGTCACCACGCCCGCCGTCGCCGCCGTCCCCGCGTTCGTCACCGTCAGCGTGTACGTCGCTCCCGTCTGGTTCACCGTCCACGGCCCGTTCGACGCCTTCGTCACCTGCAACTGCGGCGTGCTCACCGCCGTCGTGATCGTGCTCGTGCAGTTGCCCGTCACCGGACACGTCGGATCGCCGCCGCCCTGCACCGTCGCCGTGTTGCTCACGCTCGGCGCCGCGCTCGCCGTCGGCGTCACCGGAATCACGAAGCTCACCGCGTGGTTCGGCCCCGCCGCCGCCGTCACCACCGACGACACCGTGCACGTCACCTGCTGGCCCACCGCCGTACAACCACTTGGCAGCGTCCCCAGCGTCAACGATGCCGGCACCACGTCCGTGATCGTGATCGTCGACCCATCCGTGTCCGCCGTGCCCGTGTCCGTCACCGTCAGCGTATAACTGCCACCCACGCCCACCGCGAACGTCCCGCTCGCCGTCTTGGTCAGGGTCAGCTGCGGCGCATTCACCGGCGTCGTCACCGTACCCACGCACCGGCTCGGCAAACTGCCGACCGGCGTACCCGTCGCACACCCCGGGTCCCCGCCGCCCGTCGCACCGGCCGTGTTCGTTACGCTCATCCCGTTCAGCGCATTCGTCGGCGTCACCGGGATCACGAAGCTCACCGGCGTATTGATCGCCAGTCCCGCTCCCACCGTGCACGCAATGCCCTGCCCGCCCGTGCTCGTGCACCCGCCCGGCAACGTCCCGATCGTCAACCCGCCGGGAATCGTGTCCGCTATTGTTGTCACGTCGGTTGTCGCCGCCGTGCCCGTGTTCGTCACCGTCAGCGTGTACGTCGCCGCCTGGTTCACCACGAACGTCGTCGGCGTCGCGCTCTTGCTCAGACTCAGCTGCGGCGATTGCACCGTACCCGTCACTGTGCCGTTGCAATGGCTTGCGCCGGGACAGCTCGCATCGCCCGTGTCGCTGCCCGCCGTCGCCGTGTTGCTCTGCGCACTGCCGCCCGAGCTGTTGCTCGGCGTCACCGGGATCGTGTAAGTCACCGAACTGCCGTTGCCCAGACCCGCCGGCACCGCGCACGAGATCCCCTGCCCGCCCGTGCTCGTGCACCCGCCCGGCAACGTCCCGATGATCAACCCCGCCGGGATCGTGTCCGTCAACGTGCCTGCCAGCGTCACCGCCTGACCGTTGTTCGTCGCCGTAATCACGTAGTTCGTCGGCACGCCCACGACCAGATTGCCCGTCAGCGTCTTGCTCACGTCCATCATCGGCGCGTTCACCGGCGTCATGATCGTGCTCGCGCAATGTCCTGCGCCCGGGCACGTGCCATCCCCGCCGCCCGTCACCGTCGCCGTGTTCGTCGCCGGCGAACTCGTCCCGTTCGCGATCGCCACCGGCACGTTGATCACCGGCGCGTTCCCGCCCGGCAACAACACCGCGCTCGTCGTGCAGCTTACGTTCGTCGCCGTACTCGCACTGCAGTCCCAGCCCGAACCGCTCGGCGTCGCTGTCGCCGTGATCCCGCCCGGCAGCACATCCGTCACCGTGATGCTGCCGCCCGTGCTCGTCGTCCCCGTATTGCTCACCAGCAGCGAGTACGTCCCCGTACCGCCCACCGCGAACGCGCTCGGCGTCGCGCTCTTGACGATCGTCAACTGCACCGCACCGCCGTTCGTGTTCGTCGCCGTCGCACTGCTCAGGCACGGCGCCGTCGCGCACGTGCTCGAGGGCACCGGCGAACTCACCGTCGCCGTGTTCGCGATCGATCCGATCGCGCTCAGCGCCACCGTCGCACTTACCGTGTACGTCACCGATCCCCCGCTCGGAAGGGTCACGCTATCGCTGATGTTGCCGCTGCCGCCAGCCGTACACGTGCCACCGCCCGCGCCCGCGCATGTCCACGTCACGCCCGTCAGCTGTGCCGGTATCGCATCGCTTACCGTCGCCCCCGTCACCCCGCTCGGCCCGCTATTGCTCACCACGACCGTGTAGCTCAGACCCTGGCCCGGCACGTACGTCCCGTTCGGACTGGCCACCTTCGTGATGCTCAGGTTCGCCACCGGCGTTATGTTCACCGTCGCCTGCGCCGTGTTGTTCAACGTGTTCGGGTCCGGGGTGGAACTGCCCGCCGTCGCCGTCGCCATCACCGGACCGCTGCCCGGCGCCACGAAGCTGATCGTGCAATTGATCGCACTGCCCACACCCAGACTCGCCACCGGCGGCGTCGGCGTGCAGTTCACTATCGCACCACCCGGCAATCCGCTCACCGCGCATGTCGCACTCCCCGCCGCGCTCGGCCCGGCATTCGTGCAACTGAACGTCCCGTTCACCGTACTGCCCGCCGCCGCACTCCCCGGCAATCCGATCCCCGCCACCATGTCCGCCGTGGGCGTAAGATTGATCGTGTCCGTCGAGGTATTGTTGGCCGTGTTGGTATCGGTCACGCTCGCCGGCGACGAAACCTTCGCGGTATTGCTCAAGGTGCCGGTCGCAGCCGGATTGATCGTACCAGTCACTGCATAAGTGGCCGTGCCGCCGACGGGCAGGTTGACCGTGTCGTTGATATTGCCGCTGCCCGAGGCAGTGCAGGTCGCGCCGCCCGCGGTGGCGCACGTCCACGTGACTCCGGTCAACACAGCCGGCAGGGTGTCGGTCACGGTTGCACCCGTCACATCGGCGGGACCGTTGTTGCCGACCACGATCGTGTAAGTCACGGCACTCCCAGGCGCGCTGACACCATTGTCGGTTTTCTGGATGATCAGGTCGGTCGCACTGCAGGCGGGGAAACTGGTGAACGCAGGCGCTGCGCCGGTGGGAACGCCGGTGCTGCCCTGGGTCGCGCCATTCGGTGGGAACAGGCCTTCGGTTCCGGGAGAATCGCTCGTGCCGTTGGCCCCACCGTTTGCCGTCGATGCGGCCGGCGTGCCGCCGCTATAAGCGATGTATCCACCGCCGCCACCACCGCCCGCGCCTTCACTCTCGTTCGAAGTGATGTGCTGGTTGCCGCCCTTGCCGCCGTTGGCACTGAAAGAAACGCCGCTCAAGGCATTGCTGATCACGACGATCGAGCCACCGCCACCGCCGCCGCCGGGCGCATCGTTGCCCGTACCCAAGCCATTGTTGTTGGCCGCCGTGGCGCCATCAGCCACGATCGAGCCGGTGCCGGATACCATGTTGGCAATCAGGAAGACTACGCCGCCGCCGTTCGCGCCAGCCGTACCCGCGCCGTTGTTTTCGTCGCCGGCCCCGCCGCCACCGCCGAAAAACAGCCGTCCGGTCGTGATGCTGGGATCATTGGTCAACGGGCGGCCACCCAACCCGCCACGCTCGCGGCGATTGTTCCCGCCCCATGCTGCGGCGCCTGGCGCGGTCGTGGTCGGGTTGTTCTGGTTTGCCGCATAACTGTAGCCGCCGCGGCCGCCGCCGGAGTCGGTGTGCGTGGCCGTGATCGTGCCATCGAGATTCCAAGTTGCGTTGTAGCCGCCGACGGGATTGCCCTGGCCTTGCCAGGTAACCCCGTTGTCGCCATTGGCACCACCGCCGCCGCCGCCGTTGTGCGCATCGCCACCGCCGCCGCCATTGGCCGGCGCGCCGCGTCCGTAGCCGCCGTTGTAGAGCGACTCGTAGGCCGCCACGGTACCGGCGATGCTCTCGCCCTTTTGCGCACCGCCGTTGCCATTGATCGTGCCGGCGTTGCAGCCGGCACCGCATCCTTGCTGAGTGTAATTGACCCGATAGTAGGTCCAATTCGTGTTTTGCGAGCCGGTGTTGTTTGTCAATGCGCCGCCGCGGAAGCCTTCACCCGCGACCGTGACGCCTGCACCGCCAATTGTTGCCGTGTTCTGCACGAATGCGGCAACGATGCCGCCGGTCGTGCCATTCCAGGCCTGTGCGGTGACGGAGCCGGTACCTGAAATCGTGAGCGAAGAATATTGCGGGACGCGGATGACCTCCGCTCCGTTGTCGTAGCTGTAGCGCAGACCCCCGCCACAAGTATTGACGCTGCCCCCGCTATCGACGGTAATGATGTTGCCGTTTATGACATCGACGTTGACGAATTCGAAGTGCCCGGCGTTGTTAAGTGCCGTGACGGTGCCGTAAGTAGCGTCATCCGCGGACGATATCGCGGCGCCTTGCGGGTTGTAGATCAGTAGCACGTCGTTGACGGCTAGTCCGGTCAGCGCCGCGGCGCTCGTCAGCGTAATCTGGTTAGCGTTTTGCGCAGCCGCGCCATTGAGCGTCGTATACGTATTAATGACGGTATTTGCCGTGGTGACCGAACGCGGACCATCGTGGCCTGGGTTCCAGGCGTGGGCTGTCGGCGCAAGCAACAAGGCAAAAAACAAAGGGACCAAGACATGCCGGGTAACTTGCGAACGCAATAAAGATCCGATGACGCCAGGAATCACCCGCATGGTCACGCTCCGAAGGAAATCAATGGCGTTACGCAAACGGCGTGCCAGACTGTGAATGGCGTCACAGTTTCGTGCCAGGCGATACTCACGGAAATTGAGCAATCGTGGCGCGAGCATGACTGCCCCTTGCGGTCAGATACGAGCCATTGTGCGTCACAGCAACTACCCATGCCGACCTCGGGCCGCAAGAACGGCAGGGGACTCAGCGGGCAGACGAAGCCGTGCTCACCGGCGCACGGCCGTAAACGTCCTCCAACCGCACGATGTCGTCTTCACCGAAATAATCGCCGCACTGGACCTCGATCAGGTGGATGTCCCGGTCCGTCGGATTTTCCAGCCGGTGCAGGGTCTCCATCGGAATGAACGTCGATTCGTTCCGTTGCAGCAGGAATTCGCGGTCGCCCACGCGCACCTTCGCGGTGCCGTCGACCACCGTCCAGTGTTCGCTGCGGCGATGGTGCAGCTGCAGGCTCAGTACCTGGCCGGGCTTCACGGTCAGGCGCTTGACCTTGCAGTCGGCCTCGTCCTCGAGCACCGTGTAACTGCCCCAGGGCCGGTGCACGGTCTGGTGGAAGCGCGCAGCGGCGTGGTTGCTGGCGCGCAGTTGCTCGACGACCTGCTTGACCTGCTGTGCGCGTTCGCGGTCGGCGACGAGCACGGCGTCGGCGGTGTCGACGATGACGAGATCCTTCACGCCGACCGCGGCGATCAGGCGCTTGCCGCCCTGGATGAAGCAATTCTGCGTGTCGATCGTCACCGCCATGCCCTGCACGCGGTTGCCGGCGGCATCCGGCGCGCTGCCGGATTCGATTTCGCTGACCGCCTTCCACGAACCGATGTCGCTCCAGTCGAACGATGCCGGCACCACGGCGCGACGTGCGGCGCGCTCCATCACCGCGTAGTCGATGGAAATGTCCGGCAAGGCGGCGAACGCATCCTTGTCGAATTCGACCGGGCTTGCACGACCGCGCACGGCGGCGTAACACGCGCGCGCCGCGGCGAGAACGTCCGGGCAGGTCGTTTGCATCGCATCGAGCAAGGCGTCGGCGCGGAAGCAGAACATGCCGGAATTCCAGACATGGTCGCCCGAGGCCAGGTATTTTTCCGCCGTAGCGCGGTCCGGTTTTTCGACGAAAGCGCCGATCTCGCGTCCGCCGTGCGCCAGGCCGGCTCCCATGCGGATATAGCCGAAGCCGGTTTCCGGCGAAGTGGGCCTGATGCCGAACGTGACCAGCCAACCGTCGCGCGCGAGCGCTTGCGCGCGACGCGCGTCGGCGGCAAAGGCATCCACGTCGCGGATCAGGTGATCGGCCGGCAGCACCAGCAACACCGCATCCGCGCCGCAATGTTCCATTGCATGCATGGCCGCCAGGGCGATGGCCGGCGCGGTATTGCGGCCCATCGGTTCGAGCAAAAAGCGGAAACGCTGCGCGTCGCCGGCCGGATGGCGCGCGTATTCGTCGCGGCTAAGGAAATAATAGTCGCGGCCGGTCACGGTCAGCACCGGGCTGCTGCCGGCCACGCGCAGGGCGCGATCCAGCGTCTTGTACAGCAGCGACTGGCCATCGGCCATGCGCATGAATGGCTTGGGGTACGCGCTGCGTGACACCGGCCACAAGCGCGTGCCGGCACCGCCGGAGAGGATCACGGGAACGAGCTGGCTCATGCCGCCATTCTATCCGGCCAGTTCGCCGATCACGCTATTCAACCCTTCCTTCCACGACGGCAGGTACAGGCCGAACGCATCGCGGATCTTGCGACAATCGAGCACGGAATAGGCCGGCCGGCGCGCAGGCGTCGGATAGTCGGACGTCGCGATCGGCACCAATCGCGGCACCCGCTCGAGCAATCCGGCCGTCCGCGCGCGGACGAAAATCGCGCTGGCGAAGTCGAACCAGGTGCATTGGCCGGCCGCGCAAAGGTGATAAGTGCCCAGCCGCTTGTCGCGCTCGCCCGCGCGCCGTGCCAGCAGGCGCGCGAGAACGGTCGCCGTCACCGCGGAAATCAGCCGCGCGGACGTCGGCGCACCGCGCTGATCGCCTACGATGCGCAATTCTTCGCGCTCGCGACCGAGGCGCAGCATCGTGCGCAGAAAATTGTGGCCGCGTGCGGCGTACACCCATGCCGTGCGCAGAATCAGGTGATCGCAGCCGGATGCGCGCAAGGCATTCTCGCCATCCAGTTTGCTGCGACCGTAGACGCCCAGCGGCGCCGTCGCGTCGTTCTCGCGATACGGCCGCGAACCCGCGCCGTCGAACACGTAATCCGTGGAATAGTGCACGACCAGCGCCCTGTGCGATGCCGCGTGCGCGCCGATTTCCGCGAGCGCCTGCGCATTGATGCGCTGCGCCAGTTCGGGCTCGTCCTCGGCGCGATCGACCGCGGTATAGGCGACCGCATTGACGATCGCATCGGGCTTTACCGCGTCCAGCGTCGCGGCCAGCGATGCGGGCTTGGCAAGCTCCGTGGAAAGACACGGCGCACCTCCCGGCAGCATTCCCGAACGCGTCGCGCAAACGAGTTCGCCAAGCGGCACGAGCGAGCGCGCCAGCTCGAAGCCGACTTGTCCGTTCGCGCCAAGCAACAGGATTTTCACTTTGTATACTTCGGCAGCTGGTCGCGCGGAATGTCGCGCAGGAATGGCGCATTCGCGTCCTTGTCGGACAGCAGCGGCGCCGACAGCGGCCAGTCGATGGCGATGTCGGCGTCGTTCCAGCGGATCGCGGCGTCGGTCACGCGGTCGTACAACGCCGTGCACTGGTAGCAGAACGTGGCGTTGTCCGAGACAACGGCAAAGCCGTGGGCGAAGCCTTCGGGAATCCAGAACTGGCGCTTGTTGTCGGCCGTGAGCATGGCCGCTGCCCAGCGCCCGAACGTCGGCGAGCCGGCGCGGATGTCCACGGCGACGTCGTACACCTCGCCCTCGAGCACGCTCACCAACTTGCCCTGCGGGTTCGGCCATTGGTAGTGCAGGCCGCGCAGCACGCCGTGCGCTGATCGCGATACGTTGCTCTGCACGAAGCGCAGGTCGAGCCCGGCATTTTTATACTTTTCCGCGTGAAAACTTTCGTAGAAGAATCCGCGCGCGTCGCCGTGCACCTGCGGCTCGATCACGACGCAGCCGGGCAGGATGGTCTCGATCACTTTCATTCGACGTGGCCCTGCTTCACCAGTTGCTGCAGGTATTGGCCGTATCCATTCTTGGCCAGAGGCTTGGCCAGGCGCAGCACCTGCTCGGCGTCGATCCAGCCGTTCATGAATGCGATTTCCTCAGGACAACACACTTTCAGTCCCTGCCGGTTTTCGATCGTCTCGATGTAGTTCGACGCCTCGACCAGGGATTCGTGCGTGCCGGTGTCGAGCCAGGCGAAGCCGCGGCCGAGTTTCTCGAGCATCAGCGAGGAATCGTGCAGGTAGCAGCGGTTGAGGTCGGTGATTTCCAGTTCGCCGCGCGGCGACGGTTTCAATGCGGCGGCGAAATCGCAGGCACGCTGGTCATAGAAATACAGACCGGTGACCGCGTAGTTGGAGCGCGGCTGCACCGGTTTTTCCTCGAGGCCGACCACCTTGCCGGCAGCGTCGAATTCGGCGACGCCGTAGCGCTCCGGATCGCGCACCCAGTAACCGAATACGGTCGCGCCGTGCGTGCGTTGTGTCGCTCGGCGCAGCACGTCGGTCAGGCCGTGGCCGTAGAAAATGTTGTCGCCGAGGATCAGACAGCTGGGCTGGCCGTCCACGAATTCGCGACCGATGATGAAGGCTTGCGCGAGTCCGTCCGGCGAAGGTTGGACCGCGTACTTGATCGAAATGCCCCACTGCGAACCGTCGCCGAGCAGTTGCTGGAACAGGGCCTGTTCGTGCGGCGTGTTGATCACCAGCACCTCACGGATGCCGGCGAGCATCAGCGTCGACAGCGGGTAGTAGACCATTGGCTTGTCGTAGACCGGCAGCAACTGCTTGCTGATCACCTGGGTCAGCGGATACAGGCGCGTGCCGGAGCCGCCGGCGAGGATGATGCCTTTGCTGGTCTGCGAGCTCATGCCACGACACCCAATCGTTCGCCGCGATAACTGCCATCCAGCACGCGTTGGCACCATTCCTGATTGTCGAGGTACCAATCCACGGTTTTGGCAATGCCGCTCTCGAACGACTCGGTCTGGCGCCAGCCAAGCTGCGATTTCAATTTGCCCGCGTCGATCGCGTAACGGCGGTCGTGACCGGGGCGATCCTTGACGTAGCTGATCAGCGACTCGCGCTTGCCGCCATCGGGCATCGGCCGGCGTTCATCGAGCAGTTTGCAGATCGTCTTCACGACGTGGATGTTCTCGCGCTCGGCATCGCCGCCGACATTGTAGACCTCGCCGGTGCGGCCGATTTCAAGCACGCGCCGGATGGCGCTGCAGTGATCCCCCACGTATAGCCAGTCGCGGATGTTGCGGCCGTCGCCGTAGACCGGCAGCTTCTCGCCGACGAGCGCCTTGTGGATCATCAGCGGAATGAGTTTTTCCGGAAACTGATACGAGCCGTAGTTGTTCGAGCAGTTCGTGGTCAGCGTCGGCAGGCCGTAGGTGTGATGAAACGCGCGCACCAGATGATCCGACGCCGCCTTCGACGCCGAATACGGCGAATTCGGCTGATACGGCGATTCCTCGTGGAAGCGGCCGACGGGTCCCAGCGAGCCATAGACCTCATCCGTGGACACGTGCAGGAAACGGAAACCGTCCTGCGCCTCCAGCGGCGCCGTGCGCCAATACGCGAGCGCGCATTCGAGCAAGGCCAGCGTGCCGACGACATTGGTCTGCACGAATTCCGCCGGACCGTCGATGGAGCGATCCACATGCGATTCGGCGGCGAAGTTCACGATCGCTGTCGGCCTGTGCTCGGCGAGCAGCTTCGCCACGAGTGAGCGATCGCCGATGTCGCCTTGCACGAAGATGTGATCGGCATTGCCGCGCAGGCTCGCCAGCGTATCGAGGTTGCCGGCATAGGTGAGCTTGTCCAGATTCACCACGCGCACGCCGCCCTCGGCCAGCAGACCGAGCACGAAGTTGCCGCCGATGAACCCGGCACCGCCGGTGACGAGAAGGGTTTTCATTGCGGAAAGCCAGCCATGCCGAACCCGCGCACCGGCGCGGGCGAACGCGAATTCTACCCCGCCGCCGCCGGCAGCCATAGCCCGATCCGGCACCGATCGACGTCGCAACCCACCCAGGCCACGCGGCCGATCACGGCGTAGTATGCTCCACTCGCATGGCCGGTGATTGAACGTTTCCGCAAGCAGACGTGGACTGAACCGCGCGGATTTGCAGGATGTCGAGCAAGCCCCAACAGCTACAACGCAACAGGTCGTCGCCGCGCGCAGTCCGGCTTTTGCTCGCGTTCCTTGCCTTTCAGACCAGCCTCGCCGCGGGTCAGGTGGTTCCCGCGCACCCGTTGGAGACTGCCGCGCAGCGCAATGCGGCCATCGCTTCCACCGTGACCGGCATCATCAGCTACGCGCGCTGGCCTGCCGATCCGCAACCGATACGAATCTGCGTGGTCGCTAAACCCCTGTATGCACAAGGACTGTTGACGGGCCAACTCAATGCGGGGAGAAAAATCGTCACGCAGGAAATGGGAATCGACGACCCAACCATGCCATCGTCATGCAACGTCCTGTATCTGGGCGCGTTGGATGAAAAGCAGCGGCTTGCACTGATCGCCAGCCTGGCCGGTCATCCGATCCTGACCATCAGCGAAACCGGCCCGGCCTGCAGTGCCGGCAGCATGTTCTGCCTGCGTTTCGAGCGCAATCGTGTCGGCTTGCAGATGAACCTGGATTCGATCGCGCGCAGCGGCGTGCACGTGGATCCGCATGTGCTGCTGCTGTCGGCCCCGAAATCAAAGGTGGCCGATTGAACGCGACGCTCATTCCTGCCACGGGCGACCGGCGTAGCCTGCGCTCCGCACTCACGCGGACCTACCTCGCCCTGATCTGGCTGGCGATCGGCATGTCCAGCGTCCTGCTGACGATACTCGGCATGCTGGCGCTGCGCGGTTCCTTGCAGCAAAACCTGCAGGTGATCGCACATTCGATGAGCTACAACGTGACCGCCGCGGTCGTGTTCCAGGACCGCCCCGCGATCTACAGCGCCATCGCCGCCATGGGCGATGCCAGCCTCAGTGAAGTAGCCGACGTGAGCATTGCCGACGCCAAGGGAAACGTGCTGGCAACCTGGCACCACGCCGGGATCGATTCGGCACGGCGCGCCGCGACGGCATCCGGCGCGGACTGGCTGGTACCGCCACCGCTTACGGTGCCCATCCTCCATGACGATGCCGAGATCGGTCACCTGACCCTGACCGCCTACGGCGGAAGCCTGTGGAAATTCCTGCAGCACGGATTGGCCTGGCTCGCGGTTGCCTTCCTGCTCAGCGCCTTGTGCGTGATGTATTTCGCACGCAAGTTTGCCGGCAACATCGTCTCGCCCCTGCACAACATGGCGCAAATCACGCGCACGATCTGCGTCGAGCGCGCGTTCAACAAGCGGGTGCCGGCCGAACCCGTCACGGAATTGAACGATCTCGTCAACGATTTCAACCAGCTGCTGTCCACGTTGAATTCGTGGGAGCACAAGAACCAGGTCGAGTACGCGCGCTTGATCAAGCAGGCCACGCGCGACGACCTGACCGGCCTGGTCAAGCGCGGGACGTTCGACGAACACTTGCGGGTCATGGTCGATGAAGCGGCGGTCCTGGGCAAACGCCTCGGCGTACTGTTCATCGACGTCAACGAATTCAAGCAGATCAACGATTCGTTCGGCCATGCCGCCGGTGATGCCGTGCTGGTCGGCGTCGCAAAGAAAATTCGTGCGGGATTGCGCGAAGGCGACCTCGCGGCGCGCATCGGCGGGGATGAATTCGCGGTCCTGCTGGCGCACATCCACGCCGCCAACGATCCGGCGCAGGTCGTCGAGCGCCTGCACGCGTCCTTGAAGGATCCGCTGACCGCGCCGGACGCAGGCAATCTCGAAGTATCGATCAGCGTCGGCGTCGCCCTCTACCCGGACGATGCCGACACGACCACCGGACTCCTGCATGCCGCGGATACGGCAATGTACAATGTCAAGCGCAGCCGCGGCACGGGCCATGCCTCCCATGCCGGCGAACACGCTCCGGCGGATTCCTGAGGTAGGCGTCGATGAGGCTGATCCGGTACTGTGCGCAATCCGCGACGATGGGCATCGTTGCCGTCCTCTGCCTGAGCGCCTGCCAGCAGACCGCGCCCAAGCCAGCGCCGCCGGGCCTTACCGCCGAACAGGTGGCCGCACTGCACGATGCCGGGTTCCACCAGACATCCGACGGCTGGGAGATCGCCGGCAACGAGACGATCCTGTTTGGCCATAACGTCGGCGAACTGGATCCGGGCGGGCGCGAAATCGTCTCCAGGATCGGCCGCGCACTGCTCGCGGTCGATATTCGCCAGGTCCAGGTGCTCGGTTTCACCGACGCTACGGGTCAACCCGAATACAACCGGAAGCTGTCCAAACGGCGCGCCGACGCCGTCGCCGCCGTGTTGGCCGAAATCGGCATGCCCAGCCGTGGCATAGACGCGAAAGGAATGGGCGACAAGGATCCCGTGGCCAGCAACGCGACCGCCGAAGGCCGGGCCCAGAACCGGCGCGTCGCGATCGTGGTGTCGAGTCCGTGAGAGACCTGCGCTAGAACGGAATCTCATCCTCATCGAAATTGTCCGCCCGCTGCGGAGCTGCCGGCGCGCTGCGCGCGGGCGCGGATTGCGGGCCGCGCGCGGGACCGCGTTCGCGACGCTCGTAGCCGCCGCCGCTGCCGCCGCCTTCGCCGCCGCCTTCCTTGCCGCCGAGCATCTGCATCTCGTCGGCGATGATCTTGGTCGACCATTTCTTCACGCCGTCCTTTTCGTATTCGTCGGTGCGCAGCTTGCCCTCGATGTAGACCTGCTTGCCTTTCTTCAGGTATTCGCCGGCGATTTCGGCGAGACGACCGAAGAAGTCGACGCGATGCCACTCGGTGCGCTCCTGCTGCTCGCCGGTCTGCTTGTCCTTCCACGATTCGCTGGTGGCAAGGCGGATGCTGGTGATGGCCGTGCCGCTGGGCGTGTAGCGGGTTTCCGGATCGCCGCCAAGGTTGCCGACGAGGATGACTTTGTTGATGCCGCGTGCCATGACTTTACCTTCCCGATGAGCTGCGATTTGCGTGGTCCAAAGCATACCATGCACGCTTGGCCCGGCTGCCGGAAACCGCTGTGGCGCGGCGTAGGAAAACGCCGACCGGCAGGCATCGCTATAATCGCGGTTTCCCGCCACGATCCTGCTTCGCATGGCCATCGCTCCGTCCGATCTGCCGCAGCATGCTTCGTGCTTCGCCGACGCGCAGGCGCTGGCCGCGCCCGGCATGGCGCGCGTCGATGCGCTGATCCGCGCGCGCCTCGCCTCCGACGTGGTGCTGGTCAACCAGATCGCCGAACACATCGTCAGCGCCGGCGGCAAGCGCCTGCGCCCGATGCTGGTGCTGCTTGCCGCACAGGCCGCCGGCTACCGCGGCACGCACGACGTGCTGCTCGCCGCCGTGGTCGAGTTCATCCATACCGCGACCTTGCTGCACGACGACGTGGTCGACGAATCCGACCTGCGCCGCGGGCGCAAGACCGCGAACGCGCTGTGGGGCAACGCGGCCAGCGTGCTGGTCGGCGATTTCCTGTATTCGCGCGCGTTCCAGATGATGGTCGAGGCGGACGACATGCGCGTGATGCGCATCCTCGCCGACACCACCAACCGCATCGCCGAGGGCGAGGTGCTGCAACTGCTCAACATCCACAATCCGGACGTGGACGAAGCGGCGTATTTGCGCGTGATCGAGCGCAAGACCGCGGTGTTGTTCGCCGCCGCCACGCGCCTGGGCGGACTGCTCGGCGCGCTGCCGTCAGCACAGGAAAACGCTCTGGCGGAGTACGGGCTGAACCTCGGCTTCGCCTTCCAGATCGCCGACGACGTGCTCGACTACGTCGCCGATGCCGGCACGCTCGGCAAGAACATCGGCGACGACCTCGCCGAAGGCAAGGTCACGCTGCCGCTGATCTACGCGCTCGAACGCGCCGATCCGGCGCAGGCGGCGCACATCCGCCACGCCATCGAAACCGGCGGACTCGATGCGCTCGACGCCATCCTCGCCGCGATCCGCGGCAGCGGCGCGGTCGCGCGGGCCCGCACGCGCGCACAAGGCTACGCCGACGCGGCAAAGACGGCATTGTCCACATTGCCGCAAACCGCAGCGCGGGCCGCACTGGAAGCCCTGGCGGATTACGCCTTGCAGCGCGACCACTGACCGGCGCCAAATCGCGCTTTGGAAAACATTCACACCGCCGGGCTAGACTGCCGGCGCGCCCTCACATTCCAGGAGCCACCGATGCGCCGATCCAGCCTGTTGGCCGCCATTGCCCTCGCCTTCCCTTCATCGCCGCTGCGCGCGGCGCCGCATTACGCCGTCGTGCAACGCTACGCCGTCGGCCAGCCCGGCGGCTGGGATTACCTCACCTACTCCGCCGACGGCCATCGTCTGTATGTCAGCCGCTTCGACCGCGTGCTGGTGATCGATGCCGACACCGGCAAGATCGAGGCGACGATTACCGGCACCGACGGCGTGCACGGCGTCGCCCTGGTGCCCAAGCTCGGCCGCGGCTACACCAGCAACGGCCGCGCCGACACGCTGACCGAATTCGACCTGGCCACGTCAAAGGTGCTGCGCACGATTCCGGTCGGGGGCCACAACCCGGACGCACTGATCTACGATCCGGCTTCCGGACACCTGTTCGCCTTCGATGGCCGCAGCAATGAAGCCAGTGTCGTCGACCCGGTCGCAGGCAAGCTGGTGGCGAAGATTGCGCTGTCCGGAAAACCGGAGTTCGCCGCCAGCGACGGCGCCGGCAATGTCTACGTCAATATCGAAGACACCGCGCAACTGGCGCGCATCGATTCGGCCACGAACAAAGTCATCGCCGTGTGGAAACTCGCCGACTGCGAGGAGCCTTCCGGACTCGCGCTCGATATCGCGCACCATCGCCTGTTCTCGGTCTGCCAGAACAAGCACATGGCGGTAACCGATGCGCAATCGGGAAAACCTGTGGCCAGCGTCGCGATCGGCGAAGGTCCCGATGCCGCCGGATTCGACGCCAAACGCGGGCTCATCTACAGCACGAATGGCCACGACGGCACGCTCACCGTGGTGCACGAGGACGATCCCGACCATTACCGCGTGATCGCGAACGTGCCGACGCAGAAGAGCGCGCGTACGCTGGCGCTCGATGCCGACGGCAACCGCATTTTCACCGTCGCCGCCGAATTTGGCCCGCGTCCCGCGCCGACGAAGGAATCAGCCACATCCGCGGCCGCCTATCGTCGATGGCAGCTTCGCCGTTCTCGTCATCGGCAATCACTGAGGAGAACTCATTCATGAAAATGTCCATCATCGCCGGTTTTGTCGCAGCAGCGTTCTCGATTTCCGTCAGCGCCAAAGACGCGTCATGTTCCATCGCGCCGCCGCCGAACGCCTCCGATGCACAACTTGCCGCCCTCGCCAAGGTGACGAAAGACGCCGCACAGACAAGCGCGCTCAAGGCGATCGACGTAGCGGGCAAAATGGCGCCCCAGAGCACCGAACTCAAAGCCGAAAACGGCTGCCTTATCTGGTCGTTCGATATCCGCAATGCCGGAACCGGCGCGACCTATGCGGTCATCATCGATGCGGGCAACGGAGCGGTAATCTCCGTCAATGGCCAAACCCCAGCGAAGTAAGCCGACGAAGCGCACGGCGACGTACCCCAGGACAATGCCCAGCGCTGAACGGCCTGCCGACAAGCGACGCGCCGCGCGGTCGTCCGCAGCGGCGTGTCTGTGCGCTTTCGCTCTGGGCGGCTGCGCGCTCTACCACCCGCGCCCACTCGACGAAAATGCCGCGTCGACGGATGCATCCACGCTGGCAGCAGGCGGCGCAGCAGATAAAGTCGCCGCGGCTGGCGCCGTTGCCGATTCCGCCCACGGGACCGTGGACCGACCTGCAACTAGCCGACATCGCCATCGTCGCGAGTCCCGATCTGAAGGCGTTGCGCGCTCAGGCGCGCGTCGCTGATGCGCAAGTGTTCGCCGCGGGCCTGCTGCCCGATCCGCAGTTCGGCATCAGCACGGATCGTCCGGACGGCACGGGCGCCGTGAACGCCTACTCGCTCAGCGCCGGCCTCGACCTCGCCGCGCTGTTCACCCGGTCCAGCCGCGTCAAGGCCGCGCGTGCGAACGCCGAGCAGGTGCGCCGCGACATCGCCTGGCAGGAATGGCTGGCCGCGAACCAGGTACGCCTGCTCGCCCGCCGCTACCAGTATCTCGAACGCCAGCACGACATCGCCGGAAGCGCCGCCACCGCCGCCGGGAAACTGCTGACGCTGACACAAACCGCCGTCGATCAGCACAACGCACGCCTCGACGACCTTGCCCTGCGCCGCGTCGCCGTGCTCGATGCGCGCGCGCGCGAGGGAAGTTTGGCGCGCGATGCGGAAGCCGCGCGACTGCAACTCAATCAAGCTGTCGGCGTCGCACCGGACATGCGCCTGCCGCTGGCCGACGCCACCGCGCTGCACGATCCGTCCACGCTCGATGCGACGGCGCTGGAAAAGCGGGCGCTCGCGGATCGGCTCGACCTCGCGGCATTACGCGCTGGCTACGCGGCGCAGGAAGCGAGCGTGCGTGGCGAAATCCTGCAACAGTACCCGCTGCCGAGCATTACGGTGTCCCGCGCACGGGACACCACGCCGATCTATACCAAGGGCGCAGCGATCGGATTCACCCTGCCGCTGTGGAACCGCAACCGCGGCGGCATCGCGGTGGCGAAAGCGACACGCGAACAACTGCATGCGGAATACGCGGCGCGCGCTTTCGATGCGCAGGCAGCGATCGCCGCCCAGGTGGAATCGCTCAAGCAGATCGCCGCGCAGCGTCAACGCTCGCAAGATCAGCTCGACCAGCTTGCGCGACGAAATGCAACCGCTGGAACAAGCCGCGCAGCGCCGCGACGTGGCTCTGGTAACCTTCGAAACCGCGCGCGCGACGCTGCTCGACAAGGAAATCGCCGGCCTCGCGCTGGCCCAAGCGCAATCGGAAGGTGAAATTGCGTTGTCCATCGACGTGGGAGCAATGGTATGGCCCTGACGCTGCGCATGGCATGTTGGATCGTTTGCGTACTCCCGTTCGCGATCGCACCCGCACACGCCGATGAAGACGAAGCGCAACCGCGGTCGCCACGGTGGCGACCGTGCATGTCGCGCCGGCGACGCTGGCGCCGATGCGGCAAATTCCTTACGGCCTATGGGACTGTCGGCTTTTCGGCCGAGCACCTTGCAGACCATTTCGGTGCCGTACCAGGCGCGCGTCGTCGCGTCGATGTCGTGACCGGACAATCCGTGCGCAAGGGCGATGCGCTCGCTCGTGCTGCACCGACTGCCGCCGCGGCGCTGGAACTGCAACGCGTGCAGAACGACGCCCAGTTCGCGCGCAAGGAACTGGCGCGCACACGCGAACTTGTTCGACCCAGCATCTGGCGACGAATACCGATCTCGCCACTGCCGAGCAGACCGCGCACAATGCGACGCCGCACTGGCTTCCGCCAACGCCCGCTACGGCGGCACCGGCGAGCGCACGCTGCGCGCCGCGCGCGACGGCGTGGTCGCGGACATCGCCGCACACGCCGGCGAAGTTATCGCCCCCGACACGGCATTCGCGCATGTCGGCGACACATCCGGTCTGCGCCTGGATCTTGCCGTCGAGCCTGCCGCGATCGCCCAAGTGCATGTCGGTGAGTCCGTGAAGTTCCACCTGCTGCAGGATGGCGCGCGCGAACCTTTCAGCCAGCGTCGAACGCGTAGGCAGCCAGATCGATGCACAAACGCGCCTGATTCCCGTTGTCGCCAAGCTCGAGGATTCGGCACGGTTCCACCGGGCGCCGCGGTGAACGCGCGGATCGAAACAGGCTCCGGCAAACCCGTGCTCGGCGTACCACGCGCTGCGGTGCTCTACAAGGCGGCAAGGCCTATGTTTCGTCGTCCAGTCGGGCAAGGCTGTGCGCAAATGGATCGACGTGGGCGAGGACGACGGCGAGCGCGTCGAAATCCGTTCCGGCCTTGCGGCGAACGAATCCGTCGTCGTGCTCGGCAATTACGAATTGCAGGACGGCATGGCGGTCAAGGCGCAATGACCAGCGCCTGGCTTACCCGGCATCAGCGCTCGATCCTGCTGCTGATCCTCGTCCTCGCTGTCAGCGGCATCGTCGCCGCGTGGAATCTTCCGGTCGCCTTGTTCCCGAACATGGATTTTCCGCGCGTGGTGATCGCCATCGACGCCGGCGACCGCCCGATCGAACGCATGGAAACGGAGATCACGCGCCCGCTGGAACGCGTGCTGCGCGGCGTCCCCAAAGTGCAGCGCGTGCGTTCCACGACCAGCCGCGGATCAGCGGAAATCGCCCTCACCTTTCCGTGGGGCGCGGACATGACGCAGGCGCTGTTGCAGGTGCAGGCGGCGATGAACGGCGCCCTGCCCTCGCTGCCGCCTGGCGTCTCGTTCGACGCCCAGCGCCGCGATCCGACGGTATTCCCCTTTCTCGGCCTGACCCTGACCTCGGCGACGCGCGATCCGGTCGCCTTGCGCGATTTCGCCACGCTCGAACTCGCTCCGGCGCTGAGCGCCGTTGCCGGCGTAGCCAACATCGAAGTGCTCGGCGGGCGCACGGCCGAGTATCAGGTGCTGCTCGATCCCGCGAAAGCTGCGCGCGCATGGACTTGCCGCCGACGACATTGTCCAGGCGCTCAATGCGGGCAATGCCGTCGCCGCGGTCGGACGCATCGAGGATCGCTATCGCCTGTACCTGACCATCGCCGATTCGCGCCTGCGCGACCTCGACGACATCCGCCACACCATCGTCCAAACCGTGCACGGCCAACCAGTAACGGTGGCGGACCTGGGCGACGTGCGCCTCGGAAAACAACCGGAATGGACGCGCGTGACCGCGAATGGCGGCGACGCGGTATTGATCAACATCCGCCAGCAGCGCGGCGCGAACACGGTCGCGCTGGTGCGCGACGTGCGCGCGCGCCTGGCGCAACTGCGCGCGCAGATTCCGCCGGACATCCGCATCGGCACCTACTACGACCAGTCCGACCTGATCGTCGCCTCCGCCGCCAGCGTGCGCGATGCGATCCTGATCGGTGCCCTGTTCGCCGCACTGGTGCTGTTCGGATTCCTGCGCAGCGCGCGCGTCACCCTGATCGCCGCGGTCATCCTGCCGATCGTCATCGCGATCACGGTGCTTCTGCTGCACGCGTTCGGCATGAGTTTCAACATCATGACCCTGGGCGGCATGGCCGCCGCGGTCGGCCTCATCGTCGACGACGCGGTGGTCATGATCGAGCACATCATGCGCCGCGTCGGCGCGCAACACGAGGCGGACGATGCGACCGTACTCAATGCCGCGCAGGAAATGCTGCGCCCCCTGACCGGTTCGTCGCTGGCGACGATCGTCGTGTTCGCGCCGCTCGCTTTTCTCGGCGGCGTCGCCGGCGGCTTCTTCAAGGCGCTGGCCCTGACCATGGCCAGCGGGCTGGCGGTTTCCTGGGCGCTGGCGGCGCTCGCCTTGCCGCTGTTCGCGGCGCGGCTGATCCGCCGCCGCGACACGCAGAGCATGGAACAAGCCGACCGCTGGATCGCCAGCGCGCACCGGCGCTACTTCGCGCGCATGCGTCGCGCGCTGGCACGGCCGCGCTGGGCGCTGGCGGTCATCGCCGTGTGCATCATCGTCGCGCTCACCTGCTACTGGCGCCTCGGCACCGGCTTCATGCCGCACATGGACGAAGGCGGTTTCGTGATCGACTACGTCAGCAAACCCGGCACATCGTTGACGGAAACCGACCGCCTGCTGCGCCAGGTCGAGGCGATCATCAAGGCCACGCCCGAAGTCGACAATTACTCGCGCCGCACCGGCCTGCAGCTCGGCGGCGGCCTGACCGAAGCGAACGAGGGCGACTTCTTCGTGCACCTCAAGCCGCCACCGCGGCGCGGCATCGAAGAAGTCATGGCCGATGTGCGCACCAGGATCGCGGAGCAGGTGCCGGGCCTGCGCATCGAAACCGCACAGCTGATGGAAGACCTGATCGGCGACCTGGTCGCCACGCCCCAGCCCGTTGAGGTCAAGGTTTTCGGCCAGGATCCCGCTACCGACCGCGCCTGGGCCGCCAAAATCGCCGCCGCGATTGCTAAACTACCCGGCGTGGTTGAGGTCTTCGACGGGGTCAAGATCGCCGGCGATGCGATCGAGATTCGCGTCGACCGCGCGCGCGCGGCCCTGGACGGGCTCGATCCGGACGCGGTCACGCGCCAGATCGAAACCGAACTGGGCGGCAACCTTGCCGGGTCGATCCGGCAAGGCGAGAAACTGATCGGCATACGCGTGTGGACGCCCGGCGACATGCGTCAGCGCATCGGTCAGATCGCCGCGTTGCCGCTGCGTGCGGCGGATGGCCACAGCCTGCCGCTGGGGCGGGTGGCGGATGTCTCCATCGCCGAGGGCCAGCCCGAGGCGAACCGCGAGGATCAGCGGCCGATGGTGGCGGTGACGGCGCGGCTGGAAGGGCGCGATCTGGGGTCGGCAATGAACGATGTGATGGCGAGCGTGACGAAACTGAAACTGCCCTCCGGCATGCAGATTGAGTATGGTGGCCTGTATGGGCAGCAGCAGGATTCGTTCCGCGCCATGGCGCTGGTCTTCGTCGGTGCGCTGTTGCTGATCGTCACCCTGCTCATGTTCCTGTACGAGAACATCGCCGTAGTCGCGAGCATCCTCGTGGCGACGTTCTGCTCCCTGGCTGGCGTATTCGCGGGACTATGGCTGACGAACACCGAGCTGGACCTGTCCTCGATCATGGGCCTGACCATGATCCTGGGCATCGTCACCGAAATCGCCATCTTCTACTTCGCCGAGATCGATTTCTCGCGGCCGCTCGACCGCGACGCGCTGGTCGATGCCGGCACCATGCGCATGCGACCGATCCTGATGACTTCGCTGATCGCCATCCTCGCGCTGGCGCCGCTCGCACTGGGCATCGGCACCGGCTCGGCCATGCAGCAGCCGCTGGCCATCGCCATCATCGCCGGTCTGATCGCCGCCGTACCGATCGTGCTGATCCTGATGCCGGCGGTTTACCTGCTGCTGGCGCGCGTGCCGCGCGAGGCTGTAGCGTGACCGCGCGCATCACGCTCGCGTTCGCCGCGGCGGCCTGCACGCTGCTGTCCGCCTGCGCGCTGAATACGCCGCTGCCCGACCTGCATGCGGACCTGCCCGGACAATGGCGCAATGCGCCCGCGGAGGCAGGCAAACTCGGCCCCGCGCCGGACCTGGATTCGTGGTGGCACGCGTTCAACGACGCGCAACTCGATGCGCTGATCGAGCGCGCCCTGCAACAGAACCTGACCCTGCAGCAGGCGACCTTGCGCCTGCGCGGCGCGCGCGCGCTGCAGCACCGTTCCGGCACGCAGTTCATGCCGCAACTGAGCTTTCACACGTTCTCCCAGCCCGACCCGGCAGCGACGACGAGCTTCTACGAAATCGGTTTCGACGCACAATGGGAGCTCGGCTTCTTCGGCCGCGGCCGCGGCAATGCGCGCGTCGCCGCCGCCGACCTGCAGTCCGCCGGCGCCAGCGTTACCGCCGCGCGCGTGAGCCTGATTGCCGAAGTCGCGCGTAATTACATCGACCTGCGCGCGGCGCAGGCCCGGCTGACCCAGTTCGATCGCATCGTGCAATTGCGCGAACAGAGTCTCGATCTCGCGAAGACCCGGCTGCGCCTGCGCCTCGCCGCGCAGGACGACGTCGACAAGCTCGCCGGAGAACTCGCGCAGGCGCGCGCGGATGCTGCCGAACCCGCCGCCGCGATCGCGCAGGCGCAACAGGCGCTGGACGTGCTGCTCGCACAACCGCAGCCGGATTCCACCCTCTCCGCCGCCGGCCCGCAGCCGGTTTTGTCCGATGTGCATTTCGCGCAGACCCCGACCGACCTGCTGCGCACGCGCCCGGAAATCCGCCAAGCCGAACTCGACGTGCTGCGTGCGGCCGGCGAACTCGGCATCGCGCGTGCTGACCTTTGGCCAAAGCTCGGGCTCGGCGGCACGCTGATTTCTGCCACGCGGGTCAACGGCGACCTGGATCGGCCGAACAAGGCCATCCCTTCGGCCGGGCCGATGATCGACATTCCGCTGTTCGACTGGGGCGCCCGCCGCGACATGGTGAACGCGCGCGAAACGGCACTGCAGACCGCGGTTCTCGGTTACCGCCAGACCGTGCTCGAAGGCGTGGCCGAGGCCGAAAGCGCGCTGGCGCAATGGCAGCGCGATCGTACGCGCGCCGTTGCGGCACAAACGCAGCTGGAACTCGCCGAAAATGCGCAGGCGCGCGCGCAAACCTTGCAGCGCATCGGCCTGGCCGACAAGGCCGACCATGCGCAGGCCGGCATCGCACGGGCGCAGGCGCAGCTGCAAACATCGGTCGCGCAACGCGACGCAGCCGTCGCCTTCATCGCCGTGTACAAATCCTTCGGCGGCGCGCTGCCGCCATTGGCCATGCCATGAGCGTGGTCGCGCTCGCGAGCAAGACGCTGTTCTACGAGTGGCGCAAGTTCCTGCCGGCCGCGCTCGCCGTCGCGTTTTCCGGATTGTTGCTGCTCATGCAGGCAGCGCTGATGTTCGGCATCTTCGACAGCGCCAGCGTCTACGTGAGCAAGTCCACCGCCGACCTGTGGGCCGGCTATCCCGGTACGCAGACCATCGAACTCGGCCGGCCAATTCCGCGCGATACCGAAATAGCGCTGCGCATGGACCCGGACGTGGTCCGCGTGGAGCCATTCGATTGGATCGACGGCGACTGGCGCGGTCCTGCCAGCCACGGCAGCGTCTCGGTATTCATTTCCGGCATAGACCCCGCACCCGACGGCTTGATGTTCGCGCAGGCGATTCCGCTGGCGACGCGCGCCATGCTCAACGAACCGGACAGCGTGATCGTCGATGCCGCCGAGCTGCCCAAGCTGGGCCTGGCCATCGGCGACAGCGCCACGCTCAACGGGCATCGCGTCAGGATCGTGGCCGCCAGCAACGGCCTGCGCGCGCTCGGCGGCGTCAACATCGTCACCTCGCTCGCCACCGCGCGGCGCCTGAACACCGATGCGACGATGGCCGACCGCGTCGCCTACTACGTCGCCAAGGCTGCGTCCCGGCGCGAATGCGGACAGCGTGCGTGACCGCATCGACAAGGCCTGGCCGCAACGCCGCTTCACGGTGTGGACGCAAGGCCGAATTCGCGCATACAGCGGCGACCTACTGGATGTTCGAAACCGGCGCGGGCCTGGGCTTCGTGTTCTTTACCTTCATCGTGTTCCTGGTCGGCACGGTCATTACCAGCCAGACCCTGATGGCCGCAGTCGCCAGCCACGTGCGCGAATACGCCATGCTCAACGCACTCGGCGCGGGGCACGGCGCGCTGCGCCGGGTCGTGCTCGAACAGGCGCTGATCGTCGGCGGCTTCGGCATTGTCGCCGGCGCTGTCGTGTGCGCGGCGCTGATGCTGCTCGCGCGCAGCCAGAACGTTCCGATCAGTCTTCGATGCCACCGCCGCGATCGGCTGCGGCATCCTGGTCCTCGCCATCGCGCTCGTTTCCGGCGCGATGGCGGTGCGCACGATCGCGCATCTGGAACCGGCGAACCTGCTGCGTTGATGCAATGTGCACCGCCCACGCCCTCATCGCCGAAAACGTCGCCAAGACCTACACCACGGGCAAGATCGCCACGCGCGTGCTCGAGGATTTGTCGATCGCACTGGAGGAACGCGAACTCGCGCTCGTGCTCGGGCCCGTCCGGGTTCGGGCAAGAGCACGCTGCTCGCGATCCTGTCCGGCCTGCTGCGTCCCGACCGCGGCCGCGTCGTTGCGCTCGGCGAGGATCTGTGGAAGCTGTCGCGCACCGAACTGGAACGCTTTCGCCTGCACCACACCGGCTTCGTGTTCCAGGGCTTCAACCTGTTTCCGGCGCTGACTGCCGCGGAACAAGTGATGCTGCCGTTGGGGTATCTGGGCCTGGACCGTCGCAGCGCGCAGAACCGCGCGCTCGCCGCGCTCGAGGAAGTCGGGCTCGGCTCGCGCGTGCACCTGCGCCCGCTGGAGATGTCCGGCGGCGAGAAGCAGCGCGTGGCGATCGCGCGCGCGCTGGCAAAGAAGCCGCAATTGCTGTTTGCCGACGAGCCGACCAGCGCGCTCGACAGCGTCAACGGCAAGATCGTGATCGACTCGCTGCACCGCATCGCGCGCAACTTCGGCACGACGGTGGTGTGCGTCAGCCACGACCAGCGCCTTGCCGCCAGCGCCGACCGCATCATCACGATCCAGGATGGCCTGATCCAATCCGATACGGTCCAATCCGAAACCACGCCCGATCGGATAAACTACGCGAATGGCGCCGCGCAGGCGGACGCCTCGCAACCGGAACTTGCCCCATGACCCGCACGTTCGTCCATCGCATCGTCATCCTCAGTGCGGTATTTGGCGCGCTTGGCGCCTGCTCGCGCGAGGCCGCGAATTCCGCCGCGGCGCCGGCCGCTGCTCCCGCCTACGCGGCGATGGCGCGCGGACAGGTCGACGTGCAGGGCGGACTCATCCGTATCTCGACCCCGCGCGACGGCGTCATCGCCCAGCTCGACGGCGCGCCGGGCAGCGCGGTCAAGGCCGGCGACGTGCTCGCCCAGCTCGATCCCAGGCAGGCCGAACTGACCGCCGGTATCGCCAAGGCGCAACTCGACCAGGCCATGGCGCGCGCGGCAGCACTACGCACGCAGGTGGCCGGACTCAAACCCCGCGCCGAGCGCGCCGCCGAAGCAGCGAAGGCCGGCGCCGCAACCGCGCAATCCGCCGACGACGCGCAACAGGCACTGGCCGAGGCGAACGCGCAGCTTGGCGAAGCCGACGCCGCGGTCGAAGCCGCGCAACAGCACCTGAAACAGGCGAAGCATGAAGTCGCCGTGCTCGCGATCCGCGCGCCGGTAGCCGGCCGCGTCGTTGCGCGCAACGCGCACCTCGCCGATGTCGTTTCCACGCAATCCGCCACCGCGTTGTTTACCCTGCTGCCGGATGCGCCGCGCATCGTGCGCGCGGAATTGAACGAGGCCTTCATCGGCAAGGTGAGCGTCGGCATGCGCGCCGACGTCGTCACCCAGGACGGCGCCGGCAAGACGTATCCCGCCACGGTCGAGCGCATCGGCGACGTGTTCGGCCCGAGCACGCTCACCGAAGACCCGCAGGAAGCCTCGGATACGCGCGACGTGATCTGCATCCTCAAGCTCGACACCGACGAACTGCGCGTCGGCCAGCGCGTGCAGGTGCGCTTCAAGCCGCACTGATCCCGAAACCTCTGAATAAGACGATTCTTCAGGGGTTTCTTGGCTTCTTAATTCTTCGCGAAGGCTTCATCGAAGAAGCTGTGCATCAGCGCGAACGCGCGGTGCAAAGCCGCTCCGATGAAGCCTTCGGTTCAGAAGCCACGCACCCCCCGTAGTCGTCGCATTCAGAGGTATCGGGAACAGTGCTGCTTCGAAGCGCATACCCTGAATAAGACCATTCTTCCGCGGTTCCTTGGCTTCTTAATTAAGCTTCGCGAAAGCCTCATCGAAGAAGCTGTGCATCAGCGCGAACGCGCGGTGCGCCACTTTCGCGTCGTAGTTGCAGCCCTTTACCGAGTTGTCCGCGGTCGGAATCGCGAAGCAATGCACGGCACCGCCGTAGTTGACGAACTGCCAGTCCACGCCGGCGTCGCGCATTTCCTTCTCGAAGCCGAGGATCGCCGATTCCGGCGTGAAGCTGTCGTCGGCGCCGTTCATGGCCAGCACCATGCCCTTGATGTTCCTGGCCATGGCCGGATCGTCGGTCGTGAGATTGCCGTGAAACGTTGCGACACCGGCGATGTCCGCGCCGGTGCGCGCCAGATCCAGCGCGACTGCGCCGCCGAAGCAGAATCCGATCGCGCCCCAATGCTTGCCATCGAGCGGTGCCTTGCCCTGCTGCGCCTCGAGTTGCGCCAATGCCGCCTTGACGCGCGCGCGCAGTTCGTCGCGATGCTTGTACATGTTGCCGGATGCCGCCGCGGCCTCGTCCGGATTCTTCGGCCGCACGGCGGTGCCGTACATGTCGGCGACGAGGACGACGTAATCCTTGCCCGCGATTTGTTTCGCCAACGCAACCTGGTTCTGGTTCATGCCCATCCAGTCCGGTGCCATCACCAGGCCCGGCCGCGGCGTCTTCACTGCGTCGTCGTAGACGAGCACGCTTTGCATCTTTGCGCCGTCGACGGTGTAGTCGATGTTGCGCGTCACCATCGCCGCATTCGCGACGCTCGAACCCAGTCCGAACAGAACAGCCGCAGCAAGCAGACGATTCATGGCAATCCTCCATCGGGTGGAGACGTCATGATAACGCCGCGCCACCCCTGACGTTCGGGGGTGAACGATGGCGCGGCCCTGCTGCTACACTTCAGGACAGGACTTACGGAGCCGCCCATGAAACGCGCCGCCCTTGCCATCGCCATTGCTGCCGCGGGCCTTGCCCTGCCAGCCGCCGCGCAGCACAAGCCCGAGCACGTCATCCACTACCGCCAGGCGGCCATGACCATGATCGGCTGGAATTTCGGTGCGCTCGCCGCCATGGTCAAGGGCAAGACGGCGTGGAACGCGCAGGAATTCGCCCTGCGCGCCGACCGCATCGCCGGCCTCGCGCCGCAAGTGCTGGAAGGCTTCGCCAAGGGTTCGGACAAGGGCGCGACCACCGACGCCAAGCCCGGCATCTGGAAGAACTTCGACGACTTCACCACCAAGGACAAGGACCTGGTCGAGCAGACCCGCGCATTGGCGGAAGTCGCGCACGGCGGCGACGCGGCGGCGATGAAGGAGCAATTCAAGAAGACCGCCGAGGCGTGCAAGGACTGCCACGAGAAGTACAAGGCCGACTGAAGCCTATCGATTGTCGGTATCGCGCCTCGATAATTTCACATTCGCGCCGCAGCATCTTCCGCGTCTCCCGCTACCGGAGCAGCGCCATGAAGCGCCTTGCGATACGCCCATTCGTCGGAACCTGCTTGCTGCTGCTGGTTCATCGTCCTGTCCATCCTGACCGCGACCGGCCCGCTGGCGAAGGCTGGCACTGGGGCGCAGCGGATTTCCTGGTCATGGGCGCCTTGCTCTTCGGCGCGGGTTTTGGTTACGAATTCCTCGCCAGGAATCTCGGCCGCAGAACGCAACGTGCCGCGTTGGCATCGCCATTCTCTGCCTGGTGCTCGCCGTATGGGTCGAACTCGCCGTCGGCGGAATCAGCCAACTCGCACGCTTCATCGCCGGTGCGGATTCCTAGCCGGCCCACCACGCCAGCGCCGAGGCGAGTACGGCAAATCGCGAATCGCAAACGCGAGCCATGCGCTGGCGAAGTGCAGGCTTGCCTGCGCCAGGCGCTTGCGGCCACTCCACATCGGCGTGACAGATCATCGTGTCTGGCAACGAGATACAGCAGTACCGCCGCAACGTGCAGACCGATCAAGGTCACCAGCACGTTCTCGTTCCAGTGATGCACGCGGGTCATCAGCTTGACCGTGGCGTCGGAAACGTGCGCGACGAATGGACCGTCGGTGTCGATCTCGTCGCTCGCGAACAATCCACTGACGCTCTGCACGGCGACGCTGGCCAGCAACGCGACACCGACCAGCCACCGAGTGGATTGTGGCCGACGCGCGTCTGCGGGTCTGCGGAAGATTGCGAGCGCATATAACGCCACACCGCAGCGGGTCCACGCAGGAAATCGGCAAAGCGGCTGGTCTGCGAACCACAAAATCCCCACAGCACGCGGAATGCGATCAGCGCGAGCGTCGCGTAGCCGAACCAGAAATGCCAGCGCATGTCGAGGAAATGGAATTCGCCGGTCGCGTATTGCAGCGCAATCAACACGGCGAGCGTCCAGTGGAACGCACGCGTGGGCAAGTCCCAGACCCGGATGAGTCCGCTCATGCGATTCCCAACCCTTCGATTTGCGCGATTGCCGCCGGATCGAATCCCGCCAGACGCGCGAACTCGCGGCCGCGCTCGGCGTAATCGCTTGAACTGATCGAAGCTCGGCGCGCCGGGCGAAAGCAGGATCACGCCGCCGTCAGCCGTCGATGCTTCCGCGCGCTGCACGGCTTCAGCCAATGTTGTCACCTGCACGACATCGAATTGCGAAGCGATGCAAGGACTCGCCGATGCGCGCGCCGTTCGCGCCCATCGCGACGATCGCATGGGGCGGGTGTTTGGCAACGTGGTCCGCGAACGGACTCCAATCGACACCCCGGTCGAAGCCGCCGACGATCACCGTCACCGCCCTGCCCTCCAGGCTGCGCAACGCCTCGATCGTCGCATGCGGGGTGGTCGAGATGCTGTCGTTGACGTATTCGAGGCCATCGCGCGCGCCGAGTTTCTGCAAGCGATGCGGCAGCGGCTTGAAGCGATTGACGTGCCTGGCGGCGGCAATGGCATCGAGTCCCGCCGTTTCCAGCGCGGCGAGCGCGGCGCAGACATTCATTGCGTTGTGCGCACCGGGGAGCGGGATCTCCGCCAGCGGCAAAACCACGGTGTCCGCGCACCGTATCGCATCGCCATTTACATGCCAGCCGGCACCGTCGCCGAATGTCGTGCGCCGCGGATGCGCCGCCGTGCGTGCGAGCAATTCCGGCTGCTCGGCGTTGACGACCAGCGTGCGTGCGGCGTCGGCGAGCTTGAGCTTGTCGATCGCATAACGCTCGCGCGAGCCGTGCCAATCCAGGTGTTCCTCGTACAGGTTCGTGATCACGCCGACATCCAGCGGCCCAGCCTCGCTGGTCTGGAAACTCGAAAGTTCCACGACCCAAAGTCTGCGCTTCGTCATCGAGCAGTTCGAGCAGCGGCAAGCCGATATTGCCGGCCAGCGCTGTGCGGATGCCGAGCGAGCGCGCAATGTGCGCGATCATCGCGCTGGTGGTGCTCTTGCCCTTGGTGCCGGTAACGGCGATCACGCGCGCGTCGGGCCGCTCGGCAAACCACAGCGCCGTGCCGGAGGTGAAACGCACGCCAGCGGCCATCGCTTCCGGAACCGGCGACTTGTGCGGGCTGATGCCGGGCGATTTGATCACGACGTCGAATGCCGACAGTGACGGCGCATCGACCGGTCCAGGAGCCAGGCGAAGATTCGCATCGACCGCGACCTGTGCCTTCTCGTCTCCGGAACAAAACAGCGCCAGAGGCTTATCCGGAAAGCGCTTCCGCAACACCGCCAGCGCGGCGCGGCCTTCGCGGCCGTAGCCCCACACCGCGACGCGCGCGTGTTCGAGGTCAGCCAGCTTCATGCAGCAAGCGCTGCAGGCGCAGCGGCAGGAAATGTTCGACGGATGGCGCAAGCAGCGGCGCCAGCGCAAATTCGCTCGCATCCAGTTGCGGCGCGATCTCCTCGGCGAAGCGGGCGATGAGCGCGTCCTCGCGCCACTCCGGGCGCAGGGTCAACGCGTGCATCGCCGCGCGCGATTCGCGGCCCTCGCCCACGCACTCGAATGGCTTGTGCTCGCGGTATTCGAGCAGCGCGTCGAAACCGGGCGCGAGCGCCGCGTCGTCGAGCAGATTGCGGCCGAATATACCGAGCAGGCGCGGCTTGGCAACGAATGGCGCGAGCGCGAGAAAGACGAAATGGCATTTCGGACATTGCCCGCACCAGCGGTCGGCCGGCCGTTCGCCGCGGATGCGGAAGTTGCGGTTGCAACTGGAGAACACATCGTCGTAGCGGGACTCGCGCGCGAACGCGCGCGCGACTGCCAGTTCCGACCACGGCCGCAGCAGCGAGAAATAATCCAGGTTCGCGGCGATATGCGACTGTGTGTACTGGCGCAAGCCGCGCTCGAATTCCAGCGACTTGCTCCATTGGTGATTGACCGGCTGGCCATCGTATTCGAGCGTGGCTTCCGAAGCCGATCGCTCGTTGGAAAACGCGATCGCATCGTAAGCCGTACAGGATCGCCGCGCAGACCAGGATCGCCGAATTGATCGCGGTGACCGGAATATGGCCGTTGTACGCGCCCAGGCGGTTGTACTCGAACAACTCCGGTGCGAGCGTGCGCTTTAGACTCAACATCGGCACATCCGTGCGTTGTGCGCAGGCGGCGATCAGCGCCGACTCGCCGACCCAAACCGCCGTCGCCGGCTCGCCGAGGCGTTTCGACATTTCAACGCTGACCAGCGAATCCTTGCCGCCGCCGATGGGCACCAGGGTCCGGCGCTGCAGACTCAGCGCCGCCGCAGGTGCGTGCGCCGACTTGCCGCGGGGAAAACGAATCTTGCCGCGCAGATCCAGCTTGTTCTGGTAGGCGAATTCGGCGAGACCATGCACGTAGACTTGATCGAGAAACTGCGCCGTCGCCGCATCCAGCGGTTCGCCTTCGACCACGATTTCGTTCGGTACGCCGGCCTTGTAATAGCTCACTCCGGCGATCAGGTGCAGCAGGCGCAGCGCAGCCATGAACGCAGCTTCGCGCTCCGCCGGCAGCACCGGCGCATCCGGAAACCCGATGCGCTCGATCAATTCCGGACCATCGTCGAACGCATAAACCAGTTGCGCCTCGCCGTTCGCATACGTGCAGCGCACGAAACGGAACGCGCGAGCCTGGCGTGGATCGACCGATTGAATCAATCTGGAATTACTCACAACACCACCTCCGCCGCCGGCTGTCGCAGGTTGTAATGCGAAGCCATCGCCGCACCGTAGGCGCCGGCCTGCGCGATGAGCAGCACGTCGCCTTCGCGCGTCGGCGGCAGGCGTCGATTGCTGCCGAGCACGTCGCCGGATTCGCAGATCGGACCGACGATCTGTACCAGTTCCGTCGCCGGTTCGTCGAGGCGCGTGAGATTCACGATCTCGTGCCAGGCCTCGTATAGCGCTGGGCGGATCAGCGAATTCATGCCGGCGTCGCAGCCGACATAACGCACCTCGCCCTTGCGCTTGGTCTGGGTCACGCGCGCGAGCAGCACGCCCGCATCGGCGACTAGATAGCGTCCCGGCTCGGCCCACAATTCGAACTGCGGATAGGCGGTTTTCACTTCCGCCAGCGCCGTGCCGAGCACGACAAGGTCGAGCGGCGAATCATCGCCGCGCGCCGGCACGCCGAGTCCGCCGCCGATATTGAGCGCACGCACGCTGCCGATTTTTTCGCCGAGACTGGCGAGCTGCACGTAAACGTCGCGCCAATGCGTGGCATCGAGAATGCCCGAGCCCAGGTGCGCATGCAGTCCGGCAATGCGTACGTCGTGCTTCGCGGCAAGGCGCTGGAATTCCGGCAGCTCGTCCAACGCGAGTCCGAACTTGGATTTGACGCCGCCGGTCTTGACCTTTTCGTGGTGACCACGGCCGGCACCGAGGTCCAGGCGCAGGAAAATCTCGCTGCCGGAAAAATCCGCACCCCAATGTTCGAGCGGATGCAGGTTGTCGAGGGTGACCGTGATTCCACGCGCGACGGCATCCGCATATTCCGCACGCGGCGCAAAGTTCGGTGTGAACAACAGCGACGCACCGGGGACTTTCGCGGCACGATCCAGCTCGCCCGACGATACGCACTCCAGACCGAAACCCTGGGCCGCGATTTCGCGCAGCAAGTCCGGGTGCGCATTCGCCTTGATCGCATAGAACCAGCGATCCACGCACGGCACTCCCGCGCGCAGCGCCTGCGTGCGTTCGCGCACCGTCGCCAGATCGTAGACGTAGCGCGGCGAGGCTAGCTGGGCCAGTTCCAGCAACTCCGCACGGCGCATGCGCCACCACGGCGCGGCCTGCGTGCCTTGTGCCTGCCGGTACAACTCGCGCCAGCTCGGCCCGAAGATCGATCGATCCTCCACACGCATCGCCTCGGCCTTGATCAGCAGTGCGTGCAGGGCCGGTACCATGTCGGCGGCGATGTCCTCGTCGACGACGAAGGTGAGGTTGAGGTTGTTCGAGGACTGCGAAATCAGGTGCACGCGCTGCGGACCGAATTCGGCAAGCACGCCGGAGAGCTTGTGCAGCATCGAACGCATGCCGCGCCCGACCAGGGTGATCGCCGCGCACGGCGCGATGACTTTCACGCGACAGACTTTCGCCAGGTCCGCGCACAGCGCCGAAAGCACGTCGGAATTCACCAGATTTTCGGTCGGATCGAGCGACACCGTGACGTTCGTTTCCGAGGTGCCGACCAGGTCCACCGACAGGCCGTGGCGCTTGAAATGCTCGAATACGTCGGCTAGGAAGCCGACCTGCTGCCACATGCCGATGGATTCCATCGCGATCAGGGTGATGCCGCCGCGCGAGCTGATGGCCTTGACGCTGGGTGCGGCGTCGGTTGCGACCGCGCCGATCTGCGTGCCGGCGAGGTCCGGGAAATTCGTGTCCTTGATCGCGAGCGGCACGCGCGCCTCGCGTACCGGGTTGATGCAGCGCGGGTGCAGCACCTTGGCGCCGGTAGTGGCGATTTCCTGCGCCTCTTCGTAATCGAGTCGGGTGAGCAGGCGCGCGTTCGGCACCTGGCGCGGATTCGCGCTGAACATGCCCGCCACGTCCGTCCATATTTCCACTTTTTCACATTTGAGCAAGGCACCGAAATAGCTGGCCGAGGTGTCCGAGCCGCCGCGACCGAGAATCACGGTCTCGCCCTGCGGATTGCGCGCCATGAACCCTTGCGTGACGAACAGGGATCCGCGCGCGGCGAGACCTTGCGCGAACGCCGCGTCCGGCGCGGTCGGAACCAAGGCCGAGAGATAGCGTCCCCACGCGTTCTGGTTCGGCATGGGCTGGGCCAGCAAATGCGCGCGCGCGTCGAGCCAGTGCGCCGGCAAATCCAACCGGTTCAGATAAGCCATGCCAAGCGTCGAGGACAACTGCTCGCCGAGCGCCAGCACTTCGGCCTGCCACGGCAGTCCGCCGGCATCGGCGCGCACGTTCGCGGCCAGCGCGTCGAGACGTTCGAGCCAGTACTGCAGCGGGGCGCGGTCGACCAATCCCAGTTCGGTGAACATCGCGTCGTGGCGAGCGCGGATTTCGTCGCAGCTGGCGGCACGCTTGGCGGCGTCGGCCTGCGCCTCGCCGAGCGCCTTGAGCTTGTCGGTGATGCCGGACAGCGCCGACACCACGATCAGCACGTTCTTGCCGCGCTTGCGCCACGCGCGCGCGATGGCGGCGATCTTGTCCCAGCGCTCCCGCGTGGACACGCTGGTGCCGCCGAACTTGAGCACGATCCACGGCGCGTGCGGATCGGGCGCGGACTCGGCAGCGGCAGGGATCATCGGGCGGACTTCGGTGCGGAAGCGGAGCCGTCATTGTCCTTGTGCGGCGCAAAAAAACAAGGCGCGCGGCTGGCTGGCGCATGGCATTTCGTCGGCAAACATCATCTTGATGGTGCAAAATAGCCGCCCACGCATACGGTTTCGTCATGCCCGACAATCCCTTCCGCCGCACCAAGCCCCAACCCGTACCGCCTGTTGCCGCCAGTGCCGGCGAAAAGACCGTTCCGCTCACCGTCAACGGCAAGGCTTTCTTCCACAACGGCGATCCGGACATGCCGCTGCTGTGGTACCTGCGCGACGTGCTGCGCCTGACCGGCGCGAAGTACGGCTGCGGTATCGGCGCCTGCGGCGCCTGCACGGTGCTGGTCGACGGCAAGGCCGAGCACGCCTGCATGCTGCCGGTGAAGGCGCTCGCGCACCGCGACATCGTCACCATCGAAGGCCTGGCCGGCAAGGACGCGCTGCATCCGCTACAGGAAGCCTGGATCGCCGAGGATGCGATCGGCTGCGGCTACTGCCAGACCGGGCAGATCATGGCGGCGGCGGCGCTGCTCAAGCGCAAGCCGCATCCGGACGATGCGGACATCGACGTGATTCCGAACCTGTGCCGCTGCGGCACCTATCCGCGCATCCGCGCGGCGATCGTTCGTGCCGCGACAGCGCCCAACGAGGCGAAGAAATGAGTTTCGATGCGTCGCGGCGCCGGTTTCTGGTCGTCGGCGCGGGTGCGGCCGGCGCCTTGCTGGTCGGCTGGCGCGCGCAGGCCCAGGAAGACCTGCCGTATCTGGGCGCGCGCTTTCAGGCGCAGCAACTCACCGATTTCGTGCGCATCGAGGCAGACGGGACCGTCGTGATCGGTGCGCGCGGCTGCGAAGTCGGCCAGGGCGTGAAAACCGACTTGCCCTTGCTCATTGCCGAAGAACTCGATGCCGACTGGAGCCGCGTGCGCGTCGAACAACTGCCTTACGGCTACATCGAAACCGACAGTGGCCCGGGCGACCGCTACGGCAACCAGGGCGCCGCCGGCGACACTTCGGCGGCGGCCTGGACGCAACTGCGCCAGGCTGGTGCGGTGGCGCGGTGCGCTGCTGGTACAGGCCGCCGCGCAGCAATGGAATCTCGATGCCGCCACCCTGCGCACCGAAGCCGGTTTCGTGATCGCCGCGGACGGCCGCAAGCTTGCCTACGGCGCCCTCGCCAGCGAATGCGGCGACGCTGGATGCGCCGGCGCATCCACCGCCGCTCAAGGATGCCGTCGCAGTTCCGCCTCATCGGCAAGCCGGCACGCACCGTCGATGCGCGCGAAGTCGTGCTCGGGCGCACCGAGTACGGCATCGACAGCTACCTCGGCAACGCAGCTGGTCGCCGTGATCGTGCGCTGCCCGTATCCCGGCGGCACGCTGGACACGCTCGACGACACGCAAACCCGCCAGGTCAGCGGCGTGCATCGCACCATCGTCCTGTCCGGGCCGAAACCCGAAGCGCCGTTCGATGGCGTGCTCGCCGCCGGCGTGGCCGTGCTCGCCGACGACACCTGGTCCGCGCTGCGCGGCCGCGACAAGCTCAAGGTCGCGTGGAAGCCGGACCCCGCCTGGGCGAACGATTCCAGCGCCGCGCTAGAAGCGAAGGCGAACGCGTTGCTCGACGACGACGCCAGCGCCACCGTGGTGCGCAACGACGGCGACTTCGCCAAGGCAAGGAAACAAGCACAAGCACGCACGCTAAACGCCCGCTACCGGCTGCCGTTCCTCGCGCATGCCACGGCCGAACCGCCGAGCGCGACGATCACGGTGACCAAGGACAAGGTCGTGCTGATCGCCGGCCTGCACGATCCGGCCGGCGCATCGCACCTGCTGCACGCGATCACCGGCGTGGCGCGCGAGGCCATCGACATCCGCCTGCCGCGCGCAGGCGGCGACCTCGGCCGGCGCCTGCACAACGATTTCGTCGCCGAGGCCGCGCTTGTTGCCAAGGAAGCCGGCAAGCCGGTGAAGCTCGTGTGGCTGCGCGAGGACGACTTGCAACACGATTTCTACCGGCCGTTCGGCGTACATGCGCTGACCGCGACGCTGGATCGCAAGCAGCATCTCACCGGCTGGTCGCATCGCGTCGCCGCGACGCCGCGCAACTGGCGCGACAGCCGCCTGGCCGGAAAACCGGTTTTCGCCGGTCTGCTCGATGCGGACGCGTTTCCCGCCGGTTTGCTGCCCAACCTGCAACAGCTTTTCCACGCCCTGCCCTGCGGCCTGCCGCGCGGCGAACTGCGCGGCGGCACGGATGCGTTCCAGGCCTTCGCCACGCAATGTTTCCTCGACGAAGTCGCTGTTGCCACGCACCAGGACCCGGTCGTTCTGCGCATGGACCTGCTCGGCGCACCGCGCATGCTGCGACCGGGATTCGACACGGGTCGCCTGGCCGGCGTGCTGCGCATTGCCGCCGGCAAGATCGACTGGCAGCACAAGCCGAAGAACGGGCACGGCCTCGGCATCGCCTGCCATGCCGGCAACGGCGCCTATGCCGCGCATGCGTTCGAGGTTTCGGTCAGCGGCAACGACCTCGTCATCCACCGCGCCGTATGCGCGGTCGACGCGGGGCGCACGCTGAATCCGCTGAATCTCGAAGCGCAGGCGGCGAACACGACGCTGGCCGCCGTTTCCGCGACCTTGCACGAGGCGATCACGCTCAAGAACGGCCAAGTGCAGCAGCACAATTTCCCGGATTATCCGCTGCTGCGCATGGGCCAGTCGCCGCACAGTGTAGAAGTATACAGCGTCGATACCGGCGCCGACCCCGCCAGCTTCGACGACATCGTCGCCGCCAGCGCGGCGCCGGCGCTGGCGAATGCGGTCTACGCCGCAACCACGGTACGCGTGCGCAGGCTGCCGCTGTTGCCGGAACTGCTCAGGCTGCTGTGAAGAACCTGCTGCGCCGGCAATGGATGAGGTTATGGCCGCGGGCGAGCAGTTCCTTGCCGCGTGCGATGCCCGCATCGTGCGGCGATTCGAAGTGCGGCGCGGATGGCAGGCGGACCAATCCGTCGGGATTGAACAGGAGCGGTTGCGCCGCTGACGCGGACGGCACGACGGCAGTTCGCGCGGGCGACGGTGCGGGCAGCATCGACGCCGCCATGCTCCGGGTTCGCGGCAATGACGCAGGCTCGGGAGGAGGAGGAGGAGGCGCGGACTCATCGATCAGGCGCACCTGCACGACCGATGGCTGCGACACGGGTAGCGGAAACCGGCTCGCATACCAGAACACGAACATGAGCGCATGCAGCGCAATCAGCGCCGCAAGCGCGACGGAGCGGGCAAATCGCGGCGAGCGTGCCGGACGCAGGCCAAGCCGTGCCAGCGCGCGCGCGGGCTTCGGCATCCCATTCCGCCAACAATGTCGCAGCGTCGCCGCCATCGAAAACTTGCTGTTGAGTCACCGCGATCCTTCGTCCCTGCTTGGCGCGGCGAGCCTAGCAATCGGCATGTAAATCATGGGTTAACCTTGCGCTGTCGCATCGCGCCTTGACGCAGCGTCGCCGAAAGGAGAACGCTTGCAGGTCCATGCAACGCTGACGGGAGACGCTTATGGCCTACACCACCGATGGCATCCGAAACATCGCGCTCGCCGGACATTCCGCCGCGGGCAAGACCACGCTGTTCGAAGCCCTGTTGCATGCGGGCGGCGTGATCGGCGCTCCCGGCTCGGTCGAGCGCGGCACTACGGTTTCCGACTACGACCCGATGGAAAAAGAACGCAAGCAGTCCCTGAATACGGCGATTGCATCCATCGACAACGGCGATTGCCACATCAACCTCATCGATACGCCCGGCGCCGCGGATTTTCGCGGACCGACGCTTTCCGCGCTGGCTGCGGTGGAGACCTGCGCCATCGTCGTCAACGCGCACAACGGCATCGAATACGGCACGCAGCGCATGATGCACCACGCCAAGGCGCGCGGGCTGGCGCGGTTGCTCATCGTCAACAAGATGGACGGCGGCAACTGCCGCGCACTGGTCGACCAGTTGCGCGAAGCGTTCGGCCCGGAATGCCTGCCGATCAACCTGCCCGCGCAGGACGGCAAATCCGTGGTCGATTGTTTCTTCAAGCCGGAAGGCGTCGCGGATTTTTCCAGCGTCACCGAGGCGCACCAGCGCATCATCGACCAGGTCGTGGAAATCAACGAAACCGTGATGAACCATTTCCTCGACGTCGGCGAAGCGGGACTTTCGGGCCAGGAACTGCACGACGCGTTCGAGCAGTGCCTGCGCGAGGGTCATCTCGTGCCGATCTGTTTCGTGTCCGCGCGCACCGGCGCGGGCGTGAAGGAACTGCTGAGCCTGATCGGCAAACTGCTGCCGAACCCTGCCGAGGGCAACCCGCCGCCATTCCGCAAGGGCGTCGGCGCGAATGCGGCGACGATCGAAGCGGTGCCCGATCCGAAACAACATGTCATCGCCGACGTGTTCAAGATCGTCAACGATCCCTTCGTCGGCAAGCTCAGCGTGTTCCGCGTCTACCAGGGCACGGTGAAGAAGGACACGCAGCTTTTCATCGACGACGGCAAGAAACCGTTCAAGGTCGGCCACCTGTTCAAGCTCCGTGGCAAGGAACACATCGAGATCGACAGCGCCATCCCCGGCGACATCGCCGCGGTGGCCAAGGTCGAGGAAATCCACTTCGACGCGGTGCTGCACGATTCGCACGACGAGGACCAGATCCATCTCGAACCGCTCAATTTCCCGCAGCCGATGTTCGGCCTCGCGGTGGAACCGGCGCACAAGGGCCAGGAACAGAAGTTGGCGACGTCCTTGCACAAGCTCAGCGAGGAAGACCCCTGTTTCCGCTTCGAGCACGACAAGGAACTGAACGAATCCGTGGTGCGCGGGCTATCCGACCTGCACCTGAAACTGATGCTCGCGCGCATGAAGGAGCGCTACGAGGTCGAGGTGAAGACGCGGCCGCCGCGCATCGCCTACCGCGAAACCGTGGCGTCGAAGGCGGAAGGTCATCACCGCCACAAGAAGCAGACCGGCGGCGCCGGCCAGTTCGGCGAGGTGTTCCTGCGCGTTGAGCCGCTGCCACGCGGCGCCGGCTTCGAGTTTGCCGACGAGGTGAAGGGCGGCACGATCCCGAACCAGTTCATTCCCGCCGTGGAAAAAGGCGTGCGCCAGGTGCTCGAACACGGCGCCATCGCCGGCTACCAGATGCAGGACGTCAAAGTCATCGTCTACGACGGCAAGTACCACCCGGTCGATTCCAAGGAAATCGCCTTCGTCAGCGCGGGCAAGAAGGCATTCCTTGAGGCAATCAGCAAGGCCAAGCCGCAAGTGCTGGAGCCCATCGTCAACCTCGAAGTGTTCGTGCCCGACGCGCACATGGGCGACGTGACCGGCGGTCTCGCCGGCAAGCGTGCGCGCATCAGCGGCACCGATTCGCTGCGCGGCGGCGAGATCGTGATCAAGGCACAGGTGCCGCTGGCGGAAGTCACCGACTACCAGACCGAACTCAAAGCCATGACCGGCGGCCAGGGCCGCTACGCGATCGAGTTCAGCCATTACGATGCGGTACCGGCGCAGGTGCAGAAGCAGTTGGCGGAGGCCTACAAGCCGAAGGTGGAAGAAGAATGATGTCTGTGGATTTTTAGTCGCGTTGTACCAACTTATCGAACGGGAGGAATGTCATGGTATCGCTCACACAATTGTGGTTGCCCATGCTGCTGTCCGGCGTGTTCGTGTTCATCGCCAGCAGTATCCTGCACATGCTGCTCAAGTTCTGGCACATGCCTGACTACCACGGCTTCACCAACGAAGACGAAGTCCGCGCGGCCGTGCGCAAAGGCAATCCGGCGCCGGGCATGTACATGCTGCCGTGGTGCAAGATGGAGGAGATGAAACAGCCCGCGGCGCAGGCCAAGTTCACGGAAGGTCCGGTCAGTTTCATCATTTTGCGCGCCAACGGCATGCCGAACATGGGAAAGTCGCTCGGATTGTGGTTCGTGTTCTGCCTGATCGTCGCACTGTTCGCCGGCTACATCTCGATCCATGCGCTGCCGGTCGCCGCACCCTACCTGCACGTCTTCCAGATCGTCGGCACGGCCGCCTTCATGGGCTTCGCGTTCGGATCGTTGCCGATGGGCATCTGGTGGGGCCAACCCTGGGGCACGGTGGCCAAGGACATGATCGACGGCTTGATCTACGCATCGATCACGGCCGGCACGTTCGGCTGTTTCTGGCCCACATCGTGAAGCCGGTATTTGGTTTGTGCGGGGGCGGCGCCGGCGTCCTGCTGGCGCTCGCCGGCAGCGTGTGCCAGGCGCAGGCGCTTTCCGCCGAAGTGCGGAAATACGTCGTCCACGACGATCCGCTGATCGCGCTCACCCATGTGCGCGTGATCGACGGCACTGGCGCCCCCGCGCAGGACGACCGCACCGTGGTGCTGCGCAACGGCAAGATCGCCGCGATCGCCGACGCCGCGGCGCCGCTGCCCGCGGGTGCGCGCGTCGTCGATCTTTCCGGCGACAGCGTGATCCCCGGCCTCGTCGGCATGCACGATCACCTGATGTACACCGCTTCGATCAACATCGACGAGGATGGCAAGATTCCGCCGCCGGGGTTTCTCGTCACCGAACTCGCGTTCTCGGCGCCGCGGCTGTACCTTGCTTCCGGCGTGACCACGATGCGCAGCACCGGCAGCATCGAGCCGTACACCGACCTGAACATCCGCAGTCTCATCGACAGCGGCGCCATGCCCGGCCCGCACATCGACGTGACCGGTCCCTACCTGGATGGTCCCGGCAGCTTCTTCCCGCAGATGGCCGAACTGACGAGCGCCGTGCAGGCGCGCCAGACCGTGGATTTCTGGCTCGACCAGGGCGTGACTTCGTTCAAGGCCTACATGGACATTTCCGAGTCTGCCCTGGGCGCCGCCATCGCCGAGGCGCATCGCCGGCACACCAAGGTCACCGGACACCTGTGCTCGATCGACTATCCGGAAGCGATCAAACTCGGCATCGACGATCTGGAACACGGCCCGGTCTTCACCGATTCGGAATTCGTGCCCGGCCGCAAGCCCGGCGTGTGTCCGCAGATTCCCGCGATCGCGGCCTCGTGGGTCGATCGCGACATTGACGGCGCGCCGGTACGTGAGCTGATCCGCAACCTGGTTTCCCATCACGTGGCGGTGACCTCCACGCTACCCGTGTTCGAAGCCTCGATTCCCACCCGACCGCTGCTGTCGCGGCGCCAGATGCAAATGATGTCGGCCGAATCGCTGCGCAGCTATCTTGCCGCGCGCGCCGGCGCCGCGACCGTCGCGGGACGCGCCGCCAAATCCGAAGCGGCGATGAAACAGGAAATGGCGTTCGAGCGCGCCTTCGTCGCCGCGGGCGGCCTGCTGCTGGCCGGGCCCGACCCCACCGGCAACGGTGGCGTGCTGCCCGGGTTCGGCGATCAGCGCGAAGTCGAGTTGCTGGTCGAGGCCGGCTTCACCCCGCTCGAAGCGATCCGGATCGCCACGGAAAACGGCGCACGTTACCAGGGCCGGCTCGACCGCATCGGCACGATCGGCATCGGCAAGCAAGCCGACCTCGTCGTGATCCGCGGCGATCCCGCGGCGAAAATCGACGACATCGAAAACGTCGCGCTCGTGTTCAAGGACGGCGTCGCCTACGATCCGGCGAAGTTGATCGATTCGGTGCGCGGGATGGTCGGAATCCGCTGAGCGGCTTGCGGGCGCCAGTACGCCGATCCGTACGTCTTTCCTCGCCTGGCGCGCGCCGGTTCTAGCGGTGGCCGCGCTTGCGCACGATCAGCATCGCCAATTCGAGGGATTGTTCGTAATTCAGGCGCGGATCGACATTGGATTTGTAGGCCCGCGCGAGGTCGGCTTCGGCCAGGTCGCGCGCCCCACCCAGGCATTCGGTGACGTTTTCGCCGGTCAGTTCCAGATGCACGCCGCCCAGGCGCGTGCCGTGCGCGGCATGGATGTCGAAGGCCGCGTCGAGCTCGGCGCGGATGTTGGCGAAGCGACGCGTCTTGACGCCGTTCGCCAGCGCCTCGGTGTTGCCATGCATGGGATCGCAGCACCACAGCACACGCCGACCTTCCGTCTTTACCGCCTGCAGCAGCGACGGAAGCTCACTGGCGATCTTCGCTGCCCCCATACGGTGAATCAATGTTATACGGCCTGGCTCGTTGTCCGGATTCAGCACGTCGAGCGTGCGCAGCAGCGCCTCCGGCGTGCACGCCGGATCCGACCTTGAGTCCGACCGGGTTGCGGATGCCGCGGCAGTATTCGACGTGCGCACCGTCGAGCTGCGCGGTGCGCATGCCGATCCACGGGAAATGCGTGGACAGGTTGAACCAGCCCCACTGGCGTGGCACCTGGCGCGTCTGCCCTTGTTCGTAATGCAGCAGCAGCGCCTCGTGAGAAGTATAGAAATCCACCTTGCCGAAACTGCCGATCGACCCCGCGAGCGTTTCCATGAAACGCACCGAATCGCCAATCGCCTCGACCATGCGCCGGTACTCGTCCTGTAGCGGCGAATGCTCGACCCAGGCCAGATCCCAGTATTCCGGGTGATGCAGGTCGGCGAAGCCGCCGTCGATCAGGGCGCGGGTGAAGTTCATGGTCAGCGCCGATTTCGAATGCGCTTCGATAAGGCGCTGCGGATCCGGGCGCCGCGCGGCGGCGGTGAATTCCGGCGCATTGACGATGTCGCCGCGATAGCTGGGCAGCGTCTCGCCTTCGTGCGTTTCGGTATCGGCCGAGCGCGGCTTGGCGTACTGGCCGGCAAAACGCCCAACGCGAACCACCGGCAACTTGAGCCCGTGCACGAGCACCAGGCTCATCTGCAGGAGCACTTTCAGTCGGTTGGAGATGATGGGCGACGTGCAATCGGCAAAACTCTCCGCGCAATCGCCGCCCTGCAACAGGAAACAGCGGCCCTCGGCGGCGTCGGCCAGCTTGCGCTTGAGCGCGAGGACTTCCCACGAAGTCACCAGCGGCGGCAACGCGTGCAGTTGCGCCAGCGCGGCGGCGAGCGCATCGGCGTCGGCATACGATGGCTGCTGCACCGCCGGCTTGCGTTGCCACGAATCCGGCGCCCAGTCGCGGGGCTCGCGGACGGCGCTCAGGTTGCGCGGATCGGCTTGCATCGGCATCGCTCATGTTGCGCTGCGGCATTCCATCATGCCACAGCGGCAGCGCCATGCAAGCCCGCGATTCAATCGCGGCGGCGGAATCCCGCCCACACCGCTCCCGCGCCGATCAGCGCGTAGCAGACCAGGGTCCAGAACGGCATGGCCAGGCCGAGGAAGGTCCAGTTGACCTCGCCGCAGTCGGCGTGGCCGGTGAAAGCGTGCTCGATCGTCTTCGACCAGGCGTATTTCAGCGAGTAATTCTCGACCATGTAGTTCCAGCCCGGCGTGCAGCCGGCCATGGGATCGGGACCCAGGTGCTGTACCCACAGGTGATAGGCGGCAATGCCGACCCCGATGGCCGCGCCAACGAGTACGAGCAGGCCGTACACGCGCCGACCGGTTGCGCGTGGCCCATGAATGGCGCCGGCGAGAAAGACGATGCCCATGGCGATGAACGTCAGGCGCTGGAAGATGCACAGCGGACACGGCTCTATGCCGAGCTGGAATTGCACGAAGTACGCATAAGCGAGCAAGGCAAGGCAGACGACGAATCCGGCGATGCACTGCGTGCGGAACGGCCAGCGGAAAGGATTGAGCATTCGGGATCCCAATTTGGACGATGCGATTCAGACCCTGCGCACGCGCCGATGTTCCGGCGCAAGAAATGCAAAGGCCCCGGCAGTTTCCCGCCGAGGCCTTTTCCAGAACATGCGCAGCGGCTTACTCCGCAGCTTCGGTTTCAACGCGCGGCCGGTCGACCAACTCGACGTAGGCCATCGGCGCGTTATCGCCAACGCGCATGCCGCACTTGAGGATGCGCAGGTACCCGCCCTTGCGCTCGCGGTAGCGCGGGCCGAGCTCGACGAACAGCTTGCCTACCGCAACCTTGTCGCGCAGGCGCGCGAAGGCGAGGCGGCGGTTGGCAACGCTGTCAGCCTTGGCCAGCGTGATCAGCGGCTCGGCGACGCGGCGCAATTCCTTGGCCTTGGGCAGCGTGGTCTTGATCAATTCGTGCTTGAACAGCGACGACGCCATGTTCTTGAACATGGCCTCGCGGTGGCTGGAGGTGCGGCTTAAGGCGCGACCGGATTTCATGTGACGCATAAGTGTCCTTCGTATAACTTTATAATTGTAGCCTTGGGCGGACGATTCCGCACAAGGTGAACTTTCAGTTCGCGGGGACAGTGCCCCCGTTGGACTTTTGGTGAATCAATTCATTTGCATGCCGGAAGACAGGCCCGAGGGCGGCCAGTTCTCCAGCTTGGTGCCGAGCGAAAGACCGCGTGCGCCGAGCACGTCCTTGATTTCGGTGAGCGACTTCTTGCCCAGGTTCGGCGTCTTCAGCAATTCCACCTCGGTGCGCTGCACCAGGTCGCCGATGTAATAGATGCTTTCGGCCTTGAGGCAGTTCGCCGAACGCACGGTCAGTTCCAGGTCGTCGATCGGGCGCAGCAGCACCGGATCCACGCCGGATTTCTCGGCCTTGGCGTCGATGCTCTCGCGGCGGCTGAAATCGCCGAACACGGTGAGCTGGTCCATCAGGATCTCGGCCGACTTGCGCACCGCTTCCTCGGCGTCGATTGTGCCGTTGGTTTCGATGTCCAGCACCAGCTTGTCCAGGTCGGTGCGCTGCTCGACGCGGGCGCTGTCGACTTCATAGGCAACGCGGCGTACCGGGCAGAACGAGGCATCGAGCTGCAGGCGACCGATCGGACGCGATTCCTCGTCCGGACGGCGGCGCGACGTGGCCGGCACGTAGCCGACGCCACGCGCGATCTTGATGCGCATGTTCAGCCCGATATCCTTGGTCAGGTGGCAAAGCACGTGCTCGGGATTGAGGATCTCAACGTTGTGGTCGACCTTGATGTCGCCGGCCGTGACCACGCCCTTGCCCTTCTTCGACAAGGTGACGGTGGTTTCATCGAGGTTATGCAGCCGAATCGCGATGTCCTTGAAGTTGAGCAGGACTTCGATCACGTCTTCCTGCAAGCCTTCAAGCGTCGTGTATTCGTGCAGCACGCCGTCGATTTCAACTTCGATCACCGCCGCGCCGGGAATTGACGACAGCAGCACGCGCCGCAGCGCATTGCCGAGGGTATGGCCGAAACCGCGTTCCAGCGGCTCGACGACGACACGTGCGCGGTTGATACCGGTACGTTCGACATGCAGTCCGCGCGGGCGCAGGATGGTAGTAGGCGAATGTGCCATGGACTACGCTCTCCAAGAGTTATTGATAGGGCGCAAAACCGGGTGTCCTGCCGCGGTTTGCTCGCAAACGGTCGCGGCACAGCCGCGCCACGTTTGTCGCGGCGGGCACTTGCGTATCCGCCGCGTCGGTACATCCTGTGCCGAAGCGGATATTCAACAAATTACTTCGAGTACAGTTCGACGATCAGCGATTCGTTGATGTCGCTGGGCAGGTCCGAGCGTTCCGGCAATGCCTTCAGCGAACCGGCGAACTTCTTCGCGTCCACTTCAATCCAGCTCGGCGCCAGATCCATTTGCTGCGACAAGTTCAGCGCCTCGGTGATGCGCAGCTGGCCGCGCGATTTCTCGACGATGGCGATCTGGTCGCCGGCCTTGACCTGGTACGACGGCAGGTTCACCTTCTTGCCGTTGACCTCGATCGCCTTGTGCGATACCAGCTGGCGCGCCTGTGCGCGCGTGACCGCGAAGCCCATGCGGTAGACGATGTTGTCCAAGCGCGCTTCAAGCATGCGCAACAGGTTTTCGCCCGTATTGCCGCGCAATTGCGAGGCCTTGCCGTAGTAGTTGCTGAACTGGCGCTCGAGCAGGCCGTAAATGCGCTTGACCTTCTGCTTTTCGCGCAACTGCACGGCATAGTCGGACAGGCGACCCTTCTTGCCGGCGGCGGCGCCGTGCTGGCCGGGCTTCTGCAGCTTTTCGAACTTCTTGCACTTGGATTCGATCGCGCGCGCCGGGCTCTTGAGGCTGAGGTCGGCGCCTTCGCGGCAGGACAACTTGAGTTTGGGACCGATATAACGTGCCATGATTAGACCCTACGACGCTTCGGCGGACGGCAGCCGTTGTGCGGAATCGGCGTGACGTCGATGATGTTGGTGACCTTGATGCCAAGCGCATTCAGCGAACGCACGGCCGATTCGCGGCCCGGACCCGGACCCTTGATGCGCACTTCCACGGTCTTGACGCCGTATTCAGCCGCCGCGCGCCCGGCCTTTTCCGCCGCCACCTGGGCCGCGAACGGGGTGGACTTGCGCGAGCCGCGGAAGCCCGCGCCGCCCGCAGTCGCCCACGACAGCGCGTTGCCCTGGCGATCGGTGATCGTCACCACGGTATTGTTGAACGAAGCCTGCACGTGCACGACGCCGTCGGTGACGACGCGCTTGGCCTTCTTCTTGGTCTTTACAGCAGCGACCGGTTTGTTCATTTGTCAGGATATCCGCAGAAATTCGGTGGAATCGGTCTGGAACTAAATCAGTTCTTCTTGATCGCGCGACGCGGGCCCTTGCGGGTGCGCGCGTTCGTGCGCGTGCGCTGGCCGCGCACCGGCAGGCCACGGCGATGACGCAGGCCGCGATAGGTGCCGAGGTCGATCAGGCGCTTGATCGCCATGCCGTTTTCGCGGCGCAGGTCGCCTTCGACCGTGTACTTGCCGACTTCGGCGCGCAGCTTCTCGATCTGGCCTTCGGTCAGTTCCTTGATCTTGGTCGAAGGATCCACGCCGACGGCCACGCACACCAGCTTGGAGCGTGCCCGGCCGATGCCGAAAATGCTCTGCAAGCCGATCACGACATGCTTCTGCACCGCCAAATTGACACCCGCAATACGCGCCATCTCATTGTCTCCGAAAGCGGTTTCCGCGCAAAAAAGTGCGCAGTGAACCGTGAATTATAACCTGAAACGTACCGTTATCAAAGCGCTAAACCCGCGCCGGTTCTTCAATCCATGCCTCAACGCGGGCTTCCACCGCGGCCATAGCCTTTCAAGTTGGCCTTCTTGAGCAGGCTTTCGTACTGGTGCGACACCAGATGCGCCTGCACCTGCGCGGTGAAATCCATGACCACGACGACCACGATCAGCAGCGACGTGCCGCCGAAATAGAACGGCACATGCCAGTTCTGCTGCAGCAGGGTCGGAACCAGGCACACCGCGACGAGGTAGATCGCGCCCGCGCCGGTCAGTCGGGTCAGCACGCCGTCGATGTATTCGGCGGTCGCACGGCCCGGGCGGATGCCCGGCACCAAGGCGCCGGACTTCTTCAGGTTGTCCGCGGTCTCGTTCGAGTTGAACACCAGCGCCGTGTAGAAGAACGCGAAGATGATGATCATCGCGCCGTACAGGATTTCGTACAGCGGCTCGCCGGGACTCAGCGCCGCGGTGATCTGCTGCAGCCAGCGGATGTCCGCGCCGTTGGAGAACCACGACGAGGCAGTGGCCGGAAACAGGATCAGCGACGAGGCGAAGATCGGCGGGATCACGCCGGACATGTTGATCTTCAGCGGCAGGTGCGAAGTCTGATTCATGTAGGCGCGCGAACCGCCCTGGCGGCGCGCGTAGTTCACCGTGATGCGGCGTTGGCCGCGCTCCATGAACACCACGAATGCGGTGACCAGCAGGACCAGCGCCAAGATGACCAAGACCTTCATCGGCGTGATTTCACCCTGCTGCGACATTTCCAGCGTGCGCGCGACAGCGCTCGGCAAGCCAGCGACGATGCCGGCGAAGATCAACAGCGAAATGCCGTTGCCGATGCCACGCTCGGTGATCTGCTCGCCGACCCACATCAGGAACATGGTACCGGCGGTGAGGCCGACCATGGCGGTGAAGATAAAGCCCGGACCGGGCGCATAAACCACGCCGGCTTGGTGCTGCAGCATGGAGGCGATGCCGAAGGCCTGAAACGCGGCCAGTCCGATCGTTCCGAAGCGCGTGTACTGAGTGAGCTTGCGCCGACCGGACTCGCCTTCCTTGCGCATCGCCGCCCAACTCGGAATCACCGAACCGAACATCTGCACAATGATCGACGCGGAAATGTACGGCACCACGCCGAGCGCGAAAAGCGAAAAGCGCGCCAGAGCACCACCGGAGAACATGTTGAACATGTCCACGAGGCCGCCGCCCTGACCCTGGATCAGCTTGGTCATGGCATCGGAATTCACGCCCGGCACGGGAATGAAAGAACCCAGGCGAAACACGACCAGCGCTCCGATCACGAACAGGATGCGCTGCTTGAGCTCGGTCAGTTTGCCGAGATTGCCGAGCAAGCCATTGTTTTTGGGTGCGGCCACCTTATTACTCCACGCTGCCGCCGGCAGCGAGAATCGCCGCCTTGGCGCCGGCGGTCGCGACCACGCCCTTGAGCTTGACCGCACGCTTGATCTCGCCTTTCTTGACGACCTTGGCGCGGATCGCGCGCGTGTCGATCAGGCCAGCGGCCTTGAGCGCGGCAAAATCGATCGCATCACCCTTGAGCGAATCGAGCTTGTACAGCAGCACCTCGGAGGTATCGCGCGCGAGCTTCGAGCGGAAGCCGACCTTGGGCAGGCGCCGCTGCATCGGCATCTGGCCGCCTTCGAAACCCGGCTTGACCTTGCCCTTGCCGGTACGCGCGAACTGGCCCTTGTGGCCGCGACCAGCGGTTTTACCGAGTCCCGAACCGATACCGCGGCCGACGCGCACGCGCGTCTTGCGCGATCCCTTGGCCGGCTTGAGTGTATTCAGACGCATGATGCGAACTCCAGAAATATGCTTTACTGCTTACGCGCTTTCTTCGATGCGCACGAGGTAATTTATCTTCTCGACCAAGCCGCGCACCTGCGGCGAATCCTTCAACTCGCGCACGTCGTTGAGCTTGTTCAGGCCCAGCGCCTTCACGCTCAGGCGATGCTTCCACTGGCAGCTGTTCATGCTCTTGTACAGGCGCACGCGGATCGTGCCGGTCGCCTTCGTTGCCTTAGCCTTGGCCATAACCACCCACCTCGCTCACTTTCTTGCCGCGCTTGGCCGCGATGCGCTCCGGCGTAGCCATCAATTGCAGACCCTTGATCGTGGCGCGCACCAGATTGATCGGATTGCGCGAACCGACGGCCTTGGCCAGCACGTTCTTGACGCCGACCACTTCGAGTACGGCGCGCATCGCGCCGCCGGCGATGACACCGGTGCCCTCGGAAGCCGGCTGCATGTACACGCGCGCGGCGCCATGGTTGGCCTTGACCGCATGCCACAGCGTGCCGTTGTTGAGCTTGACGCTGACCATGCCGCGGCGCGCACGCTCCATCGCCTTGGAGATCGCGACCGGCACTTCACGCGCCTTGCCGTAGCCGAGGCCGACACGGCCATCGCCGTCGCCGACCACGGTCAACGCGGTGAAGCTCATCTGCCGGCCGCCCTTTACCGTCTTGGCCACGCGGTTGACGGCAATGAGCTTTTCCAGCATGCCGTCGCTGTTTTCACGTTCGTTGTTGTTTGCCATCTGTTCTCACCTGTTTGCCGTCGGTTGCCCGGCGGACTTCGATTACGACCAAGGTCGCTTGTAGTTGTGGTTGGATCGTTGAATCAGAATTTCAGGCCCGCTTCGCGCGCGGCATCCGCGAGCGCGGCAATGCGGCCGTGGTAGCGGAAACCGGAGCGGTCAAACGCCACCGCTTCCACGCCGGCGGCCTTCGCCTTCTGCGCGATCGCCTTGCCCACTGCGGCGGCAGCGTTCTTGTTCTTGGTGCCTTTCAGGCCCTTTGCAAGGTCCTTCTGCACGGTCGAGGCCGCGGCCAGCACCTTGTCGCCTTCGGCCGAAATGACCTGGGCGTAGATGTGCTGGTCGGTGCGGTGCACGGTCAAGCGCGGCACGCCGAGCTTGCGGATATGCGAACGCGTGGTCTTGGCGCGGCGCAGGCGGGCAATGTTCTTTTCGCTCATCATAATTCTCCGGAAGCGGATAGGCCTTATGCCTTCTTGGCTTCTTTGAGGGTGATACGTTCGCCGGCGTAGCGCACGCCCTTGCCCTTGTAGGGCTCGGGTGGACGGAACGCGCGGATCTTCGCCGCGACTTCGCCAACGCGTTGCTTGTCGGCACCGGCGATCACGATTTCAGTTTGGCTCGGCACGCTCAAGGTGATGCCTTCGGGTGCGTTGAACACGACCGGATGCGAAAAGCCGAGGGTCAGGTTCAGGTCCTTGCCCTGCAGCGCGGCACGGTAACCGACGCCAACCAGTTCGAGCTTCTTCTGGTAACCCTCGCTCACGCCCTTGACCATGTTGGCCAACAGCGCGCGCGTGGTTCCCGCGAACTTGGTTTCTGCGGAGCCGTCGGCACAGTTGACGTTGCCCTTGTCGATGGCGACCGCGACGCCAGCGATCGCCGCCATCTTCAACGTGCCTTTAGGGCCCTTGACCGTAATGATGTCCTTGGCCACGATGCACTCGACACCCTTGGGCAGCGTAATGGGTTTTTTTGCTACACGAGACATTTTTATCTCCTTACGCCACGGTGCCGATGACTTCGCCGCCGACGCCCTTGGCGCGCGCCTGGGCGTCGCTCATGATGCCGTCGGGTGTGGAAACGATGGCGATGCCGAGTCCGCCCATGACCTTGGGCAACTTGTCCTTGCCGCGATACACGCGTAGACCCGAACGGCTGACGCGGTCGAGCTTGTCGATCGCCGGCCGGCCCTCGAAATACTTCAGTGCGATCTCGAGCACGGACTTGGCGCCGTCGCGGCTCACCTGGAAGTCACGCACGTAGCCTTCGTCCTTGAGTACCTTGACGATGGCGACCTTGACGTTGGAAGCCGGCATGCGCACCGTCGGCCGGGCCGTGGCCTGGGCGTTGCGGATACGCGTAAACATGTCGGCGATGGGATCAGTCATGCTCATTGTTTCGTTTCCTCAGCATCGATATCCGAAATGGATTTCGTCTTGTTGATGCGAAAAATCCGCCTCGGATTTTTCGTAAATCAAAAAATCACCAGCTGGCCTTGCGCAGGCCCGGCACGTCGCCGCGCATGGTCGCCTCGCGCAGCTTGTGGCGGCCGAGGGCGAACTTGCGGTAGACGCCGCGCGAACGGCCGGTCAACTCGCAGCGGTTGCGCTGGCGCGTGGGACTGGCGTCGCGCGGCAGCTTCTGCAGCTTGGTCTGCGCGGCCATCTTCTCCTCGTACGAGGATTTCGGGCTGAGCACGATGGCCTTCAGCTCCTTGCGCTTGGCCGCGTGTTTCTTCACCGTCTTCGTGCGCTTGAGTTCGCGCTCGATCATGCAGGTTTTAGCCATTGCAATCGTCTCTTGGAAATCAGTTGCAGCGAAATTAGTTACGGAACGGGAAACTGAAGGCTTCGAGCAAGGCTTTCGCCTCGGCATCGTTCTTCGCCGTGGTCGTGATCGCGATGTCCATGCCACGCATCGCGTCGACCTGGTCGAAATCAATTTCCGGGAAGATGATCTGTTCCTTCACGCCCATGTTGTAGTTGCCGCGGCCGTCGAACGCGCGGCCGGACACGCCGCGGAAGTCGCGCACGCGCGGCAGCGAGATGTTGATCAGGCGGTCGAGGAACTCGTACATCTTGGCGCGGCGCAGCGTGACCTTGCAGCCGATCGGCCAACCGTCGCGGATCTTGAACGTCGCGATCGACTTGCGCGCCAGCGTCGCCATCGGCTTCTGGCCGGCGATCTTGGTCATGTCGGCGAGCGCGTTCTCGAGGATCTTCTTGTTGCCCGTGGCCTCGCCCACGCCCATGTTCAGCGTGATCTTGGTCAGACGCGGAACTTGCATCACGTTCTTGTATCCGAAACGCTGCATCAGCTTCGGCACCACTTCGTCTTTGTAGAATTTTTCCAGGCGTACCATGATCTTGTTCCTCAGGCGTCCACGACTTCGCCGCTGGCGCGATACACGCGCACCTTGCGGCCGTCGTCCGAGCGTCTTGAATCCGACGCGTTCGCCCTTGCCCGAGGCCGGGTTGAACAGCATCACATTCGAGAGGTTGATGGAAGCCTCGCGCTCGACGATGCCGCCCGGCTGGTTGGCCTGCGGATTCGGCTTGGTGTGGCGCTTGACCAGGTTGATGTTCTGCACGAAGACGCGATCTGCCGCGACGCGCAGGACTTCGCCCTTCTGGCCCTTGTATTTGCCGGTGATCACGATGACTTGATCACCTTTGCGGATACGGTTCATGGCGTTGGTTCCAAATAAAATTCGTTACAGCACTTCGGGCGCGAGCGAGACGATCTTCATGAAGTGCTCGCTGCGCAGCTCGCGCGTGACCGGCCCGAAGATGCGGGTGCCGATCGGCTCGAGCTTGTTGTTGAGCAGCACGGCAGCGTTGCCGTCGAAGCGGATCAGCGAACCGTCGGCACGACGCACGCCCTTGCGCGTGCGCACGACCACGGCGTCGTAGACCTCGCCCTTCTTGACCTTGCCGCGCGGAATCGCGTCGCGGATCGAGACCTTGATGACGTCGCCGATGCCGGCGTAACGGCGCTTGGAGCCGCCGAGCACCTTGATGCACATCAGTTCCTTGGCGCCGGAATTGTCGGCGGCGGCCAGCGTGGTTTGCATCTGGATCATGGGATTCTCCTGCGCCCGTCCGTTACGGCGCCGCGTGCGCGATGATCTTCGACGACGCGCCAGTTCTTGGTCTTGGACAGCGGACGCGCACTTCGACGATGCGGACGAGTGTCACCTTCCTTGCACTGCCCGTTCTCGTCGTGCGCGTGCACCTTGGTGGAACGGCGCACGATCTTGCCGTACAGCGGATGCTGCACCTGGCGCTCGAGCAGCACGGTGACCGTCTTGTCCATCTTGTTGCTGACGACGCGGCCTTCGACCGTGCGTTGGACTTTCTTCTGTTCGGTCATGCTCATTTCCCGGCCGTCCCGTCTTCTTGCCGCCGAGCAGAATCTTGATCTGCGCGATCTCGCGGCGCACGCGGCTGAAATGCTGCGTCTGCGCCTGGTTGCCCGCGCCCTTCTGCATGCGCAGGTTGAATTGTTCGCGGCGCAGCTCGAGCAGACTGCTCGTTGAGGTCCTGCGCGGATTGCTTGCGAAGCTCTTTGAGTTCCATCACAGCACCGTACGATTCACGAATGGGTCTGCACCGACAGCTTGGCCGCGGCCAGGCGGAACGCCTCGCGCGCCTCGACTTCGTCACGCCCTCGATTTCATAGAGCATGCGGCCGGGCTGCACGACGGCGACCCAGAACTCGACGTTGCCCTTGCCGTTGCCCATGCGGACTTCGATCGGCTTCTTGCTGATCGGCTTGTCCGGATATACGCGGATCCACAGCTTGCCACCGCGCTTGACGAAGCGCGTGACGCAGCGGCGCGCGGCTTCGATCTGGCGCGCGGTCAGATGCGCCGTGCGTGGTCGCCTTCAGGCCGTATTCGCCGAAGCTGACCTTGTTCGCGACGAAGCTCAGCCCGCGATTGCGGCTCTTCTGGACCTTGCGGTACTTGGTTCGTTTGGGTTGCAACATGGCTTAACTCTCCTTGCTTCGCGGCCGCCGCGGGGTTCGCGATGTTCGCGACGCGCTCACGTCGACCCTCGCGCGCGCGCGACGGCGCGGCTCGCGGGCTTCTTCTTTGGTTTCCTGACTGGCGGCGTGCAGGTCGAACATCTCGCCCTTGTACACCCACACCTTGACGCCGATGATGCCGTAGGTGGTCTTCGCCTCGGCGAAACCGTAATCGATGTCGGCGCGCAGCGTATGCAGCGGCACGCGACCTTCGCGGTACCACTCCGAACGCGCGATCTCGGCGCCGTTCAAACGGCCGCCGACGTTGACCTTGATGCCGAGCGCGCCGAGGCGCATCGCGTTGCCGACCGCGCGCTTCATCGCGCGGCGGAACATGATGCGGCGCTCGAGCTGCTGGGCGATGGACTCGGCCACCAGCTGCGCGTCGAGCTCGGGCTTGCGCACTTCGGCTGACGTTGATGTGCGCCGGCACGCCCATCATCGTCGCGTCACTTCCTTGCGCAGCTTCTCGATGTCCTCGCCCTTCTTGCCGATCACCACGCCCGGACGCGCCGTGTGGATGGTGATGCGCGCGGTCTTGGCCGGACGCTCGATCTGGATCTTCGACATGCCGGCCTGCGCGAGCTTCTTGTGCAGAAGTTCGCGCACCTTCAGGTCGGCGGCGAGGTACTGCGCGTAATCGCGCTTGTTCGCGAACCACTTCGAATTCCAGTCTTTGGAAATGCCGAGGCGGATACCGGTGGGATGAACTTTATGACCCATCGTGATCTCCTCAGCTGTCCCCACGACCACGGTGATGTGGCTGGTACGCTTGATGATTTGCGAGCCGCGGCCCTTGGCGCGGGCGTGCATGCGCTTCAGACGCCGGACCTTCGTCGACCATGATCGTGGCGACCTTCAGCTCGTCCACGTCGGCGCCGAGATTGTTCTCGGCATTGGCGACCGCCGACAGCAGCACCTTCTTGACGAGGTGCGCGGCCTTCTTGTCGCTGAACTTGCAGCAGATCCGTGGCGCGACCGACCGGCATGCCGCGCACCTGATCGGCGACCAGGCGCGCCTTCTGCGGCGAGATGCGCACGCCGCGCAGGATGGCTTTGGCCTGCTGCGCGTTTTCGTGGCTTTGGCTTGCATGTCATCTGCCTTTTACTTCTTGTCCTCGGCGCCTTCTTGTCGGCCGAGTGGCCCTTGAAGGTGCGCGTGGCGGCGAACTCGCCGAGCTTGTGCCCGACCATGTTCTCGTTGACCAGCACCGGGACGTGCGCCTGCCGTTGTGGATGGCGATCGTCAGGCCGACCATTTCCGGCAGGATCATCGAACGGCGCGACCAGGTCTTGATCGGCTTCTTGCTGTTGCTGGAAGCCGCGGCCTCGACCTTCTTCAGAAGGTGCAGGTCGACGAACGGACCTTTTTTCAGTGAACGTGCCATGTGTCAGTACCTATTGTTGATGCCGCGAGGGCGCGGCATCAGCCTCTGCGATCGCGCACGATGAACTGGGTGGTGCGCTTGTTCTTGCGCGTCTTGTAACCCTTGGTCGGCTGGCCCCACGGCGACACCGGATGCGGGTTGCCCTGGCCGGCTTTGCCTTCGCCACCGCCGTGCGGATGGTCGACCGGGTTCATCGCCGCGCCGCGAACGGTCGGGCGGATGCCGCGCCAACGTTTCGCGCCGGCCTTGCCGAGCTTGCGCAGGTTGTGCTCGGAGTTGCCGACTTCGCCGATCGTGGCGCGGCAGTCGGCCGGCACCTTGCGCATTTCGCCGGAGCGCAGACGCAGCGTAGCGTAGCCGCCTTCGCGCGCGACCAGCTGCACCGAAGCGCCGGCGACTGCGCGCAATCTGCGCGCCCTTGCCGGGCTTCATCTCGATGCAGTGGATCGTCGAGCCGATCGGGATGTTGCGCAGCGGCAGCGTGTTGCCCGCCTTGATCGGCGCGTCGCGGCCGGCCATCAGCTGGTCGCCGATCTGCCACGCCCTTCGGCGCGATGATGTAGCGGCGCTCGCCGTCGACGTAGCACAGCAGCGCGATGTGCGCGGTGCGGTTCGGATCGTACTCCATGCGCTCGACGCGGCAGGCGATGCCTTCCTTGTCGCGCTTGAAGTCGATGATGCGGTAATTCTGCTTGGAACCGCCGCCCTTGTGCCGCGTTGTGATGCGACCGTAGTGGTTGCGGCCGCCGGTCTTCGCCTGCGACTCGGTCAGCGGCGCGTACGGATCGCCCTTGTACAGCCCCGGCGTCGACACGCGCACTATGGCGCGGCGTCCTGGCGGAAGTGGGCTTGACTGTGATCAGTGCCATTGTCTTGATTTCCCGATGGACTCCGGCGCTTACGGCCTTGGCCGTCACGTCGATGGTCTGGCCTTCGGCAAGGCGCACATAGGCCTTGCGCCTGCCCTTGCGGCTGCCGGCGCGGAAGCGGAACGACTTGGCCTTGCCCTTGACGTTGACCAGATTCACCGGACTCGACCTTGACGTTGAACATCTGCTTCGACCGCGGCCTTGACGTCGGCCTTGTCGGCATCGGCGGCGACCTCGAACACGTACTGGTTGTGTTTCGCCCAGGCGCGCGCTCTTTTCCGAGATGTGCGGCGCACGCAGCACGCTCGATACAGATTTTCGTTCTTGATTTGCGTGCTCATGCCAGCCACTCCTCGATCTTCTTGACCGAATCGACGGTCATGACCACATTGTCGCGCGCCGACCAGGCTCACCGGATCCAGCGCCGGCGACATCGACCACCTGCGACGTGCGGCATGTTGCGCGCGGACAGGAACAGGCTTCTGATCGACGTTTTCCGTCACGATCAGGGTGCGACCGGTGAAGTCCTTGAGCTTGGCGCTCAGGCCCTTGGTGCTTCGGCCTTGTCCATGCCGAACGCCTCGACGACCTTCAGACGGCCCTGGCGGTTCAGCTCGGACAGGATCGTGCTGGATCGCGCCGCGATACATCTTCTTGTTGACCTTCTGCGCGAAGCTGCGCGGACGCGCGGCGAAAGTGCGGCCACCGCCGACAAAGATCGGGGCACGGTAGTCGCCGTGACGCGCGCCGCCGCCCTTCTGCTTCTTGAATTTCTTGGTCGTGCCGGACATGTCCGAACGCGATTTCTGCGCCTTGGTGCCGGCGCGGCCCGCGTTGCGATAGGCGACGACGACCTGGTGCACGAGGCCTTCGGAGAATTCACGGCCGAAGATCGCGTCGGAAACCGTCAGACCCTTCTTCGCGCCGACGACATTGCAATTCCATGGTGGTGCTCCTCAAGCCTTGGCCGCCGGACGGATCACGACGTTGCCGCCCGGCGCGCCGGGCACCGAGCCCTTGACCGCGATCAGGTGGCGTTCGGCGTCGATCTGCACGACTTCCAGATTCATCATCGACTGGCGCGTCGCGCCCATGTGGCCGGACATCTTCTTGCCCGGGAACACGCGGCCCGGCGTCTGGCGCTGGCCGATCGATCCCGGCGCACGGTGCGACAGCGAGTTGCCGTGCGTCGCGTCACCCATCGTGAAGTGGTGGCGCTTGATCGTGCCCTGGAAGCCCTTGCCCTTGGTGACGCCGGCGACGTCGACCATCTGGCCGGCCTTGAAGACCTCGTCGGCCTTGATCTCGCCGCCGACCTGATACTTGCCGAGATCCTTGGCGTCGACGCGGAACTCCCACAGACCACGACCCGCCTCGACCTTCGCCTTCGCGTAGTGACCCGCGAGCGGCTTGCGCACCAGCGCGGCGCGCTTGGCGCCGGCGCGTGACCTGCACCGCGCTGTAGCCGTCGGTCTCGACCGTCTTCACCTGGGTGATGCGGTTCGGCGTCGCCTCGATCAGCGTGACCGGAATCGATTCACCCGCTTCGGTGAAGATTCGCGTCATGCCGCATTTTTTTCCAACCAATCCGATACTCATGATCGTATCCTAGTCATCGATTCAATACAGCTTGATTTGCACGTCCACGCCGGCGGCGAGGTCGAGCTTCATCAGCGCGTCCACGGTCTTGTCGTTGGGATCGACAATGTCGAGGACGCGCTTGTGCGTGCGCGTTTCGTACTGGTCGCGCGCGTCCTTGTCGGCATGCGGCGAAGTCAGGATCGTGTAGCGCTCGATCTTGGTCGGCAGCGGAATCGGACCGCGCACCTGCGCGCCCGTACGCTTGGCCGTTTCCACGATCTCGCTCGCCGAACGGTCGATCAAACGATGATCGAACGCCTTGAGCCGAATCCGAATCTTCTGGTCCGCCATTGCCGTATTCCTCAAAGAACTTTATCGAAGGCGCGCCGCTTTCCGGCGCGTCGGTTATGACTCGCTTTACTTGATGATCTTCGCCACGACGCCGGCGCCGACGGTGCGGCCGCCTTCGCGAATCGCGAAACGCAGGCCCTCTTCCATCGCGATCGGGTGGATCAGGCTCACCACCATCTTGATGTTGTCGCCCGGCATGACCATCTCCACGCCCGCCGGCAACTCCACCGCGCCCGTCACGTCCGTCGTGCGGAAATAGAACTGCGGACGATAGCCCTTGAAGAACGGCGTATGACGGCCGCCTTCTTCCTTGCTCAGCACGTACACTTCCGACTCGAAGTCCGTGTGCGGCGTGATCGAACCCGGCTTGCACAGCACCTGGCCGCGCTCCACTTCGTCGCGCTTCGGTGCCGCGCAGCAGCACGCCCACGTTGTCGCCGGCCTGTCCTTCGTCCAGCAGCTTGCGGAACATCTCCACGCCCGTGCACGTCGTCTTCGTCGTCGGCTTGATGCCCACGATCTCGATTTCGTCGCCCACCTTGACGATGCCGCGCTCCACACGACCCGTCACCACGGTGCCGCGGCCCGAGATCGAGAACACGTCTTCCACCGGCATCAGGAACGGCTTGTCCAGCACGCGCACCGGCTCCGGAATGTAGCTGTCCAGCGCATCCACCAGCTTGATGATCGACGGCACGCCGATCTCCGACTGGTCGCCTTCCAGCGCCTTCAGCGCCGAACCCTTGATGATCGGCGTCTTGTCGCCCGGGAAGTTGTACTTGGTCAGCAGGTCGCGCACTTCCATCTCGACCAGTTCGAGCAGCTCCGCGTCGTCGACCATGTCCGCCTTGTTCATGTACACCACGATGTACGGCACGCCCACCTGGCGCGACAGCAGAATGTGCTCGCGCGTCTGCGGCATCGGGCCGTCCGCCGCCGAACACACCAGGATCGCGCCGTCCATCTGCGCCGCACCCGTGATCATGTTCTTCACGTAGTCCGCGTGTCCCGGGCAGTCCACGTGCGCGTAGTGACGCTTCGGGCTCTCGTATTCCACGTGCGCGGTCGAAATCGTGATCCCGCGCGCCTTCTCTTCCGGCGCCGCGTCGATCTGGTCATAGGCCTTGAACTCGCCGCCAAAACGCTCCGCGCCCACCTTCGTCAGCGCCGCCGTCAGCGTCGTCTTGCCGTGGTCCACGTGCCCAATCGTCCCCACGTTCACGTGCGGCTTGGTGCGTTCGAATTTGCCCTTTGCCATGGCTATTTCCTCAACCTTTCAAAGTTGTATACGAATGTAATCAGCGTACTCAGGCGTTCTTCATCACGGCTTCGGCGATGTTGGTCGGCGCCTCGGCGTAATGGTCGAACTCCATGGTGAACGTCGCGCGGCCCTGGCTCAGCGAGCGCAGGCTGGTCGCGTAACCGAACATTTCACCCAGCGGCACCTGCGCGGCGATGGTCTTGCCGGACGGTGAATCGTCCTGACCCTGCAGCACGCCGCGGCGGCGGCTCAGGTCGCCCATCACGTCGCCCATGTAGTCTTCCGGCGTCACCACCTCGACCTTCATGATCGGCTCGAGCAGCACGGGGCTGCCCTTGCGCATGGCTTCCTTGAACGCGATCGAGGCGGCGCGATTTGAACGCATGTTCGTTCGAGTCGACTTCATGGTACGAACCGAAAGTCAGCGTGACCTTGATGTCGACGACCGGAAAGCCGGCGAGCACGCCCGAAGTCAGGTTCTCGATCAGCGACTTCGTGATCGGCGGGATGAATTCCTTCGGAATCGTACCGCCCTTGATCGCGTCGACGAACTCGTAGCCCTTGCCGCGTTCCTGCGGTTCCATGGTGATCACGACGTGACCGTACTGGCCCTTGCCGCCGGACTGCTTGACGTGCTTGCCTTCGACATCCGTCGCTGCCTTGCGGATCGTTTCGCGATACGCAACCTGCGGTTTGCCGACGTTCGCTTCGACGTTGAATTCGCGCTTCATGCGGTCGACGATGATGTCCAGATGCAACTCGCCCATGCCGGCGATGATGGTCTGGCCGGATTCTTCGTCCGAACGCACGCGGAACGACGGATCTTCCTGAGCCAAGCGCGACAGCGCGATGCCCATTTTTTCCTGGTCGCTCTTGGTCTTCGGCTCGATCGCCATCGCGATGACGGGCTCCGGGAAGATCATTTTCTCGAGCATGATGACCTTGTCGGTGGCGCACAGCGTATCGCCCGTCGTCACGTCTTTCAGACCGACGGCAGCGGCGATATCGCCCGCGCGCACTTCCTTGATCTCGTCGCGATTGTTCGCGTGCATCTGCAGCAGGCGGCCGATGCGCTCCTTCTTGCCCTTGATCGGGTTGAACACGGTGTCGCCCGAGTTCAGCGTGCCCGAATAGACGCGGAAGAACGTCAGCGCGCCGACGAACGGATCCGTCGCGATCTTGAACGCGAGCGCGGAGAACGGCTCGTTGTCGCCGGCCTTGCGCGTATCTTCCTTGTCGTCCTCGTCCACGCCCTTGACCGGCGGACGATCCGACGGTGCCGGCAGATAGCGGATCACGCCATCGAGCATCGCCTGCACGCCCTTGTTCTTGAACGCCGAGCCGCAGAACACCGGAATCATCTTGTTGGCGACCGTACCGTTACGGATGCCGTTGATGATTTCCTCCTCGGAAAGGTCGCCCTCTTCGAGATACTTGTTCATCAACTCTTCGGTGGTTTCCGCCGCCGACTCGACCATGTGCTCGCGCGCAGCCTTCGCCTTGTCGGCGAGGTTGGCCGGGATGTCGATGTACTCGAACTTCATGCCCTGCGATTCCATGTCCCACTGGATCGCCTTCATCTTGAGCAGGTCGACGACGCCTTCGAAGTGGTCTTCGGCGCCGATCGGCAACTGCATCGGCACCGGGTTCGCGCCAAGGCGCGACTTGAGCTGGCCGACGACCTTGTCGAAGTCCGCACCGGCGCGATCCATCTTGTTGACGAATGCCACGCGCGGCACGCCGTACTTGTTGGCCTGGCGCCACACGGTTTCCGACTGCGGCTGCACGCCGCCGACGGCGCACAGCACGAACACGGCGCCGTCGAGCACGCGCAAGCTACGCTCGACTTCGATCGTGAAGTCGACGTGCCCTGGGGTGTCGATGATGTTGAAGCGATGTTCCGGGAACGACAAGTCCATGCCCTTCCAGAAGCACGTGGTCGCGGCGGACGTGATCGTGATGCCGCGTTCCTGCTCCTGCTCCATCCAGTCCATCGTCGCGGCGCCTTCGTGCACCTCGCCAATCTTGTGATTGACGCCGGTGTAGAAAAGGATGCGCTCCGTGGTCGTGGTCTTCCCGGCATCGATGTGGGCCATGATGCCGAAATTGCGGTAGCGTTCGATTGGCGTGTTGCGGGCCACAGTCATTTCCTCAAATCTTCCTTATGGGGCCGCCCAAATGGGGGCGACACCCGCAAATTTCATTACCAGCGATAGTGCGAGAACGCCTTGTTGGCATCCGCCATGCGGTGCGTTTCTTCGCGCTTCTTGACTGCGCCGCCGCGGTTTTCGGCCGCTTCGAGCAGTTCCGCCGCGAGCTTGCGCGGCATCGAGTTTTCGCCGCGCTTGCGCGCCGCCTCGATCACCCAGCGCATGGCCAGCGCCATGCGGCGCGAGGCGCGCACTTCGACCGGCACCTGGTAGGTGGCGCCGCCGACGCGACGCGACTTGACCTCGACCGCCGGGGCGACGTTGCCGAGCGCCTTTTCGACGAGTTCCAGCGGCGCCGCGTTCTTCTGGCCGATCTGTTCGATCGCGCCGTAGACGATGCCTTCGGCCACCGACTTCTTGCCGCTCTTCATCACCATGTTGATGAAGCGGGAAATCAGCTGGCTGCCGTGCTTCGGGTCGGGCAGCAATTCGCGGGTGGGGGTATTGCCTTTGCGTGACATATTTTCTTCTCAATGGTGCGGCCACACGGGCCGCCTGATACTCAAGCACTCGCGTGCCTGTGTGATGCTCAACTTCAGGTTCTCAGCTTCCCTTGGGCTTCTTCGCGCCGTACTTGGAGCGGCTCTGCTTGCGCTTGGCGACGCCGGCGGCATCCAGCGAGCCGCGCACGGTGTGGTAGCGCACGCCCGGCAGGTCCTTGACGCGACCGCCGCGAATGAGCACGACCGAGTGTTCCTGCAGGTTGTGGCCTTCGCCACCGATGTAGCTGATGACCTCGAAGCCGTTGGTCAGGCGCACCTTGGCAACCTTGCGCAGGGCCGAATTCGGCTTCTTCGGCGTCGTGGTGTACACGCGCGTGCACACGCCGCGACGCTGCGGGCAGTTGGCCAGCGCCGGCGAGGCGCTCTTGTACGTCTTCGGGCTGCGCGGCTTGCGCACCAGCTGATTGACTGTCGACATGAAGAGTCCTGGTTTAAGACGAAAAAACAGGCCGGGGTTAATTCCGGCCTGTCGACACTGTATGTATGGCGTCGGCGGATTCGGGCGTCGGCCCGTACCGCACAAAGTCCTTTAGCGAACACAAGGAGCGTCCTGCCCCTCATTTCGGTTTTACGCCAAAATCGCGGTCCGAAAGCAAACTCGGACGAGCGAGAAGCGGAATTATAACGGGCCGCTTCGCCGTTTACAACACCCACGAGCAACCAGCTGGCCGGGGCGAGCCCCGGCCCGCCATCAGCCTTCGGAAACCGCTTCACCCACGAACTCGGTCACGCCGCCGTGCAGGGTTTGCAGATCGGCGTCACTCAGACCGCCCTCGGCTTTCTTGCGACGCTTGTTGTGGTAGGCCAGGCCGGTACCCGCCGGAATCAGGCGGCCGACGATGACGTTTTCCTTCAGGCCGCGCAGTGTATCGCGGTTGCCGCGCACGGCGGCTTCCGTCAGTACGCGCGTGGTCTCCTGGAACGATGCGGCGGAGATGAACGACTCGGTCGCCAGCGACGCCTTGGTGATGCCAAGCAGCATCGGCGTCACGTCGGCCGGGCGTTCGTCGCGCGCCTTGACGCGGGCGTTCTCCTCGACCACGCGGATGCGATCGGCCTGCTCGCCGCGCAGGTAGCGGGTATCTCCGGTCTCGGCGATTTCCACCTTGCGCAGCATCTGCCGGATGATCGTCTCGATGTGCTTGTCGTTGATCTTCACGCCCTGCAGGCGGTAGACGTCCTGGATTTCCTTGACCAGGTACGCGGCCAGCGGCTCCACGCCGAGCAAGCGCAGGATATCGTGCGGATTCGGCTCGCCGTCGACCACGGTTTCGCCCTTCTCCACGTGCTCGCCCTCGAACACGATGACGTGGCGCCACTTCGGAATCAGTTCCTCGTGGTCGTTGCCGTCGGCATCCTTGATCACCAGGCGCTGCTTGCCCTTGGTGTCCTTGCCGAAGCTGACGATGCCGGAGACTTCGGCCAGGATCGCCGGTTCCTTCGGCTTGCGCGCCTCGAACAGATCGGCCACGCGCGGCAGACCGCCGGTGATGTCGCGGGTCTTGGAAGTTTCCTGCGGGATACGCGCGACGACGTCACCGACGCCGACTTCGGCGCCGTCCTGCAGGGACACGATCGCACCGGCCGGCAGAAAGTACTGCGCCGGAATGTCGGTGCCGGGCAATTTCAGTTCCTTGCCCTTCTTGTCTTCCAGGCGCACGGTCGGACGCAGATCCTTGGCCTGCGTGCCGCGGCGCTTCGGATCGGTCACCACCGACGACTCCAGGCCGGTCAGTTCGTCGGTCTGCGCCTGCACGGTGAGGCCGTCGATGAAGTCGATGAAGCGGATCTTGCCGGCCACTTCCGAGACGATCGGATGGGTATGCGGATCCCAATTCGCCACGACCTGGCCGGGCTTGATCGCCGCACCGTCCTTGACCGCGATGGTGGCGCCGTACGGCACCTTGTAACGCTCGCGTTCGCGACCGTGCGCGTCGAGCACGGACAGTTCGCCCGAGCGCGACACCGCGACCAGGTGGCCCTGGGCGTGGTGCACGGTCTTGAGGTTGTTGAACTTGAGCGTACCGGCGGTCTTGACCTGCACGTTGTCCACCGCGGCCGCACGCGAAGCGGCGCCGCCGATGTGGAACGTACGCATGGTCAGCTGCGTGCCGGGCTCGCCGATGGACTGCGCGGCGATGACGCCGACCGCCTCGCCCATGTTGACGAGGTGGCCGCGCGCGAGGTCGCGTCCGTAGCAGTGTGCGCACACGCCGAAGCTCGACTCGCAGCTGATCGGCGAACGCACCAGGATCGACTGCACGCCGGCGGCGTCGAGCTTGTCGACCCACTTCTCGTCGAGCAGGGTATTGCGCGTGACCAGCGGCTTGTTGTCGTTGCCCGGCGCGTACACGTCGGCGGCCACGATGCGGCCGAGCACGCGGTCGCGCAGCGGTTCGACCACGTCGCCGCCTTCAACGATCGCGGTCATGGTCAGGCCGGCGAGCGTGCCGCAATCCGGCTCGGTCACGACCACGTCCTGCGCCACGTCGACGAGGCGGCGGGTCAGGTAACCCGAGTTCGCGGTCTTAAGCGCCGTATCGGCCAGGCCCTTGCGCGCGCCGTGCGTGGAGTTGAAGTACTGCAACACGTCGAGGCCTTCGCGGAAGTTCGCCTTGATCGGCGTCTCGATGATCGAGCCGTCCGGACGCGCCATCAGGCCGCGCATGCCGGCGAGCTGGCGAATCTGCGCCGCGGAACCGCGCGCGCCGGAATCGGCCATGATGAACAGCGAGTTCATCGACTTCTGCTCGATCGCCTCGCCCTTGGCGGACTTCACCTTGTCGACGCCGATGCCTTTCATCATCGCGCCGGCCACCAGTTCGTTGGTGCGCGACCAGATGTCGACGACCTTGTTGTAGCGCTCGCCGGCGGTCACCAGGCCCGAAGCGAACTGCTCCTGGATTTCCTTTACGTCCTTCTCGGCGCCTTCGAGGATCTTCGCCTTCTCACCCGGGATCTTCATGTCGTCGATGCCGATCGAGATGCCCGCGCGCGTGGCATAGTTGAAGCCCGTGTACATGAGCTTGTCGGCGAACACGACCGTGTCTTTCAGGCCCAGGCTGGCGGTAGCAGGCATTGATCAGGCGCGAAATCGCCTTCTTGGTCAGCTCGATATTGATCAGCGCGAACGGCAGACCTTCGGGCAGGATTTCCGCGAGCAGCGCGCGGCCCACCGTGGTATCCACCAGCGTCGTCTGCTCGCTGCGGTTCTTCTTCTCGTCGATCACCACTTCGTGAATGCGCACCTTGACCTTGGCGTGCAGTTCCACCGCGCGGTTCTGGTAGGCGCGGTTGACCTCGTTCAGGTTGGCGAACGCCATGCCCTCGCCCTTCGCGTTTTCCAGCGCGCGGGTCATGTAGTAAAGACCCAGCACCACGTCCTGCGTCGGCACGATGATCGGATCGCCGTTGGCCGGCGACAGGATGTTGTTCGACGACATCATCAGCGCGCGCGCCTCAAGCTGCGCTTCCAGCGACAGCGGCACGTGCACGGCCATCTGGTCGCCGTCGAAGTCGGCGTTGAACGCGGTACACACGAGCGGATGCAACTGGATCGCCTTGCCTTCGACCAGCACCGGCTCGAACGCCTGGATGCCGAGGCGATGCAGGGTCGGGGCACGGTTGAGCAGCACCGGATGCTCGCGGATCACCTCTTCGAGGATGTCCCACACTTCCGGACTTTCGCTCTCGACCTTCTTCTTCGCCGCCTTGATCGTGGTGGCGAGGCCGCGGCGTTGCAGCTTGGAGAAGATGAACGGCTTGAACAGTTCCAGCGCCATCTTCTTCGGCAGGCCGCATTCGTGCAGCTTGAGCGTCGGGCCGACCACGATGACCGAACGGCCGGAGTAGTCCACGCGCTTGCCAAGCAGGTTCTGGCGGAAGCGGCCCTGCTTGCCCTTGATCATGTCGGCCAAGCGATTTCAGCGGGCGCTTGTTCGTGCCGGTGATGGCGCGGCCGCGGCGGCCGTTGTCCATCAGCGCATCGACCGCTTCCTGCAGCATGCGCTTCTCGTTGCGTACGATGATGTCCGGCGCGTTGAGTTCGAGCAGGCGGCGCAGGCGATTGTTGCGGTTGATGACGCGGCGGTACAGGTCGTTCAGATCCGACGTCGCAAAGCGGCCGCCTTCCAGCGGCACCAGCGGACGCAGATCCGGCGGCAGCACCGGCAGCACGGTCATGACCATGTATTCCGGACGGTTGCCGGAATCGCTGAACGCCTCGACCAGCTTGATGCGCTTGGACAGGCGCTTGAGCTTGGTCTCGGAATTGGTCGCAGCGATTTCCTCGCGCAGGCGAATGAGTTCCGCGCTGAGATCGATGGTCTTGAGCAGTTCGTAAACGGCTTCGGCGCCCATGCGCGCGTCGAACTCGTCGCCGTGCTCCTCGACCGCCTGCAGGTACTGCTCTTCGTTGAGCAACTGGCCGCGGTTGAGCGGAGTCAGGCCCGGATCGATGACGACGTAGGCTTCGAAATAAAGAATGCGCTCGATGTCGCGCAGGGTCATGTCGAGCATCAGGCCGATGCGCGAAGGCAGCGACTTGAGGAACCAGATGTGCGCGACCGGCGAGGCCAGGTCGATGTGGCCCATGCGCTCGCGGCGCACCTTGGTCAGCGTCACTTCGGTGCCGCACTTTTCGCAGACCACGCCGCGGTGCTTCATGCGCTTGTACTTGCCGCACAGGCACTCGTAGTCCTTGATCGGGCCGAAGATCGCCGCGCAGAACAGACCGTCGCGTTCGGGCTTGAACGTGCGGTAGTTGATCGTCTCGGGCTTCTTCACTTCGCCGAACGACCACGAGCGGATCAGTTCCGGCGAAGCCAGCGCGATCTTGATCGAGTCGAAGTCGAGCGACTGGCGGGTCTGGTTGAACAGGTTCAGCAGGTCTTTCATTTTGCGTTCTCCAATTCGGAGGGATTCATGCGTCGGCGGGCAAACTCAGGTTCCGCAAGCGCGCTTCAGCGCTCCTCCAGTTCCATGTTGATCGCCAGCGAACGAATCTCCTTGACCAGCACGTTGAACGACTCGGGCATGCCCGCGGCCATTTCGTGCTCGCCGTCGACGATGTTCTTGTACATCTGGTTGCGCCCGGGCACGTCGTCCGACTTGACCGTGAGCATTTCCTGCAGCGTGTAGGCCGCGCCGTAGGCTTCCAGCGCCCAGACTTCCATTTCGCCGAAACGCTGGCCGCCGAACTGCGCCTTGCCGCCCAACGGCTGCTGGGTGACGAGCGAGTACGGACCGGTCGAACGCGCGTGCATCTTGTCGTCGACCAGGTGGTTGAGCTTGAGCATGTGCATGTAACCCACCGTTACCTTGCGGTCGAACGCTTCGCCGCTGCGACCGTCGAACAGCGTGGTCTGGCCCGATTCCGGCAGCTCGGCGAGCTTGAGCATCGCCTTGATCTCGGACTCGTGCGCGCCGTCGAACACCGGCGTCGCCATCGGCACGCCGGCCGACAGGTTGCGCGCCAGGGCGAGGATTTCCTCGTCGCTGAGCTCGCGCAGCTTGACGCGGTCGCCGAACACGTCCTTGTCGTGGTTGTAGATCTCGTCGAGGAACTTGCGCAATGCGCTCGCCTTCTCGCGCGCCTCGAGCATGCGCTGGATCTTCTCGCCCAGGCCGCGCGCGGCCCAGCCCAGGTGCACTTCGAGAATCTGGCCGATGTTCATGCGCGAAGGCACGCCGAGCGGATTGAGCACGATGTCGATCGGCTGACCGTTCGCCATGTACGGCATGTCCTCGACCGGACGGATCATCGACACCACGCCCTTGTTGCCGTGGCGGCCGGCCATCTTGTCGCCCGGCTGGATGCGGCGCTTGACGGCGAGGTATACCTTTACCATCTTCAGCACGCCCGGGGCGAGGTCGTCGCCGGAAGTGATCTTGGCCTGCTTGTCCTTGAATTTCTTGTCGAACTCGGACCTGTGGCGCTTGATCTGCTCCTGCGCCTTCTCGAGCAGGTCGGCCACGTCCTCGTTCTTCATGCGCAGGGCGAACCACTCGTCCTTCTTCAGCGAGTCGAGGTAATCGTTCGTGACTACCGCGCCCTTCTTCAGGCCGTGCGCGCCGCCGTTCGCGACCTTGCCCACGAGCTGGTCGCGCAGGCGGCTGAAGATCGCGCCTTCGAGGATGCGGAACTGATCGTCGAAGTCCTTCTTGATGCGCTTGATCTCCATTTCCTCGATCTGCTTGGCGCGCTTGTCCTTCTCGATGCCGTCGCGCGTGAACACGCTGACGTCGATGACGGTGCCGTCCATGCCGGGCGGCACGCGCAAGCTCGAATCCTTCACGTCGGAGGCCTTCTCGCCGAAGATCGCGCGCAGGAGTTTTTCTTCCGGCGTCAGCTGGCTCTCGCCCTTCGGCGTGACCTTGCCGACGAGGATGTCGCCCGCCTTCACTTCCGCGCCGATGTAGACGACGCCGGATTCGTCCAGGCGCGCGAGCGCCTGTTCGCTGACGTTCGGGATGTCGGCGGTGATTTCTTCCGGCCCGAGCTTGGTGTCGCGCGCCGAGCAGGTGAGTTCCTCGATATGGATCGTGGTGTAGCGGTCTTCCTGGACCACACGTTCCGAGAGCAGGATCGAGTCTTCGAAGTTGTAGCCGTTCCACGGCATGAACGCGACCAGCATGTTCTGGCCGAGCGCGAGTTCGCCGAGGTCCGTCGAGGAACCGTCGGCCAGGGTGTCGCCCTTGGCCACCTTGTCGCCGACGTTGACCAGCGGGCGCTGGTTGAGGTTGGTGTTCTGGTTCGAGCGCGTGTACTTGGTCAGCGTGTAGATGTCCACGCCGGCGTCGTTGTCGCCGATTTCGTTCTTCATTCACGCGCACGACGATGCGGCCGGCGTCGACCTGGTCGATGACGCCGCCGCGGCGTGCGGCGGCGGTCACGCCGGAGTCGCGCGCCAGCGGGCGTTCGATGCCGGTGCCGACGAGCGGGGTCTGCGAACGCAGCGTCGGTACGGCCTGGCGCTGCATGTTCGCGCCCATCAGCGCGCGGTTCGCATCGTCGTGCTCGAGGAACGGCACGAGTGCCGCCGCGACCGACACGGTCTGCATCGGCGAGACGTCCATGTACTGGATGTCGGCCGCCGGACGCAGCTCGGATTCGCCCTTGAAGCGGCAGGCGACGAGGTCCTCGGAAAACGCGCCGTGCTTGTCCAGGGTCGAGTTCGCCTGGGCGATCACGAATTCGCCTTCCTCGATCGCGGACAGGTATTCGACCTTGTCGGTGACCTTGCCGTTGTTGACCTTGCGGTAGGCAGTCTCGAGGAAGCCGTAGGAATTCGTGCGCGCGTAGACGGCGAGCGAATTGATCAGGCCGATGTTCGGGCCTTCCGGCGTCTCGATCGTGCAGACGCGGCCGTAATGGGTCGGATGCACGTCGCGCACCTCGAAGCCGGCGCGTTCGCGGGTCAGGCCGCCCGGGCCGAGCGCGGACACGCGGCGCTTGTGCGTGACTTCCGACAGCGGGTTGTTCTGGTCCATGAACTGCGAAAGCTGCGAGGAACCGAAGAACTCCTTGATCGCCGCGGCCACAGGCTTCGCGTTGATCAGGTCCTGCGGCGACAGATTGTCGGCCTCGGCCATCGACAGGCGCTCGCGCACCGCGCGTTCGACGCGCACCAGGCCGATGCGGAACGTGTTCTCGGCCATTTCGCCGACCGAACGCACGCGGCGGTTGCCGAGATGGTCGATGTCGTCGACCGTGCCGCGGCCGTTCTTGATCTCGACCAGCACCTTGAGCACTTCGAGGATGTCGGACGTCTTGCCGAGCTTCTTGACCAGTTCCTTGGAATTCTCGTCGTTGCGCGCGCCGAAATACTGGTGGTCGTAGAGCACGCCAGGGCCGGTGATTTCCTTGCGTCCGACGCGGCGGTTGAACTTCATGCGGCCGACCGCGGACAGATCGTAGCGCTCGAACGTGAAGAACAGGTTGAAGAACAGGTTCTGCGCCGCTTCCTTGGTCGGCGGTTCGCCCGGACGCATCATGCGGTAGATCTCGACCAGCGCCTCGAGCGGCGTCTTGGTCGGATCGATGCGCATCGTGTTCGACAGGTAAGGACCGCGGTCCAGGTCGTTGACGAACAGCGTCTCGAGCTTGTCGATGCCGGCGAGACGGAAGTTCTCAAGGTGGGCGAGATCGAGCTCGGTGTTCGCCGCGGCCAGCACTTCGCCGGTCTTCTTGTTGACGACGTCGTGCGCGAGGATGCGGCCGACGAGGTAGTCGTCCGGCACTTCCAGGTTCTTGATGCGCGCGGCGTGCAGGTCGCGCACGTGGCGCGCGGTGATGCGTTTGCCCGCCTCGACGATGACCTTGTCGCCCGCGCGCAGGTCGAAATTCAGGGTTTCGCCGCGCAGGCGCTCGGCAACGAGTTCCAGGCGCGCGCCGCTCTTCTTGTCCAGGTGGAAGACGTTCTTCTCGAAGAAGATGTCGAGCATCTGCCTCGTTGTTGTAGCCGAGCGCGCGCAGCAGCATCGTCACCGGCAGCTTGCGGCGACGATCGATGCGCGTGAACAGGCAGTCCTTCGGATCGAACTCGAAATCCAGCCACGAGCCGCGATACGGAATGACGCGCGCGTTGAACAGCAGCTTGCCCGAGCTGTGCGTCTTGCCGCGATCGTGGTCGAAGAACACGCCCGGCGAGCGGTGCAGCTGCGAGACGATGACGCGCTCGGTGCCGTTGATGATGAAGGTGCCGGTGTCGGTCATGAGCGGCAGTTCGCCCATGTAGACTTCCTGCTCCTTCACGTACTTCACCGCCTTGTTCGATGCCGGCGAGTCCTTGTCGTAGATGACCAGGCGCACGAGCACGCGCAGCGGCGCACCGAAGCTCATGCCGCGCGAACGGCACTCGCGTTCGTCGAACGGCGGCTCACCGAGGCGGTAGCTGACGTATTCCAGCGCCGCATTGCCCGAGTAGCTGACGATCGGGAAAACCGATTTGAGCGCGGCATGCAGGCCGTGGTCGGCACGCTGCTTTTCCGGCACGTTCAGCTGCAGGAACTCACGGTACGAGTCGGTCTGGATCGCGAGCAGCGGCGGCACGTCCAGAACCTGCGGACGCTTGCCGAAATTCTTGCGGATGCGCTTTTTCTCGGTGAAGGAATAGCTCATGGTGAGTACCACCTCGGGCTTTGCGTGGCCGGCGCGGGGACGCCAGCCGGGAAGGAAGAAACGTGAAGGGTCAGCGGTACATCCGAATCAGTACCGCTGACCGCTCACGACTCTGCCGCAACGGACAAAGCCCGGGAGCTTTCGCCCCCAGGCTTGTCTTCGCCATTCCCCAAAAAACGGGAACGACGCCATCCTGGCTTTACTTGATCTCGACGGTCGCGCCGGCAGCTTCGAGTTCTTTCTTGAACTTCGCCGCATCGTCCTTGTTCACGCCTTCTTTCACGGTCGCCGGAGCGGACTCGACCAGGTCCTTGGCTTCCTTCAGGCCCAGACCGGTGATCGCGCGCACGGCCTTGATCACTTCGACCTTCTTCTCGCCGGAGGCCTTCAGGGCCACGGTGAACTCGGTCTTCTCTTCCACCGGAGCGGCAGCGCCGCCCGCGGCCGGGCCAGCGGCCATGGCCACCGGAGCGGCGGCGGACACGCCGAACTTCTCTTCGAACGCCTTGACCAGGTCCATGACCTCGATGAGCGGCTTGGAGGCGATCGCTTCGAGGATTTGATCGTTGCTGAGTGACATTTGATTTACTCCTGAAAATTTATCGATCAGCTACAAGTTGCCGTAGGTGTGTGGGATCAAGCTGCCGTCTTCTGCTCGCCGACCTTGCCCAGCACGCGCGCGAGTTGCGACGCGGGCTCGGCCATGACGCGGGCGAGCATCGTTGCGGGCTGCAACAGCAAACCGGCAAGAATCGACAAGGCCTGCTCACGGGTCGGCAGCGACGCGAGCTTCTCGACGTGAGAGCCCGGATACATCTGTCCGCCGATCGCAACGACCTTGGGGACCAGCTTTTCGTTCGCCTTCGCGAACTCCTTGATCAACCGACCCGCAGCACCGGGATCCTCCTTGGAGAAGGCGTAGAGCATGGGACCGGTCAATGCGTCCTTGACGCACGCATAATCGGTACCCTCTACCGCACGCGAAACCAGGGTGTTCTTCGCCACCTTGACGAAGACCTGGGATTCGCGCGCCTTCTTGCGCAGCTGCGTGAGCTGCTCCACGGTAAGACCCGCGTACTCGGCGGCGACCAACGAGTGCGCCTTGGCGGCCACATTCGCCAGTTCGGCAACGACGACTTTCTTTTGCTCAAGATTGAGTGCCATTGCTATACCTTCCGAAGGAGTCGCGGCGCTCCTGCGCCACGAGATTCCGCAATTCAGCGAATCCGCATGTCCGTATGGATTCGCTGGCATCTTGCGATGCCGAACTGGTGGCCTTCAGGAAAATCCTGTCGGGCATCACCATCTGCGCAGGCTGTCTTCCGTTTCGATTAAGACCTTGTGCCGCCCGCTGTCCGCTCCGTGCGATGCGAGTGCATCCGTGCCACGACACGCAGTCACCCGCGGTCTTTGACGGCGCCCGGTGTTACCCGGGTGCCCTCAAAATTCGAAAATTGTTACAACGCCAGCGTGGACTGATCCACGCTGACGCCCAAACCCATCGTGCTCGACACCGACACCTTCTGCACGAACACGCCCTTGGACGAAGCCGGCTTGGACTTCATCAGGTCGGCGAGCAGCGCATGCAGGTTGTCCTTGAGCGCGTCGAGCTCGAAATTCGCCTTGCCGATCGAACAATGCACGATGCCGGCCTTGTCGTTGCGGTACTTGACCTGGCCCGCCTTCGCGTTCTTGATCGCGGTGACGACGTCGGCGGTGACCGAGCCGTCCTTCGGGTTCGGCATCAGGCCACGCGGACCGAGCAGCTGGCCGAGCTTGCCGACGACGCGCATCGCGTCCGGCGTCGCGATGATGCGACCGTAGCTCAGATCGCCGCCCTGCATCTTCTCGGCGAGGTCATCCATGCCGACCGCGTCGGCGCCGGCGGCCTTGGCCGCTTCCGCCTTCTCGCCGGCCGGGCAGAACACCGCCACGCGCACCGTCTTGCCGGTGCCGTGCGGCAGCAGCGTCGAACCGCGCACGCCCTGGTCGGATTTCTTCGCGTCGATGCCGAGGCGGATCGCCACGTCCACCGATTCCACGAACTTGGTCTTGGCGTTGTCCTTGACGATTTTCAAGGCCTCATCGACGCCATAAAGTTTGCCCGGCTGGGTCTTGTCCTGCATGGCTTTGAATCGCTTGGTCATTTTCATGGTCAGATCTCCGTCACCAGGCCCATGCTGCGCGCGCTGCCGGCGATCGTGCGCACGGCGGCGTCGATATCGGCGGCGGTAAGATCCGGCGCCTTCGCCTTGGCGATTTCCTCGAGCTGCTTGCGCGAGACCTTGCCGACCTTCTCGGTATTCGGGCGCTTGCTGCCCGACTCGATGCCCGCGGCCTTCTTCAGCAGGATCGTCGCCGGCGGCGTCTTCATGATGAAGGTGAAGGTGCGGTCCGAGTACGCGGTGATGATCACCGGGATCGGCAGACCGGGTTCCATCTTCTGCGTGGCGGCGTTGAACGCCTTGCAGAATTCCATGATGTTCAGGCCGCGCTGACCGAGCGCGGGACCGACCGGCGGCGAGGGGTTGGCCTGACCGGCCTTCACCTGCAGCTTGATGTAACCAACTACTTTCTTTGCCATGCTTTACTCCCGCGAGTGCGAACGCCTTGCGGCTCCTCGCTCCAAGTTCCGGCGCGAACGATTCGCACCGATCCAAAACGTCAGGCTTTCTCCACCTGGCCGAACTCGAGTTCGACCGGCGTCGAGCGCCCGAAAATCAGCACCGCCACGCGCAAGCGGCTCTTCTCGTAATTGACTTCCTCGACCACGCCGTTGAAATCGTTGAACGGACCATCGGTGACGCGCACCATCTCGCCCGGTTCGAACAACACCTTCGGGCGCGGCTTCTCGACGCCTTCCTGCACGCGTTGCAGGATCGCATCGGCCTCGCTGTCCTTTATCGGCAGCGGCTTGTCGGCGGTGCCGCCGATGAAGCCCATCACCTTGGGCGTTTCCTTGATCAGGTGCCACGACTCGTCGTCGATCCTGATCGTCTTGCCGTCCTTGTTCGTTTCGATCTGCACCAGCACGTAACCGGGGAAGAATTTGCGCTCGCTCTTGCGCTTCTGCCCGCCGCGCATCTCGACCACTTCCTCGGTCGGCACCAGCACGTCGCCGAACTTTTCCTGCATGCCGGCGCGCGCGATGCGCTCCTTGAGCGCGCGCGCGACCTGGTGCTCGAAGCCCGAGTAGGCGTGCACCACGTACCAGCGTTTGTTGGCAGACTCACTCATGGTCATTGTCCGATCTGGAGCAAGTGCTGCAGGATCGCCCAATTCAGGATCAGGTCGATCAGGCCGAGCAAAAGGGCCAGGATCACCACCACAACCATGATGACGATCGTCGTCTGGATGGTTTCCTGGCGCGTCGGCCACACCACCTTGCGCATCTCGAAAACCGACTCGCTCAGGAATTCCCTGAGCTGGCGGCCGCTGTGCGTCGGATAGCCGATCGCGAAACCGACCACGAAACCGCCGATCAACATCAGCAGGCGCTGCCACGACGGCTGGGCGTTGAACCAGTAATACGCCACCACGCCCGCCGCCAGCACGATCAGCGCCAGCGTCAGTTTCACGATATCGGCGGCTGTGTTGCCGCTTACTTGTTCTGCCTTGACGTTCATGGGCCTCTTGGCCGTCCTGGTTTCATTTATGCGTTCCTCCCTGAATGCGAAGATCAACCCGGCATCCATGCCGGACTTCCTAATGGAGCTTCAACTGGCACGCCAGGAGGGACTCGAACCCCCAACCTGCGGTTTTGGAGACCGCTGCTCTGCCAATTGAGCTACTGGCGTGTGTTTGTTACTTGATGCCGATCTTATTTGATGATCTTCGCCACGACGCCGGCGCCGACGGTACGGCCGCCTTCGCGAATCGCGAAACGCAGGCCCTCTTCCATCGCGATCGGGTGAATCAGGCTCACCACCATCTTGATGTTGTCGCCCGGCATGACCATCTCCACGCCCGCCGGCAACTCCACCGCGCCCGTCACGTCCGTCGTGCGGAAATAAAACTGCGGACGATAGCCCTTGAAGAACGGCGTATGACGACCGCCTTCTTCCTTGCTCAGCACGTACACTTCCGATTCGAAGTCCGTGTGCGGAGTAATCGAACCCGGCTTGCACAGCACCTGGCCGCGCTCCACTTCGTCGCGCTTGGTGCCGCGCAGCAAAACGCCCACGTTGTCGCCGGCTCTTCCTTCGTCCAGCAGCTTGCGGAACATCTCAACGCCCGTGCACGTCGTCTTCGTCGTCGGCTTGATGCCCACGATCTCGATTTCGTCGCCCACCTTCACGATCCCGCGCTCCACACGACCCGTCACCACGGTGCCGCGGCCCGAGATCGAGAACACGTCTTCCACCGGCAGCAGGAACGGCTTGTCCAGCACGCGCACCGGCTCCGGAATGTAGCTGTCCAGCGCATCCACCAGCTTGATGATCGACGGCACGCCGATCTCCGACTGGTCGCCTTCCAGCGCCTTCAGCGCCGATCCCTTGATGATCGGCGTCTTGTCGCCCGGGAAGTTGTACTTGGTCAACAGGTCGCGCACTTCCATCTCGACCAGTTCGAGCAGCTCCGCGTCGTCGACCATGTCCGCCTTGTTCATGTACACCACGATGTACGGCACGCCCACCTGGCGCGACAGCAGAATGTGCTCGCGCGTCTGCGGCATCGGGCCGTCCGCCGCCGAACACACCAGGATCGCGCCGTCCATCTGCGCCGCTCCCGTGATCATGTTCTTCACGTAGTCCGCGTGTCCCGGGCAGTCCACGTGCGCGTAGTGACGCTTCGGGCTCTCGTATTCCACGTGCGCGGTCGAAATCGTGATCCCGCGCGCCTTCTCTTCCGGCGCCGCGTCGATCTGGTCATAGGCCTTGAACTCGCCGCCAAAACGCTCCGCACCCACCTTCGTCAGCGCCGCCGTCAGCGTCGTCTTGCCGTGGTCCACATGCCCGATCGTCCCCACGTTCACGTGCGGCTTGGTGCGTTCGAATTTGCCCTTTGCCATGGCGAAAACCTCTGAAAGATTGAAGAGTTCAAGTTTTGATGAATGCAAAAATCATGGTGCTCACGATTGGAATCGAACCAACGACCTCCTCCTTACCAAGGAGGTGCTCTACCGACTGAGCTACGTGAGCGTTGTATTTCTGCCGTCCTCCATGACGGCCAGGAACCGACCAGCATCCATGCTGGACGTCTCAACTATTTTTCCATGCAGCAGTGTTCAATGGAGCGGGAGACGGGAATCGAACCCGCACTAGTAGCTTGGAAGGCTACAGTTCTACCATTGAACTACTCCCGCTCTGTCTCTCGCCTTGAATTGAATTGTGGTGGAGGGAGGTGGATTCGAACCACCGAAGGCATGAGCCAGCAGATTTACAGTCTGCCCCCGTTGGCCGCTTGGGTATCCCTCCAGGATTTCCTGTTCGTTACCTCTCGTTGACCTGAACTGCCAGCGACGCGGAAAAACGCCAGACGTTTCTGCCTGACGTTTCATGTACTCGAATACTTCTCCGCACGGAGCCGCCTATTTTCGTTTCCGAGGCCACCCGTTGTCAAGGCGGCATGGAAAATGCTAGGCGGGGCCTAGTTTGTGGCCGGCAAATGCGCCGCGTCGCGGTAACGGGCGATTTCCTGCTCGATGTTCTTGTCCAGTTCCATCAGCTTCTGCGCGTAGGCCGCCAGGGCCTTGTCGTCTTCACTGACCGGCAGCCATTTCGGCACGGGGGTCGGCTTGCCGGCAGCGTCGACGGCCACCATCACGATCACGCAATGGGTAGCCAGCACCTCGGCGCCAGTGCTCAGTTTGCGCGCCAGGACGTCGACGCTGAAATGCATGCTGGTATTGCCGGTGTAGATGAGCTGGCAATGCACGGTCACCATGTCGCCGATGCAGATCGGGTGCACGAAGCGGATGCCGCCCACCGCCACGGTGACGCAGTTCATGCCGCTCCAGCCCACGGCACAGGCATAGCCGGCCTGGTCGATCCACTTCATCACGAAGCCGCCGTGCACCTTGCCGGAGAAATTCACGTCCGTCGGCTGGGCGAGGAAACTCAGCTTCACTTCACGATCGTGGCCGGGCATGGTGACCTCCGTGCAGATGAAAGCCGGAAAGTATCAAACATTGAAGCGGAAATGCAGCACATCGCCTTCCTTGACGAGATATTCCTTGCCTTCCAGTCGCAGGCGTCCCGCATCCTTGGCGCCGTTCTCGCCCTTGTACTTGATGAAATCGTCGTAGGCGACGGTTTCGGCGCGGATGAAGCCGCGCTCGAAATCGGTGTGGATGACGCCTGCGGCCTGCGGCGCGGTGGAGCCGCGCTTGACCGTCCACGCGCGCACTTCCTTTTCGCCGGCGGTGAAATACGTTTGCAGGCCGAGCAGTTTATACGCCGCGCGGATCACGCGATTCAGGCCCGGGCTCGTCCAGACCCATGTCCTTGAGGAACGCATCGCGGTCGGCGTCGTCGAGCTGCGAGAGTTCTTCCTCGATCGCCGCGCACACCGGCACCACTTCCGCGCCTTCGGCGGCAGCGCGCGCGCGCACCTTGTCCAGGTGCGGATTGTTCGCGAAACCGTCTTCCTTGACGTTGGCGATGTACATCAACGGCTTGAGCGTGAGCAGGAACAGGTCGCGCACCAGCGCTTTTTCGTCGTCGTCCAGACCCAGGCTGCGCGCGGACTTGCCTTCGTTGAGTCCCGTCGCGAGTTTCTGCAGGACAGGCCGCTTCGCCAGCGCTTCCTTGTCGTTGGCCTTGGCCGCGCGCTCGACGCGCTGCAAAGCCTTGTCCACGGATTCGAGGTCCGCCAAAGCCAGTTCGGTGTCGATCGTCTCGATGTCGGCGATCGGATCGATCTTGCCGGCGACGTGCACGATGTCCGGATGCTCGAAACAGCGCACGACGTGCGCGATCGCATCGACCTCGCGGATGTGCGCGAGGAACTTGTTGCCGAGGCCTTCGCCCTTCGAGGCGCCGGCGACGAGGCCGGCGATGTCGACGAATTCGACCGCCGTGGGTACCAATTTCTGCGGCTTGACGATTTCCGCAAGCTGGTTCAGGCGCGGATCGGGCACCGGCACAACGCCGATATTCGGATCGATCGTGCAGAACGGAAAATTCGCCGCGGCGATTCCCGCTTTTGTGAGCGCGTTGAAAAGCGTGGACTTGCCGACGTTCGGCAAGCCGACGATGCCGCATTTGATACCCATTACTCCGAGTTCGATCATTATTCCTGTGACGGAGTGTGCAGGCGCTTCATCGGCTTCGTTGAAACTTCACCTTCGTTGCGACCGCGAGCGGCAATACGTCGAGCGCCGCGCTGACCGCGCCGAGAATCGCGTCCTCGTCCGCCTTACCGGGTCGCCCGAGCACCCATGGCGTGACCCGATCCTTGTGGCCCGGATGGCCGATTCCAAGCCGCAGCCGATGGAACTCGCCGTGTCCGAGATGCGCGAAGATGTCGCGCAATCCATTCTGCCCGCCGTGGCCGCCGTCGAACTTCAGCCGCGCCGCGCCGGGCGGCAGATCCAGATCGTCGTGCGCGACAAGCATTTCTTCCGGCGCGATCTTCCAGTAGCGCAACGCCGTCGCGACCGCGATGCCGCTCTTGTTCATGAACGTGGTCGGCTTGAGCAGGAGCAACGGCTGGCCATCGAGGACGACCTTCGCCGTCTCGCCGTGCAGCTTCGTTTCCAAGCCGAAGCGCACGCCCTCGCGCCGCGCCAGCGCATCCACGAGCCAGAACCCGGCGTTGTGCCGGGTTCGCAGATGTTCGGCCCCGGGGTTGCCGAGGCCGACGAGTAGGCGCAAGCCGGCCATCGCGGAAATATCGCAAGAATCCTCCCCCGTCTGCGCGGGGGAGGATGCGCGAAACGCTTACTTCTTCTCGTCTTTCTTCGCTGCCGCGGGAGCCGCCGCGCCAGCCGCAGGTGCCGCACCGGTGGCGCCGGCCGCAGGTGCCGCGCCAGTAGCGCCAGCCGCCTCGACGACCGGAGCCACTTCGACTTCCTGCTTCATCTCTTGCGCGGTGACCACGGCCGCGTCGTGCTCCTTGCCCAGGCGCAATTCCGGAATTTCCACGCCGTTCGGCAGCTTGAGCGCCGACAGGTGGACGATGTCGCCAACCTTGAGTTCGGACAAATCGACTTCGATGTGCTCCGGCAGGTCCTTCGGCAGGCACGAGATTTCCACGTCGTTCAGCGCGTGCGAAATCAGGATGCCCGCCATCTTGCCGGCCGGCGAAGTTTCCTGATTCAGGAAGTGCAGCGGCACGCGGATGCGAATCGCCTTGTTCTCATCCACGCGCTGGAAGTCCAGATGCAGCAGCTGCGCCTTGAACGGATGACGCTGCATGTCGCGCAGCAGCACCTTCTGCGTCTTGCCGTCGAGCTTGAGGTCGAGAATCGCCGAGTAAAACCACTCGTGCTGCGATGCCAGCCACACCGTGTTGTGTTCGAGCTGAATGCTCGCCGGAGCATCGGTGCTGCCGTAAACAATCGCCGGCACCTTGCCCGTGGTACGCAGGCGGCGGCTCGCACCTTTGCCTTCGTCCTTGCGGGTTTCCGCCGGAATTTCATGAATCGTTGCCATGATGACTTGCCTTCTTTTGCAGTGATCCGCCTCGCGGCGGTGAAAGACTCTCCCGCGACCAGGAGAGTAGAAACCGAATCGTCAATCCACGTACAAACTGCTGACAGACTCGCCGAACGCGATGCGCCGGATCGTCTCGCCGAGCAATTCCGCCACGCTGAGTTGGCGGATTTTCGCGCAACCGCGCGCCGCGTCCGCCAAGGCGATGGTGTCCGTCACCACCAGTTCGTCGAGCTGCGATCCGGAAATGTTCTGGATCGCCGCGCCGGACAACACCGGATGCGTGCAGTACGCCACCACCTTGCGCGCGCCATTTTTCTTCAGCGCCGCCGCCGCCGCACACAGGGTGCCGGCGGTATCGACGATGTCGTCGATCAGCACGCAGACGCGATCCTTCACGTCGCCGATGATGTTCATCACCGTGGCCTCGTTCGGCCGCGGCCGGCGCTTGTCGATGATCGCCAGATCCGCGTCGTCCAGGCGCTTGGCCAAAGCCCTTGCCCTGGCCACGCCGCCGACGTCGGGACTGACCACGATCAGGTCGCTGCCGCCGTGGCAGCGCCAGATGTCGGCCAGCAAAACGGGCGACGAGTATACATTGTCCACCGGGATATCGAAAAAACCCTGGATCTGGTCGGCGTGCAGATCCACCGTCAATACGCGGTCGGTACCGACCGTGCCGATCATCTTCGCGGCCACCTTGGCCGTGATCGGCACGCGCGCCGAGCGTGTGCGCCGATCCTGCCGGGCGTAACCGAAATACGGCAGCACCGCGGTCACGCTGGCTGCCGAGGCGCGCTTGAGCGCGTCCACGATGACCAGCAATTCCATGAAGTTGTCCGCAGTCGGCGCCGAAGTCGGCTGGATCACGAACACTTCCTGGCGACGCACGTTTTCCTCGATCTCGACCTGGACCTCGCCGTCGGAAAACCGGCTGACAAGCGCTTTGCCGAGCGGCACGTTCAGCTCGTGGCAAACCGCTTGCGCCAGCGCGCGGTTGGCGTTGCCGCTGAACACCAGCAAGCCGCGCTCCTCGCTCTCGCGCGCGTAACTGCCGGTGAATCCCGCTGAATTGGCCGTGTTCACACCCTGCTCCCGACGGAGGACGCGCAATTCCAACCGCAAAATCAACGCACTACGGAGTAATCAGCTCCACAAGCAGCCGAAAATGATAACACGGAAATGCGCAATTGCCCGCCCGCGTTCCGGCTGCGGCCAATGTGCCGCGTGCGCCGTCGGGCGGGAGCAAGGCGGCCGCTACGCACCAGTTGTGCGGTCGGCGACGCCGGCGCCGGCCCTCGCAACTTACGGCTTGAGCGTGGCTGGATAGGCCGAGATGTTGGCGATATCGGTGGCGGTTGATGATGTCGTATTTCGGTACATTGCGGCCGGCAGCGCCGATGGCGTGCATGCTGTCGACCGATACAGCTCCGGTTACCGCGGTCTATGGCCTTGCCATGAGCGATGGTGTAGTTTCCCCTCGCGTCGGGGGCATGCGCCTCGCCACGAATATCGGAGACGTCATGGGTCTTGTTCAGGCAGTGGTGGGTTCGGTCGGTGGCGCGCTCGCCGACCAGTGGAAGGACTTCTACACAATTCCGGACGGCCTGCCGCCGACCGCCGCGCTTTTCTCCGCGATGCCGCGCGGTACCAATGCCGGGCGCGGCGCGAACACGAAGGGTTCTTCCAACATCATCACTAACGGTTCGAAGATCGTCGTGCCGGAAGGCTACGGCCTGCTGCTGTTCCAGGACGGCGCGATCACCGGCCTCGCCGCGCAGGCGGGCGGCTACGAATGGAAATCGGACGACATCAACTCGAAGTCGATCTTTTCCGGCGGCGGCCTCGTCGAATCGCTCATCAAGCAGTCCTGGGAGCGGTTCAAGTTCGGCGGCCAGCCGGGTTCGCAGCAGGCTGCTTTCTTCGTCTCGCTGAAGGAACTGCCGGACAACCGCTTCGGCACGCAGTCCGAAATCTACTGGGACGACAAGTTCTTGAACACGCAGGTCGGCGCGGTGACACGCGGTTCCTACACGATGAAAATCGTCGATCCGATCCTGTTCGTGAAGAACTTCGTGCCAGCCACGTACATGCAGCCGGGCAAGGTTTTTGATTTCACCGACATGGACAATCCCGCCGCGGACCAGCTCTTCAACGAGGTGGTCGGCTCGCTCGCGCCAGCGTTCAGCCTGTACTCGAACGATCCGGCCAAGGGCAACCGCATCGCCAAATTGCAGCAGGATTCGATCGGCTTCGCGCAGAGCCTGTCCGAGGCGGTCGAAAAGGCCTACCAATGGAAATCAGATCGCGGCCTCGCCATCGTCAAGACCGCGATCGTCTCGATCGAATACGACGCCAACACGCGGGAGCTGCTCAAGACCGTGCAGCGCGCCGACGCGCTGTCGGGCGCGCGCGGCAACTCCAACCTGCAGGCCTCGGTTGCGGCGGGCATGCAGGCGGCGGGCGAGCATGGTGGCGCTGCCGGCATGATGGGAATCGGCATGGCCTCGGGCATGATGGGCGGCATGGCCGGTTTGCAGCAGCCGGTTGCCCCGCCTGCGGCGCCGGCCGCCGACGACCCCGTCGCCAAGCTGACCAAGGCCAAGCAGATGCTCGACGCCGGCCTCATCACGCAGGCCGACTACGACGCGCTCAAGGCCAAGGCGCTCGGCCTGTAAGCGCTCAGGATTCGCTTAAACAATGTCAGCCACCAAGCCGCCCCCGTACACCGGGCCGGGATCGCCGCAGGACGTGCCGCCGGCGCCGGGAAGTTTTCCGATCGACCCGGCGACACTGCCACCGCCGATACACGACGAGTTGACCGCACCGGACCCGACGGCGATCGACACCGCGTCCGCCGAGCTCAAGGACGGCGCCAACCGCTGCCCGAAATGCGGCTCGACCGATATCCGGCAGAAGCCCGGCACCGACCTGTTGGTCTGCCTTTACTGTCGCAATGAATGGTCCAGCGCCCGCGTCGAGGAGCAATACGGGCTCGGCGAAGGCATCGACAAGCTTGAGGGCACGGTCGTCGCTTCCGGCGCGAAGGATATCCAGGCCGACACGGCGAGCCTGCTCACGTTCAAGTGCCCCGGCTGCGGCGCTGAGGTGACCATCAACACCGCCAACGCGATGACCGCGCGTTGCCATTGGTGCCGCCACGTGCTCGGCGTGAACGAGCAGATCCCGAACGGCGCGGTGCCCGATGCGGTGCTGTCGTTCCACATCGAGAAGGACGATGCAGTCGCGCGCATCCGTCAGTTCGTCGGCAAGCGGCAGTTGTTCGCGCTGAAGGAATTCAAGGAGCAGTTCACGCCGGAGAATGTCGTCGGAGTGTACTTGCCGTACATGATCGTCGACGGCAACGTGAGCGCCGAAGTCGCTGGCCAGGGCGAGATCGAGACGCGACGTTACGAGCGCGGCAGCGACAACAACAAGACGACGTACTACGACGCCGACGTGTACCGGCTGAGCCGGCACGTCGATTTCACTGTGGACGATCTTCCGCTCGAATCTTCCGCGACACGCGGCAACCTCGACACGCGCGTCAACACGAACAACATCATCAACGCGATCCTGCCGTTCGACACCAAGAACGCGGTGAAATGGAATGCTTCCTATCTCGCGGGTTTTTCTTCGGAAAAACGCGACCAGGACGTCGACGGCCTGCGTCCGCGTTTGGAAGACGAACTGCTGTCGATCGCCCGCGCCGAGGTCGAGGCTTCCGTGAAGCGCTACGACCGCGGCGTGCGCTGGGAACAGGAACACATCGAAGTGCACGGCACGCGCTGGCTGTCGATGTACCTGCCGGTGTGGCTGTATTCCTACCACCAGCCAGGCAGCAACGGCGGCATGTTGCACTATATCGCGGTCAATGGCCGCACCGGTCAGACGATGGGCAGCGTGCCGGTGCAGCAGTGGAAGCTACTGCTCGCCGCCCTGACCGTCGGCACCTTTCTCGAAACCATCGCACTCTGGTTTATGGGGCATTCGTCATGAGCGACGGCGGACTCGGCATCTTGCTGCTCGGCCCGGCCGGGGCGACCGGCTTGTACTGGATGCTCTACCGCTATTACCGCAACACCGACAAGTCGTACGACTTCGAGCACAAGGCCAGCCTCGAGGCCAAGCCCGTCGTCGGCGAGGACGCGAAGGTTGGCGAGGTCAAGGGGACAACCAAATCGCAAATCGACGGGAACAACGTGCGCAAGTACCGCGATCGCGTGCGACGGGTTTAGTTCGTTTTCCGCAGCGCAAATGCCGCAGCGCTGACGCATCCTGCGCCAATACCTTTGTCGCGATTCCGGGAAATGGCTGGGCCGGCAGGATTCGAACCTGCGGATGCCGGGATCAAAACCCGGTGCCTTACCGCTTGGCGACGGCCCACAAAATGTCCTGGCGAAAGATCGGGCTCCTGCCCGACTTTCGCGGAAACGGCCGCGGCAAAGCCGCGTCACGTTTCCCGCAGCGCAAAAAGCCGCTGCGCTGACGCATCCTGCGTCAAGTCAATCCTTGCGATGATTTTCCAGCGCTTCGTGCAGCGGTGAACGGTTCACGCCGCGCGCCGTCCAGGCGCGGAACTGCGGCGGACATTCGGCGACGATGGCATGCGCCTCGCGCTGCGATTCCACCGCGACGAATCCGCAACCGCCGCTGCCGGAAAGCCGCGCCGTCGCCGAAACGGCCGAGCCAATCCAGCGCCGCCGCGACCTGCGGAAAACGCCCACGCGCCACGGGCGCGAATGCGTTCGCCGTTTCCATGCCGACGAGGAAGCGCGATATTGTCGTCGGCGGCGTGTCGCGAGTCAATTCAGGGGCCTGGAACAACTCGCGCGGTCGGCACCGCCACGCCGGGATCGACGACGACGAACCATCGCGCCGGCAAATCCACTGGCGTCAATTCATCGCCCACGCCTTCAGCCCAGGCCGAGCGACCGCGCACGAACACCGGTACGTCCGCGCCGAGCCCGCGGCCGATTTCGGCCAGTGCGTCTTCCGACAATCGCGTATTCCACAGCACGTTCAACGCCACCAGTACCGTCGCGGCATCCGAACTGCCGCCGCCCAAACCTGCGCCCGTCGGAATGCGCTTTTCCACGGCGATGTCCGCGCCAAATTTGCTGCCGCTGACGGACTGCAAAGCCCGCGCCGCGCGCACGGCCAGATCGTCCTCCGGCAACGATATTTTCCAATCCAGCCATGCGCGCGACGACACCATCCTCGCGTACGCGCAAGCGGATCGCGTCACCCCAATCGAGCAACTGGAACATGGTCTGCAAACGGTGATAACCGTCCGCGCGGCGACCGACGATGTGGAGGAACAGGTTGAGCTTGGCCGGCGCGGGCCAGGCGGTCCACGCGTCAGTCATCGACGTTCCAGCTTTCGATCGCCATCCGCACGCGCGCATCGCCGCGGCTCGCGAACACCTTGCTCGGCAACGGCGGATCGCGGTCGGCGAACCAGTCGCGGTATTCCACGCGCCAGCCGTCCTGTTCGATCACGGCGGGAAGATTCTGCTGCGTCGTATTGCACGGACGCCGGCGATCCAGACGCGCGCAGTCCGCGCACCCAGGCGCGCAAATCGGCGAGCGGCACGTCCCAGCCCAGGCGATCGTGCAGCAGGCGTTGCGCGTCGGTGTCCGTATCCGGTTGCGGATCGACGCCTTCGAGCACGGCGTGGCCGGCATCGCCGCTGAGCGTCCAGGTCTTGCCCGTGACCGGCGCGCGCACGGTGAAGCGGAAAGCCTCGCCGTTCTGTTCCCATGTCAGGTCGCCGCTGCCGCCGTCGCGGCCGTTGGACACGCCGATATGCGCGTGCAACGTTCCAGTGCGTCAGAGGCGCCAGCTTCGCCTCGCGCGCCTGTTGTGCGGCCAGCGTAGCGGGCGTCTCGCGCACGCGCATGGGCGCGCAGGCGGCGAGCGTGAGCAACGTCAGTGCCAGAACGAAGCGCACGGAAAATTGTAGAAACGTATACGTCACGATTCCAGACGTTTGATCGTTTCCAGCAACACCTTGTTCTTCGCATCCTTCTTCTGTCCCTGCGCCCAGACTTTCTTCGCTTCGTCCTTTTGGCCGGAGACCCACAGCACCTCGCCCAGATGCGCGGCGATTTCCGGGTCGGGCTGTTTCGCGTACGCCGTGCGCAGGCGTTGATTGCTTGTTCGAGTTGCCGAGCCGGTATTGCACCCAGCCCATGCTGTCGATGATCGCCGGCTCATCGGGTTTCAATGTCAGCGCTTTTTCGATGAGCTTTAGCGCCTCGGCCTGATCGCGGGTGCGGTCGGCGAGCGTGTAGCCCAGCGCATTGAGCGCGTCGGCGTTGCCCGGTTGCAACGCCAGCAACCGGCGCAGGTCGCGCACCGAGGCATCGACGCGATCGAGGTCGCCATTGAGCAAGGCGCGCGCATAGAGCAGGCGCGGATCGTCCGGCAGCGCCTGCAGGCCGCGATCGTAGACGGCGACAGCTTCCTCGCCGCGCTTGCGCCGGTCGAGGATTTCGGCTTCCATCAGGAAGGCATCGCCAACCTGCCGGTCGTCGTCGCCGCTGCGCGCCTGCAACTCGTGCAGCAGGTCCAGCGCCTGCGCCGTGTGCCCGGTCTGATCGAGCAGCAAGGCGGTGCGCAATTGCGCCTGCGGCCAATGGTCGTCGTCGGCCGGAACCTTTTCGTACCACGCCAGCGCCTCGGCTTTGTGCTCGAGCAGTTCGGCCAATTCGCCGAGCAGGTTCAGGCGCGTGCCGTTGCGCGGCGCCTTGTCGGCGAGCAGTTCCTTGTACAGCGGCGCGATCAGCGTCTTGTCATTTGCGCGCGCGGCATAAGCGGCGCGCGCGGAGTAGCTGTAGTCGTCCTGCTTGCCGGTTGCGAGCACCTTCGCCGCCTCGGCATTCTCGCCCATTTGTCCGAGCACGGTCGCATAGGCCACGCGCAGATGCGTGTCGCCGGTGTTGCGCTTGAGCGCTTCGACAAAAAGTGCATTCGCGCCGGCTTTGTCGCCGCCCTTGAGCTTGAATTCCGCGCCCCAGACGTAGGCCGGCGCATCGCCGAAACGGGTAATGGCATCCTTTGCCAAAGTACCCGCCAGCGCGTCGGCGCCCAAATGATCGGCCAATTGGCTCGCACTGATCCAGGTCTTGGATTTCTTGCCGAGTGCCTCTGGCGTCGCCAATTCCCGCAGCAGCTTGCCGGCTTGTTGCTTGTCCGCGGACGCGATGAGGACGCGACCGATGGCGCTCCAGCCCGTGCCATCGGACTGCTGCGCCAAACGTCGCAAATCTTCCAACGCGACATCGGGCTTGCCATCGTGCAAGGCGACGCTGGCGCGCGCCTGCCATAGCGCGGGATCGTCCGCACGCAATTGCTGCCAACGCGCGATGCCGGTTCGCGCCAGGTCCCAATCCCTGGCGGCGATCGCCACTTCCACCGCCTCGTCGGCGAGATCGGCATCGCTGCCAAGCGCAGCGGCGCGCGCGAATTCATGTGCCGCCTTGGCGACATCGCCGCTTTCCAGCGCGAACTGGCCGGCGAGTTTCATCGCGAGCACATCCTCGTCGGCAGGTCACCGGCGCGACGGCCAGATGCGGCGGCGGCGAAGACGCGGACTGGCGCCGCGCCGGCTGGCTGGCGCATCCGGCCAGGATGGCCACAAAGACGGCGGGGCCAAGGCGGTACAATGTTGTCATCGAGGTTTCCAGTCGATATCGCCGATTCGTCGTAGTTTAGCCGACATGACCCTGCTCGCCTTCGGACTCAACCACCAGACCGCACCGCTGCCGGTGCGCGAAAAGGTGGCGTTCGCGCCCGAAACCATGCTGGAGGCATTGTCGGACCTGGCGCGTCAGGCCGGCGTGAACGAGGCCCTGATCCTGTCCACCTGCAACCGCACCGAGTTGTATGTGGACGTTGAAAGCGGCGCCGAAACCGTGCCGCGCGCATGGCTGTTGGGCCATCATGAATTGGACGCGCGCCGGCTCGACGAGTTCCTGTACCGGCATGCGGACAACGCCGCCGTGCGCCACCTGTTCCGCGTCGCCACGGGCCTGGATTCGATGGTGCTCGGCGAGCCGCAGATCCTCGGCCAGGTGAAGGACGCCTACCAGCTCGCGCGCGATGCCGGCACCCTGCGCGCGCCGATGGAACGCCTGCTGCAACAGACCTTCGCCGTGGCCAAGCGCGTGCGCACCGAAACGCGCATCGGCGCAAATCCGGTTTCCGTAGCGTTCACCGCGGTGCGCCTGGCCGAACGCCTGTTCGCCGACTCTGGGCGAGGCCTGCGTGCTGCTGATTGGCGCGGGCGAAACGATGGAGCTGGCCGCGCGCCATCTGGCCGAATCGCGCGTGCGGCGCCTCATCGTCGCCAACCGCACGCTGGAAAACGCGCAGGCGCTGGCCGGGCGTTTTTCCGGCTACGCCATCACGCTTGGCCGACCTGCCGCGGCATCTGGCCGAAGCCGACATCGTGATCAGTTCCACCGCGGCGCGCGAGCCGGTGCTGACGCGCGCGATGGTCGCCGATGCGATTGCCGCACGCCGGCGCCGGCCGATGTTCCTCGTCGACCTCGCCGTGCCGCGCGACATCGAAACGGAAGTTTCCGCGCTGGAAGATGTATACCTTTACACCATCGACGACCTGCGCCAGGCGGTCGATGCGAACCTGCGCTCGCGCCAGGAGGCCGCTGCCCAAGCCGACGCGCTTATCGACCTGTCGGTGGCGCATTACGCTCGCCTGGCGCCGCGCACTGGACAGCGGCAATCCGCTGCCGCAGTTGCGCCATGCCGCCGAAAACCGGCGCGACGAAGTGCTGGCGCGCGCACGCGCCCTGCTCGCGAACGGGCGCACGCCGGAGCAGGCGCTGGACTATCTTGCGCACACGCTCACCAACAAATTAATGCACGCGCCGAGCGCGAACCTGCGCGCGGCCGCGTTGCGCGGCGACGACGACTGCTGCGCGCCGCCGAGCGCCTGTTCGATGCCGACGGCACGGATACGGACGCATGATGCCGTCGATCCGGCGCCGGCTCGAATCCCTTGCCGAGCGCCATCAGGAACTCGCCCTGCTGCTGGCGCAACCCGATGCCGCCAACGACGCCGGCCGTTTCCGCGACCTTTCGCGCGAATACGCGCAGTTGCAGCCGCTGGCGGACATGCTGGCGCGCTTCGATGCGGCCGGAGAAGCGCTGGCCATCCGCACGCGCCATGCTCAACGATCCCGACTTGCGCGAACTGGCCGAATCCGAAATCGTCGGCATTGCAGAACCGTCGCGAAACGCTGGAACGCGAATTGAACGTGTTGCTGCTGCCCAAGGACGACCGCGACGACGCCAACATCTTCCTCGAAGTTCGCGCCGGCACCGGCGGCGACGAGGCCGCGATCTTTGCCGGCGACCTGTTCCGCATGTACGCGCGCTACGCCGAGTCGCGCGGCTGGCGCGTGGAAATCCTGTCGTCGAATCCCGGCGAGCACGGCGGCTACAAGGAAATCGTCGCGCGCATCGAAGGCACGGGCGTGTTCGCGCGCCTGAAGTTCGAGTCCGGCGCGCACCGCGTGCAGCGCGTGCCGGCGACCGAGGCGCAGGGCCGCATCCACACGTCGGCGGCGACGGTGGCGATCCTGCCCGAGATGGATGAGATCGAAGACGTCGAGTTGAATCCCGCCGACCTCAAGATCGACACGTTCCGCGCCAGCGGCGCCGGCGGCCAGCACGTCAACAAGACCGACTCGGCGATCCGCATCACGCACTTGCCCAGTGGCATCGTCGTGGAATGCCAGGACGAGCGCAGCCAGCACAAGAATCGCGCTCGCGCACTGTCGCTGCTCAAAGCGCGCCTGCTCGACGAACAGCGCGCCAAGCAAAGCGCGGCCCAGGCCGACAGCCGACGGCTGCAAGTCGGTTCCGGCGACCGCAGCGAGAAAATCCGCACCTACAACTTCCCGCAAAACCGCGTCACCGACCACCGCATCGGCCTGACCCTGCATCGCCTGCCGGAAATCCTCAATGGCGATCTCGACGCCCTGCTCGATCCGCTGGCGCAGGAATTCCAGGCGGAGCAGATGCAGGCGCTTTCGACGTAATCCGATGCTTTGTGGCAACATGCGCATCCGCCGCGGACTGCGCCATGAGCTTTGATCCCGCACTCAGCCAGGGTTTGACGGAACTGATCGAACTGCTGTCGCAGGGCGAACTCGGGCCCGGCGCGGGCCCGCGCCGAAATCCTGTTGCGGCGCTATCCGGAGCAGCCGGAGCTATGGCGATTGTCGGGCGTTTGCGCCCTGCAACAGGGCGAATTCGACGTCTCGCGGCGTGCGCTGGACCAGGCCCTGAAACTCGCGCCGCAATCGGTCGAGAACTGGTGCAACCTGGCCAGCCTGCATACGGCACAGCGCGAATTCGGCGAGGCCGAGCGCGCCCTGCGCCATGCGCTGACCCTGTCGCCGCACCACGCCGCGGCCCTGAACAACCTCGGCAGCCTGCTCGATGCGCGCGGCGACTATTACGGCGCGGCCGAATGCTTTTCCAAGGCGATCTCGCAGCGCCCGGATTACGCGCGCGCCTGGGTCAACCAGGCCGCGGCCCTGCTTTCCGTGCGCCAGCTCAGTCGCGCCGAGGCGAGCGCGCAGCGTGCGGTCCAGCTGACGCCGCATTGGGCGGACGCACACTTCGTGCTCGGCAACGTGCTCGACGCGGCGCGCAAGCCCGGCGCCGTGGCGGCGTGGCGCGAGGCCGCGCGACTGGCGCCGTCGAACCCGCAATACCAGTACCAGCTCGGCCTCGGCGAGGACAAGGAAGGCCGCTTCGCCGCGGCGGTGCGCGCATTCGAGGCGTGCCTGGCGCTGGTGCCGGATCATTTCGCGGCGCTGTCGCAACTGGCGTATCTGCACCGGCGCCTGTGCGACTGGCGCGCGCTGCCGCCGCTGTCGCGGCACCTTATCGCCGGCATCGATGCCAACGCCCCGGGCATCACGCCGTTCTCCATGCTGGTGGAAGACACCACGCCGGCGCAGCAGCTGGCCTGTGCGCGCACGTTCGCCGCCCAGCGCGAACTCGAGATCGAGCCGCTGCAGAACCGGTTGGGACCGCGTCCGCACGGCCGGCACGAAGGTCCGCTGCGCGTGGGTTTCGTTTCGGCCGGATTCGGCCAGCATCCGACCGCGTTGCTGATCGTGGAATTGATCGAACGCCTGCGCACGCATCCGCTGCAGACGATCGGCTACGCGACCACGCCCGACGACGGCAGTCCGCTGCGCAAGCGCCTCGCGGCCGGATTCGGCGAATTCCGCGACCTGTCCTCGCGCGCGCTCGACGGCACGCTGCTCAAGCTGCGCGAGGACCGGCCCGACATCCTGATCGACCTGGACGGTTATTGCGAAGGTTCCAGGCCCGAACTGTTCGCCCTGCGCCCGGCGCGCGTGCAGGTGAACTGGCTCGCCTATCCGGGCACGCTCGGCGCGCCGTGGTGCGACTACCTCATCGCCGACCGCTTCGTGATTGCGCCCGAACAGCGCGTCGCACTACAGCGAAAAGATCGCCTGCCTGCCGCGCTGCTACCAGCCGTCCGACACCACGCGCATGCTCGACGATCCGTCGCCGCGCAAGCAGTACGGCTTGCCCGACGGCGCCGTCGTCTTCGCCTGCTTCAACCACGCGTGGAAGTATACTTTGCGCAGTTTTGCGCGCTGGATGAAGATCCTCAAGGCCGCGCCGGACAGCGTGCTGTGGCTGCTCGCCGGGCCGCCGGGCAGCGGCGCCGACGAGCACCTGCGCCGCGCCGCGCACGCCGCCGGCGTCGATCCGCGCCGCCTGATTTTCGCGCTGCGCGTGCCGCATGCCGAGCACCTGATGCGCTACCGCTGCGTCGACCTGTTCCTCGACACCAATCCGTACAACGCGCACACCACTGCCTGCGATGCGCTGTGGGCGGGCTGCCCGGTGCTTACCCTGCCCGGCCAGACGTTTGCCTCGCGCGTGGCCGGCAGCCTCAACCACCATCATGGCATGCAGCAGATGAACGCGACATCGGACCAGGATTACGTCGACAAGGCCGTGCAGCTGGCGCGCTTTCCGCCGATGCTCGCGGCGTTGCGCGGCCGCGTCGAGGACGCACGCCGCAATTCCGGCCTGTTCGACATGGCGGGCTATGCGCGCGACTTCACGGCAGCGCTCACGCTGATGTTCCAGCGCAGCGAGCGCGGTATCGCCGCCGAAGATTTCGAGGTACATGCATGAGCGCGAGCGATCATTTCATTCCCCTGAGCCTGTGCGTGCTGACCGTCTCGGACACGCGCACCGCGGCGAACGACGCTTCCGGCGACTATCTGTGCGCGTCGCTTACCGCCGGCCGGCCACCGCCTGCACGAACGCCGCATCGCGCGCGACGACCGCTATCTGGTGCGCGCCATCGTCGCAGCGTGGATCGCCGATCCTGCGGTCGACGGCGTTCTCGTCACCGGCGGCACCGGCTTCACCGGTCGCGATTCCACACCTGAAGCGATCGCTGCCGCTTGCTCGACAAGGAAATGACCGGTTTCGGCGAGATGTTCCGCGCGCTCAGCTACGAGGAAATCGGCACGTCGACGCTGCAGTCGCGCGCGTTCGCCGGACTCGCCAACGCGACGTTCGTGTTCTGCCTGCCGGGCTCGACCTCGGCCTGCCGCACGGCCTGGGAAAAGTTGCTTTGTGCACAATTGGACGCGCGCACGAAGCCGTGCAATCTGGCTGGCCTCAAACCGCGACTTCAGGAAGTCTGATCTGCGCTAAGCCGTGGTGAAAGCAAGCGGCGGCGGCCTATCCACATTCGTCCGCGTCATGCCATCCACCCGCGCCGCGGGCGGGCCGCGCCGCAACCAGGATTCGAGTTCGTCCACCGCCGCAGCATCGCCGCAGGCCAGCACCTCGACGCTGCCATCGGGCAGGTTCTTCGCGTACCCGGTCAGGCCCAGATGCTGCGCCTGCTCGCGCGTGTGCGCGCGGAACGCCACGCCCTGCACGCGGCCGCGCACGTTGAATTTCGCGCAGGGCACGAGTCAGCGGATTCCAGTGACGTCCTGCAGGTCCCTGGTCTGGATCGGGCCAAGGAAGGTCTTCGCCAGATGCCCGTCCGGCGCGATCACGTAGGTATTCGGCAATCCCTTGGGCGCACCGAAATCCTTGGGTGGATGGTCGACGTCGACCATCGACACTGGAAAACTCAGCGGATGCGTCTTGAGGAATTTCTCGATGTCGGCCTTGTCGGCGTCCTCGAAATCCATGCCGATCGCGGCGACCTTGTCCTTGTGCGCGGCAACGAAGGCGGAAATGTCCGGCAATTCCTTCAGGCACGGCGAGCACCATGTCGCCCAAAAGTTCACGATCACCCACCTGCCCTGTTGGCTGGCCAGGTCAAAGGTTCCCCCGTCGAGCGTTTTCACGCTCAGCGCGGGTTTCGGCGCGGCGGCAAACGCGACACCGGAGCACAATGCGAGGGCGAGGATGGCGGCAAGCTTCATGAGGTATTCTCCAATTCGGAATCGTCCAGCACGGATTCGGACACCGGCGACGGCACCTGGGTTTCGCGAAGGTGGCCGGCAAAGGCCATCAGGCTAGCCGTGAGCGAAGCGCCGAGCAACACCAGGATCCAGGCGAGGTAGATCCAGAAGATGAACAGCGGCACCACTGCGACCACGCCATAAATCTCCTCGTAGCTGTGCCCCGCATACAGAACGAAACCGCGCTTGGCCGCCTCGAACGCCAGCGCGACGAGCAGCGCGGCAACGGACGCATGGCGCAGGCGCACCGCGCAGCTGGGAATCAGCGCATAGGCCAACGTCAGGACCAGCCATTGCAGCAGGAACGGCGCGACGCCCAGCAAATGCGAACGCAGCCAGGAATTCGCAGCCGCGATTTCGGCAACGGGCGATGCGAATGCCCAGGACATGAGCGCAAGCATCGTCACCAGCAGGAACGGCCCCAGCGTGAGCGTCGTCCAGTAGATGGCGAAGCGCGTGGCGGCACGGCGCGTCTGGCGCACGCGCCAGATGCGATTGAACGCGCCCTCGATGCTCAGCATGAGGGAAACGGCGCTGAAGACCAGCACCAGGACACCCACCGCCGTGGCCTTGCTCGCATTGTCGGCGAACTGGGTGAAGTAGCCCTGCACGGCCTCGCCGGTCGCCGGCAGGAAATTGTCGAAGACGAAGCGCGTGATGGATTCACGCCACTGCGAGTACACGGGAAACGCCGACAGGATGCCCAGCACGACCGTGATCAGCGGCACGAGCGCGAACAGGCTCGTGAAGGCCAGGGCCGCCGCGGTTTGCAGGCAGTTCTCGTCGAGGAAACGCTGCGCGGTGAAGCGCGCGAAGGTCGCGGCGCGGTGGCGTTGCGATTTCAACATGCGATGATAGTAGTTCAAATCACCGCGAGACAGCGATGGCCGAAATCCTGATTGTCTACTACAGCCGCAACGGCAGCGTGGCCCAACTCGCGCGCCACATCGCGCGCGGCGTCGAGGAAGTACCCGGCATGCGTGCGCGTCTGCGCAGCGTGCCGCCGGTCGCACCGGTCACCCAGGTCGCGCAGCCGCCCGAACCCGCCGAGGGTGCGCCGTATGCGATACTCGCCGACCTGCGCGAATGCGCCGGCATCATCCTCGGCAGCCCGACCCGTTTCGGCAACATGGCCGCGCCGCTTAAGTTCTTCCTGGATTCCACCGCCGCCGAATGGGCGTCCGGCGCGCTCGTCGGCAAGCCCGCCGCCGTGTTCACCTCGACCTCGACCCTGCACGGCGGCCAGGAAACCACCCCACTTTCGATGATGTTGCCGTTGCTGCACCACGGCGCGCTGATCGTCGGCATCCCGTTCACCGAACCGGAGATCAGCACGACGACGACCGGCGGCTCGCCGTATGGTGCCAGCCACGTCGCAGGGACATCTGGCGACCGCCCGATCAGCGACGACGAGCGCACGCTCGCGCGCAAACTCGGCCGGCGTGTGGCGCAAATCGCGGCGAAGCTCGGCACATGAAGACGCACGTAAACATTCTGCATGCCGGCATCGCGGCGCTGGCCGCACTGCTGGTGCTGCAAATCGTCTGGCACGCCTGGCTGTTTCCGCCACCCGCCGCGCAGCACTGGCCAACGCTGGCACTGGCCGTGCTGCCGCTCGTGCCCGCCTTGTTGATCGCGCCTGTCAATCTGCGTCGTGGCGTGCTCGTCGGCGGCATCGTGTCCCTGTTCTACTTCTGCCATGGCGTCAGCGCGGCCTGGGACGATCCCCCGATACGCACGCTCGCCTGCGTCGAAATCGTGTTGGCGCTGATCGTCATCGCCGCGCTTGGATGGGATGCGCGGCACTACAAGCGCCCACCGAAAAACCTCTGAATAACCTGCTGCGCTCGACATCTCACACGCCGGCAGTGCTCGAAATCCTCACATACGCAAAAGTATGCTCCGGTTTCTGCGCGCTGGCGACGTGCGACCTGCCATCGCTCGCGACGGTTCTTCAGAGGTTTCATCATCGATTTGTCGTCTGCGTATAATCGCAGAATCCCAGCGGAGACATGGACATGCCGTTTCTGCAAGCCGCTCCGGTATTGAGCAATCAATACCTCGACGACCGCGTGTTGCGTTCCTATCTGCGCCGCGTGCTGCCGCGCAATGTGCTCGGCGCGATCGAATCCGACCTGACCGACCTGGGCGAATACGCAGCCACGGCATGGGCGCTGGCGCGGACGCGCGAACGCGCCGAACCGAAACTGACGCAGTGGGATGTCTGGGGCGAACGCGTCGACCGCATCGAATTGACTCCGGCCTGGATCGCTGCGCAGCCGCTGGCCGCGCGCCATGGCCTGGTCGCCGCCGGCCACGAAACGACGCATGGCGCGCACGCACGCGTGCACCAATTTTCACTGGTATACCTGTTCCATTGCGCCAGCGAGTTCTACACCTGCCCGCTGGCGATGACCGACGGCGCGGCGACCGCGCTGAAGGCGTCCGGCAACCAGCGCCTGATCGATCGCGCCTTGCCGCACTTCCTCAGCCGCGATCCGGAACAATTCTGGATCGCCGGCCAATGGATGACGGAGAACTCCGGCGGCTCGGACGTGGCCGGCACGGAAACCGTCGCGCGCGAGGAAAACGGCCGCTGGCGCCTGTACGGCACGCAAGTGGTTCACTTCCGCGATCAACGCGCAGGCCGCGCTGGCACTGGCGCGTCCGGCCGGTGCGCCGGCCGGCTCCGATGCGCTCGCGCTGTTCTATCTCGAACCGCGCAAGCCGGACGGGCGCTGGCGCAACATCGTCGATCGACCGGCTCAAGGACAAGCTCGGCACGCGCGAGTTGCCGACCGCCGAAATCCACCTCAACGGCACGCCGGCGGAACTCGTCGGCGAAGCGCAAATTCGGCGTGCGCCAGATCGCGCCGGTGCTCAACATCACGCGCACCTGGAACGCGGTCGGCGCGCTCGCGACCATGCGCCGCTGCATTGCGCTGACGCGCGACTACGCGAACCGCCGCGTCGTGTTCGGCAAGCCGCTCGCCGAACAGCCGCTGTTCCAGGACACGCTCGCCGGCATGCAGGCCGAGTTCGAGGCGGCGTTCCACCTCGTGTTCTTCGTCGACCGAACTGCTCGGCCGCGCGCAGGCGGGGCAAGCCGACGAGGCGCAGCAAAACCTGTTGCGCCTGCTTACGCCGCTGGCGAAGTTGTGGACCGGCAAGCTCGCCGTGGCGATCGCCTCGGAGACCTGCGAATGCATCGGCGGTGTCGGCTACCTCGAAGACAGCGGCGTGCCGCAACTGCTGCGCGACGCGCAGGTATGGCCGATCTGGGAAGGAGCGAGCAACGTGCAGGCGCTGGATTTCCTGCGCGCGTTCCGCGCCGCCGGCGGCTTGCAACCGCTGCTTTCGGCGCAACGCACGATCCTGTCGCAGGTACAGGCGCCGGAACTCGAACCCTGCGCGCGCGCCGCGCGCGAGGCGGCGACGCGCATCACCGACTGGCTGCAGAAAGCCTCGACCGGCGAGCGCGAACGCCTCGAAGCCGGCGGCCGCGAACTCGCGTTCGGATTGGCGCGATGATGCTGTCCCTGCTCGCGCGCCATGTCCCTGCGTCGCGCGCCAACGCCGAACCGCGGCGCTGCGCGCCGCTTCGCCGAACGGTCTGCGCCGGTCCACGGCCGACGCACGCGGCGGCGACTTACGCCGACACGGCCTGCGCTCGCCTGTATTCCGACGGCGCTGAATGCAGACGTACAGGTACACGTTCCGCTCCGGCGGCCCGCCTTCAATTCGGAATGCGCCTCACTCTCACCTTCGCGACTTCTCGATGCGTGCAGACACCTGACCATCGTCGCCACCGGCGGCACGATCGACAAGATTTACTTCGACGACAAGTCCGCCTACCAGATCGGCGCGCCGCAGATCGGCGAGATCCTCAAGCAGCTCGGCGTCGCCTTCGAGTTCGAGGTGATCGCGCTGATGCGCAAGGACAGCTTGCACATGGACGACGCCGACCGGGATTTGATCCGGCGCACGATCGCCGCGCAGCCGCACCGGCATGTGCTGGTCACCCACGGCACCGACACCATGGTGGAAACCGCACGCGCACTGGCCGGGATCGTGGGCAAGACCATCGTGCTGACCGGCGCGCTGAATCCGGCACGCTTCCAGGGTTCGGACGCGGTGTTCAACATCGGCTGCGCGGTCGGCGCGATCCAGGCCTTGCCCGACGGCGTCTACATCGCCATGAACGGCCGCGTCTGGGATCCGGCACGCGTGCGCAAGAACCGCGAGGCGAACCGCTTTGAAGGCGCCTGAAAAAAAGAGGGCCGCACGAAGCGGCCCTCCACTCGGGAAGCGGGCCGTGCGAGGCGGCCCGCTTCCTGATCCTGCGCATCGTTACGGGATCGTCGCCGTCAAGGTCACGCCCGAGTACGTCGCGTAAGCACGCACGCCGATGTAATACGTGGCGCCCGCCGTCGGCGAACTGATCGTGCAGGTCTCGCTGTTGCCGGTCAGGTACGGACGGCAGGTGTAGCTCGACGTCGTCGGTGCCGAACCCTGGCGCACGTACAGGTCGGCGTCGCCGCTGCCGCCGGAGATCGCCACGGTGAGCTGGGTCGCACCCGACGGAATCACGATCGAGTAGATCGAGCTCCAGTTGCCGGTCGACGCCGCCAATCCCGTTACCGTGCTGCCGCTGCACAGCACCGTGCCGCTCGGCGTGCAGCCACCGCCACCGCCGCCACCGGCCGCATAACTGCCGACCAGCGAAACGCCGCTGAACGCGGCATAGGCATTGAGCATCACGTAGTAGGTGCCGGCCTGAACGTTGGAGATGTTGCACGTCTCGCTGTTGCCGGTGACGTAGGGGCGGCAGTCGTAGCTCGACAGCGTCGGCGCGGACCCGAACTTGACATACAGGTCCGCATCGCCCGTGCCGCCGGATATTGCAAACGACAATCCGGTGGCGCCCGCGGGCACGACCATCGTGTAGCTCAACTGACTGCCCGTGGCGGCCGACAGACCGGTCACGGCCACACCGTTCTGCAGGACGCTGCCGCCACCGCCGCCGGAAGACACCGTCACCGACTGGGTCTTCGAACTCGACGTGCCGTTGACGCTGTCGGTCACGGTTTCGGCCACGCTGTACGTGCCCGCCGCCGCATAGGTGTGGCTCGGGTTGGTCGCCGTGGACGTGCCGCCGTCACCGAAGGTCCACGAATGCGAGCCGATCGAGCCGCCCGCATCGGTGGAGGAATCGGTGAAGCTGGCCGTCAACCCGCTCGTAGTGAACGCGAAGTTCGCGCTCGGCGTGCCTCCCGTCGCGGCGGCATTCACGGTCAAGCCAAGCGTCGCCGTGTGCGTCAGCGACCCGGACGTGCCGGTGATCGTCACCGTCGCGTTGCCGGTCGCGGCGGTGCTGCTCGCGCTCAGGGTCAGCGTGCTCGATCCGGTCGTGCTTGCCGGGTTGAACGACGCGGTCACGCCGGACGGCAGTCCCGATGCGCTCAGCGCCACGCTGCCGCTGAATCCGTTCTGCGGCGAGATCGTCACCGAGCTGGTGCCGTTGCCGCCCTGCGTCACGCTCACCGACGCCGGCGAGGCGGCGATGCCGAAGTCCGGCGCCGGCGCGGCTGAGGAGACCGCGAAGACCAGGTCGTCGGACTCATCGTAGCTGCCGGTACTGCAAGCCGCTGCGCTGCCGTTGTAGCGCAGGTGCGCGCGTACCGCCTGCAAACCGCCGGCCGGCAACGTGAACGTCGTCGACAAGGTCTGCACTCCGCCTGCAGCCGCGGTGATCGAGCTCAAGAATGTCCAAGTCGGGCTGCTCGCATTCGCCGAGGAGTAGAAATCGATCGCATTGGCCGCACTGTAGGCCCATATCGTGGCGGTGACCTGCGCGGTCCTGCCCGCGGTCAACGGCCCGCCGTCGGTGGAACTGATCACGATGCGATCGTTGGACTCGTCCGAATGGAAGGTGCCGGAATTGCCGTCCGCGCAGGACGCTATTGATCGTGTTCGGCTGATTCGGTTCCGCGCCGCCGGACATGGTTCCGCGTCCGACCAGCAAGGTGCCGGAATCGCAGGACGCCCCGACCGTGGCGCACTCCGGCGCCTTCAATGTGGAATTGTATACCGCTGACGAACCGCCACCGCCGCCGCTGGCGACCACGGTGAGATTCACCGTCGTGGCATGCGACAGGCCGCCGGACGTGCCGGTAATCGTGACGGTCGCGGGGCCCGCGGTGGCTGTGCTGGCCGCGGTCAGGGTCAGCGTGGTCGATGCCGTCGAACTGGCCGGACTGAACGCCGCGGTCACGCCGCTCGGCAAGCCCGAGGCGCTGAACGACACGGCGCTGGTGAATCCATTCGATGGCGTCACCGCAACCGTCGTGCTGGCGCCGGCGCCCTGGTTCACGCTCACGCTCTGCGGCGATGCCGAGAGCGCGAAATCGGGCGAGCCGCCGCCGCTCGGGTTGAACACGATGCCCAGCACCGGATGCAATTCGATGCCGTTCGGCGCGACGCCGGTCTGGCCGTGCAGGAAATCGAACATGCCCACGCCGGTGAGCTGCACGGGAATGTTCGCGGTCTGGAAACTCGTTGTCGCGGTGTATTTCGCATCGAACTGCGCGCGCGCGTTCTGGATGTCGGCGGCGAACGGGCTGCCGCTGCCGACGCAGGCCGGATCCGGAATCTCGGCGATCATCGAGGTGCCCGACGCATCCTGGATGACCAGGTGGTAGTCCGAATCGGTTTCGAGCTTGTATTCGACGAGAGTCGCATTCAGGACCCAGGTCGTGGTCTCGTAGGGCGACACGCGGTTGTTCGGCGGAATCGGGTTCGGCGCCGTCCAGCTGCGCATGGTGACAATGGTGTTGCTCTGCGGATTGGTCAGGTTCACCAAACCCACGTCCGCATCGGTGCCGGTCTTGACCGACCAGCGCTCCACGCCGCAACTGCCGGAACTTGCATTCGGTGTGGCGACCAGCGCCTCGTGTTCGGCATCGGGTTCGACGCCCGTGGATTGTTCCAGCGCGAACGCCGACGTGGCACAAAGAACCAGCGCAGCCACGCAGGCGCGCTTGGCGAAATTCTTGAGTAAGGCTATCCGGCGCATGGGTATCTCCCGTTCATTCGACAGGAGTCATCGTTTCGGAAAAACATGGCGCGCTGCACGCGATGACCGGACGCACGGCGCTCCAGTCCCCCCTCGAACCCGGCGCGATCCCCATCGGCATCCGGTCCGGCTGCATGGACCATCACGATGATGGTCCATGCATGTTTCCGCAAAAAGACAGGCCGCTCGCGCGGCCTGTCGGTAGTCCACTTCGTCGTTACTGGATCGTGGTGCTGAGCGTGACGCCAGAGTACGTCGCGTAAGCGCGTACCTTGATGTAGTACGTCGCGCCAGCCGTCGGCGAGTTGATCGTGCAGGTCTCGTTGTCGCCGGTCAGGTACGGACGGCAGGTGTAGCTCGACGTCGTCGGAGCCGCACCATTGCGCACGTACAGATCGGCATCGCCGCTGCTGCCGGAGATCGCCACGGTCAGGCTGCTCGAACCGGACGGAATCACGATCGTGTAGGTCGAGCTCCAGTTGCCCTTGGTCGCGGCCAAGCCAGTCACAACGCTACCACTGCACAGCACGGTGCCGCTGGGCGTGCAACCGCCACCACCGCCACCACCACCGCCACCGGCCGTGTAGCTGCCCACCAGCGAGACGCCGGAGAACGCGGCGTAGCCGTTCAGCATCACGTAGTAGGTGCCGGCTTGGACGTTGGAGATGTTGCAGGTTTCGTTGTTGCCGGTGATGTACGGACGGCAGTCATAGCTCGACAGCGTCGGCGCGGAACCGAACTTGACGTAAAGATCCGCATCGCCCGTGCCGCCGGAGATCGCGAACGACAATCCGGTGGCGCCCGCGGGCACGACCATCGTGTAGGTGAGCTGACCGCCGGTAGCCGCGGACAAGCCGGTAACCGCAACGCCGTTCTGCAGCACGTTGCCGCCACCACCGCCGCCGGAGCTTACGGTCACCGATGCGGTCTTGGCGTTCGACGAGCCATTGACGCTGTCGGTCACGGTTTCGGTCACGCTGTAGGTGCCCGCTGCCGCATACGTGTGGCTCGGACTGGTCGCCGTGGACGTGCCGCCATCGCCGAAGGTCCACGAATGCGAGCCGATGGTGCCGCCCGAATCCGTAGAGCTGTCGGTGAAGGTCGCCACCAGGCCGTTGGTGACGAAGCTGAAGTTGGCGGACGGCGTGCCGCCGGCGCTGGCCACGGTCACCGACTGGGTCTTGGCGTTGGTCGTGCCGCTGACGCTATCGCTCACCGTTTCGGTGACGCTGTAGGTGCCCGCCGCCGCATAGGTGTGGCTCGGGTTGGTCGCCGTCGAGGTCGCGCCGTCGCCGAACGTCCACGAATGCGAGCCGATGGTGCCGCCCGAATCGGTGGAGCTGTCGGTGAAGGTCGCGGTCAGGCCGTTGGTGACGAAGCTGAAGTTGGCCGTCGGCGTGCCACCCGTGCCGCCGTGATTGACGATGGCGTGCGAGATCGCGCAGGAGTTGGTGTCGTTGGACCAGCTTGCCTGTTCGGTGAACGTGCCGGTGCCCATGACGACGTTCGCCGCACCGCCGGCAGAACCGGCAGCGATCCATGCGCATTCGTCCGAGTTCTCATAACCGCTGGTCGCGGTCCAGCCGCCGGCCGGGAACTGGTCGGAAGCCATCTCGTGCCATTCATGGCCGAGCGTCATGGTGTAGCCGTCAAGCGTGCCGGGGCTGTTGACGAAGCCCACGCCACAGCTGGCGCCCATGTCGACGTTGTAAGGCTGGTTGCTGAACGCGAGGTCGCCGACCGAAGAACTGACCGCGCCGCCCGAGAGCGAGCTGTCGCCGTTCCAGTCGTGCCACGCGCAGTAGCCTTGCGACGGGCTCTGGTAATTGTCCGGATTGTCGCCGTGTGCCGACATGATCACGTAGTAGGCATTGCGGTTCGAAGCAGCCGTGGTATTGCCGAAATGCTGCGCGGCCTTGACCGCTTCCTGGGCAAGCTGATGCCCGGTTGCGTTGATCGGCGTCGTCGCGCTGGTGTCCTCCCAGACACCGGCCAGGATGCCGCCGGACTGGTAGGGAATGAAACTGGACGCCGGCGTGCCGGCCGGACAGCTCGACGCACCGGACGAAATGCCCTGGCACCACTGCGTCAGTTCCGCGGACCACAGTTCGCCGCCGGTACCGATGCCCTTGAACATTTCCTGCGTCACCGGTGCCGCGCCGCTCGGGTCGCCCGGAGAAAACCGCGTCACCGTTCGCGTTTGTGGTCTGTGTGCCCCAGCCGCTGCCGTAAAACACGAGGTATACCTTGGTGATGCCGTTCATCACGCCGACGCTACCCTGGCTGCTGCTGCTCGTACCGCCACCGTAGTACAGCGTGTTCGAGCTGGTGGCCAGCGGACTCGGATGCGCCGCATTCCACGCTTTCATCTTCTTCAGCACAGCGCGTGTTGGCATGGCGCCATGCCGGTAGGCGTGACCATAACTCGGCGAATAGGGGTTGCCGTCCCGTTGCCGCTTGCGAAAGCGGCACCGCCCGACAACCCCAGCAGGGTTGCCGCGACCGCGGACATCAACAGACTTCGTTTCATGAACCTCTCCCGTACGGTTTGATGGAATGTCCGCGATTGGCCGCGGTGCCTTGGCGATCCTTCGCTCCTCGCGATTCGATCCGGCGCGGGCCCGGCCTGCGAGTAGCCGGGACGCACGCGCCGCTGCGGGAATTCGGCCAGCCGAAGACCCGCGATCGAATCCTTCGAGAATGCCTTGGGGCACAATTCACCCCAAAACGCGGGGCAAACTAACAGCCGTCGCACCGCTCGTCAAGAAAAAACTGCCGCTAAGTTACTGATTTCGATATATTTTTATTGCTACGCAACAATATAGTCCGGACAATTACAAGGCGCCGGCACGACCGGGTTTGGACGTCCAGAAGGATAAACACGCGGGCTCTCGGAGCCTCGATCCGATCCATGCCGAAAGTCATGCAATCCGCATGGGCAAAGGGCTGGCGCGGGTTCGTGGCGTGTTCGCCGCGGGCGCGCGACGCGTTTGCAAGCGCGGCGCGGCGCGCCAGTATACTTTTATGTATTTTTTATAAAATGAATTTTTTTGGGTGCTGCTGCGGCAACGCATTGAAACGGTCGTTTCAGCGGCCGCTCATCAGGCTGACCTTCTTCGGCCGCCGCGACCACAGCACGAGCGCGATCACGCCGAAAACCGGCGCTGCCCAGTACATGAATTTCAGCGTGGCGTGTGTACTGTTCCAGGTGTTGGAAAAGATCAGGTCCATCGATACCATCGGGTCTTCCTTGATGCGTTCGAGTCCGTCCGCCAGCGCGGTGCGCGCGCGCTGTGTGCCCCAGTCGTCCAGGACCGGCACAGCCGCATCCAGCGCCCCACCCGCGCTCATGTAGATATTGGCGAGCAGGGCTTGGCGCTGCGCCGAAGCTTGCAGATGGCCGCCGACGTCGGGCAAGTGCGCTGCCGCACCCCAGACCACCAGATCGTAGGCCAGCGCCCAGACGAACAGCAGGGTAACCCACCAGTGCCAATGTCGTTTCATGGCTGTCTCCACAGGTTGGCGGGAAATGCTAAACCGTTTGATCGCGCGGCGCACCTACGCCGAGAACCGAGCCGGAAACCCCGAAATGTGAGCCCGCGCACGCCCAAATCCAGTCAAATCCTGCACTGTTGCGGCGACGGCGCTACACTGAATCGGCCTGACAGGGGCTTGGGAGCCGGATGAACGGTCAGGACACCACCACGCTGAGCGGGGCGCAACACGCGCGGGATGAACTCCGCGAGCGCTGCCTCGCGCTCGTGCGGCGCTGGCAGCCGCTGGCGCAGGGCGGCTGGGACCAGCTCGCCGCACGCAAGCTCGGCGAGGAAATCGACCAGATCGCCGACACCAGTGAGCGCCTGGGCCTGGAAGACGTGAACGGCTCGGCGCTGGAACTGGCCGCCTACCTGTGTTCCTTCGTCGACGACCGGCTCGTGCCCAACGCGCGCGATCTCGCGCGCCTGGCCGACATGGTCAACCGCATGGGTGCGGTGCTCACCGATTTGTCCGCCACCGAAACCGCCGCGGTGCACGCCCTGCCCGCGGTGCGGGCGCCGGCAGAATCCGCACCACAACCACTGGCAGCTACAGCCGAGCCAACGCCACCCGTGATTGAGGCGCAGGCGCCGGCCACCGTCGAGTTGGCGGAAGCTGCGGGACCGGAGCCCGCCGCGCGACCGACGCCGCTGCCGCGCGCGGTATGCCTGGTCGGCGTCGCCCCCGCCACCGTGCCCGGACTCACCGAGGGCTTGCGCGAGCGCGGCTACGACGTGCGCGAGTTCGCGGAAGCCACGGCCTTGCTCGACTTCCTCGCCCATGCGATTCCGGGCGCGCTGCTCGTCGATGCGCGCAAGCTGCGCATCATGGCGCGCGTCGCGGTGCAGTACGCCAGCATGGGCCTGAGCGCGGAGCGCATTCCGGCAGTGCTCGCGTTATCTCCGGATGGCGACCTGGGCCACCGCCTGCTCGCCATGCGCGCCGGCGCGGCCGCCCTGTTCAGCGCGCCGGTGGATTCCCTGCGCGTGATCGGCAAGCTCGACGAGTTGCTGCACGCCGACGCCCAACCCGAGTGGCGCGTGCTGCTGGTCGAACCCGATCGCGCCCACGCCGCCGAATCCGCGCGCGTGCTGGTCGAACGCGGCATGACCGCGCGCCTGGTCAGCAACGGCCAGGCCGCGCTCGCCGCGATCGGCGACTTCCGCCCCGACGTCATCGTCATCGACCACGACCTGCCGGACGTCAGCGGCGTCGAACTCATCCAGCTCATCCGCCAGCAAAACGAATTCGCGGCCGTGCCGATCATCCTTGCCGCCGACGCGAACGGTACCGCGCAGCGCTTCGACGCGATCGCCGCCGGCGGCGACGAGGTGCTGCTCAAGCCGGTCAAGGCGCGGCACCTGATCGGCGCGGTACAGGCGCGCGTGCAGCGCGCGCACTGGCTGCGCGAAGTGATCGGCAAGCCCGGCGGCCGGGATGCGCGCACCGGTCTGTATTCGCGCACTACCCTGATCGAGAAACTCGAGACCGCGCTCGGCGACCGCTCGGCGGCCTTGCTCTACATCGCGCTCGACCGCGCCGCGCTGTTGCGCGAGCAGATCGGCCTGGCCGGCCTTGCCGCGCTCGACGCACACGTCGGCAACCTGCTGCGCAGTCAGCTCGACGAACTGGATTTGTCCGCGCAGTACCAGGATTTCCATTATTTCACCGTGTTGAACCGGCGCAGTCGCAGTGAACTGACCGCCGCCGCGGAAGTCGTTCGCGAAGCGCTGTGCGAACAGCCGTGGCAATTCAACGGGCGCACGCACGCGCTCAGCGCGAGCCTTGGCCTGGCCTTGCTCGGCGGCGAGAACGCGAGCGTCGACTCGGTGGTCACCAACGCGCAAGCCGCGCAGCTGGCCGCCGCGCACATGGGTGGCAACCGCGTGCTCTGGTTCGAGGCCAAGGAAGCCGCGCTGCTGCCGGTCGATCCGCTGCTGGCGGTGCGCGCGGTGCTGAGCCGGCCGCTGGTACCCGAGCAGACGCAATACGAATTTTCCGCAATCGCGCCGCTCGCCGGCAAGCTGCACGGCCAGTTCGAGCTCGGTTTCAAGGTGCGCAGCGTGCAGCATCCGGGCACCAGCATTTCCTATGACGAACTTGCACCGGTCGCGATCGAATCCAAACAGATCGGAACCCTGGACCGCTTGTTGTTGCAGCATTCGCTCGAGGTGCGCGAGGAACAACTGCGCCGCGGCCGCCAATTGCGCCTGTTCGTGCCGCAGGCGGTGTCGAGCACGATGGAGTCGGAGTTCGCCTGGTGGCTGGAAAGGCAACTCAAGGCGCGGCATCTGTCCGGCACCGGCCTGACCATCGAACTGGCCTGCTCGACCCTGATCGACGCCGGCGAACGCGCGCGCGAACAGGTCAAGGCGCTGCACCAGCACGGCGTGCGCTTCTGCCTCGTCGACTACGGCCGCGACTGGGCCGCGGTGCACGCGCTGAAGAACCTGAACGTGGATTTCGTGCGCCTGGCGCCGTCGCTGGTCGCGGAACTGGGCAGCGCCAAATCCGTCAGCGACACAATGCTCGCACTGGTGCGCAAGGCGCATGCGAGCGGCGTCGCGGTAATCGCGCCGGAAGTCGACAGCCAGCAGCGCGCGCATCTGCTGCTGCGCCTGGGCGTGGATTACGGCATCGGCCCGGCGTTTGCACGCCCGCAACCGCAGCCGGATTTCGATTTCAACAGGCCGCTCTGGTAAACGAGCCCGATCGCACGAACTTCGTACCCGTCGCGCGCTCTTCCCACAGCCCCATCAAATCCTCGACTACGCCGAGGATTTGATCGCCCCCTGACCCAAGGGGGTTAAAACGGATTCGCTTCGTGATGCGCAAATACTAGAGCATTCCGGTCTCCAATTTCGCAGCATCCGACATCATCGAATGGTTCCACGGCGGCTCGAACGTGAGCTCCACGTCGGCCTCGGCGATGGTCGGAATCGCCATGAGCTTGCAGCGCACGTCGTCGACGAGGATGTCGCCCATGCCGCAACCGGGGGCGGTCAGCGTCAGTTTCACGTCGACCATGCGCTTGCCGTCCTCGCCATGCCCGAGATCGCAGGCGTAGACCAACCCGAGGTCGACGATGTTGATCGGAATCTCCGGGTCGAAGCAGGTGCGCAACTGGTCCCACACCAGTTTCTCGATGTCCGCATCGCTGGACTGGTCATCCACGACGATCGCCGGCGGCGGCTCCTTGCCGATCGCATCGGCGTCCGCGCCGGCGATGCGGAACAGGTTGCCTTCGACGAAGACGGTGAAGCTGCCACCGAGCGCCTGCGTGATGTAGCCGTTCTGGCCGGCAGGCAGGGTCACTTCCTGGCCCTGCGGCACCATCACCGCGGCGCAGTCGCGCGCGAAAACGATCGGTTCGGAACTCTGGTTGTAGGCGCGCATCGCAAATCCGTACGAATTTGGTCCTCATTATCGCAGGAACCGAAGTGGATTGCCGCCGCCGCGTCTCGCGCCGTCAGGATTCCTTGATCTGCGACAGGCACTCGGCGAGGATCCGCACGGCAGCTTGCAGGTCCGCCGGCGGCAAGTCGGCGTAGCCGAGCAGCAAACCCGGATGCCGCAACGGCTTGTGGCAATACGGCGCCACGAGATAGATGCCGACGCCGCGCGCGCGCGCACGTTCGACCAGCGCCTGCGCCTGCGCATGGCTCGCGCGCGGCAGCCAGGCTAGGATGTGCATGCCGGCGCTGGAATCGGCGACCTCGACCGCATCGCCCGCGTAACGCTGCAAGGCGCCGAGCAACGCGCTGCGGCGCGTGCGCAGCGTGTTGGCGGCGCGGCGCAGATGGCGCTCGAACGCGCCGCTGCCGATCAGGCGCGCGAGCGCGGACTGCTCGATCGCCGTGCTGCCGCGATCGGTCAGCCACTTGGCCGCGACGAAGGCGTCACGCAATCCAGGTGGCAACACCATGTAGCCCAGGCGCAGCGCCGGGAAGATCACCTTGGAAAAACTGCCGACGTAGAGCACGCGGCCGGCGCGGTCGAGCGACTTGAGCGCGGCCAGCGGGCGCGTGCCGTAGCGGAATTCGCCGTCGTAGTCGTCCTCGATCAGCCAGCAGCGGCGGCGCTGCGCCCAGTCGAGCAATTGCATGCGTCGCGGCAGGCTCAGCACCGCGCCGGTCGGAAACTGGTGCGAGGGCGTGACCACGGCCAGGCGCGTGCGGCCATCGCGTGGAAGTGCCTGCGTGACCAGGCCGTCGCCGTCGACGCGGCAAGTCCGGATTGATCGCGCCGCGCGCGGCGAATACCTGGCGCGCGCCCTGGTAGTGCGGATCCTCGAGCAGCATGCGGTCGCCGGCATCGAGCAGCACGTCCGCGGCAAGCGAAAATGCCTGCTGCGTACCGTTGACGATCAGCACGTCGTCCGCGTGAAGCGGATATTGCCGCGGCGCCGCGCGAGGTATTCGCAGATCTGCGCGCGCAATTCGGGCAGGCCCTGCGGATCGGGATAATCGGCCTGCACGTGCGCCGCCGCCTGGTTGAGCGCGCGCCGCCACGCGCTGGCCAACTGCGGATTCGTCATCGGCAGGCCGTACTGCAGGTTGTAGCGCAAGCCGCGATGCTGGCGCCCCGGAATCGCACGGTCGTAAACCTGCTGCATGCGCCGCCCGCGCCGCGACAGCGCCGGCGTGCGCGTGGACGCATGCGCCGACGCCGCGACGGGTCGCCGCGTCGACGCGGCGAAGGCGGCGACGTAGCAGCCCGAACCCGAACGTCCTTCGATCAAACCTTCCTCGGTAAGCAGCGCGTAGGCGGCGAGCGTGGTGTTGCGCGATATTTCCAGTTCGCGCGCGAGCGTGCGCGTCGCCGGCAGGCGCGTGCCCGGCGCGCAGCGGCCGTCGAGGATCGCCTGCTTGAGCGCACGCGCCAGTTGCAGGTAGCGCGGCCCCTTGTCGTCGAGCTGCAAGAACATCGTGGCTCCATCAATCCGGCGAAAACCGGCACTCGCCGGAGCCAATCTGAAGGTTTAGATTGGGCGCGTCAAGCCCGGAGTCTATCGGAATGAAACCCAAACCCCGCCATCTACGTGCAGCGCATCAAAGATCGCGCTCACTACGAGCGCGATACGGCCTACGCGATACTGGATTCCGGTTTTCTCGCGCATGTCGGCTTTTGCGTCGATGGCCAGCCGTTCGTGATCCCGATGCTGTACGCGCGCGACGGCGACGCGCTGCTACTGCACGGATCCATCGCCAGCCGCCTCATAGGACGCCTTGGCGATGGCATCGAGGCGTGCGTGGAAGTGACCCACGTCGATGGTCTGGTGCTGGCACGTTCGCATTTCCACCATTCGGCAAATTACCGCAGCGTGGTTGCGTTCGGACGCGCACGCATCCTCACCAGTGCGCCGGAGAAAACCGCCGCACTGGCGCATTTCGTCGAAGCGATGTTGCCGGGTCGTGCCGCCGAATCACGCGCCCCGAACCGGAAAGAACTGGCCGCGACCGCGGTGCTGCATTTTTCCATTGTGGATATTTCAGCGAAGATTCGCGCCGCCGGCGCCAAGGACGACAAGGCTGACCTGGCCCTGCCGCACTGGGCCGGCGTGGTGCCTGTGGACACAGCGTTACGGCACGCCGCAGCCCGAACCGGATTGCCGCGCCGAGCTGCCCGGATCCGTGCGCAGGCTGTTCAAGCATGGCGGCCTGCGGCATGATGCGCGCTCCAACCGGAGCCCGTCTTGCCCGATTCGCCCGTCGCCGCGCGCCCGCCACGCAATCCTTCTAGCGGCCTGTTCTCGACCATCGCAGCCGTACTGCTCGGCGGCTTGGCCACCGGCGCGCTGTGGTGCCTGCTCGCGCTGGGCCTGACCCGCGGCGCCGAATTCCTGATCGTCCCGCTCGGCGGCGCGATCGGATTGTATTTTCGTTGGCTTGGATTTCGCGGCGCGCGCGGCGCGATCTGCGCGACATCCGCCGTGCTGATCGCCTTTGCCTATGCGCAATACCTGTTCGCCGCCGTGCGCGTGGCGCAGATACTCGGCTTTTCGCTGCGCAGCACCCTTTTCAAGATGGATTGGGGGCTGGCGTGGCAGGCGGCAGGTGCGAATCTTTCGATATGGGATTGTGTTGCGCTGGCGGCGGCCATTGTCACGTCATGTTCGTTTGTCGCGCGCAAGCAACTGCGTCAAGCGAGCACATCCTGAAGCAAAGCTTCCGTCCGGCCGCAGGACGGACGGAACTTTTTTCGCCGGATCAATGCCCACCGCCCCCATCCACCGCCTTCAATCCGGCGATGAGACCGCTGGCGGCGGCTTGACCGTCGGCGTAGAGCATGCGGCAGTTGTCCTGGTAGAACAGCGCATTTTCGATGCCGGCGAAACCCGTGCCCTTGCCGCGCTTGATCACGATGATCTGCTTGGCCTTGGCCACATCCAGAATTGGCATGCCGTAGATCGGCGATGACTTGTCGGTCTTGGCGACGGGATTGACCACGTCGTTCGCGCCGATGACGATGGCGACGTCGCAGTTTGGGAATTCCGGATTGATGTCGTCCATGTCGGCGATGAGGTCGTACGGCACGCCGGCCTCGGCGAGCAGCACGTTCATGTGCCCGGGCATGCGCCCGGCGACCGGATGGATCGCAAACTTCACGTCCTTGTCGCGCTTGATCAGGTTCTGGCTCAATTCCCAGATCTTGTGCTGTGCCTGCGCGACAGCCATGCCGTAGCCGGGCACGATGATGATCTTCTCGGCAAGGTACAACAAGGACGCCGCGTCATCGGCCTCAATGGGCTTGAGCGAGCCGGAAATTTCCTGTGCGGCGCCGCCGCCGGAACCGAAATTCGAGAACAGCACATTGCTGATCGACCGATTCATCGCCTTTGCCATGAGCCGGGTCAGCAGCGTGCCCGCCGCTCCAACCACAATACCGGCGATGATGAGCGCGATATTGCCCTGCACATAGCCTTCGAAACCGACGGCGAGGCCGGTGAAGGCGTTGTAAAGCGAGATCACCACGGGCATGTCGGCGCCGCCGATCGGCAGCGTCATCAAAATCCCGAACAGCAGCGCGGCGGCGAAAAACAGGACGATGGTCTGGGTTTGCGGGTGCAGCACCACCATCGCGCCGAGCACGACCGCGGCGAGGAAGCACAGGCCGTTGACGAGTTGCTGGCCGGTGAAGCGGAAGGTCTTGTCCATCCAGCCTTGCAGCTTGGCGAACGCGATCAACGATCCGGTGAACGAGATCGAGCCGATCAGCGCGCCGATCACGGCGAGGACGATCTGCGACTGGTTCACCGCCGGCATACCGGGAACGAAGCGCGGCGCGTTGGCGATCGCGGCGAAGCCGAGCAGCGCGCTGGCGCCGATCGCCGCGGCCGAACCGCCGCCCATGCCGTTGTACAGCGCGACCATCTGCGGCATCGCGGTCATCGCCACGCGCTTGCCGCTGTACCAGGCGATGACGGTGCTGAGGGCGATAGCGACGAAGATCAGCGCCGCATTTTCGATCAGGATTCCGATGTGCCCCGCCGTGATGAAAGAACGTCGCGATCACGGCGACAAGCACACCCATGCCCGCCCACTGGATGCCGCTGCGCGCGGTGACCGGCGAGGACATGCGCTTGATGCCCATGATCAGCAGCACAGCGGCGACGAAGTAGCTCGCCTGGATCAGGTTGGAAATGATGTGCGCGGAGTTCATTGCTTTCTTCTCCGTCTTCTTCGAGGACTTGAACATCTCGAGCATGCGTTCGGTGACGACATAGCCGCCGGCGGCGTTGCCCGCGCCCAGGAACACGCCGATGAAGCCGATGATCTGCTCGGTCGGCGTGGTCGCCTCGCCAAGCGCGACCATCGCGCCGATCAGCACGATGCCGTGGACGAAGTTCGAGCCGGACATCAGCGGCGTGTGCAGGATCACCGGCACGCGCGAGATGATCTCGTGGCCGGTGAAGGCGGCGAGCATGAACAGGTAGAGCGCCAGGAATCCGTCGATCACTTGACTTCGCTCCTTCTACCAGCTGCTTCGTCGCTTCGTGCTTGATCTCGCCCGCATGCGTGACGCAGGTCTTGGCGATCAGTTCGTCGTTCCAGTCCAGGTTCAACGCGCCGTCCTTCAGACTCAATTCGAGGAAGTTGTACAGGTTCTTCGCGTACAGCTCGCTGGCGTGGATCGGGGCAGTGGCGGCGAGATTCACCGGGCCGATCACGCTCACACCGTTGGACGAAACAATCGTCTTGCCGGCTTCGGTCAGTTCGCAGTTGCCGCCGGTTTCGGCAGCGATGTCGACGATCACCGCGCCGGCCTTCATGCCTTCGACCATCGCCTTGGTGATGATGCGCGGCGCCTTGCGCCCCGGCACGGCAGCGGTGGTGACGATGACGTCCACGCCCTTGATGTGCTCGGCCAGTGCGGCCTGCTGTTGGGCGCGCTCCTCGGCCGTCAACTCGCGCGCGTAGCCGCCCGTACCCGCGGCGCTGACGCCAAGCTCGACGTATTTCGCGCCGAGCGACTGGATCTGTTCCTTGGTTTCCGGGCGCACGTCGAAGCCTTCGACCTGCGCGCCCAGGCGCCGCGCCGTGGCGATCGCCTGCAAGCCGGCGACCCCCGCGCCGACGATCAGCACCTTCGACGGTCGCACCGTGCCGGCAGCGGTGGTCAGCATCGGGAAGAATTTCGGCGAGGCCTCGGCGGCGATAAGCACGGCCTTGTAGCCGGCGATATTGGCTTGCGATGAAAGCACGTCCATCGCCTGCGCGCGCGTGGTGCGCGGCAGCAGTTCCATCGCAAAGCTCGTTATCTTGCGGTCGCGCAGCGCCTTGATGCGCTCGGGTTCGAGATGCGGCTGCAAGTAACCGACGGTGACACTGCCTTCGCGCAAGCCGGCGATTTCATTCAATGACGGCGGCTGCACGGTCAGCAGCACATCGGCCTTGGCGAGCGTGCCGCGCGCGTCGGCCGCGATTTCCGCGTCCTTGTAAGCCGCGTCTGGAAAACTGGTCTGGCCGGCACCGCGTTCGACGAGCAACGCCACGCCCTTGGCCTTGTATTTCTTCGCCACGTCCGGCGTCAGCGCGACGCGCCGTTCGCCATGCGCGGACTCGCGTACCACGCCGATGGTGATTGCCATGAACCCCTCCCGATTGGCGGCACGAACGGCGATGCTAACCGAGCGTGGACGCGATAGCCATAGCATGTGATGCACATCGGCGCGGTCCACGCCTTGACGTGCGTCAAGGAGAGTGCTGGCGTATCTTTAGGAAAATACGCGCCCCACCGGAAACGCTCCATGACCACGATCGAAACCTACGACGACAAAGTTGTCCGCCTGTTCCTGTTCGCCTCTGCCGTCTGGGGCATCATCGGCATGCTCGGTCGGCGTGTACCTCGCCGCCGAGCTGGCTTGGCCGTTCTTCAACCTCGACATTCCGTGGCTGACTTTCAGCAAGCTGCGCCCCGACCACACCTTTGGCGTGATCTTCGCGTTCGGCGGCTCGGCCCTGATGGGCACCTGCTACTACGTCGTGCAACGCACCGGCCACACGCGCCTCGCGCTGCCACGCCTGGCCGAGTTCACGTTCTGGGGCTGGCAGCTGATCTGCGTGCTGGCGATGGTGACGATGCCGCTGGGCATGACGCAGAGCAAGGAATACGCTGAACCCGAATGGTTCGTCGACATCCTTATCGCCATGGTCTGGGTCAGTTTCGGCGTCGTGTTCTTCGCCACGCCTCGCGCGCCGGCGCATCCGCCACATCTACGTCGCGAACTGGTACTACGGCGCCTTCATCATCGCGGTCGGACTGCTGCACATCGTCAACAACATCGCGATTCCGGTATCGATGACCAAGTCCTATCCGATCTATTCCGGCGCGGTCGACGCGATGGTGCAGTGGTGGTACGGCCACAACGCGGTCGCGTTTTTCCTCACCGCGGGTTTCCTCGGCATGATGTACTACTTCGTGCCGCGCCAGGCGCAGCAGCCGCTGTGGAGCTACCGTTTCTCGATCGTCAATTTCTGGGCGCTGATCTCCGTCTACATGTGGGCCGGCTCGCATCATCTGATGTACACCGCCCTGCCCGACTGGGTGCAGTCGGTGGGCATGGCGTTCTCGCTGGTGCTGCTGATGCCAAGCTGGGGTTCGGCCGCCAACGGCCTGTTCACGTTCAACGGATCCTGGCACCGCCTAAAGAAGATCCCGCCGCCAAGTTCATGGTGATGGCGCTGGTGTTCTACGCCGCCGCCACGTTCGAAGGCTCGATGATGGCGATCAAGACCGTGAACTCGCTGTCGCACTACACCGACTGGACCATCGCCCACGTGCACTCCGGCTCGCTCGGCTGGGTGGCGATGATCACGATCGGTTCGCTGTACGCGATGGCGCCGCGTGCGCTCGGGCCGCCCGGCGATGTATTCGCGCAAGCGGCATGGAAGTGCACTTCTGGCTGCACCTGACCGGCACCGTTGCTCTACGTCATCGCGATGTGGATCGCCGGCGTGACGGAGGGCTGATGTGGCGCGCGACCAATCCGGATGGTGCGCTCACGTATTCCTTCCTCGACAGCCTGATCGCGATCAAGCCGCTGTACATGTTCCGCTGGTTCGGCGGCGTGCTGATCTGGCTGCGGCATGTGGGTGATGGCGTGGAACCTGTGGTACACCGCGGCCGACGCGCGCAAGCCGATCGATCTCGCCGATCCCGGTTCCGATTCCCGAGCCCGAACCCAGGCAGACGCCGGCACCGCTGCCGGCGCAGGGTTGAGGAGCCCGCGTCATGGCCTATCGTCATTTCGAGTTCATCGAAAAACACGTATGGACGCTTGGCATCCTCACCGCGATCATGGTGTCGATCGGCGGCCTCGCCGAGATCACGCCGCTGTTCATCGAAGCGAACAAGGTGCAGCCGGCCGAAGGCGTGAAGCCCTACGATCCGCTGCGCCTTGCGGGACGCGACATCTATGTGCGCGAGGGCTGCTATCTGTGCCATTCGCAGATGATCCGCGCGCTGCGCTTCGAGACCGAACGCTACGGACATTATTCGACGGCCAGTGAATCGGTTTACGACCGCCCGTTCCAGTGGGGCAGCAAGCGCACCGGACCGGACCTCGCCCGCATCGGCGGCAAGTATTCGGACCTGTGGCAGCGCCTGCACCTGATGAATCCGCGCCAGGTCGTGCCGCAGTCGAACATGCCCAATTACCCGTGGCTGTCGCTCGCCCTGATCGACGGCCGCGACATCCAGGCGCGCATGCGCGTGCTGCGCATGCTCGGCGATCCGTACACCGACGCGGACATCAAGAGCGCGCCCAAAGCCGTGGCCGGAAAAACCGAAATGGACGCGCTGATCGCTTATCTGCAGGGACTGGGCATAGACAACGAACCGCAAAAACCCGCCGCCGCGCCGGCAGCGCCCGCATCCGACGGAGGCGCGCCATGAATCCGATCTGGGGTCACATCGCCGGCGCTTTCATCATCGCCATGATGATCACCTTCATCGGCATCTGGATCTGGGCCTGGCTGCCGTACCACAAGCGCACATTCGGCGATCTGGCGCGCTTGCCCATGGAAGACGAGGTGGTGGAAGACGAGGACGCCGCCGCCATCGCCACGGAGGACAAGCCATGAGCAACGGCTGGTCGCTATGGGTGATGTTCCTCGTGGTGTTCAACATGAGCATCACGCTGTTCCTGTTCCTGTGGGCGCCACACGCGAAGATTCCCACCCTGCAGGACGGCACCAGCGGGCATGTCTGGGCGCACGGCGTGCTGCGCGAAGGCGTGCGCAATCTGCCGCTGTGGTGGATCCTGATGTCCGCGGCCATGTTCATCGCCGGTTTCGCCTACCTGTTCCTGTATCCGGGATTCGGCAACCACAAGGGTTATCTCGGCTGGACCTCGCATGGTCAACTGGCGCGCGAAACGGCGACGAACGTCGCCCGCCTCGACGCCACCTTCCAGCGCTTCGACAAATACACCGTCGAGCAACTTGCCGGCGACCGCGAAGCGCTGGCCATGGGCGAAGTACTGTTCCGCGACAACTGCGCCGCCTGCCATGGCCGCGAGGCGCACGGCAATCCGCTGCTTGGCGCGCCGAATCTCACCGACAACGACTGGCTCTACGGCGGCGACGGCAAGACCATCCTGACCAGCATTCTCGACGGTCGCCGCGGCGCGATGCCGGCATGGGGTCCGCAGTTCGGCGATGCCGGCGTGGAGAACCTCGCCAACTACGTGTTGAGTCTCTCCGGCGCGCCGCACGATGCAACGAAAGCGCTTGCGGGCAAGGCGCTGTTCACGGTCTGCGCCGCCTGCCACGGGCCGGAGGGCAAGGGCAATCCCGCATTGGGCGCACCGAACCTGACCGACGCGATCTGGCTCTACGGCGGCGATCTGGAAACCGTCGAGACGACGATCCGCGAGGGCCGCGGCGGCGTCATGCCGTCGTGGCGCGCGCGCATCGGCGAGAACGATGCGCGCGTGATCGCGGCCTATGTCTATTCGCTGTCCCACGGTGATCCGACCAACACTAAATGACGCCACGCCACGCGACAATTCACGCGCGTGGTACCGCCAGGGCATCGTCTGGCTGGGTGCCGCCGTGTTCGCGGCGTCCATTGCCGGCTGCATCTGGCTGATCGTCGTTGCCGAACGCCACGCCGATCCGCCGCTACCGATAACCGGACCGCAGATCATGAAGGTGCCGGTCGCGCGGTCCGCACCGCCCAAGCCGGACGATTCGCCGTGAAGGCCAACGCTTGCTGGCATTGCGGCGAGCCGCTTCCGGCCGATCCTCCGCAGGCCATGGTCGCCGGCGTCGCCCACGCCGTGTGCTGCCACGGTTGCCGTGCAGCCGCGGAATGGATCGACAAGCTCGGCCTCGCCGACTACTACCGCCTGCGCAGCGCGGCACCGCCGCGCGCACCCGATGCGCAAGCCGCGCAGCGCAGCGCGCAAACCTGGGCGCGGCCGGAATTGTCGCGCCACGTCGTGCGCACGCTCGACGCGGGACACAGCGAAGCGCTGCTGCTCGTCGACGGCATCCGTTGCGCGGCCTGCGTGTGGCTGATCGAACGCGCAATCGGCGCGGTGGCCGGCGTGGAATCGGTGCAGGTGAACGCGGCGGCGCGGCGCGCGCGCATCGTGTGGAATCCCGCGCAGACCGATCTTGCCGCCATCCTCGCCACGTTCGCACGCACCGGTTATGCGGCACTGCCGCTGGATGCTGCCGCGCTGGACGACGCGCGCCGGCGCGAAGCGCGCGCCGCGCTCAAACGCCTCGTGGTGGCCGGATTCGGCGCGATGCAGGCGATGATGTATGCGAGTGCCCTGTACCTGGGCGCATTCACCGCGATGGACCCGGCCACGCGCGACGCGATGCGCTGGCTCGGGCTTGCTGGTCGCGACGCCCGTGGTGTTCTATTCCGCGCAGCCGTTTTTCGCTGGCGCCCTGCGCGCACTGCGCGCGCGCACGCTCGGCATGGACGTCCCGGTCGCGCTCGCGATCGCGCTGATCTACGCCGCCAGCGTCGTCGAAGCGATGCGCGGCGGCGGCGAGGTGTATTTCGATTCGGTCAGCATGTTCGTGTTTTTCCTGCTCACCGGGCGCTACCTTGAAATGCGCGCGCGCCATCGTGCCGGCAATCTCGCCGATGCCATGGCGCGCCTGGTGCCCGCCTTCGCCGACCGCCTGCGCGCGGACGCAAGCCTCGAGCGCATTGGCGCGCTCGAACTTGGCATTGGCGACCGCGTGCAGGTCGCGCAGGGCGAACGCGTGCCTGCCGACGGCGTGCTGGAAAGCGCCGCCTGCCGCGTCGACGAATCACTGCTGACCGGCGAGTCCGCGCCGGTGAGCAAACGGCGCGGCGATACGCTCACCGGCGGCAGCGTCGTGCTCGAGGGCCCGATCGTCGCGCAGGTGACGCGGGTCGGCGCCGATACCGCGCTGGCCGGCATCGCGGCACTGGTCGCACGCGCGCAGAGCGAACGCCCGCGTCTGGCCTGCGCCGGGCGAGCGCATGCCGCGGCGGGTTTCGTGGCGCGGGTACTCGCATTGGCTGCGGCTGTGCGCGATCGGCTGGAGTTTTGTCGATCCGCAGCGCGCGCTCACCGCCACGCTCGCCGTGCTGGTCGTCTCGTGCCCCTGCGCGTTCGCGCTGGCGGTGCCGGCGGCGTTGACGCGCGCGCTGTCCGTGCTCGCCGCGCGCGGCGTATTCGTCGTGCACACCGACGCGATCGAGAACCTGGCGCTGGCCACGCACGCCGTGTTCGACAAGACCGGCACACTGACGGAAGCCGAACTCGACGTCGCGAGCGTCGTCGCCACCGATCGCGAATCCGCGCTGACGCTCGCCGCGGCGCTCGCGCGCGGCAGCCGTCATCCCGATAGCGCAGGCGCTGACGCGTGCCGCGGTCGATCTTCCACTGCGATCCGCGCAGGACATCCACACCGTCGCTGGCGGCGGCCTCGAAGGTTGGGTCGACGGACGCCGCCTGCGCCTTGGCCAGCGCGCGTTCGCTGCGGCGGGATCCGATGGCGATGCCGACGACGACGAGCGTGATCCTCGCCGAAGACGGCAACGCCATCGCCGCGTTCCGCCTGCGCGAACGCCTGCGCGCCGGCGCGCGCGAGGCGCTCGACGCGCTGCGCGCCGACGGCGTGACCGTGGAACTCACCAGCGGCGACGCACAGGCGAAGGTCGCCGCGGTCGCGCAGCGGCTCGGCATCGAAAGTCTGGCATGCGCGCATGAGTCCCGCCGACAAGCTCGAACGCCTGCGCGTGCTGCGTGCGGGAGGCGCGCGTGTCATCGCCATCGGCGACGGCATCAATGACGCGCCGGTGCTGGCTGGTGCGGATGTCGCGGTCGCCTTGGCCTCGGGCGCGGAACTTGCGCAAGCTGCCGGCGATATCGTGCTCGACGGCACGCATTTGCCCTCGCTCGCGCAGGCACGCGCGGTTGCGCGCGAAACGCTCGCCGTGCTGCGTCAGAACCAGCGCTGGGCGCTCGCCTACAATCTCGCCGTGGTGCCGTTCGGCGCGCTCGGTTTCGTGCCGCCGTGGCTGGCGGCGATCGGCATGTCGACGAGTTCGCTGGTGGTGATCCTGAATGCACTGCGCATCGGCCGGCATATTCACGAATCCGGGCCGATCCCCGCCTCCGCGCACATGCGCACGGCGCCATGAATATCCCTGCATGAACATCCTCGTGATCATGATTCCGCTGTCGATCCTGCTGCTGATCGGCGCCGGCGTCGCGTTCTTCTGGGCGGTGGAGCACGACCAGTTCGACGACCTGGATACGCCGAAACTGCTGCCGCTGCTCGACGATCCGGCGCCGAAGGAATCCGTCCCAGAAAAAGTCGAGCGCGAGGATTCCCCGCAGTGAACGGCACGCTCACGCTCGTAGCCGCGTTGCTGCTGGGCCTTGCCGCGAGCGGACATTGCCTGGTCATGTGCGGCGGCATTTCCGCGGCGCTCGGCATCGCCACGGCCAGGCGCGCCGATGGACGCCCGCGCCCGCTGCTGCTGATCGGCTACCAGCTTGGCCGCGCGACCTCGTACACGCTGGCGGGATTACTGCTCGGAGGCGCACTTGGCGCCCTGATCGGCGTGCTCGACATCGACGCGGTGCGGCGCGCGCTGCGCGCGCTGTCCGCCGTGGCACTGTTGTTCGGCGCGCTGGTCGCGTTCGGGCGCCTGCGCGATCCGGGCTTCGGCATCGGCCATCGCCTGTGGCAACGCATCGCGCCGCTCGGACGGCGCCTGCTGCCGGTAACGAGCCTGCCGCGCGCGCTCGCCTTCGGCATGGTCTGGGGCTGGATGCCCTGCGGGTTCGTCTACACCGTGCTGCTGATCGCCGCGTTGCAGGGCGACGCGCTGCAAGGCGCGGCGACGATGGCGGCGTTCGGCATCGGCACCCTGCCGTCGATGTTCCTTGCCGCGTTCGGCGCGCAGCGTTTCGCCGGCTTCAGCGCGGCGCACCCAACTGCGCGGCGCATCGCCGGATTTGCCCTGCTTGCCAGCGCGGTGCTCACGCTGGCGGGACCCTGGCTGCCGCCGATCCCGTGGTTGCATGCATGTCTGCCGTTCGCTTGCAGGACCCCTGAATAACCTGCTGCGCTCGACATCTCGCGTGCCGGCAGTGCTCGCAATCCTCACATACGCAAAAGTATGCTCCGGTTCCTGCGCGCTGGCGGCACACGACCTGCCTTCGCTCGCGACGGTTATTCAGAGGTCCGCGAATGTAATGCGGCTGCTATCCTTGGCATTCTTGCCGCAATTGCTTTCCCACATGGACTTACTCGATCTGCTCGATTCCCGCCGCTCCACGCCCGCGCGCCAGCTTGGCGAGCCGGGGCCGACGCCCGCGCAGGTCGAACGCCTGCTTGGCGCAGCGATCCGCGTGCCCGACCACGGCAAGCTCGCGCCGTGGCGATTGCTCGCGATCGCCGGCGACACGCGCATCGCGCTCGGCGAAAGGCTCGCTCAAATCCATCAGCGCAGCGAACCGGAAATCGCGGCCGCGCTGCTGACCAAGGACCGCGAGCGATTTTCGTTTGCGCCGCTCATCGTCGCGGTGATCGCGCGCATCGACGAGCACCATGCGAAGATTCCCGCGCAGGAGCAGCTCTTGTCCGCCGGCTGCGTCGCCTACAACCTGCTGCTCGGCGCGCAGGCGCTCGGCTTCGGCGCGCAGTGGCTCACCGGCTGGGCGGCCTACGACGCCGATGCCGCGGCGTTGTTCGGATTGGCGGCGCACGAGCGCATCGTCGCCTTCGTGCACATCGGCACACAGAAGGAATCCGCGCCCGAGCGCACACGGCCCGCACTGCGCGATGTCGTCGGCGAGTTGCGTCTGTGATGCATACGGTTCATTTGATCGATGCGAGCCTGTACATTTTCCGCGCCTGGCATTCGATGCCGCCGGATTTCGTCGACGCCGATGGCGCGCCGGTCAACGCGGTGCACGGGTTCACCCGCTTCCTGTGCGATTTCCTCGAACGCACGCAGCCGACCCACATCGCGGTTGCCTTCGACGAATCGCTGACCAGCTCGTTCCGCAACGCGATCTATCCTGCCTACAAGGCCAACCGCGAGTTGCCGCCGGCGGAGTTGAAGGTGCAATTCGACTACTGCAAGCGCGTCGCCGCCGCGCTCGGACTTTGCGTATTGCGCGACACGCAATACGAAGCGGACGACTTGATCGGCAGCGCGCTCACGGTCGCGCGCGCGCACGGCATGCGCAGCGTGATCGTCTCGGCGGATAAGGATTTCGGCCAGCTCATCGGCGATCACGATGAACAGTGGGACTTCTCGAAAGACCAGCGCTGGGACGCGCACGGCGTCAAGCAGCGCCTCGGCGTGCGTCCGGACCAGGTCGCCGATTTCCTCGGCCTGACCGGGGATGCCGTCGACAACATCCCCGGCGTGCCCGGCGTCGGCGCGAAAACCGCGGCGCAACTGCTCGCCAACTTCGACTCGCTCGACGCGCTGTACGCGCGCATCGAGGAGGTGCCCTACCTGCGCCTGCGCGGCGCCGGACAAACCTATGTGCGGCTGAAGGAACACCGTGCGCAGGCGATGCTTTCGCGCGCGCTCGCGAGCATCGTGCTGGATGCACCGGTGCCGGCGCATCCGTCCGGCCTTGCGCGTGCCGCCGCCGATGCCGATGCGCTGGATGCGCTGCTGGATACGCTGCGCTTTGGTCCCCTGACCCGCAAACGCTGCAAGGCCCTGCTCGCCTGATCAGTGCTTTTCCGGCGCGGGCACGCCAGGCTTGATGTCGACCTTCTTGCGCTTGCCGGACTTGTCCGGCGCGATTTCCGTTGCGCCGCCGCCGCTGACCCCGCTCTGGCCCCAGGCGAAGCGCAGGTTGCTGCGGAAAATCGTCGTCGGCGCCAGCTTGTCCGCGCCCGTCAGCACGCCGTGTTCGTCGTACAGGCTGCCCTGGCGGTTGACGATGGTGTAGAGCTTGTCGCCCGCGATCGTGCTGGCGCCGAGTTCGGTGAATCCGGCATGCGCGACGTCAAGCGGCATCGCGTTCGCGATCTTGCGTCCATCCTTGTCCAGCTGCAGGCGCATGATGCGCTTGGGCACCATCCCGTCCTCGACGACAACCAGCGTGCCGTCGTACCACTGCATCGAAACGATGCCACCGAGCACCAGAGTCGATTGATCGTAAGCGACCTGGAATGCCTTGCCTGTGGCGAGGTCGTAACCGAAGATGCCCAGCGCATAGTCGGCCAGGTACAACGTGCGGCCATCGCCGGACACGGCCAGCGCACTGAAACTGGTCAATTTCGGATTGTTCACGATATCGCGCAGCTTGCCGTCTTCGAGCTTGAAGATCTGCTTGCGCGCGGCATCGGCGGCGTAGACCTTGCCATCGGAGGCGACGACCAACGCGGTCAATCGATGCGTGCCGGCATCCGCCTCGAACGCGTATTTTTTCAGGAATTTGCCGTTGGCGAGGTCGAATTCGAAGATGCCCGACTTGCCGGCGTTGTCGCCGCTGAAACCCCGATAGATCGTGGTCGAGGAGCTGCTCGCGTAGAGTTTGCCGCGCGTCGCATCGACAGCGAGCGCATCCACGCCCCACAGGCCGTTGTCCGCACCCGCGGTGATGAAATCGGCAAGTTTGCCATGCGTGTCGACGCGCCGGATCGAGCCGTCGCGCACGCTGCCGACGAGCAGATCGCCGCGCTTGGCGTCCCAGGCCAGTGCGTCGTACAGGTGATCGCCCTTCGGCAGGGTGAACGCGGCCCGGCCTTCGCCGAACTGCTTGGCGTTGACGTTGAGATTGGCGACCAGATAATCCCACACCTTGGTGCCGTGGATCGGATCGAAGCGCTTGTCGTTGGCGATGTCGTAACCGAAACCCTGTGACTGCATGCGGACCAGGGTGTCGTAGGCATGCGGCTTGTCGTCGATCTTCGCGTAGGCGAGCGCGAGTTGCAGCTTGAGTTCGCCGGAGTTCGGCGAGAGCTCGCCGACGCGCTTGAGCACCCAGATGAAGCGCGGCATGTCGTTCTGCGCGGCATAGACCTGGCCAAGCGCACTCAGTCCCGCCATGTCGCGGGACTGCTCGACCTGTTGCTCGGTCAACGCCTCGGCGCGCTTGACCAGCTCGGCGCGGGCCCTGGCGGCGGCGTCCGCGGAGGGGGCCGATTGCGCGGCAGCGGCGAACGGGATGGCCGCGGCCGCGGCGGCCAGAATCCACGATGGAATGCGCAACGATTGAATCGGCATGGGCGAATCCGTGATGATGTGAGGCGGGTATGACCGCGGCGCCGCGGCGAAGTTCGCGCGTCGCGAAACGACATTCGGAAAGAAAGCTGCCAAGAATGACGCAAACACAGACGCTTTTCAACGGCCAGTGGCTGCGCCTGCGCAAACGCGGGCGCTGGGAATTCGCCGAGCGCACGAATCCCGGCGGCGGCGTGATCATCGTGGCGCTTACGCCGCAAGACCGCATCCTGTTCGTCGAACAGTGGCGCGAGGCGATCGGCGCGAAGACCATCGAGATGCCGGCCGGCCTGGTGGGCGATCGCGACGGCACGCCCGGCGAAAACGCCGTGGAGGCGGCGCGACGCGAACTGCTCGAAGAAACTGGCTACCGCGCCGGGCGCGTGGAATTTCTGCTCGCCGGGCCATCGTCGGCGGGCATGAGCAACGAGGTCATCGCGTTCGTGCGTGCCTTCGACCTGGTGCGCGAACACAAGGGCGGTGGCGACCACACCGAAAACATCATCGTGCACGAGGTGCCGCGCCGGGATGCCCCGCGCTGGCTGCTGGCCAAGGCGCGCGCAGGCTATTCGATCGATCCGAAATTGTTCGCCGGACTGTATTTCCTCGACCACGCCGACGAATTGTTCGGTATGGCGTCCGATTGACCGGCTATTTCGCGGCCAGCGCGCCGTCGCGCTGCACGCCTTCGAGCGTGGCCGCACCGAGCGGCACCGCGCGATAGCTCACGCGCAGCATGCCGACCTGCGGCTGCGCCGGATCGCCGCCGGCGTAGAGCGCACCGTTCACCGCGCTGAAACTGGCGGCGAGGTTAGGCGGAAGTCCGGCATCGCTGACCGGGTAGGCCTGCGGCGCATGCTGGGCGACCAGCAATGTGGCATCGACGCCGAACGCGCCGAGCTTGAGTCCCGGCGCGGCGAACACAGCCGTGGCGAACGGCGCCGGGGGATTCTCATGACCCCTGGCCTCGCGAAACTTGCGCGAATCGGCGGGCGCGCCCCAGCCCGTGTCGTAATTGCACGCTGCACCCGCGCAGTGCTCGCGCCATTGGTACATTTCCACATTGCGTAAAAGTACGGCAGCGGTGGCGCTCACGCCCAATTGCGCATCGCGCACTGGCCCATCGGCCGCGAGCAGACCGGTAATGCGCACGCGCCGGCCATCGTTGGCCTTATCGACGTGTGCAGCGTCCACAGCCAACACGCCAGCAGGCGCGCTGGCCAGCGACGGCAGGTGCAATGCCTGCAGACGTGCGCGTCCAAACCACAGCGCCACAGCGATGACCGCAACGACGAGTAGCGCGACAGGCCAGCGTGGCATGGACGCCTTCTTGCGCTTGCGCTTGGCCACGTCAGGCCGCCAGGCCGGTCAGTTCCGGCATTTCGTCGGTGGTGCCGAAGCGGCCCTTTTCGTCGCGCGTCACACGCGCCAGCGCGCATTGCATATCGTGGGTGAAAAACAGGCGCACGTTGCGAGCGAGCTTGTCTTCGAGGAAGGCACGCTTCTCGTCGATCAGCATTTCAGGTGCGCGGTCGTAGCCCATCGTCACCGGCAAATGCACCCACGGGCGGCCGGGAATCAGATCCGCACAAAAAACCACGCCGCCGGACGGGACGACGATTTCTGCCAGCATCAGCCCCGGCGTGTGGCCGTCGCTGAAGGTAAAGCGCACGCTCTTGCCCAAGGCGAAGGAATGCGCGTTTTCCACGAGCTCCAGGCGCCCGGATTTTTCCAGCAGCGGCTGCAACTCGGGGATGAACGAAGCGCGGTCGCGCGGATGCGGATGCACGGCGCGCTCGAACGCGCGCTTGCCGACGACGAATTTCGCCTTCGGGAACAGCAGCTCCGGCGCCGCGCCTGCGCGCCACGGCGCAAGCAAGCCGCCAGCATGGTCGAAATGCAGGTGCGAGAGCACGACCGTGTCGATGTCCTCGTGCCCGAAGCCCGCCGCGCGCAGCGAATCGAGCAGCACGTGACTATCCTCGACCACGCCATAACGCTCGCGCAGTTTCGGCTCGAAGAATGCGCCGATGCCGGTTTCGAACAGCACGTTCTTGCCATCGAGATCCTGCGCGAGCAGTGCGCGGCAGGTGAGCGGAATGCGGTTGTCCGCGTCGGGGACAATCCATTTTTCCCACATCGCACGCGGCGCGTTGCCGAACATCGCGCCGCCATCCAATCGTTGCGAGTTGCCGAGAATCGACCAGAGCTTCATTTCACTTCGCCCAACCCGGACTCATGGCGCGGATCGCTGGCGGCGTCCAGCGCGTTCGTGCGCAGATCCCAGGTCACCACGTTCATGAAACCCCAATGCCCGCGCGCCTTGACGTCGTAGCCCATGCCGGCCAGCGCCTTGGTCGTGGCCGCATCGAAGGCGCCGGGCTCGACGTAGACGACATCGGGCAGATATTGATGGTGATAGCGCGGCGTCGCCGCGATCTGCGCCGCGGACTCGCCGTGCATGAACGCGAGCATGCCTTCGAACACCTGGGTGATGATGGTCGATCCGCCCGGCGAGCCGATCACGCCGACACGTTCCGGACTGAATACAAATGTTGGCGTCATTGAGGAGAGCATGCGCTTGCCCGGCGCGGGCGCGTTGGCCTTGTTGCCGAGCAGGCCATAGGCATTCGGCGCGCCGGGGACAAGGGCGAAGTCGTCCATCTCGTTGTTGAGGAACACGCCCGTTCCCGGCGGCACCAGGCACGAGCCAAAATGCGTGTTCACGGTTTGCGTGGTCGCCACCATGTTGCCGTCGGCATCGATGATGGAGAAATGCGTGGTATGCATGCCCGGATCGTGCGCCAAGGACGATGGCAGCATCGAAGATGGCGTCGCTTTGTCCGGCAGGATGCTCGGCGCGCAGTCCGGCCGCATACTGCGGCGACAGCAGCGTTGCCAGCGGCAACTTCACGAAATCCGGATCGCCCAGGTATTCGTTGTGGTCGCGGAAGGCGCGGCGCATCGCCTCGAGGATGTAGTGCAGGCGCTGTGGGCGCTCGAGCTTGTCGAGGTCGTAGCCGGACAACACGTTGAACATTTCCTCCAGCGCCACGCCGCCGGACGAAGGCGGCGAAGCGGTGACGATCTTGAAGCCGCGGTAGTCGAAGTCCAGCGTCTCGCGTTCGACGATCCTGTAATTGGCAAGGTCGGCCGCCGTCCAGTCGCCGCCGGTCTTGCGCACGGCCTTGAGCATCAGTTCCACGGTCCTGCCCTTGTAGAAGCCATCGTTGCCGTGCGCGGCGATGCGTTCGAGCGTGGCGGCCAGATCCGGATTGCGGAACGTCCAGCCCGCTTTCGGCACCTCGCCATTCGGCATCAGCAGCGCCTTCGTCCCCGGATAGCGCGCGATCTGTTCGCGATGGTCGGCGATCGCCCCGAGGAAGGTCTTGCCGGGCTGGAATCCCTCGCGCGAGATGCGGATCGCCGGCGCCAGCGACTTGGACAGCGGCAACTTGCCGTAATGCGCGGCGAGCCAGACGAGCGCAGCAGGCTCGCCCGGAATGCCGGCGGCCAACGGTCCGTACAGTGCGGCGTCGCGGTTCGGCGTGCCGTCGGGCTTGAGGTATTGCGATTCCTTGACCGCCGCCGGCGCGGTTTCGCGCGCGTCCAGCATGATGTTTTTTCCGTCGCTGGCGCGATGCAGAAGGAAGAACCCGCCGCCACCGATGCCCGAGCTCTGCGGTTCGACCACCGACAGCGTCGACGCCACGGCGATCGCGGCGTCGAACGCATTGCCGCCCTCGGCCAGGACCTCGAAGCCGGCCTGGGTGGCGAGCTTGTGCGCGCTGGCGATCGCGGCGTGGCCTGGACGCTCGGCGGCATTCGCGCCGAAAGCCGGCGCGGCGAATGCGACAAATGCAACAATGTACAGTTTTTTCATTTTGGCTCTCCGCCGGTCAGCGTCCGGTATTTCGCCAGCAATGCGTCCGGCGATTCAACGTGGTCGGTATCGACGATGATGCACTCAACCGGACACACCTCCACGCATTGCGGCGCATCGTGGTGGCCGACACACTCGGTGCAGCGCTCCGGCGCGATCTCGTAAATGACCGTTCCCGCCGTGATCGCCTTGTTCGGGCAAACCGGTTCGCAGACGTCGCAGTTGACGCAGGTGTCGAGGATCTTCAAAGCCATCGCAATTTCCCTCTGCCGTTGGCGACAGATGGCCGACAAGCGGTGCGCCGCATGCGCGACGGTTTACGGCAAAACGTTCGTATTCACGATTGCCCGGCCCTCTGTTGCCAACGGCAGAGGGAACATTCCCGCGTCACTTCATCTCGATAAAACGCAGCTCCGCACCCGACTTCGCGATCGCGTCCTGCACGCGTTGCTGATCCGCAGCGGCACCGGCAAACAGCACCACCACGCTCTTGAACGAACCGTCGTTCGCTCCCGGATTAGCCTTGTCCGGTGTGCCAGCGAATGCGTCCACGATCAGGTCGGCGGTGAGCTTGGAATCCGGGCCGCCGAAGGCGAGCATGTTGCCGGGCAAAACGCCGCGCGCGACCGTGGTTGACACATTGTCGAGCTGGCTCTTGCGCGCGTCCTGCGCTTCCTGGCTGTCGCCGGCCGGCACGTAATACATGAACGGATGATTCGTCTTGACGCCCTGCATGTTGCGGGTCACGACCGAGACCAGGTACTTCTGCCAGGCCGCGTCGTCGGCACCGGCAGCCGGCAGCGGCACCGGCGCATTCGCCAATGCCTGCGCCGCGGCTTCGGCGGCTTTCTGCTTGTCCTCGTCGCTCGGGCCGCAGGCAGCGAGCATGAACACACTGGCCAGCGCCAGGAAAAGTATGCGAATCCGGTTTTTCATGATTTCACCTTTGCTTTTCGGGAATTTTTCCAGCGGTTGCGCAACGCCTTCTGCACCGCCGGGTGGACGAAATCGGAAACCTCCCCGCCGAGGCGCGCGATCTCGCGCACCAGCGAGGATGAAATGAAACTGTACTGCTCGGCCGGAGTCAGGAACAGGGTTTCGGCATCCGGAATCAGGTGCCGGTTCATGCTGGCGAGCTGGAATTCGTATTCAAAATCCGACACCGCGCGCAAACCGCGCAGGATCACGCCGGCGCCGGTTTCGCGCACGAAATTCGCCAGCAGCGAGGCAAAACCGCGCACTTCCACGTTCGCGATGCCGTCGAGCGCGGTCCTGGCCAGCGCGATGCGTTCATCCAGGGTGAAGCTCGGACTCTTGCCCGCGCTCTGCGCGATGCCGACGATCAGGCGATCGAACAGCGGCGCGGCGCGACCAACCAGATCGGCGTGGCCGTTGGTGATCGGATCGAACGTGCCGGGATACACCGCGATGCGCGCGCGAGTCTGCTTGAAAGATGCTTTGGGCATGACCGCTAAAGCTTAGCCGATGCACCCACGCGGCGATAGAGCGCGAAACGCACGTCTCCGGCGCGGCCCTCGCGATGCAGCGCCCAGTTTTGCGGCAATTCCAGCGTGGCGTTCGCGGGACTTTCGACGTAGATCCACGCCGCTCCGCGCAAGCGGCCGCGCGCTTCCAGTGCCCGTGCCGCATCGCCCCACAGGTTCGCGGCGAACGGCGGATCGAGGAACACGACGTCGTAACGCTCGCCGCCCTGTTCCAGAAAACGCCGGGCATCGGCGACATGCACGCGAGCATCCTGCCCGAGCCGGCCCAGGTTCGCGCGCAGCAAGTCGGCAAGCCGCGCATCGGCCTCGACGAAATCCACCTGCGCGGCGCCGCGCGACAACGCTTCGATGCCGAGCGCACCGGTGCCGGCGAAAAGGTCGAGGCAGCGAGCGCCGTGGATGACCGGCGCCAGCCAGTTGAACAGCGTTTCGCGCACGCGGTCCGGCGTGGGTCGCAGGCCCGGCATGTCCGGCACCGCAATGCGCGAGCCGCGCAACGAGCCGCCGATGATGCGCAGCTTTCCGGAAGGTGACGAGGGTCGCGGTGATACCATGGCGCCATTGTCGTGGAAGTCGATGCGCAATGCTCAAGTTCTGGAAGAAACAGCAATCGGAAAGCGGAAACCGCAAGGCGGAAAACCCTGCCGAAAACCCCGATTCGGTGAAGAAGACCTGGCGCGAGCGTCTTGCGGGCAGCGTGCTCAATCGCGACATCCGCGACTTGTTCGCACGCCATCCGCAATTGGATGAATCCCTTCTTGACGATCTCGAAACGATCCTCATCGGCGCCGATGTCGGCGTCGCCGCGAGCACCGAGTTGATCGAAGCCTTGCGCACGCGCGTTGCCAAACGCGAATTCGCCGATGCGGGCACCCTGCTCGTCGCGTTGCGCGAACGCCTCGTCGCGCTGCTCGCGCCGGTCGCGCAGCCGTTGCGCATCGACCGGGCGCACAAGCCTTTCGTCATTCTCATGGTCGGCGTGAACGGCGTCGGCAAAACCACGACCATCGGCAAACTCGCGCGTCGATTGCAGGACGACGGCCACGAAGTCCTGCTCGCCGCCGGCGATACCTTCCGCGCCGCGGCCGTCGAACAGCTCAGGACCTGGGGCGAACGCAACGGCGTGGCAGTGATCGCACAAACCTCCGGCGCGGATGCGGCCAGCGTGATCTTCGACGCGCTGCAATCTGCGAAATCCCGAGGCGCCGATGTGCTGATCGCCGACACCGCCGGCCGCCTGCACACCCAGGGCGGCCTGATGGACGAGCTCGCGAAGATCCGCCGCGTGCTCGGCAAGCTCGACGCGCAGGCGCCGCATGAGGCCCTGCTCGTGATCGACGGCACCACCGGCCAGAACGCCATCAACCAGGTGCGCCAGTTCAAGCAGGCGATCGGCGTCACCGGGCTCGTCGTGACCAAGCTCGACGGCACCGCCAAGGGCGGCGTGGTGTTTGCGCTCGCGCGCGAATTCGGCCTGCCGATCCGCTTCGTGGGCCTCGGCGAGACGCTCGACGACCTGCGCGAGTTCGATGCGGCCGCTTTCGTCGACGCGCTATTGCCAGCGACGTTGGACCATGCCTCACGAAGCCTCGCCTAACCGTCGCGAGCGAAGGCAGATTGCGTCTCGCCGGAGCACAGGAACCGGAGTGTACACTTTGGTACATGAGGATTCCAAGCACCGCCGGAACGCAAGCTGTCGAGCGCAGCAGGTCAGGCGATACTTCGCCACGCGCTTGCTGAGCTGGTTCGATATGCACGGCCGCCACGGCCTGCCCTGGCAGCATCCGCGCACAGCTTACCGCGCATGGATCGCCGAAGTGATGCTGCAACAGACCCAGGTCGCCACCGTCGTGCCGTACTTTTTTCGCTTTGTGGAAAATTCGCATCGTTGCGCGCGCTCGCCGAAGCGCCGCTGGACGACGTGCTCGCGCATGTGGTCGGGACTCGGCTACTACAGCCGCGCACGCAACCTGCATCGTGCCGCGCAAATCTGCGTCGAACGTCATCGCGGCGAGCTTCCTCGTGATTTCGATGCGCTTGCTGCCCTGCCCGGCATCGGCCGCTCCACTGCCGGCGCGATCCTCGCGCAGGCGCATGGGCTGCGCTTTCGCCATCCTCGACGGCAACGTCAAGCGCGTCGCTGGCGCGCAATCATGGCGTGCGCGGCTGGCCCGGCGCAAGCGCAACGCAAAAGAAACTGTGGGCATTGGCCGAATCGCACACGCCGCACGAACGCGTCGCCGATTACACGCAGGCGATCATGGATCTGGGTGCAACCGTGTGCACGCGCGTCAAGCCGCGCTGCGCGGATTGTCCGCTCAACGTAGCTTGTGTTGCCCATCGCGAAGGCATTGTCACACTGTTGCCGGAACGCAAACCGGCGCGCAGGTTGCCGACGCGCAGACCATCATGCTGCTGCTGCGCGATCGCACCGGACGCATCCTGCTCGAGCGCCGTCCACCGACCGGCGTGTGGGCGCAGTTGTGGAGCCTGCCCGAAGCCGACGATGCGGATTCCGCGCGCCGCGGCCTGCCTGCACGCATCGCTTTTCGCGCGCTGCCTGCGTTCGTACACACGTTCAGCATTACCGGCTCGAGGTCGAACCGCTGCACGCCACCGTCGACCGTCCACCATGCGTCGCCGATGCGCCGGAGCGCCGCTGGCTGCTGCCGCGCGAGGCCGCAGCGCTGGGCCTGCCCGCGCCGGTACGAAAACTCATCGAAAATTTTCGCGGAGGAGAGCTGATGTCCCGCACCGTATTCTGCGCCAGGCTCAAGCGCGAAGCCGAAGGCCTCACCTTCGCGCCGTATCCGGGCGAACTCGGCAAACGCATCTTCGCGGAGACCTCGCAGGAAGCCTGGCGTGCGTGGCTCGCGCACCAGACCATGCTCATCAACGAAAACCGCCTCTCGCCGCTCGACCCGAAAGCGCGCAAGTTCCTTGAAGCGGAGATGGAGAAATTCCTGTTCGGCGATGGCTCGTCCGCGCCGCCGGGCTATTCGCCGCCAACCGCCTGAGGGTTGTCGCTCCTGGCAGCCTTCTCGTCGTGCTGCAACGCCTTGTAATCGAGCGGCTGGATCTGCGAAATCCGGCAATTCTGATGATCGAACACGATCGAATCGAATTTGGCGTCCACGTGCATGGAGGTGTTCTGCGTGATGCCGATGCCGCGTGCCCAGTCGAGGTTGTTGCACGACTTCTCCACCGTGATCAGGTAAGCCGTGCTGACTCCCGTCCAGACCACGACGTCGTGCTTGCCGACCACCTGCCACTGCCACAGGCTGACCATCGGGAATCGCTCGACCGGCGCCTGCGCGTATTTCTGGTAGCGCGCGAATTGCTGCGCCATGTAGGCGGCAGTATCGGCCTGCGCCGACGTCGCGGCGCACAGCGCGATGATGGCGAGCATGATGAGGTTGCGCATGGCAGCTCCCTGAAAGCAGATCATGCCGGACAGACGCCGGCACGCGCAATTTCGTCGCGTGCACGGCGGTTTTTCTTGACTCGCCCGCGTCGAACCGCTGTAATACGCGCCCTTCCGCGGTGCCGTCCGGCCCCGCACGAAAACCCAGTGGCCGGGTAGCTCAGTTGGTAGAGCAGGGGATTGAAAATCCCCGTGTCGGCGGTTCGATTCCGTCCCCGGCCACCATTAAATCAATAACTTACGCCACCCATACAAATTGGGGATTCGGTGCCCGCCTTTCCGGTGCCCGTTCGGTGCCCGTTTGTGGAAATTTCGCGCGGGTTTTGAGTGCCCGCCGGGTAGGAATTTCCCTACGTCGTGGCAGGCAAATATCCGACAAGGTTGCGCAGCATTCGCCAACGTGGCGCGACGCCCGCGATTCCTGACCCACGCCAGCCGATTTGGAGCGGAAACGGCGCAACGGGCGCGCACGCGTCTCATGTGCGAAGCCCTTACTACTGCATTTCCGAGGCGTAACCACTCAAACCGCCCGAAAAGTGTGTGTTGCACGTCCCGCAGTTCGTTTGCCGCACTGCTTTCGGCCGTAAGCTCGCGGACGCAAACGGGAAATTCGTTGACCCGAATTTGCCAATACAGCAACATGCCGGCCATCACCCCGTTTTGGGGGGCTACTTAGCGTTAGGCACCATCAGGATTTCAAGTATGCAGTGGAAGGTCGCAGCATTTATTTTTGTAACTCTTCCGCTTGCCGTTTGGGCGAGCTTCTACCTCGACGGTAGAGCATCGGCAAATCATGGTCTTTGTCGGTTGTTTGCCTCTCATTTTCGGTGTCGCCCATTGAGGTCCTCTTAGTTTCTGGTGGCGCGTCATTGCATGACCACAAATTATCGCTATGAGGGTAGTCCGCATAGGCAATATGATCGCAGTAGCGCTAGGTCTTCCGATTTTGGCGCTACTTGTCATGCTGGTAGTTCATCGTGAGGTACATGGTGCCTAACCACTCGCTCAAGCGGACGGCTGAGGGTCGGTTGCGGTACTATCATACGTCAGCGGCAGCCGCCGCTTAGCTCGAGCGTTAGGCCCGCATGAAATCCTTTCCGCTAATCTTGTTCGGCTTCGCTTGCTCCGCACTGGCTGCAAACACTCTGTCGTCCGGCGAAATCTTGGCGCGTATTCAACGACAAGGTGGGCACAAAGTCCTTTGGGACCTTTGGGAGCACATGAGTGAATTCAACGCGGTCCTTTCTGGCGTCGAGTCCGCTGACCCCGGATGGCTTAAGGTTGCTATTCTGCTTCGGCCATTTTCAGACGCTGGAGCGTCGGAGAGCCTCGATAACGCGGTCGCGCTTGCGCTTCCAAAAGCTCCCGGGCGCATTCTGTCGTTAGTTGGCCACGGGTTCGACCTTGAGTCCATTTGCACATCCCCGTTTTACGAGGGGGAAGAGCCGAGCGTCGTTGAAGCTTATGAGAATAAGACGCTTGCTGCACTTGCATCGGTACAAGAGCCGAGCCTGAAAACACTCGCTGCAGAGTGCGCTAAGCGGGTCAAACCTCCAAAGGCCGGGGCCTAACTAGTCGTTCGAGCTGACGGCTGCGAATCAGTCGCTTACACTTACCACCTCCGCTGCGCGCAGCCGCAGCTTAACTCCAGCGTTAGCGCCATGGACACGACTATCCAGCTAGTGCAATCCGTCCTGACAGTTTCATTAATCGTGTCGCTTTATTTCAGCAGTGACGTACATTCGCTCGAAGTGGATGTTAAAAGCCTGGGCTAACGACAAGCGCTACGAGATTGTCGAGAGCAAGTGGTGTTGGTTCCAGCGCGGCCCATACCAAGAAATCGTGGTTCTCTCACCAGACGGTCTTTCGGGTGCGCATTCGAGACAGGTCGGGTGTCGAGAGATCCTGCTGGGCAAAGCTTGGAGGCTTCTTTCCTTGGGCTGTGGGCCGACGACGTCTGGATAACGTGGGACGATACTTCACCTCAACACGAGTATCCGCAGTTCGTTATTCCACTAGTGGTTGCTGGTCGTCGTTGTGGTCCCATTGTTTATTTCAATCATCATAGGCTGGCGCTAACTATTCGCTCAAGCGGACGGCTGAGGGTCGGTTGCGCTATCTATCATGCGTCAGCGGCAGCCGCCGCTTAGCTCAAGCGTTAGGCGTCCAATGGTCAAAGTCACGCGCAACATAGCGGTTTACGTCAGTCGTCGATAGCTCGATCACTTCTTGCGGCCTTGCGCACATCAACGTGCTCATATTGCCGCATACTTGCATCGTCTTTGCGTTGCTAGCTGCATTCTACGCTTCCGCACGCCTATCTCCTTCGGTCGACAACGCCGAGCGTGTCTTGTTGCACGTTAAAATCGTGCCCTATCCGTTGCTCGGCGGTCCTTCGAGGTCACGGCATACTGCTCGGTAGCCACGGTGCTGTCGTACTGTGTCGTGACAGCATCGCGTTGCCCTCTATTTGGCAAATCTGGCACGATGCAGTTATCAGTTGCTTCAGATGAGCGTCAGCAAGTTCCAATGCGTTGCGCGCGTCCTCGGCAGTTATTCATATCGGCGCATATGAAGCCTAACTATTCGCTCAAGCGGACGGCTGCGGGTCGGTTGCGGTAGACTGTCAGGCATCTGCGGCAGCCGCCGCTTAGCTCAAGCGTTATGCCTCGCTGCCGACCGGCGTACTTTCCTGTAAGAGCAGTCCTACAGTTTCCATGCGGCATTTTCCGAATTTCCGTTTACGTTAAAACGTGCTACAAAGCGTCGTGTACGTCAGCGCACGCACAAGGCCGCCCTTGATGCGTCGCTGACTAACGACGCTTTCCGGCGGCGCAACCTGGCGTCGCTCAGGCTTGGAGGTCGCCGTTCATGAGCGTGGCGCTGCGCGGTTCACATAGGTCGCTAGACCATCGAGGCATAACAACTCGTTCGAGGCGACGTTTGCGGGTCAGCCGCAGCAAGCCATCTAGTCCATCAGGCGCAAACGCGCCTCAATTCGGGCGTTAGCTAGCACTTGCAGTCTAGCTTTTCTGCTGCGGTGTCAGGCACTAGCGCGTGCGACGGTTCAGCTCGTGGCTGGTAAGATACAATCTCGATATCCGCACAAGGTCATGAAGCTTTCACTGCTCAGGCACATGCTCGTCAAAGCATCAGCGCGTGCTGCCTAGCTTGATCCTCACCACTGGCGCCGCGCAGCCTTCAGACTCAGACACTCGTATATCGTCGCACCCAGCTTGCGATCGGCACGCCGCTGGCACGTCCATTCGCTACTGCCAATGAGCGGTTTCTGAGATTCACGAAAAATAATCAGTTACGCCTCGTGGCGATCAATGGAGCCTCGCAGGAGGCCCGTAATCATTCAACTGAGCGAGGGCCGCTTATTTCGCAGCGTTGCGCTCGTCTATGAGGTTCATTCGTACTGGTACAATGATCGAAATTGCCTTCGATGCCGAACGCCTTGAATCATTGCAATGCATCGGTTTCGCAATGTGTTCATTCGGTAATAGAACCTAACTATTCGCTCAAGCGGACCGCTGCGGGTCGGTTTCGGTAAACTAATAGGTATTGCGGCAGCCGCCGCTTAGCTCAAGCGTTAGGCACCATCTAGAATCTTGCAATATGCACTGCGAGGTCGCAGCATCTAGTTCTCGCTAACTCTTCACAAAGTCCGCCGTTCCAGGGCGAGGTTCTACCTCCACGGATCGGGCATGCGCTCCTGTTCTTTGTCGGTTGTTTTGCCTCTGCATTTTCGCGTGTCGTCCATTGAGCGTCTTCGCTGTTGTCTTTGGCTGGCGCGCATTCGCCGACCGCATTTCATCGGTCTATCTCGGTAGCGCCATAGCAATGTCGCAGCGCGCGCTAAAAGTGTTCTGCTGTGCTACTTGCATGCTGGTCAAATCTAATCGGTGGTCAGTTGTGCCTAACCACTCGCTCAAGCGGACGGCTGAGGGTCGGTTGCGGTACTATCATACGTCTGCGGCAGCCGCCGCTTAGCTCGAGCGTTAGGCGCCTTAAGGGTAACGATGCAATTGGCTCAGTGTCAGCTCTATTGCTCGCAGGCGCTGTTTCACCGACACATCCGATCATAGCGTACTTGGCGTCTGTTCCGGCACTAAATGTTCCGACTGTATGCTTGCAAACGGTACTACGGTGTCAAGAGCGCCGAGAGGTTGGTGAGGTGTATTCGTTTCTCACTCCCGACTCGATGGCTACTACAAACTGACCGCATACCGTCACAAAAAATAATGGCAAACGGATTGCTCTAGTGAATCTACCCCCGTGGTGACACTGTGCCGTTTACATAAACTTCCTCTTTCCTAGCCCGTTTCGCTTTGCTGGCAACGCCAAGCAATGTTCAAGGCATAGACGGAAACAAGTTGCTTCAGCACCCTTGCAATGCTGCCTACTATCCGCTCCGACCTGAGGGTCGTTGCTTCTATCATCTCTTCGGCAACCGACGCTTCTACTGCATCGGCTTAGTCCAAGGGATTATCAGTACGCATCAATACTATTACTCGAAGCTGAAAGACCGGGCCTACGCTTGATCCCAGTCGGTGTCACAAACGGTCAAGGTGTCAGAATTGTCGCGCAGTTCCTCGGGCAACATACCGCCGAGCTTCACGAAAGTGGTTTCGCTCTTGCTACGATTGCATTGGTTAACGCATTTCCCTGCAAAGGTGACGGCAGGCGCTAACTATTCGCTCAAGCGGACGGCTGCGGGTCGGTTGCGCCGAGTGATCGACGAAAAAAAATCCTACTTTTTGTTATGGTTTGTCGCAAGGGATTTGCGCGAACGCTCTCTGGCGGCGCAACGCTCGGGATTTGACCCGTATACCCTTCGAAATGAACGCCGCGGCAAGCAATTCGTCGCCACGGATTACCCGCAGATCATAATGCTTCAACGAGGGGTACTATTGGCCGCGTTCGTTGGAATCAATCATGGGAAGGATTCAGCGATGGCGTTAACGTCATGCAGAGAATGCGGAGGGCCGCTTAGCACAAATGCCAGCGCTTGCCCGAAATGCGGTGCGCCACCGCCACCACCGCCGCCACCGCCAAAACGCACATCTTTGTTTACGTGGTTAGTGACGGCAGTTATTTGCTTCATCCTATATGCCGCAATCATCGGAAATCACGATATCCAGTCCACATCCCTAACCGCATCGCAGCTTGCACTGCCGACCCAAGATTCGCGACCGTCTGCCGAGCGATTGAAGGATGCCCAGGCCATCGAGGCGAAATGGCGCAAGGAGCTTTTCAATCCAAAAGCTCCAAAAACATCAGTCGATGATGTGAAGTCGGCTGGGGAAGAATTGCTGACCATTCCCAAAGGCGATCCTGCCTATGCGGAAGCACAGAAGACAAAAAACAGATTTCTCGAAGACGCCGCTAAAGAAGCGGCGATTAACGGGCCAAAGTTGCGAAGAGGAGTTCGCCGCGGAGGCTCAGCACGAATTTCTGATGAAGGGAATGGATGCGACATTTGCTGCCGAGGGGCCATCCGCTACCACGCTGCATTTCCGCTACGTGTTTGCCGGTGCTCCGCTGGCCGAACAACTCAAAACGGATGGAACCTTCATCGCGCGCTGTCAATCCGCCGGATTCAAGAAACTCATTCTTGACGACAAATTTGGCAAGACATGGACGTTCACGCTTTCCCGCTAGCCGCCCCTGTCGGATACACGCGCGGGTTAAGATTTTCAACCACTTCGGCAGTCTCGCCGTCTCGGCGTAGTGCTGTTGGCGTGCGTTGTGTCGGCGTCACGCCGTCTTTCCTTCGCCGCATTCCTGCGCCCGCCAATAAGCCGCGCTCGCCAATTCCTGCCGCCGGTTCGCCCAGCGCCGGAACGGGACAACGTACAGCGTGCAGGATTCGTGCCCGTACACGTTCAGCAGCGTGAAACGCTGCACGTCGCCGCGGCGATTGTTCCAGCCCGGCGTGCGATCCGCTTGGGCCAACGCCATGCGCACTTCAATTGGTAGCGGTTCGGCCTTCATGCGGCTTCGTCCGTTTTCACTTGCTCGCGCCGCAATCAAAAGCAGCAGCGCCATAAGACTGTTTATCTATATAGGAGTGTACTTTTTGGATACTGGCGCAGGGTTCCTTTTGGATACTGGCGAAACTGCGCAAAGCCAGCGCGGGACGATTGCGAACAAGTCCGGCTTTCGTCCTATTTGGGAGTTTCGGCCTTCGGATGCGAAAGCGAGAATGCCCGCGCTCACTGCCGCTTTACGGTGCCGGTAGAATTTTCCCTTTTTCCAAAGCCCGGCAGCGCTTCAAAGTCGCCTTCCCACGTAAGCGCGATATTGCCGTTGTTCGATCCGTTGAAGCGCCGGAACGCAGTCAGGATGATGTCATGTGCAGCCGGTGCCAGCGCCTTCCATTGCGGAGAATCCAGCAGCGCGTGCGGCAATATGGCGAATCCATCCGAACCGTACCCGCTTGCGTTCGCGGCGATGGTGTCAACTTCCGATGCGCATAGCGGCGGGTCGCATTCTTCGGCATTGATCCGCTGCAAACGCTGATTCACGCCCGCGACGTCGATTCCCTTTTCCACGAATCCGCGAGCGAGACTGAAAAGCGTTTCGTTGCGTTCGCCTTTGCGGATGCGCTCGGGCAATTGCCAGCGCGTGCGGGTCTCGGCCTTCGGCGCGGGCAGTGCGACAACGGTATCCAGCGCAAACGCGGCCCGAAAATCGGCCAGCTTGTATGGCGAGCTATCGCAAAGTGCGATTAAGTGCGACCGGAAGCGGCCTTGCTTGCGATGGTGGAAGCCGGGCAGACGCAGCACGCGCGGCAGGTCGTGTACCGTCTTGTCCGCATCGAAGCGTGCGGCCAGCGCCACTTGCAGCGGCGTGAATTCCGCCAGCGGGCAATCCGAAACACGCCAGTACGCATGCCATCGTTGCGGCGATGTTTCCACAATCGCATGCGGTGCCAGCGGCGCGGCCTGCACGGGTTCCAGCGGCGCGCCGTCCAAGTCCACAAACAAGGCGCGGATGCGCTGCACGTTTTGCGTCTTGCGTCCCTTCAGGTCGCCCGCGTTCACCATCCAATACACGCCAGCGCCGCGGCGGTTCAATGCCGCAAGGGTTTGCGCATGTTCGGCCAGCGAACCGTGCAGGATGCGATTCAATTCACGCGCGCCCTTAGCCTGGCCTTCGCCGAATGTCTGGAACGTCACGGCGTCGCCGGGTGCGAGCCAGTCAAGAAAACGCTGCGCGCTTTGCGATTCCGGCATCATGGCGTCGCGCCCGCACGTGTTTTCAGCGCCTGCCGGTCGGAGCTAGCGCCTGCCATTGCCCCTGCGCCCAAACGGGAAGGAAAGCCCTGCGCGCGGGGCCGCATGGCATGGTCGGCACTGGCACGGTCGCACCAAAACCCGCGCACGTTGCGAATGAAGCCCACGGCGATCATTTCCGGCACGGTCAGGCATCGGCGGTTGAGGCCAGGTTCGCCGGTGCGATGCTTGTCGAAGGGTTGCACGCCGTTGAAGCATTCGCCGCAAGCGGTGCACTGGCAGCGGTTGCCGGTGAGCTTGGGCGCGTTCATGCGGCTTTACCTTCGATGAAAGCCCGCACGTCCTCGGGCCTGTAGCGCACCATCCGACCGCCCAATTTCACATAGCGGCAGCCTTCACCACGCCAGCGCATATTGCGTAGAGTTAAAACCGAACAGCCGAGCAATTCGGCGAGTTCAACATCGGTCAGCAGATTGCCAGCGGCGAGTTTCGCGGCGGGAGGTATTGCGGGGGCTTCGGGTTGCATCGTTGCCTTCCTGCAGTAACTACGGGATTTGCAGCGATGCCTATATAACAGCAAAAATCCACAAACGCGGGGTATGGGATTGAAGTTCGCAAGTCATTGAAATTTATCAACACTGCAATTCACAGTCGCCGTGGAACATTCAATGTTCCACAAGCTCTAGCAATGTTCGGCCTAGCCGTGGCGGTTCGGAATCAGCTTGCCTTGCGCTTGCGGATCGGCGTCACGCTGGCAGCATGTCCGGTTAAGATGCGATGCAAGGTTTCCAGCGCCTCGCGTTTTTCCCGCATGTAATCGTGCCTGTCATAGTGGCGAGCCTGCACGCCACCCAGCCCATGCGATTGCAATTGCGCGCGCGCGGCCACGCTCACGCCAGCAGCGGACAATCGGGTTTCGACCGTGCGGCGCAGGTCGCCGACAGTGAACGCGCCTTGTTCCAGTTCGCCAGCCTTTTGCATGGCAGCGCATACGGTGCGCAAGCGCGTTTGTACGGTCGCATACACGGCCCCGCTAGCGCCCGCCGTCACGGTGAACAGGTGCGGCCCGGCAGCGCCGCCTTGCATCGCGTGCATGGCCTTGATTGCATCGGCAATCAATGGCACGTCATGCGGGCGCGGCGTCTTCCGGCGGCCCTTGGGATCGCGCAGGCGCACGCATTGCGTATCGGTGTCGAAGTCGGCATGCGTGACACGCGCCAATTGCTCGATGCGCTGCCCGCCGGTCAGCAGGTGGAACCGTAGCAGTGCGCCGTCGGGATCGGGCAGGACACGGATGCGTTGCCAGTAGGCGCGAAGTTCGGCAACGGATAGCGCACGCTCGCGCACGTTGCTTGCGCCGTCAATGGTCGCAATATCGCTCGCAGGATTCGCGATAATTTGCAGGTTGCGCAATGCGGGCAGTGCCAGCGGGTTGCGGCGTGCCTTGACGGCTGCGGCATAGGCGGCGCGCAGGTACGCCCGGAGCTTGGCGGCTTCGCGAAGCTTTCCCGCGTCGGCAGGCTTGGCGACGATTGCCAATAACGCATCGCCTGTTACGTCCGCCGCTGGCGTGTCCCACAGCGACGGCCACGCTTTGCGCACATTGCGATCCAACGCCCAGCGCACGCTTCGCGCACTCGGTTTGCCGTCGCGTTCCAATTGGTCGGCGTATGCGGTTAGCAGCGCGCCCAGCGTTGCCTTTTGTTTGGCCGCGTCGGCGGCTTTGCGTTCCTCGGCATCGTGTTGCTTGCGCTCGCGTTCGCGTTGCTCGGCATCCAATGCGGCGCGCAGGTCGCGTTCGCCGGATTGATAGCGCAGGGAAAGTTCGGTTGCCTTGCGCTTGGCGGTGTTGAAGTCGAAGCCCACGCCGAGCGGTATGCGCGTGCGCTGGCCGGCCTTCGCCGTGCTGCGAAAGTAATACGCGATGCTGCCACCCGCGAGCATGCGCGCCTGAAGCGTTCCCGCGCCGCGCGCGAGCTTCGCAGTGCGCCATTCGCCCGGATTCATCGTCGTCAACGCGCGCGCGGTGAGTGCTGCGCTTGGTGCCCGTTTAGTCCCCGTTTTCATTCTGGTGCCCGTTCGGTGCCCGTTTGTAAAAATATCAGCGGGAAATTGCGGGAAGCCTGCAAACCGCATATTCCCTTGTCTGTAGCGGGTTTGAGTAACTTCCGGGCAGTTTACAGGAAGTCGCGGGAAGTGCAAATAAGGGATTGAAAATCCCCGTGTCGGCGGTTCGATTCCGTCCCCGGCCACCATCCATTCAAGCCTGTGCAGCGACGCGGTGTATCGCCCGCAATTCGCCGGCGAGTTCAGGTTCTGCGTGCCACTAGTCAAAATCCTGCTGCATCCTTAGCCAAAGCCCTGCGCCATTGCCTGCGAGCTTGCCGACGCGCAGCGCCATTTCCGGCGTGAATCCCTTGCGCCCCGAACGCGCTTGCCTCCAAAAGAACTCCGGTAATTGATCCCGATCAAGTCATTGCGGTGGGGGCGCCGCTAGTCTGCAACGTACACCGAGCCCTACAAGGCGTAGCGGTAATGAAAAGGCGTTTCCAATCCGGCGCGTTGCTGTTCGCGGCGACGCTGCTGACGGGAATCAGTGCAATGGCCGCGAACGGCGGCTGGACGGTTGTCGGCTGGAACAACCTCGGCATGCACTGCATGGATTCGGATTACTCGATCTTCTCGATCCTGCCGCCATACAACACGATTCACGCGCAATTGTTCGATCCAACCGGCCAGCGCATCACGAATGCGTCCGGTTATGTGGTTACCTACGAAGCAGTCGCCGATCCGTCCGGATCGATCAACACGACTTCGGTCGGCAAGTCCAATTTTTGGCAATTCGCAATGCCGTTGTTCTCCTTGCCGCAGCCGCTTGCCCGCAGACACCGGGCTCACGGGCGTGATGATGCCGGGCGCGGCCAACATAGCGCAGCCGATGAGCTGGGATGCGGCGAACGGTTGGTGGATTGCGGAGGGATTGCCGCTGACGCCGTACGACGACGCGAGTCACAAGAACCCGTATCCGATGATGCGCATACAGGCGCGGACGACGGCGGGCAACTTGGTTGCGTCGACGGATATTGTCGCGCCGGTATCCGACGAGATGGATTGCAGTGCGTGCCATGCCTCGACGAGCGGACCAGCCGCGCGGCCCGCGTCGGGCTGGGTCAACGACCCGAATCCCGAACGCGATTATCGTCTCAATATCCTGCGTCTGCACGACGAGAAGGCGGCCGCAAATCCGAGCTACGCCCCGATGCTGTCGTCGTTGGGTTACGACCCCGCGGGTTTGTATGCAACCTCCACCGTGCGGCCGGTACTGTGCGCGACGTGTCACGCATCGAACGCGCTCGGAACCGCCGGCGTCGTCGGCGTACTGTCACTGACCGCCGCGACGCACGGACTGCACGCGCAGGTCACCGATCCGGGCACCGGACTGCTGCTCGACAACAGCAACAATCGCGCGACGTGCTATCGCTGCCATCCCGGCTCGACGACGCGCTGCCTGCGCGGGGCGATGGGGCGCGCTGTCGCGGCCGACGGAACGCTCGCGATCCAATGCCAGGACTGTCATGGTTCGATGAGCGCGGTCGGCGCGCCGACGCGGCAGGGATGGCTCGACGAGCCAGCGTGCCAGAATTGCCATACCGGCACGGCGACGCACAACAATGGCTCGATCCGCTACACCAGCGTGTTCGATTCGACCGGTCAAACCCGTCAGGCCGTCGACCAGACGTTCGCGACGAACCCGAACACGCCGATGTCCGGTATCTCGCTTTACCGCTACTCGAGCGGCCACGGCGGGGTGAAGTGCGAGGGCTGTCATGGCTCGACGCATGCCGAATTCGCATCCACCCACCTCAACGACAACGTGCAAAGCCTGCAGCTGCAGGGACACGAAGGCATGCTCGTCGAATGCGCGACCTGTCACGGTGCCACGCAGGCGGCGAACACCGGCGGGCCGCACGGCATGCACACGGTCGGGCAAGACTGGATCGATGCGCACGGCACGATCACGGAAACGACCGGCATCGTTGCCTGCGAGGCCTGCCATGGCGCGGACTACCGCGGTACCGTGCTCTCGCGCAGCCAAGCCGATCGCACGCTGACTGGCGACTTCGGCACCAAATCGTTCTGGCGCGGCTTCCAGATCGGCTGTTACACCTGCCACAACGGCCCGTCGAGCGAGACCGCGAATCCGAATCGCCCGGCCGTCGTTGTCTCGACATCCGCGCAAACGCTCGCGGGCGTGTCCGTGCAAATCCCGCTTTCGGCGAGCGACCGGGACGGCAACGTCCTGACTCTGCGTGTTGTCTCGCAACCCGACCACGGGACCGTCGGCCTGGTCAACCGCACCGCAACGTATTACCCCGAGCCGGGGTTTGTCGGCAGCGATGCGTTCACATTCGCGGCGTGGGACGGAGCGACGGACTCCAACCTCGCCTCGGTCGCGATCCAGGTGACTTCCGATCGCATCTTCGCGAACGGTTTCCAGTGACGCAAGGCGCGGGCGATTCTCGAGGACGAGAGGAACACCTCCGACGCACACAGAGTCTGCATCGCGCGCCACAACGGTGGCCGCTCGTGGCTGCGCACCGGTTGATCGGCGGCTGGCTCGTGATTGTGCCCGATCATTCCCATCCGGTTCGATACGGTCGCCTCGCGATCGACTTGGGCGGCGTCCACGGCGCCTCGACAGGGACGTATACCTTGACCGCCCCGAAGGCGATCGCCATTGGGCTTACGCAGGGTCAGACCTACAACCTCGACTTCTTCCAGGCCAACCGCCACACCACCTCTCGGACTTCAACCTGCAAACGACGATGTGCCTGAGCGACGCCCACTGACCTTTGGACGCGTTCGGCGACACCCTATAAGCGCAGCCGCATGCGCCGCGTTTGTCATCCGGCAATCGCGGGTATATCGTCGCGTGGTTCCCCGGCCGAGCGCCGGAGGATCCATTGTCAGGGGCGCGCGATCATGAACCGAATCCATAGTCTGGTCTGGAATCGCCCTTCCAACCCGCTTCGACCGACGTGCGCACCCATGCACTCGCACTGCGGCAACGGCAGCAACGCCGGGATTCGCACGCGCATTGCACGAAAGTCTCTGCTCCTGTCATGCACTACGGCCATGGTGCTGGCCAGCGGCGTCACTGCGCAGACCCGGCAAGCTCGGCGCTCATCGTTCAATTCGATGCAGGGCGTCAGCACTTTGATCGGCCCGACCAAGGGTGCCGACGGCAGCGATGGCAGCAGCGGCACGAATGGCGCTCCCGGCTCGGGCCAGACCGGCGGCAGTGGCGGGAACGGCGGCAATGGTAGTAGTGCCGTCATCGGCAGCGCGGGCCAGATTCTGCAAATCGATCAGACCACCGCGGTGACGGGCGGCAATGGCGGGAACGGTGGCAACGGAGGCGCCGGCGGCAACGGCAGCGCCGGGAGCGGCACCGGAGGAAATGGTGGCAACGGCGGCAATGCCGGTAATGGCGCCGCGGGAATAAGCGGCAGCGGTTTCACGCTGAGCAATGCAGGAACGATCACCGGCGGCAATGGCGGATCGTTCGATGGCAACGGTGGCAATGGCGGCTCGGGCGGTAACGCAATCGCTGCGGGCCTCCAGGGTGGAGTGGGCGGCGCAGGTGGCTCCGGTGGGAATTCCGGAAACGGTGGCAATGGCGGTGTTGGTGGCGCCGGTGCAGTTGGTGCGGCAGGCAGCAATGCAACGAACCTGGGCGACGCTGGCGGCAGCGGTCAGGCTGGTAGCACAGGCGGAGTCGGCGGCCCGGGCGGCGCGGCTGGTTCGCTTGGCGGCAATGGCGGTAACGGCGGCGTTGGCGGTTTCGGTGGCTCTGGCGGAGCTGGCGGCAGCGGTGCCGCGGGCGCGGCTGGATCGGCCAGCGCCAATGGTGGCAATGGCGGCACTGGAGGCTCAGGTGGCGCCGGCGGTTTCGGAGGCACGGGCGGTGCTGGCGGCGCAGCCCCCAACGGGGCAACGGGTCTCACGGGTGCTGGCGGCAATGGCGGGAATGGCGGTATTGGCGGCATGCCCGGCGATGGTGGAACTGGCGGTGCAGGCACCTCTGCAAATCCGAACGGCGGCAGTGGTGGCTATGGCGATAATCCTGGTGCTGGTGGACCGGGCGGACTGGGCGGAACCGGTTCCAGCACTGGTGTGCAGGGTTCGAATGGCGCTTCGCCCAATTTCGGCGGCAATGGCGGCAATGGCGGCAATGGTTTCAATGCCACGATCCCGGGAATAGCGGGCGGCAATGGCGGAGTCGGCGGCGCTGGCGGAGCGATCGGCAATGGCGGCAATGGCGGCGCAGGCGGCGCCGGTGCCGCGGGAGCAGCGGGTGCGAATGGGGTAAATCCCGGAGACCCCGGCACAGATGGCGGAGCCGGCGGCACAGGCGGGCTCGGCGGAGTCGGCGGCGTCGGTGGTTCAATCAGCGGCAATGGCGGCGGCGGCGGTGCCGGAGGCCGCGGCGGTGTCGGCGGTAGCGGCGGCAGCGGTGCGGGAGCCGCATCATCGGGTATGGCTGGCGGCAATGGCGGCAAGGGTGGTGGTGGCGGCAGCGGCGGCAATGCGGGTGTTGGCGGTCCGGCGCTGGGCGCCGGCGGCAGCGGTCTCAGCGGTCCCGGCGGCGACGGCAGCGTTGGCGGTGCGGGCGGCAATGGCGGCAATGGCAACGGCGCCAGCGGCGGTAATGGCGGCAACGGCGGCAACGGCGGCAATGGCGGCAACGGCAGTGTTGCTGGCTCGGGTGGCCCCGGCGGCAGTGGCGGTTTCGCCGGCAATGGTTCGCCTCCCGGCACTAACGGTTCAAACGGGTCGGGTGGAGTACCCGGCGGCACCATGTCGCTGGTTGCAGCGCAACCAACAGGCAGACAAATTGCGGGCAGTGCATCGGGCGGCAAAGATTCACCCAGGCCGGCAGGACTCGCGGCTGCTTCCTCCGCGCCGGGTGGCGCCGGCATAGCCGTCACCGGCGGCACGAGCATTTTCAACAGCGGCAGCATCGCAGGCGGACTCGGCGCCGGCGGCGCGCGCGCGGACGCCATCGATTTAAACGGCGGCGGCAATACGCTGACGCTGGAAAGCGGCTACAGCTTCACCGGCAATGTCGTCAGCAATGGCGGCGACACGCTGGCGCTGGGCGGCGACGGCAGTGGCGGCAATTTCGACCTGGGACAAATCGGCGCGACCGCGCAATTCCGCGGCTTCGGCGCGTTCGCAAAATCCGGCACCAGTACGTGGACACTTTCCGGCAACAACGCGGCGACGAACTGGAGCGTGAACGCCGGAACGCTGCAAGTGGATGGAGGCGTCGGCAATGTCGCCGCCACCGGCGGCGTGCTCGCCGGCAACGGCTCGGTCGCGGCAATCACGCTCGGCTCCGGCGCGACGATCGCACCCGGCGGTTCGCCCGGCACGCTCAACGGCAGCAGTCTGGATTGGAATGGCGGCGGCAGTTTCGATTTCCAGCTCGGCAATACGCCGGCGGCGAGCGACTTGCTCGCGTTGTCCGGCACGTTGACCAAGGTCGGCGGCAACGGCTTCGTTTTCCATTTTTCCGACGCCGGAATCGCACCGCAAACGGGCACCACCTACACCCTGATCACGTTCGCCAGCGAATCGGGCTTCAGCGCCAGCGATTTCAGTTTCGACTACAGCGGCGCGGCAGGCAGTCTCAACGGACACTTCGTGCTCAACGCCACCTCGCTGCAATTCGTGACCGCCGCCACATGGACGGTCGTCGGTACTGGCGAGCCGGCATCAATCGGCAGCATGAATTGCACGGCGAACAGTTGTCCAACCCTGCGCGATGCGATCAACAGTGCCGCCTCGGGCGACACCATCGTCTTCGACAACGCGCTCGACGGTCAGACTATCGTGCTGACCATGGCCAGCAACAACCTGGGTTGCCAGACCGCCGGACCGACTGCTTGCGACGGTGATGGCGGGACGCTGAGCACCGAGTTCGGTCCTTCGGCGTTTTTCATCACCGGCGGCAAGACGCTGACGATCGACGCAACACAAAACGGGCTGACGCGAGGGATAGTGCTGTCAGCAAACAACAGTGGCTGCAGCCCTGGCGCGTGCTTCCGTCTCTTCGACATCGACAGCGGCAGCGGGCTCAACCTGATGGGATTGACGCTGCGCGGCGGCCTGGCTTTGGGCGGCTCTTCCTATTACGGCGGCGGCGCGCTCGGCGCTGGCGGGGCGATTTTCAATGAGGCTCGCTTGCGCTCGCGCGCTGCGCGCTGAGCGGCAATACCGCACTAGGCGCTTCGACCTCGACCAATTTCAGCGCGCATTGGCGCTGGCGGTGTCGGCGGCTATCCCGACACTAATACCGGCAACGGCGCAGGCCCGAACGGCGGCGCGGAATTCTTCCACGTTCCGATCCCAACAATGGCGGATATGGCGGTTTCGGCGGTGGCGGTGCGCGGCAGCGGCGGCAGCGGACTCGGCGGCACCGGCGGGTTCGGCGGCGGTGGCGGGTTCACCTATTTGTCTACCGGCTTCGGCGGAGCGGGTGGTTTCGGCGCTGGCGGCGGTGGCGGCAGCACTGACCGGCAACGGCGGTTCCAATGGCTTCGGCGGTGGCAGCGCTCCTTATCAGTCGGGTGGTGCGGGCGCCGGAATGGGCGGAGCGATCTTCAATGACGCCGGTACGGTGAGCTTGATCAACACGACCTTGAGCGCGAATACGGCGCAAGGCGGCGGCGGGCATGGCAGCGGCAACGCCTCGGGTTATGGCGGCGCGATTTTCAACTACATGGGCAGCCTGACCCTGGACTTCGTCACCCTGAGCGACAATACCGTCATCGGCGGCAACGGGGCGAACAGTTACACTCCGGCCGGCAACGCCGATGGCGGTGCGCATTTACAGCCTCGGCGACAACACCGCCGTCTGCCAGTCCGGCGGCAATGTCTGCAATACCACAAGCGCAACACTGACGATGAACAACTCCATTGCGGCCAATAGCAGCGGCAGCACCAGCGATATCGTGGTCGCCGCCGTCAACGGCGGCACCAGCACGAGCGGCGGCGCCGGCAATCTGGTCATGGCGCAGAGCGGTTTCAGCGGCACGGTCGCGAGTACCGCCAACCCGCAATTGAATGCGCTGATCGGCGGCGGCGGCATCTGGAATGTGATGTCGCCAAAAACCGGCAGTCCTGTGATCGATGCCGTGGCCTGCGATGGCACAGCGACGGACCAGCGCGGCGTTTTACCGGCCGCAGGGCACGCAATGCGACATCGGTTCGGTGGAATTCGACGGCGACGTGATTTTCGTCGACGGATTCGGGTATTGAACGAAGCGGGCTTTGCGACGCGCGGTGCACAAACCGCGCGGCACAATAGCGCCGACACGCGGTGTCCGCCATAACAATTTCTTCAAACATGGGGCTCAGCACAGTGCTAGCCTGAATTCGTGGCGCCTCTACAGGGAGACGTGTCATGACCGCACTGGCTGTTCGCGTTCCGCATGCCGTTGCTTTGAACTGGCCGCGCGTCAGCGCCTGGTCGGGATCGATCTCAATACACCTGTTCATCGTCGTATTCGTGCTGATTCCCGGCGCGGCGATCCAGATCGTCCGCCACGCCGACATCGTGCCGATCGTCAACGTCATTACCCCGCCGCCGCCAAGCAAACCGCTGCCTGTACTGCCGACACCCGCGCCGTTGAAGGCGCGCCCGCACACCGCGTCCGTCGCGCCACCGGCAGTCGTGGTGGCCACGCCACTGTCGAATTTGCCGGTCACCACGGTCGAAATCGCGCCGCCGTCAATGGCTACACCGGCGAACACGACCACGCAGGAAACCACTCCGAGCGCGATCGCCTACGGCAGCCGCACGAAAGTCGCCTACCCGATCGAGGCGCTGCGCAACCGCGAACAAGGCACCGTGATCCTGAGCGTGCTGGTCGGGGCGGACGGCTCGGTGCTCGGCGTCGAGATCGAAAAATCCAGCGGTTCGCGCAGCCTGGATCGCGCCGCGCGCGAGGCCGTGGCCAAGTGGCGCTTCCATCCTGCCACGCGCAATGGCAGTTGCGCACAGCGCGCGGGCAAGCGTGCCGGTGACGTTCAATCTCTCGCAATTGTGAGGGATCGGTCGCGCTGGTGGTTGGACTATCATCCTGCGCCATGAACACCGAAGCGCAGGACCACTGGAACCGCATCTACACGACCAGGGCCGTCGACGCGGTGAGTTGGTACCAGACGCAGCCGAAAATTTCATTGGAACTGATCGCGGCCGCGGACCTGCCTGCCGATGCGCCGATCATCGATATCGGCGGCGGCGCATCGTTATTGGTGGATTGCCTGCTCGCGCAAGGTCGCACCGCACTTTCGGTACTGGATATTTCAGCCGCGGCGCTGGCGAACTCGCGAGCACGCCTCGGCGCAAACGCGGCCAAAGCACGCTGGATCGAGGCCGACGTGCGCGAGTTCACACCATCGCAGCGCTACGCCCTTTGGCACGACCGCGCGGTATTCCACTTCCTGACCGATCCGGTCGACCGCGAAAAATACATGTCGGCCCTGCGTCGCAGCCTGACGCCTCATGCACATGTCGTCGCCGCCACGTTCGCGCTGGATGGGCCGGCGCGCTGCAGCGGCCTTGTCGTCGCGCACTACGACGCAGCGACCCTGCACGCGCAGTTCGGCGACAGTTTCGAGATGCTCGATTCGCGCCGCGAAACGCACATCACGCCGGCCGGCGCCGAGCAGCGGTTCACGTGGGTGCATCTGCGCTTGCGCTAGCATTCGCCCATGCATCTGCAGATCCTCGACCTCGACGGCTCGCTAGCCGCGCAAACTTCGCTGAGCACAGTCGCACCGTGGCAATCCGTATCCACGGTCGATTTGCGCGATCTCGGACCTCGCCTGCGCCTGTGGAGCCGCGACCGCACGGTGCGCCTCGCGCGCACGCGCCTCGCCGCGCAGGCGCCCGCTGGCCCGACCCTGCACCTGCTCGGTTCCGGCGATTTCCATCACCTCGCCGCCGTGCTGATGGAACGCGCCCGCGAGCCCGTCACCGTCGTGCACATCGACAACCATCCGGACTGGGTACGCCTGGCGCCGCGCTGGCATTGCGGATCGTGGATCAATCGGGCGCTGGCGTTGCCGCAGGTGCTACGCGTCGTCACGCTCGGCCCATGCAGCGACGATCTGGTGCGGCCGGACCTCAAGGGCGGCAACCTGCCGGCGCTCGCCAGCGGAGAACTCGTGCTGTTTCCCTGGGAACACGCACCGTCGCGGGTCTGGCGGCGCGTTGCGGACGGCCCCGGCCGGCATTGGGAAAATGGCCATATCCACTGGCAAAACCTCTCTGAAACGAGCCTCGAAACGGCGCTGGATGCTATAATTTTGCTGATTTCAACCGATGCGGTGTGGCTGAGCATCGACAAGGACGTGCTCGACGAGCGCGAGGCGCTGACGAACTGGGATCAGGGCCGCATGCCGCTTTCGGCTTTGTTGCAAATCGTCGCTGCAGTCGGTGCGCGCAAACGCATCGTCGGCGCGGACATCTGCGGCGAGTTTTCGCCGATCGCGCATACGAACTGGATCAAGCGCTGGGAATCGCGCTCCGACCAGCCACGACGCAGCGTCGATGCGGCGATGCTGGCGCGCAACGAGGCGACGAACAAGGAATTGCTGGTGGCGATTGAAAAGGCCGCACGATGCTGATCCTGGCGCTGCTGCTCGGCACCGTGCTGTGCGACATCGGCGGCCAGGTGTGCTTCAAGCTTGGCGTCGGCCACGAGTCTGAGCCGATACCCGCGGGCGGCTTGCGCGGATTCTTCGGCGGATTGCTCGTCTCACCGTGGATCGTCGCGGGAATACTCGTCTACGTGGTCGAAATCACGATGTGGTTCGCGGCGCTGAGCATGACACGACTGAATGTCGCCTACCCGTTCATGGCGCTGTCGTACTGCGGCGTCGTGATCGCCAGCCGCTTCATCCTCGGCGAGCGCGTTTCGCTGCGGCGCTGGCTGGCGACCAGCGCCGTCGTTTTCGGCGTGGCCCTGGCCTGTTGGCCCGGCATTTAAGGTATTCGTAAACCGACCAGTCGGATAATTGCAGGACAGGGTTACGGGGCAGTACATGATCAAGAACGTCGAATTCCATATGCCGGGCGGCCGCAATGGCGTGCTGCTGATCCACGGCCTGACCGGCACGCCGACCGAGATGCGCTTCATCGCCAAGGGCCTGAACCGCAACGGTTTCACCGTCTATGGCATGCAGCTCGCGGGGCATTGCGGCGACGAAGCCGACCTGCTCGCCACCGGCCGCAGCGACTGGTATCGCAGCGTGGTCGTCGCCGCCGAAAAATTGCGCAGCGAAGTCGATCGCCTGTTCGTTGCCGGCCTGTCGATGGGTTCGCTGCTGGCGCTCAAGCTCGCCGCCGACCGGCCGGACATGGTCGATGGCCTGGGCCTGTACGGCACCACTTTCGTTTACGACGGCTGGACGATCCCGTGGATCGGCAAACTCTCGTTCCTGCTGCCGCTGGTGATGAGCCTGGGCTTTGGACGCCACCAGAAATTCCACGAATGCTTTCCTTATGGCATCAAGGACGAGCGCATCCGCCAGCGCATCGCCGGCAGCATGCTCTCCGGCGACAGCGCTGCAGCCGGCCTGCCGGGCAATCCGTGGCCCTCGCTCGCGGAGTTCTATCGCCTGTCGTGGCGCGTGCGCCGCCTGCTCCCTGAAGTGCGCACGCCGGCACTTGTCATCCACGCCAAGGACGACGACGTGGCCAGCCTGAAGAACGTGCGCACGGTCGTGCGCGGCGTCAGCGGCCCGGTCGAAACCGTGCTGCTGGAGAATTCCTACCACATGATCACGGTGGATCAGGAACGCGACCTCGTCATCGAGCGCACGACGCGCTTCTTCAACGAGGTCGCCGCGACGCGCTTCGTGACCATGCCCGAACGCGCGCCGGCCATGGCCGTCGCCGATTGATGGAAGCCGTTATCGCGCATTCCATCGAGGCCTTCGGCCGCGAGGAATGGAACCGGCTGTTTCCCGACGAACCGGAAGACTGGAGCTACTACCGCGCGGTGGAAAACTCCGGCCTGCCGGGATTCTGCCTGGCTGTATTTCGGCGTGCGCGATGACCCACGGATCGCTGCGCGCCGCAGTGCCGGCCTTCGTCACCGACTATCGCATCGACACCACATTGAGCGGCGCGCTCAAGCGTCTTCGCGGACTGGCTGACGCGGCATTTTCCGCGCCTGCTGCGCCAGAAGATGCTCTCGCTCGGCTCGCCGGTTTCAGAAGTCTGCCATCTCGGTTTCGCACCCGGCACGAAAACGGACGAGCAGAACCGTCTGCTCGATGCCATCCTCATGCGCGCCGAAACTTTTGCGCAGGAAAACCGCGTGCGCATGATCGCGGTCAAGGATGCCGGCGCCGCGCAGGACGCACTCTGGGCCGCCGCAGCGAAGGCGCATGGCCTGCGTCGTCAACCGGGGCTGCCCACGGCCTGCATCGACATGCGGTTTGCCTCGGTCGACGACTACCTCGGCAGCCTGAGCAAGGCCACGCGCAAGGACATCCGCCGCAAGCTGAAGAATGCCACCGGATTGCGCGTGGAATGGCGCGACCAGCATCGACGGCATCGAGGACGAGGTCATGCGCCTGTACCGATCCACGCACGCGAATGCCGAATTCAGCTTCGAGGAACTCACGCCAGAATATTTCCGCGGCGTGCTGCACGAAATGAGCGGCCGCGCGCGTTGTGCGACGTACTGGCTGGGCGAGAAGCTCGTCGCGTTCAACCTGGTGCTGCACGACGGCAAACGCCTGATCGACAAGTTCCTCGGCATGGATTACGCCGTCGCGCGCGAGTACAATTTATACTTCTATACCTGGATCGAAAACGTGCGCCGCTGCATCGACCTCAACGTGGGCATTTACCAGAGCGGCCAGGGCCTGCACGCGCTCAAGCGCCGCCTCGGCAGCCGCTTGTCCGCGAACTGGCTGTGGTACCGCCATCGCAATCGCGTGGTCGATGCGATCTTCGCCCTCGTGGAGCGCATCGCGCGGCTGGATCGCCACGATCCGGAACTCGCTGCCCTGACCCGGGATTCCGCATCGTGAGCCGCACGCACGTCATCCGCGGCGCATGGGTCGCATGGGTCTTGCTGCTCGGCTTCGAGACGTTGTGCCAGATCTCGCTGAAAAGCGCGGGTCTGGACAACCCGGATTTCGATTTTTCGCTGGCCGCGTTCGCGCATGCGCTGGCGACGCCGTGGACCTGGGTCGCGATTGGCTGCTATATCGGCGCATTCGGCGTCTGGATGACGATCCTGCGCAAATCGACCCTGTCGGCGGCGTTCACGACCAGCGCGATAGTCTTCGTCGCGGTCATGTTCGCCTCGTGGCTGGTCTTCGGCGAACGCATCGGATTCTGGCAACTGGTGGGCTGCGCGATCATCGTTGGCGGGATTCTGGCGTTGGGCGCGGATGACGCCGAATCCGGCGCAGGTTAAGCTACGCAACCTCCACTTTCGGCGCATATCGGAGAATTCCATGAGTGCTGTGCAGGACACGGTTTTCGGCATCATCGCCAAGGAAGCCGGCATCGACATCGCCACGATCAAGCCCGATTCCACGCTGAAGGATCTCAACATCCAGTCGCTGGACGCGGTGCAGATCATTTTCGAGATCGAAGACCACTACAAGATCACCCTGCCCGACCGCGATCCGAACTTCGACACCGAATCGGTCAAGGGCCTGATCGACGCCGTGGAAAAGCTCGTGGCGGAGAAGGCCGCGACGCCGTCCGCCGGCTGAGTCGAACATGCGCCGCGTCGCCATAACCGGCATGGGTGCGGTTTGCGCGCTCGGCCACGATGCAAGATCGACGTGGACGGCGATGCGCGAAGGCCGCGTCGGCATCGGCCCGATCGACAAACATTCCGACCGATCTGCTCAACGTCAAGATCGCCGCCGAAGTGCGCGGTTTCGATCCGTCCGCGCATTTCGACGCGAAAAAACTGCCGCTGCTCGACCGCGTCTCGCAATTCGCGCTCGTCGCGGCACGCGAGGCGGTGGCGCAATCCGGGCCTCGAATTCAAGGCCAGCGGCCTCGGCGAGCGCACCGCCTGCATCATCGGCACCGGCATCGGCGGCGAGAATTCGCACAACGAACAGTCGCGGCGTTTCTTCGGCGACAAGAATCCGCGCCTGCATCCGCTGACGATCCTGCGCGTGATGGCGAATGCGCCGGCCTGCCATGTCGGCATCGAGTTCGCCCTGCGCGGCCCGGCGTTCGCGGTCTCCAGCGCCTGCGCCTCTGCCAACCACGCGATGAGCCAGGCCTTCGACATGGTGCGCAGTGGCCGCGTCACCGTTGCCGTGACTGGCGGCACCGAGGCCTGCGTGACCGAGACGACGATGAAGGCCTGGGAGGCGATGCGCGTCATCGCCGACGACACCTGCCGGCCGTTCTGCAAGCAGCGCCGAGGCATGGTGCTCGGCGAAGGCGCGGGCATTTTCGTGCTCGAGGAGTGGGAGCACGCGAAAGCGCGCGGCGCGAGCATCCTCGCCGAATTCGCCGGCAGCGGCGCAACCGCCGACGCCATCGACATGGTGTTCCCGGCGGAGGCCACGGTCGCGCGTGCGATCGAACTCGCGCTCATCGACGCCGGACTGAATCCTGCCGACGTCGATTACATCAACGCTCACGGCACCGGCACGCCGGCGAACGATCCGACCGAATCCAAAGCGATACGCCGCGTGTTCGGCGCACAGGCCGACAAGCTCGCGGTGTCCTCGACCAAATCCATGCACGGCCACGCGCTCGGCGCCGCCGGCGCGATCGAACTCGTTGCCGCGATCGGAGGCTTGCGCGATGGCGTGATTGCGCCGACCGCGAATTTCATCGACCCCGATCCGGAGTGCGACCTCGATTACGTGCCGAACACGGCACGTGAAAAGCCGGTGCGTGCCTGCTTGAGCAATTCGTTCGCATTCGGCGGCTTGAACGCGGTGGTGGCGCTCAAGCGCGCATCGTTTTGATTTTCCCCTCTCCCGCTGGCGGGAGAAGGTGCCGAAGGCGGATGAGGGTGGTAAAGCGTGCCAGCGCCACCCTCACCCGGCGCGCTACGCGCGCCGGCCTCTTCCGCCAGCGGGAGAGGTGAGTCACTGGAATTCCTGATGCCCACCTTCCGCTACCTCCAACTCGACGTCTTTCCGGCCAGCCCGGGCGGTGGCAATCCGCTCGGCGTCGTACTCGATGCGCCGGAACTCGACCAGGCGCAAATGCAGCGCATCGCGCGCTGGCTCAACCTCGTGGAAACCACGTTCGTGCTGCCGCCGGAGCACGCGGACGCGGATTACCGCCTGCGCATCTTCACGCCGAACGCGGAAATCCCGTTCGCGGGGCACCCGACCATCGGCAGTGCGCATGCGGTGCTCGACTGCGGATTCGCGGCGGCGCGCGACGGGCAATTGATCCAGCAGTGCGGCGCCGGATTGTTGCCGATTCGCGTCGAAGGCTCGGACGCGACACGCGAACTGTTCGTGCGCGCACCCGCCGCGCGCATCGTGCGCGAAGGCGGCGACGATGCTTCCTTGCGCGCCGCGCTCGGATTCCAGGAACCTGGGAAACTCGTACCCGCATTGGTCGACGGCGGCCGGCGCTGGTGGATCGCGGAATTCGCGGACGAAACTGCCGTGCGCGCGTGGCAGCCGAGCCACGCCGCGATCAAGGCGCTGGCGCGCGCGGATGCCTGCATGGGCCTGTGCGTGTTCGCGCGCTGCGCGAATGCCGGTTACGACATCGTCGTGCGCGCGTTCCCTGCCGGCGCCGGCATCGTGGAAGACCCGGCTTCGGGCGCCGCAAATGGACTCATCGCCGCCTACATCACGCAATGCGAACCCGATGGCGAACTCGCGCGTGGTTACCGCGTCAGCCAGGGCCGCGAAATTGGCCACGACGCCGCGCTCGCGGTGCGCATGGCCGCCGACGGTGCGGTCTGGGTCGGCGGACGGACCCGAACAGTAATTTCGGGGACGCTCGACTGGACGTGATCAGACTTGCCGCTTGAGTTCCGAGGCAACTTCTTTCGCTGCTTTCAACGTCTCCGCGATGTCCGCCCGCGTATGCGCGGTGGAGACGAACAGGTTTTCGTAAGCGCCCGGATGGAACAGCACGCCGCGGGCGAGCATGCCTCTCCACCAGACATCGAATATCTTCTGGTCGGCGTGGCGCTCGGCGTCGCGGTAGTTGTGGATCGGCTCGCGCGCAAACCACACCTGCATCAGCGGTCCCAAGCCCACGACATAGGCCGGCAATCCGGCATCCTCGAGATACTTTTTCCAGACCTGAGCGCAACTCGTCGGAAACCGCATCCAGATCCTTGTGCAGATTCGGCGTGTTGAGTTCATCCATCGCCGCGTTCGCGGCCGCGATGGCGATACCGTTCGCGCTGTATGTTCCGGCCATCGACACGGTGCCGTTCGCGACCAGCGCCATGATGTCGGCACGTCCGCCCATCGCCGCGACCGGAAAACCGCCGCCGATGCCCTTCGCGAACACGGACAGGTCGGGCTTGATGCGCAGGCGCCCCTGCGCGCCGGCGAGGCCGAGTCGAAAACCGGTGATCACTTCGTCGAAGATCAGCACGATGCCGGCCTTCTGCGTCAGCTCGCGCATCGCTTCCAGGTAACCCGGCTTCGGCAGGATGCAGCCGGTGTTGCACATCACCGGCTCGGTCAACACGGCGGCAATCTGGTCGCCGTGGCGCTTGATCGTGTCGGCGAGCAGGTCCGCATCGTTCCACGGCAGGATGATCAGGTTTTCCTCGACGCCCTTGGGCATGCCCGGACCCTGCGCCACCGGCACCGGATGATCCTCGGGACCGGCCTTGGCGATGTTCGGGTGCTTGCTCCAGTACACGCCGTCGGAGAAGCCGTGGTACATGCCCTCGAAACGGATGATCTTGCTGCGCTTGGTGAACGCGCGCGCCAGACGCGTCGCATAGAGCACGGCCTCGGTGCCGGTGTTGCACAGGCGCACCATGTCCACGCTCGGAATCGCGTCGACGATTTTCTGTGCGAGGCGCGCCTCGTCCTCGGTCGGCAGCGCGAACACGGTGCCGCGGTTCTGGATGAAATCGACCACGGCCTGCGTCACCTTCGGCGGGCGATGGCCGAAGATCATCGGCCCCAGTCCCAGCAGATAGTCGATGTATTCGTTGCCGTCGACGTCGGTGAGGCGCGAACCATTGCCGTGCTTACGAATAGAGGATACGGATTCCAGCCCGACCAGGTCGCGCGCGCGGTGCTGTTGACGCCGCCGGGAATCAGCTTGCAGGCGGCATCGAAGAGCTTTGCACTGCGGCCCGTGTTCAGGCCGGAAATGAGTGTGTTTGTCGGACATGGGTTCCTTTTGAAACTTCAGGCGACGGCCGGTTTTTTCGAGATCAGGCCGGACAACAACGGCAACGCATCGGCGAAACCGGAGATGGCCGCGTGCGGGATGTTCCTGGACTTGCAATGCTGGATCAGCTTGCCTTTGGCAAAAACGAAATCGGCAGTCTCGGCGACGCAAAAATCCGAGGCGCCATCGCCGATCAGCAGCGTGCGCTCGTGCGCGGCACGCGCGCGCGCGCATTTGCAGGTGCCGCTGCCGACGCGGCAATCCGTGCTGGCATGCGGGAATTGCAGCGACCACTCGCGGTCGCCAGCCTGGCGCAGGTGATTGGCGACGATGGGCAAGGCTTCGAAACCGGTACGCGCCAGAATGCGGCGGATCGCGTAATCCAGGCCATCGCTGACCACGACCAGGTGCATGCCCTGCGCATGCGCGGCATCGACGAACGCGCCGAAGGCAGGGTCGACCTCGCGCGCATCCAGGTGCGCGTCGAGTTCGTCGCGGCTCATGTCGAGCAGGGCGACCTGCCCGGCCATGCAATCGTGCGAGTTGATGCGACCGGCCTTCCAGTCCGATTCGAGCACTTCCCAGCCGGACCGGCCGAAACGCTCCAACAGCGTGTCGGTGGTGTCGTCGACGGCGACGGTGCCGTCGAAATCGCAGAGGATGGTCCAGTGGGACACGCGAATCACCTTACAGGATGCGGAGGCGGCATTATCGACGCCGCGCATTAAGGAATCCTGAGCGACAAGGGGTTGAATTGAGGGAGCTTTAACGTATTGCGGGGGGCTTTCTGGCAAAATCGGCCATCGTCTATTTTCGTCTTTCGCCGCACGCATGTCGAGCCGTTCCGCCTTTTTCGCCTATAGCCCCGTGGGACGTGATTCCCGCGCTGATGGTGCTTGGCCACCTGGTTTTCGTCGCCACCCTGTTCTTCGGCTTCCACGCCATGCCGTGGGCGCTGTGGATTCCGCTCGCCTGCGTGTATTCGATCAGCATCTCGTGGAGCATCAACTCCACCAGCCACAACTTCATCCACAATCCGTTTTTTTCCTCGCCGGCGCTGAATCGGATCTACAGCGTGATCCTGTCGCTGAGCGATGGCTTTTCGCAGGAGTTCTACCATCACGTCCACCTGCGCCACCACGTCGGCAACATGGACCGCATCGGCGCGAACGGCACGACGATCGACCCGCTCTCGATCTGGCGCCACGGCAAGGACGGCAAGCCGGAAAGTCCGTGGACGTATACGTTCTACAGCTACTTCCGCGACGACATCGGCGAGGTCTATCGCCGGGTCAAGGAAAAATTCCCGGAAAAGGCGAAATGGATCTGGCGCGAAATCTACATCGTCGTCGGCATCTACCTGGCCTGCCTGATCTGGGACTGGCGCGCCTTCCTCGCCCTGGTTCCGTTCTACTACCTCGGCCATTCGCTGTCCTCGCTGAACGGCTACTACGAGCACTTCAAGGGCAATCCGGACGACCCGATCGCCTGGGGCGTGAGCACCTACAACCGGTTCTACAACTGGATCTGGCTGTACAACGGCTTCCACGCCGAGCACCACTACCGTCCGAAAGTGCACTGGACGAAGATGGTGCAGCTGCGCGATTCGATCCGCGACGAGCAGCGCGCGCACGGCGTGCACGTGATGAACCACTGCCACGGCCTCGGCTTCCTCGATCGCAAGCCGGCGCAGTACACGCAGGTCGAGCATCCCGCCGCGAACGCCGCGTGAACCGGCGGCAACCCGCCGCTTCCACCGCGTCCGCCTTTTGGCTAATGTAGGCCTTCGCCCACAACGGTGACGGCCATGCCCGCTTTGTTGCGTACGTTCCTGCACACCATCCTCGCTCGCATCGACGCTCGTGCTGCTCGTGGCCTGCGGGCCGGTCAAGCATCCGATCAATCCACCCGGCGCCAGCATCCAGCAGCTCGACGTGCTGGCGGACGGGCGCTGGAAGCTGCAGGTCCGGCTGGAGAATTTCAGCGACCAGACCGTGCGTTACGGCGCATTCAAGGCGGATCTGCGCGTCGGCGGCGAAGCGGCCGGCAGCATCGACACGAATGCGGACATGGACATCCCCGGGCCAGAACGCCGATATCCTCGACGTGACCGTCGCACCCGGCGCCGACGCGGCAAAGGCGTTCAAGGCCGATATTTCCCGTCCGGACGGCGTCGCTTACGAGCTGAAGGGAACGATCCGGATTCCCTCCGCCGGCAAGGACTACAAGTTCATGCACAAGAGCCGGCTGTCGCCGATTCCCGGCGTGGCCAATTCCTATCGTTGAGGACGCTTCAATGACCGTCTACAAAGCCCCGCTTGCGGACATGCGCTTCGCGATGTTCGACCTGCTCAAGCTCGATGCGCAGTACGCGCGCATCGATGGCGGCGCGAACGCCACACGCGACGTGGTCGACGCGATCCTCGACGAAGCCGCGAAATTCTCCGAGACCGTGCTAGCCCCGCTCAACGCACCGGGCGACGAACAGGGCTGCACGCTGGACAAGGCGACCGGCAACGTGACCACGCCGGCCGGATTCAAGGACGCCTACGCGAAATACGTTGATGGCGGCTGGAGCAGCCTGACCGCACCGGAAGCCTACGGCGGCCAGCACCTGCCCGAATCCATCGGCGCGCCGCTCAAGGAAATGCTCGACTCGGCAAACCTGTCGTGGGGCAATTTCCCGCTGCTTTCGCACGGCGCCTCCGAAGCGCTGCGCCTGCACGGCGAGGAATGGCAGCGCGTGGCGTTCCTGAAGCCCATCGTCGAAGGCCGCTGGACCGGCACGATGTGCCTGACCGAACCGCATTGCGGATCGGACCTGGGCCTGCTCAAGACGCGTGCCGACCCCAATCCGGATGGAACCTATCGCATCACCGGCACCAAGATCTTCATCACCGCCGGCGAACACGATTTGACCCAGAACATCGTGCACCTGGTGCTCGCGCGCCTGCCCGACGCGCCCGCCGGCGTGAAGGGCATTTCGCTGTTCATCGTGCCGAAGTATAAAGTGGACAAAAGTGGACAAATGGGCGCGCGCAACGCGGTGCGCTGCGGGTCGATCGAGCACAAGATGGGCATCCACGCCTCGGTCACCTGCGTGATGAACTTCGACGGCGCGGAAGGCTGGCTGATCGGCGCAGCCGAACAAGGGCCTGAATGCGATGTTCACCATGATGAACACCGCGCGCCTCGCCGTGGGCATACAGGGTTTGGGCCTGATCGAACGCGCCTACCAGGGTTCGCTCGCCTATGCGCGCGAACGCCTGCAAGGCCGCGCGCTGAGCGGCGCGAAATTCCCCGACAAGCCCGCCGACCCGCTGATCGTGCATGCGGACATCCGCCGCATGCTGCTCACGCAGAAGGCCTTCGCCGAGGGCGGCCGCGCGCTGGCCTATTACGCCGCCAGCCTGGTCGACCTGGTCGAGCGCGCGAGCGATGCGGACGAGCGCAAGCGCGCCGACGAACTGCTCAGCTTCATCATCCCGATCACCAAGGCGCTGCTCACCGAAGCCGCGAACGAATGCTGCTACCACGCCGTGCAGATTTTCGGCGGCCACGGCTACATCCACGAGACCGGCATGGAACAGATCGCGCGCGACGCGCGCATCACCACGATCTACGAAGGCACGACCGGCATCCAGGCGCTGGACCTGCTCGGCCGCAAGATCATGCAGACGCAAGGCGTCGGCCTGAAACACTTCCTCGAGGAAATCGGCGCGTTCTGCCAGGCCAACATCGCGAACGCCGCCGTGCAGGAATTCGTCGCGCCGCTGGCGACTTCGGCCAAAAACTGGGCCGACCTGACCCAGGAAATCGGCAAGCGTGCGGCGGCGAATCCGGACGAAGTCGGCGTATGCGCCGTGGATTACCTGTTCTATTCCGGCTACATCGCGCTCGCCTACTTCTGGGCGCGCGCGGTTGCCGCCGCGCAGGCTTCCGCGCAGACGCAGGAATTCAAGGATGCCAAGCGCGCGACGGCACGTTTCTACTACGCGCGCCTGCTGCCGCGTACGCTCGCGCACGCCGCGGCCATGCGTGCGGGTCCGGATTCGCTGATGGCGATGCCGGACTCGCAGTTCGGCTGAGGAAAATTCCCGGATCGATCGCGCCGGCCTAATGCACGACCAACACCGGAACCCGGCATTCCGCCAACACGCGTGCCGTGACCGAGCCCAACAGGACGTTCTTGAGCGCGCTGCGTCCGTGCGAGCCCATCAGCACGAGATCGTATTTTCCCGTTTCCGCCTTGCGCGAGATGCAGTACGGCGCATTGCCTGCAGTGTGCGCCTCGTCGAAGGCAATCCGCCCCCGTTTCAAGCGCTGGCGCGCGTCTTTCAGATTCTTGTCGCTGTTTTCCCGGTGAATCTCCGCGACGCGTTGCTCGCCCAACGCGGCGGCGACGCGGTCCATCATCGGCTGATCCACGTAGTACAACGTCACCGTGAGATCCTTGACCTCGTCGCGTAACGATTTGACCAGGTAATGGGCCGCCCGATTCGAGCATTCACTGCCGTCTGTCGCAAACAGCACTTTCATGTCGATTCTCCAAATTCGCCGTGCCGGGAATCCGGCATGATAGCCCACGGGCAATGGACTGAGGGCAAGCAAGCCGCATTATGTTTCCGAGCGGCGGGCACCGGGTTGATCCACGTCAAAGGAGGATCGTGATGCCGGAATCTCAGTTTGGCCGAGGCGACAGCCGCACGGTATCGATCATCCACAGCGGGCTGGGCGTGGCGCGATCGAACGTGAAACACAAATCGTGAGTGCCTGAGCTCGGCGGCAACGCGACGCGCAGCCGTGCGACGCCATCGGCGTTCGCCGCCTTGGCCAGCGGCACACTCGCCAGCGCTTCGCCCTTGCACGAATCGCGATAGACGCGCAGCTCGCCGCCGGGCGAAGCCGGCTTGCGCAGCACGACCTTGTCCGCGTCGTGCCATAGCTGGAAGTTGTAGGGACGCTGGGCCGCGACGATATCGACTTCGCGCACGCGCGCAAGATCGACGCCCGGATAAATCCAGCACGGATCGAAAATGTCCACCCGATACACCGCTTCGCCGCCGCCGAACGCGGGACCCGGCAGGCGCAACGGCAGTCCGCCGCCGGGATTGCACGAACCCAACTCGTCGCTGTTCATTCTCAGCCTTGCCGTCGCAGCGGCCGCTTCGACGCGCGGCGCGAAAATACTGTCGGCATACGCGATGCCGAAGCGGCGGTAGCGCGCGAACTGTTGCGGCAGGCGTGCGAGGAATCCCTGCCAGTCGCGGCGCGAGTCCGGCGACCACAACGCTTCGGCCAGCGCGGCGGCGCGTGGAAACGCGGCATGCTCGACCCGCTGCGGCGTGTCCATGTATTCCGTCCACAGGTTCGCCTGCGCGCCGAGCACATGCCGGGCCTGCGCCGCATCCAGCGCCTGCGGCACGGGTTCGTAGGCGTAGACGTCGTGCAGGGAGACGACGTCGGGCCGCCCCGGCGGTTCGTCGTGCCGCGCGCTCTGCACATGATCGAAGTACATCAGCGGCGACGGCGCCATCACCACGTCGTGGCCCGCTAGCGCCGCGGCGATGCCGCCGGCCTCGCCCTGCCACGACATCACGGTCGCATCCGCTGGCACGCCGCCTTCGAGGATCTCGTCCCAGCCGATCAGGCGGCGTCCGTGCGCGGCGAGGAACTCGCCGATGCGCGCGGTGAAGTAGCTTTGCAGCGCGTTCGCGTCCACGATACCGAGTTCCTGCATGCGCTGCCGCACCTGCGCCGACGCCTGCCACTGGTCCTTGGCCGCCTCGTCGCCGCCGATGTGGATGTACCTGCCGGGGAACAGATCCATCACCTCGCCGAGCACGTCCTCGAGGAAGGAAAACGTCGCATCGTCGCACGTTGTACAGATACGTGTGCACGCCCCAGTCCGGCGAAACCGGCGGACGCTTGCCGGTGACGCCGAATTGCGGATACGCCGCGATCGCCGCCTGCGCATGGCCGGGCATCTCGATCTCCGGCACGATCGTGACGTAGCGTTGCGCGGCGTAGCGCACGATCGCGCGGATTTCGTCCTGCGTGTAGAAGCCGCCGTAGCGCGGCGCATCGCCGTGCAGCGACGCCGGCGTGCGCCAGGCGCCGATGGCGGTGAGCTCGCGGATACTTGTTGATCTGGATGCGCCAGCCCTGGTCGTCGGTCAGGTGCCAGTGCAGCACGTTGAGCTTGTGCCGCGCCATCTCGTCGATGAAGTTCTCGACGAACTCGGGCGGCTGGAAATGCCGCGCGGAATCGAGCATCAGCCCGCGCCAGGCGAAGCGCGGATAATCGGCGATCCGCACGCAGGGAACGGTGATGGCTTGCGTTGTGGACGTATCCGCCGTCAGCCATTGCCACAGCGTCATGCTGCCGTTGAACAGGCCATGTTCGGTGCGGGCAGAGATGCGAATCGTTCGCCGGTCGATGCGCAGTTCATAGGCCTCGTCGCGGGCCACGGGCGTGGCAGCGCCCGCGACGGCCAATTGCGAGTCGACGATGAATTGGATAGCGGCATCGCGCGCATCCGCCACGCGCAGGCGCAGGCCGCGCGTACGCGCGAGCAGGTCGGAGAAATTTCCTCGCGATCCCGGCGGCGGCATCGCCGTGAACCGAGATGGCGTCGCCGTCGCGCAGCGTGAACATTCCCGGTTCGAGGGCCACGTCGACCGGGAGCGGAATCAGCGCGGGCATGGGCGCCTGCTGCGCCGGCCGGGTCGGCTGACAGGCGGACAGGCACAGTACCGTCAATATGCAGATTAGCGCGCGCATCGCTTGTTCATGATGCCAAAAAAAAGCGGGCCGGGATTGCTCCGGGCCCGCAACCGGTTGGAGAGCCGCAAACGTGATCAGAGTTTCATGTGCAGGGTCAGCATGTACTCCGTGCCGTTCTTGTACTTGCCCGACAGCATGTCGTGCGTGCCGTAGTAGGAGTAGTACGTGGAATCGAGCAGGTTCAGCGCGTCGAGGCTGAGCTGGAAGTGATTGTTGAAACGCCATGCCACGCTCGCATCGAGCTCCTTGTACGGCGCGACGAAGGTGTCCGGCGCGCCCGCCACGTAACCGCCGGCGAGATAACTGCTGCGGCGCGTGAACGACACGCTCGCGCTGAGCTGATCCTTTTCGTAGTACGGCGAGAAGCTGACCGAGTTCTTCGAGTTGTAGGGCAGCGCGCCGCCGCCGCGCGTGGTGCCGTCCGAGTAGGTGTAGTTCGCGCGCACGCCGAAGCCGGTTTCGCCGAACGCCTGCTGGTAGCTGATCGCCGCGCCCTTGACCTTGGCCTTGCCGCCGTCGACCGGACGCGAAATGCTGTAGTCGCAGAAGCCCTTGTTGTCGCAATTGCCGGCGGCGAGCTGCGCGTACTGGTCCGGATTGCTGGTGAACAGCGAGTTGAACAGGCGCTCGGTCTCGACGCCGTTGACGATGTAATTGCGCACGTCCTTGTAGAACACGGATGCCGCGAGGATCGACTCCGGTGCGAAATACCATTCGGCCGAGAAATTGAAGTTGTTCGACTTGTACGGACTCAGGTTCGCGTTGCCGCCGGTGCCGGTGAGCACCGAGTCGTTCGTGAACGTGTACGGCGCTTCCTGGTTGTACGGCGCGAACGCGATCGTCTCCGAAGCCGCACCGCGCAGGATGAAGTCGTCCTGCACGCTGTAGGCGATGTTCAGCGCCGGCAGCACGTTGTTGTGCGTGCTGCTCACGGTCTGGTAACTGCCCGCCGGCGGCGGCAACGTGTTGAGCTGATCCGCGCTGACGACATAGCCGGTGCTGTCGAGCATGCTGTGCACGAAGCGCAGGCCGAAGTTGCCGCGCAACTTGTCGTCGCCGAAATTGAGTTGGGCGTACCCGGCATCGCTGGACTGGTCGATGTTGTAGGTGCCCTGGTACACATACGGCGCGTACAGGAACTGCGGGTTCTGGTAGTTCGGGCTACCGGTCACCCAGCTCGTCACCGCGCCGCCGCTGCTGGGCTGCACGTGGTTCGCCGCGCCCGGCCAGAAGTCGAAGGCGCTCAGGTCGGTGAGTCCGCCGGCGCCGACCTGGGTCAGGCTGCCCACGCGCACGCCGCCGCTCCAGACCAGCAGGTTCTGGCCTTCATGGTGATCGGCCCAGCGCGCGCCGAGCAGCAACTGGTTGAAGAACCCGTTGAGGTCCATCGAGAAATCGGCCTGCGCGTAGTTGTCGCGCGCACGATCGGGCCATTCGCCGTAGTTGCCCATCCAGCCCGCCCCGGCCCAGTTCGCCGGATTCGTCGCCGCGGTGGTGTCGTCGAACTTGAAGCCCTTGTTGATATCCCAGGTGTAGCCGCCGAAATACACCGGCTCGATGAACGCCTGCGTGCTCGGATCGCGCGACGTGCTCACGCCGACCTGGCCGGACAGTTTCCAGTTGTCCTGGCGCCAGCTCGCGCGCCAGTCCGCGCCGCGCGTACTCACCACCGAATGCCGCACCTGGTTGTCGAACACCGTGCCGGCCGCGCCGGCGCAGCCCGACTGCGTGGACGGATCGCAGCTATGCCCGCCGGTGATCAGGCCGTTGCCATTCGAAGTGAGCTGGTCGATGCCGGCGACGGTGCTCGTCAGCCACACCGGGAACGCATACATCGACTGGTTCCAGTTCGACAAGTCGTCGCGCATCCACATCAGGCTGAGCGTGGTTTCGAAGTTCTCGTTCGGCTTGTACTGGATGTTCGAGGTCACGCTGTCGCGCTTCTCGGTCTGCTGGAAGTAGGCGATGTTGATTTCGTTCGGCATCACGTCGGTGGATTTGATCGAGCCGGAGGCGACTTGCGCGGCAACGAGCGGATTGTTCGCCGCGATGTTGGCAACCGGCGTGTAGCCGAAGATTTCCTCGCCCTGGCGGCTGGTCACCTGCTCGTAATGCTGGGCGGACACGTCGACGCCGAACGTCTTGTCGTCGCTCTTCCAGCTGTAAAACCCGGAGATGTTCGGCTTGCCCTTGCCTTCCATCTCGTTGTAGTTCCAGCCGACGCTGCCATCGAGCGTGTTGCTGGGCAGGTCCAGCGGCAGGCGCGTATGCATGATGATCGTGCCACCGAGGCTGCCTTCGGGCAGGCGCGCTTCGGGACTCTTGTAGATTTCCAGGCCACCGAGGATTTCCGGCGGCAGTAGCGAATAGTTGAAGCCGCGATCCGGATTGTCGCCGTAGCGCCACACCGCCTGCGCGACCGGATGGCCATCGAGGTAGGACAGGTTCAGGCTCGGGTCGAGGCCGTCGATGCTGACCTTCTGCGTCGCGCTGAACGCGCGGTCGAGGGTGACGCCGGGCAATTGCGCCATCGCCTCGGCGACATTGGTCGCCGGGAACTTGCCGATGTCCTCGGCCGTGATCGCATCGATGATCGCGTCGGCGTCGCGTTTCTTGTCCAGCGACGCCTTGAGGCTTTCGCGGATGCCGGAGACGACGATGGTGCCGAGTTCCTCCGCCGCCTTGCTCTTGTCCTTGCGGCTCGTGCTCGTGTCGTTCTGGGCCAGCAACACCTGTCCGGCCGGTGCCGCACCGGGGTCAGGTGCCTGCTTCGCGGCATCCTGCGCTTGCGCCGCAGCGGCGAGGAACAGGCTGGCGAGAATGCTCGCCGTCAGGATATTCTTGCGATGTTTCATGATGGTCTCTCCTCGGGACGTACGTAAGTCGATTCGATTGGGTGCTGTGTTCGCTTGCGTGAGCGGGTACTGAAATCCTCGGGCCCGACTCAACCCGATTGAATCCGGTTTTCCAGGAACCAGCCGGCCGCGCCGAGCACGCCGAGCTGGCCGTGGTCGATCAGGCTCACCGGCACGCGTTCGAGCATCGGCCGCATCGCGCCCTTGTCGCGGAAGCGCGCGACGAAGTCGCTGTGCAGGAGGAACTCGCGTATCTGCGGCAGGATGCCGCCGGCCAGGTAAACGCCGCCCTGCGCGCCGTAGAGCATGACGAGGTTGCCGACCACGCTGCCGAGCCAGCCGCAAAACGTTTGCAGGGTTTCGCGCGCGAGCGCGTCCGTGCCGGCAAGTGCGGTCTCGGCGATCTCGCGCGGCGGCCGTTCCTGGACGTGTATGCCGCGCAAGCGGCCGAGGGCGGCGTGCAGGTTGACCAGGCCGGGGCCGGACAGGATGTGCTCGGTCGGCACGTGCGAGCGCTCGGCGAGCAGCAGGCTCAGCACGTCGATCTCGGTCGTGGTGGATGCGGTCAACGCGGCCTGGCCGGCCTCGGTGGAAAGAATCACCGTCGATCGCGCGGCGGGGATGCGCACGGCCGCGCCCAGGCCGGTGCCAGGTCCGACGACCAGCACCGGTCCGGCGATCGGCTCGGCCGCAACGGCCACCGGCGTGACGTCTCGCTCCGTCACGTGGGCCGTCGCGTACGCGATCGCGGTGAAATCGTTGACCACGCGCAGGTCCGCGAGGCCGAGGTCGGCGCGAATCTGCTTGAGCGAAACCGGCCATGGCAGGTTCGCGTTGATCACCGCGTCGTCGAGCACGTAGCCGGCGCAGGCAATGGCCCCGTGCGTGATGTCGGCACGGTCCTGTCCGCCGAGGAAGTCCGCGAAGATGGCGGTGAGCGTGGGATAGTCGGCGCAGCGGTATTTGCGGTAGGCGGCGACCACCGGCGCAGCCGCGCCGTAATGCACCACGCCGACCCGTGCATAAGTTCCACCGACATCGGCAGCCAGCATCGCGCCGCGATGTGGGTGCGGAATTTGTCGCGCTGGTGCCGCTGCCGCCATTCCCGATCCGTCCTTTCGGGTCCGCTGTCGGACCCACGATGCGGCGCGAGTCTGCAAATGCATGACAACGTTGTCAACAAATATTTCAACCGGCTGACGGCGTGTTGCAACGCGCCACGAAAAGGCCGTGGGCACGCACGGTGAAATCCCCTTGTTTAGCATGTTTCAGCGGCTTTCTGCTAGCCGGATTGATGCGCAGCAACATCGATTGCCGCCATGGCAGTCTGGTCATTTTGCGCAATCGGGCGCGCATCGATCGCGTTGCACACGGTCAAATCATGACAACGTTGTGCAACAATCGCAGCCGCCTTCGCAATCCGCCACGGGACAATCCATGAACGCCGTCGATTCCGTCACAACGCCATCGCGCAATTTCGCCGCGGTCGTCACCATCGGCATCCTGTTTTTCATTTTCGGTTTCGTCACCTGGCTCAACGGCCCGCTCATCACCTACGTCAAGCTCGCGTTCGACCTGGACGACGTCAACGCATTCCTCGTGCCGATGGCCTTTTATCTTTCCTATCTCTTCCTCGCCCTGCCCGCTTCGTGGATCCTTGCTCGCACCGGCATGAAGCGCGGCATGGCGCTGGGTCTGTTCGTGATGGCGGTCGGCGCGGCGATGTTCGGCCAGTTCGCGACCATGCGCATCTATCCCGGCGCACTAACCGGCTTGTTCGTGATCGGCGCCGGACTCGCGCTGCTGCAGACAGCGGCCAACCCCTACATCAGCATCCTCGGGCCGATAGAAAGCGCGGCCCAGCGCATCGCGTTCATGGGCATTTGCAACAAGTTCGCCGGCATCCTGGCACCGATCCTGCTCGGCATCTTCGTGCTCAAGGACATTGGCGGATTCGCCGACAAGGTCGCCGCAGCGAGCGGCGCCGACAAGCAGGCCATGCTCGGCGAGTTCGCGGCGAAGGTGCACATGCCCTACCTGCTGATGGCGGCGCTGCTGGCCCTGCTCGCGGTGTGGATCCTGCGCTCGGTGCTGCCCGAACTCGACCCGCACACGGCCAATGCCGGCGGCGGCGGGTCGGATCGCCGCCGCTCCGTCTTCGCCTACCCGCACCTGTGGCTGGGCGTGCTGTGCCTGTTCGTCTACGTCGGCGTCGAAGTCATGGCCGGCGACGCGATCGGCACCTACGGGCAGGGCTTCCACCTGCCGCTGGACGAAACCAAGTTCTTCACCGCGTTCACGCTCGCGGCAATGCTGATCGGCTACATCGCCGGACTGATCCTGATTCCACGCTTCGTCTCGCAGCAGGCCTACCTCGCGTTCTCGGCCGCGCTTGCGCTCGTGTTCTGCGTGGCCGCCTATCTCACCCGCGATTACGTCTCGGTCGGCTTCGTCGCTGCGCTCGGCTTTGCCAACGCGATGATGTGGCCGGCGATCTTTCCGCTCGCGATCCGCGGCCTGGGCCGTTTTACGGAACTGGGTTCCGCCTTCCTGATCATGGGCATCGCCGGCGGCGCGATCATCCCGCAATTGTTCGCGCACCTGAAAACGCCGGAGAATTTCCAGCTGGTGTTCTGCGCGATCATGCTGCCGTGCTATGCCTATATCCTCTACTATGCGCTGCGCGGGCATCACCCGCCGACACGCTGACGAGAGCATGCGCAAACCCACCATCAAGGATGTCGCCAAACGCTCGCGCGTATCGCTGAAGACCGTTTCGCGCGTGATCAACAACGAACCCGGCGTGCTCGAACGCACGCGCGCGAAAGTGCAGCGCGCGGTGACGGAACTCGATTACCAGCCGGACCAGTCCGCGCGCAGCCTGCGCAGCGCCAAGTCCTACGCGCTTGGCCTGGTCTACGACAACCCGAACCCGTACTACGTGATCAGCCTGCAAAGCGGCGTGCTGTCGGTGTGCCGCGAAACCGGCTACGGCCTGCAGATCCATCCGTGCAACTCCACCTCGCCGCGCCTGGCCGACGAACTGTCCGCGCTGGTGCGCAACGCGCGCCTGGCCGGACTCGTGCTCGCGCCGCCGATGTCCGAACGCCGCGAACTGATCGAGCACCTCGCCGCGAACGGCATCGCCTTCGTGCGCATCCTTTCCGCCGCCGAAGACCCGCGCGACGGCCATCCCTGTGTGTTCGTCGACGATCGCGACGCGGCCTACGACATCACCGAGCACCTGATCCAGCTCGGCCACACGCGTATCGGATTCCTGTGGGGCGGCGAGTCGCACCGTTCCAGCCCGGAACGCTTCAAGGGCTACGAGGCCGCGCTCAAGGACTACGCGATCCCGCTCGACAAGAAGCTGATCGTGCCGGGCGATTATTCCTTCGACGACGGCTTTCGCGGCGCACGCAAGCTCTTCGCGCTCAAGGACCGGCCGACCGCGATTTTCGGATCGAACGACGAAATCGCCGCCGGCGTGCTCGCCGCGGCCAAGGCCGGCGGCATGGACGTGCCCTGGGACCTGTCCATTGCCGGTTTCGAGGACAGTCCGTTTTCCAAGCAATCCTGGCCGGCGCTGACCACGGCCAAGCAGGCGACCGAGGAAATCGCGCGCCACGCAACCTTGCTGCTGCTCGCCACGATCGAGCACAACGACGATGCGCCGCATGGCAACAAGGGTTTCAGCCCGCAACTGGTGATCCGCGATTCGACCGCGCGCGTGCGCGTGCCGCCGACCGGAAACTAGCCGCGCAAGGCAGCGGCAGCACGCGCCAACGCCGTGATCGCCGGCCAGTCCCTGGCGTTCACCAGCGCCGGCGGCGTCAGCCACGAACCGCCGACGCACACGACATTCGGCAGGCGCAAATACTCGAGCGCGTTCTGCGCCGTGATGCCGCCAGTCGGACAGAAGCGGATCTGCGGCAGCGGTCCGCCGAGCGAACGCAAATAGTCGACGCCACCCGCGGCCTGCGCGGGAAAGAATTTCTGCAAGCCGTAGCCGCGCTCCGCGAGTGCCATCGCTTCGCTTGCCGTTGCCGCACCCGGCAGCCATGGCAGCGACGATTTTTCCGCTGCGTCGATCAGTGCGGGCGTTGCGCCGGGCGACACCGCGAATTTCGCGCCCGCGCGGCAGCGGCCTCGAAATCGGCCGCGGACAACACCGTGCCGGCGCCGACCGCCGCCTGCGGCAAGTCCGTCGCAATTGCGCGAATCGCGTCCAGCGCAGCCGGCGTGCGCAGGGTGACTTCGATGGCGCTGGATGCCACCTTCGAGCAGCGCGCGCGCCAGCGGCACGGCGGCGTTCGCATCATCGATCGTCACGACGGCGATGACGGGTGCGAGGCGCAGGATGGATTCCAGGCGCTCGCGTTTCTGCGGCATCGGCGCGCTCATGCGGCATCTCCGAAAAAGCTCGCGCCGGCATCGGCCGGGCTGGCCGCGGCGCGGAAGCGCGCGAACAGCTCGCGCCCGAGTCCGCCCGCGTGGGCATCGTGATTCACGTATTGCGCCGGTTCGCGCGCGGCGAGCACGGTGGCATCGACTTCGACATGCAACTCGCCGGTCAGCACATCGATACGCACGATGTCGTCATCTCGGATTTTACCAATCGCTCCGCCCGCCGCGGCTTCCGGCGTGACGTGGATCGCCGCCGGCACGCGCCCGGACGCGCCGGACATGCGCCCATCGGTGACCAGCGCGACGCGGAATCCACGGTTCTGCAGCACGCCCAGCAGCGGCGTGAGCTTGTGCAGCTCGGGCATGCCGTTCGCGCGTGGACCCTGGAAGCGCACCACGGCGACGAAATCGCGATCGAGTTCGCCGCGCTCGAACGCGGCACGTACCGATTCCTGATCGTCGAACACCAGCGCGGGTGCAGCCACGCCCCAGCGCTCCTCGGGGACCGCCGAAACCTTGATCACCGCGCGTCCCAGGTTGCCGTCGAGCACACGCAGCCCGCCATCGACACGGAACGGCTCGCGAATGCTCCGCAAGACCGAATCGTTGCGGCTTTCGCGCGCGACCGGCAGGCGTTCGACTTCGCCATTTGCGCCGAGGCGCGCTTCGATGCGGTAGGCGTCGAGGCCGGTGCCATTGACGGTGCGGATGTCGGCGTGCAGCAGTCCGCCGTCGAGCAGTTGCGCGATCAGGAAACCCATGCCGCCGGCGGCGTGAAATGCATTCACATCCGCGCTGCCGTTCGGATATACGCGTGCCAGCAGCGGCACGGCGTGCGAGAGTGCGTCGAAGTCGTCCCAGCGCAAATCGATTCCGGCAGCGTGCGCGATGGCGACGAGGTGCAGCAGGTGATTCGTCGAACCACCGGTCGCATGCAGGCCGACCACGCCATTGACGATCGCGCGCTCGTCGATCACGTGCCCGACCGGCAGGTAGTTGACGCCAAGCGCGGTGATCGCTGCCGCGCGCCGCACCGCCTCGACCGTCAGCGCTTCGCGCAACGGCGTGTTCGGATGCACGAAACTCGCGCCGGGAAGATGCAGGCCCATGATCTCCATCAGCATCTGGTTCGAGTTTGCGGTGCCGTAGAACGTGCACGTTCCCGGCGCGTGATAGGCGCGCGCCTCGGCATCGAGCAGCTCGGCGCGGCCGACCTTGCCTTCGGCATAGAGCTGCCGGACTTTCGATTTCTCCTCGTTGCCGAGCCCGCTCGGCATCGGCCCGGCGGGCACGAAAACGGCCGGCAGATGGCCGAACGTGAGCGCGGCGATCAACAGGCCCGGCACGATCTTGTCGCAGATGCCGAGCATCAATACCGCATCGTACATGTCGTGCGACAGCGCCACCGCCGCGGACAGCGCGATCACGTCGCGCGAGAACAGCGACAACTCCATGCCGGCGCGGCCTTGCGTCACGCCGTCGCACATCGCGGGCACGCCGCCGGCCACCTGTGCCGTCGCGCCGACCGCGCGCGCCGCGGCGCGGATTCTTTCGGGATACGGCTCGTAGGGCTGGTGCGCGGACAGCATGTCGTTGTAGGCGGTAACGATGCCGATGTTCGGCGCCGCCTCACCGCGCAACGCCGCTTTGTCCGTGGCATTGCAGGCCGCGAAACTATGCGCCAGGTTGCTGCATCCCAGATGACCGCGCTGCGGTCCCTTGCCGCGCGCGGCGTCGATTTTGGCGAGATAGCGCGCACGCGATTCGCGGCTGCGTTCGGCGATGCGCGCGGTGACTTCGGCGACGACACGATTCAACGGCATGGCGGCAATCCTCGCGACATCACGGACTCCAGTAGACCTGCGGCGCTACGGCTGCGTGTTCCAGTACGGCACGAATCGGCGCTCGTGCGTAAGGCTCTGTGCCGCGCAGCGCGGCTTCCAGCGTACGCCGTTTTTCCACACCGCGGATCAGCACGAACATGGCCCGCGTGGCGACCAGCGCCGGCAACGTGAGCGTGACGCGCGGCTCGGGCACGCTCGGCGAACGCATGGGCATGAGCGGCACGTCTGAATCGGGGCGCAACGCGGCGGCAATGTTGTCGGCATCCGCGAACAGCGAGGCGCAGTGTCCGTCTGCGCCCATGCCGAGGACGATCGCGTCAAACGTGTGCGGAAACTCCAGCGGCACGGACAAATTCATTTTTCCGCTTCGCGAATCAACCAACGGGATAAACGCTGCCGGCACCTGATCGAGCAGCGCTTCGCGCAGCAGGCGCGCATTCGAACGAGCGTCGTCCGCCGGCACGAGGCGCTCGTCGGTCAGGGTCACGCTCACGCGCGGCCAATCCAATTTCCGTTGCGCCAGCATTTCGAGGAATTTGCGCGGCGTCTCGCCGCCGGGAACCGCAAGCCAGACGCCGCCACGCGCCACGATGCCTTCACGCAGTCTGGCGGTGACCGCATCGGCCAAGCCCTGCGCCTGCGCATGCGCATCGGCGAAGGCGTGCTCGACCGGTGCAATGCTCACGCTTCCACGTCCTCGTGCCAGGTGCGGCCGTCGCGTTCGATCAGGGCCACGGCAGCGCTCGGCCCCCAGGTGCCGGCCGCGTAAGGCTTGGGCGTGTCGTCGTTTGCCGACCAGGTTTCCAGGATCGGATCGATCCAGCACCAGGCGGCCTCGACTTCGTCGCGGCGCATGAACAAGGTGGGATTGCCGCGCACCACGTCCATCAACAAGCGCTCGTAAGCGTCTGCGTGGCGCCCCCCGAAGGCCTGTGCGAAACTCATGTCCAGTGGCACGCGGCGCAGGCGCAGACCGCCGGGGCCCGGAACCTTGATCATCAGCCACAGCTTCACGCCTTCGTCCGGCTGCAGGCGCAACACCAGTTCGTTCGGCGCGATGGGACCCGCGTTCGCGGCGAAGATCGAATGCGGAATGCTGCGGAACGCGATGACGATCTCGGACACGCGCTGCGCCAGGCGTTTTCCCGTGCGCAAGTAGAACGGCACGCCGGACCAGCGCCAGTTCGCGACTTCGGCCTTGAGCGCGACGAAGGTTTCGGTAAGCGCGTGGCCGCCGCCGTTTTCCTCGTCGTAACCGGGCACCGGTTCGCTGCCGATCGCGCCGGCGCGATATTGCCCGCGCACGGTCAGGCGCGCGGCGTCGGCGCCTAGCGGACGCAGTGCGTTGAGGACTTTCAGTTTCTCGTCGCGCACGGCGTCGGGTTCCAGGGAAACCGGAGGTTCCATCGCCACCATGCACAGCAATTGCAATAAGTGATTCTGCACCATGTCGCGCAGCGCGCCGGCGCCCGCGTAGAACGCGGCGCGCCTTTCGACGCCAATCGTTTCAGCCACCGTGATCTGCACGTGGTCGATATGCTCGGCGCGCCACAACGGCTCGAACAGCGCGTTGCCGAAGCGCAGCGCCAGCAGGTTCTGCACCGTCTCCTTGCCAAGATAGTGGTCGATGCGGAAGGTCTGGTTCTCGGCGAACGTGCGTCCGATCGCGTCGTTGATCGCCGCGGCGCTGGCGAGGTCGCGGCCGATGGGCTTTTCCACCACCACGCGCACCTTGCCGGTCGTCAATCCGTACTGGCACAGCCGGTCGCAGATCGGCACGAACAAATCCGCCGCGGTGGCGAGATAGAAAACGCGAACGCGTTCTGCACTCGCCCCGACGCGGATGGCGAAAGCGTCCCAGCCCGCGTCCCCATTCGCATCCAATGCCTGGTAGCCGAGCAGCGCGAGGAATCGCTCGATCACGCCGCCGTCCGCGCCAGCCATAGCGACAAGCGCCGAGCGCACGCGTTCACGGTATTCGGCGTCGCTCATCGCGTCGCGCGCCACTGCGATGATGCGGCTGGCCACGCTGATCTGGCCATCGTCAAAACGGCGCAGCAGCGCCGGCAGCAGTTTGCGCAACGCAAGATCGCCGGTGCCGCCGAAAATCGCCAGGTCGAAGTCTTCCACCGGCGGACTCGCCCCCATGCATCACCTCATCGGAACAACGATGCAAAATAAAATACCACTTACATACCAATGGATGCAAATTTGGCACAATTCACTTAATATTGTTCCATCTGGTATTTGAGTGGTATTCTTTACGCATGGCCACCGACCTGGTTTCCCAATACCGCCGCCTCGGCCGGCAAGACGGTGCGCGGGCGCTGAGCTACGTGCGCCTGCGCCAGGCCATGCTCGCCACGCTGGAAAGCGGCGACCTGCAGCCGGGCCAGATGCTGCCGGGCGAGCGCGAGCTGGCGCAACGGCTCGCCCTGTCGCGTGTGACCGTACGCAAGGCGATCGCCGGTCTGGTGGATGATGGCGTGCTCATCCAGCGCCACGGCGCCGGCACTTTCGTCGCCGAGCGCATCGTCAAATCGTTTTCGCGCCTGACCGGCTTCACCGACGATCTGCGCGCACGCGGCATGAAGCCGCGCGTGTGCTTCCTCGACCGCGCGGTCGGCACGGCGACGCCGGCCGAGGCGCTCGCGCTTCATCTTTCGCCGGGTGCGCGCGTGGTGCGCCTGCGCCGCCTGCGCTTCGCGGACGACACGCCGCTCGCGCTTGAGGACACATCCGTGCCGCAAGCCGTGCTGCACGACCCGAAACAGGTCAGGCAATCGCTTTACGACACGCTGGAAAAACTCGGCTGTCGCCCGGTGCGCGCATTGCAGCGGTTGCGCGCCGTCGCCCTCGATGCGGCGCAGGCGAAGTTGCTGGATTTGCCGCCGGGCAGTCCCGCGCTCGCGATCGAACGCCGCGCGTTTCTCGCCGACGGCCGCGTCGTCGAATTCACTTCGTCCATCTATCGCGGCGACGCCTACGACTTCGTCGCCGAACTGCATGCCGAGTCCACTCCATGAATGCCGAGACGACCACACGCATGGCCGGCGAGGCGCACGAATCGCACGCCGCCGTCGCGCGCCAGCTCGCCGCCAACGACGCCATCGTCGCGAGTCTCGCGCAATCCCTGCGCACGCAGCCGCCGCGCCTCATCGTCACCTGTGCGCGCGGCAGTTCCGATCACGCCGCGACGTTCGCCAAATACGTGTTCGAAACCCAGGTCGGACTGTTCACCGCCTCGGCCTCGCCCTCGGTTAGCTCGGTCTACGCTGCGCGGCAGAATCTGGACGGCGCGCTGTACCTGGCCATCTCGCAATCGGGAAAGAGTCCGGATCTGGTGCGCCATGCGCAAGCCGCGCGCGCGGCCGGCGCACGCGTGGTCGCGCTGGTCAATCATGCCGATTCGCCGCTGGCGGGGGTTGCCGAAACCGTCATCCCGCTGCATGCCGGCACGGAAACCAGCGTGGCGGCGACGAAAAGTTATATTTGCTACACTCGCCGCCATCCTGCATCTGGCCGCGCGTTGGCGCGAGAATGCCACCCTGCTCGACGCCCTGTTCGCGGTGCCCGACGGCCTCGTCCGCGGCTGGGATCTGGACTGGTCGCCGCTCGTCGACGGGCTGGCCGATGCGCGCAACATGTTCGTGATCGGGCGCGGCTTTGGCTTCGGCGCTGCGCTGGAGGCCGCGCTCAAGTTCAAGGAAACCTGCGCCCTGCATGCAGAGGCGTTCAGTGCCGCCGAGGTGCGGCACGGTCCCATGGCCCTGGTGGACAAGGATTTCCCTGTGCTGTTCTTCAGCCAGAACGACGATACGCGCGAGGGTACGCTGGCGCTCGCGCGCGAGTTCCGCGGGCGTGGTGCGCGCGTGCTCGTGGCCGCGCCCGGCACCGATGCCGACCCGTTGCCGGTGCCGGATTCCGCGCATCCGGCTTGCACGCCGCTGCTGACCATCCAGAGTTTCTATCGCGCCGCCAGTGCGCTTTCGCTGCGCCGCGGCCTGAATCCGGACGTGCCGCCGCATTTGCGCAAGGTGACGGAGACAGTTTGATGCTCACCGCACTGATCAACGCGCGCGTGCTTGGCGATGCCGGTTTCATCGACGGCGCCGCCGTGCTGCTCGATGGCGCGCACATCGCCGATGTCGTCGTCGCCTCCGACCCGCGCGTGCGCACGGCACAGGTCGTCGATCTCGACGGTTGCACGCTTGCGCCCGGTTTCATCGACTGCCAGGTCAACGGCGGCGGCGGCGTGCTGTTCAACGATGCGCCGACGGTCGACGGCATCGCGCGCATCGCCGCCGCGCACCGTCGCTTCGGCACCACCGGACTGCTGCCCACCCTGATCAGCGACGATGCCGCGACCATGCACGCAGCCATCGCCGCCGTGCGCGAAGCGATTGCGCGCAACATACCCGGAATACTCGGCATCCATCTGGAAGGACCGTTCCTTGCGCCGCAGCGTAAGGGCATCCATGACGCGGACAAGTTCCGCGCGCCCGACGGCGGCCGATATCGACCTGATCACCGCCGGCGACGCGGGAAAAGTCCTGCTGACCATCGCGCCCGAACAGGTCGCGCCGGAAGTCCTGCGCGAACTTGCGGCGCGCGGCGTGATCCTTTGCGCCGGCCACACCGCAGCGACGTACGCACAAGCGCGTGCCGCGCTCGATGCCGGCTTGCGCGGTTTCACCCACCTGTTCAACGCGATGTCGCCGCTGCAAAGTCGCGAACCTGGCGTGGTCGGCGCTGCGCTCGAAGATCGCGCGAGCTGGTGCGGCGTCATCGCCGACGGCCACCACGTGCATCCGGCGGCGCTGCGCGTCGCGCTCGTCGCCAAGCCGCGCGGAAAGATTTTCCTCGTCACCGACGCGATGCCGCCGGTCGGAGCGGACGGCGATCAATTCATCCTCAACGGCGAGGCCATCACCTGCCGCGACGGCAAATGCACGAATGCCGACGGCGTGCTCGCCGGCTCCGCCCTGGACATGGCCAGCGCCTTGCGCAATGCCATCGCCCTGCTGGACGTCGCCGCCGACGAAGCGCTGCGCATGGCATCGGCGTACCCAGCGGCGTTTCTGGGACTGGAAAAAACGCATGGCCGCATCGCACCGGGATTCACGGCCGACCTCGTCGCGCTGGATGCGGATTTCGTAGTGCGTCACACCTGGATCGGCGGTGTGCGAGATGCGTGAATCGCAAGATTGGAATTGGTGGGCCGTGGTGGGATCGAACCACCGACCAATAGATTAAAAGTCCGCGGCAAAGTCTCGTCGGATCAAGTCGTTGAACCTGCGTATTTATACGGTCCGAGCTTTGACAAATCGCTTCACGACGCGGGCCAGGAGATGATTTTTACGGCGCCATCTTGCCGCCATCCCATTTTGCGGTCCGCCATTTTGCGGATCAACGCCATGACGGCATTTGCGAGTTGGCTGGTTCCCTTGGCGTGCGAAGCGGCGGCAATCAATCGGTGGTTTCTTGCCGTTCGCAGCCGGCTGCGCCAGTAATCCAACGTGTTCGGGTTCAAACCCTCCTGCCGGCACCAGGCGCGACGACTCAGATTGCTGCGCTGAAACGCCGCTATCCGCTGCATCCACAATTGCGCCTTGCTCTCATCCCGCCTCGCCTTCATCGCCACGCTCCTGCATTGGGGAGCGCGAGCGTGATTGTCACGGTCAGAAATTGGAAGGTGGGTTCACCGAACGCTTATTACGTCAGTGCGGAGCAATCAAAGGCATCCTTCAAACCCTGTGTTGAAAATGATGTCGTTTTTTTGGACCTCGTACGCACCGATGTCGGCGGCTGCTCCTGAGACACGAGGAAGGCCGCGTTGATCGAGCGGCTGACCACCCACTTCCGTGTCGCCTTTGTCGAGTGCGATGCTTTGACTCATCAAAGCGTGAGTAGGCGTCAGGCCACCGTTGTTTCGTAACGGCCCGAGCCAGAGACAACCGGAGGACAGGGTATCGCCGGGAAAAACCGGAGCGCCATACGTTCCGCCAGTGACGAAATTGTTCGCCCCGTGCACATTGCTGGATGAGACGACGCCGCGGCCATTCTCCGCCACGATGTTGCTCCACATGTACGGGTAAGCGCTGGCTGCCAGGTTGAGGATGCTCACGCCGGTTTGAGTGCTATTTGAAAAGATGGTTGAGTTGGCAATCGTGATGGGCGGGTCGGCGGCAATGCTCAACGCATACAGCCCGGTATTCGAGGAAATGGTGCTTTCGACAATGATCGCAAACCCGCCAGGGTTACCCGCCTGGCCGATATTCACAACCCCTCCGGATGATCCGGTATTACCCGAAACCGTGGTTCCGCGCAGGTATACATTTCCTTCGTCAACAAAAACCGCGGCGCCGCTCCCGGCCCTGGTTTCCCCCCCGGTAGATTTTACGGCCACCCTATTGTTCGATATCACGCTGTTGATGGACTCGAAACCTCCGATTGCATAGATCCCTCCACCGCTTGGTGCTAGTCCGCCATAGTTTGTCGCGGTGTTTCCGGTTATCAGAGAATTCGAAAGGCGAGTAACGCCAAGCGAAAATACGCCGCCACCATGTGAGTTGAGGCTATTCGCGTAGCAATTCTCCACCGTCATGTTGTCCAGCTGGACCGTTCCCAAAGATTCAATACAGCCCCCTTCTGCCGAGCCCGAGTACAGGAAATACCCGTCTGCTACAGTGAATCCATTGAGGGCGAGCGTTCCCGATCCCGTGTGCTTGAAAACGCGGTCCCTATGATTGCCGTCGATGGTCAAGGTATGGCTGTTGGGTCCGACGAATTCCAGGTTGTTGACGGTGATCGGAATCGCTCCATCCGTCAGCGTGATTGTGCAGTTGGACAGTTCCGTCATGTCGATCGTATCCCCATCGTTCGCGCTGGCGACGGAAGACCGCAATCCAAAAAGAAAAAGTGGTGGATGGACAATGTCGGCATCAGAGCACGCTTTCACGACGATATTGGCCGCGATTGCCGGCGTGACCAAACCGCCAAGCCCAAGCGCAGTAACCAAGCAGGCCGCCAGACGAGTGGGGCGTGGTCTGCGCTGGCGGGATGAAATGTTTCCGAAACATGCATTGGGCATGGCGAGTCTCCATCAGTGGTTGCTAATCTCTTTTAGGACTCGACCGCCAAAACCTACACCCACCGATGCAGTGATACTTTCGTCGAGCACGCGTGCGCCACGCAGGAATACACCTTGCGCCGCACGAATGCATGAGGGTTTGTTGCTGAATGGGTTTGGATACCGTGAGCAAAAGCTTAGGGAAAGCTTAGGCGCGGCCAACTTGCTGATACTATTGATGTCGCCATTTTTATGTCCTGAACTTTGGAATGCCTTTTGATGACGAAAGAAGCGTCTGCGGACAGCCGGATCGTGTTCGATCGGGTCGTCATCGATCAGGTCGGAATGCGCGTGTATGTGGATGAGCAGGTTGTCCCACTGGAACCCAAGGCCTTTGCCGTATTGAGTCTGCTGGCGCGCCACCCCGGCCGCGCCTTCACGCGCGACGAGATTCTCGATGCCGTCTGGGGCCGCAGGCATGTAACAGCCGGTGTGCTCAATCGTGTCATCACACTTATCCGGCAGGCATTGGGGGAAGATAGTCAGGGCCACCGATATCTGCATACCTTGCACGGTGTCGGCTACCGACTCGACGCGCCCGTGCGGTTTATCGCAGATCACGCCGGTCTGGCGGCCAATCCAACGGAAGCGGCGAAACCCGACTTGCTAGTTGTCGAATCCACTGCACTTGGTGTGGCGAATGCGCAGTCCGCTCCGGCCGGCGTAGAAGTTCTGGATGAATCTGTGCCAACCGGCGTGCGTCGCGTGCGTTTGCGCTGGTTGTATGTGGCCTTGCTTGCAGCATCGCTGGGTGCGTTGGCATGGTGGCATCACGAAGAAAATGCCGCTGTGGCGGTGACTCCGGTCAAGCCTTCGCCGACACTCATCGTGTTGCCGTTACGTGCGGTGGGGGGCGACAAGGATGAAAGCAATTTTGCCGAAGGCTTGAGTGAGGAGTTGATTACGCAGCTGGCGCACGTCGAAGGGCTGCGCTTAATCTCGAGCACCACGGCACAGCGCGCCCAGCTGGAAGATTTCGACCCGGCGCAGCTCGCGCAGAACCTGCACGTTACCCATGCTTTGGAAGGCAGTTTGCGTCAGGAAGGCGAGCAACTCCTCATCGATCTGCGTCTGATCGAAGTGCCTTCCGGACGCACCTTGTGGGCGCAGGAATACGATCGCAAGCTTGCAGACGTTTTTGCGGTACAGCAGGAAATTGCGCGTGCGGTCGCTTCGGCGCTTACCTTGCGTATCTTGCTGGTCCACTCGGATATGAGCAAGACCGACCCGCAGGTGCTCCGTGAGTATCTCGAGTTACGTCACATTTTTCATTCGCAAATCGGGGCGCCGGTGAAAAAAGCGGAGCGTTCGTTGCGCGCGTTGGCTGCGCGCGCACCCTATTTCGCCCCGGTTCACGGACTGCTTGCACTCAACCTCGCATCGAACTTCGAACCACACACGGAAGCGGACGTCTTGTCGGAAGCGACGCACGCGCTGAATCTGGATCCCGATTCCATTTATGCCCATGCCGCTTTGGCTCTGTTGGCCTGTCACCGCATGGACTGGCCCACATGCATGAAGGAACTACGCCTTGGTCTTGCGCTCAATCCGACAGACTCGATCATGCGCCTCGTATATGGAATGTGGTGTGCGCATCTCGGCTACCGCGACGAAGCACTGTTGCAGTTTGAAACCGCTTACGCTGCTGATCCGCTGAACTACTGGACCAATTTCCAACTCGGTACCGAGCTCGACGTGCTTGGCCGCCACGACGAAGCTAAACGCTATCTTGACACACTGCCGGACTTGGAGGCGGCTCCCAACTCTTACACCGCGACAACGAGATGGCGAAACGCCGTATGGCGGCACGATTTTGCCAACGCCCGCGAGTTGGTCGCACGGATGCCGGAAGCCGGCGACCTCCGCGAAGCATATTCAACCGTCACTGAGGCTTTGCTCGACCCCAAGCGTTGGCCACAAGCCGAGGCAGCGATTGCCGTGCGGGAGGCCACAACTGGCTATCACAGCTGGCTTAGGCTGCAGGAACAGCCCATGAACGTCCCCCTGATCCTCACGATGTTCGAGCAATCGCTGCGCGACGATGGCCTTGAGGACAGGGTGGTGTGGGCATCCGATGATGCCGCCCTGCGCCGTGATCCGGCATTTTCGGATTTCCTGCGCCGCACGCACATCATCAATTACTGGCAAAGCAACGGCTGGCCCCCGCAGTGCCGGCCGGAAGGTGATGGCGCGCACTGCGACTGATCTGCAATCATCGGCTCGGCCGCGCATCCGATCGCCAGAAAAGGTCCCATTCTTGGACACTTCCCGAAAGTCGGTGTGGCCGGAAGGATGCTCATCAAGCTGCTCTATCTCGCGCTACGCAACATTGCCAAGAAATGGACGATGCCGATCGCGACTGGAAAGCAGCGCTCACCCGGTTTACGATCCAGTTCGAGGAGCGTCTGCCTCAGCAGTAACCAAAATCCTGGTTACACAAAAATCTGCACACGCTCGCCATGGAAATCGGCTATGCGTGCCGGCTGCATCCCATCGAAGTGGTCACGCTTACCGATGCCAACGTCAAAGACGACGGCATCTGCGCGAATCGCCGCAAGAACTCACGCGACACGCTCGTGCGCTGGACGCCACGCTTGCGCGCCGTGGACACCGCGTGGCAACGGTTGATGCGAGCGGCGGTGGCCTGTGGCGCGATCACTTCCGAACAGCGCTTCGGCATGCATGACCTCAAGCGCAAGGGCGTCACCGACACGCCCGGCACGCGCCACGACAAGCAGGAGGCCAGTGGACATCGCTCCGCTTCGATGCTCGACGTTTATGACCTGAGCGTGCCGGTGGTGGATCCCGCCTCGAAGGCCTGAATTTTACGGAGACGCCCCTTTTCGCAATTCCGGGACTTCCAAGCGCTTGATTCAGTTGGTGGGCCGTGGTGGGATCGAACCACCGACCAATAGATTAAAAGTCTACTGCTCTACCGCTGAGCTAACGGCCCGGGAATGCACGCGAGGGGGCGCGCAGTTTAACGGTAGCGTGTCGGATCGGCAACGCCGGCCTGCGCGAATCCCTGCGCGCGCAGATGGCAGGCGTCGCAGTGTCCGCAGGCGCGGCCTTCGGCATCGGCCTGATAACACGATACGGTAGCCGCGAAGTCGACGCGCAGGCGCATGCCTTCGCTGGCGATCTGCGCCTTGCTCATGCGGATCAGCGGCGCGTGGACGCGCAGCGCAGCGCCCTCGACACTCGCCTTGGTGGCGAGGTTCGCGAGTTGCTCGAACGCGGCGATGAATTGCGGCCGGCAATCCGGATATCCGGAATAATCGACCGCGTTGACGCCGCAGAAGATGTCCTGCGCGCCGAGCACTTCGGCCCAGCCGAGCGCCACCGACAGCATGATGGTGTTGCGCGCCGGCACATAGGTGACGGGAATGGCGCTGCCGCCCCCGCTCTGGACAGTATCGACGGGCACGGCGATATCGGCGGTCAGCGCCGAGCCGCCGATGCTGCGCAGGTCCACATGAACGGTCTTGTGTTCGATGGCGCCGAGTGTGCGCGATACGTTTTGCGCGGCAGCCAATTCCGAAGAATGGCGCTGGCCGTAGTCGACGCTCAGGGCGTGGCAGGCAAAGCCCTGCTCGTGCGCGAGCGCCAGCGTCACCGCCGAATCCATGCCGCCGGATACGAGGACGACGGCGCGTTTCATCGTCCTTTCTCCTCGCCCCACAGGATCTTGTGCAACTGCAACTGCATGCGTACCGGCAGGCGATCGTCGAGTATCCATTGCGCCAAATCGCGCGGCGCGAGTTTCCCCCATACCGGCGAGAACAGGATTTCGCAGCGCCCGGCGAGCGCGTGTTCGTTCACTGCCGCGACAGCCCAGTCGTAATCGGTGCGGTCCGCGAGGACGAACTTGAGCTGGTCGTGCGCCGTCAGGACGGCGAGATTGCTCCACAGATTGCGCGCGGATTCGCCGGAACCGGGCGCCTTCAGGTCCATGACGCGGCTCACGCGCGCATCGACGCCGCCCACGTCCAGCGCGCCGGAGGTTTCCAGCGACACTTCGAAACCGGCGTCGCACAGGCGTACGAGCAGGTCGAGGCAGCGCTTCTGCGCCAGCGGTTCGCCGCCGGTGACGCAGACATGGCGCGTCCGGTACTTGCCGACTTCGTCGACGATATCGGCGATGTCGCGCCACTGCCCGCCCTGGAACGCGTATTCGGTGTCGCACCACACGCAGCGCAGCGGACAGCCGGTCAGGCGCACGAATACCGTCGGCCGGCCCGCGTCGCGCGCCTCGCCCTGCAGGGAATGGAATATTTCGGTGACGCGCAGGCGTCCGGTGGTATCGGAATCTTGCATCGGTAGTGATCGAGGAACGTTGGATGACCGTCGCGAGCGAAGACAGATCGTCGGCCGCCGGCGCAGAGAAACCGAAGTTTACTCAAGGGTAAATGAGGGTGAGTCTAACGCTGCTTGGCGCGCAATGCGCGCCGCGTGAGCGAACGCCCGCGCCACTGGCGCGGGCCGGGAGCACCGCCGGACGACGAGCTGTCGAGCGCAGCAGGTCAGCCAAAGGTTCCTAGCGTTGTGCTTCGATCCGCAGCGCCCGCAACCGCCCTTGCGCGAGATTTGCCACGGTCGAATTGGGATATTGCTGCAGAACCTGATTCAAGGTGGCCTGCGCCTGATCCCACTGCTTCATCTCGTACTGGCAGTAGCCGACCTTGAGCAGCGCGTCGGGTGCCTTCTGGCTGTTCGGATACTGCGCGAGCAGCTTGCGGAAGGTGTCGAGGGAAACCGGATAATTCTGCGTGACGTAGTAGCTTTCGCCGAGCCAGTAATAGGCGTTCGGGGTCAACTCGTCGTTCGGAAATTGGGTGATGAATTGCTGGAACAGACGCGCCGATTCGGCGTAGCGTCCGTCCTTGAGCGCACCAAACGCGGCATCGTAGGCCGATTTCGGATCCTGTGCGGAAACCGGTGCCGCGGCAGGAGCGGAGGCATCGGCTTGCATCGGCGATTGGGTCGCGTCGAGCGTGCCTGCCACGGGATTCGCGGCCGCTGCGGGAACCTGGGCGGTCTGTGGGCTGCCAAGCTGCACGTCCTGCATGGCAGCGCCATTCGGATTCGCGGCACCCGCGGCAGCGGGAGCGGCGGCCGGATCACGCCCTTCCAGGCGGCCGATGCGCGAATCCAGGTCGATGTATTGATCCTTGCCGTGGCTCTTCAGTTCATCGACTTGGTGGCGCAGTTCCTCGATCTGGCCCTGCAGATTCTGCAACTGCGACTGCAACGCATTGATCTGATTGACCAGCTGGATATTGGCCTGCGCTCCGCCCTGGCCTTGATCCTGCTCGAGCTTGGCCACGCGCTCCGCAAGGCTGAGCCGTTGCGCGTGCGCGGGCATGGCGAAGACGGTGGCAGCCACCAGGGCTGCCACCGGGATCCCTTGCAGCGAGCACAAGGCGCGCTTCATTGCTTACTGCTTCGCCGTGTAGACGATTTCGACGCGGCGGTTCTTCTGCCAGCAGCCTTCGTTGTGCTCCTTGCACACTGGACGCTCTTCGCCGTAGCTGACGACATTGAGCTGGCTCGCAGAGGCGCCGGCGGCGGCGATCGCGCTGTCCACGGCGTTGCCGCGGCGCTCGCCGAGGCCGAGGTTGTATTCACGCGTGCCGCGTTCGTCGGCGTTGCCTTCCAGCGTCACGCGCGCGCCCGGGAACTGACGCAGATACGCGGCGTGGCAGGCGATCTGGGCCTGAAATTCCGGCTTGATCTCGCTCTTGTCGAAATCGAAATAGACCACGCGCTGGCGCAGGCAGGAATCGCTGTCCAGGCTTTCGACGGTGTACTTGCCGCCGTTGTTTTCCGGCTGCGAGGCGGCTTGCGGCGCGCTTTCGACCGCCGGTGGCTTGGTGGGCTTGGTGGCGCAGGCCGCCAAGGCGGCGCTGGCGACCACGGCCGTCAGGATGACACGAATCGGGAGTTTCATTTTTTGGCCTCTTTATCTGATGTTGACTGGAAAAAACAACGCATCCGCAGGTTAGGCGGAATTACTGTCCGCGCTGACGGTAAGGCGACCACGCCGGTTCGCGCACGTCTCCATCCGCCAGTACCAGACGCTGCCTCACCCTGCCATTGGCAGAAACCGCGTACAGCACATCGCGGGGGCCTTCGGTCGCGGTGTAGAGCAGCATGCTTCCGTTCGGGGCGTAACTCGGATGATCGTCCAGATTGCCGACGGAAATCGGCTTCGAGTCGCCCGTGGTTTTGTCTAAAACGGCAATACGATACACATTTCCGTTGCCCTGCACCATAGCGATATGCTTGCCGTCCCAGGCGATCGAGGCATTCGCGTTGTAGTCGCCCTGGAAGGTAATGCGCGTGGCAGCGCCACCGGACGCGGAAATCTGGTAAAGCTGAGGTTTGCCTGAACGATCCGACGTGAAGACGATGGTTTGACCATCCGGCATCCATTTCGGCTCGGTATCGATCGCGTAACCGCTGGTCAGCTGCGTGATCTGGTGGCCGGCCAGTTCCATCGAGTAGATGTTCGGATGGCCGGCGAAGGACAGCGTCAGCGCCAACTTCGTGCCGTCCGGCGAGAACGCCGGCGCGCCGTTGATGCCCTTGCGCGCCGACACCACTTCACGCGCCCCGGTGGCGATTTCCTGGATGTAGATCGAGGAATTGCCACGCTCGAACGAGACGTAGGCCAGCTTCGCGCCGTCCGGCGACCATGCCGGCGACAGCAGCGGCTCGCGCGAGCGCACGACGGTCTGCGGATTGTAGCCGTCCGAATCGGCGACCATCAGCGCGTACTGGATGTTGCTGCCGGTACCGATGGAGGTGATGTAGGCGATGCGCGTCCAGAACGCGCCGCGCACGCCGGTGATCTTCTCGTAGACGAGGTCGGCGATCTGGTGCGCGACATCGCGCAAGCCGGTGCGCTGGCCGGTGATCGCGAGGGCAAGCATTTGCTGCTGCTTGGCCACGTCGTAGAGTTCGAATTCGACGCGGACATCGCCGCCGGGATTCTCGATCTGGCGCCCGACCAGGATGTAGGCCTGCTTGAGCAGGTTCCAGGTCGGGAACTTGATCTCGCTGCCGCGCGTGGGGTATTCGACGATGTCGTTCTTGGCCAGGGTGCGGAACTGGCCGCAGCGATTCAAATCGTTGCCGATCACCGCCGCGACGTCGGTATCCGGCGGCAGGCCGGCGCCCTCGAACGCGAACGGGATTACCGCGATCGGCGTGGCCGTGGCGGTGCCGTTCTTGATGTCGATGGTCGGCACGTCGCCGCTCAGGCCTTGGGCAATCGCGGCAACGCGCGATCAACGACAGGACGAGAGCGGCGAGGAATCTGGCGAAAATCCGTTGAGTCATGGCGGGGTTCATCCGTCGTAGGTGAAATTGAAATCGATCTGGCGCTGGAACGCCTTCTCAAAGCCCTTGTACGGCAGCGGCGAGGCGCGCTTGACCGCCTGTTCGATCGAGTCGCGCGTCAGCGGATCGGCGTTGCACGGGTTGATCAACTGCACGCCGATCACGTCGCCGCCAGGAATCTGCACGATGCGCAACATGCAGCGCAAGCCCGGCTGGGCGCTGTCCGGGCGCAGCCAGTTTTCGGTCACGGCATTCTGGATCGCGGCGAAGTACTGTGCTTGCAGACTGTCGTCGTTGCCATTGGTTCCCGATTTGGCCTGCTCGGCCTCGGGCACCGGCTGCGCCGGTGCCGGCTTGGCCTTGGCCAGATCCTTGAGCTGTTCGAGTTTCTGCTTCTCCAGCTTGGCCTTGCGGTCGGCGGCTTCGCGTTCCTTGCGGATCTGCGCGAGCTGCTGCATGCGGTTGCGTTCTTCGCGCTGCTGCTGGTCGAGCAGCACCTGCTCCTGGCGATGGCGTTCCTCTTCGGCGCGCTTGGCGTCGTCGGCCTTCTGCTGCGCGAGTTCGGCGACTTTCTCGCGTTCGATGCGATCCGGGTTCTGCACTTCGCTCGGCGGTTGCGGCTTGGGTTCCGGCGGCTTGGGCGGTGCGGGCGCAGGTTGCGGCGGCCGCGGCTTTGGCGCGGGTTTCGGACGGCTTCGGCGCCGACAGGCTTCGGCGCGGCGCTGATGCCGACGAGCTCGGCCTCGATCACGGGACCAGGCAGGCTGATCGGGCGCGTCGTCGTCGTCCACAAGCAGTCCGGCGAACAGCAACGCGACGACGCCCAGGTGCACCAACGCCGCCAGCAGGTATGCGCGCAACTTGTCGCCGAAGCTTTCCATGGCCGGATTCAACGTCGCGGCTGCTGTACCGGCTGGCTCATCAACCCGACCTTGCTCACCCCGGCCTGCTGCAACGCGGGCAGGATTCCGTAGACCTGCCCGTAGCTGGCGCGGTCGTCGCCGGCGATCAGCACCGGCACGTGCGGATTCTGGTGCACGAAGGCGCTGACCTTGCGCACGAGGTTGTCGGCATCGATGCTCTCGCGCTTGGCGGCGCCCAGGGTCAGGTACAGGCCGCCGTCCTTGTCCACGCTGATCACGATCGGCTCGCTGCTGGCCTGCACCGCCTTCGCCGCCGACTGCGGCAACTGGATGTCGACGCCAAGGTTCAGCAGCGGCGCGGTGACCATGAAGATGATGAGCAGCACCAGCATCACGTCGATGTAGGGCACGACGTTGATCTCGGATTTGAGCTTGCGGCGCTTGCGGATGCGTCCGGTTACTTGCATGGCACTATTCCAACGATTGACGCGTCACGCCGGGGTCACGCCTCATCCAGAGTGCGCCTGGCGCTGCAGGATCGAGGAGAATTCCTCCACGAACGTGTCGTAGCGCGTGATGATGCGCTCGACCTTGTTCGAGTAGCGGTTGTAGGCCCACACCGCCGGAATCGCCGCGATCAGGCCCATCGCCGTGGCGATCAGCGCTTCGGAGATGCCCGGCGCGACCATGGCGATGGTCGCTTCCTTGACGTTGGCGAGGCCGACGAACGCGACCATGATGCCGGCCACGGTGCCGAGCAGGCCGACGTAGGGGCTGATCGAGCCGACATTGGCGAGGAATTCCAGGTTCTGTTCGAGGCGGTCGATCTCGCGCGTGAGCGCCACGCGCATGCCGCGCTGCGCGCCTTCGAGGATCGTGCGCGGGTCCATCTGCCGGCGCTGGCGCAGGCGCGCGAATTCGCGGAATCCCGCCTCGAAGATGCTCTCGATGCCGGTCACGCGGTCGCCGTTCGCGGTGACGTCGCGGAACAATCCGGCCAAGTCCGCGCCGGACCAGAAGCGTTCCTCGAAATCGTCGGCGCCCTTCATGGCCCGGTTGAGCACGTTCATCTTGCGGAAGATGATCACCCACGACAGGAACGAGAACACGAGCAGGATCGCCATCACGACTTTGACGAACAGGCTGGCGTTGAGCACCAGCTGCAGGACATTGATGCCGTCATTCATGCGGGAACGAACTCCGAGAGCAGGGAATCGGGGATGCGGCGCGGCTTGTGGCTGGCCGCGTCGATGCAGGCGGCGCGCACGTCGGCTTCGATCAGCAGCGCGCCGTCCGCGGGCCGGAGTATACATTGCGCGAAGCGCATCGAGGCCGAACGCCGCGTGAACGCGGTGATGTCCGCGTGCAGCACGTCGTCGAGTCGAGCGGGCGCCAGGAACTTCACCTGCATCTCGGCGACCACGAACAAGATGCCGTGTTCCTTGCGCAGGCGTTGCTGCGCCACGCCGCAGGCGCGCAGCCATTCGCTGCGCGCGCGTTCGAGAAACGCAGGTACGCCGCGTGATAAACGACGCCGCCGGCGTCGGTGTCTTCCCAATACACGCGCACGGGCCAGGAGAAGACACGGGATTCGCGCTCACGGCCCGCCTTCGTCTTGCGGCGCCTCGAACAGATCCGCCCGTTGCTCCCGCTTCGGCGCCTTCAGTCCCAGATGCCGATATGCCTTGTTCGTGGCCACGCGCCCGCGCGCGGTGCGCATGAGGAATCCTTGCTGGATCAGGATACGGTTCGAGCACGTCCTCGATCGTGCCGCGCTCCTCGGACAGCGCCGCGGCCAGCGAATCCGCACCGACCGGGCCGCCGTCGAAATGCTCGATGATGGTCTCCAGCAGGCGCCGGTCGAGGGCGTCGAAACCTTCGGCGTCCACTTTCAGCATGCCCATCGCGGCGATGGCGACTTCGCGCGTGATCGTGCCACCGGCCTTGATCTGGGCGTAGTCGCGCACGCGCCGCAGCAGGCGGTTGGCGATGCGCGGCGTGCCGCGCGAGCGCCGTGGCAATTTCCGCCGGCGCCGTCGTCCGCGCAGGCAATGCCGAGGATCTTCGCCGAGCGGCGCACGATCGCGGCGAGTTCGTCCGCCGTGTAGAACTCCAGGCGCTGGACGATGCCGAAGCGGTCGCGCAACGGACTGGTCAGAAGGCCCGCGCGCGTGGTCGCGCCGATCAGGGTGAACGGCGGCAGGTCGAGCTTGATCGAGCGCGCGGCCGGACCTTCGCCGATCATGATGTCGATCTGGTTGTCCTCCATCGCCGGATAGAGGATTTCCTCGACCACCGGCGACAGTCGATGGATCTCGTCGACGAACAATACGTCGCGCGGCTGCAAGTTGGTGAGCAAGGCGGCCAGGTCGCCGGCGCGCTCGATCACCGGGCCGGAAGTGCTGCGCAAGTTCACGCCGAGCTCGTTCGCGATCACGTGCGACAACGTGGTCTTGCCCAGGCCCGGCGGGCCGAAGATCAGCACGTGGTCGAGCGCTTCGCCGCGGCGCCGCGCCGCCTCGATATAGATCGAAAGCTGCTCGCGCACCGCCTGCTGGCCGAGGTATTCGGCGAGTTTTTGCGGGCGGATCGAGGCTTCGGCGATTTCGTCCTCGCGGCGTGGCGGCGGGGCGATGACGCGGGTGTCGTTCATGCCGCGCATTCATGGGCAGACGAACCCGTCGAGCTCCAAATCTCCACTTGTGTCCCGAGTTCGATCAGGCGATTGCCGGGAATGCGGAAAAACGCCGTGGCCGAACTCGCGTTGCGCGCGAGGAATGCGAACAGCCTGTCGCGCCACAGCGGCATGCCGGCGCGGTCGCGTGGCGACGATGCTTTCGCGGCTGACGAAGAACGTCGTGTCCATCATGTCGAAGCCGATGCCCTTGGCCGCACAGCTTTGCAGCGCGACGGGGATGTCCGGATCCTCGGCAAAACCGAAACGCAGGGTCGAGGCGGAAGAATTCGTGGCCGAGCGCGGTGATCTCGGTGCGCTCGCCGTATTCGGCCATCGGCGATTCGAGCGTTTCCACCGTCAGCAGCACATTGCGTTCGTGCAGCACCTTGTTGTGCTTGAGGTTGTGCAGCAGCGCGTTCGGCACCGCATTGATGTTGGCGGTGAGGAATACCGCCGTGCCCGGCACGCGCAACGGCGGATGCTCGGCGAGGCTGGCGATGAACGGCTCCAGCGCCAGGCCCGACTGCTTCAACTCGCGCAGCACCAGATCGCGGCCGCGCCGCCAGGTGCTCATGATCACGAACGCGAACAGGCCGAGCACGAGCGGGAACCAGCCGCCATCCTCGATCTTGATCGCGTTGGCGCCGAACAGCGACGCGTCGATGGTCAGGAACACCACGCCCGCCACGGCGACGAGAATGCGGCTCCAGCCCCACAGACGTCGCGCCACGATCAGGGCAAGACAGGTCGTGATGAACATCGTGCCGGTCACGGCGATGCCGTACGCGGCGCCCAGCGCATTCGACGAACGGAAGCCGAGCACGGCGGCAACGACCAGCACCAGCAGCAGGCGGTTCACCCACGGCAGGTAGATCTGGCCTTGCGTCTGGCGCGAGGTGTGCACCACTTCCAGGCGCGGCGAGAAGCCGAGCTGGATCGCCTCGCGCGTCATCGAGAATGCACCGGAAATCACCGCTTGCGAGGCGATGACCGTGGCGATCGAGGCCAGGACGATCATCGGCAGCAACAGGCCCTGCGGCACCAGGCCGATAGAACGGATTGTCCACCGCCTTGGGATCGGACAAGCAGCAATGCGCCCTGGCCGAAATAATTCAGCACCAGGGCCGGCGAAACATAGCCGAACCAGGCAAGGCGAATCGGGCTGCGGCCGAAGTGCCCCATGTCCGCGTAGAGCGCCTCGCAGCCAGTGATCGCCAGCACGATGCCACCGAGCGCGAGGAAACCGTGCCAGCCGTTGACGCGGAAAAATTCGAGGCCATACCAAGGATTGAGCGCCAGCAGCACATGCGGCTGATGCGATGATCTCGATGATGCCGAGCACGGCGATCGTGGCGAACCAGATCAGCATGACCGGGCCGAACACGGCGCCGACCCGCGACGTGCCGCGGCTCTGCACGACGAACAGCAGCCGATCAGGATCAACACCGTCAACGGCACGACCCAGTGCGACAGCTCCGGCGTCAGCACCTTGAGGCCCTCTACCGCCGACAGCACCGAAATCGCCGGCGTGATCACGCCGTCGCCGTAGAACAGCGAAGCACCGAGCAAACCGAGGATCATGATCGATCCAGCGCACGCGCACGTTGCCTCGCGCGGCGCGCTGGGCCAGCGCCATCAGCGCCATGATGCCGCCCTCGCCGTTGTTGTCGGCGCGCATGATGAACACGACGTACTTGAGCGAGACCACCATCACCAGCGACCAGAACGATCACCGACAGCACGCCGAGTACATTGACGCGTATTCGGTGCGATGGCGGCATTGACATCGCCGAACGTCGCTCTGGATCGGTGTACAGCGGGCTGGTGCCGATGTCGCCGTAGACGACGCCGAGCGCGCCCAGCGCCATGCCCTGCCAGGGCCTTGCGCGTGTGTTCGGATCGCGGATCGGTCGTCTGCGTCATCGTTCGACTCCGTTATCGCAGCGCCGCCTTGAGCGCCTTGCGGATGATCGCCTCGGCGCTGTCGCCGTCGGCGGTCGCTTCCTTGGCCAGGCGCGCTGCCTCGGCCGGCTTGTAGCCCAGTTGCTGCAGGGCGACGACCGCCTCGGATTGCGCATCGCGCGGCATGGATGCGGCGGTGCCTGGCAATACCGCGATGGCGTCGACGCGGTCGCGCAATTCCACGACGATGCGTTCGGCCGTCTTCTTGCCGATGCCGGGAATGCGCGTGAGCGCGGCGATGTCGCCGGCCTGCACCAGGCGCGCGAACTCGTCGGTCGAGGTGCCCGACAACACCGCCAGCGCGATCTTCGCGCCGATGCCGCTGACCTTTTGCACCGTGCGGAACAAGGTGCGCTCGGCCTCGCGCAGGAAGCCGTACAGCGCGACCGTGTCCTCCTTCACCGCGTAATGCGTGAACAGCGCGACCTCGCGGCCGGTCTCCGGCAGGTCGAACACGGTGGACATCGGCGCTTCGAGTTCGTAGCCGACGCCGCCGACGTCGATCACCAGCCAGGGCGGCTGCTTCGACACCAGAATTCCTTTCAATCGGCCGATCATCGGCGTCTCCTCCATGCCGTCCGCGGAATTCCGATTCGCTCAACGCTCGCGCGCGTATGCGCGTGCGTGAGCGCGACGGCGAGCGCGTCGGCCGCGTCGGCCTGCAGTTTGCGCGGGATGTTGAGCAGCACGCCGACCATGTGCTGGATCTGCGCCTTGTCCGCGCCGCCGCCGCCGACCACGGCCTGCTTGATTTCCTTGGCCGCGTATTCGGTCACCGGCAAACCTGAGTGCACGACCGCGCAGATCGCCGCGCCGCGCGCCTGGCCGAGTTTCAACGCCGAATCCGGATTGCGCGCCATGAATACGCGCTCCACCGCCACCTCGGCCGGTTGGTGTTCGGCGATGAGTGCGCAGACTTCGTCGAAGATCTGCTTCAGGCGCAACGGAAAGGTGTCGTTGTCGAGCAGGTCCAGCGCGGTGTGGAAAACATGCCGCGACACACCGCCCGCATCCGCATCGATGATGCCGATGCCGGTACGCTGCGAACCGGGATCGATGCCGAGTATGCGGGTCATCGTGCGGATTTTAGCACTGCGCGAAAGCCGGGCCGCGCTCAGGCAGCGCGGACAAAGCGCGCACCGCGCAGGAAGGCGATGGTCTGTTCGGCGGCGTCCTGCGAGAACAGCAGGCCCGTGTGCGTGGCCGGCACCACGCAATGGTCGGTCAATCCCGGCAATTCGGTTTCTGCGACGCTGACCGTGCCGTCGTGCGGCGAGGTCAACGCGCCGAACGCGAATCCGAACCCGATCGGCAGGCGCCCGGCGATCGCGCCGACGGCCTGCTTGCCTTCCCAGCGTTCGATGCCGCGGGTGAGCACGTCAAGGCTCTTGCCGATCACCAGCGAACCGCCGGGGAATTGCGCCACCGTGCGCGCGACCGCGCTGCCGCGCAACGGCGAACCCAGGCAGACCACGCGGCCACGGGTGATTTCCGGCGCGCGCTGCAACGCCTGCAGCGCCACCAGCCCGCCGAGGCTGTGACCGACAAAGTGGATTTTCTTACTTTTGCTTTTTTGCGCAGAAGCGACAAGGCGTTCCACGCCGACTTCTGGACCGCGCAGCACGCTCGCGTAGTCAAAGAGTTCAACCGAAAACCCCGCCGCTTCCAGGCGATGGCGCAGCGCGGCCAGGGTGAACCCGCGCATCCACAGGCCGTGCAGCAGGATGACGTGATCGTTCATGCAATACCCAACCTTCAAGTCGCCGTCCGCGCCAAGCGGTGCCTTCGCAGCCAACCAACCAGCGCCACGCACGCCGCTACGGCCAGCAACAATTGCTCTGGCCGGTACGGAATGCTGTAGCGCGGCTCGGCTGTCAGCAGCGCGTGGACCGCGGTGACGTACAGCACAAATAGCGCGAGCGCTGCGGCGGCGAACGGCGTCGATCCTGTCGGCGCAACTCACGCGCCGCATAGCCAAACGCGGCGACCATCGCTAATATGAAAAGCAACGGATTCAATCGCTGCAGTAGCAGCTTCATCGCATGCAGCAGCGGGATACGTTCCAGCGGCGACCACCGCGTGACGGGATAGTAGATGTCACCCGTGCCGACCACGATGTGCCAACCCCACAAGAGATACGGCTTCTGCAACACGTACCACGACAGGTAACCGAGCGGATCCTGCGCCATACGTGTGAGCAACACACCGACGCCATGGAGCGGGTTGGCCAAGACTTGGCGCGTCTCCTCCTGCTCCAGCGCAACGATCTCTTTCGCCTCTGGACTGACCCAGCGTGAATTGAACGCCGGCAGATAAAGCGGCGAGGAACCCCACACGAGTCCGTCGACCGCATGATGAAACTGACTGACCGGTGTTTCGAGCTGCGCGCCGCGCAAGCCCCAGCCAAACGGTGCCGCCAGCGCAGCCACAACCAGTACGAACGCCAACCTTAGACCGTGACGGCGCAGTAGCACAAGAGCGGCGAGTGGTGCCACGAACACGATGATCGGATTGACCAGATAGGCCGCACTGTAGGCAAGCCCGGCAGCGGCTATCCAAGTGACTTGCCTGCGCCGCTCTCCAACGCAGAGTAGCCAAAACGCCAACGCGAGCCAGAAGCCGAGCAGAGTCTCGCTCATGAGTGTGGCGGTGAACGTGATCAGGTGCGGCCAGCACGCGATCAACAGACCGACGGCGAGTGCCGCGCCACGGCAGAGCCAGGAACGCGCAACCAGTATCGCGAGCAGCACGGTCGCCGCGCCGAGCAGCGCTTGCGTGTATTGCACGAAATGGATGGCCGCGCCGGAATCGCCACCACCGAGTACCATACCGGCGGCGATCAGCAGCGGAAAACCCGGGGCGCGGTAGCTGTCCGGCACCAGCACACCACCCGGTGCACTGGACGAGTACACCCCGTGCTGCACCAGATTGACCGCGCAGACAAAATAATGCAGTCCATCGCCATAGATCGGCTGGTCGATCTGCACGGTCGCCACGTACAGCACGCGCAGCGCCAAAGCGAACAGCACGACTACCGCGGCAGCGACCAGGTAACGCCGCTGCAAGTTGCGTTCTTCCGGTGCGCTTGCTCTGTCCGCCATTGCCTTACGCCTTGACCGGCTTGACCACGCGAATATGCACTTCCTGCAGCTGTGCTTCGGGCACGGGCGAAGGCGCCTCGGTCATCAGGCACTGCGCGGTAGCGGTTTTCGGGAACGCGATCACTTCACGGATCGATTCGGTACCGGCCAGGAGCGCGGCGAGGCGGTCGATGCCGAAGGCGATGCCGCCATGCGGCGGCGCACCGTACTTGAGCGCTTCCAGCAGGAAGCCGAACTTGGCCTGCGCTTCGTCGGCATCGATGCCGAGCAACGCGAACACGGCACTTTGCATGTCGGGGCGATGGATGCGGATCGAACCACCGCCGATCTCGTTGCCATTTAGCACCATGTCGTAGCCGCGCGAAACCGCGGTCGCGGCGTTCGCCTTCAGGTCGGCGATGTCGTCGACCTTGGGCGCGGTAAAGGGGTGATGCAGGGCCACGAAGCGCTTGTCCTCGTGGTCGTATTCGAACATGGGGAAATCGGTGACCCACAGCGGCTTCCAGGCGTTCTCGACCAGGCCGGCGTCCTGCGCAACCTTGATGCGCAGCGCACCCATGAAATCGCTCACGGTCTTGTACGGACCCGCGCCGAAGAAGATCACATCCCCGGACTGCGCGCCGACGGCTTCGAGCACACCGCTGAGCGCGGCGTCATCGAGGAATTTCAGGATCGGGCTGGTCATGCCCTCGCGGCCTTTCGCGAGATCGTCGATGCGGATCCACGCCAGACCCTTGGCGCCATAGCGCGCCACATACGGCCCGAGATCATCAAGATATTTGCGCGGTTGTTTGGCACCGCTCGGCAGACGCAGCGCGGCGACGCGTCCGCCGGCATCGTTGGCCGGGCCGGAAAATACCTTGAACTCGACGTGTTTGACCCGATCGGAGACGTCCACGAGTTCCAGCGCGATGCGCAGGTCGGGCTTGTCCGAACCGTAGCGGCGCATCGCTTCGGCGTACGTCATGCGCGGGAAGGGATTGGCCAGTTCGACGTCGGCGACTTCGCGGAAAACGTCGCGGATCATGGCCTCGACGCAATCCTGCACGTCGCGTTCGGCGACGAACGCGAACTCCATGTCGAGTTGGGTGAATTCGAGCTGGCGATCGGCGCGCAGCGCCTCGTCGCGGAAGCAGCGCGCGATCTGGTAGTAGCGGTCGAAGCCGGCCATCATCAGGATCTGCTTGAACAGCTGCGGCGACTGCGGCAACGCGTAAAACTCGCCCGGATGCAGGCGCGAGGGCACGAGGAAGTCGCGCGCGCCTTCGGGCGTGGCGCGGGTCAGGATCGGGGTTTCCAGGTCCTGGAAGCCGCGCGCATCCAGATATCTGCGCAACGCCGCGACGAGTTTCGTGCGCAGGCGCATCCTGCGCTGCATTTCCGGACGGCGCAGGTCGAGGTAACGCCAGCGCAGGCGCGGTTCCTCGCCGGTGGCGTCGTCCAGCATGAACGGCAAGGGCGCGGCGGCGTTGAGCACCTCGACCGTCGCGGCGACGACTTCGATCTTGCCGGTGCGCAGGCGTTCGTTGACTTGGGCGGCCGGGCGATGGCGCACCTTGCCGACGATGCGCAGGCAGAATTCGTAACGCAGGTGCTCGGCGGCGGCGAAAGCGATCGCATTATCGGGCTCGATCACGACCTGGACGATGCCTTCATGGTCGCGCAAGTCGATGAAGATCACGCCGCCGTGGTCGCGCCGGGTATCGACCCAGCCGCACAGGGTGACGTCATGACCGATCAGGGCCTCGTCGACGAGGCCGCAATAGTTGCTGCGCATACAAAAATCCCGCGTTTTTGAGAAGTCGTCCACGGATGGACGGTTCTGGATCCTGCGCGCATGGACCCGCGCAAAAATTACGAGCCGCGCATGCTACGAGGGTTTTTGCTGCGCTGCAAACAAAAGCCCGCCGGATGGCGGGCTTTTGCGGCCAATGGGGCAAATCCTCACCAGTGCCGATCGACGGTGAAGGTACCGCGACAGCCTTGCGCGACCCACACACCGCCGCGGTTCCAGCCCCACGAATAGCCTTCGCGGCAAGGCGAACTCGATTCCTGGCGCTGCAGGTAGACGCGCCCACGCCCACCGACATCGACCGCGCAGTAGTTGCTCTGGCCGCCGTAGCTCTCGCAGCGCACCGTGAAGCGCTGGTTCCAACCCGGACCCGGCTGCCAGCCGCCGCCGCGATGGTCGTCGTCATAGTCGCCGCGATAACCGCCCCTGGCATCGACGAATCGTCCGGCACAGCCCCGATCCACCCACAGGCCCTGGCGGTCGATACCCCAATTCTGTCCACGCACGCATTGGGTATTGGAAAGCTGGCGTACGATGCGCGCATCGCGCCAAGGCACCTCGCAGCGCTGGAATGCGTAGTTGCTGCTGCGGCACTCCACTTCACCGCCCGGCCCGCCGCCATAACCCGGCCCACCGCCGTAGCGCGGGTCCTGGGCCTGCGCGGTCGTAACCGCCAAGGCGCCGAAAACGGAAAGAGCGATAACAAAAAGCGATCGTATCGACATGACAACCCTCCTTGATGTGAGCAACCCAGCGGCCCGAGTTTATCGCGCGCGCCGGCTGAACGCGCGCTGCACCGCGGTCGGGGGTTACGCGGATTTCGGCTTGGCCGCGGACCCGGATTCGGATTTCGGTTTGGCGTCCTGCGCCGGCTTCTCGGGTTTCGCGGCCTCGCTTTTTGCCGGCTCGGTCTTCGGCGCCTCATCCTTGCCGGCGAGATTGCGCTTCTTGTCGCCGTCTTTCTTGAAATCGGTTTCGTACCAGCCGCTGCCGGAAAGGCGGAACGCGGGCGCCGTCACGCGGCGATGGATTTTTCTCTTTCCACACTCCGGACAGACTGTGGGATCCGGGTCAGAAATCTTCTGCAGGCGGTCGAAGACGTTGCCACAGGCGACGCATTCGAATTCGTAGATGGGCATGGCGCGATCCCGGGACGAGGAATTGCGGGGAATCTAGGGATTTACACGGCGATTGCAAGCCCGTTGCGCGCATTTGCCCGAATCCCTATGCTTGGGCGACACGCGAGGTGCGTTGCATGGGCGTTGCGGTGCGGGAAGCGGAAGCAATCGGCGATGGCCTCGTCGGGCTGCGCCGGATTGCCGTCGCCGATCCCGCGCAACCGCAAGTCTGGCGACGGCTGGCCGATGCGCTCGACAGGGTCGGCGACCGAACCGGTGCCGCGGCGGCCTATCTCGAGCACGTGCGCCACGCGCCATCCGATCCGGCCCTGATGCGCGCCGCCGCGGCACTGCACGGCAACGACATCCCCGTCGCCGAACGCCTGCTCAAGTCGCAGCTCAAGCAGGCGCCGACCGACGTCGTCGCGATCCGCATGCTGGCCGAACTCGCCGTGCGCCTGGACCGCTGCGAGGACGCGCAGCGCTTGCTCGAACGCTGCCTGGAACTCGCGCCGGATTTTCGCGAGGCGCGGCATCATTGCGCCCTGGTGCTGCACCGGCTCAACGAGCCCGCCGCGGCGCTGGCGGAGCTCGACCGCCTGCTGCTTGATGCGCCGGACGACGCGGGCGTGCGCAACCTGAAGGCCGCCGTGCTGTGCCGCACCGGCGATTACGAGACGGCCATCGCGATTTATACGCAGCTGCTCGACGTGCATCCGGATCAGGCGCAGATCTGGCTGAGCTGCGGTCACGCGCTGAAAACCGCCGGCCACGGCGAACGCGCGATCGCCGCGTACCGGCGCTGCATCGGGCTCGACCCGGATTTCGGCGAGGCCTGGTGGAGCCTGGCGAACCTCAAGACCTTCCGCTTCGACGACGCGCAGGTCGAAACCATGCGCAATGCGCTGGCGCGCGCGGACCTGGCCGACGAACATCGCGTGCATTTCGAATTCGCCCTGGCCAAGGCGCTGGAGGATCGCGCTGCCTATGCCGAATCCTTCGACCACTACGCGCGCGGCAACGCGCTGCGCCGCAAACTCGTGCCCTACAGCGCCGACGACACCACGGCGCGCCTGCGGCGCACGCGGGAAACCTATACGGTAGATTTTTTCCGCGAACGCGCCGGCACCGGCTGCGCCGCGCCCGATCCGATCTTCATCGTCGGCCTGCCGCGCGCCGGCTCCACCTTGATCGAGCAGATCCTCGCCAGCCACCCGCAGGTGGAAGGCACGATGGAACTGCCCGAACTCATCTCGCTCACCCGCGTGCTGCGTGAGCGCGCCGGCAACCGCGCGCCCGGCGCGTACCACGACGCACTGGCGCAGTGCTCGCGCGAGGAACTGCGTGAACTGGGCGAGTCCTACCTGGCCGGCACGCGCATCCACCGCAAGCTCGACCGCCCGTTTTTCATCGATAAAATGCCGAACAACTTCGCGCACGTCGGGCTGATTCATCTCATCCTGCCGAACGCGAAGATCGTCGACGCGCGCCGGCATCCGCTGGCCTGCTGCTTTTCCGGCTTCAAGCAGCATTTCGCGCGCGGCCAGAATTTCTGCTACGGCCTCGAAGACCTCGGCCGCTACTGGTGCGACTACGCGCAGCTGATGGCGCATTTCGACGCAGTACTGCCCGGCCGCGTGCATCGCGTGCACTACGAGGCGATGGTCGCCGATACCGAAATGCAAGTGCGGCAGCTGCTCGACTACTGCGGACTGCCGTTCGACGATGCCTGCCTGCACTTCTTCGAAAACGCGCGGCCGGTGCGCACGGCCAGCTCCGAACAGGTGCGCCAGCCGATCTACCGCGATGGCGTCGACCAGTGGCGGCATTTCGAGCCCTGGCTTGATCCGCTCAAGACTGCGCTCGGGAACGCGCTCGATGCGTATCCATATGCGTAAGCCTCAAACCGATGCTCGTTACGTTCACGGACGGATTTCAGGAATAACAACCACACCGAGGGGTTCAGCGCCATGAGAAAAATCCACAGCACCCGATCCGGCCGCCGGCATGCGTTCGTTGCGCGCCTGCCGCTGGCCGCCGCCATCCACCTGGCCTGCTTCGCGCCCGCGTTTGCCGTCGACGCCGACCAGAATCAAGCGCCGGCGACGGCATCCGCCGACAACGCCAAGGCGAAGAAGGATTCGCACGAACTGCAAACGATCACGGTGACCGCGCAAAAGCGCACCGAGAACGCGCAGGACGTACCGATCAGCATGGACGTGCTCAGCACCGATACGCTGCAGCAGATGAACGTCGCGGATATGCACGACTACGTGAAGCTGCTGCCGAGCGTCGCGATCCAGAGCCTGTACCTGGGCTTCTCGCAGGTCTACATGCGCGGCGTCGCCAGCGGCAGCAACGGCAACCATTCCGGCCCGCTGCCGAGCGTGGGCATCTACCTCGACGAACAACCGATCACCACGATCCAGGGCGCGCTGGACATGAATATCTACGACGTCGAGCGCGTCGAGGCGCTGGCCGGCCCGCAAGGCACGCTGTACGGCGCCAGCTCCGAATCCGGCACGATCCGCATCATCACCAACAAGCCCGACCCGACGGCGTTCTCGGCCAGCGCCAGCGCCGAACTCAATGCCGTGGACAACGGCGGCGTCGGCTACGTTACCCAAGGCTACGTCAACCTGCCGATCTCCTCGAGCGCCGCGCTGCGCTTGGTCGGCTGGAGCAAGACCGACGCCGGCTACATCGACAATGTCTACGGCACGCGCACGTATCCGACCTCGGGCATCACCGTCAACAACGCCGACCGCGTGAAGAGCAACTACAACGACGCCGACACGCGCGGCGCGCGCGCGGCGCTGAAAGTCGACCTCAACGAGGACTGGTCGATCATGCCGACCATCGCCGGGCAGACCCAGCACGCGCAACGGCATCAACGCGTTCGATCCGAACGTGGGGGACCTCCAACTCACGCATTTCTATCCGGAAAACTTCGACGACCGCTGGGTGCAGGCGGCACTGACGGTCAAGGGCAAGATCGGCAACTTCGACCTGACTTACGCGGTCGCGCACCTGAACCGCGACGACCACTACACGTCAGGACTACAGCGATTATTCGTTCTGGTACGACACCCTGTCCGGCTACGGCGCCTATATCCACGACAATGCCGGCAACCTGATCAATCCGGCGCAGCACATCCTGGGCATCGACAAGTACCGCAAGACCAGCAACGAACTGCGCATCGCCTCGCCGCAGGAAAACCGCCTGCGCTTCGTCGCCGGCGTGTTCGACGAGCGCCAGTCGCACGACATCAACCAGCAATACATCATCGACGGATTGGGCTCGGACCTGTCCGTCACCGGCTGGCCGAACACGCTGTGGTTGACCCAGCAAGCGCGCAAGGACAACGACTCGGCCGTGTTCGGCGAGATGAACTTCGACTTCACCGACCGCCTCACCGGCACGATCGGTGGCCGCCACTACTGGACCGACAACGGCCTCAAGGGCTTTTACGGATTCGCGCCGGGCTACAGCACCTCGCAGGGCGAGGCCACCTGTTTCACGCCGCTGGTGCCATTCGAGGGCGCGCCGTGCTCGGACCTGGACAAGGACACCAAGGAAAACGGCACGCTCGGCAAGGTCAACCTCACCTACAAGCTCGATGCGGACAAGATGATCTACGCGACCTGGTCGCAGGGTTTCCGTCCCGGCGGCATCAACCGGCGCGGTTCGCTGCCGCCGTACCAGTCCGACAAGCTCGACAACTACGAATTCGGCTGGAAGACCGAATGGATGGATCACCACTTGTTGTGGAACGGTGCGGTGTTCCAGGAAAAATGGAAGAACTTCCAGTTCTCCCTGCTCGGCCAGAATGGCCTGACCGAGATCAAGAACGCTAACCAGGCGCGCATCCGCGGTCTGGAAACAAGTCTGGGCTGGGCCGTCAACTACAATCTCACCATATCGGCCGGGCTGTCGTTGTACGACGCGGTGCTGACCGAAGATTATTGCGGCACCACTGATGCCAACGGCAACCCCATCACCGTTTGCACCGATCCGCAGGCGCCTTCGGGAACGCGCTTGCCACTCACGGCCAAGGAGAAGGGCAACATCACCGCGCGCTACAGTTTCGATTTCCACGGCATGGACAGTTATTTCCAGGCTGCTGGATTCTTCGAAGGCCGCCGCGGCACCGACTTGCGTCTGCACGAGAACGCAATCATCGGCGACATGCCGGGCTACGGCACGGTGGACCTGTCCACAGGCTTCAAGAAGGATCAGTGGTCGTTCGACGTTTATCTGAAGAACGCGTTCGACAATCGTGGCCAGCTCGCGCGCTATGCCGAGTGTGCGACCGACACCTGCGGCGCGCAAACCTACATCGTGCCGGTGCAGCCACGCACGCTCGGGGTTCGCGTCACCCGCGATTTTTGAGCGTGGCTTCCGGTTGACCCAAACAAGCCCGGCGCACTGCCGGGCTTTTTGTTTCAGGACTTGGCTTTCCCGAACACCAGTCGCCCGCCCGCCGCATCCACCGCCACGGTGTCGCCAGGTTGGAACCGGCCTTCGAGAATTTCCCTGGCCAGCGGATTTTCGAGCTGCTGCTGGATCGCCCGCTTGAGCGGACGCGCACCATAGACCGGATCGAAGCCGATGTTGCCGAGCAGGTCGAGCGCCTTGTCGGAAATCGTCAGCGCCAACTGGCGTTCGCCCAGGCGCTTGCCGAGGTAGGCGCACTGGATGCGCGCGATCGCGCGGATCTGCGTCTTGTCGAGGGCGCGGAACACCACGATCTCGTCGAGGCGGTTGATGAATTCCGGGCGAAAATGCGCCTGCACCACGCCCATCACCGCCGCCTTCATCTTGGTGTAGTCCTCCTCGCTGTCGCCGGTGTACTCCTGGATCTGCTGCGAACCAAGGTTGCTCGTCATCACGATCACGGTGTTGCGGAAATCCACGGTGCGGCCCTGGCCATCGGTCAGGCGGCCGTCGTCGAGCACCTGCAAGCAGCACATTGAACACGTCGTGGTGCGCCTTCTCGACCTCGTCGAGCAGAATCACGCTGTACGGACGCCGGCGCACGGCCTCGGTGAGATAGCCGCCTTCCTCGTAGCCGACGTATCCCGGCGGCGCTCCGATCAGGCGCGCGACGGAGTGCTTCTCCATGAACTCGCTCATGTCGATGCGCACCAGCGCTTCGGTGGAGTCGAACAGGAATTCCGCCAGCGCCTTGGTCAGCTCGGTCTTGCCCACGCCCGTGGGCCCAAGGAACAGGAACGAGCCATTCGGCCGGTTCGGATCGGACAGGCCGGCGCGCGCGCGCCGGATCGCGTCCGCCACCGCATGCACGGCCTCGTCCTGGCCGACCACGCGCTTGTGCAGTTCGTCTTCCATGCGCAGCAGCTTGTCGCGCTCGCCTTCGAGCATCTTCGACACCGGGATGCCGGTCCAGCGTGCGACTACTTCGGCGATCTCCTCCGCCGTCACCTGCTGTTGCAGCAGCTTGAAACCTTTGGCTTCGGTTTCCTGCGCCACGTGCAACTGCTTTTCCAATTGTGGAATTTTCCCATATTGGATTTCGGCCACTTTCGCGAGGTCGCCATGCCGCTGCGAGGATTCGATTTCTGCGCGCGCCTGCTTCGATCTGCTCCTTGAGCTTGCGTCGTGCCCTGCACGGCGGCCTTCTCGGCTTTCCAGATTTCGTTGAGGTCTGAAAACTCGCGGTCGAGCTTGGCGACGTCGGCCTCCAGATCCGCAAGACGCTTCTTCGACTCGGCGTCTTTTTCCTTTTTCAGCGCCTCGCGCTGGATCTTGAGCTGGATCAGGCGACGCTCGAGGCGATCGAGTTCCTCAGGTTTCGAGTCGATTTCCATGCGGATGCGCGACGCGGCCTCGTCCATCAGGTCGATGGCCTTGTCCGGCAACTGGCGGTCGGCAATATATCGATTTGAAAGCGTTGCCGCGGCCACGATCGCCGGATCGGTGATCTCCACGCCGTGATGCACGGCGTAGCGCTCCTTCAAGCCGCGCAGGATCGCGATGGTGTCCTCGACGCTCGGCTCACCAACGAAGACTTTCTGGAAGCGCCGTTCCAACGCAGCGTCTTTCTCGATGTACTTGCGATATTCGTCGAGCGTGGTCGCGCCGACGCAATGCAGCTCGCCACGCGCCAGCGCGGGCTTGAGCATGTTGCCGGCATCCATCGAGCCTTCCGCCTTGCCGGCGCCGACCATGGTGTGCAGCTCGTCGATGAACAGGATGACATTGCCTTCTTCCTTGGCCAGATCCTTGAGCACGGCCTTGAGCCGTTCCTCGAACTCGCCGCGGAACTTCGCGCCAGCGATCAGCGCGCCCATGTCGAGCGCGAGCACGCGCCGGCCCTTGAGGCTTTCCGGAACCTCGTCATTGACGATGCGCTGGGCCAGGCCTTCGACGATAGCGGTCTTGCCGACGCCGGGCTCGCCGATCAGCACCGGATTGTTCTTGGTACGCCGTTGCAGCACCTGGATAACGCGGCGGATTTCCTCGTCGCGGCCGATCACGGGATCGAGTTTGCGACGTCTCGGCGCGCGCAGTCAGGTCGATGGTGTATTTCTCCAGCGCCTGGCGCTGGTCCTCGGCATTTTCGTTTTCCACTTTTTCGCCTCCGCGCATGCGTTCGATGGCGCTTTCCAGGTTCGCCTTGTTCGCGCCGGCAATCCTTCAACGCGCGGCCGACTTCGCCCTTGTCGTCGAGCGCGGCGAGCACGAACAATTCGCTGGCAATGAATTGATCGCCGCGCTGCTGCGCGAGCTTGTCGGTGAGGTTGAGCAGGCGCGTCAGGTCGTTGCTCGACATTGATGTTGCCTTCCTGCCCGGCGACCTTGGGCAGCTTGTCCAGCGCCTGTCCGATGCGCGTGCGCAAGCTCGGTACGTTCACGCCGGCCTGCGCGAGCAAGGGCACGGTCGAGCCGCCCTGCTGGTCGAGCAAGGCGGCCATGAGATGCGCTGGTTCGAGCATGTTGTTGTCGCGCCCGACGGCGAGGCTTTGCGCATCGGCGAGCGCCTGCTGGAAGCGCGAGGTAAGTTTGTCCATGCGCATGAGAGCACCGAAGTTGATTGCGGCAGCGGCCGCGAGATGCCTGTTTTATGCGGCCCCAGCGCACATATTTCAAGCCAAATCGGCGTCCCGATTGTCATCCAGATCAAACTCGCAAAACGTCCACTGCTCGCGCCATCGCGACGGTACGAGTAAAAGCGCGGATCGGCGAAGGTGTCGAAACCGGCGCCGTAGATGCGGGTGACGCCAAGCGCCGTCAGCCGCTGCCGCGCCAACGCATACAGATCGCAATGCCAATGCCCTGGGCGCGTCGCCGCGAATGCGGCTGCGACGCCTCGTCGCGTTCGACAAAGGCCGCGCGCACTTCGTCGCCGACTTCGTAGGACGCCGGACCGATCGCCGGACCCAGCCACGCCAGCAATTTTCCCGGGCGGTTGCGCAAACGACCGATGCACGATTCGATCACGCCGCCGGCGAAGCCGCGCCAGCCGGCATGGATGGCGGCGATCTGCGCGCCATCCTCCGCGCAAACCAGGATCGGCAGGCAATCGGCGGCTGAGGATCGCCAGCACGACGCCGGATTCGGCGGTGAACGCGGCGTCGGCTTCGGTTCGCCATCATGGATTTCCGCGGTCAGACGCAGACTGCGATCGCCATGCACCTGTCGCAGCCAGCGCGGCGGCGACGGCAACGCAAAGGCGCGTTGCAACAGCGCGCGATTGGCGTAAACGGTGGATTCGTCCTCCCCGCTGCCCAGTCCGAGATTGAAGGCGTCGTAGGGCGGCAGCGAGTTGCCGGGCAGCCGGCGCGTGGTGGTCAGCGCGCTGCACGCGCGACGGTGCGGGCCAATCCGGCACGACGACATGTCGCTGCGATAACCGGCCTCAGCCCATGTTCCTTCGATATCCACCGCGCAGCGCCGCGATCAGCGCCTGCATGTCGTGCGGCATTTCCGCCTCGACGCGGATCGTGCGGCCGTCGGCCGGATGCGCGAATTCCAGCGTTTGCGCATGTAGAGCCTGGCGCCGGAATGCACGCATCGCATCGGTCAACTCGGGCGTCGCGCCCTTGGGCAGCTTCAGGCCAGTGCCGTATACCGGGTCGCCGACCAACGCGTGGCGCACGTGCGCCATGTGCACGCGAATCTGGTGGGTGCGCCCGGTTTCCAGGCGGCATTCGATGAGTGTATGCGCGCGGAAACGTTCGCGCACCCGGTAGTGTGTGACCGCGGGTTTGCCGGCGGGTTCCTCGACGATGGCCTGCTTCAATCGATCGCGCGGATGGCGGCCGATCGGCGCGTCCACGCGTGCCGCCGGCGATCATCGTTCCGTAAACGACCGCGACGTATTGGCGGTGCATCTCGCGCGCCTGCAACTGCTCGACGAGGGCCGTGTGTGCGCGCAGGGAGCGCGCCACCACCATCACGCCCGACGTGTCCTTGTCCAGGCGATGCACGATGCCGGCGCGCGGAATCTTCGCCAGTTCCGGGTCGTGGTGCAGCAGCGCATTCTGCAGGGTTCCGGACGGCTGCCCGGCACCCGGATGTACGGTCAGGCCGGCCGGCTTGTTGACGACAATGACGTCGGCATCCTCGTAGCGGATATCCAGCGCGATCGCTTCCGGCGCCATCGCCACTTCCGGCGCGAGTTCGGCGCGCAGGATCACTTCCTCGCCGCCGCGCACGATTTGCCGCGGAATCGGCTGCCGCGCCATCCACGCGCACGTCGCCGGACTTGATCCACGCGGTCAGCCGCGAACGCGAAAATTCCGGGAACAACTCGGCCAGGGCCTGGTCGAGGCGGCGGCCAGCGGCCTCGGGCGGCAGTTGGGTGCGGCGCGTTGCGGGGTCTTGATCCATGCTGAATGCCGTATCCGGTTTTTCAATCTTCTAACGCTTATCCGGTATTATCGCGGTTTGACCTTGCAAAAGCGTACCTTCCCCATGCGATTGACCACTTTGTCCAGGCTTGGCCTGATCCTGTTCGCCGTCCTGCTCGGCGCCTGCCACCGCGGCGAACAGAAAAAAGATGCCGCCGAGTACCTGCCGGTGGAACAGATGTATGCGGTCGCCAAGCAGGCGCTCGAGGACGGCAACCTGTCCAAGGCGATCCAGTATGACCAGCGCCTGATCGCGCGTTTCCCGTTCGGCCCGTACACCGAACAGTCCACGCTGGATTTGGCCTATGCCCAGTACAAGGCCGACAAGCGCGAAGACGCATATTCGACGATCAACCGCTTCATCAAGACCTATCCGGCACAAAAACATGTCGACTATGCCTATTACCTGCGCGGGGTGATCAATTTCGACCGCGACCGCGGTTTCCTCGATCGCTACGCGAACCAGGACATGACCAAGCGCGACCAGGCCAACACCTTGCAGTCGTTCGAGGATTTCAACGACCTGCTCACGCGCTTTCCGGACAGCCGCTACTCCGACGACGCGCGCCAGCGCATGGTCTACCTGCGCGACAACCTCGCCCGCGGCCAACTCAACGTCGCGCAGTTCTACCTGGGCGAAGGCGCCTATGTGGCCGCCGCGAACCGGGCCAAGGACATCATCGAACGATACCAGCGCACGCCGGCCGTCGCCGACGCGCTGGCGATCCAGGTCATCGCCTACAAGAAGCTCGGCCAGGACAAGCTTGCCGCGGACGCCGAGCGCGTGCTCAAGCTCAACTATCCGAACCACCCCTACTTCGCCGGCAACTGGCCCAAGCATCCGCACTGGTGGTGGCGGATGGTTCCGTTCCGCGGTTAACGCGATTTCCTAGCCCCACCCCGAACTGATCGGATAGCGCCGGTCGCGGCCGAACGCGCGGGTGGAGATTTTCGGGCCCGGCGCGGCCTGGCGGCGCTTGTATTCGCTGACCAGCACCAGGCGCGCGACGCGGCGCACGGTGGCCTCGTCGAATCCGGCGGCGACAATCTCGGCCTGCGACTGCTCGCCCTCGACGAAGCGTTCCAGAATCGCGTCAAGCACCGCGTACGGGCGGCAGCGAATCCTGGTCGGTCTGGTTCTCGCGCAGTTCCGCCGACGGCGCGCGCTCGATCACGGCCTGCGGGATGACCTCGCCGCGACGATTGCGCCAGCGCGAGAGCGCGTAGACCAGTTCCTTGTAGCAATCCTTGAGCGGAGCGAAGCCGCCGCACATGTCGCCGTAAATTGTTGCGTAGCCGGTCGCGTATTCGCTTTTGTTGCCGGTCGTGAGCAGCATGCGCCCGGTCTTGTTCGACAGCGCCATCAGGATCGCGCCGCGACAGCGCGATTGCAGATTTTCTTCCGTGACGTCGGCGGCCCGGCCGGCGAACGCGGGCGCGAGCGCGTCGAGGAACCCGGCGAACGGCTCGGCGATGGGGATCGTCAGCATCTCCACGCCCAGCGTCTGCGCCTGTTCGGCAGCGAGATCATTGCTCAGCTCGGATGTGTAGCGCGACGGCAGTCGCACCGTCGTCACCTTGTCGGCGCCGAGCGCATCGACGGCGAGTGCAAGCGTGAGCGCCGAATCGATACCGCCGGAAAGCCCAAGGATCACGCCAGGGAAACGATTCTTGCCGACATAGTCGCGGATGCCGCGCACGATCGCCGCAAACACGCGCGCCTCGCGCGACGTGTCGGTTTCGACCGGCCAATTCAAAGCACGGAACTTGCGCGATGCGCCATCGTATTCCGCGATCAGCAGCGCATCGACGAATGTCGGAGCGCGTGCGGCGACGGTTCCGTCCGCCTCGACCAGCAACGAACCGCCATCGAAAACCAGATCGTCCTGTCCGCCGACGAGATTGAGGTAGGCAATGGCAACATTGTTCTCGCGTGCACGTCGCGCCAGCAATTCGTCGCGCGCCGCTGACTTGCCGAAATCGAACGGCGAGGCATTGATGACGATGAGAAGTTCCGCGCCCTTGGTCGCCGCGTGCGCGGCGGGCTCGGGTTCCCAGATGTCCTCGCAGACCAGCCAGCCGACGCGCACGCCATCGAAATCGGTCACTACCGAATCATGGCCGGGGCGGAAGTAACGCTTCTCGTCGAACACCGTGTAGTTCGGCAACGCCTGCTTGTGCGCGGTGAATTGCGTTTTGCCGCCGGCCAGCAACGATGCTGCATTGTATACTTCGCCCAACGCGTGCGGATGGCCGACGAAGGCGGCGATGCCATCAGCCGCCTGCGCGACCTGCGCCAACTCGCGCTCGCAGGCGGCGAGAAAGCTCGGGCGCAGCAGCAGGTCTTCGGGCGGATAGCCGGACAACGTGAGTTCGGGGAATGCGATGAGTTGCGCGCCCACGTCACGCGCCTGCTGCACAAGCTCGCGCACGCGCGCGCCGTTGCGCGCGATCGCGCCGACGGGGAAGTCGAATTGGGCCAGCGCGAAACGCAAGGTCGCCATGCGGATTTCCGAAAGCAAAAAGGCCGCGAAGCGCGGCCTTCGATTATCGCCGATTCCAACCCGCTTACTTCAGCCGCGCGGCTATGGCCTTGCCCAGATCAGCGGGCGACTTCACTGTCGTCACGCCGGCCTTTTCCAGCGCCGCGAACTTGGCTGCGGCCGTGCCCTTGCCGCCGGAGATGATCGCGCCGGCGTGGCCCATGCGCTTGCCCGGAGGCGCGCTGGCACCGGCGATGAAGGACACCACCGGCTTGGTCACGTGCTCGGCGATGAACTCGGCCGCGTCTTCTTCGGCGCTGCCGCCGATCTCGCCGACCATGATGATGCCCTGGGTCTGCGCATCGCCCTGGAACAGTTTCAGGCAGTCGATGAAGTTCAGGCCGTTGATCGGATCGCCACCGATGCCGATGACGGTCGATTGGCCCAGTCCTTCGTTCGTGGTCTGGAACACGGCCTCATAGGTCAGCGTGCCGGAGCGCGAGACGATGCCGATCTTGCCCGGTTGGTGGATGTGGCCGGGCATGATGCCGATCTTGCATTCGCCCGGCGTGATGACGCCGGGGCAGTTCGGTCCGATCAGCACGGTATCCGGATACTGCTTGAGCACGTTCTTCACGCGCAGCATGTCCAGCACCGGAATGCCCTCGGTGATGGCAACGATGACGCGGATGCCGGCATCGGCCGCTTCCATGATCGCGTCGGCCGCGAACGGCGGCGGCACGAAGATCATGGTCGCGTCGGCGCCGGTTTCGTCGACGGCGTCCTGCACCGTGTTGAACACCGGCAGGCCGATGTGCTCGCCGCCGCCCTTGCCGGGCGTGACGCCGCCGACCAGCTTGGTGCCGTATTCCAGCGCCTGTTCGGAATGGAACGTGCCCTGCTGGCCGGTGAAGCCCTGGCAGATGACTTTGGTGTTCTTGTCGATCAATACGCTCATCGTCTTATCCCTTCACCGCGGCCACGGACTTGCGCGCCGCGTCGTTCAGATCCAGCGCCGGCGTGATCTTCAGGCCGGAATTGGCCAGCAGTTCGCGGCCCTTTTCCACGTTCGTGCCTTCCAGGCGCACGACGACGGGAATCGTCAAGCCCACTTCCTTGACCGCCGCGATGATGCCCTCGGCGATCAGATCGCAGCGCACGATGCCGCCGAAGATGTTGACCAGGATGCAGCGCACCTTGTCCGACGACAGGATCAGCTTGAAGGCCTCGGTGACGCGCTCCTTGGTCGCGCCGCCGCCGACGTCGAGGAAGTTCGCCGGCTCGCCGCCGGCGAGCTTGATCACGTCCATCGTCGCCATGGCGAGGCCGGCGCCGTTGACCATGCAGCCGATGTCGCCGTCCATGGTCACGTAGTTGAGGTTGTTGCGCGCCGCCAGCGCCTCGGCCTGGTCTTCCTGCGATTCGTCGCGCATGGCGGCGAGGTCGGCGTGGCGGAACTCGGCGTTGTCGTCGGAATTGACCTTGCCGTCGAGCGCGGCGAGGTCGCCGGACTTGACGATCGCGAGCGGATTCAATTCCACCAGCGACAGGTCCTTGTCGTTGAACAGGCGATACAGCCCGGTCATGATTTTCGTGAGCTGGTTGGCCTGCTTCGCGTTCAGGCCCATCGCAAAGCCGAGCTTGCGGCACTGGTAGGGCTGCACGCCTTCGACGAAATTCACTTCCAGCGTGTGGATGTCTTCCGGGTTCTCGTGCGCGACCTGCTCGATGTCCACGCCGCCGCGTGCCGAGGCGATGAAGGAAATCGCCTTGGTCGCACGGTCCACGAGCACCGACAAGTACAATTCCTTGGCGATGTCGGTCGCCTCGCACACCAGCACCGTGTTCACCGGCAGCGCACGCCCGCCGGACTGGTAAGTAGCCATCTTCGTGCCGAGCATCTTCGCCGCGGCGGCTTTCGCCTCGTCCGGCGATTTCACCAGCTTCACGCCGCCGGCCTTGCCGCGGCCGCCGGCGTGGATCTGCGCCTTGACCACCCATTCGTCGCCGCCGAGTGCGCGTGCCGCGGCGGCGGCCTCGTCGGGCGTGGTGGCGATCTTGCCGGGTGGCACCGGGATGCCGTAATCGGCGAACAATTGCTTGGCCTGGTATTCGTGGAAGTTCATCGCAGTCCTCGGGCGAAGCCGTGCCGCGTTGCTGAAGATTCGCCGGCACGGCGGGAGAGTCGCGTATTGTGGCCAATCGCGGCCGCAAAAAAAAGGCCGCGCCACCACGCACGGCATTGGTATACTCCTGCAAACGAAGCCCATGCCGTGAATTCCGCGACCATCGCCCGCACCCGCACCGATCCCGCGCTGCGCGACATCGACCGCCGCGAGCTGTATTTCTTCAACCTGTTCCGCGTGCTGCAGGCGTTCGTGATCGCCGGACTCCTGTTCAGCCCGCTGCTGACCTCGCGCCTGCGCCTGGTACATGCGCCGCTCGGCCAGATCGATGCGATCGCCTACCTGCTCATCGCCGGCTACGCCCTGCTGCGTACCGAATACTGGCGCCACGAACTGCGCTTCAAGGTCGCGATCCTGCTGGCCATCGATATCGCCGCCTCCACCATCGCCTTGTTCGCGCTGGCCAATCCGCCCAGCGCGATCGCCATGCTGTTGCTGGTCAACATCGGCGCCGGCGCCCTGCTGCTGCCGCCGCGTCAGGCCAGTTTCTTCGCCGCGCTGGCGACCTTGTGCGTGATCGGCCAGTCGCTCGCCAGCCGCGTCATCGATGGCAGCGACCGCAACCTGATCGAATACGGCCTGTACGGCCTGGGCTACTTCGCCATCGCCACGCTCGCCCTGGTGCTGCGCCGGCAACTGCGCGAGACCGAGGAACTGGCCGAACAGCGCGGCATCGACCTGGCCAACCTCGCCCAGATCAACGAGCTCATCATCCGGCGCATGAAAACCGGCGTGCTGGTGGTGGACGACGCGAACCGCGTGCATCGCTGGAACGAATCGGCGTGGGCGCTGATCGGCAATCCCAAGTCCGGGCAGCGCGATCTCGGCAGCGTCGCGCCGGAGTTGTCGCGGCGCCTCTATCACTGGCGCACCACCGGCAAGATCGACGCCACCGCCGTGGCTCTCGCCGACGGCACGCCCGAAGTGATTCCGCGCTTCACGCGCCTGTCCTCGAACGACGACGAGAACGTGTTGATCTTCCTCGACGATACCTCGCTGGTGTCGCGCCGCGCCGAGGAGCTGACCCTGTCCTCGCTCGGCCGTCTGTCGGCGTCAATCGCGCACGAGATCCGCAATCCGCTCGCAGCGATCAGCTATTCAGCGCAATTGCTGGCTGAATCGGAGGCGATGTCCGAGGAAGACAAGCGCATGGTCGAAATCATCAACAACCACTGCGGCCGCGTGAACGAGATCGTCGAGAACATCCTGCAACTGTCGCGGCGCGAGCGCTCGCGCCCGGAGAGCCTGGATCTTTCCGTTTGGGCGCAGCATTTCGTCGACGAGTACAAGACCGGCAACGACATCGGCGCGGACCAGTTGCGCGCGATCACGCAGGCGCGCCAGGTCGAAGCCCTGGCCGATCCCGCAGCAGCTGCAGCAGGTGGTCTGGAACCTGGTGCAGAACGCGCTGCGCTACGGCCGCCAGCCCGGCGAACCGGCGCGCGTCGCGGTGGTGGCGCGCATGCTCAGCGACAAGGGCCCGCCGCTGATCGAGGTCGTCGATCGCGGCCCCGGCATTCCGGCCAAGGTCGCCGCGCAGATTTTCGAACCGTTCTTCACCACGCACGAATACGGCACCGGATTGGGCCTGTATCTCGCGCGCACCATGTGCGAGGCCAACCAGGCCACGCTCGAATTCGTGCCGGTCGCCGGCGGCGGCAGTTGTTTCCGCATCACCCTGCCCGGCGGCGCCGGTGTTGGTGCGGCAAATCGGCGAAGGCGTGACGCACTCGCATCCCGTATACTTGAAGCCATGAGCAATCCCACCGCCCTGGTCATCGACGACGAACGCGACATCCGCGAACTTTTGACGATCACGCTCGGACGCATGGGCCTGCGCGTGGAAACCGCGAGCAACGTCAGCGAAGCCAAGCAGCGCCTCGCCGAATCGCGCTACGCGCTGTGCTTCACCGACATGCGCCTGCCGGACGGCTCCGGCCAGGAAATCATCGAACTGATCAATGCGAAATACGCCGAAACGCCGGTGGCGATGATCACCGCCTACGGCAACGTCGATGCGGCAGTGAACGCGCTCAAGGCCGGCGCCTTCGACTTCGTCTCAAAGCCGGTCGACATCCCCATGCTGCGCCGACTGGTGCAGACAGCGCTCAAGCTCGCCGAGGAGAAAAAAACCGAACCGCCGAGCGCAGTTGCCGCAAAAATGCTCGGCGACTCACCGGCGATCCAGGAGCTGCGCATCACCATCGCCAAGCTCGCGCGCAGCCAGGCGCCGGTGTACATCAGCGGTGAGTCAGGCGTGGGCAAGGAACTGGTCGCACGCCTGATCCACGAGCAGGGACCGCGCGCGTCCGGACCCTTCGTGCCGGTCAACTGCGGCGCGATTCCTTCCGAACTCATGGAATCGGAATTCTTCGGCCACAAGAAGGGCAGTTTCACCGGCGCGCAGGCGGACAAGGACGGCCTGTTCCAGGCCGCGAACGGCGGCACCTTGTTCCTCGACGAGGTCGCCGAGCTGCCCGTCCACATGCAGGTGAAGCTGCTGCGCGTGATCCAGGAAAAAGCGGTGCGGCCGATCGGCGCGCGCGCCGAGGTTCCGGTGGATGTGCGCATCCTCTCGGCCACGCACAAGAACCTGGCCAAGCTCGTGGAAAGCGCGCATTTCCGCCAGGATTTGTATTACCGCATCAACGTGATCGAACTGCGCGTGCCGCCGCTGCGCGAGCGCCGCGACGACATTCCCAAGCTGGCCGGACGCGTGCTCGAGCGCCTTGCCGCCGACGGCGGCCAACCGCCGGCCAAGCTCACGCCCGACGCGCTTGCCGCCCTGCTCGCCTACGGCTTTCCCGGCAATGTGCGCGAGCTCGAGAACGTGCTCGAACGCGCCGTGGCGCTGTGCGAGGCGAACACGATCAAGCCGGACGACCTGCGCCTCGTGCCGGCTTCCGCGCAAAGGGCCGCTGCGCTTGCCGGCGGAGGCGGAGGACGATGGCGGCGATGGCGCCGACGGCGACGGCGGCCTGGAGGGCTACATCAGCAACCTCGAGCGCGAGGCCATCGAAAAGGCCCTGCTCGAAACCCGCTACAACAAGACCGCGGCGGCGAAAAAGCTCGGCATCACCTTCCGTGCGCTGCGCTACAAGCTGAAAAAGCTGGGAATCGATTGATTGCCGTGTAGTTCCGACATGTCACGCTGGAAAGCTGCTGCCATACATCTGTCGATCAGCCTTGCGATCGGCACCGTCGTCGGCGTCTTGTTGTTCGAATTCTGGTACCCCCCTCCCTACTTCCGCGCCGATGGCGGCAGCGAATTGATACTGTTGCTTGTCGGCGTGGATTTGTGCGTGGGTCCGCTGCTTACCTTACTGGTATTCCGTGTCGGCAAACGCGGCCTGCGCTTCGATTTGACGGCCATCGCCATCATGCAGGCCATTGCCCTCATTTACGGAATGTCGGTGGTCTCGAAGTCGCGCCCGATCTTCCTCGTCGGCGTAGTTGATCGTTTCGTGCTGGTCGCGGCCGACGAGGTCACGGATGCCGATCTGGCGCAGGGACAACAACCGCAATTCCGCTCGCGCTCATGGGCGGGCCCGCGCCTGGTGGCCGTGCAGATGCCATCCGATCCCAATGAGACGAAGCGATCTGGCGTTCTCGGCCTTGTCCGGGCGGGACGCACAGAATCTTCCCAAGTACTACCGCGATTTCTCCACGCAGGGCAGGACGCTACTGGCGGATGCCAAGTCCCTGGCCGCCTTGCGCAAAAAAGGACCTGCCGCCGATGAAATGGTCTCGCGCTGGCTGCACGATTCCGGCAGGGCACCGGCCTCGGTCGCCGGGGTTACCGCTGCAAGCACGCAAGCACGACATGACCATGCTGATTGACGCGAGCACGGCCATACCCCTCAAAGCATTGCCGATAGACCCCTGGTAACGCGATAACCGCGTGTTGGCGTTCGCGTCGAGTTCTGGCACGCGACGTGCATGAATAAATTCTGCACGAGCTAGCGTGGGGGCGAAGTGAACAATCGAAACTCGGGATTCACCCTGATTGAATTGATGATCGTGGTCGCGATCATCGCCATCCTGGCCGCCATTGCGCTGCCTGCGTATCAGGATTATGTGATTCGTTCGCAGGTTTCGGAAGGCACCGTTCTCGCCGACGGCGCCAAGACGGCGGTCTGGGACTTTATCGCCAATACCGGCCGCATGCCGCAGAATAATGCGTCTGCCGGCTTGGCCACGGCTACGAGCATCATTGGCAATTACGTGGAAAAACTTGATGCTACGGGCGGCATCATCACGGTCACGTTCGGGCGCCAAGCCAATGCCAGTATCGCCGGCAAGACCTTGCTGATGTCACCCAGCACCGTGGCCGGATCGATTCCCTGGAAATGCCACAGCACCACGATCAGCGGCAAATACCTGCCAACCAGTTGCCGATACAAATTCTGTTTCTCTTCAGGTTCCGGCTGACCAAGCGCGTCACGGATTGACGCGGAGCGTCGGCTTTTGGAGTGCGATATTTAACTCTCGGCCTTCAGCGGGCCCAGAATGGGCCATCGTGACCAGAAAATGTGACCGGCTTCTCACTTCGAATTCGAGCTTGTAACGCGCGATGGGCATGGCATGAAACATGCTAAAGTTTCTGCGGGAATCTCTGCCTTTCCTGGACAGGCGCCAAGGACGCGAGGCCAGTCGGGCCAGGCAGCGATTCAGGGGCAATCGTTGCAGCTAGCTAACCAAACGAGGAATCGTCATGAACAAGATCCAGAAGGCTTTACCCTTATCGAGTTGATGATCGTGGTCGCGATCATCGCCATTCTGGCGGCCATCGCGCTGCCGGCGTACCAGGACTATGTGATCCGTTCGCAGGTGTCCGAAGGCTCGGTTCTGGCCGATGGCGCCAAGACGGCTTCGCCGAATTTTACTCCAATCGCGGCATATACCCACCGCAGACAACGCCTCTGCCGGCTTGGCAAGCGACGCGTCGATCATCGGCAACTACGTCGATACCTCAGGTCGACGTCGGCGCTAATCACCGGCAAGTCCGGTCGAACTCCGGAACCAGGCCAACGAAAGATCACTGGCGAGCAGTTGATGTTCTCTCCGGCCTTCAGCAGCGGCGGCAGCACGGTTTGGCTTGGCCGTGGCACCCGCATCGCCGAAACGACCGTCGTCCGAGTCATCTGCCGCACTTCCTGCCGCTGATAATCACGCTGTCCGATACGAAACACGAAGGGCCGCACTCGCGGCCCTTTTTTTTCGGATTCGTACCGCAGCCTGCGTTAACCTCGCCTAGCTTGTATTCCACGCTTCACGCGCATCTGAACTATGACCCCACTGCCGCCGACACCGGCGCCATGTATCGTCGCTCGCGTTCTGGATGCTCGGCGCTTGCCGCGCTGATACTGGCGTGCGCTGGTCTACCACCCCGGCTTGCGCGGCATTTTCCTGTTCGACGATTTCGCCAACCTGCCGACCCTCGGCGCCTTCGGCCCGGTCGACAACTGGCCGGCGTTCTGGCGCTACATCACTTCCGGAATCACCGACCCCACCGGCCGGCCATTGGCCCTGCTCAGTTTCCTGATCGACGCGCACAACTGGCCGGCCGATCCGTATCCGTTCAAGCGCACCAGCCTGATCCTGCATCTGCTCAATGGCGTGCTGCTGGCCCTGCTGCTGCGTCGCCTGGGCCGGACGCTGCACGGGCCTCGCGGCGCACTGACGTGGCCGCCGCGTTTGGCGCCGCCTTGTGGCTGCTGCATCCGCTGTTCGTGTCGACGACTTTGTACGTGGTGCAACGCGAAGCGATGCTGGCGGCGGCATTCGTGCTGCTCGGCCTGATCGGCTGGTGCCACGGCCGCGAACTCGCCGCGCGCGGGCGCACGGCGGGCGTATGGCTGGCCGCGACGTCGATCGGTCGCCTGCACCGCCTTGGCAATGGCAAGCAAGGCCAACGGGATATTACTGCCGCTGCTCGCCTGGCTGACCGATGCGATCGTGCTGGCGCCGGTGCTGCCGATCGCCACGCGGCTGCGCCAGCGCTTCGCCTGGATGCGTCGAATCGTGCTGATCCTGCCTAGCCTCGCGCTGCTGGGCTGGCTGCTGGAACAGAGCATCGGCTTCGCCCTGCACGGCGTCGGCCCGATGCGCCCGTGGACGCTTGGCGAGCGCCTGCTTACCGAAGCGCGCGTCGTCTGCGATTACCTCGCCCTGCTCTGGCTGCCGCACCCGTATACCGCCGGCGTCTTCAATGACGCATTCACGCAGTCCACCGGCTGGCTGACGCCGCCGGATACACTGCCCGCGATCGTTTTCCTCGCCGCCTTGCTGGCCGGTGCCATCGCCGTGCGCCGGCGCGCGCCGGCGCTGGCGCTGGCCATGCTGTTCTACTTCGCCGGGCAACTGCTGGAATCGAGCGTGATCCCGCTGGAGCTGTACTACGAACACCGCAACTACCTGCCGGCGCTGCTCATGTTCTGGCCGCTTGCGCTGTGGCTGACCGGCGATGGAGTCCTGCCCAATTTGCGTCGCGTGCTCATGGTCGTACTGCCGTTGTTGCTCGCCGGCATGACTTTCCTGCGCGCCGATCTGTGGGGCAATGCGCCGCAGCAAGCGCTGTTGTGGGCGGAGAAAAGAATCCCGCCTCGCCGCGAGCACAAGCTTACGCCGCGCAGCCGAACGCGCGCAACGGCCTTCCCACCAAGGCGGTCGCACGCCTTCGCGCAATTCCGGTCAAACCGGATTCGGACTTGCAGATCGCGCTCAATCTGATTGGCGCCGAATGCGATCTCGGGCATGTCGCCGCACAGCGACATCGAACGCGCCGATGCGGCACTGCGCAATGCGCGCATCGTCGGCCAGCTCGGCTACAACTGGTTCAACGATGCGATCGAACGGCTGTCGACCGGAAATACCTGTGCCGGACTCGATGCCACTGTCGTCCGACGCCTGCTCGATGCCGCAGCCGCCAATACCGATCAGGACATTCCGGGTCGACGCAGGACAACCTGAATCTGCGTGGCAGCCTCGCGTTGACCGAGCACGATCCCGACGCGGCATTACGCTTCTTCAAGCGCGCGCTGGATACCAAACCCGATCCTGCCGCCGGCCTGCAGCAGGCGGCACAACTTGGCAGTGCTGGTTATCCGGCGCAAGGACTGGCCGAGCTCGATCATCTCGAAAAAATCTGGACAGCCCGATGCCCCGGCCGCCGGCTGGTCGATGGCCAGGGTGCACGCATGGCTGCTGCACCGCGACCGATACTGGGAAAACGAGATCGCACACTTGCGCAAGTCCCTGCAAGACGACCTTGACGCGAAAACGGTCAAGAACCTGGCGCCTGCATAATGACTTTTCTCCGGCCTACACCGCTCCTGGATTCTCCTCACTGTCTTGTGCGGAATCACGGTTCTGGCCTATTGGCCATCGCTGCAAGGCGGCTATCTGTTCGACGACAGCATCTACTTCACCCAGAACCCCGAGATTCATGTCGCTTCGCTGGATCTGAGCGAGTGGACACGCGCGGCGACATCGCAATGCAACATCAATCTTCTGTGCCGGCCGTTGAGCGCGCTGACGTTCGCCGCCAACTGGTATTTCACCGGCGCCGACCCGTTCTGGCCGAAGCTCACCAACCTCGCCATACACCTGTGCAATGGACTGTTGTTGTTTTTGTTGTTGCGCGAATTGTTTCGGCTGAACGACGCTCTTCGCCACACGCATCGGAATTGGGATCTTGCCGCCGTCGCCATCGCCGGGGCGTGGCTGTTGCTGCCGATCAACCTGACCGGCGTCGCCTATGTCTCGCAACGCATGGAGGCATTGGCCAACCTGTTCGTGTTTCTCGGCCTGTGGTGGTATTTGCTCGCACGCCGCCGCCAACTTGCGGGAATGAGCGGCGGCGGCATGCTGTGGATCAGCATCGCGGTTTGTACCGGGCTGGGTCTCACCGCCAAGGAAGACGCCGCGCTGCTACCGCTGTTCACGGCTTGCACGGAATTCGCCGTCAGCGGATTCCGCAATCGCGACGGCCGCTGGTGCAAACCCGCGATCGGCGCACACCTGGCCCTGCTCGCCGTGCCAATGGTCGTCGGTTTGATCTGGATCGCGCCACGCATCTTCCAGGGCGTTTCCGGCTATCGCAATTTCACCACGCTGCAACGCTTGCTCACCGAATCGCGCGTGTTGTGCGATTACATCGGCTGGACGCTGTTGCCAAATCTCAACTCGCTGACGTTCTATCACGACGACGTGCCGCTGTCGCATGGTCTGCTCGACCCGCCGACGACGTTGCTGGCCATCGCAGCCCTCTTGGCACTGCTGGGCGTCGCGCTGTGGCGGCGCAAGGCGCGGCCAATGTTCTGCCTCGGCATCCTGTGGTTCTTCGCCGGCCACTCGATGACCGCGACGATCATCCCACTGGAACTCGTGTTCGAACACCGCAATTATTTCCCGTCGGCGGGCCTCCTCCTGGCTGCGGCTTCCCTGATCGCGCTCGAACCGGGACTGCGCCTGCCAAAGGCAAAGACATTGCTAGCGATCGGATTCATCGCATTCTTCGCCTTCACCACGTATCTGCGTGCTGAGGAATGGTCCAATCCCGTGCGTCTTGCCTACTCCGAGGCACTCAAGCGCCCCGATTCGCAACGCGCGCAATACGAACTGGCGCGCATCCTGATAATGGCCGCCGGCAAGGATGAAAAATCGCCTCTGCTCGACGAAGCGGCGAAGATCCTGGAGCGCAATGCCTACCAGCCCGACAGCGGCATCACCGCGCTGCAAGCGCTGATCTTCATCAACGGACGCGCGCACCGGCCGATCGATCCGCACTGGTGGCAGGCGATCGTCGAAAAGCTGCGCGCGCGCGCGCCGTCGCAATCGGATATCGCCGCGATCATCTTCCTGTTCCGCTGCCAGCAGGACGGCGATTGCCCGATGCAGAAGCAGGAACTACTCGACGCCTTCATCGCCGGGATGGAACGCTCCGATGGCAACCTTAATCTGATGTCCGCCTACTCGGACTTCACCCTGCGCGAGCTTGGCGACATCCCCCTTGCCGAGCGCATGTCGCGCGCGGCGGCCGATGCCCAACCGGGTAATCCCGTGTATCGCGAAAATCTGATCCGACTGCTGATCTCGACCCGGCAATTCGACAAGATCGCAGCGGAAATGGAAGCCTTGCAAAAACTCAACCGGCTTGGCGCGCTGAACAAGGATATCGCCACGCTGCAATCGCAATCGGCTGCCGCGCAAGCCGCCCCGATACCCGACACACAGCCAACCCGATAGACTGCGACAAATCCACATACGGCGACGACACCCACGGTGAAGCTGATCATCCAGATTCCCTGCTTCAACGAAGCGGACTCGCTGCCGGTGACGCTCGCCGCGTTGCCGCGTCGCCTGCCGGGTTGCGAAACCGTGGAATGGCTGGTGATCGACGACGGCTCGACCGACGATACCGCCGATGTGGCGAAGAAACTGGGCGTCGATCACGTCGTGCGTCACCCGACCAACCGCGGCCTAGCAACGGCCTTCATGACCGGTCTCGATGCGGCTATCGCGAACGGCGCGGACATCGTCGTGAACACCGATGCCGACAACCAGTACGATGCGCGCGACATCGGGACCCTGGTCGAACCCATCGTCGAAGGACGGGCCGAATTCGTCATCGGCGCACGGCCGATCGATGCGACCCAACATTTCTCGCGCATCAAACGCTGGTTGCAGAAACTCGGCAGCCGAGTGGTGCGTCTGGCTTCGCGCACCCGCGTGGCGGATGCGCCGAGCGGATTCCGCGCCATGACCCGCGACGTGGCATTGCGGCTGAACGTGTTCAATTCCTATACGTACACGCTGGAGACCATCATCCAGGCCGGCACCAGCAACATGCGCGTGATCTCGGTGCCGGTGCGCACCAACCCCGACCTGCGGCCCTCGCGCCTGGTCAAGAGCAACACCAGCTATGTGCTGCGCTCTCTCGCGACCATCGTGCGCATCTTCGCCACCTACCGGCCAATGCTGTTCTTCTGGCTGATCGGCGGCGCGTTCACGTTTGCCGGACTCGCCGCCGGCATTCGCTTCATGGCGTACTACATGGTCGGCGATGGCAACGGCCACATACAATCTGTCGTTTTTGCCGCACTTTCGGTCATCCTGGGGTTCCTGATGTTCGCGCTCGGTTTTCTTGCCGACCTGATGGCCACCAACCGCCGCCTGCTCGAACGCATCGAGTGGCGGGTGCGCAAGCGCGAATCCGCCGGCATCCCGGACTCCCGAAAAGACGTTTCGACAAGATGAAGGAACGTCATTTACCGGATTAACTCGATCCCGTCGCTAGGGGACAACCGCGATGATTGCCAGAAAATCCTCCACCACCATCCGCCCCGCCAGCTGGTACGGCTGGATTCCCGATCTTCCCGACCAGCGCGACCACGCGTACGCGAAGGTGCATGCGGTACCGAGGAAGTTGCCGGCGAAAGTCGACCTGCGCGCGAAATGCCCGCCGGTCGAAAACCAGGGCCAACTCGGCAGTTGCACGGCGAATGCGCTGGCCGGCGCACTGGAATTTCTCGAACTGAAAGCAGAAACATCCACTCGTCGACCTGTCGCGGCTGTTCATCTACTACAACGAGCGCGTGATCGAGCATTCGGTGAAACAGGATGCGGGCGCGATGCTGCGCGACGGCATCAAGACCCTGGCCAAGCAGGGCGTGTGTCCGGAAAAACTCTGGCCCTACGTCATCAAGAAGTTCGCGACCAAGCCCACGGCGGCGTGTTACGCGCAGGCGAAAACGCACACCATTTCCAGTTATCAGCGCCTTTCCACCACGCAGGAAATGCGCGCCTGCCTGGCGGACGGCTATCCGTTCGTGTTCGGCTTCACCGTGTACGAAAGTTTCGAGTCGGATGCGGTGGCGAATAGCGGAACCGTGCCGATGCCTCGAGGCGCGAGCGCGTGCTCGGCGGCCATGCGGTGTGCGCGGTCGGGTACGACGACGCGGCCAAGCGCTTCATCGTGCGCAACTCCTGGGGCGCGGACTGGGGCAGGAAGGGCTATTGCACGATGCCCTACGCGTACCTGGCCGACCGCAACCTGTCGGACGATTTCTGGACGATGCGCAAATTGGCGGAGTAGTGAAGGCCCGACCTTGACAAACCCGGCCTTGGCAAATTCGCGCTGAATACGATGGCGCCCTCGGAATCCGCGTGTCCGCGCCCGGATGCCTATGCGTGACAAGCGCACCCGCATGGCTTAAAAAGACGGCATGAAAGCCAATCGCGACCAATCCGAATTCGCAATCGACAGCGCAATTCCCGCACTTTTCTTACCGACGCGCGGGGAAGCCCGGTGAAACGCGCACTGATATCCGGAGTTACTGGACAGGACGGCGCCTACTTGGCCGAATTCCTCTTGGCCAAGGGCTACGAGGTACACGGCATCAAGCGCCGCGCATCGTCGTTCAACACCGAGCGCGTCGATCACCTGTACCAGGATCCGCATCAATTCGGACGCCGCTTCATCCTGCACTACGGGGATCTGACAGACGCGACCAACCTGATCCGCATCGTTCAGCAGGTGCAACCCGATGAAATCTACAACCTCGGTGCACAGAGTCACGTGCAAGTCTCTTTCGAGACGCCGGAATACACCGCGAACGCTGATGCGCTTGGCACGTTGCGGATTCTGGAAGCCATCCGCATCCTCGGACTCGAGGAGAAAACCCGCTTCTATCAAGCCTCGACATCCGAACTGTTTGGCAAAGTGCAACAGACTCCGCAGCGCGAAACCACCCCGTTTTATCCGCGCTCGCCCTACGGCGTGGCCAAGTTGTACGCCTACTGGATCACCCGAATTATCGCGAGTCCTATGGTCTGTTCGCGTGCAACGGCATCCTGTTCAACCACGAATCGCCGCTGCGCGGCGAGACCTTCGTCACTCGCAAGATCACGCGCGCGCTCGCGCGCATCCACCTCGGCCTGCAGGATTGCCTGTACCTGGGCAACCTGAACGCACGCCGCGACTGGGGCCACGCGCGCGACTTCGTCGAAGCACAATGGCTTATGCTGCAACAATCGCTAGCCGAGGATTACGTCATCGCCACTGGCGTCCAACATTCGGTCCGTGATTTCGTCGACCGCGCCGCGCAAGAGCTCGGAATCGACATCGAATGGTCGGGTACCGGCTCCGACGAACGTGGCGTGGTACGTGCGGTGCCCGCGGACTCGCTGGCCAAGCCGGGGCAGTGCATCGTGGCGATCGATTCCCGCTATTTCCGTCCCGCCGAAGTCGAATCCTTGCTGGGCGATGCCAGCAAAGCGCGAGAAAAACTCGGATGGATGCCTGCGACCAGCTTCGAGACCCTCGTTCGCGAGATGGTGACGTTCGATCTGGACCTGGCCAAGCGGGATGCGTTGACGCACTCGGCAGGTTTCCGCACACCGGCTCACCATGAATAGGAAAGCCTTCGATCCTGCGGCGCGCATCTTCGTGGCCGGGCATCGCGGCCTCGTCGGTTCGGCACTCGTGCGAAGGCTGGAGAATGAAGGTGCCAAACAACTACTTCTGCGCACACATCAAGAACTCGATCTGACCGATCAGACCGCCGTCGCGAATTTCTTTGCGGCAGAGAAACCCGAATACGTGTTCCTGGCTGCGGCCAAAGTCGGCGGCATCCACGCCAACAGCACCTATCCTGCGCAGTTCATCCGCGACAACCTTGCCATCCAGACCAATGTCATCCACTCGGCGTGGAAGCATGGCGTAAAAAAACTTCTGTTCCTCGGTTCGTCCTGCATCTACCCGAAACTCGCGCCGCAACCGCTGAGAGAAGAATATCTCTTGACCGGCCCGCTGGAGCCGACGAATGAATGGTATGCCGTGGCCAAGATTGCCGGCCTGAAAATGTGCCAGGCATATCGCCAGCAATACGGTTTTGATGCCATCTGTGCCATGCCCACCAACGTCTATGGCCCTGGCGACAACTACGATGCACAGAATTCACACGTCATCGCGGCGCTGATCCGACGCGTCCACGAAGCCAAGGATTCCGGCGCAAGCGAAGTCGTCGTCTGGGGAAGCGGCAAGCCGCTGCGGGAGTTTCTCTACGCAGACGATCTGGCAGATGCACTGGTGTTCCTGATGCGCAATTACAGCGCTGAGGAGATGATCAATATCGGCTCGGGACAAGAAATTAGCATCGCGGATCTGGCCAAGGTGATCACCGAAGTTGTTGGCTACCAGGGAACATTGCGCTTCGATCCATCGAAGCCGGATGGCACCCCACGCAAGCTGCTCGATACGAGCCGCCTGACAGACATGGGCTGGCGATACAGCATCCCTTTGTGCAAAGGCGTCGAAAGCACCTACCGCGCTTGGAACGATGTCCAAGACTGAGGATTCGCTTCACCACGCGCGATGGCGAGGATGGCGCCACGACACGCTTTGGCAGATTACCGAACGGGGCACCCGCGCTGCATTGGGGTTAGTGGTCAGCGTGGCCGTCGCTCGCAGTCTGGGACCCGATGGTTTCGGTCTTTACTCGTACGCCCTTGCAACCGTCGCATTGTTCGCCTTCCTCGCCCAGGCAGGTTTGGATGCCCTGCTGATCCGCGAACTCGTGCGCGCGCCGGAACGCGCAGCTGATCTTCTTTCCGAGGGACTTGCCCTGCGTTTCTCCGGTGCCATATGCGCAGGTGTCGCTTCCTTGACCGTCGCATTGCTCGCAACCCCGGACAACATGCAGGCAGCGACGCCGCTCGTCGCCATCCTCGCGGTTGCTGGCGTCCTGCAATCAGGATGGGTCGCCGAATCCTGGCTGCAAGCGAACCGTCGCTTTGCCGACACGACGCGGGCCAAGATCGTCGCTTACGCCACCGGCGCCATCCTACGCCTTGGTTCTCTCCTGCTGTCGGCGCCGCTCGTCCCGCTCGCGGTCGTCTCCGTGATCGAATCGTTCGTGGCTACAGCATTGTTGTGGCGTATGTCGCGGCGTAGGCTTGCACTCGGCTTCGGCGCGCTATCGGCTCCCAATCGCGGACACGCGCTGGCGCTGGCACGCCTCGCGTCGCCCATGCTGTTGTCAGCCTTCACCATCGCCATCTACAGTCGCATCGACGTGTTCATGCTCGGGCGCATGCTTGGCGGCAACTCTGTCGGCCTGTATAGCGCGGGCATCATGCTGTCCGAGGGGCTCTATATCATGCCCACCGCGGTAATGGCGGCGGTGGCGCCAAGACTTGCCGACCTCTACCTCCACGACCGTACTGCCTTCGATGTGGGTGTACACCGCTTCCTCCGCTTGCTTTCGATCAGCGGCCTTCTGGTCGCCACCTGCACAACTCTGCTGGCACCTTATGCAATCTCACTGCTGTTCGGTGCGCGCTATGCGCCCGCTGTGAGCGTGCTGCAGATACACGTGTGGTCGACCTGGGCGGTCTTCCTCAGTTGCGCCAGCGACCCGTGGTACATCAACCACGACCTGAGGCGCTTCTATCTAGTCAAGACATCGGTCGCGGCGGCCCTCAATATCGCGCTCAACTTCGCATTGATCCCACGTTACGGAATCGATGGCGCCGCCCTGGCAACCGTGATTTCCTACGCCGCTTCTGCACTCCTCGTCGGCGCCTGCTTCGCAGATACCCGCCCCTTGTTTATCATGCAGTTGCGGGCAATGACGGGACTCTCGGTAGGGAAGCGCCATTGAACCCCGCGATCGTCTCCCGCGTTGTCCCTCGGCACGGAAAGAAACGTCAACTTCGCGAAACCAACAACTGGTCTCACCAACATGGACCATATTGCCGGTTACTCAGTCATCAAGACGGATACAGCGGTAGCTTTGCCAGCCTACTACTAAGGAATCACACGGTGACATCGTCAAGCGGCAATGATGGCCATTCGAATTACGGCGAGGTCGAGGCCAAGACCTACGATGAGTTGCGTGAGAACGAGTCCCTGTGGCACATCGAAAACGCGGCGGTCGAACTTTATTTTCGAACCCACACTCACGCTCGCATCCTCGACCTTCCAGTCGGCACTGGCCGTTTCCTGCATTGCTTTCCAAAGGAAAGCGACGTACTTGGCATTGACATCTCCGAGTACATGCTTGCCGCTGCCCGCAAAAAGAGGGATGCATTGGGAGCAACCCATGTCCGCATCGAGAAGGGTGATATCTTCGCGCTGGACGCTGAAGACGGCACCTTCGATGCCATCCTATGCTTCCGCCTCCTGCATCTGCTCCCGCCAGATCGCCTCACCGCGGCATTGAAGGAGTTGAATCGTGTGCTCAAGGGCACACTGATCGCCCAGGCATATGTGCACGGCACGCCGCTGCGCCGATTCGCTTCCCGCGCCGCCTGGTTAGTCGGCCGCACCTTGAAGCTGTTACCCCCGCAACACCCGTTGCGTTCCTCCGACCATATTGCCACCTGGAACCATTCGCGCGCGCAGATGGAGGCCGCGTTCGACGCGGCCGGCTTGTCGGTCCGTCGCGACACGCTGATCGGTCATTACTACGGTCATGAAGTGCGCGTCTTCCTGCTGGAACCGTCGAATGGACATCGTCAATAAACTGGCGCAGACCTTTTTCTATCGCGTGCGTCCGATCCGTGTGCGCGATTGCGTGCACTACTGCGGCTTTCGCTATGGCCGCGGCGAATTCAATCCTTACGAAAAATATTTCAGGGACATAGCGTCGGGGTGCGCGGTCGAGCACGCACGTGCCGAGTTCCTTGACTTCATCCTGCACCACCGGCCTCGAAATCTGGGTGAGGCGCTCTCGCTCGACATCCCGAATGCTCCCCCATTGTGGCGATTCCCATGGCAACGCGCGAACGCCCGCCAGCCCCGGGGCTGGCGGGAAACCGCAGATGAGATCCCCGACGTATTAACGCACTTCTCAAACCAGGGGGTCCCCGAGCAACGCATCAGAGACGAGTACCGCTGGCTGGATGACGCATGGCACGCCATGTCCTCTCAAGGCTATCGCCCAATCGAGCATTCGTACATCCGTGTTTTCGAACTCGCATCGACGGAACGGAGCGCCTATATCGTTGCCGACGGGAACCACCGTCTTGCCGCCCTCTCGGTGCTTGGCATCGATCGCATCGACACCATCATGGCTCCCTTCCGAACGGCGCGTAGGTCCCAGAGCAGCGGCTGGCCAGCCGTACGTGACGGCCTCGTCTCGGAGAAGGACGCATTGCGCATTTTCGACGTCTATTTCCACGGCAACCCTTGCCCGTGTCGTGCGCAGACGCAGGCACCTGTAGTATCCAGTCCCATACCCTCCAATTGATGTATAAAGCCGAGGTTGAAGATGATTGAAGAAATCCGTCACGACGAGAGGTTGATCGCGATCATCGTCCGCTCTGGCTACAGTGAGCGTGGTATCCACTTCTTCACGCCGGACGATTTCTCGCAACAGCTCGCGTACATGAGCCACACTGCAGGTCATGTAATAGCGGCGCACTATCACAATCCCGTCCCCCGTCAGGTCGTCTATACACAGGAGGTTTTGGTGATAAGACGTGGGCGCCTGCGGGTCGACTTCTACGATGAGGCCCGCAAATACATCGAGAGCCGTGTGCTGTCCGCCGGCGACGTCATCCTGCTTGCGTCCGGCGGGCATGGCTTCGAAGTGCTTGATGAGCTGGAGATGCTTGAAATCAAGCAAGGGCCGTATTGCGGCGAACAAGACAAGACGCGCTTCGAGGGTCTCCGCCCCGGGAAAGCCAGAGAATGAGCACATCCGGTCCTATCCCCGTCAACACCCCGCTCCTCGACGGCAACGAGGGGAAGTACCTGCAAGAATGCATCGAGACCGGCTGGATTTCTTCCGAAGGTCCGTTCGTCCAGCACTTCGAGGCTGAATTCGCCACGCGCGTGGGGCGCCGGCACGGCGTGGCGGTCTGCAACGGCACGGCAGCGATAGACGCCGCAATCGATTCCCTGGACATCGGCCCGGGCGACGAGGTCATCCTGCCAGCCTTCACCATCATTTCCTGCATCAGCCAGATCGTGCGTGCAGGTGCCAAACCGGTGCTCGTCGACAGCGATCCGATCACATGGAACATGGATGTCGCGGGGATCGAAAGCCGCATCACGCCGCAAACCCGAGCGATCATGGTGGTGCATACCTACGGATTGCCGGTGGACATGGCGCCGGTATTGGCGCTCGCCGAACGCCATGGATTGAAGGTCATCGAAGATGCTGCCGAAGCGCATGGCCAGACTTACCGTGGGCGGGCGTGCGGCAGTTTCGGCGAAATTAGCACTTTCAGCTTCTACGCGAACAAGCACGTGACGACGGGTGAAGGCGGGATGGTGCTCACCGACGACGATGCGCTCGCGGAGACCTGTCGCAGCCTGCGCAATCTCTGCTTCGAACCGAAACGTCGCTTCGTGCACGAACGCCTCGGCTGGAACTTGAGGATGACCAACCTGCAAGCTGCACTCGGGGTTGCGCAACTCGAGCGAATGGATGCTTTCCTCCAGCGCAAGATCGCAATGGGGCATCGCTACAGCGAACTCCTCGCAGATGTCCGGGGAATCCAGCTGCCGCTCGCATCGACGGATTACGCCACCAACAATTACTGGGTTTTCGGCATGGTGCTCGACGACGACATTCCATTCGAGGCGATGGAAGCAATGCGTCGGCTCGGCGAACTTGGCATCGGTACCCGTCCGTTCTTCTGCCCGATGCACGAGCAACCGGTGCTGCAGCGGATGGGTTTGTTCGCGGATGACAGGCACCCTGTGGCCGAGCGCCTTTACCGCCGTGGTTTCTATGTCCCCAGCGGTCTGGGGCTGACCGGCCAAGAGATCGAACGGGTCGCGGAATGCGTGCAGGACATCTTGCGTTGAACAAGCCCTTCGACGCCTACGCCGCTTACTACGATTTACTTTACGCGCAAAAGGACTACGCGGGCGAAGCAGCTTATATCGACCGCTTGATCCGGCAGCATCATCACTGCGCGGGCTCCTTGCTCGAACTCGGTTCCGGGACCGGCGGACATGCGATCCATTTCGCACAGTTGGGATACGCCGTGCACGGCATCGACCTGAGCCCTGAGATGATCGCCTTGGCGCGAGCCCGCAGGGCGGCTACCGGCGGCCCGTCCCCCACGTTCGAAACCGCCGATCTCCGCGCTTTTCGAACCCAACGCCGTTTCGATGCCGTGGTATCCCTGTTTCACGTGATGAGCTATCAAGTTAGCGATGAAGACGTGCGTGAAGCAATGGTGACCGCAGCCACCCATCTGGAACCTGGCGGTGTCTTCGTATTTGATTGCTGGTATGGCCCCGGCGTCCTCGCCGACCCACCCAGTTCAAGGATGCGCAGGCTTTCGGGCAACGGCGTGTCGATCGTGCGTACTGCGCATCCCAAACACGATCCGGCCAGCCATCGGGTAGACGTGCGCTACGAAATCGACGTGATCCGTGATGGCGCCCGGCAACGCATCGAAGAGCTACATCCGATGCGTTACTTTTTCGCAGACGAGCTTAAAGTTTTCCTCGAAGAAGCTGGCTTGCATTGCGTGTCGGCAAGCGCGTGGGGACGGGAGGATTTCGGCAATGGGCTGCCGTGGTATGCCTGTTTCACAGCGATGCGATGAAGCGCATCGGCCTTTATCTTGGCTTCCCTCCGCATGGTGGCGGCGCGTTCCAGTACGCATCCTCAATGCTGGCTGCGCTGCGCTCCCTCCCCGCAGTCGATTACCGTGCCGTCGTTGCTCACGCGCACCCCGCATGGCTTCGATGGCTGGGTCGTGATCTCCCGAAGATCGAGTCGCATCTGGTGACGATCGACTCCCGAGATGCGGTTGTGCAATTACTCTTGCGGCTAGGCTTGCCGGCATCGACTTGGCGAAGGCTTGCATTGCATATCGGAGGAATTGAGCGGCAACTGGCTTCTCTGAGCTGTGATCTGTGGTTCTTCCCAGCACAGGATTACCTCGCGTACGCGATGCCGGGTCGGACCGTGGGCACCATCCATGACCTGATGCACCGACATCAACCCGACTTCCCGGAAGTGTCGGCCCTAGGGCTATATCACCGCCGAGAGCGGCATTACCGCAACATGTGCGCAAGTGCAGCGGCGATTCTGGTGGATTCGCAAACAGGCAAGCAGCACGTAGAGGACGCATATGGCCCTGCACCGGAACGTATCCACGTGCTGCCTTATGTCGCGCCTCTCTACATCAATAGCCTTGGCGCTCCGTCCGACTTCGACAAGCGCTATCACTTGCCAGCCCAATACCTTTTTTATCCCGCCCAACTCTGGAGCCACAAGAACCACGTTCGTCTGGTTGAAGCGCTGGCATCCGCAAGAAACCAGCTACCCACACTCTCGCTCGTGCTTGCCGGCTCCGAGAAAAATAACGGACCAGCCATTCACGAAATCGTCCGGAGGCTTGGCTTGTCGGACGCAGTCGTCTTCCTAGGTTATGTCCCAGATGACGACATGGCGGAACTTTATCGCCGGTCGATGGGTCTGGTGATGCCGACCTTCTTCGGCCCCACCAACCTGCCGCCACTGGAAGCCATGGCTACCGGTACCCCCATGGCGCTCTCCGATATCTATGCAATGCGCGAACAGTCCGGGGACGCCGCCATCTACTTCGACCCATCCTCGATCGACTCGATTACCAAAGCGATTATCTCACTCGTCAGCGATGATGCGTTACGTCAGCGGCTGATCACCGCAGGTCAAGCGCGTTATGTGCAGTTGTCGCAGTTACGCTTCAACGAACATTTCCTCGCAATTTTGCGCACGGTAATTACTTCATGAAGCTCCTGTTCGTCTGCAAGCGCCACCCGCAGCAGCGTGATTTGGTCGAACGCCCCTACGGTCGCTTCTATCACCTGCCAACCGCGCTGGCAGCGCTTGGCCATGATGTGCGCGTGCAGTTGTGCGGCTACCGCAGCCTTCCTTCACAGACGATACTGCGCGACGGCGTAACTTGGTCGAGTCACGATTTCCGCACGCTCGGCCTGACGCGCACGTTGCGCATGACGGAGTCTGAAGCCCGGACATTCGCTCCCGATTGGGTCGTCGGCTGCTCGGACACCTGGGCCGGATGGCTGGCACATCGCCTCGCCGGCCGGCTCGGCTGCAAGCTCGCGATCGACGCCTACGACAATTACGAAGCGTACATGCCTTGGAATTATCCTCTGCATTGGCTCTGGCGGCGCGCAGTGCGGGCGGCCGATCTGGTGACCGCCGCTGGACCGCAGTTGGCTGAAAGGCTCGATCGCTCGCGACACGACAAATCGAGCGTGCGCATCCTGCCGATGTGCGCGGACCCGAATTTCGTGCCGCTGAATCGCCGCGAATGTAGACGCCATCTGGGGTTGCCGCAGGATGGACCGCTCTTCGGCTATTCCGGCGGCTGGACGCGGAGCCGCGGATCGGACCTTATCCTCGACGCGTTTGCACTGGTGCGGCGGCAACAGCCCGAAGTGCGGCTGGTGCTGACCGGCAAGCCTCCGCAACATGCAATCACCGCACCCGGGGTGATCAATCTCGGCTATGTCGACGACATCGACATGCCGCGCGTAACCAATGCGGTCGACGTCGCTTGCGTTGTCGTGGCCGATACCACGTTCGGACGATTCAGTTATCCGGTCAAGCTGTGCGAGGCGATGGCGTGCGGCGTGCCGGTCGCGGCTTCGGCAACTGCGGCGGTGTCGTGGATGCTCGACGGCGACGCGCGCTTCTTCGCGCGAGTGGGCGATGCGACCGATCATGCGCGGACGATGTTGCAGAACCTCGGCCTGCGCATACCCGACTATGCCTTGCCGCCGACATGGAACGAAAGCGCACGAAAACTGGCCGAGTGGATTAGTCGTTAGGCAGGTTCATCCGGCGTTGCGGCACTCGCCAGAAGGCGGGCATATCTTTCGGACACGGCTTGCCAGTCGAAGCGGGCCGTGGCGTGTTCACGCAGGGCGACGTTTTCAGACGCCGCATTTTCCGGTCCCGCAAGTATATTCAACATCGCCTTCGCCAAGGCTTCTGCGTTCCCCGGCTCGACCAGCTCGGCAGTTTCGCCAAAAATATCGCGCGATCCGGGCATGTCGGTGGCGACCACCGGGCAGCCACAGCCAATGGCCTCGACGATCGTCAGGCCAAAGCCTTCCTGCTCACCCGCTGCGGTGCGTACATAAGGCGCTGCGAATACCGCCGCGCGACGGTACAACTCGGGCAATGCGGACTGCGGCAATGGGCCAGCAAAGGTCACGCGATCGGCAATTTTCAGGCGCCTGGCCTGCGTGCGCAGGGCACTTTCTTCCGGCCCGAAGCCGGCAATGGTGAGTGTAGCTTGCGGTTGTGTCGCCAGGATTTTCGGCATGGCATCGAGCAGCACGTTCAGGCCTTTGCTCGGCGCGAGACGCCCAACGAACAGAATCTCATTGCGCGAACGTTCGAAATGCGGATCGGGAACGAAACGGCCGCGCAAATCCACGCCCATTGGCGCGACGTGAACTTTCGCGGCACTCACGCCCAACGTGATGGCGGTATCGCGCATGGCACCGCTGACGACAGTGAGCGAAGCGGATTTGTCCAGCACTTGGCGCTTGATCCGGCGCATCAACCAGCCGTTGAACGCGAACATGTCCGTGCCGTGCGAGGTGACGATGAGGACAGGACGCGCGTGTTTGACGATGGCCAACGCGGCCAGCATTCCTTGCGGAATGATCCAATGTGCATGCACCGCATGCGGACGCCAGCGCCGCACTTCGCGACGTATCGCGAAAAATTGTCCGAGCAGGAACAGTGGCACGAGCAGCCAATTCCACGGCTGCCGGCGCAGCTTCGGTACGATGCCGCCGCCGTAGGCCAGTGTTTCCAGCCGCTGTGGCGCGTAGCGATAGCGGACCACTTCCACGCCATCCATGACCTCGCCCCGCGCTGCGCCGGGCGCATGCGGCGCGAGAACGCGCACGTCGAATCGCGTGGCGAGACGGCGGCACAACTCGAAGACGAAACCGGGCTCGGTATCGCCCGGCCAACGTGGAAACATCGAGGTGACCACGAGCACGCGCCGATGGCCGGGTTCTATGGGCGCGCCAGTCATGAATGCGACGGTTCGATGCGGTAAATCAGTGTGGGGATGATCCTGCGGAGCGGCTTCAACAGGGCATCGGGCGTCGCTCGCAATAGGCGTGCTGCCAGCGATGCGGGGCGCTCGATTTCGAAAGTTTCTCGCCACGCCTCGATGCAGATATTGCGGTGGCGAAGGCCAGCAAGGTCGAGCATGCGTTCCAGTTGCCCGACTTGCAGTGGCTCGCAATCGTAGAAGCTGCCTTTGCGCATCATGCGTAGATACGGAGTGCGCCACGCTCGCGGCCACCAACTCAAGAATTTCACCCGGTAATGGGGTTCGGTGAGCATCCAGCGATTGGGCACAGACAGGTAACCGACGCCACCCGGCTTCAACACTCGATGAATTTCAACCAGATGCTGGCGCTGGGCCATCGCATCGCCTACGTGCTCGATCACGTGATTGGTCAGGACCACATCGAAACTTGCGTTCTCGAATGGCAACTGCGTGCCTTCCACGAGTTGGAACCGGTAACCGTCCTGAATTTGCCGATTGTCACAGACATCCACCGCATCCACCTCGCAACGCAGCTCGGGGTGAGTTCCGAAATAATGCGCGATGCCGCCGGATCCGGTACCTATTTCCAGTAATCTCATCGGCTGCGGGCGATGCGCCAGATCAAGCAGGCGCTCGATCTTCTCCCCTTTCCAGCGCCGCGAAGACAGATCGAGAGCCGCGTGAGGCTGGCGAGTGGCGGCCTGATTGCTCACGGGACGCCGACTCCGGTATCGATTGAGGCCAAGCGCAGTTGCGCGGCAATTCCATGGCCGAACTCCGGCCACGCGAAGCGCCGCGCGAACGCGACGCAGGGACCGCGCAACGTCTCGCGCTCCGCGAGCGTCGTAATGATCGAATCGGCGAGGGCTGCATAGTTTCCAGGAGACACCATGTGTCCGGATTCACCTTCTGCCACGGCATCTACCACGCCGCCGGTCGCAAACGCAACGCTGGGCAATCCGTGTGCAGCCGCCTCAACGGCAACCATGCCGAAACCTTCTGGATCGCCGGGGATTTCCCGAACCGGAAAGACATGCACGTCGCAGGCGCGGTATGCCTCGCCGAGGCGCGTAAAGTCGGTGATAACGCCGAGAAACTTCACGCAGTCGCCTACCCCGGCTGCATCGGCCGCCGCCTGAATGCTGACCGGTGTCTGCGCCTGCGCATGCAAAGCCTGAGTCGGCGCATCGCCCACGATGACGAGCTTGGCGTCCGGATGTACGGCGGCGACGCGCGGCAGCGCCTGCGCGACGAACTCGCGCAAGCCTTTGCGCACAGTCAAGCGACCAACCGACAACAGCAGCGGGCCCGCGCCCAGTCCGTACCGCTCGCGAAATACCTGCGCATGCCCGCCTTCCTTCGCATTCGGTAAATCGACACCGGGATGAACGATGCCGACGCGTGCTGAATCCACTCCCATGCCGCGGCAAAGATCCGCAGTGGCGTGGCTGTTCGCGATGACGCGATCCATGCGGCGGATGGCTGGAAGCCAGCGTGCGCGATAAATGAGATGCCGCACGGCGATGTCCAGACCATGCACGTACACAGCCGCGCGCGCTCCGCACACGCGCGCCGCGGACCGCGCGATCGGTGCGGTCAGGCCACTACCTGCCAGCACGATGTCCGGCTTCCAAGTGCGCGCTTCGCGGTGTGCCAATGCGCGCGCGGTCAACAGGAATCGCCACAGCGGTTTCAACGGCGCTTCATGCACCTCGAGGCCTTGCGGCGCATCGGCGCGGGAGCCTTCAGGTCCGATGACGCGAACATCAGCGGTCTTCACCAATTCTTCCGCCAGATGCCAGTTGAGCCGTTCCATGCCACCGACCAGCGGTGGCAGGTTGCGCGTGACCAGCAATATGCGCGGACGGTTTAGCTCAGGCATCGCGCCGATACGTTAACGCCGTGATCTGCTCGGAGATCAGGCCGATGAGGAACACGATCACGGATGCGGAAAACAGCAACACGCTCATGTTGGTGAGCCGGTGCACGGTGAAATAGGTATACAAATAGTTGCCCAAGCCGAGCAGGAAGAACACCACGCTGGCGGGCACGAACAGCTTCAGCGGCGAATACAGCGTCGCGATCTTGAAGATGATGAGCAGGAAGCGCAGGCCGTCGCGCAGCGGCTTGATATGGCTCTTGCCGACACGCTGCGCGGCCTTGATCGGCACGTAGCCCACCGCGTAGGCGCTGCGGAAAAATGCCATGGTGCTGGTGGTGGGATAGGAAAACCCGTTCGGCAGCAGGTGCAGGAATTCGCGGAACTTGTCCGCGCGCACGGCGCGGAAACCGCTGGTCAGGTCGGCCACGGTGTGCCCGGTCATGCGCGAGGCCAGCCAGTTGTAGAGCGCGTTGGCGAGGCCACGGCCGACTCCGGCCTGTCCGCCCCAGTCGCGTGCGCCGACGGCCATGTCGAATCCTTCCTCGAGTCTTGCGACAAGACGGGCGACGTCGGCGGGATCGTGCTGGCCGTCGGCGTCCATGAATACGAGGATGTCGCCGCGTGCCGCGCGAGCGCCGCGCTTGATCGCAGCGCCATTGCCCATCGAATACGGCTGGCGCAGTACGGTCACACCGTGTCGGGTGCAAACCTCGCCGGTGGCATCGGCGGAGCCGTCGTCCACGACCAGGATTTCCGCATTGGGCTGGGCGGCGCGCAGGCGCGGCAGCAAGCTTTCTAACGCCGCCGCCTCGTTTTTTGCCGGTAATACGATGCTGATCACGCTCGACCGCCGGAATTCAGGAGTAAACTCGAACCCGCAAGCCGGGCCGATGGGGCCAAGAGTAGCCGCTGGGCCGCGGGGATGCCAGCGCCTGACGGGGATTCAATCCGGGCGGCTTTTGCGGTACATTCGGCTTTAATTTCGAGGTTTTACGAAGGATTCTTATGGCGACACAGATGAATCCTGCCGCGGTCGCCGGGCTGAGCGGCGTTGCTCGACGCCTGGTGGTCGAAGGCACCTTGGGCGACGAAGACGCGCGTCGCGCCGTCGATGCCTCGCTGAAGCAGAAAATTCCACTCGGCAGCTACCTGATCGAACACGCGCTGGCCAACGGCGCGCAAGTCGCGATGGCCGCGTCGGCCGAGTTCGGCGTGCCGCTGTTCGACGTGGATGCGCTCGACATCAACCAGAATGTCGTGCGCCTGGTCAACGAGAAGCTGATCACCCAGCACAAGGCGCTGCCGCTGTTCAAGCGCGGCAACCGCCTGTATGTGGGCGTGACCGATCCGACCAACCTGCATGCGCTGGACGAGATCAAGTTCCAGACCAACCTCACGGTGGAACCGGTGCTGGTCAGCGAGGAACAGCTCGGCCGCATCATCGAGCGCGCCCTGACCGAAGCCGGTGCCACGATCGGCGATATGGGCGAAGACGCCGAAGGGCTCGAATCTCTCGATCTGGAAAGCGGCGATCTGGAAGAAACCTCCACCGGCATCGACGCCACGGTGGCGATGACGACGCCCCGGTGGTCAAGTTCGTGAACAAGGTGCTGGTCGATGCGATCAAGCGCGGCGCCTCGGATATCCACTTCGAGCCCTACGAAAGCAAATACCGCGTGCGCCTGCGCATGGACGGCATGTTGCGCACCGTGGCCGCGCCGCCGGTGAAGCTGACGCCGCGCATTTCCTCGCGCCTGAAGGTGATGTCCGGACTGGATATCGCCGAGCGCCGCGTGCCGCAGGACGGCCGCATCAAGCTCAACCTGTCCAAGAGCAAGTCCATCGACTTCCGCGTCAGCACCTGCCCGACCCTGTTCGGCGAAAAGGTCGTGCTGCGCATCCTCGATGGCTCCGCCGCCAAACTCGGCATCGACAAGCTCGGCTACGAGGACGACCAGCAGCGACCTTTTCCTCGCCGCCATCGAAAAACCCTACGGCATGGTGGTGGTGACCGGCCCGACCGGCTCGGGCAAGACGGTGTCGCTGTATACCGCACTGAACATCCTCAACACCGAAGGGCGCAACATCTCCACGGTGGAGGATCCGGTCGAAATCCGCGTCGACGGCATCAACCAGGTGCAACAGAACACCAAGCGCGGCATGACCTTCGCCGCGGCGCTGCGCTCGTTCCTGCGTCAGGACCCAGACGTGATCATGGTCGGCGAAATCCGCGACCTGGAAACCGCCGAGATCGCGATCAAGGCGGCGCAGACCGGTCACATGGTGCTGTCGACCCTGCACACGAACGACGCGCCGCAAACCATCGCGCGCCTGATGAACATGGGCATCGCGCCGTACAACATCACCTCGTCGGTGACGCTCATCATCGCCCAGCGCCTGGCGCGGCGCCTGCACGATTGCAAGAAACCGATGGCGCCGATGCCAGCCGCCGCGCTGCTCGCCGAGGGCTTCACCCAGGCCGAAATCGACGCCAAACTGCAATTGTTCGAAGCAGTCGGCTGTTCCGGCTGCAACGAGGGCTACAAGGGCCGCACCGGCATCTATCAGGTGATGCCGATGAGCGAGGACATCCAGAAGATCATCCTCGCCGGCGGCAACGCCCTGCAGATCGCCGAAGTCGCGCGCGCCGCGGGCGTTCGCGACCTGCGCGCTTCGGCCCTGCTCAAGGCCAAGAACGGCATCACCAGCCTCGCCGAAATCAACCGCGTGACCAAGGACTAATCATGGCTACCGCTACCGCAACCACCCGGGCGAACGCTATCGCCGATCGCGGCAAGGCACGCGCTCAAGTCAGCCAGTTGACGAACTACGCCTGGACCGGCACCGACAAGCGCGGCGTCAAGATGAAGGGCGACTATGCCGCCAAGAACGCGAGCATGGTCAAGGCCGAATTGCGCCGCCAGGGCATCAATCCGCTGTCGGTCAAGCCGAAGGGCAAGCCGCTGTTCGGTTCCGCAGGCAACACGATCAAGGCACGCGACATCGCCGTGTTCAGCCGCCAGATCGCAGTGATGATGGCGGCCGGCGTGCCCATGGTGCAGGGCATCGAGATCATGGCTACCGGCTCAGTCCAACCCGCGCATGAAGAACATGCTCAACGACGTCAAGGCCAACATCGAAGGCGGTTCGTCACTGCACGAGGCGATGGGCAAATATCCGGTGCAGTTCGACGAGCTTTACCGCAACCTGGTCAAGGCCGGTGAATCGGCCGGCGTGCTCGATACCGTGCTCGACACGGTGGCGACCTACAAGGAAAACATCGAGGCGATCAAGGGCAAGATCAAGAAGGCGATGTTCTATCCCGCGATCGTGTTCGCCGTGGCGATCCTGGTATCGGCGATCCTGTTGATCTTCGTGGTGCCGCAATTCGAGGACGTGTTCAAGAATTTCGGCGCGCAATTGCCGGCGTTCACGCAGATGATCGTCAACGCCTCGCGCTTCCTGACCTCGTACTGGTGGTTCGTGCTGATGTGGGTCATCGGCATCATCGCCGGGCTGATCTTCGCCTACAAGCGCTCGCCGCAGGTTCGCGCATTTCCTGGCGCGCATGGTGCTCAAGCTTCCGGTCGTTGGTCAGATCCTGCACCAGTCGGCGATCGCGCGCTTCTCGCGCACGCTCGGCGTCACCTTCGCCGCCGGCGTGCCGCTGGTCGAAGCGCTGGATTCGGTGGCCGGCGCCACCGGCAGCCCGATCTACAACGATGCGGTCAAACGCATTCGCGACGACGTCTCCGTCGGCCACCAGTTGCAGCTGGCGATGCGCCAGACCAACCTGTTCCCGAACATGGTCGTGCAGATGGTCGGCGATCGGCGAGGAATCCGGCGCGCTCGACAAGATGCTGTTCAAGGTGGCCGAATTCTACGAGCAGGAAGTCAACAACGCCGTGGATGCGCTGTCCAGCCTGCTCGAGCCGTTCATCATGGTGATCATCGGCACGATCGTGGGCGGACTCGTGGTCGGCATGTACCTGCCGATCTTCAAGCTCGCCGCCGTCGTCGGCTGAGGCCTGCGGCCAACCCTCGACGTGGATTTTCTCCTTGCCCATCCCGGCGCGGCGATTGCCTGCGCCGGAGTCCTGGGCCTGATCGTCGGCAGCTTCCTCAATGTCGTCATCCTGCGCCTGCCCGCGCGCCTGCTGCACGGCTGGCGCGCGCAAAGCCGCGAGATGCTGGAGCTCAAGCACCCGGCTGACGAAATCGCGCCGCCGGGCATCGTGCGCGAGCCATCGCACTGCCCGCATTGCAAGCATCCGCTCGGCGCGCTGGAGAACATTCCGCTGGTGAGCTGGCTCGCACTGCGCGGTCGTTGCCGGCATTGCCACGCGACGATTTCCATCCAGTACCCGCTCGTTGAGCTGCTCACCGGCGTGTGCTCGGCTATCGTCGTGTGGAAGTTCGGTATCGGCTGGCAAGCCGCCGCCGGACTCATCTTCACCTGGACGCTGATCGCGCTTTCCGGCATCGACGTGCGCACGCAATTACTGCCGGACCAGATGACCCTGCCGCTACTCTGGCTCGGGCTGCTGCTTTCGCTGAAACCGCTGTTCGTCGACAGCCACGCCAGTTTGATCGGCGCGGTTGCCGGTTACCTGAGCTTGTGGAGCGTGTATTGGCTGTTCAAACTCACGACCGGCAAGGAAGGCATGGGCTACGGCGACTTCAAACTGCTCGCCGCGCTCGGCGCATGGATGGGTCCATTCGCCTTGCTGCCGATCGTGCTGCTGTCGTCGCTGATCGGCGCCATCATCGGCGGCGCCTTCCTTGCGCTGCGCGGGCACGATCGCGCCACGCCGATTCCGTTCGGGCCGTTCATTGCCGCGGCGGGCTGGCTTTGGTTCGTCGACGGCGAGCAACTGGCACGCTGGTACCAGCATCTGTTCGGATTGGGCTGATCGACATTCCCGCATGACCCTCGCCATCGCCCTCACCGGCGGCATCGCCTCGGGCAAGAGCGCTACCGCGCAACGCTTCACGCAACACGGCGTGCCTGTGTTCGACGCCGACGTGGCCGCGCGCGACCTGGTCGCCGCCGGGCAGCCGGCGCTCGCTGAAATCGCCGCCGCATTCGGTCCCGATACCGTGACTGCGGCCGGCGCGCTGGATCGCGCCCACCTGCGTCAAGTTGTTTTTGCTGACACGACCGCGCGGCGGCGGCTGGAGACGATCCTGCATCCGCGCATCCGCAGTTCGCTGATCGGGCAGGCGCAGGCCTGCCGCTCATCGTACTGCGTGCTGGCGATCCCGCTGTTAGCCGAGTGCCGCGCGGATTACGCCTGGGTCGATCGCGTGCTGTGCACGGACGTGCCACGCGAGGTTCAATTCGAACGGTTGCTGCATCGATCGGGGATCGACGCGGCAACCGCGCAAGGAATGCTGGATGCGCAGGTTTCGCGCGAAGAACGGCTGGCGCTTGCCGATGATGCGATCGACAACACCGGGCCGCTGTCTGCGCTCGACGCCACCGTCGCACGGCTGCATCGACGCTATCTCGCTCTAGCCACCGCCCGGCCAAAAACCTGAGATGCCGGCGACGCCCTGCGCGCCCGCACGCTTCGCGTCCGCAAGATCGCGCGGTCCGACGCCACCGAGCGCGTAGACCGGCAGCGGCACCTTCGCGACGAGTTCAGCGAACCGATTCCATCCGAGCGCCTGTGCGTGCGGATGGCTCGCCGTCGGCAGGACCGGTCCGAGCACGGCGAAGTCCACGCCGATGGATGCGGCATGCGCCAGTTCATGCGCATCGTGGCAGGACGCCGCCAGCCAGCGATGCGACGGCAGCGGCCGAGCGCTCAGCCGCATCAACTCCCGTGCGGGCAAATGCACGCCGCAGTCCAATTCCAGCGCAAGCTCGGCATCGCCATTGATCAGCACGCTGGCACCCGTCATTGCGGCAAGACCGCAAACCGATTGCGCCAAGGCGTGCAGACGCGTCGGCGCGATCGTTTTGCAACGCAACTGGATACAGGTCTCGCCGGCATCCAGCAATTGGCCGACTGCGCGCACGAATGCCGCGTCGTCGGCATCGGGCTCAGGTGTGATCGGGTAATGCGCCGGCAAGCGCAGCGCGGCAACCACGGGCCTGTCCGCGGGTGGCATCGGCAGTGCGTGCATCGCTTCGATGCCGACCCAGCGCAGCGCCTGGCCTTCGCGCCCATGCGCCTCGCCGCGCCAATCGCGCACCACGTAGACATCAAGCAGGACGGATTTTTCGGGGTAATGCCAAGGCACCGCGATCAACGGTTCGACGGCACCGGTATCGATGCCGATTTCCTCGGCCAGTTCGCGGCGCAGCGCGTGTTCGGGCGATTCGCCCGGCTCGCGTTTGCCGCCGGGGAATTCCCACCGTCCGGCCAGATGCTTGCCGGGCGGACGTTGCGCCAACAGGACGCGTCCCTGCTCGTCGCGGACGATGCCCGCGACGACGTGAACGAGTGGAGTTCGAATCAGGCCAATTTCCCGTGGCACTGCTTGTATTTCTTTCCCGATCCGCACGGACACGGATCGTTGCGGCCGACCTTGGGCTGGTCGCGCAGCACCGGCGTGTGTGCCTGCGGCACTGCGTCGCCGACGGCGGCTGCCGCCTGCGGCAGCGCCGCGGTCGCTACGCCAGCGCTTTCCGCATGCTGGAATTCCAGCGCGCGGCGTTCGGCTTCCTGGCGCTGGCGCTCTTCCATCGCCTCGACCTCGGCCTGGTTCTGGATGCGGATGCGCGCCAGACGCTGCACGACTTCGGACTTGACGTCGTCGAGCATGTGTTCGAACAAGATGAAGGACTCGCGCTTGAATTCCTGCTTGGGTTGCACCTGCGCATAGCCGCGCAGATAGATGCCCTGGCGCAGGTAATCCATCGCCGCCAGATGTTCCTTCCAGTATTGGTCGAGCACTTGCAGCAGGAAGAATTTCTCCGCCGCGCGCATGATCTCCGAGCCGTACATCGTTTCCTTCTCGCGGAAGAAGCGATCGACTTCCGCGAGGACGTGATCGCGCACGCCGGCGGCGCTCAGGTCGCGCTGCTGCTCGACCCAGCGCGGCAAATCGAAATTGAAGCCGAATTCGCTTTGCAGCGCGCGGTCCAGGCCGGCGATGTCCCATTGTTCGTCCACGCTGTCCGCCGGCACGAAACGCAGGCACAGGCTGGCGAAGACGTCGTAGCGGATGTCGACGATGTTTTGCGAGACGTCGTCCGAATCGAGCAGCTCGTTGCGCTGCTCGTAGATGACCTTGCGCTGGTCGTTCGCGGTGTCGTCGAACTCGAGCAGATGCTTGCGGATGTCGAAGTTGTGCGACTCGACCTTGCGCTGCGATTTCTCGATCGACGCGCGTGATCATGCGGTCCTCGAGCGCCTCGTGTTCCTTCATGCCGAACAGTTGCATCCAGCGCGTGACCCAATCCGGCGCGAAGATGCGCATCAGCGAGTCTTCCAGCGACAGGTAGAAACGGCTGGAACCCGCATCGCCCTGGCGACCGGAACGGCCGCGCAACTGGTTGTCGATGCGGCGCGATTCGTGGCGTTCCGTGCCGACGATGTGCAGGCCGCCGGCAGCGAGCACTTCGTCATGGCGCTTTTGCCAGTCGGACTTGACCTTCTCGCGCTCGGCTTCGCCGGTTTCCGGCGGCAGCGCGGCGAGCTCGGCATCGAGCGAACCGCCGAGCACGATGTCGGTACCGCGTCCGGCCATGTTGGTGGCGATCGTCACCGCGCCGGGGCGGCCGGCCTGGGCGACGATCTGCGCCTCGCGCTCGTGCTGCTTGGCATTGAGCACTTCGTGCGGGATCGGCGGCTTTTGCTTCTTGAGCAATTCCGAAAGCAGTTCGGAGGTTTCGATGGAGGTGGTGCCGACCAGCACCGGCTGGCCGCGCTGGTGGCAGTCCTTGATGTCCTCGATCACCGCCTCGAACTTGTACCTCTGCTTCAGGAACACGATGTCCTGGTTGTCCTTGCGGATCATCGGCCGGTGCGTGGGGATGACCACCACTTCGAGGTTGTAGATCGACTGGAATTCGTAGGCTTCGGTGTCCGCCGTGCCGGTCATGCCGGCGAGTTTCTTGTACATGCGGAACAGGTTCTGGAACGTGATCGACGCCAGCGTCTGGTTTTCGCGCTGGATCGGCACACCCTCTTTCGCCTCGACCGCCTGATGCAGCCCATCGGACCAGCGCCGTCCCGGCAAGGTACGGCCGGTGAACTCGTCGACGATGATCACTTCGCCGTCGCGCACGATGTATTCCTGGTCGCGGTGGTACAGCGTGTTCGCGCGCAGCGCCGCGTTCAGATGATGGACGACGGCAAGATGCTTTGTGTCGTACAGGCTCTCGCCCTCGCCGATGATGCCTTCCTCGCGCAGGATCTGCTCGGCGTGCTCCATGCCGTCTTCGGACAGGTGCACCTGCTTCTGCTTTTCGTCGACATAGTAGTCGCCGGGAACAGGGGGCTTGTCCGGTTCGCTTTCCTTGGCCTGGCGCGTGAGCCTGGGCACGATGCGGTTGATCTTGATGTACAGCTGCGGCGAGTCGTCGGACGGGCCGGAAATGATCAGCGGCGTGCGCGCCTCGTCGATCAGGATCGAATCGACTTCGTCGACGATGGCGTAGTTCAGGCTACGCTGGTAGCGCTGCTCCTTCGCCAACGCCATGTTGTCGCGCAGGTAGTCGAAACCGAATTCGTTGTTCGTGCCGTAGGTGATGTCAGCGGCATAGGCAGCGGCCTTGGCGGACATTTCCATGCCCGGCCACACCACGCCCACGTTCAGGCCGAGGAAGTTGTAGACCTTGCCCATCCAGGCCGAGTCGCGCTTGGCAAGATAATCATTCACCGTAACCACGTGCACGCCCTTGGCGGGCAGCGCATTCAGGTACACGGGCAAGGTGGCGACCAAGGTCTTGCCCTCGCCCGTGCGCATCTCGGCAATCTTGCCCTGATGCAGGACCATGCCGCCGATCATCTGCACGTCATAGTGGCGCAGGCCAAGGACACGGCGACTGGCCTCGCGCACCACGGCGAACGCTTCCGGAAGCAGGGAGTCAAGCTTGGCACCGTCGGCCAGGCGCTTGCGGAATTCGGCCGTCTTGGCACGCAATTCGTCGTCGGAAAGGGACTTGAGCCCAGCCTCCTGCGCGTTGATCTTCGCCACGGTCTTGTACATCTGGCGCAGCAGCCGTTCGTTGCGGCTGCCGAAAACGCCGGTCAGGATGCGATTGAGCATGAGTTAAGCGGGACTTTGAGGGGAAAAGGAACACGACAGCGCTACAGCAGCCGTGGCGAAGGGCCGCGGCATGATACGGCGCTGGGCGCAGTTTGCAAGGGAATGGGGTCGGCAACGGCCCCATTCAAGACATTCCGAAAAACCGGTGCAGCGTCAGACCTTCTTCACCGCCGCATTGACGTAGGTGATGGGATTCACCGCGCGGCCATGCAGCCAGACCTCGAAGTGGCAATGCGGGCCGGTCGCGCGACCGGTTTGGCCGACGCGAGCGATGACCTGGCCGGCATGCACGCGTTCGCCCACGCGCACCACGTTCTTGCGGTTGTGTGCGTAGCGCGTCATGTAGCCGTTGCCGTGGTCGATTTCGACCACGTTGCCGTAGCCGCTGCGCTGGCCGACGAAGGTGACCACCCCATCTGCGACCGCATGGATCGCAGAACCGGACGGGGCATCGAAATCGATGCCCAGGTGATGCTCGACGCCCCCGCTGATCGGATCGGTGCGCGTCCCGAATCCGGATCCGACATAGCCGCCGGCCACCGGGTAGCCCTTGGGCAGCAGTTCGTTGTCCACACGCCGGTCGAGCAGTAGTTGCTCAAGCACGTTCAAGCGCGTTTCCTCATCGCGGAACTGGCCGCGCAGGCTCGCGATGTTCGCCGCAAGATCCACATTCAACGGCTGCGGTTTGGCATCTGCGTCTTCCGGCCCGCCAAGGCCCGGCGCAGTGCTGAAATCGAATTCATCGGCATCGAGCTTGCCGACCTGGGCCAGGCGCTGGCCCAGCGCATCCAGGCGCAGCGCGCGCGCCTGCAGCGATCCCAATTGCACGGCGAGTGCATTCAGATTGCGCTGGGAAGAAGATTCGAGCTGAGCCACGTTTTGCCGCTGGGCTTCGATTTGCGCGTGGATGGCGTAGAGTTCGCGCAGCGCGCTGCTCTGCGGATTGGCTAGCAGCAGGGCGGCCGCGAAACCGGCGCCGCCGAAACACAGGATGCATAGCAAGGCCAGGCCGGCAAGCTTGGCGCGCATGCGCCAGCACTTGAGATCCAGTGCCCTGGGTGTGGCGTGCGGCTTGGCGACGATTATGATGTTCATGCCATTCGGCTCATTCATCCGGGTTCCACCATGCAAAGTGCCTCGTCCAGAAAACGTCCTTCCGCCAAGACCCTCGGCGAAGTTCCCGCCGTCGCCGCGCTGGCCGCGCATGCGAAGGCGTTGGACGCACTGGACCGCACGTTGCGCCAGAGCCTGCCGGATCCGCTGCGCCGCCAGTGTTGCCTGGCGGACCTGCGGGCCGGACGACTCGTCTTCCTGGCGTCATCCCCGGTCTGGGCGGCAAAGCTGCGATTTCACCAAACCGCACTGCTCGCCGAGGCCCGCAAGGTCGCGGGCGTCCCGATCGGGAAATTCGCCGTGAAAGTGGCACCCCTGCCCCCCGTTCCCCCGGAGCAGATCAGGCGTAGACCGCTTTCGCATGCCGCTGCGGACCATCTCAAGACAGCGGCGCAATCCGTCGCCGACCCGGGACTCCGGGCCGCATACCTCCGTTTGGCATCCCTTGCCGAATAGTTCTTCCCGAGGCGGGCGCGATTGTGCCCGCAAGCGTCGCCGTCTGGCGTGACGGCGGCGTTAAACCTTACATCGCCTGGGCCGGGTGCGCGTAGGAAATCGGCGCCTTGGCCGGATCCTCGAAAACGACCTCTTCCCAGGCCTTCTTTTCGGCAATCAGCGCGCGCAACAGCTTGTTGTTCAATTCGTGGCCGGACTTGTGGCCGTAGAACGCGCCGATCAGGCTGTGCCCGAGCAGGTACAGGTCGCCGATGGCGTCGAGGATCTTGTGCTTGACGAACTCGTCCTCGTAGCGCAAGCCGTCCTCGTTGAGTACGCGGTAGTCGTCGAGGACGATGGCGTTGTCCATCGAACCGCCGAGCGCGAGGTTCTTTTCGCGCAGCATTTCGATGTCGCGCATGAAGCCGAACGTGCGCGCACGCGAGACTTCCTTGACGAAGGAGGTGGTCGAGAAGTCGATTTCCGCGCTGGAACTGCGGCGGGTGAAGATCGGATGGTCGAAATCGATGGAGAACCCGACCTTGAAGCCGTCGAACGGCTCGAAGCGCGCCCATTTGTCGCCGTCGCGCACGATGATCGGTTTCTTGATGCGCACGAAGCGCTTGGCCGCAGCCTGTTCCTCGATCCCCGCCGATTGCAGCAGGAAGACGAACGGGCCCGCACTGCCGTCCATGATCGGCACTTCCGGCGCCGAGAGATCGACATAGGCGTTGTCGATGCCCAGGCCAGCAATGGCCGACAACAGGTGTTCGATGGTGGCGATGCGCACATCGCCCTTGACTAGGGTGGTGGAAAGGCGGGTATCGCCGACATTTTCGCAGCAGGAGCGGATCTCGACCGGCTGATCCAGATCGACGCGGCGAAACACGATGCCTGTATCCACCGCGGCGGGACGCAAGGTCATGTAGACCTTTTCACCGGTGTGAAGACCGACTCCCGTCGCGCGAATCACGTTCTTGAGTGTGCGCTGTCTGATCATCTTTTTTATATGTCCCCTGGGGCAGGAGCGGCAAAACGCGCGGAATCGTAACACAGCCTAAACGGCGGGAAAAGTAAATCGGTGCAAAATCCCCACAAGCTGTTGCATAAATGCAACATCCATTCCAATCTTTTTCTTGCTCACGTTCCCTGATTCCAACGCACAAAGAAAAACGGCGACGACCAAAGGTCGCCGCCGTTGGCGGAAAACGGCACGGCTACGCCGCCGTGCCGGGTGGCTTGCGGAAAACCGCCCCCGTTTCTAAGGTCAATCCGCCTGCTTGCGCAGGAACGCGGGTATATCCAACCAGTCACTCTGGGTTTCCTTTGCCTTGGCCGGTTCGGCTACTGCACGCGCGGCCGGCGTTGCCGGAGCGGGCTTCAAATAATCCACGGGCAGGTCGTCCGTGCCGGTGCGGGCGATGATGCGCGGGCGCTCCACCACGGCCGCCTGCTCGCGGCGGACGACCTGGCGAGCTGCATTGCGGTTCAGGCCGGTCGCGACCACGGTCACGCGCACCTCGTCCTGCAGCTCCGGATCAAGTGCCGTGCCTATGACGACGGTGGCGTCTTCGGACGCGAACTGGTGAACAACATCGCCGATCTCGTTGAATTCGCGCATGGTCAGGTTGGCGCCGGCCGTGACGTTGACCAGGATGCCGCAGGCTCCCGTCAGGTTCACGTCCTCGAGCAACGGGTTGTTCACCGCCGCTTCGGCCGCGGCCACGGCGCGGTCGTCGCCACGCGCCGAACCCGTGCCCATCATGGCCATGCCCATCTCGGACATGACCGTGCGCACGTCGGCGAAGTCGACGTTGATCAGGCCCGGGCGGGTGATGAGGTCGGCGATGCCCTGCACCGCGCCGAGCAGCACGTCGTTGGCGGCCTTGAACGCACTGAGCAGGGTGACGTCGCGGCCGAGCACGGTCAGCAGTTTCTCGTTCGGCACCGTGATCAGCGAATCCACGTGCTGGGAAAGGTCTTCGATGCCCTTGAGCGCCACCTGCATGCGGCGGCGGCCCTCGAACGGGAAGGGCTTGGTGACGATGGCCACGGTGAGAATGCCCATTTCCTTGGCCAGTTGCGCGACCACGGGCGCCGCACCCGTGCCAGTGCCGCCGCCCATGCCGGCAGTGATGAAGACCATGTCGGCGCCGTGCAGGGTTTCGACGATGCGCTCACGGTCCTCGAGCGCGGCCTGGCGGCCGACTTCCGGATTGGCGCCGGCGCCAAGGCCCTTGGTAACGTTGCTGCCGAGCTGCAGCGTGAATTTGGCGCCGCTCGTCTTGAGCGCCTGTGAATCGGTGTTGGCGCAGACGAAGTCCACGCCGTCGATGTGCGAGCCGACCATGTGCGCGACCGCGTTGCCGCCGCCACCGCCCACGCCCAGGACCTTGATCACCGCATTCGGTGCGAGTTTTTCGACCAGTTCGAACATGATTCCCAACCTCCGCTAGCCAGGGTTAAACGCATTGAAGTAGTTTTGATTCGCCGCCGGCATCTCCTGACGCCGCCAGCCGCGCGAGACAGGCGTATGTCCCATGCGTTGCCCGTTGCCGGGCGCGGATCCGTTTCGGACCCTGCCGCGCTTCCCTGCGCGGCGTGCTGCTAAAACTCTCCTTTGATCCATTGCATCACCCGCTCGAACACGCCGTTGGTTCCGCCGCCGGGTGCGGCGATCGGGGTGCGCAAGTTGTCCTGCTTGCTGCCGTACAGCAGCAAGCCGACGCCGGTCGCGTGGATCGGATTGCCAACCACGTCGGTCAGCCCGGTCACGTGCTGCGGCAGGCCCACGCGCACCGGCAGGTGGAACACTTCCTCGGCCAACTCGACGACGCCTTCCATCTTGGCCGTGCCACCCGTCAGCACGATGCCGGCGGCGACCATGCTTTCGAATCCGGAGCGGCGCAGTTCGGCCTGCACCATGCCGAACAACTCCTCGTAGCGCGGCTGTACCCACTCGGCCAGGGTCTGCCGCGCCAGGCGCCGCGGCGGACGGTCGCCGACGCTGGGCACCTGGATGGTTTCCTCGGCGTGTGCGAGTTGCGCCAGCGCGCAGGCGTACTTGACCTTGATGTCCTCGGCGTGCGCAGTCGGCGTGCGGAAGCCGTGGGCGATGTCGTTGGTGACCTGGTCGCCGCCGATCGGCAGGCTCGCGGTGTGCCGGATCGCGCCTTGGATGTAGATCGCGATGTCGGTGGTGCCGGCGCCGACATCGACCATGCACACGCCGAGCTCGCGTTCGTCGGGCACCAGGATCGACTTGCTCGAGGCGATCGCCGCCGGAATCAGATCATCCACCTGCAGGCCGCAGCGGTTCACGCATTTGGTGATGTTCTGCGCCGTGCTGACCGCGCCGGTGACGATATGCACGTTTGCTTCCAGGCGCACACCACTCATGCCGATCGGATGGCGGATGTCCTCCTGGCCATCGACGATGTATTCCTGCGGCTCCTTGTAGAGCACGCGCTGGTCGGCGGGAATCGCCAACGCGCAGGCGGCGTCGAGCACGTGTTCGACGTCCGCGGCGGTCACCTCGCGGTCACGGATCGGCGCGGTGCCGTGCGAATTGCGCCCGCTGATGTGGCTGCCGGAAATGCCGGCGTAGACCGAGCGGATCTCGCAGCCGGCCATGAGTTCGGCTTCCTCGACCGCGCGCTGGATCGACTGCACGGTCGATTCGATGTCCACGACCACACCGCGCTTGAGCCCGTGCGAGGCATGCGAGCCGATGCCGATCACCTCGACGGTTTCGCCCGGTGCGTATTCGCCAACGATCGCCACCACCTTGGAGGTGCCGATGTCCAGGCCCACGATCAGGGATTTGTCGCCCTTGGCTTTCATCTCAGATATTCGCCTTGGCGGCCGGCGGCGCGCCCGTCTTGGGTGGGTTGAATGGCGGCGTGGCAGACGCCGGATTGGCGGCCCACAGCACGGCGAAACCGTTGCTGTAGCGCAGGTCGGCGTGCTGGAACCCGTCCGGATGCGCGGCGTTGAGCTGCGGCAGCACCGCGAGGAAACGCGAGAGACGCAGATCGGTGTTCTTGTGGCCGAGCAGGATCTGCGCACCATTGGCGAACGAGAGCGTCCAACTTCCGCGAGCGCTCAGGCTTACCCCGGAAAGGATCAGACCGCTCCCGGAAAACTCGTGCGCGAGGCTGGTGTAGAACTCCACGACTTGCGCTTGCGCATCGTCGGGGCCTTCGAGCTGCGGTAACCCCTGCAGAGCATCTCCGCCGGGCACCGAGAACAGAGCGCCGTCGTCATCGATCAGGCGTGTCGCGCCCCAGCGCGCGAACGGCTGGCGTTCGCGGACCTGCAGGATCAAGGTATCCGGCCAGCGCTTGCGCGCTTCCACGCTCGCGACCCAGGGCAGGCGCGCGACCGCGGCACGAACGTCGTCCAGATCCAGCGCGAAGAAGCCTTTGCCGAGTTGCGTGGTGGCGGCAGCGCGAATCTGCTCGGCGCTGACGTGGGTGTACTCGGCCTCGACTTGCAGGTAGCGCACCGGCCAGCGGTTCACGGCGAACCAGCCTTCGAGCACACCGATCACCGGCAGCACGACGAGGGTCAGCGCAATCAGCCAGGCGACGGATTTGAGCAGGATGCGCTGGCTCATGACGCGGCCCCTTCACCGAAGCTCGTCTCAAGGATGCGCCAGCACAGTTCCTCGAAATCGATGCCGACCGCGCGTGCGGCCTTGGGCACCAGCGAGTGGCTGGTCATGCCGGGCGCGGTATTCGCTTCCAGCAGCCAGTTGCGGCCGTCGCGGTCGCGCATCACGTCCACGCGGCCCCAGCCGGAACAGTCCAGTGCATCGAACGCCGCCAGCGCCAGCGTGCGCAGACGCGTTTCCGAATCGCCTTCGTCGCCCGGGCAGATGTATTGCGTGTCCTCGGCGATGTATTTGGCGTGGTAGTCGTAGTACGTGCCACGCGGCACGATGCGAATCGACGGTAGCGCTTCGCGGCCCAGGATTGCGACGGTGAATTCGTCGCCCTCAATCATCCGTTCCACCAGCATCGGCCCGGGATACTTCGCCGCAAGTTGCACAGCGCCGTCGAGATCGGCATCGGCGAACACGCGGCTGACGCCGACGCTGGAGCCTTCGCAGGCCGGCTTCACGATCAGCGGAAAGCCAAGCGTGCGCGCTGCCGCATGCACGTCGCCGCCGCGCGGCAACGGCACGAACGGCGGCGTCGGCAGGCCGAGCGCGGACCACACCCACTTCGCGCGCGCCTTGTCCATCGACAGCGCCGAACCGAGCACGCCCGAGCCCGTGCACGGCACGCCGAGCGAGGCGAGCGCGCCCTGCAGCACGCCGTCCTCGCCGCCGCCGTGCTGGCCATGCAGGATGTTGAACACGCGCGCGAAATGCCCCGCACGCAGCGCGTCGAGCAGGGCGGGAATGCCGTCGATGCCGTGTGCATCGACACCGCGCGCCTTGAGCGCGGCGAGCACGTTGCGGCCGGAATCCAGCGACACCTCGCGCTCGGCGGAACTGCCGCCCATGACCACGGCGACGCGTCCGAATTGTCTGGCGTCGGTAATGCGCATCAGCCTACCTTCTCCGATTTCAGCGTCGCCGCCGCCGCGAGGTCGCTCGCCGCCGCGCCGATGTCGCCCGCTCCCATCACCAGCAGCAGGTCGCCGTCGCGCAGCAACGCCGGCAGTACATTCTTGAGTTCGCGTGGGTGCTCGACGAACACCGGATCGACCTTGCCGCGCGCGCGCACTGCGCGTGCCAGCGCGCGCCCGTCGGCACCGGCGATCGGCGCTTCGCCGGCCGGATAGACGTCGGTCAGCACCAGCACGTCGGCGTCGGCGAGCACGGCGGCGAAGTCGTCGAGCAGGTCGCGCGTGCGCGTGTAGCGATGCGGCTGGAAGGCGACGACGAGACGGCGCTGCGGCCAGCCGCCACGCGCGGCGGCAAATACCGCGGCAAGTTCGCGCGGGTGGTGGCCGTAGTCGTCGACCAGCAGCACCTTGCCGCCTTCGATGGCGCCGCTGTTGATGAGAATTTCGCCGCGCGACTGGAAACGCCGGCCAACGCCCTGGAAATTCGCAAACGCACGTGCGATGGCATCCGCAGCGACGCCGAGTTGCCAACCCACCGCCGCCGCCGCGAGCGCATTGCGCACGTTGTGCAGGCCGGGCGCGTTCAACGTCACCGGCAGCGCGGCCGCACCCGGCAGATGCAGGTCGAAACGCATGCGCGCGCCGTCCTGATTCACCTTGCTCGCGCGCACGTCGGCAACGGCATCGATCGCATAGGTGAGCGTGCGACGCGCAGTATCGCGCGCGAGTTCCGCCACGTTGGCGTCATCCACGCACAGCACGGCCACGCCGTAGAACGGCAAGCGATGCAGGAAATCGGCGAATGCCTTCTTCACGCGCTCGAAGTCGCCGCCGTAGTTTTCCAGGTGATCGGCGTCGATGTTGGTGACGATGGCGACAACGGGATTGAGCAGCAGGAACGAACCATCCGATTCGTCGGCTTCCGCGACGAGGAATTCACCGCTGCCCAGGCGCGCGTTCGCACCGGCAGCGATGAGCTGGCCGCCGATCACGAAGGTCGGATCGAGCCCGGCCTCGGCCAGCACGCTCGCCACGAGGCTCGTCGTCGTCGTCTTGCCGTGCGTGCCCGCGACGGCAATGCCACGGCGGAAGCGCATCAGTTCGCCCAGCATCTCCGCGCGCGGCACCGACCGGGATGCGGCGTGCGTGCGCGGCGGCGAGTTCCGGATTGTCCGCCGCGATCGCGCTCGACACGACGAGCACGTCGGCATCGGCCACGTTCGCGGCAGCGTGGTCTTTGTGGATTTGTATACCAAGGCTCGCAAGGCGCCGCGTCGCCGCGGATTCGCCGCGATCCGAGCCGGACACCGTATAGCCGAGGTTGTGCAGCACTTCGGCAATCCCGCTCATGCCGGCGCCGCCGATGCCGACGAAATGCACGCGCCGGAAGTCCGTCATGATGTCGGAATGCATGCCGCAGGCGGCGCGGCGTCATTTCGCCACCTCCAGGCAAACATCGCGCGATGCGCGCGGCAGCGTGCGGCTTGGCCAGCGTGCGCGCGGCCCTGGCCATCGCGAGCAAGCGCGTCCGGTCGCCGATGGCCTCGAAGGCCTTGCCCAGGCGTCCGGTGAAATCCGCGCCTTCGGGAACCAGCAGCGCGCCACCTGCGGCAACCATTGCTTCGGCATTCTTCGTCTGGTGATCGTCCACCGCATGCGGGAACGGCACCAGAATCGATGGCGCGCCTGCCGCGGCGAGTTCGGCGAGCGTCAGCGCGCCGGAGCGGCAGATGACGAGGTCCGCCCAGGCGTAGGCGCTGGCCATGTCTTTCTCGAACGGCACGACTTCGGCGTCGATGCCGGCAGACAGATACGCATCGCGTGCCTTGTCGAAGTGCGCCTCGCCGCATTGATGGCGCACTTCGACCGGTAGCTTGGTGCCACGCCTGGCGCAGCACTTCGGGCAGCGCCGCGTTGAGGCTCTGCGCACCCTGGCTGCCACCGAGCACGAGCAATTTCAATGCGCCGCCGCGGGCCGCATAGCGTTGCTCGGGCGTCGCGATTTTGACGATCGATTCGCGCACCGGATTGCCCACCCACTCAGCACCTGGAAAGACGCCATCGAATCCGCTGAGCACGCGCGTGGCTTTTTTCGCCAGCAGGCGATTGGTCTTGCCGGGAATGCGATTCTGCTCGTGCACGACGAGCGGAATCTTCATCAGCCGCGCGGCGATGCCGCCCGGTGCGGCCGCGTATCCACCCAAGGCGAGCGCGCTGCGCGGCGTGTGCTTGCGGATCAGCTTGCGCGCGGCCAGCACCGCGCCGGCGAGCTTGAACGGCATGCGCAGCAGCGTGCCTATGCCCTTGCCGCGCACGCCGGAAATATCGATCGATCTCCAGCGCGATGCCGTGTTGCGGAACGAGGCGCGTTTCCAGCCCGGTCTTGCCGCCGAGCCAGATCACCGGCACGCGGCGGCGCGCGAGTTCCTCCGCCACGGCGATGCCGGGGAAGATGTGTCCGCCGGTGCCGCCAGCCATGATCAGCACGGGCGCATTCGCGTTCATGCGCGCGCGCCCTTCAGCAAGGCCTCGGGCTTCACGATCTGCGCATCCGCCGGCAGTGCACGCGTGACCTCGTAGCTCACGCGCAGCAGCACGCCGATCGCGGCGCAGGTCATGAGCACGCTGGAACCGCCCGAACTGATCAGCGGCAAGGTCAGGCCCTTGGTCGGCAGCACGCCGAGGTTCACGCCGATCGAGACCAGCGCCTGCAAGCCGAGCATCAGGCCGATGCCGAACGCGCAATAGCCGGCGTAGCGCTGGCCGCGCTCGACCGCGTGCAGGCCGAGCGCGAGCGCACGCCCGACCAGAATCGCGAACAGGCCGATCACGAGCACGATGCCGGCGAAGCCCAGTTCCTCGGCGATCACGGCGAGGATGAAATCGGTGTGCGCCTCGGGCAGGTAGAAGAGTTTCTGCACGCTCGCGCCCAGGCCCACGCCGAACCACTCGCCGCGGCCCACCGCGATCAGCGCCTGGGTGAGCTGGAAGCCGTCGTTGAACGGATCGGCCCACGGATTGAGGAACGTGGTCAGGCGCTTGACGCGGTAGTCGCTGGTCATGGCCGCCCAGGCGATCGCGGGCATGGCCGGAATCGCGAGATAGAGCAGGTTGCGCATGCGCGCACCGCCGAGCCAGAGCATCCCGATCGTCACGGCGACGATCAGCGCCGCACTGCCGAAATCCGGTTGCATCAGCAGCAGGCCGACGAGCACCACGGCCACGCCCGACCGGCTTGATCACGCCGAAGAAGCGCGTGCGCACGGCGTTGTGCTGGCGCACGAGATAACTCGCCAGGTAAAACACGAACAGCAGCTTGACCGCCTCGACCGACTGGAATCCGACGATGCCCAGTCTGAATCCAGCGCCGCGCACCGTTGATGCGCATGCCGAAGCCCGGCGCGAACACGAGCAGCAGCAGGATCACCGCGAACAGCAGCAGGCTGAACGCATTGCGCTCGAACCATTCCAGTTCGAGCGTCATCATCAGTCCGCACAGGCCGATGCCGAGGCCGAGGAAGACGAGGTGCCGGAACAGGTAATGGAACGGCCCGACGTGCTGGCCTTCGGCGACCGCGATAGAACTCGACGCCACCATGACCACGCCCAGGCTCGCCAGCGCGATGGCGACGACGATCAGCACCGGGATCGTAGCGTCCCTGGGTCTCGTCGCGGCGCTTGGCTTGTGGGTCGAGTCCGAACATGTTCTTCAACGTACTTTCAAAGTTGCAAGGCCAATCAACACGAGCACCACCGAGATGATCCAGAAGCGCACGATCACGCGCGGCTCCGGCCAGCCCTTCAATTCGAAGTGATGGTGGATCGGCGCCATGCGGAAGATGCGCTTGCCGGTGAGCTTGAAGCTCGCCACCTGCAAGATGACCGATGCGGTTTCCATCACGAACACGCCGCCCATGATCAGCAGCACGATTTCCTGGCGCACGATCACCGCGACGGTGCCGAGCGCGGCGCCGACCGCGAGCGCGCCGACGTCGCCCATGAACACCTGCGCCGGATAGGCGTTGAACCAGAGGAATCCCAAACCCGCGCCCGGCCAGCGCGCCGCAGAAGATGCACAGTTCGCCGGCGCCGGGCACGGCGGGAATCTGCAGGTACTGCGAAAACACGCTGTGGCCCGCGGCATAGGCGAAAACGCCGAGCGCGGCGGCGACGAGCACCGTGGGCATGATGGCGAGGCCGTCCAGCCCATCGGTCAGGTTCACCGCGTTGGAAAAGCCGACGATGATGAAATAGCCGATCGCGACGAAACCCACGCCGAGCGGGATCGCGACCTGCTTGAACAGCGGCACGTACAGCGCGAGCGCGGCGGGCGAATCCTGGCGCAGTACGAAATAAAGGCCAAGCGCCGCGCCGAGTCCGCACACCGACTGCCAGAAATACTTCCAGCGCGCCGGCAGGCCGCGCGAATCGCGCAACACGAGCTTGCGGTAATCGTCGTAGAAGCCGATCACGCCGAACGCGAGCATGACGCCGAGCGCGATCCACAGATAGCGGTTGCGCAGATCGCCCCACAGCAGTGTCGCCACCGCGACCGCGAGCAGGATCAGCGCGCCGCCCATGGTCGGCGTGCCGGCCTTGGACAGATGCGATTGCGGGCCGTCGCTGCGGATCACCTGGCCGGCCTTCACCGCCGCCAGCTTGCGGATCAGGTCCGGTCCGAGCAGCAACGCGACGCAGAGCGCGGTCAGCGCGCTCATGATCGTGCGGAACGATACGTACTGGAACAGATGGAACGCGCTCAGGTGGCCGCGCAGCAGGTCGGCGAGTTCAAGCAGCATGGCGCGTGCCTCCATTGCCGTTGGCTTCGCCGAGCAACGCGCGCACGACCCGATCCATCGCCGAGCCACGCGAACCCTTGACCAGCACGGTCACGCCGGCATGCGCATCGGCGGCCAGCGCCGCGATCAATGCCTGCTGACTGGCGAAATGCCGCGCGCCGCTGCCGAAAGCGGCCGCGGCGTGCGCGGACATTTCGCCGACCGCGTACAGGCGCGCGATGCCCTGCTCGCGCGCGAGCTCGCCGGTGCGCGCGTGCAATGCCGCGGCGTCGGCGCCGAGTTCGCGCATGTCGCCGAGCACAAGCCAGGCTTCGCCCGACTTTGTCGAAGATGTTTCCGCAGCGAGCGTGGCGATCGCCGCGGCGGTCGGAGCCAGGATTGGCGTTGTAGCTGTCGTCGATCAGGGTCCAGCCGCCAGGCATGGCGTGGCGGATCAGGCGTCCGGCCACGGCCGGCGCGGATTCCAGTCCGCGTTTGATGGCATCGAGTGGCGCGTCGAAAGCCAGCGCCAGCGCTGTCGCCGCTAGCGCATTCATCACGTTGTGCCGGCCCGGCAGGGGCAGCTTCACGTCGACGCGGCCGGTGCGGCGCGATCAGGTCGAAGCGCGATCGAACTGCCAACGCTGCGAATTTCGGCGCGCACGTCGGCCGCATGTTCCAGACCGAAGCGCAGCATGCGCCGCGTTCCGGCCACGCCCGTGAAATAGTCCGGCGAACGCATCATCGGCATTGATCACGGCCATGCCGTGCGCCGGCAGCGCCGCATAGATCGCGCCCTTGGTTTGCGCGATGCCTTCGAGCGAACCCATGCGTTCCAGGTGCGCCGGCGCGACGTTGTTGACGAGCGCGATTTCCGGCCGCGCGATGGCGGCGAGGTATTCGATGTCGCCGGGCTTGCCCGCGCCCATTTCCAGCACCGCGAATTGCGCGTCCTCGGGCATCGCGAGGATCGACAGCGGCAATCCGATCTCGTTGTTGAGGTTGCCGGCGTTGACGTGCGTCTTGCCGCACACGCGACAGGATCGATGCGAGCAGGGTCTTGACCGTGGTCTTGCCGTTGGAGCCGGTGATGCCGGCCACGCGCGCGCGGCGCTGCGCGCGCACCGCGCTGGCGAGATCGCCCAGCGCGAGCAAGGTGTCGGCGACCACGACTTGCGGCAGGTCGACGGCGACGGGCCGGGCGACGAGCGCCGCCGCCGCGCCAGCCTGCTCTGGCCTGCGCGACGAAATCGTGTGCGTCGAAATTCTCGCCCTTGAGCGCGACGAACAAGCCGCCCGCGACCGGCTTGCGCGTATCGGTGAACACGTCCATTCAGCCGCTCGCGACGTCGGCACCGCGCAGGCGTGCCGCGGGTCCACAAGGCGACGTCGGTCAGGCGCAGGTTCATGCGCGCGCCTCCAGCATGCTGGCGCGCGACGTCCGCATCGTCGAACGGGCGCTTGACGCCCGCGCTTTCCTGGTAGGGCTCGTGGCCCTTGCCGGCGATCAGCACGACATCGCCGGCGTGCGCCTCGCGCAGTGCCAGGGCGATCGCGGCGGCGCGATCGCGCTCGACGCGCGCGCGTCGCGGCTGCGCAAGACCCGCCACGATCTGCGCGACGATGGCGTCGCCGTCCTCGCCGCGCGGATTGTCGTCGGTGACGATGATCTCGTCGGCCAGGCGTTCGGCGATGGCGCCCATCTGCGGGCGCTTGCCGGCGTCGCGCTCGCCGCCGCAGCCGAACACGCAAATCAGTTTGCCCGTGCAATGCGCGCGCAGAGACGGTCAGCGCCTGTTCCAGCGCATCGGGCGTGTGCGCGTAATCGACCACGACCAGCGGCAGCGCGCCGCCGCCGAGGCGGTTCATGCGCCCGGCGACCGGCTGCAGGTGCGCCAGTGCAGTACGGATCTGTGCAAACGCATACCCGAGCGCGCCGAGGCAGCCGGCCACGGCAAGCAGGTTGCAGACGTTGAAGCGGCCGAGCAGGCGTGCTCGCAATGCTGCCCTCGCCCCAGGGCGTGATCAGATCGAAGTCCAAACCATCGCCGTGCGTGCGCACGTTCAGCGCGCGGATTTCCGCATCGGCGTCTATCGCGTAACGCAGGCGCCGCACGGTTTCTGGAAGCCGCACTGACAACTCACGGCCGAACGCATCGTCGGCGTTGATCACGGCGCTGCGCAATCCCGGCCACGCGAACAGCTTTGCCTTGGCCGCGCCATAGGCCTGCATCGTGCCGTGGTAGTCCAGATGGTCGCGGGTCAGGTTGGTGAAAACCGCGACCTCGAAATCCACTGCGTTGACGCGGCCCTGGTCGAGCGCGTGCGAGGACACTTCCATCGCGACGTGGCTCGCGCCCGCGTCGCGGAATCGTGCGAGCAGGCCGTGCACGCTGATCGCGTCCGGCGTGGTGCGCTCGCCCGCCGCGATGGCGCCGACGAGGCCCGCGCCGAGCGTGCCGATCGTCGCCGCGCGCGCGCCAAGATGTTCCAGCGCCGCCGCGAGCAATTGCACGATCGAGGTCTTGCCGTTCGTGCCGGTCACGCCGATCGACGTGCAGCGCGGCGGACGGGACGTTCGAAGAAGCGCGCCGCGATTTCGCCGACGCGATCGCGCAGACCGTCGATCCACACGATCGGCACGATTCGCGCATTCGAAAGCGACGGGCGCAGGACCTTCGGCGATCATCGCCGAAGCGCCCTGCGCCAGCGCCGCCGGGGCAAACGTGATGCCGTGCGCGTTCGCGCCCTTGAGCGCGATGAAGGCGTCGCCCGCGCGCACGCGGCGCGAATCCAGGGTGAGGCCGGAAACGCGAATGTCGCCGGTGACGTCGGCGATGCCAGCGAGCAATTCGCGCAGGGATTTGGCGCTCACGGCACCGCCTCCTCGTAACTCGTGTCGCCCGGCGGATAATCCGGCGCCTTGCTGCCCGGCTGGATCGGCGCGCCGGTGTCCGGTCCGCCCGCATACCAGTGCTGCACGTTGTCGGGAGCCACGTCGAGCAGGCGCAGCGCGCCGGTCATCACCTGGCTGAACACCGGCGCCGAGACGGTGCCGCCGAAATAGCCGCCCTGCGGATCGTGGATTACCACGACCGCGACCAGACGCGGGTTGCTCGCCGGCGCGAGGCCCGCGAACAACGAGATGTAGCGGCTCTCGTAGCCGCCGGCCACGGCCTGGCGCGACGTGCCGGTCTTGCCGGCGACGAGGTAGTTCGGCACCGCCGCACGCAACGCGGTGCCGCCGGGCGCGACCACCGTCTCGAGCATTTTCACGATCGTGCGCGCGAGCTGCGGATCGATCACCGCCACGTCCGGATTGCGCACGCCCTTGACGAACGTGGGCTGGCGCAGGCGTCCGCCGTCGGCGAGCGCCGCGTAGGCCTGGGCCAGTTGCAGCGTGGTCACGTTGAGGCCGTAGCCGTAGGCGATGGTCGCCTTCTCGATCACGCCCCAGCTGCGCGCGGTTGGCAGGAACCCCGGCGATTCGCCGGGGAACCCGCTGCCCGTGGACTCGCCGAAACCGAAACGATGGTCCATGTCGTACATGTCCTCGTTCGGCAGGGTCAGTGCGATCTTGGCCGCACCGATGTTGCTCGAATGCGTGATCACGCCGGTGACGGTGAGCAGACCGTGGTTGGCGACGTCGCGGATGATGTGCCCGGCCAGCACGAACGTGCCGGGACTCGTGTCGATCGGCGTATCCGGCGTCCACTTGCCGCTTTGCAGCGCGGTCGCGATCGTGAATGGCTTCATCGTTGAACCCGGCTCGACCACGTCGGTCACCGCGCGGTTGCGCCGGTAGGCGGGATCGGCGGCCGGCGCGTTCGGGTTGTACGAGGGCTGGTTGACCATCGCGAGGATTTCGCCGTTGGTCGCGTCGAGCACGACCATCGAGCCCGACTTGGCGTGATGGTCGATGATCGCGGCCTTGAGGTCGCGGTAGGCCAGATACTGGATGCGGCGATCGATGGACAAGGTCAGGTCGCGGCCGGGTTTCGGCTCGCGCACCAGTTCCACGTTCTCGACGGTGTTGCCCTTGTTGTCGCGGATGACGCGTTTCGCGCCGGGCTTGCCGGCCAGCCAGTCGTCGAACGACAACTCGAGTCCTTCCTGGCCGCGGTCGTCGATGTTGGTCACGCCGAGCACATGCGCGGTGACTTCGCCACCCGGATAAAAGCGCTTGTACTCGCGCTGGCTGGACACGCCGGCGATGCCGAGCGCGAGGATCGCCTGCGCGTCGTCGGGATTGAGCTGGCGTTTGAGGTAGAGGAATTCGCGGTCCTTGTGCTGCTTGAGTTTCTGCTTGAGCGCGGCCGCATCGACGCCGAGCGCCTTGGCCAGGTCCGCAATGCGCTCGGGCTGTTCGAGCACCTGGCCGGGATCGCACCAGACCGACTCGACCGGCGTGGACACCGCCAGCGGCTCGCCGTTGCGGTCGAAGATGGTGCCGCGCGACACCGGGATCGGCACTTCGCGCAGGAAACGTGCGTCGCCCTGCTGCTGGTAGAAGTCCTTGCGCACCACCTGCAGATCGACGGCGCGCACGATCAACGCGCGTGGCCGCCAGCACCAGCACCATGAGCACGAGATAAAGCCGGCCGCGCGTGTTCACTGGGGGCATGCGCGGTTTCACGCGCGCGCCATCGCCGTGCTTCGTGCGCGGCGGCGCGGGATGCGAGGTCAGCAGCATGCGGGCCTCCGTGCGCTCATTGCTTCACCACTACGGTGTCGGCGGCGCCGGGATTGACCATGCCGAGCTGGCCGCGCGCGATCTGTTCGATGCGATTGGGCTCGGCCCAGGTCGCCTGCTCGAGTTCGAGGCGGCCGAATTCGGTGTTGAGGTCGTCCTGCTCGTGGGTCAGGCGCGTGAGTTCGCCGAACAGGATGCGGTCCTGCTGGCGCGCATAGACGACCCCGATCGCGCTGGTCACGACCGCGGCGAGCAACAACAGCACGACGACGGCGCCGATCGACTTTCATCCGAGCTTCTCCGCCACGCGCAGCACCGCGCTGCGTGCGCGCGGATTGCGCGCGAGTTCCGCGTCGCCCGGCATCTGCGCATGCCCGATCAAGCGCAAAGACAACGACGCAGGTGCAGGCGGAGGCAGGCCGCGGCGCGTGACCGGTGCCTGCGATCGCTCGCGCATGAATTGCTTGACCGCGCGGTCTTCCAGCGAATGGAAGCTGATCACGCACAGGCGCCCGCCGGCGCGCAGCCGCGCCACCGCGCCGCGCAGTCCGCGCGCGAGCGCATCCATCTCGCCGTTCACAGCGATGCGCAGGGCCTGGAAGCTGCGCGTGGCCGGATGCTTGCCGGACGGCGGCCGGCCGACGATGCCGGCGATCAGTTCCGCCAGTTCGCCGGTGCGCGCGATGGGCGCGCTGCGCCGCTGCGCGACGATTGCGCGCGCGATGCGCCGACTCATGCGTTCCTCGCCATAATTCCACAACACGTCCGCGATCTCTTTCTCGTCCGCCCGCGCCAGAAATTCCGCCGCGCTCTCGCCGCTGGTCGGATCCATGCGCATGTCCAGCGGCGCATCGGCGCGGAAGCTGAACCCGCGCGCCGCATCGTCCAGTTGCGGCGAGGACACGCCCAGGTCCAGCAACACGCCATCCAGCCCGCCCAGCGTCGCATCCCAATCGGCCAAATCGGCGAAATTGCCGTGGCGAATCGCTACGCGCGCATCCGCGCCGAACTCACGCCGCGCCGCCGCCAACGCCGCCGGATCGCGGTCCATCAGCAGCAGGCGACCGCGCGGACCCAGCCGATCGAGCAAGGCCCGCGCATGCCCGCCGCGTCCGAACGTGCCGTCCAGGTAAGTGCCGTCGTCGCCGACGTAGAGTCCTTCCAGCGTCTCCTGGAGCATCACCGCGGCATGGCGTGTCATTGGCCATCGGCATCGTCCAGGCGGCGCGGCACGGCGCGGTCACAATCTCAGATCCAGCATTTCGTCCGACAATCTCGTGTTCGCCGATGCTCTGGCGGATCTTGTTCAGATGCGCCTGCTCGCTCCACAACTCGAACTTCGCGTTCATGCCGAGCAGCACCGCCTTCTTCTCGATGCCGGCCGCGCCGCGCTGGCTTGCCGGCACCAGCACGCGCGCGTTGCCATCCAGTTCCACCGTCGCCGCCGCGCCGACCAGCTTGAGCTGCAGGTCGCGATGCACGCGCTTGACGCTCGACAATGCGTTGATCTGGTCGCGCACCTTTTCCCACTCGCCGATACGGGAACAGCCACAGGCAGCCCGGCTCGAACGGGTTGTAGGTGAACACCAGACGATTCGCGCAGGCTTGCGCCACCGCCTCGCGATAAGCGGTCGGCAGGGCCAGGCGGCCCTTGTCGTCAAGCGTGATGGCAGTTTCGCCTTGGAACATTTCCCACCAAAACCCACGAAATCCCACTTGCGACGAACAGTAGTCCGCACGAGCAACCCTGTCAAGGGAAAATTTGCTTGTGGATCAATGGGAAAGCGCGAGGTTTTACAGAATTTCGAGTGAATTCTCAGGAGTCCAAAAAAGTCGATTGAATTCATTCGATTTTTTGTAAATCAGAAATCAGCGGAATGCGTCAAAGAGCATGTTGCGGCGCAACATTCGAGAATCGGCCCGCATCCCGCACTGGCGCAATGTATATTTTGCGCAAAATAATAATATGTAGATAAATATAAAAAGTGGAGTCGGCCGGTAAGCCGGGTTCTGTCGTGGACAGTCATTCCTCTAGGCGCCGCGTCGCCGCGGCGCTCGAGCAACCAACCCGGGAGCGACGCGGGCCGCGCCATTGCTCCCCTATTCGGTCTTGCTCCAGGTGGGGTTTGCCGTGCCGGTCCGTTGCCGGACTCGCGGTGCGCTCTTACCGCACCATTTCACCCTTGCCTGATCCAAAACATTCCGAAGAATGCCCGGCCATCGGCGGTATCTTTCTGTTGCACTTTCCGTCGGCTCGCGCCGCCCAGGCGTTACCTGGCACCTTGCCCTGTGGAGCCCGGACTTTCCTCGGCACCCTTGCGGATGACGCGACTGTCTGGCCGACTCCACGCGTAGTTTAGCGCGTTGCCGCGGCGATTCGCTGAATCGCGTCGATACGGCGTTCCACGTCGGCATGCGCTGTCAACCCATCGACACACCCTAGCCTCGACGACTTGTCACGATTCCCACACTACCGACTGTTGCAGCGCCGTCCACGCTTCAGCACGGCCCGCGTAGGCCGCCTCGATGACATTGCGGCGGATCTTCAGCGTCGGCGTCAGCATGCCGTTCTGCGTCGTCCAGTCATTCTTCACGACGACCAGGAACCGCAATTTCTCGTGCGTTGCGGCACGCGCGTTCACGCGTTCGCGCAAATCCGCCAGTTCCACGTTCAATGCGCCACGATCGAGCTTGCCTGCGGCCATTGCAGTACGCGTTTGTACCGACAGCATCAGCAATCCGAACGGCATCACCAGCCCCGCCCCGACGACGCACGCCGCATCGAAGCGAGGGTGGTCCATGAGTCTTTGCTCGATCGGCGCCGGCGCGACGTACTCGCCCTTGAGGCCCTTGAATATGTCCTTGACGCGACCCGTAAGGCTGAGGAATCCGTCGGCATCGACGGTGCCGCAATCACCGGTGCGGAAGAAACCGTCGGCGGTCGTTTGCGCCAGGGTCAGCTCGGGTTGCCTGTAGTAGCCGGCCATCTGGCCCGGGCTCTTCACCTCGATCTCGCCGGTTTCGGCGATGCGCGCCTCCACGCCGGCCTGCGGCCGCCCCACCGTACCCACGCGCACGCGGTCGGGGAGATTCGCGTGCGAGATGCCGAAGTTCTCGGTCATGCCGTAGATATCGAGCAGTTGCAGGCCGAGATCGCGATACCAGCGCACGACATTCTCCTGTAGCGGCGCCGAGGCGGTAAACGCCAGGCGGACCCGGTCGAGTCCGAGTTCGCGCAAGATCCTGCGCCGGACGAGCTTGCCGAGGATCGGCAGCGCAAACAGGATTCTCTGCAGCGCCGGCGGAATCCTCTCGTTGACGCCGAGATGGAATTTCGTCCACAGCCGCGGCACGGAGAAAAACACGGTCGGTCGCGCGCGCTTCAGATCCCGCGCGAAGGTGGACAGCGAATCGGCGAAGAACACGCGGTAGCCAAATGCGAGCGAGGCGGTCTCGACCGCGGCCCGCTCCGCCACGTGCGCGAGTGGCAGGTAAGAAAAGCCGCGCGCTGCGGGGCGCATATCCCACGCGCCGCTGCGCAGCATCACGAGGAACGCAGCGGTAAAGCTGGCATGGACAAGCATCACGCCTTTCGGCTGCCCGGTCGTCCCCGAGGTGTAGACGATCGATGCGAGTTCGTCCAGGCGCGGCGCGTGCACGAGCTCGAGCGGCGCGTGCCGCGCGACCAGATCGTTCCATTGCGGCACATCCCCGCGTGGCGACAGCGGCAGACCGACGAGCGGCAAGCCCGGCGGCAACTGCGCGGCAATGTTGAACCAGTTGTCGTTGACCCCGTCCAGTTTGCCGAGCAGCAACAGCTTCGCCTCGCTGTGCTCGAGCGCGTAACGCACCGCCTCCGCAGCGAACGCCGGATACAGCGGCACGCTGACCATACCCGCCATCATGATGGCCAGGTCCGCGATGATCCAATGCGCGCTGTTCCTGCCGAGCAGGGCGATGCGGCTGCCCGCCGGCAGCCCGAGCGAGCGCAGGTAGCCCGCGAAACGCCGCGCCTCGTGGCCCACCCGGCCCCAGGTGTAGTCGACGACGGCACCGCCCGGATACGGTTGCGTGAGATACACCGAATCGCGCCGCTCGGTCTCCCATTTGCGGAAACGATCAAGCAGCGTTTCGTCGTCGGCGATGAACATGGCAGCAAGCTCGCAGTCGAATGACGGCTAGTTTGGATCCTCGTCACCGGAAATACGCTCCGGCTGGTAAAGCATTTTGCGTGACGCACCGGTTATTTCCGCCGCGAGTTTCGCCGCGCGGCTGGGCGGCAGTTCACGGCGCAGGATCTCGAACACGCGCCGGCCTTCGACGAGTTTCGCCGCATCCTCGCCGGCATCCGCACCGGCGACGAGAAGCACGAATTCGCCACGGCGCTGGTCGGCGTCGGAGGCCACGCGTGCCGACAAATCCGCCAGCGTGCCATCGAGGATGGTCTCGTACAGTTTGGTCAACTCACGCGCGAGAACGGCGAGACGCGCGCTGCCGAAGACATCGGCGCAATCGTGCAGGCACTCTTCGATGCGGTGGCTGGACTCGTAGAAGATCACGGTGCGCGTCTCGCCCGCGAGCGCTTGCAGCTGCGCGCGCCGTGCTGCGGATTTGGCCGGCAGGAATCCTTCGAACACGAAGCGATCGCTCGGCAGTCCCGCCACCGACAACGCGGCAACCGCGGCGCAAGCGCCGGGAACTGGGCTCACCGCGATTCCCGCTTCACGCGCCGCGCGCACGAGGCGATAGCCCGGGTCACTTACGAGCGGAGTGCCGGCATCGCTGATCAGCGCGATCTGCGCACCCTCGCGCAGGCGCTGCACGAGGCCTTCGGATTTTTCGCGCTCGTTGTGTTCATGCAGCGCGAGCACGCGTGTGACGATGCCGTATTGCGCAAGCAACGTCGAACTGTGGCGCGTATCCTCGGCTGCAATCAGATCGGCGCCGCGCAGGACCTCCTGCGCACGCGGCGACAGGTCCGCCAGATTGCCGATCGGCGTGGCCACCACCCAGAGTTTTCCCGCAGCAGGCGCATTCATTGCGATCTAGCTTAACGCGATCCGCTATCATGCGGACTCATTCGCCAGGATTGCGGCCATGAGTTTGCGACGCGGGTTGCCTGTCTTGTTCTGCTGCATCGCGACCCTGTTCGCCGGTTGCGCGGAAATCGGCGCCCCGCGCCAGGAAACTCCTGATGCCGTCGCTGCCGACGAAGCTTATGGCCAGGGCAATTTCGACGAAGCCGCGCGCGATTTCCTGGCGCTGGCCGATGCACATCCGCGCGATGGCGCGTTTTACCGGCTGCGTGCCGCCGAGGCGTATCAGCAGAACGGCGAAATCGATGCCGTGGCACGCACGCTGCCGGACATCCAGCGCCGCCACCTGCAGGGCGACGAGCCCATCCGCTACGATCTGCTTGCCGCGGAAGTGGCGCTGTCGCGGCACGACGCGGCGGGCGCCCTGGCCGACCTGCATTTTTCCGATGCGAATCTGGCAACGCCGTTGCGCCTGCGCGCATTGGAACTGCGCGCCCGCGCCCAGGCCGCGCAGGGCGATGCGCTATCCAGCGCACGCACGCGCGCCGACCTCGATCGCCTGCTCGGCGGCAACGACCGGGCGCAGAACGAAGCGCAGATCGTCGCCACGCTCAAAGCGATGAATCCGGACGCACTGCGCGACGCCGCCACGGCACTGACGCCGGGCGATCCGCTGCACACCTGGATCGACCAGGCCCTGCACGCCAGCGGCGGCGCCTTGCCGGTGGTCGTGCTGCATCCGAACCAGCCGGTCGGCACGCTGATCCCGCAGGGCACGCAGCCACCGCAGCGCGAAGGTTATGCGCAGATCCACCGCATCGCATTGTTGCTGCCCGAGAGCGGCCCGCTGATGGCCGTGGCGCAACCGGTGCGCGACGGATTCTTCGCCGCCAACTTCGCCGACGACAGCGCTCAACGCGCGCCGGTCACGGTCTACGATACCGGCAGCACGCCCGCGGACGCGGTCGCCGCCTACCGCAAAGCCGTCACCGACGGCGCGGATCGCATCGTCGGTCCGCTCGCGCGCGATGCCGTGTCGGCCGTATTCGCGCAGGGCGACCTGCCGGTGCCGGTACTCGCTCTCAACCAACCCGACGGCGCGCAGACGCCGCCGCCGGGCAGTGCCGCGTTCGGCCTGAATCCGGATGCCGAGGCCGCGCAGGCGGCCGAGCGCATGCTGCAGCAAGGCATCACGCACGCCATCGTCATCACCGCCACCGAGGACTGGGCCGAACGCGCCGCGCTCGCGTTCCGCGCGCAGTTCGAGAGCCGCAACGGACAAATCCTCGGCGAGGCGCGCGTGGAAAACGGCGAAGTGAATTATTCGGCCATGATCCGGCAGACGCTGGCGAGCGTGCCGACCTCGAGTGCCGCTCCGTCCCTGCCCGGCGCTGCGCCGGTTGCGCCGGCGGCAGACGCCCCGGCACCCGCACCCGTGGATACCGGCATCTTCATCAGCATGCGCCCGCAGCAGGCGCGCCTGCTGCTGCCGCAACTCAAACTGGCCGGTTACACGAACGTGCCGGTGTTCGCGACGTCGCACATCTACGCCGGCAACTACAACCCGGGCCTGGATCGCGACCTCGACGGCGTGCAGTTCTGCGATGCGCCCTGGCTCTTCGATTCCACGCTCGGCCTGCCCAACCACGACGCGATCGTGCGCGCGCTCGACAGCGCGCGCGGCGCCGGCGGACGCCTGTTCGCAATGGGCATGGATGCGTATCGCCTGCTGCCCTACATGGACTGGCTCGCACAGCATCCGGACAGCTACCTGCCGGGTGCGACCGGCCAGCTCGCCGAAGACCGCCTCGGCCGCATCCAGCGCCTGCTCACCTGGGCGCAGTTCGACAACGGCGCCGCGCATCCGGTTGCCGGCGGCCTGCAGACGAGTGCCGCGCCGCAATGACGGCGCGCGGCACCGGCGCCACCTGGGAAAGCGCGGCCGAAACGCATTTGCACGAATCCGGATTGATTACGCTGGCACGCAATTTCACCTGCCGTCTCGGCGAGATCGACCTCGTCATGGCCGAGCGCGATTGCACCGTGTTCGTGGAAGTGCGCTTCCGCCGCAGTGCCGCGCACGGCGACGGCGCGGCGTCGGTCGGCGCATCCAAGCGCACGAAACTTCTGCGCGCCGCGCAGGTCTGGCTTCTGGCGCACCCGCAACGCGCCACGCAACCGTGTCGGTTCGACGTGATCGGTTGCAGCGGCACCCCGCAAGCGCCGCAATTCGACTGGATCCGCAACGCCTTCGAGACGAACTGAAAAGTGAAAATGCATAAAGCAATCTTGCTCATGGTGCTCGCACCGCTGCTGCACGGCTGCGTGGCCGTCGTCGCCGGCGGCGTACTGGTCGGCGCACATGCCATGCACGACCGCCGCGCAGTCGGCACGGTGCTCAGCGACCGCAACATCCAGTTGAGCGCGATCGACGCGATCAACAAGCACCGCGAACTCACCCGCGACGACAACAACGTCAAGGTCGTCGTCTACAACGGCGTGATGTTGCTGTGCGGGCAGGTGCGCAGCGAGCAACTCAAGCGGCTCGCACAATCCTCGGCCGAAGGCTTTCAGGGCGTTATCCGTCTCGTCAACGAGATCGAGGTGACCGACACGCCGCAAGGCTTCTGGCGCCGGCGCGGGGACGAAACGATCACCGTACACGTCAAGACCGGCCTGCTCGACATCACCAGCCTGCCCGGGTTCGATCCGACCCGGATCAACGTCACTACCGCGCATCGCGTGGTCTATCTCATGGGCATGGTCCGGCACGACGAAGCGGATGCGGCGACCGAGGTGGCTCGCAATGCGAATGGCGTGGACAAGGTCGTGAAATTGTTCGACTACGTCGACTGAGCGCGAATGCGGTCGGACTGAACGCGACGCCCTTCACAGTCCGCCCGGATCGGGAGTAGACTCGCACAGTCTTTTTTCCAATCAGGGGTGTCCCGTGGAATCCAAGCTGCTGCGTCCGTTGTCGCAAGCCGTCGCGCTGGCGCTCGCCGCCACCGGCGCGCATGCCGCCAGCATCACCGTCACCGATGGCGGCGATGCCGGTACCGGAACCACGTGCACGTTGCGCCAAGCCATCGATTCGGCCAATTCCGACAGCATTCAGGGCACCTGCACGCCCGGCAGCGGCGCGGACACGATCACCTTCGCGGCCGGTTTGGCGAATTCGACCATCGCGTTGCAATACGGGCAACTGTTGGTCAACAGCAGCGTGACCATCAGCGGCAGCGGGCAGACGATCGTTGCCGGCGGCAATTCGCGGGTGATGGAAATCTCCAGCGCCAACACCGTCGCGAGCGTGACGGTGTCCGACCTGACCCTGACCGGTGGCAATTACAGCGGCGTGGGCGCCGGCCTGGCGATAAAATACGGTGGCCCAGCGGCTCCGATCTCGCGACCACAGAGCGGCGCCCTCGCGCCGACCGCCATCGGCCCGAATGTCACCCTGAATCAGGTCACCATCAGCAACAACACTTCCAACGTCCAGGCCGGCGGATTGTTCATCTCCAACGCCACCGTCGCCATCAACCAGTCCAGCATTTCGGGCAATACCCTGAATGCATTAGGCAACTACGGTGCAGGTGGTGTTTACATAACCAATGGCTCGGCAGTCACCATCACCGATTCGACGATTTCCAGCAACAGCGCTTCCGGTAGCCACGCGTTCCTGACCGGCGGCGTCTACGTTTACAAGAGCGCACTGGCGGTGACCAATTCCACCGTCACCGGCAACAGAGCCAGCGGCGGCAACGACTTGGCTGGCGGCATTTCGCTCGCAAATTCCTCGGCCGGTATTTACAACAGCACGGTTACCGGCAACACGACGAGCAGCTCCAACGTGGCCGCAGGCGGAATACTGGTGGGCGCAGGGGCGAGTGCGAGTCTCAACATCTTCAATTCCATTCTCGCCAACAATACCGGCACGCAGGCGAACATGGGCGTATTCAATTCCAATGTCGTTGCGCAATCCAACCTGATGGGTACGACGCTTTCCGGCCTCTTCGCCGGCAACGGCAACGTGTTCAACGATGCACCCGGGCTCGGCGCGCTGGCCAACAATGGCGGGCCGACGCTGACCATGTTGCCGCAACCGGGCAGTCCGGCGTTGGGCGCAGGCAATGCCGCCCTGATTCCTGCCGGCGTGACGACGGATCAGCGCGGCGTCGGCTATGCCCGCGTGGTCAACGGTTCGCTGGATTTGGGCTCGGTGGAAGCCGCTGCGGCGCCGCCCGCCGTGGCTGCGACGCCGGCGCCCGCGCTTTCGCGCTGGGCCATGCTCGCGCTCGCCGGACTGCTCGGCCTGTTCGGGCTGCGCAAGCGAAGACGCACGGGCTGATTCGCCCGCCGCGCCGGCGTAAACTGGCGGCATGAGTCTTCCCGATTCGCTGATCTCCGCGCTGCGTGGGATTTTCGGCGGCGCGCTCGTCGTTGATCCCGCCGAATGCCTCGCCTACGGCTACGACAATTCACGCCGTCAGGCTCAGCCCGACGCCGTCGTCTTTCCGATCGAACACGCACAGGTCGTGCAACTCGTGCGCGCCTGCCGCGCCGCGCGCACGCCGCTGATCGCGCGCGGCCGCGGCACCAACACCACCGGCGCGACGGTGCCGGTCGACGGCGGCGTCGTGGTCTCGTTCGAACGCATGAACCGCATCGTCAAGATCGACTCGGACAATCGCCTCGCCGTGGTCGAACCCGGCGTGCTCAACGGCGATCTGCAAACCGCATTGGCCGAACACGGATTCTTCTGGCCGCCCGATCCGACCTCGAGCCCGTACTGCACGATCGGCGGCAATCTCGCCTGCAACGCGGCCGGGCCGCGCGCGGTGAAATACGGCAGTTGCCGCGAGAACACGCTCGCCTTGCGCGCGGTGACCGGTGCCGGCGAAGAGTTCCGTTGCGGCGTGAACACGACCAAGGGCGCCGTCGGCTACGACCTGACGCGGCTGCTGATCGGCGCCGAAGGCACGCTCGCCGTCATCACGCAGGCCACGCTCAAGCTCACGCCAAAACCCGCAGTCAAGGCCACGCTCGCCGCGAGCTACGCCGATGTCGCCGCCGCAACGGCCGCGGTCGCGCGCCTCATGGCACAACCTGTGGTGCCTTGTGCACTGGAATTCATGGACGACGAGGCGCTGCGGCTCGCGCGTGCGCATGCGGGCGATGCGATCCCCGAGGCCGGTGCGCTGCTCATCGTCGAAGCCGACGGCGATGCGGTCGATCTTCCGCGTGCCATCGACGCGTTGGCCGCTGCCGCGCGCGGCGCCGGACTGATCGCGCTGCGCACCGCCGCCAATGCACGCGAAGCCGAAATTTTGTGGACCGCACGCCGCGCGTTGTCGCCCGCGCTGCGCACGATCTCGCCGGACAAGATCAACGAGGACGTGGTCGTGCCGGTTTCGCGTCTGCCGGAGCTGATCGCGACGCTGCGCGGCATCGCGCAGAAGCACGCAATCCCCATCGTCAACTTCGGCCATGCGGGCAATGGCAACATCCACGTGAATTTGCTGCCGCGCGATGCGCAGGAGCATGCGCGGGCGGAAAACGCCCTGCCCGAGGTGTTCGCCGCGGTGCTCGAACTCGGCGGCACGCTCTCCGGCGAGCACGGCATTGGCCTGGCCAAGCGCGATTTCCTCACCCAGGCGCTCGATCCAGCGGCGCTCGCGCTGATGCGCCGGATCAAGGCACAGTTCGATCCGGACGGGATTCTCAATCCGGGAAAGCTGCTGCCACCATGACGAAAAAACTCGCCGCGTTGCTGCGCGATATCCGCGCCTGCCGCATCTGCGACAAGCATCTGCCACTCGGACACAATCCAGTACTGCGCGCGCTAGGGTGACCGTTCACGCCAAGCCCAGCAGCAAGGCCAGCGCCGTCGCCGCGTAGATTCCGGCGACGACGTCATCGAGCATCACGCCGAGGCCGCCGCCGACCTTGCGGTCGGCCCACGACACCGGCCAGGGTTTGAGGATGTCGAAAATACGAAACAGCGCGAATCCGCAGATGACCCACGGCCATTCGCGCGGCCACCACACGAGCGGCGCGAGCGCGATCCACTGGCCGACGAATTCGTCCCAGACCACGACGGACGGATCGGCGATTTTCAGCGTGCGCACGGCCCAGCCGCAGGCCCGCACGCCCAGCGCAAAGGCAAGCACGAGCGTCACCACGAGCCACGGCAGCGGCAGCTCGCGCAAGGCCAGCCACGGGAGCAGTGCGACCAACGATCCGGCGGTGCCGGGCGCGAACGGACTCAGACCCGAACCGAAACCGCAGGCGATCCAGCCGACCGGATGCGCCAACAGCGCCCGCCGCTGCGCGGCATTGAGGCTCATGCAAAATGTTCCCAGCCCTAACGGGTATGAAAGTTGACTATAATCGACATTTGGCGTAAGAACGGCACCTAATCAACGAAAGTCGTATTTTATCGACTTTCATCGTAAGGCCGGAGTATTGCGTATGAAGTCGGTTAAAGCCAACTTTTCTGGCAGTGCCCGCAAGCACGCGCAGCGTGGCAACAACGCGGACCTGCTCGCGCTCGCAGGCGCAGTGCGCGCGGCGCGCGCGCGCGCGAGGGTCTGACGCAGGCGCAGCTTGCGCTGGTGTCGGGTGTGGGCCGTGACACAGGTGATCGCACTCGAAAACGGCCGCCCCGGGGTGTCGCTCGGCCATGCGGTCAAGGTATGGAAAACACTGGGCCTTGTGTTGCAACTGGCGGCACGTTAATGCTCGCCGTCCTGCACAGAGCGCGCTCTCGTCGGCCGCCTCAGTTCGGCCGAGCGTGAACTTGAATTCGCCTACGACGCCAGGTGGCTCGCGCGTACCGGCGCGTTTGCGCTGTCGCCGCGTCTGCCTCTGCGTGAGGAACCCTGGCGTGGCGAGGAGGTGCTGTTCTTCTTCGCCAACCTGCTGCCCGAGGGTAATCTGCTCGACACGCTTTGCAAACTGCGCCGCCTCCCGCGCGGCAACGCTTTCCGCCTGCTCGAAGCGTTCGGCCGCGAATGCGCCGGCGCGTTCGAGATCGTGCCGGAAGGCGAGCGAAGCGCGCACGCGCCCGAAGCCTGGACTACGCCGCGTACACGCGTGCCGCTCTGCGCAAGGATCTGGCGAGTCTGCGTGCGAACATTCCGCTGCTGCAGGCGCACGATGCCCTGCGGTTGTCGCTCGCGGGGGCGCAGAACAAGAGATTCCGGTCCGCTACGACGGCAAAAAACTGTGGCTGCCGCAGCACGGAGCGCCATCGACGCACATCCTCAAGCCGGCGCTGCAGCCGGAAGCGGAATATCCCGATGCGGTTCTCAACGAGGCGTCCTGCCTGCGCTTCGCCGCGGCGCTCGGCTTGAACGTTTCGGCGACCACCGTGCTGACTGACCCGGAACCGATGCTGCTCATCGCGCGCTACGATCGCGTCGTGGACGACAAGAAGATACGCCGCCTGCATCAATTGGACATGTGTCAGCTCACCGGCATTCTGCCCGACCAGAAATACGAGAGCGAAGGCGGGCCGGGCATCTCGGACATGTTCGCGCAGGTGGATGCACACAGCGCCAGTCCCGCGCTTGACCGCCTCGCCCTGGTCGACTGGCTGCTATGCAATTTTCTGATCGGCAATGCCGATGCGCACGCGAAGAATGTCGCAATGCTGTACGGGGATGATGGCCGCCTGCATCTTGCACCGACCTACGACCTGCTCGCACTCGGCTACTGGCCGCGGCTCTCCGCCGACATGGCGATGTCGATCGGCAGCGAACGCCGGCCTGAATGGGTGCAGGCGCGGCATTGGCAGCGCTTGTGCGAAGCGGTCGGCCTGAACGCCGCGCCAGTTGCGGCGCCGCGCCCTGCAACTGGCGGCGACGGCGGAATCCTGCACAGAAGAACTAGCGCAAGAACTCGAGCTTTCGCAAAAAGATTGCGGAGCGGCGCATCGGCGCGACGCTGCGCCAGCGCAGCGACTGGATCGAGCGGCGACTGGCCGCACGGGGGACGGCATGAATCTTCATCACGAAATTCGTTTCGAGGAACCGATATGCCGAGTACCTCGGTGCGCAGGGGTGGCGGCACGCCGAAGGCGATGCCGAGCACTACGATCGTGCCCGCGCGCTGTTTGCCCCCGACGTGCTCGCCTGGGTGCGGGAAACGCAGCCGAGCGAGGCTGGGAGCCTCGACGAAGAGTCATGGTGCGGCCGCCGAAACGACTATGCTCGATCGGCTGCGCAAGCAGATCGATGAACGCGGCACGCTGGATGTGTTGCGTCATGGTGTCGAGTTGCTCGGCCTGCGTCGCCCGTTGGCTATGTCGCAGCTCAAGCCCGCGTTGGCGATGAATCCCGTTCTGCAAGCGCGCTACGCCACGAATCGCCTGCGCGTGGCGCGTCAGGTGCGCTATTCGCTCCACAACGAGAACGCCATCGACCTGGCGCTGTTCCTCAACGGCATTCCCGTCGCGACAGTGGAGCTGAACAGCGACTTCACCCAGAGCGTCGACGACGCGGTCGATCAATACCGCTTCGATCGCAACCCGAAGCCGAAAGGACAAGGCGACGCCGAACCGCTGCTCGACTTTCCCGCGCGGCGCGCTCGTTCATTTCGCGGTAAGCCAGAGCGAAGTGCGCACATGACGACGCATCTCAGCCGGACGCGCAGACGAACTTCCTGCAGCTCAACCTCGGCGACCATGGCGGTGCCGGCAATCCGGTGCGCGAAGGTTTCCGCACGGCGTACCTGTGGGAGCAGGTCTGGCAATGCGACAGCTGGCTCGAAATCATCGGTGGTTATCTCGTCACGCCGCGCAACGAGAAAAAGTAGATAAAGGCGCTGATCTTCCCGCGCTATCGCCGACTCGACGTGACGCGCAAACTCGTTGCGGCCATCCGCGACGGCGCCGGACAGAAATTCCTGATCCAGCGTTCGGCCGGCTCCGGCAAGACCACCTCGATAGCAGTGGACCGGCGCGAATTCCTCGCCGATCTGCGTGATGCCGAACAGCGCACGTTCGGCCGATGAAAAAAGTGTTCTCGCGGCGCGGCACCTGCAACATTCGCGCGGGAATCCCCAGATCCCCGCGCGGATGTGCCTGGGTTATCTCGTATTGCCCGGCCCGCCGTCCGTCTTGTCGTCCTTTTGCTTGTCTTGCGAGCCGGTCTTCGCTTTTCGTTCGGGGCCTTGGCCTTTTTGCGCAGGCTTCGCAGGTTGTTGTTGCCGGCGTGGCTGGTTCTGAGCGCCCTTTTGCTGCTGTTGCGTTTGCCGTTGGACGTTCACACGCTGTTGCTGCTGCACTTGTGCGTTCTGCGCGCGATTGTGCTGCTGCGATTGCACCTTGTCCTGGGCTTGTTTTTGCTGCTGTTGCGTTTGCTTCTGCTGCGTCTGCCGCTGGACGTTCGCACGCTGCCTTTGTTGAGCTTGCACTTCTGCGCACGATTGTGCTGCTGCGCTTGCACCTTGTCCTGGGCTTGTTGTTGCCGTTGTTGCGTCTGCTTCTGCTGCGTCTGCCGTTGGACATCCGCGCGCTGCCTTGCTGCTGAGCTTGCGCTTTCTGCGCACGGTTTTGCTGCTGCACTTTGGCCTTGTCCTGGGCTTGTTGCTGCCGCTGCTGCTGCACTTGCGTCTGCGTCTGGGTTCGGTTCTGGGTACCGGTCGGCCGCGGAGTCTGTGCCGGTGGCGGCGTCTTCGGACGCGAACTATTCGGAACAGCGCGCCTCTGGAAGTACTGTTGCGTTATCGCCTCACGCGGCTTGTAGCGATAGTTGCGGGACTCGATCGAATACTGCTGATCCGTCGCTCGCGGGTAACGGCTGCCGGAATACTGCCTTTGATAGCTTGGCAGCGGCGCGGCACGGGGGACGGAGTGATGATCCCATCTGTCCCATCCACTGCGGCGCTGTTCCCAGTCGCGACCCCAGTGTTCGCCCCAACGCGGCGCAAGATTCAAACTCCAGCCGCTGAAATAGGACGGCCGATGGCGGTAGTAGCGCACAGGGATGCGCAACACGAACAGCGGTACATCTTCCGGTCCGATCAAGTCCCACGGCCCGTCGTACCACGCGCTCGAGTACCAGTTGTCGTCCTGGAAGACCCAATACAAACCGTCATAAAAGAAATAATTCGATCGACTTGTGGGTCGTCGTAGACCGGATAGCCCGGTATGGCCACCATCCTCGGATACGAGGACACGTTGAATCCGATGCTTACATCGTGAGTTCTGATGCCGACGCTGATCTGAGCGTGGGCCGGCCCGGCCACGTAAAGAAGCATGATCAATGCTATGGCAAAGTGACGCATATTCCGTCCTCCGAAGTAATCTCGATTCCCGTCACGTCTGCTGTCGAAGCTTGGACAGCGGGCATGCATTGGATGGATCAATGCCCTCTGACAATCGGCAACCAACGTGACTGTTCGCCGCGGGGCAATTCAAATTCGCCCAACAACACCGGTACGAGCACAATCAGCAGAACGCCACCCATGCGGCCAGCAGGGGCGTAGCCCATGAACGGCCGTAATCCCAACTCGGGAATTCGCCGATCGTCACGAGTACCAGTACGATCCGCAGAGTTGTCCCGATGGAAATTCGCGTTCTCCTTAGCTGTGCTTACACACTTTCATGCATGTTGAAGCCCTGAATTTTCTTGTCCAACGTAAATACGCGCATCACACGCCGCGCCTTCTCGATCGAATTGCCTGCGACGATTACCCTGCCTTCATGCGCATCGCCACGAGGCCCGCAAGAGAGAGGAATGCTGCGATCAAGACCGTGGCCCACGCGGAGAGGGTGGGAGTGGGGCCGACTTGGGCGGCCCCTGTCGAGATCGACACGCTTTCGTTCGCGTCGTTGCAGGCTGTTGCCGAAGCAGCGTTGGCGGCATCGCCGCTATAGGATGCAATCCATCGATAGGTACCCACCAATGAAGGCGTGAAGTTGGCGGAAACGTAGCTGCCGTTGCCGGCCACTGTCACGGTTGAAGTGAAGGCGGGTGTGGCGGTACAGGCGGCGTCGTTGGGTCCGAACAACTCGAACGTGATCGAGCCGGTGGGGGCCACTCCGCCGCTGAGGGTGGCGGTATCGTGAATCGAGGCCGCCCAACTCAACGGCGGGCGAGGCCTGAGTAGTGAGCGTTGTAGGAGCCGTCGAACCGGCGAGGCTGCATACGGAGACCGAGTTGCTTGCAAGCGTGACGGTGCCGGTTTGCGCCAGGGCCCTGCCGGACAGGGATGCGCCGGTTTGCAAGGTGACGCTCGCGAGCGCGAGGATATTGCCGACGAACGTCGTGGTTGTTCCGAGAGTTGCGGAACTGCCCACCTGCCAGAAAACGTTGCACGCCTGGCCGCCATTGATAACGCTTACCGTCGAGGCGGATCCCGTGATCAGTGTACTGGCGATCTGGAAGACCCACACTGCATTGGCGTTGCCCATGGCGTCGAGCTGGAGCAATCCCGTGTTTGCGGCCGATGACGCGAAACAATAGACACCCGGGGCGAGCGTCATTCCCGCCAGATCTGTGGGAACGCCGAAGCTGGTGTTGCACGCCTCACCGGCGAGAACACCGTACGCGGTGGTGTTGGCGCTTTGCGCACTTGCCGCCGTCGCATCCGCCGCGTGTATCGTTCCAATCACGGTTCCCGGCGGAAAGCCGATAACTGCGGCAGCAGGCGATACGCCCAGATCACCGGTCACTACGGTCGGGCCGGTATTGTTCACGTTCGGGGTTGCGCCGAGAACGGCGAAACTCTGAGCTGCGCCCAATGGCGGGGCCACCGCAGCGAATGCCGGGGCTGAAGCCAGGAGAATCGCGACGAGTCCCAGGCTTGCAGTTACAACCATTCGAAATCGAGGGATGGAACTGGTAGGATCGCTCATGCAACTTTCTCCACAATCAGCAGGATAGGATTGAACAAGGCGAGGCCTCGCCGAATTTCCGGCAGGTCCTGCGCTCGACTTGTTTTGGACTTCGTCTCTACATCATCGCCACCCTTTCCGCAGTTTTCCGTTCGATACCGCACATAGCGTCTCGGATCGAGCGTGCCGTGGGTCTTGGTGCTGCGTTGCCGGGATCGGCGATCACAGGAAATGGAACGAATCCAAAGTGAATTCGGCTTCATGACCCCGGATCGCGTGCATGACCCGAAAAAGGCGCCGAACCTGGGGAAGGAAGCCCGGCGCCATGCAGTTTGCAACTGCCCCGATAGCCATCCTGGCCAAGTTGCTGTCCGTACAGCGCGGCGCTCACGCGCGGCGTTTCGTTGGAGTGCGGGATCTTGGTCCCGCGAAAAACGTATACCCGTACCATCCTCGGCCATCTGTGCGCCAGCGGACATTGCCGCGTGCATATCGACCCGCAGTGTGGTTCGACGTGGCGATCTGCGCATACCCTGTTTCCCCGGCCGCGCATGCGATGACGAATGTTCCAGACACGCGGTTGCCGACGATTGCCTAAATTCGGCGTTCAGCGCTTCACAACGCTTGCTGCAGCGCGATTCTCGAGGAACCCATTCACGTCAAACCCGCCGCTTCCCGCCGGCACACCGTGACGTTTGTGCTTGACGCGTTGCATGGCGGCACCGGCGTGTCCGACCAGCATTTCCAAAACGTGGCCGTCGCGGGGATAGACGGCGAATCCAACGCTCGCGTTCAGGTCGATGACGAGGGCGTCGATCACATAGCGCTGGCCGAGGTGGCGTCTGATCTTGTCGGCAAGATCGACCGCGATGGCCGCGGATGCGATCTCGGGCAGCATTACCACGAATTCATCACCACCATAGCGGCATGCCGTGTCGGTGGCGCGAATGGCTCTCTGGATGCGCGTTGCAACCATCTGCAGAACCTTGTCGCCGACTACATGCCCGCAGTTGTCGTTGACGCGCTTGAAGCGATCGAGGTCGATGAACAGCAATGCCACCTGCTCCTGATGCCGCTCGGCATGGAAGGTCGCTTGCCGGAATCGATCGATCAACAATCTGCGATTCGGCAACGCCGTCAAACTGTCATGGTAAGCCAGGTAACTCGACTCGGCTTCTTTGTGCGAAAGTTCGGCAAGGGCCGCAAGCAATCGGCAATTTTCGTTCTCGAGCGCTTGGATGCGGCGTTGAAGGCGTGCCAGGCCGGCGCGATTGTTGGCAAACAACAGGCGGAGCCAGGCGAGAATATTGATAGCCTTGCGCGCCTTCATTGCGGATGTCGTGAGCCCATTGGTCGCGTCGTTGCGCGGAACATCGACTATTCGACCAATGGGTTTTTCATCGTCTTCCGGTGCGATCGCGCATTGCGGGCGACGATCGGGAATGGGCGCGCTGCTGGTTGTTTGCATTTCGATTCCGCAATGAGAAACGCGATTCAATCCGTTTTACCAAGCTCGAAAACGTTGCGATCTACCGGTAAGTGGCCGAGTCCTCGCGAGCGAATGAGCGTCAAATGGATCTGACGCTCCGGTACGTCAAATGCGGGGTCCGGCCATGTTGCCGAACCCCGCGCCCGTGCGATTACGCGCAGGGAAAACGAACCTACTTGACGGCTACGTGCGCCGCATCATTGCGTGCCGGATCTGTCGTTGACGGCCTTGTCCTTGCTGTCGCGATGACGTTCCTCGTGGCGGACCGGGGTTGCCGCGGCGGTATCGCGCTTCTGATCCTGGCCGGATTTTGGCTTCGTGAGATCCTTGCTCTTGTTCACCTGCATGATCCTTCTCCATTACGTGAACCATCCCTGGAAGAGGTTGCGTCCCTGCCGATCGGGTGCGCGTGGCGCATCCGGCTTTCAGTTCCTGCGGCTGAGAGTGAATTTGCCGATGTCGATGCCCAGATCGACGCCTTCACCGTTGCCGGCGAGCGCCAGGGAGACGTCGCCCTTCGTGAGTACCTGCGCCGTCCCGGACTTGACCACGCCGGCATGTGCTTCGCCTTGGGCGTATGAGCCGAGGACATCGGAAATGCGATGTATGTCGGAGAAACGTCCGGTTCCGCCATCGATATGCGACTTGCCGGCGGTCAGGCCTGCGCCGTTGGCGACGATGTTTACGCGCATCGACTTGCCGTTCTCGCAGGTGACGATGCCGTGGCCTTCGGAATGCTTGTAAATCGCCGACCAGGTGGACAGGGAAAAGGTCAGCTTGCAATCCAGTTCGGCCGAACCTTCGGCGCGTACCTGATGGCCGGTACAGGCGGCGATTGCCGCGAATGCGACGAGCGCACTGGCGATATTTCTCTTGCGTGTCATGGGACTTCTCCATTGATGGGATTCTTGCGCGGATTCCGCGCGGCCGCGTCGTGATGACGGGAGGCCTGGGCGATTGGCGAGTGGAATGTTCCGTGGGGCCGGGCGGTAACGCCGGACCGCCAACCAGTTCATGTGCGTTCGTCTGCTTGCCGCTGCGACCGCAGCGGACATCTGGGATGGCGAATTGCATGATCGGCTTCTGCGGCTGCGTTGTATGTACGTCATCGCACACATGGCCACCACGGCGGCAGGGGCGTGATGCGCATCTCTCGCCACGGTCTGCTATGTGGGCTGACGTACCGAACCACGTGATCCGTGCGCGTAGTCTGCGTCATGCACGGCGCGTATGACGCATCGATCATGCGATATCGACTGATACAGCGCCCTCACATTCAAGCAATGTTGAATACGGAGTGCCGTGCTTCGCATCCGCCATCTTCGAGATTCATAAACGCGCTCCGGCGCGATGTGCTGTCGAGTCACTAGCAGGAGGTTTTGTCATGTTGCATTACGCTCTGGTCTTTCTGGTCGTCGCCCTGATTGCGGGCATCCTTGGCTTCACCGGCATCGCTGGCGCCTCGGTCGGAATCGCGAAAGTCCTCTTCTCTCGTGTTTGTCGCCCTGTTTGTCGTCTCGCTGATCTTCGGTCGGCGCCGTGGCAACGTGTAACGTGTAGTACTTGTCAGTCGGAAAGGAGCACGAGGCCGCCTGCGGTCCCAAGGCCTGGTCAACCGGCCTCGGCCCGGCTGTTCAACCATCTCAGTTGTAAAGGAGTCTTGAAATGAATCTGGACATCATCAAAGGCCAGTGGTCGCAATTGCGCGGCAAGCTCAAGGAAAAATGGAGCAAACTCACCGACGACGACGTCAACAAGCTCGACGGCCACAGCGAATATCTGGTCGGCAAACTGCAGGAACGCTACGGGATCGCCAGGGAAAAGGCTGAAATGCAGGTCAGGGAATTCGAACACATGCTGCACTGATATCAACAAGGATGCTGCGGGCCATTGCAGTTGCTGCAAAGGCCCGCGTGTCTCAGGCACCCAACCCATCGAGGAAAAATCACCATGAACGCGAAACAGATGAAGGATCAAATCCACAAAACTGCGGATGAAATCGAAAACGGCGTGGCTGCGGCCGCAACGCGCCTTGGCAATGGCGCGGAAGCGCTCGACGATCGGCGCGAGCAGTTGCAGGATACGCTGCGTGATTTCGGCCGACGCCTGCTCGACAACAGCAAGGAGCTCAGCGGTGAAATAGCCAAACAGGCGCGACTGCGCCCGCTGGCCGTGTTCGGGGTCGCCTTTGTTGCCGGCATCTTGGTCGCGCGTGTGCTGCGTCGCTGAGCAGGCCCAATGAACGCTTCCTCCGAGTGTGCATCAGCGTCGGGCGATGCGACCACCGCTCGCGTCGATGACGCGAGCGTTCCGCTGACGACCGGGACCCGGGATCTGCTGCGCGCCGGGTCGCGCCTGCTCAATCTCGAACTTGCCCTGGCGCAACGCAGTCTGCGTTGGCTGCTGGTCGGCACGCTGGCGGTACCTGTCGTCGGCTTGGGCGCGTGGCTTGGTCTTTGCGCCTTGCTTGTCGCAGTCGCGCACATCTATACAGACAATTGGTTGCTGGCCGTGCTGATAGGGGCCGGAGCGCAATTCCTGGCGCTTGGACTCATGCTGCAGCAACTGCGGCGCTGGGTGCGCGACCTGACCTTGCCGGAAAGCCGCGCTGCCCTGGCGCGGGCAGCGGAGCGGATCCATGAGCCGCGATAGTGCGCGTGCACGAATACGTTATGCGCGTGCGGAACTGGATCGCGCGGAGCAGCAACTGGCGGGACACTGGCAATGCTGGCGCGAGCGGTTGGGGCGCCATCGGTTCTTCTTGCTGATTGGCGCTGGCTTGCTTGGAGGTTTTACCCTGGTGGCAGTGCCGCCGAACCGCTGGTCACGGGTGGGTGCAGCCTTGTTTGACACAGGCGCGCGGCTGGCACGTTCTCGCGCCGCACCGGCGTTGTTTGCCGCGCTGTGGACAATGCTGCCAAGTCAGCCGACCACCACTGCGCGCTCCGCTAGGACAGAGGTTCCGGAAGTCGGCGACGCTGCATCGCCGAGCGCGTAGTCGCTGCACTGAGAACGCCGGCAAGTGCAGTGGCGCGCAGCGCCGCGCTGTGTTCGCTACCGAACCGATGACCACAGCGGCTTTGACTACCATGCGCGGACATGACAATACATCGAATTTGTCGGCGCGGACCCTGTCGCGTGAGCGCCCACTTCGGGCAATGGCCTGTCGATCGACAAAAGGAGACATACCATGAACCTGCATCTGAGCATTGGTCCGTTGATTGCGCTGATCGCCGGCATCCTGATTCTGATCATGCCGCGGTTGCTGAATTACATTGTCGCCATTTACTTGATCGTCATCGGTCTGGTCGGACTGTTTGGCACCGGGAACATTCATTTGTAATCAAGGAGAAATGAAATGACCTTGGGCACAATCCTGTTGATCGTTCTTGTGTTGCTCTTGATCGGAGCAATTCCAAGTTGGCCGCACAGCCGGAGCTGGGGATATGGCCCGAGCGGCGGGCTGGGCATAGTCTTGATCATTGTCATCGTGCTGCTGGTGCTGGGCAGAATCTGAGATTGTTTCGATGGTCGACGCGATAGCACTGCCGCCTGCCAACGCCATGCCTGCCGACCGCGACGCATCGTGCTCCGCAGTGCATGGGCTTCCGGGTAGCGCGACTGATCGGTCTGACCGACGAGCCGACGGGCACGATTGGAGCGCTCGATGCGCATCCGAATATGCGGGTGCGCTTGATCAATTCATTCGTGCACGCGCAATCCACTTGAGCTTCGGCGGTGCGCTCAAATTGCGCACTATCCTTGCCCCTGCAGCCAGAAGTGACCCGGTCGATGGCGATCCCAAGTCGTTGATTTGCTGTTTCCACGCTGCGGTCGTCTGCTGACTCTGTCTGTTTGGGCACGCGTTGTCACCACGTCAGCGCTCTTGGTTGCGGCAACTGCGCGGATTTCCCCGAGGTCCTCTTTCTTGATATTCATTAAATGCTCTCAACGATGAACGAACCATGCAGCGTGACAGACATCAATCGCCGGGTCCGTTCGCTGGGCAACATTGCGCTTCGCAAACCCGCACGGCCTGCGAAATTGAGATCCAACAAATACGGCGTCAGTTTTCGATCAACCTTTCCACGCGCTCGATGCTGCCAAGCCACGGGTATGCTTTCCATGCCGGCGCGGTCGGGTCATCGAGGCGTACCTGGGCATTCATGCCCGTGGCGCCGGATGCGTCTTCGAACAGTTGCGCGGCCGGTCGTTCGGTGACGGTACCGACGATGATGTCGCCATTTTGCATCGTGATCCGGACACGGGCCTGACTGGGCAACGCGACGACAAACCGCTGTATGCGCGCGATATCGCCGAGTTGTGTGTAGATCTTTTCCGCCTGCCTGCCCATGCCGATTCCTTATTCCGGTGCGACGAAACGGTCAGCATGCGCGCAATGGGCCGGACATGTCCGTGCGGCAGCGAGCACAGCGCGTCACGTGGCGACGTTCAACTTGCCGGGGCGGATGTCATCGCAACGTCGACGCTATGCGTCTTGCCGTCGTCCAGCAATGCGATCACCGGCTCGAGCTGTTCTTCGCCATCGAGCGAAACGCGCATCGAAATGGCAGCAGCTTCTTTCTGCACGACCACGATCGCGTAAGTCGTGTCGACGTGGCGATACGTTGCCTCGAATCCGCTCCAGCTTTTCGGTATGCAGGGGGCGATGCGCAAGCGGCCGGCTTCGAGCCGTAGTCCGAGTATGGACTCCGTGATCGCTCGATACATCCAGCCTGCCGAACCGGTATACCAGCTCCAACCGCCGCGGCCTACGTGCGGCTCGGCCGCATACACGTCGCCGGTGACGACATAAGGTTCCACTTTGAAAACCGCCGCAGCCTGCGGCGAGTTCGAATGACCGACGGGATCGATCATGCCGAGCAGCTCGCAGGCACGCTCGGCGTCGCCGAGCGCAGCGAATGCCATCGCCGCCCAGATCGCCGCATGCGTGTACTGACCGCCGTTTTCGCGCACGCCCGGCACGTAGCCCTTGATGTAGCCGGGATCGAGATTCGAGGTGTCGAACGGCGGCTCCAGCAATTTGACCAGCGCGTGCTCGCGGTCGACCAGATGCCGGTCCAGCGAATCCATCGCACCGCGCATGCGTGCCGGATCGCCGGCGTCGGACAGCACCGACCAGCTCTGCGCGATTGAATCAATTTGGCATTCGGGATCGACAGACGAACCCAGCGGCGTGCCGTCGTCGAAATAGGCGCGTCGATACCAGTTGCCGTCCCAGCCATGCAGTTCGATCTGGCCGCGCAATGTCGCCGCCTCGCTCAGGCACTTGGCGGCGAACTTGCCATCATCGCGCAGATGGGCCACGTCCGCGAATCGGGTCAGCACGTGATAAAGGAAGAAAGCCAGCCAGACGCTCTCGCCTTTTCCATGAATACCGACGTTGTTCATGCCGTCGTTCCAGTCGCCGGAGCCCATCAAGGGAAGGCCGTGTACACCGAAATTCAGGCCGTGCCGGATAGCCCGCACGCAATGTTCGTAAAGATCGGCGGTCTCGCTCGATGGCGTCGGCAGGTCGTAATAGGATTCCTCGCCGGCGCCGAGCGCGCGGCCATCCAGAAAAGCGCAGCGTTCGGCGAGAACGCCGGTGTCTCCGGTCGAGGAGACATAACGCCACACCGCCAGCGGCAGCCAAAGATAATCGTCGGAGCAACGCGTGCGCACGCCGCGCCCGGCGGGTGGATGCCACCAGTGTTGCACGTCACCCTCTTTGAACTGACGCGATGCGCAGCGCAGCAGATGTTCGCGCAGCAGCGCGGGCGCGGCATGCACCAGTGCCATCGCGTCTTGCAACTGGTCGCGGAAACCGAACGCGCCGCCGGACTGGTAGTAGCCGCTGCGTCCCCAGAGGCGGCAGGCGATGGTCTGATACAGCAGCCAGCCGTTGGCCAGCACGTCCAGTCCCGGCTGCGGCGTGCGCATTTGCACGGCACCCAGCGTGCGTTTCCAGTATTCGCGAACGGCGTCGAGCGCCGCGCGCGCGGTGCCGGACGTACGCAAGCGCGAAATCAGCGCGCTGGTCTTTTCCACACCCTGTTCGCTGCCGAGCCGGAATATGACTTCGCGCGACTGCCCTGCCGCCAGCTCGACCGGCACCTGTATCGCCGCGCACGGATCCATCGCCGCGCCGGTTTTCCCCGACAGGCGCGCGTTCGACATGGCGGCCGGCGTCTGCAGCGTGCCGTTGCGGCCGATGAATTCGCAGCGGTCGCCACTGATCGTGCGCAGCGCATCGTCGACGTCGAAGAAGGCGAAGCGATCAGCAAACGCGAAGTTGAACGCGTTGCGTGCCAGCAGCGCGCCGCCGTTCGCATCGATCTCGGTCACGATGTGCATGGCCGATTTCGAGCGCAGGTCGCCCAGCACCCATTCGACGTAGCCGGTCAACGACAGGCGCCGCGTGCGGCCGGACAGATTGCGCAGTTTGACGACCGAGAACTTGACCGGTGCGTCCAGCGCGACGTAGCTCCACAGTTCCGTGCGGATGCCATCCTCGGTGTGCTCGAACACGCTGTAGCCGAATCCGTGCCGGATGACGTACGCCGTCTCGCCGCAACTCGGCCAGGGCGATGGCGACCAGAAGCGGCCGCTTTCTTCGTCACGCAGATAGAACGCTTCGCCGGATGGATCGCCGACCGGATCGTCGTACCAGGGCGAAAGGCGGAATTCGTGCGCGTTTCCAGCCCAGGTATACGCGCCGCCGCTATGTGAGACCACGCTGCCGAATTCCGGGTTCGCCAGCACGTTGGCCCAGGGAGCTGGCGTCGTCGAGTTCCGGCTCGTCGTGATGACGTATTCGCGTCCATCGGCACTGAATCCGCCCAGCCCGTTGTCGAACATAAGTTCGCGCCTGGACAGTTCCGCCGGCGGCATGCCAATCGCGTGTTCATCGGCGCGCTTGATCGGCTTTGCGAGAAAGCGCGGGGTCGCCAGTTCGAGCGGATCGCGCAGCTTGACCTGCTCGGCCAGGCTGCCGCGCGAATCGGAGATGATGACACGCGCCACCGCTTGCAACAGGATGCGATCCTCGATGGCGATCTGCTCGGCGGGGCGTACGAAAATCCCGCCCGGTCGATCGATGAGACCGCTATCAGCACTGGCGGCGATGAAACCGAGGATTTGCTCCTGAAACGCCTGACGATAGCCGCCGTGATCGTCGTTCCAGATCACCAGATCGACGGCGAGACCTTTCAGGCGCCAGTAGGTGTGCGCCTTGACGAGCTGACGAACCAGTTCGATGTTTGCCTGATCCTTGACTTGCAGCAATACGATCGGCAGATCTCCGGATATTGCATAGCCCCACAGGCCGGACTGGCCGCGGAGGTTGCTTGCGATCAGTTTCGGATCGGCGCGCAGCGAGGCGTTCGCGTACAGCAGGCGGCCTGCCAGGCGACCGTAAGACTGTGCTTCCGCATCGCTGACATTGATCTGGCGCAAGGCCACCTGGCTGTGCGTCCAAGCGAGATCGAAGACGCGATCGCCCAGATGCTGGTCCCGGTATTTCTCGACGAGCGCCAGGCAAGCCACGCGGCTTTCGCCGACGCCGGTGACAATGTCCAGCGTGACTGATTGCTCCGGATCGAGCACGAAGCGATGCCGTATCGCAACGATCGGGTCGAGCACTGCGCCTTGTGTGCCCGAAAGCACGCCGGGTTCGCGCAGTGCCAGGGGATCGGCGGTGCTTTTGCCGCGGCCGACGAAGCGCAGGCGGTCGGTCTCGAAAGACGTATCCATGCTGTCAGCCCCGTGCAATGTCATCAGATGCAGCATCCACGGCCAATGCTCGGTGCTGGAACGCGGCCGGCGCCTGCACAGGATCGCCGGTCGCGGATGAAGGATCTCGGTTTCGACGAAAAGGTTGCTGAACGCGCGTTGCATCTCGTCGGCCACGCCGCGCTCGAGCACGACCTCGGCATAACTGGTGGCTTCAATTGTCCTGCGCATCCGCGAGCGATTGGTGATGCGCACGCGGCGCAATTCGATGTCGTCTTCCGGCGAAACCGCGATAGCCGTGTGCGTTTCGATGTCGTCGTCGTCGCGCTGGAATTCCACGTGCGGCTCGGTGAAGGTCGCCTCGAAACGGCCGCCAGGTGCAAGCGTGGGCTGCAACGTGTTCGACCAGACCTTGCCGCTGTCCACGTCGCGCAGGTAACAGAAGCTGCCCCAGTTGTCGCAGGTACCATCTTCGCGCCAGCGCGTCAGGCTGAGTTCCCCGCAGCGGCTGTAGCCGCCCCCGGCATTGGTCAACATCACGTGGTAGCGGCCGTTGGAAAGGAGCTGGATGCCTGGCCACGGCGTGGTGGCCGTGGTGTATACGCGTACTGGCATCTCCTCGACTTCGCCGACGGCACGGCTGTCGGCCAATTCGGTGCTTTGCACATAGGCCGCCGTGCGCCGCGGTACTCTCTCGTGAAGCAATTGCAAGGTGGCTGCAAACAGCGGCTCCGCTGCGAAGCGCCTACGCATGTGTCGCCCCAATGCGGCATCGGCGAGCGCCAACAGGCTCATGCCTTGATGGTGTGCCATGAAGGAACGCACGAGCGCGAATGCCTCGCCGCGGCGCAGACGCGTGGGCGTGTAATCCATCGCCTCGAAAAATCCGAATTGCCCGAGCACGCCGAGTTCCTTCAACGCGAGCAGATTTCGCGTCGCCTCGTGTGGCGCGACCAGCAAGGCGAGCGCCGTCGCGTGCGGTGCTACGACGAGATCGGCAGCCAGTCCGCGCCGCAATCCCAAGCCAGGAACACCGAAGGATCGGTACTGGTACATGCCGCCGACATCGACCGCGTTATAAGCCGATTCGGAAATTCCCCAAGGCACCCGGCATTGGCGCGCGTAGTCGATTTGCCGCTTCACCGCTGCCGCACAGGTTTGATCAAGCAGCGTATCCGCATAGCTCGGCATCACCAGCAACGGCATCAGGTATTCGAACATCGAACCGCCCCATGACAACAGCACCGGCTCGCCGCTGCTGTGCGTGAGCAAACGTCCGAGCGCGAACCAGCTTTCCTGTGGCACCTGCCCGAGTGCAATCGCGACGAAACTCGCCAGTCGCGCCTCGGACGCCAGCAGATCGTAGTAGCTGGCATCGGGCCGGCGGTCCGCAACGTTGTAGCCGACCGTGAACAAATGGCGGTCCTTGTCATACAGGAAGCTGAAATCCATCTGCGCGAGTTGATATGCCTGCCGCGCGCGACGGTCGATCGCGGCGATGCGCGCGACGGCGCGACGGCTCGACTCCGCGAGATCGCGCCGGAATGCATCGAGCCACTCGCGGTCCGCTGCCGTCGCAGCGACGTGATCGTCGGCTGCGCTGAGCAGATTGCCGGCGAATTCCGGCAGATCGCGCAAGACCGGCATCGCCACCTCCTGCAGAACATCGTCGAGCGCGGCCGGGACCGGCAGAATCTCCAACCACGGCAGCAGGTATTTCACGTCGTTATGGGCATCGAGGCATTGATCGCGCAAAGCAACGGCCCACGCTCGCGCGCCGTCATTCACCGCCAAGGCCATGCTGTCGACGATCGCCGCGGCCTGCGTACCCAAATCGGCGAGCACAGCGCACGTCGTCATCAGCGTTGCAGGCGGCTGCCGCAAGGCCACATTCAGCTGCTTCAGGAATGACGCAATCGCATCGTCACGTGCTGCCATTGCGGTTTCGGTCCGCACGGAATCGATCAGGATGGCGAGCGTGTCGCGCAAGCCGTGCAAGACCGGCACACCGAGGATGGACTGGCCCGGCAGCTCGCGCAGTCCCGCGTGCAGCGTGAACAGATGCGCGCACAGATTGCCGCTGTCGACCGTGGAGACATAAATGGGCGTGAGTGGCTGCAGCGATTGCGTGTCGTACCAGTTGTAGAAGTGGCCGCGCTCGCGCTCCAGTCCCTGCATCGTATCGAGCGTGTTGCCGCAACGCCGGACCAGCGCACCCATGCCAAGGTAACCGAAATCGTATGCGGACAGATGGGACAGCAGGGCCAGCCCCATATTGGTCGGAGACGTGCGGTGCGCGATCGCGGCGATCGGCTGTTCCTGCATGTTGTCGGGTGGTAACCAGTGATCGTCTGCAGCGACGAGGCTGTCGAAGTAGGCCCAGGTACGCCGGGCCAGCTTGCGCAGGAAATTCGTCTCGTCGGCAGTCAGTGCGGCGACATGCGCCGTCATCGGCCGGCCCAGCCACCATTCGATCACCGGCGCCGCGCACCAGAGCAACAGGACGGATACGGCGACGATCAGCGCCTGCGGTCGCGCATACGACAGATACAGTCCTGCCGCGAGCGCCAGCACCGGCGAAAACCACATCGCGCGGATCGAGCCAGCGAGCGATGCGCGCGCATGCGCATCGGCCTCGCTCGACGGCGTCCATTGCAGCTGATTGCGCCGCGTGACCAGCATGCGCACGCCCGTGCGCAGGATCGCATCCAGGCTGAAATACATTTCGTACGGCAGGCATACGAGGGCAAATGCCATGCTCGCGAAGGACTCGCCCATCACACGCAGCGATGCGTTCAAATGCTGTCTGAACAGCGATTCTCTTGGTTTGCGCGCCAGGTCGAACAGGCTGGCGGAGAGCGCGGGAATCAGCGTCACGCCGAGTACCACCAGGGTCCAGAATTCGGGCGACGGCAACGCGATCCAGCCTAACAGCAGCAGCAGCACCGAGGCGATCGGAACCAGACTGCGGCGCAAATTGTCGAGGACCTTCCAGCGCGACAGCGTGGAAAGCGGATTCCTCGTGGTGCGTGCATCCATTGCGCTCACGCGTGGAAGCAACCAACGCGCGATCTGCCAGTCCCCGCGGACCCAGCGGTAACGGCGGCGTGCATCCGAGCGGTAGTTTGGCGGATAGTCCTCGTACAACTCGACGTCGCTCACCAGGCCCGAGCGTGCATAGCACCCCTCGAGCAGGTCGTGACTGAGTATGCGGTTATCCGGCAGGCGCCCCTTGAGCGCCAGCTCGAACGCATCGACGTCGTAGATGCCCTTGCCGATGAACGAGCCTTCGCCGAACAGATCCTGATAGGCGTCCGATACGGCGCGCGTGTACGGATCGATGCCGCCGTCGCCGGCATGCAGCCGCGCAAAGCGCGAGCGCTGCGCACTCGGCAGGCTGACCATCGCGCGCGGCTGCAGGATGCCGTAGCCGGCGACGACGCGCCCTCGTGCCGCATCGTATCGCGGGCGATTGAGCGGATGCGCCATCGTTGCGGCCAGGCGCCGCACCGCATCGCGCGGCAGGCAAGTATCGGCATCGAGCGTGACGACGTATTTCACCGCCGACAAGACGGCCATAGTTCCCGTCACCTGCGAAAAGCTTGCGTTGGGAGGTGCGCCACGCAGCAATGCGTTCAGATCGCCAAGCTTGCCGCGCTTGCGCTCGCGCCCCATCCAGACGCGTTCCCGCGCATTCCAACGACGCGGGCGATGGAAAAGAAAGAAGCAGGTCGAGCCGTCGGCGTTGCGGTATTGCTCGTTGAGCATCTCGATGCCACGCGTGGCCTCGCGCAACAGGCGTTCGTCGTCAGGCGTCGTTTCCTCGGAGGCGTCGTCGAAATCGGTTAGCAGGCCGAAATACGCGCATTCGTCGCGGTTCGCCAGAAAGCGTATTTCGAGCGCTTCGATCAGGGTATCCACTGCGCCCGTGCGGCCGAGCATCGCGGGTACCACGACCAGAGTCCGCGCCGACGCCGCGATGCCATCGGAAAAATCCATGCGCGGCAGGATGTGCGGCGCGATCAGCATGCAGCCGAGGCGATTGACGATCGCGACTGCGAGCTGGCTGGCGCACAGCGCGGAGAGCGCGGCGATCGACACCATCGTCCAGCCGTGCACACCGTCAAGATGCGCCTTGAACAGGGCGATCGCAGCACCCGTCGCCGTGATTGCGAAGATCGCGCCGAGATACAAGAACAGTCGCAGGCGCGTGTCGCGCAATTGTCGTCGCAACGAGAAGTGCGCGTGCACGGCGCGCTCGAGTTGCGGCAAGCCGGCGTCAATCAGATAGTAACCGACATGCCCGGCGCGCTCGTCGCTGCCGGCGCCGGCGTGTGTCGCCAGATCCAGCGCTGCCTGCGCGACTTCGGGCTCGGACAGCCTGCCGTTCCTGGCCATTGCTTCCACAGCATGCCGATAGCGGTCGCGCGTCGCGAAATCCATTTCCCGGTAGAAACCGGCCGGATCGCAACGCAGAATCCGCTCCACCGTGCTCATCGACTCGACGAATTCGCGCCAGTCCAGCTTGCCGAGCAGACGCAGGCTGCCGATGCTGTTGCCGACGGACAGCTGATCGGCGGCCTGCTGCTGGTTTTCCGCCTGAACGAGTTGCGCGGTGGTCAGTCCCGATTCGGCCAGCGACTGGTCTATCCAGGTCAGCGGCAGGGCCTGCGCATGGTGGCGACCCTGCACGCGGCGCGCGAATTCGGCGACGAATGCACTGTGCATCGGTGGCTTCGAGCGCGCCATGTCGGCGACGACCAGGATCAGGTTCTTGGCATCCTTTTCCACGGCGCCGGCAATCCGGGCCGCCCACGAATCGGCCAGATTGCGGTCGGTCTGGTCTGCCGTGAGGCGCGCGGCGACGCGCCGCAGGTTTTCGATCAGGGCCAGGCGCAACATGATCGGAACGGCCCACAGCTCGCCCAGGGTAAGCGTCGTGGAGCGCTGGTAGGCCGCAACAAAACAGGCGAGTCCTTCCGCGTCGATGCGTCCGTCGCCGTGCGAAATGGATTCCAGCGCGATGTCGTAGACGCGCGGGAACCCAGCCGATGAACCCGTCTTCAGGCGTGGCAATTCCCAGCTATAGCGCCGGGGCAGGTGAAGCCGAGCGATGCGGATCTGCTCCTGGACCAGATAGAAATTGTCGAGCAGCCACTCGCCGGCTGGCGCAATGCGGCGACCGGCTTCGATCGCTTCGGTCAGCAGCCTGGATGCCTGGAGCAATACCCGTTCGTTGTCGGCCAGTCGCGGCAACAGGCGATCCGCCCCGCGCGCGAGAACATCCCGATGCATGCCGGCGAGAAACTCGCCGTGCTGTTCCATCTGGTCGGCGCTGTACAACTCCGCCCGCAAAGGCGGCTCGCTTGCATCCGGCGACTTCCCCGGCCGCGTCCCGCTAAGCGCTTTCCATTTGTTGCGTATATATCCGACAATCACGAGAAGCTCGCCTCGCGCCTACGACGAACAGCGGGCATAAATTGCATGATCGGACAATTCGATCGCACCGTATGTACGGTGTCGCACATTGGCTGCGGCGCAAGCAGAGATGCACCCGCCCCGGATGTATGGCAACGCACAGAGCAAGGCGGCAAATCGGCGCAGCATCCTAGACCGCGGCTCCGTAGCGGCGATCTTCGCGCAACTGCGAGAACGCGGCTCCGCGTGCTGCCTTGAGGACAACGTCATGCAATCCGATCAGCGCACCACCAATCATCCGATTCCCTTCCGCCATGCCGAACACGCATCGGACATCGATGGAAACCACGATGTCGCCGAACGCAACGACGCCGGCCAACACAGGGATTCGTCGGACCGACACGATGCAACCAAGCCGGCCATGGGCCGCCGACCGGCGCGTTCCGCCGAGAACATGCCGAGAAATCGACGCTGATCCGCTTGCGGCCGGCGAAATCAACGCTTCACGGGCGCGGATGCTTGCGAATCGCCGCCAGACCTTGGCGATAGATTTCGAGATCGGATCGATAGCATGTACAAGCGACCGCTTCGAGTCGACCGCGGTCGAGGATCGTCATGCTGCCGCGCTTGTAGCGGATCAGCTTGCGCAACTGCAAGGCGCCCGCGGCGGTCGTGACGCCGACGCGGCGCACGCCGAGCATGAATGCCAGAAATTCCTGGGTCACATCGAACGAGTCCGAATGAGCGCGGTCCTGGGTCATCAGCAGCCAGCGCGCGAGCCTCTCTTCGACCACATGGAAGCGCGTGCAGGCCGCCGTCTGGGCGAGCTGGCGCAGCAACACACCCACATAGCAATGCAAAAGGCGGCGCAGTGCCGGCATGTCCCCCAGCCGGCGCCGAAACGTCGCGAGCTCCATGCGCCACGCCACGCCCGCGCCTTGCGTCAACGCGCGCAGCGGCGCGAGGCTCTGGCCCAGGATCACGTTGTACCCATACATGCCTTCGCTGCCAATCATGCCGACCTCGAGCGTGGACTGGCCATCGATCGTCTTCAGCATGGAGATGAAGCTGTCGATCGGGAAATAGACGTAGCGCATGCGCTCGCCCTCGTCGCAAAGGACGCTGCCAAGGGCCAGATTGACCCGGGTGCAATCGTCGATAAAACGCGCACGCATCGCTGCGGGCAGCGCGGCAATCAACTGATTCGGCGGATTGACGCTCTGCGCTGGCATGACGCTCTCGGCTATCGAACCCGGCGAGCGTGCCGCGCAGCGAAGCTGTCGTCTGTCCGCCAACGCACATTGCAGCGTGCATGCGAACTTGCGCTACGGCAGCAGGCGCGCGAACTCCTTCCTGACCACTTCGTAGCATTCGCAGGCCATGCCTTCCAGGCGCGGCCGGTCGAGAACCCGGATGCGACCGCGGTTGTATTTGATCACGCCCGCGCTCTGCAGTTTGCCGGCCGCCTCGGTGACGCCCTCGCGGCGTACGCCGAGCATGTTCGCGATCAGTTCCTGGGTCATCACCAGCTCGTCGGACGGCAATCGATCCAGGCTCATCAGCAACCAGCGGCAGAGCTGCTGGTCCACGGTGTGATGCCGGTTGCACACGGCGGTCTGGCCCATCTGTGTCAGCAACGCCTGCGTATAGCGCAGGAAGAGCAGTTGCACGCGGCCCGGCGCGAACGAATTCGTCGCGAACATTCTGGGCCCGTATTCGGAACGCGTGGCCGGCGCTTTGCACGACGGCGCGGTTCGGGTGTCGTCCCGCCCCCCATGAACAGCGAAATGCCGACGAGCCCTTCGTTGCCGACGATCGCGATCTCGGCGGAGGCGCCGTCCTCCATCACGTACAGCAGCGAAACGATGGAGTCCGTCGGAAAATAGACGTAAGGCTGATCGCTGCCCGATTCGTAGATAACCTCGCCGAGCGCCAGTTTCACCGGAACGAGATGGGGAGCGAAGCGCTCCCATTCCGCGTTCGGAATCGCGGCAAGCAAGTGGTTCTGTCTCGGATCGACCGGCGCGGGCGGCATGGGAAGACTCTGCGCTCACATGGAGTCTTTGATGCGAAAATTCGACGTGGCCGGAGGATTCTGATGTCCGATATCGGCAACGCATGTTCGGCAGCGTACAGAGCAAGGCGCAGGCTTATCCAGTCTACTACCACCGTTCTGCGTGCGTCATCGCACTGAGACGGGCGGAGTCTGCGCGCATGCTGCGGCCGCGAGCCGGGCCTGTACGTTCATTTTCGGCGTCCAACGCGGTCGGAATGTTCGCACAAGAGGAATACGTCCATGCATGATCAATGGGTCGGAAGCGCCAGCGGCTTGCCGCAGGAGGGCCAATTCGTCGAATTCGTCCTGGACGGGCGCGAGGTCGCGATGAGCGGAACCTATGTCGAACGAGCCTTCCGCTCGCATTGGTCGGGCTACCCGATCGAGCGCGTACGTTCCTGGCGGCCCGCAAATTTCGATTCCCGCGATACCGCATCGGCGTAGGATACGAATTATTGACGTATCCGCCGCGCATCCGATGCCCGCCTCATGAAAGAATCCTTTGAGAGCAAATATGCGATCCCGGCGACGGCCGCCGATCAGGCGAGAGGCGCGCTGGTACAGGCGATCGCACGCCTTTCGACCACGCGGATGAACAGCCAGATCGGACTGGCCGCGGACGCCACCGTCGCTGGCGTCCTGCTGTATGCCGGCATGCGGCGTCACGACGTGCATGCGCTGGCGGCAGCCATGATCGTTTTTTCCGGGCTGACCCTCTTCAGCTTCGTCGAATACTGCTTTCACCGCTGGCTGTTTCACGCTTCTGCTCAGGGCATGCTCGAACAAGGCCACCGCAGGCATCACCAGAATCCGGCGGGACATGATTCCCTGCCATTTTTCGTGCCGCCGCTGGTCGTGCTGGTACTGGCCGCGCTCTTCGCCACCGTCCTGCCGGCAACATTCGCGTTGCTGCTGTCGGGCGGCCTGGCGGCAGGATATGCACTCTACGGACTGAGTCACTGCGCCATCCACGGCGTCCGCTTTCGTTACCCGCCGGCCAGGCGTTGGGCTGCGAATCATCACATCCACCATCATCATCCCGACACGAATTTCGGGGTGACCACACCGCTGTGGGACATCGTGCTGAGAACGCGATACGAGCCAAAAAGGCCGAACGGCAGCAGACCCGATCGGAAATCGGCACGAACCGCGATGGAATGAACGCATTTGCCGTGCGTTTCGTTGGCGCCCACCCGCGCAGGTCCTCGCACACCGATTGATCGATATTCGCCGCGCGCCATTTTCCTGTGTGCGCTGGCGTACCGAGTTGTGCCGCCGATGCGCGCAGACTGCAACACGTACATTGATGCAATGTATACGTCGTGTCGCCGCGCATTCGGCGCATCGGCTTCATCGACGCAACCCGGTTCCGGAATTGGCGCCGCTCGCGGCGAAAGCGGGAACCCACACTCCAGAGGCATATCGTCATGAACATCACATCGAAGATTCTCGCTGCCGCCATGGCGGTCGCCCTTGCGGCATGTGGAAGATCCACCCAGTCGGACGTCGACCAGGCCGCACGCGACCGTGCGGCGGACGTGGCCAAGGCCGGCCAGGATGCGCAGCCTTCCGTCGATGCCGCCAATCGCGAGTTGGCAAAGGCGCAGCAGCAAGGAAACGCCAAAGTCGCGGACGCGCAGGCAAACGCCAACAGTGCAATCGGCAAGGCTGCCACGAAGCAAACCAAGGAACAGGCAAAGGCCGACTACGACGTCGCAATCGCCCGCGCCGATGGCGATCTGTCAGTCGCGCTGAAAAAATGCGGAATGCTCAATGCCGAGGAAAAAACTCCGTGCGAGCAAGACGCCAACTCGACACGTGATCAGGCGATTGCCGCAGCGAAGTCGAATCTGGATTCGACCGATCGGCAAGTCGACTGACGTCGCGGAGCGTCCCGGCTGCCGGGGCAAGAGTCCGTCCGTGCGCGAAGGGACCGGTCGCACGGGCGGCGATGCGAAGATCGCCATGAACGTCACCATCGACAGCGCGTTGAACAACGCCCAGCCCGCACCACCGACAACGCGGGACGACGGCGCGATCATCATCGCCTTGCACGCAGCCGAGAACGAGGGATGGAATCCGCGGCCAAGGATGGGCACGCCGATTTTGCAAATGGCTCGTGCCACAGCGCGCCGGGCCGGCATCCGCCGCTCGCTCGAATCGGATTAAGCCGGCATTGTCCGCCCGCCACGGTCTGGGACATCGCATGAAACTCGGCATGATCGGCTTGGGACGCATGGGCGCCAACATGGCCCAGCGCCTGATGCGCGGCGGACATCGGCTGGTGGGCTTCGACCCGAAACCAGACGCCCGCAACGACCTCGAAGACAAGGGTGCCGAATCCGCAGATTCGCTGGTTTCGCTGGTGTCGAAATTGCCGGTCCCGCGCGCATTGTGGCTGATGGTGCCATCCGGTGAAATCACCGACGTCACGCTGACGAATCTGCTGCCACTGCTGGCCGCCGGCGACATCGTGATCGATGGCGGCAATTCCAATTACACAGATACGTTGCGCCGTGCGGCAACTTTCGCCGGGAGAGAAATCGAATACGTCGATTGCGGCACCAGCGGCGGCGTGTGGGGCCTGGCCGAAGGCTACAGCATGATGATCGGCGGCGACGAAGCGGTGGTCGAACGGCTGCGACCGATCTTCGAAACGCTGGCGCCTGGCAAGGACCAGAGGCTGGGGCCGCGTCGGCCCAGTCGGCGCAGGCCATTTCACGAAGATGATCCACAACGGCATCGAATATGGACTGATGCAAGCCTACGCCGAAGGCTTCTCGATCCTGCAGCACAAGAGCGAATTCAGCCTCGACCTGCATCAGGTTGCCGAGATCTGGCGCTACGGCAGCGTGGTGCGTTCGTGGCTGCTCGATCTCACGGCGGACGCACTTGGGCAAGAACCCCGGCATGGCCGGCATCGCACCCTATGTCGCCGATTCCGGCGAAGGCCGCTGGACGGTGGACGAGGCCATCAAGCTCAACGTCGCCGCGCCGGTGATCACGCATTCGCTGATCGAGCGGCTGCGTTCACGCGATGCCGATTCGTTCTCCGACAAGCTGCTCGCCGCCATGCGCAACGAGTTCGGCGGCCACCCGGTCAAGAAGGAATAAACGCGGCGGATACTGTCATGCAACTTCGCGCAATCTCGAATCGGACAACTCCGCGCGTGAAAGCCAACACGCTTGCGCCGGACCTGCTGCATCGCATGGATGCCTACTGGCGCGCCGCCAATTACCTGTCGGTCGGTCAGATCTATCTTCGTGACAATCCGCTGTTGAAGCGGGCTCTGGCGATCGCGGACGTGAAACGCATGCTGCTGGGTCACTGGGGGACGACGCCGGGACAGAACTTCGTCTATGTGCATCTGAACCGGGTGATCAAGAAATACGACATCGACATGATCTACGTCTCCGGCCCCGGGCACGGAGGCCCAGCAGTCGTGGCGAACACCTACCTCGAAGGAACCTATTCCGAGATCTACCCCGACATCAGCCAGGACGAAGCGGGACTTCAAAAGCTCTTCAAGCAGTTCTCGTTTCCCGGGGGCATACCCAGCCACGCCTCGCCGGAGTGCCCCGGCTCGATCCATGAAGGCGGTGAGCTCGGCTATTCGTTGAGCCACTCGTTCGGGGCGGTGTTCGACAATCCCGATCTCGTCGTCGCCTGTGTCGTCGGTGACGGCGAGGCGGAAACCGGGCCGTTGGCAACGGCGTGGCATTCGAACAAATTTCTGGATCCGGCCACCGACGGCGCGGTGCTGCCGATCCTGCATCTCAACGGATACAAGATTTCCAACCCGACCGTTCTGGCGCGCATCACGCGCGAGGAATTGGAGCAGTTGCTGCGCGGCTACGGATGGACGCCGTACTTCGTCGAGGGTCACGAGCCGGCGTTGATGCATGAAGCGATGGCAGCGACGCTCGACGCCGTGGTGGAGCAGATCAGGAGCATCCAGCGCAACGCGCGCGCCAATGCAGGCGCGACGCGCCCGCGCTGGCCGATGATCGTGCTCAAGTCTCCCAAGGGCTGGACCGGGCCGAAGGTAGTCGATGGCCTGAAGATCGAAGGCACTTTCCGTGCACACCAGGTTCCGCTCTCCGACCCGGCCACCCATCCCGAACACCTCAGGCTGCTGGAAGACTGGCTCAAGAGCTACCGGCCGGAAGAACTGTTCGATGAACAAGGTCGCCTGAAAGCGGAGCTGGCCGAACTTGCGCCCAAGGGCGAACGACGCATGGGTGCAAATCCCCATGCAAACGGCGGCATGCTGATGCGCGACCTGCGCATGCCGGATTTTCGCGATTACGCGGAAAACGTGCCCGTGCCGGGCGCGGGCGGCATCGGCGACACGCATGTGCTTGGGCGATTTCTGCGCGACGTGGCGAAGCAGAACAGCGTGCCGCGGAACTTCCGGGTCTTCGGTCCCGATGAAACGCTCTCCAACGGCCTCGGAGCGCTGTTTGAAGCGACCCGGCGCCAATGGGACGCCGCGATCGTGCCAGATGACGAATTTCTCGCGCCCAGCGGGCGCGTGATGGAAATGCTCAGCGAACACCAGTGCGAGGGCTGGCTCGAGGGCTATCTGCTCACGGGGCGGCATGGCCTCTTCAATTGCTACGAGGCGTTCATCCACATCATCGACTCGATGTTCAATCAGCACGCCAAGTGGCTCGAGGTCACCTCACGCCTGCCCTGGCGACACAAGATTGCGTCGCTCAATTACCTCCTGGCCTCCCATGTCTGGCGCCAGGATCACAACGGCTTCAGCCACCAGGATCCCGGTTTCATCGATCTCGTCGTGAACAAGAAAGCCGGGGTCGTGCGCGTGTATCTCCCGCCGGATGCCAACTGCCTGCTGTCGGTGATCGACCACTGCCTGCGCAGTCGTCATTACGTCAACGTCGTGATCGCGGGAAAGCACCCGGCGCCGCAGTGGCTGACGATGGACGCCGCCGTCAAGCATTGCGCCGAGGGCATCGGCATCTGGGAATGGGCGAGCAATGAACGAGAAAGTGCGCCGGACGTGGTCATGGCCTGCTGCGGCGACGTGCCCACTCTTGAGACGCTCGCAGCCGTCTCCATCCTGCGCGAGCATCTGCCCGCCCTGAAAATCCGGGTGGTCAACGTCGTCGACCTCATGCGCCTGCAGCCGCAAATCGAACATCCGCACGGCTTGAGCGATATCGATTTCGACGAGCTCTTTACCCGGGACAAGCCGGTCATTTTCGCCTTCCACGCCTATCCGTGGTTGATCCACCGGCTGACGTATCGCCGCACCAACCACGGCAACATTCACGTCCGCGGGTACAAGGAAGAAGGCACCATCACCACGCCGTTCGACATGACGGTATTGAACGAACTGGATCGCTTTCATCTCGTGATGGACGCCATCGATCGCCTGCCGCAGACCGGCGACAAGGGCATCTACCTGAAGCGGCAGCTCAAGGACAAACTGATCGAGCACAAGCAGTACATCGACACGCACGGCCAGGACATGCCGGAAATCCGAAATTGGCGCTGGACCTCGTAAGCGTCATCGCGGCGCCGACGCGCGCGGTTCCCGAAGACGCAGCCATCCACGGCGAGACGTCCGACCGGCCCGGATTCTCGCTTGGCGAGCCGCTTGCGGATCGACAGCAGTTCCTGGCGGCGTTTGGCACTCATCTTGGGATACGTCATTTTGAGTTCCACCAAGGTGTCGAGGACGATTCGCGAAACGATCAGCCGCGCGTTCTCCTTGTCGTCGGCGGGGACAACATACCAAGGCGCGTCCCGTGTGCTCGTCGCGGCGAGGCATTGTTCGTACGCTTTCATGTAATGCTTCCAGAATCCTCTTTCCGTGACGTCGGCGAGACTGAACTTCCAGTTCTTTTCCGGCTCGTCGATGCGCTCGAGGAAGCGCTTGCGCTGTTCGCCCTTCGAAAGGTGGAGAAAGAACTTCACGATACGGGTGCCGTTGGCATGCAGATGCCGCTCCAGGTTCACGATCGAGCGATAGCGGTCGTGCCAGATCGCCTTGTGGTTCCGCGGCGCATCCGCAAGACCTTCGCTCGCGAGAAGCTCGCGATGGACGCGCACGATCAGCACCTCTTCGTAATAGGACCGGTTGAAGATTCCGATCCGGCCGCGCTCGGGCAGATCGCGCGTGGTGCGCCAGAGGAAATCGTGCTGCAGCTCGGCGGCACTGGGATGCCTGTAACTGAACACCTGGCAACCTTGCGGATTGACTCCCGACATCACGTGCTTGATCGCGCCGTCCTTCCCGGCCGCGTCCATGGCCTGGAAAATCAGCAGGATGGCATGGCGATTCGATGCGTACAGAAGCTGCTGTTGCGCACTGAGCTGGGCGATATGCTCGCCCAGCAGTTCCTGGTATTGCTCCTTCGAGTCGTACACCGGATCGATGAGCGTCGGCCACTTCTTGAGATCGACCTTGTCGCCTTCGCGCACTCTGAATTCATTTGCATCGATTTTCATGACCGTTCTTCTCCTCAGTTGATGTGCAGGCGGCGCAAGACCGGAACTTTCACCAGATCCAGCGACCAGCGCGAACGCACAGGCGGCCGCAAAGACGACCGCCACCACCCACGCCGGCAACGGCTTCATGGCAATTCCCGCGATGGCCAGCGTGGCGGCGATCACGAGATCGACGATGGACGAAATGAAGAGCCAGACACTCGGGTGGGACGACCACAGGCGCCGGCGTTCGCGATTGGTATAGGTCGTCGCCTGATTGCCGAACACGATGACGACGAACGCGAGCGTTTGCAGGGTAGCGACATCCAGCCGCAACCGGTATGCGCCGAAAATCAGGACGGCGATGCAGAACACCAGTTCGCCGATTCCCATGACGACACCGGCGATCGTCAGACTGCCGATGTGCCATGCGTTCGGCGTCGGCGATGGCCGCACGTTGTCCGTCGTCATCGACATGCCGAGGAAATCGCCGGTGACCATGATGAGGACCATCAGCATCGGCGTCAGGATCGCATGCCCGGTCAGGATCAAGCCCGCCGCCAGGAAAAGCACCTGCACGATTTTCTTGGTGATGGAATTTAGCGTATAGGTCAGGATGCGCTGGAAGATCACGCGGCCCTGCGTGACCGCGGCGACGATGCCGGCGAGGCCGGGCTCCGTCAACACCATGCCCGCGGCCGATTTCGCGACGTCGGTTGCCGTCGAGACCGCGATGCCGATCTGCGCCTGGCGCAGCGCCGGCGCATCGTTGGCGCCGTCGCCGCACATGCCGACGGTGTGGCCGCCCTTCTGAAAAGCCTTCACGAGCTTGTACTTGTCCTCCGGCAGCACGCCGGCGAAGACGGCGAACGTCTCGGGGTGCACGCCTTCCGGAATCGATCCGGGCGGGCAGGTCGCGCCGTCCAGTCCGATCGCATGCGCCACGTTCGCTGCCGTCTCCGGCGCATCGCCCGTCACCATCACGGTGCGCACGCCCAGGCCGAGCAATTCGCTGACCAGCGCGGCAGAGTCCGCGCGTGGCGGGTCGCTCAGCGCGACGAGGCCCGACGAGTTTCAACGCCGTCGGTGCACCGCCTGCGACCGCCAGCACCCGGAAGCCCTTGCCTTCGAGCTCCTTGGCAGCCGCAGCCATTCCGCGGACGGCGGCGCGAGCGCGCCCACGACGGCGAAGGCGCCCTTCACGATGCGCTGCGGCTTGCCCGCCGTATCCGTCACGGTCGCCTCGGACATCTTCTTCGCCGGATCGAACGCGACGAATTTGACCAGCTTCGGCGCGCCGGAAACGGGCTTGCCCGCGGCGGCCGCACGAATCGCGCGGTCGACCGGATCCTGGCCGCCCTCCGAACTCGCCAATGCCGCCAGCGCCAGCACGTGCGCTTCGTCGAAGCCGGGCGCGGGATGGACAGTCGTCACCGTCAGCGCGTTCTGCGTCAGCGTGCCGGTCTTGTCGGCGCACAGCACCTCCATCGAGGCCGCTTCATCCACTGCGGACAAGCGCGTCGGCAGCACGTTCACCTTTGCCAGCGCGCGCGCGCCGAGCGCCGACGCGAGCGTGAACGTGGCCGGCAACGCGACCGGTATCGACGCGAGCACGGCAGTCAATACGAGAGGAATGATTTCGTCGACCGGCATCTTGAGAAACCGGGCGTAGCCGACCAGCAGCACGATGAGCACGCCATTGAACGCGGCGAGATTGCGCACCACGCTCAACACCGCCTTCTGCTGGGAACTGACGACGTGCGCGGTGCACACCAGCTCCGCAGTGCGGCCGAACTTTGTGCGCGCGCCGGTCGCGGTGACTTCGGCCACCGCTTCGCCACGCCGGACCAGCGCACTCGCATAGGTTTGCGCACCCGCGGCCGCTTCGATGGGCACCGATTCGCCAGTGAGCATGGATTGGTCGAGCAGGACTTCCCCGCCGGTGAGGCGCACGTCGGCCGCAACCACGGCGCCCAGCGAAAGCTTCACCACGTCGCCGGACACCAGTTCGGTCGCGGGCACGGTCTTCCACGCACCGTCGCGCCGCACCGAGGCGTTCAACGCGAGCCGAGACTTCAGCGCGGCCAGCGTCGCCTGCGCGCGGCTTTCCTGGAATAGCCCCAGTGCGGCGTTGAATATAAGGAGAAACGCGATGATCGCGGCCTCGGCATATTTGCCGAGCACCAGCTCGAGCACGACCGCGGCTTCGAGCATCCACGGCACGGGCGCCCAGAACTTTTCCAGCGCCCGTCGCAATGGATGCATCCTCGCATCCGGCAACGCATTCGGACCCGATTTCTCCAGACGACAGCGCGCTTCGTCGCTGGTAAGTCCGCCTGGCGCAGCGGTATCAGCCGCCGCTGCGGGTTGTCCGGGTGAAGCCGTAGAAGTGGGCAATTGGGCCGCCATGATCCATTTCGATATACGCATGCCGCCAAGATCGATCTGTACGGCACCGCACTTTGCAGTCAGAACAGCAATGCGCCACCGTCCGCCGCATACGTCAGCCGGCCATCCACGATGCGTGCGGGCGCCGTCATCGGGTGCGTCACATTGTGTCTAGCATCGAGGATGTGCACGACGTCGATGCCGCGCACGTGCAATGCGTCGGCGATCATCGATCGATGGCAACGCCACCACACGGCTTCCGCGCACATCACTGCAGTGCGCGATGCGGTGCCCAGCGTCAGCAGCCGGTCCAGGCCGCGCGCGAACTCGGCGCCGCCCATGTAGTCGGCATAGCCGCGGAACGAAGCGTTGCGCCAGCCGGTATTCGGCGAATCGGGCAGCGCGCGGCGACGGCCGCCGAGCGCCGGCAGCCATTCGTAATCGATCGCGTTCGCCGCCAGTATCGCCGCGAGCGCTTCCCTGCCGTATTGCGGATATTTTCGCGAGCCGGGAAAACTGCGCACGTCGGCCACGGTCGCGATGCGGTATTCCGCAAGCAGACCGAGAAATTCCCCGATCGGATGCGTCGAATAACCGATCGTCCACACCGTCGTGGTAGCCGCTGCAGGCGATTGCGTCATCGCTCAACCGATCTTGTGCAGCGCCGCGCCCTTGTGCATCGCAATGTGCTCGGTCTTGTCGCTCTTGATCTCGTACTGCGGATCGTCCGCGCTGGCGTGATGCGTGTAACCCTTGTAGTCGGTGTCTTTCGTGTGCATCTTGACGATCCTGCCGCTGACGCGGCCGGCTTCGGAATTCCAGCGCACGTGGTCGCCGATCCTGAATTTCGCGGTCATGGTCGGACTCCTTTGAGATCCCGGAAATCGGGAACCCTCAACGCCAGCGCGCGCCGGCAGACTTCGTCGACGGTGAAGCCGTATTCGCGCAGCAACACGTCGCCCGGCGCGGAGGCGCCGAAGCGTTCGACGCCGAGCATGTCGCCGCGTCGCCCGACGTAGCGATGCCAGCCTTGCGCCACGCCCAGCTTCGACCGCGAGCCGCGCGCCGACCGACGGCGGCAGCACCGCGTCGCGATCGGCTTGCGGCAGGGCATCGAACAGCTCCCAGCTCGGCATCGACACGCAGCGCACGGCGACGCCTTCGTCTTGCAGCCGTTCGGCCGCGGCCACGATCAGGCCGACTTCGGAACCGCTGGCGATCAGGATCAGTTCGGGCTTGCCGTCCGGCGCATCGCACAGCACATAGGCGCCGCGGCGCAATCCGTCCGCCGCCGCGTAGCGGCTGCGATCGAGCGTGGGCACGTCTGCCGGCGTCAGCACCAGCAGCACCGGCCGGTCGCGCGTTTCCACCGCGACCCGCCAGGCCACCGCGGTTTCGTTGGCGTCGCCGGGGCGGATCACGATCAGGTTCGGGATCGCGCGCAGGCTCGCCAGTTGCTCCACCGGCTGGTGCGTCGGGCCGTCTTCGCCGAGCGCGATGCTGTCGTGGGTGAACACGTGGACGACATGCAGGCCCATCAGCGCCGCCAGCCGGATCGGCGGGCGCATGTAGTCGGAGAAGATCAGGAAGGTCGAGCCGTACGGAATGAAGCCGCCGTGCGCGGCCAGGCCGTTGACGATGGCGCCCATCGCGTGTTCGCGCACGCCGAAGTGCAGGTTGCGCCCGGCATAGCTCCAGCCGCCGCCGTCGGAGCCTTGTGTATCCGTCGCCCGTGCGTCGCCGGCGGATTGAAATCGCCGAGTCCTTTCAGCGCGGTGTTGCGTCGACGGATCGAGATCGGCCGAGCCGCCGGTCAGCGCGGGCAGTTTCGGCGCGATCGCGTTCATCACCTTGCCGCGAGGCCACGCGCGTGGCGATGCCCTTGGCGTCGGCCGGAAATACCGGAATGTCCGCATCCCAGCCGCGCGGCAGCTCGCCGCGCAGCCGGCTCTGCAGCTCCTGCGGCCAGTTCGGGAAACGCTTTCGCGTAGGCGCTCAGGCGACTCGTTCCATGCCGCCTCGGCTTGCGCGCCGCGCTCCACCGCCTCGCGGAAATGCGCCAGCGCCTCGTCCGGAATCAGGAAGCCGGCTCGGCCGGCCAGCCGAGGTTCTGCTTGGTCTTGCGCACGTCGTCCACGCCCAGCGGCGAGCCGTGCGCCTTGAAGCTGTCCTGCTCGGGCGAGCCGTAGCCGATGTGCGTGCGCACCAGGATCAGCGACGGCCGTGCGGTTTCCGCGCGCGCGGCGTCGCAGCGCGGCGTCGATCGCGGCGAGGTCGTTGCCGTCCGGCGACCGACACGGTGTGCCAGCCGTAGGCCTCGAAGCGCTGCGCGCGATCCTCGGAAAAGGTGATGTCGGTGCCGGCCGACAGGGTGACGTGGTTGTCGTCGTAGAGGCAGGTCAGCTTGCCGAGCTTGCAGATGGCCGGCCAGCGACGCCGCCTCGGAGGCCACGCCCTCCATCAGGTCGCCGTCGCTGACGATGGCATAGGTGTGGTGATCGATGACGCGCGTGACCGGGACGGTTGTAGCGCGCGGCGAGCTGCGCCTCGGCGATCGCCATGCCGACCGCATTGCCGAAGTCCCTGCCCGAGCGGCCCGGTGGTGATTTCCACGCCCGGCGTGTGGCCGCGCTCGGGATGCCCCGGCGTCTTGCTGCCCCATTGGCGGAACTGCTTGATGTCGTCCAGCGAAAGGTCGTAGCCGGTCAGGTGCAGCAGGCTGTAGAGCAGCGCCGAGCCGTGTCCGGCCGAGAGCACGAAGCGATCGCGATCGAACCAGTGCGGATTGCGCGGATTGATGCTTGAGCCAGCGCGTCCACAGCACGTAGGCCATCGGCGCGGCGCCGAGCGGCAGGCCCGGATGCCCGCTGTTGGCCTTCTGCACCATGTCCACCGACAGGAAGCGCAAGGTGTTGATGCATTGCTGATCGAGTCGATCCGGCATGGCTGCCTCCTTGATGGGTACAGTGGCCGAGGCGAACCGTCGCGAATCGGCCCGATCAACTTCCCGCGAGCGCGGTGTCGACGATTCTCTGCGCCTCGCGCAGGATCACCTGCAGATGTGCGGCATCCTTGAAACTCTCCGCGTAGATCTTGTAGATGTCCTCGGTGCCGGAAGGCCGTGCGGCGAACCAGCCGCTTGCCGCAATCACCTTGATGCCGCCGATCGGCGCATCGTTGCCGGGCGCACGATCGAGCACCTGCTCGATCTTTTCGCCGGCGAGTTCGCCAAGCTTGAGATCGGCCGCGGCAAGCTTGCCGAGCCTGGCGCTTCTGCGCCGCATTCGCCGGCGCCTCGACGCGATCGGCGAATGGCTCGCCGAGGTCGCGAGTGAGATCGCGATACAGCTCGCCGGGATCGCGGCCGCTGCGCGCGGTGATCTCCGCCGACAGCAGCGCCGGCACGATGCCATCCTTGTCGGTCGTCCACACCGATCCGTCGATGCGCGCAAACGACGCGCCGGCGCTTTCCTCGCAACCGAAACCGAGCGACCCATCGAACAGGCCGTCCGACGAACCATTTGAAGCCGACCGGCACCTCGTACAGCTTGCGTCCCAGCCGCTGCGCCACGCGGTCGATCAGCGCGGTGCTGACCACGCGTCTTGCCGACCGCTGCGCCCTTGTTCCAATGCGGGCGATTGCGAAACAGGTAATCGATCGCCACCGCCAGGTAGTGATTCGGCGGCAGCAAGCCGCTGCTGCGCGTCACGATGCCGTGACGGTCGTGATCGGTATCGCAGGCGAACGCGATGTCGTAGCGATCCTTCAGGCCGATCAGGCGCTGCATCGCATAGGGCGACGATGGATCCATGCGGATCTTGCCGTCCCAGTCCAGCGTCATGAAGCGGAAGGTTGGATCGACTTCCGTGCTGACCACGGTCAGATCGAGCTTGTAGCGCGCAGCGATAGGCGCCCAGTAGTGCACGCCTGCGCCGCCAAGCGGATCGACGGCCATGTGGACGCCGGCAGCGCGGATCGCATCGAAGTCGATGACGTTGCCAAGATCGCCGACGTAGGTGCTCGATGAAATCGTGTTCGTGCGTGGTCGCCGCGCGATGCGCGCGCGCGAACGGCATGCGCCGCACGTCGCGCACGCCGCCTTCGAGCAGGATGTTGGAGCGCGTTTCGATCCAGCCGGTGGCTTGCGTGTCGGCGGGGCCGCCGTTCGGCGGGTTGTACTTGAAGCCGCCGTTGTCGGGCGGGTTGTGCGAGGGCGTGACCACGATGCCGTCGGCAAATCCGCTCGTGCGGCCGTGGTTGTAGCCGAGGATCGCGTGCGAGATCGCCGGCGTCGGCGTGTATTCGCTGCCCGCGGCGATCATCGTCTCGACGCCGTTGGCGGCCAGCACCTCGAGCGCACTTTCGAATGCGGGTTGCGACAGCGCATGCGTATCGATGCCCAGATACAGCGGTCCGTCGATGCCCTGCTGCTTGCGGTATTCGCAGATCGCCTGGCTGATCGCCAGCACGTGCCATTCGTTGAAGCTGCGCGCGAACGAACTGCCGCGATGGCCGGAGGTGCCGAACACGACGCGCTGCGCCGGCACAGCCGGATCGGGGTGCAGCTCGAAATACGCCGCGAGCAGGCGCGGCACGTCGATCAGCGACGCCGTCGGCGCCGGTTTGCCGGCCAGGGGGTCGATCACGGTGCTCATGCGGTTTTCGTCCGCGGCGCGCTGTCGACGGGTGCTGCGCACTTGTCGGCGATGCGCTGCATGATTTCCTGCCAGGATTTCACGAACGATTCGGCGCCATCGCATTGCAACCGGATCGCCAGCGCATCGACATCGATCCCTGAATCGGCGAAACGCGCCAGCGTCGCTTCGGCATCGCCGCCGTCCTCTGCCATGACGCCTTTGATTTCGCCGTGATCGGCGAACGCCTGCAATGTTTTCTGCGGCATCGTGTCGATCGTGTCGGGCGCCGCAAGCGCTTCGACATACAACGTGTCCGCGGCCACCGCATCCTTGATGCCGGTGCTGGCCCAGAGCAGCCGCTGCGGTCGTGCGCCTGCAGCGGCGAGCCGGCGCCAGCGAGGCGACGCCAGCAATTCGCGGTAGGCGCAATAGGTGCGCGCGCCGATGGCGATGCCGAGCCGGTTGCGCAATGGGGTCGGCACCTTGTCGTTCACCGCCTTGTCCCAGCGGCTGACGAACAGCGAAGCGACCGAACCCACGCGCGGATCCAGACCCGCCGCGACGCGACGCTCGATGCCGCGCTGGTAAGCCTGCGCGGCGGCGAGATACTGCTCGCGCGAAAACAACAAGGTGACGTTGACCGGCACGCCGGCGAAGATGGATTCCTCGATGGCCGGAATCCCTTCCGGAGTTCCCGGAATCTTGACGAAGAGATTCGGCCTGTCGGCCTGCCGATGGATTCGCGCCGCCGCGGCCATGCTCGCTTGCGTGTCACGGGCCAGCAGCGGCGAGATTTCCATCGAGACCCATCCATCGACATGGTCGGTCAGGTCGAACACCGGGCGAAACAGATCCGCGGCACGGCGTAAATCCTCCAAGGCGAGTTCGATGAAAAGTTCCTCGCCGGAAAGACCGGCCCGCGTCTTGGCTCGGATGCCATCGTCGTAAGCATCGCCGTCGCCGATCGCCGCATCGAAGATGCTGGGATTGGAAGTCAGGCCGGTGATCGAATCCTCGGCGATATAGCGCGCCAGCGTGCCATCGTCGAGCAGATGTCGCGCGTGATGTTGTCCAGCCACAGGCTCTGGCCGAGTTCGTGCAATTGTCGTGTCGTGTTCATGCCTTCACCCGAATTCTCGCGGGTGCGTCCGCGAGAAAATACAACGGCCCATGCCTGAGCAGATCGCTGATCTTTTCAATCGATTCGATCAGGCGCCGGATCGATCGTCGTGTCGATCGCCGCAGTCGCATAATGTCCCTGGCGCACGAACACGGTCGTCAACCTCGCCCCGAGCTTGTGTTTCATGGCCGCCAGCAGTTGCGGCTTGTCGTCGATCATCACGTAATGCCCGGCAGGGTAGCGTTGGGCAACGGCGCCGAGCATTTGTTCCTTGTGGATGTATATCAGCACGCGGCCCTCCACCACGTCCCGGAGTCCCGAGCACTGTACCTTGCGCGGCTGGAACACCGCATCGCCGTCCGAGAGAATCACGGTCCGGCCGAGGCGGCCAAGATGCCGGACGACATCGAACGCCGCCGGATAAAGGCGCTCCCCGAACGGATAGTCCACCAGAAAGTCGGCCATCATGAGCAACCGCGGGTTGCCCATGTCGCTCAGCCGGTATCGCTGCAAGGCGCCAAGGTAATCCGCGTAACCCAGTTCGTCACGCAAGGTCTCGAAGATTTCCCAGTAGTGCTTTTGGCCGACGGAACCGAATTCGCGTTCGAGCCGGTTCCCGATGTCGGCTTCGATGCGATCGTTGTCGAGCAATGTATTGTCGACATCGAGCAGGAAAACCAAGTCATCGGGCCGCATCATGTGCGTGCCTGCTCGGCATCGGATTGTGCCAGCCGCCATCTGCGGTGATCAGAGCATCCGCCTGCGGTGGCCCGCAACTTCCTGGTTTATAGAGAAATGCCGGATGATGGTTTTCGATCACGGGATCGACTGCCGCCCAAGCGGCCTCGACGGCGTCCTCGCGCGTAAACAGTGCGCCATCGCCGGCCATGGCGTCGCCGAGCAGGCGCTCGTAAGGCGATTTCTCTCCGGATTCCTGTTCGGTGAGATAGAGCTCGCGCTGATCGCCAACAAACTCTTGGCCCGCGCGCTTGACGCGGGCGGCGAGCGCGACAGCGGAGTCGGGAGACAGCTTGAAACGCAGATAGTTCGCCCGCCCGCCGGCTGGCGCTGCGTCATCAAAAAGTTTCTGCGGCGGCGGCTTCAATTCCACGATGATCTCGGCTGCAGTTTCAGGCAGGCACTTGCCGGAACGCAAGTACCACGGCACGCCGCCCCAACGCCAGGAGTCGATGAACAGCCGCAATGCACAATATGTTTCGACATCGGATTCCTTTGCCACGCCAGGCTCCGCGCGATAGCCGTCGTATTGACCGCGCACCAGGTCGTCCGGTCGCAGCGGGCGAATCGCCTGGAACACCTTGACCTTCTCGCCATGCACGGCGCCGAAGCCCTGATAGGCAGGCGGCTCCATGGCCAGCAGCGCAACTATCTGCAGCAGGTGGTTCTGCACGACATCGCGCAGGCAGCCGACGGTTTCGAAGAAGGCGCCGCGGCCGACGACGCCGAATTCCTCGAACATCGTGATTTGTACGCTGGCCACGCAATTGCGATTCCAGATCGGCTCCAGAAACGAATTGGCGAAGCGAAAATAAAGAATGTTCATGATCGCTTCCTTGCCCAGGAAGTGATCGATGCGGAAGATCGAATCGTCCGGAAATGCCGATCTCAGGATGCGGTTGAGCGCCTGCGCAGAAGCCAGATCGCGGCCGAACGGCTTTTCAACCACGACGCGCGCATCGCCTGCACAACACGATGTCGCAATCCCTTGATTACGGTCGTGAACAGATCGGGTGGAATGGCAAGGTAATAAAGCGGCCGGCATGCGCGCCCAACGCTTTCTTCAGAGATTGGAACGTCGCCGCATCGTTGTAATCGCCATCGACGTATTGCAGTCTTGCGAGAGCGTATCGAATGCGGCCTCGTCGACTTGCCGTCTTGGTCTTTGCGGCCTGCACCAGACTTGCGTGAGCGCGCTTGCGTAGTTTTTCAACGGACCAACCGGAGTGTGCCACGCCAATGATCGGCACATCCAGACCATCGCGCACCGTCAATGCCTGCAGCGCCGGAAATATTTTCCTGTAGGCAAGATCACCGGTGGCGCCGAAGAGAACCAGAGCATCGGAGCGGGTCACTTGCATCGCCACCGGCTGCTTATATTTGCACCGGACTTGCGAGCGCGGAAAGCGGGATAATCCGGTGCCGAAGGCAGACTTTCGATTAGACTGCGTACCAGCGCGCTGTCGGGTTGCTTCGTCAGACATGCCGATTCGCGGCCAGCTGCGCGCAATTCCGGATTCCAACGCTCTTCACGCCCGCCCTCTTCGTACGCGACCTCGATCAGAAATGCCTCGATCTGCGCTCCGGCACGGATCATCGTTTCTGCGAGTCGCATGTTCGCGCTTCCAGTGAACCCCCGACAAGACCACTCCGGACCCGGCAAATCGGTGTGTACCAGAGCAAAGCTCGTCGGATCATCACGATTGTTGCCGGCTATCGGATAAACGGTAGACGTTCGTCTTGCACGTCTGCCTTGCGCGGACGCCTTTATTCGACGATTGCAGTTCGAGTTCCGCTTCGCACGGCGGATTGATTGCTCTTGAGGGGTACCAACGGAAGCGGTCGATGTTTGGCGAGTCGAAAGATTGGTGAGCGCAAATTGTTCATGATCTGTACCCTGGGTTGATTCGATTGCGGCTTTCAATCGCACTCTTGAGCGATAATCGCATCGTCGAGCTTCCGTTGACCATGTATGTGCGGCATCGCACGCAAGGCGTCCTGCCGCTGGCAGGGCAGAAATCGGGTGGCGGAAAAACGCGCCACGATGCTTGACCGTTATTCGGGCGTGCGCTTACGGCCCAGGCAGGCAATCCGAGAATTGGGCCCAGTATCCGAGGGCGGTTGGCCAAGGAAGGATGGAGCACCGATCGGCGCATTCCGGGCGTAGGCGAAACAAGTGCAGACCGGTTGTGCCGGCCTGCACCACGTGCCTACTTGTATGCACCGAGTTGTATCCGTCCCGGCGCGCAATTAAACAGCCATTCAAATCCACAAGCGCCGTAGCGTCAGCGCAAGCCCGCCGAACAGCGAAATCAGACCGCCGAGGGCGAGCAACGGAATGTCGCTTGCGGTTTGCGGCAATGTCGCAGGCGGTGGAGTGTTGTCTGCGAGCGCAGTGTCCGTACTGGCCTCGGCGGGCGGAGACGTTGCTGCAGTCGTCGGCGCGGCCGTTGGTGCGGCGGTCGCAAGTTCATTCTCCGGCGTGCCGGGTTGCGTCGCATAACCGTATTGACCCTCGGGCACGTACAAGTTGATCGTGTCGCTCTGGTGCAGTTGATTGAACGCCGTCGGGCGATCGTTGATGTACGCGACTTGGCCGGCCCTCGGTACGATCGTCACGGCCTCGACGTACCGATTGTGCTGGTCGTGGATATTGAAGTTGACGGTTCCGTCGTTGTCGACACTGGTGAAATCAGCGGCGAGACGGGCCCAGTTGACGCCGTCGACGGTGACCACTTCCTGGCAGGCCTTGACGACACTGGGATGGTCGCGTGCCATGTCCGCGTTCCAGCCGAAGTTGTCACAACTCTGCTTCCGAACCTGCTCTTTTGGAAATTGGGTCGACTGCTGGGCATAGACGATGCCGGCGATGGTGAAGCTCAGTAACGCTACGGTGAATCGCATTTTGTTGACGCCTTTCATGATGATCTCCTGGGATCTACCTGTGAATGTCGGTCGCCACCGCTCGCACGATGAAGCGCTGCGGGGCATTGCCGACGTAATGAAACGGATAACACGTGATCAATGTGAGAATCGGCTCGCCGACATCGGCGAGGACCTGAACGTCGGTGGGTTCGATGACCTGCATGTCGGTGACCCGGTACCGAGTTGTTTGTTTGAGCGAATCAAGTTCGATGAAGTCGCCGACCGCGACGTTGCGAAGGCCGCGAAAGAAGCTGTCACGATGTGCTGCGATCGCAACGTTGCCGTTGCTTCCCGGCAATGCGCTCCCCGTGACCAGGCCGGCACCGCGTAGCAACTCACTACGACCGGTGCCACGGTTGACCGGGACGACGAGCTTGATGGCAGGAATGCGCAGGATCGCCAGCGCGACGCCGTCCGGCGAGTGCTCCGCGACACGCTCTGGGTGCGCAGTAGCAGAGAGTCTCGCCGATACGGGCGTTGTTTTTTGCGGTGGTCGCTGCTCTGGGCTTGGCGCGGGTTTTGGCAGAGCTCGTTGTGCAGTCAGGAACGCATCAATTTGATGCCGGCGCTGAACTCTTGCCAGCCCAGTACGCCCAAGAACAGAACGATCAACAGTGCGCCGATGGTCCACAACGCGACTTCAATGTTTCCAACCTTCATGAAGCTCCGGCATTGCCATCGAAGAAGGCGCCAGAGTGCGCGCTTGAGGTCGTTGTGTCCGTACGCTGCCGTACAATGATGGTTTTGATTCGGCAAAGGGCATTTCCTTGCCTTCCCTCGACTCGTATCAGGAATAACATCGTTGGGCTTCGTATCGTCGAGGGCAGCTCTGCGCAGGCCAGAGCTAACAAGCGCGCGCTGAAGCTACTTCGGCGAAGTGCGTATTACGAACGCTGGAGCACGCACATGCCATTATCGGCGTAGTGCATTTCTAGACGCTCAATTGAGCCGCTGGCCGGATACAAGAGCGCTGTCCTGCTACCTGTCATCCTCGTTGCAAGAGTGTTTGCGATCTTGGCAGGGGCCATATAAGACCTTCCCCGGCACAATCAGGCCAGGCCGCTCGCCGTCATCTGCTCCGTGTCGAAAATGGCTCTGCCGAACGCCGTTCGCACGGCGGCCAACAGCTCCGGCCGACGATAAGGCTTTCTTATGAGTCCAAATTCCGTTGAGTTGTCGCTGCCGGAATTGACCAACGATCCTTCATAACCGGAGGTAAGCAAGATCGGCAGGTCCGGCCGCAGTCGGCGTGCCTCACATGCAAGTTCAACGCCGGTCATACCACTGCTCAGCACCACGTCGGAGAACAGTAAAGCAATGGATGGTTCGCCGGCGATTCTTACCAATGCAGCCTCAGCGCTGCTTGCAGAGAAGATCGTGTAGCCGGCAGAGCGCAGAAACGCCATTGCAATTTCCCGCACATCAGGTTCGTCTTCGACTACGAGGATGGTTTCCTGGCCACGCTGATTCGGGATCCTCTTGGATTGCGCAGGGCTTTTTGCTGTGGATTTGGCCATTGGCAAATGCAATTTGATCGACGTGCCGTATCCAAGCCGGCTGTCCACCGCAATGTGGCCGCCAGACTGTTTGATAAAACCGTACACCATGCTGAGACCCAAGCCGCTGCCTTTACCCATTTCCTTGGTCGTGAAGAATGGCTCAAATGCCCGCTTGAGCACTTCCGGCGTCATGCCGAGGCCGGTGTCTTGGACGGCGAATACGACATAGTCACCCGGCATCAATTCAGAGTCGGCACTAATGTCACTGTGTTGGCGCTTGCTGGCAGTAATACTCAAATGACCTCCCCGTGGCATCGCATCGCGCGAATTGATGGCGAGATTGACCAAGGCGCCTTCCAGCTGTCCCGGATCGGCATATACAGCGGGGATATCATCTGGACACGAGATTTCCAGTCTGACCGCCTCGCCGAGGGTACGTTTGAGCATTGCGTCTAACTCTCGCAGGAGCCGCCGTGGGTCAATTGCAGCGGGAGACAAGCGCTGACGTCGAGCGAACGCAAGCAACTTTCGAGTCAGTTCCGCTCCCCGGACGACCGCGCGCATCGCGTTGCCAATGAGCTCCTTCATTTGGTTGCCATCCACTCGTCCACTTTCCAGGATCTCCAAATTGCCGGAAATCACAGTGAGCAGATTGTTGAAGTCATGGGCGATGCCACCAGTCAACTGACCAACTGCTTCCAGACGTTGTGCGTGCGCGAGTTGCTCTTCCATATGGATGCGCTGGCTTGCCGCGTCGAGCTGATTCGCGATCAGCTCGAGGAAATTCACGGCATCGCAATCGAATTGGCGATGTTCCCGAGAAAGCACGACCAGGATGCCTGCCCGCTCATGGCCATCTATCAGGGGAACCCAGGCGGCGCTGCTGAACCCTGTCCCTGAGAGTTCCGCCGCGTCGATGAGCGTGGTGCTGTTCTTCGCCATCACCGTCGGGTGTTCTGCGGCCAACCCGTCTGGCGACAGCACTAGGGGCAGCGCGTCTAACAAATGTTGAGGCAGGCCAAAGGCTGCGCGCGCCTGCAAAGTCTTGTTCTGTGCGTGCCGACACAGGATGGCTGCTGTCGAAACGTGCAACGCGCCCGCAATCAGTTCGGGCACAGGCTCCATCGCAGCATCGAGGTTCGGGGCAGTCTGCACAAGACGCCCGATCTGCGCGATGAACCCATCATATCGAGAACGGGCGAGCGCCTGGCGCGCACGATGGGTTTTTGACACGTCCCGGATCGACGCAACGATTACCTGGCCATCCGGTGTATCGATTGAACTGAGTGCGATTTCGACCGGAAATTCTTTGCCATCGCGTCTGAGTGCCGACAGTTCCTGACCAACACCCATGGGGCGTTGACGCGGACTGGCGGCAAATCCATCTCGGTGATGTACATGTGCGGCCCGGGCGTGACTTGGAAAGAGAGTTTCGACCGCTGCGCCGGTTAGTTCCCCTTCAGCGTAGCCAAACAGCAACATGGCCTGTGCGTTCGCATGCACGATTCGGCCTTGACGGTCGATTGCGATCATCGCATCGGGAGCGCAATCGAGTAGTTCCCGAAACATAGAAACTTCTCCCGGGTAGTCCAACGTACACCCGCTAGCAGGCTGTTGAGAGACTCCGAATATCGCCGGTTCCCTCGCGCAACCATACCAATGGCGTTCCGGGAGCGGCGAAAAGGCCATCGACTAACAGTTGCGACGAGGCGCATCGCATCTGTGTCAGCGATCGATCAATTCCGGCCGAACAATACGTATCCATTTCGCCTCACGCCAAGCCCAAGGCATGCCTGCTCGACAGGATGAGACAGGAATGCCTGCCGTGGCGTCGCTGGATCGACTATATGGCGTTCCCGTAATCGAAAACGTAGAAGTCTTCTTCGAGCGTCAACTTATCAGCTGCCAACGCGGCATGGATATCCTGCGCGATTTTCGTCTTGCGCTCGCTCGCACGGATTGTTTTGACGACTTTTCTGATCGATGTGACGTTGCCGCTAATTGGCAATGCCCTGATGGGGGTTGCTGCGACATTGGGTGTTACGAAGTACATAGGATGCATCCTTGTGAGTAGCCTCAACCATCGCGGCAAGAGCGATTCCCGCCGCGCGTTGTTTACTAGAGCTCCCTCATGTTCAATGCCGGGTAGGCATCAACACCGTGTCGATCGGGTGAATGACGCCGTTGCTCGAAGCGATGTCGGTAAGCGAGATGTTTGCACCATCGATTGTGACTTTGTCGCCCGCCATCCTGATCTTCGCCGATTGGCCCTGTACGGTCTTCGCTTCCTTTAGCTTTCCGACATCGGCCGCCAGGACACGCCCCGGTGTCACGTGATAGTTGAGTATCGAGATGAGTTCCGCCTTGTTCTCTGGCTTCATCCAATTATCGAGGGTGCCCGCGGGCAGCTTCCGGAATGCGGCATCGGTGGGAGCGAACACGGTATACGGTCCCGCGCCTTTGAGCGTGTCGGAGAGTCCGGCGGCATTCAGCGCCTTGCCAAAGATGGCAAAAGAACCCTGACTGGCGGCGGTGTCGACGAGATTCGACTGATTGCTGGAAGTGCTGTTCATAAGAAATTACCTTGTGTGATGTTCCGCAAAGTGCGGAACGGATGCGGCCGAAGCCGAGGCCCCGGCGAGAAGCCGGAGCGCGATGCTCAATGGCGTTAGGAAGCGAACCGCTGAACTGAGGCGCTGGGGGAGACGCGTTGCGTCTTAGCACGAGTCGATACTATACCTACGCATGTTACGTGATGGTCATTCCAGGACAAATATACCTTTCGAAAGTTGTCGCCTTAAATGCGCTACCGTACAGACGGCGGAGAAAAAGTCACGCAGCATTTTTACGTTGTTCTGCACAAATGCATGTATGGGCGCCAACTCGTTTTGCTCCAGCACCAAAGGGACGCCGTCCCATATCGCAGCACCCATCGCTTCCGAATGCGAGATGAGTGCGCTCCGAATCGCTGCCGGCGGCGACGATCTTGCGCGGCAGGTTTTTCTTGACGTTTTTCTGATACATTATATCGTTACATGGCCGGCCTTCCCGGCTTCGATGAAACCGGTATGGCGATGTGGCGGTCTTCGGCGATGCATGTGCCTGTTTGCGCTTGCGCGGCGCTTTTGCTCGCCGGCTGCGCGGTCGGGCCGGATTTCCACAAGCCCGACGCGCCGGATTCAAAGGCTTATGACGCGGGCGCGGTGCCAGAGCAAACGGCCAGTGCGCCGGTGGCGGGCGGCGCAGCGCAACACCTCACAAGCGGTGCGGATATTCCCGGTGACTGGTGGACGTTATTTCAGTCGCCGGCGCTGAACGCGCTCATCGAACGCGCGCTGAAGAACAATCCCGATCTTGCCGCCGCGCGCGCGGCGTTGACCGTGGCGCACGAAAACACGCTGGCCCAGCGCGGCGCATATTTTCCAGCGGTCGACGCGGATTTTTCCGCGAATCGGCAGAAGCAGCCCGGCTCCCTGGCGCCGGTGCCGAGCAACAACGCCTTCGAGTACAGCCTGTTCACGCCGCAATTGAGCGTCTCCTACGTGCCGGACGTGTTCGGCCTCAACCGGCGCACGGTCGAATCGCTGCAGGCGCAGGCGCAGGCCGCACGCTTCCAGTTAGTCGCCGCGCATATCGCGCTCGCCGCCAACGTCGTCAACGCGGCGGTCGGGCGAGGCTGCGCTGCGCGGGCAGGTGAAGGCGACCGAAGAACTGGTCGACATCGAAACGCAATCCGTCGAGATCCTGCGCTACCAGTTCGACAAGGGCTACGCGAGCCGGCTCGATCTCGCCGCGCAGGAATCCCAACTTGCGCAGACGCAGGCCGGCCTGCCGCCGCTGCGCAAGCAACTCGAACAGCAGCGCCACCTGATCGCGGTGCTTGCCGGAGAATTCCCGGCGCAGGCGCACGATGCCGATTTCGACCTGGCGAGCCTGAAGCTGCCGCAAGACTTGCCGCTGAGCCTGCCGTCGCAACTGGTCGAGCAACGTCCCGACGTGCGCCAGGCGCAGGCGAACTGGCATGCGGCGAGCGCGCAGGTTGGCGTCGCCATCGCCAGCCGCCTGCCGCAGGTCACGCTGAGCGCGAATGCGGGCAGCACGGCGTTGCAGATCGCCGATGTGTTCAAGTCCGGCACCGGTTTCTGGAGCGTGGGCCTTGATCTCGCTGCGCCGATTTTCCAGGGCGGCAAACTGCTGCACGCGGAGCGCGCGGCGAAAGCGCAGCTGGTGCAGGCCGCGGCGCAATATCGCAGCACGGTGTTGACCGCGTTCCAGAATGTCGCCGACACGCTGACCGCGCTCGACGAGGATGCCAAGGCGTTGCAGGCCGCCGCCGCCGCCGCGGATGCGGCCAACGCCACGCTCGACCTGGCGCAGCGGCAGACGCAGTCGGGCTACGCGAACGAACTGTCCCTGCTCAATGCGCAACAAACGTGGCAGCAGGCGCGCATCGCGCTGATCCAGGCGCAGGCCAATCGCTACGCCGACACCGCGGCCTTGTATCTCGCGCTCGGCGGCGGCTGGTGGCACGACGCGGACTTATCCGGGAAAAACGATGAAGATTGAAGCATTCGATTCGAGCGCGCCGCGTTGGACGGCGTGGCTGGTTGCCGCGGAATGTTCCTCGGCGGATGTTCGTCGGGCGGCAGCGTGAACGCACCGGCATCGGCGGCGCCGGGCGACGTGAAACTCACGGCTGCGCAGATGCAGCATGTCGCAGTTGTATACCGTGGCCGAAGCGCCATTCCACAAGTCGATCCGCACGGCGGGCACGGTCGATTTCGATCAGGAGCGTTCCACCAGCCTGCTCGCGCCGATTTCCGGACCGGTCACCAAGTTGCTGGTCGCGCCGGGCGATCGGGTGAAGAAAGGCCAGGCGCTGGCCTATGTGGATTCGCCGGATTTCGCCGCCGCGGTCGGCGCGTTCCGCAAGGCCGACGCGGCCGCGCGCAACGCGCGCCGCATCGCCGACGTGGACAAGGACCTGCTCGCGCACAAGGGCGTATCCGAACGCGAGGCGGCACAGGCGCAATCCGATGCGATCGGCGCCGAATCCGACCGCGACGCCGCACGCCAGGCACTGGCGGCGCTCGGGCGTCGATACGACAACCATCGTAGAAAATCGGCAAGGGAATCGACACGCCGCTTCCCGGCGGCGCGATCCGCGCACCGCTTGACGGCATCGTCGTGGAGCGCCTCGATCACGCCGGGCCAATTGCTGCAGGCCGGGACCACGCCGTGCTTCACCATCGCCGACCTGTCGCGGGTGTGGGTGAATGCGCAGGTGTTCGGCGGCGACGTCGGCGCAAGTGAACGTCGGCGACAGCGCCGAAATCGACGCCGGCGGCACGACGCTGAAAGGCACGGTCACGAACGTCGCCGACGAAGTCGATCCGAACACGCGCTCGGTCACGGCGCGCGTGAGCGTCGACAATCCGCACGGCGCGCTGAAAAAGCAGATGTACGTGCCGGTGACGATCGTGGCGCAAGCGGCGAGAGCAGCGGCCTGCTGGTGCCGGTGTCGGCGATCCTGCGCGACGACGAGAACCTGCCGTTCGTGTATGTCGCGCAACCCGACGGTGGTTTCGCGCGCACGCACGTGACGCCCGGCTATCGCGACGGCGATCGCAGCCTCGTCAATGATGGACTGCACGCGGGCGACAAGATCGTGGCGCAGGGCGCCATCTTCCTGCGCTTCATCGAAACCCAATGAGCGAGTCGACGCTTCCGGACGGGGCGCAATTGCGCACGCCTTCGCTGATCAACCGCATCGTCGCGGCCGCGCTCGCGCAACGCTTTCTCGTCGTGCTGCTGACGGCGATCCTGGCCGGCGCGGGCTGGTGGGCGCTCGAACGCCTGCCGATGGATGCGTATCCGGACCTGTCGCCGCCGATGGTCGAGGTCATCACGCAATGGCCGGGACATTCGGCCGAGGAAGTCGAGCGCCTGATCACCGTGCCGGTCGAGCTGGCGATGAACGGCATTCCGAAACTCTCCACCAAGCGCTCGATCTCGCTGTACGGCCTGTCCGATGTCACGCTCACTTTCGCCGACGGCACCGACAACGACTTCGCGCGCCAGCATGTGCTCAACCGCTTCGGCGACATCAGCTTGCCGAGCGGGGTGACGCCATCGATCTCGCCGCAATCCTCGCCGTCGGGGTTGATTTATCGCTATGTGCTGCAAAGCAACGACCGTTCGCCGATGGAACTCAAGACCATCGACGACTGGATCGTCGCGCCGCAATACCGCTCGGTGCCGGGCGTCGCCGACGATTCCGGCTTCGGCGGCGGCACCATGCAATACCAGGTGCTGCTCGATCCGGCCAAGGTCGCCGCGGCGGGATTGTCGGTCGCGCAGGTGCAAGCCGCGCTGGCGGCCAACAACAGCAATGCCGGCGGCGGCTTCTACTCGCAGGGCGGCGAGTTCACCTACGTGCGCGGCCTGGGCCGCATCGAAACGCTGGATGACATCGGCAACACCGTGCTCGCGGTCAGCAACGGCACGCCGGTACTGGTGAAGAACGTCGGCCGCGTGCAGATCGGCATCGCGCCGCGCCTCGGCGAATTCGGCTACATGGATCGCAACGACGCCGTGGAAGGCGTGGTGCTGATGCGCACCGGCGAAAAGACCCAGAACGTGCTGCAGCGGATCGAAGACAAGACGCGGCGAGATCAACGCCTCGATCCTGCCGCCGGACGTGAAGGTCCACGCGTTCTACGACCTGAGCAACCTGATCCACGAAACCACGCAAGTCGTGCAGCGCAACCTGCTGCACGGCATGTTGCTGGTCGTCGTCGTGCTGATCTTCTTCCTGTACGACCTGCGCGCCGGGCTGATCGTCGCGGTGACGATTCCGCTGTCGCTGCTGTTCGCGTTCTGCTGCCTCGACCTGCAGGGCGCCTCGGCGAACCTGCTGTCCATCGGCGCGGTCGATTTCGGCATCCTCGTCGATGGCGCGATTTTCATGGTGGAAAACATCTTCCGCCAGCTCGCGCTGCGCGAAGGCAAGACGCTGGGCGCGGCAGAACTGGTCGAGGTCATCAAGGACGCCGCGGCGGAAGTCGATCGCCCGCTGGTTTACGCGGTCGCCGTGATCGTCGCGAGTTTCCTGCCGATCTACGTGCTGACCGGGCCGTCGGGCACGCTGTTCAAGCCGATGGCCGACACCATGATCTTCGCCCTCGTCGGCTCGCTCGTCGTCACGCTGACGCTGCTGCCGGTGCTGTGCGCTGGCTTCATGCGCCACGGCGTGCGCGAGCGGCGCAACCGCATTTTCGAGGCGATCAAGTCGGCCTACACGCGCGGCCTGGATGCCTGCCTGCGCGCGGCCGCGCGCCACCGCGCTCGCATCGGGCGCGATCCTCGCGCTGTCGCTGCTGCTGGTGCCGTCCATCGGCGCGGAGTTCATGCCCAAGCTCGACGAGGGCGCGCTGTGGGTGCGCGCGACCATGCCGTACACGATCTCCTACGAGGAGGCTTCGAAGATCTCGCCGCAGATCCGCGCGGTCCTGCGCTCGTTTCCGGTCGTGACCACGGTCAGCTCGGAACTCGGGCGCCCGGACGACGGCACCGATTCGACCGGATTCTTCAACGACGAGTTCTTCGTCGGCCTGAAGCCGTATTCGCAGTGGAACGGAAAATACCGCGACAAGGCCGACCTGATCGCCGCGATCGACAAGCAGCTGCAGGCGTTTCCCGGCATCCAGTTCAACTACACGCAGCCGGCCGAAGACGCCGTGGACGAAGCCGAGACAGGCCTGAAGAGCGCGCTCGCGGTGAAGATCTTCGGTGCCGACCTGCATGTGCTGCAGGACAAGGGCAAGGCGATCAAGCAGGTGCTGGAACAGGTGCGCGGCATCGGCGACGTGACCCTGGTCCACGAGCTCGGCCAGCCGAGCCTCGCCATCAAGCTCGACCGCGCCAAGCTCGCGCGCTACGGCCTCAACGTCGACGACGTCAACGGCCTGATCGAAACCGCGATCGGCGGCAGCGTCGCCACCCAGGTCGTGCAGGGCGAGAAGCAATTCGACCTCGTGGTGCGCCTGGACAGGCAATACCGCGACGATCCGCAGGCGATCGGCAATATCCCGGTGGCGACCGCGGGCGGCGCGCAGATTCCGCTCAAGGAGCTCGCGCGGATCGGCGTCGCCAACGGCGCCTCGTTCATCTACCGCGAGAACAATTCGCGCTACATCGGCGTGCAATTCTCGGTGGAGGGCCGCGATCTCGCCGGCGCGGTGGAAGACGCCATGGCCCAGGTCGCGCACAGCGTGCACCTGGCGCCGGGTTATCGCCTCGACTGGGGCGGCGAATACAAGGAATACACCGCCTCGCGCGCGCAGATGAACGTGATCGTGCCGGTGACCCTGTTCGTGATCTTCCTGCTGCTGTTCGTGCTCTACGGAAACTGTCAAGTTCCCGCTCATCACCGTGCTCGGCGTGCTGTTGTCCGCGCCCGCCGGCGCGATCCTCGCGCAGTGGCTCACGGATACGCCGTTCTCGGTGTCGTCCGGCATCGGCTACATCGTGCTGTTCGGCGTCTCGGTACTCACCGCCGTGGTCTACATTTCCTACGTCAACGAGCTGCGCCGCAGCGGCATGGAGATGGAAGAGGCGATACGCGAAGGCGCGATCCTGCGCCTGCGCCCGATCATGATGACGGCGCTGGTCGCCGCGCTGGGGCTGCTGCCCGCCGCGCTCGCATCCGGCGTCGGCACCGATTCGCAACGCCCATTCGCGCTCGTCATCGTCGCCGGCATGCTTACGCGCCTGCTCATCAGCATCTACCTGATGCCCGCGCTGTATGCGCTGGTGGCGAGGGCGGGGGATCGGTTGGAGGTTTAGGAAGTCCTACGCATGGCGACACCGAGGTAATCGCCAATAAATTGAACACGTAAGCCCATGAAAGTATAGTGCGCTGGCGCGTACGCCGAGGGAACCGCTTATGTCATCGCACACAACAGCCAAGTTCCGCACGCCAAGTGCGTCGCCTCTCTTCTCGGCATACTGGGATTGTGCGCTGCGGCATACGCCATGGCGGATACGACGAGCCTGACTATTGCCGGAACAACCAAGGGCACTGGCAATGTCTCGGTGACGCTGAGTTTCCAGTCACCCGCACTGGAGATATTGGCTACGAAGCGATCGTCAACTACCACACAGTAGATGGCACGGCGCTGGCAGGCACTGACTACACCGCTACCAACGGTAGTATTGTGATTCCGGCTGGCACTACGAGTGCGATGATTCCTGTCGCCTTGTTGCCCAACGTCAGCAGCAGCGCCAATCGCCAGTTTCAGATGGTTTTGGACAGTGCGGTAGGCATTGGCCCGCCGCCTTCGTTTGCCGCGCCCCAAGCTTTTTCGACGGGAGCGATTGCCATGTCCGTCGCCGTAGCCGACTTGAATGGAGATGGCAAACCAGACTTGATTGGTCGGAAACGTAAACGGCAGTTCCGTTTCGGTACTTCTCAACACGACCGCTCCAGGAGACGAGCGCCGAGTTTCACCACACAACAAACCTTTGATACCGGATCCAATTCCCGATTTCAGTTCACGTCGTCGATGTAAATGGCGATGGAGAGCCCGATTTGGTAATCGCAAATTTTGGGATAACACTGTTTCCGTATTGATCAACACGACCGCACCCGGAGCAACGTACGCCGAGTTTCACGTCGCAGCAAACCTTTGTCACCGGCAACAGCCACGTTCGGCTATTGCGATGGATTTGAACGGCGATGGCAAGCCAGATCTGGTCGTTGAAAACTGCTGGAGACAATACCGTTTCAGTGCTGTTCAACACCGCAGTTACGGGTGCGACAGCATCCAGCTTCGCCACGCAGCAGACTTTTAGCACCGGAGCCGTCCTTTTTTTGTCACCGCAGGCGATATCAACAGTGACGGCAAACCCGACCTGATCGTTGCGACTAGCAGTAGTGTTCTGTCTTGCTCAATTCAACGCCCCGGGGCGAGTCACCGGAGCTTCTCCACACAGCACACTTTCGCAGCGGGTCGTCGCCCTGTCGGTCACAGCGTCGATGTCAATGGCGACGGCAAGCTCGATTTGATCGTCGCTAACTTCGATGACAATACGGTTTCCGTGTTGCTGAATACCACAGCGCCTGGCGCGACGAGTCCCGAGTTTCGCCGCACAGCGAATCTTCCCTGTGGGAACCGGTCCGCTTTCGGTCGCCGTGGCCGATGTTAACGGGGATGGCAAACCCGACTTGTCGTGACAAATTCCATTGTCGACTCGGTCTCAATATTGCTGAATACAAATGTACCCGGAGCGAACCTGTTGCGTTTTGCGCCGCGCAGCAACATTCGCCTCGGGACAGATCCGTATTGCCGTCATCGCGTGCCGATGTTAACGGCGATGGCAAACCCGATTTGGTCGTGGCCAATCTCAACGACGATACGGTTTCGGTGTTGCTCAACACCACCGCAGCTGGTGGCGCAAGCGCTCCCGGTTTCGCTGCGCCGCCAGCAATTTACCGATGCGGGTACGCACCCTATGCCGTCACTGCTGCCGATATGAATGGCGACGGCAAGCCGATCTAATCGTGGCGAACTTGGCGACAATAATGTCTCGGTGCTGCTCAATACCACCGCGCCAGGTGCGGTCTACGCCGAGTTTCGCTACCGCGCAGAATTTCGTCGCCGGCAACAGTCCCTATTGTGTTACGGCAGCAGACGTAAATGGCGATGGTAAAACCGACCTTGTCGTTGCGAACTAAGTGAAGGCACTGTTTCGGTGTTGCTCAACACCACGGCGGCGGGTGCATCGACACCGAGTTTTGCGATGCAGCAGATCTTTCAAACAGGAATCGAACCAAACATGTTACAGCGAGCGATTTGAATGGCGACGGTCGACCGGATATCGTTGTGACCGACTATCTTCAAAACACCGTGGTGGTACTGCTCAATACAACAGCACCGGGAGTACAGCAACGCAATTTTTCGCCACGCAGCAGGCATTTTTTTTGGGAGTCAACAGACCCAATTCTGTCGCTCTCGGCCGACGTGAATGGTGACGGCAAGCCCGACCTGATTTCGGCAAACAATGGCAACAATACGGTTTCCGTGTTGCTCAACACGACCGCACCGGGAACCACGACGCCGAGTTTCGCCGCGGCAGCAGTCCTTCGCGGCAGGGGCGGCAGCTCCTCTTTTCCATCGTCACATCCGATGTCAATGGCGACGGCGAAGCCGATTTGATCGCTGCACGGGTGCGATCGAATGCAGTGTCAGTGCTGCTTAACACCACGGCGCCGGGCGCAACGGCCGCCTAGTTTCGCGGCAGCGCAGCACGTCTTTGCGACGCCGAATGGCTCCTAGCTCTGTCGTCCGCAGTAGATGTCGATGGCGACGGACGGCCAGATTTGATCGTCTCGAACTCGGCTTTGCAATTCCGAGCAACACCGTTTCGGTGCTGCTCAACACGACGGCGCCCGGCGCCAGCGTTCCCAAGTTTTGCCACGCAGCAAGCCTTTGCGACAGGCGAATATCCCCATTCCGTCGTTGCGGCAGATGTAAATGGCGATGGCAAACCGGACCTGTTCGCGACCAATCACTGGCAGTGGCACAATTTCTGTACTTTTTAACACGCAGTATCAGGCTGCAGCTATTCGGCAGTCCGGCTGCTGGCACCATCGTGCACGACTACATCTTCGCAGATGGCTTCGGACCTTGAGTAGCGGGATCGATCGTCGCCCGTGACTTTAGCCCTATAGATAACTCCTCCCGCGGGAGTAAGCTCGCCGGACTGTCGCAGTCGAGCGCAGCGGGAGGGCTTCATGCTCAAGTCTTGGGTGACGTTGTTGGGCGCGGCGGGATTGTTCGCCGCTTTTTCGGCGCAAGCCATCACTGCGGACGAGTTGATCGCGAAGAACGCCGCCGCACGCGGCGGACTCGACAAGATCGAGGCGATCAAGACACTCAAGTCCGAAGGCAAGATGCGCTTCATCGGCGGCTTCGGCTCGATCGACCTGAGCTTCGTGCAATACAAGCAGGCGCCGGATTCGGTGCGCACCGAGGCGACCGTGCAGGGCTTGACCCAGGTGCAGTCGTGGGATGGCCATGAGGCCTGGCAGATTTCGCCGTTCCAGGGCCGCCGCGATCCGGAGCGCATGTCCGCCGACGACGCCAAGTCGATGGCCGACGACGCGCCCATCGCCGGTTCCCTGATCGGCTACAAGGAGCGCGGCGACCGGGTCGAATACCTCGGCACCGAAGATGTCGACGGCACCAATGCCTACAAGCTCAAGGTCACGTTCAAGAACGGCGACGTCGAATACGTCTACCTCGATCCGGACCACTACGTCGAGATCCGCACGGTCGGCCAGCGCAAGGTGCGCGGCACCCTGATCGAGGACATCAACGACTTCGGCGATTACGAACTCGTGGACGGCGTCTACTTCCCGTTTTCCATCGATTCCAGGACCCGCGGCGACGGCGGCGAAACCGTGCTGACGGTGGAAAAGGCGCAGGCCAACGCGCCGCTGGATGCCACGCTGTTCGCCTTCCCATCGACGCCGAAGTCCGGCCAATAAGCGAGGAGACCGACCATGAAAAACATCCATCGTCATCTCGCCGCGGCCATTGCTTCGGCCTGCCTTTGCGCCGCCAGCGCCAACGCGGCGGACAAGACCGACTGGTCGCGTTTCGATTCCGGCGCGATTTCCGGATTGAGCATGCGCAACATCGGCTCGGCCACGATGAGCGGCCGCATCGCCGCGCTCGACGCGGTCGATGAAAAGGACGGCAAGACCACGCTTTACGTCGGCGCGGCATCCGGCGGCGTGTGGAAGTCGACCGACGGCGGCACCACGTTCAAGCCGGTATTCGACCGCGAGCCGGTGCAATCCATCGGCGCGATCACCGTCGATCCGACCAACCACGACACGATCTGGGTCGGCACGGGCGAGGCGTGGACGCGCAATTCGGTCTCCGTCGGCAACGGCATCTACAAATCCACCGACGGCGGCGACACCTGGAAGAACATGGGCCTGCCGAATTCCGAGCGCATCGCGAAGATCATCGTCGATCCGAAGAACGGCAACACCGTCTATGCCTGCGTGCCCGGCAAGCTCTGGAGCGATTCGGCCGACCGCGGCCTGTACAAGACGACCGACGGCGGCGCGCACTGGAACCTGATCCTCAAGGGCGGCAATCTTTCCACCGGCTGCGCCTCGATCAGCATGGATGCGGACAATCCGGGCGTCATCTTCGCCGGCATGTGGGATTTCCGCCGCAAGGGCTGGACGTTCCGCTCCGGCGGCGAATCGCCGACCGCGAAATCGGACAGCGGTCTGTACCGTTCCGGCGACGGCGGCGCGAGCTGGACCGAAGTCACGTCCGCCGCGAACAAGGGCTTTCCGGAAAAACCCTTCGGCCGCATCGCGGTCACGGTGGCGCCGTCGAATTCGAACATCGTCTATGCGTTCGTCGAATCCACCGACTCGGCGCTGTTCCGTTCCGACGACGGCGGCAAGACCTGGGACAAGCGCGACAAGAGCCAGCTCATGGTCTGGCGCCCGTTCTATTTCGCCAACCTGATCGTCGATCCGAAGAATCCGGATCGCCTGTTCAAACCCGACCTCAACCTGATCCAGAGCCTGGACGGCGGCAAGAGCTTCGCCAACGTCGGCGGCGGCAGCGCACGGCGATTCGCACGTGGTCTGGATCGATCCGCGCGACACGCAGCATGTCTACGTCGGCGACGACGGCGGCCTGTGGCAGTCGTTCGACGGCGGCAACAAGTGGTGGAAGCAGAACAACCTGCCGGTGTCGCAGTTCTATCACGTCAGCCTCGACGGCGCCGATCCGTACCACGTTTACGGCGGCCTGCAGGACAACGCCTGCTGGGTCGGCGATTCGGCGTATCCCGGCGGCATCGCCAACGCGCAGTGGGAAAACATGTGCGGCGGCGACGGCTTCTTCATGTTCGCCGATCCGGCCGACCCGGATTACATCTACGCCGAAACCCAGGGCGGCGCGATCATCCGCGTCAACCGGCATACGCACGAAGCGCGCGACATCCAACCGCGCGCGGGCTACAACGAGAAGCTGCGCTGGAACTGGAATACGCCGCTGGAACTCTCGCCGAACGAGAAGGGCACGCTGTACATGGGCGCGCAATTCCTGTTCCGCACGCGCGACCACGGCCAAAGCTGGGACCGCATCTCGCCGGACCTGACCACGAACGATCCGCTCAAGCAGAAGCAGGAGGAATCCGGCGGCGTCACCGTCGACAATTCCGCGGCCGAGACCAACACCACGATCTATTCGATCAGCGAGTCGCCGAAGCAGGCCGGACTCATCTGGGTCGGCACCGACGACGGCAACCTGCAGGTCACGCGCGACGACGGCAAGAGCTGGGCGAACGTCGTCGGCAACATCAAGGATCTGCCCAAGGGCGAGTGGGTGTCGTGGGTGCAGGCCGGCAGCTTCGATGCCGGCACCGCGTATGCGGCCTTCGACCGCCACACGTTCGGCGACATGGCGCCGTACATCTACCGGACCACCGACTACGGCAAATCGTGGACGGCGCTGGTCACGCCGAAGGACACGAAGGGCCTGCTCGGCTATGTGCATGTGATCAAGCAGGACATCGTCAATCCGAACCTGCTGTTTGCCGGCACCGAGTTCGGCCTGTGGGTTTCCATCGACGGCGGCGGCCACTGGGCGCAGTTCAAGGGCGGCGAATTCCCGGCCGTCGCAGTGCGCGATATGGCCATCCAGCCGCGTGACGACGCGCTGGTGCTGGCCACGCACGGCCGCGGCATCTGGATCGTCGACGACATCACGCCGCTGCGCAACCTCAGCGCACAGACGCTCAACGAGGAAGCCGGCTTCCTGCCGGTGCAACCGGCGCAGCAGCGCATCAGCGCTTATGGCGGCTGGTCCGAGGGCGACGCCAGCTTCAGCGGGCCGAATCCGAAGGACGGCGCGCGCATCGCCTACTACCAGAAATCGCGGCATCTGTTCGGCAAACTCAAGATCGACATTCTCGACGCGAAAGGCGAGGTCATCGATTCGATTCCGGCGAACGTGCGCCGCGGCATCAACCTCGTGTACTGGTCGATGCGCGCCAAACCGCCGCGCGTGCCGCCGGCGGCGCAGATCGCGTTCAATTCCACGCAGGGAGCGCGCGTACCGCCTGGCACTTACACGGTGCGCATGACCAAGGGCAGTGCGACGTTCGAGACCAAGCTCGATGTCGGTCTCGATCGCCGCGCCAACTACAGCGTCGCCGACCGCCAAGCCCAGTACGACGCAGCGCAGCGCGTGAGCGCGCTGTTCGGACGCATGAGCGATCTCGTCTACCAGCTCAGCGCCGTGCGCATGCAGGCCGACGCGAACGCGGCCAAGCTCGGCGAAAAGGACGCGCTGCGCCAGCAGCTTGCGCAACTCGGCGACAAGGCCGATGAGATCCGCAAGAAGATCGTGGCGACCAAGCAAGGCGGCGCGATCACCGGCGAGGAGCGTCTGCGCGAACATGCGGACACGCTGTACGGCGCGATCATGTCCTACGACGGCAAGCCGGCCGACTACCAGCTCGCCCGCATCGACACGCTGACGCGCGAGCTCGACGACGTCGCCAAGCAATTCGCCGACCTGCAGAAGAACGAACTGGCCAAGGCGAACGCGGCCCTGCAATCGGCCAAGCACGCTCCGATCATGGTTCCGGCCGGGGCGCCCGTCGACAAATCCGGCGGCAGCGCAGAAGCGGCGAAAGCCTACTTCAGCCGCTTCGAGCGGGATTGAGCCAGACACGCACGCTGCGCGGTCGATACCGCGCAGCGTGCGGCGCAATCACTCGCCGCTGCGCAACCCCAGCCGCCGCTCGATCAAATGATCGATGCTCGCCTTGCCCGGTCCGGCGAGGAACAGCCAGAAGAAGATCAGGATGTAGAGGAATTCGTCCAGTTCGACGAATTCGTCCAGTCCCATCACATTTTTGATCACGACGAAGGCGATGGCCACGACCATGTTGAACGCCATCACCAGCGAGGTGAAGCGGGTGAGCAGGCCGAGGATCAGCAGCGCACCGCCGAGAAATTCCACGCCGGCCGACAACGGCGCGCTCCACATCGGCAATGGCAGGCCCCAATCCACGAAGCGCGCGATCGCGCCGTCCAGGTTGTGCAGCTTGCCCCAGCCGGTTTCCAGCCAGAAATAACCGAAGCCCAGGCGCAAGGCCAGCGGGCCAAGCCAGCGCAGGCGCGCGCAGAGGTCGAGCAGGATTTGTTGATAGCGCAACAGTGTGGCGAACATGGTTTCTCCCTTGAAGACACGATGGTTCGAACGGATGCCGCGCCCGCGCGTGGCCCGACGGGCAGTATTGACCCGCCGCGCGGAAATAATCTTTCGCATTGCAGCATGGATTTCTACGCCGGGTTAACGTTGCGGGCGTAACATGCGCGCGGGGTGAAAGACGACGCTGCATTCTCGGGTCTTGAAGATGTCCGCGGAATCGCCGCTCGCATGAAAGGCGGCAGCGCGTGACGATCACTCCACAATCAAACCCATTCAGAGGACTATCCATGAAAGCTTCCGCCATCAAGAGTCTCGCGCTCGCCACCGCCGTTGCCGGCCTGTTCGCGGTCACCACCGCCAGCGCGGCCAACGCCACGACCGGCGATCAAGCGCAAGTGAAATGTACGCATTCGACCTCGTGCAAGGGCACGGGCGCGTGCAAGTCCAAGGCCAATGCCTGCAAGGGTCAGAACTCGTGCAAGGGTGCTGGCTTCACCATGCAGAAGGACGAGGCCTCCTGCAAAGCCGCGCAGGCAGCGGCCAAGGCCAAGTAAGCAATCGTTGCATGATGTTCGGCGGCCGGCCGATGCGCGCCGGCCGCCGCCATTTTGGCCATGACGAAAATCTCCGATCCGCGCTATCGCGCCCTGGGCTTCGGCCTGGGTCTGCGCGCGGATCATTACGAGGCTTTTCTCGACGCGCACAACGTCGACTGGCTCGAAGCGATTTCCGAAAATTACCTGGTGCCCGGCGGCAAGCCGCTGGATTGGCTGCGCCGCATGCGCGAACGCTATCCCGTCGTGCTGCATGGCGTGTCGCTGTCAATCGGCAGCCAGGATGCGCTGGATCGCGATTACCTGTCCGCGTTGAAGAAACTCGCGGATTCGATAGAACCCGCATGGATGTCCGATCACCTGTGCTGGACCGGCGCCCATGGCCGCAACCTGCACGATCTGCTGCCTTTGCCCTACACCGAACAGAGCGTCGCGCATGTGAGCGCGCGCGTGCGCCAGGTGCAGGATTTTCTCGGTCGTCGTATTCTGCTCGAAAACGTTTCCAGCTACGTCGAATTCAAGGCATCGACGATGCCCGAGTGGGAATTCCTCGCCGCCATCGCCGAGCGCGCCGACTGCCTGATCCTGCTCGACGTCAACAACATCCACGTCAGTTCGCGTAATCACGGTTTCGATGCGCGCGAATACCTGGCCGGCATCCCGCCGCGGCGCGTGCAGCAGTTCCATCTCGCCGGCCACACGTTCCAGAACAACCTCGTCATCGACACCCACGACCAGCCCGTGCCCGATCCGGTGTGGGATTTGTACGCGGACGCGGTGCGCCGCTTCGGCCCGGTGTCGACCATGATCGAACGCGACGACAACATCCCGCCACTGGCAGACCTCATCGTCGAACTCGACCACGCCCGCGCCATCGCCGAACCCATCTTGCGGGCGGCGGCATGACGGCGCTGACGCGATTGCAGGACGACTTCCAGCGCCGCATCCTCGGCGGCGATGCGGCCATCCTCGATGCCGTCGTCGGCAACGCGACAGCGGATGCAGCCGAGCGCGTCGGTGTGTATGTGTATGCGTATGCGGCGCGTCTGGTCGAGGCGCTGGAAAACGAATTCCTCACCCTGCGTTTCGCCGTCGGCGACGACACTGCATCGGAAATGTTGCGCGACTACGTGGCGGCGACGCCATCGACACTGCGCAACGTGCGCTGGTATGGAAAGGATCTTGCGCAATTCCTGCGCACGGCGGCGCCGTGGCGCGACACTCCCGCCTTCGCGGAATTGGCGGAACTGGATTGGGCCATCAGCGTGTCGTTCGATGCGGCGGACGAGACCTGCATCGCCGAAGCGGACATCGCCGTCATCCCGTTCGAGCGCTGGGGCGAGATGATCCTGCGCCTGCCACATCATGTGCGGCTCAATACATCGGCGTGGAATGTCTGGCAGCTTCGCCAGGCGCGCGACCATGTGCAGGCCTGCCCGAAATTGCAGCTTCTGGAAATTCCGCAAACATGGATCGTCTCGCGGCAAGGACTCGAAGTCCACTACCGCCAGCTCGAAGCCGACGAGGCTGCCGCGCTGGAAGCCGTTGCGGCAGGCCTGCCGTTCGAACGCCTGTGCGAAGCCTTGTGCGATTGGCATCGCCAGGAAGAAGTCGCCCTGCGCGCCGCCGGCCTGCTCAAGGCCTGGATAGCCAATGGCTGGATTGCGGGTGTGGAATTGCCTGACTGATTGACAGCGCCGCCCGCAACGTCAGAATCGCTGCATGGCGACAAAGCAATCGGATGTCCTTGTCATCGGCGGTGGCCTCGCCGGGATTGTCACCGCGCTCGAAGCCCTGCGCGCGGGCCAGCGCGTGATCCTCGTCGACCGCGACACGCCCGAGCGCTTCGGCGGATTGGCATTGTGGGCGTTCGGCGGCATGGCCCTCATCGGCACGCCGCTGCAGGCGCGCATGAAGATACCCGACACGCCCGAGGTCGCGCTGCGCGACTGGATCCGTTTCGGCGAACTCGATCCGAACGACACGTATCCGATGCAATGGGCGCGTTGCTACGTCGAGCATTCGCGCGTGCAGGTGCACGACTGGCTGCTGCGCGAAGGCGTGCGCTTCATGCCTGCGGTGAATTGGGTGGAGCGCGGCCTGTACGGCGACGGCAACAGCCTGCCGCGCTACCACATCGTCTGGGGCACCTCGCGCGAACTGACGCGGCGGATGATCGCTGCGCTGCGCGCGGCCGACGGCGGCGGGCTGACCGTGCTGCATCGCCATCGTGTCACGCAACTCGACCGCAGTGCCGGAAAGATCGGCGGCGCCGTCGCGGTCGACGAACAATCCGGCGCCGAAGTGCGCATCGACGCGCCGGTTGTCGTGCTGGCGATGGGCGGCATCAATGGCAGCCACGAACAAGTGCGCGCGAATTGGCCGCAAGAACAGTCCGCGGCCCGCGACGATGCTCAACGGCGCCCATCCCTTTGCCGACGGCAAGCTGCATCATCTCGCGGCCGGACTCGGCGCGCGGATCACGCATGCCGGCGAGATGTGGAATTACGCCGCCGGTTTCCCGCATCCGTATCCGCATTTCGAAGGGCACGGCCTGTCGACGATCCCGTGCAAGTCGGCATTGTGGCTGAACCATCGTGGCGAGCGCATCGGCCCGCAGCCGCTGATCACCGGCTTCGATACGCATTGGCTATGCCGGCGCGTGGCGGAGCAGGAAAAGCCCTGGACCTGGCACCTGCTCAACTGGCGCATCGCGATCAAGGAGTTCGCGATCTCCGGCGCCGAGCACAACCAGCGCATCCGCGACCAGCAGTTCCCGCAGTTCCTGCTTGAAATGTTGTTCGGCAATCGTCGCCTCGTGCGCCAGATGCAGCGCGAGAGCCCGCACTTCCTCGTCGACGAAACCATCGCCGGTCTGGCGGCAAAAATGAATGCGTTGACCGCCTCGCACGACGTCGATCCGGTGGCGTTGCAGGCTACTGCCGATGCCTTCGACGCCAACTTCGCGAACGGCAACAAGTTGGAGAACGACGACCAGATCCGCCGCATCCTGCATGCGCGGCAGTGGGGACCCGACCGCCTGCGCACCTGCAAGCCCGCGCCGCTGCAGATGAGAGACGCCGGACCGTTCATCGCCATCCGCATGCAGCTCATCACGCGCAAGAGCCTGGGGGGATTGCGCACCGACCTGCATAGCCGCGTGCTCGATGTCCACGACCAGCCGATTCCCGGCCTGTATTGCGTGGGCGAGGCTGCCGGATTCGGCGGCGGCGGCGCCAGCGGCAAGCGTTCGCTCGAAGGCACCTTCCTGCCCGGTTGTATCCTTACCGCACGCGCCGCGGCGCGTTCGATCACGGGCAAGGAGCAGTTTTGGTGAGCCTTTCGTATCCCGCCACCGCACTGGATTACCGCCGCCTCGCGCAACGCCGCCTGCCGCGTTTCCTGTTCGATTACATCGACGGCGGCGCCGGCGACGAAATCACGCTCGCTGCCAACTCTCGCGGACCTGGCCGCGATCTACCTGCGCCAGCGCGTGCTGGTCAACGTGGAAAATGTGGACACGCGCGCCACGCTCGCCGGCGAGGATTGCGCGATGCCGCTGGCGCTCGCCCCGGTGGGCATGGCGGGCATGATGGCGCGGCGCGGCGAGGCGCAGGCGGTGCGTGCGGCGAATGCTGCGGGCGTGCCGTTCACGCTGTCCACGGTCGGCATCTGTCCGCTGGCCGAGGTGCAGGCCGCGAGCCGCGCGCCGTTCTGGTTCCAGCTCTACATGATCCGCGACCGCGACGTCATCGTCGCCCTGCTCGAACGCGCCTGGACTGCCGGCTGCCGCACGCTCGTCTTCACCATCGACCTGCCGATCCCCGGGATGCGCCACCGCGATACGCGCAACGGCATTGGCGGCAAGGGCCTGCGCGCGGCGCTGCTCAAGGCGGCGCAGGTGCTGCCGCGCCCGCACTGGCTGTGGAACGTGGCGCTGCGCGGCCGGCCGTTGAGCTTCGGCTGCCTGACCGAACAGGTGCCCGGGGCGCGCGACCTCTCCGCCTTCTGGGCGTGGGTGAATTCGCAATTCGATACCCGTGTGACCTGGCGCGACATCGAGTGGCTCCGCGGACACTGGAAAGGCCGTCTGCTGCTCAAGGGCATCCTCGACGCCGACGATGCGCGCGCGGCCGTGGACGTCGGCGCGGACGGCATCGTGGTTTCCAACCACGGCGGACGCCAACTCGATGGCGCGGCCTCGTCCGTTTCCAAACTGCCGGCGATCGCGCAGGGTGTCGGCGCGCGGACCGAGGTACTGGTCGATGGCGGCGTGCGCAGCGGCGCGGACATATTCAAGGCGCTGGCCTTGGGTGCGCGCGGCGTGCTGATCGGACGCCCCTGGGTGTGGGCGCTCGCCGGCGCGGGCGAATCCGGTTTGCGCGATTTGCTGGCGACCTTGCAGCGCGAATTGAAACTTACGATGACGATGGCTGGTGTTACGCGCATCGCCGACATCGATGCGAGTCACATCGACAGGATTTGACGACTTCGAAGGAAATCCCCATGCCCAACGGCGCCCAAGCCCTGATCAAGACCCTTGCCGATGCCGGCATCGAGGTGTGCTTTTCCAATCCCGGCACGTCCGAGATGCATTTCGTCGCGGCGCTGGACGGCGAACCGCGCCTGCGCGCGGTGCTCGCCTTGTTCGAGGGCGTGGCCACCGGCGCGGCCGACGGTTACGCGCGCATGGCCGGCAAACCCGCGGCGACACTACTGCACCTGGGCTGCGGCCTCGGCAATGGCCTGGCCAACCTGCACAACGCGCGCAAGGGCAGGGTGCCGGTGCTCAACATCGTTGGCGACCACGCGACGTATCATGTGCAGTACGACGCGCAGTTGCAGTCCGACATCGAAACCGTCGCGCGTAATGTCTCGCCGGGATTCGTGCGCACGTCGAAATCCACGGCGGAACTCTGCCGCGATGCGGTCGAGGCGATCGCTGTTGCGCGCGGACTGCCCGGCCAGGTCGCCACGCTGATCCTGCCCGCGGACGTCTCGTGGAGCGAGGGCGGCGTGCCGTGTCCGCCAACACCCGCGCCGACGCCTGAGGTTGCCGATGATGCGACCGTGCGTGCGATCGCCGACGCGATCCGCTCCGGCGGAAAAACGGCGCTGCTGATGGGCGGCAATGCAACTCGCGAGAAGGCACTGTTGGCCGCCGCGCGCATCGCCGCGCACAATGGCGTGACGATGCTGGCTGAAACCTTCCCGACGCGCCTGGAACGCGGCGCTGGCCTGCCGCCCGTCGAGCGCATCGCCTACCTCGCGGAACTCGCGGGCGTGCAACTTGCCGACGTGAAGCACCTGATCCTCGTCGATGCCAAGGCGCCGGTATCGTTCTTCGGCTATCCGGGCAAGAAGAGTTATCTCGTGCCCGATACCTGCACCGTGCACACGCTGGCCACGCCGGCACAAGATGCCGCCGCGCAGTCTCGACAAGCTCGCGCATGCGCTCGGCGCCCACACGGCCGCGCCCGCACTGCAACCGGCGCAACGTCCCGGTGCGTCCGCGCGGCAAACTCACTGCGGCCAAGGTGTGCAAGGCGGTCGGACACTTGCTGCCCGACAACGCCATCGTCGTCGACGAAGCCATCACCTCGGGCCTGATGCTGGGCGTGATGACGGCCGGTGCGCCACGTCACGATTTGCTCACTCTCACCGGCGGCGCCATCGGCCAGGGCCTGCCGAATGCGGTCGGCGCGGCGGTCGCCTGCCCGGATCGTCCGGTACTTGCGCTGATCGGCGACGGCTCGGCGATGTACACGATCCAGTCGCTATGGACGATGGCGCGCGAAAGCTCGACGTCACCGCGATCATCTTCAACAATGCGTCGTATTCCGTTCTCAACGTCGAACTCGAACGCGTCGGCGCGGACCGGATCGGACCGAAGGCGCTATCGCAGCTGGATCTGCACAAGCCGGTGCTGGATTTTGCCCGGCTCGCGCAGGGCATGGGCGTGCATGCGGTGCGCGCGGACACGGCAGAGGTTTTCTGCAAGGCACTGGAATATGCGCTGGCCCATCCCGGTCCGCACCTGATCGAGGCGCTGGTGCCCGAATCGCTCGGCGGCGCCAAACGCCGGGTCCTGCCATGGATGCTGCGTGCGTTGCCGAGTTTGCCGCCGGCGGTTGCGCGCGCGATAAAGCGCAAGATTTCTCCTTGACGCGCGAATTCCGCTGGCTCTTTCGCCCGTTCGCTCCAAATCCAGACACATTTCCTTGTGGGTGTGAGGTAAATAGTTCCGGCAGAATGGGCGTAACATCCGGCAGCAAAGTTTGATGGGCTGTCGGCGACTACAGATGGGGTTGCCGCGATTCGAACATACAGGGGGAGTCATGTGTCATTCACGAATTTTTGCCTTGTGTTGCGGTTTTCTTCTGCCGTTTGCCGGCATGCCCGTGTGGTCGGCCACAATCGCCGTCAACGTCAGTGACGCCAATCCGGCCCCTGCCAATTCCTGTACCTTGGCGCAAGCTATTTACGCGGCGAACCTGGCGAACAATCCCGGCGACAATCCGCCGCCGGGTGCCACGACGATCTATCCGCTATTGGACTCGGCGACTGCTACGACGGGTAGTTGCGCTGCCGCAGATCCCGGCGCCAACACAATCGACCTGACGGCGGTCGCCGGTCAAACCATTACCTACAGCACCGCCGACAACTATTGGTACGGCCCGAACGCGCTGCCGCCGATCGCGAGCACGATCGTCATTGAAGGCTATGGCGCCAGATTGATCGTTTCGAACTCAGTTGCGCGGCTGCGGTTTTTCTTTGTCGGCGCCGATGCGTCGAACACGGCCACGCCCGGCTATAACACGCCCGGGCCCGGCAACCTGACCCTGCACAACCTCAGCCTTTCTGGTGGTCACCAACTCGGCGGCGGCGGTAGCGCAGGGGAAAGCGCTGGCGGCGGCGCCGGCATGGGCGGAGCGGTGTTCAATCAGGGCACGCTCACTCTCGATGCAGCAACAATGAGCGGCAATTGGGCCACCGGTGGCATAGGTGGCGGCCCCAGCGGAGGCGGCGGCATGGGTGCCGATGCCGATGCGAATGGGGATGGCGGTGGCATGGGCGGCGCGGTTCCAGGTGGAACGGCAGAAGCGGGAAGCTCTGGCGGCGGCGTGCCGGGGGGCGCGGGCGGCGGGTCGGCTTCCGGACTCGCGGGCAGTGGTGGCAGCGTCGTTGGTAACACCAACACCTGTGGCAACACCGGCAATTACCCCGGTGGAATCGGCGGAGATGGCGGCGGAGGCGGCGGCGCCCACGCGTGCGGTTACTCCGGCGGTGGTGGCGGGGGCTATGGCGGCGGCAGCGGCGGTTCAGGCGCGATTTCCCCCGCCTCCAACGGCGGTGGTTTTGGCGGCGGTGGCCAGGGCGGATTTCCCGGCGGCGGCATAAATCCCACAGGCGGCGGCGGCGGTGGTGGTGGTGCTGGCGGTGGCGGCGGCGCCGGCGCCAACTACATCGCCAGCATCGGCGCCGGGGGCGGAGGCGGCTTTGGTGGAGGCGGTGGCGGTGGTGGTGGCCTTGACATCAGCGCCGGCAGTGGCAACGGTGGCTTCGGCGGCGGGGGCGCCAATGCTGTCGGCTCTGCGGGCCATGGCGGTTTCGCCGGCGGCAACGGTGACAGTACCGGCACCGGCAGCAGCGGCGGCGGCGGCGGGTTGGGCGGCGCTATCTTCAATTATTTTGGCCACGTGATCCTGCGCAACAGCACGCTCACCGCCAACGGCGCCACAGGCGGCGCCAGCTACTTTGGCAACAGCACAGCAGGCAGCGGCTTTGGTGGGGCGATATTCAACCTCAACGGCAGCCTGATCGTCAGATTTTCCACGCTGGACGCCAACGCGGCCGATGACGGCAGCGCAATCTACAGCCTGGCCTATAACGGCCCAAGCAGCGTCGGCAGCACCAGCGCTGCGCTGACCCTCGACAACAGCATCCTGGCCAATTCGGTCGCCGGGTACGGACACGATCTGGTGCTAAACCAGCCTGCCAGCACCGCCAACGGCAACAACATCGCCGCGGCCACCATCGCCACCATCGGCAAGAATCTGGTGATGACGGCGGAGACGCTCAACAACGCGCCAGCGCTGCCGACGTTCGATTTTACCGTCGATCCGCAGCTCGGGTCCCTCGGCAATTATGGGGGCCCGACGCCGACGAAACTGCCGAAAGTCGGCAGCCCGGTCATCAATGCCGGCGACCCGGCTGGCGCACCCAGCATCGATCAACGCGGCCTGCCACGAACAGCCCTTGCCGTCGACATCGGTGCGGACCAGCGCCAAGCTATAGAAGACACCATTTTTCTCGACACCTTTGAAGGTTACTGAATCTAAAACGGGCGGTAACCCTCGCGGCCTCTCGTGGAATTCCGCGGGCTTTGTAGCGCTATACCAGCACTGCGGTCACTGCACGCCCAAGAGGCAAAAAATCATTCCGCGGCCGCATGACGCAATGGCGATCAAGACTCGAAAAGACGCTGCGCATCCGCGTAAGTGAATTCGCAAGCCGGCGCATCGAAGCTGCTGCCATCCAGAATGGCACGGGCCGCCTGATCGACCGCGCCGAGAGCGAGCGCGGCGAAGCCACGCCGTGCGAACAGCCGTGCGCTGCCGGCGTCCCAGGCATTGGGCAACAACACGATGCGCTTGCGATCGTGCAGGCTCCGCAACGCCTGCGCCCGGCCGACCTGCGTTTGTCGATCCACGGGATTATCCCTGACTCCATTGGATGATTGAGATTACACCCGGCGTGCCTGTCACAATCCCGTAACCGGACTTGCGCCGGTTTGTAGCAATCGGCGGGGATACTGCGCACCTGCGTGGACTGGGGCACTGGCTTGTCGCCACGGTGCGCGCGAGGTCGTCCATCCACGCAATCCCACGCCGGAGTATTACAAAAATGCGCCATACCCCGATCGCCGCCGCGCTTGCCGCGGTCCTGCTTGCCTCCGCGGCGGCCGCCCACGCCGACGCCATGACCGACACCACGTTGAGCGGCAAGACCTACATCGATTTCACCAACCTCGACCAGACCAAGAACGGCAGCGACACCGCGAACGCCGGCACCGGCCTGGACGTGAAGCGCTTTTACCTGACCGTCGACCACAAGTTCGACGATTTCTGGTCCGCCAGCATAACCACCGACTTCAACTACACCGCGAGCAGCGGTGAGACCCAGCTGTTCGTGAAGAAGGCGTGGGTGCAGGCGAATTTCAGCGACGCGTTCAAGTTGCGCGCCGGTGCCGACGACATGCCGTGGATTCCGTACGTCGAAGGCCTGTACAACCTGCGCTACGTCGAGAACACCCTGATCGACCGTTTGCATTACGGCAATTCGTCCGACTGGGGCCTGCATGCGTTCGGCGGCGGCGACAACCTGTGGAACTACAACGTGGCCGCGGTCAATGGCGCCGGTTACAAGAATCCGACGCGCAGCAGCAGCGTGGACGTCGAAGGCCGCTTCGGCGTGACCCCGCTGCCGGGCCTGACCCTGGCAGTCGGCGGCTACAGCGGCGAACTCGGCAAGGACACGGCGAATCTTCCGTCCGGGTCCACGCGTACGGCGAATCGCCTGGATTTCGTCGCCGCCTACGTCAATCCGCAATTCCGTCTCGGCGGCGAATACTTCCGTCAGGACAACTGGAACAACGTGCTGACCGCGGGACCGAAGGACTCCTCCGACGGCTACTCGGTCTGGGGCCAGTACAAGTTCGCGCCGGAATACTCGGCCTTCGTGCGCTACGACCACGCCAACCAGAGCAAGGACATCAATCCGCAGCTCAAGGACACCTATTACAACGCCGGCCTTGAATGGATCGCGCGCAAGGGTGTGCGCCTGGCGGCAGTGCTGAAGCACGAAAAACTCGCCGACGCCGTCAATACGACCAAGAGCAACGAAATCGGCGTGTGGGCGGAAATCGCGTTCTGATGATCGAGTGCTCTCCTCGGTCAGGGTTGAACGGGCGCCTCGGCGCCCGTTTTTTTTCCGCGATTTTTCAACGGCGTTCGGCGGGAAGGACGTGCGCGAGCTCGCCGACACCTTCGACCGAGAGCGTCCAGCCGTTGAGCAGGCCCGGCTCGACGACGACTTTCGGCGAATGCAGGCGCGCGCTCACCGGCTCCTCGTCGCGCACTTCCCAGCGCTGGCCGTTTTCAAGGACCAGCACCGTGCCGTGGCGCCAGCCGTCGAATTCACCGGCGATGCGGCTTTCAATGCGTTTGGCTTCAGGCTTCGCGACGGGATTGGCTGCGGGTGCGGTCGCAGGCGCCGCGGCCACGGCACAGGTCGCGCCATGCGCGCGAACCCAGGCATCCAGGCCGTGGCGCTGTTCCGGGCTGAGCTTGTCCAGGCCGAGGCCGACGAAATCCTTGTAGGACATGCATTCGTCGAGCGATGAAAACGACGTGTCCGCGTGGGCATTGATGCCGAGTGCGCACAGGGTGAGTGTAAAAAGCGTGGTGCGGCGCTGCATGGTCTGTCTCGCGAATATGGAGGTTTCGTGACGATAGTCCGTGCGCATGACAGTCGCGTGACGAACGCTCACCCCGCTGGCGTCTTGTGTTTGTACTCGCACAGGTCGCGAATGATGCAGTTCGGGCAGTCCGGTTTGCGCGCCTTGCACACATAACGCCCGTGCAGGATCAGCCAGTGGTGCGCGTCGTGCCTGAACTCGTCCGGCACGACTTTTACCAGCTTGTCTTCGACTGCGCGTACGGTCTTGCCGGGTGCGAGACCCGTGCGATTGGCGACCCGGAAGATATGCGTGTCCACGGCGATGGTCGGTTCGCCGAACGCGGTGTTGAGCAGCACGTTCGCGGTCTTGCGGCCGACGCCGGGCAGGGCTTGAAGTGCTGCGCGTGAAGCCGGCACCTCGCCGTCGAATTGTTCGACGAGGATCGCACAGGTCGCGATGACGTTCTTCGCCTTGGTGTTGAAGAGCCCGATCGAGGAAATATGGCGCTTCAGTCTATCCTCGCCGAGCGCGAGCATCGCGCGCGCCGTTCCCGCGACGGGAAACAGGCGCCGCGTCGCCCTGTTCACGCCGACGTCGGTGGCCTGCGCGGAGAGGATTACCGCGATCAGCAACTGGAACGGCGTTGCGTATTCGAGCTCCGTCGTCGGTCTCGGATTCGCCTCGCGCAGGCGGCGGAAGATTTCCGCGCGCTTGGCGGCGTTCATGCGCCAGCCTTCTTCGCGCGTGCCCGCGCCAGCGCCGCAGCGACGGCGTCGCCGGCGTCGACCCTGGATTTGCGTGCGGCCAGCTCGGTCGCCTGCTCGGCCTCGCGAAGCCGCTCGCGCTGCGTGTGCGCGAGGTAACGCGCGCGATACTTTTCGGCGTTCGCTGCCATCGTCGCCGGCACCATCGTGATGCAATCGACCGGGCAGGGCGCGATGCACAGTTCGCAGCCGGTGCATTCGTCCGCGATGATCGTGTGCATGAGTTTCGACGCACCGACGATGGCATCCACCGGGCAGGCCTGGATGCACTTGGTGCAGCCGATGCAGGCTTCCTCGTCGATCAGCGCGATCTCGCGCGGCTTTTCCTCGCCGTTGGCGGGATTCAGCAGCAGCGGCTCGCGTCCGAGAAGACTTGCCAATGCGGCGATGCCCGCTGCACCGCCGGGCGGACATTGGTTGATGTTCGCTTCGCCGCCCGCGATCGCGTTCGCATAATCCATGCACGCCGGATAACCGCAGCGCGTGCATTGCGTCTGCGGAAGCAGGGCGTCGATGCGTTCGGCGAGGGTCATGGCGACCCGGCCAAATGCGGCAGGGAGAATTCCAGATTTTTCTGCACGCGTTCGCGCTCGCTGGCGGGCAGTTGCGGGCTGGCCAGCAATTGACGGCACAGCACGGCGCTACGCGCGAAGTCGCCACACCAGTAGGAGGCGATGGACAGCTCGTCGCGTGCGCGCCAGTCGTGCACGGTGCGGTCGATGAACAGCACATCGTCGGGTACCGGCAGCGACGTCGCGATCTGTGCGAAATGGCGGGCAAGGTTCCATCGCTGATGCAGGCGGAAGCATCGCGCCAGCTCGCACGGCGCTTCCGCGCGCGAGGGACGGCAATCGCAGGCGTCCAGGTAGGCGGCGACGACGTCGGCGTAGGCAGCCCCGCTGCGTTCCTTCAGCACGGCGACCTGGAATCGGGAAAAGTATACTTCCTCCGCCCAGCCGCCCATCGCGGCGCGCTTTTCGTATTCGGCGATGGCGCCGGGCAGGTCGCCGGCGTCGCGCAGGCTCTGCGCCAGATAGAAACGATAGCGCGCGTTGTCCGGTTCGGTCTGCAGAGCGCGGCGAAGGACATCGGCATCGCGCGCGAATTTCTCGACCTGCGACTGCCGACTGCGCGCGCCGTCGTTGTGGATCCGGATGCGCAGGCCGGGCAGGAACCGCGCTTGCGTAAGATGCGGCGATTCCAGCGCCTCGTGCAGGACGCCCCGCCATTCCCATCCGCCATCGAGCCTGGGCAGTGCAATGCGCCGGTAGCGCAATTCGTTGTAGAGGATTTCCAGCAGGTAACCGGGCGCGGTCAGTGCGGGCCAGGCGAATCCCGCGTCGGCCTCGAGCACGTCGTCGGCGTCGATGACGAGCGCATAGTCGCCGTACTTCTTGGCCAGTTGCAGGGCCTGGTTGCGATTGGTGGAGAAATCCACCCACGGCCGCTCGATCAATTCGCCGGGCAGGTCGGCGAGGAATCGGCGCACGATGTCCTGCGTGCCGTCCGTGGAGCCGGTGTCGGAGATCGCCCAGGTATCGATATAGGGCCTGACCGAACGCAGGCAGCGCTCGATCACCGGCGCCTCGTTCTTGACGATCATGGAGAGGCAGATGCGCATGCGGGGGATTGTGGCGCAATTCCGCGCTGCCTTTCCAGCGCGCCACAGCGCGGGAACCTGATGCCAGACCTAACGTCAAGATTGCGCCACGCACGAGGCGTGGCGCAGGCATCGATGGCCGCTCGATGCGGCTCAGGGGGCGCAATAAACCTCGGCGGTTACCGTCGAGCTGCCGCCGCTGCTGAATATGCAGGTCCAGGTCGTTGCGGAACTCCGATAGGAGGAAGAAAACAGGTCGTTGTTTGCATTCGTGGTACGGCAGCCGCCGCTGATCGCGATGCCCGTGCTGCAGGTCGCAATTTGGGTGAATACACCGCCAGCGCCTGTGATTTGCCCCGCCGACACATAGGCAGTCAGGGAAGAAACGGCTCCTGCCGGGCCGGTGCTGCCCGTTGCACCGGTCGGGCCTGCGGGCCCCGCCGCGCCGGTTGGTCCGGCGGGTCCGGTCGCGCCCGACGGTCCTGTTGCGCCTGCCGGTCCAGCGATGCCAGTTGCTCCGGTGGGACCTGCGGGTCCGGCGGGGCCTGTCGCGCCCGTCGGTCCGGTTACTCCTGCGGGTCCTGCGATGCCTGTCGCACCGGTAGGGCCGATGACTCCGGCGGGGCCGGTCGCGCCTGTGGGTCCGGTTACTCCTGCGGGTCCTGCGATGCCTGTCGCACCGGTAGGGCCGATGACTCCGGCGGGGCCGGTCGCGCCTGTGGGTCCGGTTACTCCTGCGGGTCCTGCGATGCCTGTCGCACCGGTGGGGCCGATGACTCCGGCGGGGCCGGTCGCGCCCGTCGGTCCTGTTACGCCTGCCGGCCCTGCGATGCCGGTCGCTCCGGTGGGGCCTGTGGCTCCGGTTGGGCCTGTCGGCCCGGTGGGGCCAATATTGGAGCCAGGTACGCAGGGACCGAGCACGCCGGTTCCGGAAAAGCAAAGCGGCGTGGCCTGCTGTGCCGCGCCGGCGAGATTGGCGATGGTGAGGTTGCCGTTGGCATCGACGGCGAACAGCGGCGCGTTGGCGGCACTGTTGACCACGAAACCGCCACCCGCAGGCTGGGTGACGGTGACGTCCTGAGCGAAACTCGGCGTAACCGACAGCGTGGCTATGACGGCGAGATACAGGGCGGTGGGGCGTTGGATCGGTGATAGGTTTGCCATGGTGGATGTCGGCTCCATTTTCATTGGACGATAACCTGCCTGCCTCAATGTATCTCCACGAGCGACAGGGTACAGGGAGGATCAAGAAGCAATGGTCCGACAAACGACGACTGCACGGCCAGAACGTCGCCGGCGTTCAGACTCATCAGTAGGTCGATCGCAACGGCTTGTCCAGGTTTAGCGGGTGCGACTTGCCCCTGACCGATGCCATTGACGAAGAATTGCAGAGTACTGCCAGGAAGGTTGCCGGAATCCACCTGACAATTGAAATTGGCGTGGTATATCCCGTTCATTGTCACCGTCAGGAAGGCAGGTGTTGCAACAATGTCGCTGCCAACCTGAATCTGCACGGTGTCGTAAAACCAATTGCCAAGAACCAATTGCTGGAGACTGGAATAAACTTCCACGACATCCGGTGAGACTGAAGCGCCGGTCGGCCCGGTGGCGCCCGTTGCGCCTGTCGCTCCGGTTGCGCCAGTGGGTCCGGTCGCTCCGGTCGCACCTTGAATGCCTTGCGGGCCGGTTGAACCGGTCGCGCCGGCGGGTCCCGCGGGACCCGTCGGTCCGGTCGGTCCGGTCGGGCCGATGTTCGATCCCGCCGCGCAAGGCCCGAGTAAGCCGGTTCCGGAAAAGCACAACGGCGTGCTTTGCTGTGTGGCAGTCGCCAGGTTCGCGATGGTCAGATTGCCGTTCGCGTCAATCGGCGAACAACGGTGCATTGGCGGCGCTGTCGACCACGAAGCTGCCACCCGCAGGCTGCGTCACGGTGACGTTCTGCGCGAATGCCGGTGCAGCGGCCAGCGCGCCGGCAACGGCGAGGTAGATTGGAGCGTGGTTCTGGCGGTTCGTCATGATGTGGTTTTTCAAGTTTGAATAGGCACTGGCAGGTTGAGCCGGGTGCCGCAAACTTCTCGGCATCCGGCTACTGAATCGTTACCCCGGCACTCCAATAGCCGGGCATGCTGTCGATGAGCGAAAGGCCTGCCGCGCTCGCGGAACCCACGAACAGCAATCGTGTCTGCGCCGTCACCGGAATGGATAGTCCGGTCGCGATGCCGTTGGAGACCGTTCCGATTGCCAGAACTCCGGTCATCGCGGGCGCAAGTGTCACCATGGCTCCGGGAATCGGCGTGAACGTGTTGCTCGGCGTCGTCGACTCGTATAACTGTCCGGTCAGCGTGATCGTCGTGCCAACCAGCGCTTGCGACACGGTTGTGCTGAAGTAGGCCGAGATCGACGTGATCGTGCCGTCACGTGGCATGCTGAAGGCGAAATTCAGCGTCGTACTGGGGCTGCCGGTGAGGTCGACGATGCCACTGCCCACATTGACGCCATCGATGCCGTTGCCGAAGCCGATCAAGACGCCGGTACCCGGCAATCCGCCGGCTTGCGTCGTCGCCACGTAATCGCGGCCCGACGCGAAGGGGATTATGGTGCCTGATCCCGCCGTGGCCGGTTGCTCCCGTCGGCGCCTGCAGCGCCCGGCGGTCCTGGCGGTCCGATCGGTCCCGGTGTGCCGGCGCCTGTGCACCGGAGGTCCTGGCGGTCCGATCGGTCCCGGTGTGCCGGGCGTGCCTGGAGGTCCCGGTGGTCCGATCGGTCCCGGTGTACCGGGCGTGCCCGGTGCCCCAGGACCTGCGGTCCGATGGGCCCCGCTGGACCCGTCGGACCGGTCGGGCCGACATTGGATCCGGGCACGCAAGGACCGAGCACGCCGGTTCCGGAAAAACACAACGGCGTGCCTTGCTGCGTGGCACCTGCAAGATTGGCAACGGTCAGGTTGCCGTTCGCGTCGATCGTGAACAATGGCGCGTTGGCAGAACTGTTGACCACGAAGCTGCCGCCGGCCGGTTCGGTCACGGTGACGTTCTGCGCGAACGCCGGTGCGAGCGGACAGCGCGGTCGCAATTGCCAGGCCCATCGCGGTTGGGTTGGAGCGCATGGTCATGGCGCGGTTCTCCCTGTTTCGGCGCGTTGCGGCGATAGTGGCCAGCAGCAGCGCGAGCAGGAGCAGGCCCATCCATGACAGTGCCGGCGTCGGCACGGCATTGCCGGCGGCGGCGGAGCCGAACCACCCGGTTGCATTTCCGGTGCCGCCATCGTTGGTCTGGCTGGCGGCCAGGTGCTGGCCGGTTGCATGCACGTCGGACACGCCGACGTATTGGATATTCTGGCTGCCGCCCGGCAGCAGATTGATGTTCGCGACCTGGCCGGCCGTGGAACTGCGGAATTGAATGCCTTGCGTCGATGTGCCCAGGATCGTCAACAAGCCGGAAACGGATTGCGTGGTGCCGACAGCGAACACGTAATTCTTGCCGTTGGCGCTGACGAAACTGGCGTTGTCGAACGCGGAATTTCCGCTGATGTTCGCCTGCGCGAGCCGCCATCGATGAAATTCACGGTACTCGTGCCGGCCGCGAACGTGCCGGCATTCGACCAGTCGCCGAACAGGGTCAGTGTGCCGCTGCCGCCATCGAGATTGCCGCCGGACGAGGATCGACGACGCTGTCGGCGTTCTGCACGCTGCCGCTGCCGACGGCGAAGGAGCCGCCGACTTGCAGGCTGGTGTTGCCGAGGTCGATGCTGCCGCCGCCGAGCGAGAACGCGGCGCCTGTGGGAACGACGACTTGCGCGAGGGCGGGAGCAGCCAAGGCGGCGAGCAGGAGCAAGGCTGCCCGAAATGAGCGTGAACGCATTGTTTCTCCCCCGTTCGTTGGTCGAGGGGATGCTACGCGCGCGAGCCGATTCTGTAAACCCGGCGCTGCGCGCGCCTACTTGACCGGCATTCCCGCCTTGGCGCCGGCGTCGGCGTCGAGCAGGTGCAGGTCGCTGCCGCCGGAGCCGGCGGACAGGATCATGCCTTCGGACACGCCGAAGCGCATCTTGCGCGGGGCGAGATTGGCGATGAACACGACGTTGCGGCCGACGAGTTTTTCCGGTTCCTGGTAAGCGGCGCGGATGCCGGAGAAAATCTGGCGCTGGCCGAGCTCGCCGGCGTCGAGGACGAAGCGCAGCAGTTTGTCCGAGCCGTCCACGAACCCGCACTCGAGCACCTTGCCGACGCGCAAATCCATTTTGGCGAAATCGTCGATCGTGATCGTCGGCGTCGCGGCGGATGGCGTTGGCGCAGGCGCAACGGGTGTTGCCGGAGCGGCGGATGGTTGCAGGTTTTCTTTCGAGGCTTCGATCATGGCGTCAATTTGTGAGGAGTCGATACGTGTTGCAAGATGTTCGTAGGGACGTATAGAGCGCGGCAATCTTGTCGATAGCAGTGTACGGATAGGTGCTCAAACGTAATGCCCTCGGCGTCATTGACTTCCAAGAACTCCGCAACCTTCCTGAATAGTCCTGGCAGAATCGGCTTCAAGATAAACACTGAGGGCGAAAAACGTGTACAGGCAGTCGGTGCAGACGCGCTTGAGTTCAGTTTTCTTCGCCGCGTCTGTATCGGCTTCTTTGGCCAACAACCAAGGCGTTTGCGTCATTCCAGTTCGATTTGCCTGGTCGGCAATCCGCATCATCATGGCGCGTGACCTGCGCATAGTCTGCGGTGTTCATACGATTGCACGACGTCCTTGTCGATGTCGAGCGCATCCAAGAATGACGGTTTGTCTGCGCCCGACAGGTCGAGTAGTCGAGCTTGTCCATTGAAATGCTTGCTGACGAAGCCCGCGGCAGCGGCTGGCGATGTTCACCCACTTGCCGACGAGGTGCGAATTGACGCGTTCCTCGAACGCCTTCATGTCGAGGTCGACGTCGGCCAGCGTAGGTCCGAGCTGGGTGGCGAGGAAGTAGCGCAGGTAATCCGGATCGAGGTGATTCAGATACGTGCGCGCCTCGATGAAGGTGCCGCGCGACTTGGACATCTTCGCGCCGTTGACGGTGAGGAAGCCGTGCACGTTCACCGCGCTCGGCGTGCGCAGGCCGGCGCCGTGCAGCATCGCCGGCCAGAACAGGGTGTGGAAGTAGATGATGTCCTTGCCGATGAAATGCACCATCTCGGTTTTCGAATCGGCGCGGATGAAGCGCTCGAAATCGCGCAGTGCCCAATCCATTTTTCCTGCCGCTTTCGCACAGTTCCTTGAACGCGGCGAGGTAGCCGACTGGCGCGTCGACCCAGACATAGAAGAACTTGCCGGGCTCGCCGGGAATCTCGAAGCCGAAGTAGGGCGCGTCGCGCGAGACGTCCCAGCTGCGCAGGCCGTCGGCGAACCATTCCTGCAGCTTGTTGACGACTTCCGCCTGCAGGCCGCCGGCATCGCGGCGTTGCGGCGAGCCAGCCCTTGAGCATTGTCTCGAAGTCGGCCAGCTTGACGAAGAAGTGCGTCGATTCCTTTAGCTCCGGGCGTGCGCCGGACACCACCGAATACGGCTCGATCAGGTCGGCCGGCGAATACGCGGTGCCGCAGACCTCGCAGCCGTCGCCGTACTGATCCTTGCTGTGGCACTTGGGGCATTCGCCCTTGATGTAGCGGTCGGGCAGGAACATCGCCTTGACCGGATCGTAGAACTGCTTCACCGGCCGCGATTCGGTGTGCCCGCCGGCCTTGAGCGCGTTCCAGATGCGCGCGGTCAGTTCGCGGTTCGCCGCCGTGTGCGTGGACGAATAGTGGTCGTACTCGACGCCGAAATCGCGCAGGTCGGCCGTGTGCCGCTTCCACACGCCGTCGATCAGCGCCTCGGGCGTGATGCCTTCCTTCTCCGCGCGCAGCATGATCGCGCTGCCGTGCGCGTCGTCGGCGCAGACGAAGTGCACGGTGTGCCCGGCCATGCGCATCGCGCGCACCCAGATGTCGGACTGGATGTGCTCGAGCATGTGGCCCAGATGGATCTGGCCGTTGGCGTAGGGCAGGGCCGAAGTGACGAGGATTTCGCGCGTTGTCATCGCGCGATTATCGCATGGCGCGTCGCTTCGCCAGCCAGTACAGGATCAGCCCGGCAATGAAAAAGCCGACTGTGCCGCCGATCACCTTGAGGAAGAAATCGATTTTCTCGTTCGTGTCCGATGGCGGCACAAGGGCCAGCGCGATCGCGCCGACGGTGGTGAGAAAGCCGATGCCGTTGGCGAGAACGCTTCCCAATGCGCCGCCGGGAACGGCGATCGCTTCGGGCGTTGCGGCGATGCGTCGGCGCAGCTTGATCGCCGCGGCGAACATGTACAGATAGACGAGAAACGTCAGGATCGCGGTGGCGTCGACGAGGATCAGGTAGGCCGTGTGCACGCTGCTGCCCTGCGTCGCGGCGAGGATGAAGATCGCCGCGAGTCCCGCCTGCACCAGCAGCGCGACGTAGGGCGTGTTCCAGCGCGGATGCACGCGCGCGAAGGCCGGCGGCAGCAGGCGATCCATGCCGCCGACGAACAGCAGTCGCGCCGAGCCGATCAGCCAGGCGCCGAGTCCGCCGATGCCGGCGAGCGTCATCAGCAGCGCCACCGGCGGGCCGAGCCAGGCCATGCCGTGCGCGGCGCCGGCTTGCGCGATGGCCTGGTTGACGCCGGCGATGATCGAGATTTTTTCCGGCGGCAGCGCCCACATCAGGGCCAGCGTGTTGAACAGGTAGATGCCGGCGATGACGAAGCCGGAAATCAGCAGCGCGCGCGGGATCGTGCGCCGCGGTTCGCGGATCTCGCCGGCGAGCACGGGCGCGAGTTCGAGCCCCGCGAAGGCGAAGCAGATCTGCGAGAAGAAGATGATGGTGTCGAGGTTCGAGAACGTCGGCACGAGCGAGGCCGCCGGCATGGCCGTGGCCGAACCGTCGGCGAACAGCGCGACCAGTCCGACGCCGATCAGCACCAGCGAGGGCAGCCATTGCGCGAGCCCGCCCAGGTTCTGCAGCCAGCGTCCGGTGCCGGTGCCGACGATGTTGAATCCCAGTGCCAGGCCGAGCAGGATCAGCGACGCACCTGCGGCGAAGGTCTGCGAATGTTCGAGTCCCGCGAACTGGTCGTTGAAAATGTACAGCCCGAACACTGCCGTGCTCAGGCACAGGGTCGGGAAGTACAAGATGTTCGACGCCCAGTACAGCCAGCCGGCGATGAAGCCCTGGCGCTCGCCGAAGGCCTCGCTGATCCACACGTACAGGCCGCCGTCCTTGGGCAGCGCCGAGGACAGCGTCATCACGCACAGGCCCTGCGGAATGAAAAACGCCAGTGCGGCCAGCAGCCACAGCGTCAGCGACGAGGGTCCGGCATGCCCGGCCAGCGCGACCCAGCGCAGGCCGACGATGGCCACGGTGTTGAACAGCACCAGGTCGAGAAGTGCCCAGCGACTTTTTTGCGGCCATCGGCGATCCCCTGATTTCGATGCGCGCAGACTAGCACGCGCGTCAGAGCCGCGGCCGCGGATTAGTCGAATCCGTTCGCGAAGATATAGTCGCCGTCGTATTCCACCGCGCCGACATCGCAGCTTGATCCCTGCGGGCGAGTGACGCCGCGCTGGTCGACGGCCACGACACGGCTGCGCACCTCGTGCATCGATCGCCGCGCTGCCCTTGTGCGGGACCAGCGTCGGCGTCCAGCCGCCATAGTTGCCGAGCGGGCTGAGCAGCGGGTCGGCGCTGCTGACGAGTTGGCGATCGTGAACTGGGTGTTGTCGTAGGACATCACGATCAGCCCGCTGAATGTATCCGGGCCGGATTGGGTGTGGCTATCGATCACGATGTCGTGCGTGCTGCCGCGGCTGTTGGAGAAGATCGAGTTCTCCAGGTCGAAGCTCGATGGTCGATCCGGGCAAGTATTGCCGCCGACCGACAATTGCGATCGTCGAGGCTGTAGACCGCGCCGCCGTCGGCCGCTCCGCCGCTGGCCGCGGTCACGCTGTTGCGCGCCAGCGTGGAGGACCGGATGTTCAAGTACGCGCTGTAATTGAAGATCGCGCCGCCGAAACCCGAGCCGCCGCTGCGCCGGCACCGCCCGCGCCGCCGCTGGCGCTGTTGCCGGTGAACGTGGAGTTGACGATGCTCAGCGTGCCGGCATCGTTGAAGATCGCGCCGCCCATGCCCGCGCCGCCGCCGCCGCGTGTATGGCGAACCTGTGCGTGCTTGCCAGAGCCGCCACCAAATCCCCGCGCTTGCCGCTAGCCATTTGCACTGCCGCCGCCGCCCCCGCCGAATCCGCCGGTGCCGCCCGCGTTCCACCTGCCGCCGCCGCCGCCGAATCCACCCGCCTCGCCTGATCGTAATACGCGTAACCGCCGCCGCCGAAGCCGCCACATTTGTTGTGGGATAGTTCCCCCATTCGGTCCGCCGCCACTGCTCACTGGCGGGTGGCGCTGAACCAACGCCTGCGCCACCGTAGTTGCCGCTGCCGTCGCCGCTGGCGCCACCCTGGGCCGCGTTGCTGGCGAAGGTGCAGCGATCGATGGTCAGGTTGCCCTGATTGAAGATCGCGCCGCCCGCACCGAGAGCGCCGCCACCAGAATCGCTGCTGAAGCCTTGCGCCAGGCCGTCCTTCAAGGTCAGCCCTTGCAAGGTCAAGCCGCTGACGATGAAGTTCGGCGAGCTGCCGCTGATGTCGATGTCGAAGAGGCGAAACGCCGGTTGGCTGGTGTCGCGTGCGATCGTGATGCCGCGCGTGAGGCCGGTTTCGCCGTCGATGGTGAGCGATGTGCCGCCGCTGATGAAAAATGCCGATGGGCCGAACTCGGTGCCGGTTTGGCCATTGCTGTACTGGCTCAACAGGATCGTGCCGCCGTCGATCGCGCTGCTGAATCGAATGATGTCGCCGGAGTGCGCGTTATTGATCGCGTCGCGCAAGGTCGGGCAATTGTTACTGATGTCGCAGACAGCCGAGTCTATCGTGACGGGCTCGCCGGTTCCGGTGACGATCCATGTGGCGGCAAACGCATCACCCAGCGGCAGCGCCGCCAGCAACATGGCAAGAAACAGCTTTCGCGTATTCATGAGAATCCCCGCTCGTTCAGCGAAACCGCCCCGTTTTTCGGGCGCGCAATAATACTGGAAAATCCGTTAGCGGCCATTCAATCGGCGGCGCGCGTCCAGATCTGGCTGCGCCCGAGCAGGGGGATGCCGATATATCCGTGGACGTCGAGCCGGGCGCCGCCGTCGCGCAGGCGCAAGGTGGCGCGGTAGACGTCGCCGCTCTCGGGATCGAGCACCTCGCCGCCATTCCAGACTCCGCCGTCATGGCGGAAGTCCACAGAGTATCGTCATGCCCAGCACCGGCTGGTTGCGGCGCTTGCCGCGGCAATCGGTGCAACGAGGATTCGGGATCGTCGCCGGGCGCCGGGAACAGCTTGACGATGCGGCCCGACAGAACGCCGGCATCGTCGGCGATTTGCACCAATGCCTTCGGCGCGTGCGTGTCGTCGTCGTAGGTCTGCCATAGCCCAGCGGGCGACACGGCCTGCGCGAACGCGGGCGCGGCGGCGAGAAGCAAGGCGGCAATGGCGAGAACACGCATGCCGCCATCATAAGCGATCGCGCGCATGTTTCCGTGGATGGCCGTGGCGTAAATCGATCGTCGTCGCACGTGCCGATCGGGATCGTCTGCCCGTGCCGCCCCGGCATGCGAGTCACCTCGGCAACGACGGCCGCTTCCACCAGTCGGCGGATTCTTCGTAGCCGAAGTGCAGCAGGAATTGCGTGCCGCCCTGTTCGTGGAAATGGCGTTTGCTGGCCGCATCGAACAGGTAGCGCCAGTAATCCCCGGTGCGATGGCGCTTGAGCAGGTCGTAGATGGAGCCTGGCTGCGGCCGGTACATATAGCCGTTGTACGGGTTCCTCATGTAGGCATCGGATTGCTTTTCCAGCCGCACGCATTGGTCGAACACGGAAGGCGGCAATGGCGTGCCGGCGAATTCCAGCAGCTGCTGCAGGAGCCATCCCGGCCGCGAGATGAGGTCCTCGTATTTCAGGAACAGCACGCGCCGCTCGTTGCTCAACGCCAGGCCTGCCTTTACATGGCGCGCCCAGGATCCTTCATCCGCATCGATGTATTGCAAAGCATCGCGCAAATCCTGCGGTTCGGAAAACCGGTGATTCCCGAACAGGAATTTCATGTAGAGAAAGGAGATGGTGGCGTTTCTTCCGTCGCGCACCAGGTAAACGACGTCTTCGTTTCCGCCCGGCAGCTGGTGGCTCTTGACCAGGTCGACGCCATCGACGGCGTTCGTCAGCGGGCCGCCGGCTGCGTCGACAGTGTCGTCTTTGTACACGCTTGGCTGCGGCCGTCCTTGCAGCAGGGAAAAGTACTTGCGCAGCAACGTGCTGCCCGAGCGCGGATAGGAGACAAGATAAATTTGCTTTCGGTAGGGCAACAGCGGGTGCCTGCGCGCAAGACGATGGACGATCGTCGAGCTTACCGAGCGCATGGTTGCCTCGCAAATTGCGCTTTCACCTCGTGCCGGGCGCTTGCGCCGCAGTCTGCGGGCATGACGGCGTTGCCGAAGCTGCACTGTACGCACGCACCCGCACGCGGCACATCGCACGCGGCAGTGCGCTCGGCTACAATGCGCGTTCGCTTCATGCGCGTTTCCCCAACATGACCCAACCCACAAGGAGCACGTCCGCGCCTCCTCGCCAAGATTTCGACCCGCACAATGGCCAGGATCTCGTCGCATCCGGCGTGATCAAGGGCATGGGCTGGACGGCGGCAACGTCGCAATCGACATCGTACTCGGCTATCCGGCCAAAACCTTGCTCGACGCGCTCGCGCAACTCGTGCGCGTAAGCTCGCTGCAGGCCGGCATGCGGATGCAACGGTCGGGGTGTCCTGGCGGATCTTTGCGCACAAGGTGCAGAAGGATCTCACGCCGATGCCGAACGTCAAGAACATCCTCGCGGTTGCCTCAGGCAAGGGCGGCGTCGGCAAGTGCACGACGGCGGCGAATCTCGCGCTGGCCTTGTAGGCCGAGGGCGCGAGTGTCGGCTTGCTCGACGCCGACATCTACGGACCGTGCATCCCGCGCATGATGGGCGTCTCGGGCAAGCCCGATCGAAGGATGGCCAGCACCTCGAACCAAAGCTCGCACACGGCATCCAGACGATGTCGATCGGCTTCATGATCGAAGAAGACACGCCGATGATCTGGCGCGGTCCGATGGTTACCCAGGCGCTGACGCAGTTGCTCAACGAGACCAATTGGGTCGACCTGGATTACCTGATCATCGACCTGCCACCGGGCACCGGCGACATCCAGCTGACCTTGTGCCAGCGCGTGCCGGTATCGGCCGCGCTCATCGTGACGACGCCGCAGGACATCGCGCTGCTCGATGCGCGGAAGGGCCTGAAGATGTTCGAGAAGGTCGAAGTGCCGGTGCTCGGCATCGTCGAGAACATGGCCATGCACATCTGCTCGAACTGCGGCCACGAGGAGCACGTATTCGGCAGTGGCGGCGGCGCGCGCATGTCGCAGGAGTACAGCGTGCCGCTGCTCGGATCGTTGCCGCTCGACATCCACATCCGCGAGCAGGCCGACGGCGGTACCCCGACCGTCGCGGCCGATCCGGGGCACGGTCGCCGCGCTTATCGCGAGATCGCGCGCAAGACCGCAGCGCAGCTGTCGCTGCGCGCGCGCAGCAAGCATCCAGTTTCCGAAATTGTTATTGCAAAACACGTGATCATCAATCCTATGTCCATCAAATCGACCACTGGATCCGCCGCATGGCCGAACCGCACGGCATGATCGAGCCGTTCGAGCCCGGGCAAGTGCGCACGAATGCAAGCGGCGGCAAGCTGATCTCCTACGGCACGTCGAGCTACGGTTACGACGTGCGCTGCGCGGACGAGTTCAAAGTGTTCACGAACATCAATTCCACGATCGTCGATCCCAAGCATTTCGATGCGACGCAGCTTCGTCGACGTGCAAGGGCGACGTCTGCATCATCCCGCCGAATTCGTTTGCGCTGGCGCGCACGGTGGAGTACTTTCGCATCCCTCGCCGGGTACTCACGATCTGCCTCGGCAAGAGCACGTACGCGCGCTGCGGTATCATCGTCAACGTCACGCCGCTCGAACCCGAATGGGAAGGCCACGTGACGCTGGAATTCTCCAACACCACGCCGCTGCCGGCGCGATTTACGCGAACGAGGGCGTGGCGCAGATGCTGTTCCTCGAATCCGACGAGGTTTGCGGTACCAGTTACCGCGACCGCGGCGGCAAATACCAGGGCCAGCAGGGCGTGACCCTGCCCAAGGCCTGAGGCCAGGAGTATACAATGCGTAAATTGTTTATTTTTCGGGGCAGCCAGGCGCTGCTCATCGCCCTGTTGGTTGCGCTGCTCGCCGCCTGCGGCGGCCGCGACGCGATCAACAAAGACACCTCGGACATCGCCCCGGCGAACACGCCAACGGTATTCGACCTGACCGTGGCCGCGGACGAGGGAAGCCAGTTCGAATACCGGGCGCCACGCTTACCCGCGAGGATCTCGCCGGGCATATCCGCTACCTGGCCGAGTTCGGCAAGCCGGTGCACAGCATCCTGCTCGACCACCAGCGAGAAACGCAAGATCAAGAACGAGCACGTCGCCGCGCTTGCCAGCATTTGTCGCGACCTCAAGATCACGGGCTACGTGCGCGACAACGACGGGCACCTGAAAGTCATCCAGATCGTCAAATTGTGCCCTGCTCCACGGGGCGCACATCTTCCCGGGAGAACATCATCCGCAAATCAATCGTTGCGGCGACTGCCGCCTTGCTGCTCGCCTCCACGGCCGCGTTCGCCGGCATGGATGCCGTCGACAATGGCAATCTGCTGGTCAAGCCGGCCAAGAACAACATGTTCGCGACCGGCGGCTACGTCTTCGGCAAGGCCGAACTGTTCGGCTACATCGGCGAGCTGAAGGACAGCAAGAAGATCACCGGCATCGTGTTGCGCGACGCCGACCGCGCGACGCCCGAACAGAAGCACCTGCTCGTCATCACCGCACAGGCGCAGAAGATCGACGCATTTGTCGAGGAGCATGGCAAGCTCGATCCGCTTGCCGATCCGATGGCGGCAGCGGTGCCCGCAGCACCGGCCGCTCCAGCGCACTGACGGCGAATCAATTCAGGCTGCCGGCCGCGTAGTGCGCGTCGGCGGCCTTTGTCAGCGCAACATCGAGGCGCAGCCGCACCGCTTCGATCATCGTCTCAAACGGCAGGGAGGGCGCTCCCGCATGCCGCGCCGCCTGTTCGGGCAGGTACGGCACATGCACGAATCCGCCGCGTGAGCGCCGCCGCCGCAGTGCGTGCATCAGCGCGTAGAACACCTGGTTGCACACGAACGTGCCCGCGGTCTGCGACAGCGACGCGGGGATGTCGGCATCGCGCAAGCGCTGCAGCATGGCCTTGATCGGCAAAGTGGAAAAATACCCATTGGCGGCATTGTCCACGATGCATGCGTCGACCGGCTGCACGCCGGCATTGTCCGGGATGCGCGCGTCGATCAAGTTCACCGCCACGCGTTCCAGCGAAATGCCCTCGCGTCCGCCGGCCTGGCCGAGCGCGAGAGCGAGTAGGGACGATGCCGCGCGATGAGTTTTTTCAGCATTGCCGGCGCGGCGCCGAATTCGGTCGGCAGGATCGCGCCGACGATGCGGTGCCCGGCGACGATCCCGCCGTCCAGTCGCCTGCGCGATTCGTTGCGAGGGATTGACCGCCTCGCCGCCGAACGGATTGAATCCCGTGACCAGGGCCCCTGGGCATGCGGTCGTTTCATGGGAATGCGCAGAACCAGATCAGCGCGACTTGATCGCCAGCAGCCACAGCGCCGTGGGAACCTGGGCGCGAATGACGCCGTTCGTGTCGCGCAATTCCAGCAACGCGGCGGGCACGATGTTGAAATTCGCCGCCATCGGCGTGAGCAGGGTGCCGCAGTAGCCGGTGAGCATGCCCAGCGCGCCGAGTGCGGCTGCCTGCGCGTGATGCTGGCCGATCAGCAGCGGCAGGCCGACGCCGGCCATCATCACCGGAAACGCGGCGAAGGCATTGCCCATGATCACGGTAAACGCGACCATGCCCGCGGCGAAGGCAGACACGCAGGCCAGGCGCGACTGCACCGGAATCGCCGCGGCGGTCAGGTGCGCGATGATTTCGCCGACGCCGGTCACGGCAAACAGCGCGCCTAGCATGGCCAGCAGCATCGGCAGCAACGCCGCCCACGACAGCGCATCGAGCAGGCGTCCGGTTTCGGCGATGGCGTCGCGTGCACGCGCGCGCGTGAGCGCGAGTGCACGCGAACCAGCAAGCACGCAGGCGAGTCCGAGCGCGAGCAGAGTGGCGTCCGCGCGGCCAAGTTGGTCGATTCCGCCAAAATGCACGAAAGGTTGCAGCAGCGTGAATACCAACGTGCCGAATGGAATGATCAGCGCAGGTACAAACAAACGATGTCCGAGCCGCGCGGCGCTCGTATGGGATGTTCGTGCCTCCCGCGCCGACTGCGCGACTGGCGCGCGGCGCAGGGAATCCGGCGAGCAGTCCCAGTGCGATCACGCCTGCGCCGGCGAGTTGCTCGGGCAGCGCGTTACCGTTCGCGGCAAGGGATTTCATCGCGTCGCCAAGCAGGAAGATCGCGGCGAGGATGCCCCAGAACGCGCCATGCGCCCAGCGCCGCGCGCGCAGTTCGCGCAGCGCCCAGGCGGCGACGAGTTCGCCGCACAGCCAGTGACGTATTCGACGCGGAAGATCATGGAGATGATCGCTGTCTGGCCGAAATCGATTTTCTCCTTCTCCGCTGGCGGGTGAGGGTCGGGGTGAGGGTGGTTCGCAGGCGGGTCGATTTCCGCCCTCACCCGCGCCTGCGGCGCGGCCTCTCCGCCTGCGGGAGAGGCGGTATTGGCGAGTCGGAATCCAAGCCGATTCACTTTTGCGATCCTTGCTGATTGCGTTGTGCGCGCAAACGTCGTTGGAACTTCATCGCGCGCAAGCTGTGCACGACGAATGCGGCAATCGCCGTCGGCGGCGCCCAGATCGCGATGCTGCGTGGATCTAGCACGATGCCGTTCTGCGCATAGAATCCCTGGATCAGCAGCACCGCACCAAAAGCAATAAAGATGTCCTCGCCGAAGAACAGGCCGGTGTTGTCGGTAGCCGGCGAAGGCGCGGATGCGCTCGCGCTCGTCCAAGTCGATATCCGGATCTATTTTCTCCGCCGCCGCCTCGGCCATCGGCGCGAGCAGCGGGCGCACCGTTTGCGCGTGTCCGGCAATGCCGGTGAGTCCGAACATGGACAGCACCTGGCGCACACGCGAGATAGCCGATCAGCAGGCGCGCGAAGGTGAAGCGGCGCATGCGTGAAATCCAGTTTCCGGCATGTTCGCGCAGTCCCGCGCGTTCGAGCAAGCCGATGGTCGGCAGGGTCAGCACGAGCACCAGCAGGTTGCGGCTGTCGATGAACTTGGCGCCGAGCAGGGTGAGCAGGTCGCTGCCGGCATCGACAGGCAGGAGCAGAGCCCCGTACACAACCGCTGCGGCGACCACCACCAGCGCCGGATTCATGCGCAGCGCGAATCCCTCGAGACCACGGCGACGCCGAGCAGGGGCCAGTAGTTCATGTCCGAAGTATCGCATAGAGGAAACGAAGCTCGGTTTCATTGCCTCTCCCGCTGGCGGGAGAGGCCGCGCCGCAGGGCGCGGGTGAGGGTGGGCTGTAACGCCAGAATTCATTACACTCGAACCACCCTCACCCCAACCCTCTCCGCCAGCGGGAGAGGGGGCAAAGACACAGGGATTCGAGCTTATTCGGTTGCGAAATCCTTGATCATTGAGGTGTGCCATGTCCAAATTCCTTGTCCGCAGTTTTGCCGTTTCCCTCGACGGCTACGGCGCCGGGCCGAACCAGGATCTGAGAATCCGCTCGGCGTCCGCGGTCCCGAGCTGATGGAGTGGTTCTTCCACACGCGCTTCTGGCAAGCGCATGCACGGCAAGGACGGCGGCGAGACCGGCGTCGACAACTCGATCGCCGAACAGGGCTTCGCCGGGATCGGCGCGTGGATCCTCGGGCGCAACATGTTCGGCCCGGTGCGCGGACCGTGGCCCGACGAGAGCTGGAAGGGCTGGTGGGGCGACGAGCCGCCGTACCACACGCCGGTCTTCGTGCTGACGCATCACGCGCGGGCGCCGCTGACGATGAAGGGCGGCACGGAGTTCCGTTTCGTCACCGAGGGCATCCAGTCCGCGCTGGACGCAGGCGACGCGCCGCCGCGGGCGGGCGCGACGTCCGGCTCGGCGGCGGCGTTGCCACGGTGCGGCAATACCTGCGCGCGGGCCTGATCGACGAACTGCATCTGGCCCTGCGGCCGGTCCTGCTCGGCTCCGGCGAGCGCTGTTCCAGGCATCGACTGCGCGCGCTGGGATATGAATGCGCGAAGTGGGTCGCCGGCGAACGGGCTACGCATGTCTTCATTAGCCGACGCGCGTAAGGAGCCAACATGAAACACAAAGGCAGTTGCCACTGCGGCAGAATCGCATTCGAGGTTGAAGGCGAGATCAAGGGTGCGACGGACTGCAATTGTTCGATCTGCCAGCGCGTCGGCGCATTGCGCTGGTTCGTGCCCAAGAGTGCGTTCCATCTGCTTACGCCGGATGACGCCGCGAGTACGTACACATTCAACAAGCACCGGATCAAGCACCGGTTCTGCCCGGTCTGCGGCATTCACGCGTACGGCGAAGGCGCGGACGGCAAGGGCAACGAAATGGCGGCGATCAATATTCGCTGCCTCGAAGGCATCGACCTGGCGGCGATTCCGGTGAATCCTTTCGATGGGCGTGCGCTGTGACGGACAGCAGGAGAGTGCGCGCTCTCGGCGCACAAAACCTGCCGCTTGCAACAGCGCCGTGCCCGATCATCAGCGGCGCGGACGCGACGATCGTTTTCGGACGGTAGGGCTAATGCGCATCGCAAGCGCCGGTCATGCGGTTTTTGCGGGACCATGATCGCCCTTGGAATCATGGGCCTGGTCCACGGCGATTTCGCGGCGATCTGGCAGGGGGTTCCCGGGAATCTGCCCGCACGCCCGGTGCTGGCCTATCTGTGCGCCTTCGCCGGAGTGGCATCGGGCTTCGGCTTGCTATGGCGGCGCACTGCTGCGACTGCTGCGCGGGTGCTGTTTGTCTACCTGCTGCTTTGGCTGCTGCTGTTCAAGTTGCGTTTCATCATTCCGCAGCCGATTGTGGAAGGCTCTTATCAAAGCTGCGGCGAGAACGCGGTGATCGTGGCGGGGCGTGGATGCTCTATGCCTGGTTCGCTTTCGGCCGGGATCGGCGGCGATCCGTTTTGCGGCCGGCGACAGGGGCGTGCGCATGGCGAGGGCGCTTTACGGCCTGGCCTTGATCGCATTCGGCCTGTCCCATTTCGCCTATCTCGGTTTGACCGCGCCGTTGGTGCCGAGTTCGTTGCCGGCCATACGTTCTGGGCCTATTTCACGGGCTGCACCTATCTCGCCGCTGGGGTGGCGGTGCTCGTCAATGTATTTGCGCGGCCGGCGGCGGCGCTCTCGGCGGTGCAGATCGGATTGTTTACCCTGCTGGTGTGGATGCCTATTGTGGCGGCTGGTCACGCGAGCGCCGGGCAAATGGCCGAATTCGTGGTCTCCTGGACGCTGACGGCCGGCGCCTGGGTAGTGGCGGATTCCTTCGCGGCACGCCTGGTCTCGTCGCGCACGACGCTAGCCGTCCGCCGCCGCCGGCGCCCGCCCCAAAAATGAGCAAACCCGGCAACGCCTTCAAGGATTTCGTTCTCGATCAGCTCGCTGGCGTGCCGGCGCTGACCTCGGCGCCGTTCTTCGGCGGGATCGGGCTGCAGATCGGGCGCGAGCTTCTTCGGCATGATCATGGGCGGGACACTATATTTCCACCGGCCCGGCGACGCGCGCCGATTACGAAAAGCGCGGCAGCCGTTGTTTTTCCTACGCCAAGCAGGGCAAGATGCAGGAAACGAAATTGTTCGAGGTTCCGGCCGAGGTGCTCGACGATGCCGACATGCTGCGCGACTGGGCGCTGCGCGCCATCTACACTTCAGGCAAGAAGCAAAGCAAGAAAACAAGAATCAAGCCGCCGCTTCCAGGACCTGTGAACTCAAAAATTGGAACCCGTTCGTGTTGAGCGTAGCGGAGCGAAGATCCGCGAAGTCGAAACACCGTTATTTTGTTTCACGGATTTTCGACCCTTTCGACTTCGCGCCTGCGGCGCTACGCTCAGGGCAAACGGTAATTTGAGATCGGATCTAGTTTGCGTTCCCCAATCTCCACGCCCGCCGCGATCAATCCTTCGCGCAGCTCGCGCGCGAACAGCGCAGCGTCGGGACGATCGCCATGGACGCAGATCGTGTCCCCGCGGACTCGCGCATTCCGCCGTGGGGACTTCGACTTCGCCGTGTGTCGCGATCGCGCACCGCCTGCGCGACCGCGGCATCGACTCCTCGATGACCGCGCCCGTTGCGCCGCGGGGCATCAGCGAGCCGTCGGCTTCATAGCGCCGGTCGGCGAATGCTTCGTGGGCGACACGGCGAGTCCCGCTGCATCGCCCGCGCGCGGCATTTCGCTGGCGGCGAGTCCGACCAGGATCGAGCTCGCATCGAAATCGCGCGTCGCCTGCGCGATGGCGTCCGCCAGCTTGGCGTCGCGCGCAGCCATGTTGTACAGCGCGCCATGCGGCTTCACGTGCCGCAGGCGCGTGCCCGCGGCCTGCGCGAAACCCTGCAGCGCGCCGATCTGGTACAGCGTCATCGCATACGCTTCGTTCGGCGTCACCGCCATCTCGCGGCGGCCGAAGCCCTGCAGGTCGGCAGCGAGACGTGCGCGCCGATCGCCACGTTGTGCTCCACGGCAGGGACACCGTGTGCCGCATGATGTCCGGATCGCCGGCATGAAAGCCGCAGGCGATATTGGCCGAGCTGACGATCGCGAGCAGCGCGGCATCATCGCCCATCCGCCAGGCACCGAAGGATTCGCCCAGGTCGCTGTTGAGGTCGATGGTCTTGAGTGTCAGGCGGTCACCGTCGTTCGAGTCGAGCGCGTTCAGCGCGCCGGCGCGCGGCCAGTACGCGTTTGCGCCTCGTCCAGCGTGGTCTCCCGGAAGCATACGGTATCGCCGGGCCGCCGCTGCGCGAGCCGCGGCAGGTCCACCGCCGCGAGCTGACCGATGCGAGGATAACCCCCGGTCCCGGCGCCTCGGCCTGCAACAGATCGGCTGGCCGCAGGGTGGTAGCTGCAGGGTGCCCGGCACGGTCGCCTCGGAAACGAGCTCCATGGGCTGGCGCAAGTTCAAGCCGCGCCTCGAGCCGGCGCAAGCCGACGCCGTTGGAATCGGCGCCGATGCGGAAGGTCTCGTCGAACAGGCGGCGTTGCGCGCTCGAGTCCATCGCGCGAAATGAGTGCCGGCGATCAGCCGACGGGATTGCGAGTCGGGGTCAACGACGGCCGCGGATCGAGCGACCACTTGCTGCGATCTCGCTGAAATTCCCGGCGCCGGTGCTGCGCCGGCCCCGTCGTTTGCCGCCACATTCGCGATCGCCGCGCGCGGCTCGTCCGCGAGCGGCAAACTCGCCGGCCGCCAGTGCGGCCTCGAGTCCGGCCGCGATGTCGGCGATGCGGCTCGAGAACGGAGTCCCCGGCGATTCCGCCGGAGACGGCAAGGTACGCTACGCGCCGCGCGGCGTGGTGCCGAAGCGAGTTGCGTGCCCGACACGGACGCACATCGGGGTGCAACTTCGGCGAGGCCGTCGAAAATTCCGCGCCGGCGAGCGCGACCGCCGCAATCGGCGTCGAACGCAGACGCGGCCCGAGCAGGGTGATTTCCAGGCCGCGGCATTGGGCCCGTTGCCGACGAGGGTGTTCGCGAGCCGCAACGCGATCTCGTCCATCGCGCCGGACGAGCCGACGCCGACACCGCGAGACCTAGCGGCCGCGATCCTGCAGCTGGTCAACAGCCGGGTCAGAGAAGGCGGTTGCTCATCGCGAAACGAATCTCACGCGCATGCCCGGCATCAGCAGCCCCGGCGGATCGCGAGCAGGTTAAACAGTACGGCGGCGTGCGACCGATGATCTGCCAGCCGCCGGGTATTTCGGACGGATACATGCCGGTCTGTGCGCCACCGATGGCGACCGATCCAGCAGGCACGCGCGTGCGCGGGTCGTGTGGCGCGGCATGCGAAGCGCTCCCGTCGAGCCCGAAAAGGTAGGGAAGCCCGGGCGCGAAACCGAGCATGGCGACCCGAGATCTCGGCCGCCGACAGTGGCGTTTCGCGACGACTTCTTCTTCGGACAACCCGGTGTGCAACGGCGACATCGGCGAGGTCGGGCCCGCACTTGCCACCGTACGTCATGGGAATCTCGATGCCGCCCGTGTCCGCCGCGACGTCGTATGCGAGCATTGTTCACAAGTGTGCGCAGATGTTCGGCGATGCGATCGAATGGCGATCGTGTCGCATCCGTGCCGGCCCACACGGCCGGGTCGTAGTGCAGGCAAACGCTGGCGTAGGCGGGAGCGAAGTCGGACCACGCCGGGAAGTTGCGCGGCCTCGAGCGCGCGCGCGATCGCCAGCGCTTGTGCATTGATCGCCGCGTCGATGCCCTCTCCGCAATGGATCAGCGCGGCGCGGTCGCCGAGCAGTTCGATACGCGGCGGATTCATACGCCGGTATCTCCAGCGCGCGGCGCAGCGCATCCAGGCGCGCATCGCGCACCTCCCGCGGCGCATACGGCTCGCGCTCGCCGAATCCCCAGGCCGGACGCGGCCACGCGGCGTCATTCGAGCGACCGCGCGTCGCGTGCACGTGCAGTTGCGCGACCACGTTGCCGAGCGCCGCGATGTTGAGCTTGTCCGGTGGGGCGAACAGGGATTGCAGCACGCGCGCACAACGGTTGACTTCCGCGAGCAGAAGCCGCTGTGCGGCCTCGTCGAGATCGGTCAGCTCGCACAGATTCGCGCGCCGAGGCACGAGGATCAGCCATGCAAAGCGCGCGTCGTCCATCAGCAGCACGCGCGACAACGCCAGGTCCCCGACGCACGTGGGTATCGGCGGCAAGGCGTGGGTCGAGCGCGAAATCGGCTGGCATCTAATCCGCGTCCTTGCGCAAGTTCAGGCAAGGTTTTTCGCGAACAGCGCCAGCGTGCGTTCGAGCGCAAGTTTTGCCGCTTCCGCGTTGTAGGCGTGCGCGTCGGCATCGCGATTGAAAGCGTGGCCGCAGTGTTCGTAGACGTACACAGGCGCCTGGGGCCAGGCCGCGCGCTGCTTGGCAATGGCTTCGGGTGGAATGGACGGATCGTCCGCGCCGAAGTGGAAGATCGCCGGCGCCTTGAGCGGCTGGTCGGCGAGAAATACGACGTTGCGCGCGCCGTAGTAGCTCGATGCCGGCAGGCTCAATACCTGCGCCGCGCGCAGCGCCACGGTGCCGCCCCAGCAATAGCCGACCACGCCGACCTTGCCGCTGGACCTGATCGATTCCGCGGCGCTGGCGACCGCCTCGACGGCACGATCCAGGCCGACGTCCATCGCCAGGTCGCGGCCCTTGTCGATGCCGGCCTTGTCGTAGGCGAGTTCGACGTCATTCTCGACGTAATCGAAGAATGCCGGTGCGATCGCCGTGTAGCCATGCGACGGCTAGGCGTCGGCGACGCTGCGGATGTGTGCGCATTGACGCCGAAGATTTCCTGCACCACCACCACGCCACCATTCGGCTGGCCGGCGGATTTGGCCAGGTACGCGCCGATACAGTGCATGCCGGCGGTGTTGAGTTTGATGCGCTCGCCCATGATCGCGCCCGTCCGGGAAACCGCGCCCAGCGTATCCCCGTGCGCCGACTTGTCAACCACTCGCGCTCAGGCGGAATGTACGACGACGCGATTGCGTCCCGCCGCCTTGGCCATGTACAAAGCCTTGTCCGCCGCCTCGATCAGTTGCTCCACCAGCGCCGGATGCGGCAGCTGCCGCAGCATGCTGATGCCGATGCTGATCGTGGCGGCCTCCGGCTGGCCTCGCAGGAACGTGGCCAGCACCTCGGCGACGCGCGCTGCGCAAGCGTTCGGCCAGTGCGTGCACGCCGGCGACGTCGCGGCCGCTGGTGACGACCATGAACTCCTCGCCGCCGTAGCGGCCGATGATGTCTTCCGCGTCCAGATGATCGCGTAGCGTTTGCGCGCCGGCGACCAGCACACGGTCGCCAAACTGGTGTCCGTGCGTGTCATTGATCTGCTTGAAGTTGTCGAAGTCGATCAGCAGCATGGCCAGCCCGGCGCCATCGCTTGCGCCGTCGGCGAGTCGCGCCTCGATCCGGTCCAGCAGATGCCCGCGATTGAACACGCCGGTCAGCGAATCGGTGATCGCCGCCTGTTGCAACATCGCCGCCTGACTTTCCAGCCGCCGGTTGAAATCGCTCAGGGCGGCGCGTTGCGCCTCGACTTCGGCATTGCGTGCGGCGAGTTCGCGATTGAGTTTGCGCACGCTCCAGAAGCGCCATGCCAGCAAGCCGATGACGGTACTGAGCATGACGATCAGCGCGATGCTTCGACTGCGTTGCGATTGCCGCTGCGCCAGCAACGCGGCCTGCTGCTCGTTGTCGCGCGTCATTTGCGCGAGTTTGTGCTCGGTTTCGGCTCTTGCGTACTGGCTTTCGAGCAGCGCCAGCGCCCGGCTCGACCGCGTGTTGAGCATTTCCTCGCGCAGCGCCGAGTACTTGTGCGCGTAGTCGAGCGCCTGCGCCAGATTGCCTTGCGCGACCGCGAGCTTGTCGGCAAGCGAGTAGATGTCTGCCAGCATCGGCTTGAACTGCATCGCGCTCGAATCGGCCGTGATCTCGTCGAGCATGTGCCGGCTTTGCGCGATTCGCCTGCGGCGTACGCGGTTTGGGCGAGCGCAAGCTGGCTGCGCGCGATGATTTCGTGTTGCTTGAGCTCGTGCCCGATCGCGAGTGCCTGCGCGAGGCGCTCGCGTGCTTCGTCGAGACGCTTCAGGCCTGCCAGTGCCAGGCCGCCGTCGAACGAGTCGAAGTAGATGGCAGGCTTGTATTCGTAGGCGCGCGCGGGGATCAATGCCTCGTCCGCGGCGTCGAGTGCCGCCTGATATTCGCCGATGTCGGCGAGCCAACTCGAATACGTGCCGAGCGCAGACGAATAATCGAGGCTGTCGCCGTGCTGCGCGGCGGTTTCGATGGCGCGCGTGAAATATTTGCGCGTCAGGTTGTCGTCGCCGAGGTCGAGGCAGATCAAGGCGAGGTTGCGCAGGGTACCCGCCAGGTCCACGCCGATGCGCTCGCGGATCGCCAGAGTGCGCATTTCCATGTCGAAAGCGGTCGAGTAGTCGCCGCGATCGCGCGCGATCAGGCCCAGGAACGACAGCGCGCGGGCCTGGTCGCGCTGATCGCCGAGCGCGGTCGCCGCATCCAGCGCGCGTTGCGTGTGTTCCGCCGCACTGTCGAGATGGCCGTGGCGGCGGTCGACGATGCCGAGGAAATATTCCGCATCGGCGCGCGCACCGGGCAGTTGCGCGCGTTCGGCCAACTGGGACAACTCGTTGGCGATGCGTTCCGTGCGCGCGTAATCGCTGACCGCGGCCTGTTCGCCGCGCAGTTTGAGGATGTCTGCCGCCGTACCGGTTTCGCCTTGTGCGAGTGCGAGCTGCTGCGCGCGCAGCCAGTGCGTTTCCGCCAGGTCATAATCGCCAAGCGCATGTTCGACGCCGCCGAACTGGCGTTCCCAGGCAATTTCCGCGCGCTTGCCGAACAAGGCGGGAACGGCGGGGGTCAGCGGATGCAGGCCGTGTTCGATGGCGACAGCCAATTGCAGTGCGTGGGTCGCCGCCTGCGCGCGAGGATAGGCTTCGGGAAGGGTCGCGCCGGTGGCGCACGCGCAAACCAATGCGGCGGCAAGTCCGAGGCGGTATCGATGCCGCCAGCATGCATTCGTCCTGCCGGAATGTTCCACGTGGCTTCCTCGTGCGATTCCCCTGCGAACCGCCAACGGCCACAAGTGTAGTTCACATGGCTTTGCGACGGCAAAACCGATATTCGGAGTCGCCCATCGATGGCTGCTGGCCGGTCAATCCGGTCCCCGTTCAGGCGACCAGCGCGACAACGCGGTTGCGTCCTTCCATTTTGGCCGTATAGACGGCCTTGTCGGCTGATTCGACAAGGCTCTCGACGCGAACCGGCGCCGCAGCAGGCGGCTGAGCAGGCTGATCCCGATGTTGATGGTGGGCAGCGGCGGGACGTCGGTGGCGAACAGGGCGAGGGTTTCGGCCACGCGCACGCGCAGGCGTTCGGCCAGCGCCTGCGCGGTGGCGAGGTCGTGCGTCGTGGTGGCGACGATGAACTCCTCGCCGCCGTAGCGTCCGAGCAGGTCCCCGGGTTCGAGCCATTGGCGCAGGGTCTGCACGCCGGCGACGAGGACGCGGTCGCCGAAAAGATGGCCATGCTTGTCGTTGATCTGCTTGAAATGATCGAAATCGATTAGCAACAGCGCCAGATCGGAATCGGTGCGCTGGCACTGGGCGATGCGCGCGTCGAGCTGCCGCATCAGGTGCCCGCGATTGAACACGCCGGTCAGCGGATCGGTAATGGCGGCCTGATACAGTTCATCGGTCTGTTGCTTCAGACGCTCGTTCGCGCTGCCGAGCGCTGCGCGTTGTTTCTCGATCTCGGCGTTGCGCGTGGCCAGCGCGCGGTTGAGCCGGCGCACGCCCGCGAAGCGCCAGCCAGAAGGAGCGCAACCGCACCGAAGCCACAAGCGACGATGACGACGTAATTACGTTGCAGGCGCTGCTGCTCCAGTCGTACGGACTGCAACTGATTTTCCTTGGTGGCTAACGCGAGTTGCTGATCGGCGGCCTGGCGTGCGTACTGGCCTTCCAGCGCCGCGAGGCGCCGGCTGGCGCGCGTGCCGAGCAGTTCTTCGCGGAGCGCGGCGGCGGCATGTGCGAATTGCAGCGCTTGCACGGGCTTGCCGATCGCGGCGGCGATCTTTTCGCGCAATTCGTTCACCTCGACCATCAGCGGCTTGTAGCGCGCGGTTTGGGGATCGGCGAACGCGGCCTGCAGCAATTTGTTCGCCAGGGCCGCATCGCCGCGATCGAGCGCGGCTTGGCCAGCGAGACCTGACTGTGCGCGATGATCTCGTGTTGATTCAATTCGCGCCCGATCGCCAGCGCATCGTGCAGGCGCGTGTCGGCTTCGGCGGGGCGGCCCAGCCCGAGCAGCGCGCGTCCGCTGTTGAGCAGATCGAAGCCGACCGAAGGACGGTCGCCGATGGCGCCGCTCACCGCCAGCGACTCTTCCGCGGCGGCGAGTGCCGGCGCGGATTCGCCGGCATCGACAGATATCCTGCCCAGGTGCCGAGCGTGGCGGCGTAGTTGGCGCTGTCGCCGTGGTGGCGCGCGACGTCGAGCGCGCGGGTGAAATATTTGCGGGCCGCGGCGTCGTCGCCCAGATCGCGATAAATCAGCGCGAGGTTGCGCAAAGTCAGTTCGAGCTGATCGTCGTTGCGCTCGCGTATCGCCAGGGACTGGCGGAAAAGATCCAGCGCAGTAGCATAGTCGCCGCGGTCGCGCGCGAATGTGCCCAGGTTGGACAGGGCGGTCGCGGTACCGGCTTCCTGGCCGAGTGCGCGCTGCAGTGCAAGTGCGCGCTGCGCGTGCGCCTGCGCATCGTCGAGGCTGCCGCGGCGGCGGGCGACGACGCCCAGGTATTCCTCGGCCTTGGCCTGCGCCCACGGCAGGTCGGCGCGCGTCGCCAGTTGCGCAAGGTCGTTCGACAGCTGCGCGGCGCGATCGTATTGGCCGGTCAGGCCGGCGATCTCGCCGCGGCCGACTGCGCTCGCTGCGGCATCCTCCTTGGCGTCCGCGAGCAGTTGCGATTCGTAGGCGCGGCGCAGGTGGTTTTCCGCCTAAGCATAGGAATCAAGGGCAAGGAAAATGCCGCCGAGCAGGCGCTGGAACGCGACCGCGCCATACTGGCCGCCGAACGCATGTACCGCAGGAGTCAACGGCGAGACATTGCGTTCCATGGCGGCGGCCAGTCGCTGCGAATCGGCGGCGGCCAGCGCGCGTGGATAGGCTTCGGAGTGGCCCGGACCATCGGCGAATGCACCCGCGGACAGCAGGCATGCCGTGAATGTCAGCCAAAGCGCATGGCACGAGGTCACGCCAGCCTTCATCGGATCCGCCCTGCACGCTCCGCGCCGCGGCTCCCCAGCGAAACCGCAGGCAGGCCAAGTGTAAACTACGCGCCCTTGCAGGAGCAAAACGGTTCACGCATGTCCAAGGCTTCGCCAAAAATCGGCTTCGTCAGCCTCGGCTGCCCCAAGGCGCTCGTCGATTCCGAGCGCATCCTCACGCAGCTGCGGGTCGAGGGCTACGAAATCGTCGCCGAGCTACGGCGCCGCGGATGTGGTGGTGGTCAACACCTGCGGCTTCATCGACGCGGCGGTGCACGAGTCGCTCGACGCGATCGGCGAAGCGCTGCCGAGAACGGCAAGGTGATCGTCACCGGCTGCCTTGGCAAGCGTGCCGAGCGTGATCCGCGAGGCGCATCCCGGACGTGCTCGCCATTACCGGCCCGCACGACTACGACGAGCGTGATGCAGCGCGGTGCACGAGCACTTGCCGCGGCCGCACGATCCGTTCGCCGACCTGGTGCCCGGCCGACAGGGCATCAAGCTGACGCCGAAGCACTACGCCTACCTGAAGATCTCCGAGGGCTGCAATCACCGTTGCACCTTCTGCATCATCCCGTCGATGCGCGGCGATCTGGTCTCGCGCCCGGTCGACGAAGTGCTGCATCGAGGCCGAGAAGCTGGTCAAAGCCGGCGTGCAGCGAATTGCTCGTGATCTCGCAGGACACGAGCGCCTACGGCGTGGACGTGAAATACCGCGGCGCGCAGTCTGGCGCGGCAAGACCGCTACCGCACGCGCATGACCGAGCTGTGCGACGGGCCTGCGCCGAGCTGGGCGCATGGGTGCGGCTGCACTATGTCTATCCGTACCCGCACGTGGACGAAGTGATTCCGCTGATGGCGGAGGGCAAGATACTTCCGTATCTCGACATCCCGTTCCAGCACGCCAGTCCGCGCATCCTCAAGCTGATGAAGCGCCCGGCGTACCAGCAGCAAGACGCTGGAGCGGATTCAGCATGGCGCGAGGTGTGTCCCGAGCTCACCATCCGCAGCACGTTCATCGTCGGCTTTCCCGGCGAGACCGAAGCCGAGTTCGAGGAGCTGCTCGACTTCCTCGACGAGGCCCAGCTCGACCGCGTCGGCGCGTTCGCCTATTCGCCGGTCGACGGCGCGAAGGCCAACGAGCTGCCCGATCCGGTTCCCGAGGAGGTCAAGCAAGAGCGCCTCGAGCGCTTCATGGCGATGCAGGCGGAGATCAGCGCCGCCAAGCTGCACGCAAGATCGGCGGGACGCTCACGGTGCTGGTCGATGCAGGTCGACGGCGAGGGCGCGATCGCGCGCACCAGCGCCGATGCGCCGGAAATCGACGGCGTTGCGCATCCGCGACGGCCAGGAACTCAAGCCCGGCCAGTTCGTGGATGTGTGGTCGAGGAGGCTGATGAGCATGATCTGTCGGGTCGACTCGCGGCGTGAACGGGATGCGCTTCGTCGCGCCCGCGCGGGATGCGGTCGATGCGGATGGTTCACGCGCCCGCCGCTGTCGCAGTGGAACGGTATGCGGACTTGCTGCGGGGCGAGTGGCCAAGTGTTGCTGCGCTGAACGCGCACTCACGCGATGCGGCCGTCCGCTTCGTCGCGCAGACGCCGGAACTTCTTGACGACGGCCTGCACTACGAGCAACGCATTCTCGAGCACGGCGGGATCGCCACCCGCGAGCGCAACTGGCACGACCTGCTCAATGCGCTGGTCTGGCTGCGTTATCCGAAACTCAAGCGTGCGCTCAACGCACGCCAGGTTGGCGAGATCGCAAGGGTGGGCCCAAACGCCGCTCGCGGGCGCAATGCGCACTGACCCATTTCGACGAGGCCGGCATCGTCGTGGCGCTGCGCGATCGCCATGCTTGCGCCGTGGGATGCGCACGACTGGCACGGCTTGTTCTGGCGCGAGCGCGCCGCATGGTCGGATGGCCGCATCGAGGTCAGAGTCTTTGGCCACGCCTTGCTCGAACACGCGCTCAAGCCCGCGCAGATGCTGACCGGCAAGGCGCTCGTCGTACTGTTGCCGCAAAATGCAAATGTGGAAAATGCGCTGGATGCGACAGCGGCGGCGATCAAGGACGGCCACGCCCTGAACGACCCGCAAGAGCCGCGGCCACTGCCGCTCTCGGGGGTTCCCGGCTGGCATGCGGACAACGACCGTGAAAATTTCTACCGAGAGGCGCCTTGTTTCATGCCGTTGCGGGCAGGGCGCTCGTACCCGGTTCCCTTGCAAAGCAGGAACTTGCGCATGCGTATCTGATGCGTTAGCATCAAAACATCAAGTGCGATGATGAGGAACGCCCATGCGAACCACACTCGATATCGATCAGGAAGTGCTGGACGCGATCAAGGAAATCGCGCGCCGCAACGGCGAAACCGCTGGGCAGGTGGTGTCCGAACTGCTGCGTCGCGCGTTGACGCAAAGCGTCGTTGCAATGAGCGTGCGCGAGCCCAAGGCGACCTATGGCTTCAGGCCGTTCCCCGCTGGTGGTCGCGTGGTATCGAATACCTACGTGGACAAATTGCGCGACGACGAAGGCGTCTGATGCGATCGCTGCTCGACGTCAACGTGTTGATCGCCTTGCTCGATGCGGCGCACGTGCACCATGCGCGCACCACGCAGTGGCTGGGCGAGAACATCCGCCATGGCTGGGCATCGTGTCCATTGACGCAGAACGGGTGTATTCGCATTCTTGCGCAACCGAACTATCCGAACAGCGTGCCGGCGGTGCAGGCGGCGGCACGCCTGCGCGAGGCCGTGCGCACCGTGCATCATCAATTCTGGGCGGATGACCAGAGTCTGCTCGACGACGATCTGTTCAACTGGACGCATCTGCTCGGGCCGCGCCAACTCACCGATGCGTACCTGCTCGCGCTCGCGGTCCGCAACAAGGGCCGCTTCGTTACCCTCGATCGTCGCGTACCGCTCGCTGCCGTGCCGGGCGCGACGGCGAAGCATCTGGCGGTGATTTGACAGTGCCGGTTTCGAAATAGCTCACCGCGACCACTGTAAAGCGCCGCACGCCCCCGGGCAGTGCGCCTCGAATTCGTCATCGACGCGTTTCTTCAGCGCGGCGCGCGCCAGGGCGAGTCGATGCTGATGTGGCCCTGCCGGCATCGGTTTCGTCCGGGCCGACGATGCGGTAGCGGCTTGCGTTGCCATTGTCGTCCTCGATCTCGAACCACGCGCCGAAAAAAATCGCCGTACGGTCGGCGGGTTCGCCCTCTCGATTTTCAGCGACTGGAGCGTTTGGAGAGATAACGCACGCGGCGGTCGATCTCGCCGAGTTGCTTTTTGCGATAAGTGTATTCGCGTTCTCCGAACGGTTGCCTTCGGCGGCGGCGCAGCCAGTGCCTTGACCACTTTGGGCCGGCGCACTCGCCACAGCTCATCGAGTTTGGCCTTCAGGCGGCGTGCCCTCCGCGGTGACGATCGCGGTGGACGCGGCCTGCGGTGGACGCCAGCGGCTCCGGTGCGGCGGTCGGCGGCGTCTTGGCGGGCGTCGCGGAGAGCTTGTCGAGAAACGCGAGGTAGGCGTCGACCTGCGGGATCACGGGATCGTCGGGAAACGCCACCTTGATCTGGTTGAGCATCGCGCGCGCCTGCATTTCCTTGTTCATGCGCTCGGCCCAGAGTTTGGCGGCGACAGGTAGTTGCGGCCGATGTCGGGATGGTTGCGGAAGCGCTTGTGGAATCCGGCGAGCAGGCCGAGCGCGATCTGGGTCTGGCCGGCATCGGCGGCGCCGTGGGCGAGGCGTGTGACGTCCTCGGCCTTGTCCAGCGCGAACGCGGGATCGAGCAACTGGCATTCGCGCGCCACGTCGATCGCGCGGCGATCCTGGTTCTGCGCCAGAAGTACAGGAATATCTTTTTCCGTGCGCCGCAGTTCGGTCTTGTCGCCGTCCTGGCGCAGCCAGTGTCGGTATCGTTGTGCACCGGCAGCAAATCGGCATGTGCGGCGGTTCATCGTGCAGCAAGGCGACGGCACCGCGCACGTCGCCGCTCGCGGCACGCGCCCGCGCGGCGTCGAGGATCGCGCGCGACTTGTCGGTGTGCGGCACTTCGTCCTGCAATTCGAGGTGACCGCTGTAGCCGAGCTCGTCGTGGTGCTCGTGGATGACGCTGCCGATCAGGTGAAAGTTCACGATCATCAGGTAATCGACGATCAGCCAGACCAGGGGTGGTCCGACCGGCCACGGAATCTGCGCAGCGATCGTTGCGGCGAACATGCTCTGCGCGATCAACGCGGCGCAGAAGAATCCGACCAGCACGAAATAATGTCCGCCGACGCGCGAGGCGATCATCAGCCAGACCAGCGGATTGAGCGCGCGGGCGATGCCTTCTTCCAGCGCCAGGATCGTGACCATCGCCGGCATCGCGACCATCAGCGCGATGCCGACGATCAGCGCGGCCAGCACGCCCCACCACATCGCGATCAGGACGAGCGCGACTTCGACCAGCAACAAGAGAAGCACGGCGTAACGGCTGTTCGTCGCTCACCGTGAAACTGATCTTCGGCGCCTCGCTCGGCCGTTCGCGCTCCAGCGCAATCCTCGAACGCGTACCTGAGAAACGGCCCAGACGATCAGATCGAAGATCCAGCCGACGAAGTCGGGATCAGGCGCACGACGACGTGGGCGACGGCGATGGCGACGACGGTCGATAGGGCGGCGCGCTGCAACGATAGCCGAAGCCTGCGGCCAGCGTTCGTGCAGGGGCTTAGGTCGGATGCGGGTGGAGGTTGGCGTCTTGTGTGACGATCGTGGACAGTGCCGAGGTTGTGGCGCATTGTATCGGCATGCGCAGGGGGTTGTCGCGGTGCGTGACGCCGGGTAACGTGTGCGGAACGCGGGGAGGCCGATCATGCGCCGTCAGCTTCCGTATGTCCCTGTCTGCTGCTCGCCGCCTGCGCCGGACAGCCGCCGCGCGGAAGACGCTGGACGGCGCCGCGGAGGCGCTGTATGCCCGGCTCGACGCGGAGGTCGGTCAATACCTCGCGCGCGCGCGAGGCGGGGACGCGGACGGAGAAGGCCACGCGGCGCTGGACGATCTGCATACCGCGGCGGCGCAATGCGAGTCGACGCGCGGCTGCGACTGGGCGCGATTTATCGCCGCATTGACAAATTGCTGCGCGCGCCGGCAAATGCGGCTTCCGGTGCGGCGACAGCGCCGATGAATCGCCGGACGCGTCCGCCGAAGCCGGCGAAACGTCCCCGGTGGTGGCCGCGTTGCCGGAGGCCGGGCGTCGGCGGCGCTGCTCAAGGGCCACAAGCTCGGCGACATCATCGCCATGAACGATCCGATGAAGGTGGCGATCGAGCAGTGGCTGACCCAGTACCGCCCGAACCTGATGCGCGCCTGGGAAAACTACCAATACCTGCGCCACCAGATGTGGCCGCAATACGCAAAGCCGGACTGCCCGAGGCGCTGCTGTTCGGCATGCTCGCGCAGGAATCCGGCGGCAAGGTGCACGCGGTGTCGCGCTCCGGCGCGAGCGGCCTGCTGCAGTTCATGTCGCGACCGGTGCGCGTTTCGGACTGGGCGTGGTCGACGGCTTCGACCAGCGCTTCGACCCGCGCGGCGGCGCGCGCGAATGCCGCCTACATCAACGAGCAGCTCGGCGTGTTCAACGACAACCTGGAACTGGCGATCGCCGCGTACAACGGCGGCGAAGGCGCGATGCAGCGCTGGCGCAGCGGCACGACGATGCGGGATTCTGGGATCCGAAAATCTATTTCGCGGTTCACAGGAAACGCGCGACTATGTGCCGATGGTGCTGGCGGCGGCATGGCTGTTCTGCATCCGGAACGCTACAACCTGCGCTTCCCCAAGCTGGATCGACCCCCGCGCAGATCGTGCTGGAGCGGCCGGCGTCGCTCGACGAGCTGACCGTGTGCCTGGGCCAGGATGGCAACGGCGACGGCTGGTTCCGCACCCTGCGTAACCTCAATCCGGCCTAGGATCCGCGTGAGAAGCTCGATGTCGGCACACGCCTGGACGTGCCCGCGCTGCTCGCCGCCGACTATGCAAAATTGTGCACAAGTGGAATATGGGCGGAACTGGCGGCGACCTGCACGCCGCCGCCTTGCCGGCGGCCCAGCGCAGCCGGAGTGCGCCAGTATGTCGTACGCAGGGGCGATACGCTGGCGGGATTGCGCGCAGGCATGGCTGCTCGGCAGGGAACTGGCGCGCCTGAACGATCTGAAGCCACCGCATTACCTGCTCAAGGTCGGCCAGGATCTGCGCGTTACCGGATGCCGCTGCGAATAGAATGGCGGGCAGGCGTGACTGAAGAAAATTTTTTTTTTTTTTTTTTTTAAAAAAAAAAAAAAAAAAAATAAAATTCAGACAAAGAAAACGCCGGGAAATCCGGCGCAAAGTTGACGTTGGAAAACCTTTTCAGGCGGCGGCTTGGCCGTTCTGCTGGTGGTCCACAGCGGTGCCGCCGGATTCGCCGGCATGGATTCCTTGAGCAGGCGCAGGGTGCGCATCAGATGGCGATGCAGTTGTTGCATGTCGCCGTACGCGGATTCCTTGGTCTCGTAGTAAGCGACGGCCAGCCACAGCGCGATGCCGCGCAATTGCAGATGCTGGTTGTCGGCTTTCATGCGGCGTAGCCGATGTCGGTGCCATTGCCCAAGGGCTGGTAGCGCTGGCCCTGGTCGACGGTGCCGTAAAGATGCGGGAACTCGCATTTCGCCGCGCTGGCGAATTCGCGCATGGCGATCGCGGCCAGCTGCCGGCGCGTGGCGAGCGCAGGTCGGAAATGGACTTCTCGATCTCCTTGAATTGCCGATTGAGCTGGATCGAGCGGGTCAGAGCAATGATTCGGTTAACGATTCGCATGTGCAGCCCTTGTAATTTTCCGATTGTGCGGTCGTAGTCACTGTTAACCTTATCAGATTGCCGACGACGAACGTGCAAAGTACGTCACATTTCGACGTGGTGCGTCACATTGTGAGGTATGCAAGAGAAAATTGCACGCGAACTTGGGACCGCGACGCAGGATGAAAGCCTAGGAGAATCAGCCACTTATCCGTACGCACGACCAATCGGCATGCCCATTTCGACCGGCATCTGTACGGACAATGCAGGATCAAATTCGCAATCCCGGGTGGCAAAAGCAGAATCACCGTGGAGCCCAGTTGAAGCGACCCAGTTCCGCGCCGCGTTCCAGACGGATGTCCTTGCCGCGCCAGTCCTTGGGCACGACCGCGCCGGCATAGGGTGGGATTTCCACGCCGCTCCAGACGGTTTCCATGCCCGATACGAGCATGGCACCGACCATGACGACGACGAACGGGCCACGCGCCCCGTCGAATTGGCAGACCAGGCGTTCGTTGCGCGCGAACAGGCGCGGCACCGCTTCGACCGCGAATGGGGCGACGCTGAACAGGCGCCCGGGAATATGCAGGGTTTCGCGCAAGCGTCCGGCCAGCGGCGCTGCACGCGGTGGTAGTCGCGCGGCGACAGGTAACGGTGACGAACCGGCCGTTCTGTACGGCGCCGCGGCGGCATCGTCGCCGAGCAGTTCGGCGACGGAAAAATCCTGGCCCTTGGCCTGGAAGATACGCCCGTCACGGATCGACCCGAATTGACTGATGCGGCCGTCGGCCGGGCAGGTGATGGCGCGGTCGTCCGCGGTGATGGGACGGCACCGGGTTTGAGCGCGCGGGTAAAGAAGGCATTGAAGCTCGGATACGCGAACGGATCCGGTTGCTCAGCCTCGCTCATGTCCACGGCGTACGCCTTCACCACGCGGCCGATCAGGAAATTCTTCCACGGCGCCCAGGTCCAGCGCGTCGCCCAATACACCAGGCGCGACAGCGCGCGGTGCGGCAGCGCGTACTGCGCGAGCACGGAAAGACGCATGCTCAGTGGCCGGCAGCGAGTGCGGCGAGATCGTCCGCGATCGCTTTCGCGACGAATGGCGGTCGGAAAATGCCGGCTTCGCGGCCGCGCGGATCGACGATCACCGCGGCGGCGCTGTGGTCGACTTCGATCTTGCCGTTCCAGTCGGTCGAGCGCGAATAGACCAGGCCAAGCGCGCGGGTCAGCGGCGTCAGTTCGGCGTCGATTCCGGTCGCGGCGACGAAATCCGGATCGAAGTAGCCGACGTACTTGCGCAGCACGTCGGGCGTGTCGCGCTGCGGGTCGACCGAGATGAAATCGAAGCGCACTTTTCCGGTGAGGCCGCGTTCGGCGAGATCCTTCCAGGCCTGCTTGAAGGTCGTGAGCGTGGTCGGGCACACATCCGGGCAACTGGTGTAGCCGAAGTAGACGACGGTCCAGTGTCCGCGCCAGTCGGCGAGGGTCAGCGGCTGGCCGTTGGCCTGGGTCAAGTGGAATTCAGGGATCGCACGCGGCGCGGGATACAGCACCGCGTTCTCGAGTTTGGGAAGCTCCGATGCGGCAAAGAAGCGCTGGCCCAGCCACAGGCCGAGCGCGACGGCCACGGCGGCGGCCACGAAGAGCCAGATCGGTATCGAGGATGCATTGCGCGGCGTATTCATCCGCACATTATAACGGGCGCCTTCGCCTATACTGGCGATCTTGTTAGGGATGGCAGCGCTGTGACCGCAGAACTTTCCACCATCATCGACTTCATCCGCTACGGCGCGAGCCGTTTCGCCGCGGCCGGACTCACGTTCGGCCACAGCTACGACAACGCGCTGGACGAGGCCACGCATCTGGTGCTGCACAGCTGCATCTGCCGCACGACCTGTCGCCGGCCTATGGCCCGGCCAGGTTGACCGCCGCCGAAAAAAAGGCCGTGCTCAAGCTCATCGAGCGGCGCGTGAAGGAACACAAACCGGTTGCGTACCTCACCGGCGAGGCGTGGTTCGCCGGGTTGAAGTTCAAGTCCGACGAGCGCGCACTGGTGCCGCGATCGCCGATCGCCGAGACGATCCAGAATGGTTTCTCGCCGTGGCTCGACGGCACGGTCGTGCGCGCGCGCTGGATTTGTGCACCGGCTCGGGCTGCATCGGCATCGCCATGGCGGCGCACAATCCGGATTGGCGCGTGGACCTCGCCGACATCAGCGACGAGGCGCTGTCGCTGGCGCGCGAGAACATCGCCTTCCAGGACGTCGCCGATCGCGTGCGCGCGATCAAGTCCGATCTGTTCGCCGGGCTCAAGGGCGAGGTCTACGACCTGATCGTGACGAATCCGCCGTATGTCACCGAACAGGAATTCGCCGCGCTGCCGCCCGAATACAGCCATGAACCCGAGTTAGGTTTGACCGCCGGCGAGGATGGGCTGGATTTCGCGCTGCGCATCCTCGACGAGGCGCCGCGGCACCTGAGCGAGGACGGCTGGCTGATCTGCGAAGTGGGCGAGGGCGAGCAAGCGTGGCGCACTGCTGCCGAAGCTGCCGCTGAACTGGATCGAGTTCGAGGTCGGGCAGATGGGCGTGTTTGCGATTGCGCGCGCGGATATCGTCAAGCACGCGAAGGCGATCAAGGCGGCGTTGGCGAAGCGAAAATAATGTCCAGCAACTCGTTCGGAAAACTCTTCACCGTCACCACCTTCGGCGAAAGCCACGGTCCGGCGATCGGCTGCGTGATCGATGGCTGCCCGCCGGGGCTGGACATCGCGCCGGACGAATTCCGCCGCGATCTCGACGCGCCGCGCCACCGGCAACTCGCAGCTACACCTCGCAGCGGCACGAGGCGGATGAAGTCGAGATTCTTTCCGGCGTGTTCGAAGGCAGCACGACCGGCACGCCGATCGCGCTGCTGATCCGCAACACCGATGCGCGCTCGAAGGATTACGACGAAATCGCGCGACGTTTCCGCCCCGGCCACGCCGACTACACCTATTGGCAGAAGTACGGCATCCGCGATCATCGCGGCGGCGGGCGCGCGTCCGCGCGCGAAACCACGATGCGCGTCGCTGCGGGCGTGATCGCGAAGAAATGGCTGGCCGAGAAATTCGGCGTCGTGTGCGCGGCTGGCTCGCGCAAATCGGCGACCGCTGACGCCGCGCCTTCGACTGGGACGCGGTCGACGCCAATCCGTTCTTCTGGCCGGACGCGGCGATGGTGCCGGAGCTGGAGAAATTCATCGATGCGCTTGCGCAAGTCCGGCGATTCGGTCGGCGCGCGCGTCAACGTCGTTGCCGACAACGTGCCGCCGGGCTGGGGCGAGCCGATCTACGGCAAGCTCGATGGCGAACTCGCGGCCGCGCTGATGTCGATCAACGCGGTCAAGGGCGTGGAGATCGGCGCCGGATTCGCGTCGTCGCGCAGCACGGTAGCGAGCATCGCGACGAAATACACTTGGACGGCTTTACGTCCAATCACGCAGGCGGCATCCTCGGTGGCATCTCGACCGGCCAGGCGGTCGTCGCCTCGATCGCGCTCAAGCCGGCGTCCAGCATCCTGGTTCCCGGCCGCAGCGTGAACCTGCGCGGCGAGGCCATCGATGTGCGCACCAAGGGCCGCCATGATCCTTGCGTCGGCATCCGCGCCACGCCGATCGCGGAGGCGATGGTGGCGCTGGTGCTGATGGATCAGGCCCTGCGCCATCGCGCGCAGTGTGGCGACGTCGGCGCTGTTGAACCGAGAATTCCCGGAAGCAAAGAGCAATGACGAAGACGTACAATGTCGCCATGGCCGGCGCGACCGGCGCCGTGGGCGAGGCCCTGCTTTCGATCCTCGCCGAGCGCAAGTTTCCGGTTTCCGAGTTGGTTCCGCTCGCGAGCGAGCGTTCGGCCGGCGGCAAGGTGGAGTTCGCCGGCAAGCAGGTGACGGTGAAGAATCTTGCCGACTTCGATTTTTCCGGCGTCGACATCGCGTTCTTCTCGGCCGGCGGCAAGGTTTCGCGCGAGCACGCGCCGCGCGCGGCAGCGGCGGGCGCGGTCGTCATCGACAATACTTCCGAGTTCCGCTACCAGGACGACATCCCGCTGGTGGTCAGCGAAGTCAATCCCGCACGCGATCGCGCAGTACACGAACCGCGGCATCATCGCCAATCCGAATTGCTCGACCATGCAGATGCTGGTCGCGCTGGCGCCGATCCATCGCGCGGTGGGCATCACGCGCATCAACGTGGCGACGTATCAGTCGGTGTCTGGCGCCGGTCGCTCGGGCATGGAAGAGCTGGCCAAGCAGACCGCGGCACTTTTGAGTTTCCAGGAAATCGCGCCATCCAAGTTCAGCAAGCAGATCGCGTTCAACGTGATCCCGCATATCGATGACTTCCAGGACAACGGCTACACGAAGGAAGAAATGAAGATGGTCTGGGAGACGCGCAAGATCCTCGGCGACGCTGCCATCGAGGTGAATCCGACGGCCGTGCGCGTGCCGGTGTTCTATGGCCATGCCGAAGCGGTGCACATCGAGACGCGCGAAAAAATCACCGCGGCGCAGGCCCGCGCCCTGCTGGAAAAGGCGCCGGGCGTGAGCGTGGTCGACCGCCGCGAGGCGGGCGGATATCCCACGCCGGTCAGCGATGCCGCCGGCAAGGACGCGGTCTGCGTGGGCCGCATCCGCGAGGACATCTCGCATCCGCGCGGGCTCGACCTCTGGATCGTCGCCGACAATATCCGCAAGGGCGCGGCGCTCAATGCCGTGCAGATCGGCGAGATCCTGACTCGCGATTACCTGTAAAACACGCCAAAATCAAACGCTTGTACAATTCGAACCCGGCTTGGAGGAAATCGGGAATTTGTGAACTTGTCCAAAGTTTCCCAATAGTTACGTTTGTGTTATAAGGAGTTTTCGAGGTTAGGGTCGAGTTCGGCTACCGTGCCGGCCGCATGCAAATGGCGTAGGGGAAATACCTTATGAAAGGACCTGCAAAACTGTCGCTTGCCATCGCTCTGGCGCTGACCGGCGGCAATGCGTTCGCTCTTGGCCTCGGAACGATCCAGGTCAAATCCAGGCTCAACCAGCCGCTGAAGCGGTCATTCCGGTCATCGCTGACTCGCCGGCCGAAGCGAATGGCCTTGAAGTTTCCCTTGCCAGCGCGGAGGACTTCCAGCGCGTTGGCCTCGACCGCTCGCGCGTGGACGTGCCGCTGGAGTTTTCAGTCGGCACCGAACATGGGCAGACCGTGATCAAGGTAAGCACCAAGGACATCGTGCGCGAGCCATTGGTCGATTTCCTCATCGTCGCGAACTGGCCCAAGGGCAAGTTATTGCGCGAATACACCGTGCTGCTCGATCCGCCGGTGACGGCGCCGGCCGCGGGTGCGGCCACGTTGACCCCGGCGCGCGAGGCGCCGCGCGCCAAACCGCAGCCCTTGCCGCCTGAACACGCTGCGCCGAAGTCGGCGCATGTCAAGCCGCCACGCGCGGAAACCGCGCAGGCGAAGCCGGCGCAAGCCAAGCCCGCGCCGAAACCCGCGGCGGAAAAACCCGCACCGGCGCCGCATGCGGCGGGAGCGGGCGAATATGGTCCAGTCGCCGCCGGCGAGACACTCTCCGAAATCGCCGGGGCCACGCGTCCGGACGACAAGACCAATCTCGACGCGATGATGCTGGCTCTGCTCAAGGCCAATCCGAACGCGTTCTATCGCGACAACATCAATGCGCTCAAGCGTGGCGCCATTCTGCGCATTCCCAGCGCCGACGAAATCAAGGCCGGCGGCAATGCCGCCGCGGTCGCCGCCGCCGTGCGCGACCAGAACCAGGCCTGGGCGTCCAACGCACCGATCGCCAAACCGACCCTGGTCGCCAAGACCGGCGTGCCGAAATCCGAGCTGGCGTCGGCTTCCGACACCCAAGGAAACGGCTGCCGCCGGCGGTTCGCATCTGGCGCTGGTGCCTCCGGGTGCCGGCAAGGGCAAGCAGAACTCCAGCGACCGTCCGGGCGCTGCCAGCGGTACCGGCAATGCGCAGGTCGCGTCGGACCTGGCCCGCACCAAGGAAACCCTGGCCAGCCGCGAACAGGAAGTCGGTGAACTGAAATCGCGAGTCAAGGATCTGGAGAAGATCGACGGCGACAACAAGCGCCTGTTGTCGCTCAAGCAAAACGAAATCGCGGAATTGCAGGCCAAGCTCAAGCAACTGGAAGCAGCCTCTGCCGCCAAGCCTGCCGCTGTTGCGGCGGTGACCCCGGCGTGACCTGCGACAACCCTGCCGAAACAAAACCCGCCGAAGCTCCTGCGGCCAAGCCGGGCGAAGCGGCGTCGGCCAAGGAAGCGCCGAAGCTGACCGCGAAAGACATCTGGGGCGATATCAACGCCAGCGAGAAGCCGGGCGAAGCCAAACCGGGCGCTGCCCGCGCCCGGCCACTGCCACGCCGGCGCCTGCTGCCAAGGCCCCGGAATCCACCGCGCCGGCAACTGCCGCGGCGCGCCAGGGCCGGCACCGCTGCTGCGCCCAAGCCGGCTGAAGCCAAGCCAACCGAAACCAAACCGGCGTCGACACCGGCCGCGATCAAACCCAAAGCTCCGGCCAAGGTCGAACCGATCTCCGCGCCGGCGATGCCATGGTGGCAGAACAACAATTTACTGATGGCAGGCGGCGCAGCATCTGCTCATCATCGGCCTGCTCGCCCTGATGCGCTTCATGCGCAAGCCCAAGGCAGTCCTCATGCCCGCCGCCGGCGTGCCGATCGCGCACGATGAACACGCCGGACGCGATGGCCGCCGACGAGCAGCAGCTGCTCGATCAACTGGCGCAGCATCCTGGCGATGCGACCTTGTCGCTGCAGTTGCTGGACTTGTATTACGCGCACCAGGATGCCGCCAAGTTCGAGGCGGCCGCCGAGGCCATGTATGCGCACATCGCCGATCCGACATCGGCCGAGTGGCAGCAGGTGCGCGCGATGGGCGAGCACCTGTGTCCGCACAATCCGCTGTTCGGCGGCCATGAGGACCTGGGAGCGACACTGCACGACATGCACACGGCCACCGAGCATGCCGAGCACGATCACATGCACATGGACGACAGTCATTTCGATGCCGGCGACTTTCATACCCAGCAAATGCCAAAACCCGCCGAGGAAAACTTCGACTTCGATCTCGCCGATCATGCGGCCTCCGTGCACGCGGAACACGCGGATGTGGAGCCGGCGCATGCGGAACCGGCGCCAGCCCATGTGCCGCCGCCGGCGCCGGAACCCGTGCGCGTCGCCGCGACGGCTTCCGCGCCCGCCGCGGCAAAATCGAACGAGGATTTCTTCGCCGGCGAAGACGCGATCGGCACCAAGCTCGATCTGGCCAAGGCCTATCTCGACATGGGCGACCCGGAAGGTGCGCGCTCGATGCTCGACGAAGTGTTGGCCGAAGGCAACGACGCGCAGAAGGTCGAAGCGCGCAAGCTGCTGGCGGAAATCGGATAACGCATTCACGTCTCTCCGACGTACGATGTTGGCCGGGCTAGTCCCGGCCTCTTTTTTGGGATCGAGAATGAATGCGCATCGCGCTCGGCATCGAATACGACGGCACCGATTTCCTCGGCTGGCAGCGCCTGTCGCATGGATCGACGGTGCAGGGTGCGGTGGAAGCGGCGTTGGCGAATATCGCCGCCGAACCCGTGCAGGTGACCTGCGCCGGACGCACCGATGCCGGCGTGCATGCGCGCAACCAGGTGGTCCATTTCGACACACACGCACAACGCACGATGCGCGGCTGGACGCTCGGCACCAATTCGCGGCTGCCAGGCAGCATCGCCGTGCGCTGGGCGCGCGAAGTCAGGGACGATTTCCATGCGCGGTTTTCGGCCCGTGCACGACGCTATCGCTACACGATCCTTAACCGGTCCGCACGCCCGGCGTTGGAGGCACGCTACGTGTGCTGGGAACGCGCGACGCTGGATGCGCCGATGATGCACGCGGCCGCCCAATGCCTGGTCGGTGAACAGGATTTTTCCGCATTTCGCACCGTCGCCTGCCAGGCGCGTTCGCCGATGCGCAACATGCAGGCGATTTCCGTTGCGCGTGAGGGCGACCGCGTCGTTGTGGACATCCAGGCGAACGCGTTCCTGCATCACATGGTGCGCAACATCGCCGGCAGCCTGCGCGTGGTCGGGCGCCGCGAACAACCGCCGGAATGGATCGCGCAATTGCTGGCCGGCCGCGACCGCGCGTTGGCCGGGCCGACTTCCGCCGCGCAGGGCCTCGTCTTCCTCGGACCGTTGTATCCTGCCGAATTCGGGCTTCCCGACGAGGCGACGTTGCCATGAATCGCGTCCGTATCAAGTTCTGCGGCATCACGCGTGTGGAAGATGCGCTGGCTGCGGTTGCGCTTGGCGTCGATGCGATCGGCCTGGTGCTCACGCGCAAGAGCCCGCGCGGCGTCGCCGCGCTGCAGGCACGCGAAATCCGCCGCGCATTGCCGCCGTTCGTTGCTGCGGTCGCCTTGTTCATGGACGACGAACCCGGCTTCATCGCCGATGCCGTGGCGACGGTGCAGCCGGACCTCCTGCAATTCCACGGCCGCGAAACCCAGAACGAATGCCTGCGCTACGAGGTGCCGTACCTGAAGGCGATCGCGATGGCCGGCAGCGACGCGACTACGCAGTTGCACGAACACACGGCCGCGGTCGGATTCGTGTTCGATGCGCACGCGCCGGGTGCGCCGGGTGGCGGCGGGCGCAGTTTCGACTGGACGCGCATCCCGCGCGATATTCCCATCCCGCTGATTCTGGCCGGCGGCCTGACCTGCGATAATGTCGGGTCCGCAATCCGTGCGGTATGCCCTTACGCGGTCGACGTGTCGAGTGGAATCGAATCGGCACATGGCATCAAGGACGCGGAAAAGATGCGGCGTTTCGTCCAAGAGGTGCAGCGTGCTTGCAGCAATGAACAAGAGTAAACCGACGTTCGATTACACGCGGTATCCGGATGCGCACGGGCGCTTCGGCGACTACGGCGGCGTGTTCGTGGCCGAGACCCTGATGGCGCCGCTGGCCGAGTTGACCGACGCCTACCTGCGCCTGCGCCGCGATCCCGCATTCGTCGCCGAACTCGACCGCGACCTGAAACACTACGTCGGCCGGCCGAGTCCGATTTATCACGCCGAACGCTTGTCGAAGAAGGTCGGTGGCGCGCAGATCCTGCTCAAGCGCGAGGATCTGAACCATACCGGCGCGCACAAGATCAACAACACCGTTGGGCAAGCTCTCGTGGCGCGGCACATGGGCAAGACCCGCATCATCGCCGAAACCGGCGCCGGCCAGCACGGCGTGGCCAGCGCGACCGTCGCCGCGCGCCTGGGGTCTGAAGTGCGTCGTCTACATGGGCGCGACCGACATCGAGCGCCAGAAGATCAACGTCTACCGCATGAAGCTGCTCGGCGCCGAGGTCGTGCCGGTGACCTCCGGTTCGAAGACGCTCAAGGACGCGCTCAACGAAGCGCTGCGCGATTGGGTGACGAACGTGGCCGATACGTTCTACATCATCGGCACCGTGGCCGGGCCGCATCCGTATCCGATGATGGTGCGCGACTTCAACGCCGTGGTCGGGCGCGAGGCGCGCGCGCAGATGCTGGCCGAATACGGGCGCCTGCCCGATGCGCTGGTCGCCTGCGTCGGCGGCGGTTCGAACGCGATCGGCCTGTTCCACGCCTTCCTCAACGACGCCGACGTGCGCATCGTCGGAGCGGAGGCGGCGGGCGAGGGCATTGCCACGGGACATCACGCCGCTTCGCTGGCAGCCGGACGCCCCGGCGTGCTGCACGGCAATCGTACCTATGTGCTGTGCGACGACAACGGCCAGATCACCGAGACGCACTCGGTGTCCGCGGGCCTGGATTATCCCGGCGTCGGTCCCGAGCATGCCTTCCTCAAGGACGCGGGCCGCGCCGAATATGTCGGCGTCACCGACGACGAGGCGCTGGCCGCGTTCCATGAACTCGCGCGCACCGAAGGCATCCTCGCTGCGCTCGAATCCAGCCACGCCGTCGCGCAGGGCATCAAGCTCGCGCGCGAAATGAACAAGGATCAGCGCATACTCGTGAACCTGTCCGGCCGCGGCGACAAGGACGTGCACACGATCGCGGCGCGAGAGGGAATTTCGCTGTGAACCGGATCGACGCGCGTTTCGCCGAGTTGAAATCGCGCCGGCCGCAAGGGCCTGATCCCGTTCGTCACGGCGGGCGATCCGGCACCGGATGCGATGGTGCCGCTGCTGCATCGCGCTCGCCGGCGCGGGCGCGGACCTGCATCGAGATCGGCGTGCCGTTTTCCGATCCCATGGCGGATGGGCCGGTGATCCAGCACGCGAACGAGCGCGCGCTGGCCGAGGGCGTTGGTCTGACGCAGATTTTCGGCTGGGTCGCCGAATTCCGCAAAACGGACGCGGTGACACCCATCGTGCTGATGGGCTATCTGAATCCGGTCGAGATCTACGGCTACGCGCGCTTTGCCGCGCGACGCCGCTGTGGCGGGCGTCGATGGTGTGTTGCTGGTCGATTGCCCCCTCGAGGAAGCACAAACCGCCGATGCGCTGGACAAGGCCGGATTGCGCCGGATCTTCCTCAGCGCGCCGACCACGTCCGCAGCCGCGTCTGGCCGCTCTATGCGAAGGCGCACGCGGCTTCCTGTACCATGTCGCGTTTGCCGGCGTCACCGGCGCGAACCGATTGAGCCTGGATGCCGTGCGCGAACGCGTGGCGGCGCTCAAGATGCGCACGCGCGTCCCGGTTGCCGTCGGTTTCGGCATTCGCGATGCGGCGTCTGCCGCAGCGATCGCACGGTTCGCCGATGCAGTGGTGATCGGCAGCGCGCTGGTCGAAGGACTGGCGGCCGCGAATTCGGTGGAAGCGGCCTGTGCCGCGGCGCGTGAGTTCCTTGCGCCGATCCGCGCCGCGCTGGATGCGGAGACGCAGGCACATGCCGCGTAATCCGCGCCAGCCGTCGGACATGCCGGTGCCGGCCGAGGCCGTTGCACCGCTGGAAACGGGAGAAGTGGACGACATGAGTTGGCTGCAGAAATTGATGTCCTCGCGCATTCGCACCGAGGGCACCACGGCCAAGGGCAAGGTGCCGGAAGGCCTGTGGGAAAAATGCGATGGTTGCGGCGCGGTGCTGTACCGGCCTGAGCTCGAGCGCAATCTCGAGGTGTGCCCGAAGTGCGGGCATCACCATGCGATCAGCGCGCGCAAGCGCCTGGCCGCGCTGTTCGACGACGGCGTCGGCGAGGAATTGTTCGCGAACCTCGAACCCGTCGATGCGCTGAAATTCCGCGATTCGAAAAAATACAAGGATCGTCTTGTCGCCGCGCAGAAGCAGACCGGCGAGAAGGATTCGCTGGTCGCCATGCGCGGTCGGCTGAAGACACGACCGCTGGTTGCCGTGCGCCTTCGAGTTCGCCTTCATGGGCGGCTCGATGGCTTCGGTCGGCGGCGAGAAATTCGCGCGTGCGGCGGAACTGGCGCTGGACGAGCGCATTCCTTTCGCGTGCTTTTCCGCCAGTGGCGGCATGCGCATGCAGGAAGGCCTGCTTTCGTTGATGCAGATGGCCAAGGTGTCGGCGGCGCTCGCGCGTCTGCGCAATGCCGGCATTCCGTACATTTCCGTGCTTACGCATCCGACCACCGGCGGCGTGTCGGCGAGCCTCGGCATGCTCGGCGACCTCAACATCGGCGAGCCCAGGGCGCAGATCGGATTCGCCGGGCCGCGCGTGATCGAGCAGACCGTGCGCGAAACGTTGCCGGAAGGATTCCAGCGCTCGGAATTCCTGCTCGAACATGGTGCGATCGATCTGATCGTCGACCGCCGCGAAATGCGCGACAAGCTCGCCGATCTGTTCGCGCTGCTGATGCGGCAACCGAAGGCGGCTTGACCGCAAGACGTGTCCGCCCAAACCCTTGCCGGCTGGCTGGATTACCAACAGCGTATCCATCCGCGCGCCATCGAACTGGGGCTGGACCGCGTGCGCGAAGTCTGGCGCCGCATGGGCGCGCCGGCGCCTGCTCCGATCGTCATCACCGTCGGCGGCACGAACGGCAAGGGCTCGACGGTTGCGTTCCTGGAAGCGATGTTGACCGCGGCGGGCAAGCGCGTGGGTTGCTACACCTCGCCGCACCTGCTGCGCTACAACGAGCGCATCCGGGTCGCCGGTACGGATGTCGACGATGCCGGGCTGATCGATGCCTTCGAACGCATCGAGGCCGCGCGCGGAACCGCTTCAATCGAGTCCGTTGCGCTCACGTACTTCGAATTCGGCACGCTTGCTGCATTGTGGATATTTGCGCAAAGTAAACTCGATGTCGCGATACTCGAGGTTGGACTCGGCGGACGCCTCGATGCCGTCAACATCATTGATGCCGACGCCGCCATCGTCGTCACCGTGGATCTGGATCACCAGGATTGGCTTGGCAACGCCATCGATGGCATCGGCCGCGAGAAGGCGGGCGTTTTCCGCAAGGATCGCCCGGCCATTGTCGGCATGCGCGAGCCGCCGCGCGGATTGCTGGATGCGGCGACGCAGATCGGTGCGCAGGTGCTGCGCGCCGGCAAGGATTTTCGCGTCGTGCCGCAGATCGACGGTTGGCGATGGGAGTGCAGCGATACGACCGCGATGTTGCCCGAACCCGAACTCGCCGCGCCTTGCCAGATCGATAACGCCGCCGCCGCGATCATGGCACTGCACAGCCTGCGTGGCCGCCTCGGTTGGGATACGAGTGCCATTGCGCGCGGCGTACGCGAGGCGCGGATTCCCGCGCGCCTGCAGCGGCTGCAAAAAAACCATGCACCTGATCTTGTCGTCGACGTCGGCCACAATCCGCAGGCGGCGCGCGTGCTCGCGCAGTGGCTCGCTGCACATCCTCCGCGGGGCCGCAATATCGCGGTATTCGGCGCGCTGTCGGACAAGGATGTTGGTGGAACCGTTGCTCCGCTTGTGGCACAGATCGCGCGATGGCATCTGTGCGGACTCGACTCCGACAGCCCCCGTGGCCTGAGCGCCGTACAACTGCGTGAACGCATGCCTGCGGCGACGACGCTCGAATACACCGATGTCGATGCCGCGCTCGATGCCGCATTCGAACAGGCCACCGCGGACGATCGCATCCTCGCATTCGGCTCGTTTTTTGTCGCCGCGCCGGCCCTGGAATGGGCGCGGCGTACAGGTTTCGGATGACCGCAGCGGGTATAATCGCGTCGATGTAATCACGCCGATTGTCGAGGAGCCGCTCATGGATTCCGCACTGAAACAACGCCTGATCGGCGCCGCCGTGCTGATCGCGCTGGCCGTGATCTTCGTACCCATGTTCCTGGGCAATGCGCCGCCGCAGCCGCAGAACACGACGCTGAACCTCGACATCCCCAAGCCGCCTGACCGCGATTTCCAGACCCGCACCCTGCCGGTGACGGGCACGGAATCCGCAGCGTCACCGACCGCGAATCCGGACAAGGTCGTCACCGTGGATACGCACGCGACGTCCGTGGTGGATGCGCATCCGGAGAACTCCGCACCGGTTCCGGCGAGGCCTGTCGAAGCGCCGAAGTCGGCGCCTGTCCAGGCCGAAGCACCGAAGCCCGCGCCACCCACCGCAGCGCCAGCGGCTCCGCCGCCAAGCGCAGCGACGGCAGCAGGCCGCTTCGCCGTGCACCTTGGCGTTTACGCCGACCGCGGCCATGCCGATGCGCTGGTTGCCGCGTTGAAGAGGCGCGGATTCGCCGCCTACGACGAGGCGGCCGATTACCAGGGCAAGTCCATGCAACGCGTGCGTGTCGGCCCGTTCGCAGACCGCGCCGCCGCGGAAACCGCGCGCGCGAAGATCAAGCAGACCGAGCCGAAAGTGCCGAGCAGCGTGATCGAACTTGCCGCCGCGGCACAGCCAACCGCCGATGCGCCCGCAAATGCCCTGCCGGCCAATCGTGCAGGCGGCTGGGCCGTGCAGTTGGGCGCGTTCAAATCCGAGGCCGAGGCGAACAAGTTGCGCGACCGTCTGCGCGTGGCGAGCTTCGCGGGATACGTCGAGCGCGCCGGCAGTGGCGATGCGGCGTTGTGGAAAGTTCGCGCCGGTCCCTACGCCGACCGCGCCGGCGCCGACAAGGCGCGCGGCGATATCGACACAAAATTGAAAGTGAAAGGCATCATCGTGACCGTGCCGTGAAATGAATTGGGCCGATTACTGCATCCTTGCCGTGCTGGGCCTTTCGATACTGATGGGTCTCGTGCGCGGCTTCATTGGCGAGGTGCTGGCGTTGGCGGGCTGGGTGTTGGCGTTCTGGTTCGCCTGGCAGTTCGGTGATGCGCTTGCGGCAAGATTCACGTCGATCGAGCAGCCGTCGATCCGTCTTTTGCTCGGCTACGGCCTTTGCTTTCTTGCGGTGTTGGTGGTGGGTGGAGTCGTGAATTTTCTGATGCGCAAGCTCGTTGCAGGCAGCGGATTGTCGGGCAGCGATCGTCTGCTCGGCATGGTGTTCGGGCTGGTGCGCGGGCTCGCACTGGTCAGCATCACCGTGCTGCTGCTCGGCTTCACGCCGCTGCCGCGCGATCCGTGGTGGCACCAGTCGCAACTGCTGCCCGCGTTCCAGGGCTATGCACGATGGCTGTCGGCGCGACTGCCGCCAGAGGCGACCAAGTACCTTGATTTGCGCGGCATCCTGCCGCAGATACCGGTGGTGCCGCAGCGGGCGCCGGACCCCCACAACCATTCCGCGGTCTGATCCAAGAAGGCGAATCCTCCATGTGCGGCATTATCGGCATCGTCGGAAAATCCGAAGTCGCGGCCTCCCTGTACGACGCGCTGACTGTGCTGCAGCACCGCGGCCAGGACGCCGCCGGCATCGCCACGGTCGACGGCGAGCGCCTGCGCCTGCACAAGGGTGCGGGACTGGTGCGCGACGTATTCGGCACCGCGGACATGCTCAAGCTGCGCGGTCGCATCGGCATCGGCCACTGCCGTTATCCGACGGCAGGATCGGAAAGCACGGCCGAGGCGCAGCCCTTCTACGTCAATTCGCCCTACGGCATCGCACTCGGCCACAACGGCAATCTGGTCAACGCCGAGTCGCTGCGCCGCGAGATGTACGAGGACGACCGCCGCCACATCAATACCGATTCGGATTCGGAAATCCTGCTCAACATTCTGGCCCACGAGTTGCAGATCCAGGAGCGCCACGCGCTCACCCCGGACCACATCTTCAAGGCCGTCGCCGGCGTGCACGCGCGTGCGCGCGGCGGCTATGCGATCGTCTCGCTGTTGCTCGGCTACGGCATCGTCGCGTTCCGCGACCCTTACGGCATCCGTCCGCTCGTGCTCGGCGAACGTAGTACCGACGCCGGCAAGGAATACGCGGTGGCATCGGAATCGGTGGCGCTCGACATCCTCGGTTTCAAGCGTCTGCGCGACGTGGCGCCGGGCGAGGCGGTGCTGCTGACCGATGATGGCCACCTGCACAGCCGTCACTGCGCCGAGGGTTATCCGCACGCGCCGTGCATCTTCGAATACGTGTACCTGGCGCGACCGGATTCGATGATCGAGGACGTTTCCGTGTACAAGGCGCGCCTGCGCATGGGCGAACGCCTCGCCGCCAAGATCGCGCGCCTGAAGCCCGAAAACGGCATCGACTCCGTGATCCCGATTCCCGACACCGCGCGCACAGCGGCCAGTTCGCTCGCGCTGGCGCTCGGCATCCCGATGCGCGAAGGCTTCGTCAAGAACCGCTACATCGGCCGCACTTTCATCATGCCGGGACAGAGCGAGCGCGTGAAATCGGTGCGCCGCAAGTTGAATGCGATCGAGCTCGAGTTCCGCAACAAGAACGTGCTGCTGGTCGACGATTCCATCGTGCGCGGCACGACGTCGAAACAGATCATCCAGATGGCGCGCGATGCCGGCGCGAAGAAAGTCTACTTCGCCTCGGCCGCGCCGCCGGTGCGCTTCCCGAACGTCTACGGCATCGACATGCCGGCGCCGGCGGAACTGGTCGCGCACGATCGCACGGAGCAGCAAGTGCAGGAGCTGATCGGCGCCGACTGGCTTGTCTACCAGGATCTCGCCGACCTGGAAGCCGCTGTCGCCGAGGGCAACGAAAAGCTCACCCGCTTCGACAGCTCGTGCTTCAACGGCGAATACGTCACCGGCGTGGAGCCGACCTACCTGCGCGATCTGGAATTCGCGCGTTCGGATCAGGCCAAGAGCCAGCGCCGGCAGGCCTGACGGTCATGTGGCAAACCCGAGCGGCTCTCGCACAATAATCCTAAGCGAGGATCGACCGGACGCGGTCGCTCGTCATCGGCTGAGCCACGTTGCCCAGCCAGCGGTGCCGATCACCGCAGCGGCGTCGTCAGGTACGCGTCCTTGCGCGATTTCGGCAGTGGGCGCAGGATAGCCATTCCACAGAAGGAGGGGCTTATGTGTAGCTACCGTTTCATGAAACAGGCTCTGTTGGGCATATTGTTCCTGATCGCATCTTCCGCGGCGTTCGCCCAAGCTACTCGGACCTGGATATCGGGGGTTGGCGACGACGCCAATCCGTGCAGTCGCACGGCACCGTGCAAGACGTTCGCCGGCGCGATCTCCAAGACTGCTTCCGGTGGCATCATTGACGTGCTGGATCCGGGCGGCTTTGGCGGCGTGACCATTACCAAGCCGATAACACTTGAGGCAATTGGCACGATCGGGGGAATTCTGGTGTCAGGCACAAACGGCATCGTCGTGAATACGCCGGGGGCGACAGACACGGTCGTCTTGCGCGGACTCAGCATCGATGGCATTGGAACCGGACTCGCGGGGGTCAAAATCTTCGCTGTCGGCAAACTCGTGATCGAGCGCTGCACGATCCAGAACTTTACCGCAGACGGCGTGGATTTCGAGCCGTCGACATCGAACGCCCAGTTGTTGGTGAGTGATTCGACCCTGAACAACAATGTGAACGGCAGCAATAATTCGGCAGGGATTTTCGTTCAGGCAACCGGTGCGACGGCATCCATCGACCGTGTGCGTCTTGCGCAAAACAACGTCGGGCTGTTCGTGCGAAACGGGACAGCGTCGGTGCGTCAGTCGTCGCTATCCGGCAATACGCTGAACAATATCCGGGCAGACAGCCTTGGCACGGTTCGAGTCAACGTGGACAACAGCCTGATAAGCGACAGTGCCGCTGGCACAGGCATTTTTGCTCACGTATCGACTGCATCGGTCTCAATTTCGAACTCCACGATCACCGCGAATAACGTAGGGTTGCTGGCGCTTAGCGGTGCAACTATCGTTTCATACGGCAACAATCGCATTTTTGGTAACACGACGTCGGATGGTGCGCCGACCAGTACGATCGGGCAGCAATAATTCGCTTCTTGAATCAGGGCGGATTTTCGCTTCGACAACGCGAGCCGCCAGAAATGTTTGCGCCAAACCGGGCGCGGATATCGCGCATGTGAATGCCAAACATCAGTTTGCGTTTATTTTCTTGATGACCCCACCCCCTTGGCAGGGGTGGGGCAGCTCGTGCTCCAAAGGCGAATACCTCAACTGCGTGGAACCGACGTGTCTGCGCGACCCGGAATTCGCGCGTTCGGATAGTGCCAAAAGCCAGCACCGCGCTTCGTAACGGCTCGCTCTGGCACAATAGCCGGGCAGGGATGGAGATGGGCGTGATTCGACGAAACGATGCCGGCGGGGTGTTCGCTTGCGCCGCGTTGTGCCTGCGGCTGGCAGACCCGACAGCCAAGCTCGCCGCCACCGCGCGCGCTGCACAGGCATTCGCCGACGGGCGCTTGGCGCTGGAAGCCGATGCGCCGCCGCCGGAACCGATCGCCGCACCGGGACGGCCGCCGCGCCCGCGCCTGGTTTCGCCGCGAGCACTGCCGCAACGTGGGCTCGGCACTCCGGAAGGCCGCCTGGGCCTGCTGCACGCCGTCGCCCATATCGAATTCAACGCGATCAACCTGGCCTGGGATGCGGTCTACCGTTTCCGCGGCATGCCGGGCGACTACTATCGCGACTGGATCGGCGTCGCCGCCGACGAGGCGCGGCACTTTGCAATGCTGCAGGCGCGCCTGGGTGAACTTGGTGGCAGCTACGGAGATTTCGACGCCCACGATGGCCTCTGGGAAATGGCGGTAAAGACGGCCGATTCGTGCCTCGCGCGCATGGCCCTCGTGCCGCGCGTGCTCGAGGCGCGCGGACTCGACGTCACGCCCGGCATGATCGCGCGGCTGCGCGATTGCGGCGATGCCGCCAGCGCGGCGATCCTCGAAGTGATCCTGGGCGAGGAAGTCGCGCACGTTGCCGCCGGTTCGCGCTGGTTCGCCTGGTGCTGCGCACGCGAGAGCGCGACCCCGACGCCACGTTCGCCGCGCTGATAGCCGAGCATGCACGCGGCGCGCTGAAGGGGCCGTTCAACACGGATGCACGACTTGCCGCGGGATTCTCCGCCGTGGAACTCGCGCGCCTGGAAGCCGCCGCGTGATCCGCCGCGCCGGGTGCGCCGTCGCGTTGGCGCTGGTGTGGATCGTCGTGCTGGGCTGGGCGGCGGGCTTGTCGTGGCGTACGCCGTTGCGACCGGCATCGACAAGGTCGTTGGCCGGGGAAGCATTCCGCGTCGTGCTCGGCGCCGGCGTGCAGGACGAGGGCGCGTTGCGCGTCGGCGCGGTCGGCGGGGACGGCAACGCCCTGCAGTCCGTAACCCTGGATGGCATCCGCGCGGCCGATTATCCGTTCCTGAGCTACCGTTTCGAGGCCTTTCCGCGCACTCTCGAATTGTCGCTCGTGTTCCGTCGTGCCGACTCGCCGCAGGACGTCCACAGCATCACGATTCCCTGGCCGGGTGCGGGCTGGCGCACGGTGGATCTGCGCAGGCTGCCCGAATGGCGCGGAGAAATCGTCGAACTGGGCTTCGCCGAATATGCCACCGCGCAACTGGTGCCGCCGAGCGTGGCGTTTGCGCCGTTCCGTTTCGATCGCGCGGAACTGGCCACGCCGTCGTGGCGCGGCGGTTTTGCCGCATTGCATACATCGTGGTTCGCCTACCTGCCGTGGGCGCTGCAGTCGATCAGCGCGCTGGTGCCGGACCGCGCCACCTTCGGCACCGCCTCGCCCGTGCCGGCCCTGGTCGCCGGCATGCTGCTCAGCGTATTCGTGTTGGCCGTGCTGTTGCGCTGGCCATGGCGGCACACGTTGCGTGCGGCCGGCATCGCGGCGGCGTTGTTGTGGGTCGCCCTCGATGCGCGCTGGCTGCGCGATTTCAATGCCCGGCATGCGCTCACCGAACATCTGTACGCCGGCAAGAGCTGGGACGATCGCCTGCATCTGCTGCCGGACCAGGATCTGGCCTTCATGGCCGGGCAGGTTGGCGACTGGCTGGATTCGCAGCCGCCGGGCCAACGCCTGCTGGTCGCGGCGGATTCGAACTACGCCTTCCTGCGCCTGATCTACCTGCTGTTGCCGCATGACGTCGCGCTGCTGCAATTGGCCGGCGCCGCGGCGCTGCCGCCGGACAGCCTGGTGTTGCTTTATGCCAGCACGCGTTGGCGCTACGACGCGCAACAAGGCGCCATCGTCGGCGGGTCACGCGCCTATCCGGCGGATCCCGTCTTCGAGAGCGGATTGGCGCATGTGTATCGGCTGCGGAGCGGCGCGCCGTGAGTCTTGCGTTCGCTGGTCGCATGGCTGTTGCCGCTCGCCGCCGGATGCGCGGTGTGGCTGGCGCTGGTGCCGCGGCGCGAGCCGGGCTGGCTTGCCGCCGCGTTGGGGCATGGCGTTGTCGCCGGCATGCTGCTGGCGGCCGCTGCCACGAGCCTGTTCGCCCGTGCGGATACCGCACATGCCTGGCTGCGCGCCGCGCCGGCGCTGGTCGTGCTGGCGACGATCGCGGCGGTCGTCGCGTGGTGGCGTGCGCGTGCGCCGGCGTCGCCACAGACGCAGCCGAACAAAGTGGAAAATGCGAACAAGTGGATTCGTGTCCTGCTCGCGATAGCCCTGGCCTCGCTGGTCTTTCGCGGCTGGCTGATGTTGCGCGAGATCTGGCTGCGGCCGACCTTCCCATGGGACGCCTGGGATGCCTGGGCGGTCAAGTCCAAGACCTGGTTCCTGCTCGGCCACTACGCACCGTTCGTTTCCATGCCCGATTGGCTGGCGCATCCGGCCCAGGAGTTGTACACCGGCATCGCCTGGGCGTATCCGGCCACGCTGGCGTGGATGCAGGTCTGGTTCGCCAGCGCCGCGGGTGGCTGGATCGAACCTCAGGTCAACCTGCCATGGTTCGCGTTGTGGATTGGATTGCTGCTTGCGCACTACGGGCAATGGCGCGCATTGGGATTGGATCGCATGCGTGCTGTGGCGGCGATGTACGCGCTCGGCTCGCTGCCCTTGCTCGACGTGCACGTGGCCCTGGCCGGTTACGCGGATTTGTGGCTGGCCGCGATGCTCGGCTTTGCCGCGCTGGCCTGGCTGCGCTGGCGGCGCGAGCGCGATGCGGGACAACTCGCCATCGCCATCGTCTGCGCCGCATTGTTGCCCATGATCAAGCTCGAAGGCGCGGTCTGGTTGCTGCTGTGCGTGGCCGTCGCGACTTACGATGTCCTGCCGCGGCTCTGGCGGCGCCTGGCTCTGGCCGGCGCGGTCGCCGTGCTGCTGGTGCTGATCTTCGCCAGTCGCATCGACTTTCCGGTACCGGGCTTGGGCTGGGTGGAAATCACGCACAGCCGCATCGTCGTGCCCGCTCTCGGCGATTACGCGATGCGCTTCAATGCCGAGGCGTCGTTGAGCCTGTTGAACAGCCTCTTCGTGCAGCCGAACTGGCATTTGTTGTGGTGGCTGGCGCCGGGCATCGCGTTGTGGCGCTGGCGCGCGCTGCGACGACGACGCCGCGCTGCGCCATCTCGGCGCGTTCGTGCTGCTCGGATTCGCGTTCCTGTTGTTCCTGTTCACCTGCACCGACGCCTCGCGCTGGGCCGAGAGCTACACGGCGGTCAACCGCCTGATCCTGCAGCTGGTGCCGGTGACGATTACGGTGCTGGCGTTGATGTGGCGCGAGCAAGAACCTGCCGATACAGGATCGATACCTGTGGCGTCACCTGCTCCAGCGTGAATCCGTCCTGGAATCGATGGCGACCCGCGTCGCCGTAGCGTTGCCTCAGGTTCGCATCCGCAGCAAGGCGCCGCAGCGCCGCGGCCAGCGCAGCGGCGTCGTTCGGTGGAACGAGCATCCCGGTTTCGCCATCGCACACGACGAATCCCACGCCCGATCCGGGAATGTCGCTGGCGACAATCGGCAATCCCGCGCGCATGGCTTCGAGCAGCACGATGCCGAACGACTCGGCGCGCTCGGTCGAGGGCAGGCAGAACACGTCCGCACTGGCGTAGGCCGATTCGAGCAGCGCCTGTCCGGCGGCGTCCAAGTCCATCCGCCCCGTGAATCGAACGCGCGAGGCGACATCCAGTTCGCGCGCCAGGGCATGCAGCGACGCGTCGCATTCGCCGCCGCCGATCAGCACGAGGCTCGCTTCCGGCACCTGCGCGAGCGCGCGCAGGAGCACATCGAATCCCTTGAAATAGCTCAGCCGGCCTACCGCGAGCAGGCGCAGGCCGGATGCGGGCCAAGACGTGGAATGTGCCGCATCCGCGACTGGCGCATCGGGAAGTCCGATCGGAATCACGTGGACCTTGTCCCGCCACGGCGCCAGCGCCGCGCTGGAATCCGCATAGGCTTGCGAGGTCGCGATCACCGCGCGCGCGCGCCGCAGCAGCGCCTGTTCCCAGGGTTTGTACAGGCGATAGGCCGCGCGCAGCACGCGATGCCGGGAATCCAGCGGGATGTCCGCATGCCAGTGCACGATCCACGGCAGGCGTCGCGCGGCAGGTGAGAGCAACGCCCAGAATGCCGAGGTGTTCGGCATGTGGATGTGCAAAACGTCCGGCCTGAATTCGCGGATCGCGCGCGCGAGCAGGCGCGGAAACGCCGGGCTTACCGGCGCATACACGAACTGGCCGTGGCAGGCCGCGAGATCCACTTCGACGTCGCCCGCGCGAAAATGCCGGCTGCGCCAGGTTCCGGGTTCGGCATGCGCAAGCACGCGCACGGCCATGCCCTGCGCGGCCTGCGCGGCGGCGAGATCGGCCACGAAACGCTCGATGCCGCCCGGATGCGGCGGAAAGAATTTGCCGAGATGGAGGATGCGCATGCGTGCTGAGATCTTAACCCCCTCTCCCGCTGGCGGGAGAGGGTTGGGGTGAGGGTGGTGCAGACAGCGCAGCCGAAATTTCCATCAACACACTATCGGTATTCATCAGGACATCGTTGTTCCAGAAACGCAAAACCCGGAAGCCGTGTGCGTGCAGGACTGAAGTGCGGTTGGAATCTTGCGTGACACGATCTGCATGCTGGCCGCCATCAAGCTCGACGATGAGCTTCGCGTTGAGGCATGCGAAGTCCGCCACAAAGCCGGCGATGGGAAATTGACGGCGGAATTTGGCATCGCCGAAGCGCCGCCCACGAAGGTATTTCCAGAGCAGCAATTCCGCATCCGTCGAGGCGCTTCGCAAACCTCGTGCGCACGCAATTCCTTTGCGAGGCTTCATCAACCACCCTCACCCGCGCCTGTGGCGCGGCCTCTCCCGCCAGCGGGAGAGGCGGAAAACTCGCACCTCAACCATCGCCGGATTTCGGCAACGGGATCACCTTGGCGCCCTTGCCGGAAAGCTTGCGCGGCTTGTCGCGGCGCAGTTGCGCGAGTTCCTGTTCCAGGATCGCCAGTTTCTGCGTGAGCCGGCGCAGTTGCTGTTCCGAACGCGAGCGGTCGATGTCCATCTTGAGCAGGCGCACCAGGATCATGCCGATGCCGATGATGATCGGGATCACCGGCGGGTAGTGGATGCCGGTAAGCCGGCCGACCCAGTCGATCACCGGCGGAAACACGCCGAGCAGCAGGATCGCGCCGGCCACCGCCAGCCACCACAGCGCATGGCTGCCGTGCAGATGCGTGCGCCGCACCAGCAGCAGGATGGTGCCGGCCAGCAGTGCGCCGACGATCGCAGCGGTAATCTGCACGCTGTTCATGCGCGCGCCACCTGTCGTGTCTGCGCCGATTTGCGCAAAACACAGCACCGTGGTGTGCAGCATGTAGCGCAACACCATCGGCCACGACGAGAACACGCGCGAGCCGCCGTTGCGCCGCTGCGACATCGGCGTCGGCACTTCGGCCAGGCGCAGGCCGCGCTGGCGCAGCAGCATCAGCACGCCCAGATCCTGGTAATCGAGCAGACTCGCTTCGCGCCCGGCCAGCGCGCGGATCGCGCGGCGGTCGTAGACGCGCAGGCCCGAGGTGAAATCCTGCACGCCGATGCCGGTGATCAGTTGAAAGTAGCGCGCGGCCAGGCGCTTGGCTTTCGACAGGCGCTGCGGAAAGGTGCCGATCGCCACGTTCGCGCCACTGGCGAGCCAGGCGGCGACGAGGCGCGGCAATTCCTCGGGATGGTGCTGGCCGTCGGCGTCCAGCGTCAGCGCCACCGCGTAGCGGTTGCGCCGGGCGTAGCGCAGGCCGGTCTGCGCCGCGCCCCAGGCGCCGAGCCGCAGCGGCAGGTCGAGCACGACCGCACCCGCCTGCCGGGCCTGCGCCGCGGTGTCGTCGTCGCTGGCGTCGTTGACCACCAGCACGTCGCCGCCCACCGCCGCACGCACGCGGCGCACGATCTCGGCCACGGTCGCCGCCTCGTTGCGCGCGGGTATCACGGTGAGCAGGTTGGGGGCGTAGTCGGGCATGGCAGAAATCCAGTTGTATACGGCATTGTCCGGAGAGGATGGCGGGGCGTCAATGTGCGATGGACTTCGTGACGTGTCCGACCGGCACTAGAATTTATTGGTATTACTTTTTGGGGTTGGAAATATGACGATCTTTCGGCCACCAGAACGGACGGTCACCATACCGCGGATGTGCGGCAGTCTTTCGGATCGCGCCGGCACCAAATTGCGTTTCCGTCTCGCCGGCGACCATGCCGAACTCGTGCGCGTGAGCGCTCCGGCCGCGGTGACGGCCAGCGGCTTCGGCCTGCTCAAGAGCAAGCGCCGCAGCGTACCTGCGGATTTCGACGCGTCAGCCGTCTTGCCGGCAAATGAACGCGAGGTCTGGAAACCAATATCCTGGCGCGGTACTGATCGAGGATGCCGCCGATGGCGACGGCGCGGTAGCGCGAACAGGCGCGGCGCTTGCGGGAATCCGGCGTGCCGCTGGCGTCTGCCGCAGCGTGGGCCCCGAACTGGAATGGGTATTGCGCGGCTACTATCGTTTTTCGCGCGTGGAGTCCAGGTCGTGCTGCGGCATCTGGATGGCGCACCGGCACATCGTTTCGACGACCGGCATGTGCCCGAACGGGCGCTGATAGTCACGCGGCGGGTCTGGATTTCGCCGACGCCCTGCACCTGCCAGCTACGGGGATTGCGAGTCTGTGCCAGTTTCGAAGATGGCAGGTTTGCGCAGCGCAGCGACAACTCGGCATGCGACCGCCGGTGCGTTTGCCGAGAGTAGGCCGCCTGTCCGCTTTTCCCCCTTTTGCGTTCCTTTAGGCGAGTGCCCCCAGGGGCATGGATTTTGGGTTCCGGTAACCGCGTCACGAAACGCCTGAGCAGTCCGCGCCAAGCTATTGACCGGATTGAACAAGCCCTCTAGACTCGGCGAAATCGGGCAATCAGGCAGCGGGGCAAGGGGCCTTGGCCACCCCCGATCGAATGGGAGATCAAGCATGAAATCGTTCAAGATGAAGGCGCTGGCTCTGGCTACGCTCGGTTTGGGCGGTCTGGTGATGGCGGGAAGCGCGTTTGCGGCTTGCCCGACGGCGGTGACGACAGCCGGTAGTTCGACGCCCGGCGGCGGTGGTGCGTGGACGTCTCAGTACATCTCGTCCGATGCCACGTTTGCGATCGGTGGCCCGGGCCTGAACGGCACCAGTTGCTCGCTGTCGCTGTCCATCTGGTGCGTGCTCCAGTAGTCGCACGTACGTGTGTCAGGATTCATCGCCGCAGAACGAACAGCGTTATCGCGCGCGTTTTTATGTCAGTTTCACGAGTCTGACGAACTTACGGTCTCGAATCAAGCGAGTAATCTTGTTACGCGTCAAATGATACAACGGGCCTGCGCAATTTACTTCGAGATCGAGTCTTGTGGTATCGTCTTGATCGGCGGTGCACCAGCCGACAATTCGCTTTCTTGTTTCGGATGCTGATCCGGCGGTGGTGCAACACCAGGCGTAGTACCGTTGCCGTGCCTAGCGCCACCAATGCGTATCGCGTTGAGTTCGACATGCAGATAGTACCGGTGCCACGCGGCAATGGCTGCAACACCATGCCAGCAACAGGTGGTTGTTTGCGCTACTGGGTGACCGATGCCGCAGCAGCCTCCGCGGAAGCCTCGCCGACCGCGAATCCTACTGACGGTTAATAACTCCGGTTGGAGTGGCGTCAAGACAGCCTATCTGGGCTATGAGTTCTGGATCGCCTGCATTATCGTACCAACCATGCGGTGCCAGTTTTGGTCTTCGACGAGTTCGATTCACGCCGGCAAACCTTTATCGGACAATAATTGCTACGGCCTAATTTTAGTACGGAGTGAATATGAAAAATCTCGCCTTTCTTGCCTTGTCCTTGGTCGCCTGCAGTTGGCTGGTTCGGTGGTGGCACAACGCTGCGCGGCTGACAGCGTCGCTTGACACATTACATCCCCCGCGTCGATCAGTGGCAATACCTGCCCCGGCGGTACACCAGCCAACTTCAGCGGTTCCTACTGCTTGTGGGCGGGTGCTTTTACATGACACTGGCGCTGGTGTATTGGCGTACCAATTGGCGGCCGTCACAGCAACGTTTCCTCTCGTTGCAGTCGACAGGATCCGGCGCACTCGGCTGCGATCCGACCACCGACGTTGCCGTTCGGCCGGGCCTGTTCGTGCTGAAATGACGCCTGCGGCCGGAACTGCGGTGGCCAGCATGTCTGCTGACCAGCAGGCTGGTTACGCAAGGCGCTACCGTCACGACGGCACCTTACCGGCCAATCGGCCGGCGGGTAATTATTTCATCGTGGTGGGCGATTCGCGCTGCAATCTGGCACCCCGGTTGCGGCGCGTACAACCTGTCGTTTCCGGCACCCTTCCGGTCAAACTGCAAAAGTTCTCCGTGAAGTAAGCCTCACGCAAAGCGACACCTATCAAACCCCGCCTCGCGCGGGGTTTGGTTTTTCTGGTCTCATCGAATCGCGGGCCATCGCCCCATTCCGGCTAGAATGACGTGTTCGCGCTATTCATCCGGAGTTTCATCGTGCTGAAAACCGCATTGGCTGTTTCGCTGTCGCTGATCGCCGCACCCGCATTCGCGCAGGTTAAGTTCGAGGCGCAGGACGTGGGCGAGATCTACCAGACCAATACCGGCCATTCCACGATCCTGTTTAACAACGCCGGCGACAAGCCGGTGAAGATCCTTGCGGTGACGCCGGCCTACGACAAGGATGGCGTCGGCGCATTCAAGCTGCCCGCCACGGTGGCGCCGAAGACCAGCGTCAACATTCCGGTGACGGTATTCAGCGGCATGGATGCGGGCGACCATCGCCACATCTTCAACATCGACACCGACATCGCCAAGCGCCCGCGCCTGTCAGTCGCTGGTCCACCTGTTCGGCCTGTCGGTGCTGGATGATCCCGGACCCAAAGCGGACCTGGGCACCGTGAACACGAATGCGGCGGCGCCCACGTCAAAACGGTGACGCTTTCCAGCCGCGAAGTGCCGGATTTCCGCATCACGCGCATCGTCGAAACTCCGGATTTCGCCACGGCAAAAATCCAGCCCGACGGACGCACGGTTTCCATTGCCGGCAATATCCGACGCGAGCTGGGGCCTGCATGACGGCTACGTCAAGGTGGCGCTGAATTCGACGGTGCAGCCGCAGGCCTGGATCGCGGTCACGGCCGACGTGCATGGCGAGGTGATACCCTCCTCCAATCCGGTCGAGATGGGCGTGTTCCGCAACACCGAAACTGCCGTTCGTGGTGCAGTTGAAGAGCCGCGACGGCAAGCCGGTGAAACTCGGCAAGATTTCCTCGAAGGCATCAAGGCCACGGTGACGAAAGAGACCTGCGTCGGCGGCGCGACGGGCTGTGCCCAGATCAGCGTCAAGGTCGCCGACGATCAACCCGGCGGGCGCGTTGCGGGCAAGCTGCTGGTCGAACTGCCGGATTTTCACCGCCAGCTGCCGATCAACATCGGTGGCCTGTATGTACCGGAAAGCGTCAAGGTGCATTCGCTCGACGAGGCGATGCAGAAGAATTCCAGATCCAGCAGCGTCGAACCGCCGCCGCTGGACCTGAAATCGGCCTTGCAGAAATCCACGCGACCAGTCCGCGCCGCCGCCGGCCGATCCACCCGGCCACGGTCCGCTGCTGAAGTGGCAGGTCTCGAACGAGAACAATATCTACGGCTATCTGATCTATCGCGGCGATGCCGAAAACGGCCCGTTCCTGCGCGTGAACAAGGACATCGTGCGCGTCGACGCCGACAAGGGCGACGGCATCACCTCGACCTACGCCTGGCGCGACGACTCGGCGACCGCCGGCAAGACCTACTGGTACTACGTTGGCCTGCTCTACCGCGACGGCACCAAGCAGCAGCTGAGCGGGCCGCAGGAGGTCAAGGCAAAATAAGCGAGCTTGCCTGCTCATACCGGTCGGCGGGGACGATAGGCTCGAGTGTTCTGATAGACTGGTCTTGTCGACCAGTCGGAGAGATGGCCATGTCGCAAGTCGGTGCCTACCAGGCCAAAACGCATCTGCCCCGCCTGCTGGATCAAGTCGAAGCCGGGCAGTCCATCACGATCACTCGCAATGGCCGTGCCGTCGCGCGGTTGACACCCGTTGCCGATGCCGCTTCCGCCGCGGCGCGGATTCTGGAATTGCGCGCCGCCGTCAAGCGGCGCGGCCGCAAGTTGTCCATGCGCGAGCTGATCGAGGAGGGGCGCCGTTGAGCGCCGCGATTGTGCTCGACGCCTCGCTGGCATTGGCGTGGGCGCTGCCGGACGAAGCTTCCACATACAGCGATGCGCTGCTGCATCGAATCGCTGCGTCGGGCGCCGTGGTGCCGGTTCTTTGGTTGCACGAAATCGCCAATGGGCTGCTGATGGCACAAAAGCGCGGCCGTTACAGCGCGGCGCAACGCATGGCATTCATCGAGGAATTGCTGCGTCTTCCCATCGAGATCGAGACTCCGGGAGCTCGCGCCGTACTCGACGGCCAGGCCGCGCTCGCGGAACGCTACGGGCTTACGGCTTACGACGCCGCCTATCTGGACTTGGCCATGCGGCAGGGCCTTCCGCTCGCGACGCAAGACAAGGCAATGAAGGCGGCGGCTGCCAAGGCCGGCGTACCAGTACTGTAAGACGCACCACGCGTCAGTCTGCAATCCGCAACGCGCTCGCCTGCTCGTACCAGTCGCCGAGCACGATGCGTTCGGCCTTCATCCCGTCCAGTATCGAAGTGATGCGTGGCCGGACGGTGTGTGTGGCCGTGGATCAGGCGGCGCACGCCGTGCGCGCGCATCGCGGCTTCGACGGCGGCCTGGTTCACGTCCATGATCTCGGGTTTCGCCGACGCGGTGTGCTTGCGGCTTTCGCCCCGCGCCTGCGCGGCGAAGGCGCGGCGCTCGGCCAGCGGTTTGGCGAGGAAGCGCGCGCTGCCAGTCCGGATTGCGCACGAGTTTGCGAAACTGCAAATACGCCGCATCGTCGGTGCACAAGGTGTCGCCGTGCATGAGCAGCACGCGCTCGCCTGACAACTCGATGACCGTCGGATCGGCGAGCAGGGTCATGCCCGCGCGCTCGGCATAGTCGCGCGCCGAGCAGGAAATCGCGGTTGCCGTGCATGAAGTACACCGGCACGCCCGCATCGCGAACCTTGCGCGTGGCGCGCGCCACGCGCGCGTTCAGCGGCGCGTCGTCATCGTCGCCGATGTAGCTTTCGAACAGGTCGCCGAGGATGTACAGCGCCTGGACTTCGGCGGCCTGCGTCGCGAGCAGGTTTTCGAACGCCTCGACGATGCGCGGGCGCGCCTCGTCGAGGTGCAGGTCGGAGATGAACAGGGTCGCCATGCGCGAGCCGAGCGCAGGCGCGCGTCGGCGAAAATGGAAAGTTACTGCACCACGCTGGCCTTCTCGATCACGATCGGCGTCTTCGGCACGTCGCTGACGAACGGGCCCTGCGGGACCCGTTTCCACGGCCTTGATCTTGTCGACCACGTCCATGCCGGCGATGACCTTGCCGAACACGGCGTAGCCCCACGATACCGGACCGTTCGCGTCGGCAATGTAGTCCAGGCGCTTGTTGTCGACGACGTTGATGAAGAACTCCGCCGCCGCGGAATTCGGATCGGCGGTGCGCGCCATCGCGACCGTGCCGCGCAGGTTGGACAGGCCGTTGTTGGCCTCGTTGCGGATCGCCGCATGCGGGTGCTTGCGCTGCAGATCCTTCGTCCAGCCGCCGCCCTGGATCATGAAATTGCTGATGACGCGATGGAAGACGGTGCCGTCGTAGAAACCTTCCTTGACGTACTGCAGGAAATTCTCGACGGTGTTCGGCGCCTTGTCCGGGTACAACTCGAGGGTGATGTCGCCCATGCTGGTGTGCAGCAGCACCTTGGGGCTGGCCGCCGGTGCCGGCGCGGACGCCTCGGCTTTGGCGGGTTCGGCAGACTTCGCCGCCGGTTTCGCGGCGGGCGCCGCCGCGAATGCGGCAACGGGAACGAGCAGGGCAAGCGCGCAGATCAGGCGTTTGAACATGGGATGGCTCCATGGACGAAAATACGGAAAACGCATGATACGCAGATTGACGGCGAAGTGCGCAAAATTCGCGTTAGGCGGCATCGACCTGCAGCTTGATATCCAGCGATTTCAGATAGCCGCGTTCCTGCTCCAGGTCCGCGCCGGTCAGCGGATGCGCGCTCAGCCAGGTGCGGGGCAGGGTCAGTTGCAGGGTCTGTGCCGTCGGCACGCAGCACGGCCGGCGGCGGAGCGGTCGGCTCGCGCGAGCGCTGCAACAGCACGGCGAGGCGCAGCAGGGCGATGGCGCGTGACGCCGGCAGGCGCAGTCGTTCGGGCAGCGCGCGCACCGCGGCCACGTCGGGCTTGCGGCGCTGGCAGCGCAGCAGCACGGCGAGCACCTGCTGCTCGTGGCGTGCGAATCCGGCCAGGTCCGAATGGCCGACGATATAGGCGCCGTGCTTGTGGTACTGGCTGTGCGCGATGGCCAGGCCGATCTCGTGGACGCGTGCGGCCCAACCCAGCCAATCGCGTTCGGTCTGCCCGAGTTGCCAGGCCGTGGCGACCTGCTCGAACAACGCCAGCGCGCAGGCTTCCACGCGCGCGGCATGCGTGCGGTCGACGGCGTAGCGTTGCGCGAGCGCGGCGATGCTCGCGCTGCGCGGATCGCGGTGTTCGGCGCGCCCGATCATGTCGTAGAGCAGGCCTTCGCGCATCGAGGTTTCGGCCACGCGCATGCGCTCGATGCCGAGCGCGGCGAAAGCCGCTTCCAGGATCGCCACGCCGCCGGCAAAAATTCCGGTGCGATCCTCGCTCAGTCCGGGCAAGGCGATATCGTCCACGTTTCCGCAGGCGATCACCGCGTCGCGCAGGCGTTCGATGCCGGCGCGCGTGATGCCAGCATCGCTCCAGCCGTTTTCGCGCAGCACCGCATCGATCGCGCGCAGCGTGCCGGACGAGCCGATCGCCTCGTCCCAGCCGAAGGCGCGGTAGTCGGCGGCAAACTGCTGCAATTCCACCGCGATATCGGTTTGCGCCTGCTGCCAGCGCCTGGGCGTGATCCTGCCGTCGCCGAAGAAACGCAGCGTGCTGGCGACGCAGCCGACTTGCAGGCTTTCCTTCTTCAGCGGTTCCAGATGCTCGCCGATGATGAATTCGGTGCTGCCGCCGCCGATGTCGACGACCAGGCGCCGCCCCGGCGCGTCGGGGATGCCGTGGGCGACGCCGAGATAGATCAGGCGCGCTTCCTCGCGCCCGGAAACCACTTCGATGGGATGCCCGAGCGCGAGCTTCCGCCGGCGCCAGGAACAGATTCCGGCAGCGCGCAACTGGCGCACCGCGTTGGTAGCCACGGCGCGAACTCTGCGTGGCCGGCATGCCGCGCAGGCGCTGGCCGAAGCGGGCGAGACAGGCCAGTGCCTTGTCGCGATGGGCATCGTCCAGGCTGCCGTCGGACTTGAGTCCGGCGGCGAGGCGGATGTTTTCGCGCAGGCGATCGATCACGCGCGGCTCGCCATGCTCGTAACGGGCGACGATGAGATGGAAGCTGTTCGAGCCGATGTCCGCGGCGGCGAGCAGTTCGCCTTCGGCGATGCGCGGCGAGGCGCCGGCGTCCCTGCTTTTCAGGCTTGCGTTCATGGACACAGCCTCGCCAGCAGCGCGGCCTGCGCCGCATGCGGCATGTCGTCGCCCGGGGTGGCGCGCACGTAACGACCATCCGCGCACAGCAGCCACGCCTGCGTGTTGTCGGCGAGATAGTTTTCCAGCGTTTCGTCGTAGACGCGCTGGGCGAGTTCCGCATCGAGGATCGGGAAACACACCTCGATCGCGGCGCAGCAGGTTGCGCTCCATCCAGTCGGCGCTGGCGCACCAGATCTCGGCGTTGCCGCCGTTGGCGAACCAGTACACGCGGCTGTGTTCGAGGAAGCGGCCGACGATCGAGCGTACGCGGATGTTGTCCGAAAGCCCCTTGCACGCCGGGGCGCAGCGTGCAGGCGCCGCGCACGATCAGGTCGATGCGCACGCCGGCCTGCGATGCCTTGTACAGCAGCTCGACCACTCCGGCTTCGTTGAGCGCATTCATCTTGGCGACGATGCGCGCGGGCTTGCCGGCGCGCGCGTGCGCGATCTCGCGTTCGATCATCTCCAGCACGCGCTTGTGCAGGGTGAACGGCGATTGCAGCAGGCGCTTGAGCCGCAGCGCGGGCCCGAGGCCGGAAATCTGCTGGAACAGGTCGTGCACGTCGCTGCCGATCTCCGGGTTCGACGTCATCAGGCCGAAGTCGGTGTACAGGCGCGAGGTCAGGTGATGGTAGTTGCCGGTGGAAAGGTGCGCGTAACGGCGCAAGCGTGCCTTGCTCGCGGCGCACGATGAGCAGCATCTTGGCGTGGGTCTTGTAGCCGACCACGCCGTAGACCACCTGCACGCCGGCTTCCTGCAGGCGGTTGGCGAAGGCGATGTTCTGTTCCTCGTCGAAGCGCGCGCGCAGTTCGACGACCACGGTGACGTCCTTGCCCGCGCGCGCCGCATCGATGAGCAGGCCGATCATCGGCGAATCGGCGCCGGTGCGGTACAGGGTCTGCTTGATCGCGAGCACGTTCGGATCGGCGCTGGCCTGGCGCACCAGCTCGAGCACCGCGCCGAACGACTCGAACGGATGGTGCAGCAGGATGTCGCGCTCGGCGATCGCCTCGAACAGATTGCGCTCGGCGGCGAGCGCGTCCGGCATGTGCGGCGTGAAGCGCGGGAATTTCAGGTCCGCGCGCTCGATCTGGTCGTAGATCGCGGCGACGCGGTGGATGTTGACCGGCCCGTTGCAGCGGTAGACCTGGGTCTCGTCCAGCTCGAAGTTGCGCATCAGGAAATCGGCGACGCTCTTCGGGCAGGTTTCGGAAATCTCCAGGCGCACCGCGCGCGCGAAGCCGCGTCCGCGCAGTTCGTCGCGCAAGGCGTGGGCGAGATCCTCGACTTCTTCCTCGTCGACGAACAGCTCGCTGTTGCGGGTGACGCGGAACGGATATGCGCCCTTGACGCGCATGCCGGGGAACAGTTCGTCGACGAATTGCAGCAGGATGCTGGACAGGAACACGAATTCGTACGGCTGCGTGCAAACTTCCGCCGGCAGGCGCACGAGGCGCGGCAGCGAACGCGGCGCGCGCACCAGGGCGATGTGGCCTTCGCGGCCGAACGCATCGGTGCCGCGCAGGGCGACGGCGATATTCAGGCTCTTGTTGAGGATGCGCGGGAACGGGTGCGCGGGATCGAGCCCGAGCGGCGACAGCACCGGCAGCACTTCGCTGCGGAAATAATTCTGCAGCCAGTGGCGCTGCCTTGGCGGTCCAGCGCGTGCGCTCGGGAAAGCGGATGCCTTCGCGGTCAAGGTCCGGCAGCAGCGCGTCGTTCCACAGGGCATACTGGTCGCGCACCAGTTCCAGCGCGCGCGTGCGGATGCGGCCCAGCACCTGCGTGGGCGGCAATCCGTCGGGACCGGGAACGGCGTCGCCGAACGCGACATGGTGATGCAGGATCGCGACCTGCACCTCGAAGAACTCGTCGAGGTTGGAGTTGGCGATGCACAAATAGCGCAGGCGTTCGAGCAGGGGTACCTGCGTGTCCTGGGCCTGCGCCAGCACGCGCACGTTGAATTCGAGTTGGGCCAGTTCGCGGTTGAGGTGCAGCTCCGGAGCCTGGGGTTTGCGTCGGGCAGTCATCTGCCCGGCATGATACCGAAACCGCGCGGTAGCGCAGGTTTCAGTTTCGTTGCAGTACGAGCTTGCCCTGGTCTTCCGGCTTGATCTTGTGCCGGCGCAGCTCCAGCACCACCGGCGTGATCTGCGCTATGCGCGCTTCGATGCGCGCGCGCTGGTAGTAGTCGAGGTCGCTGCGTTTGGTCAGGTCCTTGAGCTGGTTCAGCGCGTCCTCGGCGCGGCCGTTCAGATAGGCCGCATCGGCATGTGCCTCGCCCGCGCGCACATGGTCGCCGGCCAGTTCGCAGGCGCGCGCGAATACGGTCTGCAGGTCGGGATCCTCATCGTCGTTCGAGAGCTGCGGACGCAGGATCTTCTGCGCCAGCCTGGCGCTGGCCAGGTCGTTGACCTGCAGCAACGCTTGCGCATGGGCGAGCACGAGCGCGCGGTTGTCGGGATAATCGCCTTCGAGCGAGATGTAGCGCTTGAGCGCGGCATCGCGCGCGCCGGACATCGCTTCGGCGCTGCCTGCGGCGAGTTGCAGCACCAATTGGTCCGGATGCTCGCTGGCGAGTTTATCGGCGAGCGGCACGGCCTTCTTTGCCTCCCCGGCGCGCACCAGCGCTAGCACCTGGCCGTAGCGATTCGGAATGGTGTCGAATCCCGGCGTATTTTGCAGGTTGTCGGCGTAATAGGTGGCGCTATGCGTCGGCTGGGTCGATGCCAGCACGCGCACGCGCTCGCGCATGAGTTCGTAGTACGCTTCCGAGCGCGCGCGCTGTTGCGCCGGGGTCTCGGAGGGTCGCGCCAGTTCCGCCGCCATCGCGCTGGAACTCATGCGGCTGCCGGGAAACGCAGCAGCGGCGACACCTGCGCACCGATCGTGCGTGCGCTTGCCAACGCGGCGCGGCGCTGCGCTTCTTCCTTCTTCACGACCAGCGCGCGCTCCTTGGCCTCGCTGATGCGCTTGAGCGTGACCGGATGATCCATCAGCAGGGCCGGCACGTCGTTCTCGTCGAAGCCCGGCCGCAGCGCGCGCTGCATGCGCTGGAAGAATTCGGCCATCGCGTCCGGGTCGAAATTCGCCTTGGCCAGGGTCTGGATGCCGACACGGTCGGCTTCTTCCTCGTCGGCGCGGGTGAAGTTGATCTGCATTTGCTGCGCCAGGCCCGTGGCCGTGGCGATTGCGCCCATGTCCGCGTTGCTCGTGCTATTCGGGCTTGATTTCGCCGAGGCGACGATCGCGCCGACCATCGCCAGTATCATGAGCGGCGCGTATTTCTGCTCGGCCTCGACGGTGCGCACCAGGTGCTGCTGGGTGATATGCGAAATCTCGTGGGCGAGCACGGCGGCGAGTTCGTCTTCGCCCGTGGTCGTCGTGATGAGCCCCGCGTTGACGCCGACGAAGCCGCCGGGCAGGGCGAACGCGTTGATCGACGGGTCGTTGACGACGAAGAACGTGAATGGCTGCTCCGGTTGCGGGCTGTAGGAGACGAGGCGATAACCGAGCGTGTTGACGTAGTCGGTGAGCAGGGCGTCGTCCAGCACCATGCCCTGGTTGCGCAACTCGTGCAGCACGTAGAAACCGTACTGGCGTTGCTCCTCGGGCGAGGCGATCGACGCCGCGGAACTGCCCATGTCCGGCAACTTGGTATCGACGGCGCGAGCCGGCGTGCCGGCAAGCAACGTGCAGGCAAGGGCGAGGGCGGCAGGAAACAGTGAATTGCGCATTGCGACACGATAGCGCAGACGGTCAATGGACGGCCATTGTCGCGCGTTTGTCGTTTCGCCGACGTTAATCCGCGGCGCAGACGCCGCCGCCGGCACGTGGGACAATGCGACACGGGTCTTTTTGCGGGATGCGGTATGCAGAAGATAGAAATGTACACCAGCGCCAACTGCGCCTATTGCGTGGCGGCGAAGAACCTGCTCAAGAGCAAGGGCCTGGATTACGCCGAAATCCGCATCGACGCGGATCCGGCCCGACGCGAGGAAATGCTTGCGCGTACAAAACGGCGCACGGTACCGCAAATTTTTGTAAACGATCGCCTCGTCGGCGGCTACGACGACCTCGTCGCGGCCGAGCGCAGTGGCGAGCTGGCCAAACTGATCGGGAGCGGGGCATGAGCGGCAAGCGCGTGGAGGAATTCGTCGCATTCCGCAAGCGCATGAACGAACGCATCCTCGAGCACGACAACCAGGTCGTGCGGCGCTTCTTCGCGCTGGATACGCAAACCTACAAGGAGGGTGCCCTGCCGGCGAAGACGAAGGAAATGCTCGGCCTCGTCTCTTCACTGGTGCTGCGCTGCGACGATTGCATCGGCTACCACGTCGCCGAATGCAGGAACGCCGGCGTGACGCGCGATGAATTCTTCGAGATTTTCAGTGTCGGTCTCGTCGTCGGCGGTTCGATCGTGATCCCGCACTTGCGCCGCGCGGTGGATTTCCTGGACGAACTCGAAGGCGCGGCTAAGGCGTAATCCTGAGCAAATGCACGGCCGCGCCATTCGCGTCGGTGCCATCCATGCGTCCTATCGCCACGGAATCGAAGTGGCTTGTCGATCCATCGGCCAGATGCAGGCTGCACGATCGCGGGGTCGGGTTCTGTGCTTGCGCTCCGCGCGTGCACGATAGCGCGACGGTGCCGTCGGCCGAGGCGAGTTGGAAATGCCGTGCGTCCAATGCCTGGTAGCCGTTCAATTGCAGGCGCTGCGGCACTGCATCGGCGGCGTCCGCAACCAGTACCCACTCGCCTTGCCAGGCGCTGCCGTCGACGCTGGCCGCCAGAGGCAGGCGCGAGATTTCCAGCGCGCGCAGTTGCAGTGAACCGTCGCTGCGCATACGCGACAACCACGCGTGTGCGTGCGCGGATGCGGAGAACTGCAAGTCCAGCACCATCGCCGCATCGCCATGGGGCGATGACAGCGCTGGCGCGAACGGCGCGTTGCCGCCTGACAAGCGCAGCATGGAGACGTGGGCGATGCGGCCGTCGTAGGGCGCGCTGCCGAAAAGCCAGGCCGGCTGGCCGTCCGCATCGTAGCTGAGCAGGGCTGCACTCAACTGGCCGGCCTGAAGATCCAAGCTGAGCAAAGTGCGGTCGTCGCCGTCGCTCGACCAGAAGCCGGTTTCGGGAGCCGTCGTCCCGGCATCGGGCGCAGACCGATCGATCAGCGCGAAGGCACGCAGTTGCGGCTGCACTTGCGCGCCGTCGGCGGCGTAGAAACTGACGTGGTAAACGCCCGACGCGAGCACTGCACGTCGCAACGCAAGCGCCGGATTCAGTTCGACAGAGTAGGGCGTCGGCTGGCGTGCGCATAGGGCGAGCACGGAACGCGCGTCGATGCGCAGGTCATTACCGTCCAGTGCAACGGACTGCAGCGCCGGCGGGCATTGCGTGTCCCACAATCCTTCGACCGAAATGCTCCAGATCGGCAGGATGGCGTTCGGCAGGGTCAAGTCGCGTGAGGAGACCAGCGCCGGTCCGGCCGTGGCTAGCATTTGCGCGTGCGCCGGAATAACGAATGCCGCCGCCAGCAGGCAGCAGACGGTTCGCAGCGTGACAGGGCGCGGTTTCACAACAATACACGGCAGATTCACAACGGCAGATTCACAACAGTATTCCTTGTCCTGACGACGAGTCTACACGATAATTGTCGGCTCATTTATTTCATGTTAACGCTGACTTTACATGACGAAAACCATTGCGATAATTCCCGGCGACGGCATCGGCCCGGAAATCATGCGCGCGACGCTGCGCGTGCTGGACGAACTGAAAACCGGACTGCAGTACGACTTCGTTGAAGCTGGCGTCGCGGCGCTGGAAAAATCCGGCGAGTTGCTGCCGGCGGCGACTCTGGAGGCAATCGCCAAGCCACCGCGTCGCGCTGAAAAGCCCGCTGACCACGCCGGTCGGTGGCGGGTTTTCGTCGATCAACGTCGAACTGCGCAAGCGCTTCGACTTGTACGCCAACGTGCGACCGGCGATCACGTTCCCCGGCACGAAGTCGCGCTACGACGCCATCGACATCATCACGGTGCGCGAAAACACGGAAGGCGCGTACCTGTCCGAGGGCCAGAGCGTTTCCGCCGATGGCGAAACGGCGATCTCGATGGTGCGCAACACGCGCCGCGGCGCAACGCGCATCGTGCGCTATGCCTTCGATCTCGCCCAGCGTCTCGGTCGCAAGAAGGTGACCGCGGTACACAAGGCCAACATCATCAAGACCGCATCGGGCCTGTTCCTCGACGTGGCGCGCGGCATCGCGCAGGAATATCCGCAGATCCAGTTCAACGAGATGATCGTGGACAACACCTGCATGCAGCTGGTGATGAAACCCGAGCAGTTCGACGTGATCGTCACCACCAACCTGTTCGGCGACATCATTTCGGATTTGTGCGCGGGACTCGTCGGCGGCCTCGGCCTCGCGCCCGGCGCGAACATCGGCACCGACGCGGCCATCTTCGAGGCCGTGCACGGCTCGGCGCCCGACATTGCCGGAAAAGGCATAGCGAATCCCTGCGCACTGCTGCTCGCTGCCTGTCAGATGCTCGATCACCTTGGCATGGTCGAGCAGGCGCAGCGCCTGCGCGCGGCGATCCGCGCCACGCTGGCCGCGAAGGACAGGACCACGCCGGATCTCGGTGGCAGCGGCACCACGGAAAGCTTCGCCGACGCCCTGATCGAACGCCTGCGCGCATAGCGCTCAGGGATTCTTGATACTCGGCAGAAATTGCGGTGGCCGGCGCGCGTGCGTGGCTTGTTCGAAGGCGTAGGCGTAGCGGATCAGTTTCGCGTCGCTCCATGCCGCACCAAAGAAGCTCAAGCCCACAGGCAGGCCATGCACGAAGCCGGCCGGAACGCTGACATCCGGATAACCGGCGACCGCGGCGGGAGACGAGCTGCCGCCCACGGTGTGATCGCCCGCGATCCAGTCGATGACCCAGGCTGGGCCCATCGTCGGCGCAATCAGGGCGTCCAATTTATATTTTTTCAAGGCGGCGTCGATGCCGGCTGGGCCCGAAAGTCTTTTTGCTTTCGCCAGCGCGGCACGATACGTCTTGTCGCTCAGGCCGCCGCGCTTTTCGGATTGCTCGAACAACTCCTGATCGAACCACGGCATTTCACGCGCTTTCTCGCGTTCGTCGTAGGCAATGAGATCCGCGAGCGAGCGGGGCGCCTGCGCTGAACCGGGCAGGGCGGTAAGGTAGGCGTCGAGATCGTGCTTGAATTCGAATTCGAGCACGGCGAGTTCGGCGTCATCGTACTTGCCAAGATTGGGTAATTCCACCGGATCGATCACCACCGCGCCAGCCGACTTCAATGCGGCGATGTCTTGTGCGAGCACGGCGTCCACGTTCGGATCGAATCCGGCCAACTTGCGCACTACGCCGATGCGCGCGCCCTTGAGACCGCCAGCAACCAGACCCTTGGTGAAATCGCTGCGATGCTTGTCGGAATCGCGAGTGGCGGGATCGCGCGGATCGGAACCGGAGAGCGCATTCAGCAACACAGCCGCGTCGGCGACGCTGCGCGCCATCGGGCCTGCGGTGTCCTGGCTGTGCGCGATTGGCACGATGCCGGCGCGGCTGACCAGGCCGAGCGTGGGTTTGATCCCAACGAGTCCGTTCGCCGACGATGGGCACACGATCGAGCCGTCGGTCTCGGTGCCGACGCCCACCGCGGCGAGATTCGCCGCGATCGCCGCGCCCGTGCCGGAACTCGATCCGCAGGGATTGCGGTCGAGCGCGTACGGATTCTTCGTCTGCCCGCCGCGGCCGCTCCAGCCGCTGGTGGCGCGCGTGGAACGGAAATTCGCCCATTCGCTCAGATTGGTCTTGCCCAGAATGACGGCACCGGCCGCGCGCAGTTTCGCGGCGACCGTTGAATCCTGCGCTGGAATCGAATCGGCCAGCGCCAGCGACCCGGCACTGGTATGCATCGCATCATGCGTGCCGATGTTGTCCTTGACCAGCACCGGAATTCCGTGCAGCGGTCCACGCAGCTTTCCCGCCTTGCGCTCGGCATCGAGCGTATCGGCGATCTCGAGCGCATCGGGATTGAGTTCGATGATCGCGTTGATTGCCGGCCCGGATTTGTCGATGGCCGCGATGCGGTCGAGGTAGGCCTGCACGAGTACGTGCGAAGTCAGTTCGCCCGAGGCCATCTTGGCTTCGAGTGCGGCAATACCGTATTCGTCGAAGGTGAATGGTGCGGGCGGGGCGGCGCCGACGCGCGTGGTGAAAACACAAAGGACAGCCAGAAGTGCGGCAGATCGAAGGCCTCGAATGAACATGGGAAACTCCGCGGGCGTCGGCAGCAACGCGGCGGAGTTTATACCCGAATGTGTGGCGCCAGACCTGCGCCGGCCAAGGCTATGTTTTTCGTGTACCGTGTTCGCGGACTCGCATGCGCGGGTTTACGCCGCCTGCCGCGACGCGCGTTTGCGATCGTTCTCGGTCAGGTGCTTCTTGCGCAGGCGGATCGACTTCGGCGTGACCTCGACGAGTTCGTCGTCCTCGATGAACTCCAGCGCCTGTTCCAGCGACATGCGGATCGGTGGCGTGAGCTGCACGTTGTCGTCCTTGCCGGCGGCGCGGATGTTGGTGAGCTGCTTGGCGCGCAGCGCGTTGACGGTCAGGTCGTTGTCCTTGGCGTGGATGCCGACGAGCTGGCCTTCGTAGATCTGTGCACCCTCGTCGATGAGCAGGCGGCCGCGTTCCTGCATGGCGACCAGCGCGTAAGCCGGGGCCTGACCCTGACCGTTGGAGATCATCACGCCGTTCGGACGACGGGCAATCGCGCCTTCGGCGAGCGGGCCGTAGTGGTCGAAGACGTGGAACAGCAAGCCCGTGCCGGCCGTGAGCGTGCGGAATTCGGTCTGGAAGCCGATCAGGCCGCGCGCAGGTATCATGTACTCCAGGCGCACTCGGCCGCGGCCGTCGGGCTCCATGTTCTTGAGTTGGCCCTTGCGCGAGCCGAGCTTCTCCATCACGCCGCCCTGGAACTGTTCTTCCATGTCGACGACGAGCTGTTCGTACGGCTCCTGCTTCACGCCGTCGATTTCCTTGATGATGACTTCCGGGCGCGACACGGCGAGCTCGTACCCTTCGCGGCGCATGGTTTCGATCAGGACGGAAAGATGCAATTCGCCGCGGCCGGACACCTTGAACTTGTCGGCGTCGTCGGTTTCCTCGACTTTGAGCGCGACGTTGTGCAGCGTCTCGCGCATCAGGCGGTCGCGCACCTGGCGGCTGGTCAGGAACTTTCCGCCGGAAAAATCCTTGTTGCCGGCGAATGGCGAGTTGTTCACGCAAAACGTCATGCTGATCGTGGGTTCGTCCACGGTCATCACCGGCAACTGCTCCGGCACATCGGGTGCGCAGATCGTGTCGGAAATGCCCAGGCCCTCGACGCCGCTGATCGCGACGATGTCGCCGGCTTCGGCTTCCGCCACTTCGCGGCGTTCCAGGCCCATGAAGCCAAGCACCTGAAGCGACCTTGCCGCTGCGCTTCTTGCCTTCGCGATCGATCACCGCGACCGGCATGTTGGTGCGCACCTTGCCGCGCTGGATGCGGCCTATGCCGATCAAGCCGACATAGGAGTTGTAGTCGAGCTGCGAGATGCGCATCTGGAACGGGCCTTCCGGATCGACTTTCGGTGCCGGCACGTGCTTCATGATCGCTTCGTAAAGCGGCGTCATGTCGCCTTCGAGCGCGCCTCCGGGTCGAGGCTTGCGTAGCCGTGCAGCGCGGACGCGTAAACGACCGGGAAATCGAGCTGTTCATTGGTCGCGCCGAGGCGATCGAACAGGTCGAAGGTCTGGTCAAGCACCCAGCCTGGGCGTGCGCCGGGGCGATCGACCTTGTTGATCACGACGATGGGACTTGAAAACCCATTTGGAACGCCTTCTGCGTGACGAAGCGCGTTTGCGGCATCGGCCCGTCCATGGCGTCGACCAGCAACAATACGGTATCGACCATGCTCAATACGCGCTCGACCTCGCCGCCGAAGTCGGCGTGTCCGGGCGTATCGACGATGTTGATGCGGTTGCCCTGCCAGATGATCGCCGTGTTCTTGGCCAGGATGGTGATGCCGCGTTCCTTTTCCTGGTCGTTCGAATCCATCACGCGCTCGGCCAGCACGGTGCGTTCGCTGAACGTGCCGGATTGCTTGAGCAGGCAGTCGACGAGGGTGGTCTTGCCGTGGTCGACGTGGGCGACGATGGCGATGTTGCGCAGGTTTGCTATGGACATGGCGAGGGCCCGCCGGCTGGTGGCGGTATAAGGCTTGAAGGAAGCCGATAAGTATACCGGATTCCGGTTTTGTGCGCCGCAACTTCGGTTAGAATCCGGCGCCTGTCCCCCCGGAAGAATCCGAAATGAGCCAAGATCTGCAAGCCCACATCGTCACCGGCCGCGGCACCATCCACCTGCAACTGTTCCCCGAACAGGCGCCGCTGACGGTGGCGAATTTCGTCAACCTCGCGTTGCGCAAGTTCTACGACGGGCTGAGCTTCCATCGCGTGATTCCGGATTTCATGATCCAGGGCGGTTGTCCGGAGGGCTCCGGTCGCGGTGGCCCCGGTTACCATTTCGAAGATGAGATCGTGTCGGCATTGAAACATGACCGGCCGGGCGTGTTGTCGATGGCAAATGCCGGACCCGGCACCAACGGCAGCCAGTTCTTCATCACCCATGTGGCCACGCCGTGGCTGGACGGCAAGCATACCGTGTTCGGGCGGGTCATCGGGCCGGAGGACCAGGCCGTGGTCGATGCCGTGCGCGGCGGCGAGAAGATCGGCTCGATCACGATCCGTGGCGACTACAAGCCGCTGTTCGAGAAGCTGCACGCGCGCATCGAGCGCTGGAATCAGACGCTGGATTCGCGCTGACCGGCGACACGCGCTTCGGTCGACAAAAAAGGCCGCCCTCGGGCGGCCTTTTTCGTGGGGGTCGCGCGCGAATTTCAGAAATGGATTTGTGGGAACTGGCGCAGCACGAGCAGCAGGATGATTGCGCCGATGATGGACATGATGAAGCCGGCCGGATGGAACATGGCGCCGGGAGCGGGCTTCTTGAACAGCGTGCCGATGAAGCCGCCGACGATGGAGCCGACGATGCCAACCACGGTGGTCATGATGAAACCCATGTGATCGATGCCGGGCACCAGCGCGCGCGCGATCAGGCCGACGACGAAACCAACGATGATGGACCAGATCAGATGAATCATGCTTGCTCTCTCCATTAGTGGTTGTAGCCGATGCTGCCGGCCCCAGCAGCCCCGGCGCGCCGCGAGCATAGCAAATCCGGCATAAGGGTTCAGGTGCGCGCTGTGCTAAAATTTCGCGCTCACTCCGCCGTATCTAGGAACGCCGATGCCCGCGCTTGCCCAACGCATGAGCCGCGCCAAACCCAGCGCCATCATGGTGATCGCCGACAAGGCGAAAACACTGAAGGCGGCGGGACGCAGCATCGTCAATTTTTCCATCGGCGTGCCGAATTTCCTGCCCGGCGATCATGTTTACGAAGCTGCCCGCGCGGCGCTGAAAACCGATAGCGGCGGGTATGGCTCGAATCGTGGCCGCGACGATCTGCTCGACGCGTTCCTCGCACATCTTAAGGACAGCGGATTCACGGGTTACGCGCGCGCGAACCTCGCGACCGGCATCGGCGCCAAGCAGGTGCTGTACAACCTGTGCGAAGCGCTGCTCGATCCGGGCGACGAGATCGTGTTCCCGACGCCGTACTGGACCAGCTACATGCGACATCGCCGAGATCCTCGGCGCGAAGATCACCCTCCTGCCGTGCCCGCCGGAGCAGAACTACAAGCTCACGCCGGCGCAACTCGACAAGGCGCTGGCGAGCAAGCCGAAAGTTTTCCTGTTCAATAATCCGTCGAATCCGACCGGCATGGTCTACACGCGCGACGAGATCGCCGCGATGGCCGAGGTGCTGGTGAAGCATCCGGATACCTGGATCATCACCGACGACATCTACAACCGCATGGTGTTCGATGGCGTGGGTTATCACAACTTCGTGCACGTCAAGCCGGAATTGCGCGATCGCACCGCGGTCGTCGATTCGTTGTCCAAGACCTACGGCATGCCGGGCTGGCGCGTGGGTTTCGTCGCCGCGCCGGAAAAACTCGCGAACGCGCTGGTCACGCTCAATTCCAACCACATCACCAACCTGCCCGAAGTCGTCACTGCCGCCGGCGTGGCTGCGCTGTCCGGCCCGCAGGACATCACGGTCGCCAAGTGCAAGGATTTTTCGCAGCGTCGCGACGAGGTGATGGACGCGTTGCTGTCGATTCCTGGCGTGAAATGCCCGCGTCCGCAAGGCGCGTTCTATGTGTTCCCGGATATTTCCTGCGCGTTCGGCAAATCGCACGACTGGCAAGACACATCGCCAACGACGTCGATTTCTGCGCCGCGCTGCTCGAGGCGAAAGGCGTGGCCTGCGTGCCGGGTTCCGCGTTTGGCGAGCCGCGTGCTCTGCGCATTTCCTACACCTGCAAGCCGGCGGAAGTGACCGAAGGCCTCAAGCGCATCCGCGAGTTTTTTGCCGAATTGAAGTAAAGGAGTTTCGCCGATGAAATCCCCCGTTCGTGTTCTCGTCACCGGCGCTGCCGGCCAGATCGGTTACGCGTTGCTGTTCCGCATCGCCGCCGGCGACATGCTCGGCAAGGACCAGCCCGTCATCCTGCACCTGCTGGAAATCACGCCGGCGCTGCCGGCTCTGAATGGCGTGGCGATGGAACTGAACGACTGCGCGTTCCCGCTGCTCGCCGGCATCGTCTGCACCGACGACGTCAACGTCGCCGCCAAGGACGTCGACTACGCGCTGCTCGTTGGCGCGCGTCCGCGCGGTGCGGGCATGGAGCGCAAGGACCTGCTTGAAGCCAACGGCGCGATCTTCTCGCCGCAGGGCAAGGCACTGAACGCGCACGCCAAGCGTAGCGTGAAAGTGCTGGTGGTCGGCAATCCGGCCAATACGAATTCGCTGATCGCGCAAATAATGCGCCGGATCTGGATCCGAACTGCTTCACCGCGATGGTGCGCCTGGACCACAACCGCGCGCTGAGCCAGCTCGCGGACAAGACCGGCGCGCACAATACCGACGTGAAGAAGATGATCATCTGGGGCAACCACAGTTCCACCCAGTATCCGGACATTCACCATGCCACGGTGAAAGGCAAGGCGGCGCTGTCGCTGGTCGACCAGGCCTGGTACGAGAAGGAGTTCATCCCGACCGTGCAGCAGCGCGGCGCAGCGGTGATCAAGGCGCGCGGTTCCTCGTCGGCCGCCTCCGCGGCGAACGCTGCGATCGACCACATGCGCACCTGGGCGCTCGGCACCGACGAGGGCGACTGGGTCTCGATGGGCATTCCGTCGGACGGCAGCTATGGCATTGCGCCCGGGCGTGATCTACGGCTATCCGGTCACCTGCAAGAATGGCAAATTCGCCATCGTGCAGGGACTCGAAATCAATGCCTTCTCGCGCGCGCGCATGGACGCCACCGACAAGGAACTGCGCGAGGAGCGCGCCGGCGTGGAGCACCTGTTTTCGCCAAGAAGTGATCGAGTGCGCCAAGCATCTACGAGGCCGCCATTGGGCGGCCTCGTCGTTTCTGGCACGCGGTTTCAGCGCCAGTGACCGCGTATCCACACGCCGCCCGTCCAGTGCGCCGGCACCCAAACCGCGGCGCGGTAAGGTCGCGCGGGGTAGTAAACGCAACCGCTCGCGAAAAGCGGGGCCATAGCGACAGCAATCAGGAGCAGCATCTTGGCATGGCGTTTCATCGTCGTTCTCCGGTTGGGGTGGCAAGAGCGTTGCTGCGGAAGAACGATCGGGCGTCGCGGCTGTTGACCGCATGTTGCGCCGCGTGCAGGACGCCGTTCAGGAATTTGTTATGCTCCATGTGTCCGGACATCCAGGGGCGTAGAGCATGCAGAACCTTCTGCCGCGGCTCAAGGAACGCAAGCTCGTGCAGTGGGGGCTGGCCTATGTGGCCGCTGCGTTCGCGCTGATCCAGGTGCTGGATGTCGTCGCCCAGCGTTTCGGCTGGCCCGACCAGATTGAAAAGCTGCTGATCCTCGCGCTTGCAATCGGTTTCCTCGTCGCGCTCGTGTTGGCCTGGTATCACGGCGAGCGGGGTGCGCAGAAGGTCAACGGCACCGAGCTGGTGATTCTCGCGCTGCTGCTGGCGATTGGTGGCGGTTTGCTGTGGCGCTACACGCGGACGGCGTCGTCATCCCTTGCGGCCAGCACGCGGCCTTCGGGTGACGTTGCCTCCACTCCTGCCAAATCCATCGCCGTGCTGCCGTTCGTCAATATGTCCGGCGACAAGGACAACACGTATTTCTCCGACGGGGTGGCCGAGGAAATCCTCAACGTGCTGGCGCGCACGCCCGACCTGCACGTGGCTGCGCGCACTTCCTCGTTTTCGTTCCAGGGCAAGGCAATGGAAATTCCCGCCATCGCGCGCGCGCTGGGCGTGCGCATGGTGCTGGAAGGCAGCGTGCGCAAGCAGGGCGATCGCGTGCGGATTGCCGCGCAATTGATCGACGCCGCGACGGACGATGAAATCTGGTCGCAAACCTATGACCGCGAACTCAAGGACATCTTCGCGATCCAGGACGAAATCGCCAAGTCCATCGGCGACGAGATGGAAGTCAAGCTCGCCGGCGCGCCGCAGCCCGGGAAAAATTCGGTCGGCACAACCAACCTGAAAGCCTACGATCTTTATTTGCGTGGCATTGCGTTATGGCAGCAACGGCGCGGCGACGCGCTCTGGCAGGCCATTGACCTGTTCGATCAAAGCACCAGGGCCGATCCGAAGTTCGCGCAGGGTTACGCGGGCCAGGCGCTGGTCTATGCGGTGATCGGCGATTACAGCGTGCGCATGCCTTATGCGGAAACCCTGGCGCGCGCAACGGATGCCGCCGAACACGCGCTGGCGTTGGATCCCTCGTCGGCCGAGGCATATGCGGCATTGGGGAATATCGCGACCTTCGAATTGCGGCGGGCTAGTGCAGACGCGCTGCTGAGCCGCGCGATCGCTTTGCGGCCTTCGTTCGCAACCGCCTATCAGTGGCGCGGAACGCTTTTGACCAGCAGCGGCGATCTCGCAGGCGGCCTCGCCTTGCTGGTACGTGCCTCGGCACTGGATCCCCGCTCGCTGATTGTGGCGGAAAACCATGCCTACGTGTTTCGGACGCTGGGCCGCGACGCCGAGGCGAAGGCTCTTTGCATGCGCATCCTGGCGTTCGCGCCGGAATATGTCGGGTGTATGGATGACATTGCCATGGCCGATCTGCAACTTCGCGATTACGCGGGCGCGCGATCCATGCTGGAACGCCTTGCCGCGACGCTGAACCCGAGCGCGGCTGCGATGGGGCGCGAATTGACCGATGCACTTGCCGGCCACGGCGATCGTCATGCGCTGGCGGTCCGCTACGCCGCTTTGCCTTTGCACAGCAATCTGGATCCGGCCAGCGGCAATGTGCTGGAGGACTATGATCTTGCTGCCGTGATCGTGATGCTTGGCGAACCCGAATTGGCGCTCGATGATTTCGAACGCATCGCGGCGGATGGGGGCGGTTATGCCGACTGGGCGATCATGTTGCCGGCGATGGACCCGATCCGCTGCGAGCCGCGCTTCATCGCCGTGGTCAGGAAAATGAAAACCGCCGACCCGTATTACGCCAAGGTCTGCGCGGGCCATGACTGAATTTCTGCAACGCCTGAAACAACGCAAGCTGGTGCAGTGGGCGCTGGCCTACGTCGCGGCGGCATTCGCGCTGATCCAGGTGCTCGACATCGTCGCGACAGCGATTCGGCTGGCCGGAATCAGCTCGAGCGACTTGTCATCATCGCGCTCGCGCATCGGTTTCTTCGTCGTACTCGTGTTGGCCTGGTATCACGGCGAGAAGGGCGTGCAGCGCGTCAGCGGAACGGAGCTGTTGATACTCGCTTTGCTGCTGGCGATTGGTGGTGGGTTGATGTGGCGAATGGCGCGGCAGAATCCACAATTGCCGGTCGCCCAAGCGACCCTGCCGCAGACCGCACCAGTGCCATCGATGTCGATTTCGCAGAAGTCGATTGCCGTGCTGCCATTCGTGAACATGAGTGGAGATCCGCAGAACGAATACTTCAGCGACGGCATCACCGAGGAAATCCTCGATGCGCTGGCGCAGTTGCCGAACCTGAAAGTGGCCGCGCGCACGTCGGCATTCGCATTCAAGGGCAAGGCCGAGGATTTGCGCAAGGTCGGAGAAGTTCTGGGCGTCGCGACGGTGCTGGAAGGTAGCGTGCAGAAGTCCGGCGACGAGGTACGCATCACCGCGCAGTTGATCGACACGCGCAGCGGCTATCACCTGTGGTCGGAGAAGTACGACCGCAAGTTGACCAGCATCTTTGCGGTCGAAGATGAAATATCCAAGGCCATCGCCGACAAGTTGCAGGTCCAGCTGGCCGGCGGAAGCGCGCAATCGCTGGTTGCGCAGAAGGCAGTTGATTCGCGCGCACACGATTTCTATCTGCGCGGGCTGACCTTGCTCGCGACGCGCTCGGTGGCCGAAGCGGTCGAAGCATTCGAGCAGGCGGTAGCAATCGATCCGAACTACGCGCAAGGCTGGGCCGCGCTGGCCGAAGCGCAAGCCTTGCTGCCGTCATACGCGGCGGTTCCGATGCGCGACGCCGATAAGCGTTCTCTGGACGCCGCGCGGCATGTGCTCGCGCTGAATCCGGATGTCGCGCTGGCTTACGTCGCCCAGGGTATCGTGTACGCCAACCAGATGCGCTGGGCGGACGCCGATCGTGCATTCCGTCGCGCCCTGGCGTTGGCGCCTGGCGATGCTGAGGCGATGGATCAATACGCGCAGTTTTTGTACGGCGCGGGGCAATTGAACCCCGCGCTCGCGGAAATCGAGCGTGCACTGCGGCACGATCCGTTTTCCGGCACCAGTGGTGCGGTCCGCGCACAGCTCCTGTTCGTATTGCACCGCGACGCCGACGCCTTGAGACAGATCGAAAGCACCCTGGCCACGCACCCGCACGGGGTGCTCGAGCATCGAATCGCGATATGGGTATACCTCTCCCTGCACCGCTACGCCGACGCGGAACAGCAGATGCGCATGGTCAGCGAACAGGACCCGGACGCGAGTGCGCTGCTGGTGCGCGGCATCGCCGATCAGCGCCAGCGTGCGAGCGCGGTGCACGTCCTGGAAACTTCATCCGCCCTTGGCAGGTTGCGCCGGGACGCCATCGTGCACGCGCTGTTCCTGGCCGCACTGGGCGAAAACGACCGTGCGTTGGCGGTGCTCGAAGAGTTCGCGATCGACGGCAACAGCACCACCCCGCAGTTGTTGTGGTATCCAATGTTCGATCCGCTCCGCGACAACCCGCGCTTCAAGGCGGTGCTGAAGAAGATCGGTTTGCCGTACACGCCTGAGAAAATCGAAATTGGAGCGAAGTCATGAAAATCCGCCTGCGGTCTTGTGTGCTGATGTTGACGGTCCTTGTTGGTTCGGCGTTCGCCACCATCGCTCGTGCAGAGCGCGGCACCTCGCCGCAGACCATCGCGGGTCTGGGCACGGCGACATTCCCGACCTCGGCGCGATCGGACGCGGCGCAGACGGCATTCATGCGCGGCCTGCTGTTGCTGCACTTGTTCGAGTATCCCGCCGCGGCCAAGGCGTTCGAGCAGGCGGAAAAACTCCAGCCGGATTTCGCCATGGCCTACTGGGGCGAGGCGATGACCTACAACCACGGCATCTGGAACCAGCTCGATGCCGGCGCCGGTCGCGCCGCACTGGCCAGGCTCGGCGCGACGCCCGCCGCACGCACGGCGAAGGCGCCGACGGCGCGCGAAAAAGCCTACCTCGCCGCGGTGGAGATCCTGTATTCCGGGCAAGCCACGAAGAAGGAACGCGACACGCGCTACTGCGATGCGATGCAGAAACTCGCGGCGACGTATCCGCACGACAACGATGCGCAGTTGTTCTACGCGCTCGCGCTGATGGCGCGCAACGAAGGCGTGCGCAACGAGGGCGATTACCTGCAAGCGGCGGAAATCGCGCAGCGCAGCTTTCGCGTCAATCCACTGAACCCGGGCGCGGCGCACTACTGGATCCACGGCATGGATGATCCCGCGCACGCCACCGGCGCGCTGGAAGCGGCGCGCGCCTTGTCGAAGATCGCGCCGGACGCCGGTCACGCCCAGCACATGACCTCGCACATCTTCATGGCGCTGGGCATGTGGGACGACGTGGTGACGGCGAACATCAACGCGATGCGCGTGGTGAACGCGCAGGCGCGCGCCGCGGGGAAACCTGAGGTCGAGTGCGGGCATTACGACGAGTGGCTGGAATACGCGTATTTCCAGCAAGGCCGGTTTCGTGAGGGAGAGCGCGCACTACAGGCTTGCGCCAAAACCCTTCCGCCGGCTATCGAGTGGGCGCAGCAACACGCGCAGACGCTGCATGCTGAGCATGCGTCGCGGGAGCAAGTGGCCAAGCACCTGCATGGGTCGCTGGTGACCATGCGCGGCACCGCGCTGGTCGAGTCGCGCGATTGGAACGGCAATGCGTCCAAGCTGGCGGTGGACGCGGGCGGTCTCGGCGCGGAAGCGGCGTGGAACGATTTCGCCGTCGGTTTTGCGGCAGCCGAACGCGGCGACATGGTGCAGGCGCAGCAGGCGTCCGCCAACCTGCACGCGTGGCGCGAGAAGACGACCACGTCGGAATCCGATCCGCAGTTGCCCGGGTACCTGGCGATCATGGACGATATGTTGCGCGGTACCGTGCTGATCCGTCAGAAGCACGTCGAGGAAGGCCTCGCGGCAATTCGCGAGGCTGCGAAGCGCTACGATTCGATGGCTTTCGATTTCGGCCCGCCAGTGCCGCTCAAGCCACCGCATGAGTTGCTCGGCGAGCAGTTGCTGCAAATGGGCAAGCCCGCGCAGGCGGTTGCCGAATTCGAGGCTGCGCTGAAGTCGGCGCCGAATCGCAGCCTGACCCTGCTCGGACTGGCGCGTGCGCAAGCCACCGCTCACGATGGCAAGGCTGCCGCCGCGACGTATCGCAAATTGTTGGCCAACTGGCATGCCGCCGATGTCGACCTGCCGGAGTTGGCCGAAGCGCGCGCGCATTCGGCCGACTAGGTGGAGGCTTGCCATGTTGCGCCATGTCATCGCACATTTCCGCCGCCAGGACTGGATGGCCGTCACCATCGAACTGGTCATCGTCATACTGGGCGTGTTCATCGGCATCCAGGTCTCCAACTGGAACCAGGCCCGGGCTGATGTGCAGCTTGGCCAGGATTACGCGAAACGACTGGCCCACGATCTCAACGCCGATCTCGCCGGCGTTAGCGCGGAAAGCGCCTATTACTCTGCCGTCCTGCAAAGCGTTCAGAAGACGGACGAGCTTTTGAGAGAACCCGACTCCGATCCGCGCGAGCTCGTGGTCAACGCCTATCGCGCAACGGAAATTCTCTATAACGCCCCGGTGCGTGCGACGTGGGACCAGATCGTTTCCTCCGGGCATCTCGGCCTGCTGCCGGCGCGGGCGGTCGAATCCGGTTTGTCGGAGTACTTTGCATTCGACACCGCGCAGGATCTCTACAACACGGGTTGGAGGTCGGACTATCGCAAGGCCGTGCGGGAAATCATCCCGCTGGACATGCAGATCGCCATGCACAAGACCTGCAGCGACGTGCGGGACCGGCACGGCTATATCGTCGGGTTTGTCGAACGCTGCGAATTCGAGGCCGACCCCGCGGCCCTCAAGACAGTTGCCGCTGCACTTCGCAGCAATCCGGGCGTCGCCGCGTCCCTGCGCTATCAGTACAGCTTTGCCGTCAATGCGACGACTAACGTCGGCAGATTGAAAAGCAACATCGAGGATGCGCTCGGCGCACTTGGCGCCAAGCCGCAATTTACCGCAAGGGCGGCGCCCGACCCCGCGCGCGCGGCTGTTGCGACAGGGAGATAATTTCATGCTGCGTCACGTCATCGCGCATCTGCGCCGCCAGGACTGGACGGCGGTCTGCATCGAACTGGTCGTCGTCGTCATCGGCGTATTCATCGGCATGCAGGTATCGAACTGGAACGAAGACCGCGAAACCAACCAGAAGGCCGCGGTTTTCACCCAGCGCCTCAAGGCCGACCTGCGCGAGGAAGCCTGGGGTTACGAAATGCAGATCGGTTATTGGCGCCAGGTCCTGGCCAATGCCAAACGCGTGGCCGACGCGCTCAACGGCAGGGCACCCCTCTCCGCCGAGGCGTTGCTCGTCAACGCCTACCGGGCCACGCAATTCAATGGCTACACCCGCCGTCGCGCGACCTACGATGAATTGACTTCCACGGGCGAGATTGGCCTGATCCGCGATTCGGCCTTGCGCGACCTGGCCATGCGCGTCTACACCGAGCCGATGATCGACGATATTGTCCGTTCGGGGCAGCAGGCGGAATATCGCAAGGCGTTCCGCAGGGCGATTCCCTACGAGGTCCAGCAGGCACTGGCCGAAAAGTGCGGCGATCAGATCGTCCCGGTTGGCGATTACGCAGGCATCGCGAACGTGCTCGATTATCCCTGTTCGACGGGATTGCCTGCGGACGTCATCGCGGCGAGCGATGAATCCCTGAGGAAAGATCCGCACGTGCTCCCATCCTTGCAGCTGCGCATCGCCGACATCGAATCGGACCTCGGCAACATGACGGTGTACTACAGGCACGACATTCGGGATCCCCTGAAGCAGCTCGCGCAGGAGAAGCCGTGAGCTTCGTCGCTGAACTCCGGCGCCGCAACGTCACTCGCACTGGCGTTTTGAATATCGGAGTTGCAGACCATGAATTTGCCGCATACGCCAAGAAACTGAATTTCATTCACCGGAGGACGCAATGAAATCATTGCATTCACTTACTGCATTCGCACTTTTGGTCGCCCTAGGTTGGCCCGCCCGCGCCGCATCGCCATCGCCGCAAGAACAAGTCCAGCCACTGGTGGACGCTTCGGAACGGGCCGCGAACGCGCACGATACCGATGCCTACATGGCGTATTTGCGGAAATCGCCGGATCTGGTATTCGCCTTCAACGGGCAGATCGTACGCGGCTGGGACAAACTGCACGCGCAGCAACTGGTCTGGTGGAAGAACGGCAAGAGCGATGTCGTGTACACCGCGACCGCCGCGCCCGAATTCGACACGCTCGCCCCCGATACCGTGCTGGTCACGCAGCAGTTGTCTTCGCGCCGCACCGGCGCGGACGGCAAGCCCAGCCTTGGGACCTTCGTGGTCACGTCGGTCTGGAAACATTTGCCGGAGGGCTGGCGCATCGTGTATGCGCATGAATCCTGGGCGCGGCCGGCGGGCTGAGGCGCGCGGCGTCACGATCGTCTCGTTGTGATCGAACATTCAACCGGCCAATGAGCGGGATGCGCTGGTCTGCGGATGGGCGTGCATTTGTCCTGCCGTTGGAACCCTGGCGTGGCGGACGTGTAGCATACGCACTCGGGGAATGGGCCCGGAGAACCTTGGGCATGGCCGGATCGTTGCGACAAACCTTCGAGGAATTCCGCCGCCGGCGCGTGTTCCGCGTGGTGGCCGTGTACGTGGTCGCCGCCTGGGTGATGATCCAGTTCGGCAGTTCCGTATTCGAGCCGCTCGGTTTGCCGTCGTGGTCGATGCGTCTGTTGCTTGTGCTGCTCGCGATCGGCTTCGTGCTGACGTGCGTGCTGGCATGGGTGTACGACATCGGCCCGCGCGGTATCGAGCGCACCGCGCCGCTGGCCACGGTCGCCGCGGCTGGTCCCGAGCCTGTGCCCAAGGCGACCGATGCCTCAGTGGCGGTCTTGCCCTTCGCCGATCTGAGCGAGGCGAAGGACCAGGATTATTTCTGCGACGGGCTGGCGGAGGAGATCCTCAACGCGCTCGCTTCGGTCAGCGGATTGCGCGTCGCATCGCGGACCTCGTCGTTCCGTTATCGGGGCAGTACGGAGGACGTGCGCGAGATCGGCAAGGCGCTGCGCGTCGGCGCGATCATGGAAGGCAGCGTGCGCAAGTCCGGCGACCGCGTGCGCATCACCGCGCAATTGATCGATGCCGACAGCGGCTATCACCTCTGGACGGAGAGTTTCGACCGGCAGTTGCGCGACATCTTCGCGATCCAGGAAGAAATCGCGCGCAGCGTGGCGAATGTATTCCGGATTTCGATCAAGGGCGAGACGCTGGACATCTGCCGCTGCCCGCCGACCGACATGCGCGCCTATGAATTTTACCTGCGTGGGCGGCAGATCGCGTCGGTCAAGGGCAGCGACGAGTGGACCAAGGCGCCGGAAATGTTCCGCCGCGCCATCGCGCTCGATCCCGGCTACGCGCAAGCCCATGCGGGATTGGCCGACCTGTTGGCGCAATTGCTGATCTGGCGGATATTGAAACCCGAAGACGTGCTCGAGGAGGCGATCAATGCCGCCAAACGCGCGCTGGAACTGGCTCCGGATATGGCCGAGGCGCATGTCGCGCGGGCCAACACGCTGTCGCTGGCGGGCGACAACGCGGGCGCGGTCGCGGCGTTCGAGCGGGCGATCGAGCTCAATCCCGGCCTTTACGAGGCGCACTACTATTTCGGGCGCCACGATTTCGCGCAGGGCAGCTACGCGCGTGCGATCGCGCAATTCGAAGCGGCGCATCGCGCGCGGCCCGACGAGTTCCAGGCGCTCGTGCTGGCCACCAACGCCGCCGATTCCGTTGGCGACACGGCGCATGGCGACGCGCTGGCCCGTTTGGCACTGCCGATTGCATTGGCCGAAATCGCGGCCGATCCCGAGAATGGCCGCGCCTTGTATCTTGCCGCCGGCTTGCAGGTGCGCCTCGGCGATGTCGAAGGCGGGCGCCAAAATCTCGAGGCCTCGCTGCGCCTGCAGCCGGACGACTTCGGTACCTTGTACAACGCCGCGTGCACATTCACGCGCATGGGCGACCACGATCGCGCCCTCGATTTGCTCGCGCGTGCGCTGGCGAGCGGCGGCGGATTCCGCGAATGGATCGAAAAGGATTCCGATCTCGATGCGCTGCGCAAATTGCCGCGCTACGCGCAGATCATGGCGCGATTCGACGACAAGGCGCACGACAGGTCCGGCTAGCGATGGGTATGCCTGGTTGCCAAACACTCCCTCGCGGCAGATCGGCTAAAATGGCGGTTTGACCAAACTACGTGAATCGAGGCCGCATGAGCCAGTCCCAATCCGCAGGCGCGCCAGCTTCGAGTGGAGCACGTTTCCGCGCCGCGCTGGCCGCAGAATCGCCATTGCAGGTCGTCGGCACGATTACCGCCTACGCCGGACTCATGGCCAAGCGCGTCGGTTACAAGGCGCTGTATCTGTCCGGCGGCGGCGTTGCGGCAAACTCTCTGGGCATGCCGGACCTCGGCATCTCGACGATGGAGGACGTGCTCACCGACGCGCGCCGCATCGTGGACGCCACGCAATTGCCGCTGCTCGTGGACATCGACACGGGTTGGGGCGGCGCGTTCAACATCGCGCGCACCATCCGCAATTTCGAGCGCATCGGCGTCGCCGCGGTGCACATGGAAGATCAGGTCGGACAGAAGCGCTGCGGCCATCGTCCCGGCAAGGAAGTGGTGCCGATGGAGGAAATGGTCGACCGCGTGAAAGCGGCGGTGGATGCGAAGGCCGATCGCGATTTCGTGCTGATGGCACGCACCGACGCGGCAGCCGTCGAAGGCATCGACAGCGCGATCGAGCGCGCCGTCGCCTACGTCGAAGCCGGCGCCGACATGATCTTTCCCGAGGCGATGAAAACGCTGGACGACTACCGCAAGTTCAAGGCGGCGGTGAAAGTTCCGATCCTCGCCAACCTCACCGAGTTCGGTTCGACGCCGTTCTTCACGGTGGATGAGCTGAAATCCGCGAACGTCGACATCGCGCTGTATTGCTGCGGTGCGTATCGCGCCATGAACAAGGCGGCGCTGAATTTTTACGAAGTCGTGCGCCGCGAAGGCACGCAAAAATCCGTCGTGCCGACGATGCAGACGCGCGAGGAACTCTACGATTTCCTCGGCTACCACGCCTACGAAGACAAGCTCGACGAATTGTTTGCGACGAAGAAATGAATCAGGAGAAACCCGTGAGCGAAGCCGCCATCCCGTTCAAACCCAAGAAATCCGTCGCCCTGTCCGGCGTTGCCGCCGGCAACACCGCGCTGTGTACGGTCGGGCGCACCGGCAACGATCTGCATTACCGCGGCTACGACATCCTGGATTTCGCCACGACGGCCGAGTTCGAGGAGATCGCGCACCTGCTCGTGCACGGCACGCTGCCGAACAAGGCGGAACTCGTCGCCTACAAGACGAAGTTGAAATCGCTGCGCGGCGTTCCCGCGTCGGTGAAGGCGGTGCTGGAGCAGATTCCGACGTCGGCGCATCCGATGGACGTCATGCGCACCGGCGTGTCGGCGCTGGGTTGCGCGCTGCCCGAGAAAGACGATCACAACCATCCGGGCGCGCGCGACATCGCCGACCGATTGATGGCTTCGCTCGGAAGCATCCTGTTGTACTGGTACCACTTTGCCGTCAACGGTCGGCGCATCGACGTGGAAACCGACGACGATTCCATCGGCGGCCACTTCCTGCATCTGCTGCACGGCGAAAAGCCGAGTGCGCTGTGGGTGCGTGCGATGCACACGTCCTTGATTCTTTACGCCGAACACGAGTTCAATGCCTCGACGTTCGCCGCGCGCGTCATTGCCGGCACCGGCAGCGACATGTATTCGGCCATTGCCGGCGCCATTGGCGCGCTGCGCGGACCCAAGCACGGCGGCGCGAACGAAGCTGCGTTCGAAATCCAGAAGCGCTACGACACGCCGGACGCGGCCGAGGCCGACATCCGCAAGCGCGTGGAAAACAAGGAAGTCGTGATCGGCTTCGGCCATCCGGTCTACACCACCGGCGATCCGCGCAACAAAGTGATCAAGGAAGTCGCGCGCGAATTGTCCGCCGCGCAGAAAAACATGACGATGTTCGACATCGCCGCGCGTCTGGAAGCGACCATGTGGGACATCAAGAAGATGTTCCCGAACCTGGACTGGTTCAGCGCGGTGAGCTACCACATGATGGGCGTGCCGACCGCGATGTTCACGCCGCTGTTCGTGATCTCGCGTACGTCAGGTTGGTCGCGCGCATGTGATCGAACAGCGCGTGGACGGCAAGATCATCCGCCCGAGCGCAAATTACACCGGGTCCGGAAAACCTGAAGTTCGTGCCGCTCGACAAGCGCTGATCTAGCGCAATTTCGTGAACAGCGCAATCACGTAGACGCAGAACACGCCAGCGCCGAGCAGTGCGAGAAACTTGTGAAAACCGTCGCGGCGCGTGGACAACGCGATGACCGACAGCGCGATGAAGCCGATGTGGAATGCCAGGTTCTCGCGCTCGGGTAAGTGGCCGTACACCACCAGTTCCTTTGCCAGGCTGAACAGCAAAACGAGAACGAACAGGCCGAAGAACCAGCGCGTGTGCGACCAGTAGTGCTCGCGCAAGTCGGTTGTGTGATCGGCTGAAAAATCGGGCAACACGATCGCCGCGAGCAGGTATTGCGCGATGGCCTGCGCCAGCACGACGGCGAACCCGGCGAAGGTCCAGGCCTGCACCTCGCGCAGGCTGAACATCGCCCACCAGCTTTGCACGTTGATCAGCAGCAGGGTCCCGGCCCACAGCGGCGCCGGCCAGTACATGCGCACGCGCGACCGCCACAGCATGATGCCGCGGAAGCCGGTCAGGATCTGCGTGATCGCCAGGCCGACGATGATCGAGAGCAGCACCGACAGATAACTGAAGGCATCCATCGTCGCGGTTCCCTCAGAGCGTTGCCGCCAGCCGCGTGCCTTGCGCGATCGCGCGCTTGGCATCGAGTTCGGCGGCGACATCGGCGCCGCCGATCAGGTGCACGGCGATGCCGGCTGCGGTGAGCCCAGCGTACAGGTCGCGGCGCGGCTCCTGGCCGGCGCAGACGACGACATTGTCCACGGCCAGCGTTTGCGGCTTGCCGTCGATGGTGACGTGCAGGCCGGCGTCGTCGATGCGCTCGTAATTCACGCCGCCAAGCATCTTCACGCCCTTCATCTTCAGCGCGGCGCGATGCACCCAGCCGGTGGTCTTGTTCAGGCGCTTGCCCAGGCGCCCGGGCGTGCGCTGCAGCAGCCAGACTTCGCGGTCGGCTGGCCTCCGGCGCCGGCTTGGCGAGCCCGCCGGCGATTTGTGTACGTTTGATCGACGCCCCATTCGTGCGACCAGCGCGCGATGTCGGTGGTCGGCGAGGGCGCCTGTTGAGTCAGGAATTCCGCCACGTCGAAGCCGATGCCGCCGGCGCCGATGATGGCGACACGCTTGCCGACCGGTTTGCCGTGCAGGACGACATCGACGTAGCTCAGCGCCTTGGCGTGATCCGCGCCGGGAATTTTCAGGGCGCGCGGAGTGACGCCGGAGGCGAGGACGACGGCATCGAAGCCGCCAGCCTGCAGCGTGGCCGCATCGGCGCGGGTGTCGAGCCGCACTTCGACGCCGGTTTCGGCGAGCAGGTTGCCCCAATAACGCATCGGCTCGACGAATTCCTCCTTGCCCGGAATGCGCTTGGCCAGATTGAACTGGCCGCCGATTTCGTGCGCCTGCTCGAACAAGGTCACGGCATGTCCGCGCTGTGCCAAAGTCGTCGCGCAAGCGAGTCCGGCAGGCCCGGCGCCGACCACGGCGAAGCGTTTCTGCTTCGTCATCGGCGCGTCGACGAGCTCGGTTTCGAAACAGGCGCGCGGATTCATCAGGCACGAGGCGCGTTTGTTCTCGAACACGTGGTCCAGGCACGCCTGGTTGCAGGCGATGCAGGGGTTGATCAGGGCCGTGCGGCCGGCGCGCGCCTTGTTCGCCCAGGCGGGATCCGCCAGCAGCGGTCGCGCCATCGACACCATGTCCGCGTCGCCGCGCGCCAGCACGTTTTCCGCGACGTCCGGCATGTTGATGCGGTTCGTCGTGATCAGCGGAATGCGCACGTGTTCTTTCATCCGGTGCGTCACCCACGTGAACGCCGCACGCGGCACGCTGGTCACGATGGTCGGAACGCGCGCCTCGTGCCAGCCGATGCCGGTGTTGATCAAGGTCGCGCCGGCGGCCTCGACGGCCTTGGCCAGTTGCACGATTTCGTCCCAGCGCTGCGCGTTGTCGACGAGGTCCAGCATCGACAGACGATAGATGATGATGAAATCGCGCCCGACCGCCGCGCGCGTGCGGCGCACGATTTCGATCGGGAAGCGCTGGCGATTCTCCACGCTGCCGCCCCAGTCATCGCTGCGCTGGTTCGTGCGCTCGGCGAGGAACTGGTTGATCAGGTAACCTTCGCTGCCCATGATCTCGACGCCGTCGTAGCCGGCCTCGCGCGCGAGCTGCGCGCAACGCGCGAAATCGCGGATCGTGCGTTCCACGCCGCCGGCAGAAAGCGCGCGCGGCGTGAATGGCGTGATCGGCGACTTGATCTTCGACGGCGCGACCGACAGCGGCTGGTAGCCGTAACGGCCGGCGTGCAGGATCTGCAGGCAGATGCGTCCGCCCTCGGCGTGCACCGCGCGCGTGACTTGCCGATGCGCGCGCGACATGCCATGGCATCGACAGCCGGCTCGCGAAGGGTTTGAGCCAGCCGGCGATGTTCGGCGAAAAGCCGCCGGTGACCATGAGTCCGACGCCGCCGCGCGCGCGTTCGGCGAAATACGCGGCGAGTTTGCCGAAATCGCGCGCATGGTCTTCGAGGCCCGGTGTGCATCGAACCCATGAGCACGCGGTTGGGCAGCGTGCAGAAGCCGAGATCCAGCGGAGCGAACAGGTGCGGATAGGGTGCGGCAGGCGCGTCGGTCATGGCATCGAACGTGCGTTTGAAAGCGGCACCATGCCCGGAATTTCACGAGTCTGCAACCGCAAACTGCGGCGACGGTATCAGACTGCGCCCGCAGATTCGACTGGCACGGGTATCCGTTCGCTGCCGCGCAGCAGCAGCGATTTGGCCTTCCACTCCACGGCTGCATCCATCGCTTCCAGCATCGTGAAGTTTCCGGATACCAGGGTTGCGACCGGCATGCCATCACGGTAGAGGGTGCGCGATCCGGTCAGCGCCGGCACTTTTTCGCCGGCGACGATGGCGCCGACCAGGTTCAGCGGATCCGCGCCGCACACGGCGACCATCTCGCCGTCGCCCGGCTTGCGGCGGATGCCGCGCAGGAGCCCGACCGCCTCGGACAGCGCGAACTGTTCGCCGGAGAGCCCGGCAATGAAACGGCCGCCGCGGACTTCGCCGCGCGCCTCCATGCGCTGGTATACGCGCAACAGCTCACGCCACGGTGGCAGCCACGCCGCCTCGCGCGCGAGCAGGCGCCAGCAGACTACGCCGTAGCGGCGCAGCAGGGTGCGGGCGACGTACTCAACATTTTCCACCTTTGCATTTTGCGTAATTCGCGGCATCGCTGGCCGCGGGAGCGCGGCGCAGCGGCGACCAGCGACCGGCATCGGCAATGCCGAGCAGGGCAGTGCGGCGGCCGCGACGCCGGCTCGGCGAGGGGCGCTTGGATTGCGGCACCAGCAGCGCGCGCAGGCCGGCGAAGCTGTCGGAGTTGATCTGTCCCGCGGCAACGAGTTCGGCCAGCGCTTCCTCCAGCTCGACATGCAGCAATTGCGTGCCCGCCAGCAGCTCGTCGAAGAACGACGCGCCGTGGTTGCGCAGGAAATTCGCAGACCTTTCTGTGCGCGCGACGAGATCATGGCATCGCCATCGTCCTTCGTCGCATCCAGTGCATTCCATATCGGCAGGCTGCGTCGTTGCAGCAGGACGATGGGCGTGGCGCGCACGGGGCCGGCGCCACGCTCACTGCCAGTGGAGGTCGCGGCCGCAACCGCGACCACACGATGCGGCCGGCAAGGCAAAGGTCATCGAGCCAGGAAATCTCGTAGCCGGCGACGCGCGCGGGCAGAATCTCCGATTCCCAGGCCGCCGGCCGGCGCCTCGAAGCCTTCCAGTTGCGCGAGTACGGCGGCGAGAGCGTCCGGGCCTTCGACGCGGGCGCCGGAAGACACTTTCTGCCAGTCGAACAGGAAGCGCATGAAGTCGCGCGGCTCGACCGGCTCGATCTCGCGGCGCAGGCGATTGATCGTGTAACGGTGGATGCGCGCCAGCAGGTACCTTTCACACCATTCGGTTTCGGCAGTGCCGGGCGTGAAGCGGCCTTGCATCACCGTGCCTTCGCGCTCCAGCGCGAGAAGGGCAGTATCGATTTCCACTTGTGGAAGATTCAGCGTATTGGCGAGCTGCGCGGCCTGCGTCGGACCGAGTCCGGTCAGGCGCGCGCGCAGGATATCGGCCAGCGCGGTTTCGCGCGTCCATTCGACTTGCGCGAATTCCGCCGGAGCGGAAATTGGCGGATCGAACGCAAGCGCCAGCGAAAATCGTTCTGGAATTGCGGCAGCCGCTCGGCGGGGATGCGCAAGTTCGCCAGGCGCGTCGCCCGCCGCTGCGCGATCAGCGCATCGAACAGCGTGGACCACGTCGGATTGCGCGCCATGTCGGCTTCGGTCAGGAAGCCAAGTCCCATCAATGCTTCGTGCAGTTCGTCCGGCGTGCGCGCTTGCGGCCAGGCTTCCTCGCGCACCGCAGCAATGGCGTCCGCGTCGAGCGCGCCGAAATCCGCGGTCGATTCGATGTCGCCCCATCGCCGCGACATCACCGCCTGGGTGCGGCGTTCTTCCAGCGGCGCATCGTCGAGGAAGGCATAAGGCCGTGCGCTCAGTACTTCGGCGGCGAGCGGCGAGGGCGCGGTCAGGTCGCGGCACGACGAAACGAATCTCACCGCCTTCGAGCCGGCGCAGCAACGCTTCCAGTCCTTCGATGTCCATGGCCTCGTGCAGGCAATCGTGCAGGGTCTGCGCGACCAGCGGATGATCGGGAATCTGGCGTTCGCCGACGATGTTCTCCAGGCAGGCGACCTGATCGGGAAAGACCGCGGCAAGCAGGTCCTCGGACTTCATGCGCTGCAACTGCGGCGGCACTTTCGCGCCGCCGACGAAACGCGGCAGGGCGAGCGCGGTCGCCGCGTTCCAGCGCCAGCGCACGCCGAACATCGGCGCATCGAGCAGCGCCTGGATCAGCACGTGGCGCACGGAGTTGGAGTGCAGGTAACGGCGTGACTTCGTCGAGCGGAAAACTATGGCTGGTCGACAACGACAGGATGATCGCGTCTTCGGTTGCCGCGGCCTGCAATTCGAAATTGAAGGTGCGGCAGAAGCGCTTGCGCAGGGCCAGGCCCCAGGCGCGGTTGAGGCGGCTGCCGAACGGCGAATGGATGACGAGCTGGGTGCCGCCGGATTCGTCGAAGAAACGCTCCATCGCCAGTTCCGACTGCGTCGGCAGCATGCCGAACGCGGCCTTGGCGCCGCCGAGGTAATCGACGATCTGGCGTGCGGCGGATTCGCGCAGGCCGATGTCGTCGCGCAGCCAATTTTCCGCAGGCGCTGCGCCGTTTTCCAGTTGCGCGGAAATTTCCTCGCGCAAGCGCGACACCGCGAAGGACAGCTCGTCGCTGCGCCCCGGCGCCTCGCCGAGCCAGAACGGAATGGTCGGCGGCGCGCCCTGCGCGTCTTCCACGCGCACTTTGCCGCGCTCGACGCGCAGGATGCGATACGAAGTGTTGCCGAGCTGGAAGATATCGCCAGCCATGGATTCGACCGCGAAATCCTCGTGCACGCTGCCCACGCGCTGTGCCTGCGGCTCCAGCACGACCTCGTAGTCGGCGGTGTCGGGAATCGCGCCGCCCGAAGTGATCGCGGTCAGGCGTGCGCCGCGCCGCGCGCGCAGCACGCCGTTGACCGCGTCGCGATGCAGGTAGCGCCGATCGCGGACCGCTGCGGGTCGTGTAGCCGTCGGCGAGCATGCGCAGGATTTCCCGGAACGCGTCGCGCGAGGTTTCCGCGATACGGATAGGCGCGCGCGACCAGAGCGAACAGTTCGTCCTCGCGCCATTCACGGCAGGCCACTTCCGCGACGATTTGCTGGGCGAGGACATCGAGCGCGTTCTTCTCGACGTGCAGCGTGTCCAATTCGCCACGACGCACCGCGTCGAGCAGGGCCGCGCATTCGACCAGGTCGTCGCGCGATGTCGGGAACAGCCGCGCCTTCGGCATGCCGTCGACCGCATGATTGGCGCGGCCGGCGCGTTGCAGGAACGTCGCGATCGAACGCGGCGAGGCAAGCTGGCAGACCAGGTCCACGTCGCCGATATCGATGCCCAGCTCCAGCGAGGCGGTGGCGACCAACGCGCGCAGTTCGCCGCGCTTGAGGCGCTGCTCGGCAGCCAGTCGCTGCTCGCGTGCCAGGCGAACCATGATGCGACGTGACGGCATCCTTGCCGAGCAGTTCGGACAGGTGCCGCGCCACGCGTTCGGCCATGCGCCGGGTGTTGACGAATACGAGCGTGGTGCGATGTTGCGTGATCAATTCGGCGAGTCGCGCATAGACCTGCGTCCACACGTCGCCGGACATCACGGCAGACAAGGGCGAGGACGGCAGCTCGATGGCCAGGTCGCGTTCGCGCGTGTGGCCGACGTCGACGATTTCGCAGTCTTGTTCCGGATGCGCGCCGAGCAAGAACTTCGCGACTTCTGAAATCGGTTTCTGCGTCGCCGAAAGGCCGATTCGCGTCAGCGGCCGTCCGCACAACGCTTCGAGGCGTTCCAGCGACAGCGCCAGGTGCGCACCGCGCTTGCTGGGCGCGAGCGCGTGGATTTCGTCGACGATCACGCTGCGCGTTGAAGCCAGCATCGCGCGGCCCGATTCCGAGCCAAGCAGGATGTACAGCGATTCCGGCGTCGTGACCACGATATGCGGCGGGCGTCGCTTCATCGCGTCGCGTTCGCTCTGCGGCGTGTCGCCGGTGCGCACGCTGCCGCGGATATCGACGTCGGGCAGGCCCATCTCGAACAACTTGTCGCGGATGCCGGCGAGCGGCGATTCCAGGTTGATGCGCACGTCGTTCGACAAGGCCTTGAGCGGCGAGACGTAGACGATGCGGGTCTCGTCGGCGAGGGTTCCGGCCACGCCGTCGCGCACGAGTGCGTCGATCGCGGCGAGGAAGGCGGCCAAGGTTTTTCCCGAGCCGGTCGGCGCGGCGATCAGCGCATGCCGGCCGGACTGGATCGCCGGCCATGCGCGCTCCTGTGCCGGCGTAGGCGCCGCGAATGCGCTGCGGAACCAGGCCGCGACGGCAGGGTGGAAATTATCGAGCGGCATGGCGGAATTGTCCTCCGGATGACGCGGCGACGCTATCCAGCCGCTGTCTCAGGCGCGTGAGATGGCGGCGGAATCTGGCAAAATAAGGCGCTTTCCCCCGACCTCTCCGGAACCTGCCATGAGCCATCACGACATCCGCTCCGCCGTGCGCCCCCAACCCGACCAGGCGATGGTCGACATCGCCGACTACGTCGTCGATTACAAGATCGACTCGAAAGAGGCCTACGACACCGCGCGCTACATGCTGATGGATTCGCTGGGTTGCGCGATGCTGGCGATGAAATTTCCGGAATGCGTGAAGCATCTGGGCCCGCTCGTCCCGGGCGCGACCCTGCCGGGCGGCGCGCGCGTACCCGGCACGAGCTGGGAACTCGACCCCGTGCAGGCCGCCTACAACATCGGCGTGCAGGTGCGCTGGCTGGATTTCAACGACACCTGGCTCGCCGCGGAATGGGGCCATCCGTCGGACAACCTCGGCGCGATCCTGGCCGTGGCCGATTACGTTTCGCGCCGCAATATCCGCGACGGCAAGGCGCCGCTGACGATTCGCGACGTGCTCACGGCGGCGATCAAGGCGCACGAAATCCAGGGTTGCTACGCGCTGAAGAATTCATTCAATCGCGTCGGCATGGATCACGTCATCCTTGTGCGCCTGGCCTCCACCGCGGTCGCCACGCAGATGCTCGGCGGCGGCAAGGACGAGATCGTCAACGCGGTTTCGCACAGCTGGATCGACAACGGCGCGTTGCGCACCTACCGCCACGCACCGAACACCGGTCCGCGCAAGAGCTGGGCAGCGGGCGATGCCTGCCGTCGCGCGGTGACGCATGCGTTGAACGCGGTCAAGGGTTGCGTCGGCTATCCGTCCGCGCTGACCGCCAAGACCTGGGGTTTCTACGACGTGGCGTTCAAGGGCAAAGCGTTCGAATTCGAACGTCGGTTTCGGCAGCTACGTGATGGAGAATGTCCTCTTCAAGATCAGCTATCCGGCCGAATTCCATGCGCAGACCGCGGTGGAATGCGCGATGAAACTGCATGCGCAAGTGGCCGGCAAGCTCGACAAGATCGAGCGCATCGAGATCGAGACCCAGGAAGCCGGCGTGCGCATCATCGACAAGACCGGGCCGCTGGCGAACTATGCCGACCGCGACCACTGCATCCAGTACATGGTCGCCGTGCCGCTGATCTTCGGCCGCCTCAGCGCCGACGACTATAACGACGCCGTCGCCGCCGATCCGCGCATCGACGCGCTGCGCGGGAAGATGGCGGTCAAGGAAAATCCCGCAGTTCACCAAGGATTATTTCGACCCGGAAAAACGCTATATCGGCAACTCGGTGCAGATGTTCTTCGCCGACGGCAGCAAGACCGAGAAAGTGTCCATCGATTACCCGATCGGTCATCGCAAGCGCCGTGCCGAGGGCATTCCGGTACTGCTGAAGAAGTTCGAGGCGGCCTTGGGCGGACATTTGCCGGCACACCAGGTCAGCACATTCTCACGGCCAGCAAGGACCCTGCGGCGTTCGAGGCGATGACGGTGCCGAAATTGATGGATTCGTTCGTGGTTTGAGCGCAAAAAATTCAAGTTTGAACAAGGGCTTGCAAAAAGTGTCACAGGCTCCGACCTGACTGTATCCTGAACGGCGCAGGCTGGAGGATGTCCGCCGATTTTGCTAGACTGTCACGGCTCGCGTTGCGATGTGCTAACGTATAATTAACGCGACGCAAACGCCGTAGGGTTCGCGGCGTAATTGTGTACCGCGCGAGCGGAGCGGACGCCAAAAAAACTAGCTAGAGGAGAGTCTCCGATGAAACGTAATACCTTGTTTGTCCTGATCGCCCTGGGATTGGGCGGCGTGGGCGTCGCCAACGCCCAGGATGCCAGCAGTTGGTACTTGGCTCCGCGTTTGGGTATCGTCGCGCCGGATAGCGCGCGCACGACCAAGACTTCGGTGTTTGCCGGAATCGGCCTCGGCACTTGGGTCAACCCGAACCTGGCCGTCGATTTCGAATACGGCATCAACAATGCCGATTTCAAGAACAGTTCTCCGCGCGATGGCCACCAGTGGGAAAGCGTGCAATTCGATGTTGCCGCGCGCTGGTTCTTCGGCGAGATCGGCTCCGGCTGGCGTCCTTATTTGATGGGCGGCGTCGGCGCGCAACGCCACAAGGCCTTCTCCGGGTTCCTGCTCGGCCAGACCACGGCGTTCGGCGGCCATTCGCAGGGTCAGTTCGCCCGCGGCGGCGGCTGGGATCCGATGGTCACCGCCGGTGTCGGCGTGCAGTACAACATGTCCGACCGCCTGGCGTTCCGCGGCGAAATCGCGGGGCGCTACGACCGCGACAACAATTCGCTCAATTCCACTCTGTGCCGCTTCGGAAGGCTTCAACCGCCACAGCGGCTTCACCGATGCCATCGCCACGGTCGGCCTGACCTACAGCTTCGGCGGCGGCTCGGCCCCGGCCGCGGCGCCCAAGCATGAAGAGGCTGCTCCGCCGCCGGCCGCTCCGCCGCCGCCCGCGAAGAGGCCACTCCGCCGGCCGCGGTTTCCATCGACCTGCGTGGCGTCGAATTCAAGTTCGACCACCCGCGCGTCGGCGAGAAGCTGGTGCCGTCGCTGAAGGCTCCGACCTCCGAGTCCGTGCAGATCCTCGACGAGGCCGTCGATACGCTCAAGCGCTATCCGAACGTGCACGTCTCCGTCGACGGCTACACCGATTCCGTCGGCAGCGATGCGTACAACCAGAAGCTGTCCGAGCGCCGCGCCAAGGGCGTGTACGGCTACCTGACCGAGCATGGCGTCGATGCCAGCCGTCTGGATGGTCCGAAGGGCTTCGGCGAAGCGAACCCGATCGACACCAACAAGACCAAGGAAGGCCGTCAGCGCAACCGTCGCGTTGAGCTGAAGGTGGAAAGCCAGTAAGGTTTCCGCAGCAACTGTTGCACCAGAAACCCGGCGCAAGCCGGGTTTCTTTTTTTCAACGCCGGGTAAAACGGTAGTGGGCGACCAGCCACTCGTTGCCACCGCGATAGCCGAACAGTTCCGCGCAAGCCATCCAGAACATGCGCCAGCGCTGGTGCCAGATGCGCGCCTGTTCGCCGTAGGCCTGCTCCAGGACCTGCAACGCCGCAATGCGGTTCGCGTCCTGATTGGCAAGCCACAAGTTCGCGGTCCTGGCGTAGTGCGTTCCCGGCAATCGCCACTGTTGCTCGATGGCGAGATCGCGCTGGAACCAGAGCAGGGTATCGGCCGACGGCATCAGGCCACCGGTGAAGAAGTAGCGGCCCATCCAGTTGTCGTCGCCTTGCGTTTCGAACGGATACATCAATTCGCGATGGCAGAAGATGTGCACGAAGAGCTTGCCGTCCGCGCGCAGCCACGAAGCGATGCGTTCGAGCAGGGTTGCGTAGTTGCGCATGTGCTCGAACATCTCGATGGATACGCAGCGGTCGAAGCTCGACGCCGGGAGTTCCAGCCGATTGACGTCCAGGGTGATGACCTCGACGTTGCTCAAACCGAGCGTGCGGCAGCGACCGAGGATGAATTCTCGTTGCGGTTTCGAGTTGGACACGGCGGTGATGCGGCTGCGCGGATAATTCTGCGCCATCCACAGCGTCAGCGAGCCCCAGCCGCAACCGAGTTCGAGGATATCTTGTCCGTCCGCGAGCTGAGCGCGTTCGCCGTATAGCGCGAGCATGGCGTCCTCGGCCTGGTCCAGCGTTTCCGACCCGGTCGGAAAGTAGCAGCTCGAATATTTCAGGTGCTTGCCCAGACACAATTCGAAAAAGCGCGGTGGCAATTCGTAATGCTGCGTGTTCGCCGCATCCGTGTGGATGGCGACGGGACTTTCACGCAACTCGTCGAGGCAACGCCGGAACCGAGCCCATTGCGCCACCGCATCGCCAACGCCTTCTTCGGTGAGACGTTGCGCGCAGAGACGGCGAATGCCCGCACGGATGAGCCAGTCCGGCAGCAGGCCGCGTTCGCAAAGCCCAACCAGGCCGCCTTCGGCCGGTGCGGCCATGGGCAGTGTTTCGCTGGCTCCGCTCGTCATGTATGCGATCCTTTCGGAAACCACGGGATGAACATGGACGTCGTGCGCTGGTAGTCGCGGTAATCGTCACCGCGCGTGCGCAGCGCCTGCGCCTCGGTGAACGGGATGCCGGTGATCCATACCAGGGATGCGACCATCAGGACCGGTCCGAGCAGGCTGAGCAGCCACGCCGGGAACGGTGCGCCGATGGCGAGGAATGCGTAGGTGAACCAGTGCAGCCATTCGAAGAAATAATTCGGATGCCGCGAATACCGCCACAGTCCGACACGGCAGGTCTTGCCGCGGTTCTGCGGATTCTTGCGGAAAACGGCCAACTGCGCATCGGCGATGGATTCGCCGGCCAGGCTCACGATCCAGATTGCCAAGCCGAGTCCGCACCAGACCGAGAACGTCTCGCGCGGATTCTCGGCCACGGCCGCGAACGGCAGCGAGAACAGCGCGATCAACAATGCCTGGCCCATGAAGAACGCGAAGAACTTGCGCTGGTCACCATGCCAGTATTCGCGCAGGTAGCGATAGCGCCCGTCTTCGCTTTCGTTCAACACGCGCGCGAGTATATGCAGGCACAACCGGAAGCCCCACAAGCTGCCGAGCAGGGCGACCGCAAGCCGCGACGCGAGGCCGCCGCTGCCAACCGCTGCGTAGAACAAGGCGCTTGCACCCATGCCCGCTGCCCAGATCGCATCGACGATTCCGGCGTTGTGGGTGCGGCGCTGGATCAGCCAGCCGATGAACATGGCGACGCAGGCCACGATCCAGACATACAGGATATTCAGTGGATTCATCGCCAAGCCTCGCGCAATGATGACGTCGCCGGCACCGGCGGGCTCAGGCGTCTGGCCAGCCAGAAAAGGGTCGGTGTCAGGATCGCCCATGCCAATGCCAGCGCGCCGAATGCGAGTGCGGGATCGGCGGCGATTGCCAGCGCGTTCCAGCCGCGCGCGGCGGCGAGGTACGCGAGCGGCGCACCGATGGCGCCGAGCACGGAAGCCAACGGCAGATGCGATTTCAGCCAGGCCAGCGAATGGTTCAGGGTGAGGGCGAAGCTCATCCACAGCGCGACGATCCAGATCGGCGCATAGTCGGGCGACGGCAGGGGCGCCGCGTATACGAACAAGCCGCCGCGAATGCAGAACGAATCGACGATGAAGCCCACAACTGCCGCGCACAGCATCAATTCGAGATCGGCCACGCGCAGGCGCGAAACGGCAAGTTGCCATGCCGCGAAGACGGCGAACATGGCCGGTCCTGCCCACCACCAGCCGCGTGCGGCGCCAGCGATGGCCGCCAGCCATGTGGCCTGATAAAAAAGGACGTTGATCCAGAGGTTCACGGCGGCGTGTCCAGATCGGGGAGGAACGCCGCGCGTCGGCAACCGGGCTTGACCAGCAGCATCTGCACGTCGCCAGTGGAGCGTTCGTGGAATCCGGCTTCGCAATAGGCGAGATAGAAATCCCACATGCGCACGAAACGCTCGTTGTAACCCAGCGCGCGAACGTCGGCGATGCGCCGATGGAAACGCTCGCGCCACGCGGCCAGGGTGAGCGCATAGCTTGGACCGATATCCTCGAGGTGGAACACTTTCAGATCGCTCGCGCGTGCTGCGGCTTCGAGCATCACGCCCACCGCCGGAATGAAACTGCCCGGGAAAATGTAGCGCTTGATGAAATCCACGGCGCGCAGGGCCTGTGCGTAACGGTGATCCTCGATGGTGATGGCCTGGATCAGTGCCATGCCGTCGGGCTTGAGCAGGCGTCCGACCTTGCCGAAATAGGAATCCAGATACTGGTGGCCGATCGCCTCGATCATCTCGATCGAAACGAGCTTGTCGTAGCGGCCGTCGAGATCGCGATAGTCGCTCAACAGCACGTCGATGCGATCTTCAAGCCCGGCTTCGCGCACGCGCGTGCGGGCGAGATCGTGCTGTTCGCGCGAAATCGTCGTGGTGGTGACGTGACAGCCGTAATTGCGCGCCGCATGCAGGGCGAAACCGCCCCAGCCGGTGCCGATCTCGACGACGCGGTCGCGCGGATTCAGCGCAAGCTTGCGGCAGATGCGATCGAGCTTGCGCGTGGAGGCGGCTTCCAGCGACTCGTCCGCGCGCGCGAAGATCGCCGAGGAGTACATCAGGTTTTCGTCGAGGAACAGGCGGAAAAAATCGTTGCCGAGGTCATAGTGCGCCGCGATATTGCGCCGGCTGCCGTCGCGTGTATTGCGGTTGAGTGCATGCCAGGCGCGCATCGCCCAGCCGCCAAAGCGCGCCAGCCCGGTTTCCATCGCGTCAAGCAGATCGCGGTTGCGCACCAGCATGCGCATCAGCGCGACCGGATCGTCGCATGTCCATGCCGAATCCATGTACGCTTCACCGGCGCCGACGCTGCCGTTGCCTGCGACCTGCCGATAGAAGCTCGTATCGTGCACGTGCATCGTCGCGTGCAGGGTCTGTGCGGTATCCTCCGCCGGCGTGCCCAGCGTGATGTCGCCGAGCGCATCGACGATGCGCAGCCGGCAATCACGCAGCGCCGACATTTGCCGCAGCAGGCGTGAGCGCAGGGTGCGATCCAACCACCCGAACGTGGTGGTGGAAACGGAAGCGGCGGCGAGTACGGTGGATTCGCTATTCATATGCGGCTCGTCTTGCCCGGATGATCATGTCCCGGATGATCATAGACGGGGTTGCGTCTAAGAAAGATCAAGAACGCCTGCCAGTGGATGGCGGCAACGATTTTCAGGGTCATCGCCGGGAAGCGCAGCAGCACGCGGGCCAGGTTCGACCCAGTCAGCGGCTTGCGCTCGAGAACCAGGGTGGCGTCGAATTCGTTCTTGCCCGCGTCGATCACGTCCATGTGCACGCGCAATGCATCGTCGGGCGCGGTGAAGCGCCAGGCGTAGTCGCGCTGCATGGGCACGAACGGCGAGACATGGAAATTCTTGGCGAACTCCCAGCGCAGGGCGGCACCGTGGCGCTGTGCATCCGCAACCGGCAGCACGTAGCTGTGGCGCTCCTTCCATGGCGTGTTGGTGATTTCGGCGACGACGGTGTCCAGCGTCGTGCCGTCGTCGGCATAGCAGTAATAGAAGCTCACGGGATTGAAGCAATGCCCGAAATAGCGCAGGTGGGTGAGCAGGCGGATCGGGCCGGTCGGCGCGCGACCGATCGCCTCGCGCACGCGCGCGCGCACGGCGTCGGCAAGCGGCACCGCCGGATCGCCGAGATAGTCGCTGCGTCGAAACTGCGCCAGGTTGCGCCGGTTCACCGACCACAGCCAGCGCCCGGCGAAGACGCGGTCGAGTTCGTCCAGATCCAGATACAGCATGTACATGCGGTAGCGGAACGCATGCGCATGCGGCGCATGACGGCGGTGCCGCACCCAGCCTTCGTAGATGCAACTGGCGAGCGGCGCGCTCACGGCCAGCGCACTCCCAGGCCATTCGCGACGTCGACTGCGCTGCGCATGCCGTCTTCGTGGAAACCCCAGCCCCAGTAGGCGCCGGCAAACCAGGTGCGGTTCGTGCCCTGGATTTCTTCTTTGCGTTTTTGCGCGGCGACGCTGGTTTGGGTGTAGACCGGATGGTGATAGCGCAGGCGTCTGAGAATTTTCTGTGGCGCGATCTGCGCCGTGCGGTTGAGCGTGACCACGATGGGTTCCGGGCAATCGAGCGATTGCAGCAGGTTCATGCAGTAGCTGACGGTGCACTGTTCGCTCGCATCGCGCGGCACGATCGCGTTCCACGCCGCCCAGGCGCGGCGCCGGCGTGGCAGCAAGCTCGCATCGGTGTGCAGCACGGTATCGTTTTCCTGGTACGACATCGCGCCGAGGATCTCGCGTTCGCGTTCGTTCGCGTCGCCGAGCAAGCCAAGGGCCTGGTCGCTGTGGCAGGCGAGTACGGCATGGTCGTAAGCCGCGCTGCCCGAAGTGCTGTCGATGCGTACCTGCTGCGGCTCGCGTGTGATTCGATTCACCGCATCGCCCATGCGCTCGCGCACGCGCCAGATCTTGCGCAGCGCGCGCACGTACGCTTGCGATCCGCCCTTGACCACGCGCCATTGCGGGCGGCCGCGCACTTGCAGCATCTGGTGGTTGGCCATGAATTGGGCGAGGTATTTCGCCGGGAATTTCAGGATCTGCGCGGATGGTGACGACCACAGCGCCGATGCCATCGGCACCAGGTGATCTTCGCGGAAGACATCCGAGTAGCGGTTGGCGGCCAGGTATTCGCCAAGATCGGGTCCGGCGTCGTCGCGTTCGAGCAACGCGGGCGCTTCGCGGTAAAAGCGCCGGATGTCGCGCAGCATGCGCCAGAAGCGCGGCGAGATGAGGTTGCGGCGTCGGCAGAACAGACCGGGCAAGTCCGTCGCGTTGTATTCCAGTCCGCTGCGTTCGTTCTTCACGGCGAAACTCATCGCGGTCGGCTGCGAAGCGACGCCGAGTGCGTCGAACAATTTGTGCAAAAGTGGATAATGCGGCGAATTGAACACGATGAAGCCGGTATCGACAGCGTACCTGCGCCCGCCGATTTCCACGTCGTGGGTATGCGTGTGACCGCCCAGATAGTCGTTGGCCTCGTACAACGTCACCTCATGCTCCCGCGACAGCAGCCACGCGCTGGCAAGTCCCGCAATGCCCGAACCCACGACGGCGATCTGCATCGTTCACTGCATCCGTTTCAGGCCGGCCGGCACCGGCTTCAGGTCCCACACCAGTCCGCAGGCGGCAAGCGCGCGCAGCAGGTAGTACGTCACGTCCAGTTCCCACCAGCGAAAGCCCTGGCGCGCGGCGCCGGGAAAGTGGTGATGGTTGTTGTGCCAGCCTTCGCCGAACGTGATCAACGCGAGCAGCCAGTTGTTGCGCGAGTTGTCGCGGGTGGCGAAGCGGCGCGAACCGAAGCGATGGGCGAGCGAATTGATCGTCACCGTGGCATGGAAAAGCACGACGGTGGAGACGAAGAATCCCCAGACCAGCATCTGCGATCCGCTCGTGTGCAGGGCAGGATAAGCGTGTTGCAACCAGCGTCCGAAGAAGAACAGGCCGATGGCAAGCAGGATCGGCACGGCAATGTCGAAGCGATCCAGCCAGCGCAGTTCCGGATAGCGGCGCAGATCCGGGATTGCTTCCCAATCCGTGCGGAAGCCGCGCGGAGTCAGGAACCAGCCCATGTGGCTCCACAGGAATCCGCGATGCAGTGGCGAGTGGATGTCGGCTTCGGTATCCGCGTGCCGGTGGTGATTACGGTGATGGGCGGCCCACCAGAGTGGTCCGCGCTGCACGCACGCGGCTCCGATCAGGGCGAACACGAACTGCACAGGCCGCGAAGTCTTGAATGCCTTGTGCGAAAAATAGCGATGGTAGAAACCGGTCAGCGCGAACATGCGCAGCGCGTACAGCGCGGCGGCGACGGCAAGGGCGGTCCAGGAGAATCCGACCCAGATCACGCCAAGGCAGGCCAGATGCATGGCGATGAAGGGCACGACGCGCAGCCAGTCGATGCGCTCGGCATCCGCCCCGTCGTCCTGCGCGGCGGCGTCGGTGTCGAACCACTGCGCGACGGCGTGCAGCGGACGATGCTGGTGATGGTCGGTAACGGCATTCATGCGCATGGCGCTCCTGCGATGCGGGCAAGTTTCGGGCGGATGCGGTGACGATGGAGTGAAGACGCTGTTGGCGTCTTCATGCCCAGCCACGCCGAACGCGTTACAGCTTGAGTTCGACCTGGGTCTTGACCGAATTGGCGATGAAGCAGGACGCATGCGCACGGGCCTGCAGCGTCGCGTATTCATCGGCATTGGGCCGTTTGTCGCCGGAGAACGTCACTTTCGGCGCGAGCGTCGCCTTGACCACGGCCATCTTGCCGTCGGCATTCTTGCCGAGCTCTGCGCTGGCGTCGTCGTGATAACTGTCGATGACGTAACCGCGGTTCGCCGCGACCGCCAGGAAGGTGAGCATGTGGCAGGACGACAACGCCGACAGCAGCAGTTCCTCGGGATTGCTGGCCGACGCATCGCCGCCGTAGTCGCCGGGCGCCGAGGAATTGCGCAGGGTCTGGCCGCCATCGAAACGGATGACATGGTTTTTCGCGTAGTTGCCGCGTTCGAACGGTCCGCCCTCGCGCGACCAGTCCAGTGCGATGCGATGCTCGGCCATGACACCCTCCCCGATGTATCGATGTCCGCAGCCTAACCGATTCGCCGCGTGACGTCACCGGAGCGGCGCGGATATCATGCGGTGGGTTGCCGGGAGCTGAATATGCCGATCGCAATCTTTCCGATGGAAGGCAGCTGCACCTGCCGCCACGTGCGCTACCGCATGACCACCGCACCGATGTTCGTGCATTGCTGCCACTGCACCTGGTGCCAGCGCGAAACGGGATCGGCGTTCGTGCTCAATGCGCTGATCGAAACCGATCGCGTCGAACTGCTGCACGGCGAGGTCGAGGTCATCGATACGCCGTCGAACAGCGGCAAGGGCCAGAAGATTTCGCGCTGCCCCAAATGCCGAGATCGCGTTGTGGAGCACCTACGCCGGTGCTGGACCCTTGTTCCGGTTCGTGCGTGTCGGCACGTTGGACGGCGCGCGCGGCATCGCGCCGGATATCCACATTTTCACGTCCACCAGGCAGCCGTGGGTCATCCTGCCGCCGGATGTCCCGGCCATGCCGGAATACTACGACCGCGAGCGCTACTGGCCGGCAGAGAGCCTTGCGCGGCGCGCGGCGGCGCTCGCGCGTACTTCGATCAGCCGATAACGCCGAGCTTCTTGCCCACCTTCGTAAACGCCGCCACGGCACGGTCGATCTGTTCGCGCGTGTGCGCGGCGCTCATCTGCGTGCGGATGCGCGCCTGGCCCTGCGCCACGACCGGGAAGAAGAAGCCGATCACGTAGATGCCTTCGTCGAGCAGGTTCTTCGCGAACTGCTGCGCGAGCTTGGCGTCGTAGAGCATCACCGGCACGATCGGATGCGTGCCGGGCCGCATGTCGAAACCGGCCTCGGTCATGCTGCTGGCGGAAGTAGCGCGCGTTGTCCATGACCTTGTCGCGCAGCGCCGAGCCCGAGGACAGCATCTCGAACACCTTGATCGAGGCGGCGACCAGCGGCGGCGGCAGGGTGTTCGAGAACAGGTAGGGCCGCGAGCGCTGGCGCAGCAGGTCGATGATTTCGCGCCGTCCGGTCGTGAACCCGCCCGATCCGCCGCCGAGCGCCTTGCCGAGCGTGGACGTGAACACGTCGACCTCGCCCATCACGCCGTGCAGTTCCGCCGAGCCGCGTCCGGTGGGGCCGACAAAGCCGGTCGCGTGCGAATCGTCCACCATCAGCAGCGCGTTGTATTTTTTCTTCAGCGCGACGATCGCATCAAGCCTGGCGATGGTGCCGTCCATCGAAAACACGCCGTCGGTGGCGATCAGGCGCGTGCGCTTGCCTTGCGTTTCCTGCAAATGCTTTTCGAGTTCGGCCATGTCGCAGTTCGCGTAGCGCCGGCGCTCGGCCTTGCACAGGCGGATGCCGTCGATGATCGAGGCGTGGTTGAGCGCATCGGATATCACCACGTCCTCTTCGCCGAGGATGGTCTCGAACAGGCCGCCGTTGGCGTCGAAGCACGAGGTGTACAGGATCGCATCGTCGGTGCCGAAGAACTTCGCGATCGCGGCTTCGAGCTGCTTGTGCAGATCCTGCGTGCCGCAGATGAAGCGCACCGAGGCAAGGCCGAAGCCGTGCGTGTCCAGCGCGTGTTTCGCCGCGGCGATGATCTCGGGGTTGTCGGCGAGGCCGAGGTAATTGTTGGCGCAGAAGTTCAGCACCTCGCGGCCGTCGCTGGTCTCGATCGATGCCGACTGCTTTGTGGCGATCACGCGCTCGGTCTTGTACAGGCCCTGTGCGCGGATCGCGTCGAGTTCGGCCTTGAGCCGGTCGTAGGTGGCGTTGTGCATGGGGCCGTCCTTCGGGTAATGGGGGCATTGTCCGCGATTATGCGAATCTGGCCAATGCCCGCGGCGTCAGGCCGGCAGCATGGCGGCGACGAGTTCCGGCTCATCCTCGGGGATGTCGTGCCAGCACCCGACCAGGCCGGCGCCACTGCGATCGCGCTGCAGCTCCTGCGGGAACAGTGCGACGCGTTCGTTACGCATGCCGGCGCTGTCGCAGGCGCGGCGATGCACGAAGGCGCGGGCCAGGTCCACGCCGATCTTGCCGCCGAGATGGCAGATCGGCGTCGCGCGCGGATTGAACTCGATGAACAGCGGATCGCGGCCCTGCGTCCGCAGGAAATCGACGCTGCCGAAACCGCTGTAACCGAGCCGGTGCACGAGGGTGCGCGTCGACTCGAGCATGGCTGCATCGTGCGCGAACCGGACGATCGTGCTGGGCCCGATCAGGGCCGGATGCTGGCGCTGTTTTTCGGCGACCAGTGCGCCGAGCACTTCGCCTCGATGCGCGACGAAGGCGGCCATCCAGGTGATGCCGGGCGCAAAGCGCTGGATCAGCTGTGGGCTCGGCGCGCGGATATTCGCGCAGGGTTTGGCGCAATTCGCGCAGATTGGCGCACGGATGGACGTCGATGCCGGCAAAGCCGCGGCAGGCCTTGATGACGACCGGCCAGCCATGGCGCTGCACGAAGGCGTAAGCATCCTCGGCGCAGCCAAGCGCCGTGGTTTCCAGTTGTGCGATGCCCAACTCGCGCGCCAGCCGAGACATGGCCAGTTTGTCGGTCGTGCGCCCGTACCATTGCGGATCGCCGAGCGATGCGGCGATCAACGCCTTCACCGACGCGTCGACCACTGCTTCCCGGTACAAGGCATGCAGCCAGCGCACGCTGCACTCGTCGCCGGGCAGCAGGACATCGGGGGCGAAAGCGTCGATCGCGGCGACGAGTTCGTCGTTCTGCGTTGTGGCATCGTCGCCGAGTCGATAGCGCCGTGCGATGAAGCGCGAGTAGTCGAGCAGGCTGCCCGCGATAGCAAGGCTGGCGACGGCCGCGCCGTGTTCGGCCAGCGCGCGCGCCAGCCGTGGCGGCTCCTTCCACAGCGGCGACAACGAGACGATCATTACCCGCATGAAATCCCCCGGAAAGCCACGCCGGCAAGACCCTGGCTGCGCGCAACCTCCCCTCGCGCCAGCGCCGGCAATGACTCGATTTATTCTATAACCTTGGCTATCGGGCTGCGCGCGTGGCGTGGCCTGTCCGTCAGCACCAGCGGGGAGGTGGGAAATGCGCAAGACTCAAGCAAGGCCAATTCCGCATGATGGATCCACGCCCGTCGCGATGGCCGCGCAGCCGGGAAGCGGCCCGGGCGGCATCCTGGGCCTGCGCGCCTTCCTGATCGAGCGCATGGCGATGCTCGCCGTGGCGCCGCTGATCGGATTGTTCGCCGGATTCCTGCTGCTGTTCGGCGGCATTTTTCTCGCCGTGGCCTGGACGGTCGGACCCAAACAATTTCTCGACGCGCGCCTGTACGCGCCGTTCTCCGCGCATGCGGACGGCCATATCGTGGAAAGCTGGATCGCACTGGAATTCGATCCGGCCGTGCTGCCGCAGGGCAAGCTCTACTGGCAGCCGTGGAGCAAGGTCACGCCCTGCGCCATCGTCGAGTACGCCGGCGATTGGGGTGCGCCGTTGCAGCGCGGATTCTGCGGCAATCGCTTCGACTTCCGCGATGATTTCCGCATCGACGACTGGCATACGCTCATGCCGGACGTGCCATTCTCCTTTGCGCGTGACGCAAACGGGTTCGCGATCCAGGAGCTGCGCCTGAGCAAAACGGCGTTGGACTGGCTATCGCAACATCCGCCGCACGACACCTTCATGCTGCCGAAGCCGCCGCCAACCACGGCGCTTGGCGCGCTGAAATATCAGTTCGACGCGCCGCTGGAAGTAGCTGCGTCGAGCTGGACCACGCCGTTACGGACCCTTCCGCTCGCCTACGATCCGCAACATCCGGAAGCCGCCGTGCCCGCGAAAATCGTCGAGAACGCACGTGGCGGAGCCTGGTGGCTCGGCATGGTTTTCGCCCTGATTTTCGTTGTTCCGGGATTGTTCGTGTTCCGTATCGGCCTGTCGCTGCTGACCGGGCAATCCGGCGCGCTGCTGTGGGTGCTGACGGCGCTGGTGCTGGCCGCGCTGCCGTGGTGGGGCGAACTTCTGCCGCGCGTCGTGGCGTCTGCGAACAAGGAGTGGGCGAGCATCGCCAGCGACATGCTCGACGACCTCAGCCGGGTCACGCGTTTCACCGCGAGCGCGCCGGACGCGGCTTTGCTGCGCGACGGGGAGCGCGTGGTCTGGATGGCGGATGCGGGCGATTACGCGGATACGTTCGGGCGCCTGCATTTCACCCCGCCGAAGCCGGCACCGAAATCCGATGCCGAAGCGCTGACCGCGCTGTGTGCGCAGACGACGGAGCAAGTGAAGACGCTCGATTCGGCGCGGCGCGCAGAATTGTTCCAGCGTCTGCGCCGGCAATACGAAGCGGGACAGCAGGACGTGCAAAGGCTGTTCACCACGGCGGCCGAGGACACCTTGCGCGACGCACGGGCCGACGCGGCCGCGCACAAGGCGGCGCGGAATTTCCTCATCTTCGCCAGCGGCGGGTCTTACTACGAGGACCAGTTGGACAAGATCGAAGTGCATCCGCAATAGCTTTCGTCAAAGCGCGCCGGTGCCGAATTCGCCATTCATGGCATAGGCGGGTGAACCCTCGTAGGTGGCGCGCAGTTGCAGTCCCCAGCCGCGCTCGGTGAGCGCGCGCTGCGCCAGCATCGACGCCTCGCCACCGATCAGGACAAGCTTGTTCACCGCGCGCAGCGAAGGCCTGTTGAAAAAGGCCGCCAGGTCCGTGTTCCAGCTGAGGTAATCCACCGGCAGCGGCAAGATCAGTTTTCCTGCCGGCGTGCGCCAGGCGACCGCCGCGCCTGCCGTGAGCAGTTCGCCGCCTTCCGCGTCCGGTTGTTGCACGATCAGTTTGAGCGCATTGACGAGATAGCGCGCCTCTACTTCGCCATGCGTTTTCGCGGCGAGTTCGAGCAGGCCGTCGCAGCCGGATTTCGGCGCGAGTTTTTCCAGAGTCAGCACGAGCGTCGTGCGCAGCGTGTCGGTGAAGCCGCCGCGGCGCAGGAAACTGCGTACCGCGGTTTCGTCGCTGCACAGCGCGAGCAGGCGCTTTTCGTTGTCCGCGCGCAATTGCTCGGGTGTTTTCGACAGCACGTATTGATTGAGCTTGCTGGTATCGCTGACCACAACAGCCGCGCTGCCGCCGATCTGGCCGAGCGCCGTTCCGGCGGAAAAATTTCCCCAAACCGCGGCCCAGGCCAGGCTGTCGAGTTCCTGGTCGAGGATCGGATTGCTCGAATCCGGATCCACGCCGAGTAACTTGGCCATCGCCCGCCGTTGCGAGTTGAATTGCAGATAGCGCTTGCCCTCGCGCGCCACTTCGTTGCCGGCTTGTGCGTACCAAGCACGATTCTTCGCGCCCTGCGGCGGTGCCGGAGTGTCGGCTGGCACGTCGCGCAGCGCCGTCATCGGTCCGGGCGGTGCGGCGTAGGGATTGCCGCGATTCTCAAACTCGCGCTGCGAGCGATCGGCCAGCGACCGCGCGCGACCGCGCCACTTGTTCCATTCCGCTCCCAGATAGCGCGCCACGCCTTCGGGCAAGCCGGTGATCGTATCGACCGGATGGGTAACCACGTTGACGATAGCCGACCCGGTTTTTTTCGCGCGCGTTGCCAGCGCCGTCGCGAAAGCGCCGCGGCGGCTGGCCTGGTCCAGCGCTTCCATCGCCGGCAGTTCGGCGATGCGGATCGACAGCATTTCCGCGCTGGCGGCGCGGACCGGACCGAATTTCGTGTCGATCAGGAAATTGGCCATGTAGCCGCGCAACGCGACCTCCGGCACCACGTGGAAATCCGGCCCGGACAGCAATGGCGCCTGCACCAGCATCGGCGCCTTGAGTACGGGTTCGGGCTCGAAGGTGTCGCCGGCTCGGCAAGTGAGCGCGAGTGTGCAGATGGCCAAGGAACATAGAAACTTCATCGCGCCACGATGCCGCAATCAGCGCCAATCGGCGCTGAACGACGAGCTAGCTCAATTCCATGAGCAAACCACTTTCCCGCAATTGCCCGCTTCCATCAGGTCGAATCCTTTCTGGAAATCGTCGATGTGCACCTGGTGCGTCAGCACTTTCTGCAGCGGGAACCCGGTGAGCAGCATCTGTGTCATCTTGTACCAGGTCTCGTACATGCGTCGGCCGTAGATGCCGTGCAGCACCAATCCCTTGAAGATGACCTTGTCCCAGTCGATGCCCGAACCGTTCGGAAGTATCCCGAGCAGCGCGATCTTGCCGCCGTGGTACATGCAATCGAGCATGTCGTTGAACGCGCGCGGATTGCCGCTCATTTCAAGGCCGATGTCGAAGCCTTCCATGTGCAGGTCTTTGACGACGTCTTTCAGCGACTGCTTGGACACGTTGACCACGCGCGTGGCGCCCATGTCGGCGGCGAGCTTGAGGCGATAGTCGTTGACGTCGGTGACCACGACGTTGCGCGCGCCGACGTGCTTGGCGATGCCGGCAGCGATGATGCCGATCGGGCCGGCGCCGGTGATCAGCACGTCCTCGCCGATCAGGTCGAATTCCAGCGCGCAGTGCGCGGCGTTGCCGTAGGGATCGAAGAACGCGGCAAGTTCGGACGGGATCTGGTCCGGAATCGGCCACAGGTTGGACGACGGCATGGCGATGTATTCGGCGAACGCGCCGTTGCGATTGACGCCGATGCCGACCGTGTTCGGACACAGGTGCTGCTTGCCGGCGCGGCAGTTGCGGCAGACGCCGCAGACGATGTGGCCTTCGGCGGAAACGCGTTGCCCCAATGTATACCCGCGCACGCCCGGACCCATGTCGACGATGCGGCCGACGAATTCGTGGCCGATGACGAGGCCGGGCTTGATCACGCGCTGCGACCATTCGTCCCACTTGTAGATGTGCAGGTCGGTGCCGCAGATCGCGGTTTTCTCGAGCTTGACCAGCACCTCGTTCGGGCCGATCTCCGGAACCGGCACCTGTTCCATCCAGATGCCCTTGGCGGCCTCGCGCTTGACCAGCGCCTTCATGGTGTTCGACATGGCAAGACTCCTGCAGAGGCGGCAATTATAGGCCCGGCGGTGAGGCCACGCCTTACAATCCCGGCATGACGATCGACACACGTCCGCTCGCGATCTTCCTGATGGGTCCGACCGCGTCGGGCAAGACGGCGCTGGCCTGCGCGCTGGCGGAATGTTTTCCGCTCGCCATCGTCAGCGTGGATTCGGCGCTGGTCTATCGCGGACTGAACATTGGCGCGGCCAAACCCGATGCGGCGACGCAGGCGAAGTATCCGCACCGGTTGATCGATATCCGTGATCCGGCCGCAACCGTATTCGGCGGCGGAGTTCCGCACCGACGCGCTGCGTGAAATGGCGGCGATCACGGCATCGGGAAAGATCCCGTTGCTGGTCGGCGGCACGGGTCTGTATTTCCGCGCGCTGCAAGCGGGGCTTTCGGATCTGCCGGAAGCCGATCCGTCCTTGCGCGCGAAATTGGCAGAAGAAGCCGCGCGACTCGGCTGGTCGGCGATGCATGAACGCCTGCGTCAAGTCGATCCGGCGGCGTCGGCGAAAATCCGTCCCGGCGACGCGCAGCGCATCCAGCGCGCGCTGGAGGTCATCGAACTGACCGGAAAACCGTTGTCGGCGCAGCAGGGCGGCATGCCGCAGCGTTTCGCCTGGCGCGTGCTCAAGCTCGCGCTGATTCCGGCGGATCGTGCGCTCTTGCACGGGCGCATCGTCGAGCGCATGGATGCCATGATCGATGCCGGCTTTCTCGATGAAGTCCGTGGCTTGCGCGAGCGGGGCGATTTGCAGCCCGATCTGCCGGCGCTGCGGGCAGTCGGCTACCGGCAGGCCTGGCAACATCTGGACGGTGCATTCGGCGCGGACGAATTCCGCGACCGCGCGGTGTTCGCCACGCGCCAACTGGCCAAGCGCCAGCTCACCTGGCTGCGCTCGGAGCTCGATGCGCGAAGACTCGATCCGCTCATCGCGGACCACGCCGCGCAGGCGCAGCGCGCCGTAGCGGAATTCCTGACCGGGCCTTCGCCCTGAGCCGGCGCCGGGGCGCCTTCAATTGACAGGGCAAAACGCGTATACTTTCAGCATCTTGAATCGGGGTGTCCGGACCGCATGTCATGTTTGGTCCGCATCGTTTATCCGATTCGAATAATTACAATTTGTCGAAGGGAGAAGAACCATGTCCAAAGGTCAGTCGCTGCAAGATCCGTTTCTGAACGCCTTGCGCCGCGAGCGCATCCCGGTATCGATCTATCTCGTGAACGGCATCAAGTTGCAGGGAACGGTGGAATCCTTCGACCAGTTCGTCGTGCTGTTGCGCAATACCGTCAGCCAGATGGTCTACAAGCACGCCATTTCCACCGATCGTGCCGAGCCGCAACGTGCGTGTTGGCGCCGAGCACGAAGAGCACGCCCACGCTGCGGCCGTCGGGACCGATCGCCGAGCCTGAGTTGTCGCAAACCCTGTTCGAACGCTCCCGCAAAGGCGAACGCGCGCTGCTGGTGCAGCCGCAGTGGGTGGGCGAGAACGATCCGGACGCGCTGGCCGAATTCCGCGAACTCGCGCGCTCGGCCGGCGCCAGCATCGTCGGCACGCTGAACGCGCGCATCGAACGGCCGAATCCGAAATTCTTCATCGGCAGCGGCAAGGCCGAGGAAGTCAAGGCGCTCAAGCGAAGCGCAGAACGCGGACCTGATCCTCGTCAATCACGCGCTATCGCCGGTGCAGGAACGCAACCTCGAACAGTTCACGCAATGCCGCGTGGTCGATCGCACCGGATTGATCCTCGACATCTTCGCCCAGCGCGCGCGCTCGCACGAGGGCAAACTGCAGGTCGAACTCGCGCAGCTCAAGCACATGTCCACGCGCCTGGTGCGCGGCTGGACCCATCTGGAGCGCCAGCGCGGCGGCGCGATCGGCCTGCGCGGTCCGGGCGAAACCCAGCTCGAACTCGACCGCCGCCTGCTCGCCGCGCGCGTCAAACAGCTCAGTCAGCGCCTGGAAAAAGTCGAAACGCAGCGCAGCACCGCGCGGCGCGCGCGCGAGCGCAACGCGCTGCCGCTGGTCTCGCTGGTCGGTTACACGAACGCGGGCAAATCCACCCTGTTCAATGCGTTGACCGGTGCCGGCGTGTACGCGGCGGACAAGCTGTTCGCCACGCTTGATCCGACCTTGCGCCGCATCGACGGCCTGAATTGCGGGCCGTTCGTGCTCGCCGATACGGTCGGATTCATCCGCGACCTGCCGCACGATCTCGTCGCAGCGTTCAAGTCGACGCTGGCCGAGACGCGCGACGCGGATCTGCTCCTGCATGTCGTGGATTGCGCCGATCCCGAGCGCGACCGGCGCATCGAGGAAGTCGAGCGCGTGCTCGCGGAGATCGGCGCGCAGGACGTGCCGCAGATCCTGGTGTTCAACAAACTGGACAAGTTGGCCAACGGCGAGGGAATGCCCGTGCCTCGCGCCGAAGTCTTGGACGGCGGCGAGACTTCCGCGCGTATGGGTTTCGGCCACGCATGCGATCGGACTGGATTTGCTGCGCGACACGATCGCGCGTGCCTTGCAAGTCGAGCGCGTGCATCGCTGGCTGCACCTGCCGGTCGACGCAGGACGCCTGCGCGCGCGCCTGTTCGCGCAAGGCCTTGTCGCGAACGAACGCCATGCCGACGACGGCTGGGATATCGAGATCGACGCGCCGCGCGCGCTGCTCGAACCCTTGTTCGGCCTGCCCGAAGGCGAGGGCGACTGGCTGCGCGACGCGCTTGCCGCACCGGATGCGGCTTCCTACAATCCCACGACAGCGACTGTTTGAGACAACCATGGCCTGGAACGAACCCGGCGGCGGCAAACGCGATCCCTGGCAGGGCAAGCCGCCTGATTTGGACGCGTTGCTCAAGCGCCTCGCGACGGCTTCAACCGCCTGTTTCGACGGCGGCGTGGCAGTGGAATCGGCGGCGGCTCGGGCGGCATCGCCCTGATCGTGCTGGCGCTTGTCGTCGGTTGGCTGGCGCTGGATTCGTGGACGGTGATCGATGCGCGCCAGATCGGCGTGGTGCTGCGCTTCGGCCAGTTCAACCGCGTCATGACCAGCGGTCTGAATCTGAAATGGCCGGCGCCGGTCGAACGCGTGATCCGCGTGGATGCGACCAATGTGCGCTCGGTTTCCGATGAAGTGCGCATGCTGACCAAGGACGAAAACATCGTACTGGTCGATTTCAACGTGCAGTACCAGGTCACCGACGCCGAAAAATACCTGTTCTCCGCCAACCAGCCGGACGAAACGCTCAAGCAGGCGGCCGAAAGCGCGGTGCGCCAGGTGATCGGGCGCAGCGCAATGGACACGATCCTTTCCGGTCACGGCTCCGAGGTCGTCGGCGAAACCAAGAAACTGCTGCAGCAAACGCTGGACGGCTACGGCGTCGGCCTGTTCGTCACCGAGATCAACTTCCAGAAAATCCTGCCGCCGCCGGAAGTGAAAGAAGCTTTCGACGACGCCAACAACGCCGGCAACAACCAGCAGCATTCGTCAACGAGGCCCAGGGCTACGCAGCGAAAGTGGTGCCGCTGGCGCGCGGCGAAGCGGCGCGCATCCGCGCCGCGGCCGAAGGCTACAAGGCCGCGCAGATCGCGGCCGCGACCGGCGATGCGCAGCGTTTTTCGCTGATCGACGCGCAGTACAAGGCCGCGCCGGAAGTCACGCGCAAGCGCCTGTACCTGGAGACGATGCAGGAAGTGCTCGGCAGCAACACGAAGATCATCGACTCCGGCAATGGCAAGAATCTGATCTATCTGCCGCTGGACAAGCTCAAGTCCGGGCTCGATGCGGCAACTGCCGCCGCCGCGGCAGCCGTTGACGGACGATGCGAAGAAAACGGGCAAGGAGGCCAGCCAATGAAACTCCTGCCTCCCATCATCGCATTGCTGCTGGTCGTGCTGATCGCCAACAGCGCGTTCATCGTGCCGGCAGGACAGAGCGCGCTGGTGCTGCAGTTCGGCCGCATCGAAGGCAGCGCGAACGCTGCCGTCGATTACAAGCCGGGCCTGCATTTCAAGTTGCCGCTGGTGCAGCAGGTGGTGCGCTACGATCGCCGCATCCTGAATCTTGAAGCGCAGCCGGAGCGTTATTTCACCTCCGAGAAGAAGGCGGTCAACGTCGACTTCTACGTGAAGTGGCGCATTTCCGACCCGGCCGCGTACTACCGCTCGTTCGGCGGCGGACGAAACGCAGACGCTGGCCAATCAGCGCCTCGCGCCGATCATCAAGGATGCGCTGCGCTTCGAGTTCACCGCGCGCACGCTCAACGACCTGATCGCGAACGCGCGCTCGGACATCACCGAAAACGTGCGCAAGCAGGCCAATGCGGCGACCGAGGGCAAGACCTCGGCATCCGCGTCGTCGACGTGCGCATCAAACGCATCGAGTTCCCGGACGAGGTGCTCGCCTCGGTCTACAAGCGCATGAGCGCCGAGCGCAACCGCCTGGCCAACGAGCAGCGCTCCAACGGCAAGGAGGAGGCGGCCAAGATCGAGGCCGACGCCGATCGCCAGGTGCAGGTGATCAAGGCCGAGGCCGAGCGCGACGCGCAGGAAGCGCGCGGCGAAGGCGACGCCAAGGCCGCGGAAATCTACGCGGCGGCGTATGCGAAGGACGCGGATTTCTACGCGTTCTACCGCAGCCTGCAGGCCTACCGCGAGGCCTTCAGGGACGGCGGCGTCATCGTGCGTCGATCCGAAGTCCGAGTTCATGCGCTATTTCGACGCCAGCAAGAGCGAGGCGCAAGTAGCGGACGATGCCGCATACTATTCGCCGCCGCGCTGTGCCTGGTGCTGGTGCTTGAAGGTTTGTTCCTGTTCGCCGCGCCGCAGGCCTGGCAGCACATGGCCGAGCAGATGCGCCGGCTCGATCCGCGCCAGTTGCGCCTGATCGGCGGAATCATGGTCGCGGTCGGATTGCTCGTGCTGAAGTTGGTTGCCTGAACCGTTCCTGTGGCGCGCGCCGCGGCGGCGCCCCGCAGCGCGGCTTTTCGGGTATGATTGCGCGCCTTCACGGCGGCCCATCCCGCGCCGCCGCGATGTTTCCCTTCCGGAGGTTTTCATGATTTTGCGTGGCATCTTGATGGCGGCAGCGACGCTGGCCGCGGGCGCGGCATTCGCGCAAAACGGTGGTTCGACGGCTGCGGCCAGCCAGGCACAGGCGCAGCAGCAAACGCCGCCCGCGCCGCTCACCGCGGCGGACAAGCCGAACCTGTCATACGCGATCGGCTACCAGATCGGCTCGGATTTCGTCGAACGCAAGATCGACATCGATCTCAACGCCGTGATTCGTGCGATCCAGGACGGCTATGCCAAGCGCGCGCCGACCGTCAGCGAAGACAAGATGCACGACCTGCTCGCGCGCATGCAGTACCAGATGTACACCAAGGCCAAGGGCGAGTTCGACAAGCTCGCTTCCGAGAACAAGGCCAAGAGCGACAAATTCCTCGCCGACAACAAGTCCAAGACCGGCATCAAGGTGCTGCCATCCGGCGTGCAGTACCGCGTGATCGAAGAGGGCACCGGCACCCAGCATCCGACCCTCAACAGCGAAGTCACCGTGCATTACCGCGGTTCGCTGATGAACGGACTGGAATTCGACAGCTCCTTCGCGCGCGGCGAGCCGGTGCACTTCAAGGTCGGCGACGTGATCAAGGGCTGGCAGGACGTGCTGCCGCTGATGCGCGTGGGCGACCATTGGCAGATTTTCGTGCCGGCGGCTCTTGCCTACGGCGAACGCGGCCAGCCGCCGCGCATCGGCCCGAACGAGGCGCTGGTGTTCGAGCTCAAGCTGATCGCGATCAAGTAAGTACGTTCCGTGACGCTATCGTTGACACACAGAAAACGCCGCGCTTGACGCGGCGTTTTCGTTTTCGGGCAGGTCGTTTCAGGGCGCGGCGACCGCCTGCGCCGCGAATCGGGCGATGAAATCGGCGGCGGGCTCGGGCCGGCCCAGGTAATAGCCCTGGCCGAGGTCGCAACCCATCTCGACCAGCAGGCGTTGCGTGGTGGCATCCTCGATGCCTTCCGCCGTCGTCACCAGGCCGAGATTGTGCGCGAACTGGATGATGGATTCGACGAGCCTGGCCACGCGCGCATCGCTGGCGATCGAGGCGACCAGGGAGCGGTCGATCTTCAATTCGGTGGCGGGGAATTTGCGCAGGTAGGTAATCGAGGCATAGCCAACGCCGAAATCGTCGATCGCCACGCGCACGCCGTGATCGCGCAAGCGACGCAGTGCGTGCACGGCCAGGTCCAGATCCCGTGCCAGCGCGGTTTCGGTGACTTCGGCGACGATCGTGGTCGGCGGCATGCCCCAGATGTTCAGCGCATCCAGCAGCTGTTCCACGACGCCGCCGCGCGAGAGCGCCTGCGGCGACAGGTTGATCGCCAGCGAGAAGTCCGCGGTGCGCGGCATCGTCGAAGCGTGCCTGAGCGTGGAATGGATGCTCCAGCGCGTCAGCGCGGATATCAGGTGATTCTGCTCGGCGAACATCACGAAATCGTCCGGCTGCACCGGTCGCTGGGTGCGGCTGGTCCAGCGCGCCAGGGATTCGACGCCGACGATGCGCTGCTCGGCAAGGTGCCACAGCGGCTGGAAGTAGGTGACCAGTCGGTTGGCCGTGATGCTGTCGCGCAAATCGTGGTAATCGATCAACGCACGCGCGCTGGTCGGGTCGTGGAAGGCATATTGGTCGCCGCGCCGCTGGGCGTCGTCCACAGCCGTCTGCGCGTTGCGCCACAGCGCGTCCGCGTCGATGCCGTCCTCCGGAAACAGCGCCACGCCCATGGCCACGCGCGTCTGCCACGGCGGGACATCCCCGGCGACGACGTGCGGCTGTTCGAAGACGGCCGCGAGCTTGGCGATCGCCAGCAGCATGTGGTTGCGGTTGTGCAGCCCCGGCAGCACCGCGACGAAGGTCTCGTCGCCCGATTGCAGCACGATGTCCGCCGGACGCAGCGCACTGCCAATGAGTTTTCCGATGTGCGTTTCGGCCTGTTCGCCGCAGGCGCTGCCGAAGCGCAGGGCGATCAGGCGCAGGTCGAAGATGCGCATGGCCATGACCGCAAACCCGCGCGGGCCGCCCGCATCGATCTGGCGCTGGGTCGCCGCGTGGATTGCCGCGCGGTTCAACATGGTCGCGACGTCCGTGTCATGTGGCGGTGAGGAACCCTGCCGTATCGATGTCGTATTCGTCGATCGCGAGCGCGCGCTGGATTTCGATGCGCTCGCCGTCGCTGGCCTGATTCAGCAGGTCCAGCACGCGGAAATTCTCCAACGGTTGTTTCCTCGGGCGTGCTGATCAGCAGCACGGTCGGGCGCAGCCGGCGCACCTGGTTCTGCTCCATCACCACGGCCACTTCGCCGCTGTTGAGCTCGACGCGCGATCCGGTCGGATACACGCCCAGGCATACCTGGAACTGCTCGACCAGCTCGGCCTGGATACAGCGTATTGCGGCCGCGGTAGATTTCCTGCAAGCGCCTTGTGCCGCGAAACGGCCGCCCGGTAAGGACGCACGCTGCACATCGCGTCGTAGGCATCGATGATCGCGAGCATGCGCCCGGCCATCGGGATCGTGTTGCCGGTCAGATGGTCCGGATAACCGCTGCCGTCGAAACGTTCGTGATGCGTGCGCACGACGTCCAGCACGTCCGGATCGTTGATGCCGCCGGATTTGACGATGTCGAGGCTGTGCGCGACGTGGGTGCGGACCACTTCGATTTCCCTCAAGCGCAGCGAGCCCGGGCGGCGCAGGATTTCCTCGGGCAGGCGCGTTTTGCCGATGTCCATCAGCAGCCCGCCGGTGGCCAGGCTCAGGATGGTGTCTTCCGGCAGGCCGAGGTGGCGGCCGAACGCCGCCGCCAGCGCGCCGCAGCCGATCGCGTGGCTGTAGGTGTAGTTATCGTGCTTGCGCATGCCCTCGAGGAACAGGAAGGCGTCCGCACTGCGCAGCACGCTGGCGACCAGCGGGCGCACCACCTGCTCGACGTATTCGACCGACAGCTCGCGGCCGCTGGCGATGTCCTCGTATATCCGGTCGAGCAGTTCGCTCGTCGCGCGCAGTGCCTCGCGCGCTTTTGGCATTTCCTCCTGGACGCCGATCTTGTCCGCATAGGTCGTGGCACGGCGGAACGCCGATTCGCGTCGGTCGCCGCGCGCCAGGGTCAACAGCCGGCGGCGACCCAGCGCCAGTTCGCGGCGCCGATCGATGTACACGAACCTGCAAAGATCGCGCAGGGCGCGCACGTCGTCCTCGTGCGCACTTCAATGCCCTGCAGCGGGAATTGCGTCTCCTCCCACGGCCGGTCCAGGCCGCAAACGAACATGCCAACGGCGAGGTCGATCGTGTCGATGCGGATTTGTTCGAGTTCGGTGGTCACAAGTCCCCTGCCGCCACCCTGCCAAATCCCTGCGCCAGTTTAGGCCTCATTCCGCCGGTGCCAATGCAGGAAGGCACCCCTGCCACATGTCGCGATGCGGATGCAGGGACGAAGCGGGCTCCCCATCCTCATTTCGGAGCGGCGTAAATTCCCATGGCGCCCAATTCCTCGAGCGCGCGTTCCATGTCGAGCTTGATCCGGTTCATCAGGCGCATCGCCGGCATGTTGCTGGGCGCCGCGCCGGCGGCCTTGTCGAACATCGGCGGCGTCGGCGTCGGGAACGAACTGGGCCAGGTACACGTAGCCGCGGGCGAGGGATTCCTTGAGCGCGGTGTGTTCCGGCTCCAGATGCTGGAGTAACATGACGATGGCGTCGCGGATTTGCGCTTTCGAATGCGGCAGCAGCGATTCGGGTACGCCGTGCAGCCCCGGTTGCACCTGCGCCAGCACGCGGCCGTAGTCGGTCACCACCTTGGTCGCCAGTGCCAGCATCGCGTCGTCGCCGTGAAAGCAGCGGCGAATCTAGCAAGAATGATCGTTTATTCCCATAGCGCTCCATGTTCTTTTCCCCGGTCCCGAATAAACCCGTGCTCAGCCCCTGCATCGGCGTATGCGAATTGAATGCGGCGGGCTACTGCGTGGGTTGCCACCGCAGCGGCGATGAAATCGCGCGCTGGCTGCAATTCAGCGATGCACAGCGGCTGCACCTGATGAACGACGTGTTGCCACGGCGTGCCGGGGCGGATGAGGAGCCCGCATGAGCGCCGTGCCGGAATTCGACATGCATGACCTCGACGCCCGCGTGCGCCGCGCGGTGCGCACGCTGCAGGACCCGCCGTCCGGGCCGGGCTGGAACCACGCCGAGATCGCCGACCTGCTCGGGCCCGGTTCGCGCCGCGCCGCCGCGGTGCTGGTGGCGACGATCGCGCGCGCGGACGGGCCTTCGATCCTGTTCACGCGGCGCACCGAGCATCTGGCCCAGCACGCGGGGCAGGTGAGCTTTCCCGGGCGGCGGCATCGAATCCGCGGATGCGGATTGCGTCGCCGCGGCCCTGCGCGAAACGCGCGAGGAAGTCGGTATCGATGCCACGCTTGTGCAGCCTTTCGGCTACCTGGATTGCTTCGAGACGATCAGCGGCTATTGCGTGACGCCGGTCGTCGCGCAAATCGATCCCGGTTACCGCGCCATGCCCGATCCGCACGAAGTCGCGGACGTGTTCGAGGCGCCGCTCGCGTTCTTCCTCGATCCGGCCAATCTGCGCCAGCGCCGCTTCGACTGGCGCGGCAAGACGCGCGAGGTCTGGGAATTCGCCTACAACGACCACATCATCTGGGGCGCGACCGCGGCGATGCTGCTGAGCCTGGTGCGCCGCATCGAGGCAACGCCATGAAACTTTCCACATCTGATCGATGCGCAGACCTTGTCCGCGCGCATCCGCGCCGGCGGACGTGCTCGTCGTGGATTGCCGTTTCGAACTGGCCGATCCTCGGCGCGCGGCACGCGATCATGCGCAGGGGCATATTCCCGGCGCGGTGTATGCGAACCTCGACGACGATCTTTCGGATTTGTCGAAAACAGGCCTGGGCCGCCATCCTTTGCCCGATGCCGCCGCGTTTTCGGCCACGTTGTCGCGCTGGGGCTGGACGCCCGCCATGCCGGTCGTCGCCTACGACGCCGCGAACGGCGCCCTGGCCGCGGCGCGGCTGTGGTGGATGCTGCGCCTCGTGGGCGCGCGCGAGGCCGCCGTGCTCGACGGCGGCATTGCGGCATGGACGCGGGCCGGATTCGTGCTGGATGCAAGCGTCGTGCGGCGCGAGCCAACCCGGGTCGACGTGGTCTTCGACCCCGCGCAGATCGTCTACACCGACGCGCTGGTCGAAGCGCTGAAGGATGCGCGCACCTTGCTCGTCGATGCGCGCGCCGCGCCGCGCTACCGCGGCGAAAACGAAACCCTGGACAAGGTGGCCGGGCACATTCCCGGCGCGGTGAACCGGCCATTCGCGGACAACCTCGATGCCGACGGCTGCTTCAAGCCGGCCGCGCAGTTGCGCGCGGAGTTCGCCAGCCTGCTCGGATCGCACCGGCCCGCCGACACCATCCACTCCTGCGGATCGGGCGTGACCGCCTGCCACAACCTGCTGGCGATGGAGCAGGCCGGACTGGCCGGCTCGCGCATCTACGCGCCTTCGTGGAGCGGTTGGATTCGCCGATCCGAAGCGGCCAGTTGCGACAAATGTCTGATTCCCTTACAATTCGCGCCCCGCAATTTGCGGGGACCTTGCCTTACCGCGCCGCGGAAGGCTGCCGACGCGGAATCCTCCGCCCGGTACCCACAAGGAGACAACATGCGTCACTACGAGATCGTGTTCCTGGTCCACCCTGACCAGAGCGAGCAGGTGCCCGCGATGATCGAGCGCTACAAGGCGCTGATCGAAGGCGGCAAGGGCAAGATCCACCGCCTCGAAGACTGGGGCCGCCGCCAGCTGGCGTATCCCATCGACAACCTGGCCAAGGCGCACTACGCGATGATGAACATCGAGTGCGGCCAGGACGTGCTCAGCGAGCTGCAGTCCGGCTTCCGCTTCAACGACGCGGTGCTGCGCCACCTCATCATCGCCAAGGACGGGCCGGTCACCGAGCAGTCGTTCATCCTCAAGAACAAGGACGAAAAGGGCGGCAAGCGCCGCGACGACGAAGGCTTCGGCTTCGGCGACGACGACGACCAGCCGCGCCGCGAACGCGCGCCGCGTCCGCCCCGGTACTCGCCGCTGCCGAACCCGCTGCCGAATAAGCCAGGAGAACGACCATGTCCAAATTCTTCCGCCGCAAGAAATACTGCCGCTTCACCGCCGAAGGCGTGACCGAGATCGATTACAAGGATCTGAACACGCTGCGCCAGTACATCAGCGAAACCGGCAAGATCGTGCCCAGCCGCATCACCGGCACCAAGGCGCGCTACCAGCGTGAATTGACGCAGGCGATCGGCCGCGCGCGGTTTCTCGCACTGCTGCCATACACCGACAGCCACTGAGAAACTGTCTCCTGGGTTTCTCGGTCAAACAGACTCCTCGGACAACTCAAAGCCAGCTGCACCGGGCGATCCGGTGCTAACGATCAGGAGATTTTCATGGAATTGGTACTGCTGCAAAAAGTAAAGAACCTCGGCAACCTCGGCGACAAGGTCAAGGTCAAGCCGGGCTATGGCCGCAACTATCCTCGTGCCGCACGGCAAGGCCGTGGCGGCAACCGCGGCGAACGTCGCGGAGTTCGAGAAGCGCCGCGCCGAATACGAGGCCAAGGCCAACGACGTGCTGTCCGGCGCCGAGGCGCGCAAGGCCGCGCTGGAAGGCGCCACGGTCACGATCAAGGCGAATGCGAGTCCGGAAGGCAAGCTGTTCGGCTCGGTCGGCCCGCGCGACATCGCCGAGGCGTTCAGCGCCGCCGGCCATGCGCTGGAAAAGAGCGAAGTGGTGATGGGCGAAGGCCCGATCCGCCACACCGGCGAGTTCGAGATCCACGTGCACCTGCATGCCGACGTGCACACCGTGGTCAAAGTCACGGTTGCCGCCGAAGAGTAAGCGCGTCCGTCGCTTCAAGCGGCTCATCCGCGGACAAGGGCGCCGTAAGGCGCCCTTCTTGTTTGTGCGCGAGCGTTACGCAGACGTCCCTTCTCGTTTGTCCGCAAGCTGCCGCAAGGCGCCTTAGTTTTTGCGACCGCGAATGCACACAAGCTGTCTCACTGGCCTGTCCACACAGCGGATGTGTCGCGCAGTGCATCGTCGCGATCCGTGAGATCGCGGGGGACTGCCCGTGGATTCCTCATGGCCGCATCACCCGACAGGATGTTTTCTCCCGCACGCGTCGATGCGCTGCGCGTGCCGCCGCATTCCATCGACGCCGAACAGGCCGTGCTCGGCGGCCTGATGCTCGACGAACATGCCTGGGAGCGCATCGCCGACAAGCTAGGCGAAGAGGACTTTTACCGCAAGGACCATCGCCTGATCTTCCGCGCCATCGGCGATCTCGCCAGCAAGAATCAGCCCTGCGACGCGGTGACCTTGGGCGAATGGTTCGAATCCAGCGGCCTCGCCGACGAGGTTGGCGGCGTCGCCTACGTGATCCAGCTCGCCAACGCGACGCCGAGCGCGGCGAACATCCTCGCCTATGCCGGCATCGTGCGCGAGAAGTCGGTGCTGCGCCAGCTGATCGAGGCCGGCACACAGATCGTCGGCGACGGCTTCCAGCCGGAAGGGCGCAAGTCCGAGGAAATCCTCGCCGAGGCCGAACAGCGCGTGTTCCACATCGCCGAAACCGGCGCGCGCGGCAAGAAGAGCTACGTCGAGATGCGCGCGGCGGTGCACGAGGCGTTCCAGATCCTGTCGCGCCGCTACGAGAGCAAGGACGCGGTCACCGGACTCGCCACCGGCTTCGCGGACCTGGACGAGATGACGGCGGGCCTGCAACCGTCCGACCTCATCATCGTTGCCGCGCGCCCGTCCATGGGCAAGACCGCGCTCGCCGTCAACATGGCCGAGCACGCCGCGCTCAAGTCGCGCAAGGCGGTGGCGATCTTCTCGATGGAAATGTCCGCCTCGCAGCTCGCGTTTCGCCTGATTTCCTCGCTCGGCCGCATCGACCAGCAGCACCTGCGCAACGGCGACCTGGCCGAGGAAGACTGGCCGCGCGTGACCAGTGCGATCACCTTGCTTTCCGAGACGAAGATCCTGATCGACGACACGCCGGCGTTGTCGCCGGCGGAATTGCGCGCACGCGCGCGGCGCATGAAGCGCCAGTACGACCTCGGCCTCATCGTCGTCGACTACCTGCAGCTCATGGCCGTGCCCGGAAACAAGGAGAACCGCGCCACGGAAATTTCAGAGATCACGCGCAGCCTGAAGGCGCTGGCCAAGGAGCTGAACATTCCCGTGATCGCGCTTTCGCAGCTCAACCGCTCGCTGGAACAGCGCACCGACAAGCGTCCGGTGATGGCGGACCTGCGCGAATCCGGCGCGATCGAGCAGGACGCCGACGTGATCCTGTTCATCTACCGAGACGAGTACTACGACAAGGAATCGGCCGACAAGGGCCTGGCCGAGATCATCATCGGCAAGCAGCGCAACGGCCCGACCGGAACGGTCAAGCTGACCTTCCTCGGGCGATACACGCGTTTCGAAAATACCGCTTCGAAGCGCGCGGCAATTACGCAGTGAGCCGCGCCGCACTGGCGACGATTCATCTGAGTGCTCTGCGCCGCAACCTCGCGCGCGTGCGCGAGCGCGCCGGCGCCGCGAAGGTGATGGCGGTGGTCAAGGCCGATGGCTATGGCCATGGTCTGGAACGCGTTGCGCGCGCGCTCGGCGATGCCGATGCCTTCGGCGTCGCCGCGCTCGGCGACGGCTTGCGCCTGCGTGCGGCGGGCATCGCCAAACGCATCGTCGTGTTGTCCGGGCCGGACGAGGCGGCCGACCTTGCCGAATTCCGCCGGCTCGGCCTGGATGCCGTCATTCATCATGAATCGCAACTGCGCTGGCTCGAAGCCGATCACGACCCGCGCCCGCTGCGCGTATGGCTGAAGATCGACACCGGCATGCACCGGCTCGGTTTCGCACCGGATGTCTGCGCGCGCCGCGCACGCGCGACTGCGCGCGCTCGCGAACGTCGATCCCGACATCGTGCTGATGACGCACTTCGCTGCATCCGACGAATTCGATTCGCCGGTCGACCCCGGCGCAGATCGCCGCGTTCGACGCCGCCACGCACGACGCTGTCCGGCACGCGCTCGCTGGCCAATTCCGCCGGCCTGCTTGGCTGGCCGCAGGCGCAGGCAGTGATTGGATCAGAGTGGGCGGGTTGCTCTATGGATTGTCCGTGGTCGAAGGCAAGACCGGCGCCGATCTCGGCTTCGAGCCCGCCATGACCTTGTCCACCAAACTCATCGCGGTCAATCGCGCGCGCAGCGGCGAGCGCGTCGGCTATGCCGGCGTCTACGCGTGCCCGGAGGACATGCCCATCGGTGTCGCCGCGATCGGCTACGGCGACGGCTATCCGCGCAGTGCGCCGTCCGGTACGCCGGTACTGGTGAACGGCAGGCGCGCCGCGATCGATCGGACGCGTGTCGATGGATCTGATCACCATCGACCTGCGCGACACATTCGGATGCGAAAGTCGGCGACCGCGTGACCTGTGGGGTGCGCGACTACCCGTCGAGATCGTCGCCGAAAAAGCCGGCACCATTTCCTACGACCTCACCTGCGGCATGACCAAGCGCGTCTTGTTCGTGGAGGACGAGGCGTGATGCGGGTGTAGTCCGAGCGCTGGCGTCTCAGCGCGCGCGACGCGGGCAGGTATGATGGCCGGGTTGCCGAATCAGGGAAGCGCGCATGCCGTGGTTGCAGTGGTACCACCGTGACAGATACCCGACGTGGACTCCGACCCCATGCCCGTACTGAACTGGATCGGCAAGGACGCGGTAGTGCGGCACGATGCCGAGGTGCCGTTCCGTCTACTGCACGATGTGCCGGAACAGTCGTGTTCCGTTCGCGCTGAGCGTAGCGGCCTGCAGGGTCGCGAAGTCGAAGCGCCCGCCAACACGGCGGACAATCTCATCGTCGAAAGCGACAACTTGCTCGCGCTCAAGGCGCTGCTGCCGCATTGCGGCTGGCAGGTGAAGTGCATCTACATCGATCCGCCATACAACACCGGCAACGAAGGCTGGGATTAAAACGACAACGTCAACAGCTCGCAGATGCGCGAATGGCTGGGCAGGTGGTCGGCAAGGAGGCCGAAGGACACCGTTGACCGATACAGCGCGCCGTTGCACTGGGCAGCTGGGCTGCGCCTGAGCGGGAGAGTTCTGCGTGACCGAGAAATACATCGAGCAAAAGCATCTCTCCACGTTCCACGCCATGCGGCATGTGGACGAGGCCACCAATGAATTCTGGAAAGCACGAGAATTAGCCAAGGTGCTGGACTATTCCGAATATCGACATTTTCAGCCGGTGATCGAACGCGCCCGCGAGGCTTGCCATTCCATTGGTCGCAAGGCGTCCGACCATTTCGAGGATATCCTCGAAATGGTCGGATTCGGCTCTGGAGCGCAGCGCGAAATCGAAAGCGCGAACACGAAATTGGACAAACAATAGCGATGGCCAAATCCAAAACCGCCTACGTCTGCAACCAGTGCGGCGCCGAGTACACGAAGTGGCAGGGTCAGTGCGAGTCCTGCGGCGCGTGGAACACGCTGAGCGAGTTCGTGGTCGAGCCGGCGAAGGCCGCCGGCGCGGTCAAGCGCACTGGCTACGCGGGTGCGGCGCGCGGCGCGGATCGTCGCCGTTGACGCAAGTCGCGGCCGAGGCCGAGGTGCGCACGCAAATCGGCATCGGCGAACTCGACCGCGTGCTCGGCGGCGGGCTGGTGCAGGGTTCGGTGGTGCTGGTCGGCGGCGATCCGGGCATCGGCAAGTCCACGCTGCTGTTGCAGGTGCTGGGCGCGCTCGGCGCGCGCCTGAAAAGCCTGTATGTCAGCGGTGAGGAATCCGCTCGCGCAGATCGCCGCGCGCGGCCAGCGCCTGAGCATCGCCCTGGAACCGCTGCATGCGCTGGCCGAAACCTGCATCGAGCGCATTCTGGAGATGACGGCCAAGGACAAGCCGCGTGTGCTGGTGATCGATTCCATCCAGACCATCTGGACCGAATCGCTGACCGCTGCGCCGGGTTCGGTGTCGCAGGTGCGCGAATCCGCGGCGGGCTGGTGCGCTACGCCAAGGAAACCGGCACCAGCATTTTTCTCGTCGGTCACGTCACCAAGGAAGGCGGCATCGCGGGTCCGCGTGTGCTCGAGCACATGGTCGATGCGGTGCTGTATTTCGAGGGCGAAGTGGGCAGCCGTTTCCGCGTGCTGCGCGCGTTCAAGAACCGCTTCGGCGCAGTCAACGAACTGGGCGTGTTCGCGATGTGCGACAAGGGCCTGCGCGAGGTGCCGAATCCGTCGGCGATCTTCCTGTCTGCGCACGCCGGGCCGACGCCGGGCAGCGCGGTGATGGTCACGCGCGAAGGCACGCGACCGCTGCTCGTGGAAGTGCAGGCGCTGGTGGACCAGAGCTCGCTCGGCAATCCGCGCCGCGTTGCGCTGGGCCTGGAACAAAATCGCCTCGCCATGCTGCTCGCGGTATTGCATCGCCACGGCGGCATGGCGGTTTACGATCAGGACGTTTTCGTCAACGTGGTCGGCGGCATCCGCGTGCAGGAAACGGCGGCGGACCTGCCCGTACTGCTTGCGGTGTTGTCGAGTTTCCGCGACCGGCCGCTGCCGGACAAAACCGTCGCGTTCGGCGAAGTGGGCTTGTCCGGCGAAATCCGCCCGGTGCCGAACGGCGAGGAGCGCCTGAAGGAAGCCGCGACGCACGGATTTCTCAAAGCCATCGTGCCCAGGGCGAACGCGCCGAAGAAAACGCGGATCGGCGACATGGAAATCGTGTCCGTGGAACGGCTCGCTGAGGCGATTGCGGCGGTGATTTAGCCGGGGTGGTCGTATTGACCGCGACGGCTGGCGCGTGGAAGAATCGACAAAAGAGCCAACAAGGAAAACGGATGAGCGTGCGCTTGGGGAATCTATTGGTCATCGCCGGAGCGGTTGGTCTGGGCGCGTGTTCAACGTTGAGCACGATCAGTTCGGCGCAACCCGGGACGGTTGTTCAGATTCAGGAGAAAAACCTGGAATTGCCCGCGAAACAAAACTTGAAGGGAACCAGTTTCGGCAATTACGAGTTCAAGGCGGTCGACGCGAACGACCCGCCGTTTTACGGAATTCTGCCGCTCAAGTTCAAGGGCGGACATCTGGCGGCGGACATCATCCTTTTCGCGCCGGCGGCGTTTTTCAATCTGCGCCAGGCGTTCCCGTTTTATGAGATCGACGTGAAGGACGGCATGATCCGTTACAAGAACAAGGCCACGGACGTCTGGATCGATTATCGACCGAAGCCGGAAGAGTCAGCGCACGCGCAAAACTATTTCAACGCACGCGCGGCGCAGCAGGTCTCTTCAACCCAGCGCCGATAGCTCGCGATTCAATATTGCCGGATCGCCCAGGTTCAACTCGACCAGGCGCTTGAGTTCGGCGAAGCTGTCGAGGTCGATCTTCTGCCACTGGAAGCCGATGCGGTGCGGCATGATGTGCGCGGCGGTGACGCCCATGCTGATGATCACCGAGTTGTTGATGCGCAGGTCCATGCGGTAGCTGGAGCCGATCTTGCCGTTCCAGCCGGGCGGATGTTCGATCAGCACGCCCTTGAGCGAGATGTCGTCGAGCTTGCTCTCCCACATCGCCTTGTCCGAATACAGCTTCACCGTGCCTTCGAAGTGAAAGCGCTGGAAACGGCGGCGTTCGGCGGCGTTGGCTGGCTTGCTCATGTGCCGATTCTGCACAGCGCGTGCGCCGCGATCAAGGTACGCGCTTCAAGACGAGTTCGAGGACGAAGCGGCTGCCGAAGAAGGCGAGCAGCAGCAGGGCCATGCCGATCAGGGTCAGGCGCACCGCGCGGCGGCCGCGCCAGCCGTAGCGCCAGCGCCCGAGCAGCAGGGTGCCGAACACGATCCAGGCGCCGATGCTGAGCACGGTCTTGTGGATCAGGTGCTGGGCGAACACGTTGTCGACGAACAGGAAGCCGATGAGGATGGCCAGCGTCAGCAGCACGAAGCCCGCGCCGATCATCTGGAACATCAGGGCTTCGGTCAGGGTCAGCGGCGGCAGGGCGGCGGCGATGCCGTCGAAGCGGCGCGCGCGCAGGGCGCGCTCCTGCAGGGCGAGCAGGATCGCCAGCACGGCGGCGACGCTGAGCACGGAAAACCCGAGCAAGGAAAAAATGACGTGCAGCTTGATCTGCCAGTCGATCGGCAGCGGCTCGGTGTGCGGGGCGAGAAACACGTCGATCGACAGCAGGATCGCGGCGAGCGGGAAAACGATCACGCCGAGCGTCGCCACCGGTCGGGCCATATTCACCAGCAGGCACAGTGCGGCGACGCAGCCGGCGACCAGCGACAGCGCGGCGAAGAAGTGCAGGTCCACGCCGCCGCCGTGCTGGCCGACCAGAATCGCGGCGTGTGTGAGCACCGCCGCGGCGGCGACGAACAACGTCCATGTGCGCGGCGGGCGCGCGAACAGCCATGCCGCGCACAGGTACAGCGCGGCCGAGATCAGCGGCGAGCAGATCGAATCGGCATGGATGCCAGTGTCGCATAGCTGGCGCGGCGAAGGAACGATGCGGCGCTGGTATACTGCGCGCCCCCTGAGATTCCACCGTATCGCATCATGTTCGAATCCCTGAGCCAGCGCCTTTCCTCCACCATCGAACGCCTGCGCGGGCGCGCGCGCCTGACCGAGGCCAACATCCGCGAATCCCTGCGCGAAGTGCGCATCGCCCTGCTCGAGGCCGACGTCGCGCTGCCGGTGGTGCAGGCGCTGATCCAGCGCGTGCAGGTGCGCGCGGTGGGCACCGAAGTGCTGAAGTCGCTCACGCCGGGCCAGGCGCTGGTCAAGGTCGTGCGCGACGAGCTGACCGCAGTGATGGGCACGGCCAATGCCGACCTGAATCTCGCCGCCGCGCCGCCGGCCATCGTGCTGATGGCCGGCCTGCAGGGCGCGGGCAAGACCACCACGGTTGCCAAGCTCGCGAAGTTCCTCAAGGAGCGCAAGAAGAAAAAAGTGATGGTCGTGAGCTGCGACGTGTATCGTCCGGCCGCCATCGAGCAGTTGCGCCTGCTCGCCGAGCAGGTCGACGTGCTGTTCCATCCGAGCGCGGGCGATCAGAATCCGGTCGCCATCGCCAAATCCGCGCGTCGACGCGGCGAAGAAGAATTTCGCCGACGTGCTGCTGGTCGACACCGCCGGGCGCCTGGCCATCGATGCGCAGATGATGGACGAGATCAAGGCCCTGCACGCGGCGCTCAATCCCATCGAAACCCTGTTCGTGGTCGATGCCATGACCGGTCAGGACGCGGCGAACACGGCAAAAGCCTTCTCTGAAGCGCTGCCGCTGACCGGCGTGATCCTGACCAAGACCGACGGCGATGCGCGCGGCGGCGCGGCGCTGTCGGTGCGCTACGTCACCGGACGCCCGATCAAGTTCCTCGGCGTCAGCGAAAAACCCGACGGCCTGGATGCGTTCCATCCGGATCGCATCGCGCAGCGCATCCTCGGCATGGGCGACGTGCTCTCGCTGGTCGAGCAGGTCGAGCAGAACGTCGACAAGGAAAAGGCGCAGAAGCTCGCCGAGAAGGTGATGAAGGGCAAGCGCTTCGACATGAACGACATGCGCGACCAGCTCGCGCAGATGCTCAACATGGGCGGACTGGCTTCGCTGATGGACAAGCTGCCCGGCGTCGGCTCCTTGCCCGACTCGGTGAAGTCCAAGGTCAACGACAGGGAGATCCACCGCATGGTGGCGATCATCAATTCGATGACGAAGAAGGAACGCCGCCACCCGGACCTGCTCAACGGCTCGCGCAAGGCGCGCGTCGCGCGCGGCTCGGGCATGCAGCCCGCCGACGTCAACCGCCTGCTCAAGCAATACATGCAGATGGAAAAAATGATGTCGAAGATGGCCAATGGCGGCATCAAGGGCCTGATGCGGCAACTCGGCGGGGCGATGAAGGGAATGGGGAGTGGCGGATTGCCGCCGGGCGGCATGCCCGGTCGCTGATTCTTTCGCGTTGCCAAAGTGTGAGACTCGATCGCGGTTCGCCCCATGGGCGATGTCAACCTCGCGTGTGCCGGTGCGTTCGCCATGATCGCACCGCCGCAGACACGAGGGTCGAGACATGCAAGCCGCCAGCAGGCCATCGCGTGTGTCTTCGCGTTGGGATTCGCGCCGCTGGCCGGCGCGAGCGTTCATGATCAGATATTCAAGGGGCGTTTCGACATCCCGGCCGACCAGCCGGCGAGCGTCGATGCCGCCGCGCGCTTCCTGACCCAGGCCACGTTCGGGCCGACCCAGGCGGACATCGCCTATCTGATGGCGCAAGGTTACGGCGAGTGGATCGACGAGCAGTTGTCCAAGCCGGCGACCATCGGCGAGCCCACCGTCGAGGCAATCGTGAATGCGGGGGAGAAGGTCACCAACACGATCCGGCTGAACCGCTTTTTCTGGCAGGCGGTCTACGCGCCCGACCAGTTGCGCCAGCGCATGGCCTATGCGCTGAGCCAGATCTTCGTCGTCTCCGACCAGGCCAGCGGCATCGGCAACAACTACATGGTGCCGCTGTCGCAATACCAGGACATGCTGGCCGAATCGGCGTTCCTGCCCTACGCGCAGGTCCTGCTCAACGTGACCTGGCATCCGATGATGGGGCGCTACCTGAACGCGTTCCACAACGTCAAGGCGACGATCGTGGGCGGCGTGCAGACCACCAGCCCGGACGAGAACTACGCACGCGAAGTGATGCAGTTGTTTTCCATCGGCCTGATCGAGCGCAACAAGGATTTCTCGCCGGTGACTGCAAGGCGGCCAACCGGTGCCGACCTACGACCAGAACGTCATCACCCAGACGGCCAAGGTGTTCACCGGATTCACCTGGAGCGATGCGCCGACGAATCCGCCAAGTTTCTACGGCGGCGGCCTGACGTTTGCCGGTGAGTACGATCCGATGGCGTGCTGGGGAACGGAACTGTTCCCGGCCAGCAGCAACCAGATGCGCCACGACATCACGGTCAAGACCGTGCTCGGCGGAGCCATGATTGCGGCAAACCAGACCTGTGCGCAGGACGTGACCGACGAACTCGCCGATCATCGCCACGCACCCGAACGTGGCGCCGTTCATCTCGCGCCAGTTGATCCAGCGCTTCGTCGAGAGCAATCCGTCGCCGGCGTACATCCAGCGCATTGCCACGGTTTTCGACAAGCCGGGCAACGATCTGGGCGACGTGATCAAGGCGATCCTGACCGATCCGGAAGCCGTGAATCCGCCGCCGCCGTGCGGCAGCGCGAATTGCGACGGCTATGGCAAGCTGCGCGAGCCGGTGCTGCGCCTGACCGAACTGTGGCGCGCGTTCAACGCGCAGGCGCCGGCGCCGGATGCCGTACGGCCAGATCGCGATGATCGGCAATGGCGGGTTCCTCGGCAATTTCGGCCAGGCGCCGCTGGAGTCGCCGACCGTGTTCAATTTCTACCTGCCGGACTACCAGCAGCCCGGCACGTTCGCCGACAACGGCCTGTATTCGCCGGAATTGCAGATCACCAACGAATCGACGATCTACACCACGGCCGATACCTACTACGGATTCACCGCCAAGGCGTACCTAGGCATGCCGGGTCCGCCGACGGATCGACCGCTGATCGATCTGTCGTCGCTTGTCGCGAACGCAGGGAATCCGGCCGCGATGGTCGCCACGGTCAACGCAGATCTGTTCTACGGCAGCATGTCCGCGGCCACGCAAACGGCATTGGCGACCATGCTGGCCAGCCAGATCGCGGCCACAAACATGACACCACAGGAAGAGGCCTGGTCGGCAATTTATGTCGCCATGCTGTCGCCTGAATTCGCCGCGCAGCGCTGAAGGAGAACGTCATGAGCCATTCCCGCAATTCCCGCCGCGAATTCCTGCGCAACCTGGGCTGCGTCGCCTGTGGCGGCACCGCCGCGGCGCTGTTGCCGCAACTGCGCATGCTCGGCACGGCGCTCGCCAGCACCAGTGTTTCGTCGACGTATCAGGCCCTGGTGTGCGTGTATCTGTACGGCGGCAACGATGCCTGGAACATGCTCGTGCCGTTCGACAACACGCGCTACAATACGTACGCAGCATCGCGCAGCGGCGTCTACGATGCGACGAACAATCCCGGGGGCTTGGGACTGGCGTTGCCGACCGGTTCGCAGGTCGCGCTGCAGAAAATCGTCGATGGCAACGACCCGGATTCGGCGACGAACCAGTACTTCCTGCATCCGGCCATGCCGGAAATGACGCAACTGTTCAACCAGGGAAACCTTGCTTTCGTGGTCAACGCCGGATCGCTGGTCAAGCCGATCACGATGACCGATTACAACGCGAGCTCCGCCAACTATCCGGCGCAATTGTTCTCGCATGCCGACCAGACCAATCAATGGCAGCAGGCCTACGCCGCACAAGGCATCACGCTGGGCTGGGGCGGGCAGTGCGGCGACGTGCTCAAGTCCGGAAACCCGAACACGCAGTTGTCACCGTGCATTTCCATTGCCGGCGCGAACCGCTACGAAGTCGGCGTGGGCACGATTCCGTACCAGATTTCATCCGGCGGCCTGACCAAACTGTCCGGCATGTGCAACTCTGCGCCGTGTTCGGCCTCGACGAATGCGCGCGACACGGCGCTGCAAACCCTGCTCGGCGAAACCTATGCGAACGATTTCGCCGGCGGGTATGCGCAGATCTTCCAGCGCGGTCGCGACCTGTTCAACCTGCTCGATACGAACCTGGCCGGCACGACTTTGAGCACGACGTTTCCGTCCGGCAATTCGCTCGCTGCGCAACTGCAGACGGTCGCGAAGATGATCAAGCTGTCGATGGCGCAGAACTACGCCACACGGCAGATCTACTACGTGAACCTCGGCAGCTTCGACCTGCACTCGGGAATGATGACCGGCACGAACGACCATGCCGCCCTGCTCACGAGCCTTTCGCAGGCGCTGAACGCGTTCTGGACCTGCATGGGTCCAGGCGATGTCAACGCGCAGAATAACGTCACCGTGTTCACCATGTCCGAGTTCGCGCGTACGCTGCAATCCAACGGCTCGGGTTCCGACCATGGCTGGGGCACGGTGCAGATGGCGCTCGGCGGCGCGGTCAAGGGCGGCAAGCTGTACAGCAACGGCGGCGGGCCGATCGCGGGTTTCCCAGACCAGGCCCTGAACGCACCGAACAATTTCCCGCGCGGGCAGATGATCCCCGGTATCGGCGTCGAGCAGTACGCCGCGACGCTGGCGCAGTGGATGGGAATCACCTCGGCGGCGGACCTGGCGACGATCTTTCCCAATCTCGCCGATTTCGGCACGAGCAATCTCGGTTTCGTGTGAAGACCAGAGCGACGATCGCGCTGGTTTTCGCGACCGCGCTGTCCTTAGCATGTTGCGCGGTACATGCAGGCGTGCCCAGCGGTTGCACCAGCATTCAGGACGTGGCGCCGATCTACGGCGGCATCCAGTTCGGTGCGGCGATCGAGGGCATCTTCACCAACTACAACGGGAACGGCAATGGTTGCGCGGATTGCCATACGACAAATGGCGGCGCGACCGTGCCGACCGGCGATCTGGATCTCGATCCGGCCGATTCGCCGTCGCCTTACCGCAATCTGATCGACGTGCAAAGTCCCTGGTATCCGGGCTATGTCTACGTCGTCCCGAACCACCCCGAACAAAGTCTTTTGTTCATGAAGGTGGACTGCGACGACCCGGGCGGCAATAGCGGCGCCGGCGCACGCATGCCGCTGGACAACTATGCCGGCGGCTTGACCGCGCAGCAGATCGCGCTGATTTACGACTGGATCGCGGAGGGCGCGCCTGCCGGCACCACCGAAGGCATCTTCCGCAACGGTTTCGATATCCGCGGATTCGCGCCGTAGTTCTCGGTCATGCGCCTGTCGCGGCGCGTCCACGATTCATCACTTTGCCGCCACAATTCGGCGGATATACTGGCGCCACTTCCGGCCCTGGGAACCACCAATGATGCGTTCGACCTTCGCGTTGCGTCGCGCCGCGCCATGTGCTGCTGCGCTTGCCATCCTGCTCGCCGGGTGCGGCAAGCCGGAAAACAAGCTGCCGCCGGTGCAGGGCAAGGCGCCCGTTGCCGCGCAGGCAGTCGAAAAACGAGGCGCCGCAGGCTTTCGTGCTCGCCTCGGCGCATCCGGAGCAATTCCAGGGCCAGCTCGCGATCGCGCTGGAATTCTCGCACCGCCTCGCCGGTGCGCAAGCCTTCGACACCCTGATCGAGGTCAAGGACGCGAAAGGCGGCGTGGTCAACGGCAGTTGGGCGCTGGATGAAGACGGCAAGACCCTGCGTTTCCCCTACATCAAGGCCGACGCGACTTACACGGTGCGCATCAAGGACACGGTCGCCGCTGCGGACGGCAAGACGCTCGGCAAGGCGATCGATCGCGACGTCTACACTGGTCCGATGGAACCAGCAGCCGGATTCGCCTCGCAGGGCAGCGTGCTGCCGGCGCGCGATTCGCGCGGACTGCCGGTGGTGTCGGTCAACGTCAAGGATGTCGACGTCGAATTCTTCCGCGTGCGTGACGGCGAGCTGTCGAATTTTTTCGCCGCCTACCAGCGCAACGGCAAGCGCTCGGGCTGGGACCTGGATCCGCAATACGGCTGGTACGGCCGCAAGGGCAAGCCGCTGACGCAGATCGCGGATTCGGTTTATGCGAACCGTTTCACCCTCGACGGCAAGCAGAACGAACGTGCGTTGTCCTACCTGCCGATCCAGAACATCGCGGAGTTGTCCAAGCCGGGGCTGTATTTCGCCACGATGCGCCGCGCCGGGTCCTTGCGCGACCAGTACGACACGAGTTTCTTCTTCGTCAGCGACATCGGCCTGCACACGCGCGCCTACAAGGACACGCTGTTCGTGCACACGGCGTCACTGAAAACCGGTGCGCCGCTCGGCGACGTCGACCTGACAGTTGTCGATGCGAAAGGCGATACCGTCGTCGCCGGCAAGACCGGTGCGGACGGCAATGCGCTGCTCGCCTACGCGTTCAAAGCCGATCAGGTGCTGACCGCGAAAAGCGGCAAGGACGTGTCGATCCTGCCGTTCAACCAGCCGGCGCTTGGATGTTTCCGATTTCGCCGTCGCCGGGCGCAAGCAGGAATGGTTCGACGTGTTCGCCTGGTCCGGGCGCGACCTGTACCGTCCCGGCGAGACGATTCGTCTGTCCGCGCTGCTGCGCGACTACGACGGCAATCCGATCAAGCCGCAGCCATTGTTCGCCACGCTGAAACAGCCCGATGGACGGCCATACGCCGAAGCCAAACTCGAAGCCGAAGGACCTGGGCTACTTCGATTGGTCACACACGATTCCCGTCGATGCGCCGACCGGCAAGTGGCAGGTCGAGTTTCGCCTCGATCCGGCTGCCAAGGAAGCGACGCAGAGCATCGCGTTCCGCATCGAGGAGTTCCTGCCCGAGCGACTCAAGCTCGACCTGACCAGCGCGACGCCGACGATTGCGCCCGGCACACCGCTGAAACTTGAAGTCGAGTCCGATTACCTCTACGGCGCTCCCGCCGCCGGCAACCGTTTCACCGCGCGCCTGACGCTGGCGCCCGACGTGCATCCGGTGGATGCGCACGCCGATTATTTCTTCGGCGATCCGACCCTGGACTTGCCCAAGGAAGCCAAGGACGTGGTCGACACCACGCTCGACGACCAGGGCAAGCTGACGTACCGACATCGCGATACTCGACGGCAAGAAACCCACGCGCCCGTCGCCGCCATCGTTTCCGGCAGCGTCTACGAAACCGGCGGGCGCACGGTTACGCGTACGCTCAAGCGTACGATGTGGCCGGCCGACGCGCTGGTCGGCGTGCGACCGCTGTTCGATCCCAAGGACGGCTCCAACGCGAACGCGCGCGCCGGCTTCGAGCTGATCCGCAGCGACGCGAAAGGCGATTTGCTCGCGGCGAGCAAGCTCAGTGTGAAACTCGTGCGCGAGAACCGCGCCTATCACTGGACCTACGATAACGAAAGCGGCTGGCACTTCGACTACAACGTGAACTACGAGGACGCGCAGTCGCAGGCCGTCGACGTTCCCGCCGGCGGCACCGCCAAGATCGACGTGCCGGTGGAGTGGGGCAATTACCGCCTCGAAGTGACCGATCCCGCGACCGGGCTGACGATGCGTTTTCCGTTCTTCGCCGGCTGGAGCTGGAACGACGACAACCGCGGCAAGGAGGCGCGCCCGGACAAGGTCAAGCTCGCGCTCGACAAGCCGAATTACCGTACCGGCGACACGTTGAAAGTGACGGTCACGCCGCCGCATGCCGGGCCGGGCGTGCTGCTGGTCGAGTCCGACCATCTGCTGTACACGCGCGACATCGACGCCAAGCCCGGCGCGACGTTCGAGATTCCGGTCACCAAGGACTGGGAACGCCACGACGTGTACCTGACCGCGCTCGTCTTCCGCGGCGGTTCGGCGACGGACAAGATCACGCCGGCGCGCGCGGTCGGCGAAGCCTTCGTGCCCATGGACCGCAGCGCACGCAAAGTCGATGTTGCGATCGACGCGCCGAAGACCATGAAACCTGAAATCGATCTGCCGGTAACGGTGAAGGCGCCGGCGCTCGCGGGCAAGAAAGCGTTCGTCACCGTGTCCGCGGTCGATGTCGGCATCCTCAACATCACGCGTTTCGCGCGGCCCGATCCGACTCGGCTGGTTCTTCGGCGCAGCGCCGTCTCGGCGTGGATGCCTACGATCTGTACGGGCGCGTGATCGAGAGTTTCGACGGCGGTGTGGCAGCGAAACTGCGCTATGGCGGCGACATGGCGCTGGCGGCGCTGCCGCAGGCGCGGCGCCCGACCGCGCACGTGCAGACCGTGGACCTGTTCAGTGGGCGGTCGCGCTGGATGCGCAGGGCAATGCCACGGTCGCGCTGAAGATGCCGGATTTCAACGGCACGGTGCGCGTCACCGCGCTGGTGTTCGGCGAAAACAGCTACGGCGCGAACGACACCGAAACCGATGGTGCGCGCGCCGCTGGTCGCGGAGATTTCCACGCCGCGTGTGCTCGCGCCCGGCGACAAGGCGCAGGTCACGCTCGACCTGCAGAACTTCTCCGGCAGCGAACGCGAGTTCGCAGTGAAGGTGAGTGCCGACAAATTGCTCGCGATCGCGCAGGGCGAACGCAAGGTCAAGCTCGCCGACCAGGCCAAGACCACGCTGAATTTCCCGCTGACCGCGCAGCCGGGCTATGGCGTCGGCAAGATCGAGGTCAGCGCGACATCGCTTTCGTCCTCGCTTTCGAAATCGGGTGGCGACATCAGGATCGACCGGCACTTCGATCTGCCGGTGCGTGCGGCCTGGCCCGCCGTGCTGCGCAGCAGCGCCCGTTCGCTGGACAAGCTCGCGCCGATCACGCTCGGAGCCGACGCGCTGGACGGCCTGCTGCCGGATTCGGTGAAGGCGCGCCTGACCGTATCGAGTCTGCCACCGCTTGCCCTTTGCGAGTGCGCTCGCGGACTGCTGCAATATCCCTACGGCTGCATCGAGCAGACCACGAGCAAGGCCTGGGGCAATCTGCTGCTGGACGAGAAGACCGCCGACAACCTGCACGTTGCCGGCTTGACGCCGGATCAGCGCAAGCAGCGCATCGATGCGGCGATCGGACGCATCGCCTCGATGCAGATCCCGTCCGGGCATTTCTCGATGTGGGGCGGCGACAGCTATGTGCCGAGTTTCCTGACGCCGTATGTTGTCGATTTCCTGGAAAGCGCACGTGACGAAGGCTTCGTCGTCTCCGACGATGTACTGCAGAAGGCGCTCAAACGCCTGAACGACGATCTGCTCGCCGGCGGGCATCCGTACTACGACTACGAGCACAGCGATGCGCATGCGCTTCGCCGACGAGGCGTATTCGGGTTATCGTGCTCGCGCGCGTGAATCGTGCGCCGCTCGGCACGCTTGCGCGCGCTTGTTCGACAACGACCGCGCCAAGTCGATCACGGCGCTGCCGCTGGTGCATCTGGGCATCGCACTGAAATTGATGGGCGATCAGCCGCGCGCGGAAAAGGCCATTGCCGAGGCGTTCGCGAAGAAAGTCGATCGGCCCTGGTATCTCGGCGATTACGGCTCCGATCTGCGCGACACCGCGCTGATGGTCGCGCTCACGCACAAATACGGCCTCGCCAAGCCCGAGTACGACGCGCGCGTGTTCGAGCTGGCGCGTTCGCTCACTTCGCAGCAGCGCGATGCAGACGCCGAACAGAAGCGCTATGGTTTCCACTGGAGCTGGCTGAGCACGCAGGAACAGATCGCGATCGCGCGGCTGGGCAAGGAATTGATCGGTAACGGCGACACCGTCGTCGCGGGCACGCTCGCGATCGGTGCGAAGTCGACGGAACTCTCGCCCGACCGCATCTGGAGCCGCGCCTTCGATGCCGCCGACCTGCGCGCCGGCGTGCGCCTGAATCCGACCGGCGACGTGCCGCATGTACGTGAGCACCGACATCGCCGGCGTGCCGACGACTGCGCCGACGGCGGACGACCACTACGTCTCCATCCGTCGCGCGTTCTACACGCTCGATGGCAAACCGTGGACACCGGCGCCGCTCAAGGAAGGCGATGCGCTGATCGTGGGCCTGACCCTCGAAGCGCGCCAGTCCATGCCCGATGCGCTGATGACCGATCTGTTGCCCGGCGGACTGGAAATCGAGAACTTCAACCTGACCGACGCCAAGCAATGGGCCGGTGTGGTGATCGACGGCATCACGCTGTCCGATCGTGCGCAGGCCGCCGAGGTGCGTCACGAGGAATTCCGCGACGACCGCTACGTCGCCGCGCTCAAGCTCGACCAGGGCCAGGCCGCGCACGTGTTCTACCTGGTGCGCGCGGTGTCGCCGGGCACGTATCTCGTGCCGCCGCCGCTGATCGAGGACATGTACCTCGCGCAGTCGCGCGGCATCGGCAAGAGCGAGCCGGCGACGATCAAGGTGGTCGAGCCGTGAATCTAGCGCTTCCCGTTCCTTTCGCGCGCTGGCGCCGAGGGAGCGGGAGGTTTGCGCGTTCGAGCGTTGCGTTGGCTCAGCGCGCGGGGATCGCTTTCGCGGTTTTCGTCGCGATCATGCCTTCGTGCTCGACCGCCTGTTTCCCGCTGCCGCTGCCGGACGCGAACGGCGGCAGCACGGTGGTGCTCGCGCGCGACGGCACGCCGTTGCGCGCGTTCACCGGACGCGATGGCGCGTGGCGCTATCCGGTAACGCCGGACGATGTCTCGCCGCTGTACCTGCAGGCGTTGCTGACCTACGAGGATCGCTGGTTCTGGTGGCATCCGGGCGTGAATCCGATGTCGCTCGCACGTGCGTTCGCACAGTTCGTGCGCCACGGGCATATCGTCTCCGGCGGTTCGACCCTGACCATGCAGGTCGCGCGCATCATCGAACCGCAGCCGCGCAGCGTCGGCGGCAAGCTGCGCCAGATCCTGCGCGCGCTGCAGCTCGAAGCGCATCTGTCCAAGCGCGAAATCCTCACGCTGTATCTGAATCATGCGCCGTTCGGCGGCACCATCGAAGGCGTGGAAGCCGCGTCCTGGGCATATCTGGGCAAACCCGCCTCGCGCCTGTCGCATGCCGAAGCGGCATTGCTCGCGGTATTGCCGCAATCGCCGACGCGGCTGCGTCCCGGATCGCAACCCGCGCGCGGCGCGCAGCTGCACGCGACAAGGTGCTCGCGCGCATGGCCGCGTTGCACGCGTGGAGCTTGGCCAGCGTGCGCGATGCGCGCATCGAGGGCGTGGCCGCGCGCGAACTGCAGGCGCCGCTGCATGCGGCCCTGCTCGCCGAGCGCCTGCACGAGGCCCAGCCGCATTCACGGCGAATCACCACCACGATCGACGCCGATTTGCAGCGCGCGCTGGAGGCGCGCGTCGCCGATTACCTCGGGCATTTGCCGGAGCGCACCTCGGCGGCGCTGCTCGTGGTCGACAACACGACGCTGGAAGCGCGTGCCTATGTCGGTTCCGGCGCGTTCGGCGACGAGGCACGCCTCGGCCATGTCGATATGGTGCGTGCGTGGCGTTCGCCGGGGTCCACGCTGAAGCCGTTCCTGTACGGCCTCGCGTTGGACGACGGCCTGATCGATTCGGAAAGCCTGCTCGTGGATGCGCCGCAATCGTTCGGCACGTACCGTCCGGGCAATTTCGACATGGCCTTCGTCGGGCCGGTTTCGGTCGGCGGATGCGTTGCGCCAATCGCTCAACGTACCGGCGGTGGACTTGCTCGATCGCGTTGGACCGTCGCGTTTCACCGCGCGCCTGGCCAATGCGGGACTAACGATCCGGTTGCCGCGTGGCGTCGAGCCGAACCTGTCCATCATCCTCGGCGGCGGCGGCGCGCGACTGGAAGATCTGGCCGGCGCCTACACCGCGCTCAATCGCGGTGGCATCGCCGGGCGCGTGCGCTTTACGCCAGCCGATTCCAACGTCGACCGCCGGGTTCTATCCGAAGGCGCGGCGTGGATCGTGCGCGCCATGCTCGAAGCCAATCCGCGTCCCGGCTACCGGCTCGACACCTTCGATCCGGGCACGCGTCCGCGCGTCGCATGGAAGACCGGCACCAGCTACGGTTATCGCGACGCCTGGGCGATCGGTACGACGCGGCGTTACACGGTCGGCGTATGGATTGGGCGTCCGGACGGCACGCCGTTGCCCGGGCAGTACGGAGCCGTCACCGCGCTGCCGCTGATGTTCGAGGCCATCGACGGATTGCCGCGCAATGTGCTGGCGGACACTCCCGAACCGCCGCCGCGCAGCGTCGCGCAGTCCGACGTCTGCTGGCCGCTGGGACTCGCGTTCGATCCCAGGCATCCGCAACTTTGCCAGCAAAAACGCACCGCCTGGATTCTCAATGGCGTGATCCCGCCTACGCTGCCCGAACGCGACGCCACGATCTGGAGCGCGGGTCTGGTGCAGGTGCGCGTGGATGCGCACACCGGTCGCCGCCTGAGTCCCGGCTGCGCCACAGGGGATGCAAGGACGTTGGACGTCGCGCGTTGGCCAGCGCTGGCCTATCCGTGGCTGGCGCCGGACCTGCGCCGCGCCAGCAGCATGCCGCCGCTGCAAGCCGGTTGTGCCGCCGACGGACTGGACGCCGCGCAGCCGATCCGCATCGACGGCGTCGCCGATGGCGCCGCGATCGCGCGTGCACCGAACAGCGACAAGCCGGCGACCCTGCGACTGCGCGCGCTGGGCGCCGAGCACGGGCATGTGCTGTGGCTCGTGAACGGCAGGCTGGAAGGGCAAACCCGCGCCGCCCAGCCCTTCGAGCATGCCTTCGCCGACACCGGCGAGCAGACCATCACGGCGTTGGCGGCGAGCGGCGCCTATGCGCAGTTGCTAATCCGGGTGTTGCGATGAGGCCGGTCGACCCAAGCCCTTGCGGGGCTTTGTATTTCCCGGATTTCGGCTATAATGCGCGGTTCACGGTCCCGGTTTTTCCCGACGCGCGCAAGCTGTTTGTGCGTGCGTCCGGTTGGATCGTGTGAATTCTTACCCTATAAATTCTCGAGAAATAAACATGGTCAAGATTCGTCTTTCCCGTGGCGGTGCCAAAGGCCGTCCGTTCTATCACATCGTCGTTGCCGACGAGCGCAAGGCGCGCGACGGCCGCAACATCGAGCGCGTGGGTTTCTACAATCCCGTCGCCGCCGGCAAGGATGTGCGCCTGCAGCTCGACACCGAGAAGGTCAACGCCTGGGTCGCCAAGGGTGCGCAGTTGTCCGACAAGGTGCGCTGGCTGATGAAGGAAGCCGGCAAGCAGGCCAAGGCGGCCTGATCCGGCGCACGTGTTCGCCGATCGACTTTTGACGGTCGGCAGGATCGTCGGCATCCACGGCGTCGAGGGTTGGGTCAAGCTGGAGTCCTGGACCGAGCCGCGCCTGCGCATTTTTTCCTACCGGCCGTGGCGGCTGACGCTGGCGGGTTCGGAATTCGAGGTCGCCGCAGCGCAAGGACACGAGCAGGGCAAGGGCATGGTTGCCCGACTGCCCGGCTACGACGATCGCGATGCCGCGGCGAAATTGATCGGCGCGACGATTCAGGTTCCACGTTCGGCGTTGCCGAAACCCAGGCGCGGCGAGTATTACTGGTCGGATCTGGAAGGCCTCGCCGTGGTCAATGTCGATGGCGTGGATTTCGGAAAAGTCAGTCATTTGTTCTCGACCGGTGCGAACGACGTGCTGGTGGTGCAAGACGGCATCCGCGAACGCCTGATCCCGTTCGTGACCGGGCAGTTCGTGAAAGAAGTGGATTTGAAGGCGGGACGGATCACGGTGGATTGGGATCCGGAGTTTTAGGTTTTCGCGATGAGAGTTGACGTTATTTCGCTTTTCCCCGACTTCGTCGCGAGTTGCGCCGGGATTCGGCGTGATCGGCAGGGCGCAGGAACGTGGGTTGCTGGCGGTGCATGCGTGGAATCCGCGCGACTACGCCAGCGACGCCTACCGCCGCGTGGACGAGCGGCCGTTTGGCGGCGGGCCGGGCATGGTGATGCTGATCGATCCGCTGCGCGCGGCCTTGAATGCGGCGCGGGCGGCGACAGCGGAGCCGGCACGCACGATTTATCTCAGCCCGCAGGGACAGCGGCTGACGCAGGCCAAGGTGGCCGAACTCGCGCAACGGAAGCGGTTGATCCTGCTGTGCGGGCGCTACGAAGGCGTGGACGAGCGGTTTGTGCGGCACGAGGTGGACGAGGAGCTTTCCATCGGCGACTACGTGCTGTCGGGCGGCGAGCTGCCGGCGGCGGTACTGATCGATGCGATCGGACGCCTGCAGGACGGGGCGCTGAACGATGCGGATTCGGCCCGGCAGGATTCGTTTTCCGACGGTCTGCTGGACTGCCCGCACTACACCAGGCCCGAGCGCCATGAATTGGGCGCCGTGCCCGAGGTGCTGATGTCCGGCGACCATGCCGCGATCGCGCGCTGGCGCCGGAAACAGGCCCTCGGACGGACCTGGCAGCGCCGGCCAGACCTTTTGGACTTTTTGAAGCTGAATCGAGAAGACGAAAAACTTTTGCTTGAATTTCAACAAGATACGAAATTTTAATCAAATCGGCCGTAAATCCGCCGAAATATCGGCATATAATCCAGCCCAACAAGTGGTGAAGACATGAACATCCTGCAGCAATTCGAATCCCGGCAAATTTCGCGCAAGTTGCCCGACTTCGGGCCCGGCGACACGGTCGTCGTGAACGTGAAGGTGAAGGAAGGCAATCGCGAGCGCGTGCAGGCCTACGAAGGCGTTTGCATCGCGAAGAAGAACGCGGGCCTGAACTCGGCGTTCACGGTGCGCAAGATTTCCCACGGCACCGGCGTGGAGCGCGTGTTCCAGACGCACTCGCCGGCGATTGATTCGGTTGCGGTCAAGCGTCGCGGCAAGGTGCGCGGTGCGAAGTTGTATTACCTGCGCGGGCTGGAAGGCAAGGCCGCGCGCATTCAGGAAGATCTGGCCAAGCACGCCACAGCGGCCGAGTAATCCGCAACATCCCTCTTGGAGCATTGAGTCGCGTCTGTGCTCCTCGTCCAAGGCGACCGTCGGTAACGACGGTCGCTTTGTCTTTTCTGGATTATCGGAAAACCGGGCATCCTGCCGCGGTTTCCGATCAAACGGCCGCGGCAAAGCCGCGTCACATTTGCCGAATCGGCTCCAGAGCAGCCGATTCGCGGCACCTGCGTGTGCCGAGTTCTCGGCTTCGTGTCGCGCGTGCAGTGGTTGAATTTTGCATGCTGCGGCCATATCCGGATGGCATTGACTTCTGGAGGGAATTCCCATGACGGCCACCACCGAAACCCGCCCGTTCGAAGCCGAGGTTGCCCAGGTCCTGCATCTGGTCACGCATTCGCTGTATTCGCACAAGGAAATCTTCCTGCGTGAGCTGATCTCCAACGCCTCCGATGCCTGCGACAAGCTGCGCTTCGAGGCGCTGGGCAAGCCGGAACTTCTGGCCGGCGACAGCGAATTGCATGTCGACGTTTCCATCGACAAGGATGCTCGCACGATCACGATCCGCGACAACGGCATCGGCATGACGCGCGATGAAGTGATCGCGAACGTCGGCACGATCGCCAGTTCCGGCACGCGCAAGTTCCTCGAAGCCTTGTCCGCGGACAAGAAGGCCGACGCCAACCTGATCGGCCAGTTCGGCGTGGGCTTCTACTCGGCTTTCGTCGTCGCCGACAAGGTGACGCTGGTGACGCGCAAGGCCGGTGTGGCGGCGGGCGAGGGCGTGCGCTGGGAGTCGTCGGGCAGCGGCGAGTACACCTTGTCGAACGTGGCCGATGTCGAACGCGGCACCGCGGTCACGCTGCATCTCAAGCCTGAGGAAGACGAGTTCCTGCAGGATTGGCAATTGCGCAGCCTGATCGCACGCTACTCGGATCACATCGGTTTCGCTATCCGCATGCCCAAGCAAGGTGAAGACGGCAAGCCCACAGGTGCCGATTCAATCAAGGATTGGGAGGTCGTGAATCAGGCGTCTGCGTTGTGGACGCGGCCCAAGGCGGAACTGAAAGACGAGGAATATCAGGCGTTTTACAAGCATATCTCGCACGATTTCAACGACCCGCTGGCATGGACGCACAACCGCGTCGAGGGCAATCAGAATTTCACTTCGCTGCTGTACCTGCCGGCGCAGGCACCGTTCGACCTGTTCATGGGCGGGCGCGACGAGCGCAAGGGCCTGAAGCTTTACGTCAAACGCGTCTTCATCATGGACGCGGCCGAGCAATTGCTGCCGGCGTATCTGCGTTTCGTGCGCGGCGTAGTCGATTCGGACGACCTGCCGCTCAATGTCAGCCGCGAAATCCTGCAGCAGAACCGCAATCTGGAAAAGCTCAAGTCCGCCTGTACGCGCCGCGTGCTCGACCTGCTCGACAAGTTGGCGAAAGACGAGCCGGAAAAATTTGCCACGTTCTGGAACACGTTCGGTAATGTGTTCAAGGAAGGCGTGGCCGAGGATTTTGCGAACAAGGAACGCATCGCCAAGCTGCTGCGCTTCGCTTCGACGAAATCCGACGGCGCGGCGCAGACGGTTTCGCTCGACGATTACATCGGCCGCATGAAGACGGGGCAGGAGTCGATTTACTACATCACCGCCGACGGCTACGCCGCCGCGAAGGGTTCGCCGCAACTCGAAGCGCTCAAGGCCAACGACATCGAAGTGCTGCTGATGGTCGATCGCATCGATGAATGGATGTCGGGCTATCTGAATGAGTACGCCGGCAAGAAACTGCGCAACGTCGCCAAGGGCGATCTGGAACTGGACAAACTCGGCGGCGCCAGTGCCGAGCAGCGCAAGGAAACCGAGAAGGCCGCCGAGAGCGTGGTGAAGAAATTGCAGGACATCCTCGGCGAGCGCGTGCGCGACGTGCGCGTGTCCACGCGCCTGACCGATTCGCCGGCCTGCATCGTGCTGGACGAGCACGACATGGGTCTGGCCATGCTGCGCCTGATGAAGCAAGCCGGACACGAAGTGCCGGCGTCCAGACCCGTGCTGGAAATCAATCCGGCGCATGCGCTGGTCAAGCGGATCGAAACCGATTCCACGCACGCTGCCGATCTCGCCCTTCTGCTCCTCGATCAGGCGCAATTGCTCGAAGGCGTGGCGTTGGAGGATCCGGCTGCCTACGTGCGCCGCGTCAACGCACTGCTGACGGCCTGATCTCGGACGGTATGATCGCCGCATGAGCGCCGACGACCAGCGCCTGGCGCTCGAACAATTGCACAAGGGCGCGGCGTTGCATCGCACCGGCCAGATCGGACTCGCGCAGAGCCATTACCAGCGGGCGGCCAAGCTCGATCCGCACAACGCCGACGCATGGCATCTGCTTGGCGTCGCGGCGCTGCAGGCGGGCAATCCGGCGCTCGCGGCCAGGCATCTGCGCACCAGCGTGAAGGTGCGTCCCGCCTTCGCGGAAGCACACAACAACCTCGGCGTGGCGTTGCGCCAAAGCGGCAAACACGACGATGCCATCGCGGCGTTCCGCCAGGCGTTGGCCGTGCGCGGCGGATACATCGACGCGATGTTCAATCTCGGCATTGCGTTCGAGGCCGCGCAGAAGGCGGGTGAGGCCGACCGTTGTTACCGGCAAGTGCTCGCATGGCGCGCGGATCACGCCGACGCAGCGACGAACCTGGGCAACCTGCTGCGCCAGCATGGACGTCTGAGCGAAGCGTTGCCGTTCGCCGAACTCGCCCAGCGTGTCGCGCCGGATCGCGCGCAGACCAATGGCAATCTCGCGCTGCTGCTTTCCGATCTCGGTCGCCAGTTCGACGCCATGCACTTCGCCCGCGCCGCGCTCACGCAGGAACCCGATCAAGCCTTGTGGTGGAAGGCGCTGGGCGTCGCGCAGCGCCTGCTGCACGACATCGACAACGCGATTCCGACTTTGCGCCGTGCGCTCGAACTCGACCGCGACGACGCGGCGACGGCGCTGGAACTGGCACTGGCGCTCAACGAGGCGGGCGAAACCGATGCCGCGCGCAAGCTGTTCGCAACGACCACGCCGCCGCCGGGATTCGCAGAGCGCGTGCGCTGGCTGCGCGCGCTGACCCTGCCCGCGATCTACCGCGACGACGTGGAAATCGACGCGGCGCGCGCGCAGTTTGGCGACGGACTTGAAGCATTGCATGCGGGATTGAAGCTCGATGCGCCCGCGGCGATCAACGAAGCCGTGCATGCCTCGGCCAGCGTGGCGCCGTTCCATCTGCATTATCAACCTTGCGACAACACCATGTTGCAATGCCGATTCGGCGATCTCGTTGCACGCGTGATGTCCGCTGCCGCGCCGGAACTCGTGCAGCCCTGCGACTGGACGCCGCGCGCGCACGGTGTACGCGTGCGCGTGGGCATCGTCGCCAGCCACCTGATGCAGCACACCGTATCGCGCTATTTCACGCGCTTGATCGAAGGGCTCGACCGCGAACGCTTCGAGGTGCTTGTCTGGCATGGCGGCAGCGAAGACGACAACACCCGCCGCATCGCCGACCGCGTTTCCGCAATCGTGCAGACGCAGGCCGACGCGCTCACGCTCGCGCGCGCGGTGCGCGATGCGCGGCTCGACGTGCTCGTCTATCCCGAAATCGGCATGGACCCGAAACATCAGGCACTGGCCGCGCTGCGCCTGGCACCAGTGCAATGCACGCTCTACGGCCATCCAGCCACGAGCGGTTCGGCCAATATCGACTATTTCATCAGCGGCGCAGAACTCGAACCGACCGATGCGGACGCACATTACCGCGAAAAGCTCGTGCGCCTGCCGGGACTCGGCACGCAGCCGCTGCTGCCGCCGCCGCCCGGCGATGGCGCGTGGTTTGATGCGCAGGCCAGCGATGCGCCGCTCGTGCTGTGCCTGCAGAATTTCATCAAGCTGATTCCCGCGTTCGACGCGACGCTGGCGCGTATCGCCGCGGAATCCGGTGCGCGAATCGGTTTCTTCACGCGAAATCCGCCGTTGATGCGCGTGTTTCGCGCGCGCATCGAGGCCGCGTTCGCGACACGCCATCTCGATCCCGCCAAACTTCTGGTGTTCCTGCCAGTGCAGAACCATGCCGACTATCTCGCCGGCATCGCGCGTGCGCCGCTGGTGCTGGATTCGCCCTGGTTTTCCGGCGGTGGCACCAGTCTCGATGCTTTCAGCGTCGGCACGCCGGTGCTGGCATGGGAAGGGGCGATGGCGCGCGGCCGGCAGACGTCGGCCATGCTGCGCATGCTGGAACTCCCGGAGTTGATCGCCACGAGCGAGGAGGATTACATCGCCAAGACCGTCGCCTTGATCGGCAATGCGCCGCGCCGCGAAGCTCTGCGCGAAATGATCCGCGCGCGTCAGTCGCCCCTGTTCGACGACGATTCCGCAGTCCGCGCGTTCGCGGATTTTCTAGAAGACGCGCGGATCCTCGGCTAGGGTGTCGGCATTCAGTGCCGGATAACCGTACGCACGGCGTCAATCACCGCATCCGTGCGATCCAACTGCACATCGTGCGAGGAATGGGCGACGGGAATGATCTTGCCATGCGCGGATGTGGCCGCTATTGACTGCTGCGTTTTCAGGCGCGCCTGCTCCATCGCCTTGCGGAATTCCGGCGGCACGTCTTCGAAAGGTGCGTCCGGTTGCAGGATCAGCAGTGGAATCGCACCATGCGTTTCCGATTTCGACACCGGCTGCCGATACAGTTCAGTGTTGGTCTCGGTGATCGAAATCATTGTTTGCCAGAACGCCGGCCGCATTTTGTTCGCGCGCATCGCGGCATTGAGCTTGGGGCTGAACTGCGGATTGGGCGGGCGCAGGCAGCTCTTGTACTCGGATGCGTCGAGTTTTTTTGCCGCGGCGCCCTTTTCGCAATGACGGATCGCGGCAAGCATGCCGTGGTGTTCTTCTTCGTCTGCTTTCTCGAACTCAGGAGAAAACTCACCGACGGCCTGTGGCGGCGGATCGAGCAGGACGAGGGCGGCGACATCGTCCGCGTGTTTGTCCGCGAAGCGCCGCACGATATTGGTGCCATAGGAATGCCCGACGAGCACCACGGGCGTGGCGATATGTGCGGCAAGGATCAATGCACTGAGGTCCTTGGCGTGTGCGTCGACATCGCGCGGTGGCGGGCCGCCGTCGCTGAAGCCGGTGCCGGCGCGATCATACGAACACACGCGGGTGAACTGCGCGATCTCCGGCTGGACCTTGAACCAGGTCATCGAGTCGGCGTTGTTGCCGCTTTCGAGAATGACGACGGGTGAGCCCTTGCCGCTGCAGCGCAAATTCAGGTGCCGGCCTTGTCCGATGTCCACCCGCTGGCCGGCCGTGGCGTAAATATCAAGCGACGCGTCCGGCTGTTGCGCGAGGGCGCTACTGGCGAGCGCGATTCCAATGGCCAAGGTTAAAGTGAGTCGGATCATGCTGCGCTCCTAGCTTGCGGGCAGCGCAGTCTAGTCGGCGGCAAGGTCGCGATTGTTGCGCTTTCGTGAAGCGGCGCGTGCGCTACACGAGTTTCTTGAGCCGATACAGCGCTTCCAGCGCGTCCTTCGGCGTCATCGTGTCGGGCTCGAGTTCGCGCAGCGTTTCCTCGACGGCCGACGGCGCAGACGCGGCGAACAGGCCAAGTTGCAGCGAAGCGGCGGCGGGCACGGCCGTGCGCTCGACGTCGGCATGGCGTTGTTCCAGAGCGGCGAGGTAGCGGCGTGCGTCGGCGATGACGGGTTTCGGCACGCCGGCAATGGCCGCGACGTGCAGGCCGAAGCTGCGGTTGGCTGGACCTTCCTTGACCGCGTGCATGAAAACCAGATCGTCGCCGTATTCGATGGCGTCCAGATGCACGTTGGCGATGCCCGGATACTGCGCGGCCAGGTCGGTCAGTTCGAAATAGTGCGTGGCGAACAGGGTGAATGCGCGGTTGCGTGTGGCGAGTTCCACCGCGCAGGCTTGAGCGAGCGCCAGACCGTCGTAGGTCGAAGTGCCGCGGCCGATCTCGTCCATCAGCACGAGACTGTACGTTGTCGCATTGTGGAGAATATTCGCGGTTTCGCTCATCTCGACCATGAACGTCGATTGCCCGCGCGACAGGTCGTCGCCGGCACCAATGCGCGTGAAGATGCGGTCGATGGGGCCGATTTCCGCCGCGTCTGCCGGAACGAAGCTGCCGATATGCGCGAGCAGCACGATCAGTGCGCACTGGCGCATGTAGGTGCTCTTGCCGCCCATGTTCGGGCCGGTGACGATCAGCATGCGGCGTGTGTCGTCCAATGCCAGATCGTTCGGTTCGAACGGCTCGCCGCGCACGCGCTCGACCACCGGATGGCGCCCGCGCACGATGTGGATGCCGTCTGCATCGGTGAGTTGCGGCGCTTTCCAGTTCAGCGCATCGGCGCGCTCGGCCAGGTTCGCGAGCACGTCGAGTTCGGCCATGGCCGCGGCGGCGCGTTTGAGAGGTTCGAGGCGTGCGCCGAGAAAATCGAGCAAACCCTCGTACAGCGCGCGTTCGCGCATAAGCGCGCGCTCGCGCGCGGACAGCACCTTGTCCTCGAACGCCTTCAGTTCCTCGGTGATGTAGCGCTCGGCGCCTTTCAGGGTCTGCCGCCGTGTGTAATGCGTCGGCGCCTTGTCCGACTGGCCCTTGCTGATTTCGATGTAGTAGCCGTGCACGCTGTTGTAGCCGACCTTCAGCGTCGGGATGCCGGTCGCGGCCTTTTCGCGCGCTTCCAGATCGACAAGGAACTGGTCGGCGTTCGTCGACAGCATGCGCAGTTCGTCGAGTTCGGCGTCGAAACCCGGACGGATCACGCCACCGTCGCGCAGCAGGGCCGGCGGTTGTTCGAGCACGGCGGCGCTGAGATGGTGCGCCGAGTCGGCGTGCTCGCCGAGGCGATCGAGCAACTCGTGCAGGAGCGGACTGTCGCATCCAGCGACGGATTCTTTCAATTTCGGCGTGGCGAGCAGGCCGTCGCGCAATGTGGACAGGTCGCGCGGCCGCGCGCTGCGCAGCGCTACGCGCGCAAGGATGCGTTCCAGGTCGCCGATGCCGCGCAGCACTTCGCGCAGGGCCTCGAAGCGGCGCTGTCCGAGCAGGCTGTCGATGGCCTGATAGCGCGCGCGCAGCAGCGCATGATCGCGCAGCGGTCGGTGCAGCCAGCGCCGCTGCGCGCGCGCGCCCATTGGCGTGATCGTTTCGTCGAGCACGCCGATCAACGTGTTTCGCACGTCGCCACTCGGGTGCGCATCCAGTTCCAGATTGCGCCGCGTGGCTGCGTCCAGCGCCAGCGTGTCGACGGCGTTTTCCACCGCCAGACCCGACAAGTGCGGCAACGCGGATTTCTGCGTCTCCTCCACGTAGCCAAGCAAGGCGCTCGCCGCGGCAGTGGCCAGCGGCATGGCCTCGCAGCCGAATCCGGACAGGTCGCTCACCTTGAAGAACGCGCACAACTGGCGCCGCGCGGTGTCCACATCGAAATGCCAGGGCGCGCGCTTGCGCAGGCCGGGCAGGGTGGCAACGAATGCAGGCCAGGCTACATCCTCGCCGACCAGTGTTTCTGCCGGCGCCAGTCGCGCGAGCTCCGACGCCAGCGCTTCCGCATTGGCGGCCTCGCTGAGCAGAAAGCGTCCGCCGGCCAGATCGATCCACGCCAGCCCGTAACCTTGCTTGCCGGCGGCGATGGCGAGCAACAAATTGTCGCGGCGCTCCTCGAGCAGGGCCTCGTCCGTGACCGTGCCCGGCGTGACCACGCGCACCACGCGGCGCTCGACCAATCCCTTTGCGAGTGCTGGATCGCCGATCTGTTCGCAAATCGCCACCGACTCGCCGAGTTTTATCAATCGCGCGAGATAGCCTTCAGCCGCGTGATACGGCACGCCCGCCATCGGAATCGGCGCGCCCGCCGACGCACCGCGCTGGGTCAGCGTGAGGTCGAGCAGCCGCGCCGCGCGGCGCGCGTCGTCGTAGAACATTTCGTAGAAATCGCCCATGCGGAAGAACACCAGCGTGTCCGGATACTCCGCCTTGGCGGCGAAGTACTGGCGCATCAGCGGGGTGTGCTGGGCGAGGTCGGCTGGTGGCATCCGGCGAGGTTCGCGAAACGGGTGGCTAGTTTACCCTGACGACCGAGATCGCCGGGACGCCTGTCATCCAACCGTAACCGAATCCGGTTGTAATCGCCGTGCCGCAAACTTTGCGATAGGCTGTCACAATGCAGAAACGTATTCTCATCGTCGAAGACGAGGGATCGATCCGCGACATGGTCGCGTTCGCGTTGCGCAAGGCGGACATGGAGCCGATGGCCGCCGCGGATGCGCGCGAGGCTCAGCTCGCGATCGCGGCCACGGTGCCGGATCTGATCCTGCTCGACTGGATGCTGCCGGGCATGAGCGGGCTGGAACTGGCGCGGCGCCTGCGCCGCGAGACGCTCACCGCCGAGGTGCCGATCATCATGCTCACCGCGCGCGGCGAGGAGATGGACCGCGTCAGCGGGTTGGAAGCCGGCGTGGACGATTACGTGGTGAAGCCTTTCTCCACGCGCGAACTCATTGCGCGCATCAAGGCGGTGTTGCGCCGCAGTCACGGCGATGACGGCACCGGTGTCATCGAGCTCGGCGGTCTGAAGATCGACGGTCCCGCGCACCGCGTGTACGCAGGCGCGGAAACGGTGCCGATCGGCCCGACCGAATATCGCTTGCTGCACTTTTTCATGACCCATGCCGAGCGTGTGTATTCGCGTGCGCAACTGCTCGATCATGTCTGGGGCGGTAGCGTCTACGTCGAGGAGCGCACCGTCGACGTGCATATCCGCCGCCTGCGCCAGATCCTGCAGCCATGGCGGTTGGATGGATTGATCCAGACCGTACGCGGCGCCGGCTACCGGTTTTCGGCCACGGCGGCCTGATGGCGTCGCGCGCGCGCCGGCTCGCTGCGCAGTTGCGCGACCTGCGCGATGCGGCGGCGGCATTCCCCGATGCATTGGTGCTGCTCGACGACGCCGGTCGCGTGCGCTGGATCAACCGCGCAGCAGAACGGCTGCTCGGCCTGCACTGGCCACGCGACCGCGGTGTGTCATTGGCCGAGCGCATGCAAGGCAGCAGGCTCGGTGACTGGCTGGGCAGCGGGGAAGCGCGCGCCGATGAAATTCCTGCGCCAGCGGATGGCGATATCCGCATGAATGCGAGCCTGATCGCCTTCGGCCAGGGCCAGCGCGTGCTGCGCGCGCGCGACATCACCGAACTCGCCCGGCTCGACCAGGTGCGCCGCGATTTTGTCGCCAATGTTTCGCACGAATTGCGCACGCCGTTGACCGTGATTCACGGCTACCTCGAATTGCTCGATCCGGAGGAGGTGCCGGCCCTCGCCCCGGTCATCACGGAAATGCGTACACAATCGCGGCGCATGGGCCAGATCGTCGAGGATCTGCTGACCCTGTCGCGGCTGGAGATGAAGCGGAGTCTGCAGGATGAACACGTGGCGACGGCGCCGATGTTTGCGACGATCCGCAAGGAGGCCGAGGCGCTGAGCCAGGGCCGCCACCGCATCGTGCTGGAGGACAGCGCGCATTGCGACCTGCTCGGATCGCCGCAGGATCTGCACAGCGCGTTTTCCAACCTGGTCAGCAACGCGGTGCGCTACACGCCGACCGGCGGCGAGATCGTCATGCGCTGGCGGCGTACGCCGAGCGGCGCGGAATTCTCGGTGACCGACACCGGCTACGGCATTCCGGCCGAACATCTGGCGCGCCTGACGGAGCGCTTCTACCGCGTGTCGTCGAGCCGCTCGCGTGGCACCGGCGGCACCGGCCTGGGCCTGTCCATCGTCAAGCATGTGCTGAACCTGCACCAGGCGCGCCTGACCATCGCCAGCGAACCCGGCAAAGGTTCGACGTTTACGTGTCAGTTCGACCAGGCGCGCCTGCTCGAGGTCGGCGGCGACGCGGCTTGATCGTTCGCGCTGTCATCGAACCGTAATCTTTCCATCACCCCCGCGAAATACGCGGCCTGTAAAAAGTCGTCGGTCATCCACGCACGGGAGTTGTCATGTTCGCCATCCGCAAGATCGCATTCGCCCTCGGCGTCGCCGCCGTCGGGCTTTCCAGCTTCGCCGCCGCCGCCGATCTGACCGGCGCCGGAAGCACCTGGGTCTACCCGCTGGTCGCGAAATGGTCGGCTGCCTATGCCACCAAGACCGGCACCCACGTCAACTACCAGTCCATCGGTTCGGGCGGCGGCATCGCCCAGATCAAGGCCGGCACCGTGGCGTTCGGCGCCAGCGACAAGCCGCTCACCTCCGAGGAACTGGCCAAGAGCAATCTGATCCAGTTCCCGACCGCCATCGCCGGCGAAGACATGATCTACAACATCGCCGGGATCAAGGCCGGGGAACTGGTGCTGACCGGTCCGGTGATCGCCGACATCTACATGGCCAAAATCACCAAGTGGAACGATCCGGCCATCGCCAAACTCAATCCGGGTCTGAAGCTTCCGGACGCGGCGATCACCGTCGTGCACCGTTCCGACGGTTCGGGCACGACCTTCACATTCGCCGATTATCTGTCGAAGGTGAGTCCGGAATGGAAGGCCAAGGTTGGCGCCGATACCTCGGTCGCCTGGCCGGCCGGCGTCGGCGGCAAGGGCAACGAAGGCGTGGCGTCCTACGTGCAGCACATTGCCGGTTCGATCGGTTACGTCGAATACGCCTACATTCTCGAGAACAAGCTGGCCTACGCCAAGCTGATCAACAGCGCCGGCAAGACGGTGAGCCCTAGCCTGAAGGGATTCCAGGCCGCTGCCGCGAACGTGGACTTCACCAAGGCGCAGGATTTCTACGTGATCCTGACCAACCAGCCCGGCGACGAAAGCTGGCCGATCTCCGGCTGCACCTGGCAGATCCTGCGCAAGGACGCGCCGAAGGCGACCAATCAGGAAGTGATAAAGTTCTTCGATTGGGGCTTTGAACACGGTCAGCAGATGGCCGAGTCCATTGCCTTCGGCCCGCTGCCGCCGAGCACGATCGACGCGATCAAGGCATACTGGAAAAAGAATCTCGGAATCTGAAGATGCCCGCAGTGGCAGTGACCTTGCCAACCATCGCCCGGCCCCATGGCCGGGCGATGGATTTTGTTTTCCGGCACGTCGCCGGCACCGCGGCGCTGGTGGCGGGTTTGCTGTTGCTGGCGACGCTGGTCGCAATCATCTGGGACAGTCGTCTGGCGATCCATACCTTCGGCCTGCGCTTCCTGTGGTCGGACGAGTGGAATCCCGTCACCGGACAGTTCGGTGCGTCTACTTTCATCGTCGGCACGCTGGTGTCCTCCGCGATTGCCATGCTGCTGGCCACGCCGCTGAGCTTCGGCATCGCGCTGTTCATCACGGAACTGGCGCCGCGCCGGCTCAAGCAGCCGGTTTCGAGCGCCATCGAATTGCTCGCCGCGGTTCCCAGCATCGTCTACGGCCTTTGGGGGCTGCTTGTGTTCGCGCCGGCGTTCGCCAAGATCGAGCCGTGGATCGATTCCCACCTTGGCCCACTGCCGGGTCTGGGCATTCTCTTTCGCGGTCCGCCGATGGGCATCGGCATGCTCACGGCGGGCATCGTGCTCGCGATCATGGTGCTGCCGTTCATCACCGCGATCATGCGCGACGTGTTCGTGATGACGCCCAAGCACCTGAAGGAATCGGCCTACGGTCTTGGCTGCACAACGTGGGAGGTTTCGCGCCGCGTAATCTTGCCGTATACGCGCTCGGCCGTGACCGGCGGCATCTTTCTCGGCCTGGGCCGCGCGCTGGGCGAAACGATGGCGGTGACGTTCGTGATCGGCAACAGCAACATGCTCAGTGCGAGCTTGCTGATGCCCGGTGCGTCCATTCCATCGGTAATTGCCAATGAATTTACCGAAGCGACCTCGCCGCTCTACGTCTCCTCACTGATTTATCTGGGGCTGGTCCTGTTCGGCATTACCCTGATCGTGCGCCTGCTCGCGGCCTGGATGCTGCATTCGATGCAGCGCAAAACAGCGGGCCGGCCATGATCGACTTGTACGCTCGCCGCCGGCTCGCCGACCGCCTGAGCAAGCTGCTGATGCCGCTGGCGGCGTTGGTCGGCTTGTTCTTTCTCGCCTGGATCTTGTGGACCGCGCTTTCGCATGGCTTGGCCGCGCTGCGCATGGATCTGTTCGTCAACGACACGCCACCGCCTGGCACCGACGGCATCGGCATGCGCAATGCCTTCGTCGGCAGCCTGATCCTCATCGGCATGGCCATGCTGATCGGCATTCCCGTCGGTCTGCTCGCCGGCACCTGGCTGGCCGAATACGGCGGACGCGGGCGTATGGTCCGTGCAATCCGTTTTCTCAACGACATCATGCTCAGCGCGCCGTCGATCGTGATCGGCCTGTTCGCCTACGCGATCATGGTGCAGCCATTGGGACATTTCTCGGCATTGTCCGGAAGCGTCGCGCTGGCTATGCTGATGATTCCCATCGTCACACGCACAACCGACGAAATGCTGGCCCTGATCGGCGCCGACATGCGCGAGGCGGCGGCGGCACTTGGTGCGCCGATGTGGAAGGTGATCACCGCGATCACTTGGAAGGCGGCGCGCAACGGCATCCTGACCGGCATTCTCATCGCCGTGGCACGCATCAGCGGCGAAACCGCGCCCTTGCTGTTCACGGCGCTGAACAACCAGTTCTTCAGCGTCGACCTGATGCACCCGATCGCCAATTTGCCGGTCGTCATTTTCCAGTTTGCGATGAGCCCCTACGAGAACTGGCAGAGAATGGCCTGGGCCGGAGCGCTGATCGCGATCATCTTCATCCTCGCGCTCAGCGTGCTCTCGAGGCTGATTCTCAACCGCGGCGCGATCAAATCCTGACCGTCATGAATTCCGTGAGTACCTCCATGCTGCAAGAAGCGCCCGCACCGCCGCCGGCATCCGCCGGTCCGGCTTCTGCACCTGTTGCCGCGACGCCGCCACCCAAAATCAGCGTGCACGCACTCGATTTTTACTATGGCACCACGCGCGCCCTGTCGGACATCAGCCTCGACATCCCGGAAAAGCGCATCACCGCGTTCATCGGACCGTCGGGTTGCGGCAAGTCGACACTGCTGCGCGTGTTCAACCGAATGTACGAGTTGTATCCGGAGCAGCGCGCGCACGGCGAAGTCATCGTCGACGGCGAGAATGTCCTCGACGCGCGTGTCGATGTCGCGTTGCTGCGCGCCAGAATCGGCATGGTTTTCCAGAAGCCGACGCCGTTCCCGATGTCGGTGCTCGACAACATCGCCTTCGGCATCCGCCTGTACGAGCGCCTGCCGAAATCCGAAATGGCCGCGCGGGTCGAGGAAGCCCTGCGCCGCGCCGCGTTGTGGGACGAGGTCAAGGACAAGCTGCATGCCAGCGGTCTGGGCCTGTCCGGCGGGCAGCAGCAGCGTCTTTGCATTGCGCGCACCATCGCCGTGCGTCCGCAGGTGATCCTGTTCGACGAGCCGACCTCCGCGCTGGATCCGATCTCCACCGCCAAGATCGAGGAACTGATGCAGGAACTCGCCGCCGAATACACGATCGCGATCGTGACGCACAACATGCAGCAGGCCGCGCGCATCTCCGACCGCGTCGCCTTCATGTACCTGGGCGAACTGATCGAATGCGGCGATACCGAGAAAATATTCACGAATCCCGAGCGCAAGCAGACAGAAGACTACATCACCGGACGGTTCGGCTGAATTGCAGGAAACCGACATGAGCATGGCGAACGAACACACCATCAAGAGCTACGACGAGGAACTCGCGCGCCTGACCAGCGAAATCGTGCGCATGGGCGAACTCGCCGCGACGCAACTCGAAGCGGCCATCGACGTGGTCGACCGCCGCGACGAGCGCGCCGCGCTGCGCGTGGTCGAGAACGACGACGCTATCGATGCGTTCGAACAGGAGGTCAGTCACGACGTGGTGCGCCTGCTCGCGTTGCGCGCGCCGATGGCGCGCGACTTGCGCGAGGTCTTCTCCGCGCTGCGTATCGCATCGGACATCGAGCGCATCGGCGACTACGCCGCGAACGTGGCCAAGCGTTCCATTCCACTGTCGATGGTGGCGCCGGTGGCGCCGGCACGCGGACTGCGCCGCTTGTCGGATCTCGCCGTCGCCGCCGTGCGCAAGGTGCTCGACGCCTACCGCGATCGCGATGCGGACAAGGCCCACGAAGTCTGGGACGAGGATGTGGAGCTGGACGACGCCTACACGGGCCTGTTCCGCGAACTGCTCACCTACATGATGGAAGACCCGCGCAGCATCACGCCGTGCACGCACCTGCTGTTCATGGCCAAGAACATCGAGCGCATCGGCGACCATGCCACCAACATCGCCGAAAACGTCTGGTTCGCGGTCACCGGCAAGCCATTGCAGACGCCGCGCCGAAAGGGCGATGTCACAGCCGAGCCGGTGATGCCGAAGCTGGGCGGCTGAGGCCGATTCTTGGCACAATGCCCCGGTTCGGACCGGAACCACGCATGGGCGATCGCGTATCACCGCTGGTCGAGAGCTTTTTCGACAAGGACACGTGCACGTTCACGCATGTCGTTTACGACCGCGATGGCGGCGAATGTGCGATTGTCGACCCGGTCCTCGACTACGATGCCGCTGCGGCGCGAACGTCCACGGTTTCCGCCGATGCGGTTGTCGCCTTCGTGCGCCGACACGATCTGCGCACGGCGTGGATCCTGGAAACCCACGCGCATGCCGATCACCTGAGCGCGGGTGCGTATCTACGCGATGCGCTGGGGGCGAAGCTTGCCATCGGCCGCGGCATCGTCGGCGTGCAGGTGCATTTCAAGAATTTGTTCGGGCTCGGCGGCGAATTCGTCGCCGACGGCAGTCAATTCGACCGGCTGTTCGACGATGGCGATGTCTTCGCCATCGGCGCGCTGCAAGCTCGCGTCATGGTCACACCCGGGCACACGGCGGATAGCCTGACTTATCTCGTCGGCGACGCGGCGTTCATCGGCGATACGCTGTTCGCGCCGGAAACCGGCAGCGCACGCGCGGATTTCCCCGGCGGCGACGCGGCGCGGCTGTTCGCTTCCATCCGGGCGATCCTGTCCTTGCCGCCGGACACGCGCCTGTTCCTGTGCCACGACTACCCGCCGAGCACGCGCGCGCCGGTGGCGCAAACCTCCATCGCCGTGCAACGCGAGAAAAACCTGCACATCCGCGACGCGGCGACCGAGTCCGATTACATCGCGCTGCGCCGCGCACGAGATGCCACGCTCGGCACGCCGCGACTGCTGCTGCCCGCCTTGCAGGTCAATATCCGCGGCGGGCGGCTGCCCGAGCCGGACGCAAACGGAACCCGCTATCTGAAGATTCCGCTGAACCGGATCAGGCGGGAATAAGCCTCAACGCGCTCCATCCTCGCGTGGCTGCGGCGCCGTGCAATAGATTCCGTGCAGGGTCCTGATCAGGCGCTTCGCCGGTCCGCTTGCGAGCCGGTAAAAGACGGTCTGCGCCTCGCGTCGCGTCGCCACCAGGCCGTCTTCGCGCAGCCGCGCCAGGTGCTGCGACAGTGCCGACTGGCTCAGGTCGAGCGAGTCGTTCAGCTCGCCGACGTTGCGTTCTCCGCCGGCCAGCAGGCACAGAATGCGCAGGCGCTGGGCATTGGCCAGGGCCTTGAGCAGCTGCGATGCCGAATCCGCGTGCGCCGTCATCGCCGCCGCGCCCGTCGCCTGAATATTGATCTTTGTCATGGTGTGCGCCCCAACTCTGGAGGAATCTGTGCCAGTCGGTTCGGTATCGATGATATGATTGTATTATAATTTAGAATATGCTAAATTAGCAAGTGTCGATATTCCGTGACATGGTCAACGTGCAGCGCAAGCCGGTTTTCCGACCGGCATCCGGGAGGGTAGGATCGTGGCAAACATCGTGGTTTTGGGTGCAGGCATCGGCGGCATGGCACTGGCCTATGAATTGCGGCATCGGCTCGGCAGCGGACATCGCATCACCGTGATCGGCGACGGCCCGCGCTTCTCGTTCACGCCATCGAATCCATGGGTCGCATTCGGCACGCGCACGGCGGCGGACATCGGCATCGATGCCGCCCCGGCGCTGGCCGGGCACGACATCGCTTTTGTCAGCGAGCCTGCCGCGAAAGTGCATCCCGAGGAAAACCGCGTGGAAACGGTCGGCGGCAAGAGTTTCGCTTACGACTACCTCGCCATCACGACCGGCCCGCGTCTTGCCTTCGACGAGATTCCGGGGCTTGGTCCGGAAGGCCATACGCAATCGGTGTGCACCACCCCGCATGCCGAACGCGCGTGGGCGCAGTACCAGAAGTGCCTCGACAAGCCGGGTCCGATCGTGGTCGGCGCGGCGCCGGGCGCGAGCTGTTTCGGTCCGGCCTACGAAACCGCGATGATCATCGACGCGGACCTGCGCCGGCGCAAGTTGCGCGACCGCGTGCCGATGACCTACGTCACGAGCGAGCCGTACATCGGCCACATGGGCCTGGGTGGCGTCGGCGATTCCAAGGGCCTGCTCGAAAGTGAGATGCGCCAGCGCCACATCCGCTGGATCGCGAATGCGCGCATCAAGTCGGTGAGCGACGGCGAAATGACGGTCGATGAGGTGGATGCAAAAGGCCAGGTGATGCAGGAGCACAAGCTGCCGTTCGCCTTTTCGATGGTCATCCCGGCCTTCACCGGCGTCGACGCCGTGCGTGGCATCGAGGGTCTGGTCAATCCGCGCGGCTTCGTGCTGATCGACAAGAACCAGCGCAACCCGAAATACCGCAACATCTTCTCGGCCGGCGTATGCGTGGCCATCCCGCCGGTCGAGGCGACGCCGGTACCGACCGGCGCGCCCAAGACCGGTTTCATGATCGAATCGATGGTCAGCACGATTGCCGCCAATATCGCGGCCGACATCGAGGGCAAGCCGGCGACCGCCGAGGCGACTTGGAACGCGGTGTGCCTGGCCGATTTTGGCGACACCGGCGCAGCCTTCGTCGCCCTGCCGCAGATTCCGCCGCGCAATGTCACCTGGACCAAGGTCGGCAAGTGGGTGCACCTGGCCAAGATCGCCTTCGAGAAGTATCACCTGAGCAAGATGCGCTCGGGCAACACCGAGCCATTCTACGAGAAGTCGATCATGAAGATGCTCGGCATCGAGCGCCTGAAGTAGGCCAAGAATTGATTCGTTTCCATTCCGAAGGAGAACCGCTATGAACGTCGATCGTCTGGTAATGCGTTTTGCCGGCAGCATGGTCATCGTCAGCGTGCTGCTGACCTATTACGTCTCGCCGTGGTGGCTGCTGCTGGCGCTGTTCGTCGGCGCGAACCTGCTGCAAGCTTCGTTTACCGGCTTCTGCCCGTTGGCGAAAATCCTGCGCAAGCTCGGCGTCGCACCCGGCAGCGCGTTCCCGACCTGAGCCGATTCCGCCCCTTCCGGAGCACTGCCGTGTATTACATCGTAGATTCCGCGAAATCCTTCGCTCAGGCCGTCGAGGACCTCGACACTGCGGTCAAACGCCACCAGTTCAGTGTGTTGCACGTGCACGATCTGGGCAGCACCCTGCGCAGCAAGGGCCAGGATTTCAGCAACGAATGCAAGATCTTCGAGGTTTGCAATCCGCGCCAGGCCGCTGCGGTGCTGGCGGCGGACCCGCGCCTGAACATGGCGCTGCCGTGCCGGATCTCGGTCTACACCGAAGGCGGCACGACAAAACTCGGCATGATCGCGCCGCGTGTCATGCTGGCGATGCTGTCGGACGACCCGAAGCTCGCCGCAGTTGCCGCGGAAGTCGATGCCGCGACGCGGCGCATGATCGACGAGGCACGCTGATGCGCCGTGGATTCGCGACAACGATGGCACGCGGCGTTACGGCGCTGGCCGCGGCCGCGCTGCTGGCTTCGTGCGGAGGCCAACCGGCGCCGCCCAAGCCAGGCGCGCCAGTGCCGCTGGCGTCGTTCGTAGTTGCCAGCGTCGACGCGCCGCGCGAGCAGGCTTGGGATGGCGTCGTCCAGGCAGTCAACGAGACCACGCTGGCGGCGCAGACGAATGCGCGCGTGCAGGAGCTTGCGGTCGACGCCGGCAGCCGCGTCGCCAAGGGCGACGTGCTGCTGCGGCTTACCGACGTGGAACAAAGCTCGGGCCGGCGCAGCGCCGAGGCGACGGTGGTCGCCGCGCGCGCCAACTTCCGCCAGGCCGAGGCGAATTTCAAGCGCATCGACGCCATCTACGCGCGTCATCTCGTCGCGCGCGCCGATCTCGACGCCGCGACCGCGCAGCGCGACGCCGCGCAGGCGGCGCTGGACGCCGCGCAAGCACAGTTGCGCAGCGCCGGCCAGCAAAGCGATTACACCGTCGTGCGCGCGCCGTACGACGGCGTGGTCACCCAGCGCTTCGTCGACGTCGGCCAGGCCGTACAGGCCGGCCCGCCGCAACCGCAGCCGCTGCTGGCGCTTGCCGCGCTTGACGCGCTGCGCGTCGAAGCGACGATTCCGCAAGGCGCGGTCGAGGCGATTCGCGCGCATCCGCAGGCGACCTTGCTGCTCGACAGCGGCGCGCGGCGCGTGCCGGCAGCGAGCGTCACGATCCTGCCGACCGCGGACCCGGCCACGCATACCTTCCGCGTGCGCGCCGGTATTCCAGCTGGCACCGCCGGGCTGTGGCCGGGCATGACGGTCAAGGTGGCGTTCGCGGCTGGCGGCGCGCAGCGTCTCGCGGTTCCGGCCGACGCTTTGATGCATCGTGGCGAGATCGATGGCGTCTACGTGATCGGAGCCGACAACAGCGTTGGCCTGCGTCTGGTGCGCCTGGGCCACACGTCCGGCGACGCTGTCGAGGTGCTGTCCGGGCTTGTGGCGGGCGAGCGCGTCGCGCGCGATCCGGAAGCCGCCGTGCGCTGGCTCGTCGCGCAGCGTGCCGGAAAGACCGCGCCATGAGCGAGCGGCGGCTCGGTTTTTCTGGACGCATCGCGCGCACCTTCCAGCAGCATCCGCTGACGCCGATCCTGGCGCTGACGGCGCTGCTGCTCGGCATCGCGGCGATGCTGATTACGCCGCGCGAGGAAGAGCCGCAGATCGACGTGACCATGGCCAACGTCATCGTGGCGTTTCCCGGTGCGGATGTGCGCGATGTCGAGAACCTTGTCGCGACGCCGCTGGAACAGGTGCTCGATGGCATCGACGGACTGAAACACGTTTATTCGGCCAGTCGCCCGGGCATGGCCTTGCTGACCGTCGAGTTCAAGGTCGGCGTGCCGCGCCAGACGGCGCTGGTACGCCTTTACAACCAGGTGTTCCAGCACCGCGACCTGTGGCCGCCCGACCTTGGCGTCGGCCAGCCGCTGATCCGCGCCATGGGCATCGACGATGTGCCGGTGATGGCGCTGACCTTGTGGAGCGACGATCCGGCCACCGGCGCGGCGCAGCTCGGCGAAGTCGCGCACACGCTGGAAACCGATCTCAAGCACGTGCCCGGCACGCGCGACGTCTACACCATTGGCGCACCGGACCGCGCCGTGGTCGTCGATCTCGATGCGGCGAAGATGGCGGCCTATGGGTTGGCCATCGACGACCTCGACCGCTCGCTCAAGGCGGCCAACACGGTGCTGCAAACCGGGTCGCGCGTTGCCGGCGACCGCGACGTGCCGGTCACGACCGGTACGTACATCGTCGATGCTGAGGAGGTTTCGAAACTGGTGATCGGGGTCGCGCACGGGCAGCCGGTGTTCCTGTCCGACGTCGCCACGGTTCGCCGTGGCGCGGATTTGCCATCCCGCTACGTCTGGTACGGCACGCCGCCCGGCAAGGCGGGACCCGCCACGGGCAGGGCGCCGGCGGTGACGATTGCGATCACAAAGAAATCCGGCACCAACGCGGCCGACATCACGCAGTCCGTGGCGACGCGCGTGGCGGAATTGCGTGGCGTGTCGATTCCATCGGCCGTGCATGTCGAAGTTACCCGCGATTATGGCCAGACCTCGACCGAAAAGGCCGACCTGTTGATCCACAAATTGCTGTTCGCGACCTTGTCCGTCGTGCTGCTCGTGCTGATGACGCTCGGCTGGCGCGAGGCGATCGTGGTCGGCACCGCGGTCGTGATTACCCTGATGTTGACCTTGTTCGCGTCGTGGGCGATGGGTTTCACCATCAACCGCGTCTCATTGTTCGCGCTGATCTTCTCGATCGGCATCCTTGTGGACGATGCCATCGTCGTGGTCGAGAACATCCACCGCCACGTGGCGATGGGCGGTCGAACCTTACGCGAGGCGATTCCCGAGGCGGTCGCCGAAGTCGGCGGGCCGACGATCCTGGCCACGTTCACCGTGATTGCCGCGCTGCTGCCAATGGCGTTCGTTTCCGGTCTGATGGGGCCGTACATGCGGCCGATTCCGATCAACGCCTCGGCTGGCATGTTGTTGTCGCTGGCGGTCGCGCTCATCGTGACGCCGTGGCTCGCGCTCAAGCTGATCGGCCATCATCAGCACGAGTCGGCTGCCGATGCGCAAGGCGCCGCGCCGCGCACAAGCCGACTGCTGCGGCTGTTCCGACGCCTGATGACGCCGTTCCTGGATGCCGGCCGCGGCCGCCGCCGCGCATTGTTCGCCGCGATGGGCGTGCTGGTGCTGCTCGCGGCGAGCCTCGTGCTGTTCCGCGCGGTGATCCTGAAGATGCTGCCGTTCGACAACAAGTCCGAGTTCCAGGTCGTCGTCGACATGCCCGTCGGCAGTACGCTTCAGACGACCAATCGCGTGCTGACCGAGCTCGCGCACGCACTGGACGGCGTACCCGAGGTCCTGAGCTACCAAGCCTACGCGGGCACCGCCGCACCGATCAATTTCAATGGCCTGGTGCGGCAGTACTATTTGCGCAGTGCACCCATCGACGGCGACCTGCAGGTGAACCTCGTCGGCAAGCACGAGCGCAAGCGCAAGAGTCATGAAATCGCACTCGCCGTGCGCCCCATGCTGGCGCAGATCGGCGCGCGCTTCGGCGCATCGGTAAAAGTGGTTGAGGTGCCGCCCGGTCCGCCGGTACTGGCGCCGATCGTGGCCGAGATCTATGGCCCGGACTACGCACAATTGCGCAAGCTGGCGACGGGACTGAAACAGGACTTTCACGCCGATCTGGATCTCGTCGACATCGACAGCAGCGTGGAGGCCGATTCGCCACGCGAAATCCTCGTCATTGACCGCTCCCGCGCCGCGCGCCTCGGCGTCGCGCAGACCGACATCGCACGTACCCTGCGCGCCGCGCTGTCCGGCGATGATGCCACGTACCTGATGGATGGTCGGTCCAAGTACGCAGTGCCGGTCCGCCTGCACCTGTCCGCGGGCGATCAGGCCGCGCTCGATTCCCTGCTCGCCTTGCGCGTTCGCGCGCAGGGCGGGGCGCTGGTGCCGCTGTCCGAGGTTACCCAGGTGCGGCAGGCTGGCTGGGAAAAAGCCGTCTACCACAAGGATCTGCTGCCTTACGCGTATGTGGTCGGCGACGATGCCGGACGCGCCGACAGTCCGCTGTATGGCATGTTCGCGATGGTCGCCAAGCTCGGCCGCCAGACGGTTGCCGGTGAGCATCTGGCGCAGAATTTCATCGCCCAGCCCAATGATCCGACCGGCTATGCGGTTAAGTGGGACGGCGAGTGGCAGATCACCTACGAGACTTTCCGCGACATGGGTCTTGCTTATTCGGTCGGCCTCGTGCTGATCTACCTGCTCGTGGTCGGGCAGTTCCGCAGCTATGTCGTGCCGCTGATCATCATGGCGCCGATTCCGCTCACCGTGATCGGCGTGATGCCCGGCCATGCGCTCGTCGGCGCGCAGTTTACCGCCACCTCGATGATAGGCATGATCGCGCTGGCCGGCATCATTGTGCGCAACTCGATCCTGCTGATCGACTTCATCGACCACGCGCTCGCCGCCGGCCGTCCACTAGCTGACGCGGTGGTCGAGGCCGCGGCGGTGCGCGCAAAACCCATTGCGCTGACCGCGCTGGCGGCGATGATCGGCGGTTTCTTCATCCTCGACGATCCGATCTTCCAGGGCCTGGCCGTGTCGCTGATCTTCGGCATCCTCGTGTCGACGGTGCTGACGCTTCTGGTGATTCCGCTGCTGTATTTCGGCTGGCTGGCGCGCAGTCGGCGCGGATCGCCAAGGGCCGAACAAGTGCTGCCGGCAGACCGATGATTTGCGCAAGATCAAATCGGTCCGGCGCTGACGAATCTAGAATTCGCAGCCATATCCCAGTTTCCGATAAATGGAGGTCGCCATCATGCCGGACATCGCCGTGGTCGAGCTTTCGCGATGGCAATTCGCCGCCACCGCGCTTTATCATTTTCTGTTCGTTCCGCTCACGCTGGGCCTGAGCTTCCTGCTGGCCGCGATGGAGACGGTGTACGTCACCACCGGCAAGCCAATCTACAGGCAAATGGCGCAGTTCTGGGGCAAGTTGTTCATGATCAACTTCGCCCTCGGCGTGGCGACCGGCTTGACCATGGAGTTCCAGTTCGGGACCAACTGGTCCTTCTATTCCAGCTTCGTCGGCGACATCTTCGGCGCTCCGCTCGCGATCGAGGGCCTGATGGCGTTCTTCATGGAGTCCACGTTCGTCGGCCTGATGGTGTTCGGTTGGGAGCGCCTGTCCAGAGGCCAGCACCTGGCCGTAACCTGGCTGGTGGCGCTGGGTTCGAACCTGTCGGCGTTGTGGATCCTGGTTGCCAACAGCTTCATGCAGGATCCGCAGGGGGCGGCCTTCAACCCGATCACGATGCGCATGGAATTGAACTCGCTGCAGCAATTGATCTTCAACCCCGATGCGCAATCGAAATTCGTGCACACCTCGATTGCCGGTTACGTCACTGCCGCGATCTTCGTCGCCGGGGTCAGCGCCTGGTACATGTTGCGCAAGCGGCACCTCGAACTGGCCAAGCGCTCGTTTCGCATGGCCGCGTTGTACGGTGTGCTCGCGACGATGGGGGTTATCACGCTGGGCGATGCGTTGGGATTCGTCGCAGCGCACGCGCAGCCGACCAAGCTCGCGGCAATGGAGGGCCTGTGGAAGACCGAGCCCGGACCCATGCCCTTCAATCTGATCGCTTTCCCGGATCAGGCCTTGCAAGAAAACAAGGGCGAGGTGCAGGTGCCTTACCTGCTTTCGCTGCTTGTCACTCATTCCCTCGACGGCAGCATGGATGGCTTCGACACGTTGCAAAAGCAGGCAGCGCAGCGTGTCGAAAACGGGATTCCAGCCGTGCAAGCATTGCAGGACCTGTCGAGGAATCCTCACGACGCCGATGCGCTGATGCAGTTCAAGGCGCACGAACCGGACCTTGGCTACGGCTTCCTGGCGCAACGTTATGCACCGGACATTGGTGCCATAACTCCATCGCAAGTGCAGCAGGCAGCGAAGGACAGCATCCCGCCGGTCGCGGCGGTGTTCTGGTCGTTCCGTTTCATGGTCGGATTCGGTTTGCTGATGCTCGCGTTCTTCGTGCTGGCGATGATCTACACCATGCGCAATCAGGTGCAGGAAAAGCGCTGGTTCCTCACCGCGGCGGTTTGGATGATTCCGGTGCCATTCCTCGCCAACGAGGCCGGTTGGCTGGTCGCTGAATTGGGGCGCCAGCCGTGGACCGTGTTCGGTGTGCTGCCGACCTGGATGAGCGTTTCCTCGCACAGCGTGGGCTACATGGCGTTTTCGCTCGCCGGATTCGTGCTGCTGTACTCGATATTCATCGCGGTGGAGATGTACCTGATGGTGCGCAGTATCCGTCAGGGTCCGGGCACAACCGACGACGGAGCTGACCCAGCGCCGCGGCCGGCAGCTGTACCGACGCTCGTCACAACTCACGGTCATCGGGAGGTCTGAGCCATGGAGCTCTATGCAACGCTTCAAATGGTGTGGTGGCTGCTGCTCGGCGTTCTGCTCAGCGGCTTGGCCGTGATGGTGGGCATGGACATGGGCGTGGGAACGATCCTGCGCTTCGTCGGCCGCAACGACGGCGAACGTCGCGTGGCGCTCAACATCATCGGTCCGCACTGGGACGGCAACCAGGTCTGGTTCATCCTTGGCGGTGGCGCGGTGTTCGCGGCCTTTCCACTGATTTATGCAACAGCGTTTTCCGGCTTCTACGTGGTGATGCTGCTGTTGCTGTGGACGATGATCGTGCGTCCGCTCTGCTTCGAGTACCGCAGCAAGCTCGCCGCGCCGGCTTGGCGCGGTGCGTGGGATTGGGGTTTGTTCGTCAGCGGCGCGATCCCGATGGTCGTGTTCGGCGCGGCGATCGGCAACCTGTTCCGCGGCGTGCCGTTCCACTTCGAATGGAATCTGGCGTCGGTCTACAGCGGAAGTTTTCTCGCGCTGCTCAATCCGTTCGCCGTGATGTGCGGCCTGCTATCCCTGGCGCTGTCGGTGATGATGGGTGCGTTGACGGTAATGAACGGTGCCGAAGGCGCGATGTGGCAGCGTGCGCGCAGCATGGCCCGAGTCGCCGCAATGGCCGGTATCGGGTTGTTCGCGATCGGCGGGTTCTGGGTACGCGCGATTCCGGGTTATCGGATCGTCACCGGACCCGGCGCGGGAGTAGCGCAAACTCCGCTGCAGCAGGTGGTGAATAGCGTGGACGGCGCCTGGCTTTCCAATTTCTCCGCGCACGGCGTGTTGTGGCTGATTCCGGCAGTCGGGTTTTTGGGCATGCTCGGAGCCTGGTTCGCCGCGCAGTCAGGCCGCTCGCATCTGGGTTGGTGGAGCGGGGCACTGGCCTGGCTTGGCGTGATCGGTACTGCAGGAGTGGCCCTGTTCCCGTTCCTGCTGCCATCGAGCAGCGATCCATCGATGAGCCTGACCATCTGGAACGCCAGCTCCAGCCGTTTGACGCTGGCCTGGATGCTGGGTTTTGCTGTCGTGTTCGTGCCACTGGTGCTGTGGTACACCAGTTGGGCGTTTTGGATCATGCGCGGTAAGGTCACGGCACAACGCATCGCGCAGGACGAGCACGCTTACTGAGGACATGCCATGAAGACTTTCGTCTATTTCCTGCTGTTTTTGCTGCTGGCATTCGTGGTGATCGTGCTGGCCGTGATGTTAGGAGACCTTGGGGCATGGTATTTCGCCTGGCTGATCGGCACGGCGATGATCGTGCTGGTTGCGGCGGCCGGTGCCGCCATGCTCGACACCCAGGAAGAGCATGCGGCCGAGGTACCTGTACCGACGCGCCGGCAATAACGTACCCGGCGTGAGGCCGGGTCGCGGGGTGCGCCGGTGATGTCGCAGAATGGCAACGCGGAAGCATCGGCTTGGTTGCGTCGCGAGAGTGCCGGGCTTCGCGCGTCGCTCGCGCGCTCAGCCCTTGCCGTCGCCCTGAAGGCATTGGTCCTCGTGGCCCAGGCGTGGCTGCTGACGGGGATTCTGGATGCTGCGCTGTTTCAGCATGCGCCATTCGCGCAGATGTGGCGGCAATGGCTGGCGCTCGTCGCACTGGCGCCACTGCGTTGGTGGCTCGGTCTGCGCGCCCGGCGCGGCGCATTCGACGCCGCGCTCGATCTGATCGTCCGACTGCGCGCACGGCTTCTGGCCGGCATGCAGGTGTTGGGACCCATCGATCTGCGCGGACTCGCCAGCGGCGACGTGATCACGCGTCTGGTGGATGGCATTGATGCTCTACTTCCGTATTACGCGCGCTATCTGCCGCAGACCCTGACGGCGGCGATTGTCCCGCTGCTGCTTGCCGCCTTCGTAGTCCCGGCCGATTGGGTGTCCGGGCTGGTGCTGTTGCTGACGGCGCCGCTGATCCCGCTGTTCATGGTGCTGCTGGGAGGGGCCGCTGAGCGTGCCAGCCGCAAGCGCTTTGCACAACTCGCTCGCCTGGGTGCGTCCTTTGTCGACGCACTCGCCGGGCTCGTCACGCTGCGTCAGCTCGGCGCAGCCGAGCGCGTTGCCGATGGTCTGGCGACGGACGGCGAGCGCTACCGGGCGCTGACGATGCAGGTCCTGAGGGTGGCGTTCCTGTCGGCACTGGTGCTGGAGTTCTTCGCGACCGTCAGCATCGCCATCGTTGCCGTGCTGATCGGATTTCGCCTGCTCTGGCACGAACTCGCGTTTCGCCAAGGCTTGTTCATCTTGTTGCTGGCGCCGGAGATCTACATGCCGCTGCGTACCCTCGGTGCGTTGCGGCATGCGCGCATGGATGCTCTGGCCGCCGCCGCGGAACTGACACGGTTGGAAGACATTCCGCCCACCCGCATGCCTGTCGCCGGAGTGACATTGCAAAGAACCTCGCCACCGGCAATTCGTTTGCAGTCGGTTGGTTACGGCCATGCCGGACGCATCGCCACGCTGCGCGATTGCACGTTGGAGCTGGCGCCGCGTCGCGTCACGGCGCTGGTCGGAACCAGCGGCGCCGGCAAGAGCACGCTCCTCGACCTGTTACTCGGATTCGACGCGCCGGAGTGTGGAAGCATCTTCGTGGACGGTGTCGATCTGGCAGGCATGGATCCTGCGTCCTGGCGCGAGCGCATTGCCTGGGTCCCGCAGCGCTCGCATGTATTCGAAGGTGACATGCGCGACAACCTGCTGCTCGCTCACCCGGATGCCGATGCGGCGGCCATCGAGCGGGCAGCGGACGTCAGCGGTTTGCGATCCGTCGTTGCACGCTTGCCGCAGGGCTGGAACACCCGCCTCGGCGAACATGGGCTTGGGCTTTCCGGCGGTCAGCTGCAACGCCTCGCATTGGCACGCGCCTTCCTGCGCGAACAGGCGGACGTGCTACTCCTGGATGAGCCGACGGCACACCTGGATGCGGCGAGCGCCGCCCGAATCGATGCGGTCATTCGCGATATGGCCGCCGCGCGCACGGTATTGCTGGTGGCGCATCGGCTTGAGGCCGCGCAATTGGCGGACTGGATCACGGTGATGCACGATGGCCACATCGTCGAGCAGGGCACGCCGCGCGAGCTGGCTTCGCGGCGCGGCGCCTTTGCGGACCTGCTGCAGGCGGAGGCGTCATGAAGCACTTGCTGCCACCGGACATGCGCCGGTTGCTCGGCTTGCTTCGTCCGTATCGCGTCTGGCTCGCGGGCGGCGTGCTGCTCGCGGCGCTTGCGGCAACTTCGGCGATCGGCCTCATGGCCTTGTCGGCATGGTTTATCGCGGCAATGGCGCTGGCCGGCGCGGGCGGTGCGGCGATCAACTACTACCTGCCGGCGGCCGCGATCCGCGCCTTGGCCATCGCGCGCACCGGCGGCCGCTATGGCGAACGCCTGTTGACGCACGACGCCACGCTGCGCTCGCTCGCGGGATTGCGCGTCTGGCTGTTCCGACGCCTGATCCCGCTCGTTCCGGCGCGACTTTCCACCTTGCGCAGCGGCGAGCTGTTTGCGCGATTGCGCGCCGACGTCGATGCGCTCGAGCATTTTTACCTGGCGGTCCTGGTGCCGGTGGCGGTGGCCGTTCTGGGCATGTTGCTGGTTCTGCTGCTGGCGCTGATGCGTGTTGCCTTCCGCAGCGCTGGTGCTGTTGACCGCAGCGGTGCTGGCGGGGGTGCTGCTACCGGCATGGACCCGACGGCGGGCCGCGGAGGACGCGGCTGCGGCGGTGCGCGAGTCGGCGGCGCTGCGCGGCATGTTGATCGATGCCTTGCGCGGGCATGCGCAGTTGCTGCAATGGGGCCGTACGCAAGCTTACGCAGCGCGCATCGCGGAACTCGACACGCGCCTGGCGCAGCGCCGTCGACGCGTCGAGCGATGGCAGGCAGTCGGCGGGGGTACGGTGGAGTTGCTGGCGCAATGGACGATGCCGGTCATCTTGATTGTCGGCGTGGCTGCAGTGCACGACGACAACCTGTCCGGAACGCAACTGGTGATGTTGGCGTTGCTGTGTCTGGCAGCATTCGAGCTGATTGCGCCGTTGCCGGAGGCGTTGGCGCAATGGGGAGCGACGCTGACGTCCGCGCGGCGCGTGTTCGAACTGGTCGACGCGCCGCCTGCGGTCATCGAACCTGCGCGACCGGCGCCTATGCCGGCGTCGTTCGCGATTCGCTTCGAGCAGGTTCGCCTGCGTTACGCGCCGGACGCGCCGTGGGCGTTGGACCGAGTCGACTTGGAGCTGGCCCAGGGCGAGCGTCTGGCCATCGTCGGCGAGTCCGGCGCGGGCAAGAGTAGCCTCGTCGCCGCATTGCAAAAATTTTACCCGCTGCAAGACGGACGAATCCTGTTCGGTGGTCGATCCGTGGATGAGCTGTGCGGTGACGATCTGCGCCGGCGCATTGCCGTGATCGATCAACGCACGCATTTGTTCAACACTTCCTTGCTGGACAACCTGCTGCTGGCAGCGCCCGGCGCGAGCGCCGAACAAATCGAGCGCGCCGTGCACGATGCGCAACTGGATGGCTTTGTGGCCGGATTGCCGGAGGGCTTCGAGACCGTGCTCGGCGAGGGCGGCAGCCGCGTGTCTGGCGGAGAGGCGCGACGCATCGCGATTGCGCGCGCGTTGCTGCAAGACGCGCCCGTGCTGGTGCTGGACGAGCCGATCGAAGGGCTCGATGCGCAGACCGCGGCGCAGCTGTATCGTGCGCTGGAGACGGCCACGCGCGGACGCAGCGTATTGTTGATTACGCATCGCCTGCAAGGACTGGCGCAGCTTGCAGATCGTATCGTGGTCATGCGTGCGGGATGCATCGCCGAGCAATCGGAGGATGCGGGCTGATGCGGCGGTTGGCTGCACTCCCGACGACGCGATCGCGGTGAAGCCGAAGATCAAAAACCGGCGGCGGATTTCTCAATCCCGCGAAAGGCTCTGGTAGATTTCTTCTTCCTGCGCGAAATGCAGGCGCAATATCGCGTCGAGGGCGTAGAGGGTGCGCTGCACGTCCTGCAGGATGTGCGGCTCCGGTTCCTGCGCCGAGCGCTGTGCGACGCGTGCGGCAAAGCGCTGGTGCAGGCGAAAGATCTCGCGGTGGGTGCGGCTCATCGCCGCAAGCGGATCGTCGCCGCCGAGCAGGGTGGCGAGCGCGGGATAAAGCTGGTGATCGTCTTCGCGCTCGTGTGGCAGCAAGCGCTCGCGCAGCAGGTCGTCGACCTCGCGCAGCGCTTGCTGCCGCTGCGCGCCTTGCAGCGTGGGCAGGCGCTCGGCGACGGCGCCGAGCCGGTCCAGCGCTGGCGCCAGATCGCGGTGCTCGGCATGCAGGCGCTCGCGATTCTTCCGCCGTCAGGCTGAAGCGGCTGGCGCGCAGCGGATGGATGCGCAAGGCGCGCAACGCGTTGAGGATCACGGCCACGTCGATCAGTTCCTGCACCACCGCGCCGGACAGTGGCGGCAGGTAGCCGGCGGCGGCGACCAGCATCGCCAGTATCGACAGGCCCATGCCGAAGAAGACGCTCTGCACGGCGATGGCGCGCGTGCGCCGCGCGATGTGCAGCGCCTCGGCGAGGCGATCGAGGCGATCGACGAGCAGCACGATGTCCGCGGCTTCGGCAGAAGCCGTCGCGCCGCGCGCGCCGAGGGCCACGCCCACGGTCGCGGCGGCCAGCGCCGGTGCGTCGTTGACGCCGTCGCCGACCATGACCGTCGGTCCGATCTCGCGCGCCGCCTTGATCACGGCAAGCTTGTGCGCCGGCGATTGTTCGGCCAGCACTTCATCGACGCCCAGGCCGGCGCCGATCGCTTCGGCCACCTCGCGGCGGTCGCCGGTGAGCATGACGATGCGGCGCATGCCCGCGCGCCGCAGCAGGCGCAGCGCGCGCGGGGTCTCCGTGCGCAACTGGTCGGCGAGCAGCAAGACGCCGGCGAATTCGCCGGCGCGAGCCACGAGCACGGTCGAGGTGCCTTCGGCGGCGCGGCGTTCGAGCAGGTCGCGCACGGCCTGCGGCACGGCGACCTTACGCGCGATGTAGTCGTAGGAACCCACGGCCATGGGCGTGCCGGCGACGGTGCCGCTGATGCCGGACCCGGCGACCTCGGCGACGTCGGCAGGGACGCTGAGCGCAAGTTGACGTTCGCGCGCGGCGGCGACGATCGCGGCGGCGGTGACGTGCCCCGACATCTGTTCCAGCGACGCGGTCGCCGCGAGCAACTCGTCGGCGCTGCCGCTGGCCAGGTTCTCCATGGCGATCAGTCGCGCCGTGCCGCCGGTCAGGGTGCCGGTCTTGTCGAAGAACAGCGTGCGCGCGGTGGCCAGCGCTTCCAGGGCGCCGCCGCCCTTGACCAGGATCCCGCGCCGGGCGCAGCGCGACATGCCCGAGACGATCGCGACCGGTACGGCGAGGATCAGCGGGCAGGGAGTTGCCACGACCACTACGGCGAGGGCGCGCAGCGCATCGCCGCTGATCCACCAGGCCAGGGCGGCAAGAACCAGGGCGGCCGGAACGAGTCCCATCGCGTAGCGATCGGCCAGGCGCGTGGCCGGTGCGCGCGAGCGCTGCGCGGCTTCCACCAGTTTGACGATGCCGGCAAAGGTGCTGTCCGCTGCGGCCGCGGTCGCCACCATCTCGAAGGCGTTGCCGGCGTTGACCGTGCCGCTGCGCAACGCCGCGCCGCGCCGGCAGGAGGTCGGCAGGGCTTCGCCGGTGAGCGTCGATTCGTCGATATCCGCACGTTCGGCGGTCAGTGCGCCATCCACTGCGAGCACTTCGCCATGGCGCACGAAAACCCTGTCGCCGGATCGCAACTCGGCCAGCGGCGTCTCCACCAGCGTGCCGTCGCGATAGACATGCGCGCTGCGCGGCGCGTGCGCCAGCAGGGCCGACATCTCGCGGCTGGCGCGCCGCTCGGCGTAGCTTTCCAGCAACTGACCGCTGGCGAGCATCACCGCGATTACCGCGGCCGTGAGCGGCTGCTGCAATGCAAGCGCGCCGACGATCGAAACCAGCGCGAGCAGGTCGACGCCGGCATCGCGTCGCAACAGGGCGACGACGGTGCGCAGCAGCAGCGGCACGGCGGCGGGCAGCGACGTTGCTGCCCAGATCCACGCCGACGCGGCGTGCCAACCGCCGATCGATGCCACTGCACCGACGACGAGGCCGGCGAGGCTGGCGATGAAGATGGATAGGTCGGACTGCCAGCGTGAGTTCATGTCAGTGTCCGGAGTTCGGTGTTGCGATGCAAGCTTAATGCATTGGACGGTGCCGGCTTTGCGTCGCGCGAAAAAATCCGGTAGAAGAGGGCTCCGTTTCCGGAGCCGACGATGGCGCACACCCCAGCTACCGATGCCGCCCTGCACACGCTCGCCGAGCAGATCGCGGTGGAATTTTCCCGGCGCGGTGCGACGCTCGTCACCGCGGAATCGTGCTCGGGCGGCTGGATCGCCAAGACCCTGACCGACATTGCCGGTTCGTCGTCGTGGTTCGAGTGCGGCGTCGTTGCCTACAGCTACGAGGCGAAAGAGGCACTGCTCGGCGTGCGTCCGGAAACCTTGGAAGAGCATGGCGCCGTCAGTCGCGAGACCGCGATCGAGATGGTGTCCGGCGCGCTTGCACGCTACGGCGCTACTGTTGCGGTCGCGGTTACGGGCATTGCGGGACCTTCAGGCGGCACCGCGGACAAGCCGGTCGGCACGGTGTGGATCAGCTGGAAACGGCGCGGCGCCTACGCGCAGGCGGAACTTTTCCATTTCGACGGCGACCGAGAAGCCGTGCGCCGCCAGACCGTGGCCGCCGCGCTCGCCGGCGTTCGGAAAATTCTGACAAGTTGACGCGCGATTCGCGCAAGCGGCGCATCGCCCGCTGTGGGACAATCCACCCATCGCACGAACTCTGCATTTGAGCAGAGTCTAAAATCGCAATCCATGAGACGGACAGTGCGCATTCTGCCCGTCAACATCATCCTCACGAGGTCATCGCAATGGACGACAACAAGCGCAAGGCACTTTCCGCGGCCCTGGGCCAGATCGAAAAACAGTTCGGCAAGGGTGCGGTCATGCGCATGGGCGACCGTGCGGCCGATCCCGTCGAGGCGATTCCTACCGGGTCGCTGATGCTGGACATCGCGTTGGGCATAGGCGGTCTGCCGCGCGGCCGCGTGGTCGAAATCTACGGGCCGGAATCCTCGGGCAAGACCACGCTCACCTTGCAGGTCGTCGCGCAGGCGCAAAAACTGGGTGGTACCTGCGCCTTCATCGACGCCGAGCACGCGCTCGATCCGACTTATGCCGAGAAGCTCGGCGTCAAGGTCGATGATCTTTTGCTCTCGCAGCCCGATACCGGCGAACAGGCGCTGGAAATCGCCGACATGCTGGTGCGTTCCAGTTCGATCGACGTGATCGTGATCGACTCGGTCGCCGCACTCACGCCGCGTGCGGAAATCGAGGGCGAAATGGGCGACCAACTGCCCGGTCTGCAGGCACGCCTGATGTCGCAGGCGCTGCGCAAGCTCACCGGCAATATCAGCCGTTCGGGAACAATGGTCATCTTCATCAACCAGTTGCGCATGAAGATCGGCATGATGATGCCGGGCCAGAATCCCGAGACCACCACCGGCGGCAATGCGCTCAAGTTCTATTCCTCGGTGCGTCTGGACATCCGCCGCATCGGCGCGGTGAAGAAGGGCGAAGAAGTGGTCGGCAACCAGACCAAGATCAAGGTGGTCAAGAACAAGCTCGCGCCGCCGTTTAAGCAGATCGTCACTGAAATTCTCTACGGCGAAGGCATCAGCCGCGAAGGCGAGCTCATCGACATGGGCGTGGATCACAAGCTGGTGGAAAAATCCGGCGCCTGGTACAGCTACGGCGGCGAACGCATCGGCCAGGGCAAAGACAATGCGCGCCAGTACCTGAAGGAAAATCCGAGCGCCGCGAAAGACCTTGAAGACAAGCTGCGCGCCGCGCTTGGCGCGAACAAGACCGCCGCCAAGCAGAATGCAGAGATGGAAGAGGCGTAATCGCGCCGCACTTGTCGTGGCGCGAGGCAAACGACCTGACGAACCCATTTCGGCCTACGACAAGGCCATTGGCTTGCTCGCGCGCCGCGAACACTCCGCGCGCGAGTTGAAGTCCAAGCTCGCGCGCAAGGGTCTGGATGCGGACGAAAGCGCAGCGGCACTCGCCGGCCTGCAAGCCAAGGATTATCAGAACGATGCGCGTTTCGGCGACATGCTGGTGCGCACCCGCATTGCCGGCGGCTACGGTCCGCGCTGGATCGTGGCCGAATTGAAAACCCACGGAATCGCGGAGGGCGAGGCCAAAGCACTGATCGATGCGACTGACATCGATTGGGCCGTGACGATCCGCGACCTGGTCCGTCGTCGCTACGGCACGAAACGAGCGGCGAGTCCTGCCGAACGGGCCAAACGTGCGGCGTTCCTATTGCGTCGCGGCTTCGACGCCCACACGGTACAATCCATCACCCGCGCTGCCGGGCCGGAGTCGGACAACGAGTCGGATTGAATGCTCGATGGACTGCGACCGGCGTGTCGCGTCCCGAGCCCATTCCGATTCGATCCATGAAAACCAGCGCGCAAATCCGCCAGACCTTTCTCGATTTCTTCCGCGAGCGCGGCCATACCATCGTGCCATCGGCGCCGCTCGTGCCCGGCAACGACCCGACCCTGCTGTTCACGAACTCGGGCATGGTGCAGTTCAAGAACGTCTTCCTCGGCAGCGAGAAGCTGCCCTACGTGCGCGCGGCCGACGTGCAGCGCTGCCTGCGCGCCGGCGGCAAGCACAACGACCTGGATTCGGTCGGCTACACCGCGCGCCACCACACATTTTTCGAGATGCTCGGCAACTGGTCGTTCGGCGACTATTTCAAGAAGGAAGCGATCCACTGGGCGTGGGAGCTGCTGACAAAAGTATACAAATTGCCGGTCGATCGCCTGCTCGTCACCGTCTACCACACCGACGACGAAGCGTTCGATCTGTGGCACAAGGAAATCGGGTTGCCGGCCGAGCGCATCGTGCGCATCGGCGACAACAAGGGCGCGCCGTACGCCAGCGACAACTTCTGGCAGATGGCCGATACCGGCCCGTGCGGGCCGTGCACCGAGATCTTCTACGACCATGGCCCCGACATTCCAGGAGGTCCGCCCGGATCGCCCGACGAAGATGGTGACCGCTTCATCGAAATCTGGAACCTCGTGTTCATGCAGTTCGACCGCGCGACAGACGGCGCGCTCGCGCAGTTGCCGGCGCCATGCGTGGATACCGGCATGGGTCTGGAGCGCCTCGCCGCCGTGTTGCAACACGTGCATTCGAATTACGAGATCGACCTGTTCCAGCGCCTGATCGCCAAGGCCGCGCAACTCACCGGCACCAAGGATCTGGAAAACAAGTCGCTGCGCGTGATCGCCGATCACATCCGCGCCTGTTCGTTCCTGATCGTCGATGGCGTGCTGCCCTCGAACGAGGGCCGCGGCTACGTGCTGCGCCGGATCATCCGCCGCGCGCTGCGCCACGGCTACATGCTGGGGCAGAAGCAGCCGTTCTTCCACAAGCTCGTGCCGACCCTGGTCGCCGAGATGGGCGAGGCTTATCCGGAGTTGCCCGCGAAACAGACGACCGTCGAGATGGCTCTGTTTGCGGAGGAAGAACGCTTCGGCGAAACGCTGGAAAACGGCATGAAGCGTGTTCGACGAGATTGCCGCGCGCAGCGGCAAGACAATTCCCGGCGCCGATGCGTTCAGGCTATACGACACCTACGGATTCCCGGTCGATCTCACCGCCGATATTGCCCGTGAACGTGGATTGACGATCGACATGGAAGGGTTCGAAAAAGCCATGAACGCGCAGCGCGAACGCGCGCGTGCGGCCAGCCAGTTCGAGACCAATGCGTCGATTTCCGCCGACCTGGTCAGTCGCCTGAAGCCGACGCAATTCCTGGGTTACGGCGCGCTGGATGCGGATGCGCTCAATGTGGTTGGCATCGTGCGTGATGGCCGTGAGGTCGGCGAATTGCGCGACGGCGACGAGGCCATGCTGATTCTCGACGCGACCCCGTTCTACGCCGAATCCGGCGGCCAGGTCGGCGACACCGGCGAATTGAGCAATGCCGACGGGCGTTTCATCGTCACCGACACGATCAAGCTGGCCGGCGCATTCCACGGTCACGTTGGCAAGTGGAGCGGTAAACCTCTGCGCATTGGCGCGCCGCTGGCAGGTTCCGTCGACGCCGCGCGCCGGCAATCGACCGTGCTCAATCATTCGGCGACGCATTTGTTGCACGCGGCCTTGCGCCAGGTGCTGGGCGAACACGTCGCCCAGAAAGGCTCGCTGGTTGCCCCGGATCGTCTGCGCTTCGATTTTTCGCATTTCAAGCCGGTTTCATACGAGGATTTGCGCAAGATCGAGGATATCGTCAACGCCGAGGTTCGTCGCAATGTTGCGGCCGAAGTGCATGAGATGGCGTATCAAGAAGCCATCGATTTCGGTGCGATGGCGCTGTTCGGCGAAAAATACGGCGATCGCGTGCGCGTGTTGCGCATGGGCGACTTTTCCACCGAACTGTGCGGCGGCACGCATGTCGCGCGCACCGGCGATATCGGCCTGTTCAAGATCGTGTCCGAATCCGGCGTCGCCGCGGGCATCCGCCGCATCGAGGCGCTGACCGGGGAAGGCGCACTGGCGCATATCGTCGACGAGGAAAAACGCCTCGGCGAGGTCGCGCATCTGCTGTCTGCCGGCGGCGGCGACGCGATCGAAAAGCTGCGCCAGGTCCTGGACCGGCAGAAGAAACTCGAACGCGAGCTCGACGCGATCAAGGCGAAAGCGGCGAGCGCGGCGGCGGGCGACCTGGCCGCGTCCGCGCAGGACGTCGCGGGCATCAAGGTGATTGCGGCGCGTCTGGATGGCGCGGATGCGAAATCCCTGCGCGACAGTGTCGACGCGTTCAAGCAGAAACTCGGCGACTGCGTCGTGCTGCTGGCGGGCGGAGTGGACGGCAAGATCGCGCTGATCGCCGGCGTGAACGGCAAGGCACTGGGCAAGATCAAGGCCGGCGAACTTGTCGCGCATGTGGCCGGTCAAATCGGCGGCAAGGGCGGCGGCCGCCCCGACATGGCGCAAGGTGGCGGCGAGGACTCGCCAAAACTCGCCGCGGCACTGGCCGAGGTGCCGGCATGGGTTGGCGCGCGACTTGCTTGAAGCTCTGCTAGCATGCGACGCCGTCAAGCCAACAAGCGTCCATGACTAGGGTCACTGGCGCGGGTTTGGCGTTCAGCTATCCTCGGTTCGCAGAAAGTCGAGCAATGGATCATGGACATGCGCCGGGGACGGCGCGAACAGGAAAAGGAGTATCGTCATGCTGATTTTGACGCGCAGGGTAGGCGAGACATTGATGATCGGCGATGCCGTCAGCGTGACGGTGCTAGGCGTCAAGGGCAACCAGGTGCGCATCGGCATCAACGCGCCCAAGGATGTAGCCGTGCATCGCGAGGAAATTTATCAGCGCATCAAGCGCGAACACGACGCGCCGGGTGGTGAAACGCCCCCCACTGCCGAAGGTTGAGCTTTACCGCGGACAAGCGAGCCGTTATCCTTCGCGCCCTTGACGGAGAGGTGGCCGAGAGGCCGAAGGCGCTCCCCTGCTAAGGGAGTATAGGGTCAAAAGCTCTATCGAGGGTTCGAATCCCTCCCTCTCCGCCAGTCTTTGCTTATCTGAATTTCGTTGACGGAAAAGCGCGTCGACGCGATAATTGATGGTTCCACGCGCCCGTAGCTCAGTTGGATAGAGTACCTGGCTACGAACTAGGTGGTCGGGAGTTCGAATCTCTCCGGGCGCGCCATTTTTTGACGAAGGATGCTTCGGCACTCTTCGATTTTTACGAGGTGAGTCGGCTTGACGATGGCGAATCGAACGATCGGGGTATAGCGCAGCCTGGTAGCGCGCCAGCTTTGGGAGCAGGATGTCGGGGGTTCGAATCCCTCTACCCCGACCAACGTCTGTGTAGGTGGTGCGATAGACTTTACCGGTTGCGCCCGTAGCTCATCTGGATAGAGCATCGGCCTTCTAAGCCGGGGGTTGCAGGTTCGAGTCCTGCCGGGCGCGCCATCGGCAAGCAGACGACGGAAATTTGGCTTTTTGCGGTGGGCGTAGCTCAGTTGGTAGAGCCCCGGATTGTGATTCCGGTTGTCGTGGGTTCGAGTCCCATCGTTCACCCCAATTTTTGACAATATGCGGGCCGTTAGCTCAGTTGGTAGAGCAGCAGACTCTTAATCTGTGGGTCGTAGGTTCGACCCCTACACGGCCCACCACTTTTTCCCGCGCACACGATGCGCGACAATCCGCCGCTTCGATCCAGCCCATGCGAAAGTGGCGGAATTGGTAGACGCACTGGATTTAGGTTCCAGCGGGGCAACCCGTGAGAGTTCGAGTCTCTCCTTTCGCACCAATGGACTTGGATTGGCGCTTTGCAGTTGTGGAATCCGCCGAGCATCGAAGCGCCAATAAACGAACGAAGATTTTGAGGTAAGAACATGCAAGTTTCGGTAGAAAACGTCGGCAAGCTCGAACGCAAGCTGGTCGTGCGCCTCCCGGCGGACGCCTACGAATCCACGGTGCGTTCGCGCATCGCCGACGCGGGCCGCAATGTCCGCCTGAAGGGATTCCGCCCCGGCAAGGTGCCGACGAAGGTGATCGAGCAGCGCTTCGGCGCGCAGATCCGCGGCGAGGCCATGTCGGAACTGGTGCGTACCAGTTTCCAGCAGGCGGTGAGCGAACATAAATTGCGGCCGGCGGCGTCGCCGGCGATTTCCACCAGCGGCGAGGCGGTGGATGGACAAATCGAATACACCGCCACGTTCGAGGTGCTGCCGGAAATCGGCAAGCTCGACGTCGCCACGCTGGCCGTGACCAGGACCGTGGCGAACGTGGACGAATCCGACGTCGACACCATGATCGAAACCCTGCGCCAGCAGCGCCGCGCATGGTCGCCTGTCGAGCGCGCCGCGCAAAGCGGCGACATGGCGCTGTTCGAGTTTTCCGCGCAAGGCGAAGGCTTCACGCACGAGCGCGAGCGCGTCGGCACGATCATCGGCTCCGGCGCGATGAGCCAGGATCTGGAAACCGCGCTGATCGGCCATGCCGCGGGCGACGAGTTCGATGCCGACGTGAATTTCCCTGCGGATTTCCGCGCCGCGGCGTTGGCTGGCAAGACTGCGAACGTTGCAGTCAAGCTGATGCGCGTGCAGGAAGCGAAATTGCCCGAGATCGACAGTGCCTTCATTGCCAGCTTCGGCGTTGCCGGCGGCGACGTCGCGAAATTCCGCGCCGACGTGCGCGCAAACCTGGAACGCGAATTGAGCGGCGTGCTGGCCATGCGCCTGAAGAACGAGGTCGTGGAAAAACTCATTGCCGCCTATCCAGAAATCGAACTGCCGCAGGGCATGATCGAAGCCGAGGCGCGCGCGCTGCACGGACAGGCGCAAGCCCAGGCGCAGCAGCAGGGCCAGGCATTCGCGGCCGATGTTTCGGCATTCACGGAGATGGCTCGCCGCCGCGTCTGCGCCGGCGTGCTCATCGGCGAACTGGCGCGCCAGAACGACATCCGTCCGGACGCGCGTCGCGTCGCCGAAATGCTGGCTACGATCGCCTCGACCTACGAAGAGCCCGCGCAGGTGGTTGAACTTTACCAGCGCGATCCCCAATTGATAGGTGGTTTGCAGAATCGCGTGATGGAAGACCAGGTGGCCGAATGGGTCGCCGCGCATGCGCAGACGACCGAACAGATCAATGACCTTCAACGAAGCGATGCGCCAGGCCTGACCGGCGCGTCCGGAGAACATGGCGATGAATGGCGAAATCCGCGGACTGAACCTGGTGCCGATGGTGGTCGAACAGACCCCACGCGGCGAACGTGCCTACGACATCTACTCGCGCTTGCTGAAAGAGCGCGTGGTGTTTTGCGTCGGGCCGATCGACGATTACATGGCCAACGTGATCGTTGCGCAGTTGCTGTTCCTCGAATCCGAGAATCCGGACAAGGACATCAACCTGTACATCAACTCGCCTGGCGGCGTGGTCACGGCCGGCATGGCGATCTACGACACCATGCAGTTCATCAAACCCGACGTGAGCACGATCTGCGTCGGCCAGGCGGCGAGCATGGGTTCGTTGCTGCTCGCGGCGGGCACCCATGGCAAGCGCTACGCGCTGCCGAACTCCCGCATCATGATCCATCAGCCGCTCGGCGGCTTCCAGGGCCAGGCCTCGGATATCGAGATCCATGCCAAGGAAACCCTGACGATCAAGGAAAAGTTGAACGCGATCCTGTCCCGGCACACCGGGCAGAGCATGGAACAGGTCACCCGCGATACCGACCGCGACAACTTCAAGAGCGCGGTCGAAGCCAAGGCCTACGGCCTGGTCGACGAGGTGATCGAGCAGCGGCCTTCCGAAACCGTAAAAACGGCCTGATAGCCCGATCGGCAGCCGTTTTCGCGCGTCCGTCGGCTACAGGCTGGCCGTTCGGCTGCCTGTGCTATTCTTTTAAGCAACAACCCACAGGGCCAATTGGCATGAGTGACGACCGGCAGAGCCGCGCGGGCGACAGCAGCAAGATCCTGTACTGCTCGTTCTGCGGCAAGAGCCAGCACGAGGTGCGCAAACTGATTGCGGGCCCGAGCGTGTACATCTGCGACGAATGCGTCGAGCTGTGCAACGACATCATCCGCGAGGAACTCGAGGAAAAGAACGCCGGCAAGCGCAGCCACCTGCCCAAGCCACGCGAGATCATGGATGTGCTCGATCAGTACGTGATCGGGCAGAGTCGCGCCAAGAAGGTGCTGGCCGTGGCCGTGTACAACCACTACAAGCGCCTGGAAGCGCGCCAACGCCAGGACGAGGTGGAACTGGCCAAATCCAACATCCTGCTGATCGGTCCGACCGGTTCGGGCAAGACCCTGCTCGCCGAAACGCTGGCGCGCCTGCTCAACGTGCCGTTCACGATCGCCGACGCGACCACGCTGACCGAAGCCGGCTACGTGGGCGAGGATGTTGAGAACATCATCCAGAAGCTGCTGCAGAAGTGCGACTACGACGTCGAGAAGGCGCAGTCGGGCATCGTCTACATCGACGAGATCGACAAGATCTCGCGCAAGAGCGAAAACCCGTCGATCACGCGCGACGTCTCCGGCGAAGGCGTGCAGCAGGCGCTGTTGAAACTCATCGAAGGCACCATGGCCTCGGTGCCGCCGCAGGGCGGGCGCAAGCATCCGCAACAGGAGTTCCTGCAGGTCGACACCAAGAACATCCTGTTCATCTGCGGCGGCGCGTTCTCGGGCTTGGACAAGGTCATCCAGCAGCGTTCCGAGTCGACCGGCATCGGCTTCGTGGCTGAAGTACGCAGCAAAAACAAGCAGACGAATGTCGGCAAGGTGCTGGCCGACGTGGAGCCGGGCGATCTGGTCAAGTACGGTCTGATCCCGGAATTCGTTGGCCGCCTGCCGGTCGTCGCCACGCTCGAGGAACTCGACGAAGCGGCACTGATCAAGATCCTCACCGAGCCCAAGAACGCCATCGTCAAGCAGTTCAAGCGCATGTTCGAACTGGAAGGCGCCGAACTCGAGTTCCGCAACGACGCGCTGCTCGCGGTCGCGCGCAAGGCGCTCAAGCGCAAGACCGGCGCGCGCGGACTGCGCACCATCCTCGAACAGGTGCTGCTCGACACCATGTACGAGTTACCCTCGCTCGAGCACGTGAGCAAGGTGGTCGTGGACGAGGCCGTGATCAATGGCCAGGCCGAGCCGTATCTCATTTATCGCGGGATGCAATCGCGCGCCGCGTCTGAATAATCTCGCGGCGCGGGTACAACAGATTCGTTAGAATGTGTCAGTGCCGCGCATTCGCCCGCTTTCCCCCGAACTCGTCAACCAGATCGCCGCCGGCGAAGTGGTGGAACGGCCCGCATCCGTGGTCAAGGAATTGGTCGAGAACAGCCTCGACGCCGGCGCCACGCGACTTGAAATCGACATCGAGGACGGTGGCGCGCGACTGATCCGCGTGCGTGACGATGGCGGCGGAATTTCTGCCGACGAATTGCCGCTCGCGCTAGCCCAGCATGCCACCAGCAAGATCGCCACGCTCGAAGACCTGGAACACGTGCGTACGCTCGGATTCCGCGGCGAGGCGCTGGCTTCGATCGCCTCGGTTTCGCGTTTCGTCCTGATCTCGCGCCCTCGCGAGATCGGCAACGGGGATGATTCCTCGCGTTCGGCGGGCGCGGACACAGCATGGCGCGTCGCGCGCGAAGGCGGCAAGCTCGACGCGGCACGACCGGCGCAGCATCCTCCCGGCACCACGATCGAGGTGCGCGACCTCTTTCACAACGTGCCGGCGCGGCGCAAGTTCCTGCGCGCCGAACGCACCGAATTCGGCCACATCGACGAACTCGTGAAGGCCATCGCGCTGGCGCGACCCGATGTCGACATCCGCCTGTCGCACAATACCAAGCCGGTACGCCTGCTGCGGCCCGCGCGCGACGCAACCACGCTCGCGGCGCGCGTCGGCGATATCCTCGGCGAGGAATTTCCGGCGAATAGTTTGCGCGTGGATCACGCGGCCGCCGGTTTGCGCCTGTCCGGCTGGCTCGGTTTGCCAACCGCCTCGCGCAGCCAACCGGACCAGCAATTTTTCTACGTCAACGGACGCCTCGTGCGCGATCGCGTCGTCACCCATGCGGTGCGCCAAGCCTATGCCGACGTGCTGTTCCACGGTCGTCATCCGGCGTATGTACTGTTTCTGGAACTGCCGCCCGAAGGCGTTGATGTCAACGTGCATCCGGCCAAATCCGAGGTGCGTTTTCGTGAAAGCCGCCTCGTGCACGATTTCCTTTATCGCACGCTCAATGAGGCGCTGGCGCAGACGCGAGCTGGCGCGGAATCGGTGCCTGCGACCATGCCGCATCCCGCCATGGCGTATGCGCCGACCGTACAGTCAGGACTCGGTCTCGGCGTGCGCGAACCACTCGCCGACTACGCCGCACTGTTCGGTGCGGCATCGGCACGCCTCGCGTCGAATGAAACATCGATTCGCGAAAACGCGTCGAACGACGTCCCGCCGCTCGGCTTTGCGCTGGCGCAGCTCGCCGGCGTCTATGTTCTGGCCGAAAACGCGCAGGGCCTGGTCATGGTCGACATGCACGCCGCGCACGAGCGCATCACCTACGAAAAGCTCAAGACGGCGCGAGCCTGCGAAGGTATCCATTCGCAGCCGCTGCTGGTGCCAATGAGCCTTGCGGTCAGCGAACGCGAAGCTGCGGTCGCGGAAGAACACGGGGAAAATCTCGCCACGCTCGGTTTCGAAGTCGCGCGCAGCGGACCGCAGAGCGTGGTGGTCAAGCGCTTTCCTGGAATCCTCGACGGCGCCGATGTGGGCGGCCTGGTGCGCGACGTGCTCGGCGACCTGGCCACGCACGGCAACTCGCGCCGTCTGCAGGAGACGCAGAACGAAATCCTTTCCACGATGGCCTGTCATGGTTCGATCCGTGCCAATCGGCGCTTGACTTTGCCGGAAATGAACGCACTCTTGCGCGAGATGGAAGCGACCGAGCGTTCGGGCCAGTGCAACCACGGGCGTCCGACCTGGGTGCAGCTGCCGATGGCGGAACTGGACAGGATGTTTCTGCGCGGTCGCTGAATCACATTCATGTACTGGAGTGGACCATGTTGCAATCGGCATTTGCAGTCGCGGCCATCGTCGCCGCAGGAATAGGATTGAGCGGCGCCGGCGTTGCCACAAGCGGCAATGCGGCATACGGCAAACAGATCCAGGACTGGCGCCACGAGCGTGTCGAGCATCTGCGCGCGCCGCACGGCTGGCTGTCGTTGGTGGGCCTGGACTGGCTCAAGGATGGCAAGAACACGCTCGGCTCGGCCAAGGGCAACGACATCGTGCTGGCGAAGGCGCCCGCGCATCTGGGCACGATCGTGCTGGACCACGGCAAGGCCTCGATCGTGCTGGATGCGAAGTCCGGTGCGACCATCGACGGCAAATCCATTGCGACGGCGGAGCTGCTCGACGACAGTCACGACAAGCCGACCACGGTCGCCTACGGCACGGTCAGCTTCTATCTCGTCCAGCGCGGTGACAAACACGGCCTGCGCGTGAAGGACAGCGAGGCGTCGACGCGCACGCACTTCGTCGGCATCGATTATTTCCCGATCGACGCAAGCTGGCGCATCGAGGCGAAATGGGAAGCCTACAAACCGCCGCATGAAGTCGAGGAGCCGAATATCCTCGGTCAGGTCGACAAGGTCGTCGTGCCGGGCGCGGCGGTGTTCGAGCGCGATGGCAAGACGTATCGGCTGGAACCCGTGATCGAAACGCCGGGCGACAAGAACCTGTTCCTGGTCTTCGGCGACAAGACCAATGGCCACGAAACCTACGGCGCCTCGCGCATGCTCTACACCGATCCGCCCAAGGACGGCAAGGTCGTTATCGATTTCAACAAGGCTTACAATCCGCCCTGTGCGTTCACGCCGTATGCGACCTGTCCGCTGCCCACCGCGCAAAACCGCATGAAGCTGCGCGTGACCGCGGGCGAGAGAAAATACCGCGGCACGCACGAATAATCCTGATCAAATCGGAAGAATCATGGGCAAGTCAGTTGTAATCCTGGGTGCGCAGTGGGGCGACGAAGGCAAGGGCAAGATCGTCGATCTGCTCACCGAGCGCGTCGGCGCGGTCGCGCGCTTCCAGGGCGGACACAACGCCGGCCATACGCTGGTCATCAAGGGCAAGAAGACCGTCCTGCACCTGATTCCCTCGGGCATCCTGCGCGACGGCGTGCTGTGTCTGATCGGCAACGGCGTGGTGCTGTCGCCAGCCGCGCTGCGCGAGGAAATTGCCGAACTCGAAGGACAGGGCGTGGACGTGCGTTCGCGCCTGAAGATCAGTCCGGCGACGCCGCTGATCATGCCGTACCACATCGCGCTGGATCAGGCGCGCGAGAAGGCGAGCGGCAAGAATGCGATCGGTACCACCGGACGCGGCATCGGCCCGGCCTATGAGGACAAGGTCGCGCGTCGCGGCATTCGCGTTGCCGACCTCATGTATCCGCACGAACTGCCGGACAAGCTGCACAGCGTGCTCGACTATCACAATTTCGTCCTGAAACATTGGCTCAAGGCCGACGAGGTCGATTGCAAGAAAGTGCTCGACGAGGCGCTGGAATTCGGCGATTACGTCAAGCCCATGATCGACGACGTCTCCACGACGCTGCACGATTTGCGCCGCGACGGCGCGAACATCCTCTACGAAGGCGCGCAGGGCTCATTGCTCGACATCGACCACGGCACCTACCCATACGTGACCTCGTCGAACACCACGGTCGGTGGCGCATACGCCGGCACCGGCGTCGGCGCCAGCGACATCGATTACGTGCTCGGCATTTGCAAGGCCTACGCGACGCGCGTCGGCGGCGGGCCATTCCCGACCGAACTCAACGACGCCACGGGAGAGGCGCTGCGCAAGCGCGGCAACGAATTTGGCGCCACCACCGGGCGTCCTCGCCGCTGCGGCTGGATCGATCTCGTTGCCCTCAAGCGCGCGGTGCAGATCAGCGGCATCAACGGCCTGGCCATCACCAAGCTCGACGTGCTCGACGGCCTGCCGTCGATCAAAGTCTGCATCGCCTACGAATACCGCGGCAAGCGCCGCGAACTGGCGCCGCTCGACGCCGCCGGTTGGGACGAGTGCAGACCGGTGTACCTGGAATTCCCCGGCTGGGAAGAATCCACCTGCGGCATCCGCGAATGGGACAAACTGCCGCCGGCCGCGCGCGCCTATCTGCGCGCGGTGGAGGAACTCGCCGGCACCCATATCGCGCTGGTCGCCACCGGTGCAGACCGCGACGACACGATCGCGTTGACCGACCCGTTCGAATAAACCCGGCGCACTGCGCTGGACTCAGGAGAAACCGGATGATGCCCCAATCCCTGCGCCGCGGCGCAATCCTCGCTACCTTTGCGTTCGCGATGCCGCTGTTCGCGGCGCCGCCCGCCGACATCGCCGACGCGATGCGATGGCGCCTGGTCGGCCCGTTCCGTGCCGGCTGGAGCACCATGGCGGAGGGCATTCCCGACCGTCCGAACACGTTCTACTTCGGCGCCGCGGGCGGCGGCGTGTGGATGAGCGACGATGCCGGCTCGACCTGGCATCCGACCGGCGACCTGCCGGCCGCCGCCGTCGGGGCGCTGGCGATCGCGCCGTCGAATCCGCAGGTGATCTACGTCGGCACCGGGCAAGTCGCCGCGCGCTACGACGTCGCTGCCGGCACCGGAGTATACAAATCCACCGACGGCGGCAAGAACTGGGTTTCCGCCGGACTCGAGGCCACGCGCCATATCGGGCGCATCCTCGTCGATCCCAAGAATCCGGACACCTTGCTCGTTGGCGCGCTGGGCCATTATTTCGGGCCGAATCCCGAGCGCGGCGTGTTCCGTTCCACCGACGGTGGCAAGACCTGGAAAAAGACCTTGTTCGTCAACGCGGACACCGGCGTGGTCGATCTCGCCGCTGATCCGGCCAATCCGCAGATCGTGTACGCAGCGGCGTGGCAGGTGCGCAATTATCCCTGGCTGTCGTATTTTCAGCCCAACGCGGGGCCGGGCAGCGGTCTATACAAATCCACCAATGGCGGCGTCACCTGGAAACGCGTCGCCGGTCACGGCTGGCCGCAGGCGACGCTGGGCCGCATTGGCCTCACTACCGCGAGTGGCAATCGCGTCTATGCCGTGGTCAACGCGGCGCCCTACAGCGGCAATGTGCCGCACGCTGGCGCGGTGGATGAGGGAGGGCTGTATCGCTCCGATGATGGTGGCACGAACTGGACGCGCGTGAGCGGCGAGGGCTGGCTGGAAAACGACTACTTCTGCCGCATCGCGGTCGATCCGTCGAATCGCGACCGCATCTATTCCGCCGGCCAGTCGATCCGCGTTTCCGACGATGGCGGAAAGTCCTGGCGCGTCTTCAAGGGCGCGCCGGGCGGTGACGATTATCACTTCGTCTGGATCAATCCGAAACATCCCGGTCACATCGTCACCGCGAGCGACCAGGGCACGGTCGTAACTGTCGACGGCGGCGCGCATTGGAGCGACTGGTACAACCAGCCGACCGGACAGTTCTATCACCTTGCCGCGGACAACCGCTTTCCGTACTGGATCTATTCCGGCCAGCAAGATTCCGGCACGGTCGGCGCGTCGAGCCGCAGCGATTACGGTGCGCTGAGCTTCCGTGACTGGCACCCGGTCGGCGGCGACGAGCGCGATTACGACATTCCCGATCCGCAGGATGCGAACATCATCTACGGCTCCGGCCTCGGCGGCCGCCTGTCGCGCTGGGATGCGCGCACGGGCGAGGTGCAGAACATCTCGCCGTGGCCGCTGTCGACTTACGGCGAGCGGCCAACGTCGGTGAAATATCGCTACACCTGGATCACGCCGATCGCGGCATCGCCGATCGCCCCGTATCCGCTGTACCAGGGCGCGCAGGTGCTGTTCCGTTCGCTGGACAAGGGCGCGACCTGGCAGACGATCAGCCCCGATCTGTCGGCGAAACAATCCGGCGCGAAGGATTGCGACAGGAATCTCGCGGCGGCGCAGGCGCGTGCCTGCGGCTACGGCGTGATTTTCTCCATTGGCTTGTCGCCGCGCGACAACGACGAAATCTGGATTGGCACCGACGATGGTACGATCCAGCGCACGCGCGATGGCGGCAAGAACTGGGCGAACGTCACCCCGAAACTCGTGCCGGCGTGGGCGAAGATCGCCAGCGTCGATGTTTCCACTGCAGCAATAGACACGGTCTACGTTGCCGTCGACAATCATCGGCAGGACGATTTCGCGCCGCGCATTCTGCGCACGCACGACGCTGGCAAGACCTGGACCGATATCAGCGCGGGACTGCCAGCAGGACATTTCGCCGACGTGGTGCGTTCCGATCCGACCACGGCCGGCTTGCTCTACGCCGGTACCGATGCGGGCGTGTTCGTGTCCTTCGACGATGGTACGCATTGGCAATCGCTGCAGCGTAATTTGCCGACGGCCTGGGTACGCGACCTGCTCGTGCATCAGGGCGATCTCATCGTCGCGACGCAGGGCCGCGCGATCTGGGTGTTGGACGACCTGACCCCGCTGCGCCAGCATGCGAAACTGGCCGCGAATACCGACGTACTGTTCGATCCTGCGCCTGCGACCCGCGTGCGTGGCAGTCAGAACAAGGACACGCCGCCGCCGGCAGATACCGCGCTTGGAGAAAATCCGCCAACCGGTGCCGTCATCGATTATCGACTTGTCCACAATGCGCAAAAAGTCGCATTACAAATCCGTGATACGAGCGGCCATGTCGTGCGCCGTTTCGCGAGCGATGCTCCGGAAACCGTCCCGGATGCCGAACGCTACTTCGCCAAGGATTGGACTCAGTCACCGGCGCAACTTTCCGCCGTCGCCGGCATGCACCGCTTCGTCTGGGATCTGCGTCTGCCGCGTCCGCGCGCTGTGCATTACGACTACAGCATCGGCGCGGTGCTGCGCGACGGCACACCGATCACGCCCCTGGGCATGGTCGTTGCGCCGGGCGATTACACCGTGGCGCTGACCGTCGACGGCAAGACGCAGACCGCGCCGCTCAGGATCGTGGCCGATCCGCGCGTCGCGCTGGATGCCGCCGCGCTGAACGCCGCGCTTGTTTTTGCCGGCGATGTGGACAATTCCCTGGAGCGCGATTACGTCGCCTACGGCCAGATCAAGGACGTCGGCGAGCAGCTCGACAAACTCGGCGATGGCGCGGGCCGCAAGCCCGTGGAGGACGCGATAGTCAAATACAAATCCGCCGTCAGGCCGCTGCAATCGGGCGCAGGTGCGGACAGCGAGAATCTGGGCGACATCGGCGGCGTGCTTTCCGCCATCACCGCGGACCTGGAAGGCAGCGACCGTGCGCCGACGCAGCCGCAGCGCGATGTCGTCGTTGCCACCGATCAGCGGCTTGAGCGCGCCATCAAGCAGTGGGATGGCGTGCGGAAAAACGAGTTGGTCGCGTTGAATGCTGCGCTGAAGAAGGCAGGCAAGGCGGAAATCCGCGTGCCGGCGCCGGATCAGGTGCGCCTGCGCGATGCTCCGGAGTCCAAGGACTTGCCGTAGGTCGGTCGAAGCACTGCGTCGCGGCTGCCGCTGGAACCAAGGTTAGCGGCGGCGCGGGCGCTCGGTCACATTTTGTTGACGGCGGCGGAGGCGGTCGGCGAGGTCGAAACAAGCGGCGCGCATTCCGTCATGCAGAAGTAATGTCCGCATCAAGCGGCCGCAACAATGGCACGTCACCCTGTCTGCACTTGCAGCAGGGCCGGATATGCGTGTCAGCCTCGTCAGCGAAACCTATCCACCCGAGATCAACGGCGTCGCCTTGACTGTGCGCGATCTCGCGCACGGTCTGGCCGCGCGCGGGCACTCGGTGCAGGTGGTGCGGCCACGGCGGCCCGATCAGGTGTCGGAACCGGGCATTGTCCCGCTTTTCCTGCCCAGCATCGCGCTGCCGCGCTACCCGGGATTGCGTGTGGGTTTGCCGGCCGGCGCGCAGCTGCGCCGCGACTGGCACGCAACCGCACCGGACGTGGTTTACGTGGCCACGGAGGGCCCTCTGGGCTGGTCCGCGCTGCGCGCGGCGCGACGCCTCGGCATTCCGGTTTGCACCAGCTTCCACACGCGTTTCGACAACTATGCGGCGCATTATGGCGTCGGCTGGGCCAGGCCGCTGGTGCAGGCGTACCTGCGCCGCTTCCACCGACGCGCGGCAACGACGCTGGTGCCGACCCGCGCTCTGGCGCAGGAACTTGCCGAACTGGGCATCGACAACGTCAGCGTGATGCGCCGCGCGGTGGATACAGCCTTGTTCGATCCTGCACGGCGCGATGTGCAATTGCGCGTCGCTTGGGCGGTCGACGACGACACGCCGGTCGCGCTGTACGTCGGCCGCATCGCGCAGGAGAAAAACCTCGACCTGGCGGTGCGTGCGTTTCGTGCCTTGCAGGCGCGCGTGCCCGAAACGCGCTTCGTCTGGGTCGGCGACGGCCCGGTGCGCGCGGAACTCGCCGCGGCGAATCCCGATTTCATCTTCGCCGGCATTCGCACCGGCGAAGACCTGGCGCGGCATTACGCGAGCGCCGACTTGTTCCTGTTCCCGAGTCTGTCCGAGACATTCGGCAACGTCGTGCTCGAGGCCATGGCCAGCGGCCTGGCGGTGGTTGCGTTCGACCACGGCGCGGCGCACGAATACCTCGCCGACGGCATCGGCGGCATGCGCGTGCGTGCGGACGATGCGCGCGGCTTCGTCAGTGCCGCGTACGCGATCGGCGTCGATGCGGTGTTGCGCGGCACGATGGGTCGCAATGCGCGGCTGCGCGTTGAGGCGCTGTCGCCGGACTCGGTCGTGGCCGATTTCGAAACCCGACTCAAGCGCCTGATCGCGGACAAGAACCATGACCAGCCCATCGTCGTTGCCGGTATTTGACCAACGTCTTTGCCTTGTCGCCAACCGTTGGGGCGCGCGCCGCGCGGTCGGCCGGTTTTTCGGAATCGTCAGCCGGCTCGGCGATGGCGTCGTCTGGTATGTGCTGATGCTGGTGCTTGCCGCTTGCGGCGGGACGCGTGGCGCCTTCGCCGCGGCGCACATGCTCGCGACCGGCGTCGTCGCGCTCGCTCTGTACCGCTGGCTCAAGCGCTGGACGCGGCGGACGCGCCCGTTCCGTTGCTGCGATGGCGTCGTCGCGCACGTGCCGCCGCTGGACGAGTTCAGTTTCCCATCGGGCCACACCTTGCACGCGGTCAGCTTCAGCATCGTCGCGCTCGCTTATTTTCCCGCCCTCGCGCCACTGCTGTTCGTACTGTGTGCCCTGATCGCCGCGTCGCGCGTAGTGCTCGGACTGCACTATCCCAGCGACGTCCTCGCAGCGATCGTCATCGGCGTCGGTCTCGGCGGATTTTCATTGGGGCTGGGCACGCTGGTTCCATAAACAAAATGGCCCGCACAATACGGGCCATTTTGCTTTTGTATGGTGCCCAGGAGAGGACTCGAACCTCCACGGTTTTACCCGCTAGTACCTGAAACTAGTGCGTCTACCAATTCCGCCACCTGGGCAGGTGCGCGCCTGCTTGTGCAGGGCCGCGAATGATACCGGCCGCCTGTTATTATCGCAAGATCGAGACTATGAAAAGGCTACAGTGAAACGCAAGAATACAACCCGTTCCGGACAGGGAAAGCCCGGGCCGAAACGGCCGGGCTGGATGCCGGACATGCCGGCGCGTCCGGCATCCACGTCGACCCGATCCGGACCGCGACGCGGCGCCAAGCCATCGCCGCGTCCCGCCGATCCGCAGGCCGAGCGCGAGGCGCAACGCTACGCACATCCCATCCCGAGCCGCGAGGCCATCGTCGAGTTGCTGGGTGCGCGCGGCGAATTGCTCACCGCCGAAGTGCTGGCACGCGAGCTGGGTCTGTCCGATCCGCGAGATCTGGAAGCCTTGTCCAAGCGCCTGACCGCGATGCTGCGCGATGGCCAGTTGCTGCAGAACCGCCGCGGCGGCTATGGCGTCGCGCAAAAACTCGACCTGATTCCCGGAACGATTCTCGCCAACGCCGAAGGCTTCGGTTTCCTGCGTCCAGATGCCGGTGGCGACGACATTTATCTATCACCGTACGAGATGCGCAAGGTGCTGCACGGCGACCGCGTGCTTGCCAGCATCGTCGGCGTGGACCATCGCGGGCGCAAGCAGGGCGCGATCGTGGAAGTGCTCGAACGCCGTGCGTCGCGACTGGTCGGGCGCGTCGTTACCGAGAACGGCATCGTCGTGGTGGCGCCGGACGACCGCCGCCTGCACCAGGATGTGCTGATTCCGCCGGGCAAGGAACGTGGTGCGCGTTCCGGGCAGATCGTCGTCGCCGAAATCATCCAGCCGCCGACGGCGCAGCGCGGTCCCATCGGCGAGATCGTCAGCGTGCTCGGCGAGCGCCTGGTGCCGTCGCTGATCGTGGAGATGGCGATTGCCAGCCACGGACTGCCGCACGATTGGCCGGACCAAACCCTGCGCGAAGCGGCGCAGGTCGAACCGCAAGTCGCGCAGGAAGAAATTGCCGGTCGTGTCGATCTGCGCAAGTTGCCGCTGCTGACGATCGACGGCGAGGATGCGCGCGATTTCGACGATGCGGTTTTTGCCGAGCCGACGAAGGAGGGATTCCGGCTCGTCGTCGCGATCGCCGACGTTTCGCACTACGTGCGCCCGGGCACGGCGCTTGACGACGAGGCGGTCAAGCGCGCGACGTCCGTATACTTCCCCGGTTTCGTCGTGCCGATGCTGCCGGAGACGCTGTCGAACGGCATCTGCTCGCTGAATCCGAAAGTCGAACGCCTGTGCATGGTCTGCGACATGATCGTCGGCCACGATGGCGAGGTCGTGCGCTCGAAGTTTTACGCCGCCGTCATGCGCTCGCACGCGCGCCTGACGTACACGCGCGTGTGGCAGGCGCTGGGTGAAAAGAATGCGGATGCGCGCGCCGAACTGGCCGACGTGCTGCCGCATCTCGATCATCTGCATCAGCTCTACCGGATCCTGGCCAAGGCGCGCCAGCGCCGCGGCGCCATCGACTTCGACAGTCGCGAAGTGAAGTTCCGTCTCGACAAGGCCGGCGACGTGGTGCAACTCGGCGCCGAGCCGCGCAACGACGCGCACAAGCTGATCGAGGAGTGCATGATTGCGGCGAACGTCGAGGCGGCGAAGTTCCTCGACCCGCGCAAGATCCCGGCGCTGTACCGCGATCACGCGCCGCCTCCGGAATCCAAATACGAGGACCTGCTCGAATTCCTGCGCGAATTCCACCTGAAACTGCCTCCGGCCGCACAGGTGAAACCGAAGGATTTTTCCCTCCTGCTGAAGAAGATCCGCGACCGTGTCGATGCCGGCCTGATCCAATCCGTGCTGCTGCGTTCGCAGTCGCTGGCCGTGTACAGCGCGCAGAATTCCGGGCATTTCGGCCTGGCGCTGGACGCCTATGCGCATTTCACCTCGCCGATCCGGCGTTATCCCGATCTGCTCGTGCACCGCGCGATCCGCTACGCGCTGACGAAGGGAAAGCCGTCGGAATACACGTATTCGCCAGGCGAGATGGCCAATCTGGCCACGCATTGTTCGCACAACGAACGCCGTGCCGACGAAGCCGAGCGCGACGTGGACGAACGCTACAAGTGCGCGTGGATGGAAAAGCACGTCGGCAGCGAATTCGACGGCGTGGTTTCGGGCGTGACCTCGTTCGGCCTGTTCGTCGAACTGTCCGAATCGCAGGTGTCGGGGCTCGTGCACATCACGCAATTGCCGAACGACTATTATCATTTCGACCCGGTGCGGCACCTGCTGACCGGTGAGCGGCGCGGGTTGAAATTCCGCCTCGGCGATGCCGTGCGCGTGCAGGTGCTGCGCGCCAGCCTGGAGGATCGCAAGATCGATTTCAGATTGGCGACCGCCGAACGCGGAAGGAAGAACAAATGAGCGGCGAACTCATCTACGGCATCCACGCGATCGAAGCGGCGCTCACGCACGATCCCGGCAACATCCTCGAGCTCTACTTCGAAGGCGACAGCCACAATGCGCGTCTGAAGGAACTATCCGAGCGCGCGCGCGAGGCTGGCCTCAAGCCGCACGCGCGCGACAAGGCGGCGCTCGACAAGATGACCGGCGGCGCGCGGCACCAGGGCGCGGTCGCCCGCTACCGCACGCCGCCGCCGCGCAGCGAGAGCGAATTGGCGGCGCTGGTCGAAAAGGCCGGCGCCGAAGCGCTGCTGCTCGTGCTCGACGGAGTGACCGATCCGCACAACCTCGGTGCCTGCCTGCGCAGTGCGGAAGCGGCGGGCGTCACGGCCGTCGTCGTGCCAAAGGACAAGGCGGCTGGCATCACGCCAACGGTGCGCAAAGCATCGGCTGGCGCGGCCGACCGCATCGCGTTCTTCGCGGTGACGAACTTGGCGCGCACGCTCAAGGCGATCAAGCAACAGGGCGTGTGGCTGGCGGGATTAACGAGCGATGCGCCGCAGGATTTCTACGCACTCGACCTCAAGGGTCCGTTCGCCATCGTGCTGGGCAGTGAAGGCGAGGGCATGCGCCGGCTCACGCGCGAATCCTGCGACTATCTCGCGAAGATCCCGATGCGCGGCAGCGTCGAGAGCCTCAATGTGTCGGTCGCGACCGGCGTCGTCTTGTTCGAAGCGCTGCGGCAGCGGGGAGCCAGGCCGTGATCAATCTGCACTGGCCCGACGCCATCGGATTGCTCGGCGTCGTCTTGATCCTGCTCGCGTATTTCCTGCTGCAGGTCGGGCGCTTGCGCGGCAATGCGCTGCCCTACCAACTGCTCAACGCGGCTGGAGCGGCGCTCTTGCTGGTATCGCTGGCCTACGCGTTCAACCTGTCGGCGTTCTTGATGGAACTGGCCTGGTTGCTGGTAAGCATTTACGGAATCGCGCGAAATCGCTGGCGCAGTACGTGAATCCTGCGCCAACGCGGGTGGTTACAGGTCCGCGAGTTCCACATCCGTGCCTTCGTTGATGCCCTCGAACAGGAAGGTCGACAGGTAGCGCTCGCCGGTGTCGGGCAGCATGGCGAGAATCGCGTCGCCTGGCTTGGCCTGCTTCGCCACCTCCAGCGCAGCTGCAAACGTGGCGCCGGAGGATATTCCGCAGAAGATGCCCTCTTTTCGCGCCAGGTCGCGCGCGGTGTCGCGGGCCAGCGTGTCGTCGACGGTGACGATCCGATCGGCCACCGACTTGTTGAGCACGGATGGGATGAGATCCGGCGTCCAGCCCTGGATCTTGTGCGGCTGCCACGGCTTGCCGCTGAGCATCGCCGCGCCGACCGGTTCGGCGGCGGCAATCCTGATCGACGGCCGCGCCAGCTTGATCATCTCGCCCGCGCCGGTGAGCGTGCCGCCCGTACCCCAACCGGTGACGAACCAGTCCAGGCGCTTGCCGGCAAAGTCCTGCAGGATTTCCGGACCCGTCGTGCTGCGGTGATAGGCCGGGTTGGCCTCGTTGTCGAACTGACGTGCGAGAAACGCGCCGTGTTTGGCGGCATAGGCCTCTGCGCGCTTGAGCATGCCGGTGCCGCGCTCGGCGGCCGGAATCAGGATGACCTTGGCACCGAGCGCGCGCATGAGCTTGCGGCGCTCAATCGAGAACGAATCGCTCATGAAGGCGATGAAGGGATAGCCCTTCGCCGCGCACACCATGGCGAGTGCGATACCGGTATTGCCCGACGTGGCTTCGACGACGGTCTGGCCGGGCCTAAGCGTACCGCGCGCCTCGGCATCGAGGATGATGCCGATGGCGAGGCGATCTTTCACCGACGACATCGGGTTGAAGGCCTCGACCTTCACGTACATGTCCACGCCTTTCGGCGCGAGGCGATTGATGTGGACGATCGGCGTGCGGCCGATGGTTTCGAGAATGCTCTGGTAGATCATGCGTCACCTGTGTGGGAATGGGGAGCCGACTGCGACGATTGCACGATCACCAACATCGCGTCAGCGCGAGCAGGCGGGCGGCAAAGGCAGGACGCATGGACAGGTGCATGGTCCGAGCCTAGCGCCATGCGGCCGCAAACGCAATTTGGACGTCCAAATCCAGGGCGCCGGCGAATGCCGCCGGCTTATTTGTCGCTGATGTAGCGCGGTCCCTTGCCATAGGCCTTTTCGTACACGCCCTTTTCCGTGCGGCGGTATTGGGTGAAGCCGCGTTTGGCGGCGTGGCCTTCGTTCAGCACGTGCGCATTGCCCGAGGCCACGTTCGGCGCGGTAATCACGCGCTGTACCGCCGCGCCGCACTGTGGGCAGTGGGTCAGCGGCGCCTCGGCGAGCTTTTGCAGCACGTCGAAATGCGCTGCACAGTGGGCGCAACTGTGCGCGATGGCGGCGTATTCGTAGATCGGCATGAATCCATGGTGGAACCGAACGGCAGCGCGTTTTCAAGCGTTCGCCGTCGCTTCGCTCATGCGCTTCCAGCGGTTGACGATGTCGCAGAACAGCAGCGCCGTGCGCTCGGCGTCGTAGACGGCCGAGTGCGCCTCGCTCGCGTTCCAGTCGAAACCGGCTGCCTGCACCGCGCGGCTGAGCACGGTCTGGCCGTAGGCCAGGCCGCCGAGGGTGGCGGTATCGAAGCAGCTGAACAGGTGGAACGGACTGCGCTTGTGGCCGGTGCGGCGGATCGCGGCGTTGAGGAAGGACAGGTCGAACGCGGCGTTGTGGCCTACCAGTATTGCGCGCTGGCAGCCGTATTCGCGCAGCGCCTTGCGGATCGGCTTGAAGATGAGGTCCAGCGCCTCGCGCTCGGGCAAGGCGCCGCGGAACGGATGGGTGGGATCGATGCCGGTGATTTCCAGCGCGCGCGGATCGATGTTGGCACCGGGAAACGGCTCGACGTGGGTCGACACGGTCGGCGCGGGACGCACGCTGCCGTCCGCATCCATTTCGATGACCACGGCGGCGATCTCAAGCAACGCGTCACGCTCGCAATCGAAGCCACCGGTTTCCACGTCGACTGCCACGGGCAGGAAACCGCGGAAGCGTTCGGCGTATTTCGGCGGAGAATCGGTCATGCGCCGAGGATACGCATCGGCGCATGTTCCGACAATGTATTGCAGTTCTACTTGCGGGCTGATTCGGTCAGCGCGTTAACGATCAGTCGCGTAACTCCCGATCGTCTCGCCGCGCCACAGCGGATTGTTCGCGAACAACAGCACGCGGCCGCGGCCGTAGTGCGCCTGCACCACAGCCGCGCGTTGCGCCATCGCATCGCCGTGATCGAGCAGGCCCGCGATCAGCAGATCGTTTGCGTCGGCCCAGCGCACGATCACCTCGGGTCGATCCGCTGCGGGAATCACCAGCGGATTGTTGCGCTCCTGCTCGACATTCAGCGGCAACGCCTGCCACGGCTTGGCCTGCGGCAGCTGCTGGCGGTGCGGCGTATGGGCGGCCTTCGGGGATGTCGGCATCGTGCGGTCCGCCGCGGCCGGTCGGACGCTTGAACTTGTCGGCGCGCGGCAAACCCTTGTCGCCGCCGACGAGATTGCTGACATCGAACGACAGGCCGTGCGCACTGTACATCGCGAACGATGCGTCGTAGCCGCGTGCGAGCGGACTGTTCTTGTCGACGACCTCGGCGCGCAGCACGCTGCCGACCACGCGCACGTTGCCGTGCGGCGTCACCGAAACGCCGGGCGCGAGGCCGACGTCGATGGCGAATTTCGCGGTGTCCTCGCTGGTGATCAAGAGACCGCCATCGGCGACGAAGCGCTTGAGGTTGGCGAGGCCTTCCTGACCGAGCCCGGGGCGGATGTCGGGCGTCGAATCGATGCGGCCGAGGTTCGGTGTGAGCGCGGTTTTCTGCCACGGTAGCGGATTACCGTACATCGGCAGGCCGTCGACGATGTCCTTCGCCTCGGCGCCGCCGATCGGCCCGAACAGGATGGCATCGTATTTACCGCGCAGGTTCTTCGCGCGCGCGATGGTCTGGGTGCTGATGTAGTCGTATTTGACGCCGAGCTTGTCCAGCGCCATGCGCCACCAGCCTTCGGTCTGCGTGTCCAGCCAGGTGTGCAGGATGGCGATGCGTGGCATTTTCCCGCTCACGCCGAGGCCGGCCGCGCTGAACGCGGGTTGCGCCGGCGCTTCGGCGCTGCGCATCGGCACTTTCAGGATCGCGGGATCCGCGATGCGCACCACGGTCGTACCGAACAGGTCGCCGAACGACCAGCCGGTGTCGTCGTAGGGATGTTTCTGCGGATCGTCCGGCGCCCAATACTGGCGGTCGAGCAGGGTATCGGCGATGCGCGAATAGGGCTGGTCCATGCGCACGATCCAGCTTCCGGCCGGAAAGCTGCGTGCCGCGGTCTTGGCCTGAGGCGGTTCCGTCGGCTGCTTGTCCTTTGCCGGCTTGGACTCGCCTTGCGCGGGCGCCTGGACGTTGAATGCGGCGTCGGCGCGGCTGAGTTCGACATGCTGTTTCGCCAGCACGCGCAGCAGTTCCGCCTGCGCGCCTGGATGCGTGTCGTCTGCCGGCAGGACATACGCCGCAGGTCCCGCGAGTTGCGGTTTTTCGATCGAATTCCTGGACTTGAGCCAGAAATTGGTCAGGTATTTCTGGCCGTTCTGCGCGAAATAATCGAGCGCGGTCAGCAATCCGGTCTGCGTGTAGTTGTTGTTGTCGCGCTGCGACCACAGCACCTTCGGCAACGGCGGATTGGGTTTGTACCAGGTGCGTGCATACTGGTCCGGATCGAGGATGCGCTCGACCGTATCGGCGCCGTCGTTGCCGAAGGTTTCGTACAGTCGGCTGATGCCGTTGTGCATGGCGGCAATGAACATCAGATAGCCGGGACTCCAGGTGTCGAAGTCGCCGTGAGTGAATACGCCGGGCATGCCGAACTTGGTCATCTGTTCGACGTTGTTCCAGCCGAGTTGCTGCCACTCGGAATTCAGGATCGGATCGATCCAGGCGTTGTACGGACCATCGCCGACCGTGTTGTCGTACAGGAACGGCACCGATTCATGCAGATCGTGCAGCACCTGCGCGTGCCAGCCGACGTAGGTGTCGAGCACGTTCTTCGTCAGATCGAGCGTCACGCCCATCGCGTCGCGGTTGTTGTCGTGGGCGACGTAATGGCCCCAATACATGAGCGGCGGATAGTTGTCGTTTGGATGTGCGCGATGCCATTTGTACAGGTCCACCATGCGGTCGCGGCCGTCGACCTCGACTACCGGCGTGATCAGCGTGATCACGTGGCAGCGGATGTACTGGATGTAGGGTGCGTCGTCCACGGCAAGGCGGTAGGCCAGTTCCATGACCGAAGTCGGTGAACCGGTTTCGGTGGAATGGATGGTCGCGGTGATGTAGTAGACCGGCGTCGTCTGCTTGATGATGGCCGCGGCCTTGGCGTCGTCCATGCCGAGCGTGCGCGGATCGGCGAGTTGCGCGAGTCGCGCCTTGTTCGCGTCCAGATCCTTGATCAGCGCTTCGTCCGCGACCGCCACGGCGATCATCTCGCGGCCTTCCTCGGTGTGTCCGATGGTGAACACCTTTACGCGCGGCGTGGATTTCTCGAGCAGGCGGAAATAGCGGTAGACGTCTTCCGCATACGGCAGCATGTTCGGCGCGCCGGAGACGTCGCCGAGCACTTTTTCCGGCGTCGGCACCGTGTTGGATGCCGGCAGATAGTCGGTCAGTGGCGAGTTGAAGTCAGCCTGCGTTGTGTACTTGGCGATCTTTGCCGTATAGGCCTGATCGACCGGCTGCTGCGGATCGCGGGCGAAATGGTCATCGGCCATCGCAGCGCAGGGCGAGCAGGCCAGACAAGCGGTTAAAAACAATCCCTGGACGAACAGATCGCATGTGCAGCCCCGAAAGCGTGGACGCGATGGTCCGCGAGCATAATGGCCGCCGGTTGCGTGTCATGGCCGAAAGTCATGCCCGCAATTGAAAGCACAGATGCGGCATGGGAGAATCGCCTGCAGGCCACGTGAAGGTGACGCGCGGCTAACCGCCGTCGAGGGTGCGACATGTCGACTAGTGACTGTCCGAAAAGTCTAGACCCCTTCCGCATACGCATTCTTGACAAGGGCGCGGTGCGCCCTTTTTTATTGTTTGGAATTACCAGCCATGATCAATATCACTCTCCCCGACGGCAGCCAACGCCAATTCGACAATCCGGTGACGGTGGCCGACGTCGCCGCCTCCATCGGCGCAGGACTCGCCAAGGCCGCGCTGGCCGGCAAGGTCGACGACAAACTCGTCGACACCAGTTACCGCATCGACCACGACGCGAACCTCGCCATCATCACGGAAAAAAGTCCCGAGGCGCTGGATATCCTGCGCCACTCGACCGCGCACCTGCTTGCGCAGGCGACGCAGCGGCTGTTTCCCGACACGCAGGTGACGATCGGCCCGGTGATCGAAAACGGTTTCTACTACGACTTCGCGCGCAAGACGCCGTTCACGCCGGAAGACCTCGACAAGATCGAGGCCGAGATGAAGAAGATCGTCGGCGAAGTCGCTCCCGGTCGAACGCCGCGTGATGCCCAAGGACGACGCGATCAAGTTCTTCAAGGACAAGGGCGAGGTCTACAAGGCGCAGATCATCGACGAGATCATCCCGCCCGGTGAGGAGATCTCGCTGTACGGGCAGGGCGATTGGGTGGACCTGTGCCGCGGCCCGCACGTGCCGAACACGAACAAGCTGCGCGCGTTCAAGCTGATGAAGGTTGCCGGCGCGTACTGGCGCGGCGACTCGAACAACGAAATGCTCCAGCGCGTTTACGGAACGGCCTGGCTCAACGACAAGGATTTGAAGTCGTACCTGACCCAGCTCGAAGAGGCCGAGAAGCGCGACCATCGCAAGCTGGCCAAGCAGCTCGACCTGTTCCATCTGCAGGAAGAAGCGCCGGGCCTGATCTTCTGGCATCCGAAAGGCTGGTCGATCTGGCAGGTGGTCGAGCAATACATGCGCCGCGTCTACCGCGAAACCGGCTACGGCGAGGTGAAGGCGCCGCAGGTGCTCGACGTTACGCTGTGGAAGAAATCCGGGCCACTGGGACAACTACAAGGACAACATGTTCTTCACCGAATCGGAGAAGCGCACCTATGCGCTGAAACCGATGAACTGTCCCGGCCACGTGCAGATTTTCAACCACGGTCTGCACAGCTACCGCGACCTGCCCATCCGCTACGGCGAATTCGGCGGCTGCCATCGCAACGAGCCGTCCGGCGCGCTGCACGGCATCCTGCGCGTGCGCGGCTTCACCCAGGACGACGGCCACATCTTCTGCACCGAGGACCAGATCGAAGCGGAAGTCACCGCGTTCCACGCGCAGGCGATGAAGGTGTACGCGGATTTCGGTTTTGCCGACGTGCAGCTCAAGATCGCGCTGCGTCCGGAACCGCGCCTGGGCGACGACGCGACCTGGGACAAGGCCGAGAGCGCCTTGCGCTCGGCGTTGCGCGCGGCCGGCGTCGAGTGGCAGGAATTGCCGGGCGAAGGCGCGTTCTACGGACCGAAAATCGAATATCACCTGAAAGACGCGATCGGCCGCACCTGGCAGCTCGGCACCATGCAGGTGGATTTCATGATGCCCGGTCGCCTTGGCGCCGAGTACGTGGACGAGCACAGTGCGAAACGCCATCCGGTGATGTTGCATCGGGCCATCGTCGGCTCGATGGAGCGCTTCATCGGCATCCTGATCGAGCATCACGCCGGCAACTTCCCGGTCTGGCTGGCGCCGATCCAGGCGGTGGTCATGAACATCACCGATGCGCAGGCCGGGTACGTCGCCGACATCGTCGCGGAGCTGCAAAAGCAGGATTTCCGCGTCGAAGCCGACACGCGCAACGAGAAGATCGGCTACAAGATCCGCGAACACACCTTGCAGAAAGTGCCGTACCTGCTGGTCATCGGCGATCGCGAAAAAGAGGCGGGCCAGGTCGCGGTGCGTACGCGCGCCGGAGAGGACCTGGGCTCAATGCCGCTCGACGCTTTCGTCGCGCGCTTGCGCAGCGGCAAGTAGGCGTTGCAAATGCTTGTAAATCAAGGATTCGTGTTGCACGGACGCCGCGATTGCCGCTAGAATTCGCGCCCCGAATTGCATGTGCCCGGCGCCGCCTGAACGCTAGCGCACAAATCATTGATTCAACAGGTATTTTGGAGGGTTGGTTATCGCCACTGAAAAGTCTAACCGCAAGAACACGGAAATTCGTGTTCCGCGGGTGCGCGTCATCGGCGCTGATGGCGAGCAGGTCGGCGTACTCGAACGCGATGCAGCGCATTGAGCATGGCGCAGGATGCGGGCCTCGATCTGGTGGAGATCCAGCCGACTGCCGATCCGCCGGTCTGTCGCATCATGGACTTCGGCAAGTTCAAGTTCGAGATGCAGAAGAAGGCGCATGCGGCCAAGCGCAAGACCAAGCAGGTCGAGATCAAGGAACTGAAGTTCCGGCCCTCGACCGAAGACGGCGACTACAACGTGAAGTTGCGCAACCTGCGGCGCTTCCTCGAAGAGGGCGACAAGGTCAAGATCGTGGTGCGCTTCAAGGGTCGCGAGATGGCGCATACGGAACTGGGCGAGCAGATGGTCAAGCGCATCCAGGCCGACATCGTCAACGAAGCGGTGATCGAGAGTTTTCCGCGTTTCGAAGGCCGCCAGATGGTGATGATGGTCGCACCGAAGAAGAAGTGACGCTGTTTGTGGAAAGTGCGGTCGGGATGACCGCTTTTTGATTCTCGCGATAAGGGACGAGCGCAAAAGTAACGGGAACCTGCTCCGTGGAATTTGCGGAGCTTAAACAAGCAGGATCGAGCAGGATGGAAAGCTTCCGCCAAGCGCGGGGCGCTTGATTCGGTACTAAAACACGACAAAGGAGTTGGGCCATGCCCAAGATCAAGACCAATCGGGCCGCTGCCAAGCGGTTCCGCAAGACGGCGTCCGGCAAGTTCAAGGCCGGCCATGCCTTCAAGAGCCACATCCTCACCAAGAAGGCGACCAAGCGCAAGCGCAAGCTGCGTGGACCGAACATCGTGCGGAAGGAAGATTCCGGCCGCATCGCCCGCATGTTGCCGTACGCATAAAGGAGACGAACCATGGCACGAGTAAAACGTGGTGTCGTCGCACGCCGTCGGCACAAGAAGATCATCAGCCGCGCGAAGGGCTACTACAACGCCCGCCGCAAGGTCTTCCGCGTCGCCAAGCAGGCGGTCATCAAGGCGGGTCAATACGCCTACATCGGCCGCAAGCAGAAGAAGCGCCAGTTCCGCGCCCTGTGGATCGTGCGCATCAACGCCGGCGCGCGCCAGTTCGGCCTGTCCTACAGCCGCCTGATGAACGGCCTGAAGAAGGCCGGCATCACGGTCGACCGCAAGGTGCTGGCCGATATTGCCGTGCACGACATCAAGGCGTTCGGCGCGCTGGCAGAGAAAGCCAAAGGCGCTCTCGCGGCGTACCTGCCGAAGCTACTGCGCTCGGCGGCTGCGCGCCGGCGGTGCTCGGAATCCTCATGTACTCTGTACACTCCGGTCCTGCGCTCCGGGTCGCGCAATCGCCTTCGCTCGCGACGATTGAATCGGTTACCCATATTGGGGAGCGGGCTTGGCCTTGCTCCCCACTTTGTTTTTGGGCAGTTGTTGGAACAGGATCTTCGTGACCGAATTGGATGCCAACAAGTCGACAAGGCGGCAGCTCGAAGATCGCGGCAGCAGCTTCGCTCGACGCGCTCGAATCCCTGCGCGTCGCGCTGCTCGGCAAGAGCGGCCTGGTCACGGAACAGCTCAAGGTGCTGGGCAAGCTCGCGCCGGACGAGCGCAAGACGCAGGGCGCCCTGGTCAATCGCGCCAAGGAACGCTTGCAGGACGCCATCGCGCAACGCAAGTCGGCGCTGGAAAACGCCGCGTTCGATGCGCGCCTCGCCGACGAGAAAATCGACATCACCCTGCCGGGCCGCAACGCCGACCTCGGCAGCATCCATCCGGTCACGCGCACGCTCGAGCGCATCATCGACATCTTCTCGCGCCTGGGCTACGCGCAGGCTGATGGTCCGGAGATCGAGGACGATTACCACAACTTCGAGGCGCTGAATTTTCCCGCGCATCATCCGGCGCGCGCGATGCACGACACGTTTTATTTTCCCGACGGCAAGCTTCTGCGCACGCACACCTCGCCGGTGCAGATTCGCGCCATGCGCAAGGCAAAACCGCCGCTGCGCATCATCGCGCCGGGCAAGGTCTACCGCAGCGATTCGGACCAGACCCACAGTCCGATGTTCCACCAGGTCGAAGGCCTGCTGGTCGACGAGACTTCCAGCTTTGCCGACCTGAAAGGCACGCTTGCCGAATTCGTGCGCGCGTTCTTCGAGCGCGATTTCGAGATGCGCTTCCGGCCGAGCTATTTCCCGTTCACCGAACCTTCGGCTGAAGTCGACATCCGTTGGGATCAGCGAGGACGGCAGCGAGCGCTGGCTGGAGGTGCTGGGCTGCGGCATGGTGCATCCGAACGTGCTGCGCGAATGCGGCATCGATGCGGAAAAGTATACCGGCTTCGCGTTCGGCCTCGGCGTGGAGCGCTTCGCCATGCTGCGCTACGGCGTGACCGACCTGCGCGCGTTCTTCGAGAACGACGTGCGTTTCCTGCGGCAGTTTGGCTGAGGGCGGGGCATGAAGTTCAGCGAAAATTGGCTGAGAAGCCTCGTCAATCCTCCCGTCGACCGCGACGAATTGTGCCGGCGCCTGACCATGGCCGGGCTGGAAGTCGAGGCGGTCGATGCGCTCGGCGGCGGATTGGATGGCGTCGTCGTCGGCGAGATCGTCGAATGCACGCCGCATGCGAATGCGGACAAGCTGCGCGTGTGCCAGGTATCCGTCGGCCAAAGGTGCGCCGCTGCAGATCGTCTGCGGCGCGCCGAATGCACGCGTCGGGCTGAAGGCGCCGCTGGCCACGATCGGCGCGAAACTGCCGAACGGTGTCGAAATCAAGCAGGCGGCACTGCGGGGAGTCGAGTCGAACGGCATGCTGTGTTCGGCCAAGGAGCTTGCGCTCGATGCCGATGCCTCGGGTCTGCTCGAATTGCCGGCCGACGCGCCGGTCGGCAAGGCGCTGGCCGAATATCTGGCGCTGCCCGATGCGCGCATCGAATTGAAACTCACGCCGAACCGGCCCGACTGCCTGGGCTTGCGCGGACTCGCGCACGACGTTGCCGCGTTGTTCGACACGGCGGTGAAAGAACCGTCAACGATGCCGGTCGCCGCAGCATCCGACATGAAGCGCGAAGTGATGCTCGATGCCGGCGCGGACTGCCCGCGCTACGTCGGCCGCGTCGTCGAAGGCGTGAACGCCGCGGCGAAGTCGCCGCTGTGGCTGGCCGAGCGCCTGCGCCGCAGCGGCATCCGCCCGATCAGCGCGATCGTCGATGTCACGCAATACGTGATGCTGGAACTCGGTCAGCCCATGCATGCCTACGACATGGCCAGGCTCGACGGCGCGATCCACGTGCGTCATGCGCGCGCGGGCGAAAAGGTGAAGTTGCTCGACGGCAACGAGCATGCGCTTGCGCTGGAATTTCTCGTCATCGCTGACGACCGGCAACACGCTCGGCCTCGCCGGCATCATGGGCGGATTCGATTCGCGCGTCGTCGATGCCACGCGCGACATCTTCCTCGAGGCCGCGCATTTCGCGCCGGCCGCGATCATGGGCCGCGCGCGCAAGCTCGGCCTGCACACCGACGCCTCGCACCGTTTCGAGCGAGGCGTCGATCCGGAGTTGCCGCGCCTGGCAATGGAACGCGCCACGCGACTCATCCTGGATATCTGCGGCGGCAAGCCCGGCCCGTTGTGCTGAAACAACGCTTGCCGACGCGCTGCCGAAACCAGCCACAGTGATGTTGCGCCGCGCGCGCCTGGCACGCGTGCTCGGAATCGCCATCGCCGATGCGGAAGTCGAACGCATCCTCGGCAAGCTCGACATGCATGTGGAAAAATCCGCCGATGGCTGGCGCGTGACGCCGCCGTCGCGGCGCTTCGACATCGCGATCGAGGAAGACCTGATCGAGGAAGTCGCGCGCATCCATGGCTACGACACGCGTGCCCACGCATGCGCCGAGCGGCGAATTGCGCCTGCAGCTTGCCCCGGAAGCGGAGGTTTCCCGTACGCGCCTGCGCGACCAGCTTGCCGCGCGCGGTTATCGCGAGGCGATCTGCATGAGTTTCGTCGCGCGCGATCTGCTCGAGCACTGGTCGTTGGCGGATGGCGCCGTCGCCTTGGCGAATCCGCTGAGCGCCGACCTTGCCGTCATGCGCACATCGCTGCTGCCCGGACTCATCGAGGCGTTGAAATACAACCGCAATCGCCAGCAGGAGCGCGTACGCCTGTTCGAAACCGGTCTCGTTTTTCACGCTGGCGGCGAGTTGCGACAGTCGCCGCGATTGGCGGCGGTCGCCTGCGGCCGTGCCCTGCCGGAGGGCTGGGCCACGGACAAGCGCGATGTGGATTTCTTCGATCTCAAGGCCGATCTGGAAACGCTCGTCGCGCTGGGCGGTAGCGTCCGCAATATCTCGTTCGAATCCGCGCCGGAGCCGTGGCTGCATCCCGGACGCAGCGCCCGATTGCTGATCGATGGCAAACCTTCAGGTGTGGTCGGCGCCCTGCATCCGCGCCTGGCCAAGGCGCTGGATGTGGACGGCGACGTTTACGTGTTCGAGGCGGATTTGGCTGTGCTTGCCGCCGGCACCGTGCCGCGAGCCACGCCGATTTCGGCCTTTCCCATGTTGCGTCGCGACATCGCCGTGGTCGTTCCCGAGGCCGTCAGCTGCGCGGCAATCGAATCCTGCGTGCGCGAGGCGGTGGGACAATATCTGTCGGAAGTCATTGTTTTTGACCGATACTCTGGCCAGAATCTAGGTTCAGGTGCAAAAAGTCTCGCTATAGGCTTGATTTTGCAGGACGATTACCGCACTCTTACGGTCGAAGATGCGGATCGTTGTGTGGCGAAGGCAGTTGCGGCACTGGAAAGCCGGTGCCAGGCAAAGCTGAGGGGGTAGCATGGCGTTGACCAAGGCGGAGATGGCCGAGCGGTTGTTTACCGACGTCGGCCTTAACAAACGCGAAGCCAAGGAATTCGTCGATGCATTCTTCGATGCCATTCGCGAAGCGCTTGAAAAAGGGGAGCAGGTGAAGTTGTCGGGATTCGGCAATTTCGACCTGCGTCAGAAGAACCAGCGTCCAGGGCGAAACCCCAAGACGGGCGAGGAAATTCCGATTTCCGCCCGCCGCGTGGTCACGTTCCGTCCGGGACACAAGCTGAAAATCCGGGTCGAATCCTATGCTGGATCAGGGCAGCAATAGCGAATTGCCGGTCATCCCGGCGAAACGCTATTTCACCATCGGCGAAGTCAGCGAACTGTGTGGCGTCAAGCCGCATGTGTTGCGCTATTGGGAACAGGAATTCCCCAATCTCAAGCCGGTCAAACGCCGCGGCAACCGTCGCTATTACCAGCGCCACGACGTGCTGATGATCCGCCAGATCCGTTCGCTGCTGTACGACCAGGGTTTCACCATCACCGGCGCGCGCGCACGCCTGGAAGGTCAGCAGGCACGCATGGAAGTGAGCATCTCCAACCAGATCGTGCGCCAGGTGCGCATGGAACTGGAAGAAGTCCTGCAAATACTTCGGCGCTGATCGCGTATAATTGCTTCCGTGTCGGGGCGTAGCGCAGCCTGGTAGCGCATCTGCCTGGGGGGCAGGGGGTCGTGGGTTCGAATCCCGCCGCCCCGACCAATCTCTTCAATCGATTCAATCGGTTGGGGAGAAATTGTGTATACGAGTACACACAGCCTTTCTATACCTCCCTATTTGCTCCAGCGTCGCAGCGGCCGCAACTTCGGTCCAAGGCAAGTCGTGGCCTTGCGAGGTAATGTTCAGTCATCGATTCGCTGGTGTGTGTCATCAGGTCTTGGACTTGCTCCTTCGTCCAACCGCGAGCCATCAGCAGCGCGCCGCCCAGCGAACGAATACACCATCTTCCTCGACGGATTCTAGGGCTACTGAACGGCGCCGCGCGAATCCACTGACATCGCAACCGATCCACGGAGGTCCCATGTACACGCTCTACTTCAGCCCCGGCGCGGCCAGCATGTGCGTGCACTTGGCGTTGCTCGAAACCAACGCGCCGCATGAACTGATACTGGTCGATCTCGCTGCCGGCCAGCAGCGCGATCCGGCGTATCTCAAACTCAATCCGAACGGCGTGGTGCCCACCCTGCTCATTGACGGCAACCCGTTTTACGAAGCGGCCGCCGACTTGATGACCATTGCCGAACGGCACCCTGAAGCCAAGCTGGCGCCGCCTGCCGATTCGCTAGCGCGCGCGGCGTGGAACCAATGGATATTGCATTTGGCGAACACGCTGCAGCCTGCATTCCGGTTGTGGTTCTATCCGCAAGACATCGCCGTGGATGCGGCAACCCAGGCCGTGATCAAGGCAGCTGCGCAGCACAAGATCGAAGTGGCCTGGGATCGGTTGGAGGCACATCTGTCCGCGAATGGCCCGTACCTGCTCGGTGACGCACCGAGCGCAGCCGACCTGATGCTGATCATGCTGATGCGGTGGTCGCGCAACATGCCCAAGCCGGTAACGCAGTGGCCCGCGCTAGCGGCCTACGCGAGCCTGATGAAGGAGCGTCCTAGTTGGAAGCGGCTGTATCAGGTCGAGGGCCTAACCGAATGGAGCTAGGAGGGCCCCAGAATCGAATTTGCGTGCGGACGTTCGCGCGACTACGGCAAAAACCGGCGAACTCCGCCCTCGCCAATTCGGCCAGCCACGGTCACCCGCACAACCGGCGGCTGAGCTGCGTGTAGACTTCTTTACGATCAAGCAGGTCCATGTGGTTCATGCCATAACCGACCCATTGGCAAGTCTTCGGGAACGCCAGATTCTTGCCTGGATCGACATGCCGGCCGAGCGCGCTGTCGAGCGGCACGAGTCCATCGCCGAGCAGTTGCTTGATCGACGTACCCTTCTTCTGCGCAATCGACGCGGCGATTGCCGTGCACTTCACACCGGACGGCAACGCTAAAGTGCGGCTTCCCCGCGAACGCGCGAAACGGTCTTTGCCTTGCCAATCCTCGTCGAGCAGGGTGCCGTAGCGCAGATCGGTAATTCCGGCGCTGCGCACTTTCCCTAGCCGCGCAAACGCGATCGTATAGGGGCTCGATTCCAGAATCAGATTCGTCCAGTTGCCGCCGCGTTCGAACGGAGCGCCGTGATGCGGCGTACCGAGAAATACGATCTGTCGCAGATGCCGCAGCCAGTCGTGCCGAGCCTGTGCTCCATAGTGGCACGCGCTGCGTGTCACCAGACCACCCATGCTGTGAGCGAGTATCACCAGCTCATCAATTGGCACCGGCCACGCGTGCACCAGAGCCTCGATCTGCTCGGAAAGCGCCCGTCCGTTAGTGGAAATATGCAGGCCGCTGTTGTAGCGCACGTACACAGGAGAGAATCCCCCATCCGCGGCCAGGGCCGCAGCGTGATCGTGCCCATTGCGTCGCCATTGCAAGTCGTTCATGCACAGGCCGTGTACCATCAGCAGCACTTTCCCTGTCGCTGCTCTTAATCCATCACGCGTCAGTTCCAGCGGTTTTCCTTTGCGGCGCAACTGCATTGGAATTGCCAGCGTATTCGCACTGGCTTCGAGGTGATCGCCGAGTACACCATTCAACGCCGACAGCACCGCTTCGCGTTCGTTCGACGAGATGCCGTCGTCAAGCAACGGCGCCAGCTGACCGAGCACCCGATCAATGCTGCCGCCAACCAGCCGCGTCACTCCACGAATCGATTTGTATACGAAGCCAGTGATGCCTCGCGCCGGATCTTGCGTGGGCTTACCAAGAATCCCCGGCGTACGCAGGATATTGTGGTGCATGATCTCGACAAGGCTGGTCAGGCCGAGCGTTGCACCGATCGCCAGACGGCTGTACCCGCGCATATCGGAAATGCGTACGTGTTGTTCTTTTTTGGTCATAGCGGCACCTGGCTGCGCAGTCCCGCCCTGATTCGATCGTGAACAGATTGGGGTGCTGGAGAACTCGTGGCCATCGCAACCGCTCTCATCACAGCCGCGCGATGCGAAAACTGCGGCCCTTGATCTTGCCGGCACGCAGCCGGTTCAGTGCCTCGTCGGCCAGTGCGCGCCGGATCGCGACGTAGGAGCGTGTGGCGAACACGTCGATCTTGCCAATCGCGTCGGCCGGCAACCCGGCATCACCGGTCAGGGCGCCGAGGATGTCGCCCGGACGCATTTTGTCGCTGCGGCCACCGTCAATGCGCAGCGTCGACATTGCGGCGGGCAGCGCATTTTGTTTGCCGTCGGCAAGGGCGGGAAGTTTTTCCCAGTGCAGCGTCAGGCCCAGGTGTTTTTCCAGCGCGATGGCGCGCGGCATTTCGCGCGGCGTGGACAAACTGATCGCCACGCCGGCGTGGCCGGCGCGTGCGGTGCGGCCGATGCGATGTAAGTAGATGTCGGGATCGCTGGGTAGTTCGTAGTTGATCACCGCGGCGAGTTCCTTGATGTCGAGGCCGCGTGCGGCCACGTCGCTCGCCACCAGCACGCTGCAACTGCGGTTGGCGAAGCGGATCAGCACTTCGTCGCGGTCGCGCTGATCGATGTCGCCGTGCAGTGCGAGTGCGGATATGCCGAAGCCTGCGAGTGCCTCGACCAGTATTTCGGTGTCGCGGCGCGTGTTGCAAAACACCACGCTGGATTCGGGGCGGCGCTGCAGCAGCAATGCGGCAAGCGCGGCGGGCTTGCGCTCGAATTCGGTCTCGAAGAACAGCTGTTCGATCGCAGGCTGCTTGTCTTCGGTCGCAATCGTGATCTCGACCGGATCGCGCAGTGTACTGCGCGCCATCGCGCGGATCGGTTCCGGAAAGGTTGCCGAAAACAGCAGGCTTTGCCGCGACGGCGGAGTCTTGCCGACGATTTCGCGAATGGCCTCCTCGAAGCCCATGTCGAGCATGCGGTCGGCTTCGTCGAGCACCAGCGTGCGTAGCTTGCTCAGGCTCAACGCGTTTTTCCTCAACATCTCCTGGATACGGCCCGGCGTACCGACCACGACGTGCGAATCCTTGCGCAACGAGGCCAGTTGCGGACCGAGCGCAATGCCGCCGGTGAGGATCAGCACCTTGAGGTTGGGAATGCCGATCGCGAGACGGCGGATTTCCTTGGCGACCTGATCGGCAAGCTCGCGCGTCGGACACAGCACCAATGCCTGAGGTTTGATCAGAGCGGGATCGAGCCGGTTGAGCAGCCCCAGGCCGAACGCTACCGTCTTGCCGCTGCCGGTGGGGGCCTGCACGATCGCGTCGCGTCCGGCCAGCACAGGCGGCAGGCCTTCCTGCTGGACCGGGGTCATTTGCGTGTAGCCGAGCGCGTCGATCGCGTGCAGCAGGCTTGCAGGCAGCGGTAGGGAAGAGAAGTGGCCCATGGCGAATGATCGCATGATTGCCACGTGGGTCGCGTCCGATGAGGTACACGGCCTCGCTCACGCGTTGTAAGCTATTGATCGGATTGAACTGAAATGATCGTTTTTTGACCCGCTGTGCGAGATGGATTTTGTTCGCTTTGGCGTCTGCAGAGGTAAATCATGTCCGCCGCGTTGCGCACCCCATACCCCGAAATCGAGCCATACGACAGCGGCCGGCTCGCCGTTTCGCCGCTGCACACGATCTACTACGAGCAGTGCGGCAACCCGCGCGGCAAGCCGGTGGTATTCGTGCACGGCGGTCCCGGCGCGGGCTGCAATGCCAACAGTCGGCGCTTCTTCGATCCGGCGCATTACCGCATCGTGCTGTTCGACCAGCGTGGCAGCGGGCGCTCCACGCCGCACGCCGAACTTACCGACAACACGACCTGGGATCTGGTCGCCGACATGGAGCGCTTGCGCGAGCACCTGGCGCTGGATCGCTGGCAGGTGTTCGGCGGGTCGTGGGGTTCGACGCTCGCGCTGGCCTACGCGCAGATGCATCCGCAGCGCGTAACCGAGCTCGTGTTGCGCGGCATCTTCATGTTGCGCCGCTGGGAACTGGAATGGTTCTACCAGAAAGGCTGCGATGCGATTTATCCGGATGCATGGGAGGCCTATGTCGGACACATCCCGCCCGGCGAACGCGCCGATTTGATCGGCGCCTATTACCGGCGTCTGACCAGCCCTGACCATGCCGTGCGCCTGGCCGCGGCCAAGGTCTGGTCGACCTGGGAAGGCGCCACCAGCTACCTGCACCAGAATCCGGACTACATCGCTTCCACGGGCGCGGACGAATTTGCGCTGCGCATTCGCGCGCATCGAATGCCACTACTTCGTCAATGGCGGATTCTTCGAACGCGACGACCAGTTGCTGCGCGACGCGTACAAGCTGAAGAATATCCCCGCCGTGATCGTGCAAGGCCGCTACGACGTGGTCTGCCCGATGCGCAGCGCCTGGGACCTGCACCGCGCCTGGCCCGAGGCCGATCTGCGCATCGTGTCCGATGCCGGCCATTCGGCGTTCGAAGCGGGCAATACGCACGAGTTGATCGAGGCAACCGACCGATTCCGCTGAGGCACAAAAAAACCGGGCCTCGCGGCCCGGTTTTCATTTGCAAGGCTCCAATTCGCGCGATCAGTGCGCGGCAGGAGCGGCGTCGCCCTTGAGACAGGTGCTCATGAAGGTCCTGCGCTCGGCGCCTTTGAGCGCCTTGGTCTTGGCTTCCGCGTTGCAGGACTTCATTTTTTCCTGCTGGGTTTTCTTGGCGCTCGCGGTCTTGGCCGGAGCGGGAGCGGCGACCGGCGTCGCCGCCGGAGCAGCCGAACTGCCCTTCAGGCATGTACTCATGAACGACTTGTATTCGTCGCCTTTCAGGCTCTTGGCATGGGCATCCTTGGAGCAGGCGCTCATCTTGGTCTGCTGGGCAGTCATGGGTTTGGCGGGCGTCGCATCGGCCGCGAACGCGGAGCCGACGGCGGCGGCGAGGACGAAGGCGAGTGAGGTAACGGCGAACTTCATGGCGATCTCCTGGTGGGGGTGGCGGTGCTGCCGCCGGAGTCTACGCCGACGACATTGCCGTGCGTAGCTGCTGCGCACAATGATGCCAGCACGTTGAATCGCGTCTGTAGGAAATCGCCGACGGACGTGTCCGTTTAGCGCGTGTTGTGCGTTTCACGCGGCCTGCGCCATGCGCGGCCCCTGCAGCAACGCCTGCTTGACGCTGAGCTGACGATCAGGTCGACTTCCGCCGAGGTCACGTAGAACGTCGGCGTGAAGCGCAGCGAATTGTACGCCGCCGTGGATCACGCCGATGCCATGCTCGCGCAGCCATTCCTCGGTGCTGCCGGCGCCGAAGCACTTGAATTCCGGCGCCAGTTCGCAGGAGAACAGCAGGCCTGTGCCCTGCACCTTGGTGATGAGCCCGGGCAGTTCGCTCTTGAGCTTGCCGAGCTTGTCGAGGAATTCCGCACCGCGCGCGCGGATGTTCGCCTTCAGTTCCGGCGTGACCAGGCCGAGCGCCGCGCAAGCCACGTCGAGCGCGCGCGGATTGGCGGTCATGGTGTTGCCATAGATGCCCTTCTTGTAGAGCGCTGCAGTCTTTTCCGTCACCGCCAGCACCGACAACGGATATTGGCCGCCGTTGAGGGCCTTGGAATAGGTTTCCATGTCCGGCGGATCGAGCTTCTCGAAGCCGGGATAATCCACGATCGACAGCACGCCGTGCGCGCGCAGGCCGGCCTGGATCGAGTCGACCAGGAACAGCGAACCGTGGCTGCGCGTGAGTTCGCGCGCAGCGGCGTAAAACTCCGGCGTGACTGCGCGACCCGGATCGCCTTCGCCCATCACTGGCTCCAGGAACATGGCCTCGATGAACCAGCCGTTCTTGTCGGCGTCGGCGAAAACCTGGCGCAACTGCTCGACGTTGTAGGGCTCGACCGTAAGCAGGCTGTGCTCGTCGCGGAAACTGGCGAGGTTCTGCACGTAGGCCTTGCGCGAGGAATCCGAATACACCGCCGGGCGTTCGGTGCGGCCATGGAAGGCGCCTTTGACCGCGAGGCGCTTGATCGTGCGCCCCGCGTACTTGCCGCCGGCGTCGGTCATCAGCTTGGCATTGACGTCGGCGATGCGGCAGGCCAGCGAGACGCTTTCCGAACCCGAATTCAGGCACATGAAGCGTCGTGTAGGGACAGCCGCCGCGCGTCGCGCCGATATTGCGCTTGAGCGCGTGCGTGAAGCGCAGCTGGCTCACGCTCGGCGTCATGATGTTGGCCATCGCCTGTGGCTTGGACATCGCCGCGAGAATCGCTTTTGGCGTATGGCCGAAACCGAGCATGCCGTAACCGCCGGAATCGTGGATGTACGGCGCCCTTGAGGGTGACGACCCACGGTCCGCGCGCGGCCAGCGCGACATACGGATTCACCGCGTCATCGGCATAGAAATTGACGAAATCGCCTTGCACGCGCGCCAGTTGCGCGGTTTCGTCGAGCTTCGAGCAAGTCGGGAAATTCCGCGGCCAGCGCGCATTGCGCGACGAGGGCGTCGTCGATGGCTTCGACCAGCTCCGGAAACTGCGCGGCCATGCGTTCGATGATAGCGTCAGGCAGACCTTGCGTGCGGACCTTGCCCGCCGTTGCGGCGCAGCTCTTCGAGTTTGGCGATGATGGACATGTTGCACCTCCACAAACGGTAGAAACGCACCGCTCGCGGCGCGTCGAAAGAATACGAAACCCCTGTTCCGGCTCGGATATTTTATCACGCGCAAGCGGCCTGCTGGCGGGGCCGCTCTTGAGCGTGGTTCATGGGGCCGCTTGGAACCCCACGAGCGCCCCGTTGCCGAGTTTGCGTACTGACACTTGTCACGGCCAAATCCTGACTGGCGCGACTGGCGGTACGGCCGCTCGCTGCGCAAACTCTCCGCAACTTCGGCAGAAGCAGTGCGATGATGAAGGACGACTACGTGGTGGCAGGGCTGCGCGGCGCGAGCAAGCGTTACGGCAAGTTGCAGGCGCTCGACGGCGTGAATCTGCAAGTGCGGCGCGGACAGGTGCTGGCGCTGCTCGGCCCGAACGGCGCCGGCAAGACGACCGCCATTTCCCTGCTGCTGGGTCTGCTCGACGCGGATGCCGGCGCGGCAAATCTGTTCGGTGCAGCAGCCGCGTTCGCTCGCCGCGCGCCGTCGCATTGGCGCGATGCTGCAGACGACCGCGGTTCCGGACACCTTGCAGGTCGGAGAACTGATCGCGCTGTTTCGCAGCTACTATCCACAGCCGCGCACGGTCGCGGATATCGCCGAACTTGCGGGAGTGGCGATCTGCTCAAGCGCCGTTACGGCAAGCTCTCCGGCGGCCAGCAACGGCGCGTGCAATTTGCGCTCGCCATCGCCGGCCGCGCCGAAATCCTGTTTCTCGACGAGCCGACCACGGGCCTGGACATCGACGCGCGCAGCACGATGTGGAAGACGATCCGCACGCTGGTCGCCGAAGGCTGCGCGATCGTGCTGACCACGCATTATCTGGAAGAGGCCGAAGCGCTGGCCGATCGCGTGGCCGTACTCGCGCGCGGACGCATCGTCGCTGAAGGTTCCGTGGCGCAAATCCGCGCACGCGTCGGCACAACGTCGCATCCGCTGCATCAGCCGATGGATGCGCAGCGATCGCGCAGTGGCCCGGCGTGCGCAGCGCGGCGCGCGATGGCGAGCGCATCGGAGATCGTCACCGATACTGCCGAAGCCGTCGTGCGCCGCTTGCTCGATGAGGATGCACAATTGCATGAGCTGGAAATCCAGCGCGCCGGGTTGGCCGAGGCTTTTGTCGAGATCACGCAAAGAGGCTGCGTAATGAACACGATGATCATCCACTGCATTGCCATTTGCCGCCTATCGTCCGCTTCCGGCCTACGCGCATGGAAGCCAAGTATGAATTCCTGCGCCTGCTGCGCACGCCGTCGTTCGCGGTGCCGACGCTGTCGTTCCCGCCGCTGTTCTTCCTGCTGTTCGGCTTGCTGCTCAATCACGGCAATGCCAGTGCCGCACATTATCTGTTCGCCACCTACAGCGTGTTTGGCGTGATGGCGCCCAGCCTGTTCGGTTTCGGCGTGGCCGTGGCGATCGAACGCGAGAAGGGCTGGCTGGCGCTCAAGCGCGTTGCGCCGATGCCTCCGGGTGCGTACCTGCTCGCCAAACTCGTCATGGCGATGCTGTGCGCCGCGATCATTTATCTCATCCTTGCCGCCATGGCGTACGCACTGGGCGGCGTGCGCATGCCGCTCGGGCAATGGCTGGCGCTGGGCGCGGTTTCGGTTGGTGGCGCACTGCCGATGTGTGCGCTGGGACTCATCATCGGCAGCCGTGCCAACGCCTCGGCCGCACCGGCGTTCGTGAATCTGATCTATCTGCCGATGTCGTTCCTGTCCGGCTTGTGGATGCCGCTGACGATGCTGCCGCATTTCCTCGCGCAGATCGCACCGCTGTGGCCGGCATGGCACCTCGGCCAACTCGCGCTGATGACGACCGGGCAGGCGACGACGGGCAGCATCGTCGGGCATCTGCTCTGGCTGGCCGCGTTCACCGCGATCTGTTTCGCGATCGCGCGGCGCGGATTGGCGCGCGGCCACTGAAGTTGCGCTAATCTGCGCGCAGCGCAAGGAGTACGGCATGTTGAAGTCGATTTTCACGCCGACCGATGATTCGATCCTCAGCCGCTACACGCACGATGGCGCCTCCGGCAAAAAGCCGGCGCACTGGCTGCCGGCATTGATGCTGGTGTGGACGATCTGGATTTTCTTCGTGCCGATGTTCCAGACCGGCGATGCGTTTCGGCACTGGCTGTGGCCGACCGTGGCGAGTTTCGTCGCGTTCCTGTGGCTTTACTGGCGGACGTATTACCGCAGCCGTGCGCAGGTGATCTGGAGCGCCTGGGCCATGGCCGGGCTTGGGCTGGTGCTTGATGCCGTTCAACCCGGGCGCGCAGTGCTATTTCATCTATGCCTGCGCCTATTTTCCCTGCTCGGGCACAACGCGCCGCGCCGCGCTCGCCACGCTCGCCGCGCTGGCGCTGTACAGCATCGAATGGATCGTGCTGCTCGATTACGGTTGGGCGTACTGGATCAACGGTGCACTGATCGCCATCTGCATCGGCTTCATGAATCTCAATTTCATGCGCAAGGCCGAGCGCGATGCCGCGCTGCGCATGAGCCACGATGAAGTAAGGCGTTTGGCCGCGACCGCCGAGCGCGAGCGCATCGGCCGCGACCTGCACGACCTGCTCGGTCACACGCTGTCGCTGATCACGCTCAAGTCCGAACTCGCCAACAAGCTGTTCGACCGCGACGCGGCCGCGGCGAAACGCGAAATGGTCGATGTGGAACGCGTCGCGCGCGATGCGCTGGCCCAGGTGCGGCGTGCCGTCACCGGGATCCGCGCCGCGGGCTTCGCCGCGGAACTGGCCTCGGCGAAGCTGCTGCTCGAATCCAACGGCGTGCATCTGGAGTACGAATTGTCGGACGTCTCGATGCCCGTCGAAATCGAAACCGCGCTGGCGATGACCGTGCGCGAAGCGGTGACCAACATCCAGCGCCACGCGGGAGCGACGCGTGCCGGCATCGCGCTCGAACGCGCTGGCGGAAACCTCGTGTTGCGCATTGCCGACGACGGCCGCGGCGGCGACCTGGTTCCGGGCAATGGCCTGAGCGGCATGCGCGAACGACTCGCCTCGGTTGGTGCGGAATTGCGCGTGGAATCGCAGCACGGCCACGGCACCACGCTGACGGCAAGCCTGCCGATGCCGCAACAGGCCAATGTCGCCATCGCGATGGAATTGCGCAGCATATGATCCGCGTCCTGCTCGCCGAAGACCAGGCCATGGTGCGCGGCGCGCTGTCGGCGTTGCTCAAGCTCGAATCCGATCTGGACGTGATCGGCTGTGCCGCCGACGGCGAGGAAGCCTGGCTGCTCGTGCAACGGGCCGCAGCAGAAGGGAACGGGCCCGATGTCGTCGTCACCGACATCGAAATGCCGAAGCTGACCGGGCTTGAACTTGCGCAGCGCATTCGCGACCGCGGGATCGGCGGCAAGGTCATCATCCTGACCACGTTTGCGCGACCGGGATTCCTGCGCCGCGCCCTCGATGCTGGCGTCGGCGGCTACCTGCTCAAGGACGCGCCGGCCGAACAGCTCGCCGAGGCGATCCGCAAGGTGCATCGCGGCGGACGCGCCATCGATCCGCAGCTCGCACTTGAAGCCTGGTCCGGCGACGATCCGCTCAACGACCGCGAGCGCCAAGTGTTGCGCCTCGCGGGCGAGGGCCTGTCCGCAGGCGACATCGCCGCGCAACTGCATCTGTCGCAAGGCACCGTGCGCAACTACCTGTCCGAGGCCATCGGCAAGCTTGGCGTCGGCAATCGCATCGAGGCGTACCGGCTGGCCCGACAGAAAGGATGGCTCTGACCGCGCCCATCCGTACCATTACAATCACGCGGTGAAAAAATCCGACTTCCACTACGACCTCCCGCCCGAACTGATCGCGCAGGCGCCGTTGGCGAAACGTTCGGCGAGCCGCCTGCTCGTGGTCGACGTGCCGGCGCGCCGGTTCGAGGATCGGCAGTTCACCGATCTGGCTGGTTACCTGCACGCTGGCGACCTGCTGGTTTTCAACGACACGCGCGTGCTGCCCGCGCGCTTGTACGGGCGCAAGGAAACCGGCGGCGCGGTGGAAATCCTGATCGAGCGCGTCACCGGCGCGCACGAAGCCATCGCGCAGATCGGCGTAAGCAAGAAGCCCAAGGCCGGCAGCAGGATTCTGCTTGAAGACGGCAGTGCGCTCGAAGTGCTTGGTCGCGAAGGGGAATTTTATACTTTGCGCTACCCGGGTCCCGAGGCGCTGGAGAAGCTCCTGCTGCGCCTGGGCCACATGCCGCTGCCGCCGTACATCGCGCGCGCCGACGAAGCCGCCGATGCCGAGCGCTACCAGACCATTTATGCCAAGGCGCCCGGCGCCGTGGCCGCGCCGACCGCCGGCCTGCATTTCGACAAGCCGCTGCTCGACGCGCTGCGCGCCAAGGGCGTGGATTTCGGCTACGTCACCCTGCATGTCGGCGCCGGCACGTTCGCGCCGTTGCGCAGCGAGAATGTCGAAGAGCACCGCATGCACCGCGAGTGGCTCAATGTCGGTGCTGAACTGGTGGAGAAAATCCGTCACGCGCGCGCGCGCGGCGGGCGTGTGGTCGCGGTCGGCACCACAGTGGTGCGCGCACTGGAATCCTCGCTGCGCGACGGCGAGGTGCAGCCCTTCGCCGGCGAGACGCAGATTTTCATCTTTCCCGGCTATCGCATCGCCAGCGTCGACGCGCTGGTCACGAACTTCCATCTGCCCGAATCGACGCTGCTGATGCTGGTATCGGCGTTCGCCGGTCGCGAATTGATGCTGGACGCGTATCGCCACGCCGTAAAGCAGCGTTATCGCTTTTTCTCGTACGGTGATGCGATGCTGATCCTGCCGCAGGGAGCCGGTGCATGAGTTCGATGCGCTTCGACTTGCTCGCCACCGACGGCCCCGCGCGCCGCGGCCGCGTGGCGTTTCCGCGCGGGACGATCGAGACGCCGGCGTTCATGCCGGTCGGCACATACGGATCGGTCAAGGGCATGACGCCGCGGTCGATCGCCGAAACGGGCGCGCAGATCATCCTCGGCAACACGTTCCATCTGTGGTTGCGGCCGGGGCTGGACGTCATCGGCGAATTCGGCGGCCTGCACAAGTTCATCGGCTGGAACCGGCCGATCTTGACGGACTCGGGCGGTTTCCAGGTGTTCTCGCTGGCCGAGCGGCGCAAGATCACGGAGGAGGGCGTGCGCTTCGCCTCGCCGGTGGACGGCTCGCGCGTATTCCTCTCGCCGGAGGAGTCCATGCGCATCCAGCGCGTGCTCGATTCCGACATCGCCATGATCTTCGACGAATGCACGCCGTATCCCGCGACGGAGCGGCAAGTGCGCGAGTCCATGGAATTGTCCCTGCGCTGGGCCGAGCGTTCGCGCCGTGCGTTCGACGATCTGCGCAATCCGAACGCGCTGTTCGGCATCGTGCAGGGCAGCACGTATCCGCAGTGGCGCGAGGTTTCCGCGCGCGGTCTTTTGCAAATCGGTTTCGACGGCTACGCGGTCGGTGGTCTTGCGGTCGGCGAACCCGAGGCCGAACGCAACCGCACGCTGGAGGAAACGGTGCCGCTGCTGCCCACGGATCGCCCGCGCTATCTGATGGGAGTGGGGCGCCCGCAGGACATCGTCGAGGCCGTGGTGCGTGGCATTGATATTTTCGACTGCGTGATGCCGACACGCAACGCGCGCAACGCGCACATCTTCACGCGCAACGGCGTGCTGCGCCTGCGCAACGCGCAGTACGAGCGCGACACACGGCCCATCGACGAAGCCTGCGCCTGTTACACCTGCGCATCCGGTTTCAGTCGTGCCTACCTGCGGCACCTCGACAAATGCGGCGAGATGCTCGGGCCGATGCTGGCCACGATCCACAACCTGCATTACTACCAGGATTTGATGCGCGGCCTGCGCGAGGCCATCGCCGTGCGCACGCTGGCGGACTTCGTGACCGGGTTCTATCAGGCGCAGGCTCAACCTCGCTGAGGTCCGAGGCGGGTGCATAGCCCGCATCCGCATGGCATAATCCCCAGTCTTTTGACAGACCCGCCGGTTTGCGGCGGGCCGACAACGCGAGAACTCCATGGATTTCCTGATTTCCAACGCCTACGCACAGGCAACGGCTGGCGGCACGAGTCCCGGGGCGGGCCTGCTTGCCTCGCCTCTCGTCTTCATCGGCATCATGGTCGTGATGATGTTCTTCATGTTCCGCTCGCAGTCCAAGCGGCAGAAGGAACTCAAGGCCATGATCGCGGCGCTCGCCAAGGGCGACGAAGTCGTGAGCAACGGTGGCATTGCCGGTCGCATCGACGATATCGGCGAAAGTTTCCTGACCCTTGAAATCGCGCCGGACGTCAAGATCAAGTTGCAGAGGACGGCGATCTCGATGGTGTTGCCCAAGGGCACTTTGAAATCCGCTTGATCCCCGAAAACAAGAATCTTCGCCGTGTGTCGAACGCGGCGCGCGAGTGACCTACATGAACGACTTTCCCCGCTGGAAATACATCCTCGTCGCCGCGATCGTGCTGCTCGGCATCGTCTATGCGTTGCCGATCATTTATCCGCAGCAGCCGGCCGTGCAGATTTCCGCCAATCGCGGCGCGACCGTCGACGCGGCGCTGAAGGAAAAAGTGCTCGGCATCCTGCAGACCGGCAAGATCGCGTTCAAGGATGTCGAGCTCAACGGCGACCGCCTGCTCGCGCGCTTTCCGAACACCGAAGTGCAATTGACCGCGTCCGACACGCTCAAGACCGCGCTCGGCGACCAGTACATCGTCGCGCTGAACCTCGCCAGCACGGTGCCCGGCTGGTTGCGTGCGATCGGCGCGAACCGCATGCCGCTCGGCCTCGACCTGCAGGGCGGCGTGCACTTCCTGATGGAAATCGACCAGAAGGCGGCGCTGGACAAAATGCAGGCGCGCTACGTCGACGACATCCGCACCGCACTGCACAACGCCAAGATCCGCTATGAGTCGGTGAATGCCGGCGCGCAGGGCATTGTCGTGGTGCTGCGCTCGGACGACGACCGCAAGACCGCCGGCAATGTCATCGCCAAGGACGTGAATCAGCCGGAAAAACTCGGCGCCCAGCCGCCGCTGGAGATCGTCGACGGCAACACCACGGCGACGAGTTTCGCGCTCGTTGCGCGCATCCGCGAAGCCACGTTACAGGAGCAGCAGCGCTCGATCGTTACCAGCAACCTGACCACGCTGCGCAACCGCGTCAACCAGCTTGGCGTATCCGAGCCGCTGATCCAGCAGCAGGGCGCGAACCGCATCGTTGTGGAACTGCCCGGCGTACAGGACACGGCCGAGGCGAAGAAGATCCTCGGCGCGCAGGCGACGCTCGAATACCACGCGGTCGACGAAAACACGAATCCGATCGAGGCGGCCAAGACCGGTATCGTGCCGCCGGATTCGCGCCTGTACTACACCCAGCGCCTCGGCCCCGACGGCAAGCCGATGCCGATCGTGCTGAAGAAGAAGATCATCGTCGGCGGCGACGAACTGGTCGACGCGGCGGCGATTCCCGATCAACAGACCGGAACGCCGGCAGTGGCGGTCACGCTCAACGCGCTCGGCGGCAAGCGCATGCTGGACTACACGCGTGAGAACGTCGGCCACCGCATGGCCGTTGTCTACATCGAGCGCATTCCGGAAACCAAGGTCGTCGACGGCAAGGAAGTCCACACCGCCAAGGTCAACGAGGAAGTGATCAACGACGCCACCATCCAGGGCGTGTTTTCGAACAAGTTCCAGACCACGGGCCTGGAAAGCCTGAAGACCGCAAGCGAACTGTCGCTGCTGCTGCGCGCAGGCTCGCTGGCCGCACCGGCGGACATCGTCGAACAGAACGTGATCGGCCCCAGCTTCGGGTCAGGACAACATCGAGAAGGGCGGCAGGGCGGTGTTGCTGGGCCTGCTCGCGGTGCTGATCGCCGCGGCGCTCTACTACCACCTGTTTGGCCTCATCGCCGACATCGCACTGGTGCTGAACCTGGTCCTGCTGATCGCGGTGCTGAGCGTGTTCCAGGCCACCCTGACCATGCCCGGCATCGCCGGTATCGTGCTCACGCTCGGTATGGCCATCGACGCCAACGTGCTGATCTGCGAGCGTATCCGCGAGGAATTGCGCAACGGCTTGACGCCGCTGGCTTCGATCCGCGCCGGCTACGACAAGGCCTGGGCGACGATTCTCGACGCCAACGTGACCCACCTGCTCGCCGCGTTCGGCCTGTTCGCGTTCGGTTCCGGCCCGATCAAGGGCTTCGCCGTGACCCTGGCCATCGGTATCGTGACCTCGATGTTCACCTCGGTGACCGTCACCCACGCCATCACCAACCTCATCCACAGCGGCCGCAAGCTCAAGGGTTTGTGGGTCGGCGGCGGCCACCACGTCGCTGCAGGAGCGTAATCCATGGAAATCTTCAAGCACGATGCAGCATTCGACTTCCTGAAATGGCGCCGGATCAGTCTCGTCGTTTCGGCGATCCTCGTCGTCCTCGCGATCGGCGCGATCTTTACCCGTGGCCTGAACTACGGCCTCGACTTCACCGGCGGCATTTTGATCAGCGTCAAGTACGAACAGCCGGTCGATATCAGCGATGTGCGCGGCGCGCTGGACAAGGCCGGTTTCGATCACGCCATCGTGCAGAGCGTGGGCGGTGCGCGCGAGGTCTCCATTCGCCTGCAACCGGGCCGCGACAAGGCGGCGGCAGCGGTGGACGCGGGCACGGTCAAGCAAAGCGACAAGGTCGCCGCGGATGTGATGGCCGCGCTCAAGGCCCAGCGCGCGGATGCGACCATGACGCGCGATCCGGACTACGTCGGTCCCGAGGTCGGCGACGAGCTCAAGAGCGACGGCGTGACCGCGGTCATTTTCGTCATCATCGGCATCATGATCTACATCGGCGTGCGTTTCGAATGGCGCTTCGCCATCGCCGCGATCGCCTCGGAATTCCACGACACCCTGTTGACCGTGGGTTTCTACGCGCTCACCCAGCACGAATTCGACATCACCGTGCTTGCCTCGGTGCTGGCCGTGGTCGGCTATTCGATCAACGACAAGGTCGTCGTGTTCGACCGTGTGCGCGAAATCTTCCGCGCCACGCGCAAGGGCGAGCCGGTCGATATCCTGAACAAGGCGATCAACAGCACACTGTCGCGTACCATCATCACTTCATTGTTCACTGGCATCACCATGATCGCGCTGTATTTCTTCGGTGGTCCGGCGGTGCATGGATTTGCGCTGACGATGATCATCGGCATCGTGATCGGCACGCTGTCGTCGATCTTCTTCGCCAGCCCGATCCTGCTTTGGCTGGGCGTGTCGAAGAAGGACCTGATGCCGGTGACGCGCGACAACCCGGAGTTGGCGCGCAGGCCGTAAGCGCGGCTCGTCAGCCGAGCAGATCCGGCGTCGCGTTCGCGGCGATGATCTTCGTCATCGCTGCCGTGATGTGAAGGTTGCCGGCGACGAGATTGCCGCTGGCGGGCATGCCGTCGCGGCCGGCGAAGTCGCAGAACTTGCCGCCGGCCTCGCGCACCAGCAGGCAGCCGGCGGCCATGTCCCAGGGTTGCAGACCCGGCTCGAAGTAGCCGTCCAGACGTCCGGCCGCGACATACGCGAGATCAAGCGCGGCCGAGCCGGTGCGGCGCAGATCATCGGCCTCGCGCAGCAGCGCGCGTGAGATTGCGAATTGCGCGTCCAGATGCTGGTGCTGACGTGGCGGGAAGCCGGTGCACAGGATCGCGCCGGCCAGTGACTCGCGCTTGCTCACGCGCATGCGGCGGTCGTTGACGAAGGCGCCGTCGCCCTTGCTGGCGGTAAACAGTTCGTCGCGCAGCGGATCGTAGATCACGCCGTGGACGAGGTCGCCGTGGTCCATGAAACCGATCGAAACGGAGTAATGCGGGAATCCGCGCAGGTAGTTGTGCGTGCCGTCGAGCGGATCGACCACCCAGACCTTGTCGGATTTGCCGATCTTGCCGCACTCCTCGCCGAGGATGGCGTGGCCGGGATACGCGCGACGCAGTTCCTTGACGATTTCAGCCTCGGCCAACTTGTCGACTTCGCTGACGTAGTCGTGGCGCGATTTTTCCTCGACGGCAAGCCCTTCGACGCGGTTGATGTAGCGCAGGATCACGGCGCCGGCGGCGCGCGCGGCACGAACCGCGACATTGACGGCGGGTCTGGGCATGACGAATTCCTGCGTTTGATTGTTGGAAAGAACGTGGTGCGTTTGAGCACATTTTAGCAGAAGCAGGGCTTCCGTCCGTCCTGCGGACGACCGGGTAACTCTCTTTTCTCGTGAAAAGAAAGTTACCAAAGAAACACGTTCAGAGCGATCCTGTCCATGGGAGGAGCTGCACGCAGGCATTGCAAGGTGATGCAGGTTTCATTTGCAACTCGTCGACTCTGTGTTGTTACGGGGCACCTGCCATAATTGACCCATGAACAGTATTGATGTGCAATCAAGTTCGGTCGTTGGCACGGAACGGATGCGCTTTGTGCTCGTGCGCACATCGCATCCGGGCAACATCGGCGCCGCAGCGCGTGCGATTCGCACCATGGGCTTCGACCGGCTGGGCCTGGTCGCTCCGCACAAGTTCCCGCATCCTGATGCCGTGGCCATGGCATCGGGTGCAACCGGCGTACTGGACGAAGCTGCCGTGATGCCGACTCTTGTCGATGCGTTGTCCGATTGCACCCTCGTGCTCGGCTGCACGGCACGCGCGCGTGCTGTGCAACTCGAGGAACTGACGCCGCGCGAAGCCGCTGCGCGCGCGCGCGTAGCGAGTGTGCGGGGTCCGGTTGCCATCGTGTTCGGCAACGAGCGCACGGGGTTGGAGAACGATGAGTTGATGAGTTGCCACGCGGCGGTGCGCATCCCGAGCGTGGAGGATTTCCCCTCGCTCAATCTTGCCCAGGCCGTACAGGTGCTGGCCTACGAATTGCGTTTGGCGATGCTCGAACGCATGCCACAACCAGCCGATGAATCGAAATCCGATCCGCCGGCGACGGCCGAGCAACTTGAATACCTGTTCGGGCATCTGGCGCAGATGCTCGACGACATCGATTTCCACAAGGGCCGCTCGCCGGTGACGATCATGAAGCGCCTGCGCCGGCTGTTCCTGCACGCGGGCCTGGATCAGCGCGAAGTGCGCATCCTGCGCGGGATTTTCGACGATGCGCAGCGCATGGCGAAGATCGCGAAGCAGAAGATCTGATTCGATCAGCCGCTTTTTTCGCTCTCCGCCGGCACGCGTGCGACGAGGATCTTGTCCACGCGCGCTCCATCCAGATCGACGACCTCGAAGCGCCAGCCGCGCCAGTCGAAGTGCTCGCTGGCCTGCGGGATGCGGCCGAAATGTGCCACCACCATGCCGGCGACGGTGTTGAAATCGTGCTCGTCCTCGGCCGGCAGTTCGGCAAGTCCGAGCAGTTCGCGCAGGTCGTCGGTACCGAGTGCGCCATCGATCAGCCAGCTGCCGTCGTCGCGCTGCGTGACCGGTTGCGCCTGCGTGGCCGGTACCGGCGCGGCGCCGGGTCCGACCACGGCGCCGAGCACGTCGTTGAGCGTGACCAGTCCCTCGACATCGCCGTATTCGTCGACGACGAGGGCGAGGCGCGTTTCCGCGTCGCGGAATTCCTCGAGCAGGTCCAGCGCACGCGCGGTGCCGGGCACGTAAAGTGGTTTGGCCAGTCGCGCGAACAGATCCACCTTCGCATAGCCGAGCATGGCCGGCAGGCGTTTCAGACTGAGCACGCCGAGCACGTCCTTGTCGTTGCCGTGGTAGACGGGGTAGCGTGAAAACGGCGTGTCGCGCATCGTCGCGAGGTTCTCCTCCAGCGATGCGGTGGCATCGAGCCAGGCGATGCGCGGTCGCGGCGTCATCAGGCTGTCCACCGTACGGTCGCCCAGGCGCAGCACGCGGTTGACCATGTTGCGCTCGTCGGAATCGATCACGCCCTGGTCTGCGCTTTCGGCCACGAGTAGGCGGATTTCCTCTTCGCTGATCTGCTCGGCACCGACACGATCCATGCGCAGCGCGTGCAGAATCAAGCGGGTGAGCCGGATCAGCAAGAACGCAAACGGGGTGGCCACCCAGGTCAGCACACGCATGGGCACCGCCGTAGCCACGGCGTAGCGCTCCGGGTTGACGAGGGCGACGCGCTTGGGCACGAGCTCACCGAGCAACATGTTCGCGAACGTGATGGCGGATACGCTTAGCGTCACGCCAAACGCGGGAGCATAGGGTGCGAGCCAGTCCAGGCGGGTAGCGTCGAGCAGGCGCGCGAAGTCCGCGCCGAGCCGCGCGCCGAGCGCGGTACCGGTGCCGATGCCGAGCAGAGTTATGAACACCTGCACTGTGGCGAGGAAGCGTTCCGGAGTCTGTGCGAGTTTCAGTGCGATCTGCGCGCGCCGGCTGCTGTGCGCCAGGTGCTTGAGGCGGCTGCGCCGCGACGTCATCAAGGCCATTTCGCTGAGCGCGAAAAAGCCGTTGAGCAGGGCAAGCAAGACGATGAGCGCGATTTCCAGGATCATCCGGCGAACAGTGTAGTCATGAACCGCAGTCTATCAAAGCCCCGTTTTGCGCCGGCGCGGCGCCGACCGTCACAAAACGGTAAACTGCGCCCGCGCCGCCGACCGAGGCCCGCGCATTTTGATCCGGACGAGGCGAGCGCATGTTCTCCCTGCAAACGATTTTCGGCAAAGGCGACAAGTTTTACGGCCTGCTTGAAGCGAGCGGGGACGCCGCGCGGCAGAGCACGCGCGCGCTGATCACGATGCTGAACGGGAAGTCGCCGAATCCTTCGCTGGACGAATTCAAGGTCGCGCGGCGCCGGGAAAAGGAAATCATGGCGCAGATCAGCCAGGCCCTGGTCAACACCTTCGTCACCGCGCTCGAGCGCGAGGACATCGAGGCCCTGTCCGGCGCGCTGTACAAGATTCCGAAGACGGTGGAGAAATTCGCCGAACGCTATGCCCTGTTCGCCGAACAATTGGTGGACGTGGACTACGCATCGCGCGCGGCGATGCTCGAGAAAGGCGTCGAGTCATCGTCGAGATGGTTCGCCAGTTGCGCCGCGGCATGAAGCTCGAGGAAATGAAGGCGCTCAACGACCGCATGCAGGCGATCGAGAGCGAGGCCGACCGCCTGATCCTGGGGCTGTACAAGGAGATGTTCTCCGAAACCAGCGATCCGGTGCGCCTGCTCTTGCGCAAGGACCTGTTCGAGTTGCTGGAGAAGGCCATCGACCGCTGCCGCGACGCCGGCAATGTGATCTTCCAGATCGTGCTGAAGAATTCCTGAGGGCTGCGCCGTGACCCTCACCCTGGTACTCGTCGTCCTCGCGGTCGCGCTGGTCTTCGAGTACATCAACGGCTTTCACGACACCGCCAATTCCATCGCCACGGTGGTCGCGACCAAGGTGCTCAGCCCCGGTCAGGCGGTGCTGCTGGCGGCCTGCACGAACCTGCTCGGTGCGATGTGGGGCACGGCGGTGGCGCAGACCATCGCCTCGGGCCTGATCGACACCGGTGTCGTGGCGATGACGCCGGAGATACTGATTTGCGCGCTGCTCGGCGCGACGATCTGGGACCTCATCACCTGGTGGCTGGGATTGCCGTCCAGTTCTTCGCATGCGCTGGTCGGCGGACTGTGCGGCGCCGCGCTCGCGGCCGCCAGCGACAACTGGCGCGCGATCGTCTGGTCGGTACCGGCCGATCATTGGTGGCACGCCAAAGGCGTGCTGAACAAGGTCATCCTGCCGATGATCGTTTCTCCGCTGGCCGGATTCGTCATTGGATTTTTGGTGATGGGCCTGCTGTTCGCGCTGCTGTCGTTCTTCAACGGACTGGGTGGTGCGGCCACGCGCGCGACGCGACCGCGCACGGTCAACGCGGTGTTTGGCAAGCTGCAGATTTTTTCGTCCGGATTCATGGGCCTGTCGCATGGCATGAACGATGCGCAGAAAACCATGGGCATCATCGCGCTGGCACTGGCCGGAGCCACCACGGCGGGGTCGCTGGACCATCTGCCGGCGTGGCTGAGTTTCCTGCGTGTGCCCATGGATGCACAAGGCCAGTTCGGCATCGCGTTGTGGATCAAGGTCGTGTGCGCAATGACCATGGCGGCTGGCACCATGATCGGCGGCTGGCGCATCATCCGCACGCTCGGCCACAAGATGGTGAAGCTGCATCCTGTCAACGGCTTCGCCGCCGACATCACCGCCTCGGGCGTGATCATCACCGCCTCGGTGCTCGGGTTGCCGGTTTCGACCACGCATAACGTGTCGTCGGCGATCATGGGCGTTGGCGCGGCAAAGCGCCTGAATGCGATCCGCTGGACCGTGGTCGAGCGCATGGTCTGGGCGTGGCTGCTCACCTTGCCGGTAGCGGGCGGGCTCGCTTACGCGCTGGTGTGCGGACTGCAGATGCTCGGCTGGCGCCAGCCGTAGCGCGCGGTTAGCTCAGAGTGCGTCACCGCCGGCCGACATGGCCTTTTCCAGCCGATCGCCGAGCGGGCCGATTTCGTCGATCAGGCGCGTGAGTTCCTTCTCGTTCAACAATTCGTAGGGGCGGTTCTCGCACAGATGCAAATAGGGCGTGCCGTCGAGGTCGCTGATGGCGAGATAACCCACGCGCTGTTCCCAGTTGAAGCGCAGGCAGCGCTTCGCATCCATGCCGGCGGTCGCGCCGATCGGCGTGGACAGGCGCAGGAACTTGCGGCCGTCCTCGCCCTCGATCTCGGCCAGGTACAGGCCCTGGTGGCGACTGCCGTCGCCGATGGCCAGGTCGAAACTTATCAGGTACGGATCGTTGATGCGCAACGCATGCTTGGCCTGGATGCTGGAGCGGATTTCCTCGAACGAGTGCATTGTCGTGTCCTTTTTGAACTTGCCGCGTATGCTAACGTGTCGCGGCAATGAAGTCAGGCACGGCAGTCATTCCACCCGAACATGCGGCCATCCTGCGCGTGATCCGCTCGATTCCGCGCGGGCGCGTGACGAGCTATGGCGAAATCGCCGCACGCGCCGGACTGCCGCGGCGCGCACGCCTGGTCGGGCGCATCCTCGGCGACTATTCCGCGCTGGAATTGCCCTGGCAGCGCGTGCTGCGCGCCGACGGGCGCATCGCGTTTCCAGCCGGCAGCCGCGGCCATCGCGAGCAGCGGGCATTACTGGTCGACGAGGGCGTGGTCGTGCGCAACGGTCGCGTCGATGTTTCGTGCTTCGGCTGGCAGCGCGATCTGGACGTGGAACTGTGGGCGCCAAAAATGACGAAGGAGTCTTTCTGACATGCCGAATTTGCCGCCCGTTACCCGCGCCCTGCTGGTCGCCAATATCGCGATTTTCCTCTTGCAGATGGCTGGCGCCGACGTCACGATCGTCGCGCATTTCGCCCTGTGGCCGCTCGGCCCGGACCAGCTCGCGCGCATGGATGGCGGAAACGTAATCGCGATCGGCTTCGAGCCGTGGCAGCTCGTCACGTACAGCTTCCTGCACGGCAGCGTGTGGCATATCTCGTTCAACATGCTCGCGTTGTGGATGTTCGGCGGACCGGTCGAAAACGCGCTCGGTGCGCGCCGGTATGCGTTTTATTATTTCGCCTGCGTGCTCGGAGCTGCGTTCGCGCAGTTGGCGACGATCGCTTTGTTTTCGCCGCAGGATTTCTATCCGACGCTTGGCGCCTCGGGTGGCGTGTTCGGCCTGCTGCTCGCTTTTGCGGTGTTGTATCCGCAGGCGAAGGTCTTCTTCTTTCTCATTCCGATACCCATTCCCGCGCGCATCGCGGTGGTCGGCTACATGATCCTCGAGCTATACCTCGGCGTGACCGGCACGCAGGCGGGCGTTGCGCATTTCGCGCACCTGGGCGGCGCCGTGGTGGGCTTCGCCTTGATCCAGTATTGGCGCGGCAGGGCACGCAGGCGTTGATGTCGCACCAATGAAAACGCCGCGGAATCCGCGGCGTTTCCGCTTTGTCCTGAAGGACGCGGTTACCAGATCTTCACCTGCTTGTCGCCGCCGCGCACCATCGCATCGCCGGCCTTGCACGAGAACGCCTGGGCGAACGCGGGCATGTTGGACGGCGCGCCGATGGCGCGGAACTGCGTCGGCGAGTGCGGATCGGCGTTGAGTAGTACCAGCTGGCGCTGCTCGCGCGTGGAGCCGCGCCACACCCGAGCCCAGTTCAGGAAGAAGCGCTGGTCCTGGGTGTAGCCGTCGATCTTCTCCGCGGCTTCCTTCGGATTCTTCGCCAGCGCCATCTGCAGTGCGTCGTAGGCCGCGTTGAGGCCGCCGAGGTCGCCGATATTTTCGCCCAAGGTCAGGCGGCCGTTGACGTGCTTGTCGGGATGATCGGGCAGCGGCGCGTAGGCGTCGAACTGGTCGACCAGCTTTTGCGTGCGTGCGTCGAACTTGGCGCGATCTTCCTTCGTCCACCAGTTGACGTTGTTGCCTGCGCCGTCGAACTGGCTGCCCTGGTCGTCGAAGCCATGGCTGGCTTCATGGCCGATCACCGCGCCGATGCCGCCATAGTTGATCGCGTCGTCGCCGTCGGCATAGAAGAACGGCGGTTGCAGGATCGCCGCGGGGAAGTTGATCGTGTTGTCGGTGGGGTTGTAGTAGGCATTGACCGTCTGCGGCGTCATGAACCATTCCATGCGGTCGGTCGGCTTGCCGATCTTGGCGATGTCGTAGTCGTAATTGAACTTGCGCGCCGCCTGCAGGTTGCCGTAGTAATCGTCCGCCTTGACGGTCAGGCCGTCCCACGAGCGCCAGGTGTCGGGATAGCCGATCTTGGGCAGGAAGGTGTTCCACTTGGCGATGGCCTTGGCCTTGGTGGCGTCGCTCATCCAGTCCAGGTGCTCGATGCGGTTCTTCAGCGCATTGCGCACGTTGTCGACGAGCTCGGCGGCACGCGCCTTGGCCTCGGGCGGGAAGTACTTGGCCACGTACAGCTGACCCAGGCCCTGGCCCATCGAGCGGTTGACCGCCGCCAGCACGCGCTTCCAGCGCACCTGCTGTTCGGGCTGGCCGCCGAGCGTCTTGCCGTTGAAGGCGAAGCTCTCGTCCTGGAACGGCTTGGACAGGTAAGGCGCCGCGCTGGCGATGGTGTGCGCGGACAGGTAGTCGCGCCACTGGGCGGCGGGCACGCCGGTCAGCATCTTGTCGAATTCGGCGAAGAACTTCGGCTGCGACAACGAAAAGCCCTTGTCGACGGCAATGCCCTGCGACTTGAAGAACGCGTTCCATTCGAAGTGCGGGGTGACCTTGTCGGCGTCGGCCACGCTGACGAAGTGGTACTGGTTTTCCGGCTTGCGCATCTCCACGCGCGGAATCGAATGCTGCGCCAGGCGTGTCTCGAAGGCGAGCACGTTCGCCGCCTTCTTCGCTGCGTCGGCGGCCGGTACGCCGGTCAGCTCGAAGAGCTTGGCGACGTGCTTCACGTAGGCGTCGCGGATGTCCTTGTACTCGGGCTTGGTGTAGTAGTCCGTGGTCGGCAGGCTGAGGCCGCCCTGGTCGGCATTGGCGATCTGCAGCTTGGCGTTCTTGTAGTCCGCGCCGGCGCCGAAGCGGAACACCTGCTCATCGCCCTTGGCGAAGGACTGCTGCAACCAGGCGACGATGTCCTTGGGCGTCTTCAATGCCGCGATCGAGGCCAGTTCCGGCTTGATCGGATCGAATCCGGCCTTGTCGATGGCGGTCTCGTCCATGCCCGAGGCGTAAAGCCAGCCGATCTTCTGGGCGATCGAGCCGGGCTGGGCGGTGGCGGCGTTTTTCGCCGCGTCCTGCACCAGTTGATGCTGCGCTTCCAGGCTCTTGTCGCGCAGCACGTAGAACGAACCCCAGCTGGTTTCGTCGGCCGGGATCGGGTTGGCGGCCACCCATTTGGCGTTCACGAAGCCGTTGAAATCCTGGCACGGGTTGAGGGAAGCGTTCAGCTCGCCGGTGTCGAAAACGGCGGCCGAAGCCAGTCCGGCGAGGCCGATGCCGATGGCCAGTACGAGCGGTTTGATATAGCGCTGAGTCATGGGGTTCTCCTGAAAATTCCCGGTTACCAGATTTTCACTTGGCTATCGCCGCTGCGCACCATCGCGTCGCCGGCCTTGCACGAGAACGCTTGCGCGAATTGCGGCATGTTCGTCGGCGCCGCGAATGCGCGCACGGAAGCCGGCGAATGCGGATCGATGTTGAGCAGCAGTTCGGCGGTCTTTTCGCGTGAGGCGCCATGCCACACCGTCGCCCAGTTCATGAAGAAGCGCTGATCCTGGGTAAATCCGTCGATCTTTTCGGCAGCTTCCTTTGGATTGGCCTTGAGCGCGGTCTGCAGGGCGTCGTAGGCGATGTTGATGCCGCCGAGGTCGGCGATGTTCTCGCCGAGCGTGAGCTTGCCGTTGATGTGCAGGTCGGGTTTTTCCTTGATCGGCGCGTAGGCGTCGAACTGCTTGACCAGTTTGCCGGTGCGCGCCTCGAACTGCTTCTTGTCTGCGGCGGTCCACCAGTTGGAACGGTTGCCCTTGCCGTCGAACTGGCTGCCCTGGTCGTCGAAGCCGTGGCTGGCTTCGTGGCCGATCACGGCGCCGATGCCGCCGTAGTTGAGCGCATCGTCGCCGTCGGCATAGAAAAACGGCGGTTGCAGGATGGCGGCGGGAAAGTTGATCGTGTTGGTGCTCGGATCGTAGTAGGCGTTCACGGTCTGCGGCGTCATGCCCCATTCCTTGCGGTCGGTGGTCTTGCCGATCTTGCCCACGTCGTAGTGGTAGTTGTACTTGCCCGCCGCTTCGAGGTCGGCGAACCAGTTGCCCGGCTGCATCGACAAGCCGGACCAGTCGCGCCACTCGCCCTTATCCGGATAACCGATCTTGGGCAGGAAGTCGTTCCACTTCTCGATCGCCTTCTTCTTCGTCTCGGCGCTCATCCAGTCGAGATTCTCGATGCGGTTCTTCAGCGCATTGCGCACGTTAGCCACCAGCGATTCGGCGCGCTGCTTCGCTTCGGGCGGGAAGTACTTGTCGACGTAGAGCTCGCCCATGCCCATGCCCATGGCGCCATTGACCGCTTCCAGCACGCGCTTCCAGCGCACCTGTTGCTCGGGCTGACCGCCGAGGGTCTTGTTGTGGAAATCGAAATGCGCGGTCTGGAACGGGTTGCTCAGTGCCGTGGCGGCGCCGTCGATGGCATGGAAACGCAGGTAGGCCTGCCATTGCGCAACCGGGGCGGTCACAAGCAACCTATCGAATTCTGCGATGAACTTCGGCTGCGAGAGCGAAAATCCCTTGTCGATAGCCGCGCCCTGCGCCGTGAAGAAGGTTTCCCACGAAAAATGCGGGCTGATCTTGTCGGCCTCGGCCAGACTGACGTAATGGTATTGGTTGTCGAGATCGCGCATCTCGGTGGGCGCCAGCGAGGCAGCGGCCAGCTTGGTCTCGAACGCGAGTACCGAACCGGCCTGTTTCGCCGCATCGGCGGGCTTGGTGCCGGTCAACTCGAACGTCTTGGCGATGTATGCCACGTAGGCTTTGCGGATGTCCTGGTACTTGGCATCGCTGTAGTAATCCTTGGTCGGCAGACCCAGGCCGTCCTGGAACACGTAACCGATCTGCTTGGTCGCGTCCTTGAAATCGGCGCCGGAACCGAACGCGAACACATAGGCATCGCCCTCGTCGAAGCGCGTCGTGATGAACTTCGCAATGTCGGCGCTGTTCTTGATCGCGGCGATTTGCGCCAGGCGCGGCTTGATCGGATCGTAACCGAGCTTGTCGATGGCCGTTTCTTCCATGCCGGCGGCGTAGAGAAGGCCGATCTTTTGTTCGATGGATCCGGCCTTGGCCGCGGCGATGTTCTTGGCTGCGGCTTCGGCGATCTCGTGCTGTTCGTTGAGGCTCTTCTCGTGCAGTTCGTTGAACGAACCCCAGCGCGTCTGGTCGGACGGAATTGGATGCGCGGCGATCCACTTGGCGTTGACGTAGCCGTTGAAATCCTGGCACGGACTCATGTTGGTACTCAGCCCGGCGACATCGAAGTCTCCGGCGGTGGCGATGCAGGCGAGGCCCAGGCCGATGGCCAGAACGAGCGGTTTGACGATGCGGTGTTGCATGGAGTTCCTCCGAAAGGTGTGCGTTGTATGCGATTACCAGATTTCCACGATTGACGAAGCCGGACGCACCATCGCGTCGCCGGCTTTGCAGGCGAACGCGCTCGCGAACGCGGGCACGTCGAAGAGCGGGCCGTTGGTGCGGAATTTTGCCGGCGCGTGTTCGTTGGATTGCACTTGCAGGCGAAGTTGCGCGGGCCGCTGCGCGGTGCGCCAGGTCTGAGCGTAGGCGTAGAAGAAGCGCTGGTCCGGCGTCAGGCCGTCGATCTTCGCATCGCCCTTGCCCTGCGCCGTGAGCTTGAACGCGTCGTGGGCGACGAGCAATCCGCCCAAGTCGGCGATGTTCTCGCCGAGCGTGAGCTTGCCGTTGATGTGCAGGTCGTCGACTGGCACGTAGGCATTGAACTGATCGACAAGTTTCTGCGCGCGCGCCTCGAATTGCTTGCGGTCGTCCGCCGTCCACCAGTCGGCAAGATTGCCTTGCGCATCGAACTGGCTGCCTTCATCGTCGAAGGCGTGGGTCATTTCGTGGCCGATCACGCTGCCGATCCCGCCATAGTTGAGCGCATCGTCGTTCGCGATCTCGAAGTAGGGTGGCAGCAACTGCGCGGCCGGGAACACGATCTCGTTGCCCATCGGGTTGTAGTAGGCATTGACGGTCTGCGGCGTCATGTCCCATTCGCTGCGGTCCACAGGTTTGTCGAACTTCGCGAACTGGCGCTGCGCCTCGAATGCGCGCGCGGCGCGCACGTTGGCGATCCACGAGGCGCGCGTGATCTCCAGTTTCGAATAATCGCGCCAGCGGTCGGGATAGCCGATCTTCGCCACCATGGTGTCGAGCTTGGCGTAGGCGGATTTCTTCGTCGCCGCGCTCATCCAGGCGAGGCGCGCGATGCGCGCGCGCATCGCCGTCTTGAGGTTGTTCACCAGAGCCAGCGCACGCTGCTTGGCCTCGGGTGGAAACACCTGCGCGACATAGGCCTGTCCGAGCAGCTCGCCGACCGCGTGATCGGCACTGTGGATCGCGCGCTTGTAACGTGGCAGGTTCTGTCTTGCGCCGCGCAGGACTCCGCCCTTGAAGGCGAAATCGGCGTCGACGAAGGGCTTGGAAAGATAGGGCGCGTCGGCATCGACGAGGCGCCAGCGCAACCAGGCCTGCCAGTGCGCGATCGGAATTTCCGCGAGTGCGACGTCAGCAGCCGTGAAGAATTCTGGCTGGGCGAGCGAAAAGGTTTTCACGTCGTCGCGGCCGGTCGCATGGAAAACCGCCGTCCACGAAAAATGCGGCGTCTTGGCGTCGGCGTCGGTCAGCGACACGATGTGGTAGGAATTGGATGGATCGCGCAGGGCGACGCGGTCGAGCGAGGCTTTTGCGAAGCGGGTTTCCAGCGCCATTACCCAGTCGGATTCGTCTTTCGCATTCGCATCGCCGAGCAGACGCAACATGCGTTCGACGTGCTTGCGGTATTGGCTGCGCAGCTGCTTGGACTTCGCGTCGTCGCGCAGGTAGTAATCGCGATCGGGCAGACCGAGGCCGCCCTGGCCGGCATAGGCGATGTCGGTGGTGGAATGCTTGAGGTCGGGCTGGGCTTCGAAATCGAACAACACGTCATCGCCGCGCGCCTGCCGGCCGGCGATCAGCCTGGCTACATCGGCGGGCGTCTTCAGCCCGGCAATGGCGGCAAGATCGTTTTGCAGCGGCGCGATGCCGGCCTTGGCGATGGCGGCCTCGTCCATCGCGGCGGCGTAAAAGTCGCCGATTTTCTGCCGCGCGCTACCGGACGCGCCGGGATGCGCAGCGGCGTCTTCGAGAATGCGTCTGAGGATGGCTGTGTTGCGCTCGCCGATTTCGTTGTCCAGGCTCCAGGTGCTGTACGCGGCCGGGATCGGATTGGACGCCAGCCAGCCGCCGTCGGCGTGCTGGAAAAAATCCGCACAGGCGGGCGTGCGCACATCGAAATTGCGCGGGTCGATGCCGTGCTCGTTGGTATGTGCCGCCGCGCCCGCCGCGATCGCAAACAAGGCCGGCGCCAAAATCTGCGCGCGCGAAATACGCATGGAAACTCCCACTGGGGGAAGCTAGTGTAGGGGTTAACGCCGCGGCCGGCGATGTGTCGAAGGTCATTGGCCGCGGGGATTGGCTGCTTCGGGATGCGCCCCATCCGGCAGCTTGTCCGGCCCGACCGCGCCACCGGACAGGATGAAGGCCATCGCCTGGTCCATGCTCCAGTCAGTGGCGACGAGTTTCGAAGTTGGCACGATTTCGAGGTATCCGCCGGTGGGATTGGGCGTGGTCGGTACGTAGACGGCAGCCATCTCGCGCCCGGCGCTGTCGGCGAACACGCGGGTGACAAAGCCAATCGATTTCAATTCCGGCGAGGGAAAGCCGATCAGCACCACGCGCTGCGTCCCGGCTGGTTTGGTCGAGAGCATGGTCATCAGCTTTTTCGCGCCGCCGTAGATCGTGTGCACCATCGGGATGCGCGAGATCAGGTTTTCGAAGGCATCCAGCAGGCGCTGGCCGAACACGCGCGAGGTGGCGAAACCGACGGCGTAGAACGCGATCACGGTGGCGATGAAAGCGATGATGGACTGGAACCACTCCTGGTTCAGCCAGCCTGAGGAGCCGGGAAACTCCGCGGAGATGCCCGTGAACAATCCGGCCACGACCGGTGCGCCGACGTGCGACAGGAACGTGAAAATGAACTTGAACACCAGCCACGTCAGCCACAGTGGCACCAAGGTGAGCAGGCCGGTGATCAGGTAACGCTGGATATGAAGTCGTTTCATGGAGGTGGCGCTGCGGAACTTGTGCAATGATAGCGGCAACTCCGATTCTGAGCCGGTCATGCAGGAAGAATCTTCAGCCGCCGTTCCGGAAGCCGCTGTGCCGGCGCCGGGTGCGAGTGCCGGCAAACCCGTGGTCGTCGCCCTGATCGGCTTGCCGGGTGCGGGCAAGACCGTGGTCGCGCGCGCGCTGGAAGATCAGCTCGGCCTGCGCCGCGTTTGTCGCGACGCGATCCGCCACGCCATGTTCCCGCGCTGCGCCTACAGTTTCGCCGAGAAACGCGCGGCCTTCCGCGCGCAGTTGCTGGCGCTGGAAATCAACTGCATGCTCGGCGAATCCAGCGTGCTCGACGGGGTGACGTTCACGCGCCGTCGGGATCTCATGCGCGTGGACGCGGCGATCCGCCGCTACGGGTTCACCCCGATTCCGATTTATCTCGAATGTCCACCGGACGTGGCACGTGCGCGCATCGCCGCCGACGTGGAGAACGACCGGCACCTCGCGCGCGACCGCACGCCGGATGTGGTGACCGAAGTGTTGTCGCGCTTCGACCCGCCACCGCCGAATGCGCTGGTCATCGACGCGCGCAAACCGGCGGCGGAAGTCTGTCGGCTGGCCGTGGAAGCGGTCGCGGCGATGCGCGGAATCCGACTGCGCGCCGCGGTGGCAAAATCCTGACGCTTAGATCTTCGCCGGCTTGAGCTTCGCCCCGCGGAAATATTTCACGCGCAAATCGAGTCCGCGCTGGCTCTTGCCGATGAATACGAAGCCGGTGTTGGGCCACCAGGCGCGCTTGAGCGCCTCGCCAAAGCGTGTGTTTTCCAGTTCCAGGACCACGCCGATGCATGGGAAATCGTGGCCGCGGGCGAACTTTTCGAGCACGTCGCAGGTACGATTGAGCAAGTGCAGGACCAGACGCGTCTTGCGCCAATCCTTGCCGACGAAACAGCGGAAATAGTACGTGGGCTGGCCCAGGCGCGGCAGGGTCATCGGGACGGCGGTGGAAACGCCGGCTACGCGGCCATCGGCATCGCGCGCATCGAGCACGATCTGGCGCAGGCGCTCGTGGGTCTTGACGTCGTTGGTCAACGCACCTTCGCGTTCCCAGAATTGCAGCACGGCGTTGTCGCTCTCGGTCGACTCGATCTGCCAATGTGGCACGAAACTGAAGCCGGCGATTTTGTTTTCGGCGTCGTTCATTGGGCGGTGCTCGTCTCGGCAGCAGGTGCAGGCGGTGCGTCCGGCGCAACATAGCCGGTAGCGGGTGTTTCGGGTTTTGGCTCTGGTGGCGGAGAGAAGCCGACTTCCTTGAGCGCCTTGTCCGGCAACGCGTAGGAACTGCCGAGCAGTTCTCCTTCGTGCACGATTTCGGGGAATAGCACGCCCTGTACCGATTGCACGGCGAAGATTTCCTGCACGCCACCGGTGAACTTGAGAAAGGCGATGGTCTTTCCCGTGCCGATGTGCACGGCCCACACGCCGGACAAGCGTTCGGCATTGTCGTCGGTGATCGGGATGTCGGTAAATGGCGTCGTGCCGCGCAATTGTGACAGGCCGATGAACGCGACCGGTCCGATGAAATCGATGCCGCGACAGAAGCCGGGCACGCGCGCGATGTCGTGGCGTTCGCCGGTCTTGGGATCGACCGTGCACAGTGCGCCGCGCCCGGATTCGAGCACCCACAAACGGTTGTCGTACCAGCGTGGCGAGTGCGGCATCGACAGCCCGCGCGTGACCACGCGGTTGGTGGTCACGTCGATGATCAGGCCGCCGTCGCGCTTGTTAGCGCGCCAGCCCTCGCGCGTGTTGGTTTCGCCCAGCGCGGTTACATAGCGCGGAATGCCGTTGCGCATGGCCAGACCGTTCAGATGACAACGATCCTCCGGCGCGTAATGGCTGACGAACTTGGGCCGCCAGCGCGGCACGAAACTGGACTTCGTGTCCAGCGTGCACAGGCAAGAGAACGCCGTATTGACGAACCAGATCGCGCCGTCCGCATCCCAGGCCATTTCGTGGATGTCGATGGCGCCGGTGATGTGGCCGCGCCGCGCCATGTACACCGCATCGTGGCGCGGTGGATCGTGCAGGCGCTTGGCTACGTCCGGCATGTTGCGGAACTCGACGATCTCCATCAGCGCGCCCAGCATCAGGCGCTGGCGGTCGGCGGCCATGCCCATCGGCCGGTTGAAGGTGCGGAAATGCGTGTTGATCGAGTTGCCGTCCGGACGCAGGATGACAAGCTTGCCGGCCTGATAGGTGCTGACGATCAGGCAGCCGCCGAGTTCGCGCAGCAGGTCCGGAAAGTTCGACGTGTGGACGCTGCCGAGTACTTCCTCGACGGTCTTCTGTTGGGCCTTGGCATCGAGCTGCGGCGTATAGCCCGCGCCCGGCAGGCTCTCGTCGGTGGCCGCTTCGGCCTTTTCGGTTTCGTTCATTGGCGGCATTGTCGCCCAATGCCGTGTCGGCGCCTAGCCCGGACTGGAGCTAGAACAGCAATGGGCAGCCGTCGAATCCGTTGTTGAAGACGACATCGCCTTGTTGCACCTCGTAGGCGCCGATGTCTGCCACGGCGTTGGATACGCGGGCGAACGGCGACCCGCGCTGGTCGTAGGTCAGTGTCAACGGATTGCCGCCTTGGTCGACGCCGGGACTGTGGCTGAGCAGGGCGTGGGTCTGGGTCGGTCCACCATTGAACTTCAGCGGCCCGAGCAATGGGCACGAAATCTTGATGGTTCCCGACGGAACAGCCGCGAATGTGGCACGCACCAGGTTGTTGGCGCCGCTGAACGTGACGGTGGTGTTCGAGCGTTTGGGTACGCTCAGGTCGTATTCGCTGCTGCCGTAGGTGTTGTTGGCGATCAAGTCGCTCTGCAGTGTGACCGCCATTGCGCCGTTGTCATCGTTCGTGGCGAGCCCGGGGGCACGGTACGTGAATGGGTAGGTTCCGAAGCGTCCCCGGCTCGCGGTGTTGAACACGATGCTCGAGTTGTACACATGCAACGTGCCGGCGTTGATAGCCACACCGCCGGAATAATAGCCGGCACTGTTGCCGGAGACGGTGCTGTTCTGGATCAAGACCGTATCGTTGGCGCTGGTGAAAAAGTCGTGGCCGTAGATGCCCCCACCGTTTTCTCCCGCGCTGTTGCCGGAAATGGTGGAGCTCTTGATCGTGGCGTTGCGGTAAGCGAAAACTCCGCCACCGAATCCGCGCGGCGACGCCGAATTGTCGCTGATCGTGCTGTATTTGGCGATGAAGTTGTTGGGCGCGTAGATGCCGCCGCCATACGCGCCATTGCCGGTTCCGCTGATGGCTGAATTGCCGCTGACGATGCTGTACTTGGTTTCGACCTCTGTTTTGCCGTATACGCCGCCACCCTTGACTCTGCCGGCGCTTGCCGAATGCGCCCTGCAATTGGAGACGGCGACGTCTTTCAGGTATACGGTACCCGCCGAGTAGATGCATCCCCCGGCAGCGGTTCCGCTGGCTAAGCTGAGATATCCGGAAGTTATCGTCAGGTCGTAGACGTCGATCGTTCCGGTCCCGGTGTGGTTTAGGATCCGATCGTGCTCAACGACATTGTTGTAGTTTCCGGTAATGGCAAGCTGGCCCATTCCCGGGCCCTGGAGAGTAATGCTGGCTTGCGTCAGGGTGATCGCGCCAGTATGCAAGGAGATCGTGCCGCAGCTCAGTCCGCTCATGTCCACTGTATCGCCGCTGAGGGCGTTGGCCACCGCATAGCGAAGACTTCCTGTCGTGGCGCTGCCGCTGGTACCTTCGCTGCACGTGTTGACGTTCCATGTCGTGGCGGCCATGGCGAATGGTGAGGCGAGCGCCAATGCGGCTGCGACGCAGGTGGCCAGTGGCTTGCGGCTTCTGGAGCCTGACGTATGAATCGACATGTGAGTGCCCTCCATTCAATAATTGCCTTTGCAAACTACTGGGCCGCACAACAGTTTTCGTTGTTTCGTATCGCGAAAATGCCGTGACGCAGTCGTGGGCCAAGTGTGAAATGCATTGTGCATGAAGCGTGAAGACGCAACAGCGCGACGCTGGCACACGCGGCCCAATGCTGCATTGATTCAAGTCAAGCATGATACCCGCGCGATGTCGATGCGCTCGCCGGATATGAGAAGGTTTCGGCTACGGCGGCGTCGGGTTTTGCGCTTTCATTCATAGCGGCATTAACGCTCAACGCCGCGCCTGCGCCTAGTCGCCGCCAGTGATTCGTCTACGGACAGCCGTCAAATCCGGTGTTGAAGACGACCTCATTCGGGTCGACCTCAAAAGCGCCGATGTCCGGATTTATTCCAAGACTGCGCGGGAAACCCGTTCCGCGTTGATCGTAATGCGCGCCGGTGGCGGTGGATGTGTCGTTGCCGACGTCAAACGCCGGACTGTGGCTGAGCAATTGATGCGTCCATGTCGAGCCGCCGTTGTCGCGCAGTGGTCCGAGCAGGGGACACGCGTTGACCAGGCCGCCGCCAGATGGCAGCACGGCGCCGGAAGCTGACGCGAAAATCAGGTTGTCCGTACCAGTCGTGGCGATCGTGTTCGCACCGGAGGTTGTCGTTCCAAAATCGCTGGCTGTCGGCGTGCTGCCGAAGCTGTTATTGGACAATAGCGTGCCGTTCAAATCCACGGTGATCGATGCGTACTGCGCCTTTGCCGACAATCCGGATGCGGACGCGCCGCTTGCTGCCGTGTTGAATGCGATGGTGCTGCTGCGCACGGTGAGTGGACCATTCGCGTAAACGCCGCCGACCGCGCCGGTGACCGCTCGATTGCCGGAAATCGTGCTGTTGCTGATCGTGGCGGCGGGCGGCGAGGCGGAAAAACTTTTCAATTCACGCCGCCAATACTGCTTCGCGCCGCATTGCCGGAAATCGTCGAATTGCCGATGCTGGCGCCGCCGTGCGCGTCCACGCCGCCGCCGAAACCGGCGCAGCCCGCGTTGGGGCAAGCCACGTTGTGCTTATTGTGCTGTATTTCGCGAGGAATTCGCCCCCGGAAAACACCCCGCCGCCGTATGTGGATGCGCTCAGCGACGTTGCGAGGTTGTCCTTGATCGTGCTGCGCGTGGCCCAGACAAGCCCACTGGCGAAAATGCCGCCGCCATAGACGCGACCATGCAGGCTGTTGGCGCTGCAATGTGCGACGCTTGAGTCCGTCAGGATCACATTGCCCACGGACGCGATGCAGCCGCCGTTCACGCCGGGTCCGGGGTTGCCCAGGCTGCCGTCGTAGGCACGACCGTATTCAACGGTGAGCTTGCTCAGACTGAAATTGGATGCACCGCTGCCGACAGTGCCGGTATGCGTGAAGATGCGATCCTTGACCAGACTGCCGATGGCCGTAATTGTCGTGCGCCCAGCGACGGGGCCATTGATCGTCAGCGAATGCTGGGCAACGGGAATCGCGCCCGTGCTCAGCGTGATCGTGCTGCACGCTGAGGTGTCCACCGTGCTGTTGTTCGCTGCGGTTGCGATGATGCCGCGCAGCGTGCCCGCGCCACTGTCGCTGCAGTCGGTGACAGACACCGCGAAGGCATCGTTTGCCAGCGCGCAGGCGACGACCACGGACGCCGCAAGCAGTTTGCGTCGCGCCAGAGCGCGCTCGGTGGAATCGGACATCGGACTCTCCCATTTCTCGGTTTGTTGCGGCGAAGTGTAGGCCTGGCCGCCGTGGAGAGCCCGTGAAGGGAGCAGCGAGCGCCGCTAGAACAACAGCGACGCCATCCTGCGCCGATAGCTGCCGACCAGTTCCTCGTCGTCGAGCACGCTGAAGGCGGCGATCAGGCGCTTCTTCGCCGCGCCATTGTTCCAGTCGCGCTGTGTTTTCAGGATATGCAGGAACTCGGCGAGTCCGGCGGCGGCATTGCCGTCGAGCAACAGGCGCACGCCGAGCAGATCGCGCGCGGCGTGGTCGCTCGCGTTTGCGGACAGGCGCGCGCGCAGCGTGGCCATGTCGGGCGCGTCCATGAGCACGCGCGCGAAGTCGAGCTGGTTGCGCAGGCGCTTGGCGCGCGCATCCTCGGCAAGATTGGCGGGCAGGGCGTCGAGTTCGGCTTGTGCGGCATCGGCCTGGCCGGCTTGCATCAGCGCGAGCGCCAGATCGAGTTTCCTTTCCGGCTTTTCCGGCGCAGCGGCGATTTCCTTGCGCAGGCGCGCGATGGCTTGCTCGGTCGTTTCCGGCGCGGCGACCGACGCGGGAGCGTCGGGTTGCTCGGTCGACGCGGCGAGATGGCGGGCGAGGAATTCGCGCACCTGGCCTTCCGGCAGCGCGCCCATGAAGCCGTCCACCATCTGGCCATCCTTGACCAGCACCACGGTAGGCAGGCTGCGGATACCGAAAATCGCCGCGAGCTGCTGTTGCGCGTCGGTATCGACCTTGGCCAGTTTGAGCGCGCCGTTGTAGCCAGCCACCACCTTTTCCAGGATCGGCGCGAGCTGCTTGCACGGCCCGCACCATGCGGCCCAGAAATCCACCAGTACGGGTGTGGTCAGCGAAGCTTGGATGACCTCGGTCTCGAAATTGGCTTCGATGGCGTCGAAAACATGCGGCGAATCGGACATGGCTTTTCCTGGCAATGGATTAGCCACGATATGGCGCTGCGGGGCTATGCTATCAAGTGCGCGGACCTGCACCGACGGAATGCCGATGATGATGACTGCGCCGCCTAACGCCGAGCTTCGAAGCCCTGTTCGAACGCGTCTACAGGAACTGCGCCGCATCGCACGCGGCCAGCGCCGCGCCGCGGGCAGTCCGGCACGCTCGACACCACGGCGCTGGTGCACGAGGTGTATCTGAAACTGCACGACGCGCCGGAAGCGCGATCCATCGGCCGCGCGCACTTCCTGTCGCTGGCGGCCCGTGCGATGCGCCAGATCCTGGTCGATCATGCGCGTGCACGCGGACGCCTGAAGCGTGGCGGCGATGTCGCGATCACCGGCCTGGACGAGCGCGTCGGCACGCCATCCGACATTGTCGATCTGGTCGCGCTGGATAATGCACTGTGCAACTCGCCGACCTCGATCGCGCGATCGGCACAACTCGTCGAATGGCGCATGTTCGGCGGACTGGACTTCGCAGAGATCGCGCAGTTGCAAGGTCTGACCGAGCGCACCGTGTTCCGCGACTGGCGCCGCGCGCGCGCCTTCCTCGTGCGCGAGCTTGGAGCTGGACTGCGCCGGGCCGGACTGAACATGGACACGCAACGCTGGCAGAGCATCGGTTCGATTTTCGACGCGGCCGCCGAGGCGCCGTCGGCCTCCGAGCGCGACGATCTGCTCGACGTGCCTTTGCGGCGACGATGCGGCATTGCGCTGGAAGTCGAAGCTTGCTCGCGGCAGATGCGCGGGGTACGCATTTCGAGCGCGGCACGCATTCTGCGCGTGCCGCGGCGGCTTCGGATTGGGCGGATGCGGCCGAGCTGTCGATGCCGACAAGGATCTGCGCATCGGCTCATGGCGCCTGGTGCGCGAACTTGGTCGCGGCGGCATGGGCGTGGTCTGGCTGGCCGAGCGTGCCGATGGCGCGTTCGAACAGCGCGCCGCGCTGAAGCTGATCAAGCGCGGCATGGATACCGATGCGGTGCAGGCGCGCTTCCTGCGCGAGCGCCGGATTCTGGCGCGGCTGGAGCATCCGCATATCGCGCATCTGCTCGACGGCGGCATCGCCGCCGACGGCCGCCCGTATTTCGCGATGGAGTTCGTCGATGGCCAGCCGCTGTTGCGCTATTGCGCGGAAGCGCAAAGGAACCTGGCGGAGCGCATTCGCTTGTTCCTGCAAATCTGCGCCGCGGTGCAGTTCGCTCACGGCCAGCTCGTCGTGCATCGCGACATTAAACCGTCGAACATTCTGGTTGCTGCCGACGGCTCGGCGAAGCTGCTGGACTTCGGCATCGCCAAGTTGCTTGACGATTCGGCTGGCGGCGAAACTGCGACCGTGGACGGGTTGCACCGCCCGTTCACGCCGGCCTACGCCGCCCCGGAACAGTTGCGTGGCGAGGCGGCCACCACTGCGACCGACATTTACGCGCTGGGCTGCGTGTTGTATGAACTGCTCACCGGCCAGCGCCCGCTGTCGATGAACGACGCGCCAACGCTCGAAGAAATGCTGCGTGCGCAGGACACCACCGATCCGGCCGCGCCGAGCCGCGTGGCTGCTGCTGATTCACCGGTATCGGCACGGCTGTTGCGCGGAGATCTGGACACCATCGCGCTCAAGGCCCTGCAACGCGAGCCGCAACGGCGTTATGCCACCGTCGCCGCATTTGCCGAGGATCTGCATCGGTTTCTTTCTGGCCGGCCGATCGCCGCGCGGCGCGATCACGCCGGTTATCGTGTACGCAAATTCGTCGGCCGTCACCGCTTCGGCGTCGCCGCGGCGACGACTGGTTTGCTGCTGCTCATCGCCGCGCTGGGTCTGGCCGTGTGGCAGGCGCGCGCGAAGGCACGTGAGGCGCAGGTATCGCAACAAGTCACGCGATTCCTGCTCGGCCTGTTCGGAGGCGCCGACCCCACGCATGCGCGCGGTGCGACGCTCAGCTGCGCAGGACCTGCTCGATCAAGGCACGCAGCGGCTGCGCGCGAATGACGGGATCGATTCCGCCGTGCGCGCGCGCCTGCTGCAAACGGTGGCCGTCACATACGCCGATCTGGGTCTGTACGATCGCGCCTTGCCGCTCTCGCGACAAGCGCTGGACTTGCGCCGTGCGCGGTCCGATCCGATCGAGCTTGCCGAAAGCGAACTGCAACTGGGGCGCATTCTGCGCCTGAAATCCGACTACGCCGGCGCCGAACCGCTGTTGCGCGAAGCGTTGCGTGCGCGTCAGGCGCTACTGGCGCCGGACGATCCGGCCATCAGCGAAAGTTGCGATGAGCTTGGCCTGCTGCTGCGCGCTCGCGGTCGCTTTGCCGATGCCGATGCGCAGTTTCGAACCGCGCGTAATGCCGCCGAACGGCACTATGGCGTCGGCGCGATCGAAACCGCGCGCTATCTCGACGACTACGCCACAAACCTCGACGACATGGGCAAACGCCGCGAAGCGCTTGGGTTGTACCGGCAGACGCTGGCGATTCGAGAAAAGGCACTGGGCGCGGAAGACGCTGATGTGGCGAGCTCATTGCTCAATCTCGGCGTGCATCTGGATGAATCCGGCCGCTACGACGAGGCGATACCGCTGCTCGAACGCGCGCTGGCGATACGCCGGAAAATCTTCGGCGCCGCGCATCCGCTGGTGGGGTTCGCGGAAATCGGTCTGGCGGGCGTGTACGAGGACGATGATCGGCTCGACGACTCGGAAAAACTCGCGCAAGATGCGTTGACGATTTTCCGCGCCACGTTGCCGCCGGATCATCCGAAGATCGGCGAAGCGCTGAATCTGCTCGTCACGATACGCGTGTCACGCCGCGACTTCGCGGGTGCGGTGCCGCTGGCGCGGGAAGTTCTGGCGCGCTTCACGAAGACGCTGGGCGCGGATCATCCCGATACGCTGACGGCGAAAAACAATCTGGCCTACGTGTTGCTTCATGTTGGTCGTGCCGCCGAGGCCGAAGCGTTGGAGCGCGAGGTTCTGTCGGGCAAACGCATCGATAATGGCCAGTTAATCGATGCGACCGACAGCGAAAATCTCGCCAGTGCGCTGATTCAGGAGGGCAAGTTTGCCGAGGCGGTGTCGTACGAACGCCGTGCCGTGGATATCCAGAAGGCGCGCGAAGGTGAAGTCTCCGGCAACACTGCCGTCGCCTTGAGTGGGCTGGGGATCGCGGAGGAGTTGAACGGCGCGAATGTGGATGCCGAGCGCGATTTGCGTGCGGCGCTGGCGACGGGTCAGAAGCTGCACGCGACTCAGGACATGGACATGTTCCAGTGGCGCCTGCCGTTGGCGGATTATCTGGTGGGCATGCGGCGGTGCGGGGAGGCCGTGCCCTTGCTCGACGCGGTGATCGACGAATTGCAGCCCCACATGCCGTTGCGCAACCCGTTGTCGCTGCAACAGGCGCAGTTGCTGCTTGGCGTGTGCCGAACCGATGCCGGTACCAAGGCGGCTCAGACCGCCGCTCGCCGGGCTTTGCGCGCGTTGCCTGGTATAGAAGTGGATTTGTATCCGACGGCGCGAAAGCTGTTGTCGGCGTCGGCGCGCTAATCGAAGCCGTTGGCGAAGATCACATCGCGCACTTGCACCTCGTACGCGCCGATGTCCACTGCGCCGTTGATCACGCGTGCGAAGCCGCTGCCGCGCTGATCGGTGCCGAGGTTGGCGCTGTTGTTGCCGTGGCCGTAGGCGGGACTGCCATCGCGGAACCCGTGCGTCTGCGTCGGCCCGCCGTTGTTGGCCAGCGGCAGCAGTAGCGGATCGCGCGCCAGCGTGTCGCTGGGCAGTGGCGCGCCCGCCGATGTGCTCATCACAATGTTGTTCGCGCCGGTAATCGTCAATGCTCGGCTCGGATCGACTCGGCTGTAGACGTCCGCTTCGACGCCGTTCGAGGTGTTGTTGGCAACGATGGAACTTTCGAAATCCACCGCATAGTGCGCATTTGAACCATACTTTATATTGTTGATCCATATTGCTGGGCCGTTCGTGGCGCTATTGAAAGCCACGGTGGAATTGCGCAAGGTCAGGGTTTTGCCAGCGAAGATCGCACCGACGCTGTAGGTGTTGCCGGTCGCGGTGTTGCCCGAGACGGTGCTGTTGGCGATGGTGAGCAGGCCGCTGGAGGAGATCGCACTGCTGTAGCCGGAGCTGTTTCCCGAGATTGTCGAATCCTGGATCGTGGATTGCGGTCCGGTACTACCGTACGGGCCGATGATGCACAGCCCGCCGCCACTGCCGCCGACGGCGTTGCCGCGCACGGTGCTGTAATTCGTATTGATGTAGCCGTTGCCGCCGCCGAGCCCCGGTACGCCTGCAAAGGCGCCGCCGCATTGCGCGTACGAGCCGTAGGTCGGCGAGACGTACGCGGTCACTGAATTATCGCGCAAGGTGCTGTTGTTCATGATCAGCCCCTTCATCGCGCCGATGCCGCCGCCGATGCCTATAGTGCTGCTCGATACGCTGCAATACTTGACCTGGGAGTGCTCCAGATCGACCACGCCGGCCGAATACACGCAGCCGCCCAGCACGGCGTTGGATGTGTATTTGCCGGTCACGATCGGAGTGGCGTCGGCGTCCGTCGCCTTGCCGAATTGCAAGGTCAGTCGCTGCAGGGTGAGCTTTCCGGTACCTTCGTGATGAAAGATCCGGTGATTGTTGCCGCTCACGATGAAGTGGTTCGTGTTGTTGCCGTTGTATTTCACCGTCAGATCGGTCTGCGGCACGACGATCTCGCCGCTGCCCAGCGTGATCGCACTGCAATTCATGTTGACCGGATTCAGCACGATCGTGTCGCCGCTGGTCGCGCTGGCGATGGTGTCGCGCAGACTGCCGGAACCCGTGTCGTTGCAGTTGAGCACATTGTCGTAGGCCGCGAAACATGCCGGCGCGAATGCCGCCAAGGCGAACGAAGCGGCGATGCAGGCAGCGAGCGGGTGGCACGAAATCGAATTGTTGCGGATCGTGCGCATTGCTGGCTCCCGTGGATTCACAGCGAAGGACTGCCGAAACCGTTCTTGAAAATACCGTCGAATGCGGCCAGACGTGTCACGGCCATGTCTGTGCCCAGCGTGTCGCCGACCACGATCAATTTGCCGTTTGCGAATGCGGCCGAACGGCCGTTGTTGGTAGTGAGAAACGAACCGATTCCGCTCGGCCTGATGTTGAAATACACGCCTTCGGTGCCACGGCCGTATAAGCTGGTGTCCAAAGTGAAATTGGAATAGCCGGGGAAATCCAGGCGCGCAATGCCGAACATCAGTCCGGCTGCGCCGCCGGGACCGCTCGCGTAACTTTGGTTGCCCGAGCCGATCGCCAACAGTTGCGGATATTTCGTGTCGTAGTCGTCGAGAATCAACTTGGTGATGGTGTCTGCACCGCCCCCGCTGCCGAAGACGAACGGGAACATCGTTGGGTGACCGATTTGATCGGAATACCACTCATAGATGTTGCCGTTGGGATCGAGCAGGGTCAGCGCGGCCTGCCCGTTGGCCTGTCCACCCAGCGCGATGTAGCCGGTCGGCGTGAGCGCCACGGCGTTGGCGTAATCGCCGTTGTCGCCAAAATCCACCGTGGTCTGGCCGCCGCTGCCGAAGGTGTTGTCGACGTCGTACAAATCGTTGCGGATGCGGATTGCCGCGAAGTCGTAATTGCCGTTCGCGCCGCGGTGATAGCCCACGACTACATAGCGGCCCTGGCTGTCGATGGCCAGGTCCTGTGCGTGGTCGTCGGCGTTGGGTCCGGACCCGAGCAGATACTGGAACGGTTCGACCGTGCTCCCGTCCGCGCTGATCCGTGCGAAGTAGAACTCGTTGCTGTTGAAGCCGTTCTGGTTGGCGTAATAGGTGCCGGCGACATCGATGCTGCCATTCGCTTCGATGACAAGACGCGACAGGTAGGTCGAGTCCCCGGCGGGCGGTACGATTGATAAAGCGCCGGTTCCGCCTGCAAAGGTCAGGTCGAATGAGCCATCCTGGTTGTACCGTTCGATCAGAATGTGGTTGTTGAAATTTCCGCCGACGACAATGCGGCCGTCGGCTTGCAGACCGACGGCAGCCGCTCGCGTTCCGGTGTTTCCAACGGTTACATATGCGCTGTGAGCGCTGGCGAAACTCGTATCGATGCTGCCGTTTGCGTTGAGTCGTTCCAGATGCCAGGCGTCGTACCCATCAACGGGATCGGAGTCGTACCCGACAACAGCGATCTTGCCATCCTGCTGAACGACTGAATCTTGTGCAACAGCTCCCGTGTAACGGCTCGGGCCGACTACTACCTTCCCGGCGGATCCGAACGTCGCGTCCAGCGCACCGGAATCCACCGGCGGCCCGGCCCAGGCGTGCGCGCAGGCGAGCGCCAGAGCAAGACATGTCGTGATTCGTTGGAACTGACGCATAGACCCACCGTTTCGGTTAGCCACGGCTGGTGGCATAGTGGGTTACGTCATTCGGTGCGGTTTGCTGACACGCGTCTTGCGAGAATCGCGATTGTGGCCGCGACGATATTGCGTTGACGCGGAGGCACCGTGCCAACGGAGTTTGCGTTATTGAAGGCCGATGTTCATCACGAGGCTCCGGATGCGTCGCAACCCGGCACTGTTGGTCAGGTTGCGACGCGCAGGCATCGTCACGCCTTGTGGCAGGTTTCCTCGTCGATTTTCACCCACTTGCCGTGCTTGTCGCGCATCATCCCGGTGTGGCTCGACATGCCCGATTCGCCGTCCGTGAAGACGTCTCGATAAGCAGTGCGCTTCCCATCCATCACGACCGATTCGTCGAAGGTGATGGTGTTGCCTTTCCAGCCGGGACTCACGCCCGTGCTGTAACCGCCGCCCGTGTTGTCGAGCAACACGGTAACGAATCGCTTCTTCGCCGCGTCGTAACCGAAGTATTGCACGACTTTGAACGGTTTCTGGTTGGCTGCGGTCTGGTTCTCTTCGTAATGGATCACGACCCAGTGGTCGTCGAGGGTCTTCTCACCATGGAATTTGCCGGTCGAGGCGTGGCCGGGATTCTTGCCCATGGCCATCTCGTTGCCGGTGCAGGTTCCAGCACCGACGAAACGGTCGAGCGAAGTGGGCGGCGACGATGCGCTGGCTTGCTGAGCAGATGCCTGGTCGATGGCGAATGGTGCGGATGTGCAAATCAGTGCTGCGAAAATTGCGAGACTTTTGCGTTTCATGGTCATTACCTCCGATTGATCGCGGGCTCCGGCTGACTCAAAGCGAAGGACTGCCGAAACCGTTCTTGAAAATACCGTCGAATGCGGCCAGACGTGTCACGGCCATGTCTGTGCCCAGCGTGTCGCCGACCACGATCAATTTGCCGTTTGCGAATGCGGCCGAACGGCCGTTGTTGGTAGTGAGAAACGAACCGATTCCGCTCGGCCTGATGTTGAAATACACGCCTTCGGTGCCACGGCCGTATAAGCTGGTGTCCAAAGTGAAATTGGAATAGCCGGGGAAATCCAGGCGCGCAATGCCGAACATCAGTCCGGCTGCGCCGCCGGGACCGCTCGCGTAACTTTGGTTGCCCGAGCCGATCGCCAACAGTTGCGGATATTTCGTGTCGTAGTCGTCGAGAATCAACTTGGTGATGGTGTCTGCACCGCCCCCGCTGCCGAAGACGAACGGGAACATCGTTGGGTGACCGATTTGATCGGAATACCACTCATAGATGTTGCCGTTGGGACCGAGCAGGGTCAGCGCGGCCTGCCCGTTGGCCTGTCCACCCAGCGCGATGTAGCCGGTCGGCGTGAGCGCCACGGCGTTGGCGTAATCGCCGTTGTCGCCAAAATCCACCGTGGTCTGGCCGCCGCTGCCGAAGGTGTTGTCGACGTCGTACAAATCGTTGCGGATGCGGATTGCCGCGAAGTCGTAATTGCCGTTCGCGCCGCGGTGATAGCCCACGACTACATAGCGGCCCTGGCTGTCGATGGCCAGGTCCTGTGCGTGGTCGTCCTGATTGGTGCCCGAGCCGAATTCGTACTGGAACAACGGCTGCACCGACTTGCCGTCGGCACTGATTTGCGCGAACAGGAATTGGTTGTTGTTTGTGCTCTGCTGGTGATAGGACCCGGCCACATCGATCGTGCCGTTGCTTTCGAGAATCACGCGGGCGACGACTGTGCTGTCGCCGCTGGCCGGGCTGATGAACACGGCCGCGCCGCTGCCGAAATTGCCGGAGTCCGGCAAACCGTTGGCGGTGAATTGTGAGACGACGGCAACGCCGTCCGGCTGGTTGGCGACGGCGACGATACGATCGTCCCCGCGCACCGCAACGCCGGTGAACGAGCAATCACCGAAACCGGCGAACCCCGGAGAGAAACTGTTGGTGCCGCCGAAGCTGGTGTCGAGACTGCCATTTGGGTTAAGACGGCTCAGTGCGCAAACGCTGTCGGCGTACCCGGCGACGATGATCTTGCCGTTCGATTGCACGGCGACATCGGTGGCAACGAAGTTGGACCCGTCGCGTTGGCCTCTGCCGCATTGAGTATCACTTTCCCGCTGGATCCAAAGGCGGTATCCAATGCGCCGGAATCCGCCGCAGTGCCCGCCCACGCGTGCGCATGAACGAGCGCCAAGGCAAGACATGTCGCGATTCGTCGGTACAGATGCATAACCCACCGTTTCGATTCGCCAGTGGTACTGGCATATGGGGTTACGTCATTCGGGACGATCTGCTGACATTCCTATCCACGTGCCGCGAATATCTTGGCGCACAACGCGCCGAGCTTGTTCGCCAATGTCTCGCCGCGATCCGGGGTGATGGCGGTCATGCCATCGGCGTTGTCGGTGCCGGTAAGATCGACGCTGCACACCAGATCGCCCTTGCGCGCAACGACCACAGTGCCGCCGCGGCCTTGAAGAGCGCTGTCGCCGACACCGACGAGCGGATCCATCCTGCCGTTCGACGGATTGGCAGCAAAATCCCAGGCGAACTTGCCTTCGTCGCCGCTGGCCAGGCTGATGGTCACCGTGGCGCCCGCGGCGGCATGGTAACCGCACGATTGCGGATTGACTTTGCTGCCCTGCCTGACCACGGGCGCGATGAGGATGCCGCTGACATCGGCCGGGCCGATATCGCTGGCGCATGCGTCTGCGAGGATATTGCCTTTCGATGCACCACCGCTGGCGGCTGCGGCATGCGGCAGGCGCAACCGCGCAAAGATCGTGTTGCACAGGGCGCCGATTTTTTGCTGAGCCGGCACATGACCCAGCGCAATGCTCATACCGTCCGGCCTGATGTCGCAGAGCACATCGTCCTGCTGAGCCTGCACCTCGTGCAATTGCGCCAGCCACACCGCTTCATCGCCGACCCCGCTCAGCGCCTGCCATTTGCTGTACGCGATTCATGCGCCCGGATGTGAACGATGCAATCGTGGCACGGCCCAACCCGGCGCGCAGCGTGACCGTCAACTGCGGCGTACCCGGTGCGGTGCCGGTGGTGAAGATGCAGGCCTGGGCATCGCCCGGCAACGGCTTGCTGCCGGTGACGGGCTGGTCGAGCACCCCGACAAGATCGGCGGCGCTGAGCAGTTTCAGATCGCAGACGTTGCCGGATATGCGCGGTGCGGCGGCAAGCGGTTTTCCTGAAGAAGCGCCAGCTGCACCGGGCGTGGACTGTGTGCAGGCGGTCATCGCGCAGATGGACACGGCGATGGCGAGCGGAATGACGTAGCGATTCGACATGGCGACATTCCCGAACAAGGCAGTACCGTTGGTTACGTCGTTCGGCGCCGGTTACTGACACAAAAACCCCGCCATTGCGGCGGGGTTGGGGAATTTTCGCGGGAAACCGCGCCTTACTTGTCCAGCGCTGCGGCGACCGGCTGGTGGTCCTGCTCGTAGACCACGCCGCCCTTCATCACGAAGTCGACCTTCTGCATTAGCTTTATGTCGTTGAGCGGATTGCCCGGCACGGCGACGATGTCGGCGTACTTGCCGGGTTCGATGCTCCCCACATCCTTGTCGTGCTTGAGCAGTTCGGCCGCGTGCATCGTGGCGGCCTGGATCGTGAACATCGGCGGCATGCCGGCCTCGACCATGTATTCGAATTCCTTGGCGTTCTCGCCGTGCGGATATACGCCGGCGTCGGTGCCGAACGCTATCTTGACGCCCGCCTTGTACGCCTTGCCGGCGGTGGCCATGATCACCGGCCCGACTTCCATGGCCTTGCGCGCGACCTGCGGCGGATACCAGCCTTCCTTCGCCTTCGCCATCACGAACTGGCCGGCAATGATGGTAGGCACGTACCAGGTGCCGTGTTCCTTCATCAGCTTCATGTCCTCGGCATTCATGAAGGTGCCGTGCTCAATGGAATCCACGCCACCGATCACGGCGCGGCGGATCGCCTCGGCGCCGTGCGCGTGCGCGGCCACGGTGAAGCCGTAATCGTGCGCGGCGGCGACGATGGCCTGAATCTCGGGAATCGTCATCTGCGGATTTTCCGAGCTGCCCGATTCGTCGAGCACGCCACCGGAGGGCATGATCTTGATCAGATCCGCGCCGTCCTTGTAATGCTGACGCACGGCTTTCCAGGCGTCTTCCGGCGAATTGATGATGCCGTCCTTCGGCGTCGGATCGCCTTGCAAATCCCAGCGAAATCCGTTGGTCGGATCGGCGTGACCGCCCGTGGTGCCGATGAATTGTCCGGCTGAAAAGATTCGCGGTCCCGGCACCTCGCCCTTGTTGACCGCATTGCGCAGGGCGATGGATTCGTTGTGCTCGTCTCCCACGTTGCGCACGGTGGTGAATCCGGCGAGCAGGGTGCGGCGGGCGTAGACGGTACTCTGGATCGCATAGTCGGCCGGGTTCAGACGGAACTTGTCACTGTAGGTAGACCGGCTGAACTGCATGGTCAGGTGCGTGTGCGAGTCGATCAAGCCAGGCATGCAGGTGGCATCGGGCAGCGCAATCGTGTTCGCGCCGGCGCGCTGCCGGGTGCCGTCGAGGACCTCTTTTACGCGGTCGGCTTCGATGACGATGGTGCTGGCGCCCAGCATCTTGCCATGCACCACATCGATCAGATGTCCGCACTGCACGATGGTGACCGGTGCGGCAGGCGATTGTGCAAACGTGGGCACGGCTAACAAGACCGCGACGGCGGCGGCGAGCGGAACAAGACGCATGGGTATCCTCCCTTGGTGATCGTGGAAGGATACGCTGAGTGCCGGGCGGCGCGTAGGTCGAAAGTCCTGCGCAGCGCGTTCAAATGCCGGCGGCGAGTCCGTGGCGCACGGCATAGAGCGCGATCTGGGTGCGATCCTCGAGACGCAGTTTGGCGAGGATCTGGCTGACGTAGCCCTTGACTGTGCCCTCGGTGAGACTCAAGCGCTTGCCGATCTGCTTGTTCGACAGGCCCTCGGCGATGAGTTTGAGCACATCGGTTTCGCGCGCGGTGAGCGCATCGCGGGATGCCTGTGGCTTGCGCAGCAGTTCCATCAATTGCCGTTGCGCGGCGGGCGCCAGATAGGTTTCGCCGGCGGCCACGCTGCGGATGGCGGCGATGAGATCGTGCTGCAACGCGTCTTTGAGCAGATAGCCGGTCGCGCCGGCATCGAGCGTGGCGCGGATCAGCGCATCCTCGCCGAAACTGGTGAACACGAGCACGCGCACGCCGGGCACGCGTTCGCGCAACGCGGCGATGGTTTCCGGTGCCGACAGCCCGGGCATTTTCAGGTCGACCAGGGCGACATCCGGCGCCAGCGCGGCGACCGAGACCAGCGCCTCGTTGCCGCTGCCGAACTCGCCGACGACGCTGAAATCCGCATCCGTCTCCAGCACCGCGCGCACTCCTTCACGCACCACCGCATGATCGTCGATCAGGATGATGCGGATCGGCGATGCGTCTTCCGCGGCGTGTGGACGGATGGTGGCGTTGGCGTTTGGCATGACGGCGAAGGGCAGTGTGCGCCGGGGTCAGTGGGCGCGGCACTGACCAAAGTCAGGGTTGTCCCTCCGGCGCGGATGGATTGCGGTCCTCACGCGGCAGGCGCGCCTCGATCAGGGTTCCGGCCGGACTGTTCGAGCCGATGCGGAAGCTGCCGTGCAGCGCCTCGATCCGGCTGCGCATGCTGCCCAGTCCCATGCCGGGACGGAAATCCGTGCCGAGGCCACGGCCATCATCGGACACGCGCAGCACGGCATGCTCGGCAGTGACTGCGGCTTCCACACGCAGGCGGCGCGCGCTGGCATGGCGCAGGCAATTCGAGATGGCTTCCTGGCACACCCGGTACAGCGCCTGTTCGTGTTCTTCGCGTTGCGCTTCCCAGGCCGCGAAACTCGACGCCGCGACGATGTGTTCGGGTACGGTCGAGGCCAGCAGGCGGGTCAGCGCGCCGGGCAGTCCCTGCGTGCGCAGGTTTTCGGCACTGAGCAAGACGAAGCTCTTGCGCGAGATCGCCGGTGCCGTTGTCGCGGACTCGGCGGGCGTGAGTTGTTGCAGCAGCATGCGCATCTCGGCAAAAGCCGTCTGCGCCAATTGCTGCAGGCGCGCGGCACGCGTCTCGCCCTCCGCTGGATTGCGCTTCCACGTGGAGGCGATGGTCTGGCTGAGGAGGCTGATCGAAGCCAGGATCTGGGTGACGTTGTCGTGCAGCTCGCGCGCCAGGCGCTGGCGTTCGGCGAGGACGGCGGCGCGTCCGGCCTGTTCATGCAGGGTCGTGTTTTCGATCGCGGCGGCGGCGGCGTGGGCGAACACCTGCGCCATTTCCAGATCGGCGGGCTTGAACCGGCGCGGCGGTTCAAGGCTCATGGCCATATAGCCGAGCAGCCGTTTTTGCCAGACCAGCGGCACGCCCAGAACCTGATGCTCGCGCAAGCCTTCGACGATGGGCTGCGGCAAGTCGGCGTAGCGCCCCACATACCTCTGCGACGTAACGATGATATGGCCGGCCAGGCCTTCGCCGCGGGCGAAGTGGGTGGCGAACAGGGCAGGCATGGAGTGCCGGGTGACAGTGGCCGTGATCGTATCGGTTCCCGGGTCGTACAAGCCTATCGTTCCGGTGTCCGTGTGGGCCATCGCGCAGGCCGCGTCCAGAATCGCATTTAGGCGTTCCGGCAGCGGACGCTCCTCGGCCAGTTCGCCGAACAATCGCGCGAGAGCGCCCAGCGGACCGGATGGCGGCGTGTCGGGCATGTGTCTAGCCTAACCGAACCGAAGCCTTCGGGGTTGGCGGGGATGCTGCACTGCGGTAGTCTGGGCGCAGTCGAAGAAAAGCCGGCGCGACCGGCACATGCAGGGTTCCGATGGACGTGATCTACGATTTCAAGGCGGTGGAAGCCGCCGCGCAGAAGTTCTGGAACGACGGCAAATCCTTCGAGGCGAAGGAGCGTGATCTTCAAGATCAGGCCGCGAAGCCGAAGTTCTATTGCCTGTCGATGCTGCCGTATCCGTCCGGCGCGTTGCACATGGGCCACGTGCGCAACTACACCATTGGCGACGTGATCAGCCGCTATCAGCGCATGCTCGGCAAGAATGTCCTGCAGCCGATGGGGTGGGACGCCTTCGGCCTGCCCGCCGAGAACGCCGCGATCAAGAACAAGACCGCGCCGGCGAAGTGGACGTACTCCAACATCGAGCACATGCGCGAGCAGTTGCAGCACGATGGGCTACGCCATCGACTGGTCGCGCGAGTTCGCCACCTGCAAGCCCGGATTACTACGTGCACGAACAGCGCATGTTCGTGCGCCTGTTCAAGAAGGGCATGGCGTATCGCAAGAACTCGGTCGTGAACTGGGATCCTGTCGACCAGACCGTGCTCGCGAACGAACAGGTGATCGACGGCCGCGGCTGGCGCACCGGCGCGGTGGTCGAGAAGCGCGAAATCCCGCAGTGGTTCCTGAAGATCACCGACTACGCTGACGAATTGCTGAGCGGCCTGGACAAGCTGCCGGGCTGGCCCGATGCGGTCAAGACCATGCAGCGCAACTGGATCGGGCGTTCGGAAGGGCTGGAAATCGACTTCGCCATCGAGGGCGAGCGCGAACCGGTGCGCGTCTTCACCACGCGTCCGGATACGTTGATGGGCGCGACGTTTCTGTGTCCTCGCCGCCGAACATCCGCTCGCGCTCAAGGCGGCGTCCACGAATCCAGCCATCCGGGCTTTCATCGATGACTGCCGCCACGGCGGCGTCGCCGAAGCCGATCTGGAGACGCAGGAAAAGCAGGGCATCGAAACCGGCTTGCACGCGATTCATCCGATCAGCGGGGAAAAGCTGCCGGTATGGATCGCCAATTTCGTGCTGATGGGTTACGGCACCGGCGCGCTGATGGCGGTGCCGGCGCATGACGAACGCGATTGGGAATTCGCTACCAAATACGATCTGTTCATCAAGATGGTGATCGTCAGCGATCCGGTGCGCGAAGCGATCCGCGAACTCGGCCGCGACGCCGCGAACAACGTCCAACCCGATGACGGCCGCGCTCGGTGAAGGCCGCGCGATAGACGTGGTCGAGGCCCCCGCGGCGCTGGACATGCTGCGCGAGTTCGAGCGCGGCATCATCGAAGACGCCGCGTTCACCGAGTACGGCACGCTGGTCAATTCCGGCGAGTTCGACGGACATGGATTACCGCGCCGCGTTCGACGCCATCGCGGCGCGCATCGAAAAGGAAGGCAAGGGGTGCGCGCAGAGTCAACTTCCGCCTGCGCGACTGGGGCGTGTCGCGGCCAGCGCTACTGGGGTTGCCCGATTCCGATCGTCTATTGCCCGAAATGCGACGCCGTGCCGGTACCCGAAGATCAGCTGCCGGTCGTGCTGCCCGAGAACGTGCAGTTCATGGGCGTGCAATCGCCGATCAAGGCCGACCCGGAGTGGCGCAAGTGTAAATGCCCGCAATGCGGCGGCATGGCCGAACGCGAGACCGACACCTTCGACACGTTCATGGAGTCGAGCTGGTACTACGCGCGTTACACCAGTCCCGGCGCCGCCGACATGGTCGATGCGCGCGCCAACTACTGGCTGCCGGTGGACCAATACATTGGCGGCATCGAACACGCGATCCTGCACCTGCTGTACTTCCGCTTCTTCCACAAGTTGCTGCGCGATGAAGGACTCGTGCACTCCGACGAACCGGCGACGAACCTGCTGTGCCAGGGCATGGTGATCGCCGAGACGTTTTATCGCGAGGATGCAGCCGGCCACCGCGAATGGTTCAATCCGGCCGACGTCGACATCGAACGCGACGAGCGCGCGCGCGTGGTCGGCGCGCGCCTGCGCTTCGACGGCCAGCCGGTTGCCATCGGCGGCATCGAGAAGATGTCCAAGTCCAAGAACAACGGCGTCGACCCGCGCGCGATGGTGGAAAAATACGGTGCCGACACGGTGCGCTTGTTCTCCATGTTCGCCGCGCCGCCGGAAAAATCGCTGGAATGGAACGAGGCGGGCGTCGAAGGCATGGCGCGCTTCCTGCGCCGGCTGTGGCGCGACGCGCAGGCGCACATCGCGCAGCCGGACCACCCACCAGTGGACGCGGCGGCATTGAATGCCGTGCAAAAAGCACTGCGCCGGCAGATCCACGAGACCATCGCCAAGGTCGGCGACGACTATGGCCGGCGCCTGTCGTTCAACACGGCGATCGCGTCCGCGATGGAATTGCTCAATGCCGTGGGCAAGTTCGAGGACATGTCCGATCAGGGTCGTGCCGTGCGCCACGAGGCATTCGAGACCCTGGTGCTGGTGCTCAACCCGATCACGCCGCACGTTTGCCACGCCCTGTGGCAGGCGTTGGGCCATCGCGAAGCCTTGATCGACACGCCGTGGCCGCAGGCCGACACGGCCGCGCTGGTCAAGGCGGAAGTTACCCTGGCCGTGCAGGTCAACGGCAAATTGCGCGGTACCATCGAGGTGGCGGTCGACGCCGCGCGCGAAACGCTCGAACGGGCTGCACTGGGCAACGCGGATGTGGCAAAGTTCGTCGGCGACGCGACGCTGAAAAAAATCGTCATCGTGCCGGGCAAGATCGTCAATATCGTCATTTGAACGGAATCCAGCCATGAAAATGCTGCGAATCGCGGCGATCGCCGCCATCCTCCTGGCGCTCTCCGCCTGCGGCTTCCAGTTGCGCGGCGAGGCGAAATTGCCCGCCGACTTGCAGCGCGTGCATGTGGCCGTGTCCGATGCGTTCAGTCCACTCAAGCGCGATGTCGAAGCGGCGTTGACGCGTTCCGGCGCAACCATTGAAAGCGCGTCCGGCGAGCAAATCGCCGAAATCACCTTGGCGGCCGTGTCGCTGGCGCCGGTGGTGCGTTCGGTCGGCGCGAACGCCACGGTCAACGAATTCTCGATGGTCTATCACGTCGAACTGAGCATCCGCGGCTCCGATGGAAAAACCCTGCTGACGCCGCAGGTGATCGAGCATTCGCGCGCATATGCCTTCGACCAGACCCAGGCCATCGGCAGCAACGCCGAACAGGACGAGATCAAGAAGGGCATGGAACGCGACATTGTCGACGCCATCATGCGCAAGATCGATGCCGTGGCGCGCGAGCACTGAGCGGACATGTCCGCAACGCTCGCGCAGTTGCACAAACACCTCGCGGGTTCCGAACTGAGGCCGGTTTACCTGATCGCCGGCGAGGAACACCTGCTCGTTATCGAGGCCGCCGACGCGTTGCGCGCGCGGGCGCGCGAACTGAGTTACACCGAGCGCGAAATCCTTGACGCCGACCAATATTTCGATTGGGATGCGCTCGCCCGCGCCGGCGCGGCCATGTCGCTGTTCGCCACGAAGCGGGTGATCGACCTGCGCCTGCCCACCGGCAAGACCGGCAGGGACGGCAGCGCGGCGATCGTCGAATACTGTGCGAATCCACCGCCGGACACCGTGCTGGTGATCACCGCGCTGCAATGGACGAAAAAGGACAACGAAGGCGCGGCCTGGGTCGGCGCGGTCGAAAAATCCGGGCTGTACGTACCGGTATGGCCGATGCGGCTGGACGAGTTTTCCGTCTGGCTCGCGCAGCGCATGTCGAGCCGCGGCTTGAATCCCGACCGTGCCGCGATCGCGGCGCTGGCCGAACGCGTCGAAGGCAATTCGCTCGCCGCCGCGCAGGAAATCGACAAACTCGCGCTGCTGCACGGCTCCGCACCGCTGGATGCGCAAACGCTGGAAGACCTTGTCGCCGACAGCGCGCGATTCGACGTGATCAAACTCGTCGATGCCGCGCTTGCGGGCGATGCTGCGCGTGCGGCGCGCGTCCTCGGCGGATTGCGCGCGGAAGGCGACGCGGTGCCGGCGCTGATGGGCATGATCCTTTATCAGTTGCAGATGCTGGCGCGCCTGGCGGCGGCGCCGAACCTCGCCAACGCCTTCCGCAGCGAACGCATGTGGGACGCGCGCGAGAAATTCTTCCGCAAGGTCCTTGGACGCGCCGGGCGCACGCACTGGGAAGACTGCCTCGTGCAGGCCGCGCGCGTGGATCGCCTGAGCAAGGGCCGCGGTATCGGCGACGCGTGGATCGAACTGGAGCGGCTGCTGGTGATGGTCGCGCAGCCGCACGCGCTCAGTCACGCCAGTTAGGGCATGAACGAACCGATCGTCATCCTTGGCGGCACTTTCGATCCGGTGCACATCGGCCATCTGCGCGTCGCGCTGGAAGCATCCGAAGCATTGGCTGCCCCGGTGCGCCTGATGCCCGCGCACGTGCCGCCGCACCGGCCTGCGCCGGTGGCGAGCGCGGCACAACGCGTGGCCATGCTGCGCGTCGCGCTGGCTGGGCAGGATCGCCTGCAACTCGACACGCGCGAACTGGATCGCAGCGAACCGTCGTACACGGTCGATACCCTGCGCCAAATGCGCACGGAATTCGGTGCGTCGCGTCCACTGATCCTGCTGCTCGGTGCGGATGCGTTTGCCGGATTGCCGACCTGGCATGACTGGCGCGACCTGTTCAATCTCGCGCATGTCGCGGTGATGACGCGGCCGGGGCACGATGCGCGTCTGCCTGCGGATCTGGAGACGGAAGTCGTCGCGCGCCGCGCGCGATTGGCGGCCGATTTGCGCGCCACGCCGAGCGGGAAGGTACTGGATTTGCCGGTCACTCCGCTGGAGGTTTCCGCCAGCGCCGTGCGTGCGTCGCTGGCCGCCGGCAGCGATCCGCGCTGGCTGGTTCCGGACGCGCTGCTGGCCGATCCCGATTTGCTGGCGCCGTATCGAGGTTAGCGCGCTTTCGCGCGTTTGTGCGGTCCATGCTTGGGTTTGTCAAACCCGCCGAGCTTGAACGATTTCGATTTGGGCGCGCTCGGCTTGAACGGTGGCTTACGCGGCGGTTTGCCTGATGCGGGCGATGAATCCGGCGACTCGCCCGCGCGGGCGATGAGCAATCGTTGCCCGGCTACCCGAACCGTCTTGAGCAACTGGAACGTTTCTTCGGGCATGCCAGCCGGAAGATCGAGCAGACTGTACTTGTCGCGAATATCGATGCGGCCGATGTGCTTGCTGTCCAGGCCTGCCTCATTGGCGATCGCGCCGACGATGTTGCCAGGGCGCACGCCGTGATCGTTACCGACCGCGATGCGATAGGTTTCGAATCCCGCTTCGGCCTTGCGCGGGCGCTCGTCGCGGCGCGTGGGCGAAGGCGTCGACTGATGCGAACGTGCGGCAGCGCGCATTGGCAGGCGCTCATGTTGCGATGGTTTTTCCGCGCGCGGTTTCTCGAATGGCCCTGATTCGCGCTGCGCCGGTTGCAGCAACAACGGCTGCTTGCCGTGCACCAGACGCGCGAGGGCAGCGGCGATTTCCACGGCTGGCACATTGCGTTCGCGTTCGTATTGTTCGACCAATTGTCGGAACGCGGCCAAATCCTCGCTTGCCAGCGTGTCGGCGATGCGTTGCTTGAACTTCGTGGTGCGCCGATCGTTGACCGCATCCACGCTGGGCAATTGCATTTCGGTGATAGGCTGCCGTGTGGAGCGCTCGATCGCCTGCAGCAGGCGTTTCTCGCGCGGCGCCACGAACAGTATCGCCTCGCCGCTGCGTCCGGCGCGACCGGTGCGGCCAATGCGGTGCACGTAGGCTTCGGTGTCGGTGGGAATATCGTAGTTCAGTACATGGCTGATGCGCTCGACGTCGAGGCCGCGTGCGGCAACGTCGGTGGCGACGAGGATGTCGATTTGACCGTCCTTGAGTTGCGCGATGGTGCGCTCGCGTTGGGCCTGAATGACGTCGCCGTTGATCGCGGCGGCGGCGAATCCGCGCGCTTGCAGCTTCTGCGCGATTTCCTCGGTGGTCTGCTTGGTGCGCATGAATACCAGCATCGCCTCGAACGGTTCGGCTTCGAGAATGCGCGTGAGTGCGTCGAGCTTGTGCATGCCGCTGACATACCAGTAACGCTGCCGGATGTTCGCGGCCGTGGTCGTTTTGTTCTTGATGGCAATTTCGGTCGGATCGCGCAGATAGGTTTGCGCAATGCGTTTGATCTGACTCGGCATGGTGGCCGAGAACAAGGCGATTTGCCGCGTCGGTGGGGTTTCCTTCAGCACCGTTTCGACATCGTCGATGAAACCCATGCGCAGCATTTCGTCCGCTTCGTCGAGCACCAGCGTGGTCAGTTGCGAAAGATCCAACGAACCGCGCTGCAGATGGTCGATCACGCGTCCCGGTGTGCCCACGACGACATGCGTGCCACGCTTCAAACCGGAAAGCTGCGGGCCATAGCTCTGGCCGCCGTAGATCGGCAGCACGTGGAAGCCCGGCATCTTCATGGCGTAGCGCTGGAACGCTTCGGCGACCTGGATTGCGAGTTCGCGCGTCGGCGCCAACACCAGTGCCTGCGGTCTGGTTTTCGACAAATCCAGCCGCGCCAGAATCGGCAGTGCGAAAGCGGCAGTCTTGCCGGTGCCAGTCTGCGCCTGACCGAGCAGATCGCGGCCGTCGAGCAAGGGTGGAATCGTCGCGGCCTGAATCGGCGAGGGGTTTTCGTAACCCACTTCTGCCAACGTTTTCAGCAAGGCATCCGGCAGGCGCAGATCGCGGAAACCAATGGCTTGGGGTGCGGCACCAGCGTTGGGCATGCTCAGGGGCCGCTGTCGGGAAGGAAGGGTATTTTAGCGTGCGGCGCGCCGGAACGCAGTTCGATTCGTTTTCGCCAGTGGTGCGCCGCGAAAATCGGCCTATACTCAATTCCACTCCGCGCGGGCGAAATTTCTGCGGAGCCAATCCACAACGAGGACATCGCCGCTTGGCCACTGCATCCAAAACCGCACGCAAAACCCGCTCGACTTCCAAGGCCGCTCCGGCCAAATCGAATTCGAAAAAGCCGGCTCCGACAAAGTCAGTTTCGTCGAAAACGCCGCCGAAAAAACCACGAACTGCCAAGCTTGTTTCGGCGAAATCCGATCCGGTGGAGATTCTGCGCCGGCAAGTGCTTGCCGCCCTCGACGAACTCAAGGCGAAGGATGTGCATGAGATCGACGTGCGCGGCAAGACTTCCATTGCGGATATCCTTTTCATCGCCAGCGGCACCTCGACGCGACACGTCAAATCGCTTGCGGACGAGGTGGTCAAGTTCGTCAAGAAGGCCGGCATGATGCCGCTGGGCGTGGAAGGCCAGCGCGAGGCGGAATGGGTGTTGGTCGATCTGGGCGACATCATCGTGCACGTGATGCTGCCGCGCATCCGCGAGTTCTACGGCCTGGAACGCCTGTGGACGGTCGGCGACGATATGCCCGATGCAGCGAACGCGGGTTGAATTCGCGGCGTTGACATGCGCGCCTGTTTGATCGCCGTCGGCGAACGCATGCCGGCGTGGGTGCAACAGGGCTTCGCCGAATACGTCAAGCGATTGTCGCGCGAGCTGCCACTGGAGCTGGTGAAAGTTTCGGCGAAGTCGCGCGATCCGGCACGCGCGATGGCTGAAGAAGGCGCGGCCTTGCTTGCGGCGGTTCCGAAAGGCGCGCACGTCGTGGCACTGGACGGTCGCGGCAAGGCGTGGTCGAGCGAAGAGCTCGCGCAGCAGTTCGCGCGCTGGCGCATGCAGGGCAAGGACCTGGCATTTCTCGTTGGCGGCGCGGACGGGTTTGCGCCGGCCGTTCTGGAGCGCGCCGATCAGAAATGGTCGCTAGGTCCCTTGACCTTGCCGCACATGCTTGTGCGCATCCTCGTCGCCGAGCAGCTTTACCGCGCACTGAGCCTGCTCGGCAACCATCCGTATCATCGAGCCTGAACATCGTGCTACATCTTGCCTCGCAATCCCCGCGCCGCCGCGAATTGCTCGAACGCCTCGGCCTGCGCTTCGGCAGCGTCGACGTGGACGTGCCGGAAGTGCGCGCGCCGGGCGAGCCGCCGGCTAATTACGTCAGCCGCGTGGCGCGTGAGAAGGCCGGTGCCGGCCTGCTCAAGCTGTCCGGCGTCGCCGGTGCGGTGGTGCTGGGCGCCGATACCGAAGTCGTGCTCGACGGCGAGGTCTTCGGCAAGCCGGCCGACGCGGCGCAGGCGGCGGACATGCTGCGGCGCCTGTCGGGCCGGACCCACGAGGTACTGTCCGCGGTCTGGTGCCTGGATGCCGGGCGCGAAGAGCAGGCGTTCAGCATCACACAAGTAGAATTCACCAAGCTCGACACAAGCCGGATCGATGCTTATGTCGGCAGCGGCGAATGGCAGGGCAAGGCCGGGGCCTATGCGATCCAGGGCCGCGCGGAAGCCTTCGTCGCGCGGCTTTCGGGCAGTTATTCCGGGGTCATGGGCCTGCCGCTGCACGAAACGGCGGCCCTGCTGCGCCGGTTCGGTATCGTTGCCTGACGCAGGCGGCGGATTTTCATCGACAACCCGGTATATCCCGGCTATAAACAATCTTAGAAAACTTCTCCAAGTGGTTGTCGTGTCCGAAGAAATCCTCATCAACGTGACCCCGCGCGAGACCCGCGCCGCAGTGGTCGAAAACGGCGTGTTGCAGGAAGTGCAGCTCGAGCGCGCGTTGCGCCGCGGCTATGTCGGCAATATCTACAAGGGTCGCGTCAGCCGGGTCATGCCGGGCATGCAGGCGGCGTTCGTGGAGATCGGGCTGGAGCGTGCGGCCTTCCTTCACGCCTCGGACATCCTGCGCAGCGTGCAAGCGCTGGCCGGCGATGGGCAGGAAAGCGTCGTGACGCCGCCGGCCCAGCCGATCGGCGAACTGGTTCGCGAGGGCCAGGAAATCGTCGTGCAGGTGATCAAGGATCCGATCGGCAGCAAGGGCGCCCGCCTGACCACGAACCTGTCCGTGCCATCGCGTTACCTCGTCCTGTTGCCGTTGGCCAAGGCGATCGGGGTGTCAGTGCGCATCGAGGACGAAACCGAGCGCGCACGCCTGAAGGAGACTTTGCAGGCGCGCGCGCTGGAGACCGGGCATGGCTACATCGTGCGCACGAACGCGGACGGACAGAGTGCCGAAGCCCTGGCCGAGGACGTGGCCTACCTGACCAAGCTGTGGCAGTCGGTGCAGGAAGCGATTGCGCGCACCCATGCCGGCGAGCGTGTCTACGAGGATCTTTCCCTGCCGCTGCGCGCCTTGCGCGACCTGATGCGCAAGGACGTCGAAAAAGTGCGCGTGGATTCGCGCGAAACGCTGGAACGCATGCTGCGTTTTGCCGGCCAGTTCATGCCGGAACTCGCCGAGCGCATCGAGCATTACCCCGGCGAGCGGCCGATTTTCGACCTGTACGGCGTTGAGGACGAGATTCAGCGCGCGCTCAAGAAGGAAGTGCCGTTGAAGTCGGGCGGCTATCTCGTCGTCGACCAGACCGAGGCCATGACCACCATCGACGTCAACACCGGCGCGTTCCTCGGTCATCGCAACCTCGAGGAAACCGTGTACCGGACCAACCTCGAGGCGGCGCAATCGGCGGCACGCCAATTGCGCCTGCGCAACCTCGGCGGCATCATCATCATCGACTTCATCGACATGGTCGACGAGGAGCACAAGCGCCAGGTCCTGCGCACGCTGGAAAAGGCGCTGGCCCACGATCATGCCAAGACCACCGTGTACGAGATGACCGACCTCGGCCTCGTGCAGATGACGCGCAAGCGCACGGTGGAAAGCCTGGAGCGCCAATTGTGCGAGCCGTGCCCGGCCTGCGAGGGCCGCGGCAGCATCAAGACCGCCGAAACCGTCACTTACGAAATCTTCCGCGAGATCACGCGGGCGGTGCGCCAGTTCGAGGCGAAGAAATTGCTCGTGCTCGCGGCACCGAAAGTCGTGGCGCGCATCCTCGACGAGGAATCCGCGGCCGTCGCCGAACTCGAAGAGTTCATCGGCAAGACCATCCGCTTCCAGCCCGAGGAGCATTACGCGCAGGAGCAATACGATGTTGTTCTGCTGTAGGTGCGGGTGATGTGGAAGCGATCCATCCGCCGCGCGCGTCTTTGGCTGCAGGCGCTGTTCGCCGCCGTCGTCATTCTGCTCGCGCTCGGTGTCGGCCTGGCGCAGATTGCTCTGCCGTGGATTGCCAGTCGACCGCAGCGCATCGCGACTTTCCTGAGCGATCGCCTGCAACGCGCGGTGACGCTCGACGGCGTGACCGGTGTTTGGGAACGCGATGGCCCGTTGCTGGTCCTGCGCGGCGTGCATATCGCCGGTGCCGATGCGAAGTCGCCCGGCAGCACGATTCCGCAGGCCGAGCTCAAGATCAATTTCTTCTCGGCGCTGCACCGCAATCAAGCCTGGAACGAGTTCCGCCTCGTTGGCCTGAACCTGCATCTGGCCCGCGATGCGCAAGGTCAGTGGCAATTGAGCGGCATCGACGCGGGCAATCAGGCCGCCGCAGATCCGAAGGATTCGCTGCTGTTCTCGCTGGGTGCGCTGGTGTTGCGCGATCTGCGCCTGACCGTGCAGGGCGCCGACAACGGCAAGCCCGTCGTGCTGCTTGCCGACGAGGTGCGTCTGGTCAATTCGGGCAGCACGCACCGCGTGCTCGCGCGCGTGCGCTGCGCCGACACGCCATCGCCCGTGGACGCGGTGATCGATTACGACAGCGCCACCCGCAACGGCGAACTGTATCTGGGCGGTGCGGCGCTTGACCTCGCCGCCGTCGCGCATGGCTATGCGTGGCAGGGCGCGCAGGTCGAACGTGGCGCCGGGCGCGTGCAGTTCTGGGGCTGGTGGCGGCGCGATCGGCTGCAGCGCGCCCGCATCGAGACGGATTTGACGAACGTGGTGTTGACCACGTCGGCGCCGATCGCGCTCGACGCCAAGCGCAGCATCGTGCCGCGCACCGGTTTCGACCGCATCGCGTTCGGCGCGCGCTGGCAGCGCGGCGATGCGGGCTGGAGCGCGGACGTGGCCGATCTCGTCCTCGCCCGGCAGGGAGAAGTCGCCACACCGGCGAGCCTGCATCTGGAAAAAGCGCACGATCCGGCGCTGCCCGATCCGACATGGACGCTGCGCCTGGATGGCGTAAACCTTTCGGCGCCGGCGAGCGTGGCCATGCTCAGCGATGCCTTTCCGGCCGCGTGGCGGCGCTGGCTGTACGTGGCCGATCCGGCCGGCACGCTGCGCCATGCGAACTTGCGTTTCGTCGGCGCACGGGATTTCGATGTCGTCGCCGATTTCGATGCGCTGGCCTGGCATGCCGTCGATGCACTGCCGGGCGCGACCAGTCTCAGCGGCAACCTGCTCGGCGATGCCGATGGTTTCAATCTGCATCTGCCGCCGAATACGCCGTTCGGCGTGGACGAGCCGCACGTGTTCCGGCAACCGCTCGAATTCTCGCAATTCGCCGGCGATATTGCCGCCTGGCGCGGCGACGGCGGCTGGCGCATCGGCACGGATGCGCTGGATTTCGAAGGCGCCGGATTCGGCGGCCAAGTGCGTGGCGCCATGCAACTGCACGACGACGGTTCGCGTCCGGCGCTGGATTTGTATGCCGTGGTCGATCGCGGTGAGGTGCCGGCGGCCAAACTATTCTGGCCGATCAACATCATGCCGCCGGCCGCGGTGGCGTGGCTGGATCGCGCGCTCGTCTCGGGTGGCATCGCGAACGGGCGCGCGGTGTTTCGCGGCGATCTTGCCGACTGGCCGTTCACCAATTCCGCCGGCCGTTTCGAAGCGCGCGCCGAGTTGAACGACACCAGGCTGACCTATTTGCCGGATTGGCCGTCCGCACAACGCGTGCATGCCGTCGCCGATTTCGTCAACAACGGTTTGCGCGTCGACGTGGATGCGGCGCAGGCGCTGGGCAACAGCGTCGACGGCGCCAGCGCAACGATCGCCGATCTCGGCGAGGCGATACTGGACCTGGACGTGTCGGGCTCGGGCAGCGGCAAGAATCTGCTCGACTTCCTCAAGGCCACGCCGATTGGCGCGCGCTATGCCGCGCAATTGCTCGGCGTCGGCGTCGGCGGCAGCGGCAAGTTGAAATTCCACCTGCATCTGCCAGTCAAGCAAGCCGAGCGACTCGATCTCGCCGGCAGCGTGGCGTTGTCCAAGGCCGATCTCGTCGATGCGCAGTACGCGCTGCGCCTGCAGCAGGCCAGCGGCACGCTCAAGTTTTCGCAAGCCGGTTTCGATACCGGCGATCTGCCGGTCACGCGCGACGGCAAGCCGGCCACGTTCCGCCTTGCGGTAGGCGGGTTTGCGGCTGACAAGGACCATGCCGTCGAGGCCAGCCTGCGCGGTCGTTTTCCCGTATCCGATCTGCTCGCCTACGCACCGGTGCTGGCGCCCTGGGCCGACCGCATCGACGGCGAGGCGGATTGGACGATCGGTTTCAACGCCGATCACGACAACGTGAAAAACCCCGGCCAGCGCGTGACCGTGAATTCGGATCTCAACGGCATCGGCATCGCCTTGCCTGCGCCGCTGGCCAAGGCAGGCAATGCCGCATTGCCGCTGACACTGAGCGTCGGCCTGCCGGTCGCGGGCGGCAGCATCGATCTGCAACTGGGTGGGCTCATGCGCTTGCGCGGACGCCTGGAATCGGCCACGCAGCCCTTTGCCGCGCGCGTTGACTTCGGCGGCGATGCGTCCGCGCCGCTGCCGCCATCCGGCTTCGACATCGGTGGCAGTGCGCCGCTGCTCGATCTTTCCGGCTGGATGGATTTCGCGGTCGCGAAATCCGGCGGTGGTAGCGATGGCCTGATCTCCGGCGTCGATTTGCAAGCGCAGGATTTGCGCGCCTGGGATCGCGATTTCGGTGCGGCGCGATTCACCCTGAAGCCGTCCAAAAACGTATTGGACCTGGGCTTCGACGGTGCCAACATCGCTGGCAACATGGAGATTCCGCTGGCCGATTTCCGCCAGCGCGGCGTCACTGCACAGTTCGACCGCATCTACTGGCCGGAGGTTGGCGATACCGAAACCAGCGCGATGGCAGGCGAAAATCCGGCCAACGTGCCGCCGCTGCACATCCGCATCGGCGATTTCCGCCTCGGCGATTCGCGTTTCGGCACGACCGTTGTGGAAAGCTATCCGATCGCCAGCGGCACGCATTTCGAGCAAGTCAGCACGCATTCGAAGAACGTGGAAATGCGCGCGCGCGGCGACTGGACGGGCAAGCCCGGCAGCGACATTTCCGATTTTTCCGTCGATTTTTCCGCGCAGAATCTCGGGCGCATGCTCGACACGTTCGGTTACGCCGGCGTGGTCGACGGCGGCGCTACCGTCGCGCACATCCAAGGCAAGTGGGATGGATCGCCTTCGACATTCGCGCTCAAGCGGCTCGACGGCACGCTCAAGGTTTCGGTGCAGGAAGGCCGTATTCCCGACGCCGATCCCGGCGCCGGCCGCATCTTCGGTCTGTTCAATCTGACCGCGATACCGCGCCGGCTGGCGCTGGATTTCGGCGATTTCTTCAAGTCCGGTTTCAGCTTCGATTCAATTGAGGGAACCTTCACGCTCAAGGACGGCAATGCGTTTACGTCCGGATTGAGGGTGAATGGCCCGGCCGCGGATATCGTGGTGAATGGACGTGCCGGCTTGAAAGCCCGCGACTACGACCAAACCATGGAAGTCACGCCGCACGTCGGCGGCACTTTGATGATCGGCGGCGCGCTCGTCGGCGGGCCGGTCGGTGCGGCCGCCGGCGCGGTGCTGCAGGGCGTGTTCAAGAGGGCGATCAACGATGTGACCCGCGTGCGCTACAGCGTGACCGGCAGTTGGGAAAAACCCGTGATCACCGAAATCGCCAAGGAAACGGTCAAGGGCGAACCTGCGCCGAAGCAGCCGCAATCGGTCAAGCCGAAGAAGACCGACGCGCCGGCAAGCGCCAGCGCGGATCGATAACTCGGCGTTTGTTTTTTCAATCGGAATCGAATGTCCATGACTTTGCTTGCCTTGGCCGAACGGCAGTTGCTGCAACCCGGCGGATTCTCCAGCAACGATCTCGAGCGCGTGTTCGCACAGTTGATGGGCCCGTCCATCGATGCCGCGGATGTGTATTTCCAGCATTCGCGCAGCGAATCGTGGATGCTCGAGGACGGCATCGTGCGCGAAGGCAGCCATGCCATCGAGCAGGGCGTCGGCGTGCGCGCGATGAGCGGCGAGAAGACAGGCTTCGCCTATTCCGATGAGATCGTGCTGCCGCAGTTGCTGACGGCGGCGAAGTCGGCACGCGCGATCGCGCAGTCGGGGAATCCGGGCGCCGGCCATGCGCTGGCCGCGCGCGAATCGCAATTGCTGTATGCGCCGATCGACCCGGTCGAGTCGCTGGCGAATGAGGATAAAATTGCACTTTTACGCGAAGTGGACAAATTCGCGCGCGCGCTCGATCCCTGCATCACGCAGGTCATCGTCACCCTTTCCGCCACGCTCGACACCGTGCTTGTCGCTGCTGCGGATGGCACGCTGGCCGCTGATGTGCGCCCGCTGGTGCGCCTGAACGTGAACGTGATCGCGGAACGCGGCGGCCGCCGCGAATCGGGTTCCGCCGGCGGCGGCGGGCGCTACGGTTACCGCGAATTGCTTGCCAACGGCCGCGCGCACGCGTTCGCGCGCGAGGCGGTGCGCACGGCACTGGTGAACCTGGATTCCGTGCCCGCGCCCGCCGGCACGATGACCGTGGTACTTGGCCCCGGCTGGCCGGGCGTGCTCCTGCACGAGGCCATCGGCCACGGCTTCGAGGGCGATTTCAACCGCAAGGGCACCTCCGCCTTCGCCGGTCGCATGGGCGAGAAAGTCGCATCCGAACTTTGCACCGTCGTCGATGACGGCACCCTGCCGAACCGGCGCGGCTCGCTGTCCATCGACGACGAAGGCGTGCCGGGCGAATGCACGGTGCTGGTCGAGAACGGCGTGCTCAAGGGCTACATGCAGGACAAGCTCAACGCACGCCTGATGGGCATGCGTTCCACCGGCAACGGCCGCCGCGAATCGTTCGCGCACCTGCCGATGCCTCGCATGACCAACACCTACATGCTGCCGGGCCAGAGCGATCCGCGGTGAAATCATCGCTTCGGTGCAGCGCGGACTCTATGCGGTGAACTTCGGTGGCGGCCAGGTCGACATCACCAACGGCAAGTTCGTGTTCTCGGCGAGCGAGGCCTATCTGATCGAGAATGGCAAGGTCACGCGGCCGGTGAAAGGCGCGACCCTGATCGGTTCCGGTCCGGAAGTGCTCACGCGCGTGTCCATGGTCGGCAATGATTTGAAGCTCGACGAAGGCGTCGGCGTATGCGGCAAGGAAGGCCAGAGCGTGCCGGTCGGTGTCGGGCAACCGACGCTGAAGATCGACGGCATGACCGTTGGTGGGACGGCCACCTAACCGAACAACTCGCGCAGTGCGCGAAACAATTCGTGGAAGGCGTGCAGCGGTTTTTGTGCGTCGCGTTCGGCCCGCGCCTTGCGCGCCAGCTGGCGCAGCTGCTGACGATCCGCCGCATGAAATTGCTGCATGAGTTCGTCCAGCGCGGCGTCGCCATCGGCGATCAGGCGTTCGCGCCAGATTTCGACGCGGTGCAGGGCAGCAGCCTCGCGGCGCGCGTGTTCGCGGTCGTGTTCGAGCGCGGCGCGCAGCGGTTCGAGCTCCGCATCGTCGAGCTTGCGCAGTTGCTTGGCAAGGAATTGTTCGGCGCGCTTGCGTGCGATCTGCTGGTTGACCGCACGCGTGCGCGCGACTTCGGCGCGCAGGTCGTCGTCGAGCGGAATGCGGGCGAGCTGGGCGTCGGACAGCGCAGAGAGTTGCTGCGCCAGCTTGAGCACGTCCAGCGCCTCGCGGCGCAGTTGGCTGCGGCTGGGCCGTTCGTCGCGCGGGACGTAGACGTGGGAATCGTCGTCGTGATCGTGCATCATTCGTCAGTTACGCAAAGTGGAAATCATGAACGCCATCATCGCACATCCGGACGATTCGCCCGCCCAGCTCGATCGTCTCGCCGAACTCGCGCAGGACGTCGTGCGCCGCTGCCGTGCCGCCGGGGCGAGCGACGTCGAAGTCGGCGCCAGCATCGACACCGGCCTTGCGGTGAACGTTCGTCTGGGCGAGGTCGAAACCATCGAGCACAACCGCGACCGCGCCTTTGGGGTGACCGTATATTTCGGTCAGCGCAAAGGTTCGGCGAGCACGGCGGACCTGGCACCCGATTCCATCGCCAAGACCATCGAACAGGCTTGTGCGATCGCGAAGTTCACCGAAGAAGACCCGTTCGCGGGACTCGCCGATCCGGCGCGGCTGGCACGCGCGTTTCCGGATCTGGATCTGTGGCACCCGTGGACCGTCGACGCGCAGGCAGCGATCGCGCTGGGCACAACGATCGAGGACGCCGGCCGCGCGCTTTCGGGAATCGCGAACTCGGAAGGCGCTTCGGTGCAATCGGGCGAATCGCTCGGCGTCTACGCCACATCGCAGGGTTTCGTCGGCAAGGAACGCGGCACGCGGCATTCGCTGTCGTGCTCGCTGATTGCGCAGGACGGCAACGGCATGCAGCGTGACTACTGGTACGAATCCGTGCGCGCCGCCGAGGATCTTCCCGATGTCGCGACGATCGGGCGCAAGGCCGCCGAACGCACGCTCGCGCGGCGCGACGCACGCAAGCTCGACACACGTCAGTGTGCGGTACTGTTCGCACCGGAAGTCGCGCGTGGCCTGATTGGGCATCTGGTTTCCGCAGTCAGCGGCGGTGCGCTTTATCGCAAGGCGAGCTTCCTGCTCGATCACGCAGGCAAGCGACTGTTTCCGGATTTCGTCGAAATCACGGAACGCCCGCACATTCCGCGCGGACAAGGTTCGGGCAACTTCGACAGCGAAGGCGTGGCCACTGCCGACAGCGATCTGATTCGCGGTGGTGTGCTGCAACGTTACGTCCTCGGCAGCTACTCGGCGCGCAAGCTCGGCCTGCAAAGCACCGGCAACGCCGGCGGCGTCCACAATCTGGTTGTGAAGCCCGGCAGCGACGATTTCGCCGACATGCTGAACAAGCTTGGCACCGGATTGTTGGTCACCGAGGTCATGGGGCAGGGCGTTTCCATCGTCACCGGCGATTACTCGCGCGGCGCGTCGGGATTCTGGGTGGAGAACGGCGCGATCGCCTATCCGGTCGAAGAAATCACCATCGCCTCGAACCTGCGCGAGATGTTCGCCGGCATTGCCGCGATCGGCGCGGATATCGACCACCGCTCGCATATCCTTACCGGCTCGATTCTCATCGAGCGGATGATGGTGGCGGGGAGTTGATCAGCTTTCGCGCTCGGCCATGTAGCGCGCCAATCCCATGAGTCCCTGCGCGCGTTCGCCGAATGGCGCCAGCGCCGCAATCGCTTCATCCGTCAGCTTCGCCAGGCGCGCGCGCGAGGCATTCATGCCGAGAATCGCGGGATAGGTGGGCTTGGAATCGGCGGCATCCTTGCCGGCAGTCTTGCCGAGTGTGGCGCTGTCGCCTTCCACATCGAGGATGTCGTCGCGGATCTGGAAGGCGAGGCCGATGGCGTGGCCGTATTCGTCCAGCGCAGCGAGCGTCGCGGCGTTGGTCTTGCCGGCGGCGAGCGCACCAAGGCGCACACTGGCGCGAATCAGCGCGCCGGTCTTGTGCTCGTGCATGCGATCGAGCTCGTCCGGGGTCAACATCGTGCCGACGGCGGCGAGGTCGAGCGCCTGGCCTCCGGCCATGCCGTGCGAGCCGCAGGCGGCGGCGAGCGTGCGCAGCATTTCCACATGTGTGCCCGGATCGTGCGACTTGTCTGCGGCCAGTAGTTCGAAGGCAAGCGCCTGCAGCGCGTCGCCGGCGAGGGTGGCCATTGCTTCACCGAAGACGACATGGCAGGTGGGACGGCCACGGCGCAGGGCGTCATCGTCCATCGCCGGCAGATCGTCGTGGACCAGCGAATAGGCGTGGATGATTTCCACCGCGGCGGCGGATGCATCGAGTGCGTCGAGCGGCGCGCCGAGTGCGCTGCCGGTCGCATAGACCAGCACCGGGCGCAGGCGCTTGCCACCGCCAAGCACGGCGTAGCGCATGGCGCGGTGCAGGGGGCGGGCGCCTGTTCTGCGGGCGGTAACGCGCGCGCCAGCACGGCGTCCGCACGCGTGCTGAAGTCGATCAGCGCGGCGGGCGGCTCAAGGCGCTTCCGGCTCAAAGTCTTCGGCTTGGTCGGGCTGTTCCGGATCGGACAGCAGTTTCACGCGCAGTTCGGCCTGTTCGAGCGCGCTCTGACAATTGCGGTACAGCGCGACGCCACGTTCGTAGGATTTGAGCGAATCGTCGAGGCTCTGTTCGCCCTGTTCCATCTTGCCGACCAGTTTCTCGAGTTCGTCGAGAGATTTTTCGAAGTCGGCGATGCGATCGGATTCGGCAGGTTCGGAAGGCTTGGGGTCGGAAGGTCTGGCGTCAGTCTTGCGCATGGCGCGCAAGCTACCGCAGCGGCCCGCAGGAATCAATCGCCACGCGGTCGCCGCGGCGGGTAGCGTGGCAGCCAGTCGCGATGGCGGCGCAATTGCGTGTCGTCGAAGGCAACGCAAGGCCGGCGATCGTTCGCGGCAAGCAGTTGGCGCTCGAGTTCGGCGACGTGGAAATGCGCGGGTTCGTCCAAGCCTGCCTCGCGCAGCCAGCGCCGCAGCACCGGGTCGCGCAAGGCATCCGGCAGGGCCAGCCAGCCGCGCCAATCCAGCGTCGCCGGTTCGGGTCCGCGCAAGCTTGCCAGCGCGGCGTTGGCCTGCGCATCGATGAAATCGGCGGCGGCGCGCAGCCAGGTCGCGCTGTGTGCCAGCGCCGCTTCGGCCTGCGGCCAGTGTTGGGTCAGGCGCGGCAGGATTTCGTGACGCAGGAAATTGCGCGACAGGTGCGTGTGCGCGTTGCTCGGATCCTCGACCCAGCGCAGGTGATGCGCCTGCGCGAACTCGAGCAAAGCAGCGCGTGGCAGATCGAGCAAAGGGCGCCAGAGGTATCCCTTCCCGCATTCGCGCAACGCGCGCATCGCGCCGAGGCCTTCCGGACCGGCGCCGCGCAGCAGCTTGAGCAGCACGGTTTCGGCCTGGTCGCCGCGATGCTGGGCGAGGGCGAGGAATTCGCGGGCACCCAGGGATTGCGAAAACGCGGCATGGCGTGCGCGCCGCGCGGCATCTTCCAGCCCGGTTCCGGCGGCGCGATCCACGCGCACGGCGACGACTTGCAGCGGCACATCCAGCCGCGCGGCGAATTCGCGGCAGTGCGCCGCCCATCCGCCGCTGTCGTCGTGCAATCCGTGATCCACATGGATCGCGCGCAGTCCGCGCGCGCGTGCCGCGGGCAACTGCGCGAGCGCGTGCAGCAAGGCACTCGAATCCACCCCGCCGCTGAAAGCCACGGCGAGCGGGCCCGGCGGCAGTGCATCGAGCTGGACGCGCAGCAGGTCGGTCAACGACGTGGACATTTGCGCATGGTGCCAGAACCGGTTGCGCGGGGCATGAACCTCGGTTAGCGTCATGGCGCCTGCGATTGCGGCGGGCTCACTTCAATGGGGAGATTGTCATGGTCATCAAACGCGTCGGGGTATTGAAGCTTGCGGTTTTCCAGATGGTCCTGATGGCCATCTTCGGCGTTCTCATTGCGCTGCTGTTCATGATGTTCGGGGCGATGATCGGCAGTTTTGGCGGCAATGCCTCGGCCATTGGCGGGGCGGTCGGAATCGCCGCGCTGGTCATTTTCCCGATTATGTACGGCGTGATCGGCTTCATCGCGGGCGCAGTCGGCGGCGCGCTCTACAATTTCGTCGCCAGCATGGTTGGCGGAATCGAAATCGAGGTCGACCAGGCTACGACTTGAAGGCGCCGTAGCGGCGCAGGCGCTTGTAGCGCTCGCCGACGAGGCCGGCGCGATCGCTGCGTTCCAGCTCGTCGAGCTGGTTGCGCAGCACCGCCTTGAGGCGGATCGCGATGGCGTGCGGATCGCGGTGCGCGCCGCCGAGCGGTTCGCGCACCACTTTGTCGATGAGTCCGAGTTCGAGCAGGCGCGGCGCGGTGATGCCGAGCGCCTCGGCAGCGTCCTTGGCCTTGTCGGCGGTTTTCCACAGGATCGAGGCGCAGCCCTCGGGCGAAATCACCGAGTAGGTCGAATACTGCAGCATGACGGTGCGGTCGCCGACGCCGATCGCCAGCGCGCCACCGGAACCGCCTTCGCCGATGATGGTGCACACGATCGGCACGCGCAGTTGCGACATTTCCAGCAGGTTGCGTGCGATCGCCTCGGACTGGCCGCGTTCCTCGGCGCCAACGCCGGGATAGGCGCCGGGCGTGTCGATGAAGGTGAGGATCGGCAGGCCGAAGCGCTCGGCCATCTGCATCAGGCGCAGCGCCTTGCGGTAGCCCTCCGGGCGCGGCATGCCGAAATTGCGCCGGATCTTGGTCCTGGTGTCGCGGCCCTTCTGCTGGCCGATCACCATGATCGCGCGGCCGTCCATGCGCGCGAGGCCGCCGACGATGGCGGCGTCGTCCGCGTAGGCGCGGTCGCCGGCGAGTTCGTGGAATTCCTCGCAGATCGTCTGCACGTAGTCCAGCGTGTAGGGCCGCGCCGGATGCCGCGCCACCTGCGCGATCTGCCAGGGCGTCAGGTCCTTGAAGATTTCCGCGGTCTTGCGCTTGAGCTTGTCGCGCAGCTTGCGTACCTCGTCGTCGATGTTGAACGCCTGGCCGTGGCTGGCATGGCGCAGCTCCTGGATCTTGCCTTCCAGTTCGGCGATGGGCTGTTCGAAATCGAGGAAGTTGGGGTTCATGCCGGAAACGTGGACGCGAAGCTCCGAATTATAGCCACAGGCGGGGCGGAATACCCCGCATCAGGCGCCGTTCGAGCGGCTTAGGACCCATTCGGTCGATTTGACGCCGGGCAGCACGTCGAGGCTGCGCTTGAGATCGGCGGTCGCGCGCACGCGCCATTCCGGGCCGAGTTCGATTTCGGCGTGACCGCTGGCATTGGCGTATTGCACGCGCAGGGGCGTTTGTCCGCCGCGATAGCCGGCGAGCGTATCGCGCAGGCGATCGAGGAAATCCTCGCTGATGCCGTTGAGCCGGACACGCAGCAATTTCGCCTGACGTTCGCAAGCTTCATTCAACGTGAATACGCGCCGTGCGCGGATGCGCAGCGCGCCGGCGAAGTCGTCCCAGGCCAAGCCGCCTTCGACGACGAGGATGGCATCGCGCGTGAGCAGTGCCGCGTTTTCGACGAACGCTTCGCGGAACAGGCTCACTTCGATGCGCCCGCTGAAATCCTCCAGCTGCACGAAGGCCTGGTCCGTGCCGCGCTTGCGCATGTCCACGAGCTGGCCGGCGACGACCCACGGCGTTTCCGGCGCACGTCGGAAGCGGTTGCCGTCGTCGTCCGCGCGCGGCTTCGGCGGCTGGTAGCGCTGGCCGATTTCGCCGATCGGGCAGGTCGCCAGTTGCGTCAGCGTGTCGCGCCAGAGCAGGGTGGGGTGGCCGGAAAGATAGTGTCCGAGCGTGTCGCGTTCACCGGCGAGGCGTTGCTCGGGCGGCCACTCGGGAACATTCGCCAGTTGCAGGCGCGGTGCCGGCGTGGCGCTTGCCGCGCCGAACATGTCGTTCTGTCCGGCGGCGGCGTCGCGCGCAGTCTGCTCGGCGGCGCGCAGGCATTCGGGCAACTGCGCCATGAGGCTCGCGCGATTGGAACCGAGCGCATCCATGGCGCCGGACAGGATCAGCGCTTCGAGCACGCGCTTGTTGACCTTCTGGCCGTCCACGCGCTGGCAGAAGTCGGGCAGGTCCGCGAACGTGCCGCCTTGCGCGCGCGCCTGCACGAGATTTTCCACCGCATTGCGGCCCACGCCCTTGACCGCACCGAGTCCGTAGCGGATCGTCGTCGGATCGGTCGCTTCGAACATATAGGTCGAGGCGTTCACGTCCGGCGGCTGCACGTTCAATCCCAGCGCGCGCGCCTCGGTGAGGAATGTCACGACCTTGTCGGTGTTGTCCATGTCGCTGGACAGCACCGCGGCCATGAACTCGGCCGGGTAGTGCGCCTTCAGCCACGCGGTCTGGTAGGAAACCAGCGCATAGGCAGCGGCATGCGATTTGTTGAAGCCGTAACCGGCGAATTTCTCCATCAGGTCGAAGATGGCGTCGGCCTTGTCGCCGGCCACGCCGTTCTTCGCCGCACCCTCGCCGAAGACGACGCGATGCTTGGCCATCTCCGCGGCGATCTTCTTGCCCATCGCGCGGCGCAGCAGGTCGGCGCCGCCGAGCGAGTAACCGCCGACGATCTGCGCCATCTGCATGACCTGTTCCTGGTAGACCATGATGCCGTAGGTCTCGCGCAGCACGGGTTCCACGCGCGGATCGGCGTAGTCGATGCGTTCCTCGCCGTTCTTGCGGCGGCAGAAGCTGTCGATCTGCTCCATCGGCCCGGGGCGGAACAGCGAGGTCAGCGCCATCAGGTCGTCGAAGCGATCGGGCTTGGCCTTCACCAGCATGCGCTGCATGCCGTTGCCTTCGAACTGGAACACCGCCACGGTGCGCGCGTTCTGGAACAGCGCATAGACGCGCGCATCGTCAAGCGGCAACGCGGCGATGTCGAGTGGAGCTTCGCCCGTCGCCACACGGCGCGCGTTGATCGCCTTCACCGCCCAGTCGATGATGGTCAGCGTGCGCAGGCCGAGGAAGTCGAACTTGACCAGGCCCACGGCCTCGACGTCGTCCTTGTCGAACTGGGTGACAACGCCGTCGCCACCGCTTTCCGAATACAGCGGGGCGAAATCGGTCAGCGCACTCGGCGCGATCACCACGCCGCCGGCGTGCTTGCCGGCATTGCGCACGATGTCTTCGATGCGCCGCGCGAGATCCACCAATTCGCGAACCTCGTCCTCGGATTCGTAGCGCGACTTGAATTCGGGAACGATGCGGTCGGTTTCCCGGCACGAGCGTTCGCTGATTCCCAGCGCGTCGTCCAGGCTGAGCGGATCGGTCGGCTTTAGCGGAATGAGCTTGGCGATCTGGTCGACCTGGCCGTAGCCCATGCCGAGCACGCGGCCGGCGTCACGCAGCACGGCCTTCGCCGCCATCGTGCCGTAGGTGATGATCTGGCTGACCTTCTCGCGTCCATATTTGTGCGCGACGTAGTCGATCACCTCGTCGCGGCGATCCATGCAGAAGTCGACGTCGAAGTCGGGCATGGACACGCGTTCGGGATTGAGGAATCGCTCGAACAGCAATCCATAGCGCAGCGGATCGAGGTCGGTGATGCCGAGCGACCAGGCGACGACGGAGCCTGCGCCAGAACCACGTCCCGGGCCGACCGGAATATCGTGCTGCTTGGCCCAGCCGATGAAGTCGGCGACGATCAGAAAATATCCGGCGAAGCCCATCTTCACGATCACGTCGAGTTCGCGTTCGAGGCGGCTCGTGTAATCCTCGCGCGCGAAACCGGGGGCGAATCCGTGCTTGGACAAGCGCGCTTCCAGACCCTGTTGCGATTGGGTGCGGATGAACGAGGCTTCCGAATCCTGCGTCGGAACCGGAAACGTGGGCAGGAAATACTCGCCGAACTTCATTTCCAGATTGCAGCGCTTGGCGATCTCGACGCTGTTTTCCAGCGCTTCGGGAATGTCGGCGAACAACTCCGCCATCTCCTCGGCGGATTTGAGGTATTGCTCGGGCGTGTAGTCGCGCGGACGCTTGGGATCGTTGAGCAGGCGACCTTGATGGATGCAAACCCGTGCCTCATGCGCTTCGAAATCCTCGCGCACGGCAAAGCGCACGTCGTTGGTCGCCACGACCGGGCAGTCCGCCGCAGCGGCCAGTTGCAGTGTGGCGGGAACAAAATGCGCCTCGTCGGTGTGGCCGCAGCGCGTGAGTTCGAGGTACAGACAATCGTCGAAGTGGCGCAGCCATTTTCGGGCTTCGGCAAGCGCGGAATCGGGCTTGCCGGCGATGAGGGCACGGCCGATATCGCTTTCGCGGCCAGCCAGGGCAATGAGTCCGGCGCTGTGGCCGTCGAACCAGGCCGGATCGACCAGTGCGCGGTCGCCATGCCGGCCTTGCGTGTAGCTGCGTGAGATCAGTTGCGACAGATGCAGATAACCTTCACGGTTCTGGCACAGCACGGTCAGGCGCGATGGCGGTGCGTCGTTGGGATCGGCGATCCACAGATCTGCACCAGCGATGGGCTTGATGCCGTTGGTTTCGGCGGCACGGTAGAACTTGACCAGGGCGAACAGGTTGCTCTCGTCGGTGACGGCGAGCGCCGGCAAACCCATCTGCACGGCGCGGCTGATCAGATTCAGCCGCTTCGCCTTGGCCGGATCGCCGTATTCGGGCTTGTCCGGCATGCGCAGGGTCGAATCGACCAGCGAGTATTCGCTGTGGACGTGAAGGTGTAGGAAGGAAGGATTCATGGCGACCGGTGGCTACCCATGCAGGGTAACCACCGGTCGGATGCCGGGCAAGACTTGACGCGAGGTCAGCTCAACGCATGGGTGCGTCCGCCATCCACCGCGACGCTTACGCCGTTGACGTAGGCCGCGGCCGGCGTGCACAAAAATGCGATCACGGCGGCGACTTCGGCGGGATCGGCGAAACGTCCGGCCGGGACGACGCCTTGCAGCTCGCGCGCGACGGCATCTTCTGTCGCGCCCGAGGCTTTGGCCCTGGCGGCGATGATGGCGTCCAAGCGCTGGGTCTTGGTGAATCCCGGCAGTACGTTGTTGACGGTGATGCCGAACGGCGCGAGTTCGCGCGAGCAGGTCTTGGCCCAGCCGGCGACGGCGGCGCGCACCGTGTTGGAGACACCCAGGTTGTCGATCGGCTCTTTCACAGACGTGGAAATCACGTTGACCACGCGCCCGAATCCGGCGGCGCGCATGCCGGGCAGCACCGCCTGCAGCGCGATCTGGTTGGCTACGAGATGCCGGCGGAAAGCGTTCGTATACTCTTCCACTTTTGCGGAATGCGCGGGTCCGCCCGGCGGGCCGCCGCTGTTGTTGATCAAAATCTGTACTGGCCTGGCACGCACAAGATTTTCGATGGCGGTGCCGAATGCGACCGCGTCGTCCGCGTCCGTTGCGATTCTGGAATGCATTTGTGCCGGATGCGCTTTCGGCAAAGAATCCACGACGGCTTGCAGCGCCTCGCGCGAGCGTGCCAGAACCGTGACATCCGCGCCGAGTTGCGCCAGTTCGACGGCCGCGGCGCGGCCGATGCCCTGCGAGCCGCCGCAGACGAGAGCGTGCCTGCCTTGAAGATTCAAATCCATCAGGCATGCCCCCGCACGAGCTTTTCCGTCATCAGCGCCAACAATTCCTCGTCGTCTTCAGCTTCCGGTGGTTCGGTGGAGTCCAGGTCGAAGCCCATCAGCGCGGCGTCGTCCTCGTCCAGTCCGTCGAAGGCGCGAAATTCCGAGTCGAGCAGTGCGGCGCGTGCGCTATCCTCGTCGTCGTAGACAAGCGTTTCGCCGCGCGCGTCGAAGACTTCGGCGTTGCCCGAATCGCGCACGCGCAACCGCGCCCACACGAGCATGTCGCCGAGTGCGGCCAACCACCAGTATTCGTCGTGTGCGGTCATGATCAGAACTCCGCGCTGCCCGGCACGCGCGGGTAGGGGATCGCGTCGCGGATGTTGGAAAGGCCGCAGACGTATACGACGAGGCGCTCGAAACCCAGGCCGAATCCCGCATGCGGCACGCTGCCGTAGCGGCGGAAATCGCGATACCACTGGTAGTGCGCCGGATCGAGGTTGAACTGACGCATGCGTGCATCGAGCACGTCGAGGCGCTCCTCGCGCTGCGAACCGCCGATGATTTCACCGATGCCGGGCGCGAGCACGTCCATTGCGGCGACGGTCTTGCCATCGTCGTTCAGGCGCATGTAGAACGCCTTGATCGCCTCCGGGTAATTCATCACCACGACGGGCCGGCCGACGTGCTTCTCGGTGAGGTAACGCTCGTGTTCGGTTTGCAGGTCGTGGCCCCATTCGACCGGAAAGTCGAACTTTTGCTTCGACTTTTTCAGGATGTCGACGGCATCGGTGTAGTCGATGCGCTCGAAGGGTGCTTTCACGAATTCCTCAAGGCGAGTAATCGCGGTCTTCTCCTGGCGCTCGGCGAAGAACTTCATGTCGTCCATGCGCTCGTCGAGTACGGCCTTGAAGATGTACTTGAGGAAATCCTCGGCCAGCGTGGCGTCGTCGTTCAAATCCGCGAACGCGATCTCCGGTTCGATCATCCAGAACTCCGCGAGATGCCGTGTGGTGTTCGAGTTCTCCGCGCGGAACGTCGGGCCGAACGTGTACACCTTGCTCAAGGCGAGGCAGTAGCCCTCGACGTTGAGCTGGCCGGAGACGGTCAGGTAGGTTTCCTTGCCGAAGAAATCCTGGTGGTAATCGATCGCGCCCTTGTCGTCGCGCGGCAGGTTGACCATGTCGAGCGTCGAGACACGGAACATCTGGCCAGCGCCTTCGGCATCGGACGCCGTGATGATCGGCGTGTTGATCCAGAAGAAGCCGCGCTCGTGGAAATAGCGGTGGATGGCCTTGGCGATGCAGTCGCGCACGCGCGCGACGGCGCCAAACGTGTTTGTGCGCGGGCGCAGATGCGCGACCTCGCGCAGGTACTCCATCGTGTGCGCTTTCGGCTGGATCGGATAGGTTTCCGGATCCTCGACCCAGCCGACGACCTCTACCTTCGACGCCTGGATCTCGAAGCTCTGGCCCTTGCCCTGCGACTTCACCAGCGTGCCGGTGGCGATCGCCGCGCAGCCTGCGGTCAGTTTCGCCACTTCGTTCGCGTAGTTCGGCAGTGAATTCTGCGCGACGACCTGGATCGGATCGAAACACGAGCCATCGCTGATATTGACGAACGACAGCCCAGCCTTGGAGTCGCGCCGCGTGCGCACCCACCCCTTTACGGTGACTTGGCTGCCTTCCGCGAGGGAACCCGACAATGCCTGCTTGACGCTGACCGCACTCATGCCTTGATATTCCTTGAGAAAACGCCATGTTTCCCGTGTACGACGGGTTGCAAATCATAACGGATTGGTACAATGAGCGGCATGAACATCCAACTCACAACCGCTGCGCGCGAGCGCATACTCAGTTTTCTCGCTGCCAAACCGGACGCGGCGGGCGTGCGTTTCGGCGTGCGCAAGACCGGTTGTTCCGGTTACGCCTATGAAGTCGAAATCGCCGACCGCATTGGCGAGAACGATCAGGTCGTCGAACAGGACGGAATCCGGCTCGTCGTGGATCGCAAGAGCCTGCCGTTCGTCGACGGCACGCAAATCGACTTCGCCCGCCAGGGCCTGAATGCCGCGTTCGTGTTTCGCAATCCCAACGTCACCGGCGAATGCGGCTGCGGCGAAAGCTTTACCGTCGATACCGCCTATTGAATCCGGCGCGCTTGAGTGCCGGCGCCGCTGCCGGTACACTGCGCGCCCTGCGCCGGGGTAGCTCAGCTGGTAGAGCAACGCATTCGTAATGCGTGGGTCGGGGGTTCGATTCCCTTCTCCGGCATATTCCCCTTGGACGGTTAGCTCAGCGGTAGAGCATTGCCTTCACACGGCAAGGGTCGCAGGTTCGATCCCTGCACCGTCCACCAAAAACACTTCCCTGAACTTCCCGTGATACACTCAAAACCGCGCTGTGACGCGGTTTTTTTATTGTCCGCGTTTCCCGCAAAGCATTTGGAACTTCCCGGGTTATCCCCCAATTTTGGCGGTAACTTTGGGGTTAACCCTTTCCCCGGACAAGGCGTTATCCACCATGCCTAAGCAAGCCGATGCGCTGACCCCTTCCGCGGTCGCCAATGCCAAGCCCAAAGCCGAGCCATACCGTATGCCCGATGGCCGCGGCATGTTCCTGCTGGTGCAGCCTAGCGGTGCCAAATGGTGGCGCTTCAAATACTGGCGACCGGGCACGCGCAAGCAAAACCTGCTTTCGCTGGGCGTTTATCCCGATGTTTCCCTGAAGCAAGCGCGCGAGCGCCGCGACGCGGCCCGCAAGCTGGTGGCCGAAGGAATCGACCCCGGCGAGCGCCGCAAGGCCGAGGCCGTCGCGGGCGCGGATACCTTCGAGGCCGTCGCACGCGAGTGGTACGGCAAGCACTCGCCGAACTGGGCTGCTGGCCACGCCGACAAGGTTATTCGCCGACTGGAACGCGACGTGTTCCCTTGGATCGGAAACAAGCCGATTGCGAACCTGACCGCGCCGGACGTGCTGGCCGTGCTGCGCCGGATCGAAGCCCGAAACGTCGTCGAAACCGCGCACCGGGCAGGGCAGAATATCGGGCAGGTATTCCGCTATGCCGTGGCGACCGGACGCGCCACGAATGACCCCACGCCATCCCTGCGCGGCGCACTGGCCCCGTGGAAGCAAGGCCACTATGCCAGCGTGACCGATCCGGACAAGGTTGGCGACCTGTTGCGGGCAATCGACACCTTTACCGGCTCTTACGCCGTTGCCGCTGCGCTGAAACTCGCGCCGCTGGTGTTCACGCGCCCCGGCGAACTGCGCTGCGCCGAATGGGCGGAAATCGACCTTGATGCAGGCGAGTGGACTATTCCCGCAGAACGGATGAAGCTGCGCATTGCGCACCTTGTGCCGCTGTCGTCGCAGGCCATCGCCATCCTGCGCGACCTGCAACCGCTGACCGGCGCGGGCCGTTTCGTTTTCCCCGGGGCGCGCAGCGTTAAGCAACCGCTTTCGGACATGGCCTTGAACGCCGCCTTGCGCCGCGTGGGAATCGACCAAAACACGATGACCATGCACGGCTGGCGCGCGACCGCGCGCACCATCCTTGATGAACGCTTGGGCTTCCGGCCTGACTTCATCGAACACCAGCTAGCACATGCCGTCAAAGACCCGAACGGGCGCGCCTATAACCGCACCGCGCACCTGACCGAACGCCGCAAGATGATGCAGGCATGGGCGGACTATCTGGATTCCCTGCGGGAAGGCGGCAAGCTAGTGGCGTTCAAGCGCAAGGCGCAAAAATAACAAGGATGCTATAATGGCCGCATGGCAAATCAGCTACTACAGCCCGAAGGTTACGGCCATCGTCGAAGCGTGGCCGGATGGAATCCTTGCGAGTTTCAACCGCACTGCACGTACCATGCTGGTGCATGGGCCGGACTTGGGACTGCCGCACACGCGCGCGATGGGCGGCGGCTTGTTCGAGATTCGCGCCAAAGGCCGCGAAGGTATCGGGCGCGCGTTCTACTGCACTGTAGTCGGCCAGCGCATCGTGATTCTGCACGCATTCACAAAGAAAACCGAACAGACACCGCAACGCGAGCTTGATATTGCCCGCGCGCGATTGAAGGAAACGAAAACATGACTACCGAACGCTACAACCCGGTTCCCTTCGACGTGGAAGCGTCGCATCGCCGCTGGATGAAACGGCCCGGCTATGCCGCCGCCTATGCCGCACTGGAAGACGAATACGCCGCACTCGGCGAACTGTTGCGCGCGCGACAGGCGGCGGGCATGACGCAAACCGACGTGGCCGAAAGCATGGGCATCGCGCAATCGTCCGTGGCTCGGCTGGAATCGTCGCTGGGCAGTCGCAAGCATGCGCCGTCGCTGGCGACCCTGCGCAAGTATGCCGATGCCGTGGGCTGCGACTTGCGGATTACCTTGCAACCGAAAGCGGCCAAACGTCAAAGAGCGCGGGCGACCGCATAACCCGAACCGCCACGGCTAGGCCGACGGGCCGAACACGGGAAACCTTCACCCGCTGCCGTGGCGATCATTGAAGGACGCGGGAGGTGCGCGCGATGGGGAAATTCAGATTTGTTCCCTTTGAGGAAAGGGCAAAGAAGCTGGGCTTGAGCGCGGCCGCATTCCGCGCGAAGATGCTGACCGATAACGAATGGTGCTGGGTATATGTGTCACACCTTTACGCATCGGGTTCACAGGAAAAATTTTTGCCTGCGTACGATCCAGAGACTTCCCCTTTTGCGCGATGGGAAGACGAAGCATCCTGTATCGAGAAAGAAGGCGCTACGCGTTCTGCGTATTTCCGTAGGTGGGGCCGGTATCAGGTTCCAAGCTATTACTTATCCGGCTGGGTTGTAATTTGTCCCACGTTTGTTGAGTCGGTACTCGTTGGTCATGAGACCGGATTAGGCGAGGGTTGGGTCGGCCTTGTAGTGCGCGATTCGAGTTCTAACCTAGAACTGATTGAGCTATTAGCAGAAAGCCACGACGACGTGCGAATACCGCTTACGCGCGATAGCCTTTATTTCTTAGAAGGCAATGACCCAAACAACACGCGCGAAACGCTAGACCCGCGCGAACGTGCGACCTTGCATCGCATCATCGGCGCATTGGCGCATGAGGCAAAATTGGATCTTTCCGAGCCTTTCAAAGCTGGGGAAGTCGTCGCGAAGATGCTGCCGGACGGCGCGAGTGTAAAAGCCCGCACCATTGGCGAGCACCTGAAAGCCGTGCGGGAAACGATGGACGGTCGTAAAGCCTGATTGCAATTGCAACGTGACCGCCACAATTGCAACTGTCATGCTTACCAATATCCAGAACGTGGTGCTATATAGACAACCGCTGTAATTCCGCAGTCATTGCGAGAACGCAACGGTGAACCCGAGTAACCCGCTATCGCCGCCGAACACGGCACCCCTTCAACCCGGCGACTTGGTAGACGAACGCGAAGCCGCCGCGATCCTATCCGCATCTGTGCAAACCCTGCGCAATTGGCGCTGGGCAGGCAAAGGCCCGCGCGTGCGCAAGATCGGCCAGCGCCTTGTCCGCTATCACCGCGCCGACTTGGCGGCCTTTATTGCAGGGGATGCTGCATGACCGCGCCGAAGCTGACCGGCAATCGCTGCCAATGTGCGGCCTGCGGCGAGTATTTCAGTAGCGTGCGCAGTTTCGACCGTCACCGCATCGGCGACTTCGCCATGCGCCGCCGGTGCATCCCCGCTGCCGAACTTCTGGCGAATGGATGGACGCGCAATGGTCGAGGCTTTATGCAGGAACCCCGCGCGAAACATGCGCACGCTGACATTTCGGCGCGTTTCGCACCATCGGCAAGGGGAACCCTGCACCCCGCTACCCGCGTACCTGTTTCGCACGCGGCCGCGAGGTCGCCATGAATCGCGCGCGTGCACTCGATGCCGTTCCCGATGATGCAGATACGTTCCTGCGCATCCTTGGCGACCGGCATACGTTCCAGACTTTCGGCGAAGGTACGGCCAATGGCAAAAGGGAATTGTCATGCATCCTGCACGGCACGCTGGCCGAACACCGGGCAACGCTTGGCAGTCTTAACGCGCGCGGCGCTGCCGTATGTGTCATGGTCAACGCGGGCGATTGCAATGGGCGCGATGCGGCGAACGTGCAAAGCGTGCGGGCATTGTTTGTGGATTTGGACGGCGCACCGCTGGAACCTGTCAAAGCCGCGCCGCTGCCAGCGCATTGCATCGTGGAATCGTCGCCGAACCGCTGGCATGCGTACTGGCGCATTGCCGATTGTCCACCACGTTCAAGCGTTCGCCGACCTTGCCGCCCTATTTTCGTTTGGTGGTCGTATTCCGCCGCGCCGCCGCTTCATGCCGCTGGTCCTTCAGTGCGGTTTCGTATTCGTCAACGGCCTTGGCCAGCGCTGCGGCATTCTCGCCTTTGCGCAGCCCCTTGGCAGTCAGCGCCTTGCGCATCCGCTTGATCAGGTCGAAATCGTGCTCGTCGCGATACGGTTTCAAATCAAGGTCTTTCGGCACTTTCTTCAGGCGTTCGTCACCGACGGTCTTGACGTATTTCTGCATGAAACGGTCGTAGTCGCGCCAAAGTATTCCGTCGGCGCGTATCAACGCCTCTTCGGCGCGCGTGGCGATCTGATGGGCATGCAGATAGTGCAGGCCAAGTTGGTCGATCAGGGTCTTTTCGACTTCCTCGTGCATGATCAGGTAGCGCGCCACGTCGATTTTGCGGCCCTTGTAATTCATTACGCGGGGCAGATGGCGGTCGATGTAAATCGTCTGCCCATCGACGCTGTAGCCGGCGAGGTAGGGGATGTCGTGAGTGCGATCGAGCCGTTTGACCCGGCGCAGGATGGCATCCATGGCGCGGTCCAGCATCAGGCTTGAAACGTACCAATCGGGAATGCGTAATTTCGTGTGCGGGGAAATCGGGTGGCAACCGCAGGCGGGCATGGAATTCTCCTTCGATTGTACGTCCCACAGCGCTTTTACCTTACCCGAAGCCCATCTCGCGGCTGTGCTGCGCCGCCGCAAAAACGGAAGTCGCGGTAGTTCCTTTTTTTGTAAATATTCGGTTATAGTAGAAATGCTGTGCTTGCACGGTTGGTCATTGTGCGCGAGTCACGGAAGGGGCTCCTCTTCCGCAACGTCGGCGAAGGATTTTCCGGCAATCCAGTAAAGCGGATCGCGTGTTGCGCGTCGAGTCCTTGTATAGATTGTACTGTGGAGTTTTTATGTCGGATCGTGAGGTTGGTACTGTCAAGTGGTTCAACGACAGCAAGGGTTTCGGATTCATCAGCCGTGAAAACGGCCCGGATGTCTTCGTGCATTTCCGCGCTATCCAGGGCACGGGCTTCCGTACCCTGCAAGAGGGTCAGAAGGTGAGTTTCAAGGTCGTGCAAGGCCAGAAGGGCCTGCAGGCCGACGAAGTCGCTCCAGCCTGAGATTAGTACCGTAAGTCCTTGAAGCACCGGCGGATCGCATCCGCCGGTGCGTTTTCACGTCCAGCGGAACGTGCCAGCTTGGCCCGCGCACGATTCCAGCCGACCACATTGCCGGCGCGTTACCATAAGCCCATGGATACCATCATTGTACTCGAACCAAAAACCCATGATCTGGGCGGATTCAGCGTGCGCCGCGTGTTGCCGCAGCTGCGCGCGCGGCGCGTCGGACCATTCGTGTTTTTCGATCACATGGGCCCGGCGGTGTTCGTGCCGGGGCAGGGCATGGATGTGCGCCCGCATCCGCACATCGGCCTGGCCACGGTCACGTATCTGTTCGAGGGCGCCATCGAACACCGCGACAATCTGGGCAATGTGCAGACGATCCGTCCCGGCGACGTCAACTGGATGACGGCCGGGCGCGGCATCGTGCATTCGGAACGCACGCCCGCCGCCGAACGCGCGGCCGGGCAGCACATGCACGGCATCCAGACCTGGGTCGCCTTGCCGAAAGATGCCGAGGAAACCGCGCCGGAGTTCCACCATCACGCGGCGGCGTCATTGCCGGCATGGGAATGCGACGGCGTGCGGCTGCGCCTGGTTGCCGGCGAGGCCTTTGGCTTTCGCTCGCCCGTGCACACGTTTTCACGGCTGTTCTATGTCGCGGTGGAATTCCCGGCCGGAGGATCGCTCGTCTTGCCCGCCGAACACATCGAGCGTGCGGTATACGCGACGGATGCGCCACTCACCGTCGGCGGCGTCGAATTGGCGGTCGCGCACATGGCGGTGTTGCCGGCGGGCGTGGATGTGGAGATTCGCGCGGCCCAGCCGGCGCGGGTGATCCTGTGCGGCGGCGATCCGCTCGACGGCGATCGCCATCTGTGGTGGAACTTCGTTTCCAGCTCGCGCGATCGCATCGAGAAGGCGAAGGCCGACTGGGCGGCGATGCGTTATGCCCCGATTCCGGGCGAAACCGAATTCATTCCACTGCCGCAATACTGAGAAGCACGCACAAGGTGTTCAGCGATACTGCCGGTGGCAGGCATCGCAGGCGTTGCCGAGGCGGCCTACGACCTGCGCAAAATCCTTGCAGTCGAGCGTGGACGGAATCGCTGTTGCGCAGGCGTTTGGCGTATTCGGCGAACGGCGGGTCTGGCGGATCGTCGCCGTAAACGGCTGTCTCGATGCCGTTGGCGAGTCCGCGCAATTGTTCCAGCGACGCGGCGGCCTGCGCATCGCACCGTTGCGCGCGCGTATCGGCACGCAGAACGACGAGATCGTGCTGCATGACGTTCATCATGCCGCGCGGGTAGGCGTCGCGTTGGCGCAAGGTGTTGACTACATTGGCCGCGGCGAACGCGCCGACGGCAAGGCCGAGCACGAACAGGATGGCAAGACGCATGCGCCGCTCCGGAGACGAAAACGGAAATGATAGCGAATCGGGATGCTAAAGTAAGTTCGCAATGAGAATGGACGGGCAATGACGGATTCGCGTTTTGCCGGGATCGATCGGCTGTACGGCGCCGGCAGCACCGCGCGCCTGGCGCGCGCGCATGTGGCCGTTGTCGGGCTCGGCGGCGTCGGCTCGTGGGCGGCCGAGGCACTGGCTCGCTCGGGCGTGGCTCGCTGACGCTGATCGATGCCGACGAAGTATGCGTGTCCAACGTCAATCGCCAGTCGCACGCGCTGGAAGGCGAATTCGGACGCGCGAAAGTCGATGTCGTCGCCGCGCGCCTGCGCGCGATCAATCCGCAACTGCGCGTGCAGGCGCTGGCGCAGTTCGTCACGGTGAAGAATCTTGCCGAACTGCTCGGCACCGGCTATGACGCCGTGGTAGACGCCTGCGACGCGCTGCGCGTGAAAGTGGAAATGATCGCTTTTTGCCGGCGGCGCAAGATTCCCATCGTCGTTTCCGGATCGGCCGGCGGGCGTCGCGATCCGACCTTGATTACCGCACGCGATCTTTCGAAAACCGAACATGACATCCTGCTCGGGCTGGTGCGCAAGAAACTGCGCGACGATTTCGGCTGGACGCGCAATCCAAAACGCTACTTCGGCGTACAGGCGGTGTTTTCGCGCGAAAATGTCAACTACCCGCAGGCGGACGGCAGTGTCTGCAAGACGCGCCCTCGGCATCGGGCGAGTGAGCGCGCTCAAGCTCGATTGTGCGGGCGGTTTGGGCGCGGCCATGCATGTCACCGCCACGTTCGGCATGGTGGCGGCGGCACGCGTCATTGAGCGCCTCCTGCAAGCGTCAGATTGAAGCGGGCAAGCGCGAACAGTCGTTCGGAGTTTGCCGTCGTCGCTGCAGCAATTTCCTCCGGCTCTGCGCCGCGCAACTCGCGCCACGCAAGCGCAGACCTCGGCGAGCAGCGCCGGTTCGTTGCGCGCGCCTTGGTGGCCGTGCAGCGGCTGATCCGGGGAATCGGTTTCCAGCAGCAGGAATTCGAGCGGCATCGTGGCGGCGATCTCGCGCAGCCGGCGCGCGCGCGGATAGGTGAGTGGCCCTCCAAGACCGATCAGGAATCCGCATTGCCACAATTGCCGCGCCTGTTCCGCGCTGCCGGAAAAACTGTGCACGACCCCGCGCAGATGGCCGATCCGGCGGATCGTGGTGATGACTTCGTCGAGCGCGCGGCGCGCGTGCAGGATCACGGGCAGCGAAAAGTCACGCGCGATTTCGAGCTGGCGACGGAAATAGAATCGCTGCGTTTCCGCATTGAGGTCCGGGACGAAGAAATCCATTCCGCATTCGCCGACTGCCACGGGCTTTTCGCTTTCGATCCAAGCGTACCAAGGCGTCCAGGTGTTCCGGTTGGTGCGCAGCCAGGTACATCGGATGCAGGCCGTAGGCGGGATAAAGTCCGCCCTCGGCAGCGCACAGGTCGCGCAGGGCAGGCAACGTGTCGAAAGCCACCGCCGGGACAATCTGGCGGTTGACGCCCGCGCTGCGCGCGCGCCGCAATACGGCGGTGCGATCAACGTCGAATTCGGCTGCATCCAGGTGCGAGTGGCTGTCGATCAGATCCAGCATGCCGCGGAGGTTCCGGAACAGGAAATGGGGCGAGAATGCCATCCGGGCGACTGGTTTCGCAACGGTTCACATGATGCATTGGAAACTGGCGACAACCGTTCGCGCCTGCATGCGTTGATACGGACTTACAACGAGGAGACGACCATGCGCAAACCAGCCTTTACCGCCATTTTGCTGAGTACCATCGTTTTCGGACTGAGCGCCTGCGTGGCGCCGCCGCCGCGCGAACGCGTGGTCTATCACGAGGGCAGCAACCAATCGGGCCCGCGCTATTGTCATACCTGCGGGACGGTGCGCGATATCGACCAGGTGGAAATCCGCCAGCAGAACAGCGGCGGCGGCGCGGTGATCGGTGCCATCATCGGCGGCCTGATCGGCAACCAGTTTGGGCGCGGCGGCGGACGTGCCGCGGCGACCGCGGCCGGTGTCGTCGGCGGTGCCGTGGCAGGCAACGCGATCGAGCAAAACGACGCTAACCTGCGCTCAGGCTATGCGTGGCGGTTTTCGGTGGAACTGGACGATGGCCGCTGGGCGCGCGTGACCCAGTACGACAATCCGGGTTTTCGTCCGGGCGACCGCGTGATCATCAACGGCCAGCGCCTGGAATTCATGCCGCGCCGCTGAAAACCTCGGTATGACCTGCTGCTCTCGAACGATTCGAGCGCAGCAGGTTTCTTCAATCGGCGTGGTAGAAGCGGTGATCCCCAATCACCGCCAGCGGCGGGCCCTTGGCCCAGCCCGGCGGCATGGCCATCGCCGTCCGCGGCATAGAAGTGATCGGCGTTCGGCACGATCGAGGGACGCCAGTCCGCCGGCAGTTTCCACAGGTCCAGCGCAAATCCGGCAACGAGCCAGGCCTGCTGCCAGGCGTCGGCGTCGTCGAAGACATAGTTCTTGCTGGTCGTGGACAGCGCGAATTGCCCGCGCGCGCGCAACACCTTGCACAGCGAGTTCCCCCACTGGCCGCCGTCGCGGCGGCGCAGGCCGACTTCGGCTACGGCCAATTGGCCGGTGACCGGCTCGCCGCGCGCTTCCAGGTAAACCGTTGCGGCCAGGCACGCGCGATCGCTCGCGGCATTGTTGAATGCCGATGCCAACCACAGGATCCAGGCTAGTTTCATCGCGGATTGCTCCGTACAAACGAATTCATGCGACATCCGCACACGGCGTCGCGCAGGCGCGCGCCAGCCCTGTGGATGTTGCCTGCGGCGTTGTCAGCACCGCGGTGATTGTTTCCGGCAGGCATTTCGCGCTGGGCCGGGTAGATACAAGGGATCGTTTCGATCCCCGCTTCGGCGCACGTCCCGTGGGCCTTAAGCATTGGCGCCGCCGCGAGGTGGCGCCTGTTTTGCATTTCCGCTGCGGCCGTAGCGTTGGCCGCGCGTGCGGAAGTATTGCGTGAATTCTCGCCATCCGCTGCGGACGGCGGCGCGCATTATCGCATATCGAATCGAGTTGTCACTCTATTTCGATCCGTTTCCTGAACGAATCCAGAATGGCAAATGTTAAGATTTCATCATTCGCGCAATTGTGCACAAGTTATCAAATGACTCAAAACGAACATTCGACGACAATGTGGAAAACGCTGCGTATGGGTCATTTGTAGCCGATGAAACTCTTCAGTATCTGCTCGTCGCCGGCGTATTCCTTGGCCGTGGCCGGCACGAACTTGGTCACTCCCAGTTCGAACAGGAGTTTCGCCGCGTCCGCATCGGTGTCGAGCTTGAGCAGGGCGTCCTTGACCTTCTCGCGCAGATCCGCAGGCACGTCGGGCGAGGCGGTGATGCATTGTCCGGGGAAGTCGCGCGAAGTCTTGACCGGCGTCAGGTTGGGATATTGATCCTTGAGCCAGGTCGGAATCATCGCCGCATCGGCTTCGCCGGCGAAGACGCGGTCGGTGGCGTCGCGCCAAGAGGTGGCGGTTGTGGCGATATCCGGCTGCAGGATGGGATTCGGGTAGAACTCGAGCAGCATGGAGTAACCCAGGCTCGGCGCTCCCATCGTGACGATGGTGTGGCCGACCAAGCCTTGCACGCCCTTGTTGCCGATGTCGATGTTCGACACCAGGGTGTAACTGGTTGGTTCGGCTGTGTGCACCAGTGGTTCGAAGTGCCGCTTCTCGATGCGGTAATCGGCGAGATGCGCCTCATCGAAGGCGAAATCGGTCTTGACCGAATTCTGGATGTCGCGCCAGTAGAAATGGTAATTGCGCGCCGTCACCAGGGTGAAATGCTGGCCGGTCGCCTTGTTCAGGTAAGTCATCAGCGGCGCATAGATCTCGGCGACGCGGTCGGCCGGATACGCCGGCTCGATGCGGAAGGTGTATTCCGCCGCCGATGCCGTGCCGCCGACGCCAATCGCGAACGCCAATGCCAATGCCAGCCGGCGTGGAATTGTCCCGTGCTGCTTTCGCATGATCGCCCCTCCCGATTCTTGCGTATGCGTGGGTTTAGCACGAACGCGCGGCAAACGCGATACGCAGCGCAATACCGGTGTTTCAGGCGAAGCGTTGGACGATGCCGACGGCACAGGTTCGGTGAGGATTCCAGGGTCAGGGCCGCACCCACCGCCGAGTCGGAGATACTGGCCAGTGCTTCGACATCTTCCAGCTTCCGCGTCGTGGGCGGCAGTGACGATGACGCCGGCTTCGGATCCGCCAGGATCGCGCAACAAGGCTCCAGGATGGGCGAGCGCGTTCCCGGGCCAGCGCAGCCGATACAGCGAGCGCTTGTTGCCGCCCTTGAAATGCAGGCGTGCCATGATTTCCTGGCCGGGATAACAGCCCTTGTTCACGCTGACCGCGCCGAGGCGATCCAGGCCGATCCATTGCGGCAGCAGGCGATCCCTCAGCTCGACGCCGATTTCCGGCAGCCCTGCGCGGATATCGGCGAGGCGCGAGTATTGGGCGCGGCCTTGTCGACCGCACCCATCCCGACGGCGTGGCATGCCTCGTTGACGACGCGCAACTGCACTTTCGCGCGGAACACGTAGCGGGCCAGTTCCGCGCGCAGCCATTCCGCGTCGCCACCACGCAACGTCAAAAGCACTTGCCAGCATCGATGCGCAGCAGGCGAAAGAACGCACGCACGCGGCCCTGAGGCGAAAGCCACGCATTCCATTGCCAGCTGCCCGTCGGGCAGGGCGAGCACGTCGTTGCAGAATTGCGCATGCGCGAACGCGGCGGCGTCGGCTCCGGTAATTTCAAGCACTTGCGTAGGCGGGCTAATCATCGACGGCGCGTGGCGTTATACTTCAGCGGCCAATGTAGGCGCGCGCCGGGTATCGATCAAGCCGCGCGAGAAAAAGAATCAGGACGAGCCATGCCCCAGCCAGGACCGGATCCAACCGGCATAGAGCGCCACTGCCAACCGAGGCTATACCGGCGCCGTGCCCGCAGCCGCCAAGCCCGTCGAGATCGGCGGCCGCGAAGGCCCGGATCCGGTGCGTTACGGCGACTGGGAAAAAAACGGCCGCTGCATCGATTTCTAGGACGACTGCCATGAGCCAAACCGCACGACCGTTATCGCCGCATCTGGGCATCTACCGCTGGCGCGTGAACATGTGGCAGTCGGTGTTGCACCGCATGACCGGACTTGTTCCTGTGCCTCGGCGCGCTCTTGCTGGCATGGGGACTGGTCGCTGCCGCGACGGGCGCCGAGGCATGGGCCACGTTCACGGCATTCTGCGGCACTGGAATCGGCTTCGTATTGTTGATTGCATGGACGTGGGCGCTGTTGTTCCACCTGTGCAACGGCATCCAGCATCTGTTTCGCGACACCGGCATGGGTTACGACGCGGCGCAGCGCGACCATTCGCGCACGCCGAATTATTTCGCCACCGGCTGGATCGTGATTGCGGCGAGCATCGCGTTGACTGCCGTGGTCTGGATCGCCTGTTCGTTCGCGCGAGCGGAGGTGCGGCATGAGCGTGATCGGCGAAAACACCTTGCGCACGCCGCTCAAGAACGTGCGCGGGCTCGGCTCGGCGCATTCCGGCGTGCGCCATTGGTGGCTGCAGCGCATCACCGCGGTGGCGCTGGTGCCGCTAAGCCTGTGGTTCCTGTGGTTGTGCGCCGGCCTGGCGCATGCCGACTACGCCACGGTGCGCGCGGCGATAGGCCAGCCCGTGCATGCGGTGCTGTTGGTTGCGCTCGTGGTCAGCCTGTTCTGGCACGGCGCGCTTGGCCTGCAGGTCGTCATCGAGGACTATGTCCACACGCGCTGGAAGGAAGTCGCATTGCAACTTGCAGTGCGCTTCGGCGCCTTCCTCGCTGCCGTCGCCTGCCTCTTCGCCATCGCACGAATCGCCCTGGGATAAGTCATGGATAGCTACAAGATCCACCAGCACAAGTACGATGTCGTGGTGGTTGGCGCCGGAGGTTCGGGACTGCGCGCCACCTTCGGCATGGCCGAGCAGGGCCTGAACACGGCGTGCATCACGAAAGTTTTCCCGACGCGTTCGCATACGGTCGCCGCGCAAGGCGGTATCGCCGCGGCGCTCGGCAACATGGGCGAGGACGACTGGCGCTTCCATTTCTACGACACGGTCAAGGGCGGCGACTGGCTCGGCGACCAGGACGCGATCGAGTACATGTGCAAGAACGCGCCGGCCGCGGTGATCGAACTTGAACATTACGGCGTGCCGTTCTCGCGCACTGAGGCGGGCAAGATCTACCAGCGTCCGTTCGGCGGCATGACCACGAACTACGGCAAGGGCACGGCGCAGCGTACCTGCGCGGCAGCCGATCGTACCGGCCACGCCATGTTGCACACGCTGTACCAGCAATCGCTCAAGCACGATGCGCGTTTCTATATCGAATACTTCGCGCTGGACCTGATCTTCGACAGTGACGGCGCTTGTTGCGGCGTGCTGGCGCTGGATTTGAACGAAGGCGAGATGCACCTGTTCCGCGCGCATGCCGTGGTGCTGGCGACGGGCGGCTACGGACGCGCGTATTTCACCGCGACTTCAGCGCGCATACCTGCACCGGCGACGGCGGCGGCATGGCGCTGCGCGCCGGCCTCGCGCTGCAGGACATGGAATTCGTGCAGTTCCATCCCACCGGCATCTACGGCGCCGGTTGCCTGATTACCGAAGGTGCGCGCGGCGAGGGCGGCTACCTGACCAATTCCAAGGGCGAGCGTTTCATGGAACGCTACGCGCCGAACGCGAAGGACCTGGCTTCGCGCGATGTGGTCAGCCGCGCGATCACGATGGAAGTACGCGAAGGCCGTGGCGTCGGCGAGCACAAGGATCACGCGTTCCTGAACCTGATGCACCTGGGCCCCGAAGTCATCCGCGAACGCCTGCCCGGCATCGCCGAAACCGCGCGCATCTTCGCCGGCGTCGACATCACCAAGCAGCCGATCCCGGTGCAGCCGACCGTGCACTACAACATGGGCGGCATCCCGACGAATTACCACGGCGAAGTCGTGCAGAAGCGCGGCAACGACGTGGATGCCGTCGTGCCGGGTCTGTTTGCGGTCGGCGAAGCAGCTTGCGTATCGGTGCATGGCGGCAATCGCCTCGGCTCCAATTCGCTGCTCGATCTCGTCATCTTCGGTCGCGCCGCCGCGCATCGCGCCGGCGAAATCATCAAGCCAGGCGCGGCGCACAAAGACCTGCCGGCATCGGCCTGCGACGCAGCGCTCGCGCACTTCGACAAGGCGCGCAACGCGAAAGGCGCGACGCCGACCGCGGACCTGCGCCTGAAGATGCAGCGCGTGATGCAACAGGATGCCGCCGTGTTCCGCACCGGCGAAACGCTGAAGCAAGGTTGCACCAACATTTCCGCGGCATTTGATGCGTTCGCCGACGTCAAGGTGACCGATCGCTCGCTGGTGTGGAATTCCGACCTGATCGAAACCCTGGAACTGCACAACCTGCTCGTGCAGGCCGTGGCGACGATGTATTCGGCCGAGCAGCGCCACGAAAGCCGCGGCGCGCATGCGCGCGAGGATTTCCCGAACCGCGACGACGCCAACTGGATGAAGCACACGCTGGTCGGCGTCGACGCCAAGGGCAAGACGACGTTCGATTACCGTCCGGTGCACATGCAGCCGATGACGAACGAAGTGGAAGCCGTGCCGCCGAAGGCGCGGGTGTACTGAACACAACGGAGAACGACGTGGCCGAGTTCACACTGCCGAAGAATTCCAAGGTCCGCAAGGGCAAGAAATACCCGGCCAAGGCGGGCGCGAAGGACGTGCGCACGTTCCGCATCTATCGCTGGAATCCGGACGACGCGGAAAACCCGCGTGTCGACGAATTCGAAGTCGATCTCGCCACCTGCGGACCGATGGTCCTGGACGCGCTGATCAAGATCAAGAACGAGGTCGACTCGACGCTGACGTTCCGGCGTTCCTGCCGCGAGGGCATCTGCGGTTCCTGCGCGATGAACATCGATGGCGGCAACACGCTGGCCTGCACCAAGGCGATCGGCGACTGCAAGGGCGATGTCGCGATTTATCCGTTGCCGCACATGCCGGTGGTCAAGGACCTGGTTCCGGACCTGACCCATTTCTATGCGCAGCACGCCTCGATCAAGCCTTGGATCCGCACCCAGAGCGCGCCGCCACCGGACTCCGAGCGGCTGCAATCGGTCGAGGACCGCAAGCAACTTGATGGGTTGTACGAATGCATTCTTGTGCGCGTGCTGTTCCACGGCGTGCCCGAGCTACTGGTGGAATCCGCGACAAGTACCTCGGCCCGGCGATCCTCTTGCAGGCCTATCGCTGGATCGCGGACTCGCGCGACGAGGATACCGGCGCGCGCCTGGACGAACTGGAAGACCCGTTCAAGCTCTACCGCTGCCACACCATCATGAACTGTACGAACACCTGCCCGAAGGGACTCAACCCGGCCAAGGCGATTGGGGAGATCAAGAAGCTGATCGTCGAACGCAAGGGCGTCTGAGCGCATGGACGCGCGACTGATGTGGTGGCCCGCCGTGGCGATGGCGGCATTGACCTTCGTCGTCTGGCTGCGCATGTATTTCATGCGCGTCGGTGAGATGAAGCGCGAGCGTGTGCATCCGCAATCGGTCGGCGCTGTCGGCGCAGATGGCCGAACGCCTGAAGGACACGCGCGCCGCCGACAATTTCCGCAACCTGTTTGAGTTGCCAGTGCTGTTCTATCTGGCGCTCGTCGTTGCCGTGCAGACCGGGCAAGTCACGGTTGTCACGCTGACTTTGGCCTGGGCTTTCGTTGCACTGCGCATTGCGCACAGCGCGATCCAGTGCAGCTACAACAAGGTTTATCACCGCTTCTACGCGTATTTTGCTGGCGGAATCGTGCTGTGGCTGCTGTGGGCAGTGCTGGCGTTCGGCTTGATGCGATGAGCGCGGATGCCGCACGCTTGCGCTGGCGCTGCCGGCGCGGCATGCGCGAACTGGATCAGTTGCTTGGCGGGTGGCTCGTTGCACGTTATCCGTTCGCCGACGCATCCGCACAGCGCGCCTTCGCCGAATTGCTCGAACAACCCGATCCGCAGTTGTGGGATTGGCTCAGCGGCCGCGACAGCGCCGCCGCGCGACGATTGGCAGCGCATCGTCGATGAAATCCGCAACCGCAATCGCATTTGACTATCGGCCTTCGCGCTGGCTGGTCGCCGCCGTCATCCTCATGGCCATGCTGGCCTTCGCCGCCATCGCATTGAGCGGCATTCCGTCGTGGGCGGGGATTTTCGCTGTGATATTCGCCGCGGTTTGCGCCGGCTTCGCGCTGGGCAGGTACCTGCGACCGCTCGTGCGCCGCGCCGTGTGGCAGCAAGCCGGGCACTGGCGCGTGACCGATGCGGATGGCCGCGAATTTACCGCTGAATTGACTCGCGGCGTGGCACGCGGAGCATGGATCGTCCTGAGTTTGCGGCGCAGTGATGGAAAGGACTCGGCCCTGATCCTCGGCCCGGATAACTGCAGGCGGATACGCGCCGGCAGTTGCGCGTGCGCCTGGCGCGTGTTGAACGCGCCGCATAAAAAAACCGGCCGCGGAGTGTAACGCGGCCGGTTTCCCGAAACGTCCCTGTTGTCCTGTGGGTCAGTCGATCAGAAACGATACTCGGCGTTGACCGAGATCAGGTCCGGATTCGTGTTGAATCCGTTCTTGCTGACCTTGTAGTAGTCGTAGTTCAGGCCGACGCTGACGTTGTTGCTGAAGTCGTAGCCGAAGCCCGCACCGGCGTAGTACTTGGAGCTGGTGTCGTCCACGGGTACCGGCGTGGCGCCGGCGATCGAACCCTTGACGTCGGCACGGAACAAGCCGGCGCGGCCGCTGATGTACCACTGCGGGGTGACGTTGAAGTGGCCGTTCACGCCGGCGGTCCAGCCGCTGAATTTCGCGTTCGGGAATCCGGCATAGGCGACCTTCGGACTGAACGAGCCGAGATCCGTGTAACCGCCTTCGACGCCGAGCGCGACGCTGGGATTGATCGCCCAGCGATAGCCGATATTGGCGTTGTAGCCGGTATCGCTGTCGTTGTAGGCGCCCTTGTCCAGGTTCGACTGGCCGACGCCGCCATTGATGAAGAAACCGCCGTTGTCGCCGTTCGCGGCGTGGCTGATGGCGGGCGCCGCGGCAAGACCGGCAGCGGACAGGGCCAAAGCGATCAAGGTCATTCTCATTGCAATACTCCTTCACGGATGGAAAATGTTGCGTCACTGCGACAAGCAACTGAATCGCAGGCCACATACAAGACCCCATATGCGGATCGAACATTCCGATTGCAATACCAGCGAGTTTAGAAATTGTTCAGCTAGCTGACTGCGATGCGCACCGCGCCATCCACCGCGCTTGCCTGATCCGCCGCGCTCGTGCACTCTGCGCGGACTTCGCCGCAACCGGCTCGCGCAGTCCCTCCACGATGTTCCGCCCGCTCGAACTTTTCATCGGACTGCGCTACACGCGCGCCAAGCGCCGCAATCATTTCATTTCGTTCATCTCGCTGGTGTCGATGCTCGGCATCGCGGTGGGCGTGACCGCGCTGATCACGGTCATTTCGGTCATGAATGGCTTTGAACAGGCAACTCACCGACCGCATTCTCGGCATGGTCGCGGACGCGACGATCTCCGGCGTCGGCGAAAGCGTGCACGACTGGCAGGGTGCGGTGAAGCAGGCTTACGCGAATCCGCATGTGCGCGGCGCGGCGCCGTACGTGGAGAAGGTCGCGCTGCTGCAGGGCCGGCGCGTGACCGGCGGCGTGATCCGCGGCGTGCTGCCGGACGAAGAGGACAAGGTTTCCGATATCGGCCGCAAGATGACGAAGGGCAAGCTCGACGCGCTGACGCCGGGCAGCTACGGCATCGTGCTCGGCGACGAACTGGCGATGCAGCTCGGCGTGACCGTCGGCGACAAGGTCACCGTGTACACGCCGGACGTGAACGTGACGCCGATCGGCGCATTGCCGCGCTTCAAGCGCTGCAGCGTCGTCGGCATTTTCTCGGTCGGCTTCCAGGAATACGACGACGGCATGGCGGTGATGAACATGGCCGACGCCGAACGCCTGTTCCAGCTTGACGGTCCGACCGGAATACGCCTCAAGCTCGACGACAAGTTCCGCGCCTGGGAAATCGGCGACGCGCTGGCGCAGAAGTTGGGTCAGTTCTATCGCGTGCAGGACTGGCGCGAGGGCCACGCCAACTTCTTCAGCGCGGTATCGATGGAAAAGAAGGTGATGTTCATCATCCTGTCGCTGATCGTCGCGGTGGCCGCGTTCAATCTCGTTTCCACGCTGGTGATGCTGGTGCAGGACAAGCAGGCCGACATCGCGATCCTGCGCACGCTCGGCATCTCGCCGCGCAGCGTGATGGGCGTGTTCATGGTGCAGGGCACGATCGTCGGCAGCGTCGGCATCGCGCTCGGCGTGCTTGGCGGAGTGCTGCTGGCGACGAACCTGCCGGCGTTGGTGAAGTGGATCGAGCACGTGTTCCACGTCGAATTCCTGTCGCCGGACATCTACTACATCAGCGAAGTGCCCTCGGACATGCACTGGAGCGACGTCGGCTGGATCGCGGCCGTCGCCTTCGTGTTCTGCCTGTTCGCGACGATTTATCCGGCCTGGCGCGCCGCGCGCACGCAGCCGGCCGCGGCGCTGAGGTACGAGTGATGAGCGCGACCGCATCCATCGTCCTGCGCGCCCGCGACATCGCCAAGACCTACAGCGAGGGCGACCTCAATACCGAAGTGTTGCGCGGCGCGAGCTTCACGCTCGAGCGCGGCAAGACGCTGGCCATCGTCGGCGCATCCGGTTCCGGCAAGAGCACGCTGTTGCATATCCTCGGCGGGCTGGACACGCCCAGTCGCGGTGAAGTCGAGGTGACCGGCCGCACGATGTCGGCGCTTTCCGATCGCGAACGCGGCGACCTGCGCAATACGGCGCTGGGGTTCGTCTACCAATTCCATCACCTGCTGCCCGAGTTCACCGCGCTGGAAAACGTCTGCATGCCGCTGCTGATCCGCGGTGTGGCGATTGCCGAAGCCAGCCGTGAGGCCGAAGACCTGCTCAAGCGCGTCGGTCTCGGCAAGCGCCTCGCGCACAAGCCGGGCGAACTCTCCGGCGGCGAACGCCAGCGCTGCGCCGTGGCGCGCGCGCTGGTCACGCGTCCGGCCTGCGTGCTCGCCGACGAGCCCACCGGCAATCTCGACGAGAAGAACGCCGCGCAGGTCTACGATCTCATGCTGGAACTCAATCGCGAGATCGGCACCAGCCTCGTCCTGGTCACGCACGACAATGCGCTGGCGCAGCGCATGGACAGCGTGCTCGAACTGCATGAGGGCGTGCTGCGCGAGACTGGTACATCGAACCCGTGACAGAAGCCCGTTCGCCCTGAGCGTAGGCGCGTTGCGCAGAAGTCGAAGGGCGGTGCTTCGACTTCGCTTGCTGCGCAAGCTACGCTCAGCATGAACGGTAAGGGGACACTGCGGAGTCGTCTTGCGCAACCGATTTCCATTAGCGGAATTTTTTCGCCCGGCCACGGCCGTTGCGCTTCTCGCCGGCGCACTGGCGGTGCAGACATTGTCCGCGCTGCCGCCGCGCTGGATCGATGCGCCGCTGGCACTGGCGGCAATCGCGCTGATCGTCCTGTCGCGCCGCGCACGCTGGATCGGTTTTTTCCTGCTCGCCGCCGCGTGGACGATGTGGCGTGCGGACATGTCGCTCGCGCAGCGCCTGCCGCATGCGTTCGAAGGTGAGGACGTTGTCGTAACCGGTCGGGTGCACGGCCTGCCGCGCGCACAGGACGATGCCACTCGCTTCGAGTTCGATGCGGATTCGTCCACGCACGACGGCCAACCCATCGCATTGTCCGGCCGCCTGCGCCTTGCGTGGTATGGCACCGAATCCAGACCCGTGCCGGACATCGAGCCGTGTTCGGACTGGCGCCTGCGCGTGCGCCTCAAACGCCCGCGCGGCGGCGTGAATCCGGGCGGTTTCGATTTCGAACGCTACGCGCTGGAAGCCGGCATCGTCGCCACCGGCTACGTACGCGACGATGCGGCGAATGCGCAATCCGGCTCAGCGCCGATTTGCGTCGACCGCCTGCGCGCGCGCATCGGCGCGGCCATCGACGCGGCGCTTGGCGACAACGCGAGTGCACATCTGTTGCGCGCGCTCGCGTTCGGCGATCAACATGCGATGAACGAGCGCGAGTGGGCGATCGCGCGCGCAACCGGCATTCCGCACCTGATCGCGATTTCCGGATTGCATATCGCGCTGTTCGCGAGTTTCGGCATCGCCCTGGTGCGGCTGCTCTGGAAATTTGCGCCGCGCCTGACCCTGCGCTGGCCGGCGCCATTGATCGAGGCCGTGGCGAGCTTGATCTTCGCTGTTGCCTACGCGCTGATTGCCGGATTCGGCCTGCCGACACGGCGTGCGCTGGTGATGATCGCTGCCCTGCTCGTGGCGAACCTCGCGCGGCGTGCGCGTGCGCCGGTGCATGGCCTGGCGCTGGCCGTGATCGCGCTGCTGGCGTGGAATCCGGCCTGCGTGCTCAGCGCCGGATTCTGGCTTTCTTTCGTCGGCGTGGCCTGGCTGATGTTCTGTCTCGGCGGCAGCGGCGAGCGCAGACAATGGTGGCGCGAGCTCGTCACCGCGCAAGGCGTGGCGAGCCTGGGCTTGCTGCCGCTCGGCATCTGGTTTTTCGGCCAGAGCTCCCTGGTCGGGCCGCTGGCCAATCTCCTCGCCGTGCCGTGGATCTGTTTCTTCGTGCTGCCGTTGACTGTACTCGCGTCATTGCTTGTGTTGATCCTGCCCACGCTCGGCGCGCCGCTGCTGCAACTCGCCGGCTGGGCCATGCAGTGGCTGTGGTGGTTGCTGGAGAAGATGGCGGCGTGGCCGGGCGCCCTATGGTATTTCCCGGAAGCCTCGACGGCGGCGCTTGCGCTGGCCATGCTCGGCGCATTGTGGTTGCTGATGCCGCGCGGCGTTCCGGCACGCGCGCTGGGGCTGTTCCTGTTCCTGCCGCTGCTTTGGCCTGCGCGCGCGCCGCTGGCCGACGGCGAGTTCACCGCCTACATGCTCGATGTGGGGCAAGGCCTGTCGTTCGTCGTGCGCACGCGCGATCACGCCGTGATCTACGATGCCGGCGCGAAATTTCCATCGGGATTCGATTTCGGCGAAGCGACGGTCGTGCCGGCGCTTGCATGCGCTCGGCATCGAGCATGTCGACCGGCATGATCATCAGCCACGGCGACAACGATCATGCCGGCGGCGCAACGGCGGTCGCGGCGGCATGGCCGGGCATCGCGGTCGAATCCGGCGAGCCCGCGCGGCTTGACCGATTCCCGCGACGCAGTGTCTGGCCGGTCGAATCCTGGAACTGGAACGGCGTGGAATTTCGCATCGTGCATCCGCGCGAGCCGCTGTCTCGGCGTCGATAACGACCGCTGCTGCGTGCTCGCGGTGCGCAGTGGCGGCAGCGAACTGGTTCTGACCGGGGGACATCACGAAAGCTGTCGAACCCGAAGTCGCGTCCGCGCTCGCTCCGAGCGCCGCGCATCTTATCCTGCAAGTCCCGCATCACGGCAGCAAGACGTCTTCGGGCGCGCCGTTCATCGAGGAGCTGCGTCCGGAACTCGGCTTGATTTCCGCCGGCTACATGAATCGCTTCCATCATCCGAACGATGCGGTTGTGGCACGCTACCAAGGCGTGGGCGTGAACCTGTTGAACTCCGCGCAGTCCGGATTCGTGGCGATCCGCTTCGCACCGGATGCAACACCGCAGGTCATCGAGCAGGGGTCGCCGCGACCGGCATCCCTACTGGCGCGAGGATTGATAGGAAGTCAGGCCTTTTGCCGTTTACCGGTCAACAACCTCGAGTGAATTTCGAATCGACCGGGAGACTGCAAATGTTCGTCCATCATCGGAATCATCGCCGCCGACGCGGCTTGCTGCTGAAAACGCTGCCCACGGCCCTGCTGCTGGCTTTGGGCGGAAACGCCGGCGCCAACACGCTTGTCGTCAACAGCCTGGGCGACGACACCATTGCTGGCAACGGCTTGGTGACGCTGCGCGAAGCGATCCTGGCCTCGGTCAATCACACCACGACCGATGTCGGCCAGACCGGCACCGGCAACGACACGATCGATTTGACTTCGCAGAGCGGCGCGATCGGGTTGAACGCGGTGTTGCCGAACATCACCGGCCAGATCGCGATTGTCGGGCCGGGCTCGGCGTTGTTGACCATCTATGGCAGCAGCGGTCATGGCGCCGGGGACAACGGCATCTTTTTCGTTTCCGATACGTTGGTTTTGAGCAAGGTCACCCTTGCTGACGGCACGTCGCAGGGAGGCGCCGGAACGACCGTACAGAGCGACGGTGCCGGCGGCGGCGCGGCGGGGATGGGCGGTGCGGTCTTCGTCAATGGCGGCGGCAAATTCGCGGCCGACTACGTTACCTTTACCGGCAATCGTGCGCATCGGTGGCGGCGGCGGCAGCACGAATGGGCCGCTCGGCATTTTTTATGCAGGCGGCGGCGGCGGTTTTGGCGAAGACGCACCGGTGATGGTCGAGTTCACCGGCTTATGGCGTAGAAGCCACGCGTGGCGGCAATGGCGGACCGTTTGGGAATACCGGCGGAATTGCCGGCACGGTTGGATTCATATCGGCGGCAATGGCGGCGATGGCGGCGGTGGCGGCGGCGGCGGTACGGGAAATGCCACGCAGGCTGGCAATGGCGGATTCGGCGGCGGTGGCGGTGGCGCCGGATATGCGCTTTGCGGCGCCGGGCCGGCCGGCAGCGGGCGGATATGGCGGCGGTGGCGGCGGCGGCGGGACAGCTATACGATCATTCGGGTACTTCAAGTCGATCGGCGGCGCAGGGGGTTCGTTCGGCGGCAAGGGTGGCGATAGTTCCTTCGTGACATTCGGCACCCAGAACATCGGTACCGGTGGTGGCGGCGGCGGTGGGGCGGTTTGGGTGGCGCCTTGTTCGTGCGCACGGGTGGCAAAGCCAACCTCAACGAATTGCACGTTCAGCAACAACCAGGCGCAGCACGGCTTGGGTGGCAGTGGCGGCAGTGATGGCTTGGCAGGTGCGAATGGCCAGGGCAAGGGCGGCGCGATTTTCGTCATGGGCGGCGCGACCGTTTTCGTCCAACGCCTGGTCTTCACGGGCAATTCGGCGGCGGATGCGGTGCAGTCGTCCGACCGACAATGGGGACGTTTACGGCAGCGTCGACACCGACACGATTTTCCGCGATGATTTCGACGGCGGCGGTGGCTGAGGCGTTCGGGCAAGCGCGTTCGCTTGCCGGATTGGCGTCAGGGGTTGATCGCGGGATTTGAGACGCTTGCCGGTATCATCCCCGGATGACCGGATTTTTCGTCCATCGCGACAGCCGCACGGAAGCGCTTGCCGGCGAGCTGTTCGACGCGCTGGATTCGGAACAACCGGCAGCATGTGCTGGCGGCGCAGACGATTGTCGTTGCGCATCCGGGACTCGGGCGCTGGCTGCTCGGCGAAATCGCGCGGCGTGGATCGCGCGGCATCGCGGCGAATTTCGATCTCATCCAGCCCTGGCAATGGTTGGAGCGCGCGGCCGAGAAGCGTGCTTGGCGGCGAATCCGATGCCGGCTTCAAAAAAGAGAATCTGCGCTGGCACATCCACGCGCTGTTGCCGGCGCTGGACGACGCGCGCGTGCAGGGTTTGATCGATGCCGACGACGGCGAGCGGCGGCGTTTCCAGTTGGCCGATCGTCTGGCCGGCGTCTACGCCCAGTACCTGATCTACCGGCCGGACTGGATCGAGGATTGGGAGAAAGGCCGCGCCAAGGACTGGCAAGGCTCGCTCTGGCGCCGCCTGCGCCAGAACGTATCCGCCGGGCCGCATCGCGCGCAGCGGCATGCGCAAATTGTCGAAGCGCTGGCCGCGCGCGGTGACGGCGCATCCGAGCCGCTGCACGTGTTCGGGGTCAGCCATTTGCCGGCCGATGTACTCGCCGCACTGAGTGCCGTGTCTGCGCATCGCGCGGTGCACCTTTATTTTCCCGATCCTTGCCGCGAATACTGGGCCGACCTGAAATCGAAGCGCGAGCTTTTGCGCAAAGGCGAAATCGACGAGGAATGGCATTTCGAGATTGGCCATCCGTTGCTGGTTTCGCTCGGGCGCATGGCGCAGGATTTCTTCATCGCGCTGGAAGGCGCCGGCATCGAACTCGACGCGGGCGAAGGCGTGCGCACGGCGCAGTCCCCGAATCTGCTTACGTGTTTGCAGGATGGCATCCGTGCCGGCAAGCCGAAGCGGGCGGAAGCGATTCCCGCGACGTCCGCGGATGCGAGCCTGCGCGTGCACTCCTGCACCACGCGCCTGCGCGAGCTCGAAGCGCTCAAGGATGCGTTGCTGCGTTTTCTCGCGGACGATGCGTCGTTGCAACCTCGCGATATCGTGGTGATGGCGCCCGACATCGCCTCGTACGCACCGTATCTTCCTGCCGTGTTCGGCGAGGCGGCGCATTACAGCGATGATCCCGGCGCAAATTCCCTGGCATCTGGCCGATGTGCGCCTGGCGCAGACGCATCCGCTATTGCGCGCGTTCGCGAAGCTGCTCGATCTGGGCGAAAGCCGTTTCGCGCTGAGCGAAGTGCTCGACCTGCTCGATGTTCCCGCGTTGGCGCGACGCTTCGGGCTCGATGGCGACGATCGCGACATGCTGGAAGCCACGTTGCGCCGCGCCGGCGTGGCCTGGGGCCTGGATGCCGCAATGAAGGCACAGGCCGGCGGCGCGGCGGTGGAGAACAATTCCTGGACGTTCGGATTCGATCGCATCTTCGCCGGCGCCATCGCCGGCGCGGATACGGACGGGCAACTTGTCGACGGCCGGCTTCTCGACGATGTGTTGCCGCTGCCGGGCATCGACGCGTCCGCTGCGCTCGTGCTCGGTCGCGTGCACCGCCTGCTCGATTCCCTGCGCGAGCTGCGCGACGGATTTGCGCAGCCGCGACGCCTGCGCGATTGGTGCGCCTGGCTGGGCGAGTGGGTCGACGTGCTGTTTCGCGCCGACGCGGACGATGCCGCGGAGAGTCGCGCGCTGGATGCGCTGCGGCGCACGCTCGCCGAGCTCGGCACGCAATCCGCGGCAGCCGGCGCTCAGAAGCTGTCGTGGAGCGTCGCGCGCGAAGCCGTGCGCGGCCAGCTCGATGCGGTGTCCGAACGCCAGCCCTTCCTGCTCGGTGGCGTGACGTTCTGCGGCCTCGTGCCGCAGCGTTCGATTCCGTTCCGCGTCGTTTGCCTGCATCGGCATGAACGAGGGCGAGTTCCCGCGCGATGGCGCCGACACGGGCCTGAATCAGCATGCTCGAACAACCCCGGCGCGGCGATCGCGATACGCGCCGCGAGGATCGCCAGCTTTTCCTCGAAGCCCTGATGGCGGCGCGCCAGCACCTGCACATCAGTTACATCGGCCGGGATGCGCACGAGGATCGGCGCATCGATCCTGCCGCGCCGCTGGCCGAGTTGCTGCAATTCCTGGACGAGTGCCACGACCCGAGCGGAAAGGACAAGCGGCCGTGGCTGATCGAACATCCGCAGCAGCCGTTTGATGTGCGCTATTACGACGCATCCGACGCGCGGTTGTTTTCTTTCAACGGCCGCTTCGCGAAAAACGCCGATGCGCGAGTCGAACCGGTCGCCTTCATCGATCTGGCAGGTTCTGCGCAGCCGGCGCGGGATGAAACGCGAGTCTGGACGCTCGATGGCTTGACGCGCTTCTGGCGCGACCCGCTGAAGGCGCAATTGCGCGAATTCGCGGGTATCGACCGCGGCGCGCTCGAAGACGATGCCGCGCTCGACAGCGAACCGCTGGAGGCCGGGTTTCGACCGGCGCGATACGGTCGAAAAACACTTCCTGTTTGAGGCCTTGCGTCGCGGCTGGAGCAGACTGCCGGACACCGCGCCACCGGAACTGGCGCGCTCCGGCCGGAGCGCCGGCGGTCTGATCGGCGCGGCAGCCTGGTCCGACGTGTGCGCGCTCACGCAACCTTTGCTCGACGAGGTTCGCAGTGCGCTGGGCGCCGAGGCGAGCCAGCAGCCGTGTGCGGTGGATTTCGACCTTGGCGACATGCGGCTCACCGGCAACGTGCGTGATCTTTTCGCCAGCGCACGGGGCCGGACTGTGGTGGGCGTGCGACCCGGGCGCGAGGCCGACTTCGGCGACCTGTTGCCGTTCTACATCCGCTACGCCGCGCTGCGCCTGAGCGGGCATGAAGTCAGAGCCGCGTTCGTCGAAGTGAGCAAGAAAGAAGGCGAGAGGAGTCCGCCGGTGCTCGACGCGATCATCGAACAAGATGCGACCCAACTGCGCACCGGATTGCGTACCTTGCTGGAGCTGGCACGGCAGGCACCGAACGTCCCCTTGCTGTTTCCGCCGAAGACGGCGTGGGCGTGGTGCGCAGCGGAAATCGATTCACGAACGGCAATGGCGGAACAGACATGGTTGGGTAACGAATTTCAGAAGAACGGCGAATCAAAGTATGCGCCGGGCTACGGCGCGCTGTTCCTGCGCGACCTCGATTTTCTGCGGGGCGATTCGGCTGCTGCGCGGGCCTTCGCGCAAACTTGCGTGACAGTGGCAGGCGTGCTCGATCCCGGCTACACGGCGCTGCTCCATGAACTGGCAGGAACGCAGCGATGAGCGAGTCGACGGCGATCCTCGACTGGCGCACGCTGCCCATTGCTGCGCCCGATCGCGTGCTGATCGAGGCCAGCGCCGGCACCGGCAAGACCTGGACCATCGCTGCGCTGTACCTGCGCCTGCTGCTCGAAGGCGACCCGTCAGTGAAGGTCGAACAGATTCTCGTCGCCACCTTCACCGAGGCGGCGGCGCGGGAGTTGCGCGAGCGCCTGCGCGCGCGGCTCGCTGACGCCGAGCACGAATTGCAACGCATTGCGCTCGACAAGCCACGCGCGATTGCCACGGGCACCGAACGCGACGGGGTACTTCAGTGGCTCGCCGAAAAATTCGCAGATGCGCAGGCGGCGAAACCGGCGCTGCGCAGAATTCAACTCGCACGCATCGATTTCGACCGTGCGCCGATCGGCACAATCCATTCGTTGTGCCAGCGTGTCCTGCGCGATTTCCCGCTGGATTCTGGGGCGGCGGCTGCGGCACAGGGATTTCTCGACGAAGGCGCGCTGCGGCGCGAATGCGTCGAGGACTTCTGGCGCCGTCGCTACTTCGGCGGTGCGCTGGTCGAGGCCGCCGAAAGCCGGCTTTTCCGCGATGGGCCGGCAGGCCTGCTGCGTGACGTGCACGGGATGCTTGCGCATGGCGATCCGGTCGTGGAGCCCAACGGTCTGGATGCGCTCGATGCCGGAATCGAGCGATTGCGCGAACCGGACAAGCTGCGCGAGCTGGATGAACTCTGCGAAGCCGATCTGTATAAGCGCTCGAATAGCGCCGCGCGATCGCGTCTGCTCGCCATTGGCGCGGCGCTCAAGGTCGGCGGTGACGTGGCGGACGTTTTGGAGGCAAAGGTCGATGACAAGTTCGAGGATGCCGAACTCGATGCGCAGCAGCACGATACGGCCAGGTTGCGCCTGCGCGAGAACGCACTGATCCATGAATTGCGTGAGTTGGCGCACAGCGCCAAACGACGCGCAGACTTCGCGCGTGGTCGCGTGCTGGCCGCCGCCTGCGAATTCTGCCGGGCGGAAATGCCGCGCCGCGCCGGGCAACTGCAAGGTCTGACGTTTTCCATGCTGATCGGCGGCGTCCATGCGCGTGTGCGTGGCGGTGACGACCACTTCGCGCGGGTCCTGTTCGAGGCTTTTCCGTTCGCGCTTGTCGATGAGTTCCAGGATACCGACGCGCACCAGTTCGAGATCTTCGATGCGATTTATCGTGGCACCGACGGCAAACCACGCGGCTGGCTCGCCATGATCGGCGATCCCAAGCAGGCGATCTACGGTTTCCGTGGTGGCGACATCGCCGCCTATCTCAAGGCGCGCGAAAGCGCGGCGCGGCGCTGCGCGATGGACACCAATTACCGCTCGACGCAAGCACTGGTCGCTGCGCTGAACGCGTTGTACGGGGTGAGCGATCTGGGTGACGCGCGCATCGCGTACCAGCCGATGCGCTGCAGCGGCAAGGCGGAGGAGAAGGCACTGCGGCAGGACGGTGACCCCGCCCCGCCACTGCGTCTGCATGTGATCCCCGGGATTGCATCCAGACGCAGGGGTGGGCCGAAGATTGCGCACGGCAAGACCGAATCCGTCGTCCTCGACGATTGCACCGAACGCATCGTCGAAATGCTGACCGGATCGACCGCGACACTCGGCGACAAACGCATCGAGCCGCGGGACATCGTGGTGCTGGTGCCGAGGAACGCGCAGATCACGCAGATGCGCAGGCGCCTGTCCGCGCGCGGCGTGCCTTGCGCGGGCAGCCGCGAAAGCGTGCTCGACGGCGCGGTGGCGCAGGAACTGGAATTGTTCCTCACTGCCGTGATGCATCCGGACGACGCTGCCGCGGTGCGCGGCGCGCTCGCCACCCGCCTGCTCGGCTTCGACCTGCGCGCCATCCTCGATTTGCAATCCAACGTTGCCGGGTTCGAACTCGAATTGGATCGATTCGCACGCTGGCACGAATTGGCGCGAACGCGCGGTCTGCTCGGCACCATTGTCGATCTGCTCACGCAGCGGGCCAGCGTCTTGCTGCAACTGCCCGATGGCGCTGGCATTGTCGCCGACCTGCGCCACCTGGGCGAGCTGATCGCCGCGCGCGAAGCGCAGGAGCCGGGTGCCGAGGGCGCCATTGCCTGGTTCGCGCAATTGCGCCGCGAGGGCGCGGGCGAGGACGATCGCGGCCAGCGTGTGCGCGTGCTGGGCGAGGGCAATGCCGTGCGCATCATGACCCTGCATGCGGCCAAGGGCCTGGAATTCCCCGTGGTGTTTCTGCCGCTGGCATGGCGCATATTCGATGGCAGCGGACAGCATCAGCCGAAGGTCCTGCGTTTCCACGACGAGGCTGGACGGGTTTGCATCGATGTCGGATCGCAGGACTTTGGTGCAAACCTCGGCCGGCACTTCAACGAGGATCTGGACGAACGCCAGCGCCTGCTCTACGTCGCGCTGACGCGCGCCCAATGCGCCGTGCACGTGTACTGGGTCGATCGCGAAGAATCTGGCGGGGCAGCGTGGCAGATGCCGGCCATCGACATCCTGTTGCGGCACGCGATGGAAAGCCGCGGCCTCACCTTGACGGCGGCCTCGATGCCGGCGTTGGTGGCCACCATCGCCGACATGAACATGGTCGAGCCTGCCGCACGCGGCGGCATGGAGTATCGCGCCGCACACGCCACACCGCCGGAGCGTTCGCCGCGTTCGCCGTTGCCCGCGCTGCGTCCGTTCGAATGGCTGCACAGCTTCACCGGCATCACGCGCCGGCGCATCGCCGAAGACGCCGACGCGGCGGCGGCCGACGAATCCGAAGTCGCGGTGCCCGACATCGAGGCGGCTGTGGCGCAAGCCGAGCATCCGGAATTGCTGGCGCTGGATGCCTTTCGCGGACGCCGCTTCGGCGACGCTGTGCACAAGGCGCTGGAGCAATCCGGCATGCGGCCGGTCGAGCGCTCCGTGCTGCTCGCTGGATTGGCGGCGGAAGGCCTGGATGCCGAAAACCCCGAATCCGGAGAATCGGCTTGCTGCGCATGCTCGAACGCACGATCGAATCCGACCTGGGCGATGGCTTGCGCCTGATGGATTTGCCCGCGCACGAGCGCGTCGCCGAATTCGGATTCCAGTTTCCGATCGCGGCGTCGATGCACGAACTGCGCGCGGCCTGCGCGGCGCACGGATTCGCCGACATCTGGCCGGCGCATCTGCGCGCGAATGAACTGCGCGGCATGCTGACCGGTTTCGCCGACCTTATCTTCGTCTTCGATGGCCGCTACCACGTGCTCGACTACAAGACCAACCGGCTCGGCACGCGCTTGTCCGATTACGCCGAGTGCCGCGCTCGACGCGGCGATGGCCGAACATTTTTATCCCTTGCAGGCCTTGCTGTACACGGTGGCGCTGCATCGCTATCTGCGCGGACGCCTGCGCGACTATTCGCCCGAGCGGCATCTGGGCGACAGCGTGTACCTGTTCCTGCGCGGCGTTGGCCTCGCGCCCGGCGCGGGCGTATGGCGGCGGCGCTGGCCGGCGAAGTTGATTCTCGATCTGGACGATGTTTTCGCGGGCGCGGAGGTGGCGGCATGAACGCGACAGCGATTCCCGAACGCGATTTCGATCTGGCGCTGGCGCGCTGGGTGCGCCAGCGCAGCGGTTCGGACCTGCTCGCGCGCGCGGCGGGGGCGGTCAGTCAGGCGGAAGCGCAAGGGCATGTACGTTGCGATCTCGCTGCCGATGCCGGGTTCTCGCGCGACGGAAATCGAGGCGTTGCGTGCACAGGCGTGGGTCGGCAAAGGCGACGCGTTCGCGCCATTCGTTTGCGCGGACGATGCGAATTTGTATACGCTGGCGCAACTGGTTTCATGAAACGCGGCTCGCGCAGATCCTTGCGCGCGCGCGCTGCCGCACGGACCTTCCCGCTGGATGCGCGAACGCTAGCCGCGGATGTGAACGAACTGTTCGCCGGCATGGATGCGCAGGCCACGCGCTGGCAACGCGCCGCGGTTGCCGCCGTACCCGGCGCGCGCGTGTTCGTGCTCACCGGCGGCCCCGGCACCGGCAAGACCACCACCGTGCTGCGCATGCTGCTGATGCTGCTCAAGCACGCGCAGGCCTGCGGATTGCCGGCGCATCCGGCCATCGCGCTCGCCGCGCCGACCGGCAAGGCCGCGCAGCGACTGTCCGAGTCCGTCGCCCGCGAGGCGGGCAGACTGGAATCCACGCTGGCTGGCGATTCCGCCTTCATGCCGCTGTTGCAACACGTCGCTTCGACGCCGGCGCAAACCCTGCATCGCCTGCTCGGTTTCAACGCGCACAGCGACGAATACGCGTTCGATGCGGATGTGCCGCTGCCCGCCGACATCGTGATCGCCGACGAGGCATCCATGATCGACCTCGCCATGATGCGGCGCCTGTTCGATGCGCTGCGTCCGAACGCCGTGTTGATCCTGCTCGGCGATCCGGCGCAGTTGTACGCAGTCGAGGCGGGCAGTGTGCTCGGCGATATCGTCGGCAGCGTGCCGGAAAACCGCGTGCCGCAGGCGCTGGCGCAACGCCTGTCCGGCGCGCTTGGCACGTGCGCCGGATCCGCTCGATGCCAGCGCGCCGCTGGCCGGGCAGGTGTTGACGCTGGAACACAGCTTCCGCGCCGGCAAGGATTTGCAAGCGGCGCTCGATGCGCTGCGCCGCGGCGATGTCGAATGGGTCGAACGGATTCTCGCTGCCGACGGCGGCGATCTGGATTGGAAACGCTGCGACGACGAGGCGCAACTGCGCGCAAATACTCGCCGCATGGATCGCCGCTCACGAAAGCACGTTCGCGCGATTGATGCGGCCCGACATCGAACCCGCCGAAGCGCTGCGCGTCCTGCGCCAGGCGCAAATCCTGTGCGCGCTGCGCGACGGGCCGTTCGGCGCGGAAGGCGTCAACGCGCTGAGTGACGCGACGGCTCGCCGCACGTTTCGGGTTCGATGCCGGGGAAGTCTGGTACCACGGCCGGCCGCGTCATCGTCACCCGCAACGACTACGCGCGCGGCCTGTACAACGGCGATGTGGGCATCGCGCTGGATCGCGGCGACGGCCTGCGCGTGTGGTTCGATGCGGGCGCAAACGACGCGCCGCGCAGTTTTTCGCCGCGCGCGCTGCCCGCGCACGAAAGCGCCTGGGCCATCACCATCCACCGCAGCCAGGGCTCCGAATACGAGCACGTCGCCGTGCTGTTGCCACCGGACGCGCAGCACCGCATCCTCAGCCGCGAACTCGTCTACACCGCGGTTTCGCGCGCCCGCGCGGGCGCGACGCTGTGGACCAGCGCCGATTCACTGCGCGCCGCCGTGGCGCAGCCGGTGATGCGGCGCAGCGGGCTGGGGGAGAGGTTAATCGTGGCTTCCTTCGCACCGCAAATCCGCCCGCCGCTGCTATGATTGCCGCGGTTCGTTGACGGAGTCTCGCGCGTGCTTGAAATCCTGATTGCCGGCGGCTGGGCGATGGTGCCGATCCTGCTGTGTTCGGCGGTGGCGCTGGCCATCATCCTGGAGCGTTTCTGGTCGTTGCGGCGCAAGACCGTGGTGCCGCCGGAACTCGGCGCGCAGGTGCTGGCGTGGGCGCGCACGCGCAAGCTCGATCCCGGCCACATCGAAACCCTGCGCGTGAATTCGCCGCTGGGCGAGATCCTCGCCGCGGCGCTGTCGGTGCGCAACCGTTCGCGCGACATCATCAAGGAACGCGTCGAGGACACCGGCCGCCACGTCGTGCACCGGCTCGAACGTTCCTCAACACGCTCGGCACCATCGCCCTGATCTCGCCGCTGCTCGGCCTGCTCGGCACGGTGTTCGGCTTGATCGAGATGTTCTTCGCGGTGATGGTTTCGGGCGTCGGCGATCCGCTGAAGATGGCCGGCGGCATCGGCCAGGCGTTGGTGTGCACCGCGTCGGGTCTGTGCGTGGCGATCCCGGCGTATTTCTTCCACCGCTATTTCCGCGGCCGCGTCGCCGACTACGTGGTCGACATGGAAGAGCAGACCATCCAGTTGATCGACGAACTGTCCGCGCACGCGGAAGCGCCTGCGCCAGCTTCAACCGCTCCCGCTGCGCGCGCGACGCGCGCGGGGCACTGACATGCGCCTCGGCGCGCAGCGGCAGGACGATTTCGAGATCAACGTGATCTCGCTGATCGACGTCATGCTCACGTTGCTGATGTTCTTCGTGATGACCACGACCTTCGTGCAGCACTCGGCGTTGAAGGTGACCCTGCCGCAGGCCTCGGAAACGCTGGAAGATGCGCCGAAGAATCCGCTGATCGTGATGATCGGCGCGGACAGCCGCTTCTACGTTGACAACAACGAGGTGCTCAATCCAGACGTCGCCACGCTCAAGCAGGCGATCGCGCACATCGCCGGCGACAGCCGCGACCAGCCGGTGATCCTGCGCGCGGACGCGATGACGCCGCACCAGGCCGTGGTCACGGCGATGGATGCGCTCGGCCAGCTCGGTTTCACGCACATGTCCATCGCGACCGTGCGCAGCAAGGACACGGGCAAGCAGTGAACGAGCGCGACGCGACGGTGTCCGCCGCATCGCCCTGGGCGACCTGGCGGCGTCTGCTGCGGCTACTCGGCGCGCTACTGGCCGATCGCGTTGCTGGCGATGATCGGCATGGTCTTCGATGCCGCCTGCGCCTCGGTGTTCACCCTGATCATCAAGCCGATGCTCGACGACTTGTTCGTGCACAAGGACAAGGCGACGATCTTCTGGATGCCGATCTTCATCGTCGGCCTGTTCCTCGTGCGCGGCATGGCGACGTACACCGCCGGCTACAACATGGCGCAGATCGCGCGCGGGGTGATCCAGACCCTGCGCGAGGAAGTCTTCCGCAAGTACCTGACCCTGCCGGCCGCGTTCTTCCAGCGCGAGCCTTCGAGCGTGCAGATCTCGCGCATGACCTTCACCGTGGAGCAGGTCGCCAACGCCAGCACCGATGGCTTGAAGATCCTCGTGCTCGACGGCCTGATGATCGTCGGCCAGATCAGCGTGATGCTGTACAACAGCGCGCGCCTGACCCTGGCGCTGTTCGTGCTCGCGCCGCCGGTGGCGCTGATCGTTTGGTACGTGGGCAAACGCTATCGGCGCATCAGCCATCGCATCCAGGATTCGGTCGGTTCGATCACCGGCATGGTCGACGAGGTCGTCGGCGGCCAACGCGAGGTGAAGATTTACGGCGGGCGCGAATACGAGCGCGGCGTTTTGCCGTGGTCAACGACGCGATCCGGCGCCTGAACCTGAAGATCGCCTCGACCAATTCGCTGGCGAATGCGGTGGTGCAGTTCGTCGCCGCGTTCGCTTTGGCGCTGGTGGTCTTCCTCGCCACGCGGCCCGGCGCGATCCTGCGCGAGATGAGCCCGGGCACGTTCATGTCGCTGATCACGGCGATGCTGGTGATGCTGCCGTCGCTCAAGCGCCTGACCACGGTGCAATCGAACATGCAGCGCGGCGTGGTCGCGGCACAGGACATCTTCAGCGTGCTCGACACGGATGAAGAACACGACAGCCGGCAACGTCGCGCGTCGAGCGTGCGCGCGGCGAAATCGCGTTGCGATGGCGTGGAATTCAGCTATCCGAATGCGCTCGGCGTCCCGGCGCTGCATGGCATCGACCTGGATTGCGCGGCGGGCAGTGTCACCGCCCTGGTCGGGCGCTCGGGCAGCGGCAAATCCACGTTGGCGAGCCTGATCCCGCGTTTCCACGATCCGAGACGCAGGGCGGATCCTGCTCGATGGCAGGCCGTTGGCGGATTACGCGCTCGACAACCTGCGCGCGCAGATTGCCTGGGTCGGTCAGCAAGTCGTGATCTTCGACGACACCGTCGCGCGCAACATCGCTTACGGTGCGCTCGGCGGCGCCTCGCGCGAAGCCATCGTCGATGCCGCGCGCGCCGCGAACGCGCTGGATTTCATCGATGCGCTGCCGAACGGCCTCGACAGCCGCGTGGGCGAGGGCGGGGCGCTGCTGTCCGGCGGCCAGCGCCAGCGCATCGCGATCGCACGCGCGATCCTCAAGGACGCGCCGATCCTGATCCTGGACGAAGCCACCAGCGCGCTCGACAGCGAAAGCGAAAGCCTGATCCAGGATGCGCTCAAGCGCCTGCTGCGCCAACGCACCGTCATCGTGATCGCACACCGCCTGTCGACCATCGAACATGCCGACCGCATCGCCGTGCTCGATGCCGGCCGCATCGTCGAAACCGGCACGCATGCCGAATTGCTCGCGCGCGGCGGTCAATACGCGCTGCTGCACAGGATCCAGTTTCGCGACAACGGCGGTAATTGATTCGTGTTCGACGAAGCGCGAATTGCAGGCGGTCTGGTACGGCGGGCATGCTGCGACGGTCCTTGTTGCCGCGTGTCCTGTCGCTCTTGTTCGGCACGCTGGGTGCGACTGCGTCGCCGCCTGTACATGATGGGCCTGTTGCCGCGCGTGCGCTTGCCGGTGCCGGTCGTCGTCGTCGGCAATATCACGGCAGGCGGACCGGCAAGACGCCGCTGACGATCGCGCTGGTCGAAGCCTTGCGCGAACGTGGTTTCCGGCCCGGCGTGGTCAGCCGCGGCTACGGTGGATCGGCGCGCGAACCCATAGCTGCTCGATGCGCAGACGACGCCGGAATTGGCCGGCGACGAAGCCTGCCTGATCCGTCGCGCCACGCAGCGCGCCGGTCGCGGTCGGCCGGGATCGCGCCGCCGCCGTTCGTCAGATACTGCTGCGACAGGTCGATATCGATGTGGTCGTTGCCGATGACGGTTTGCAGCATTACCGGCTGCACCGCGATGTGGAAATCTGCGTGATCGACGGCGAACGCCGCTTCGGCAATGGCCGCCTGCTGCCGGCCGGACCGCTGCGCGAACCGATGGCGCGGCTCGCCGGCGTGGATTTTCGTGTCTGCAACGGCGGCGCGGCCCAGCCCGGCGAAGTTGCCATGCGCCTGCGTGGCGACACGGCGGTGGCATTGTCGGATTCGACGCGGCGGCGCCCGTTGGGCGATTTCGCGGGCCAGCGCGTGCATGCCGTCGCCGGCATCGGCAATCCGCAGCGCTTCTTCGCGCAGCCTGCGCGGGGCGGGCATCGACGTGATCGAGCATCGCGTTCGCCGATCATCATGCTTTCGCCGCGGAGGATCTCGATTTGGCGACGAGGCGCCGGTGCTGATGACCGAGAAGGACGCGGTCAAATGCGCCGCCTACTCGCGCCAGGACCTGTGGAGCGTACCGGTGCGGGCGGAATTGCCCGAGTCGTTCTTCGATGCCGTCGCGGCCCGCATCGCGAAACATCCGCGTCCCCGTTGACAAGCGCGCCGCGCGCGACTACCTTGCGCGCACCTTTCTAGTACGGGGGCGTCCTTCCGTGGACCCTTGCAGTAGAAGCCAAACTGCAGCCAGCCATCGTTAGTCCGCGGAAACCCGTTCACACGGCGCGTTTCCGCTTGAAGCGGTAACGTGCCGACCTCGTCGCAAGGCGACGCAGCACATCCGAATCGCTCGCATGACAGGCTGCCGCTCGATCGGAGTCGTCATGCTGGATTTGTCCAATTTCTCCATGCTGATCCCCAACGGCGCGCGCGAGCGCGGCCGTGGCGAGATCGCTGCGCGCGCGGCGGCGCAGCTGGCCCAGCTCGCGCGCCTGGACGGCACGGAAGTGCTGGCCAGGCTCGATGCGTCCGCCGAGGGCCTCAACGCCGGGCAAATCGAATCCAAGCTCGAACGATTCGGGCCGAACGTGGTCGCGCAGGAGAAGAAAAAACCCTTCCTGCTGCACATCCTCGAACGCTTCGCCACCAACCCGATCAACATCCTGCTGACCGCGCTCGCGGCGATCACCTGGGTCACCGGGTCGGAACTTACCGACCGGATCGGCGCGATCATCATGATCGCGATGGTGGTGATGGCCGTGTTCGTCGCCCATTTCCAGGAAGCGCGCTCCGGCCGCGCCGTGGAGCAGTTGCGGCGCATGGTCAGCAATACCGCCACGGTGCGCCGTGAAGTCGATGAGCACGCCGAGGGCGCCGACGAGGACGCGCCGCCGCAACGAGTGACGAAAAAAGCTCGAGGTGCCGATCGACGGACTCGTGCCCGGCGATATCGTGTTCCTGTCCGCCGGCGACATGGTGCCGGCCGACATGCGCCTGCTGCACGCCAAGGATCTGTTCGTCAACCAGGCCGCGCTGACCGGCGAATCCATGCCGGTGGAAAAGTTCGCCAATGCCGACGCCGAGGCGAAAACCGCGCTGGATGCGCGCTGTCTGTGCTTCATGGGCTCGAACGTGGTCAGCGGCAGCGCCATCGGCGTCATCGCCGCAACCGGCGCCGGCACCTATTTCGGCGCGCTCGCGGGTTCGCTCGTCGGCCAGCGCGTGGAGACCAGCTTCGACAAGGGCATCAAGCGCTTCGCCTGGCTGATGCTGCGCTTCATGGCTGGTGATGGTGCCGGTGGTGTTCCTGATCAACTGGACCACCAAGGGCAGACTGCTTCGAGGCTTTCATGTTCGCGATCGCGGTGGCGGTGGGACTCACTCCCGAAATGCTGCCGATGATCGTGGCCATCAACCTGGCCAAGGGCGCGTTGAAGATGGCCAAGCAGGACGTGATCGTCAAGCGCCTGAACGCGATCCAGAACTTCGGCGCGATCGACGTGCTGTGCACGGACAAGACCGGTACGCTCACGCAGGATCGCGTGATCCTCGAACGACACACCGATATCCGCGGCGACGAGGACGCCAGCCGTGCTCGATTTCGCCTGGCTCAACAGTTATCACCAGACGGGCCTGAAGAACCTGCTCGACGTGGCCGTGCTCGAACGGGTCGATGCCGGATACGGCGGCGCGCCTGCGTGCCGAATACACCCTGGTCGACGAAGTGCCGTTCGACTTCACGCGCCGGCGCATGTCGGTGGTGGTGCGCGATCGGTCCGGCAGGCACTTCCTGATATCCAAAGGCGCGGTGTCGGAAACCGTCGGCGTGTGCGCGTTCGTGCGCGACGGCGGCGGACGCTTGCCGATGACGCCGGAAAAACTCGCCGAAGTGCGCGCGGTGGCGCGCGACATGAACGACGACGGATTCCGCGCGCTGGCGCTCGGCGTGCGCGAGATCGAGGTCAAGCCGAGCTATTCGCGCGACGATGAAAAAGACCTCACCCTGATGGGCTTCATCGCGTTCCTGGATCCGCCCAAGGACAGCGCGGCCGACGCGATCCAGGCGCTGAATGTGAATGGCGTGGCGGTGAAGATCCTCACCGGCGACAACGACGTGGTCACGCGCAACGTCTGCCGCCAGGTCGGTATAAAAGTGGAAAAGTTCCTGACCGGCCCGCAGATCGAGGCGCTCAGCGACGACGGACCTGACCGTCGCCGCGCGCACCACGCCAGGTTTTCGCGCGCCTGAATCCGCAACAGAAGGTGCGCGTGATCCAGGCCCTGCATGCCGACGGCCACGTGGTCGGCTTCCTTGGCGACGGGATCAACGACGGTCCGGCCCTGCGCGCGGCCGATGTCGGCATCTCGGTGGACACCGCGGTCGACATCGCCAAGGAATCGGCCGACATCATCCTGCTGGAAAAGAGCCTGATGGTGCTGGAAGAGGGCGTCATCGAGGGCCGCAAGGTCTTCGGCAACGTGCTCAAGTACATCAAGATGACCGCGAGTTCGAACTTCGGCAACATGTTCAGCATGATCGGCGCGAGCGCACTGCTGCCGTTCCTGCCGATGATGCCGGTGCAGGTGCTGCTCAACAACCTGATGTACGATTTTTCGCAGACCGCGGTGGCGTCCGACGATGTCGATCCTGAATACCTTGCCAAGCCGCGCCAGTGGGACCTGAAGGCAATCGCGCGCTTCATGGTCTGCGTCGGTCCGATCAGTTCGATCTTCGACTACTGCACGTTCGCGTTCATGTGGTTCGTTCTCGGCGCGCAAACGAATGCCAAACTGTTCCAGACCGGCTGGTTCGTCGAGTCCTTGCTCACGCAGACCCTGATCGTGCACGTCATACGCACCGGGCGCATTCCGTTCCTGCAAAGCCGGGCCAGCCTGCCGCTCACGACCACCGGCGTGGCGATCTGCCTCATCGGCATGATCCTGCCGTTTTCGCCGACGGCATCGTGGTTCGGCTTCGTGCCGCTGCCCGGCACCTACTGGCTGTTCCTGACGGCGGTGATCGTCGCCTACATGGGGCTGACCCAATTCGTGAAGACGCTGATGATCCGGCGGTTCGGAGTGCTTTGATGCGTGCACTTGGGTGTAGGATTCCGGCGCAATGAACCTCGCAACGTTTGCAGGGGCCCTGCTGCTCGCCGGCGCGAATGCCACGGCCACGACCGGCGTGAGCGGTCGCGTGACGATTTCGCCGGCACATCCCGGTCCGCAACGCATCGGCGAACCCGGGAGTGCGCCGATGCGCGGCGCCTGATACTGATCCTCGACGCGCAGCGCAGCGTCGTTGCACGCGCCACGACCGATGCGGACGGGCGTTTCTCCTTGACCGTGGCACCCGGCGAGTATTCCGTGGAAGTGGGCGTCGGCGAGGCCAGGCTGCCGCGTTGCGGCGCGGCGCAGGCGAGCGTACAGGAAGGACACGTCGCCGAAGTGGCGTTGGAGTGCGATTCGGGGATGCGGTAAGCGTTACCGAATCGTTTCCGCGCGATATCGCCGGCGCAACAACGCCGCCAATACCGGCGGCGTGACGATGGAAGTAAGCAGCGACATCGCCACGATCAGTGCGTAAATGCGCGGCGTAAACACACCGGCGGCAAGGCCGAGGCTGGCGACCACCACGCCGACCTCGCCGCGCGGGATCATGCCCACGCCGACGATGAGCGCGCCGCGCTTGCCCAGTCCCAGTGCGCCGAGTCCGCCGCCGATCAGCTTGGACACGATGGCGATGGCCGTGACGACCGCGAGGGCGATCAAGGCATCGGCGCTGCCCAATTGCGCGAGTTCCACCTTGGTGCCGGTCATCACGAAGAAGAACGGCGTCATCAGCGCGAGCAGCGGCTGGGTTTGATGTTCGAGTGTCTCGCGCTGGCGCGTTTCCGAAGCGATCATGCCGGCGAGGAAGGCGCCGATGATCGCGGCGAGTCCGAATTGCGTGGACAGGAAGGCCAGCCCCAGGCACAACGCCAGCACGATGGTGAGCGGCGACAGCGGGTTGATCGGCGCTTCCAGCAGGTTCGATGCGCGCCGCATCACGCGCGTGCCGACGATGCCGATCACGACGACGAATCCGATCGCTTCGGCGAGCACGACGAGCGAGGTGCGACAGGCGCAGTTCCTCGCCGGATTGCAGCGCGGTGACGATGCCGAGCAAGAGCATGGCGAGGATGTCGTCGATGACGGCCGCGCCGAGTATCACGCGCGCTTCCTCGCGCTGCAGGGCGCCGAGTTCCTGCAGCACGCGCGCGGTGATGCCGGCCGATGTGGCGACGAAGGCGGCGGCGACGAACAGCGACTTGGCCCAGTCGAATCCCGAGCCGTGCGCCCACAGTGTGCCCAGCGCGAACGGCACGATCACGCCAAGCACGCCGACCAGGAAGGCGCTGCGGCCCACGCGCTTCATCTCGTCGAGGCGCGTTTCCAGTCCGACCGAAAACAGCAGCAGCACGACGCCGATTTCGGCCAGCACATCCAGCGCCTCGGATGGCTGCACCCAGCCGAGCACGGACGGCCCGACCACGCAGCCGGCGGCGATCTCGCCGACCACGCCGGGCAATTTCAGGCGCTGCGCGATTTCCGCGCCGACCTGCGCGGCGACGAAGACGATGAACAGGCTTAGCAGGATGGCGCTGCCGTGATCCATGGGTTGCCTTTTTGCGGTGGTTCGCCGGATGCTACCCGATAGCGCACCGGAACGGGGAATCGCATGGCGAAGCATGCGCCGACATTCCGCGAACCCATGGCGAAAGTCGACACCGCCTGGCTGCGCATGGAAAGCCCGACCAATCTGATGATGATCACGGGCCTGTTGATGTTCGGTCGGCGCATGTCGCGGACGCAAGCTCAAGAAGCGCGATCGCCGAGCGCTTCCTGGCCTATCCGCGCTTTCGCCAGAAGGCGGTCGACGACGGTGCCGCGGCTTTCTGGGAAACCGACCCGAAATTCGACCTCAACTGGCATGTGCGCGTGGCCAAGCTGCCCGCCAGGTCCGGCAAGGCCGAGCTCGAAGCCCATGTCAGCGAACTCGCTTCCACGCCGCTGGATCATGCGCGGCCGCTGTGGCAATTCCAGTTGATCGAAAATTATCGGGGCGGCAGCGCCGTCATCGCGCGCATCCACCATTGCTATGCGGACGGTCTTGCGCTGGTGCAGGTGATGCTGTCGCTCACCGACGCGGCGCCAAAACCGAAAAGGCGCGCACCGCTGGCCAAGGCCTGGCTCAAAAAGCGATCAGGGCGGCGTGGTCTCGCGCCTGCTCGCGCCCACGCGCGCTGGACTGGGCAAGGCGCTCGCGCTCGGCGAACTGGCCCTGGAAAAGGGCGGCGCGTTCCTTCGCCATCCGGCGCTGGCCGCCACGATGGCGCGCGAGGGCTCGGAAATCGCGCGCGAACTGGCAGTGGCGCTGAATTTGTCCGACGACCCGCCGACGCGGTTCAAGAAAGGGGCGCTCGGCTCACGCAAGCGCTGCGCATGGGCCGATCCGCTGCCGCTGCGCGAGGCCAAGACGGTCAGCCGCATCCTGCGTTGCACGGTCAACGACCTGCTGCTCGCCTGCGCGGCGGGCGCGCTGCGCAGTTACCTGATCTCGATCGGCGAGAAAGTCGATGGACTCACGATCCGCGCCACAGTGCCGGTCACCCTGCGTCCGCTCGAGCACGCGAAGAAGCTCGGCAATCATTTCGGCCTCGTGTTCCTTGACCTGCCGGTCGGCGAGGCCAATCCGCTGCGCCGGCTCGAATGCGTGGCGGAGTCGATGCGCGCGCTCAAGCGCAGCAAGCAGGCCGCGCTCACGTTCGGCTTGCTCGCCGCCGTCGGCATGGCGCCGGTCGCGCTGCAGCGCATGGCACTGGACCTGTTCAGTCGCAAGGCGACCGCGGTGGCGACCAATGTTCCCGGTCCGCAGATGCCGTTGTACCTGGCCGGCTGCGAGGTCAAGGAACTCATGTTCTGGGTGCCGCAGAACGGCACCGTCGGCATGGGTGTATCGATCCTGTCGTACAACGGCCGCGTGCATTTCGGCCTGATTGCCGACGCCAAGCGTGTGCCCGATCCCGAACCCATCGTGCAGCGTTTCGTGCGCGAGTTCGACAAGCTCGCGCTGATCACGATGATGGAGGATTGGTCCGCCGACATCGTCGCGGGCGATGCCGCGGCGACGCTGGAGCGCTACGTCAGCGACGCCTGAGACTAGCTCCTCCGGCAGACGCATGAACATCAGCGCCGACAGCACCGTCACGCCGCCGAGGATCAGCATGGTGACGCGGAACGCGGCGATGTAGTTTTCGCCATCGTGCGGGCCGTCGCCGATGTACAGGGCCATCAGCAAGGATGCGAAGGCGACGCCGAAACTGATCGACAGGTTCTGCACGGTGCTGGTCATGCTCGCGCCCATGCTTGCCTGCGCGTGGGAAAGATCGACGAAGCCGAGCGTGTTCATCGCCGTGTACTGCAGCGACATCACGAAGCCGTAAACGAACACCTGCACGCAGATCAGCCAGATCGGCGTCGCCGCGCTCATGGTCGCGAACGCCATCACCAGGATTCCTGCGAGCGCCGTGTTCCAGAGCAGTACGCGGCGGTAGCCCTGGTATTTCAGGATCGGCCCGACGAAGAAGCGCATCAGCAGCATGGCCAGCGCCTGCGGAATCTGCAGGGCGCCTGCCATGATCGCCGAATAGCCGAAGCCAACCTGGAACAGCAGCGTCATCAGGAATGAAATGCCGCCGACACCCAGGCGCGTGGCGAAACCGCCGTTGAAGGCGACGCGGAAGCTGCGGATGCGCAGCAGGCGCAAGTCGACGATCGGCGCGGCCACGCGCGAGGACCGGCGCCAGTACAGTGCCAGTGCGGCAATCGCAACGATTGCGAACACGAATCCCTGCGCGTAGACGGCTTCGCTCAGTTGTTCCAGCGCCCACGACAATCCGCCGGCGCCGAGCGCGAACAGCAAGAATCCGGAAACATCCAGCGGCGCGCGTGCGCCGCGATAGTCCGGCATGGCGCGGCGCGCGAGATAAAGGCCGACGATGCCGAACGGGATGTTGACGAAGAAGATCATCCGCCACGACACGTACATGGCGAAGAAACCGCCGAGCAGCGGGCCGATGGCCGGACCGATCAGGCCCGGAATCGTCGCCACGCTCATCGCGTGCACGAATTCGGATTTGTCGAACGCGCGCACCAGCGCGAGACGTCCGACCGGCATCATCATCGCGCCGCCGAAGCCCTGCACGACGCGCGCGGCGACCAGCATCCACAGGTTCTGGGCGAAGCCGCAGGCGAGCGAGCCGAGCGTGAACACGAGGATCGCCCACCAGAAAATCTCGCGCGTACCGCGGCGGTCGGCGAGCCATGAACTCAACGGGATGAACACGGCCAGTGCGAGCGTGTAGCTGGTCAGCGCCGTGCGCAGGTCGAGCGGGGCGATGCCCATGCTGTCCGCGATGCTCGGCGTCGCCGTGTTGACGATGGTCGAGTCGAGCATCTGCATGAAGAACGAGAACGCGACCAGCCAGAGCAGGGCACGCTTGGCGCGTGCGTCGAGCACCGGCGCGGCGGCGATTTGCTGTGTTGGTGCGGCCTCGGCGTCCATGGGCCGGGAACTATACTCGCGCCGGATTTATGCGAGCTGAGCCTTCGCCCATTCCGCGTCCAGCCGCTCCATCGCATCGCGCGGCTTGAGCTCCGCCGCTTTGGCGAATGCCGCGGCAGCGGCGTCCTCGCCCTTGCTCCCGAGCAGGAGCAGTTGCGCATTGCCGTATTCGATGCGGCGATGGGTGAATCCGGGGTGAGCTTGAGCGCTTCCTTCAAGCTGCTTTTCCGCTTCGGCTGCGCTCGCGCCGTAGGTGAATTTGGCCAGCATGCCGCCGACCTTGCCGACGATCTCGGCGTGATAGAGGCCGAGTGCGGTGCGCGCTTCGGCGTGCTTGGGCGCGAGCGCGAGCGCGGCATCGAGCGAGGACTTCACCTTGCCGGCGATGCCCTGCGCCAGCGCCTGCGCGATCGACAGGCTCTGGCTGTAGCGCCCCAGCGCGAAGGCACGGCGATAGTGGCTGTTGGCCTCATCGGGCAAGGCGGCGATGGCCGCTTCGGCGAGATCGGCCAGCGCGGCGTAACGCGCCAGCTTGTCCTTGTCGGACTTGAGCAGGTAGGTCGCATGGATGCCGCCGGCCTTGATCGCAACCGAGGCGCCGAGCGCTTTCAATGCGACGCCGCTATCGTGGGCTTCCTGGAAATCGCCTCGGTGAAACGCGCGCCAGGCGTCCTGCAATTGCGCGGCGATTTTTGCCGCATCCTTGCCCAGTTTTCGGATTGGCCTTGAGCAGTTTCGCGACGTGTTTTTCGTCCGGGAACGGCTCCAGGTCGCCGGCGTGCAAGGCCTTCCAGGCCTTGGCCAGCTTGTCGCCGGCGTAGTCGTAAGCCTTGTCGGTATGCGCAAACGCCGTCCACTTCGATTTGGCCATGTCGGAATCCCCGATGCGATGCGCAAGCATAGCGCGCCAGCGGGTAAACTGCGCCGATGACATCGAATGCCGCCATCGCCAGACGTGCCGCCGAACTGCGGGAACGCCTCGCCGACGCCAATTACCGCTACCACGTCCTCGACGAGCCGAATATCCCGGATGCCGAGTACGACGCGCTGATGCGCGAGATGGAAGGCATCGAGGTCGCGCATCCCGACCTGCGCACGCCGGATTCGCCGACGCAGCGCATCGGTGCAACGCCATCGCGCGAGTTCGCGCAGGTGCGCCATGCAATTCCGATGCTTTCGCTGTCGAATGCGTTCAGCGATGAAGAGGTCGCGGACTTCGCGCGCCGCATCCGCGAACGGCTGGAACGCGGCGATCTCGAATTTTCCGTGGAACCGAAATTCGACGGCCTCGCCATCAGCCTGCGCTATGAGGGCGGCGTGTTCGTGCAGGGCGCCACGCGCGGCGATGGCGAAACCGGCGAGGACGTCACCGCGAACCTGCGCACCATCAAGAGCCATTCCGCTGCGCCTGCGCGGAAAGGACGTGCCACGCTTGCTCGAAGTGCGCGGCGAGGTCTACATGCCGCGTGCCGGCTTCGAGAAATACAACGTGACTGCGCGCGCTTCCGGCGGCAAGATCAAGCCGCTGGTCAATCCGCGCAATGCGGCGGCAGGTTCGTTGCGCCAGCTCGATCCGCGCATCACGGCGCGTCGCCCGCTGGCGTTCTACGCTTACGCGGTCGGTGCAATCGAGGGATTCGATTTGCCGGCGACGCATTCGGCGACGCTGCGCCGCTTGCGCGAATTCGGCTTCCCGGTCAGCGATCTGGTCGGCGTTGCCGACGGCGTGGCCGGCTGCCTGGAATATTTCCACCGCATCGGCGCGCAGCGCGACACGCTGCCGTTCGACATCGACGGCGTGGTCTACAAGCTCGACGACCTGGCCGCGCAACGCGAGCTCGGTTTCGTCGGGCGCACGCCGCGCTGGGCGATCGCGCACAAGTTCCCGGCGCAGGAACAGACGACCACGGTCGAGGCGATCGACGTGCAGATCGGCCGTACCGGCGCGGCCACGCCGACGGCGCGGCTCAAGCCCGTGTTCGTCGGCGGCGTCACCGTGACCAACGCGACGTTGCACAACGCCGACCAGGTCGCGCGCCTGGACGTGCGCGTCGGCGACACCGTGATCGTGCGCCGCGCCGGCGACGTGATACCCGAAGTCGTCTCCGTGGTGCATGGACAAGCGGCCAGCGCACACGCGGCCGTGGAAGATGCCGGCGCATTGCCCGGTATGCGGTTCCGCCATTGTGCGCGACGAAGGCGAAGTCGTCGCGCGCTGTTCCGGCGGATTGAGCTGCGCCGCGCAGCGCGTGCAGGCGATCTTCCATTTCGCCTCGCGCCGCGCGATGGACATCGACGGCCTTGGCGAACGCTACATCGAGGATTTGTGCGACCTTGATTACGTCCATTCGGTTGCGGATTTGTACAAATCGCGCTCGAGGATCTGCTGGAGATGAAGCGCCGTGCCGACGAGCGCGACGGCACCACGCCCGAGACGGTGAAAAACGGCAAGATCGCGACGAAATGGGCGGAAAACCTCATCGCGGCGATCGCGCACAGCAAACGCACGACGCTGGATCGCTTCCTGTATTCGCTCGGGATACCCGATGTCGGCGAAGCCACGGCCAAGGCGCTGGCGCGTTATTTCGGCTCTCTCGATGCACTGATGCAGGCTAGCCAGGACGAACTGATGCAAGTGCCTGATGTCGGTCCGATCATGGCCGCGCACATCGCCACGTTCTTCGCCGAAAAGCACAACCGCGATGCGATTGCGCAACTGCGCGCCGCCGGCGTCGAGTGGAATGAATCCGAACCGCAGCGCGAAGCGCAGGGTGCGCTCGCCGGCAAGACCGTTGTGTTGACCGGGTCGCTGGTTTCGCTCACCCGAGACGCGGCCAAGGAAAAACTCGAAGCGCTCGGCGCGAAAGTTGCCGGCAGCGTGTCAAAAAAAACCAGTTTCGTCGTCGCTGGCAGCGAAGCCGGCTCCAAGCTCGACAAGGCGAACGAGTCTGGGTATCGAGATCTGGGACGAAGCGCGGCTCGTGGAGTTTCTGCGTGCGCAGGAATGAATCGCTTCGCACTGCGTTGGAGTTGCGCGCACGCCTGTACGCTCTGATCCGCGAATTCTTCGCGGTCACGCGGCGTGCTGGAAGTGGAGACGCCGATCCTTTCGGCAGGCGCGAACACCGAGCCGAACATTGCCAGCTTCATGACACGGTTTTCCGGGCCTGTCGATTCCGGACTGCGCGAACGCTGGCTGCGCACTTCATCCGAATTCGCGCAGAAGCGCCTGCTCGCCGCAGGTATCGGCGACAATTTCGAACTCGGTCGGGTTTTCCGCGATGGCGAGGCCGGACGACGGCACAACCCCGAGTTCACGATGCTGGAGTGGTACCGCGTCGGCTGGGATCACCGGCGGCTCGCTCGACGAAACCGTCGAGCTCGTGCAGGCGGCGCTTGCGCTGTCCGGCAAAGCGCGCGGAAGTGCACAGGATCGCCTATCGGGATTTGTTCCACGAGGCCATCGGCCTCGATCCGTTTGCCGCCGGCAATGCGCAATTGCAGTCTGCGCTTGGCGACGTGCGTGTCGATGCGTACGGGGCTGTCGCGCGACGACTGGCTGGACTTGTTGCTCACGCACCGCATCCAGCCGAATTTTCCCGGCGATCGCATCACGGTCGTATTCGACTATCCGGCATCGCAATGCGCGCTCGCGAAAATCCGCGATGGCGTTTCCGCCAGTCGCCGAACGCTTCGAGTTGTACGCCGGCACGCAGGAACTGGCGAACGGCTACCACGAGTTGACCGACGCAGCCGAACAGCGCGCCCGCTTCGTGCACGACAACGCGCGCCGCCGCGAGCGTGGATTGCCGGAATTGCCTTTGGACGAAAACGTCCTCGCTGCGCTCGAATCCGGATTGCCCGATTGCGCCGGCGTCGCGCTCGGCATCGAGCGCCTGTTGATGGCGATGGTGGCTACGGGACGATATCCGCGATGTGCTGGCGTTCGATTTTGCTCGCGCCTGACGATCAGAATTCCAACTCGAGCGCAGCACACAGGTAATCGATCATCGGTGCCATTCGCTTGAAGGTGGCTACGGCGAAGGGCCGCAATTCGGAAGAGCAGGCGAACGCTTCGCTGAAGTCTTCACCGGCTGCGTAACTCTTGCGCTTCAAGTCCTCGATCAGTTCGTGATCGACGGCATAGCCGCGCGGCGGGCGCGTCAGGCTTTCGCCCCAGAATGCGAAATGCTGGCGAAAAGTCTTGCCCTGCGTGGCGCGCTTCCATGCCGCCGGATTGTCGGCGAGGAAATCGCGGATGCGCTTGAGCGTCGGTGGTTCCGGATGCCAGATGCCGCCGCCGGCAAAACAATCCCTGGGTGCGATATGCAGATAGAACGACGGCGCGGCGACTTCGCGGCGGCGCTCGTGGAACAGGCGCGCGCCGGCCCAGGGTTTGTACGGCGTCTTGTCGTTGGCGAAGCGCGTGTCGCGCTGCACGCGGAACAGCGAGCCGCCGGCCTTGCGTGGATCGGCGCGGAAATGCGCGCTGATCTTCGCCAGCGGCGCCTGCAGGTCGGCGATCAGTTGCAGGAACGGTTCGCGCACATGGCGCTCGTAGTCGGCCTGGTGCGCGTGGAACCACGGTCGGTTGTTGTTGCGATCAAGTGCGCGCAGGAACGCGAAGGTGTTTCTGGAAAAATAGGTTTTGCTCATGGTGATGCGATGGTGTAGTCGATGTCCTGCGCGACTTGATGGCCCCATTGTTCGAGCTGGTCGAGCAAGGCCTGTCTGCGCGCCGTTCGTCGCCGGATTCGCACGCAGCGCGGCAATCTGTGTGAAATATTCGTCCAGTGTCACGCTCGTCAGCGCCGTCGATTCGCTCAGGCGCCGACGGCGGAACTCCGCCCAGCGCTCACGCTCGGCAATGTCCAGCGTCTGCGGCCAGTTGCGCGCGCGGTAACGGAACAGCAATTCCGCATAGCGGTAGTCGCGGAATGCGTCCGCATATTCGCGCAAGCCTGCTGGTGGCGTGCCGCGGATCTTGGCGAACAGGCGCTTGTCGGCATCGCTCGGGAAACCTGCGTAGATCGCCAATTCCGGGTCGAGGGCAGCCTTCGCCTCGCGTTCGACGGCGAAAACGCGGCGGACTTTCTCGGCGACGTCCGGCGCGCGGCGCAGGGCGTCCAGATGCTTTTCGCAAAGCGCAACGTCCAGCCCGATGCGCCGCGTGTCCACATCCTTGAGCACCGCGAGTGGCGCCAGTGCCGGCGATTTGTTCGCGTGCACGGTTTTCAGCGGAATGCGCGCGAATTCTTCGGGCAGGTCCGCCTTCGGAGTGAACACGAGATCATGGATTTCGTCCGCGTCCAGTTCGATCAGCGGCGCGGGATCGATCGCGAGGTCGTAGACGATCACGCCGTTCGGTTGGCTCGGATGCGAGGCCAGCGGCGCCACCATCGCCGTGCATCCGCGTTCAGCCGGATAGCGCGAGGAAACGTGCAGGACCGGCGCGCGGTGCGCGTAATCCAGGTACTTGAACGCTTCGGTCTTGCGGCGCAGGCCGTAATAGAAATCCCACAGGCGCGGCTGCGCGCGCTTGAGCAGACGCGCGAACGCGATCGTTGCCTGCACGTCGGACAACGCATCATGCGCCTGCACGTGCGCGACGCCGTTCGCGGCAGTCAGATGCTCCAGCCGGAAACTCGGCTGGTTCTTCTCGTTGACAGGCCATTCAATGCCTTGCGGTCGCAGGGCGTAGCACATCCGCGCCAGGTCGATGATGTCCCAGCGCGAGTTGCCGTCCTTCCATTCGCGCTCGTAGGGATCGTAAAAGTTGCGGTAAAGCAGGTTGCGCGTGAACTCGTCGTCGAAACGGATCGAGTTGTAGCCGGTGCCGCAGGTGCCCGGCGCGCCCAGTTCGTCGCGAATGCGCGCGCTGAATTCGGCTTCGCCGACACCTTCGCGCATCGCGCGCTGCGGCGCGATGCCGGTGACCATGCACGCGCCCGGTTGCGGCAGCACGTCCGGCGCCGGCTGGCAGAAGATGGATGTCGGATCACCGACGGGCTCGAGATCGAGCGTCGTGCGCTGGCCGGCGAATTGCACCGGACGGTCGCGCCGCGCGTCGGTGCCGGAAGTCTCGTAGTCGTGCCAGTAGATGCTCGCGGTGTGTGCCTGCATAGATGCAGATTAGCATGCGAGTTAAGCGGCGCTTCCTTTTGACGCGACGTGATCCTGGATCAATTCCAGCTGGCCATTCGCCGCCCGCAGGGTCGGCTGCGGTTTGCCGATGTAGAACCCCTGGGCCTGGTCGACGCCGCAGGCGTGCAGGGCGCGCAGGATTTCCGGGCGGTCGACATGCTCGGCGACGGCGATCTTGCCGATCGAGTGCGCGATGTTGGTGATCGCACTGATGACGGCGAGATCGACCGGATCGTTGAGCAGTTCGCGGATGAAGGAGCCGTCGATCTTGAGGAAATCCACGTCCAGGTGCTTCAGGTGCGCGAACGACGAGAAACCGATGCCGAAATCGTCCAACGCGAAGCGGCAGCCGAACGGCTTGAGCTCGGCGATCAAATGGCGCGTGGCTTCCAGATGATTGATCGCACCTGCTTCGGTGATCTCGAAAATCACCGCACGCGGATCGACGTCGAATTCGACCAGGCAATCGGTGATGAAGCCGCCGAGGTTGCCGTGGGCGAGCGATTGCGAGGCGAGGTTGATCGACAGCCCCATCGGCGAATCATGGCGATTCTGTTCGCGCAGCGCCTGGAAGGCGTGCCGGATCACCCAGCGATCGATGTCGGCGACCATGCTGAAGCGTTCTGCCGCGGGCAGGAACGCGTTCGGCGCGACCAGCGAGCCATCCGGCGCGCGCAGGCGGATCAGTATTTCGTAGAACATGCGCTGCTGCTGGCCGTGCTGGCGCTGGTAGCGCGACCACAGCGCGCCATGCTGTTCCGGCAGGTGCTCGTAGTCGAGGTTGGCCAGCGGCAGGATCGGCTGGAAGCACAGCGCGAAACCGTCGTTCTTCAGCGCCGATTCCAGGCGCGCCGACCAGCCCAGTTCCATGTCCATGCGTGCGCGCTGGTCGGTATCGGCGGAAAACACGTGGATCTGGTTGCGGCCGTTGCGCTTGGCCAGGTGCAGGGCTACGTCCGCGGCCGCCATCGCCTCGCTTTGCGAAGGCGTGTGCTGGTCGAGCCGCGCCACGCCGATCGAGGTGCCGACGCGATAGCTCTTGCCGCCGTAGACGAAGGGCAGGGCGCCGAGCGCCTTGCGGAATTCGTCGGCGATCTGCGCGATGTCGGAGTTGTTGACGTTGCGCAGGATCACCGCGTACTCGTCGCCGCCCATGCGCGCGATGTGGTCGCTGGCGCGCAGGCGCGCGGACAGGCGCCTGCCGATCTCGACCAGCAACTGATCGCCCGCGGTGTGGCCGGCGGTGTCGTTGATGTATTTGAAACGGTCCAGGTCGAGGAACAGCAGCAACGACACCTGGTCGGTGCGCTTCAGGCGCGCGATTTCCTGCTCGAGCTGGGTTTCGAACCAGGCGCGGTTGTTGAGCTTGGTCAGCGCGTCGTGGCTGGCCTGCCAGCGCAGTTCTTCTTCCAGCATGCGCCGCGCGGAAATGTCGCGGAATGCGACCACGGAACCTTCGCGACGGCCTTCAACCTGCATCGGATAGACCGTGCATTCCACCGGTACCGGGCGCTTGGCGCGGCTCCAGAACACGGTCTGCCAGCCGGGCACCTGGCTGCCTTGCGCGTAGCACTGCGACAGGAAGCAGGCGCTGCGCGGCACGCTCGTGCCGTCCTCGTAGCTGTGGTGGAAACTGTCGTAGGCGGACTCGCCGACCAAGTCGTCGACCGTTTCGTAGCCGAGCATGTCGAGCGCGGCGGGGTTGATGAACTGGATCGTGCCGCGTCCATCCACGCCGTACACGCCGTCGCCGACGGAACTGAGGATGCTTTGCAGACGGCGGCGTTCGGCGTCGACCGATTTGCGATCCTGCACGGTACGCGCGAGCGAGCCCAGGCGCGCGAGGAACAATTCCCGCGCCTCGCTTTTGAACAGGCACTCCAGCGCGCCCGCGGACAGCGATTCGTTGATGACGCGATCGGAATAGGTACCGGTGATGACGGCGGCGAGCACGTTCGCGGTGCGCGGATCGTTCTTCAGCCGCTGCACCAGCACCGTGCCCGGATCGCCGGGCATGAAATAGTCGACGATGGCGAGGTCGAATGCTGTCGCCTGCGCCTTGCGCCAGCCGTCCTCGACATCCTCGGCGGTTTCGACCAGGTAGCCGTGCTTCATCAGCAGGCGGCGAAACGCGATGCGCACCGTGGCCGAGTCGTCGACGAACAGCACGCGCAGGTGCGATTGGCCGCCGACGTCCAGATCCTGCGTCACCGGCGAAGGCGGATTGATCAGCTTGGCCATCGCCTCAGCGCATTCGCTGTAGTCGCTCCACAGCAAAAGGCCGGTGCTGGCGCGCTTCATCATCCAGTTCACCGCCGCGCCGTCATTGTTGTCGGCCAGCAGCAGCACGGCGAAATGCTCGAACTCGTCGCGGTGCAGTACCGAGAAAACCTGCTCGGCAATCGGGTCGCTGTGTTCCGGCCAGCCGATGACGACGCCGCGGAACCCCAGCGTCGTGCTGCCCAGGCGCTCGATCAGCGGCAGCGCCTGCGCATAGTCGGACAACTCGCTGACCGCGAACCCGCGCGCCGCCAGCTGCCCGTGCATCGCGCGCCGGCGTGTTGCGGAAGGTTCAACTAGCAGGATGCGGTCCATGTCGGCTTCCCTGAAAGCCACAGACACAAGTGCCGGAGTCTAGTGGTGAGTCTGGCCATGCGCAAATCGTGCCGGACTGGGCAGATTTGCGGCACGAATGCTAAGGTACGGACAACTGGACAGGAAGATTCGCCGCATGAACCTACCGTTGCCGCACGAAGACAATCTGATCTGGATCGATCTGGAGATGACGGGACTCGATACGAATACCGACTCCATCCTCGAAATTTCCACCATAGTTACAGACAAATCATTGAATATATTGGGAGAAGGGCCGGAGTTTGCGATCCATCACGATCTTGCAAGGCTGGAGGCGATGGATGACTGGAACCGCACGCAGCACGCCAAATCGGGCCTGTGGCAGCGCGTGCTGAATTCCACCGTGGACATGGCGCAGGCCGAAGCGCTGACCGTGGATTTCCTGAACCGCCTGGTGCCGGCCGGCAAATCGCCGATGTGCGGCAATTCCATCTGCCAGGACCGGCGTTTCCTGCATCGCCTGATGCCGCGCCTGGAGCGGTTTTTCCATTACCGCAACCTCGACGTGTCCACGATCAAGGAACTGGCGCGGCGCTGGGCGCCGGAACTGGCCAAGGGCTTCACCAAGGAATCCACGCATACGGCCTTGAGCGATGTGCGCGATTCGATCGAGGAGTTGCGTTATTACCGGCAGTTCATGGGCAAGTTGAGTGGAGACGGGGTTTAATCCTCGATACGCACCAGTTTCGCCCGCCCGCCCGCACCCGCCTTGATTGTCACCTGATTTTTCCGGCAGCCGAATTTTTCGGCGATTAATGCGATCAGTTCGGCATTCGCCTTGCCGTCGACCGGCGGCGATTTGATTTTCGCGAGCCAGCCGTCGCCGACTTGTTCCAGCGAGCTGGCGCGCGCGTTGGGTTTCACCTTCACCGACAGCGTGCTTCATGGCCGTGCCGCCAGCGTGCGCAGCAGCTCCTGCGCCGCGCCCAGGCGTTCCGCCGCGCCGGGCAGCGGCATGCGGATTTTCAGTTTGTCCTGCCCGTCCAGCGCATAGGTTTTCGGCTGCGTCTGGATCAGCTTGATGATGGTCATGGGTTCGATCGCCGGATTCGGGCGGAACACGATGCGGCCGCCGTTTTCGCCGAGTTCGAGTTTGCGGATGCCGAGCGCGTTCGCGCCGAGCTTTGAGCGCCGCCGCGGCGAACAGGTTTTTCACCGCTATCCGGCAGCAAGCCGAAACTGTCGATCATCTCCACCTGCAGCTCGCGCAAGCCATCCGTGTCGCGCGCGCTGGCGATGCGCTTGTACAGGGTCAGGCGCGCGTGCACGTCGGCGAGGTAGTCGTCGGGGATCAAGGCCGGGACATGCAGTTCGACTTCGGCATCGTGCTCGCTGGCGAGGTCGAAATCCGGCACCTTGCCGGACTTGAGCGCACGCACGGCACGGTCGAGCAGTTCGGAGTAGAGGCCGAATCCGATTTCCTCGATCTGTCCGGATTGTTCCTCGCCGAGCAGCTCGCCGGCGCCGCGGATTTCCAGATCGTGGGTGGCCAGTGTGAAGCCGGCGCCGAGTTCTTCCATCGCGGCGATGGCGTCGAGGCGCTTTTCCGCATCCGCGCGTCAAGGCGCGCTTGTCGGGCACGATCAGGTAGGCGTAGGCGCGATGGTGCGAACGCCCGACGCGGCCGCGCAACTGGTGCAATTGGGCGAGGCCGAAGCGGTCGGCGCGGTCGATCAGGATGGTGTTCGCGCTCGGCACGTCGATGCCGGATTCGATGATCGTCGTGCACACCAGCACGTTGAAGCGCTGGCGGTAGAAATCCAGCATCACCTGTTCGAGTTCGCGCTCGGCATCTGGCCGTGGGCGATGCGGATGCGCGCGTCGGGCACGAGTTCGCGCGAGTTCGCGCGCGGTGCGTTCGATGCTGTCGACTGCGTTGTGCAGAAAATATACCTGCCCGCCGCGCCCGAGTTCGCGCTGGAACGCCTCGCGCACCGTGGCGGCGTCGTATGGCGTGACGAAGGTCTTCACCGCAAGGCGATGCTCCGGCGGCGTGGCGATGATGGACAGGTCGCGCAGTCCTGCCATCGCCATGTTCAGCGTGCGCGGGATCGGCGTCGCGGTGAGGGTGAGCAGATCGACCTCGGCGCGCAGTTTCTTCAGTGCTTCCTTGTGGCGCACGCCGAAGCGGTGTTCCTCGTCGACGATGACGAGGCCGAGATCCTTGAACTTCACGTCCGCCTGCAGCAGCCGGTGCGTGCCGATCATCACGTCGATCTTGCCGTCGCGCAGTTTCGCCAGCGCCTCGTCGGTTTCCTTTTTCGACTTGAAGCGCGAGATCACTTCCACGCGCACCGGCCAGTCGGCGAAGCGGTCGCGGAAATTCTGGTAATGCTGCTGGGCGAGCAACGTCGTCGGTACGAGCACGGCGACTTGCTTGCCGCGATCGCGGCGACGAAGGCCGCGCGCAGCGCGACCTCGGTCTTGCCGAAACCGACGTCGCCGCAGACCACGCGATCCATCGCCTTGCCCGAGGCGAGGTCGGCGATCACGGCCTCGATCGCCTGCAACTGGTCCGGCGTTTCCTCGAACGGGAACGCGGCGGCGAATTGCGCGTACAGCGCGCGGTCGAAGACGAGTGCGTGCCCCTGGCGCGCTTCGCGCTGCGCATACAGGGCGAGCAGTTCGGCCGCCGCATCGCGGACCTTCTGCGCGGCCTTGCGCTTGGCGCGCTCCCAGGCGTTGCCCCCGAGCGAGTGCAGCGGCGCGCAGTTCCGGCGCGGTGCCGGAATAGCGCGACGACCAGATGTAATTGCGCGACCGGCACGTAGAGCTTGTCGGCATTGGCGTATTCGATGACGAGGAATTCCCCGCCGCCGCCGACGTCGAGCTTGGTCAGGCCCTGGTAGCGGCCGACGCCATGGTCCGCGTGCACGATTGGCGCGCCGATGGCGAGCTCCGACAGGTCGCGCAGGACGGTTTCCGGATCGCGCGCGGCGACCTTGCGACGGCGCGTCTGCTGCGCGCGTTCGCCGAGCAACTGGCGCTCGGTCAGAACGGTCAGCGCAGGATCGGTGAGCGCAAAGCCGTCGTCGAACGCGGCGACGGTGGTCTCCAGCTTCGTCGTGACCTTTGAGGAACTCCTGCCACGAATGCACGACCTGCGGATGCAAATCCGCCTGAGCAAGCTGATCGAGCAACGCTTCGCGGCGGCCCGCGGAATCCACCGCGATCAGCACGCGCCCGTCGTAGCTGTCGAGAAAGCGCTTGAGTTCCCGTGCCGGTGCTTCGCCGCGCCGGTTGATCGGCAACTCCGGCGCCGGCAGCGCGCCGAGGTCGACCGCATGTGGATTCGTGCCGGCCGCGACGAATTCGGCGCGCAGGTGCCGGTTCAACTGCTCGCGCAGCCGATCCGGCGGCAGATACAGCTCGGCCACGGGCAGGATCGGCCGTTCGATGTCGTGGGCGCGACTGTCGTAGCGAGCCTGTGCCTGTTGCCAGAACGCATCGGCTGCGGCGAGCGCGTCTTCCGCCAGCACGAACAGCGGATTCGCGCCGAGGTAATCGAACAGGTTTTCGGTGCGCTCGAAGAACAACGGCAGGTAATACTCGATCCCTGCCGGCGTCGTGCCTTCCTTCAAATCCTGATAGAGCGGGCAATGGCGCGTATCGATGGGGAAACGCTCGCGCAGCGTGTTGCGAAAGACCTTGGTCGATTCGTCCGTGAGCGGGAATTCGCGCGCCGGCAACAAGCTGTACTTTTTCCACTTTATGCAGCGAACGCTGCGTCTCCGGATCGAAGCTGCGGATCGAATCGATTTCGCGGTCGAACAATTCGATGCGATACGGCTCGGCCGCGCCCATCGGGAAAATGTCGATCAGGGCGCCGCGCACGGCGAAGTCTCCGGGTTCGGATACTTGCGGTACGTTGCGATAGCCTGCGGCCTGCAGGCGCTGCTGTTCGGTGGCCAGATCCAGGCGCTGGCGCAGTTCCAGCATCAGGCTCGATCCGCCGATGAAGCTGCGCGGGGCCAGGCGTTGCATCAGCGTCGCTGCGGGAACCACGAGTACGCCGCGGCTAATCGACGGCAGCCGGAAAAGCGCGGCGATGCGCTGCGAGACGATCTGCGGATGCGGCGCAAACAGATCGTAGGGCAGGGTTTCCCAATCCGGGAAATGCAGGATTTCCAGATCGTCGCCCGCAGAAGATCCGCAAGTCGGATTCCAGCGCGTGCGCGGCATGCGTGTCGTGGGTGACGGCAACGACGATCCCCGCATGGCGGTGCGCGGACTGCGCGATGGCGAGCGCGGCGGCGCTGCCGGGCGGAGTATTCCAAAAGGCGCGATGTCGAGCATCGCGCGGCAGGGAAGCGTCGAACAATTGCATGCGTATCGCCAACGAAAACAGCGCCAAAAGCATTTCATGCCGGCGCGGGACGCGCAGTTTAGCGTGTGCAGCATGCACGCGCAGAGACAACGTGACTTTCGGCAGGGTGGGAGAGCTTCACAAGTCTTTACGCTGCGCCGCGCGTCGTCGCGCGATAATCGCGGACGTTGCGATTTTTGCCGCGGGAGATCGTGTTGTACGGGATTCGTTTTGGAATCGTGTGTGTCGCCGTCGCGCTTGCCTCCTGTTCGGGAAAACCATCCGCGCCGCGCAGCGAGGCCGTGCCGGTGGAAACCGCGCGCGTCGTGCAAAAGGCGATGCCTGAACTCGTACAGGCCGTGGGCACGGTTGAGGCGATCGATAGCGTCGCGGTGAAATCGCTGGTCGACGGGCAACTGCTCGACGTGCATGTCATGGATGGCGACGAAGTCAAGAAAGGCCAACTGTTGTTCAGCATAGACCCGCGTCCGGCGCAGGCCGCGCTGGCGCAGGCGCAGGCGGCGCTGGCCAGGGACGAGGCCGCGCGCGATCTGACCCATGCGCAGGTCGAGCGTTACGCACCGGTCGCGAAGAAAGGCTTCATTTCCGCGGATCAGATGCAGCAGTACGTGACGGCAGAAGCCGCGGCGGCGGCGAGCGTCAAGGTCGACCAGGCGAATGTCCAGGCCGCGAAACTCACGCTGGGCTACACGCGCATCACCGCGCCGATGGACGGCCGCGCCGGGCGCGTGCTGGTGCAGGCCGGCAATCTGGTCAAGGCCAACGACAGCAATTCGCTGCTCGTGATCAATCGCATCGCGCCGATCTACGTGACCTTCGCCGTACCCGGTCGCGACGTCGACCGCGTGCGTACGGCCCAGGCGCGAGGTGAGCTCCCGGCGCAAGCCTGGGTCGAGGGCGCCGCGTCGCGCACGAGTGGCAACGTGGCATTTGTGGACAACGCGGTCGATCCGGCCACGAACACGGTCAAGCTGCGTGCGCAATTCGCGAACGCGGATCAGGTGCTGTGGCCCGGACAGTTCGTCGACGTGTCGATGACGCTCGCGATGCAAGCGAATGCGCTCGCTATCCCGGCCGCGGCGGTCAAGCAGGGTCCGGACGGCGACTATGTTTTCGTCGTGAAACCCGATTCGCGCGCCGAACAGCGCAGCGTGAAAGTCGCGCGCGACGTGAACGGCCTAGCGGTTATCGCGAGCGGATTGAGTGCCGGCGAGACGGTGGTGACGGATGGCCAGTCGCGCCTCGCCGACGGCACGCCGGTGCGCATCGCGCCGCCCTCGAATTGAGCGTTGCCGTGAGCGTTTCCGAAATTTTCGTGCGCCGCCCGATCATGACCACCCTGGTCATGATCGGCATCATCGTGTTCGGCATCGTGGCCTACCGGCTGCTGCCGGTGTCGGATCTGCCGAACGTGGATTTCCCGACCATCCAGGTGACCGCCAGCCTGCCGGGCGCGTCGCCCGAGACGATGGCCTCGGCGGTGGCGACGCCGCTGGAGAAGCAATTTTCCTCGATTCCGTCGCTGGATTCGATGACCTCGGACTCGGGCCTGGGCCAGACCCAGATCACGCTGCAATTCTCTCTCGATCGCGATATCGATGCCGCCGCCCTGGACGTGCAATCGGCCATTTCCGCCGCGCTGCGCCAGTTACCGCCGACCATGACCACGCCGCCGACGTTCCGCAAGACCAATCCGGCGGATGCGCCGGTCTTCTACCTGACGCATGACGAGCAAGACACTGCCGCTGTCGAAGGTGGACGAATACGCCGAGATCGCTGCTCGCCCAGCGCCTGTCGATGGTCGAAGGCGTGGCCCTGGTCAATGTCTACGGCTCGACACAAGTACGCGGTGCGCATCGACCTCGATCCATCCGCGACTGGCAGCGCGCGATATCGGCATCGACCAGGTGCAGGCGGCGGTGGCGAATGGCAACGTCGAACTTCCGACCGGCACGCTGTACGGCGACAAGCGCACCTGGAACGTGATGGTCAACGGCCAGTTCGAAGCGGCCAAGCCGTTTGGCAAACTGATCGTGAGCTTATCGCAACGGCGCGCCGGTGCGCCTGTCCGACATCGGCCATGTCTACGACGGCATCCAGAACAACCAGCACATCGCCTGGTTCGACGGCGTGCGCGGCGTCGTGCTGGCCGTGCAGAAACAGCCGGGCGTGAACACCATCGCGGTGGTCGAACGCATCCGATCCATGCTGCCGCAATTCGAGAAGCAGTTGCCGGCGGGCGTGCAGCTCAAGGTGTTTTTCGACCGCACGCAAAGCATCCGCGCCTCGGTCGACGAGGTGCAGTTCAGCCTGTTGCTCGCGCTGCTCCTCGTCGTGCTGGTGATCTTCTTGTTCCTGCGCAACCTTTCGGCGACGATCATTCCTTCGCTGGCCCTGCCGTTGTCCATCGTCGGCACGTTCGCGATCATGTATCCGTTTGGCTACAGCCTCGACAACCTCTCTCTGATGGCGCTGACGTTGTGCGTCGGCTTTGTCGTCGACGACGCCATTGTCATGCTGGAAAATATCTCGCGGCACATGGAAATGGGCAAGACCGCGCTGCAGGCGACGTTCGACGGCGCGCGCGAGATCGGCTTCACCATCGTGTCGATGACGCTGTCGCTGGCGGCGGTGTTCATCCCGGTGCTGTTCATGGGCGGCATCATCGGCCGGCTGCTGCACGAATTCGCGGTGACCATCGTCGCCGCGGTGCTGGTGTCCGGCTTCGTTTCGCTGAGCCTGACGCCGATGCTGTGCAGCCGCATGTCTGAAGCCGCATCATGGCGAGCAGACACGGCACGCGTCTACCAGGCCTGCGAACGCGGCTTCGAGGCGATGGCGGGCTTCTACCGGCGCACGCTGACGGCATGGCCTTGCGCACCAACGCATCGTGCTGGCGGCATTCGGGCTGATCCTGCTTGCGACCGTCGTCCTGTTCGTGAAGGTGCCGAAGGGATTTCTGCCCGAGGACGACACCGGCCAGTTGTTCGTGTTCACCGAAGCCGCGCAGGACGTCGGTTTTGACGACATGGCGCGCAAGCAGCAGGAAGCGGCGAAGATCATGCCGCGCCGACCACAATGTCGCCGGCGTGCTCTCGTTCATCGGCGTCTCGCGGCAGTCCGTCGACCTTGAATCTGGGTCGCATGATCTGTCACCCTCAAGCCGCGCAGCGAACGCGCATCGCCGCAGGAGGTCATCCAGGAACTGCGCCCGAAACTGACCGGCATCCCGGGCTTCACGGTTTTCCTGCAGAACATCCCGATCATCCGCATCGGCGGCCACCTGACCAAGACCCAGTACCAGTACACGCTGCAGGATACCGATACGCACGAACTGTTCGCGTTCGGGCCCAAACTCGTCGCCGCGATCGCGAAATTGCCGGGATTCCAGGACGTGACCAGCGACCTGCAGATCGCCAACGCCGCAGCTCGATCGTGCACATCGACCGCGACGAGGCGGCGGCCGCTCGGCGTCAGCGCTGCACAGATCGAAAACGCGCTGTACACCGCGTTCGGCGCCGCAGCAGGTTTCCACCATCTACACTGCCATCGACCAGTACTGGGTGCTTCATGCAGGTCGACCCGGCCAGACCAGAACGATCCGGCGTGCTCGTCGCAACTCTACATGTCGCGGCGGCAGCGGCAAGCTGGTGCCGCTGTCCGCCGTGGCGAGTTTCTCCGAATCGTCGGCGCGGCCACGATCAGCCATCTCGGCCAGGTCCCGGCGGTGACGGTGTCGTTCAATCTCGCGCCCGGCGTGAGCCTAGGCCAGGCCGTGCAGCGCATCGATGGCGCAATGACGAAGCTCAAGATGCCGGACACGATCACCGGCATCGTTCCAGGGCACCGCGCAAGCGTTCCAGTCGTCGATCGCAGGCATGGGCATGCTGCTCGTGCTGTGCGATCTTCGTGATCTATCTCGTGCTTGGCATTCTCTACGAGAGCTTCATTCATCCGCTGACCATCCTGTCCGGCCTGCCGACGGCCGGCGTCGGCGCGCTGCTGACCTTGCTGATCTTCCGCATCGACCTGAATCTGTACGGCTTCGTCGGCCTGATCATGCTGATCGGCATCGTCAAGAAGAACGCGATCATGATGATCGACTTCGCGCTGGAGCAGCAGCGCAGCCGGCAAGCCGCCGGCCGAGGCCATCTTCGAGGCCTGCCTCGTGCGTTTCCGTCCGATCATGATGACCACGCATGGCGGCGCTCATGGGCACCCTGCCGATTGCGCTGGGCCTGGGCGCCGGCGCCGAATCGCGGCGCCCGCTGGGCCTGGCGGTGGTCGGCGGCTTGCTGGTTTCGCAGGTGCTGACCCTGTACCTGACGCCGGTGATTTACCTGTGGTTCGACCGCGTGCAACGACGTTTCCGCCGGCAGGGCGCCGCCGCTCCCGCAGTAGCCTGATCACGCCGTACTGTGGAGTTTTGCTAAAGTGGCGGCCTTGCGACGGGTGCAGACGTGGACGCAGCGGAACTCGAAAGATGTGTGGTGCGTGGCCCGGCACGAGCGCGGCGATCCGGCGCGAAGACGAACTCGTGCTGAGCGTCGCGGATCGCGCGTTTGCGATGCTTTGCCTGTGCGGACCCGAGCGCGACCGGATTTCCTTTGCGGTCGATGCGGGACGCTTTGTCGAGCTGACCGCACAGGCCGGCATCGTGCCGGGGCATTACGCGGCGCGCCCGTTCTGGATCACCTTGACCGAACCCGAACGCTTCACGCGCGCGCAGGTGGAAGATTTCCTGCGCCGTTCCTACGAACTCGTCCGCGCCGGCCTGAGCAAACGCCAGCAAGGGGCGCTCGCGGCATCCGCACCGTCGCCCAAACGCGCGCCGCGCAAACGCAAAACCTGACATGTCCGCCAAGGCGAACTCGCTCAAACCATCCTGCTCGCGCTCGGCGCGAACTTCGCCATCTTCGTCGCCAAATTGCTCGCCGCCGTGGTCACCGGCTCAGGTTCGATGCCGCCGAAGCCGTGCATTCGCTGGCCGATTGCGGCAACCAGGGCCTGCTGCTGGTCGGCATGCGCCATGCCCGGCGTGCGGCGTCGACCGATCATCCGCTCGGCTACGGCATGGTCGTGTATTTCTGGTCGTTCCTCGTCGCCTTGCTGCTGTTCAGCGTCGGCGGCATGTTCTCGATCTATGAAGGAATCCACAAGCTCGAAACACACGAACCGCTGCGCTGGCCGTGGCTGGCGGTCGGCGTGCTCGCTTTCGGCATGGTCGCGGAATCGTTTTCGATGTGGGGCTGCATGCGTGAGGTCAACAAGGCGCGCGCGGATCGCAGCCTGTGGCGCTGGTTCCGCGACAGTCGCCAGAGCGAACTGATCGTGATCTTCGGCGAGGATTTGGCAGCCCTGCTTGGCCTTGCTTTTGCCTTGGCGGCGGTGCTGGCGACCATGCTTACGGGCAATCCGGTTTCGATGCCGCCGGCTCGATTGCGATTGGCGCGCTGCTGTGCGTAGTCGCCGTGTTCGTCGCGCGCGAGGTAGTGTCGCTGCTGGTCGGGCAGAGTGTGGAGCCGGCGTTGCGCACCGAACTCGAAACCTTTGTGCGCGCCCAGCCCGAAGTCGAATGCCTGTTCAACCTGATCACGCTGCAGCTCGGTCCCGATGTCATGGTCGCGACCAAGGCGCAGATGCGCGGCGAGCTTTCCGGCGCGCAGCTGATCGATGCGATCAACCGCGTCGAAGCCGCGATGAAGGCGCGCTTTCCCGAAATCCGCTGGTCGTTCTTCGAGCCGGATGTCAGCGATTGACCTCGTTGCCGAAACAGGTGTTGGAAATGGACCCAAAACTCGTTACACCCTTGCTTTTCGCCGCGTTCGTGGCCTTTGCGATGTACCGGCGCGTGCGTCGCAACATCGGACGCCAACGCGTGCAGCCCATGCGCATGCGTTCACGCATCATCCTGTTCGGCGTCATCGGCGCACTGGTTCTGGCCGTATCCGCGCGCAACGTCGAACTGTTTGCCGCGATGGCCGCAGGCGTCGCCGGCGGCGTCGCACTGGCTTGGCTGGGTCTGCGCCACACCAGGTTCGAGACCACGGAGCAGGGCAGCTTCTACACGCCGCACACCTATATCGGCCTGTTTGTCTCGGCGTTGCTGCTCGGCCGCATCGCGTACCGCTTCATGATCGTCTATCCGGCCATGCAGGCCGCGCACCAGATCAACGCCAATCCATTCGCTGCCTATCAGAAGAGTCCGCTGACGCTGGCGATTTTCGGCATCGTGATCGGCTACTACATCGCCTATTACGCCGGTGTGCTGATGCGCAGCGTGAAGCCGGCTGCTTCCGCGAACGGATAGACATGATCACTCCCCCGTCAGCCACTCCACGCGCTGCTGGCCGAAGCGGCCTTGGGCGAGGTGTTCACGCAGCGCAGGCATCAGTTCGGCAAGCTGGTGGTCGAATCTCCACGGCGGGTTGACGATGACCATGCCGCAGCCGTTCAGGCGCAGCGCCGAATTGTCCGGATGCAGCAGCAATTCCGCGCATAGCACCTTGGCGATCTTGCGCCGCGCGAAACTGCGCTGGAAGGACGCGGTCTGTTGGCGCAGTTTGATCGGATACCAGATCGCATACATGCCGGTCGGCCAGCGCACGAGCGCCTTCGCCAATGCCGCCTCGATGGTGTCGAATTCGGCTTCCTGCGCTTCGAACGGCGGATCGATCAACACCAGGCCGCGGCGTTCGGGTGGCGGCAGCAGCGCATCCATCGCCGCGTAGCCGTCGCGCTGATGCACGGCGATGCGTGCGTCGCCGGCGAAGAGCTTTTTCAACGCGGCGGTCTCGTCGGCCTGCAATTCGCACAAGGTGGCGCGGTCGGTTTCGCGCATCAGCAGGCTTGCGATAAGCGGGGAGCCCGGATAGACCGCGATATCGTGCGCAGCATTGCCGGAGTTCAATGCGCGCACCATGTTCAGATAGATATGCAGCGGCGCGGGCAGGCGCACCGCGTCGAGCATGCGCTGCACGCCGGCTTCGTGTTCGCGTGTCTTGCGCGCTTCGTCGCCGCGCAGATCGTAACGGCCGGCACCGGCATGGGTGTCGAAATAGTGGAACGGCGTCTGCTTGGCCTTGAGCGATTCGATGAGGCCGGTCAGAATCGCATGCTTGAACACGTCGGCGAAGTTGCCGGCGTGAAAGGCGTGGCGGTAGTTCATGGTCTGATTCCTTGACCTGCGATGGGTGCAGTGTAGCAATCCGCCGATGATCCAGAAAAACAGCGACCGATGAATTCAGGTTTTCCCTTCGATCCCGCGCGCCGCCGCTTCGTGCAGGGGCTTGCCATCGGCGGCACGCTGGCGGGACTCGGACTGGGACGCCCGTTGTTGGCGGCGACATCGCAGCAGGCGTTGTCGGGTAGTGCGTTCGATCTGACCATCGGGACCATGCCGGTGAATTTCACCGGTCGCGAGCGCCGAGCCGTCGTTGTCAACGGCCGATTGCCGGGGCCGCTGTTGCGCTGGCGCGAGGGCGATACCGTCATGCTGCGCGTGCGCAATTCGCTGTCGGTGCAAACCTCGATCCACTGGCACGGGATTCTGCTGCCGGCGAACATGGACGGCGTGCCGGGACTGAGTTTCCCCGGCATCGCGCCGGGCGAAACGTTCACCTATCGATTCAAGGTGCGCCAGAGCGGCACGTACTGGTATCACAGCCATTCCGGCTTTCAGGAGCAGACCGGCCTTTACGGCGCGATGGTGATCGAGCCGGCGGGCGGCGAGCGTCACCCGGCGCACCGCGACTACGTGGTGATGCTCAACGACTGGACCGACGACGATCCTGAGCACATCTTCGCCACGCTCAAGAAGCAGAGCGATTACTACAATTTCGCGCAACCGACCGCTCCGCGAGTTTCTGCGCGACGTACGCGACGCAAGGCCTGCGCGAGGCGCTCGCGCAGCGCCGCATGTGGAACCGCATGCGCATGAGTCCGTCGGACCTGAGCGATGTCGGTGCTTGCGCCTACACGTACCTGATGAACGGCGTCACGCCGACCGGCAACTGGACCGGCCTGTTCGCCCGTGGCGAGAAGGTGCGCCTGCGTTTCATCAACGGCTCGGCGATGACGATCTTCGACGTGCGCATCCCGGGGCTGAAAATGACCGTGGTCAGCGCCGACGGCCAGGACGTGGAGCCGGTCAGGGTGGACGAGTTCCGCATTTCCGTGGCCGAAACATTTGATGTGATCGTGGAGCCATCCGATGATCGCGCCTATACGATCTTTGCCCAATCCATCGACCGCGGCGGTTATGCGCGCGGCACGCTGGCGCCGCACGCCGGCATGAGCGCGGACGTGCCGGCCATGGATCCGCGCGCGCGCCTTGCGATGACCGACATGATGGGCGCGATATCCGGCATGGATCACGGCGGCATGGACATGTCCGGGATGGACATGCAGGGCATGGACATGTCGCAAATGAACATGTCTGCTGTACCCGCCGTGCATCACGCGCGCACCGAGTACGACAACCCGGGCGTGGACATGCGCGTGGACACGCCGCGCACGAACCTGGACGATCCCGGCACCGGCCTGCGCGACAACGGCCGCGCGTGCTGACCTACGCGGATCTGCACACCCTCGGCGGCTCCATCGACCCGCGCGAACCCGGACGCGAGATCGAACTGCACCTGACCGGTAACATGCACCGCTACATGTGGTCGTTCGACGGCGTGAAGTTCGCCGATGCCAAGCCGATTCGTTTTCGTGCCGGCGAGCGGCTGCGCATGGTGCTGATCAACGACACCATGATGAATCATCCGATCCACTTGCACGGCATGTGGAGCGAGATGGAAAACGCGGACGGCGGATTCCTGGTACGCAAACACACGATCAACGTGCAGCCCGCGCAGCGCATCAGTTATGGCGTTACCGCCGATGCGCTCGGACGCTGGGCGTATCACTGCCATATGCTCTACCACATGGAAGCCGGCATGATGCGCGAGGTGGTGGTGTCGTGAGCACGCGCGCCTGCACATCGGCAATCGTGCGCTTTGCGTTCCTCGCGGCAGCCGTGATTTTCCCCGCTTGTGGCTGGACGCAGGATGCGTCGCCCGATGCGCGCAGCCCGGATTATGCGGACGGCATCGACCACGATCACATGCCCGGCATGGACATGCTCGACGATGCGGCGATCGGCATGCTGATGATCGACCAACTCGAGTATACGCATGGCGACGACGGCAGCGGCCAGCGTTGGGAGATGCAGGGCTGGTATGGCAACGATCTCGACAAGCTCTGGCTGCGCAGCGAGGGCGAACGCAGCGGCGGTCGCACCGAAGACGCCGACCTCGAGGTCTTCTGGAGCCATGCGGTCGCAGCATATTGGGACACGCAACTTGGCATGCGCCATGATTTCGGCATGGGCCCCGCGCGCGACTGGGCTGCGTTCGGGGTCGAAGGCCTGGCGCCGTATTTCTTCGAAACGCAAGCCACGTTTTATGTCGGGCCTTCTGGCCGCACGGCGGCGCGGTTGCGCACCGATTACGATGTGCTGTTCACGCAGCACCTCATCCTGCAGCCGGAATTCGAGGTGAATTTCTACGGCCGCGCCGATCCGCGGCGCGAGATTGGCGGCGGCTTGTCCGATGCCCGCTTCGGTCTGCGCCTGCGCTACGAATTCAGGCGCCAGTTCGCGCCCTATGTCGGGGTCTCGTGGACGCGCCGCTTCGGCGATAGCGCCGGACTTGCCCGCGCCGCTGGCGCAGCGGTTCTCGACCGCCAGTGGGTTGCCGGCGTACGCCTGTGGTTCTGAGGAGGATCGTTATGCGGAGAGCAGCATGAGAAATCCGATTCGACGCCACGGCATTACGGTCCTGATCGTATTCATCGTGCTGGCCGCGGGCGCCGGCATCTTCGTCTACTCGGGCATCTACGACATCGGCGCCGACGATCGCCACACGCGGCCCGTCGAAGCCATGCTGCAAATCCTGCGCGAGCGTTCGATCAAGGTGCGCGCGGCGGAGCTGGCGGTGCCGAACCTCGACGATCCGCAACTCGTGCTCAAGGGCGCTGGCCAGTACGCGGCGATGTGTACCGGTTGCCATCTCGCGCCGGGCATGGCCGATTCCGAGATCCGCCCCGGCCTGTATCCGCAGCCGCCGAACCTGGCGCAGACCCGCGTCGATCCGAAAACCGCGTTCTGGGTGATCAAGCACGGCATCAAGATGAGTGCGATGCCGGCCTGGGGCCTTGCGGGGCACGACGATCCCGACGATCTGGAGCATGGTCGCGTTCCTGCAAAAGCTGCCGGGGATGACACCGGCACAGTACAAGGCCATCGTCGCCAAGGCCCCGCCGGATGAGGACATGCCGATGGATATGCACGAGCATGAGCACCCCTGAGATGCCCGCCGCGTGGGGTTGCGCTATACTGATAGCATGAAACGCAAGGGTTTCATCAGTCGGCGGATGCGCATGCGCCTAGCGCTACTGGCTGCGTTTGCGATGCTGTTCCAGCAGTGCGCTTTCGCTGCGTACTTCTGCGCGGTTGAGGTGCCCCCGGCCACGATGGATTGCGCGCACATGGCACCCGCGCAAAACGACATCATGCCGATGTGCAGTCATCACTGCGCGCGCGCCACGCCCGCGCCGCTGCCGGATGCGCAGGCTCCGAGCGTTCCGGCCATGCTTCTGCTGCCTTTCCCGGCCATGACGCATGTCGCCGTGACACTGCCGCAACTGTCACCGGCACTTTGCCGGTTGCCGCATCCGTCGCCGCCGATTACGTCTCTGTACTGCTCGAGACAGATCTAGCACTCCTCTGACGATGTCAAGACCGCCGTCTTTGCGGATGGCGCGTTTTCCGTTGGCTTTGGAGCTTCCATGGATACCCGTTTTCGCGGCCGTCGCCTCGTTCGCATGCTGCTGCCGCTGCTGGTCGCAGTTTCCTGCACGTTGCCCGCGCAGGCCGCCGATGATGCGCCACTGACCCTGGATGCTGCGGTCGCGCTGGCCGTGCGCAACGCGCCCATGCTTGCCGCCGACGCCGCGCGCGTGGAGGCTGCGCGCGAAGATCGCGTGCGCGCCGGGCGCCTGCCGGATCCCGAACTCGGCATCGGACTGGACAATCTCACTGCCACCGGCGGCGCTGCCTTCGATCCGCTGGCCGATTCGATGACGATGCAGACGATCGGCATCGTGCAGCGCATCCCGCCGCGTGCCGCGCGCTCGGCGCAGCGCGCCGCGGCAGACGCGCAAGTGCTGGCCGCTTCCGCGCAACGCACGCTGGCCGGCGCGGACGTGCGCCAGGCCGCTGCCGATGCCTGGGTTTCGTTGTGGGCCGCGCAGCGGCGACTACAACTGCTCGAGGATCTGCGTGGCACCGCGGACACGGCCGTGCGCGCGAGCCGGGCGCGGCTCGCCGGCGGTACCGATGGTGCCGCCGACGCCCTGGCGGCACGCGCGGAAGCGGCCGACCTCGACAACCGCATCGACGCGGCGCAAGCCGGCATCGTTGCCGCGCAGGCGGCGCTGCGGCGCTGGACCGGCACGGACGCGAGCACGTCGGATGTGGCGGATTTCGCGGAATTGCCGGTCGCACCCGCGACATTGCTGTCCCAACTGGACCGGCAGGCGCCGCTGCTGCAATGGCCGGCGCGCGAGGCGAGCGCGCAGGCGTCGCTGGATGCCGCCCGCGCCGGCAAACGCCCGCAGTGGAGCGTGGGCGTCAGCTACGGCAAGCGTTTCGGCAGCCTGCCGGACATGGCTTCCGTGAATTTCGGCATGACCTTGCCGCTGTTCGCCGGTAATCGCCAGGATCGCGACATCGGCGCGCGCCACGCCGAACGCGACGCCGTACTGGCCGAACACGAGGACGCACGCCGCGCGCAGCGCGCCGCGGTCGAACAATGGCTGGCGGACTGGCGCGGCTGGACGCGGCAGGCGCGCCGCCTCCGCGACGAACTGGTACCACTCGCCGCGGACCGTTCGCGCGTCGCGCTGGCCGCCTACCGCGCTGGCGGTTCGCTGCAACCTTGGCTCGACGCGCGGCGCGACGAAATCAAGACGCGCTTGGCTTACGCCGACGTGCTGGCGGCCTGGGGCCGCGACTGGGCAGCGTTGGCCTACCTGATTCCCGCTGAGGAGACGCCATGAAACGCGCATGGATCGTTGTGGTGGTGATCGCAATGGCCCTGTCTTCGGCCATGTTCTACTGGCTGGGTGCGCGCCGCGCCGGAAGCGGTGCGACGATGCCGGTCGCCGCGGAAAAACGCGTGCTGTATTGGTACGACCCGATGTCGCCACAGCAGCATTTCGATCATCCCGGCAAGTCGCCGCTGATGCCGAGCATGGACCTTGTGCCGAAATATGCCGGAGCGCCCGGCGAGAGCGAGCCCGGCGTGGTGCGCATCGATCCGGCGGTCGTACAGAATCTGGGCGTGCGCACTGTGTCGGTGCGCGTGGCGGCGCTGTCGCGCGACGTTCGCGTGCCAGCGAGCGTGGGCTGGAACCTACGCGAGGCGGTGACGATCAGCGCGCGCGTGGACGAAACCATCGAGCAGCTGGACGTGCGCGCGCCGTTCGATCCGGTGCGCAAAGGCCAGCCGCTGGCGCAGGTGCTGGCGCCACAGTGGAGCGCCGCGCTTGCCGAATATCGCGCGCTGTCGTCCGCCGAATCCTCCGCGGCGCGCGAGCTGCGCGCCGCCGCGCGGCAACGCTTGCGTACGCTGGGCATGAGCGACGCCGAAGTCGCTGCGGGCGGTGCCGGTGGCGCCGGCATCGTGCTGCAATCGCCGCTCGACGGCGTGGTCGCGCAATTGCTCGTGCAGCAGGGTCAACAGGCTGGTGCCGGCACGCCATTGATGATCCTCAATGCACTGGATTCGGTCTGGGTCGAAGCCGACGTGCCACAGGCACAGATGGCGGGTATTGCGGCCGGCTCAGCGGCGCAGATCACGCTGAGTGCCATGCCCGGCCGATACTTTCGCCGCGCGGGTGCAAAGCGTCCTGCCCCAGGTCGACTTGGCCACGCGCACGCAGCGTGTGCGCATCGAGCTGGACAATCCCGACCGTGTGCTGGTACCGGGCATGTTCGCGCAGGCGCGCATCGACGCAGACACCGGCCCCACGCATCCGCTGGTGCCGGACGAAGCCGTGATCGCCACCGGCGAAGCCACGCGCGTGATCCTGGCGCAAGGCGACGGCCGCTTCCGTGTGGTGCCGGTGCGCGTCGGCGCGTCCGCTGGCGGCGAGACGGAAATCCTCGGTGGACTTTCCGGCAACGAGCGCGTGGTGACCTCGGGCCAGTTCCTGATCGACTCGGAGGCGAGTCTGTCGGGCGCATTGCAGCGCTTGCAAGGAGGCGCCGAATCCGCGCCGCATCCGGATCATCCGGCGGAGCACACGCATCCGGATGGCGCGCACGCGGAACGCCGGCAATGATCGCTCGCCTGATCCATTGGTCGATTGCCAATCGTGTGGCGGTGCTGCTGGCGGCGCTGGCGCTGGCGGCTGCGGGTGTGTTTTCCCTGCGGCAGACGCCGGTCGATGCCTTGCCCGACCTGTCCGACACGCAGGTGATCATCCGCACGTCGTGGCCCGGGCAGTCGCCGCAACTCATCGAGGACCAGGTCACTTATCCGCTCGCGACGACGATGCTTTCGGTGCCCGGCGCACACACAGTGCGCGGCTACTCGTTCTTCGGCGACTCGTTCGTCTACGTGCTGTTCGACGACCACACCGACCTGTACTGGGCGCGTTCGCGCGTGCTCGAGTACCTGAGTCAGGTACGCGACCGCCTGCCCGCCGGCGTGCAGCCGGCGCTCGGCCCGGATGCGACGGGACTGGGCTGGATCTACGAGTACGCACTGGTCGACCGCAGCGGCCGGCACGACCTTGGCCAACTGCGCGCGCTGCAGGACTGGACGCTGCGCTATGCTCTCAAGACCGTGCCAGACGTGGCCGAGGTTGCGAGCATCGGTGGCGCGGAAAGCGCCTGGCAGGTCGTGCCCGACCCGCAGGAGCTGGCCGCGCGCCGCATTACCGTGCCGCAATTGATCGAGGCGGTGCAGTCGGCCAACGGCGCCAGTGGCGGTTCGGTGATCGAGCAGGGCGAGGCCGAACTGATGGTGCGCAGTGCAGGCTGGTTGCGCAGCCGGGAAGATTTCGAGAACGTGCCGGTCGCGATGAGCGACGGCGTGCCGGTATTGTTGCGCGACGTCGCCACGGTGCGTCGCGGGCCGGCGTTCCGCCGCGGCATCGTCGAACTCGACGGTCAGGGCGAGGTGGCCGGCGGGGTGGTCATCCTGCGCTCGGGCAAGAACGCGCGGGCGGCGATCGCCGCGGTGAAGGCGCGGCTGGCCGAACTCGCGCACGGTTTGCCGGCAGGCGTCGAAATCGTGCCGACCTACGATCGCTCGCAGCTGATCGATGCCTCGGTGCGCAATCTGTGGCGCACGCTGGTCGAAGAGTTCGTCGTTGTTGCGCTGGTGTGCCTGCTGTTCCTCGGCCACCTGCGCTCGGCGCTGGTCGCGGTGGTCACGCTGCCGCTGGGCGTGCTGGCGGCGTTCGTGGTCATGCACGTGCAGGGCATCAGCGCGAACATCATGTCGCTGGGCGGCATCGCCATCGCGATCGGTGCGATGGTGGATGCCGCCGTGGTGATGATCGAAAACACGCACAAGCACCTCGAACGCTGGCGCGACGCAAACGCGGGCGCCGAGCCGCAAGGGGCGCAGCGTTGGAACCTGATCGCCGAGGCGGCTGCCGAAGTGGGGCCGGCGCTGTTCGTCAGCCTGCTGGTGATTGCATTGTCGTTCGTGCCGGTGTTCGCGCTGGAGGCGCAGGAAGGCCGCCTGTTCAAGCCGCTCGCCTATACCAAGACTTATGCGATGGCGGCGGCGGCTGGACTCGCGGTGACGCTCGTGCCGGTGCTGATGGGCTTTCTCGTACGCGGACGCATCCATGCCGAAAGCAGGAACCCGCTGAACCGCGTGTTGATCGCCGCCTATCGGCCGGTGCTGGACGTGGTGCTGCGCCATCCGCGCACGACGCTGCTGCTGGCTGGCGTTTTGCTGGCGAGTGGCTCGCTGCCATTGGCGCGGCTGGGCAGCGAATTCCTGCCGCCGATGGACGAGGGCACGCTGCTGTACATGCCCACGGCCTTGCCCGGGCTGTCCACCGGCAAGGCCGCGCAGTTGCTGCAGCTGACCGATCGCATGATCAAGACGGTGCCGGAAGTCGCGCACGTGTTCGGCAAGGCCGGCCGCGCCGACACTGCCACGGATCCCGCACCGCTGGAAATGTTCGAAACCACGATCACGTTCAAGCCCAGGCAGCAGTGGCGACCGGGCATGACCATGGACAAGGTCAGGGCCGAGCTCGACCGCGCGGTGAAGGTGCCGGGCCTGACCAACCTGTTCGTGCCGCCGATCCGCAACCGCATCGACATGCTCGCGACCGGCATCAAGAGCCCGATCGGCATCAAGGTACTCGGTCCGGACGTGGCCACGCTGGAAAGCGTTGCCGATCACATCGAAGCCGTTGCGCGCAACGTGGCGGGCGTGCGCTCGGCGGTCGCCGAGCACAGCGCCGGCGGCCGCTACGTTGATGTCGACATCCATCGCGATGCCGCGGCTCGCTACGGTTTGAGCCAGCGCCAGGTGCAGGAGTTGATCGCCACCGTCGTCGGCGGCGAGCCGATCGGGCAGACCATCCAGGGCCGCGAGCGCTTTCCGATCGTGCTGCGTTATGCGCGCGTCGATGCGCGATTCGCTGGCCGCGCTGCGCGCATTGCCGATTGTCGCCGCCGGCGGCGCGCAACTCACGCTCGGGCAGATCGCCGACGTCGAGGTGCAGCCCGGACCGTCGATGTTGCGCAGCGAAGATGGCCGTCTGGCAACGCTACGTCTATGTCGACACCGCGGGGCGCGACCTCGGGCGCGGTGGTCGCGGACCTGAAACGCACCGTGGCCGAGTCTGTGCCGCTGACGCCAGGCGTCGCCGTCGAATGGTCCGGGCAATTCGAGTACCTGGCGCGTGCGACCGCACGGCTGACGCTGATCGTGCCGGTCGTGCTGGCGATCATCTATTTGCTGATCTGGGCGGTGTTCCACCGCGCCAGCGAAGCGGCGCTGATCATGCTCAGTGTGCCGCTGGCCCTGGTCGGTGGGCTGTGGCTGATCTGGCTGCTCGGCCATGCGGTATCGGTGGCGACCGTCATTGGCTTCATCGCGCTCGGCGGCGTCGCTGCCGAGTTCGGCGTGGTGATGCTGCTGTATCTGCGCCATGCCTGGGACCGGCGGCGCGCGCTCGATGCCGCGGCTGGCGCGGACGCGCTCGACGCAGCCATCCGCGAAGGTGCGGTGCAGCGCGTGCGGCCAAAGGCGATGACCGTGGCTGTGGTGCTGGCCGGTCTGGCGCCGATCATGGCTCGGCCACGGCGCTGGCGCGGAAGTGATGCAACGCATCGCCGCGCCGATGCTCGGCGGCATGCTGACCGCGCCGCTGTTGTCGATGCTGGTCATACCGGCGGCCTTTGCGTTGCTGGAGCGGCGCCGGTTGCGGCGCAGCGCCGGGTTTTGACGCCGGACGTATCCTGTATGCATTGCACGAATGGGAATTGCACATGAGCAACCACAGCCACGCGCCGGGTACGGCGCACGCCGCGATCGATCCGGTCTGCGGCATGCAGGTCGATCCACACTCGGCCAGGCACCATGCCGAAGCATGCGGGCCGCACGTACTATTTCTGTTCCGCGCGCTGCCGCGAGAAATTCCTCGCCGAGCCGGCGCGGTATCTCGGCAGCGGCTGCTGCCGAAGTCGCGCCGCCGCCGGCCGGCACGATCTACACCTGCCCGATGCACCCGGAAGTGCGGCAAATCGGCCCGGGTCATTGCCCGAAGTGCGGCATGGCGCTGGAGCCGTTGCTGCCGAGCGCGGATGCCGAGGACGATGGCGGATTGCGCGCACTGTCGCGGCGCTTCTGGATCGCATTCGCGCTGACGCGTGCCGGTCGTCGCGCTGGCGATGGGCCCGCACCTGTTCGGCTGGCACCTGCCGGCACCGTGGGATCGCATCGCGGCGTGGATCGAGGCGGTGCTCGCGACGGTCGTCGTGCTCTGGGGCGGAGCGCCGTTTTTCGCGCGCGGCTGGCGCTCGCTCAAACCCTGGTCGCCGAACATGTACACGCTGATCGCGCTCGGCACGGGCGTGGCCTGGTTGTACAGCGCGGTTGCGTTCGTCGCGCCCGGCGTGTTTCCGCTCGCATTTCGCGATATGCACGGCAACGTCGGGCGTGTATTTCGAGTCCGCGGCGGTGATCGTGACCCTGGTGCTGCTCGGGGATTTCCTCGAACTGCGCGCGCGCCGACAAACCGGCGCGGCCTTGCGCGCTCTGCATCGATCTGGCGCCAAAGATCGCGCGCCGCATCGATGCCGATGGCAGCGAACACGACGTGCCGCTGGCCGACGTGCGTGTCGGCGACATGCCTGCGCGTGCGCCCCGGTGAGAAAGTGCCGACCGATGGCGTCGTGCTCGAAGGCACGAGTCATGTCGACGAATCCATGCTCAGTGGCGAGTCGATGCCGGTCGAAAAATCCGCTGGCGCCAAACTGACCGGCGCCACCATCAACCAGGACGGCGCGCTTGACCATGCGTGCGGAAAAGGTTGGTACGGAAACCCTGCTGGCGCAGATCGTCGCGCTGGTCGCGCAGGCGCAGCGCTCCAAGGCGCCGCTGCAGCGCATTGCGGACCACGTCGCGGCGTGGTTCGTGCCGGCGGTCGTCGCGGTCGCCGTACTCGCGTTCGTCGCCTGGGCGGTGTTCGGTCCGGATCCGAAACTGGCGCATGCCCTGATCGCCGCGGTGTCGGCTCTGATCATTGCCTGTCCGTGTGCGCTCGGCCTCGCCACGCCGATCTCGATCATGGTCGCGAGTGGACGTGGCGCGCGGGCCGGCGTGCTGTTTCGCGACGCCGCCGCAATCGAGGCGCTGCGCGAAGTCGACACGCTGGTCGTGGACAAGACCGGCACGCTGACCGAAGGCAAGCCGGCATTGATGGGCGTATACACGTTCGGCGGCTTCGACGAGTCGCGCGCCTTGGCGCTGGCGTCGGCGCTGGAACTGCCGAGCGAGCATCCGCTGGCGCGCGCGGTCGTCGACGGGCGCGCGAGAGCGCCGCATCGCCATCCCGAAGGTCGCGGAATTCTCCTCGCTGACCGGGCGCGGCGTACGCGGCAACGTGGAAGGCCGCGCGACCGCATTGGGCAACGCGGGCCTTATGGAAACGTCCGGAATCGTCGTCGACGCCGCAGCGCGCGCGCGCGCCGATGTGTTGCGCGGTCAGGGCGCGACGGTGATGTTCCTCGGCGTCGATGGCATGTTGGCCGCGCTGATCGCCGTGGCCGATCGCATCAAGCCCAGTTCGCGCGCCGCGATCCGGCAACTGCGCGAGGCGGGCCTGCGCATCGTCATGCTCACCGGCGACAATGCGACGACCGCATGGACGGTGGCGCACGCACTGCTTATCGACGAGGTGCACGCCGAGGTGTCGCCCGCGGACAAGGCGGCGGTAGTCGCGACGCTCAAGCGCGAAGGCCGGCGCGTGGCAATGGCCGGCGACGGCATCAACGACGCGCCGGCGCTCGCCGCCGCCGATGTCGGCATCGCCATGGGCAGCGGCACGGACATCGCCATGGAAAGTGCGCAAGTCACGCTGGTCAAGGGCGAACTGACCGCGATCGTGCGCGCGCGCGCATTGTCGCAGGCGACCGTGCGCAACATCCACCAGAACCTGTTTTTCGCCTTTGTTTACAACGCCATCGGTGTGCCGGTCGCGGCGGGCGTGCTGTATCCATGGTTCGGCATCGTGCTGTCGCCCGATGTTTGCGGCGCTGGCGATGAGCCTGTCGTCGGTTTCGGTGGTGACGAACGCGTTGCGATTGCGCCGCGCGAAATTGTGAGCGCTCAACCGACCTGCACGCAGGTCATGGAAATCGCGCTGATGACGGCGGTGTTGAAGATGTGCATCGGCTCGCCGTCGCCACGCAAGCCAAGGACGTACAACAGCGGCAGGTAGTGCTCGGGCGTGGGGATGCCGAGGGCGACGTCGTGACCGAGTTCGTTCCAGTCCATCAGATTCGCGTGATCGCCGGATTCGATGCGCGCGCGGATTTCCCTGTCGGCGCGTGCCGCCCAGTCCGCCGGCGCGCTCGCGTGGAAATCGAACAGACGCAGGTTGTGCACGATGTTGCCGCTGCCCACGACCAGTACGCCGTCGTCGCGCAGGGGCGCGAGTTCCTGGCCGAGCGCGTGGTGAAATGCGCCAGGCTGCGCGCTGTCCAGGCTCAGTTGCAGCACGGGAATGTCCGCCTGCGGATACATGATGCGCAGCACGCTCCACACGCCGTGATCGATGCCGCGACCGGGGTCGATGTGTACTTTTGCGTTTTGTACCGTTTGTGCGATCTGCCGCGCCAAGGCCGGATCGCCGGGCGCCGGATAGCGCACGTCGAACAGCGCCTGCGGAAAGCCAGAGAAGTCATGGATGGTTTCCGGCGTGGCGGTGCCGCTGACGTAAGTGCCGCGCGTTTCCCAATGCGCGGACACACAGACAATTGCGCGCGGCCGCGGAATGCGCCGCGCCGCATCCTGCCAGCCACGGGTGAAGGCGTTGTCCTCCAACGCGTTCATCGGCGAGCCGTGGCCGACAAACAACGCGGGCATGCGCGAACTCATGCGTTGAGGCGTGTCTTCAGGCGCCGCTGCCAAAGGGGTTTTTGAGACGCGAAAGTATCGCACCGCGGCCGGTATCGCGCGGCGCGGCGGCTTCAGCCGTCGCTGCCGCACCTTCGATCTCGATGTAACCGATCGCGTGATAGGCGTTGGTGAAATCGATGACGTCGGGAAGGGTGGCGCCGCTTTGTTCGGCGATTTCGCCGAGAGTGGCCGGCTGCTTCATCATCACGGTGGCGATGCGGAAATGTTTCGGGAACTCGCGCTCGATCTGCGGCCAGCGCGACATCTTGAACTTTGCGTTCACGTCCACGCCCTGTGCCGGATGGCCGGCGGAGCCCAGCACATGACTGAGCCAGTTCAGGCGCGCATACGGCTGGCCCTTGCCTGAAGCTTGCAGGCGCGCCAGCTCGATCGGGCTGACCTCGTGCAATTCCTGGTGCGCGATAACGCGTCCGCAATGCGCGGCGAGCGCACGCAGGTTGCCGTCGGCGTAATACGTCTTGTTGCCGGGGTCCAGCACCAGGTCGGGCGCATCCTTGCTGTGGATGCGCACCGCGGCGGCGAGCTTGTGATCCGTTAGCCAATGATGCAGGCGGCGTTCTTTCGGCAGTTCTGGCGCGGGCGGTGGTTCGGGCGCCGGCGCTGCGACCGGAGCAGGCGCTGGCGTGGGAGGCGCTTTCGCGACGGTTTTATTCGGCGCGGGCGGCGGCGGTGGCGCGGGGGCATCCGCAGGACCTTCTTCGGTCAGCGCGGCGGCGCGATCGAGCACCTGCACGAGGTTGTCGACCGTCAGCGGCTTGTGCAACACCAATTCGTATTCGTCGCCAGGAGCGTGGCCGGTGAGAACGGCAATGAGGCGCGAATTGTGTGCGCGCAACCAATCCATGTGGCCGTAGACGGTATCGACGTCGATGACCAACAATTCGGCGTGGTCGCCGGTATGGAAGCGCCACGGCGAGGAAAGTTTGGGCGCGGCCTGATTGAGCAGCTCGCGCACGCGCGCGACATCTTCGTCGCTCGCACCCTGCATCGCCAAGCGTCTTGCCATGTTCTTCTACCCCTGAGTAGTTGGTGCGGACAGCATGTCGTGCGATGCCGCGAACCCGAGAATTGTCGCCGATTCCGCAGCCGGGTCAAGCGGCGGGTTTCGCTTCAGCTCTTGGAAAAGGGGTTGCGCAGGCGCGAAAACAGGCCGGATTTCGGCGGCGGCGCGCTTCGGGTCAGGCGGCTTTGCACTTCGATCAGGCCGATCGCGTCGTAGGCGGTGACGAGGTCGAACACGGCGGCCATCGGCGCGCCGCTGGCAGCGGCGATTTCATTGAGTTTCGCCGGCGCGGCCAGTGCCGCGACGACCTTGGCGTGATGCGGGACATCGACGCCGGTCAGGGCGCTGCCCTTCAGGCGGAAACGTCCGCCAGGGTCAAGGTGCCGCGCCAGGTGGCCGGCGGCATGCACGAACGCATCCAGCCATTGCAGGTGCGTGTACGGGCGCGCCGGCTGTTGCGCGCGCAGGCGGGACAGATCCTGCGTGGTCACCGGGCGCCACGCCGAGCGCGCCAGGTCCGCTTTGCAATACGCCGCCAGAGCGGCCAATCCGCCGCTGGCGTGGAAGGACTGGGCCTTGGGATCGAGCACCAGTTCCGGCGCGCCATCCAATGCTGCGCGCGCCGGTCCGCCGAGCAGGTTCTTGCGCAGGTAATCGCGCAATGGGTGTTTGCCGGAGGCGGAATTCGCATCGGCTTCGTCCGCATCGGCGATATTGATGCCTTCGGGTTTGCCCTCGGGCGCGCGCATGCCACGCACCGAGTCGGCGATGCGGCGGTCGCTGCGTGCCGATACCGTACGGCTGCCGCGTTCGATGCGCGTTTCCGCGTCGATCTGCAGCGGTACCGCGAACAGCGGTTTGGCGGCTTCGGTGTCGGGCTTGAACAAATCGTCCAGGCCCAGCGCAGGTTCAGCATCGCGGCGTTGCGCGCGTACCGTTGCGGCTTCGCTGGCCTCGATCTGGAATTCCGCGTCGAGCGTGTCGTCGGCGTAAAAGTCGACGTTCGCACTCAGCACCGGTTGGCCGAGCTCCATGCTCGGAGCGCCGGTATCGTTGAGCGCGGCAATGACATCCTCGGCCTTGAGCGGCTTGTGCAGGCGCAATTCGCCGTTGCGCAACGGTTCGTCGTTGTCGAATATGACGCAGCGGCGGCCGCCGCTGAACGCGCGGTTGCGCGCGATCTGCCCGGCCAGGTCAACGGGGCTGACAATGATCAGATCGGCGTTGTCTTCGCTGCCCCAGCGCCAATTCTGGCCGAGTTCGGCGATGACCTTGCGCAGCAACAGGCGCAGGTGAGCGGTGTCCTCTTCGCTCAGGCCGATGACGGCAAGGTATTTCTCGTTCGCCACGGAAATTTTCCTGAACTGCGCAGCGCCGAGTTTACTTCAAAACAGCGGTGAGCGTGCGTTTCAGGACGCCGTTTCCAGCGCTTTTTCGGCGTCGCTGCGCGCCGCCGCCTCGCGCCGGGCTTGTTGTTGCAGGGCCCACAGCGCGGCATAGCGCCCGCCCTGGTCGAGCAGGCCGGTGTGAGCGCCGCGTTCGACCACGCGACCGTGTTCGAGCACGAGGATCTCGTCGGCATCGACGATGGTGGAAAGCCGGTGCGCGATGATCAGGGTCGTGCGAGCGCGCGCGATCTCCGCCAATTCGCCCTGGATGATTTTCTCGGTGCGCGTATCCAGCGCGCTGGTCGCCTCGTCGAATACGAGGATCGCGGGATTCTTCAACACAGTACGCGCGATCGCCACGCGCTGCTTCTCGCCGCCGGACAGTTTCAAGCCGCGCTCGCCGACTTGGGAGTCGTAGCCGCGCGGCAGCGACATGACGAAGTCGTGGATGTGCGCGGCTTTCGCCGCTGCTTCCACCTCCTCGCGCGTCGCTTGTGGGCGACCGTAGGCGATGTTGTAGTAGATGCTGTCGTTGAACAACACCGTGTCCTGCGGGACGATGCCGATGGCCGCGCGCAAGGATTGCTGGGTCACGCCGCGGATATCCTGGCCATCGATGAGGATGCGCCCGGCGCTGGCATCGTAGAAGCGGAACAGCAGGCGCGACAGCGTGGATTTGCCCGCGCCGGTGGTGCCGACCACGGCGAGCGTCTTGCCCGGCGCGATGGTGAAATCCACGTCGTGCAATATCTGCCGCTGCGGATCGTAGGCGAAGGACACATGCTCGAAACGCACCTGCGCACCGGCGACATGCAGCGGCGGTGCGTCCGGCGCGTCGCGCACTTCGGCATTCGCATCGAGCAGGGCGAACATGCGTTCCATGTCGATCGCGCCCTGCTTGATCTGGCGGTAAGTGAAACCGAGCATGTTGAGCGGAATCGACAGTTGCAGCAGCAGCGTGTTGACCAGCACCAGGTCGCCGACGCTAAGTTCGTGCGCGACCACGCCGGCTGCGGCCATCGCCATGAGCGCGGTCAGGCCCGCCGCGATCACCAGCGCTTGCGCGCCATTGAGCAGGGCCAGCGAATTTTCCGTCTTCACCGCCGCATCTTCGTAACGGTGCAGGTCGGCGTCGTAGCGACGCGCCTCGAAATCTTCATTGCCGAAATACTTGACCGTCTCGTAATTGAGCAGGCTGTCCACGGCGCGCGCGTTGGACAGGCTCTCCACCTCATTCATCGCGCGCACGCCGGCGGTGCGCCATTCGCTGATCCAGATCGTCGCGGCGATATACACAACCATCGTCACGAGCGTGACGGCGGCGTAGCGCCAATCCAGTTCGCGCAGCAGCAAGGCGGTGACGAGGCCGATTTCGACCACGGTCGGCACGATGTTGAATACCACCCAGCCGAGCAGGTTGTACACACCGCGGGTGCCGCGCGAAACGTCGCGGCCGACGCCACCGGTGTGGCGTTCCAGATGAAAGCGCAGCGACAGCGCATGCAGATGACGGAACGCATCCAGCCCCGACGCCCGCATTGCACGTTGCGCGACGCGCTCGAACACCGTGTCGCGCAACTGGCCGAACAGTGTGCCGATCAGGCGCAGGGCGCCGTAGCCCGCGATCATGGCGATGGGCACCGTGAGCAGGGCGATACGCGGATCCAGATGATCGACGATGGCCTTGAGCGACAGCGGCACGCCGATGGTGGCGATCTTGGCGACGATCAGCAGGGCCAGCGAGATGGCGATGCGCCAGCCATGTTCGCGCAGGTAGGGCGAGAGTCGGCGCAGGGTCGAGGGAATGCTGGCGGAGGCCGTGGCTGGAGTTTGGGTCATCGTCGCAAAGTGTGGGCGGATCGGCTACGCACAAGCCGAAGCAGGTGCATCAGCGTATCATCCGACGATTGCCAGCCACGGAGAAGAGTCATGCGTATCGCCGTTCTCGCCGCCGTCACCGTCCTGGTTTCCGCCGCGGCATTCGCCAAGGACGCCGCCAAGCCCATTCCATCGGCGAATCCCGCGCCGCCGCACGGTGCGCGCGTGTTCATAGAATCGCCGCGCAACGGCGCGACGGTCGCGCAGGATGTGCACGTCGTTTTCGGCGTCAGCGGCATCAAGGTCGCACCGGCCACCGACACAACGCCTGGCACTGGGCACCATCACCTGCTCATCGACGTCAAGGAACTGCCGCCGCTGCATGCGCCGATTCCCGCCGACGCGAACCACAAGCATTACGGCAAGGGCCAGACCGAGGACACGATTCACCTGTCGTCGGGCGACCACACCCTGCAACTGGATTTCGCCGACTACCGGCACGTGCAATTCAACCCGCCGCTGGTGTCGCAGCGGATCACCATTCATGTCAAATAACGCGGGGAATCATCGGCTCAGATCGATGGCATAAACCGCCGTGCCGTCGCCGTTGTCCTTGACCAGCGTGACGTTGGCTATGCCGTCCTCGCGCGCGAGGTCGAGTTTGCCCGCGGCGGAGGTGAAGACCACCGGGCCGGCGGTCTTGACCTTGGCGAAATGCCAGTTGCGCATGTCGGTGAAATTCTTGCGTGAGATCTCGCGCGCGGCGCGCACGTAGTCGATCAGAACGTCGCGGTTCGCATCGGGAGCGGACAGCACGATATTGCTGCCGTCGAGTCCGGGAAATCCGCCGCCGCCGCTGGCGCGGTAGTTGTTCGTCACGACGATGAAGGCCTCATCGGATTTCAACGGCTGGCCGCGATAGTACAAATCCACGATGCGCTCGCCAACAGGTTTGGTCACGTCGATGGCGTAGGTCAGGCCGCCCCCGCTTGAATCGGCTTGCAACACGTCGAAGTTGTAGGTTGGGTAACGCCGGTTGATGAGTTCCTGCGGCTTCGCATCGCGCGGATCGATGCGGTTGAACCACTGCGCGGATTTCTCCAGCCACGCTTTCACTCCCGCGCCGGTGATCTTCACCGCGGTCAAGGTATTCGGATACAGGTAGAGGTCGGCGGCGTTGTTGATCGCGAGCGGGCCGGCCGGCACGTCGGTGTAGTCGTTCGGTCCGCCGAAACCGGCCTTGAACGGCGCGGCGGCGGACAGCACCGGAACCTCGCGGTATTGCGACAGGTTCGCCTGAATATACTTTTCCACATAGTCGCGTTGCGCCGTGTTGACCAGGCTGAGCGCCGAGGTGTCGCCGGCGGCGACGAAGTACGTGGTCATGGGAAAGTCGCTGCGCCCGATCGGCGTCTTCACGTAGGCGATGGTGGCTCCGTGTTCGTGCACGACGGTGTGCGCGATGTCCTCGTCCGGTTCGACGGCGGACTTGCCGCGCGGCTCGACGAGGCGCACTTCCGAGCGCGTCTTGTCCTTGTCCACTTGCCAGTGTCCATCCGCATACACAAGATTCAGATCGATCACGCCGATGGCCTTGCCGAAATAATCGCCCATTACCGTCGGTACGCCGTTGACGAAGCCGCGCTCGTTGTCGACGTCGCGCATGTGCGCGTAGTGCGATTTCGGATTGCCGGGATCGGGGAAGATCTGGTGCGAATGGCCGGTAAGCATGGCGTCGATGCCGGGTACCTGGGCCAGGTACCAGTCGGCGTTTTCCATGCCCGGCGTGTAGGGCGCAGTGTTGATGCCGCCGTGAACGAGGGCAATCACGACATCGGCGCCGGCGGCGCGGACCTCGGGCACATATTTCTTCGCCGCCTCGACCACGCCCATCACCGTCACCTTGCCTTCGAGATTGCGCTTGTCCCATTCCAGGATCGGCGGCGGCGCGAAACCGATCACGCCGATGCGGATCGTCGCCTCGCGTTCGCTGCCGTCCGGCGCGCGCACACGCACGTTGCGCGTGAGGATGCGCCACGGCGCGTACAGCGGCTTGCCGGTTTTCGCGCTGAACACGTTCGCCAGCACGAACGAAAAATCCGGACCCTTGCAATGCTCGACGGGAACGCCGGTTGCATCGAACGACGTCCCGGTGACCTGGCTGAGGAATGGCAGGCCGTAGTTGAATTCGTGATTGCCGATGGTGCCGGCATCGTAGTGCAGCGTGTCCATCGCCTTGTAGATGGCCAGTTCCTGATCGCAGGCCGGCTTGTGCACGAGCGCCTGGTAATCCGCCAGTGCCGTGCCCTGGATGGTGTCGCCATCGTCGAACAGCAGGGCGTTCGGAAATTCCTTGCGTGCCGCGCTGATCAGCGTGGCCGCGCGTTCGAGGCCCAGGCTCGCATCCGGGGCGAGCTTGTAATAGTCGTAGCTCATCACGTTCGAATGCAGATCGGTGGTTTCGAGCACGCCGATCTGTGCGCGCGTGCCGTCGGCTGGGCGTTGGGAAACCGTGGCGCAGGCGGCGAGGGCGAGCGCGCAGGCGAGCAGGAGTGCGATTCGTTTCATGGGATGGCGGGGCAGGGAATTGACCCGGAATTATCGCGCATCTGCTAACCTTGCAGGCCGTTTACGCGCGATTTTTACAATGACCGTACGCACGCGTTTTGCTCCCAGTCCGACTGGCTATCCTGCATATCGGCGGTGCGCGCACCGCATTGTATTGCTGGCTGGAGGCGCGCCATCGCGGCGGCCAGTTCATCCTGCGCATCGAGGACACCGACCGCGAGCGTTCCACCGACGAGGCCGTCAAGGCCATTCTCGACGGCATGAACTGGCTCGGACTCGACTACGACGAGGGTCCGTTCTACCAGACCCTGCGCATGGACCGTTACCGCCAGGTCGCCGAGGAGCTCGTGCGCGCGGGCAAGGCCTACTACGCCTACGAGACGAAAGAAGAGCTGGATGCGATGCGCGCGCGGCAGATGGAGCAGAACCTCAAGCCGCGCTACGCCGGCGCCTATCGCGAGCAGAATGCGCCGCTGCGCGACGATCCGAACCGGGTGATCCGCTTCCGCAATCCGGCGACGGGCTCCGTCGTGTTCAACGACAAGGTCAAGGGCCGTATCGAGTGGGCCAACGAGGAACTCGACGACCTCGTCATGGTGCGCTCGGACGGCTTCCCGACCTACAACTTCGCCGTCGTCGTCGACGACATCGACATGCGCGTGAACGAGGTGATCCGTGGCGACGATCACGTCAACAACACGCCACGCCAGATCAACATCTACAACGCGCTCGAAGCCGACATTCCCGAATTCGCGCACCTGCCGATGATTCTCGGGCCGGACGGGCAGAAGCTGTCCAAGCGCCATGGCGCGGTCAGCGTGATGCAGTACCGCGACGACGGCTTCCTGCCGCAGGCGGTACTCAATTATCTGGTGCGGCTGGGCTGGTCGCATGGCGATCAGGAAATCTTCTCGATCAAGGAAATGATCGACCTGTTCGACGTGACCGACGTCAACAAGGCGGCGTCGCGTTTCGACGTGGAGAAACTTTCCTGGCTCAATCAGCATTACCTGAAGACCGGCGATCCGCGAGGCGCTCGCGCCGGAACTGGAATGGCAGTTGCGCCAGCAGGGCTACGATCCGGCGCACGGCCCGCGCGCGGCGGACGTCATCGTGGCGCTGCGCGACCGCGCCCGAACGCTCAAGGAAATGGCCGACAAGGCCAGCATCTGGTACGGCCCGGTCACGCAGTGGGACGATGCGGCCGTGGCCAAGCACCTGAAGACGCCGAAAGCCGCCGCCGCACTCACCGCCGCGCACGAACAGCTCGCCATCGTGCCGGAATGGAACGTGGATAGCGTGCACAAGGCGATCGAAGCCGCCGCCGCGGCGATCGGCGAAGGCATGGGCAAGGTCGCGCAGCCGCTGCGCGTGGCCATGACCGGGACGCAGGTGTCGCCGTCCATCGACCACACCGTGTTCCTGGCCGGACGCGAACGCGCACTCAAGCGCATCGAGGATGCGTTGGCAAAAGCCGGGGCTTGATCGATGGCCTGTGATTTTTCCGCGCTCACGAACCTGGATCCCACCGATCCGGACGCTGCGCAGCGCCTGCTCGATCAATGCACGCAGACCCTGACCGATCCCACGCTGTGGATCTGGGCCATCGTCATCACCGTCGTCTGCGCCGCGGTCGGCGCGCTGATCGGCAAGTACAAAAACGCCGTCGTTCGCGATGCCGTGCTCGGCGCCGCGCTTGGCCCGATCGGTTGGATCATCTCGCTGCTGTTGCCGGTGCAGAAGTCGAAACCCGCGTGCCCCAGGTGCCGCAAGCCCGTGGATGCTCGGCGACGCGCACTGCCGACATTGCGGCGCGAAGCTCCGCGGCACCGGTGCTATGATCGGAACCGGCAAGTCTTGAAGCCAGCGGTTGCGCCCCCGACATTGTCCGACCATGTCCGCCAAATCCACCCAGGCCACGCACCATCACACGCACAACGCGAAGGCGTTCGTGCGCGAGGTATCCGCGGCCTGCACCCAGCGCGGCCTGCGCCTGACCGAAATCCGCATGCAGGTGCTGGAACTGATCGCGGCATCGGAAAAGCCGGTCAAGGCCTACGATTTGCTCGACCGGCTCAAGGACGAGCGCAGCAATGCAGCACCGCCGACCGTGTACCGTGCGCTGGATTTCCTCATCGACAACGGTTTCATCCACAAGCTGCAGTCGATCAACGCCTACGTGGGCTGCCATCATCCAAGCGTCGTGCATCAGGTGCCGTTCCTGATCTGCGACGAGTGCGAATCGGCCACGGAAATCTGCGACGAACGCGTCTCCGGCATGCTTTCCGACCAGGCCAAGGCGCTGGGTTTCCGTGCGCGCGCGCAGACGCTGGAAGTGCACGGCGTGTGCAAGCGCTGCGCTGCTGCGTGAGCAATGCCACGCTGCGTCGGCTGCTCCGGCTTTGCCGCCCAAATCCCGCAAGGTATGATATAATGTACGCATGTATATGCTGCGCAGCGAATCGGTACACGAAACCGACACTTTGAACGGACGCCGCCGACCGCCTCGGTGCAACGGCGTCGCTGCTGTGCGCGATGCATTGCGCCGCGCTGCCGTTCCTGTTGGCCATCCTGCCCGCGCTGGGCTTGGGTTTTCTCGCGAACCACGGCTTCGAACGCGGCTTCATTGCCTTCGCCAGCGTTCTTGCGCTGACCATGGCCGTGCTCGGCTATCGCCGCGCACCGCATCGCACGCGCGTTCGTGCTGCTCGTGCCAGGACTGCTCTTGCTGTGGATCGGCGGATTCGTCTTCGATCTCGGCAGTGCGACGTTCTGGCATTCCCTGTTCGTCGTTGCCGGCGGCACCTGTGTGTCGCTCGCACACGTGATCAATTTGCGCATCGCGCGCGAACCGCAGGTCTGCGATTGTGTAACGCCGGCCTGAGCGCCTAGGATTCGCGCAACGCCATACGCCGTTGTGAGCGCGCATGTCCCACGCGCATTCCCACACCACCCATTCCGATCACGCGCACGCTTCCGCAAACACCGCTGAACGGCGCCTGCTGATCGCGTTCGTGCTGACGATTTTGACCTTGCTTGCCGAGGCGGTCGGTGGCTGGCTTTCCGGCTCGCTCGCGCTACTGGCGGATGCCGGACACATGCTGGTGGACGCGCTGGCCCTGCTGCTGGCCTGGGGCGGGGCGTACATGGCGCGACGACCGGCGGATGCGCGACGCAGTTTCGGTTACGCGCGCATGGAAGTGCTGGCAGGCTACACCAATGCCCTGACGCAATTCGTCCTCGCCGCATGGATCGTGTACGAGGCGGCATTGAGATTTGCTCATCCGCTACCGATCCGCTCCGGGCTGATGATGGCCGTGGCGTTGGGCGGCCTCGCGGTCAACGCCATCGTCCTGCGCGTGATCGGCGCTCACGAACATGAAGACGTCAACGCCGCCGGAGCGCGCCTGCACGTGCTCGGCGACTTGCTTGGTTCGGTTGCCGCGGTTGTGGCAGCGCTGTTGATTCGGTATTTCGGCTGGCTCGCCGCCGATCCGGGCTTGTCGATTTTCGTGGCACTGTTGATCCTCGTCAGCGCATGGAACCTGTTGCGCCGTAGCGCGCACATCCTGCTCGAAGGCACGCCGGACGACATGCAGGCTGCCGACGTGGCCGGGACGATCGAGCGCGAAACCGGCATCGGCGGCGTGCATCATGTGCACGTCTGGCAACTCGCCGGCGGCCGACGCGTCGCCACCTTGCACGCACAAGTGCCGGCGCAGACCGATGCGCACACGGCATTGACCGCGGTTCAGCGCGTGCTGCGCGAGCGTTTCGGCATCGCGCACGCGACGGTGCAGATCGAACAAACCGAATGCGCCACCGCCGACTGCGACGGCGATCGCGGGCACTGATTCTTCTTGCTTGCGCGCCGCGTGCTGGTAAGCTACGCACCCGATTCATACCACAAAATACTGGAGCACGATTCCGATGGGCAGAGGCGACCGCAAGACACGCAAGGGCAAGATCGCGATCCGCAGTTTCGGCAATGCGCGTCCGCGCAAGCCGGCGACGAAGGCGGGTGGCGCAGTGAAGAAGGCCGCGCCGGCCAAGGCCGCCGTGAAGAAGGCCGCCCCGGCCGTGAAGAAGGCGGCGCCGAAGAAATCGGCCTGAGTCTCGTTTCAGGTTCCACGAGGCCCCGCCGCGCGCGGGGCTTTGCTTTTCAGACGCCCACACCGCCCGCAATCACGCGCCGGGCCAGATTGCCGCCGATCCAGTAGCTTAGCTCGGCGGGATGGTCGACGTTCCAGATGACAAAGTCGGCGCGTTTGCCGGCTTCCAGCGTGCCGCAATCTGTAAGCCCGAGCGCAGCCGCAGCGTTGCTCGTCGCACCGCGCAGTGCTTCCTCCGGCGTTGTGCGGAACAGGGTGCAGGCCATGTTCATGGCGTGGCGCAGCGACAGGATCGGCGAGGTGCCAGGATTGACGTCGCTCGCAACCGCCATGCGCACGCCGTGTTCACGGAACGCAGCGATCGGCGGAAGCCGGGTTTCGCGCAAGGCGTAGAATGCCGCCGGCAGCATCACTGCGACACTACCGGACGCCGCCATCGCGCGCACGCCGGCATCGTTGGTGTATTCCAGATGATCGGCGGAGAGCGCGCCGAATTCGGCCGCCAGTGCCGCGCCGTCCAGGTCCGACAACTGATCGGCATGCAGTTTCACGCGCAGGCCGAGAGCGCGCGCTTCCTCGAACACGCGCCGCACTTCGGAAGGCGTGAAGGCGATGCCTTCGCAGAACGCGTCCACCGCGTCGGCCAGCCCTTCGCGTGCGATCGCGGGCAGCATGCGCACGCAGACCTCGTCGACGTAATCGGCCTGCCTGCCGGAAAATTCCGGCGGCAGCGCATGCGCGCCGAGGAACGTGGTGCGCACCGTGATGCCGAGTTCCTTGCCGATGCGACGCGCGACGCGCAACATTTTCGCTTCGGTTTCGAGGTTCAATCCGTAGCCGGATTTGATCTCCAGCGTAGTCACGCCGTCGGCGCGCAACGCGCGCGCGCGCGGCAGCGACTGCGCGAACAATTCGTCTTCGCTGGCCGCGCGCGTCTTCGTCACGGTCGAAACGATGCCGCCGCCGGCACGAGCGATTTCCTCATAACTCGCGCCTTGCAGGCGCAACTCGAATTCCTCGGCGCGGTTGCCGGCGAAAACCAGATGCGTGTGGCAGTCGATCAGACCGGGCGTGATCCAGGCGTCGTGCGCCGATCCGACCTGTGCGGCCAGGTCCTCCGGCTTTGCGGGCAACCCGGATTGCGGGCCCGCAAACGTGATGACGCCGTCCTTCCAGGCGAGCGCGGCCTTGTCGACTGCGCCATAGGCAACGCCGTTATCCGCCATCGTGGCGAGGCGGCAATCGAGCAGCAGACGGTCCCAGCGCGGCGTCGCGGATGTGGTCATCGGACGCCCTCAGTTCACCGGCGGCGGGATTTGTGCTGGTGTGGGTGGCGCTGGCGACGAGACGCTTGCGGCGGCTTCCCTTTCGAACTCGTTGATTGCGCGGATCGCGAATGCGCGATACACGGGCGTGTGGCACACCAGCGCTGAAACACCGCGGGCAAGCAGGCACACCGCCATGATCGGGATCACCATGCTCTGGTTGGCCGTGAGCTCGAGCGAGATCACGGCCGAGGTGATTGGCGCCTGCGTCACGCCGGTGAGGAACGCGGCCATTCCGAGCAGGATGACCGCCCCCTGGTCCGTGCTGGGCAGCGCCACCGAAATGGTGTGTCCCATGCCGGCGCCGACCGCCAGGGCGGGGGAGAAAATTCCGCCTGGGATGCCTGCCCAGTACGAAAGAATGTTGGCGCCCAACTTGAGCAGGCCGAACGCCGCGGCGGCGCCGTGCGTTTCCTGGATCATGGCGCGCGCCTCCGCATACCCTGTGCCGTAAATGGCGCTGCCGCTGGCGATGCCCAGCCCGGCCAGCGCGAGTCCGCATCCGGCGGCGAACATGACCGGCGAGCGGCGCCGAAGTGCGGCGACATATTCCAGCGGCCCGCGGTCGGCCAGCAAGATGACGCGCGAAAACAGTCCGCCGCCGATACCGCCGCAAACGCCGCACAGCGCGATCGCGATCCAGCCGTGGCCCAGCGGCAGGGCCGATTCGACCTGGCCGAAATAGGCGTAGTTGCCGAGGATGCCCAGCGAAACCACACCGGCGAAGATGACTGCGGTGAGGATGATGCCGCTGAAGCGGTGTTCGTAGGTGCCGGCAAGTTCCTCGATGGCGAAGACCACGCCTGCCAGAGGCGTGTTGAACGCTGCGGCAATGCCGGCGCCGCCGCCGGCGAGAACGAATCGCGACAGCGCCTTGGCATCGCTGAAGCCGAAGCGGCGTCCGATCCAGAACATGAGTCCGGCACCGACGTGCACGGTCGGACCTTCGCGGCCGACGGAAGCGCCGCCGGCCAGCGCGACGAGTGTGAGCAGCATCTTGCCGAGCGCGACCGGCAGCGACAGCATGCGCTGGCGAAAACCGGCGTCCTCGATTTCGATCGCCGCTATCACCTGCGGAATACCGCTGCCCCGCGTCGGCTTGAGTACGCCGGCGGTGAGCCAGGCGAGCAGGGCGAAAACCGCAGGAGTCAGCACCAACGGCAGCCAGGGCGAAATCGCGAGTACGCGGCGGAACAGGTCGAACGCAACGTTGCTGGCGCCAGCGAACACGATCGCGGCCAAGCCGACGACCACGCCACCGATCCACAATGCCGCGCGCCGTTGCCATTGCTGGGGCGCGAAAAATTCGTGACCGAGCAACTTCCGCAAGCGGCTGTGTCGGTCTCCGGATTGGCTGGCAGGCATGCGTGTATTATCGCAGACTTTGATTTCCGCACAGCACACCGAATTCGCCCACCGGCTGGAATCCGCCGCAATGACCGAGTGTTTCGCCGAATACGTCTGGCTGCCGCAGGGCTGGGGTGAAAACACGCGCTTGCGCATCGAAGCGGGCGCGTTGACAGAAGTAGACGAAAGCGCGAATGGCGCCGGCGCGAATCGAATTGGCCGCTTCGTGCTGCCCGGCATACCGAACCTGCATTCGCACGCGTTCCAGCGCGCGATGGCGGGTCTCGCGGAAAAGCAGTCGAATCCACAGGACAACTTCTGGTCCTGGCGCGAAACCATGTACGCCTTCGCCGGACGTGTCGGCCCGGACGATCTGCGCGCGATCGCCGCGCAGTTGTACGTGGAGATGCTCAAGGCCGGTTACACGCAGGTCTGTGAGTTCCATTACCTGCATCACCAGCCTGACGGAAAGCGCTATGCCGATCCGGCGGCGATGTCGCTCGCGCTGATCGAGGCCGCGCGCGAGGCGGGCATCGGATTGACGCTGTTGCCGGTGCTGTACATGGCCGGCGGATTCGATGGCCGGCCCTTGTCCGAACGCCAACGCCGCTTCGGTTTCGACGTGGACGGCTATCTGCGCCTCGGCGAAAAATTACGCAAAATGGAAAATTCCACATTGCGCGTCGGCATGGCGCTGCACTCTCTGCGCGCCGTGCCGCCGGATGCGTTCAATGCGGTGCTCGCGGCGAAATTTGCCGACGGTCCCGTGCATATCCACATTGCCGAGCAAATCGGCGAGGTGCAGGATTGCCTGAACGTGCGCGGCGCGCGGCCGGTCGAATGGTTGTTCGACAATGCGCCGGTCGATGCGCGTTGGTGCCTGGTCCACGCCACCCACATGACGCGCGGATGAAACGCGCCGCCTCGCCGAATCCGGCGCGGTGGCGGGGCTGTGTCCGACCACGGAAGCGAATCTCGGCGACGGATTGTTCCCGCTGGCCGCCTACCGCGCGGCGGGCGGTGTGCTCGGCATCGGTTCGGATTCGCATATCTCCGTGTCGCCGGTCGAAGAACTGCGCTGGCTCGAATACGGCCAGCGCCTGATGACGCGGCATCGCAACATTGCGGTGTCCGAATCCAGCGCCAGCGTCGGCGAGAACCTGTGGGGCGATGCGTTGTTCGGCGGCGCGCAGGCATCCGGCGTGGACATCGGCGCCCTGGAATCCGGCGCGCGCGCCGATTTCATCGTGTTGAATGCCGAATCGCCGCTGCTCGCGGGACGCGATGCGGAAAATGTCCTCGATACCTTCCTGTTTGCCGGCAACGCGAACCTGGTGCGCGACGTGATGGTGGACGGCGAATGGGTCGTGCGGGATTTCCGCCACCGCGACGAGGACGCCATCGCGGCGCGTTACCGGCAGGCGATTACTCGGATTTCGGCGCCAGCATCGCGCGCACCGCGTTGAGATCGCCGTCGTTGGCAGCGGGGCGGATGCCCAGGATTTTTACCAGCAGCGGATACACGTCGACGTTGTCGAATTCCGGCACGACGGCGCCGCGCCGGAACGCCGGTCCTTCCGCAACGAACAGGGCGCGCATGTTCGGATCGTCGTTGTCGTAGCCGTGTTCGCCGCTCGAGATGTGGTGGTTGGGACGATCGAGATAGCTTTGCGTTTCGATCAGCCAGCCATCATCGGCGACGCACACGATCGGCGGAATGCGAGCATTGCTGCCGTAATGCAGGCGCGCGGGAATCCGCGATTTGTCCCAGCAGCGCATGTGTTCGTGCGGCGCGAGCAGCGCTCGATCGACTTCGGCTTCATGTCCGGCTTTCGGCGCGAGGCCCGCAACGACGCCCGCGGTGACCACGTTTACGTCGTGCATGTCGACGAGCTTGTCCAGCACCACGAGGCGGTCTTCGCTGGTCGCGGTCATGCCGTGATCGGAGACGACAACGATATTCGCGCTGCCGAAAATGCCGCGCTGTTTCAATCCATCGATGAGACGTCCGAGCGCGGCGTCGATTTCGCGCAGCGCGGCATCCACCTGCGGCGAATCCGGCCCGTAACCGTGGCCGGCATGATCGACCTGTTCGAAGTACAGGGTCAGGAAATCCGGCCGCTGGCCGGCGGGAAGATCCAGCCACTGCAGGGCCTGATCCACGCGCGCGTCCGGCGTCATCCTGCCGTCGAACGGCAGCCAATGTTCCGGGCGCACGCCGTGGATGTCCACGTCCGAGCCCGGCCAGAACATGGTTGCCGCGTGTTTGCCCTGGCGTTCCACGCTGATCCACAGCGGCACGCCGCCGGCCCACCAATGCGGGTCGTCCGTGGTACTGCGGTCGTTGTAGACGAATTTCGCGCCGGTCTTCGGATCGAGGAAACGGTTGTTGACGATGCCGTGGTGATCCGGATAAAGGCCGGTGACGATGCTGTAGTGATTCGGGAACGTGAGCGTGGGAAACGACGGTTTCATCGCTGTCGCGCGCACGCCGTTCGCGGCGAGCGCGGCCAGGTTCGGCGACAGTCCGCGCGTGATGTAGTCGGCGCGGTAGCCATCGATGGAAATCAGGATCAGCGGCGAATACGCGCGCGAATGCGATACCGGAGTGCGTACGCAACCGGACAGCGCGAACAACAGTGCCAGCAGCGACGCCGCGAGAACGCGGCGCCATGATTGCATCGGGAACATCATGGATTACCGATCAGAGTGTCGCCGCGTTGAACGTGTCGCAACTGCGGATGTCGCCGGACTGGAATCCCGCCTTGAACCAGCGCGAACGCTCCGCTGAGGTGCCGTGGGTGAACGAATCCGGCACGGCGTAACCGCGCGATTCCTTCTGCAGGGTATCGTCGCCGACCTGGGCGGCGGCGTTCAGTGCCGCGTCGATGTCGCCGGCCTGCAGCCAGTTCAACTGCGCCTGCGACTTGTTGCCCCACACGCCGGCAAAACAGTCGGCCTGCAGTTCGAGGCGTACCGACGTGCCGCTCGCGCCTTCGGTCGGCCGGCCGACCTGCTGCATGACGCCGAGCAGGTCCTGCACGTGGTGGCCGACTTCGTGCGCGATCACGTAGGCGCGCGCGAAATCGCCGCTGGCGTGGAAGCGCGTGTCCATTTCCTTGAAGAAATCGAGGTCGAGGTACACCAGCTTGTCGGCCGGGCAGTAGAACGGTCCCATCGCTGCCTGCGCCGCGCCGCAGCCGGACGAAGTCTGGCCGTGGAACAGCACGAGCTTGGGCCGCGTGTATCGATTGCCCATGGATTGGAAATAAGGATCCCAGACGTCCTCGGTGCTGGCGAGAATCGTGGAAACGAATTGGACTTGCGGATCGCTGGCATCTGCCGCGTGGCGCTGGCCCGGCGCCGGTGCGGACTGCGTGGTGTGGTGTCGCCGCCGCTGTTCAGGAACAGGTTCATGATCAGCGGGCGCGTTTGCGGGAAGATCAGCGCGACGATGACGACGATGATGGTGCCGCCGATGCCGAGGTGGAATCCGCCGAAGCGCATCCCGCCGCCGCCACCGCCGATCCGCCGCCACCGCCGCTGCCATCGTCCTCGACGACGTTGTCGCTCTGCCGACCTTTCTGCCAGTCCATACGTCCTCCCGCTCCGCGTGGAAATCCGACGCGAACACTACTCCGATGCCGGCGAAACGCGCAAGCGTGAAGTGCGATGGGATCGTCGTGGTGCCGGTGGAGGGAATCGAACCCACACTACCTTGCGGTAACCAGATTTTGAGTCTGGCGCGTCTACCA
>CAWAMA010000010.1:0-31971 GCA_963783025.1 uncultured Pseudomonadota bacterium | reverse complement strand
CGATGCGCATTTACTCTCGATCCCAAAAAAGAGGCCGGGACTAGCCCGGCCAACATCGTACGTCGGAGAGACGTGAATGCGTTATCCGATTTCCGCCAGCAGCTTGCGCGCTTCGACCTTCTGCGCGTCGTTGCCTTCGGCCAACACTTCGTCGAGCATCGAGCGCGCACCTTCCGGGTCGCCCATGTCGAGATAGGCCTTGGCCAGATCGAGCTTGGTGCCGATCGCGTCTTCGCCGGCGAAGAAATCCTCGTTCGATTTTGCCGCGGCGGGCGCGGAAGCCGTCGCGGCGACGCGCACGGGTTCCGGCGCCGGCGGCGGCACATGGGCTGGCGCCGGTTCCGCATGCGCCGGCTCCACCTGCGCGTGTTCCGTGTGCACGGAGGCCGCGTGATCGGCGAGGTCGAAGTCGAAGTTTTCCTCGGCGGGCTTGGGCATTTGCTGGGTATGGAAGTCGCCGGCATCGAAATGAGCGTCGTCCACGTGCATGTGATCGTGTTCGGCATGCTCGGTGGCCGTGTGCATGTCGTGCAGTGCCGCCCCCAGGTCCTCGTTGCCGCCGAACAGCGGATTGTGCGGACACAGGTGCTCGCCCATCGCTCGCACCTGTTGCCACTCGGCCGATGTCGGATCGGCGATGTGCGCGTACATGGCCTCGGCGGCCGCCTCGAACCTGGCGGCATCCTGATGCGCGTAATACAGATCCAGCAACTGCAGCGACAAAGCCGCATCGCCCGGATGCTCGGCCAGCTGATCGAGCAGATGCTGCTCGTCTGCGGCCATCGCGCCGGCGTGTTCCTCATGCGCTGCCGGCACGCCGGCAGCAGGCACGACGGCGACCTTCGGCTTGCGCATGAAGCGCATCAGAACGAGCAGGCCGATGATTAGCAGTGCCGGCGCCGCTGGCCATCAGCACATTGTTGTTCTGCCACCACGGCAATCCCGGCGCGGAAATCGGCTCGACCTTCACGGGCGCTTTCGGCTTGACCGCGACGGGCGTCGATGCCGGTTTCGTTTCCGCGGGCTTGGCTTCGGCTGCCTTCTCGGGAGCGGTAGCCGCTGGCGCAGCCGCAACGGTTGCCGGCGTGGTGGATTCCGGAGCCTTGGCAGCGGGCGGCGGCGTGGCCGTGGCGGGCGCCGCACCCGGTTTCGCTTCACTCGGCTTTTCGCTGGCGCTGATATCGCCCCAGATGTCCTTGGCGGTCAGCTTCGGCGCTTCCTTGGCCGTCGCCGCTTCGCCGGGCTTGGCAGCCGGCGCTTCGGCAGGTTTCGTTTCGGCAGGCTTGGCCTCGGCGGGTTTCGCAGGCGCAGCAGCCACCACCGCAACAGCGGCAGGCTTGGCCGCAGAGGCGGCTTCGAGTTGCTTGAGCTTGACCTGCAATTCGGCGATCTCGTTTTGCTTGAGCGTCAACAGGCGCTTGTTGTCACCGTCGATCTTTTCCAGATCCTTGACCCGCGATTTCAGTTCACCGACTTCCTGCTCGCGGCTGGCCAGGGTTTCCTTGGTACGGGCCAGGTCCGCCGCGACCTGCGCATTTCCGGTACCGCTGGCAGCGCCCGGACGGTCGCTGGAATTCTGCTTGCCCTTGCCGGCGCCCGGAGGCACCAGCGCCAGATGCGAACCGCCGGCGGCGGCCGTTTCCTTGTGTGTCGAAGCCGGCACCGGCTCGGATTTCGGCGCGCCGGTCTTGGCGACCAGGGTCGGTTTGGCGATCGGCGCGTTGGACGCCCAGGCCTGGTTCTGGTCGCGCACCGCGGCGGCGACCGCGGCGGCATTGCCGCCGGCCTTGATCTCGTCGGCGCTGGGAATGCGCAGAATGGCACCACGCTTGAGCGCATTGATGTTGTCGCGATAGAACGCCTTCGGATTGGCCTTGAGCAGCGCCAGCATCATCGCATCGAGATTGGTCTTGTCGTCCGGACGCGTGGCCCCGGCAATTTCGGAAAGCGTCTCGCCGGCGGCGACCGGACCGTATTCGCCCGCTCCCGCCGCATGCGGCGCCGGTGCGGGCTTTTCCGCGGCGGGCTTCGGCGCGGGCTTCGGCTTGCACCGGCTTGGCCTGTGCCGGTTTGGTCTGCGCATTTTCCGCACGCGGCGGCTTGACGTGCGCTGCCTTCGGTGCGGCGTGTTCGTGTTCGGGCGGCAAAGGCTGCGGCTTGGCGCGCGGTGCCTCGTGCGCCGGGCTCAGCGTCGCCGCACCTGCGGCCGGCGCCGTCACCGGCGGATCGAGCAGCACGGTGTATTCGCGCAACAACTTGCCCTTGGGCCAATTCGCGACGATCAGGAAATCAACCAGCGGTTCGCGCACGATGTCCTTCGTGCTTACCTTGATCACGGTCTGCCCGTGTTCGGTGGCAACCGAAAACTCCAGCGGCACGTCCACGCGCGAGCGGTCGAGGCCAACGCGCTGGAAATCCTCCGCGCTGGCGAGAGAAACTTCCAGGCCATTGGCTTCGGCCGGCGAGTCGGCGATGACCGGAATGACCGCTTCAAGCGGCTGGTTGAGCCTGGATTTGACCTGGATCGTTCCGAGGCCAAGAGCGAACGCATTGCCGCCGGTGAGCGCCAGAGCGATCGCAAGCGACAGTTTTGCAGGTCCATTCATAAGGTATTTCCCCTACGCCATTTGCATGCGGCCGGCATGGTAGCCGAACTCGACCCTAACCTCGAAAACTCCTTATAACACAAACGTAACTATTGGGAAACTTTGGACAAGTTCACAAATTCCCGATTTCCTCCGAGCCCGGTTCGAATTGTACAAGCGTTTGATTCTGGCGTGTTTTACAGGTACTCGCGAGTCAGGATCTCGCCGATCTGCACGGCATTGAGCGCCGCGCCCTTGCGGATATTGTCGGCGACGATCCAAAAATCGAGCCCGCGCGGATGTGAGATGTCCTCGCGGATGCGGCCCACGCTGACCGCGTCCTTGCCGGCGGCATCGCTGACCGGCGTGGGATATCCACCCGCCTCGCGGCGGTCGACCACGCTCACGCCCGGCGCCTTTTCCAGCAGGGTACGGGCCTGCGCCGCAGTGATTTTCTCGCGCGTCTCGATGTGCACCGCCTCGGCGTGGCCGTAGAACACCGGCACGCGCACGGCCGTCGGATTCACCTCGATGGCAGCGTCGCCGAGGATCTTGCGCGTCTCCCAGACCATCTTCATTTCTTCCTTGGTGTAGCCGTTGTCCTGGAAGTCATCGATGTGCGGGATCACGTTGAACGCGATCTGCTTGCTGAATTTGGATGGCACGATTTCCTGGAAACTCAAAAGCGCCGCGGTCTGCTTGGCCAGCTCTTCCATGCCCGAGCGACCGGCACCCGACACCGACTGATACGTCGCCACGTTGATGCGCGTGATGCCCACCGCGCGATGGATCGGCGCCAACGCGACCAGCATCTGCATGGTCGAGCAATTCGGATTGGCGATGATGCCGCGGTTCGTGTACTGCGCGATCGCGTCCGGGTTGACCTCGCTGACCACGAGCGGGATGTCGTCGTAGTAACGGAATTCGGAGGTATTGTCGATGACGACCGCGCCGGCCGTCGCCGCGCGCGGCGCGTGCTCGCGCGAGACCTTGCCGCCGGCCGAGAAGAACGCGATGTCGACGCCGGAAAAATCGTAGTCGGCGAGATTCTTTACCGTCACCTGCTTGCCGGCGAATTCGACCTTGCCGCCGGCGGAACGCTCGCTCGCCAGCGGAACGAACTCGGAAACCGGGAAGTTGCGCTCGGCGAGGATGGAAAGCAGTGCCTCACCCACGGCGCCGGTCGCGCCGGCCATGGCTACCTTGTACGACTTCATCATGGTTTGTTGCTTCCGGGAATCCTGGGTTCGATTTCGCCGACGTCGCCGCATTGCGCGCGATGGCGCAAGGCCTGGTCCATCAGCACCAGCGCCATCATCGCCTCCGCGATTGGCGTAGCGCGGATGCCGACGCAGGGATCGTGACGGCCCTTGGTGCGCACATCGATGGCCTCGCCACGCACATTCACGCTGCGGCCGGGAACCAGGATGCTGGACGCCGGCTTGAGCGCAATGGATGCGACGATCGCCTGGCCGGTCGAAATGCCGCCGAGGATACCGCCTGCGTGATTGGACGTAAAGCCGTCCAAATATATTTCATCGCGATGCTCGGTCCCGTGCTGCGCGACGGTAGCGAATCCGTCGCCGATCTCCACGCCCTTGACCGCGTTGATCGACATCAGCGCGGACGCGAGTTCGCCATCGAGCTTGCCGTAGATCGGCTCGCCCCAGCCCGGCGGCACGTTGTCGGCAACGACATTCACGCGCGCGCCGATCGAGTCGCCCGATTTGCGCAACGCATCGATGAATTTCTCCAGCTCCGGCACCGTCGCCGCATCGGGCCAGAAGAACGGATTGACGTCCACGGCGCTCCAGTCGAACGCCGACGGCGCCAGCGGTCCGAGTTGGGCGAGCCAGCCGCGCACGACAACGCCGAATTTCTGCGCGAGCCATTTCTTCGCGATCACTCCGGCAGCCACACGCATCGTGGTCTCGCGCGCTGACGCGCGCCCGCCGCCGCGATGGTCGCGAATGCCGTACTTCTGCCAATAGGTATAGTCGGCGTGGCCGGGCCGGAACACGTCACGGATTTCTTCGTAATCCTTGGGGCGCGCATCCGTGTTGCGGATCAGCAGCGCGATCGGCGTGCCGGTCGTCCTGCCTTCGAACACGCCGGAAAGAATCTCGATTTCATCCGCCTCGTGGCGCTGCGACGTGTACTTCGAGGTGCCGGTCGCGCGGCGCGTCAGATCGCGGCGGAATTCCTCCGGCGCGATGTCCAGCCCCGGCGGGCAGCCGTCGATCACGCAACCGATGGCCGGGCCGTGGCTCTCGCCGAACGTGGTGACGGTGAAGAATTTTCCGAAGGAATTGCTCGACATTATTTTCGCTTCGCCAACGCCGCCTTGATCGCCTTCGCGTGCTTGACGATGTCCGCGCGCGCAATTGCGAACACGCCCATCTGCCCGACCTCGAACTCGATCCAGTTCAGCGGCAGCTTCGGCAGCAATGCACCAAGCGCACGCTCAGCCTCACCCACTTCGCAGATCAGCCAGCCATCCGCGCTCAGGTGCCGCGGCGCCTCGTCGAGGATGCGCAGCGCGAAATCCAGCCCGTCCTCGCCGGCAGTCAAACCTAACTCGGGTTCATGGCTGTATTCGGACGGCAGCGCGGCGAATTCCTGTTCGGTGACATACGGCGGATTCGTCACGATCAGGTCGTAGACCTCGCCCTTGAGCCCGGCGAACAGATCGGACTTGATCGCGCGCACGCGATCGGCAACGTCCTGGAAGGCGATGTTCTCGCGCGCCAGCTCCAGCGCCTTGTCGCTGATGTCGGCGAGGTCCACACGCCAATCCGGATTGTGCGCGGCCATGGCGATGCCGATGCAGCCGGAACCCGTGCACAAATCCAGCGCGCGGCGCACGACCGTACCGTCGAGCCACGGCGAGAATCCATTCCGGATCGTCTCGGCGGTCGGCGATCGCGGCACGAGTGCGCGCTCGTCGGACTTGAACTTCAGGCCGGCGAACCACGCCTCACCGGTGAGGTACGCAACCGGTTTGTGTTCCTTCACACGGCGCTCAATGAGCCTGAGCACGGACTTTTTCTCGACGGCGGTCAACATGGCCGAACCGTAGGCCGGCGACAGATCGTGCGGCAGATGCAGCGTGTGCAGCACCAGATGCGTGGCCTCGTCCAGCGCGTTGTCGTAGCTGTGGCCGAACGTGAGTCCGGCCGCGGCGAAACGGCTGGCGCCGTAGCGGATGAAGTCGATGATGCTGGAAAGTTCTGCGGTCACAGCGCTGCCATCCCTAACAAGATCGCCAGTATAGGCGAAGGTGCCCGTTATAATGTGCGGATGAATACGCCGCGCAATGCATCTTCGATACCGATCTGGCTCTTTGTGGCCGCCGCCGTGGCCGTCGCGCTCGGCCTGTGGCTAGGCCAGCGTTTCTTCGCCGCATCGGAGCTTCCCAAACTCGAGAACGCGGTGCTGTATCCCGCGCCGCGGGCGATCCCGGAATTCCACTTGACCCAGGCCAACGGCCAGCCGCTGACCAGCGCCGACTGGCGCGGACACTGGACCGTCGTCTACTTCGGCTACACCAGTTGCCCGGATGTGTGCCCGACCACGCTCACGACCTTCAAGCAGGCCTGGAAGGATCTCGCCGCGCGCGGCCTCACCGGAAAAGTGCGCTTCGATTTCATCTCGGTCGACCCGCAGCGCGACACGCCCGACGTGCTGCACAAATACGTGAGCTACTTCGATCCGGATTTCGTCGCCGCCACCGGAATCGACGACGAACTCACCCCGCTTACCCGCGCGATGGGCTTGGTCTACTCGCGCTCGACCGATGCGAACGGCAAGATCGAAGTCGACCACAGCGCCGCCGCGGTGATCGTCGATCCGCAGGGCCGCGAAGCCGGCATTTTCCGCCCGCCGTTCGTCGCGAAAGCGATCGCGGACGATCTCGCCGCGCTCGCTGCAGGCCATTGAGCGTGCGCCTTTCCGTGCTCGTGCAGTACGTGCTACCGCATCGCGTGCTGTCGCGCCTGGTCTACTGGGCGACGCGCTGGACCTGGGCGCCGTGGAAGAATTTCCTGATCAGCCGCGTGGTGAAGGCGTACGCCATCGACATGAGCGAGGCCGAGCAACCCGATCCGTTCGCCTATCCGACGTTCAATGCTTTCTTCACGCGTGCGCTCAAACCCGATGTGCGACCCAGGCCCGATGATCCCCACGCCATCATCTGTCCTGCCGATGGCCGCATCAGCCAATTCGGCGCGATCCGTGACGGCCGTATCTTCCAGGCCAAGGGCCAGGATTTTTCCGTCGCCGAGTTGCTGGGTGACGATGCCGCCGCAGCGCCGTACGAGAATGGCCGGTTCATCACCGTTTACCTGTCGCCGCGCGACTACCACCGCGTGCACGCACCGTTGGCCGGACGCTTGCGCGAAACCCTGCACATTCCCGGACGCCTGTTCAGCGTCGCGCCGTTCGCCGTCGAAGCGGTGCCGCGGCTGTTCGCGCGCAATGAACGCCTGGTCTGCCACTTCGACGGGGCGCGTGGCCCGTTCGTGGTCGTCATGGTCGGTGCCATGCTCGTATCGGGCGTGGAAACCGTCTGGAGCGGCGTGGAAATCCCACCCTATGCCAGCGCGGTCGTGCCCAAGGACTGGCGCGTCAAGGACATCCGTCTCGAATGCGGCGCGGAACTCGGACGCTTCAACATGGGCTCCACCGTGATCGTTTTGCTGCCATCCGGGACCGCGGAATTCGATCCTGCATTGTCCGTACAAATGCCGGTCGAAATGGGCATGCCGATTGGTCGCGCCGTCAGATAAATGGCTGATTCGCCTAGGCTTTCATCCGGGATCCGCGGTTCCCAAGATTTCACGTGCAATGTTCTCTTGCATGCCTCACAATGTGACGCGCCACGTCGAAATGTGACGTACTTTGCACGTTCGTCGTCAGCGATCTGATAAGGTTCACCAGTGACTACGACCGGCACAATCGGGAAATTACAAGGGTTGCACATGCGTATCGTTACCCGAATCATTGCTCTGACCCGCTCGATCCAGCTCAATCGGCAATTCAAGGAGATCGAGAGGTCCATTTCCGACCTGCCGCTTGCCACGCGCCGGCAGCTGGCGGCGATCGCCATGCGCGAATTCGCCAGCGCGGCGAAATGCGAGTTCCCGCATCTTTACGGCACCGTCGACCAGGGCCAGCGCTACCAGCCCTGGGGCAATGGCACCGACATCGGCTACGCACGCATGAAAGCCGACAACCAGCATCTGCAATTGCGCGGCATCGCGCTGTGGCTGACCGTGGCGTACTACGAGACCAAGGAATCCGCATACGGCGACATGCAACAACTGCATCGCCATCTGATGCGCACGCTGCGCCTGCTCAAGGAATCCATGCCGGCGAATCCGGCAGATTCACTGTGGACCACGCAGCAGAACGGCCAAGCCGCCGCCTGAGTACGGTTTTCCAACGTCAACTTTGCGCCGGGATTTCCCGGCGTTTTCTTTCGTGCAGCCACTATTCGCGGCGGCATCCGGTAACGCGCAAATCCTGGCCGACCTTGAGCAGGTAATGCGGTGGCTTGAGATGGTTCAGGCGCGCCAGTTCCGCATTCGAACAGCCATGCCTGCGCGCGATCCCGCCGAGCGTGTCGCCCCTGCGTACGACGTACTGGCGCCTTGTCGGCTGCGCTGGCGCCGCCGGCAAGGCGGCGGCATGCAGGTCGGCCGCCAGTTCCGCCCATTTTCCACTTGTGCACAATTTCGCATAGTCGGCGGCGAGCGGCGCGGGCACGTCCAGGCGTGTGCCGACATCGAGCTTCTGGCGCGGATCCCAGGCCGGATTGAGATTGCGCAGGGTACGGAACCAACCGTCGCCGTTGCCATCCTGGCCCAGGCACACGGTCAGCTCGTCGAGCGACGCAGGCCGCGCGAGCACGATTTGCGCAGGGGTCGTATCCAGTTTGAGGAATTGCAGGTTGTAACGTTCCGGATGCAGAAAGAGCCATGCCGCCGCAAGCACCATCGGCACATAGTCGCGCGTTTCCTGTGACACCGCGAAATAGATTTTCGGATCCCAGAATCCCGCATCGTCGTGCCGCTGCGCGAGCCGCTGCATCGCACCCTCACCGCCGTTGTAGGCGGCGATCGCCAGTTCCAGGTTGTCGTTGAACACGCCGAGCTGCTCGTTGATGTAGGCCGCGTTCGCGCGCGCCGCCGCCGCGGGGTCGAAGCGCTGGTCGAACCCGTTGACCACGCCGAGTCCGAAACGCGCACCGGTCGCGGACATGAACTGCAGCGGGCCGCTGGCGCCGGAGCGCGACACCGCGTGCACCTTGCCGCCGGATTCCTGCGCGAGCATGCCGAACAGCAGCGCCTCGGGCAGTCCGGCTTTCTCGTACTGTGGCCACATCTCGTGGCGCAGGTATTGGTAGTTTTCCCAGGCGCGCATCAGGTTCGGCCGGTACTGGGTCAGCCACTGCTCGATCGCCACCTTCATCGGATCGTTCATGGCGATGATGTCGCCGAGCTTGTGGCCCTTGAGCAGCGCGGCCGCACGCCCGGCCTGCGGCAACGCGGCCACCACCGGGGACGTTTCGCCGGCTTCGGCGGACGCGTCCGGCGATTCATCGGCGCTGTCCGCCGCACCGGGAGCCGCATTTGCCGGCGTGCGCAGCAGTTTGTCGAATGCGGCGATGAATCGCGCCGTGTCGCAGCCGCGCGTGGATGCGCACTGCGCCGCCGCCGTATGCAAATCGTCCAGCGCCGCATTGGCCTTGTCGGTCGCATCGCCCGCCTCGCGCGCGGCAAGGTAGTTGCCGGTGTCGGCATCGAGCCGCGCGTACAGCGCCGTCACCGCGGCATCCGGCGTCTTGTCGGCGGCGCGCTGCGGCTGTCCTGAGCAGGCGGCAACGAGCAGGCACGGGACAATGACGGAAAGCTGACGGCGCATGATCGGAACTCCTCGCGGTTTCACGCACGTTACCCGGCATGACGCACCGCGACAACCCCGCATGCCGATACAATGCGGCCGACGACATTCCTCGACGCTTTGCACGATGGTCACCCAAGACGCCAAGCCTGTATCCGAGCCTGATCCCGGGCCGGCATCCGATACGCTGCCCTTTCACGAGCGCTGGCCGCAAGCGCTGGCCTATCCGACGCAGGCGGCCGCCCTATCGACGGTCGTCGCCATCGCCGTCGCCCACGTCGTCGTGCGCCTGATCCCCGGCTTCGTCGGCTGGATATTCGATCTGATCGTCTGGGCCGGTTTCTTCAAGTACGCGTTCGAGGTATTGCGCTGGAGCGCGAACGGCCGCAGCGAGGCGCCGGAAATCAGTTTCACGGTGAGCGACGAACTCGGCCGTTACGCCATGCTGCTGTTGTTGCTGGTCGAAGTCGCGCTCGTCCTGATCGCGACGTGGTGGGGCGTGCTGGCCGTGCTGATCGTCGGCATCGCGCTGATGGTGGCGATGCCGGCGATGGTCACGATCCTGGCGCTGGAAGAAGGCATGGCCCGCGCACTCAATCCGCTGGTCTGGCTGATGATCGCCTCGCGCATCGGCGGACATTATTTCGTGCTGGTCGGATTCTTCTGCGCTGCGTTGATCGCGCAGAGTGTGTTCGCCGCAACATTCGCTGCGCAGATTCCCTGGCCGGTCGGGCCGTTGCTGGTCTGGCTGATCGTCGATTACCTGATGATCGCGAATTTCCATTTGATCGGCAGCGTGATTCACGAGCACCGCGACGAGCTGGGCTACGCCGGACATCTGGAACTGCAGGACGACGTGCCGCACACCGACAAATCGCGCGCGATCCTCGATGCGGCGCGCACGCGCGCCGCGAGCGGCGACGTGAGCGGGGCCGCCGCCCTGCTGCGCGACGAGCTCGCCGCGCACACCGACCTGCTGCCGGTGCACGACGAATACCGACACTGGCTGCGCCAGGACGGCGACAAGACCGAACTCGCGGCGCACGGGAAAAAGTATATTCCTGTACTTCTGGCGCAGAATCAGGATCGCCGCGCCATCGACGTGGCGCGCGAATGCCAGTTGCTCGATCCCGCGTTCGCGCTGGACAAGGCCGAGGACGCCACGCGCCTCGCGCACGCCGCAGCCGATGCCGGCCAGACCCAGATCGCGCTGGGCCTGCTCGCCGGCTTCCACAAGCGCTTCCGCAACCATCCGGATATCGGCCGCAACTACCTGCTCGCCGCCAAGCTCTGGGCCGAGCGCATGAACAAGGAAATGCAGGCGCGTGCGATGCTCAACCAGATCAAGGTGGCGTTTCCGGACGATCCGGTGATTCCGCAAGTCGACGCCTACCTCGCGTTTCTCGACAAGCTCGCCGCGACGCCAGCCAAACCCGCGCCATGAGCCGCTGGCGCGCGCCGCAGGCCGCCTCCACCGCGGTCATCACCGCGGACGGACACCGCCGCCTGAAGGCCGAACTCGACGAACTGTGGCGGGTGCGCCGGCCCGAGGTCGTCAAGGCACTGGCCGCCGCTGCCGCGGAGGGCGATCGTTCGGAGAACGCCGAGTATACTTATCGCAAAAAGCAACTCGGCGAGATCGACCGCCGCGTGCGTTATCTGGGCAAGCGTCTGGAAGCCCTGCGCGTGATCGATACCCGGCCGACCGATCCGGCGGCGATCTTTTTTGGCGCGTGGTTCGAGATCGAGGACGACGCCGGCAAGGCGCAGCGCTACCGCATCGTCGGCCCCGACGAAACCGATGCCGCGCTGGGCCACATCAGCATCGATTCTCCGCTGGCACGCGCGGCATTGAAGAAACGCATAGCCGACGAATTCGAAGCGCAGCTGCCCGGGGGCATGCGACGTTTTACCGTGATTGCCGTGAGCTACACGGACAACGCTACGGTCAAATCACCACCAGATGTTTCGCCGTAGCGCCCGGCACGGCAGCGAGCGGCACGCGGCCATCGAGGGTGACGAAGCGGCCCTTGTTCCGGACCGCCAGTGCGAGCAGATAGGCGTCAGTGAGTTGGCGCGGTCCGAGCAGGTGCGTCCAATTGAACAAGTCGTCGTCGAGCAGGCTCATGTTCGTCCGCCCAGAACGCATGATGCACGGTGCGCACGGCCTCGCGCAGACGCGCGGCCGCCTGCACGGCCGGCACGCAGTTCGGGTAGTTCGCCTGCGCCAGTATGCGCACGCAGCCGTTCTGCGTAAGTGGACAGGAGGCCCAGCCGTGACGGATGTTTTCGCGCAGCCAATCCATGGCTCGCGCATGATGCACGTGCGCCGCGTCGAGCAGCGCGATCAGTACATTGACGTCGAGCAGCGCCCGCATCAGACGCCTTCGTCGTCGCGCAGTTTGTCGACCTGCGCATTCGAGACCACGCGACCACCGGCGGGAAACGGACGGAATCCGAAACTCTCCTTGGGTTCGCGAACTTCGAAGGAAACGACGGTCTGCGTCAGCGCGCGACGCATCAACTCGGAAACCACCTGCCCGGCGGTTTCACCGTTGCGCCGGGCAATTTCCTTGGCCGCGAGCAACACGTCATCGTCGATATCGAGTGTAGTGCGCATGACGCATTCCTCATTTGCTGCACCAGATGCAGTGATGCTAACGCATCAAATGTGCGGGTGCAAGTCGACGTGTCTTAACGCGGCCGGGTACATGCGCCCCGCCCGCAATGGCCGAAAGCACGCCGCCTTGCGATAGAAATCTTCGTCGCCGCTGTCCGCATGCCACCCCGGAATGCCGGACAGGGGCAAGGGCCGCAGTTCCTGCGGATCGTTCAGCACATGGCCGTCGCGAATGGCCTGCACCGTGGCATCCAGCGCATTTTCCACATTTGCATTTTGCGGCAGCAGTACGACGAGCGCCTTGCCGGTCAGCATCTGCGCAGGACTGAGCGCGTGTTCGAGCAGCGCATGGCCGAGGACGATGGCCTCGATGCGACCATCCGACCATGTCGCGCGCTCGCGCCAGAACAAGCCGGGCCAATCGTGCAAATCCCACAGTGCGAGCAAGGCCGGATCGCGCAGCGCGACGACGATGCCAGCCTCGTCGAAATGCGTCAGCGCCTGCTGCACGCGACTGCGCTGCTTTGTGCCGACACATGCAATCTCGGCGACCTGACGGGCATTGAGCGCGCGTTTGAGCCGTGGATGACGCAGCCAGACCAGCGCATTGAGCAGGTCGTGCCAGTTGCGCTCGCGCGTGGCAATTTCGCCGCGCTCGAAAATGCGTTGTTCGTAATGCAGACCGTCAGCAAGCAGCTCGGGTGTCTGCGCAACGAAGCGGACCGACACGTCGGGCATACGCGCGCTCAGCGCGGCAAGATCGGGCCAATCGCCGCGCAGCAGATCCGCATATTCGTTCCAGAGCGACAGCGGCGGATGCGCGAATATCGCCGGATCCACCGCCTCGCGCGCGGGCGCGACGAATCGCATCGCGATCAGGCCGCGACTCGCCCCGTCAGATCGTGCTCATCGGCCCCCTCGACCACCACATCCACGAACTGCCCCGGCTTGAGTTTGTGTCCATCGCGGATGCGCAGCACACCGTCGATTTCGGGCGCATCGGCACTGGTGCGCGCGATGGCACCGTCGTTATCGACATGATCGACGAGCGCCTTGAGCGTCTTGCCGACCTTGCGTTTCAACTTGGCCGAACTGATTTCCGCCTGCTTCGCCATGAAACGTTCCAGGCGTTCCCGCTTCACGTCCTCATCGACCGGATCGGGCAGTTCGTTCGCCCTGGCGCCATCGACAGGCGAGTAGGCGAACGCGCCGACGCGGTCGAGTTGAGCTTCGTCCAGGAACGCGAGCAACTCCTCGAACTCGGCTTGCGTCTCGCCGGGAAAGCCGACGATGAAGGTGCTGCGTATCGTGATATCCGGACACACGTCTCGCCACGCCTTGATGCGCTCCAGCACTTTGCTGCTGGAACCCGGGCGCTTCATCAGCTTGAGGATGCGCGGACTGGCGTGCTGAAACGGGATGTCGAGATACGGCAGGATTTTGCCTTCCGCCATCAGCGGAACGACCTCGTCCACGTGCGGATACGGATACACGTAGTGCAAACGCACCCATGCGCCGAGTTCGGCGAGTCCCGCGCACAGTTCCGTCATGCGCGTGCGGTACGATGTGCCGCGCCATTCGCGCGCGACGTATTTCACGTCGACACCGTAGGCGCTGGTGTCCTGCGAGATCACGAGCAATTCGCGCACACCGGATTTGACCAGTTTCTCCGCCTCGATCAATACTTCGTCGACCGGGCGCGAAACCAGGTCGCCGCGCATCGACGGAATGATGCAGAAAGTGCAGCGATGATTGCATCCTTCCGAAATTTTCAGGTACGCGTAGTGCTTCGGCGTGAGTTTGATTCCGACATCATCCATTTGCGCGTCGCCGGGGCGGCGTTACCAGGTCGAGGTGCGGATCGTGCCGGCGCGGCACCTGCTTGTGCACGGCGCTCATCACGCTCGCGTAATCCTGTGGACCGGTGATGGCGAGCACGTCGGGATGGGCCTCGCGGATCACCTCGGCGCGCTTGCCCAGGCAGCCGGTGACGATGACCTTGCCATTCTCGGCCAGCGCCTCGCCGATCGCGTCCAACGACTCGGTCACCGCCGCGTCGATGAAGCCGCAGGTGTTGACGACGACGACGTCCGCCGCGCCATAGCTCGGCACGATCTCGTAGCCCTCCACCCGCAATTGGGTCAGGATGCGCTCGGAATCGACCAGCGCCTTGGGGCAGCCGAGGCTGACGAAACCGACTTTGGGCGAGACTTGGGACATGCGCGAACCGTTTTTGCTCCTGCGAGGGCGCGTAGTTTACACTTGGCCGGTTTGCGGTTTCGCTGGGGAACCGCGGTCGGAGCATACAGGGCTGATCCGATGAAGACTGGCCTGACTTCGAACCATACGCGCTGGCTGGCGTTTGCGGCATGCCTGCTGTCCGCCGCTGCGTTTGCCGACGGCTTGGGCGCTCCCAAGACCTATCCACGCGCGCTGGCCGCGGCCCATTCGCAGCGACTCGCGGCCGCCATCGAGCGCAATGTTACGCCGCTGACACCGGCGATCCCCGCACTCATCGGCGCGTACGGCGCAATCAAGTTCCAGCGCCTGCTCGGCGGGATCTTCCTGGCGCTGGATGCCTACGCCACCGCGGAGACTCATCTGCACCGCGCGCACGAGGCCGCAACGGCCTTGAACGATGCGGACGACGCGGCGGCGGCGGCCGTCGATCTCGGCGAAATCGCCATCCTCACCGGCCATTACGATCGCGTCGAACGGTTGTCCAACGATCTGGCGCAACTCGCAACGCGTGCCGACTTGCCCTGGGCGCAGGCGACGGCCGAGGAATATCTGGGCGTCGTCGCACGCCGCCGTGGCCGCCTCGACGATGCACAGGCGCATGCACAGCGCGCGCTGGCCCTGCAGCGCGCGCTCGGCCAGGAAGCCGGTACGGCCACCGCACTATCCAACCTGGGCACGCTCGCACGCGACCGTGGCGACTACGCCACGGCCCTGGATCTGTTCCGGCAGGCGCTGGCGATACGCGAACGCAGCGACGACCAGCTCGAACTGACCCTGCGCAACCTGGCACTGATTTACCGCGATCTTGGCGACGATGCCGCCGCACGCGACTATTTCACGCGCGCGCTCGACGTCGCGCGCCACCACGGCGACAGCGCCAACTACGCCGCCACGCTCGGCACCTGGGCAGGGTATCTGGTCGATTCCGGCGAATTCGCGCCGGCACTCGCCGCCGCGGAAGAATCGCTGGCGGTGAGCGGCGCGATCGGCGACCGACCGTCCGTCGGCTTCGACCTGCTCAACAGCGGACGCGCACTGCTCGGCCTGAGTCGCCTCGCCGAAGCCGACGCGCGCCTGCACGAGGCGCTCGCGATCGGACGCGAGCTGAACCAGCACGAGATCATTGCGCACAGCCAGGTTTCGCTGGCCGAAGCCGCGCTCGCTCGCGGCGACGCGGCACAGGCGAACAAATTGCTGCAAGCCGCGTTCTCCGATCCACAGACCGAGCGCTACAAGCCGCTGATGGTCGAAGTGAACGAATTGCGCGAGAAGATCGCGACGGCCATCGGCAAGCCCGTGCAGGCGCTGCAGTTCGCGCATGCCGCCGCCGCGCTGCGCGAAGACTTGCTCGGCACGCGCGCGAGCCGGCGCCTGGCGGCGCTGGAAAGCCAGTACGCACGCACCGCCGCCGACCAGCAGCTTGCGCTGGCCACCAAAGAAAACCAGTTGCAATCCACGCGCCTGGCGCAACAGCATTTGCAGCGCAATTACTTCGTCATCATCGCCTGTGGTCTCGCTGCCGTTGCCATGCTCCTGGCCTGGCGCTTCGCCGGTGTGCGCCGGCTCAATCGCGCACTGGCGCTGCGCAACGCCGAGATCGAATCGCAGCGCTCGGCATTGAGCCACGCCAACGATCGCCTGCAACAACAGGCCGACGAACTGTTCCAGGCCGCGATCAGCGATCCGCTCACCGGCGTATCCAATCGCGGTCACCTGATGCGCCAGCTCGACGCGCGCATCGCCGACTGCACGCGCAACGGCGGCGAACTGGCCGCGCTGCTGATCGATTTCGACCACTTCAAGCGCATCAACGACGCGCACGGGCATCTGTACGGCGACCGTGTGCTGGTCGCCGGCGTGCAGACCCTGCGCCAGTGGCTGGAACCCGGCGATCTGCTCGGACGCTACGGCGGTGAGGAATTCGTCGCGGTGATCAGCGGCCGCGATGCGATGAATGCCATCCATGTGGCCGAGCGCCTGCGCGAACGCGTCGCGGAGGCGATGACGGGTTTTTTGCCGGAAGCGAACGGCGCCGTTACAGTGAGCATCGGCATCGCCCTGCTTTCGCGCCTGCCGGCACCCGTGCGGCTGGAAAGCATGATCGAAGCCGCCGACAAGGCTGTGTATGCGGCGAAGTCGGCCGGACGCAACCGCGTGGTCGTACACGCCGCCTGAAGTCGCACTTAAGAAACGGCGCGCGGGGATACGCCGCGGCGAATACTCGCCGGGCACCACCACTAGCGAACGCGAACCATTTTGCCCCTGCAGGGACACGTGGCTTACACTTGGATCGTTTGCGGTTTCACTGGGGAACCGCGGTCGGAGCAAACAGGGCTGATCCGGTGAAATCAGGCGTGACCCCGTGGCATGCGCGATGGCTGGTGTTCGCAACCTGCCTGTTGTCCATCGCCGCGCTCGCGAAAGACACGGCCAATCCGGTTTCGTATCCGCGCGCCAATGCCGTCGCGACCATGCAATTTGTCGCTGCGCGCATCGAACACGTCTACCAGTTTTTTGCGCCAGCCTGCGTCGGCGCGCTGCCGCCGCTGGCGCACGCAGCGTTCGAGCGCCGAGTTGCCTTGCTGGAATCGGTGTTCAACGCGCAGAAGCTTGCCGACACGCATGCCGCCCGCGCGCAGGCGCTGCTCACGCGCGCAGGCGCCATCGAGGACGCCAGTGAGGTGATCACCACGCGTGCGGAGAACGCGCTGGTCAATGGCGACTACGTACTTGTCCAGCAACTCGCCCAGCAGCTGCAGGAGTACGCGAAAACCAGCGGCAGCATGCGCCTGGACATGTACGCGGCGGTCTATCGCGGCCAACTGGATCGCCACCGTGGCGACCTCGATGCAGCGAGCAAACACGAACAGGGCGCGCTGGACATGGCGCGCGCACTGCACGACGATGCCGTCACTGCGCGCGCACTGACGTATCTGGGCAACATCCATCGCGACCGCGGCGAATATGCGCAAGCGCTTGACCTGCAACTGCAAGCTGTCGCCATCGATGAACGCCTTGGCAGACGCGTGGCGATTACCTATCGCAACCTCGCGCAACTGTATCGCGACCTCGACGATCCGGCATCCGCCCAAAGCTATTTCGAAAAGGCCATCGCCGCGGCCAGCCGCAACGGCAACCCGAGTCGCTATGCCGAGGTGTACGGCAGCTACGCCGGATTCCTGAACGACACGCTTGACCACGCCAGGGCGCTGGCCCTGGCCCGCGAGGCGCTCGCGCTGGACGAAGTGCTGGGCGACACGCCCGGGACGGCCTTCGAGCAACTGGAAATCGGGCGCGCGTTGCTTGGCCTGAATCGCCCTGCCGAAGCCGTTGCTCCGCTACAGATAGCACTCGCCATGGGCCGCGCGCTGGACCAGCACGAAATCATCGCGCGCAGCCTGCTGGCACTGGCCAAGGCAGCGCTGGTCCAGGGAGATCGCGCCGACGCGCGGGCAAAACTGCGACAGGCCATGCAGAAACTCGATTCCACTCGTTTCAAGTCGCGACTGGTGGAAGCCTATGACCTTGGCGAACATTTGGCGATTCTGGACGGCGACAGCGCAACGGCACTGAGTTATGCGAGCCAGCGCGGGGCATTGCGCGAGGAATTGATCGGTGCCGGAGCCAGCCGCCGTCTCGCGGCCATGCAGGCGCGGAACGCACGCGCCGAAGCCGAGCAGCAACTGGCGTTGGCCAGGAAGGAAAACCAGCTGCAGGCCGTCCGCCTGCAACAGCAGCTCCAGCAACGCTACTTTGGCCTCGCCTTGCTGGCGGCACTGCTTGCGCTCGCAGCCATCCTGGCATGGCGATTCACGAACTCGCGCCGGCTCAATCAGGCACTGTCTCTGCGCAATATGCAGATCGAGACCCAGCGTTCGGCACTCAGCGATGCGAACGAGCGCCTGCAACAACAAGCGGGTGAGTTGTATCAGGCGGCCATCACCGATCCGCTGACCGGCGTGTTCAATCGCGGGCACCTGCTGGGCCGGATCGAGGCGCGACTTCGCGACAGTGCCAGCGATGGCGCCGGACTGGCCATGCTGCTGATCGACTTCGACAACTTCAAGCAGATCAACGACAAGCACGGACACCAGTTTGGCGACCGTGTCCTGGTCGCCGGCGTGCAAACGCTGCGCGACCATTTGGGTGCGGAAGACATCATCGGCCGCTACGGTGGCGAGGAGTTCATGGTCGTGACCGGCGGCTGCGATGTCGCCGGCGCGCGCGCACTCGCCGAACGCTTGCGCACGCGCGTCGCGCAGACGCTGGCCACGTTCCTGCGCAGCCAGCCAGAGGCCGCCACGATCAGCATCGGCATCAGCATGCTCCGGCAGCTGCCGCATCCGGCGCGCATGGAGCAACTGATCGAAGCAGCGGACGAGGCCTTGTACAGGGCCAAGTCGGCGGGGCGCAATTGCGTGGTCGTGCACGCCGCCTGAAATTTCGCGGTTGACAAGCCCGTGTACCGGGATACGCTGCTTCGGGTTCCCGAGTGAGCACGGCCATGGGCGAACGCATCAACCTGAACACCGCCGGCATGCATTGCATCGGCGCTTACCTGACCAGACCGGCCGGCAAACCGAAAGGCGGCGTGGTGGTGGTGCAGGAAATCTTCGGCGTCAATGCGCACATCCGCAGCGTCGCCGACGCCTACGCCACGCATGGTTACACGGCGATCGCACCGGCATTGTTCGATTACGTCGAGAACGACGTCGAACTCGCCTACGACAAACCCGGCATCGACAAGGGCAAGGCCCTGGCGATGGAAGTCGGCCTGGAACGTGCGCTGGAAGCGGTCGCCAGCGCGGCGGAATCGATCAGGTCCAGCGGCAAGGTCGGCGTGGTCGGCTACTGCTGGGGCGGGACCGTGGCGCTGCGCGCGGCACAGGTGCTGGGCCTGCCGGCGTCAAGCTACTACGGCGGGCGCAACGTCGGATTCCTCGATCAGTCGCTCAAGGCGCCGACGATCTTCCACTTCGGCGCGGACGATCCCTCCATTCCGCCCGAGGCAATCGCGAAGCAACGCACCGCCTGGCCGGATGCGCCAGTGTACGTGTACGAACATTGCGGCCATGCCTTCAACCGCGACGCCGATCCACACGCCTACAACGCGGCGGCGGCGAAACTCGCGCTCGAACGCACGCTGGCGCTGTTCGCGAAAACCCTGGCCTGAACATGCGCGACGAGAAGGATTTCGTCCTCGACCCACGCCTGGCCGGGGATACGCACAGTGTTGGCGATCTTGACCTGTCGCGCGTGCTGCTGATGGACGATGCGCGTTTCCCGTGGCTGATCCTGGTCCCGCGCCGCTGGCATATGCGCGAGCTTATCGACCTCGACGTCACCGCTCAGCAAGTATTGCTCGCCGAGATCGACCGCTGCGCGCGTGTCCTGCGCACACTGGAAAAACCCGACAAACTCAACATCGCCGCGCTCGGCAACGTGGTCGCGCAACTGCACGTGCACGTGATCGCGCGCCGCGCCAACGATGCGGCCTGGCCGCGGCCGGTCTGGGGGTTCGGCGAACGCGTGCCGCATGCGTCGCTTGAATTGCACGAGCGTCTCGGTGCCTTGCGCGAAGCGCTGGAAATTTCCAGCGCATGAACGCACCGCGCATCGAACCGCTGGGCGACTGCGCCGCGCTGATTCACTGCGGCGAAATCATCGACGCCGCGATCAATGCGCAGGCACTGGCAATCGCGCGCGCGCTCGAAGATGCCCGGCTTCCCGGCATCATGGACATTGCGCCCGCCTACGCCAGCGTTTGTGTGCGCTACGAGCAAGCCGCGTGGACCAGCACCGACCCGGCACAATCGCCTTTCGATCGCGTCGCCGAAAGCCTGCGTACACTTGTGGACAATGCCTCATCCGATGCCACGGGTGATTCGGGCCGCATCGAGATTCCGGTGACGTACGGCGGCAAATGCGGACCCGACCTCGCCGATGTCGCCGCGCACGCCGGGTTGACCGAAGAAGAGGTTGTGGCGCGCCACTGCGCCGTGGAATACCGCGTCGCCATGCTCGGCTTCACGCCCGGGTTTCCGTATCTGCTCGGCCTGGACCCGACCCTGCACATGCCGCGCCGCGCGACGCCGCGCACGCGCGTGCCGGCCGGATCCGTCGCCATCGGCGGCGCGCAGACCGGCGTGTATCCGCGCGAAACGCCGGGTGGCTGGCAACTGATCGGGCGCACGGCGCTGAGCCTGTTCGACCCCGCGCGCGATCCGCCGGCCCTGCTCAAGCCGGGCATGCGCGTGCAATTTGTCGCTCAATGAGTATCTCCGTTCTCGCTCCCGGCTGGCAGACCAGCGTGCAGGATGGCGGCCGCCACGGTTTCGCCGCACTCGGCGTGGGCGCGTCCGGCGCGATGGACGATGTCTCGCGGCGACTGGCCAACCTGCTCGTCGGCAACGCGGACGATGCCGCCGCGCTGGAAATCACCCTGCGCGGCCCGCGTCTGCGCTTCGACGCCGATTGCGTCGTCGCACTTACCGGTGCCACGCTGGACGGACTGCCGATGTGGCGACCCGTGGCCGTCAGAGCGGGAACCGAAATCGCTTTCGGCACGATGGCACACGGCGCGTATGCATACCTTGCCATTGCCGGCGGCATCGGCGGCGACAAGATCATCGCCAGCCGCAGCGCCGATATCGGCGCCGGGCTCGGGCAGGCGCTGGCGGCAGGCGACGTGCTGCCGTTCGCGAACGAGTCGCGCATGGCACACCCTGAGTTGTGGCGGCGCTTCGGCACAAGCCAGCCGCAGACAAACACCGACGATCCCGGCGTGGTTTCGGCGAAATGGTCCCTCAATCCGCGCCCGTGGTTCGAGCTGGACCCGCACAATCCCATCGGCATGGTCGAAGGCGCGCATTTCACTCAACTGACCGATTCCGCTCGGCGCACGCTGTTCCATGCGACGTTTCGCATCGGCGGCGATTCCAGCCGCATGGGCCTGCGCCTGCGCGAAGCGCGGCTGGAACTGCGTGCGCCGCTGGAGCTCGTTTCGGCCGCCGTCATTTCCGGCACCGTGCAACTGCCGCCAAGCGGCGATCCCATCGTGCTGATGGCCGAGGCGCCGACCTGCGGTGGCTATCCGCGCATCGGCCACATTCCCGCCATCGAGTTGCCGCGGCTCGCGCAACGCCGGCCCGGCGACAGCGTGCGCTTTGCGCCGATGTCGCTCGGCGCCGCGCAAACGCGCTATCTTGAGCGCGAACGCGCGCTGGCGGCGTTGGCGCGAACCATTCGGGATCGTCTGCAATGATGAAAATCGATCTCAACTGCGACATGGGAGAATCTTTCGGCGCCTGGACCATGGGCGACGACGCCGGCGTGATGCCGTGGATCACCGCAGCGAACATCGCCTGCGGATTCCATGCCGGGGATTTTTCCACAATGCGCAAAACAGTACTTCTGGCCAGGCAGCATGGCGCGGCCATCGGCGCGCATGTGTCGCTGCCGGACTTGCAAGGCTTCGGCCGGCGTGAAATGAAAATCTCGTCGGACGAAGCGTACGCGCTCACGCTGTACCAGATCGGCGCATTGTCGGGCTTTGCACGCGCGGCGGACCTGCGCGTCGCGCACGTGAAGCCGCACGGCGCGCTGTACAACATGGCCGCAAAGGATGCCGCGCTCGCCGATGCCATCGCGCGCGCGGTACGCGACTTCGATGCGCAGTTGATACTCGTCGGACTTGCCGGCAGCGAATTGCCGAAAGCCGGCGCCGCGCTCGGCCTCGCCATTGCGCACGAAGCCTTCGCCGACCGCCGCTACGAGGCCGACGGTTCGCTCACGCCGCGCAGCGTGGAAGGGGCCGTAATCGAGGATGCCGATGCCGCCGTGGCGCAGGCGTTACAGATTGCCACGCAGGGAAAAGTGGAACTGCGCACCGGCGGCACGCGCGAACTGCGTGCCGACACCATCTGCGTCCACGGAGATCGGCCCGACGCGGCGCTGTTTGCGCGGCGCTTGCGCGAAGGATTGAAAGCAGCGGGCGTGGAAGTCGCAAAATTCGCCGGCTAGCCGTTCTCTGGTTTACGCTTGCGCGACGCCCCTGCTTTGCGCTTCTTGCCCGAATCGGCAATCGCGCGCTGCGCCCAGACACGTAGCGTCTCCGCATCGTCCAGCACTTCTGCCGGAACCTCGAACATCTTCGTCGCCTGGACCTTGCCCTGCTTGGCGTAGGAAAAACAGCGGCTGCCGCGCTTTTCGTATTCGGCGCGTGATGCCGGGCTGGTTGAGAAGTACAGCGTTCCGCCCATGATCATGCCGAAGAAACTCGCACCGGATCTGAGTCCGATCCCGCCGAAAAAAGGAGCCGAGGTCAGCATCGGCACATACGCGAGTTGATCGAGCACGAAGCCGGTGAACTCGTCGCGGGGCTTGCCCATGTGCGTGCCGACTCCGCTTCGGATTCGTCAGAGCGAACGCCCGTCGAAATGATTCACTGGAATCGCCGCCAAATCGACATCTTCGAGGCAGCGAATATTGATCGCCGCCATCTCGTTACCTTTCTGGTCCGCGCCCTCGCCATACGTATGCACGCCGCAGACCGGACAGAACCGGTGCTTGATCTTGTGTTTGTTGAACGTGTACGTACTCGCGGCGTCATCCGGCGTGAGCAGATGGAACGCGCTCTTCGGCACGAACCAGCGCAACGCACCCACGCGCTGGCAGATCGAACAATTGCAATCCGTCGCGCCCTTGATCTCGCCCTCGACCTCGAACGCCACTTTGCCGCAGTGGCAACTGCCTTTGTGTTTCATACCTGCTCCATCATCGGAAGGCGGGTCTGCCCCCAATTGTGATCATATTGTAATTCTTACGATTTCTTCGAGGGCAACTTATCTAAATCCGACCGGAAATCAACTTGCTGGAAAGTGGGTAGGCTTGCCGCAAGCAATCTGTTAATTTCCGCAGCGTGGTTGCAAACGCCGCGCAAGCTCAATCGCGCCTTTGCAAAAACACATGCGTCGCCCTTTCCCCGGCGACGCTCCTAGTGCATTCATAGCCGAGCGCGCGCCAGTCTAGCCCCGAGAACAGCGCTTCGCCGCTGCCGAGCAGGATGGGGCGCACGGCCAGGTGCAGTTCGTCGATCAGGCGTGCGCGCAGGTATTCGCGCACCGTGGCCGCGCCGCCGCCGAGGCGCACGTCACGGCCGTTCGCAGCCTTGCGTGCCTGCGCGAGCGCAGACTCGATGCCGTCGGTGACGAAGTAAAACGTCGTACCGCCTTTCATCGCCAGCGGCGCGCGCGCGTGGTGCGTGAGCACGAACACCGGCACATGGTACGGCGGCTCGTCGCCCCACCAGCCTTTCCAGCTATCGTCCGGCCACGGCCCGCGCACCGGGCCGAACATGTTGCGCCCGAGAATCCACGCGCCGAGATTGTCGAAACCATGTTCGGCGATGGAATTGTCGACGCCGGTCTCGCCGCCGTCCTTGCCGTGCATGCGGTTCCAGAATTGCGAGTGGAAGAACCACTCCATCAATTCCGGCCCGCGTTCGCCCAGCGGATTTTCCAGGCTCTGATTCGGCCCCGCGCCGAAACCGTCGAGGGAAACCGCGAAACTGCGTACGAACAATTTGGACATGACGCCGAATCCGTGTTTGGGTCGCCACAAGTCTATGACATACACTCCGATCTATGAACTACTGGCCCCTGCTCGGCGTCGCCGTGGTCGTCGCCGGATTCGCGTTGCGGCTGAATCCGGCGCTGGTGGTGGTCACCGCCGCCATCGTTTCCGCGATGCTCTCGGGCCTGTCGCTTCCCGACCTGCTCGCCTTGCTCGGCGCGAAATTCATCGATAGCCGCAACTTGCTCGTACTGTTGCTCACCCTGCCGACCATCGGCTTGCTCGAACGCGCGGGACTGCGCGAACATGCCGCAAACTGGATCGCACGCATGCGACGCTTCACCTTCGCGCGCCTGCTGATCGGCTATCTCGCCGTGCGCCAGATTCTTTCCATGCTCGGCCTGACCGGCATTGCCGGACACGCGCAGACCGTGCGACCGCTGCTCGCGCCGATGGCCGAGGCCGCGGCGGAGAAAATCGACCCGGACATCGACCTCGACGAGCGCGAACGCATCCGCGCGTTCGCTGCGGCCACCGACAACACCGGCCTGTTCTTCGGCGAGGACATCTTTATTGCTTTTGGTGCGGTGCTGCTGATCCAGGGTTTCTATGCGCAGAACGGCATCGTGCTCGATCCGCGCAGCATCGCGATCTGGGCGCTGCCGACCGCGATTGCGGCGTTCGTGGTGCAGAGCCTGCGTGCAATCAAATTCCAACGTCGTTTGCGCGCACGACGCAATCAGGAAGTATCGCCAAAGTGAATTGGCTTGGATTCCGACTCGCCTTCCCCCCCTCTCCCGCCAGCGGGAGAGGGGGAAAACCCATTTCGGCCAGACGTCGATCATGTCCGTGATCCTGCGCGTCGAATACGTCTACTGGCTCTGCGGACTCGTGCTCGCCGCGTGTGCGCTGCGCGAACTGCACGCGCGGCGCTGGGCGCACGCCGCGTTCTGGGGAATCCTCGCCGCGATCTTCCTGCTCGGCGAATTAGTGAAATTCATCGCCGCGCACGGTAATGCCCTACCCGAACAACTTGCCGGTGCGGGTGTGATCGCGCTGGGACTGATCGCCGGATTCCTGCGCCGCGCGCCGGTCGCCGAGTCGACGCAGGAGCACGAACGTCGCAGCGCCAGTGCGGTCGTTCTCGGGCACCGGTTATTTGTACCGGCGCTGATCATTCCGTTCGGCACGTTGGTATTCACGCTGCTGCAACCCTTCGTGCATTTTGGCGGAATCGCCCAACTCGGCCGCGCCGATGCGACCCTGCTCGCACTCGGACTCGCCTGCGTACTGGCCGGATTCGCCGCGCTCGCGCTCACGCGCGCGCGTGCACGCGACGCCATCGCCGAAACCGGACGCCTGCTCGATGCGCTGTCGTGGGCGGCGCTGCTGCCGATGCTGCTCGCCATGCTCGGCGCGGTGTTCGCCGTCAGTGGCGTGGGCGAAGCGATCGCGCACCTCACCGCCGCCGCGATTCCGGTGCAGTCGCGCCTGGCCTGCGTGCTCGCCTTCGCTGCCGGCATGGTCGCGTTCACCGTGATCATGGGCAACGCGTTCGCCGCGTTTCCGGTGATGATGGCCGGCGTCGGCCTGCCGCTGCTGATCGGCCAGCATCACGCGCAGGCCGCCGCGCTCGGTGCGCTGGGCATGCTCACCGGCTACTGCGGCACCCTGCTCACGCCGATGGCGGCGAATTTCAATATCGTGCCGGCCGCCTTGCTCGAACTGCGCGATTCGAACGGCGTTATCCGCGCGCAATGGCCGACGGCGCTGTGGCTGCTGACGATCAATCTCATCCTGATCTGGTTTTGCGCATTCCCATGAGCCACCGCATGCCCGTTGCCCTCGTCACTGGCTTCGATCCTTTCGGCGGCGAGGCGGTCAATCCTTCGCAGCAGATTGCGCAGGCGCTGCATGGGCAGATCGTCGCCGAACATCGCGTCGTCGGCGCGATCCTGCCGACGGAATTCGCCGTCGCGCCGCAAATGCTGGAGAAACTCATCGCGCGGCATCGTCCCGCACTGGTGCTGGCACTCGGCCAGGCCGGTGGACGCGCGGGCATTTCGCTGGAACGCGTCGCCATCAATCTGATCGACGCTCGCATCCCCGACAATGCCGGCGCGCAACCGGTGGACGCGTACATTGTGGAAGATGCGTCAAATGCCTATTTTTCCACTTTGCCGATCAAGGCGATGCTGCAGCGCTTGCGCGATGCCGGCATCCCCGCGTCGCTGTCGCAAACCGCGGGCACGTTCGTGTGCAACCAGGTGTTCTATGCGCTGATGCACGCACTGCGGCGGCGGCGCGCACGCGGCGGATTCGTGCACGTGCCGTACCTGCCCGAACAGGCGGCGCGGCATGCGGGAGCGCCTTCGCTGCCGCTGCAGACGATGATCGAAGCGGTGCGGCTGTGCCTCGATGTTGCGCTGACGACGACCGCCGACGCGCATTACGCGGCCGGCAGCCTGGATTGAGTCGCGTCTATTGCGCGGGCGCGGCTGGGGCGACAGGCGCCGACGGCGTTGGATCGGCGAGTGGCTCAAGTTTGCCGTTCGCGTCCACGAGTGCGTCGATCTTCTGCGCCTGGGCGGTGATCGCGAGCAGGTGCTTCTGCTCCGGCGTGGCGCGATCGGCGTCACGTAACACGATGCCGGTGATCTTCTTGCTGTCCTTCAGCTCGCCGATGTAGCCGAACAGTTCGGCCTTGCCCAGCACGTAGCCGCCGGTCGCGAACATGTTGTTCTTGGCCGGCTTGACCACCAGGTTGCCGTTGTCGACGGCGTCCATGCCGGCGAAAGCGGCCGTGGAGGCGAGCAGCAAGGCGGCGGTCGCCGCAACGATCGATCTGTGCACGATGTTCTCCGGTTGCGATGCGCGCCGTGTTGGCGGCGCTATTTGACGATCTGGATGACTTTCAGGTGCCCGTCGTTGTCGCGCACGTAGCCGGTGATCTTGAGGTCGCGACTAATGCTGGCGAGCGCGGCGACGTGCTCGTTCTTGATCTTCTGCTTCTCGCCGGTGGTCAGCAGGATGTTGTGCACCGGCTTGCCGGTCTCGGCCAGGTAGCGGATATGCCCGGCGAGGTCTTCGCGGGTAAGCGTGGCGCCCTCGTATTCGAACTGGCCGTCCTTGTCCGCAGCCACGGTCAGGTCGAATGCCGTTGGCGCGTTCGCCGCGGCGATGTCCGAAGTGTCCTTGTTGATCGCGTCGCGGCCGCCGCAGGCGGCGAGCAGAGCGAACAGCAGGGCGACGACCAGCGCCTGCGCGCCACGGATTATGGAATTTTTACGCATTGTATACTCCTCGACTCACGCTTTCGGCAGCGTCACGCCTTGCTGGCCCTGGTATTTGCCGCCGCGATCGCGGTAACTGGTACCGCAAACCTCGTCGGATTCGAAAAACAGCATTTGCGCCACGCCTTCGTTCGCGTAGATTCGTGCCGGCAATGGCGTGGTGTTGGAAAATTCCAGAGTCACGTGGCCTTCCCATTCCGGTTCGAGCGGCGTCACGTTGACGATGATGCCGCAGCGCGCGTACGTGCTCTTGCCAAGGCACACCGTCAGCACGCTGCGCGGGATGCGAAAGTACTCCACCGTGCGCGCCAGCGCAAACGAGTTCGGCGGGATGATGCATACGTCGCCCTTGATGTCGACGAAACTGCGCGTATCGAATTCCTTGGGATCGACGATGGTCGAGTTGATGTTGGTGAACACCTTGAACTCGTTCGCGCAGCGCACGTCGTAGCCGTAGCTCGACGCGCCGTACGAGATCACTTGCCGCCCTGGCGGTGCGCACCTGGCCCGGCTCGAACGGCTCGATCATGCCGTGCTTTTCCGCCATCCGGCGGATCCAGTGGTCGGATTTTATGGTCACGAGTCGATGCTCATGTGTTCTGGATGACGATCTTGGGAAACTGAATCGATTTGCTGCGCGCATGCAGGGCGAGCTGCGCCGCAGTCTTGCGCGCGATCTCGCGATACAGCGCGGCGACCGCGCCGCCGGGATCGGCCGCGACCGTCGGCGTGCCGCCGTCGGCCTGTTCGCGTATATGGATGTCGAGCGGCAACGATCCGAGCAGCGGCACGCCGTACTGGGCGGACATGCTCGCACCGCCGCCCGCGCCGAAGATGTGCTCGGTGTGGCCGCAGTTCGAACAGGTGTGCAGGGCCATGTTCTCGACAATGCCGAGCACCGGCACGTCGACCTTCTCGAACATCTTCAGGCCCTTCCTCGCGTCGAGCAGGGCGATGTCCTGCGGCGTGGTGACGATCACCGCGCCGGACACCGGCACGCGCTGGCACAGCGTCAACGCGATGTCGCCGGTGCCGGGCGGCAGGTCGATGACGAGGTAATCCAGATCCGTCCAATTCGTTTCATTGAGAAGTTGCGTGAGCGCCTGCGTCACCATCGGCCCGCGCCAGATCATCGGCGTGTCCTCGTCGATCATGAAACCGATCGACATGGCCTGTACGCCATGCGCGAGCTTGGGTTCGATGCGCTGGCCGTCTTTGGTGTCCGGCTTGCCGGAGACGCCGAGCATGCGCGGCATGCTGGGTCCGTAGATGTCGGCATCGAGCACGCCGACACTCGCGCCCTCGGCGGCGAGCGCGAGGGCGAGGTTCGCCGCCGTGGTGGACTTGCCGACGCCGCCCTTGCCCGAAGCCACCGCGATGATGTTCTTCACGTTCGGCATCGGCGTCAGGTCTTTCTGCACCTTGTGCGCGAACACGCGCGAGGTCACGCCGACCGCCGCGTCCGCGATGCCGGCTTGCGCCAGCCGGGCTCGCACCTGCTGCGCGAGCGCTTCGACGAAGGTCTTCGCCGGATAGCCGAGCACGATGTCGATGGCGACCTTGCCGCCGTCCACGCCCACGCCCTTGACCGCGCCGGACGCGATGAGATCCTGGCCGGTGTGAGGATCGACAATCTCGGCGAGCAGGCGCTCGACCTGCTCTTTAGTGGGTTGGGTCATGGCGGGAGTCGTGCGAAAACGATCGTCTATTGTAGCCGAGCACGCGATGTGCCGCATGCAGACGCGTGCGTCCACGCAAGGCGAGAAGCGCGATTTGCACGGTGACGGTGCGCTCGATAAGCTCGGCGGGTTGTCCTTGTCTCGCGCGCAGGCGCCCGCTGTTGCCCTCCCGAAAGCAAATTTATCTTGTCTCCTATCCGCGCTCGGGCAGTACCTTGCTGCGCAGGTACTTTTCCCTGCTGCAAGGACGGCCGCAGCCAAGCGTGTACAAGGACGACATCGTCGACGCAGCCGGCGGCCCGCTGACGAACGCCCTGGATGGCGTCGACCTGATCAAGAGCCACCAGCTACCGGGCGGAGACGAAGACGTCGTTTACCTGGTGCGCGACGGAAGAAACGCCACCCTCTCCTTTCTCTACATGAAATTCCTGTTCGGCAATCATCGGTTTTCCGAACCGCAGGAATTGCGCGATGCGTTGCAATACATCGATGTCGACGAAGGTTCCTGGACGCGCCATGTGAAGGCCGGCCTGGCGCTGAGCGAAGAGCGGCGCGTGTTGTTCCTGAAATACGAAGACCTCACCCGGCGACCGGAATGGTTCCTGCGGCAATTGCTCGAATTCGTCGGCACGCCATTGCCGCCTTCCCTACTCGGCCAATGCGTGCGCCTGGAAAAACAATCCGATGCCTACATGAGGAATCCGTACAACGGCTACATGTACCGGCCGCAACCAGGCTCCATCTACGACCTGCTCATGCGCCATCGCACCGGAGATTACTGGCGCTATCTGTTCGATGCGGCTTCAAAACGCTATTTCCACGATCAGGGCGGGACGCAATTCCTGCTGCACTTCGGCTACGAAGAATCCTCCGACTGGTGGAAACGACCGTCATTGCCCAGATGACCCGTGCCCGCAGCGCCACGCTCCCACGATCCTTTTCGGCACGTATGCCGGGGATCGCAACTCGGCAGCAGCGCGCACTGAAACATCCGCTCGATCGCTTATGATGGCGGCATGCGCATTGCCGCCATCGTCCTGCTCGGATTCGCCGCGCACGCGTTCGCGCGCGACGCCTCGCCGGTCGGCACCTGGCAAACCTTCGACGATGACACGCACGCGCCGAAGTCACTCGTGCAGATCACCGATCGCGCGAGCGTGCTGTCGGGCCGCATCGTCAAGCTCTTCCCGGCGCCGGGCGAGGATCCCGATCCGCGCTGCACCGATTGCCCCGGCGAGCGCCGGGATCGACCCGTGCTTGGTATGACCATCCTGTGGAATTTCCGCCGCGACGGCGATCATTGGGACGGCGGCAAAGTTCTGGATCCGGAAAGCGGCGACATCTACCGCGCGACCCTGCGCCTGCGCGACGACGCCACGCTCGTCGTGCACGGCTACATCGGCATTCCCCTGCTCGGGCGCAGCCAAGTCTGGACGCGCGTCGCCGATTGAATGGCCGCTAACGGGTTTTCCAGTATGATTGCGCGCCCGAAAAACGGGCGGTATCGGCGCACGCACGGGGACAGCCATGATCACGCGAAACATTCTTGTTGCCGTCCTGCTGACGGCACTGCCGCTCGCGGCTGTCTGCGCGCCACTTACCTGGATCGTCACTGGAACCGGCGATATTCCCAGCCATTCGTGTCAAGGCGGTGCAACGGCTATCAGTTGCCCGACCTTGCGCGACGCGATCGACGGCGCCGGGGATGGCGACACGATCACGTTCGCGAACGCGATCAACGGCAGCACGATCGTGCTGACCCAGTCCAGCAATGACACATCGGTGGGCAGCACCGAATTCGGCCCGTCCGCGTTCTTCCTGCTCAATCGTCCCTCGCTCACCATCGATGGCAGCGGCCATGGCATCACGATCGCACGCGACCCGGCAGCGCCGCCGTTCCGGCTGTTCGATATCGACGCGAACAGCGCACTGACGCTCAAGGGGCTGACCTTGCGCAATGGCCTGGCCCGCGGCGGCAACTCTTTCGCCGGCGGCGGCGCGCTCGGCGCCGGCGGCGCCGTCTTCAACCAGGGCCGGCTGGTGATGAAAACTGCACGCTGGCGCAAAATGCGGCGCAAGGCGGCAGCGGCGGCGCGGCGCGAGTTCGGCTTCCGGCGGCGCCGGGGTCGGCGCGGACGCTGTCGACGCGAATGGCGGCGGCCCGAACGGCGCCGCAGCGGGAGCACCTCCGCGCAACGCGGGTTTCGGCGGCGGCGGCGGCACTGCGCAGGTACGAACGAGACCGGCGGCAATGGCGGTTTCGGTGGCGGCGGTGGTAAGGGCAGCGGCGACAGCTCTGGACTCGGCGGCGGCGGCACTGGCGGCTTCGGTGCCGGTGGCGGCGGCAACGCCTACGTCATGGGCATTGGCGGCTTCGGCGGCGGCCAGTCCGGCGGCGACATGGATCACCTGCCCGCCGGCGGCGGCGGTGCCGGCATGGGTGGAGCGATCTTCAACGATGCCGGCAGCGTAACCCTGACCAACGTGACGATTCTACAAGAATTCCTCAAGTGGTGGCAACACGGCCTACGCAAGCCTGGCCGGCGGACCCGGCGGCAACGGTTCGGGCTATGGCGGCGCGATCTTCAACTATGCGGGTTCGCTGAGTTTGAGCTTCGCCACGCTCAGTGCCAACAGCACCGCCACCGGCAGTGGCGGCGTGGGTGGCGTTGCCGATGGCGGCGCGATCTACAGCTATGGCGATTCGAACTGTGGCTTCAACGACGGCAACACCTGCTCCGGCGGCACCGCGACGCTGGTGTTGCTCAACAGCATCGCCGCGCGCAGCACCGGCGCCGCGAACGACATCGTCGTGAACGGCGCGGATGGACCGTCCAATGTGGCATGCCGCGAGCGCGGGCAATCTCGTCATGGCATCGTCGGGCGTTCCGGGCACGGCCATCGCCACGAATGCCGATCCGAAATTGGGATCGCCCGGCCCGTACGCGCCAACGCGCGCACCGGCGACGCTGCCGATTCCCGCGACAAGCCCCGCGTACAACGCGGCGGCATCGTGCACCGACGACCAGGGCGCCACGGTCGCAATCGACGAACGCGGCATCGCGCGACCACAAGCC
>CAWAMA010000009.1:0-35575 GCA_963783025.1 uncultured Pseudomonadota bacterium | reverse complement strand
GCATCGCTACCCTGTGACGCCATGTCTCTACGACCAGCCCGGAAGTCACTCCCGTCTTCATGAGCCTACGAAATTCGGGAAGGAAATAGGTCCTTACCATCATCAATGGCGGGGCATTGATAATGTGCTTGTCAGTTTGGTGATGGCAATTGACGCAACCAACCGTGTATGCCAAGTGCTCGCCCGAAGGGTGTCGCCGCCTGAAGTGACATCGAGAAAACCAGCACGGAAAAGGAGCTACGAATTTCATAAGCCTCTCTCCTGCCGCTGGGGAACGCTTTATCTCTTGAGATTCTTGTAGTCTAGGCGCCGAGAGCCCGGTGTGCACGCCCGATAACGCTTTGGTGTTCACAGCACCGCAGCTCAGCGTGGGCCACACACCGGTCCCATGCTCATCGCCCGAACAGTTGCACGAGAAAGCTCTCGTACCGATAAGAGTGGGCAGAGCATGAGTGGCTCTCGGCAGTCTTACTCTAACGGAGTTCGCCGATGAAAGCAGTTGGCATTGATGTGGGCAAGAGCGCGCTGGACATGGCGGTGCACGGCGAGACGAACGTCGAGCGCTTTGCGAATACGAAGGTCGGCATCCGTGCCTGATGCGTGAGCTGGTGCGCTGGGGTGATGTCCGAATTGTCGTGGAAGCCACCGGTGGCTATGAAGATGCCGTGCTCGCGGCGTGTGCGAAGGAAGGCTTGTGGGTTGCGCGGGTCAATCCCCGCCAGGCCCGGGCGTTCGCCAGGGCCACCGGGCAATTCGCCAAGACCGATCGACTCGATGCCCGCATGCTGGCCGAGATGGCGCAACCCTGCACGCCCGCCTGCGTGCGCATGTCCCGCTAACGGGCTGGCAGCAGGAGCTGCGCGGCTGGTTGCGCCGGCGCCACCAGGTGACCGAAACCATCCAGCGCACGCGCCAGCAGTTGGCCACCACGCTGCCCGCCATTCGTACACTGGTGAACCGGGACCTATGTGCCGGCCCTGCGCTGCGAGCAGGCCTTGATCGATCGCACCCTCAAGGACCTGCTGCAGGCACACGCCATCAGCCTGCAACGCGTTCTTGTCGAAGGGGACGGGCCGATGTTCCAGGCCAGCCTCCTGGCGTTGCTGCCGGAACTGGGCCAACCCGCGATGCCGACAGATCGCCAAGCTCGTCGGCATCGCCCCGCTCAATCGCGACAGCGGCCAAAGCCAGGGCGTGAGACGAATCTATGGCGGCAGAGCGGAGGTGCGCGTCGCCCTGTACATGGCGACCCTGTCGGCCGTGCGCTGGGACGCTGTGATGAAGGCCCATTACCAGCAGCTACGGGCGCGCGGCAAGGTGGCCAAAGTCGCTCTGGTCGCGTGCATGCGCAAGTTGCTGACGATCGTCAACGCGCAAGCGGCGAGACCAGCTTCGCCTGGCACCGGCTACGGGCGAAATTCATAAATATGTCGCCGACGAAGTGGCCGCTGCCGAGACGCATGATATTATAGCGCAACCGACCCTCGACCTTTCCGCTCAACGAATAGTTAGACCGCCGTTTTGCGATCGTACGGATAAGAGCCGAATCTACCCGAAGAGCTTAGCAAAAGCTCACAATATCTTCGCCAGGAATGAGTGAGAAGATCGGCCACGCCAAAGCATAATGCCTTATACCCAACATTAAGCTTGCATTGACCAGCCCATTTGTCCATTCACCCGCTGGACGCCGTCGATTGAGTTCGAGGCCTCCGTTTACGATCGCAATAGACGGATGGCGTTATGAAAATAAACTTAAAAGCCAACCTTGTGCTCGGGGCGAAGAACGAGCTCCTTGACCATGCCACGCTGTAAAATGATAATTAGCCAGTCGAGGATGTCGGTGCTGTCCAAAGATATTGCGTGGTGTAGTCTTGCGTCATCACGTCTAGACTCCCATTCCGGGACTGCACCGGCACTACCCCGCAAGGCAATACGTCACGCTTTCGTACCGCGTCCAGTAGATTTCTTCTCCTTGCCGGCAATTGCTTCTTGGTGCTACACCCGACGAATTCGGACGCTCAATGCCTTGCTCGTACGTACGACGGCCCTTTTCCATATTTCTTGAGCTAAGCGGCGGCTGCCGATTAACCTATGATAGACTAAACGATCCTCAGCCGTCCGCTTGAGCCAATAGTTATGCGCGAGAACCATTCGATAGCACAGTGACGCGCGGCAACGACGGAATAAGGCTTTTTCCAGGTAGGCGCGTGCAGGCACAACTGGTACTCACGAATCGAGCGTGAGGACGCAGCCGCGAAAATAAGAGCTTCGATCCAAAATAGTGCTACAATGCGTTTGAGGTGATCATTGCGCGGTGCCCGTCATTCCGGGAATTGCCTGGCCGACACGAAGCGGGCGGAATGTATTAGACCGTGACGGGCAGAATGATCGCCGCCACGCTCAGTTGCCTTGCACTTCACCTTAGAGACTGCAGGAATGTCACTGCATAGGCCTAACGCTTGAGCTAAGCGGCGGCTGCCGCTGACGTATGATAGCACCGCGACCAACCCTCAGCCGTCCGCTTGAGCGAATAGTTAGCTTGCACTTATCTTGGCCATGCGGCGAGCTAGAGACTCTGATCACCTTTGGCTACGCCGACTGGATCGGCGACGGAACGCCACGCGTTGTATGCCTCCCGGGCCTCGGCCTGACGCTTTTCCTTGACGAGAAGTAGCGTGAGCCGATTGATAGGGGCCTGAACATAGCGATGCGCCGCCGCTACTGGATCGGAGCGGTTAATTTCTATAACAGCGGCCATTGCCGTCTTGTAGCGTACTATGATTTCCTCTGGAGGGGCGCCAGACTTCTCGAAAGCGCAAGCTTCTTTGACAATGGTATCGATCTTCTGTACGCGCTCCCGATGTATGTTGTGAGCAGACCAGTCGATAGGGCCTTTTGAAAGTTGAATGATAAGACCGTGATGCCGCTCGATACCAAACAGCTTGTGCCACCAGCTTGGGCCGCCAATGCGTTTCGAGACTGTCGCGGAAATGTTCTCGCCGCGCAGAATTGAAGAGGAGTCCCGAGCATCCGACGGGAGGTAACCGAGTTGTTGACCTTGGGCATTGAGCACGGCGACTGCGTGGCGATCATGCGGATTATCAGGCTCAGCGCGGAGCAGGAGGCGATCGCCGTCGCGGCAGTTTGCTATGAGTTCTTGTCGTTGCGTGCCGTCAGCGTTCTGGAACGAGCCGCCGCGTAAGGCGAACAAAAAATGTGTCAGCCATTCAAGTGACTTGCCAGTGCAAGCTAACGCTTGAGCTAAGTGGCGGCTGCCGCAGGAGTATTACAGTTGAATGCAATCGCACCGCAGCCGTCCGCTTGAGCGAATAGTTAGCGGAACAAGTGGCATGCCTCAGACTTGAGATGTTGGTTCAGGTGTCAACGTCGCTAAGACTAACCATGAGCTTACCGTTCGTGGTGGTGCCATTGAGCCCCATGTAGGTATGGTCGGAGTTGTCTTCGAATTCCACGACTTGATATCGTCATGGACCATGGGCGTGAGCACGATGTGACGTGCAGTACCGTCGGAAAGCGTCAGGTCTTGGTGTAGTGCCCAGAAAATTTGTCATCAAATACAAAATTCTGGCGCACCTCGTCAATTGAAACGAGAAATTGCTTTTGCTCGAGGCTGGATAGGCCTGGAACGCCTGAGGCGGACGCGATAGGAAAGTGCGAAGCGAGAAAGCCAAGGCCAAAGCCGGCTACAACCAAGGAAGCGCTAATGATGACATTGTGCTTCATGCAGTCCTCCTTTGTACGCTAACGCTTGAGCTAAGCGGCGGCTGCCGCAGACGTATGATAGCACCGCAACCGACCCTCAGCCGTCCGCTTGAGCGAATGGTTAGGCGCGCAACATGAACATAGCCATTGCGACCGAAACGTAACCAAGCGTAGAAGAAGCAGAACAAAGCCGATGAGCCAATAGCAGTGCCGCGAGCGCTTGACTGCGTACGTGACCAGGTAGAAGGACAGAAAAGCGGAAGCTCAGTAACAGAAGAATCTAGGACGCTGCGAATTAGCAAACGGCCGATAGATTTCTTAGCGATCTCTGCATGTCGAGTTCGAGCCAGAAAATTAGCGGCAACACGAAGACAAGCGACCAGCGATGTAAAGGGCTCGCCCGACAACGCTGCCCAAAGCTGAACCGGACGGCTTGCATAGGCACCGACCGCAACGCGACAGTAACACAAGGATTAGAAGCACCACTCTGCTGCTAGAGTCATTGCGCGCTAACGCTTGAGCTAAGCGGCGGCTGCCGCAGACGTATAACAGTCTACCGCAACCGACCCGCAGCCGTCCGCTTGAGCGAATAGTTAGGCATGTCCAGGAGCCAACCGAAAGCCCAGCTGCGAAGCAACGCAAGTCGCGGAAATTGACGCCAAGATACCAAGAAAGCCCGAATAGCCCAAGTCTCTGGGCCGCTGAGAAGGCGCGACAAGCGGAATCAAGCGTAGGCATAGCAGCCAACGAGAAAGCAGAACGCCGACCTCCAGACGGAGAAACGTACGTGCTGCGAAACAAGGTAGATTGCACTTGTAACGCCAATGCAGCAGCTATGACAGCGCACCCAGCGCCAAAAATACTGAGCGGACATGTCGCGCAGGCCAGCCAGCTGCAAACGACGGCAGCAAAGTCCGCGACAACTGCGGCCAGTCCAGCATGACGCCAACAGACACGGTCTGTTCAGGCCTAACGCTTGAGTTAAGCGGCGGCTGCCGCAGTGCCTGTCAGCTTACCGCAACCGACCCGCAGCCGTCCGCTTGAACGAATAGTTAGGCCTGACTTAACATATCACTCGCGACGTCCTAGCTGTCGATTGGAAGATTGGCGCTGAAGACGTGCCACAGATTTTGCATTCACGCTTGCGGGAGCTGCCGCAAAATCGGCTGCCCGCGTTCGATGGCAGGAGCCAACAGGCTCTCGATGGATTTGCCGGTAGTTAACCTTGCCAGCGAAACACAGGATACAGGCAACCTGCTGCTAGCCGAGGTACGTTGCGAAGTCCCAGCCAGGGCCGCTTTCAAACGATCGCGAAACGCAGTCGGAAGGCCGCACCGCGTACAGTTGCGCGACAGCGTAATACGGGAAGCTGGACGTGACTCCATAGCAGGCCTAACGCTTGAGTTAAGCGGCGGCTGCCGCAATGCCTGCAGCTCACCGCAACCGACCCGCAGCCGTCCGCTTGAACGAATAGTTAGCCGGCGGATCGCACTTGGTCGCAGCCAAGCTGAACAATCCTCTGTGTAACCGAATCTGTTGCCGCAGGAACCGCAGACTTTAGGCAAAATGCGGCAAAACGTTCGTTGCGTTTGGCCTCTACAGTCATGCGATCTACAAGGCCAGCGACTCGAACGAGGTCCTCAAGTGGCCCGCGGCCAACAGGCTTAGCAAGATTCCGCGGGTGCGAGGCGCAGCACCTCGAGGACGAATGACCAAATAGCTTCTGGATTTGACTCGGAAAGCTTTTGGACCTCGAAGACAATGGGCCAATCTTCCTCTTCGGACCGTCCGTTTGCGCTGCCGCCCAAGCGATTGCGAGGTTCTGGATTCGAAGGGGAGTCATGGAGCCGGCTAGCTCGAGTAAGCGGCGGCTGCCGCGAAGGTATGATAGTAGCGCAACCGACCCATAGCCGTCCGCTTGAGCGAGTGGTTAGGCAACACGCCGACTACTCGAACGGTGGGATCTGCTTTTGCTCACCAACTTTGAGGGCCCAACATGTTCTTTGATTGATTTGTATCTCGGGTAGTTGAGCATAACAGCGATACGCTTCGGCTCGGGGCTTGCCCGGCTCGACAGTAAGCAATTGGAGACAGTATGCCGACAGAACGGTCGATATGTTGCGACACCATGGAAATATGAAGCTGCTTTTGGGGAGCCGGATTGCAGCCAAGTAGCGAAGCGGATGCCAAGACTAGCAATGCAACGAGATTTGCAAGTGATGCCTAACGCTTGAGCTAAGCGGCGGCTGCCGCAATGCCTAACAGTCTACCGCAACCGACCCGCAGCCGTCCGCTTGAGCGAATAGTTAGGTGATGCACCTACCAAACCTGTTCATGCCAAGGACGTGGGGTGAGGTCGCGATATTTAGCCCAGACAGCTTGCCACTCACGTAACTAAGCCAGCAAGCAACGCATGTGAGCCAGGAAATGAGCAACAAGACAACAAGGGCCTGGAACGCATACGGGACGTCGAACTTGGCCGAAATGAATGCCACAAGTAACACAGGCATGCTACCAAAGCCAACGAGATTGAAAACGAACATGGATCGAGGCTTGTCGATTAGATCTGGTAGGAGGATCTTGAGCACGAAGTGCAGCACCTAACGCTTGAGCTAAGCGGCGGCTGCCGCGATGTACAACAGTTTACCGCAACCGACCCGCAGCCGTCCGCTTGAGCGAATAGTTAGGTGCCACGCTGGCGATGCCCAGTGAAATGCGATGCGACAAGCGCACAGAAGCCCACCGTTAAGCCGGTTACCAACGGGTAAATGGTCTCGGAGATAGCCAAAAAATGCTGGATTGCCTTTGCGAGGGTAACGCCAATTGCAACAGACAACATGAGCCAAAGATTGGGCTTGCGACCAGCCAGACGGAATATAAGGGCAACGAAAAGCACCGCGCCGAGAGCGAATATGAATGTTTCAGCCAGAGAGAATCAAGATTTCCACGTGGTACCTAACGCCTTATCTCTTGAGATTCTCGTAGTCTAGGCGCCGAGAGCCCGGTGTGCACGCCCGATAACGCTTTGGTGTTCACAGCACCGCAGCTCAGCGTGGGCCACACACCGGTCCCATGCTCATCGCCCGAACAGTTGCACGAGAAAGCTCTCGTACCGATAAGAGTGGGCAGAGCATGAGTGGCTCTCGGCAGTCTTACTCTAACGGAGTTCGCCGATGAAAGCAGTTGGCATTGATGTGGGCAAGAGCGCGCTGGACATGGCGGTGCACGGCGAGACGAACGTCGAGCGCTTTGCGAATACGAAGGTCGGCATCCGGCGCCTGATGCGTGAGCTGGTGCGCTGGGGTGATGTCCGAATTGTCGTGGAAGCCACCGGCGGCTATGAAGACGCCGTGCTCGCGGCGTGTGCGAAGGAAGGCTTGTGGGTTGCGCGGGTCAATCCCCGCCAGGCCCGGGCGTTCGCCAGGGCCACCGGGCAATTGGCCAAGACCGATCGACTCGATGCCCGCATGCTGGCCGAGATGGCGCACACGCTGCACGCCCGCCTGCGTGCGCATGTCCCGCTAACGGGCTGGCAGCAGGAGCTGCGCGGCTGGTTGCGCCGGCGCCACCAGGTGACCGAAACCATCCAGCGCACGCGCCAGCAGTTGGCCACCACGCTGCCCGCCATTCGTACACTGGTGAACCGGACCCTAGCGGCCCTGCGCCGCGAGCAGGCCTTGATCGATCGCACCCTCAAGGACCTGCTGCAGGCACACGCCACGCCCGCAATGCGTTCGTCCAAGGGGATGGGGCCGATGTTCCAGGCCAGCCTCCTGGCGTTGCTGCCGGAACTGGGCCAGCTCACGCGCCGACAGATCGCCAAGCTCGTCGGCATCGCCCCGCTCAATCGCGACAGCGGCCAAAGCCAGGGCGTGAGACGAATCTATGGCGGCAGAGCGGAGGTGCGCGTCGCCCTGTACATGGCGACCCTGTCGGCCGTGCGCTGGGACGCTGTGATGAAGGCCCATTACCAGCAGCTACGGGCGCGCGGCAAGGTGGCCAAAGTCGCTCTGGTCGCGTGCATGCGCAAGTTGCTGACGATCGTCAACGCGAAGCGGCGAGACGAGCTTCGCCTGGCACCGGCTACGTGAAATTCAAGACAGTTGCTGAGCTAAGCGGCGGCTGCCGCAGACGCATGATAGCACCGCAACCGACCCTCAGCCGTCCGCTTGAGCGAATGGTTAGGCCCGTGGCCCGCTTGGGTCAGGTAACGACTACTCGATTACCTTACGCTGCCACTGACATTGCGACCGTCCAAACAAACGCCACGATGGCTGCACCAAGACATATGCCTGTGCCGACGAGATGCACGATATCCACCGCCCGAATTGTGGCGAGGGTCGGGCGATGCGAGCATGCTGAGTAGGCTTAAGAGACCGAAGGCGGCAAGAACGATAAGGAACACGCAAAGATTGCGGCGAGTGCTCATGGACTATTACCTCTTAAGCGTTGTGTACGAGAGCAGATTGAGTCATGGGATGCGGGCCTAACGCTTGAGCTAAGCGGCGGCTGCCGCAGACGTATGATAGTACCGCAACCGACCCTCAGCCGTCCGCTTGAGCGAGTGGTTAGGCGGCAACACCGGTTATTGCCCCGCAAAAACTAGAGCGCATACAACCACAAGCAACGCTGCCTTAGCAAAAGCTCGACAAGTGAGGAGCGCCAGATATGAGACGACGATGCTGATACCGGGTTAAGAAGCTTCCTGGGGCATCTTCGTCGAGAGTGATGAGATGACCGAAGAAGGCCCCAACCGGAAATTACGAGCGCGGCACGCCGATCGAAAGACCTAGCGAATGCGAGTGAAACCGACCGACGGCTAACGATGCGCAAGTCAACAAAAGCACAATAGAGAGCATGGCAATTTGTATGTGCTTTGACATGGCGCCTAACGCTCGAGCTAAGCGGCGGCTGCCGCGATACCTGACAGTCTACCGCAACCGACCCGCAGCCGTCCGCTTGAGCGAATAGTTATATGGACTCTCAGCTGTTCGAGCGTTTGCCCGCCTGCGTCCTTCCATGCGGTGCGGCCATTTGCGGTGCCGCCATGAATGATTGCTGCTGCCGCACTGGGACTAGAGAACTCGTGGTTCTTGGTGAATCGAGATGCCCGTCGGAAGGTGCCAGCACACCATCCCTGAGTAGTTGGTCGCGAGCATTAATGACCCAAGGGTAGTCTTTTGCCGAGGGTCGTAGCGTGGCAACAGCCTGTGACCGAGCGAGCACCACGATACCGTTTGGCGTGAGGTGACCGCTGGCCCTAAGGCCGCCGATCTCGCAAAAGAGGAGACGAGCTTCTTCTTTGGACTCTGCTGGAGCGGCGATGGGCACCAATACTTCTACTCCGAGAGCAGGAAGCAACTGCTCGATCTTTTCGAGGAAGATTTCCATATCCGCGCGATCTGACTCGGGAAGCTTAGACGTTGTCGCCTGTGAGTTTGCAGACTTCGCTCGGCCTGCAAGCTTTGCGATCTCTATCAGCCTGTGTGAATCGCCCCGGCTTTCGTGGAGGCTGTTTGGTTTAAGTCACGCGGTCTCGGCAACGAGCTGATCAGCCAGTTGCCGGAAGTAGTTTGCCTCAGCTTCTGCCGGCGGGATATAGCCGATGGATTCGAGCAGCCGTTGGTGGTTGTACCAGGCCACCCATTCCAGCGTGGCCAGTTCTACCGCGTCTTTGGTCTTCCATGGCGCTCGACGGTGGATCAGCTCAGCCTTGTAAAGCCCGTTGATGGTTTCGGCCAACGCGTTGTCGTAGCTGTCACCGCGACTGCCGACCGATGGTTCGATGCCTGCTTCGGCCAGGCGCTCGCTGTAGCGAATGGATACGTACTGCGAGCCACGGTCGCTGTGATGGATCAACGCGCCATCGCGATCTGGCTGGCGCGCATACAGTGCCTGCTCCAGGGCATCGAGCACGAAGTCGGTGCGCATCGAATCACTGACACGCCAGCCGACGATGCGCCGGGCGAACACGTCGATTACGAACGCGACGTACAGCCATCCCTGCCAGGTCGAGACGTAGGTGAAGTCCGAGACCCACAACTGGTTCGGCCGATCGGCGCGGAACTGCCGATTGACCTTGTCCAAAGGGCACGGCGCCGCGTTGTCGCTGATCGTGGTGCGCACGACCTTGCCACGACGCACGCCTTGAATCCCCAGCGCGCGCATCAAGCGCTCGACCGTGCAACGTGCCACCTCGATGCGTTCGCGCTGCAGCTGGTGCCAGACTTTATCCGCTCCGTACACCTGCAGGTTGGCCCGCCACACGCGCTGGATCTCGGGGATCAGCGTCGCATCGCGCTTTTCCCGCGTACTGCGTCGTTCCGGATCGCGCTGGCGCGCCGCATGTCGACGATAGCCCGACGGGGCGATCTGCAAGGCTCTGCAGATCGGCTCGACCCCGAACGTGCCACGGTACGTGTCCACAAACTGCCTCAGGACTTGAGCCGGCGGTCGAGCTCCGCCTTGGCGAAAAACGCGCTGGCCAGCTTCAGGATCTCGTTGGCCCGACGCAATTCCTTGTTCTCGCGCTCCAGTTCCTTCACCCGCTTGGCTTCCGCGGTCGTTACGCCTTCGCGCTGACCGGAGTCGATCTCATGCCGCTGCACCCATCCCAACAGCGTCTGCGGCACGCAACCGATCTTCACTGCCATCGATTCCACTGCTGCCCACAGCGATGGGTACTCGCCACGGTGCTCCAGGACCATCCGAACCGCACGCTCGCGGACTTCGGGAGAAAACCTCTTCGTATTGTTCATGGCTCCATTCTCTCAAGAATTGGAGCCTCCACGATTCCCGGGGCGATTCAGTAGCCGCAATCGCGACGCAGAAAAGAAACGAGACTAGGACCAACATGATCGGGTTTCATGGGATTCCGGGGAGAGGGGGAGAGAAGAAGGGAGGAGGAGTGGGAGGAGGGAGGGGAGGGAGGAGGGGAAGAGAGGAGGAAGGGGGGAGAGGAAGAGGGGAGGGGGGAGGAGGGGGGGCGGAGGAGGAGGGAAAAGGGGGAAAGGAAGGGGGGGGGGAGGGGGGGAGAGGGGGAGAGGGGGAGGGGGGGGGGGGGGGTGGGAGAGAGGGGGGGGGGGGGGGGGAAGGGGGGGTTTAGGGGGAGGAGGGGAGTAGTAGAGAGGAGGTGGAGAGAGGGGTGAACTGCAGGTTTGATGGAGTGAGGTGGGGAAAGGGGGAGCATATGGAAGAAGAGGAGGGAGGTTTGCGGAGATGTGGGGGAGCGTCGAGAGTGAGAGAGATAACGGAGTGACGTATGGAGAAGAGAGGGGGGGAAGGGTAGCAGGACGATCGAGGGGTTGGGTGCGCTGACGTACAGACGGTTTGCAGATGTTTTGTAAAATCAACTTTACGGGGACGTGCGCCCTAACGCTAAGTAGACCCCACAAACGGGGCGTTGGCCAGTATCGTCGGATGCGGTGGAGCGCTCGTCAAGCCGTTTTCCTACACGCAATCACGGATTTGCCCTACAGCCACGCGCTGGTGCGCTGCGGAAAATATCGCGCATCTTTCCGGTTTCGGGGGCGTAATGAGTCGCGAGCGCGAAAATACGGGTGTAACCGGCGCGAAGTCGAACGGGGTGGGTCTGCGCCTGATGGACGAAGTTCGCCGCAAGTTACGTTACAAACACTACAGTTTGCGCACGGAGCAGGCGTATCTGGGCTGGATACGCCGGTTTATCGTGGCAAGCGGCACGCGCCATCCGCGCGAACTGGGTGGCGGCGACGTCGAGGTGTTCTTGTCGCGCCTGGCGACGCTCGGCAATGTCGCCGCGGGCACGCAGAACCAGGCGTTGTCGGCGATCCTGTTCCTGTACCGCGAGGTCTTGCGCATCGATCTGCCGTGGATGGAAGGCGTCGTGCGCGCCAAGCGCACGCGGCGCGTGCCGACGGTATTGTCCGCGGACGAGGTGCGGCGCCTGCTCGCCGCGATGGACGGGCGACCTTGGCTGCTGGCGAGTCTGCTCTACGGCAGCGGCATGCGCATCATGGAATGCCTGCGCCTGCGGGTGAAGGACGTGGATTTTGCGCGCAACGAGATCACGATCCGCGATGGCAAGGGCGCGAAGGATCGGCACACGGTGTTGCCAAAGGCGCTGGTCGAATCCTTGCGGCGCGAGATCGAGCGCACGCGGATACTGCACGAACGCGATCTCGCCGACGGATTCGGCGCGACGTGGCTGCCGCATGCGCTGGAACGCAAATACCTGCGGGCCGCGCGCGATTTCGGTTGGCAGTACGTGTTTCCGGCGGAGCGGCGTTCGCTCGATCCGCGCACGGGCAAGGAGCGCCGTCATCACATCGACGATGCGGTGCTTTCGCGCGCGCTCAAGCAGGCGCGCGAACGCGCGGGCATCGTCAAGCCGCTGTCCGCGCACACCTTGCGCCACAGCTTCGCCACGCACCTGATCGAGGCTGGCGCGGACATCCGCACCGTGCAGGAACTGCTCGGTCACAAGGACGTGGCGACCACGCAGATCTACACCCACGTCCTCAACCGCGGCGCCGGCGGCGTGCTCAGCCCGCTCGACCGCTGACCATTACTTCAATTTCGCCTCGAACAACTTGTAGATCCGCTTGTATTCATCCAGCCACGAATCCGCATTCACGAAACCGTGCCGGTCGAGCGGATAGATCGAAAGGCTGAAATTGTCCTTGTGCAGCTCGATCAGGCGTTCGTACAGGCGCGCGGTGTCCTGGAACATCACGTTGTTGTCGATCACGCCGTGGCAGATCAGCAGCGGATCGCGCAGGTTTGCAGCGAACTCGATCGGCGAAGAACGCCGGTATGCCATCGGATCGTCCTGCGGACGGTTGAGGATGTCCGAGGTGTAGCCGTCGTCGTAGAGCATCCAGTCGCTGACCGGGCGCAACGCCGCGCCGGCGGCGAATTCGCCGGGCGCGCGGAACAGCGCCATCAGGGTCATGTAGCCGCCGTAGGAGCCGCCGTAGATGCCGACGCGCTTGGCATCGGCGTTCCAGTTCTTCACCATCCACGCCTTGCCGTCGAGCAGGTCTTCCAGTTCCGGATGGCCCATGTCGCGGTAGATCGCGGTGCGCCAGTCGCGGCCGTAGCCTTCGGAGGCGCGGTAGTCCAGGTCGATGACGACGTAGCCGTGTTGCAGCAGCAGGTTGTTGAACATCTGCTCGCGGAAATAGTACGACCAGTTCGCGCTGACGTCCTGCAGGTAACCGGCGCCGTGCACGAAGATCACGGCCGGATGCGGCCTGGACTTGTCATAGTCTGCTGGCGCGTAGAACTTCGCCCAGATCGAGCCCTTGAAGTGCGTGGACGGCACCTGCACGATACTGCGGCGCGACCCAGTTCAAAGCCTTGTACGCCGCGGTGCGCGTGTCGGTGAGTTCATGCGCGCTGCCGCTGCCGTCGGCATCGACCACGGCCAGCTGCGGCGGGTTGTAGGGCGTCGAGTGCGCGATCAGCAAGTTTCGATCCGTCGTGCGAAAGCGCGAACATGTCCAGGCCGCGGTAATGCGTGATGCGCTGCAGGTCGCCGCCGTCGATGCCAACGCGGTACACGTCGTAGGCCCAGGGCTTTTCCGCGTTCGCGCGCACATAGAACCAGCGCCCGTCGGTGGACAATGCGGGTCGCGACACCTCGAATTGACCGTGAGTGAGCTGGCGTACCTTGCCGTCCAGCGGCTTGGCATAGAGCTGCGCGAAGCCGGATTCCTCGGACACGTACCACAGCGTGCGGCTGTCGTTTTCCCAGCCGAATTCGTTGAAGTTCCAGTTGATCCAGGCGCCGTCGTGCAGGCGTTCCTGCAGCGCCGGCTTTGGATGGGAGGGTCGAGCGTCACCAGCCAGCGGTCCTTGTTGTCGATCGCGCGCAGCTGCACGGCGGCATGTGCGCCATCGCGGGAGAATGCGATGCCGGCGATTTCGAGATCGCGCGTCTTTTCCTTGTCCGCCCTGGCGGATTTGCTCGCCTTTGCGTCTTTGTCCTTGTTCGGGTTGGCCTTGAGCAGGCCGGCCTTCTCATTCTCGGCACGAATCGCGGCGAGTGGATCGTCGTGGATGCCGGGCAGGGCGCCGACATCGATCTTCATCTGAGTGTGCTTGGCCAGGTCGAACAGCCACAGCGTCTGCGGCGCGGGCGCGTTGCGGCCGGCGTCGCGGCGCAGCGGTTCGAACTCCGGATAGCCGGTGTCGGTGACGTAGCGGATCAGCTTGGGCTGTTCGCCGCGGTCGTAGCTCTTTTCGGCACCGTGACCGCGAGCAGCCAGCGTGTGTCGGGCGAGAGCCCCGTATCGACGAGCTTGACCTTGTCGCCGAGGTAGAACGGCTGCGGCGCGCGGCTCGCATCGCCGCGCTGCATCGCCTGCGCGTGTTCACGGGTTTCCCTCTTGTCCTTGTCCATTTTTTGCAGCGTCGTGAACAGGCGCAGCTGTTCGGCGCGCAGCACGTCGTCCTTGGGCGCGGCATCCGGATCGTCCTGCGTTTTCAGGATGGCGGCGGGCGCTGTCGTGCCGCTCGCGATGTCATGCACGAACCAGTCGTCGCCGCTGTGATAACTGAGCAGGCGGCCGTCGGCGGAAAATTGCAGGTCGCCCTGGCGCTCGCCGTTGCGCGTCACCTGCGTCGTCGCGCCGTTGCGCAGGTCGCGCAGGAACACGTCGCCGTTGCGCACGAAGGCCGCGTGCGTGTTCGCCGCGTCGTATACGGCGTGACTGCCGTCTGCGTTCGCCATTGCCGCCGCGTCGATAAGGCTGTCCTTGCCGTCGGCGAGATCGATGCGGCGCAGGTCGAACACCGGCGAGCCGTTGCGCTTGAGCTTGTAGTACACCGATTTGCCGTCGATGCTGAAGTACGGCGCGCCGCCGCCTTCCTCGAATTCCTCGGGTACCTGGATCTGCCCGGCGATCCAGTCCGGATCGGCCATGATCTGTTCGAGGGTGAGCGGTGCCGGCGCGGTCTGCGCGAACGCGGCGGCTGAGGTGACGAGTGAAAAGGCGGCAATGGCGGCGATACGGGACACAGGCGTTTCCTCGAAACCCAAACGCGCAGCATAGCGGCTGGGCGCGGCATCGCAAGCGGCCACAAGTCATGGCGCGCTGGCAGATGTGGGCCAAATCCGGCACCATGTTCGCGCCGCCGCCAAGGATCCGCCATGCCCCTGCCTTGCATCGAAAAGACCACCGGGCCGAACCCCCGTCACGCCGTGATCTGGCTGCATGGTCTGGGCGCCGACGGCAACGATTTCCTGCCGATCGTGCCGGAACTGGTCGATCCGAAATGGCCGCCATTGCGCTTCGTGTTTCCGCATGCGCCGGTGCGGCCGATCACGATCAACGGCGGCATGGCGATGCGCGCCTGGTACGACATTTCCGGCCAGGAAATCGCGCAGCGCCAGGACGAGACGGGCATCCGTTCCTCGATCGTCCTGCTCGAGGAACTGATTCAACGTGAATCAGCGCGTGATATTGCGGCCGAAAACATCTTCCTCGCCGGATTTTCGCAGGGCGGGGCGATCGTGCTCGCCGGCGGCATCCGTCATGCGCAGCGCCTCGGCGGCATCGTCGCGCTGTCGACCTACCTGCCGATGGCGGAGAAAACCGACGCGGAAGCGAGTGCGGCGAATCGCGCCACGTCGATCTTCATGGCCCATGGCATGCTCGATCCGACGATTTCGCATGCGCTCGGCGAGATGAGCCGCGATTACCTCGTCCAGCGCGGCTACGCGGTCGACTGGCATGCGTATCCGATGGCGCATCAGGTGTGCATGGAGGAGATTGCGGACCTCAGACGCTGGATGAGCGCGCGCTTGACCGACAAATGACGACAGCGTCGAACGACGAACGCCCGCACTGGCTGCCGGATTTCTGCAGCCTGCCGGTGCTGTTCGCGGTGATGGTGGTGGCAGAACTGCTGGTGCTCGTCGCCGAGATCGCGCCGAGCGACGAGATGCGCCCGCTGCTGCCGCGCCTGGCCACCGTCAGCGTGTTCGCGCAATGGCTGGCGCTGGTCTGCGCGGTGTGCCTGTGCAAGCTGCGTCCGCAGCTGGAAAGACTCTCGCCGTGGCTCGGCGTGCTCGCCGCCTACGCGCTCATGCTCGCGATCACCGTGATCGGCAGCGCGCTGGTGTTCGAAATCGATCACCAGCTCGGCTTGAACCTCACCCTGCCGACGCAATTCCAGGGCCGCTTCGTCTGGCGCAGCGCGGCCCTGTGCGCGCTGCTCGGCGCGGCGCTGCTGCGCTATTTCTATGTGCTCGAGCAGTGGCGCGCGCGCGTGCGCGCCGAGGCCAAGGCGCGTTTCGAGGCGCTGCAGGCGCGCATCCGCCCCCATTTTTTGTTCAACAGCATGAACACCATTGCGAGCCTGATCCGCAGCCGCCCGGCCGAGGCCGAGCGCGCGGTGGAGGACTTGTCCGACCTGTTCCGCGCCGCGCTGGGCCGCGATGCCGCGCTGAGCACACTCGGCGCCGAACTCGACCTGATGCGGCAATACCTCGACATCGAAAAACTGCGCCTCGGCGAACGCCTGCGCGTGGACATGGCCGTGGATGACCTCCCGGCGGACCTGCCGATTCCGGCATTGCTGCTGCAGCCGCTGGCGGAAAATGCGATCTACCATGGCATCCAGCAATTGCCCGGCGGCGGCACGGTGACGGTGCGTGGCCGTCGCGAAGCGGACGGCGTGATGCTGGAAATCCGCAATCCGCAACCGTCACCGAGCGACACGCGCGGTACCGCGCAACGGCATGGCGCTGGACAACACGCGCGCCCGCATCGAGTACCATTTCGGCACGCGCGGAACGCTTGTCGATCGACAACGATGCCGAGCGAATTCGTCTGCGTGATAACGTTGCCGCATGAAAATCCTGATCGTTGATGACGAGCCACTCGGCGCGCGAACGCCTCGCCGCATTGCTGCGCGATTGTGGAAATGCGGAAATCGTCGGCGAGGCCGGCGATGGCCGCGCCGCGCTGGAAGCGGCCGCGCGCCTGCATCCGGACGTGGTCCTGCTCGACATCCGCATGCCGCTGATGGATGGCCTGGAGGCAGCGCGCCACTTCGCCAGTTTCGACAAACCGCCGGCGATCATTTTCTGCACCGCCTACGACGAGCATGCGCTTGCCGCGTTCGACACCGGCGCGGTCGATTACCTGGTCAAGCCGGTGCGTCTGGATCGCCTGCGCACCGCGCTCGAGCGGGTGCGGCGCTTCGGCACCGAGGACGTCGCTCGGCTGGAATCGGCAAAGCGGAAAACCGGCGCGCCGCAGCCACCTGTGCGCACGCGTGCGCGGCAACCTCGTGCTCGTGGCGGTGGCCGACATCCAGTATCTGCTCGCCGAAGACAAGTACGTCGTCGTGCATCACGCCAAGGGCGAAGTGCTGATCGAGGAATCGCTGAAGACGCTGGAGGAAGAATTCGGCGAACGCTTCGTGCGCATCCACCGCAATTGCCTGGTCGCGCGCGATCGTCTGACCGGACTCGTGCGCGCCGCCGATGGCAGCATCCACGCGCAACTCGAAGGCGTGGCGACGACGCTGGAAGTGAGTCGGCGCAACTTGCCGGGCTTGCGCAAGCTGGCGCGCCATTTATGAAGGACGCGCTGCGCATCGCCACGCGCAAGAGCGCGCTCGCACTGTGGCAGGCCGAGCACGTGGCCGCGCACCTGCGCGCCGCGCATCCGCATCTGGGCGTCGAGCTCGTGCCGATGACCACGCGCGGCGACCGCATTCTCGACCGTCCGCTCGCCGACATCGGCGGCAAGGGCCTGTTCCTGAAAGAGCTTGAAGTCGCGCTCGAGAGACGCGAGGCCGACATCGCCGTGCATTCGTTCAAGGACGTGCCGATGCGCCTGGATGACGGCTTCGCCATCGGTGCCGTACTCGAACGCGCCGATCCGGCCGATGCCTTCGTTTCAGTACACTTTGCGCATCTGGATACTTTGCCGCGAAATGCGCGGGTCGGCACTTCGTCGCTGCGCCGGCAGGCGCAGTTGCGCGCAGTGCGGCCGGATTTGCGCTTGCTCGACCTGCGCGGCAATGTCAACACGCGCCTGGCCAAACTCGACGCCGGCGATTACGACGCCATCGTGCTGGCCTGCGCGGGACTGGAACGGCTGGGACTCGCCGCGCGCATCCGCAGCCGGCTCGAACCGCCGCATTGGCTGCCGGCTGCGGCGCAGGGCGCGATCGCCGTCGAACTGCGTGCGGGCGACGCGCGCACGCTGGAACTGCTCGCGCCGCTGCACGATGACGCGACGGCGCGTTGCGTCGCTGCCGAGCGCGCGATGACGCGCCGTCTGGAAGGCAGTTGCCAGGTGCCGATCGCGGCGTTCTGCATCGAAACCGAAATCGGCTTGCATCTTTCCGGGCTGGTCGGCGACGCCGCCAGCGGCAAGCTCATCCGCGCCGAGGACGATGGCCAATCCGAAGCGCCCGATGCACTGGGCGAGCGTGTTGCGCGCAAGCTGCTGGAGCTTGGCGCCGGCGCACTGCTCGACTCTGTCACCCCATGATCGCAAATACGGCATCGTTTTGGTTTGGCGCCGCGCTGCGTCAGGCCGTGCCGGTGTTTGGCGTCTATGTACTCGGCTGGGAACCGATTTCGGTTGTGTTCTTCTACGCGCTGGACATCGTTTTGCGAGTGCCGGCCTGGGTAGCGTATGTGCAGCGCGGCCTGGACGTGCTGGCCAAACCTCAACGCACGGCTCGCCAACGTGGTTCTGGCACTGTGGTATTCACCTTCGTTGGCCTGCTGCCGGTACTGGCGCTGATTTTCATCAGCGGACTCTACACGGACGGAGCCGTATTCGATTTGCTGCGGGAAAGTCTGCCGTCGACCCGAGCGGCGCAGGTGCAGTTCATCGTGGCCGTCGTATTCCAGATACTTGCCAGTGCGTGGGCGTTGCGCCTGCACGAACTTGTGCCCGCGAAAATGGAGTATTTCGAGGCGCAGACGAAATACCGCTTCGCGCTGTTACTGGCGCGCTCGCTGTTGCTATTGCCGTTGAGCCTGATACTGGCGGCGGCAGACCGGTTTGTCGTCGTCGTGTTGGCCATTGCCCTCACCGTTTACGATGCAAATCCACGCTTTTTCCTGAAAATCATGGCGCGCGCTTTCAAGGATCGCGATGGCAAGACGTTCTGGACTACCGAGGACGATGCTGCGCAAGCGCAAGCAGAGGCAAGCCAGGCTGCATGCACGCAGGACGACAAGAATGCGCGCAAGCCGTAGCCGCGGCTTTCGTTGTGGGCGAATCAGGCAGGTTTCCGTACCAGTCGCGGATTGACCGCAAGCTGCCGTCCATGGCACCTGGATTCCGGCATTCCATGCCGGAAAGACAGCGATTCAAGTTGCGGTGTCGCTCAGAAGTTGTAAACCAGATTCGTCGTGAACAGCCCATCCGTCTTCTTGAAGCCCGGTTCCACATCCGAATTGTGGCGGATCTGGTAGCCGACCTTGAGCGCCAGCTTGCTGTTCATCTTCACCGCCAGGCCAGCGTCGTTCTGGAAGAACTTGTTGCCGCTGCCGGCTTCGACCACGAACGTGTCGACGAACGACACCGTGTCGCTGAAATTGTGCTTGTAGGCGAGCTTGCCGCGCGCGACGAGGTTGTTTTCCGAATTTGGCGTGACCTTGACCGGCGGCGAGAGCGGATCGACCGGCAGCAGGATGTACGAAGCCGGCTGCGCGACCTTGTAGCCCGGGCCGACTTCCACCGCGAGTTCGTCACTCGCGTTCTTCAGAATCTGGTAGCCGTAGCCGATCGAGACAATGTACTGGTAGTCGTACGATGAGAATTCGTCGTGCTCGTAGCGTGCCGCGCCGACGATGTAACTGCGCTCGTCGAACTTGTAGCCCAGCGATGCGCCGCCTTCGTAACGGTTCGCGGTCAGGCCGTAGCCGGCCGGCGTATTGGCCTTGTTGCGCAGCGCGGTCAGGTAGAAATCGTCCGTCCACTGGTCGTCGTTGAACTTGATGTTGAGCTTGGCGTTCAGGTTCTGCGACTTGGTGTTGCCGCTGGCGATGGAAAGGCCGGCCTCGCCGCTGCCCGACCAGCCTTGCGGCGGTGGCGGCGGTGGATCGGCGAACGCGGCCAGCGGCAGCGCGAGCAAAACGGCGGATGCGAACAATGTCATTTTCATCGGGAATTTCCTTGTTCTGGGGACGCGCCGCGTGCAACGCGGCGGGCGCGCATTGTAAACGCGCGTCGACACAAAAATGTGGACTTGTGCGCAAACGTACAAACGCCGTTCAGGCGCGATGCGGGCGTGCTCCGCCGTAGTACAACATCACGACATGACGGGCTTCGGCGAAGAACAACCAGCGTTCGACGAACAGGCCGGCGGTGACCGCGAGCGCGGCGATGCAGGCGAAAACCGCGCTCCAGCGCGGCAACACGAGCAGGGCGGCAGCAGCGAGGATGGGCACGGCGCCGATCAGGGTCAGACAAATCGTGCGCAGGCGCGCGGCATGCTTGCGCGCGAGCACGAATCCCATCTCCTGCGTCAAGTAATTTTCTTCCGTGTGCGGCGCTTCGACGCTGCGCACCTTGCCGAAGCGGCCGAGTCCGGTGGCGGATTCGGGCGTCGATGTCGGCGGCGCCGTGTCGATGTGCCGCCAGTACGCGCGCTTGAACAGGACCGCCGGCGATGGCGATGCGCGACGATGCAGTCGGCCAGGATCCGCGTGCGACATGCCGCGCCACCGGATCGTCGAGCGCAGTGCAAGCCAGAGCCAGCACGCGCCGCCGAGCAGGCCGAGCAGCAGATAACCCGGCAACACAAAACGTTGTGCCAGGCCGGTATCGTTTTCAGCGACGTGTAAATTCTTGCCGTGCACACGACGGTGACGACGGCGAGCGCCGCGAGCAAGCGCGCCGAATCCGCGCAATATCGATTCATCCGCGACCGCGCCATAAGCACCACGCCAGCGCCAAGATCGGCACGAAGCTCGCCACCGAAGCCACGCCCTCGCGCGACAGCCACGACGAGCGCCACTGCGAAAACGCGCGCCAGGCGCGCTGCGGCTGGCCCAGGTGCAGGGTCGAGGCGAGCAGTCCGCGCCGCGAACGAAGACACGGCGCCTGATGAGCGAGCACGGTCAAAGCCTCGGTGCGACGATCGGCCAGGTTCGGCGCGATGACGAACAGGCAGCCGAGCAAGAACAGCAATCCGTAACCGCAACCGGAGGCGACGGTGAAGAAGATGACGGAGAAGGCGGGATTCATCTCGACAGAACCTTGTCCATCCAGCGCAACAATGGCGATGTGGAAAAATCCACTTGTTCATCCGCTGCGACCTTGATTGGCGCAGAGCGGCAGCCATCGCGGCGCGGACGTGGCGGCAGGTACTTGTTCACCGGCTGGTAGCCCGTCTCGGGCATGAGGTCGTAGCCGCCGCGTTCGGCGACGAGTTTCGACACCGCCGAATCCGCATCGCCAAGATCGCCGAAATGCCGGGCGCGCGTCGGACAGGCCATCACGCACGCCGGCTGGCGATCGACTTCCTCGAACGACTCGTTGTAGATGCGATCCACGCACAGCGTGCACTTCTGCATGACGCCGCGCGTCGCGCTGTACTCGCGCGCGCCGTAGGGACACGCCCACGAACACAGCTTGCAGCCGATGCATTTGTCCTCGTCGACCAGCACGATGCCGTCCTCGGCGCGCTTGTAGCTCGCGCCGGTCGGGCACACGGTCACGCAATCCGGCGTCTCGCAGTGCAGGCACGAGCGCGGGAAGTGCACCGTCATCGCCGGTTTGGATTTTTCCGCCGGCTCGATTTCGTAGGTGTGCACGCGGTTGAACCAGACGCCCAGCGGCTGTGCGCCATACGGATTCTCGTCCGGCAGCGGGCCGAACTCGCCGCCATCGTTCCATTCCTTGCACGCGACTGCGCAGGCGTGGCAGCCGACGCAGATGTCGAGGTCGATGACCAGGCCGAGTTTCTTGCGCGTTGGCAGCGGCAGCATCGTCATGGCGCTTCGCTCAGGGGTGGAACGGCCAGAACTGCGGGATCAGCCACATCGACAGCGCGCAGAACATCGCGATCAGCGGAATGCCGACCTTCATGAAATCGGTGAAGCGATAGCTGCCCGCCGCATAGACCATGGTGTTGGTCGGGTAACCGACCGGCGTCGCGAACGAGGTTGCGGCGGCGAACGCGACGCAGATCACGAACGGCGTCGGGCTCACCTGCAGGACGTGGGCGATGGAAATCGCGATCGGCACCATCAGCACCACGGACGGATTGTGGCCCATCATTTCGGTGAGCAGGGCGGTGAGCAGGTAGACCATGAGCAGGACGGCGAGCGGACCGTGCGCGCCGACGAAGCGCATGCCGGCGTCGACGACCTCGTGCGCGAGTCCGGTCTTGTCCAGCGCGATGCCGAGCGGCAGGATCGCGCCGAGCAGGATGACGACCTTCCAGTCCATCGCCTCATACACGTCTTCGAAGGAAAAACAGCCGGTCAGCGCCATCGCCGCGCAGCCGGCCAGCGCGCTGACAACGATCGGCAGGATGCCGAGTCCGGCGACGATGACCACGGCCGCGAGAATGGCTATCGCGAGCGGCGCCTTGCGCCGCGAGGCGCGCGCGTCGCCGCGCTCGCTCAGCACGACGAGGCCGGATTCGCGACGCAACTGGCGCAGTGCCGCCTCGTCGACCAGCAGCAGCAGGATGTCGCCGACTTCCAAACGGGTGAACTTCAACTGTTCGCGCAGGATGCGGCTGCGGCGTTGCACCGCGAGCACGGCTGCGTTGTAGGTCCAGCGGAAGTCGATGTTCTCGACCGTATCGCCGATCACGCGTGCGCCGGGCGCGACCAGCGCCTCGATCAGCACGCGACGTCCGGCCCCCTCGGCGGCGGGCAGGTCGAGTACCGGCGCGATTTCCAGCTTGAGCTTCTGCTTGAATTCCTCCAGGCGCTGCCAGTCGCCGCGCGCGAGCAGCACGTCGCCTTCGCGCAGCTCCTGTTCGCGCGGCGCCCACAGGTGTTCGTCGCCGCGCAGCAGTTCCAGCACGTACACGCCGAAACGCTCGCCGAGCCTGGCCGCGGCGATGGATTCGCCGATCAGCGGCGAATCGGTGAGCACGCGCAGTTCGGTCACGAACTTGCCGAGTTCCAGATTTTCCGAATGCTCGGTGTCGATATGGCGCGGCAGCAGCCAGCGCCCGATCAGCATCAGGTACACGATGCCGGCGATCGCGAGCAGCACGCCGAGGCGGGTGAAATCGAACACGCCGAATTCCGGCATGCCGTGCTGCACGGCGAGGCTGTTCGTGAGCAAGTTGGACGAAGTGCCAAGCAATGTGCACACGCCACCCATCTGCGCCGCGTACGACATCGGGATCAGCACGCGCGACGGCGATGTTTTTGCACGCGCGCAGACGCTGAGCGTCACCGGCAAAAACGTCGCGACCAGCGCGGTGTTCTTCACGAACGCGCCGAGGAAGCACACGATGACGAGGATCGCAAGCGTCAGCAGCCACGGCCGGTGGATGCGCGACAGCGTGCGGATCAGGGGGTCGAGTGCGCCGGTGCCGACGAGTCCCGCGTTCAGCGCGAACATCGCCGCGACGACGATCGTGGCTTCGTTGCTGAAGCCGGACAAGCCTTCCGCCGGCGTGAGGATTCCCGACACGAGCAGGGCGACGAGCACGAGCAGGCCGACCACGTCGTAGCGCAGCTTCTCGCTGACGAACAGCGCCATCGCGCCGATCACGATGGCGGCGACGGCCCAGGCTTGCAGGCTCATGCGGCTTGCTCCGTGGCGTCGGCGCGCACGATACGCACCTTCAGGTCGAACCACGCCGCCTGTCCGGTCACGGGGTCGGCGTTCGCGTAGCGGTAGCCGTCGGCGCGCGGTGGCAGCAAGTCGTCGATCGCGTGGTTGAGCAGGAATCCCTTTGTATACTCCGGCGCATTCGCGTCGAGTTTCCACGCGCCGCGCTGCTTGCCGATCGCGTTCCAGGTCCACACCACGCCCGGCGCAGTGCCTTCGTGGAATTTCGCCTGCACGCGGATGCGGCCATGCGCGGACTCGACGAACACCCAGTCGCCGTCGGCGATGCCGTGCGCCTTTGCGGTATTCGGATGCAGATACAAAAAATTGCGCGCCGCGATCTGGCGCAGCCAGGCGTTCTGCGAACCCCAGGCGTGATACATGAACATGGGGCGCTGGGTGATGGCGCTGACCGGAAACGCCGCGTCGTCCGGCGCGGTCGCGTACCAGAACGGCAGCGGATCGAAGAATTTCTCCACGCGCGCGCGTTCGCGCGCGGGCGGCTGCACGGCGCCGTGCCCCTGTGCGGCGAGGCGGAATTTCTGCAATCGTTCCGAATAGATCTCCAGCACGATCGCATCCGTCGAACCGACGAAGCCAAGCGACTTGGCCCAGGCAAGATAATCGCGATTGGCCATTTTGTAATAGCGGCCGGCGTCGGGAATCTTCGTTTCCCAATGGCAATCGTGCGCTTTGTAGGCGTCGAGTTGGTCCGGATTCGGCGCGCCGATCCCCGGGCTTGTCGCCAGACTGACCGCGCCAGCCGGCGAGCAGGCCCACGCCAGGCGCGCGCTCGTGTTCGACCATGTACTGCGCGTAGCCGCGCGGATATTTCGCCGCGCCGATCCGCATCGACCATGCCCGGCAGTTTCAGGCGCGCGCCGAGATCGAGCAGCACGTCCTGGAACGGACGCACGTCTCGATCCGCGTCGGCACACCGGTTGGCGGATCGCGTCCGCGGCGGCGTCGGCATCGGAAATCGGCCGATCCAGCAGCGAGATGCAGTCGTGGCGTTCCAGATAGGTCGTGTCCGGCAACACCAGGTCGGCGTAGTTCACCGTCTCCGACCAGTACGCGTCGGCGTAGATGAAGCGCGGAATCCGGTACGCGCCGTCGGCGTCCTTGTCGCAGAGCATGCGCTGCGTGTCGCGCGTGTTCATCGCCGAGTTCCAGCCCATGTTGGCCATGAACAGGAACAACGTGTCGATCTTGTGCGGATCGCCGGCCCAGGCGTTGCGGATCACGGATTGCAGCATGCCGTGCGCGGCGAGCGGGAATTCCCACGAGAACGCCTTGTCGATGCGGCGCGGCGAACCATGCGCGTCGACGACGAGGTCTTCCGGGCGCGTGCACGTAGCCGAGCGGTCCGGCGTCGAGCGCGCCGTTGTCGCGTGCGTGTCCTGCCGGGGCGGTTCGCCGGCGGAACGGCTTTCGGATACGGCGGCTGGTAGCGGAAACTCCCGGGCGTGTCGATCGCGCCGAGCAGCATCTGCAGCACGTGGATCGTGCGGCAGGTGTGGAAGCCGTTCGCGTGCGCGCTGATGCCGCGCATCGCGTGCATGGAGACCGGACGGCCGATCATCTCGTCGTGTTCGCGGCCGTGGCAATCGGTCCAGTGCTGCGGCAGGCGGATTGCCTGATCGAACGCCGCGTCGGCGAGTTCGCGCGCGATGCGGCGAATCGTCCCGGCATCGACACCGCATCGCGGCGCGACGGACTCCGGCGCGTAGTCGTCGGCAAGAAAGCGCTCGGCGAGCAACGCGAACGCGGGCATCGCCTTGCGTCCGTCGGGCAAGCGTGAATTCGCCGGCGATGGCGGGTGCGACATCGATGCGCAGTCCGCCGGTCTGCGCGGATTGCTACGCTTGTCCCAGCACAGCGCCCTGCCTTCGCGCATCGCGCGCGACCAGTCCGTCGTCCGCGCCGCCCGGATTGCGCACGACGAGGTGATGCGCATTCGTGTACTTCACGAGGTAATCGAAATCGATGCGGTCGTGGATCAGCAATTCGCGGATCAGCGCGCCGACGAACAACCCGTCGGTGCCGGGACGAATGCCGATCCACTCGTCGGCGATCGCGGCGTAGCCGGTGCGTACCGGATTGATCGCGACGATCTTCGCGCCGCGGCTCTTCAGTTTTCCGAGTCCGAGCTTGATCGGATTGGAATCGTGATCCTCGGCGACGCCGAACATCAGCAGGTATTTCGTGTGCTCCCAGTCGGGCTCGCCGAATTCCCAGAACGAGCCGCCGAGCGTGTACATGCCGGCGGCGGCCATGTTGACCGAGCAGAAGCCGCCGTGCGCGGCGTAGTTGATCGTGCCGAACTGCTGCGCCCACCAGCTCGTCAGCGCCTGCGACTGGTCGCGGCCGGTGAAGAAGGCGAGTTCGTCCGGATTGCGCGCACGGATGTCGCCGAGCCACTTCGACGCCAGCGCGAGCGCCTCGTCCCATTCGATCTCGCGGAATTCGCCTTCGCCGCGCTCGCCGGTGCGCAGGAGCGGCTTGCGCAACCGCGCCGGCGAGTAGTGCTGCATGATCCCGGCCGAGCCTTTCGCGCAGAGCACACCCTTGTTCACGGGATGCGCGGGGTTGCCCTGGATATAGCGCACGCGCCCGTTCTTCAGGTGCACTTTGATGCCGCACCGGCAGGCGCACATGTAGCACGTGGTCGTCTTGACCTCGTCGCCCACGGGCTCGTGCAGTTTCAGGTTGGCATGCGGCATGCGCGCATGATAACGGATGCGTCGCACGGCACCGCGCATGCCGTACCATAAGCCTATGGACAGGTATGAACGCATTCTTACGCTGCACCGGATCCTGAAATCCTCGCGCTATCCGGTGCCGCTGGCGCGGTTGATGGACGAGCTGGGCTGCTCGCGCGCCACGGCTTATCGCGACATCGCCTTCCTGCGCGACGCGCTCGGCGCGCCGATCGACAGCGAAGGCGACGAGGCGGCGTTCCACTACGCCAGTGCCGAGGCCGAGCGTTTCGAGTTGCCGGGCTTGTGGCTGACCAGCGAGGAATTGCAGGCCCTGCTCGTGCTCAACGAGCTGGTCGGCCGCACCGGTCCGGGAATCCTCGCCAGCGCGCTGGCGCCCCTGCGCTCGCGCATCGACCGGCTGCTGTCGAACCAGACCGACGGACGCAGTTTTCCGATCGAGCGCATCCGCGTGATCGGCTCGGCTACCCGCAAAGTGGATGAGGTGACGTTTCGCCACGTCGCCGGCGCGGTACTCGGTCGGCGCCGCCTGAAATTCGACTATCGCGCGCGCTCGACCAACGAGGCGACGACGCGCAGCGTGTCGCCGCAACGGCTGACCCATTATCGCGACAACTGGTATCTGGACGCCTGGGATCACGGCCGCGACGCGCTGCGCAGTTTCGCGCTCGATCGCATGGGCCGCGCCAGCGTGCTCGACGAAGCCGCGCAGGATCGCGACGCGGTCGAACTCGACGCGCATCTGGCCTCAAGCTACGGCATTTTTTCCGGCGCACCCAAGGCCACCGCGACGATCCGTTTTTCCGCGCACGCCGCGCGCTGGGTCGCCGACGAACACTGGCATTCGCAGCAGCAGGGCACGCGCCTGCCGGACGGACGCTACGAGCTCAAGGTGCCGTATTCGAATTCGCGCGAATTGTTGATGGACGTGCTGCGCTACGGCCCGGACGCGGAAGTCGTGGCGCCGGTTTCCCTGCGCGAGGAAATGAAGATCATGCTCGGTTTGGCTCTGGGCGCCTACAAATGAACGCGAATGCGAAAACCGTCTCCCTCGTGCTCGGCTCCGGCGGCGCGCGCGGTTACGCACACATCGGCGCGATCGAGGAATTGCGCGCGCAGGGATTCGACATTTGCAGCGTCGCCGGCGCCTCGATGGGTGCGCTGATCGGCGGCATCTACGCCGCGGGCAAGCTCGACGACTACCGCGACTGGGCGCGCACCTTGCAGAAATTCGACGTGCTGCGCCTGCTCGACTGGACGTTTCGCGGCGGCCTGATCAAGGGTGACCGCATCATCGGCCGGCTCAAGGACTTGATCGGCGAGGTCAGGATCGAAGACTTGCCGATTCCCTACACCGCGGTCGCAGTCGACATTCTCGCCCAACGCGAGGTGTGGTTCACGCGCGGTCCGTTGTTCGACGCGATCCGCGCCTCGATCGCGATTCCGACCGTGTTCCGCCCGCACCATTACGAGGGCCGCGTCCTGGTCGACGGCGGCCTGCTCAATCCGGTGCCGATCACGCCGACCCTGCGCGACCTCACCGACTGCACGATCGCGGTGGACCTCAACGCCGCGCCGGATGCTGCGGATTCCGCGCCGGCGCCCGACGCGAACACCGATCCTGGCCTGCTCGAAACCTTCGCGCGCTCGCTCGACGCCGATGCAGGCCACGCTGACGCGCTTCAAGCTCGCCGCGCAGCCGCCGGATCTGGTCGTGTCGATTCCGCGCAGCGCCGGCGCGTTCTACGAATTCCACCGCGCCGCGGACCTGATCGAACTCGGCCGCGAGCGCACGCGCGCGGCGCTCGCGCAGTGGCGCGGGCATGTCGGCGTTGAGGGTGCGCCGGAGGTTTCCTGAACGCGTGGCGCTGCGGCGTTTCCTGCGATAATCGCCGCTTCGATTGCCGGATTCCCTCGATGAACGCAACCAGGCCGCGGTGCGCAGCGGCGCCGCGAACACGGTACTGAAGGTGCTCGCCGCCGTCAGCTTCTGCCATTTCCTCAACGACATGATCCAGTCGTTGCTGCCGGCGATCTATCCGTTGCTGAAGGCGCATTACGCGCTGGATTTCGGCCAGATCGGCCTGCTCACGCTCACCTACCAGATCACCGCGTCGCTGCTGCAGCCGCTGGTCGGCTGGTACACCGATCGCCGGCCGATGCCGTATTCGCTGGCCATCGGCATGGGCTTCACGCTGTCCGGCCTGCTGCTGCTCGCGCTCGCCGACAGTTTCGGCCTGCTGCTGCTCGCCGCGGCACTGGTCGGCACGGGATCGTCGGTGTTCCATCCGGAATCCTCGCGCATCGCGCGCCTGGCCTCGGGCGGACGCCACGGCTTTCGCGCAATCGTTCTTCCAGGTCGGCGGCAACCTCGGATCGGCCATCGGCCCGCTGCTCGCCGCGTTCATCGTGCTGCCCTACGGCCAGCGCAGCATCGCCTGGTTTTCCATCGCCGCGCTCGTCGCCATCGTGCTGCTCGCGCGCGTGGGCGCGTGGTACGCGCAGCCACATGCGCACGCGCGCGCAGGCGCCGGCGCACGAGGGCCGCGCACGGATTGCACGCGCGGACAGGTGCGGCTGCGCGATCGCGGTGCTGCTGGCGCTGATTTTCTCCAAGTATTTCTATCTTGCCAGCCTGTACAGCTACTACACGTTCTATCTGATCGAACGTTTCCACGTCGGCGTGCGCGACTCGCAGATATACCTGTTCGTGTTCCTCGGCGCGGTCGCGCTCGGCACGCTGGTTGGCGGCCCGATCGGCGACCGCATCGGGCGCAAGTACGTGATCTGGGCGTCGATCCTCGGCGTGCTGCCGTTCACGCTGATCGCTGCCGCATGCGAACCTGTTCTGGACGGCCGTGCTCAGCGTCGCGATCGGCCTGATCCTGTCGTAGCGCGTTCTCGGCGATCCTCGTCTACGCGCAGGAACTGCTGCCCGGCAAGGTCGGCATGATCGCGGGGATTGTTCTTCGGCTTCGCCTTCGGCATGGGCGGCCTCGGCGCAGCCCTGCTCGGCGAGCTCGCCGACCATCGCGGCATCGAATACGTGTACGGGATTGTGCGCGTGGCTGCCGGCGATCGGATTGCTCACGGTGTTCCTGCCGGATTTGCACCGGCGCAAGGCGCATTGAGCGCCATGAAAAAAGCCGGCTTGCGCCGGCCTTTTGTTGATGTGCTGAAAGGAATCAGCGCTTCATCGCGTTGAAGAACTCGTCGTTCGACTTGGTGTTCTTCATCTTGTCGAGCATGAATTCCATCGCGGCGAGCTCGTCCATCGGATGCAGCAGTTTGCGCAGGATCCAGATCTTCTGCAGCATGTCCGGCTCGATCAGCAGTTCCTCGCGGCGCGTGCCGGAACGGTTGATGTTGATCGGCGGGGTAGACGCGCTTCTCGGCAGATGCGGCGGTCCAGGTGCACTTCCATGTTGCCGGTGCCCTTGAACTCCTCGTAGATCACCTCGTCCATCTTCGAGCCGGTCTCGACCAGCGCGGTGGCGAGGATCGTGAGCGAACCGCCTTCCTCGACGTTGCGCGCGGCGCCGAAAAAGCGCTTCGGGCGCTGCAGCGCGTTCGCGTCGACGCCGCCGGTGAGCACCTTGCCGGACGACGGCACCACGGTGTTGTAGGCGCGGGCGAGGCGCGTGATCGAGTCGAGCAGGATGACCACGTCCTTCTTGTGCTCGACCAGGCGCTTGGCGCGCTCGATCACCATTTCGGCGACCTGCACGTGGCGCACGGCCGGTTCGTCGAACGTGGACGAGATCACCTCGGCGCGCACGCTGCGCTGCATTTCGGTGACTTCCTCCGGGCGCTCGTCGATGAGCAGGATGATCAGGTGCACGTCGGGGTAGTTGTGCACCATCGCCTGCGCGACGTTCTGCAGCATCATGGTCTTGCCGGCCTTGGGCTGCGACACGATCATGCCGCGCTGGCCGCACCCGACCGGCGCGATCAGATCCAGGATGCGGCCGGTGATGTCTTCGGTGGAGCCGTTGCCGCGCTCCAGATGGAACATCCTGCGCGGGAACAGCGGCGTCAGGTTCTCGAACAGGATCTTGTTCTTCGACGCTTCCGGCGGCTCGCCGTTGATCGTGTCCACGCGCAGCAGCGCGAAGTAGCGCTCGCCTTCCTTCGGGTGACGCACGCGGCCGGTGATGTAGTCGCCGGTGCGCAGGTTGAAGCGGCGGATCTGCGAGGGCGAAACGTAGATGTCGTCCGGGCCGGCGAGGTAGGACTCGTCCGGGCCGCGCAGGAAGCCGAAGCCGTCCTGCAGGATTTCGAGCACGCCTTCGACGCTGACGCCGCCGCCGGCGCGGGCGTGCGCCTTCAGGATCAGGAAGACGATGTCCTGCTTGCGCGCGCGCGCGACGCCTTCCTGGATGCCGAGTTCCTCGGCCAGCTCCAGCAGCTGGTGCGCGGGCTTGCGCTTGAGTTCGTTCAGGTCGATCAGCGGGCCGTCGCCGCCGCCGTTCTTGGACTCGTCGTATTCCTCGTCCTGCGGCGGCTGGAAGCGTTGCTGGTTGCGGTCGCCTACCGCCGCCACCGCTACCGCTACTGCTACTGCGGTTGCGCCCGCGGTTGCGGCCGTGGCGGCCTTGCGGACGGTTGCCGCCCGGGCGCTGTTCGCCGCCGCCGGCGTTTTCACCGCCACCGGAGTCGCCGGCCGGCGGATTCGCCGCGGCGTTCGCGTTGTCGCCGTTTCGGTTTCGCGCGGCTTGGATTCGGCACGCGCATCGTTGGAACGGCTTTCGCCGGAATCTTTGTTATCGGGTTCGGACACGGATTGCCTCGTGGGGCGCCGTAAGAAGGACGGACGTTGGGGAAGGATAGGGGAGGGCGGGCCGGGCGAACGCCCGGCAGGCCGATCTAACTTAACATCATTTGCCTGCGCATGCCAAGCGCAGGCCGGCTATATTTTTAGCTTTTTTTGCGAATTACACAAGCGTTACAGTACGGTCAAACCAGGCCGTTGCCCTGAGCATTGCGCCGTCGGCGCACAGCCGAAGGGTCAGGCATTCACATATCCGGCGTTTCGAATTCGCTCGCTTCGCGAGCTACGCTCAACGCGAACGGTATTGATCAAATCGTCTTGTCGATCAGCTGCGTCAGCTGCGTCTTGCTCACCGCGCCGATCTGGGTCGCCTCGACCTTGCCGTCCTTGAAGATCATCAGGGTCGGAATGCCGCGCACATTGTAGTTGCGCGGGGTCTTCTGGTTGACACTGCACATAACAACTTACTACGCACAATAAATTAAATGTGCAGCTGCACATTTAGTTTATTGTGGAAGGTGAGCGCCTGGATGACGGAGTTCGCGCACTGCGATCGCTCTGGCGAACTGACGCCTATGGGCGTGTTGCCGCTCGGTGAGGCTCCCGCCTCAGCCTGTCCGCGCTGCGCGCCTCAACACTGCCTTGCGCCGTGAACACGTCGCCGTTTCTCGATCTTATCGCTGACTTGATCGTCGCGGATATTCTCGGCGGGTGCGCGGTTGACGCGCCTGCGACCACGCCGCATCCTATCGACCATGACCACGCCCTGCATCATCTACGCCCGCTTCAGCACCGACAAGCAGCGCGAGACCTCGATCGAGGATCAGGCACGGGTTTGCCGAACGCGCGCTGAAGCGCTCGGGCTGGAAGTCATCGGGCTGCATGCCGACAATGGCGTGAGCGGTACCACGCCGGTGGCGGCTCGTCCCAGCGGCGCCCAGCTGCTGGCCGACGCATTGGCGGGCCGCTTCCGGGTCTTGCTGCTCGAGAGTCTCGACCGGCTGTCGCGCAACCTGGTCGAGCAGGAAACGATTGTTCGCCGGCTCGAACATCGGGAGATCCGCATCATCGGCGTCGCTGACGGCTACGACACCGCCTCCGGGACCTCGCGCAAGCTGACCCGCGGTGTGCGCGGTCTGGTCAACGAGATCTACATCGACGACCTGCGGGCCAAGACGCACCGGGGGCTGTGCGGCCAGATCGAGCGCGGCTTCCATGCGGGCGGGCTGGCCTATGGTTACCGCTCGGTTGCCCTCGAGGGTGGGCATCGCCTTGAGGTCAATCCCGCACAGGCGGAACAGGTGCGCTGGATCTACACACGCTACGCCGAGGGCTGGAGCTGCCAGAAGATTGCGGCGACGCTCAACGCGCAGAGGGTGTGCGGTCCTCGCGGCGGGACTTGGTGTGTGTCCGCGCTCTACGGCAGTCCCGCCAAGGGTGCCGGCGTGCTCAACAACGAGCTCTACATCGGGCGCTACGTCTGGAATCGGTCGCAGTGGGTGAAGGACCCCGATTCGGGCAAACGCCAGCGATTGCAGCGGCCGCGGGCCGAGTGGCACGTCGGCGTGCACCCCGAGCTGCGGATCATCGACGATAAGTTGTGGGAACAGGTGCGCGGGCGCATGGACTCGCCGCGGCGCGCCGGCGGGCGGCGTGGCCGGGGTGCAGCGCCACGCACGCTCTTTGGCGGCATCCTTCGTTGCGGCACCTGTGGGGCGGCGGTCATCGCTGTCAGCTCCCAGCTCTATGGCTGCAGCGCCCGGAAGGATCGCGGGCCGGCGGTCTGCCAGGGCGTGAGCGCGCCACGGCGCAATGTGGAAACCCGCCTGCTGGGTTTCCTGCGCGACGAGCTCCTGACTCCAGCTGCGATGGCCGGGCTCGAACAGGAAATAGCCGAGCGGCTGGCCTCTCGGCGCCAGGAGATGGCGGCGGCCGAATCGCGTGCCGCGTCGCGGCGAACCGAACTCGCCCGCGAGATCGGACGCCTGACCGACGCCATTGCCGAAATGGGACTCTCGCCGGCACTGCGCGGCAGGCTGGAAAGAGCAGAGCGCGAGCTGGAGGCCCTGGATAAGCCCAAAGCGCGGCCGGTGCCCGCGGACGACGCGATAGCCATCCGCGATCGTCTGCGGCGGATGACACTCGATCTACATGGCACCCTGGAGCGCGACGTCGATCGCGCCCGCGACGTCCTCCGTGCGTTGCTGGGCGGCGTGGCGTTGGTGCGCGAGGACGACGCGGTTTACGCCGAAATCGAAACGCGCCTCGACCGCTTGTTGGTAGCGGCAGGAGGCGCGTCTCTGGGTCGGGTTGCGGGGGAAGGATTTGAACCTTCGACCTTCGGGTTATGAGCGCGACCAAAGCCCCCTCGGAGGGCATGCATCATAGCGTAGCAGATGGCACCAGATGGCAGGAAATGGTATGGCAGTGCAGAGAAAGTGCAGAACGAAAAACAGAAATGCGCGCTGCTACCAGACCATCGGGTTTCTGACTCGATGTTCTACAGCCGGATCGGCGCTACGATTGCGCGTGGCCGCCGACGACATCGTGATCTGGATCCTGCGGATCGTCTCCGAGCAGCGGCGGATCGATCCGCTCAATGCGATCGTCAATGCCGAGCAGATGACGCGCGTCCATTGGGGCGGCGCGCGGCCGTATATCGCGAAGACGCGCGCGCGCGACCGCGCAGAACGCGCCAGGTTGCGACATCGGGGTCGCGGGTAGGCTAGGACACGTCCGAAAGATCCACGATCGCGGATGCGGCGACCGCGATGATAAGCAGCAGGGCGAGAGCAGGAGGCCGTCGAAGTGCGTCATCTACGCCAGCGTGCGCCTCGCACTACTACCGCTTGCGCATCATTGGCGTCGGGTTCTTTTCTAAATGCTGTACGTACTCGGGGAGGCTCGCCATGTTTCGCACGATTGTTGTGGTCTTGTTCGGTCTTTGTGGTGTGGCCCATGCGCAGGTCTTGACGCTCGCTGACGTCAAAGCCAAGAACGCAGTCCAATTGAGCACCGACGACCTAAAGCAGTTGATGCCTTCCGCAAAGGTAGTCAGCCACACCATTGCCGGGAGCACGCGGAAGTGGGAAAACGCCGCCGATGGGACATTTGTCGCTTCCTCGGACAGTAAAGGAGTTGCGGCGGGTCGCACCTTTATGAGTACTGGCCAAGGCACTTGGCGGATTGCTGACAACGGTACCTATTGCGCGACCATCAAATGGAGTGTCCGGTCATCCGAGGAATGGTGTCGCTATATATTCAAAGTCGGTGACCAGTACTACGGCTTCCCAACACTAGACGATAGCGCGCAGGCTAGCGCGTTTGAGTTTTCCAAGTAGTTGGAAGCACTGCGCCGGTAATCGTCGTGCATCGCGGATCGGCAAAGAAGCGCTACCAGCCTTGCAGCTAGGGGCGCCTTGCTGCAGTCATCGGCCGGACGTGGCGGTTGAACGCCGAGAGCCGGCGCGCGCCTTGGGCTTGCTAACAAAGCGCCACCGCATGCCGCGAGCGGTGCCCCAATTGCGGCGAACTGATCTTAGGCGTCGGGTTCAGCGCAGCATATCCACGACAATGACAACGGAGCTGATAACGCCAAGCACAAGCGCCGCGATTGCGCCTAACTCAAGCATGGCCCAATCCCTTGTCGTGTTCTTGCCTGCATGGGGTTCACTGACGCCTTTCAGCCAAGTGTCCATCGCGCACCCTTTCGCCCAACGACCCGTAGGCTAGATTCCGCCAAATCGCGCTTCCTCGCTTTGACCAAAGGCAAAATATGCGTGCGCCGACCGCCGCGAGTTGTTGCGGTCGTTCCGCGCCGCCGCCAAAAACCGCTGTTAGCGTTCGATTGCCCGGCGCGGAAACGTCAACCTACGTCGCGCCTTGCCGCCGCGCTAAGCGCGCGATTTCACCTTCGACGATGCGAGGCGATGCGCTGCAAGCCGTTCGGCTTTCTCGGCGTTTCTATTGGCGAATTCGCTAGTCGCCTGCGCGATTCTGGCGCGTCGCGCGGCAACAGCGATTTTCCCGCCGCGAGCTACTTGTTCGGTAGCGAATAGGAGCCACCCCAATCAATTTCCACCATGCTACCGGTGAAGTGGCCGACCAAAGTAACCTTGCCGGTGATCCCTTCGAAACGGCCTGTCCCGGCCAGGATTTCGCCTGAACCCTTGCTTAGTTGGCCTGCCTGGTCGAAGTTGCCCGCCATGCTGACGGTGATCGAGGAAAAATCATAAATCGGAACATGTATACCGTGGCAAAAGACATCAATCCGTTATCCACCGCGTGATTGCTGCCATACTGCACTTAGCTTCCATGTTCACCAGTCTTGAAGTCGACGGTCCCCTTACGCTCATAGTTCATACCGTTAAAGACGGCCGCCTCGCCCTTCGAATGCCATGCGATGCCTGTGGATTGCGCCGATGCGGGAAACGCTACCAATCCAGCGGCAAAGGCCAATAAAAACACACTCGCCCGCGATAATGCCTTACCAATTTGACGAAGGAGCATCTCGTTCCTCCTTTTTAACTGGACCTTGTTGCGCGTGCCGTTTTTCGTACGCGCGGCGGTCCGTGGATCCTGCACCCCGCTACGCA
>CAWAMA010000008.1:0-37372 GCA_963783025.1 uncultured Pseudomonadota bacterium | reverse complement strand
GCCAGCAAGCATCGCCCCCGTCACCGGCTTGCGCACGAACGCATCCATGCCGGCGGCGAGGCACAGCGCCTCTTCGTCACCTCGCGAGCGCGCGCTGATGCCGACCAACCACACGCTGGGCTTGTCGTCCTTGGCCTCGCCCGCACGGATCATGCGCGCGAGCGTCAACCCGTCGACGCCGGGCAGATCCAGATCGAGCAACGCGGCGTCGTAATCCGCGGCGGCAGCTCGCCGAGCGCCGCCAACCCATGCTCGACCCGACACACCGCGTGGCCCTGCGCCTCGAGCAAACCGGCGATGGTGGCCGCGACCGTCGCATCGTCCTCGACGAGAAGGATGCGGCGCGTCGTGGCAATGTGCGGCGATGCGGCATTTTCCACTTTTCCCGGTACGGCGGATTCGGGCAACGGCAACTCGACCCGGAATGTGCTGCCGCGGCCGGGCTCACTGTCCAGATCGATCGTCCCGCCCATGCATGCGACAAGTTCGCGACAGATCGCCAGTCCCAGGCCGCTGCCGGAACGCCGCTGCGGGCCGTCGGCTTGTTCGAAGCGGCGAAACAGGCGCTCGCGCTCGGCATTGGCAATGCCCGGCCCGCTGTCGCTGACCGTGAACGCAATGCCGGCAACGCTTCCACGCCGGGCCGACAATGCGACTGCGCCATGCTCGGTGAACTTGACAGCGTTGTTGACGAGATTCAGCAGGGTCTGCTCGATGCGCAGCGCATCGCCGACCAGCCAGCGCGGCAGGTCGTCCGCAACGCAGAGCGTCCATGCCAAGCCGCGTTTCGCGGCCTGCGGCCGTGCCAGTGCTTCGACCTGGCGCAGCAGCGCATGCAGATCGAACGGCGCGATTTCCAGTTGCAGTTTGCCGGCCTCGATGCGCGCCAGGTCCAGCGAGTCGTTGACCAAACGCAACAACAAGCGACCGGAATCCTGGATCGCCTGCGCATAGCCGTGCTGGGTTTCGTCGAGGGGCGTGCGCAACAGCAGTTCGGCCATGCCGAGCACGCCGGTCATGGGCGTGCGGATCTCGTGGCCCATTGTGGCGAGGAAATCGGATTTCGCCGCACTCGCGCTCAGTGCGAACGCGCGCTGCTGCTTGGCCAGTTCCCAGGCATGCCGACGTTTCAAGCGCAGGCGGTAGGCACGAAACGCGAACGCCACGAGCAGCGCGATCAGCGCCGCGCAACTTGCGTAGGCGAACGGCGTCGCCCACGGTGGCGACGCCACGCGCACGCGCAACTGCGCGGAAGGCGCGCTCCACCCGCCGCCGGCATCCGCGCTGCGCACGCGCAGGACATAGTCGCCCGGCGGCAATTGCGCGTATTCGCGCTCGCCGCGATTGCCGCCGTCGATCCAGTCCGCGTCGAACCCGCCCAGTTTCCACTGGTAGCGTTGCGCGGAAGGATCGGCGAATACCAGCGCGCGCGCGGTCAGGCGCAAGTCGCGATCGTGCCAGCCGAGTGCGATGTCCGCCGCATCCAGCGTGATGTCGCTGCCGGCACGGCGCACACGGATGCCGTCGATGCGCGGCGGCGGCGATGCGGCATTTTCCACAATGCGTGAAGGAACGAAACCGGCGATGCCGGCCAGGTTGCCGCCGAAAATCGCGCCATCGAAGCGCTCGAGCAATGGCGCGCGATTGAACTCGGCGCTGGCCAGGCCGTCGCCCATGCGGAAGCGGCGCACTCCGCGCGTGGACGGATCGTACCGCCACAGGCCGCGTGCGCTCGCCACCCAGACGCGGCCTTGCGTATCCGCCTGCATGCCGCCCGCGGTCAGGCCCGGCCAACCGCGCGAGGCATCGACGCGGTCCAGCGGCGTCAATGCGCCGTCTGCGTAACGGAAATGCGCCAATGCGCCGATGGTATGCAGCCATAACGTGCCATCGTCGGCGAACGCGAAGGCCAGGACGCGCTGCGCGGGCGCGCCGTCCACGGGCGCAAACCGGGTCGCCGCGGCACCGAGCCGATCGAGCCCGGCGGCGCTCGCGGCGAGCAAGGCGCCGTCCGGCGCGAAGCCGATCAGGCCAACGTCCGTGCTGCGCAGTCCCTCCGCCTCGCCATAGCGCGAGACCGCCAGCGTCGCCGCGGCGATGCGTGCGATGCCGCCGCCGTCGCTGCTGGCCCACACCGCTCCATCGCGGGCCTCGACGAGCAAGTCCACGGTGCCGGGCGCCAGCGCGTCGCGGCGCCTGGGGTCGACGGGCACGTCCACGAATTTTCCATTCGTCCCGTCGTATACGCGCAACCCGTGCGCATGACCGACCCAGATGCGGCCATCGCGGCCGGCCAGGATCGACCAGAGCGCGGACTCCGGCGCCTTCCAGCGCTGCGCATAACGTTCGATCTTCCCGGAATCCGGATCCAGGCGGTCGATGCCACCGTCGAGATTGACCGACCACACGCCGCCCTGCGCATCGGCCGATAGGCCTTCGACGCGGTTCGCGCTCAGGCTCTCCATATCGCGCGGATCGTTGCGGTACAGCGCGAAACGCCGCCAGTCCGGCGCGAGATACGCCATGCCGCCGCCGGTCGTGGCAAACCACAGGCCGCCGTCGCGGTCGCGCAGCGCATCGAAAATCTTCTTGCCGGGCAGGCTGCCGGCAACGGCGGCGTTTTCAGAATGCACGTTTATGCGCCCGTCGGCGGCGCGATGCGCAAGGCCCTCGCGCGTGCCGATCCACAATGTCCCGTCGTTGCCCGCCGCCAGCGCGTACACGACCTTGTCCGGAAGCCGCGCGTCTTCCAGCACTTGCGCCTTGAGGTCGGCGCCGATGCGCAGCACGCCTCGGCGAGTGCCGGCCAGCATGCCGTCCGCCGTTTCCAGAAACACTGCCGCGTTGATGCCGCCCGTGCCCGGCACGGCGGATGTATCCACGTGCAGGAGCTTGCCATCCGCAGCGCGCACGTCGATGCCGGCATCGCTGCCTATCCACAGGTTTCCCGCCGCGTCACCGTGCAGCGCCAGCACGTTGTCCGACGCGAGGCTGCCCGCATCGCCGTCCTTGTGGCGAAAGTGCAAGAATGCATTCGTGGATTCGTCGAGCCGCTCCAGCCCCATCGCATAACCGCCAGCCCAGATCGCGCCGGCGGCGTCCTGCGCGATTGCCCAGACGTCGTCGCCGGCCAGACTCGCCCGATTCCCGGCAGCGTGACGGAAATGGCGAAAGCCCGTGCGCCGCGCATCGAGCAGGTTCAGCCCCGCGTCCTCGCCACCGCACCAGATGCGGTTCTCGCGGTCGACGAACAGCGCGGTGACGTCGGCGCCCGACAAGCTCGCGGCATCCGCGGGATCGTTGCGGTAGACGCGAAAATCCACGCCGTCGTAACGCGCCAAACCGTCCGCCGTGCCGACCCAGATGTAGCCGTCGCGATCCTGGACGATTTTCCACACCGTGCTCGACGGCAACCCGTCGGCGGCGTCCAGCGTGCGGAAATACGGCGTCGCGGCCAGAGTCGGCGCGACCATTCGCCGGCGCGGAGGCCAGCGTCGCCGCCAATAAGAGGCTTCCCCACATGGAAAGCTCCCCCAGCTTTCCCCCAGCGATGATGCCAGAAGGCGGCAGTAATCCGTCTGGCGCGATTACGTTTTTCTTATACCCGCGCGATCGCGATGCATTGATGCGCTCAGCGTTCGCCACCCATCAAGTACAGGGACCACTTCCGGGAAATTCTGGCAAACTGCGGATCGCATGAACGTGCGATCCGCCCTGCTCGCCGCACTTGCGTCTTGCGCAACTTCCGCCTTGCGGCGGATTACGTGCTCGATCCGGTGCACACCCAGGTCTACGCCTGCGCGAGCCACCTGGGATTTTCCATGCCCTGCGCGCGCTTCAGGGTAAAAAGTGGATTTTTCCACTTCGACGACGGCGACTGGACTACGGCGAAGGTCGATGCGACCGTCGACGCGACGTCGCTCGATCTCGGCGACGCGGCCTGGGACGCGAAAGTCCGCTCCTGGGAATTCCTCGAAACAGGCAAATACCCCGAGGCGCATTTTGTTTCGCGGTCCGCTGAAAAACCGCCGACAAATCCGCAGTCGTTCATGGCATACTGACCTTGCGTGGCGTCACGCACAAGCTCGACCTCAACGTGACGTTCAATCGCGCTGGCCTGGATCCCTACGACTTGCGCTACACCGCCGGCTTCGCCGCCACGGCGACGCTCAAGCGCGCGGATTTCGGCATGACGAAGTATTTGCCCGACATCGGCGGTACGGTGCAAATCCGCATCGAGGCGGAAGGCTTGCGCGGCAAGCCCGCGCCGGTTCAAACTGCGCCGTCGCAGCCGGAACCCTGACATGCTCAAGAGCGGACCGAACCACTGGGGCAGCCTGGCCAAGTTCTTCCACTGGACGATCGTCGCGCTGATCCTGGTGCAGGGCGCGATCGGCCTTATCATGGTCGATCTGCCCAAGCGGCCGAACGTGATCCCGGTTTTCAGTTTCCACAAGTCGTTGGGCCTGACGATCCTCGCGCTGGCCGTGCTGCGCCTCGTGTGGCGGTTGTTCGATGTGCGGCCTCGCGAACCCGCCGGCATGCCGCGCTGGCAGGCGTTTGGTGCGCGCGCCGGGCATGCCCTGCTGTACTTGCTGATCTTCCTCGTGCCGCTGTCCGGCTGGTGGTTCGATTCCGTGGCCTCGCTGCGCCCCTTGTACTGGTTCGGCCTGATCCACGTGCCGCCGCTGGGCGGACCCGATCCGCGATTCCGGGCCTGAAGGACATCGCCGCCGAACGCCACGAGATGCTGTTCTGGGCATTGATCATCGTCGCCGCCGGGCATGCGCTGATGGCGCTGATCCACCATTTCCACAACCGCGACGGCGTGCTGCAGACGCATGCTGCCGTTCATGCGGTCCTGACGGAGATTCCACCATGCGCAAATTGGTCCTTTTGCTCGCCCTGCTGCCGCTTGCCGCGTTCGCGCGCGACTGGAACGTGGACATGGCCAAGAGCGGCCTCGGTTTCGACGGCACCTACCAGGGCGGCCCGTTCGCCGGCATGTTCAAGAAATTCAGCGCGCGATCAGCTACGACGAGAGCGATCTCGCACAATCGAAATTCGACGTGACGGTGGAACTGGCCAGCGTCGACACCGGCAGCGGCGAACGCGACCAGACCCTCGCCACCGCCGATTTCTTCGATACCGCGAAATTTCCGCAGGCGCACTTCGTCACCAACGCATTCAACCGCGGCGCCGACGGCGGCGTGATCGCGCTCGGCACGCTCACCATCCGCGACCAGAGCAAACCGGTCGCGCTGAAAGTGAAGTTCGCGGTGTCCGGCGGCGCCAACACGCTGGACGTGAGCACGACGCTCAACCGGATCGATTTCGGCCTCGGCACCAGCGGCGACTGGGCGGATATCAGCACGAACATCAACGTGCATGGGCATCTGGTGCTGACGCCGAAATAGCGCGATCGCACTCAGTCGGCGTCCGGAATATCGCCGTCCTCGTCACCTGACTTGGGGCTTCCGGCCGCGTCGATCTTCCGCACGCGCTGCAACAGCTGCCGGAATTCCGGACTTGCGCGCAAGCCATCCCAATCGGTGTCCTCGACGAGCAGGTTGGCGTATACCATGCCGTGATCGATGGAATCGCCGAGAGTTGCGAACGCCGCCTGTGCCTGTCCCTGCTTGGCCTGCAGACAGGCAAGGTTATAGCGCGGTATCCACGACTTCGGATGCAGCGCCATGGCCTTGCGCAACAGCTGTTCGGCCTGTTCCATTTGACCGGTTCTGCGCGCGCTCGCGCCGGCCTGAAGCAGGCTTCGCATGTCCTTGGGCTGTCCCTTGTTGGCCTCGAGGTATTCCTTCAGCGCGAGGTCGTATTGACCTCGTTCGTAGTACAAATCCGCCAGGCGACGGTGCAGGGTCGGAAACCCCGGATCGATCTTGAGCGCCCGCTCGTACCAGGACTGCGCGGCGGACTCGTCCCCGCGCAGCACCGCAACCAGTCCCAATTGGCCCATCGCTTCGACGAATTGCGGTGCGATCTTCAGTGCCTCCAGATTGTCGTGTTCCGCCTCGTCGTAGTTACCCTGCATCAAGGCGATTTGCCCCAGCATTCCGTACAAACGGAATTGCTTGGGATCCCGTGCGAGCAACTCCAGGTATTGTTTCTTGGCCTCTTCGAGATTGCCGCGCTTGAATTCCACCAGCGCGAGCACGCTGCGCGCGGAAGTATGCTGCGGCATCTGCGTGAGCAGCTCTTTCAATTCCTTTTCCGCACTCGCCCATTTTTTGTGCTGGGCGAAATGGCGTGCCGTTTCCAGCTTGTTGTAGATCGAGATGCCGTCTTTGGGATCCATGCCGGCAGCTGAGGCTCGATCTTGCGCCCCTTGCAGATACCCCAACGATTGCAGCGCCTGCATGGTTTCGGCGGACATGGGGCTGTTTTGCGCGGCAATCGCATGTTTGGCGCTGTCTTGCAGCAACTTTTCCAGCTCCACGTCGAGCGCGTCGGAACGCGCCTGATACGCCGGCACTCCGTACAGATTGTGCAATTCGTTCGGGTCGGATTTCAGGTCGTACAACTCGGGTTTCGGCGCACGAATGAACGTGTAACCGTCCTTGCGCACCGCGAACAATGGCGCCATGCCGAAATCCAGCTCGGCTAACTTGGATTCCGAATACTGCGGCAGATCGGCAACCGGCCGATCTCCGCGCGCCAGCGGCGTCAAGTCCACGCCCTGGGTCTGTTCGGCGCCCGGCAAATGCGCGAGATCGAGTAGTGTCGGGGCGATATCGACGTTGCGCACCGGCCCCGGATACGCCTTGCCGCGCGGGTACTCCGGCGGATAGCGGATGATCAACGGCACATGGGTCGTGGCGCGATAGACGAAAATCGCATGGGTCTTCTCGCCGTGCTCGCCCAGGCTTTCACCATGATCGGCGGTGAACACGAACACGGTCGGTCCAATTCTCCGCTCGCGCGCAAGGCGTCGACGAGCCGACCGAGTTCGCGGTCGGCGTAGGCGATGGAGGCATCGTAGGAGCTCGGCGAAATCGCCTTGGCCCATGCCGGCGGATGATGCGGCTCGTGCGGATCGAACAGATGCACCCAAAGGAAAAACGGCTTTTTCTGCGTCTGCTTCGCACGCTGCCCATACCAGTCGAGCACGTGCTGGATGGTTTCTTCGGCAGGGCGCTCGCGAATCATGAACAGCTTCGGCTCATCCTCGCCCCACAGGTCGTCGTCATAGACGTCGAACCCCTGGTCGAGTTTGTAGCGTCGGCTGAGCACGATCGCGGAGACGTAGGCGCGCGTCTCGTAACCGGCCGCCTTGAAACGCTCGGCCAGCGTTTCCGCCGCATCGCCAAGCGCGAACGTGCCGTTGTCGCGCACGCCGTGGGCCGGCGGCAACAATCCGGTCATGATCGTTGCATGCGATACGGCCGTTATCGGCGCCGCCGATATCGCATTGTCGAATCGCACACCGTCGGCGGCGAGATGGTCGATGGTCGGCGTATGGGCCAAACCGAACCCGTACGTGCCCAAGTGATCCGCGCGAGTCGTATCGAAGGTCACGATCACGACGTTCGGGTGTTCGGGTGCGCGTCCGCAGCCGACAAGTATCAACATGCCAGCAAAAGAAAACGATCGGGAATTTCCAGGCAAATCACGAAGCTTCACAAACGCGCTCAACCTGCGGCGCATGCCGCAAAATAAGCGATGGACGAAAGCGCGCCGCTGTAACAAGCGGCGGACGCCTCAACGGCGTCCGCCGATACGCATCATTCCTGCCGTGGGCGCAATCCCAAGAAGCCGAAGGCGATCAACAGGGCAATGAACAGTCCCTGTGCCAAATGACCGAGTCCGGGCGCCGGCACGGATGGACGGCTGCGGCAAAGTTGAGCACCTCGGCCCGTTCCTGCGTCGACATGCATTGCACGGCATTCGCTCGGCAACGCTGCGAGACTGCCCGCTTTCGCGGCGACGGCAGCCTTGGAAGGCACCCAACGCGACGAAGTTGGCGATGATGCTCGTCTGGCCCGGCTGCAGGTGAACGTGTAGCCCCAATACGGATTGTCGTCGCCATTCGCGAAATTGATTCCGGCCAGCGGCGGATTCGCGCCTCCTTGCAGTACGGCGGCCTGACGAGGATCGGATGATGTGGTTCCGCTGTAGTTCGGAACGTCGCCACCCACTTCGCGCTGGTGTCGTTGAACGGCGATGTCGTGGAACCCGTCGATGAGTTCGTGATGATCGTGTTGGAATCGGAACCCAGATTGTTCGCGATCACCATGGTGACGGTCTGCGCCGTCGCACCGGTGTTGGTGAAGTAGTTCATCCAGCGCGCGAACGAATCGTTGTCGGGAACGAAAACCTTGCGCGACATGGTGATGCTGCCGGAAGTCTGGTTCGGAAACACGACCTGCCGGTTGACGCCGGATGCCATGCCCGTGCATTCGGAGGTCGCCGGACCGTTCTTGTTGTAGATGGCGAAATTCGCATTGCCCGTTTCGCAGGTTGCGACGGTGTTGTTAAGGCTCAGGCACAAGGTGTTGTAGCCGTCGAACGCATCGTTGAGCGTGCTCGCCATCGTGCCGCCGTTCAGGGTCGTCGCCGCCACGGCATGCGTGTAGCTGGCCTCGACATCGCGCCGGATGCCGAAATGCTAGTGCTGAACGTGATGTTGGTGTTGATGAAATACTTAAGCCCCGAGGCATCGATAAGCGCCTGCGAGCCGGTGGCCAGCGGCGCGAACTTGTCGAGCGGGATACCGTTGCGCTTGTCGCCTGGCTTGGCTTGACGCACGGTTGTCCGGAAGCATTGGCCCGGGCATGTCCGCGCATCGCGGCCCCGGTGTCGGTGACCGATACGTCCGCATGCGCGAACGACAACGGCGCCAGCAAAAAGCACAGCACTGCAAGACGATTCATGATTCCCCCTTGGAATGTGCCCCACAGACCGTCATACTCTACACCCTTTCAGCAAGCAGCGCCAGACCCTCCCGGTAATCGCGGAAATCGATTTCTTCCCCGCCGGATCGATGCCGGGCGTGTAGTAGTCCGGTGCGACGATGCGCCCGGCCCAGTCCTCGCTCAATTCGGCAGCCGTGTCGGCATCCAGTCCCGCATGGGCATATACCTGCTGCAGGCTGCGGCCGGGTGCGCGCACAAGCGTTCGTACCCGACCCAATGGCAGCGACCGGCCAAATCGCCATCGGCGGCCAACGCTTGCAACAGCCATCCGTAAGACGACGCCCACTGCCGTGCGTAGCCTTCCACGACGCGGCCGGATGCGTAACAGGCCTGAATCGCCGCCGCCTGTTCCGGGTCGCCGACATTCACCGCACGCTTGTGCGGCCCGAATTCGAAATGGCCGCTGCGCGCCAGATGCGTCGCGATCGCCGGATCGGATTGTGCCCAGGCGCTGAACAGGACCATCCTGCTTTACCAGGGAGGCGACGTGCGCATGCGGCTCGCGCACCGCAATCACGAACCGCGCATCGGGAAACAGGCGCCGCAAGTAGCCGATCCGTGTGAGGTTGTAGTTGCCCTTGGCGAGGTAGCGCCGTGCCCGGCGCACGGCGAGCAATTTGTGGATGTGCGCGGCGTAAAAATCCGCAAATGCCTGGTTGTCGCAAGTGGCGTCGATGATCTGATCGACTACGACCTCGTGCCGTCCCGGAAAGAAGTGCATCCAGAACACTTCCTCGAAGGCCTCCGGGCTGTTCGCCGTGACCACGAGACGGTCGCGATGCGCACGCTCGACGGGCGTTTGCGTCGGCAACGGCAGGCGCGCACGTAGCCAATTCCACCAGTAGGGTGTCCACAGCAGCGGATAGTCGCTGTAGCGATGGGTCGTGAAATCCGGTGCCGCGGCCAGCGCCTCGAGCAGCAGCGTGGTCCCGGACCGGGCCAGGCCACACACATAGACCGGGCGCTCGACGCGCAGCGCCGGCAAATCGCCATCGAGGATGCGCGTCTCGAGATCGCCGAGCCAACGCATGAACCGGGGCAGGCGCGTGTTCAACGCGCCCGCCATTTTGTCCGAGGCGGGGATTGGCGGATGGCGTGAAGCTGACATTGGCCCATTATTACCGGTACGGCCTGCTGCGAAAATGTTGCCACGCTCGCGGCGCCCACTCGTCTTGGCTACACTCGTCTTTTAACGATCGCGGAAGTCCCATGCGTTGGATCTGCTTTGCATTGCTGCTGTGCCTGAGCACCGGAGCGCATGCCTACATAGGGCCGGGTGCCGGCCTGAACGTGCTTGGATCGCTATGGGCGGTGCTCGTCGGCATCGTGTTGGCATTGTTCGCCATCCTGACCTGGCCCCTGCGCCTGCTGTGGCGCAAATTGCGCGGTCCGCGGGACGCGAAACGCGAACACCATGGCGATGAAAGCCGCCGCGGCTGATCGATTGCCCTCCTTGCGCGTTATCGGGGCGGTGCTGGCCACGCTTCTGATCTGCGCCGGCTGCGCCAAAACGCCGCCCGTACCTGCCCGATCACGCCTGATCGTGCTCGGTTTCGATGGTATGGATCCCAATCTGGCCGAGAAGTGGATGGCGGACGGCAGCCTGCCGCATTTCGCGCAACTGGCCCGATCCGGCCATTACCAGCGCCTGGCCACGACCAATCCGCCGCAGTCGCCGGTCGCCTGGGCGAGTTTCGCCACGGGCGCCAATCCCGGCGCGCACGGCATCTTCGATTTCCTGCGTCGCGACAAGTCGGACTATGCGCCGGAGTTCTCTATCGCCGACTCGACGCCTCCGCAACATGTATTGCACATGTTCGGCTGGGAAATTCCGCTGGATTCCGGCAGCCTGCGCAACCTGCGCGACGGCATGCCGTTCTGGTCGACGGCGGAACGCGACGGCGACCGCGCCACGGTGCTGCGCGTGCCGGTGACGTATCCACCGGATCCGATCACGCGCATGCTGTCCGGCATGGGCGTGCCCGATCTGCTCGGCACGCAGGGAACCTACACGATCTACGCCACGCGGCCGATCCCGGGCGCCGAAAACGGCGGTCGCGTCGAACTGGTGGAGATCGGCAGCGACGGTTCCATCCACACGCAGTTCGATGGTCCTGCCAATCCGCTGAAACCCGGCGCAGGCGCATTGCAGGTTCCCCTGGTGCTGAAGCCGAGTGCGCACGGCGCGCAGTTGACGCTGGCCGATCAAACGCTCGCGCTCGAACCGGGCAAGTGGTCGCCGTGGATTCACCTGCGTTTCCGTTACGCCGGATTCGCCAGCATCGCTGGCATGGTGCGGGCTTATCTGCTGGAAGGTTTTCCGCGTCCGCTGCTGTACGTTTCCCCGATCAACTTCGACCCGAGCGATCCCGCCACGCCGATAAGCTCGCCGCCGGGCTACGCGGCGGAACTGGCGAGGCGCATCGGCGATTACTACACGCTGGGCATGCCCGAGGAAACCTGGTCGCTGAACCAGGGGCACATGAGCGAACAAGGCTGGCTGGACAGCGTCAAGAGCACGCTTGCCGACGGCGAGAAAATGCTCGACGACGCCCTCGCTCGCGACGACAGCGAGCTGGTCGTTGAAGTGTTCGTGCAGACCGACCGGGTCAGCCACATGTTCTGGCGCGGCATCGACCCCAAGCATCCGTTGTATGCACAAAGCAGCGCGCTGGCCCGCGGCGCGATTCCATGGATTTACCGGCAAGCCGACCGCGTGCTTGGCGATGTGCAGGGGAAGATGCACGCGGGCGATCGCCTCATCGTGCTTTCGGATCACGGGTTCGCCTCGTTCCGCCGCGCGGTGCACCTGAATCGCTGGCTGGCCGACCAGGGTTACCTGGTCCTGAAACCCGGCGCGACGGTTTCCGCACCACTGTTTGCGCAGGTCGACTGGTCGAAGACGCGCGCCTACGCATTGGGGCTCAACGGAATCTTCATCAACGAAAAAGGCCGCGAAGCGCAGGGTGTCGTCGCGACAAGCGCCATCGCGCCGCTCAAGGCGGAAATCGCGGCGAAACTGAGCGGCCTCCACGATGGAGGAATCGCCGTCGTCGATGCGGTCTACGATGCGGATGCGATCTATCACGGCGCTCACCTCGGCGACGCGCCGGACCTGGTTGTCGGCTACGCTCCCGGCTATCGTGCGTCGTGGCAGACTACGCTGGGAGGCGTGCCGACCGCACTGATCGAGGACAACCTGCAGCCCTGGAGCGGCGATCACTGCATCGACCCGGCTGCCGTGCCCGGCGTGCTGTTCACCTCGTTCCAGCCGGACAAGCCGGTCGCGGGCATCGCGGATGTCGCCCAACTGATCCTGCGGCACCTGCCGGCACCGGCGAAATCGACACCGTGAGCCTGGGATTTCTCGACTTGCCCTCGCCGCTGTTGGACGCGCTGGATGGAGCGCTCGACCGAATCGGCGTGCCCGCGTTGTTGCGCGTGGTGGCATACGCCGCTGCTTCCGCCTGGATGGGAATGGCGCTTTACCGGCGTTTTCGGATCAACGGCGTCTGGTCGAAGTCGGAGCCCAGGTCGCGCGCAGCCAGCAAGCGCTGGCGCGGCATGAAGGCGACTTCGCAACGCTGCGGGTTCTGATCTTGGCCAACCTGCGCGCCACCTCGCACCACCTCGCGCTGACATTGCGACCCGCGCTGATCGCCAGCCTGCCCCTGCTGTTCGCCTTGCCGTGGCTTTCCAATCGTTTCGATTTCCGGCAGCCGCAGGCCGGGACATCGATTTCCGTGTGCGCGCAGCCTGTCGTGCGTGGACTGCACTGGCAGGCGTCGAGCGTCACGGCAAGCACCGCATCGGGGTGCTGGCTCACACCCTGGCCCGATGTCAAAACGCCAGCAACACTGTCCGACTCCGCAGGACGGCCGTTACTCGTGATGCCCAATGCCGCAAAGAGCGATACCGTCGAGAAATTCGGCTGGTTCAACTGGCTCATCGGCAATCCGGCCGGTTACCTGCCGGCCGATGCGCCCGTCGCACATATACACCTCGAACTGCCACGACGGCAGTTACTCGATCTCGGTCCGTCTTGGCTGCGCGGCTGGATTTTCTGGTATTTCCTCGTCGCGCTTCTCGTCTCGCTGTGGTTGAAATGGCGTTGGCGGTTGCACTGAAACCCGCCCCCGCTGACGCCCGCCGCGAAACCTGCGACCATTGCGCACATTGCGTTGCACATGGGGATTCACGATGACGGCAAACAACACGGCGATCCGCCGCGAAGTCGGCGCGTTCGCGCTGATGCTGATGGGACTGGGTTCAATCATCGGCTCGGGCTGGCTGTTCGGCGCCTGGCGCGCGGCGGGTTTGGCCGGGCCGGACGCGGTCTGGGCCTGGGTCATTGGCGCGCTTATCATCAGCGCGATCGCGCTGACCTACGCCGAACTCGGCGCGATGTTTCCCGAGTCCGGCGGCATGGTGCGCTACGGCCAGTATTCGCACGGCTCGCTGGTCGGCTTCATCGCAGCCTGGGCCAACTGGATCGCCATCGTCTCGGTGATTCCCGTCGAAGCCGAGGCCTCGGTGCAGTACATGGCCTCATGGCCGTGGGCATGGACGCAGGCTCTGTATGTGCCGGCACCGGGAGGACGCGGTGAACTGACGCCACCCGGATTGACTATCGCGGCCGCATTGGTAATTGTATACTTTTTGCTGAATTTCTGGAGCGTGAAGGTGTTCGCGCGCTCGAACACCGCCATCACGATCTTCAAGCTCGTGGTGCCGGCGCTGACCGGGCTCGCGCTGATCGCGAGCGGTTTCCACACGGACAATTTCTCCGTCGGCATTCACAGCGGACCGCACACCACGGATTGGGCCGCGGTCCTCACGGCAGTGGCCATCGCCGGCATCGTGTTCAGCTACAACGGTTTCCAGAGCCCGGTGAACATGGCCGGCGAGGCGCGCAATCCCGGGCGCAGCGTGCCGCTGGCAATTCTCGGCGCCATCGGATTGGCCACCATCGTCTACGTGTTGCTGCAAGTCGCCTATATCGGCGCAGTGCCACCGGACATGCTGGCGCAGTACGGCTGGCACGGCATCGACTTCCGCTCGCCGTTCGCGCAACTGGCGCTGATCGTGAACCTGCAATGGCTGGCGATTCTGCTGTACGCGGACGCCTTCATCAGCCCGAGCGGCACCGGCATGACCTACACCGCGACCTGCGCGCGCATGCTCTACGCGATGCAGAAGAACGGCAGCATGCCGGCGACCTTCGGCACCGTGCATCCGCGTTGGGGCGTGCCGCGCGCGGCGATGTGGTTCGACCTTGCCGTCGGCTTCGTGTTCCTGTTCTTCTTCCGCGGCTGGGGCACGCTGGCGGCGGTGATTTCCGGCGCTACCATCATCTCTTACCTGACCGGGCCGGTCAGCGCGGCCGTGTTGCGCCGGACCGCGCCGGAAATGCATCGACCGCTGCGCCTGCCGGCATTGAACGTGCTGTCGTGCCTGGCCTTCGTGTTTTCCACCGAACTCATGTACTGGGCGACCTGGCCGCTATGCGGGCAGATCGTCCTGCTCGTCGTCATCGGCCTGCCGATTTATTTTTACTACCAGTCACGCGGTCGCTGGCAGGATTTTCGCCGCCAGCTCGACGGCGCGTGGTGGCTGATCGCCTATCTGCCGGCGATCTCGGCACTGTCCTGGGTCGGCAGCACAAGGTTTGGCGGACTCGGCTGGATGCCCTACGGCTGGGACCTCGTCATCGTCGGCGTGTTCGGCTTGGTGTTTTATTTCTGGGGATTGGCCTGCGGTTGGCGCACGCCGGACGTGGCGGCGGTCAACCGTTAAGCCACCCTCGCACCGCGTCCGCGTCGAACGGCCAGTTCAGTTCGCGCGCGGAATCGCCTTCGCGCAACACCGGAACGCGCTCGCCATAACGCGCTTCCAGCACGGCATCGTTGTCGATGAAGACGCTCACGAATTCCGGCACTCGCGCCTGTGCAAGGACATCCAGCGCCATGTCGCACAGGCGGCAGTCGTCGCGTTGGTAGAGTGTCAAACGCATGGCAGGCGTAGAATACCCGCGATAGCCCGCAAGGAATATCGACGTGGCTGTCAGCACATTCGATCTGTTCAAAATCGGCATCGGTCCGTCGTCGTCGCACACGGTCGGCCCGATGCGTGCAGCGGCGCGTTTCGTCACGCGCTGGCTGGAGCAAGGCGGCGTGCTGGATCGCGTGACGCGCGTGCGCGCGGAACTGTTCGGATCGCTCGCGCACACCGGACGCGGCCACGGCACGGACAAAGCCGTGCTGTGCGGTTTCGAGGGCGAATGGCCCGACAAGATCGACCCCGATTCCGATTCCCGGCACGGCTCGAGCGTATCCGGGCGACGAAGAAGATCAACCTGCTCGGCAAGCACGAAATCGCGTTCGACGAGAAAACCGATCTCGTCTTCAACAAGCGCCAGAAACTGCCGTTCCACACCAACGGCATGCGCTTCTCCGCATTCGATGCCGCGGGCGGCGAACTGGCCACGCGCGAATACTATTCCGTCGGCGGCGGCTTCGTGGTCAATCCCGACGAGGCCGCCGAGAACCGCATCGTCGCCGACACCACGGCGCTGCCACATCCGTTCCACACCGGCGACGAATTGCTGAAACTGTGCGCCGACACGAACAAGTCCATCGCGCAGGTCATGTTCGAGAACGAGAAGGCCTGGCGCAGCGAGGAAGCGAAATCCGCTCCGGACTTCTGGCCATCTGGAAGGCCATGTCACGATTGCGTCGCGCGCGGCATGCGGCAGGCCGGCACCCTGCCCGGCGGCCTGCACGTGCAGCGCCGCGCACCTGCAATGGTCGCGGAATTGAAGGATCGCCCCGAGGCCGCGCTCAAGGATCCGCTGACCATCCTGGACTGGGTGAACCTGTATGCGCTGGCGGTCAACGAAGAAAACGCCGCCGGCGGCCGCGTCGTCACCGCGCCGACCAACGGCGCTGCCGGCATCGTTCCCGCCGTGCTGCACTACTACCATCGCTTCGTGCCCGGCGCGAATGAACAAGGCGTGCATCGACTTCCTGCTCACCGCCGCGGCGATCGGACTCCTGTACAAGGAAAACGCCTCGATCTCCGGCGCCGAGGTCGGCTGCCAGGGCGAAGTCGGCGTCGCCTGCTCGATGGCCGCGGGCGGACTCACCGCCGCGCTCGGCGGCACGATCTACAGGTCGAGAACGCCGCCGAGATCGGCATGGAGCACAACCTGGGCCTCACCTGCGATCCGATCGGCGGCCTCGTGCAGATTCCCTGCATCGAGCGCAACGCCATGGGCTCGGTCAAGGCGATCAACGCGCAGCGCATGGCCATGCGCGGCGACGGCAAGCACCGCGTCAGCCTCGACAAGGTGATCAGGACCATGCGCGACACCGGCCGCGACATGCAGGACAAGTACAAGGAAACCAGCCGCGGCGGGCTGGCGGTGAATGTGATCGAGTGCTGAGCGATCGGCCGATGGACCTGCGGTGATTCGCGCAGTTCACGCGTCGCGCATTGAAACCTGAGTTGCGTCCACTTCCGATTTCATTGCCCTGACCCGGCACCAACGCTGCCGAGCAAGTGGCCGTTGATTTCCTTTCCGTACAGCGACCACTTGCTGTCGTGGTAGCGCTTGCGGGTTGCGGCGACATTGCCGGTGAAACGCGGGTCCTGCGGGCGTTCGTGGGCGTCCATGTAGTACGCCACGTCCCAGGCATCCTGATCGTCCAGGGTTCCGCCGAGACTGAAGCGGCATGTTGGCCTTGATGAAGGCTGCGGCGATGTCCAGTTCCTGCATTCCGGCGCCCCAGTTGAAGGACTCTGCTCCCCACAGCGGTGGGAACACATAAGCGCCGGCGACCTTCTGGCCCTGGCCATCATTGCCGTGGCACAGGGCGCAATCTTTCTCATAGATCTTCCGGCCGCGTTCGTAACCGGGCGCCTCGGGCGACGCGAAGCCTTGCTTGGGATAGTCGAAGCCGGCCAGATCCTTGCCGGTCGGCGCACCGGTGGCCAGCCAGTAGGAATACGTGGTCAGAGCCGCGATGATCTCGCTGTCGGCGGGCGGCGGCTTGCCGTTCATGCTGTACTCGAAACAACCTTGCAGCCGCTCGGCAAACGTGTTGACCGCATCGTTCTTGGAAAGGTAGCGCGGATACCGCACATACGCCGCCCACAGCGGACCCGAGTTCGCGCGACGCCCGGCATCGAGGTGGCAATTCTCGCAATTGAGACCATTGCCGACGTACTGCTTCGCATACTTCTGGGTGTTGGTGAAGATATCGCGGCCCCGGCGCACCATCGCGCCGAACTGATCGTCGGGAATCGCCGAATCCGGCGGTGGCGTGAATGGCGGCAGCGTGCTGGAATTGGACACCGCTGCGTCCGCGGCCGCCAGTCCGGAAGCCTTCGCCGCCGTGAGGCCGAACGCATAAGACGCGGTCAGTGCCAGTGCACCGGCGATCACGCCGACAAAGCTTGCTTGCCGCAGCGTACTCATGGCCGGTCTCCCTTCAACACCGCAGGTTGCGCGGCGAACCATTCGGACACGGCCGTGACGTCGGGAGCGTCGAGCGCCACCGAAATGTGGCGCATCATGTCGAGCGGATCGTTCTTGCGCATGCCCTTTTGCCAATCCCGCAGTTGGTTCGCGATGTAGGTGGCCGGCTGGCCGGAGAGCGGCGGGAACTGCGCGCCCACGCCAACGCCCTGCGGGCCGTGGCAGGCGATGCAGGCCGGCACCTGTTTGCTCCAGCGTCCGCGCGTGGCCAATTCCTGGCCCAGCGCGCCGCCATTGGGCGTGGGCGCTCCATTTGCCGCGGCTGTCGGGATGGACAGGCGGCTGTAGTACTCGGCGAGCGCATGCCGTTCGTCCTGGCTCAGAGCGTTCGCCATCGGCGCCATCACCGGCCCACTGCGGGTGCCGTTGGCATAACTGTCGAGTTGACGCTCCAGGTAGGCGGCGGCGAGTCCGGCGAGACGGGGAAAACCCGCCGCGGCCTGCCCGCCTCCGTCCGCGCCGTGGCAGGTCGCGCAGGCCACCGCGCCCTTGCCGTTGCCCTGCCGAGCGATGACGGCGGCATCCGGAGGTGCAGCCGCACAGGCTTGCGCGGCGATAAGCGCCAACAAGGCAAAAGCAAACCTGGACCGACGGGCGCGTGTCGGCAACGTGATCATGGGCAGTCTCCCCCGCCTGCCTCGCAAGAGGCAAATGACAATCGTATCAATCCAAAAGGCTTCGCCTTTGGTTCAACCTACTCCGCCACGTCGAGTGTGCCCATTCCCTGCATCGAGCGCAACGCGCTGGAATCGGTCAGGTGATAAACGCCCAGCGCATGGCCATACGCGGCGACGGCAAGCATCGCGTGTCGCTCGACAAGGTCATCAAGACCATGCGCGACACCGACCGCGACATGCAGGACAAATACAAGGAAACTTCGCGTGGCGGTCAGGCGGTAAATGTGATCGAGTGCTGACTCGTCGCGTATAATCCCGCGCCATTTTCGCTCGCGGCGTCGCGCTGCTTTTTTGCCATGACCCAACCTGACGAAACCCTGCGCCGGCGCACGTTCGCGATCATTTCGCATCCTGACGCCGGCAAGACCACGCTCACGGAAAAGCTGCTGCTGTTCGGTGGCGCGATCCAGATGGCGGGCAGCGTGAAGGGCCGCAAGGCGGCACGCCATGCGACATCGGACTGGATGGCGCTGGAAAAGGAGCGCGGCATCTCGGTGACGTCGTCGGTGATGCAGTTCCCGTACGAGGGCCGCATCGTCAACCTGCTCGATACGCCCGGCCACGCCGACTTCGGCGAGGACACATATCGCGTGCTCACCGCGGTCGACTCGGCGTTGATGGTCATCGACTGCGCGAAGGGCGTGGAGGAGCGCACGATCAAGCTCATGGACGTATGCCGCCTGCGCAACACGCCGATCATGACGTTCATCAACAAGCTCGACCGCGAGGGCCGTTCGCCGATCGAACTGCTCGACGAGGTCGAGTCGGTACTGAAGATCCAGTGCGCGCCGATCACCTGGCCGATCGGCATGGGTTCGCGGCTCAAGGGCGTGTATCACCTGGTCAGCGGCGAGGTGCACGTGTTCGAGCCGGGGCGCAATTTCACGCGCCAGGACTCGACGATCTTTTCTTCGCTCGACGATCCGGCACTCGCCGCGAAGATCGGCGCCGACATGCTGAGCGAACTGCGCGAGGAACTGGAATTGGTCGAGGGCGCGTCGCATCCGTTCGATGCGCAGGCCTATCTCGATGGCCGGCAGACGCCGGTGTTCTTCGGTTCTGCCGTCAACAATTTCGGCGTGCAACTGCTGCTGGATTTCTTCGTCGAACATGCGCCCGCACCCAGGCCGCGCGCGACCACGACGCGCGAGGTGAATCCGGAAGAAGGAAAACTCACCGGCTTCGTGTTCAAGATCCAGGCAAACATGGATCCGATGCACCGCGACCGCGTCGCGTTCATGCGCATCTGCTCAGGCACGTTCGACGGCGGCATGAAGGCGTTCCACGTGCGCACGGCCAAGGAAATCAAGCTCGCCAATGCACTCACCTTCATGGCGAGCGAGCGCGACATCGTGGAAAAAGCCTATCCGGGCGACGTGATCGGCATCCACAACCACGGCACGATCTCGATCGGCGACACGTTCACCGAAGGCGAAGCGCTGAGCTTCACCGGCATCCCGAATTTCGCGCCGGAACTGTTTCGCCGCGCGCGCCTGAAAGACCCGCTGAAGATGAAGCAATTGACGAAGGGATTGGCGCAGTTGTCCGAGGAAGGCGCGACGCAATTCTTCCGGCCGCTGATGAGCAACGACCTGATCCTTGGCGCGGTCGGCGTGCTGCAGTTCGACGTGGTCGCCTACCGGCTCAAGGACGAATACGGCGTCGACTGCGCGTTCGAGAATGTCACCGTGTCGACCGCGCGCTGGATCCGCTGCAATGACGAAAAGATGCTCGCGGAATTCCGCGACAAGGCGGCGATGAACCTGGCGCTGGATGCCGCCGGCGAACTTGTGTACCTGGCGCCCTCGCGCGTCAATCTACAGCTGACCGAGGAACGCTGGCCCGGCGTGACTTTCGCCGCCACACGCGAGCATGCGAGTTCGGTCGCGGCCTGAAAAAAGGAAAGTCCCGGGCGGATGCGCGGCCGGTGGATGTTGCTGCAAAAAACACACGCCGGCCTTCACGCCGCCTTGCGCGGCTGCCTCGTAGCATCGGACTCTTCCATTGCCAAGGCCGCATCCAATGATGCATGCACGCAAAATTCCTGCGATCGCCGGACTGCTTGTCTTGTTCGCGCTTTGCGGTTGCGCGCCGGCGGGTCCGCCCATACGCCCGGTTTCACCCGTCGACCTGACGCGATTCATGGGACGCTGGTACGTGATTGCATCGATCCCGACCCGATTCGAACGGGGCGGCCACAACCCGGTGGAAACCTACAGCCGCGAATCCGACGGGACGATATGCACGTGGTTCCGCCTGCGCCCGGGCAGCTTCGAGGCTCCCGTCAAACTCATCCACTCCAGTGCCAGTCCCGTGGCGGAAAGCGGAGACGGCGAGTGGCGGGTTCGGCTGTTCCGAATCTTTTCCATGCAATACCTGGTCGGATGGCTGAGCTCCGACTACAACCAGGTGCTGGTCGTGCGCGATGCGCGCGATTATCTGTGGTTCATGGCGCGCACGCCGGAAGTCCCCGATGCGGACTACCGGGCGATGCTGGCCCGCGCCGAGGCAATGGGCTATGACACGGCCCGCATAGAAAAGGCGCCGCAGCGGTGGCCGGAGGTCGGCGAAGGCAGCCAGACGTTCACGGGAGAGTGTCGATGAAGTATCTCGTTGCCCTGCTGGCGTGGGCGATGCCTTTCGTCGCGTGGCTCTCGAACGCGCGGATTTTCGGCCCGACCAACGGCGAAATCTCCGATCGATATCCAACCTTGATTGTTGCAGCCGGATACGCCTTCTCGATCTGGGGGGCCATCTTCCTTCTCGATGCGGTCTACGCTACCCGTCAAATGCTCGATCCGGCAGCCGATGTCAGGCTGCAACGCACGCGCCCATGGGCGGCGCTGGCGTTCGCCCTGACCTCGCTGTGGATGATCGCGTTCACCCTGCAACTTTTCTGGGTGGCGCTGGCGATCATCTGGATCAGCTTCGGAAGCATTCTCCGGGCCGCCTGGCACGTCGCGCACACCGCACAACATGCACGCGGAAGTTGGTGGCAGTGGATTCCGCTTTCCTTGCACGCGGGCTGGGTTTCGCTCGCCGTATTCCTGAATGTCGCCCAGGTGATTGTCGCGTTCAAATTGCTGCCGGTCGCCAACATGCTGCCCTGGACGCTCGCATTGTTCGCGCTGGCCGCGCTGCTCGTGCTGACCGCGCTGGTCGGCATGCGCGGCAACCCGGCTTACGCGTTGGCAGTGGTATGGGGTTTGGTCGGCGTGTTCGTCAAACAGAATCATTCGCCCCTGCTCGGCGCGGATATGGCAGCTGCGTCCGCGCTGCTGCTCGCCATTCTTGTCGGGACGACGTCACTTTGGTGCGGCTGGCGTCATCGAAATCCATGAGTACCGCGCTGGTGCTGTTGCGCCGGGATCTTCGCCTGGAAGACAACCCGGCACTGCATGCTGCCTGCGCGGCGCACGAGCGCGTTGTGCCCGTATACATCCATGCACCCGACGAGGAGGCGCCCTGGCAACCCGGCGCCGCCAGCCAATGGTGGCTGCACCATTCGCTGCAGGCGCTCGACGATGCGCTCGCAAAACAGAAGGGACGGCTTTGCATCGCGCGCGGCGAAACGCTTGGCGTGACGCGAGCGTTGATCCGGGAATTCAATGCCTCGACCGTGTACTGGAATCGGCGCTACGAGCCCGCCGCCATCGCCTCCGACACGAAGCTCAAGGCCGGCTTGCGCGCAGACGGCATCGCGGTCGAGAGCCGATCGGGCAACCTCTGGTGCGAGCCCTGGCAAATCGCCACCGAGCAGGGCGATCCATATCGTGTCTTCACGCCGTTCTGGCGCAAGCTGCGCACGCGACTGCAACCGGATGAGCCGTTGCCCAGGGCCCGCGCCCGGGAATGGGCGCGAGCGCACGGCGGTTTGCCGTTGTCCGCGCTGGAACTGTTGCCGAAGATCGCCTGGGATGCGGGTTTCGCTGCGGCGTGGCGCCCCGGTGAAGCCGGCGCGACGGAAATGCTGGACATCTTCGCGGACGACGCACTCAACGATTACAAGACGGTGCGCGACTTGCCCGCGCGCCACGGTACATCAAGGCTGTCGCCGCATCTGCATTTTGGGGAAATCACGCCGCGCCAGATCCACCACCGGCTGCATGCGTGCGCCAGCCTCGACCGCAGCCGACGCCGACCCGACCTCGAGCCCTACCTGCGCGAGCTCGCGTGGCGCGAGTTCGCGCACCATTTGCTGTACCACTTTCCGAACACGCCGGACGAAAACTTCAACCCGCGCTTCGACCGATTTCGCTGGGCCAGGGACAATCCGGACGCAATCCGGAGCTGGCAGCGCGGGCAAACGGGAATCCCGCTCGTCGACGCCGGGATGCGCGAGCTGTGGACGACCGGCTGGATGCACAACCGCGTGCGCATGGTCGCGGCAAGTTGGCTGAGCAAGAACCTGCGCCAGCACTGGCGGCACGGCGCGCGCTGGTTCTGGGATACGCTGGTCGACGCCGACCTCGCCAACAACACGCCTCGGATGGCAATGGGTCGCCGGTTGCGGCGCCGACGCCGCGCCCTACTTTCGCGTGTTCAATCCCCACACCCAGGCCGCCAAGTTCGATCCCGAGGCGATTTACCTCAAGCGCTGGCTGCCCGAGCTGGCGGCATTGCCGGCCAAATTGCTGCTGGAGCCATGGCGCGATCCCGCGGCACTCGCCGCGTGCGGCTACCCTGCGCCGATGGTCGATGTGTCGGCTACGCGGCAAGCCGCGCTCGCGGCGTGGCAGGAACTCGCGTCGACAAGGATCGGGGAAAATTGATCTCGATCGGCATCCTCTGATATCCGACCCGCCTCGGCCGAGGCCGCGATGGCAGGCGGACTTTCCGGAACCCCTCAGCCTTCGTGCGGCTTGGACGAACTGAATATTTCGTCGGGCAGGAAGTTGGCGCGGAAGATTTGATCGCCATGCGCGGTTTTGCTCGCCGCCACGTTGCGCTCGTCGAATCCGGCGAAAATGCGATCCGGCATGTCGCTCGCCGACGCTGGCGGATGCCGGTGCCGGCATGCGACTGCGATGCGTGGCGAACAGGGCGACGGCAACGACAAGGCTCGCGGCCATCGCGGACGCAACGGCAACGCGCCAGCGACGCGGAGCGGATGCGACGCGGCGCGGCGACGCACGGCGATGCGCGAGGACGACCTTCGTTTCGCCGAGCGCGGCAGCCATGTCCGCACCCAGTTGTGCCGAAACCGGTTCGAGTTCGCGGCTGAAGCGCAGCAGGTCGGCGTGCAGCGGCGAAGCCGCGTCCTCGGCATGCGGCAGGCGCGACAACTCGAGCAAATCCTCGACCTCGGGAATCTGCATCGTGCTGCGCGCCCCGGCGAACCGGCGAAACAGGTTTTTCAGATCTGCTCACTCATCGAACTCTCCAAACCCCTGCGCGGCAAGGCGCTCGCGCAACGTCTGCATGCCGCGGTCGAGCAATTTGCGCGCCGCTTCTTCCGAAACGCCCACCGCGCCGCCGATCTCGCGCAGGCTGAAGCCTTGCAGATGCAGGGCCACCGCCTCGCGCCGCCGCAGCGGCAACCCGCCATGCAGGCGGCGACGCGGGAAAAATCCTGTGCCCCGCCGGCCAGCCGTTCGGGCCCGGCACGACGGCCACCATGGCCTCGGCTGCCGGTCCCTTTCGCCTCCGGCAGGGCTCCGCCGCCCGCACGTTGGCGGCACGAATCGCGTCGATCACCGCCGACAGCACGGTTCTGTGGATATAAGACGCATGAAAGGCCGCATTCCGGTCACGTTCCAGCGCCCGCCACAGGCGGATGCGGACTTCCTGCTCGATGTCGGCCGGATCGATGCCGTACTGGGCGATGCCGTGGCCGTCGATCAGGCCGCGCACGCGGGCGCCGTAATCGGCCAGTAGCTGGTGCAGACGCGCGCGCAGGGCAGGGTCGAAACTCATGGCGCATTTTCGCACAGCCAGACGACCACAAAAAATCCAAGGACCTCTTAAAACCGTCGCGAGCGAAGACAGGTCGCGCGTCGCCAGCGCGCAGGAACCGGAGTTTACTGTGGCGTAAATGAGGTTTCCGAGCACTGCCGCCGCGCGAGATGTCGAGCGCAGCAGGTTTTCGATTCAGCTGGAGATGTACCGCTGCATATGCTCCAGTTCCTGCGCCTGGTCCTCGATTACCGCCTTGACCAGATCGCCGATCGACACCACGCCGAGCACGCGGCCGGCGTCGACCACCGGCAGATGGCGCACGCGGCGGTCGGTCATGAGCTTCATGCAATGATTGACGCTGTCGCCCGGCGCCACGCTGAGTACGGATGCCGACATGATCTCGCGCACCGGCGTTTCCGCCGACGAGCGGCCCTTCAGGATCACCTTGCGCGCGTAGTCGCGCTCGGAAACGATGCCGAGCAGTTGCGAACCTTTCATCACCAGCAGCGCGCCGATGTATTTGTCGGCCATCAGGCGGATCGCATCGAGCACGGGTTTGTCCGGTTCGATGGCGTGGATGGCGCCACCCTTGTCTTCGAGCAGATGCTTGACGAGTCGCATACGTCCTCCGCGGCGGGACGAGACACCCACATTCTAGCGCAGCGCGGACGGCAACGGCCTGTCCGCGCCCGCGATGCCTAGGGCGTGCAGCTTTCGAAGCCGCCCCGGAATACCCAGTCAGAGTCTGCCACGACACTGAACGAGGCCGACGCGGCGCTCGGCGACGCGGCGCCCGCGGACGCGGTGAGGCTCAGGCTCGTCGCCGGGGTCCTGAACCTTGTCGTCGTGGCGAACGTGATCGCGCCGCCGTTCAGCGTGCCGGTGCCCAGCACGGTGCCACCGCAGGCACCCGCCGTGAGCGTCACCTGCGTCGTGCTGTCCGAGGTTTGCTGGTTGCTGGCGTCGTACTCGGTGACGGTCACGCTGCCGAGTGTACTGCCCTGGACGATGCTGGCCGGCGCCTGGGTTATGGTCAGGTGATTGGGTCCGATCGAGCCCGACGGCAATGGCCACGCCCACACGCCGCGACCGCGCGTGTACGCGGCCAGCGTGGTGAAGCCACGGTCGATGGTCAGGCTCCACACCATCACGTGCGGCAGGCCTTCGAAGCGCTGCCACAGCGGCGATGCGACGGAAATGTCGTCGGTGTAGTACAAACCCCAGTCGGTGCCGACGAACACCTGGTTCGGATCGTGCGGATTCGGGATGATCGCGTCGGCCGGGATATCCGGCAGGTTGCCGGTCTTGTCCGCCCACGCGAAGCTCGCGCAATTCGCCGTACAGGTGACCTGGAACACATGCCCGGGCGTGGACGGCGTGTTCGCGGCAAAACCCGCGACGGCCGCGTAGCCGACCAGCGGATTGACGGGATCGGTGCTCACGTCCGAGATCGTGCGGTTCGGCAGCACGGCGTTGCCGCCGGTGACGTTGACCGCCGTGGCGGCGTTGGCGGTGCCGGTGCCGAGGTTGAACACGTACTGCACGTTGCCGTCGGTGGTGCCGACGATGGCGATGGTCGGATCGGTGAACGAGTAGTGCAGCTGGTTGATGTAGGAACGGTTGTCGCGAGCCGATGACCAGGTTGCTCTTGGTCAGGTCGCCGGTCTGGGCCTTCCACGACGAACTGGTCGGGTTGCCGGACGGTAGCGGTTTCCCACAGGCGCTGGCTGCCGTAGATCAGGTGCGTGCAGCCCGCGCTTGTGTTGCAAGCCGCTGCCGGCGACGCTGGTGTCGCCGTAGCGGTAGATGTCGAAGGTCGTGATGAAGTTGAGGCGATCGCTCGACCAGCCGCTGGCGGCGATGGAACTGCGCTGCCGACTGTCGCCGGTCGTGCCGCCATAAATCGCGCCGTTGTACACCGACGAATAGAAGCGCGTGCCGTGCACCGGCTCGATGCGCGAATAGAAACCGTCGCCGCCGTTGTTCGCGTTCCACGCGGCCGTGCCCGGCGTGCCGGTGTAGGTGACATAGGCGCTGCCGTTGTCCTGGAAGCCGGCGGCGGCCTTGGGCGTGCCGGACGTGGCGAAGTTCGCGCTGATGTCGCCACCGTAGACCTCGATGGTCGGCAGGCCGTTGTTCATGTCCGTCCACGTCGCGTTGATGTAGCTCGTTGCCGTGGTCGCGTTGGAAATGTAGTACACGCCGCCGTCGTTGCCGTTGATCACCTTGTTCGGGTCGCCGCCGACGATGGCGCGCGCGTGGTTGTCCGGATGCACCGGACCGCCGCTGTACGCGCCGGTGAGGTTGACGTAAGTGGCCGTGGAACCGCTCGTGTTCGTGCCCTTGAGCAGTTCGACGGTGCTGACGAAGAACACGTTCGGATCGGTCGGCGATACGGTCAGGCCCGCGTCGTACCACATCTGCGTGCCGACCTTGGTGCCCGTGTCCGGCTGCGTGCCGTCGGGGTTGGTCAGCTTCGTCCAGCTCGATCCGCCATTGCTGGTCTTGTAGATTCCGTAGATGCCGCTCGAGCCGATGTCCGAGATCATCGCGTACACGGTCTGCGGATCGCTCGGCGCCACCGCGATCTCGATGCGGCCGTAAGTGGTGCTCGGCGTGCCGTTGCCGAGCGTCGCCGGCATGCCGCTGTTGAGCAGGGTCCACGCGCCGAGCGCGGGGCATCCGCTCGCCGGCATGGCCGCGCTGTACACGCCATTGGCGCCGTTCTTGCCCAGATCCGGCTGCACCGGCGTGGCGGTGCCGCGCGTGCCGACGGCGGCGTACAGTTTCGTCGTACCGCCGATGTTGACCGCGGCGAGGCCGGTCATGTCCTGGCGCTGCGCGCCGCTGCCGGTGGCGTAGCTGTTCGTGTAGCACGGGCCGGTCCAGTTCACGCCGGCGTCGTTGGAGACATACAGTCCGGTCTTGGTGCCGGCGATGACGTTGTTCGAGTTGTTCGGATCGACCACCACCTTGCCGATCGCCTGGTACTGCGGGTAGCCGCCGGCGGACGGCGCGTACATCATGGTGAACACGTCGGTGCCGAGCAACGCCCAGGTCTCGCCGCGGTCGGTGCTCTTGAGCACGCCGGCCGAGCCGAACGAGAACGAGCCGTAGTTCAGGTCGCCGGTGCCGGCGTAGAGCACGTTGTGGTTGTTCGGGTCCATCGTCATGTCGTCGATGGCCATGCTGGCAAGTTCGGGGAAATCGGTTTTCACCGTCCACGACGTGTTCGTCGAACAGCAGTTCGTCGTCTTCCAGATGCCGCCGCCGTCCGCGCCGAGCCAGGCGACGGTGGCGTCGTCGGGATCGCTGACCACCACGTTGACGCGCCCCGCCGCACGGTTCGGCGCCGAAACCCTCGCCGGCCAGCGGCTGCGGGCCGAGCAGCGTGAATGCGTTGGGATCGAGGGCAAGCGGGCTGTTCGCCGTCCTGGCGTAGGTTTTGGCGCCGCGCGGCATGCTCCTGGCGATGCGCGCCTCCTGCTTCGCCGCTTGCGCGTACCATTTCGGCTCGACGCGAAAATCGGTCGGGTCGCCGTGGTAGCCGAGGCGGATCGCGTTGAAGTCGGCATCGCCGGGCGTGCGGCCGCCGTCGGTTTCCTGCGCTTGCCTCGAACGACGCACGGTGCGCACTGTCCGCGACGAGCCAGAATCCATACGCACCGGCCAGCAGTCCGGCCAGCGCCAGACCGCCGATGAAATTTTTCATGTGATTTCCCGTGAATGAAATGTGGATTGCTGATCCGCCGGACGATGCATCCGCGCAGGCGACTATAGACGTATTTCCAGCCGCGCAAAACTCGCCCGCCAACGTCACCGCGAACCGGCCGGATGGTGCTCGTCGATCAGATAAAGCGGCCTCTGCTTGGCTTCCATGTACAGCCGACCCAGGTATTCGCCGATCATGCCCAGCGCCATCAGTTGCACGCCGCCAAGGAACAGGATGACGAGCAGCAGCGTGGGATAGCCGCGCACCACATCGCCATAGAACACGGCTTTGACGAGAACGAACACGCCGAACACGAAGGCAGCGAATGCGGTCAACAGACCGGCATAAGTCGCCAGCCGCAACGGCGCGGTGGAGAACGAGGTGATGCCCTCGATGGCGAAATTCCACAGCCGCCAGTAGTTGAACTTGCTGCTGCCGGCGAAGCGCGGATCGCGCTCGTAGACGATCGCCCGCTGGCGATAGCCGACCCAGGCAAACAGGCCTTTCATGAAGCGCTGGCGCTCGCGCACCTGCTTGAGCGCATCCAGGGCACGGCGGCTCATCAGCCGAAAATCACCCGTATCGCGCGGCACCGGCGTGTGGCTGAGGCGTTCCATGACGCGATAGAACGCGGCGGACGTGAACTTTTTCACGCCACTTTCGCCCGCGCGTGAAGCGCGCGTGCCGTAGACCACGTCGTAACCATCGCGCCAGGCGGCAACGAATTGCGCTATCAGTTCCGGCGGATCCTGCAAGTCCGCATCGATCACCACGACGGCGTCGCTGTCGACGGCATCCAGCCCAGCCGTCATCGCCAGTTCCTTGCCGAAGTTGCGACTGAGTTTCAGCGTCGCCACGCGCGTGTCGACGGCGCGCAGCGATTCCATCACGGCCCAGGTGTCGTCGCGGCTGCCGTCGTCGACGTAAAGCATGGCGCAAGCCAGATCGAGCGTGTCGAATACGGCGGCAAGGCGTGCGTGGAATTCGCGCAGGCCCGCACTTTCGTTGTGGGCCGGAACGACGACGGTGAGGGTCTGCATGGGCCGGCATGCTAGCCGAAAGCGGCCTGTCGGCGAAGCCATCCGTGCGCCGGAGTGCTTGACAAGCAGCGATTTATTTCCATAATTCCGGAAGTATGAAATCATCAGATGCGATCACTGCCCTCAAAGCATTGGCCCACGCGCGACGCCTGGAGATCTTCCGCCTGCTCGTGCAGGCCGGCGCCGATGGCCTCACTGTGGGCACGCTGCAGACGCAAACGCGGCATGCCGCAGCCACGCTGACCAATCATCTGAACGTGCTGCGTCACGCCGGCCTCGTGAACGATCGCCGCGATGGTCGCAATATCTGGTGCCGTGCCGATTACGCACGCATGAACGCCCTGCTCGCCCATCTCACCGAAAACTGCTGCGCGGGCGAACCGTGCGGCATCGATTCTGCCTGCGCCCCGGCGCCGAACAAACCCAGAAGGAGAACCAGAAAATGAAACGCTTCCATGTCCACGTCAACGTGCAGGACCTGAACCAGAGCATTCGCTTTTATTCACAACTGTTCGGCGCCGAACCGAGCGTGCGCAAGGATGATTACGCGAAGTGGATGCTCGACGATCCGCGTGTCAATTTCGCCATTTCGCACCGCGAGCACGCCACCGGCGTCGATCACCTCGGCCTGCAGGCGGACGACCCGGCTGAGCTGCAGCAGATCGGCGCACGCCTCAAGGCCGCCGACGCGCTGCGCCTGACCGAGACCGGCACGACCTGCTGCTACGCGCATTCGGACAAGTACTGGAGCGAGGACCCGCAAGGAGTGCGCTGGGAGAGTTTCTACACGCACGGTGCGGCAACGACGTATTTCGAACCCGCTCAGGCCGCCGCCTGTTGCAGTCCGCAGAAAAACACTGCGCCCAGTGCCTGCTGTGGCCCGCAGGCAACCGGCAACGCGTGCTGCGGCGAATGAAACGCATCCTGTTCGTCTGTGTCGAGAACTCCAACCGCAGTCAGATGGCGGAAGGCTTCGCGCGCGTACATGGCGGCGCACGCGTGGAAGCGTACTCGGCCGGTTCGCGCCCGTCCGGGACGATCAATCCGCGTGCCGTCGCAATGATGGCCGAACGTGGCATCGATCTGCGCGCACAGCATTCGAAGTCGCTGCAGGAGCTGGGCACCACGCCGTTCGACGTCGTGGTGACGATGGGCTGCGGCGATGCCTGTCCGTGGATTCCGGCAACGCGGCGCGAGGATTGGGTGCTGCCCGATCCGAAGAGCCTCCCCGACGACGGGTTCCGCGCGGTACGCGACGAAATCGAAAGCCGCGTGCAGACGCTGCTGCGCGAGGTATCCGCCGATGAGCGCTAGCAAACCGACGTTAGGCGCGTTCGAACGCTGGCTGAGCCTGTGGGTCGGGTTGTGCATACTCGCCGGCATCGGTATCGGTCGTCTGTTCCCGCAAGCGTTTCAAGCGCTGGGTGCGATCCAGATTGCGCACATCAACCTGCCCGTCGGCGCGCTGATCTGGCTGATGATCGTGCCGATGCTGATGCGGGTGGATTTCGGCTCGCTCGGCGCGGTACGCCAACACTGGCGCGGCTTCGGCGTCACCCTGTTCGTCAACTGGGCGGTAAAGCCCTTCTCGATGGCGTTGCTCGGCTGGATCTTCATCCGCCACCTGTTCGCACCATGGCTGCCGCCACCGCAGCACGACAGCTACATCGCCGGACTTATCCTGCTTGCGGCCGCGCCGTGCACGGCGATGGTCTTCGTCTGGAGTCAGCTGGTGGACGGTGAGCCGAACTTCACCCTGACCCAGGTCGCGCTCAATGACACCATCATGGTGTTCGCATTCGCACCGATCGTTGCATTGTTGCTCGGGGTCGCCGCGATCGCGGTACCGTGGGCGACGCTGCTGTTGTCCGTGGCGCTCTACATCGTGCTGCCGCTCGCGCTCGCCCAAGCGGTGAGAGCCCGCTTGCGCCGAAGTCCCGGCACGCTGGTGGCCGCGCTTCGCGCACTGCATCCGTTATCGCTGCTCGCCCTGCTGGCCACGCTCGTGCTGTTGTTTGCCTTCCAGGGCGAGGCCATCATGCGGCAGCCGTTGGTCATCGCGCTGCTGGCGGTACCGATCACCATCCAGGTCGTATTCAATGCAGCGCTCGCCTACGGTCTGAATCGTCTGGGCGGGGAAGCCCATTGTGTGGCGGGACCATCCGCCTTGATCGGAGCCAGCAATTTTTTTGAGTTGGCGGTCGCCACAGCCATTGCGCTGTTCGGCTTTCAATCCGGCGCCGCGCTGGCGACAGTCGTGGGTGTTCTCATTGAAGTGCCCCTGATGCTCGGCGTTGTCGCCGTGGTCAATCGCAGTCGGGCCTGGTACGAGAAACGGTAGCGCCTCAGCGCGGCAAATAGCCGATCCCGCCCAATTGCCGCACCTGGCGCTGCGTCCACTCCGCATGGCTCAATACATACGGAGATGGACGCTCGGCATGCAGCCGCTTCGGATTGGGCAGTACCGAGGCGAGCAGCGCGGACTGGTAGCCGTCGAGTTGCGTCGGCGCTTCGCGGAAGAACGTGCGCGCCGCCGCATCCGCGCCGTAGATGCCATTGCCGAATTCGGCGATGTTCGCGTAAACCTCGAGAATGCGCCGCTTGGGCCAGGTGATTTCCAGCAGCACGGTGAAATACGCCTCCAGCCCCTTGCGCACGAAGCTGCGCCCGCTCCACAGGAACAGGTTCTTCGCCGTCTGCTGGCTGATCGTGCTGGCGCCACGCAGGCGCTCGCCGTCGTCGGCTTCGTCAAGTGCATCCTGGATCGCCTGCACGTCGAAGCCGTGATGGAACGGGAATTTCTGGTCCTCGCTCGCGATCAAAGCGATCGGCAGTTGCGGCGACACGTCGCGCCACGGCACCCAGTGGTAGCGCAACACGAAGTTCTTCTCGCCTGCACTCCATGCCTGCAGGCGGCGCTCGAACATGAACGCCGAGGTTGGCGGCGGCACGAAGCGCAGCACGGCAACGACGAGCCATGTCAGCACGACCCACGCCAACGCGAGCCGCCAGCTCCAACGCCACAGGCGACGCAGCAGGCCGCGCGCACGATTCGAATTACCCGACTTCATGCCGTGCAAGATGGCCGAGGCCGCAGCGATGTGCAATAGTCCGGATCGATATTGATTTTCGCGCTCATTCGCCCCACCTCCTGCGGCCATGTCCGAATCCGCCAACGATTTCCTGCACCGCTTCGAACTCGAACGCGCCGGCGTGCGCGGCGTATTGGTGCGCCTGGACGACAGTTGGCAGCAGGTGCGCAAACGTGCCGATTACCCGTCCGCACTGGCCGATCTGCTCGGGCGCACGCTGGCAGCAAGCGCGTTGTTCACCGGCAACATCAAGTTCGACGGCGCGCTTTCGATCCAGATCAAGAATGCCGGGCCGGTAAACCTTCTGTTCGCGGAATGCGGCAGCGATGGTCGCCTGCGCGGCCTGGCGCGCTGGCAGGGCGACATCGCGGACGATTTCCGTCTGCTCGATGCGCAACCGGCACCGCTACTCGCGATCACCATCGACAACCGCGCCAGCGGACAACGCTACCAGGGACTCGTGCCAGTTGAATCCACGCACCTGGCCGCGTTGTTTGAAGGTTACTTTGAACGCTCCGAACAACTGCCCACGCGTGTGGTGCTGGCCTGCGCCGACGGCCGCTGCGCGGGTCTCATGCTGCAACGCCTGCCCGGCAGAGCCCATGCCGAAGACGACGCCGATGCCTGGAATCGCGTCGGCCATCTGCTCGCCAGCGCGAGCGAGCGCGAGTTGCTCGATGTCGCGCCGGAAAACCTGCTGTACCGCCTGTTCCACGAGGAGAACGTGCGTCTGCATGCGGCCAGGGCGTTGCGTTTCGGATGCAGTTGCTCGCGCGAACGCGTCGCGGCGATGCTGCATTCCATCGGTCGCGCCGAAGCGGAGGCGGCCGTGCGTGAAGATGGCTTCGCCGAGGTGACCTGCGAATTCTGCAATACCCAGTATCGCTTCGACCGCGTGGATCTGGAACAGGTATTCCGCAGCGGGCAGGATGTGCCCGCGGCACCCACTCAACATTAGCCGATACGATCCAGCCAGACGTGCGCGGGTTGCGGACGCGCGTAAAGGAATCCCTGGCCGAGCTGGCAGCCCAGTTGCGTCAGGATGCGATGTTGCGCCTCGGTTTCGATGCCTTCGGCTATCGCCTGCATCCCAAGCGCGCCGGCCAGCGCCAGGATCGCGCGCACGATCGCCGTGCTGCCGGATTTTTCCGAGCCCATCTCGGCCACGAACGAGCGATCGATCTTCAACGCCTGCACCGGGTACTGGTGCAGGTAACTCAGCGAGGAGTAGCCGGTGCCGAAGTCGTCCAGCGACACGCCAATGCCGTGCGCACGCAGCGCATCAAGCAGGCGCTTGGCGGCAGGCGGATTGTCGATGAGCATGCGTTCGGTGACCTCGATGCGCACGCACTCGGGCTTGATCGCATGTTTGCGCAGCAGTGCCAGCAGGTTTTCGTCGAGCGTATCCGCGCGAAAATGCCGGCCGGACACGTTGATTGCGATGAAGCCGGCTTCGCCGGTCAGCAGCGGCGCCGCAACCTCGAACGTGCGCTCGAACATCTGCCAGTCAATCAGTTCCGCCGCGCCGGTTTCCTCGGCCACAGCGAGGAAATCGGCCGGCGCGAGCAGACCGCGTTCCGGGTGCTGCCAGCGCAACAGCGCCTCGTAGCCGAGCGTGGCGCGGTCGGACAAGCGCACCACCGGCTGGAAGAACGGCACGAATTCGCTGCGCGCGATCGCGCGGCGCAGATCGCTCTCCAGCTCCATCAACAGCATCGCTTCCTTGTGCAGGTGTTCGTCGAACAGGGCAAAACGATGACGGCCTTCGCTCTTGGCGCGATACATGGCGACGTCGGCGTCGCGCAGCAGCTCTTCCGCCTTGCGGTAGCGCGAGGAAGCCATGGCGATGCCGATGCTGGTGGAACTGAAAACTTCCTTGCCGCCCAATCTGATCGGCTCGTTGAGCGCATCGATGACACGCTGCGCCAGCGCACTGGCATCGTCTGCATTTTCGATGTCGTTGAGCAGGATCGCGAATTCATCGCCGCCCAGGCGCGCCACGAGGTCGCGCGGTTCCAGACATGCCGCGATGCGCGCGCCTACTTCATTGAGCAACTCGTCGCCGATGAGATGACCGACCGAATCGTTGATCACCTTGAATCGGTCCAGGTCGAGGAACAGCACCGCGAAACGGTGGCGCGAATCGCGCGCGAAATCTGCGAGCGCCTGGGTCAGGCGCCGCAAGAGGAAATTGCGGTTCGGCAACCCGGTCAACGCATCGTGCAGGGTCTCGTGCTTGAGCTGGCGCTCCATGCGCTCGCGCACCGAGATATGCTCGCGCAGCTCGATGTTGGCCGCGGCCAGTTCACTGGTGCGCTCGATCACGCGTTGCTCGAGTTCCGCGTTGGCAAGCTTGAGAGATTCGGCGCTGCGTTTGCGCTCGAGCGCATTCGCAATGTGGTACGAAACGAACGTGAGCAGTTCCTGGTCGCGCGGTGTGTAGCGATGCTCTTCCGAGTGGCTCTGCACGGCGAGCACACCGACCGCGCGATCGCCGCAAATCAGAGGCACGCCCAGCCAACTGCGCGAACGCGCACCGATCGGCTGTGCCGCGCCGGTCGCGTACAGGCGTTCGAGACCGGCACTGTCGGCGAGCAGCACGCTGCGCGTGTTGAGCACGTATTCGGTCAGGCCGGTGCCGAGTTTGCGCGGCTCGCGCTTGAGATCGCGCTCGTCCACGGAGTACGGAAACACGAGCTGTTGGCCATCCTCGCTGAGCAGGGCAATGTATAAATTGCGGGCATACAGCAGGCCACCGACGGCGCGGTGCACGGCGGCATAGAATTCTTCCAGGCTCTCGCTGCTGTTGGCGAGCTCGGCGATGCGAAACAATGCCGCCTGCAGGCGCTCGCCGCGCTGGCGCTCAAGCACCTGCTGCTGCAGCATGCGGTTGGCGTCGCGCAACGCGTCGGTGCGTTCGGCCACGCGGCGTTCGAGTTCCTCATGCACGAAGCGCCGCTCAAGCGCGGTCTGGATGTGCTGGGCGACGTATGTCAACAACTCCTGGTCGCGCTCGGTATAGCGCGCGCTCTCGGTGTAGCTTTGCACCACCAATCCACCGCTGACCTTTCCCGATCGCAGGAGGGGCACACCCATCCAGTCCACGCAGTCGGGACCAAAGCCGACCGTCGGCTTGCCGATCTGGGCGTCGATTTCCGCAACCGTGCCGCGCAAGGGTCGCCCGTCCTTGAGCAGGTGCCACGTCAGGCTGCCGGCGCGCGTGGCCATCGGCACCTCGTCCAGCGGACCGGGCCCATCGGCATCTTCGACATCGACGACGTAGGGAAATCGCATCACATCGCGCGATTCGTCATACAAGACAATGTAGAAATTCTCGGCGTACATGAGGCTACCGACGATCGCGTGCAGCGCCCTGTAGACCTCGGGTAGGTCGAGGTCGGCGCTGGCCAGGTCGGCAATGGCGAACAGGGCGCGCTGGAGGCGTTCGGCCTGCTCCAGATCCGATGACTGGGGGCCGGTGAATTTCAGCGTGGCTACGTTCTGGCCGGCACCCGCGGCGATACCCGCAGGCGAGGCACCCGTGTTCGAAAGACGTGAAGACAAGGCCGGCTGACCCCAGACTGCAATGACCGTAGTCTAACGATTTTTTCCAGCGCCGCGGTGTAGCTGCACCTGTCGAAAGTAATTGTTAGTTTTCCGTGATTTGCGCTATACTGCAAACAAGCGCCTTCGGATGCGGAGCATGGAACTTCGCCACGCGCTGCACGTTCACAGTTTCGCTTACACGACCGGATGATCATGCGTTTTGCCGCCGCCCTCTTCAGCGTCATGCTCACGCCCATGTTGGCGTTGGCGCAGTCGGTCGTGCCCGCACCGGGAAACAACACCGCGGTCGTCATCCAGCCCGTCGGTGTTTCGCAAGATCGTGCCGATGCGGGTTGGCGCATGCCGCTGTGGGGCACCCCCGACGGCCGCGTCCTGGCACTGGTCGCGCTCGCCGGCGGGCATGGTGCGCCGGTGTTGCCACAGGCACCGCAGATCGGCTCTGCTGCCGACTGGCAACTGATCGACGTCACCCATTTCGTCGTCGGCGGCCTGTCGCTGCATCTGGGCAACCGCGTCAACGCCTGGGCCAGGTTCGGGCGCGGCATAGCCCTGACGCCGCTCAATTCGGAGGCGGCCACGCTGGGCTGCGATTCGGGACTGGCCTTCGCCCTGAACGAGTCGTGCCCGTACCGCGACGCACCCGCCAGCACCGGCGCCCTGAGCATCGGCACCGGCCTGAGCACGGATCGCCTGGACGTGGGCGTGGACTACGGCTACGCCTGGCTGCGCCACGAATCGGCGCCGCTCACCGCCGTCGCGCAGACTCCACCATGGGATTTGTTCGCCACCATCGGCAACGAAGCTTTGCCGACGTTGGCGATACCGGCGCTGCAATGGGCGGATGTCAACGACTACGGCATTCGCGCGCAGGGGCACTGGCGCTGGAACGACGAGAACAGCCTGGATGTCGGCGCCGCGTTGAGCCGCCTGCGCTTCGAACTGCCGGGCAACACCTTGCTGCCCGCCCTCAACCAGGCGGCGCTGAGTTTCGGCGTGCACAGCGGCAATTTCAGCGGCACGCTCACCGGCCGCGTCCTCGGACCGGCCGATCCGCTCGGCAGCGGCCAGAGCTGGACCAGTGTCGATCTGGGAATTTCCTGGCGCGCACCCTGGCGCGGCGTATTCAGTGTCGGTGCGCAGAACCTGTGGTCGAGCGGCACGCCGCCGTTGCTCGCCGACCCCGCGCACGAGACCGACCCGAGCCAGGCACGCGTGCCGTACGTGCAATACCATCAGGATCTGTAACCTTGCTTCGACTTCGGCTAGCGGCGCATCGCGCTGAGCGTGGCGCGCGCCCTGCATGAACGTACCCTCCGACCGACACTGGAACCGCGCCCAGCGCTATCTGTCCGAAGGCAATCTCGACGCGGCGCGCATCAGCCTGGAATCGATGCTGCAACGCGATTCCGACAATGTCCACGCCCGCCTGCTGCTGGGCGACATTGCCTGGGAGGAGGATCGCGTCCGCGAATCGGCGCGCCACGCGCGCGCGGCCGCCGAGGCCATGCCGGCCGACCCCGAACTGATCGTTGCCATCGTCGCCGCGCTGATTCGCTGCGGCGAGACGGTTGCCGCCCGGATTTGCCTCGATAACCCCGTCTGCGCGGCAGTGCGGTCGGTCACCGCGCTGGTGCAGATGGCCGAACAACGCTATCCGCTGAACCAGACCGCCGAAGTCCCTTGCATTATATGATCGAGCCAAGGCACTTGGCGCCGATGGCCCAGAATTCCGCTTCCGGCGTGGCGTCCAGCTCGTCTTCGCCGGTCGCATCCGCAAAGCCGAAGCCGAGTTCCTCGAAACCGTGCGCCACGACCCGACTTACGGTCGCGCCTGGCAGGAACTGGCGCGCCTGCGCAAGCAGACCGCAACGGACAATCACCTGGCCGGCACGGCCAAGGCGCTGCAAATCGTTCAGC
>CAWAMA010000007.1:0-12270 GCA_963783025.1 uncultured Pseudomonadota bacterium | reverse complement strand
CTGGGCGGAGTGGAACAGCGCCAACGCCTGTGCGTGCAGCGCCGGTGTCCCCGCCAGCACGCCCGTGGTGTTCAAGTCCAAAGCGCCGCCATCGAGCGTGGTGAACACGCCGCCCGCCTCGCGCACGATCACGGCGAGTGCGGCAATGTCGAGGATGTTGACGTCGGATTCGACGACGAGATCGATGCGACCGCTCGCCAGCAGGTGGTAGTGCAGGAAGTCGCCGTAACCGCGGATGCGCCCGCTGCGCCGTATCAGTTCGCCGAGCGCGGCCCAGCGCGCGTCGCGCGTGAGCGTCTTGACGTTGCCGATGGATATCGCGGTGCCGGCATCGAATTCGTGCGCGGTCGAAACACGCATCGGCTTGCCGTCGAGGAAGGCACCGCCTTCCTTGCGCGCCCAGGCCGTCTCGCCCGCTGCACCGTACAACGGCGCGCTGGACACGCCCAGCACCAGTTCACCGCAGTGCATCAGCGCGATCTGGGTCGAGAACATCGGATAGCCGCGCACGAAGGCCTTGGTGCCGTCGATGGGATCGATCAGCCAGAGGCAATCGCCCGCGCCTTCGCGGCCGAATTCCTCGCCGTAGAAAGCGTGATCCGGAAACGCGGTGCGCAACACATTCTTGATCGCGATTTCCGCCTCGCGGTCGGCGATGGTGACTGGCGTTGAATCGGCCTTGATTTCCGCGGTCACTGCGTGCGCGTAGTGGTGGCGAATGACGTCCGCCGCCGCTGCGGCGGCCTGCCTCGCGACACGCAGGGCATGATCGAGAAATGCGGGAAATGCCGCATCCATCAGAGTACCGGGAAGAACTTGCCGTGGATCAGTAGCAGGGTGCTGCCGTCGCCTTGCGGTTGGCCGATGAAGCGCAATGCGTCGAGCACCTGCGCGTTGCCGTCGCGCGCGGCGAGCCTGGCCTGCGCGGCGTAGCCGCCGGCATCGATGGTGAACGTACCGTCGAGCCGCAGCGGGCCGCCGAGATCGTGTGCGGTGCCGGCAATGCCGCCATTGGCCGCGCTCGCGAAGCGTGCCTGCAGATCGCCGAGCGGCGCCTGCGCCGCTCCTGCCACCGCCGCGTCTCGCCAATGGATTTCGCCTTGCGCCACCATGGGCCACGCGCCTTGCACGCGCAACTGTGCGATGTCGATGTCGATCTGGCCAAGCAGTTGCAGCATGGGAATATCGAGCGCCGGCGCGGCGAGACTGGCTGGCATATGGATGACCGCGCCGGTGACCTGCAGCGTACCGTCTGGCTCGCGTTCGACCGCGCCGCTGCCGGTCACTGCGCCGCCGTGAATGTCCAGTTGCGCGGCGACCATACCGCGCAAAAGCGGCAGCGGCGATAGCCGCCAGTCGAGCGCACCCAATTCAGTACCGTACACGTTCGCACCGCCGGCATGTCCGTTCCAGATCGTGCCGCTGAGTCCATCGAGCTTGAGCGCGCCGGCCCTGGCGGCAACGAAGCGCCAGGCGAAGGAGGCCGGGCACGTCGCGATGACTATCGCGACGATGGCCAGCAGTACAACGAATAAAAGTATAAAACGCCGCAAAGCCTTCATTGTTTCGCGTCTTGCAGGGTGACGCGCGCATTCACGAGTCCGAGTCCTTCGGCCTTGTCGGCGGAAAAATCCGTGACCGACACGCCGTAGTCGCGCGCCAACCCGTCCATCCAGTTGGACAGCGTGTCGAAATCGGCGACCTCGAAGGTCACGCGCACGCTGGTCGGGCCGGTCGGCTCCACGCGCTTGAGCGCATCGCCGAGTCCGCCCGCGCGCGCGCTGGCGTCCGCGAGCGCGAGCAGGGATTTGCCTTGGCGCGCGACGTTGCCGCGCGCGCCCTGCGCGCCGAGCGTGCGCGACTGCGCCAGCGCCTGCCGCATCCACGCCAGGTCCGCGCGTTGCTGAGTCACGCTCGCGGCAAGGTTCGCGCGCGTGCGCGACAGCGGAATCCACGCCAGCGCCCAGACCAGCAACACGGCGACGACGATGCCGCCGATGACCAGCACGCGCCGGTCGCGCCCGGATTGCGCATTCCACCAGGCGCGGATCATGGCGTGGCTCCGGCGATGCGCAGGCGCCCATCGACGCCGTCCGCGCCCGAGTTGGCGGCAGTGACTTCCACCTTCAGCCCGGGCAGGCCGGCGAGGCGCTCGCGCATAAGGTCGAGCGTCTGCACGTCCGGTGCTCGCAGCGCAAGCTCCAGCGTCGCATTGTGGTATTCCATGCCGGCAAGCGTGGTGCGCGTGGTGCTGGCGAGGGTCGGCGCAATGCGTGCGAGCAGGCGCATCAGGCCGGAATCGCCGCCACCGCCCTGCAGGCCGCGCATGGCGCTGTCCATGAGCTGGCGCGGATCGCCGGCGACCTTGTCCATGCCGGGAAACGCCTCGTGCAGCACGGTGCGCGCCTGCGCGTCGAGGCGCGCGGACTGGCGCGACAGGCGCCAGCAATCCGCACCGTAGTATACAAATAGCAAAAACAGCGCTGCGGCAGCGAGCATGCCTGCGTTTCGCCACAGCCGCCGCGCCGGCGCCTGCCGGTGCGCGGGCGCGAATTCACCCTGCAGCAGGTTCACGGCGGGCTCGTGTTGCAACCGTGCGGCGAAAAACGCGAGCGCGTCACCCTGGCCACTGCGCAAATCATGCGTCGTGCGCAATACCGGGCTTTCCGCGGCGGCATCGAGTACGGCAATCCAGCCGGCAAGATCCTGCGTGCGGCAGGTGCCCACCGCCGCGCAGTCGCGCCAAAGCGCACGTTCGCCATCGAACACGATGCTGGCGTCGGGCAGCAGCTGGCATTCGGAATAGACCGCATCGGCACGGATGCCGTCCCGGGCGAGACGATCCAGCCAGCCGCGCAGCGTCGCGCGCGCGACGACGGCAACCGGGATGCGTTCGCCGTCGAGCCGTTCCGGCGCAGCGAAATGCTGATCCTCCACGCTGCCCGCGAGGCGGTCTTCGAGCGCGAACGGCAAGGCCTTGAGCGCCTGTGCGTGCGCGCCCGGCAGGCCCGGCGTTTCGAGCAGCAGAATTTCTTCGGCCGGCGCCAGCACGACGACGCGCTGGGCGCGTTCGAGCGCCTGTGCGGGCGGCGCGCCCGCATTCGCGCCGGACAACGCGCGGCCGTTGGCGTCCTGGGCCAGCCAGGTCAGTCCGTCATCGGCAAGCAGGCGTATCAGCAGACGATCGGACATGGTCGCGGCATCGATTCGATTGGCCGCATTGTAACAGCGCGCCCGCGCTCAGCGGCCCGCGGCGATGCCCGCTTCGAAGTCGCGCAACTGCGCTTCCAGGCGCCATTGCAGGCGCGCCTTTTCGCTGCCGGCGAGGAATGCGGCGCAGTCCGGCGTCGGCTGCGCGGCGCCGGGCTCAGCCTGCGCACAGGCACCAACGGGCGTGAATGCGTCCGGAGCGCTCCACATACTGGCGCCGGCGACAAAAGCGTATTCGAGACTGTTGCGTGCCATGGTCTTCAAGGTCGCGTAGGACAGCTGCCATGAATCGGCGGCGAGCGTGAACTCGCGCGTCAAATCGCTTCGCGACACGCCCTCGTCGTCGGTTGCGATCGCCAGCGGCACGTGCGCGGCAAGGTAGATCGGTAGCGGATGATCGGCGCCGGCTATGCCGAGAATGCTGCGATTGCTGGTCGGGCAGATTTCCACCAGGACATGCTTGCTCGCCATCTCGCGCAGCAATTCCTGCGGGCGATCCTCGCGCATGACATCGACGCCATGGCCGATGCGTTGGGCGTGGCCCTGCTCGATCGAGGCGCGGATGTGGAAGCGCAAGCCGTCCGGCGGCACCATGGTCGGGGACAGTTCGCCGGCATGCAGGCTGATGCGCACCTGCGGGAATTGCGCGTGCAGATAATCGAGCATCGCCATCTGCTGACGGAAATCGCGCATCGACAGGTAGCCGTCTTCCGGCATGACCATGTTGATGCCGACCACGCGCGCATCGCTGGCGGCCAGTTCGAAGCCGGTGAGCAACTGCGCGAATACGCGCTGCGCCGGAAAACCGCGCAGCACCTGGTACAGGAAACGCACTTCCACGCCGCAGCCGGGATCGGCCTGCGTGCTGCCACAGCGCAGCTCCTCGCGCATCTGGCGCTGCGCTGAATCCAGCTCATTCTTCGCTTCCACCAGTACGGCCGGCATGCCCGGTTGCAAGGCCGCGTGTGCGTGTGCGACGTCGCCATCCCATGGCGTGCGCGCGACCAAGGGACGCAGTTGCGCTTCGGCCAGCGTATCCATCAATTCGATGTAGATCTCGTGGTCATGCGCGGCCTGATGCAGTGCGCGCGCGAGCATGTCGCCGCGATGCGCCCTGGTGACCAGATGAAACTTGCCGAACGTATCGAAGAAATGATCGTGCCCGGACTTTCCGCTGCTCGGCACGAAATCGCGCATCGACCAGGCGTCGATGATCTGGCGGTACAGCGCGTCGTCGCCGAATGCCGCGGCAGCCGGCGGCCGGCCTTGCGTGGCGTCGCAGGGCGGCGCGACCGCCGTGCCCGTCGCGCGTTCGATGCAAAAACCATCCTGCGCGGCCCAGTTCAACAGGTCTTCGGCGTAGATCGCGCCGGAAAGGTGATTGTGCAGATCCGCGCCCTTGGGCATGGCGCGCAGGAACGCTTCCAACTGCGGCGGCGAATTACGGATCGTCTCGAAATGGGCGGCCGTCGCCTGCGCGGCATTGGCCTGCAGTGCATCGGCATGGAATGGCGTGGACGGTTGCGTCGCCACCTGCGCGCAACCGGCGAGCGCGGCGAGCAGAAAAAATGCGGGCTTCTTCATCGCGGGAGGATACGTCATCGCCCCCGGTGGGCGTCAATCGTCGCCGCCACGGCTGCGCTGCAGCACGCGGATGCCGCCATTCGCACCGCCGCCGCGCCGCTCGATCAGGCTATCGAATTCGAACGGCAGGCCGTCGAGCGTAATCAACCCGCGCGCAAGGAAATAACTGCTGGTCACGCCGTAACATTCCGGATGCTCGATCGCGAAGAGCGCCGGCTGCGCCTTGAGTATCTGGTTCGGGTCGGTGTAGTGCGCGCTACCCTGCTGCCAGATCGCCAGCGCCATTTCGCGCGTCATGTTCGCGGTCAGCGTCATCAGTACCGGCACGCTGGCGGTATTGATGTTGATCGGCGTGCCTTCCGGCAACGCCGTCACATAGGGCGCGAGCGCGGCATAGGCGTCGCCATCGATGCCGGCGACCAGGCGCAGTTCCGACACATGCGTGAACGGTCGCGCGGCACGTCGATACGGCACCGGCTGGGCGAGATAGAACTGGTCGTCCGCGCTGGTCGGCACACTGGCGTCCATCCACGTGGCAATGTGGCCGGCAATGGCCGGATCGAGCTTGAGCGCGGTCAACAGCCGGACGAACTTGCCGCGCCAGACTTGCGAGGTGACGTATGCCGGATCGAGATTGTTCAAATTGAAGCGGCCGTTGAGGTCGGACATCTGCGCCGCGATCGTGCCACCGGGCACCGGTGTGGGCGGCAGCGGAATCGCCCAGACGCTGTCGTTGGCGTCGTAGCCCGCACTTTGATCCTGCGCGCGCACGAGCACTTCGGCGGCGTAGTTCTCCAGGCCACGCGCGTAAGCCTGTGCCTGTTCCTGGCGCAGCGTATTGCGCGTGCGCGCGGCGACGAGGCCGCCGCGATCGAGCAGGCCGGCGATCAGCACCGTCGCCAGCGCGACCACGAGCAAGGCGACCAGCAGCGCAACACCGTTCTGGGATTTGCCGCGTTGTGGAAATGTGGACGACATCATTTCCCGCCCCCCGGAGGCGGCGGCAGCGGCGGCAAGGGCGTGCCGATGGGCGTCTGCGGCGCTGGCTTGACGGCGTCCGCCGCCTGCGCCAGCCAGGCGGATACGAGTTCGACCGTGCCGTCGATTTCGCCGTATTGTGGCGTGCGCAGACGCCATTGCACCGCGCGCGGCAGAACGGCTGGATCGGGCTGCGGCGGCGGCCAGGCATCCAGCCACTGACCCGACCCGGCGTCGAGATAGCGCAGGCGGAAATCTTCGGTCTTCACGTTCAGGTCGTCGACCTGCGGCGTGCTGTTCGCGGCGCGGTCGAGCACGGCATAACGGCCGCGTTCGAATTTGCTGCCATCCAGTTCGTAAAACACGCGCTGCAGGTTCGAGCGCGGCTCGGCCTGCGGATTGGCGAATCCCAGGCGCGTGAGTTCGATGTGGTCGGACGCGCCGATCAGCGCCGGCAGCACCTGCCCCGTCGCGCCGCGCACCGGGCGAGCGACAGCGCTGTTCAGATCGCGATTCAGCGATCCAACCGCGCGCATGAGAGCGGCAAAATCGGATTCCTGTTTCGCCAGTTCGCCGCGCGTGCGCGCGATGGAGTTCAATCCGCCGTAGGCAAGCGCGGCCATGATCGAGAACACGGCCGTGGCGACCAGCACCTCGATCAAGGTGAATCCGCGCCTCATGGCTGCAAATCCAGACCGCCAAACCCTGTCAGCGTCGCGATCGGAGACTTCGGATCGTCCGGCGCGTAGACGTGCACGTCGATGCGCCGGATCGACGCCACCGGCGTACCTTGCACGACCACGTCGTAGTGCCAGTCGCGTCCGCCGAAGCGGCGGCGGCCGTCGTTCGTGCCTACGGCCGGGAACGGCGTCGCCAGTTTCGTCTGCGCGAGAACGTCGGCCGCCAGCCAGCCGGCAATGGCGCGCTCGCGCATCGCGCCGAAGGCATCGACCTGGTTCGCCGCCGTACGCGACAGCGCGAGCAAAGCCAGCGCAAGCACGAGCAACGCGACCAGCACTTCGAGCAGTGTGAAGCCCGAGCGCTTGCGCGATGCGTTGAAGCGCATAGCGCGCTCGGGCGAGCGGCGCGAGCAGGAGCGAGCGGGTGTGTTGCTTGGCGAGCGCTGGATGCGCGAGCCTAGCAACGGCCCGAACGAAGTGAGGTGCAAGCGTGTATCAGCGTCCACGCGCATTCATCGCGGCCAATGCGACGCTTCCATCCGGTGCGCCGTCGAGTCGCCAGCCCTGTGCGAGATCAGTCAGCCGCAGTTCGAGACGAAACGGCGTCAATTCACCGGATGAGAAACATACGAGTTGCGGCTTTTCCGGAAAATCGTCGCCGACGACAATGGCGTGACTGTCGCTGCTCAGCGCGGTTTGCACCCCCACTAACCATTCGCGCTGGCGCAGTTCTTCGTTTTCCAGCGGCAGCCATGCGGCGCCGTTGCGGCGACTGAAGCGGTAGCCGCGGCGGTCGATGCTCACACCGATGTCGCGGCCGACAAGTTCAGCCTGTTCGCAGGCGTAACCGATCAATGCCTGCGTGCGTCGCGCCTGCTGTTCGAGCTGGCGTTCGCCGCCGAGTCCGCCCACCGCCAGGGTCAACGCGCCGGCGAGCACGGCGAGGATAACGACGACGACCAGGAGTTCGATCAACGTGAACCCGCGCATGACCGTGATGCGCCTATTGTTCCCAATTCCCCACATCGGCATCTTCGCCATCCCCACCGGGCTTGCCGTCTGCGCCATAGCTGAACACGTCGATGTCGCCGTGTGTGCCGGGATGCAGGTACAGGTAGGTGCGACCCCACGGATCCTTCGGCAGCTTGTCGAGGTATTGGTGCCAGTTCGGCGCTTCCGGCGTGCCGGCAGGTTTGCGCACCAGCGCATCCAGTCCCTGTTCGGTGCCTGGATACGTGAAATTGTCGAGCTTGTAGGTGTTGAGCGCGGTGACGATGGCCTGGATGTCCTGCTTGGCGCGCACCTGGCGCGCCTCGCCCGGATGTTCCATCACGCGCGGCACCACGATCGCGGCGAGGATGCCGAGGATCACGACGACGACGAGGATTTCGATCAATGTGAACCCACGCGAGGCGCGCTGGCCCGCGATCAATATGGATCCACGCGCCGCAGTCCGAATATGCTTGCTGTGCATCGCCATCGCCTTGTGTTGCAGATGATCCGCAACGATCATAGCAAAATGAACCGCACTCCTTCCGCCGACACGAACGCCGCCCTGCGCGAACGCGACCTGGCCGCGATCTGGCATCCGTGCACGCAGATGCGCGATCACGCCGGAGCCGACGCGCTGCCGATGACGCCGATCGTGCGCGGCGAAGGCGCGTGGCTGATCGACGCGAACGGCAAGCGCTACCTCGACGCGGTGAGCTCGTGGTGGACGAACATCTTCGGCCACGCCAATCCGCGCATCGCCGCAGCGGTCAAGGATCAGCTCGATCGCCTCGAACACGTCATCTTCGCCGGATTCACCCACGAGCCGGCGATCCAGCTTGCGGAAGAATTGCTGCGCGTGGCTCCGCCCGGATTCTCCCGCGTATTTTTCGCCGACAACGGTTCCAGCGCGGTGGAAGTGGCGCTGAAGATGAGCTTCCACTACTGGCGCAACCGTGGGCAGACGCACAAGAAGCGTTTTATCGCGCTGACCGGCAGCTATCACGGCGAGACGCTGGGTGCGCTGTCGGTGACCGACGTGCCGCTGTATCGCGCGACGTATGCATCGTTGCTGCACGAACCGATTTTCGTGGCCTCGCCGGATTGTTTCGAGCGCGCACCGGGCGAATCCTGGCGTGAACATTCGCTGCGTAAATTGCACGACATGCGCGCCGCGCTGGAACGCCATGCCAGCAAAGTTTGCGCCGTGATCGTCGAGCCGCTGGTGCAATGCGCGGGCGGCATGCGCATGTACGATCCAGCCTATCTCACCGGACTTCGCAAGCTCTGCGACGAGTTCGGCGTGCACCTGATCGCCGACGAAATCGCGGTCGGCTTCGGCCGCACCGGCACGCTGTTCGCCTGCGAGCAAGCCGAAATTGCCCCTGACTTTCTGTGCCTGTCGAAAGGCCTGACCGGCGGTTTCATGCCGTTGTCGGCGGTGCTGACGACGAGCGACGTCTACGAAGCGTTCTGGGCCGAGTATGCGAGCAGCAAGGCATTCCTCCACTCGCACAGCTACACCGGCAACCCCCTGGCCTGCCGCGCCGCGCTTGCCGCCTTGTCGATCTTTCGCGACGAACCCGTTCTGGAACGCAATCGTGAACTCGCCGCACGCATGGCGAAGCACCTCGCGCCGCTCACAGAGCATCCACATGTTGCCGACGTGCGCCAGACCGGCACGATCGCGGCGGTGGAACTGGTGCGCGACAAGGCGACGCGCACGCCCTTCGCCGCCGCCGAACGGCGCGGCCTGCGCGTGTACCGGCACGGACTCGAGCGCGGCGTGCTGCTGCGCCCGCTCGGGGACGTGATCTACTTCATGCCGCCGTACGTAATCGCGCCGGAGGAAATCGACGTGATGATCGATGCGGCCATTGAAGGCATCGAAAAGGCAGTGAATTGAAATGCGCATCCCGAGAATCCACGTCGATCACGACCTGCGTCCGGGCCGCGAAGTGCTGCTGCCCGACCAGGCCGGCGAGCACGTCGCGCGCGTGCTGCGGCTCGAACGCGGCGCACCCCTGATCCTGTTCAACGGCGACGGCTACGAATTCGACGCCGCACTCGCCTCGCTGGCCAAGCATGCCGTCACCGCGGAAGTCGGGCAAAAGCGCGTCGTCGAGCGCGAATCGCCGCTGACGCTCACGCTCGCGCAGGCGATCGCGCGCGGCGAGCGAATGGACTGGGTCCTGCAAAAGGCCACCGAGTTGGGCGTGGCGCGCATCGTGCCGATCGTGACCGAACGCACCGAAGTCAAACTCGACGCCGAACGCGCGGAACGCCGCATGGCGCATTGGCGCGGCGTCATCGCCAGCGCCTGCGAGCAATGCGGCCGCACGCATCTGCCGGAACTCGAAGCGCCGCAGGCCATGGATCGCTGGTTGGCGACACTCGGCGACACGCCAGCCACGTGCCTAGCGTTGCTGCCAGAAGGCGACGCCAAATTGCGGCAGTTTCCACAAATGGACAATGGCGCAATCCTTGCCGTCGGCCCGGAAGGCGGATTCACCGCCAATGACGTCGCCCTGCTGACGCAGGCGGGATTCCACGGTTTGCGGCTGGGACCGCGCATCCTGCGCACGGAAACCGCCGGCGTCGCGGCTTTGGCAGCGCTGCACGCGATGTTCGGGGATTTTTGAAAACGCAGCAGCTTCGCTACGGAATCGCCTGCGCCACCAGCGCCTCGATCTGCCCCAGGTTCGGGATCACCGCCTGATCGTCGCGGACCAGCACCTGCGCATGCACGCCCTGCGGATGCGCGGATTCGTCGCCGGTCGGGATGAGCAGATCCGGCGTGATTGTGGTCAGGCGCGGAAATCCCTGCGCAAGCATGGCCAGGAACGGCATCTTGGCGTTGCCGCCCAGCGCCTTGAGCACTGCGACCTTGGCGTTGGAATAGCTTTCCTTTTTCGCGCCGCCGGAGAGCATCGAGAACGAGAACAGCGGCAGTCGCCAGCCGCGCCACGACAGGCGGCCGAGCAGCCAGTCCGGCGCATCGGGGATCTTTTCCGGAATCGAATAGGTGATCACCTCGGCAACCGTGGCGTTGGGCAGCAGCACGCGTCCGCCGGTCACCGGAATCATGAGTCCGCGGATTTCGCGGCTGGTTGGATCGGCCATGTTCGCTCCTTACGCCTTGCCGTATTCGGCAATCATTTTATCCGCCAACTGCTTCGGCGAACCGAGAAATTCGACGACGCCCGCCTCGCGCGCGCCGTCGACCATCGAACTGATCACGCAGGTATCTGGATCCTGCGCCCAGACGCGTCCACCCTTGGCCTTGACGTGCTTGCTGCCCTCGATCGCATCGTGTGCCATGCCAGAGAAGATGATCGCGCAGGTCTTGTCGCCGAACGCATCGGCGGCATCGCGCAGCACCTGGTCGATGGATGGCGAGTACGGCTGCTTTTCCGGCAGATGCGCGAGCGTGACCACGCCTTCGGCGTCGACCTGCAGACGATGCGTGGTCGGCACGACCAGCACCTCGCCATGCGCCGCGCGTTCGCCATGACTGGGATTGCGCACGGTCAAGGCGATCGATTTGCGCAACTGCGCCGACATCAGTTCGAGGAATTCCTCGCCCATGTGCTGGGCGAGAATGAACAGGGCCGGGAATCCGGCCGGCAGCGCGCCGAGGAAATCGCGCACGGCTTCCGGTCCGCCGATCGAGGCACCAAGCACCACGACGCGGGAAATTCCCGCTCCGGTGCCGACCTTGAGCGACTTTGCCACCCGCGCTTCGTCGAGCCGCTGCTCGTGGAAGTAATCCGGATTGTGCTGGCTCGGCGCGACGGCTTCTTCCATCGGCATCAGTTCCAGCGTGAATGTCGGCTCCGGCACGGGCACGGCCGGCTTGGCCAGCTCGTCGACCTGCGGGGCGAGGAATTCCTCGGCCGACATCTTCTCGATGCCGAAGCTGGCCTTGCCGGTTACCGGCTGCGCATCGTCGCCTTGCAGCGACCATTGCATCGGCAACGCCGGTTCGGATTCAGGTTCCGCGGCCGGGCGCTCGGCCGGCTTGAATTCCGGGCTCTTCGCCTCGGGCACCGCGGCCGCATCGACATCGAGTTGATCGAAGATCGCGGGAAATTCGTCGTGCAGTTCCTCGACGTGTTCCGTTTTCGCCGGCGCGGGCGCGGCGGCGGCATCCACGGGAATGTCGAGCGCATCCAGCTCCACCGCGGGCAGGTGCGCGGCCTCATCCAGCGCGAGGTCGAAATCCGCCGGCAAGGCGATATCGAATTCGTCCGTCGCCACGGGTTTCGCGGCCGCTGCCGGCGCCTGAGTGGACTTGGTGTCCGCCGCAGCGAACAGGGCATCGAGTTCGGCGGCGAAGTCACCCAACTCCGGAATCGGTGCCGGCGCCGTCGCGACCGGCGTGGGCGCCACTGCTTCGACAGCGGGCGTGTCGAGCAGCTTGGCGAACTCGGCAAGTTCGGCCGCATCGACGCCCGCCGCAGTTGCCTGTGGCGGCAGTTCGATCGGCGCCGGCTCTGCGAGCAATTCCGGCGGCAGCGGCATTTTTACCGTCGGGCGTTCCGAAGCCGGCACTTCCACCGCGACGGGAGGCGGTGCGACCGGCGTGAGAGGCGCCGGTCCCGGCTTTTCCGCGACCGGTACGCCGGAGGCTGATTTCTGCACCGGCGTCGGCACGGCCTGCGCGCCGGGCGGACGCGGCGGTTCGACGATCTCGGGTTTGCGCAGGATCTTCGAGCCCAAATGCCGCACCCAGCGCGCCTGATCCCAGCCTTGCAGGTTCGACGACACCTGCGCGTCGTTGAAGACGACTTCGTAGTCGCCGGCATCGAGCATGTCGTACAGCACG
>CAWAMA010000006.1:0-71771 GCA_963783025.1 uncultured Pseudomonadota bacterium | reverse complement strand
CGGGCAGCTTAGTTTGACCGACTTTTTGGGTTTGGGCAGAGTGTGTGGAAGCGCATGGTGTAAGGCGATTTACCTGGAAGTCGTTGGCAAAAGTCTCTTCGGCCGATTGCTCGCAGACTCTATATCGCTTTTGAGAGCTGGCTTCCAAGGACCTGCACTTTTTCCGCAGGAAATGTGCCGGGTCCTTCGCCAAGGGTTAGCAGGTAAGCATAGCGATACGCCTGAACCGTATCCGAAGCAATGATTTGGCTGAGCCAATTGGTGTCCCAGCCACCGTCATATGCAAGCTGCAATGCCACGGCGGCCTTCAATCTCCGGCGAGGATGGCGGCTTCCGCCAACGCTGGGGCGGTTTGCTGATACTCGCTCAGGCGCTGTGGATGATGCATGACGTTCCCGGCGCGCAAGAAGTCGAGATCAAGATAGCAATCGATTGCTTCTCGGTCTCCCTGTTCCGCCGCCAGCCTCATCCAATCGACTCCGCTTTCGAATCTTTCCTGATCAAGCCCAGCGCACAGCACCTCTGTCCTTTTGACCCAATTAATGTCTTCTTGCATGTTATCCAACAGGTTGTTCGATGCGTCGTCAGGTTTCGAATTCGCCGGATCCGTGGCACGCATAATTGTGGGCAAGGTAAAAGATATGCGGCTGCGCGTTTCCTGGGCATTGCGACACTTTTCGGTGTCGTGAAACAGCCGGACCGATGCCGCGGGTCCCCCGAGCGTGCGCGCGCCGCGAGTTCGTCGTAGATATCCTTCAGCGGCGTTCCCGGCGGCGGCAGTGGCGCAGACGAAGTGACGCGATGCGTGGATCGCTTGTGCGCGGTCGTCGCCGCATCAATTTCCGGTGTGGACTGCGGCGTGGGCCCGCCGGTATCGACTGTGGGCGATGAGTCGGGGTGCGCGGCGTGCCCGGCGATTGCGCCGCTGTGCAGGAAATATCCCGCGCCCAGCGCGAGTGCGAGGATGCAAGCCACCACGAAAACCCGGCGCCGCCGCATCGGCAAGATTCCCTGCGAACGAAGCGGTGAGTCTAGCGCAACCGCCGCGCGCATCCCTGCGCGCGGAATCGGATTACACGGTTTCGTCGCCGTCCGGCGACGGCGGAGCGGGCGGTGCCGGCGGCGCAGGCATGGCACGCGGGACCGGCGCCGCAGGAGGCGCCGGTGGTGCCGGCATCGCGGGTGGAACCGGCGGCGCGGGCGGCGGCGGCACGAAGATGCCCTTGAACTCCGGCGCCTTGAGGCTTAGCGTCAGCGGCTTGCGCTGGCGCAGCACCTGCATTTTCACTTCGCTGCCGGCGGGCGCGTCGCGCAGCAGACGCAGCGCGTCTTCGGGGCGGTTCACGGCGTGTCCGCTCACATCCTGCAGCACGTCGCCGGATTTGAGTCCCTTGTAAGTGTCCGCATCGGCGGAGAGCACGAGCACGCCCTTGTCGGTGCCGAAGTAGCCGCCCAGGTCGGGATTAAGCGCGGCGAGGTTCAGTCCCACCACGGCGTGAGCAAGCGCAACTCGTGCATGCCATTGCCGGCGTGGCGCATGGCGTCGTGAACCTTGATCTGGACTTGATGATCGAAGTCCGGCGGCAGCAAGCCACCCTTGCCGAATGCGTCGGAGAAAACGAACGGCTCGCGGCGTTCGGCCTTGAGCGCGACCTCGCGCGATTTGCCGTCGTGCAGCACGGTCAACTTCACGCCCTGGCCGATCTTCAGGTCGTGCAGGGCATCGCCGGCATCCTCGCCCGCGAGCTTCTTGCCGTCGACCGCAGTGAGCACGTCGCCGTCGCGCACGCCGGCCTTGTCGGCGGGACCGCCGGGCGTGACCGCATCCACGCGCAGGCCGTTCTTGTCCGGCGCCAGCACCACGCCGATCATGGCGCGGTCAGGATCGCCCAGGTAACGGAACGCATAGGTGCGCGGACCGACGTCGCCCAGCTTCATCGACAGGTCCGCCATCTTGCGCGACAGCTCGCGCATCTGGCCGCGCATCTGCTCGAGCTCGCGCTGCGCGTCGGCACGCGCGACCTCGGCCTGCGTGCGCGCGGCTTCGGCGTCGGTACGCGCCGTCTGCGCGGCCGTGCGTGCGTTTTGTGCGGCCTCGCGCGCGGCCTGCTCCGTCGTTTTCGGTTCGTTGGCGTGCGCGGCGATGGACAACGCGAGCGCGCCGGCCAGGAGTGGAGTTGTATACAATTTCTTCAGCATGGGGTTTCCTCAGTCGATTTGCCAGGACGCGGCCAGTTGGCCGCCCGCCGCGAGGCGGTAGTTGGAATAGCGCAGCGCAGCCAGATCCTCGAGCAGGCCGACGCGGCGTTGCCACAGCGCCTGCGCCCGCACCTGCCGCGGCGCGGCCAGTTCCACGTCGACGAGGCCGATGAGATTCTCGATTTCGGCCGCGGCGGCCAGGTCCTGGCCTTGCAGCGGCGCGGCGTCGCGCCCGGTTTCGCGCAGCCAGCGTTCCAGCGCCTGCGAGCGCTGTTGCAGTTGCGCGAGCCGATCGGGTTGATTCGCCGCATTTTGCGCATTGTGGATTTGTACTTCCTGTGTGCCATTCGTGGATGAAGATGCGGCGATGCGCGCAACGGTCGCAGGCGCGGATGCAGGTGGCATGCGCAGGATGAGGAAAGCGCCGGCCAGCGCCGCCGCCAGCGCGGCGGGCAGGGCGTAGCGGCGCCACGCGGACGGCCGCGACTGCAAAGGCTGCAAGCGCTCACGCAGCAGCGTCCATTCGTCGCCCGGCGGCGCGGCCAGTGGCAGGGCGCGCAAGGCTTCGCCCAGGGTCACGCGGTTGGCAGAAGACATGGCAGGGCCTCCGGTTCGGGATCGAGCAGCGCGCGCAGGCGTGCCGTGCCGCGCGCGAGTTGCGATTTGGAAAAGCTTGTCGACTTGCACATCGCGGTGGCGATTTCCGGATGCGTGAAGCCTTCGACGTGATACAGCCACAACACGCTGCGCGTGACTGCCGGCAATTGTGCGAGCGCGTGTTCGAGCGCGCGCGCGTCCGCGTGCGCCCACGGTGCCGGCGCATCGTCGGCGAGCGCGTCGGAGTCGACGCCGACCGATTCCATGCTCACGACGAAGCGTTCGCCCCCGCGCAGTCGCATCAGCGCTTCGTTCATGGCGATTTGGCGCAGCCACGCCCAGAACGGCGCCTCAAAGCGGAACTGGGCGATGCGCTGAAAGGCCTTGAGCATGGCGTCGTGCAGCGCGTCGCGCGCGGCTTCCGCATCGCCGAGCATGCGCAAGGCAAGCGTGTAGACGGGCCGTTCGAAGCGGCGATAGATCTGCTCGAACGCTGCCGTGTCGCCGCTCTTGACGCGTTCGATCAGCGCTGCGGGCAGGTCGATCTGGAATGCGGATGTGCTCACCATCTGCATTTTGATGCACGAGCGCGAAGAAAGGTCGCGGCGTCGCTTGGCCGGGTGTTTGCGCGACTGTCCGCGCCCTGTCCGCGGACACTTTCCCGAGATCGACTGCGCGCGCAACTATTTGATGATCATGAATTTTCAGGCTTCATCGCCGGTGGCACAGCGCTTGCTCTGATGATATCGACGCCGCGCATTGCGGCCATGGATTCGGCAACGACGACATGGCAATCAAGGACACCTCCTCTCAGGACCGAGTGATCACGCCACGCGTGGACGGCAAACGCCGCGCCATGCAGATCGGCGCTGCCGTCGTCGCCGTTGTGCTGATCGCGTGGATCGCGCCGTCGGCCTGGCGCTTGTTCGCGGCAGGCCGCTCGGTGAGCGCCGCGCGCCTGCAGATCGCAACGGTCGAGCGCGGTCCGTTCGTGCGCGACATCGCCGCCGAGGGCAGCGTCGTTGCCGCGGTGAGCCCCACGCTGTACGCATCCGCGCCGGGCGCGCTCGTGCTCAAGGTGCACGCCGGGGATGCGGTGACCAAGGGCGAGGTCATCGCCGTCATCGACAGCCCCGAATTGACCAACAAGCTGGCGCAGGAACAGTCCAACGCCGATGCGCTGAATGTCGACTACAAGCGCGCGCAGATCGATTCGCGCAAGCAGCGCCTGGAATTGCAGAAGACGTTGGACAACGCCGTCATCGACGCGAAAAGCGCGCAGACCGACCTCGAACGCAACCAGAAGGCGTTTGCGCAGGGTGCGGTGCCGCAGATGCAGGTGGCGCATGCGCAGGACGCGTTGGACAAGGCGCATGTCGCGCTCAGCCACGCGCAGCAAGACATAGGCCTGGACAACGACAGCCTGCGCTTCAACGTCGAGTCGAAGAAGCTCGCCTGGGAGCGCCAGACGCTGTTCGTGAAGGACCTGCAACGCCAGGTCGACGAATTGAACGTGCGCTCGCCGGTGAACGGCCAGGTTGGCCAGTTGTTCGTCGCGCCCAGCGCAACCGTGGCCAAGGACGCCAAGTTGCTCAGCGTGGTCGATCTGTCCGCGCTCGAAGTCGAGGTGAAGGTGCCGGAAAGTTTCGCCCGCGACCTCGCCATCGGCATGAGCGCGCAGATCAGCGGCAACGGCAGCCAGTGGCAGGGTACGGTAGGCGCGATCTCGCCGGAAGTGGTCAATGGCGAAGTCGCTGCGCGCGTGCGCTTCACCGGCGCTCAGCCGGCGCACTTGCGCCAGAACCAGCGTCTGTCGGTACGCATCGTGCTCGACCAGCGCGACGACGCGCTCACCGTGACGCGCGGTTCTTTCGTCGACGAATCCGGCGGCCGTTACGCCTATGTGGTGCGCGACGGCATCGCGGTGAAGACACCGGTGCGCCTTGGCGTGAGTTCCATCGACAAGGTGGAAATCCTCGACGGCCTGAAAGTCGGCGACCGCGTCGTGATCTCCGGCACCAGCAATCTCAACGGCGCCGACCGTGCCGCCATAAGTAATTGAGCTCTTGTGAAAAGTGCGGACATGGATGCCCGCTGATTGATCTTCGCGTTCATGGACGAACGTACCAAGTATGGGTGTCGAAAGTCATTGCAACTTAGATCGACGCAACCGCATCCCTATCTCAAACACGAAGGAATTCCATCATGCTGACGATGACTCACCTGGCCAAGGTCTACCGCACGGAACTGGTGGAAACCTACGCGTTGCGCGACTTCAACATCGACGTGGCCGAAGGCGAGTTCGTCGCCGTGACCGGGCCTTCGGGTTCGGGCAAGACCACGTTCCTGACCATCGCCGGCCTGCTCGAGACGTTCAGCGGCGGCGAATACCACCTCGACGGCATCGAGGTCAGCCAGCTCGACGATAACGCGCGCTCGAAGATCCGCAACGAGAAGATCGGCTTCATTTTCCAGGCCTTCAACCTGATTCCGGATCTGAACGTGTTCGACAACGTCGACGTGCCGCTGCGCTACCGCGGCATGAAGGCCGACGAGCGCCGCCGCCGCATCATGGATTCGCTCGAGCGCGTCGGTTTGGCGGCGCGCGCCAAGCACTACCCGGCGGAACTCTCCGGCGGCCAGCAGCAGCGCGTCGCCATCGCGCGCGCGTTGGCCGGCTCGCCGCGCCTGCTGCTCGCTGACGAGCCGACCGGCAACCTCGACACGCAGATGGCGCGCGGCGTGATGGAACTGCTCGAGGACATCCATCGCGGTGGCGCGACCATCGTCATGGTCACGCACGATCCGGAGCTGGCCGCGCGCGCACAACGCAACGTCCACATCATCGACGGCCAGGTCGTCGACATCGCCGAAGAACCACGCTTCCACGCGCACGCCGCGAAAACGGCCCACGCGTGAACCCCATTACAAGGAGAGCCGTCATGAACGCTCGCAAATACCTGATCGCACTTGCCATCGCCATCTCGATCACCGGACTGGAGTTCCTCGGTCTGAGCGCGCTGGCCAGCAACGCCGGCCGATCCGCACGCCACGCCTTCGTCGTGCCGGAAGCGGCGATTCCGATGCTGCCGGTCATCACCGTGCGGCCGACGCACGAGGAAGTGCGCGCCGCCTTTGCCGGCACCGACCTTGCCAGCGTCGCGCATCCGGATTACTCGATGCCGTTCTATTCGTTCGCGGCCAAGACCGCGACCGCCAACAAGGGTTGAGCCATGTTCGCCTACTATCTCGACCTGGCTCTGCGCAGTTTGAAGCGCAGTCCCGGCCTCACCGCGCTGATGGTGCTGACCATCGCGTTCGGCGTGGCCGCCTCGATGACCGCGTGGTCGGTGTTCCGTGCGGTGTCGGGCGATCCGATCCCGTGGAAATCCGCGCAGCTCTACGTGCCGCAGATCGACATGTGGGGACCCAGCGCGCAGCATGGTGGTCCGGAGCCCGACAACGGCCCGCCCGACGCGCTCGACTACAATGACGCCGTTGCTCTGATGCGCGATCACCGCGCGAAATTCCAATCGGCGATGTACCCGATCGGGCCGTCGGTGGTCCCAGCCGACGCGGCCAAGCATCCGATCCAGACCGGCGGCCATGCGGTTTTCGGTGAATTCTTTCCGATGGTCGACGTACCGTTCAAATATGGCAGCGGCTGGAGCGCAGCCGACGACGAGCATCGTGCCCAAGTTGCGGTCATCAGCGCCAAGCTCAACGACAAGGTCTTCGAGGGCGCCAACAGTGTCGGCAAGATGCTCAACATCGAAGGCCGCGATTACCGCGTCGTCGGCGTGATCGGCGCCTGGAATCCGCAACCGCGCTTCTACGACGTGGTCAACACCGGCGGTTTCGCCAGCGATAGCGAGGATCTGTACGTGCCGTTCAACACGGCGATTTCTGCTGGCATGTCCAACGACGGCAACACGAATTGCAATGCGGTTCCGGAGGCGGGCTTCGAGGGCCTGCAGCGTTCCAGTTGCGTGTGGATCGCGTACATGGTGCAGCTCGACGACGCGGCCGCGGCGGATGCCTACCGCAATTACCTGCAAGGCTTCGCGCATACGCGTTATCCGGACTGGGCGCCGCGCGTGAGCTTGCGCGATCTGATGGATTGGCTGGATAACGAGCACGTGGTGCCGAGCGACACCAAGGTATCGTTGCTGATCGCGCTCGGCCTGCTCATCGTGTGTCTGGTCAACACCGCCGGATTGCTGCTCGCCAAGTTCCTGCGCCGCAGCAGCGAAATCGGCGTGCGCCGCGCGCTCGGCGCGCCGCGCCTGGCGATCTACGCGCAATTCCTGACCGAGGGCGCGGTGATCGGTCTGGCCGGCGGCGTGCTCGGCCTCCTCCTCACCGGCATCGGCGTGGCCAGCGTGAGCCTGGTGCTGCCGCGCGACATCGCGGATCTCGCGCATCTGGACGTTTCCCTGCTGGCGACCACGCTGGCGGTTTCCGTGCTCGCCAGCCTGCTGGCCGCGCTGTATCCGACGTTCCGTGCCGCACGCGTAGTGCCGGCGTGGCAGCTCAAATCCAATTGAGGATCGCGAACATGACCTTGCACCCCCTGCTTGCCGCATTGCGACGCCACAAGGCCGGCGTCGTGCTGATCGCCCTGCAGATCGCATTGACGCTCGCGATCGTGTGCAATGCGGTCTTCATCATCGGCAGCCGCATCGAGCGCATCCAGCGTCCGAGCGGATTGAACGAAAGCGACCTGTTCATGGTGTCGCAACACTGGGTCGGCGCGCCGACCGGCGACGACCAGGCCACCACCGACAAGCTCGATTCGTTGCAGCTGGCCGACCTTGCCACTTTGCGCAACCTGCCCGACGTGGAGTCGGTCACGCCGATCAATTCGCTGCCGCTGGCCAACAGCACCTGGAGCGGTGGCGCCAGCACCAAGCCGGACGAGAAAAACGAACCGGCGCATGTTGCGTACTACTTTGGCGGCAAGGACATGCTCAAGACCCTGGGGGCGCATCTCGCCTCGGGTCGCGATTTCACCGACGACGAAATCCGGCACCAAGCCGCGCGCGCGCCGAACCAGCCTGTCGTCACGATCATCTCGCAGGCGCTCGCCGACAAACTGTTTCCGAATCATGATGCGCTCGGCAAGGCGATCTATTTCGACGGCGGCAAGTCTCCGGCCACCATCGTCGGCATTGTCGAACGCCTGCAAACGCCGAGCGTGGAGGCCTGGGCCAATGAATTTGCCTGGAACACAGCACTGATCCCGACGCGCCTGGACGGAGGCTCTTCGCGTTATGCCGTACGCGCCAAGCCCGGCCGCTTGAACGAGGCGATGAACGCCGCCACGGAGGCGCTGTACAAGGCCAACCCCATGCGCGTGTTCTACCTCGACGGCAAAGGCGCGCGGGCGTTCTCCGACATCCGCGCGAATACCTATCGCGCCGACCGCGGCATGGCGATCCTGATGGGCGTGATCTGCCTGATCCTGCTCGCGGTCACCGGCGCCGGCATCGTGGGACTGACCAGCTTCTGGGTCGGCCAGCGCCACAAGCAGATCGGCGTGCGTCGTGCACTCGGCGCGCGCAAGCTCGACATCCTGCGCTACTTCCAGACCGAGAACCTGCTCATCGCCGGCGGTGGCGCGCTCGCCGGCATCGTGCTCGCGATCGGGCTCAACCTGTGGCTGATGCACCGCTTCGAGATGGACCGCATTCCGGTCGTCTATGTCCTGCTGGGCGTTGCCGTCGTGTTGGCGCTGGGCCAGCTTGCCGTGTTCGCGCCCGCGCGCCGCGCGGCGAACGTGCCGCCCGTGGTGGCGACGCGCAGCGTGTGAATCGCAATCCATGCCATCCGGCACGGTTGTGCGTCGCGCCGCGCGGGCACAATCGCCCTCCCGCTTCGGAGAATCCCGTGAAACTGTTGCCCTTGATGATTTGCGCGGCGTTGACTGCCGCTATCACCCCGGTGCTTGCCGATCCCACGGCCCACGCCGCGCCGGCGAGTGATGTCGCCACGCGCGTGAAGGCGCTCGACGCGCTGCTCGCCGAGCAGTGGCAGCACACGTTGGAGAGTTCGCCGGAATTCGCGACGATTCTGGGTGACCTGCGCTACAACGATCGCTGGAGCGACTACTCGCTGGCCGAACACCGGAAAGAACAGAAGATCGACGCCGATTTCCTGAAGCTTTTCGAGGCCATCGACACCACCGGGTTCTCCGAATCCGACCGCCTCAACCAGCAGCTGATGGTGCGCCAGCTCAAAGACTCGCTCACCTCGTACCAGTTGAAGCTGGACGAGATGCCGCTCGACCAGATGGGCGGCGCGCACATTCAGTTGGCGGGTTTCGTCAGCTCGATTCCTTTCGACAACACCAAGGAATACGAAGATTACCTCGCGCGCCTGAAGACGGTGCCGAAACTGCTCGACCAGATCACCGAGGTGGCGCGGCAAGGCATGGCCGACAAGATGATGCCGCCGAAATACCTGCTGGAAAAGGTCGTCGTGCAGATCGGCGCGATCGAAAAACCCGCCGGCATGGACAGCGTGTTCGCCGATCCACTGAAACGCTTTCCGAAATCGGTTTCGGCAGCCGACCAGAAGCGTTTGAAGACCGCCATTCTTGCCGCGATCGACGGCGACGTGCGCCCGGCCTACCACAAGCTCGGCGAGTTCGTAGCGAAGGACTATGCGCCGCACGGCCGCAGCGACTTCGGTATCTGGGCGTTGCCGAACGGTGATGCGATCTACCGCTACGACGTGCAGCAGATGACCACCACCGACAAGACGCCGGAGCAGATCCACGAGATCGGTTTGGCGGAAGTGGCGCGCATCGAAGGCGAGATGACCAAGATTGCGCGGGCGCAGGGTTTCAAGGATCTCGCCAGTTTCCGCGAATCGCTCAAGACCAATCCGAAGACGCACGCGAAATCGCGCGAGGACATTCTCGAACGCTACCGCGGCTACATCGCCGGCATGCAGCCCGAGTTGCCCAAGCTCTTCGGTCTGCTGCCGAAAACCGAACTGAAGGTGGTGCCGGTGGAAGCGTTCCGCGAGAAGGAAGCCGCCGCCGCCGAATACCATCCCGGCACGCCGGACGGTTCGCGTCCTGGCATGACTTTCGTCAACACCGGTGATTTTGCCAACCGCAGCGTGTTGACCATCGAATCGACCGCGTACCACGAGGGCATTCCCGGCCATCACATGCAGATTTCGATCGCGCAGACACTGCCGCACCTGCCGCCGTTCCGGCAGAACGCGGGCTACAACGCCTACGTCGAAGGCTGGGCGCTTTACGCCGAGCAGCTCGGCAAGGAAATCGGTTTCTACAAGGATCCGCTATCCGACTACGGCCGCCTGTCCGACGAGCTGCTGCGCGCCGACCGCCTGGTGCTCGACACCGGCGTGCACTACAAGCACTGGACGCGCCAGCAGATGGTGGATTACTTCCACGCGCATTCCAGCGAGGACGAGCCTGACGTGCAGGCCGAGACCGACCGCTACATCACCTGGCCTGGCCAGGCGCTGGCCTACAAGATGGGCGAGCTGAAAATTCTCGAGTTGCGCGCGAAGGCGAAGCAGGAACTCGGCGGCAAGTTCGACATCCGTGCCTTCCACGACGAAATCCTCGACGGCGGCGCGTTGCCGCTGGACGTGCTCGAAACGCGCGTCGGCGGCTGGATCGCCGCGCAGAAAGCGAAATAGCCATGCAACCCCGCGGCGCTCGGCGGCATCCAAGCTGCCGATGCGCCGCCAAATCCGTCAGAATGCGCTCATGCGCACCGTTCTGATCATCGACGACAATCCCGCGATCGGGCAGGCCCTGTCGCTGTTGTTGTCGCTCAACGACATCCGCCCGCTCACCGCGCTGACGCCGGACGAAGGCCTGGCGAAGCTGGCGTGCGAGCGCGTGGACGTCGCCGTCGCCGACATGAACTTCAGCGTCGACACGACCTCGGGCGAGGAGGGCGCAGCGTTGTTCCGCGCGATCCGCGCGCGCCACCCGGACTTGCCGGTCATCCTGCTCACCGCCTGGACGCATCTGGAATCGGCGGTGGAACTGGTCAAGGCCGGCGCCGCCGATTACCTCGCCAAACCCTGGGACGACGCCAAGCTGCTCGCCACGGTCGAGAACCTGTTGGAATTGTCCGAGAACGCGCGCGCCGCGGAAACGGCGCGCGTCTCGCGCCGCAAGCGCCGCGAGGCGTTGGAACGCGATTTCGACCTGTGCGGCGTCGTCTTCGCCTCCGACGAAATGCTGCGCACGCTGGAATTGGCCTGCCGCGTGGCGCGCGCCGACGTGCCTGTGCTCATTGCCGGACCCAATGGTGCCGGCAAGGAACGCATCGCGCAGATCGTGCATGCAAATTCCGCGGTTCGCACCAAGCCGCTGGTAGCGGTCAATTGCGGGGCGTTGCCGGGCGAATTGATCGAGGCGGAATTGTTCGGGGCCGAAGCCGGCGCGTTCACCGGCGCGACGCGCGCGCGCGAGGGCCGCTTCGAGGCGGCCGACGGCGGCACGCTGTTCCTCGACGAGATCGGCAACCTGCCGGCAGCGGGACAGATGAAACTGCTGCGCGTGCTGGAAACCGGCGAATTCGAACGCCTGGGTTCCACGCGCACACGCAAGGTGAAAGTGCGCGTGATCAGCGCGACCAACGCCGATCTGCCAGCGCTGATCCGCGATGGCAGGTTCCGCGAAGACCTTTACTATCGCCTCAACACCATCCAGATCGCGCTACCGCCGCTGGCCGAGCGGCCTGACGACATCCTGCCGCTCGCGGAATATTTCCTCGATGGCGCGGCGGTGTTGTCGGATGCGGCGCGCGATGCGCTCGCGGATTATTCCTGGCCTGGCAGCGTGCGCGAACTCAAGAACACCCTCGACCGCGCGAAACTGCTGTGCAGCGATGGCGAGATCGGCGTCGAACACCTTGGCCTGCCTGCGAATGCCGGCGCCGCTTCGCGCAACCTGGACGAACCGTCACGCGAAGCGGTGGAAGATGCACTCAGGAAACACGGCGGCGTGATCAGTCGCGCGGCGCGCGCGCTCGGATTGTCGCGACAGGCGTTGTATCGGCGGATGCAAAGATACGGATTTCCGGTGCAGAATTGACGCGCATGCGCGCGTTCACCCTCGAAGGCAAGCTCACCGGACTGCTGTTCGCGACGGCGATCGTGGCCGCGGTTCTTGGCGGCATGTTCGGCGCGCACTGGGGCGACGCCACGCTGGCGGCATTGGTGGCGATTGCGATTCTGACCGTGCCGCTGGTATTGCTCGCGCGCGTCGCTATCCGTCCGATTCGACGTCTGCTGCGTGCCTTGTCCGGCAGCGTGGCCAGCTATCGCGACGGCGACTACAGCCTGTCGCTGGTTTCGCGGCGGCGCGACGAGCTCGGTGCACTGATCCAGGCGCACAACGCGCTCGGTCAGGCGTTGCGCGGGCAGCGCCAGAATCTGGTGCAGCGCGAGTTGCTGCTCGACACGGTGATGCAGCACACGCCAACCGCGCTTCTGCTGGTCGACGCGCACGAACGCGTGGTCTACGCGAACCTCGCCGCGCGGCATCTGCTCAACGGCGGCAAGAGTCCGCTCGGGCTCGCATTTGCCGAATTGCTCGATGGCTGCCCGCCGGAAATCCGCCAGGCGCTGGCAGCCGGACAGGACAGCCTGACCAGCGTGCCGCTGGACGGCAGCGAGGAAGTCTTCCATCTCTCGCGCCGCGATTTCCGTCTGCAGGGACGCCCGCACCGGCTGTACCTGGTGCAACGCATGACGCGCGAGCTGTCGCGGCAGGAGGTGGCGGCGTGGAAGCGCGTGATCCGCGTGATCAGCCATGAACTGAACAATTCGCTGGCGCCGATTTCCTCGCTCGCGCATTCCGGCACGGAGTTGGCGCGGCGCGGCGACATGGAACGCCTGCCGCAGGTTTTCACCGGCATCGGCGAACGCGCGCGTCACCTGCACGGCTTCATCGCCAGCTACGCGGATTTCGCGCGCTTGCCGGCGCCGCGCTGCGCGAGAATCGAGTGGGCACCGTTCATCGACGGCCTGCGCCAGCACGCAGCGTTCGACCTGGTCGGCAAATTGCCGGGCCGACCCGGCTGGTTCGACGCCGCACAAATCGAGCAGGTGCTGATCAACCTGCTCAAAAACGCGCACGAATCGGGCAGCGCGCCGGACGCCGTGCAGGTCGGCATCGTGGCCGGGGGCGACCAGCGCATCGTCGTGTCCGACCGCGGGCCGGGCATGAACGAGGCCGTGCTGGCGCAGGCCCTACTGCCGTTCTATTCGACCAAGCGCAGCGGCACGGGTTTGGGTCTGGCGCTGGCGCGCGAAATAACCGAGGCGCACGGCGGCCGCATCACGCTTGCCAATCGCGATGGCGGCGGGCTGCGGGTCAGCCTGATCCTGCCGAACACCTAGCCCGGGCGCCGTTTCTCCTGCGCAGTCCGATGCTATGATGGCTGCGGGGGATAGTGCGATGGGTAACGGTTTCATCCAGATTCCCGGGTACGAGATCCTGCGTCCGCTCGGGGCGGGCGGCATGTCGACCGTGTACCTGGCTCTGCAACGCTCGCTGGACCGTACCGTGGCGATCAAGGTCATGCGTCGCGGCGTGGATGCCGCCGCAGCCGACGCTGCCCAGGGCGAAAAGCGCTTCCTGCTCGAAGGCCGCATGATGGCGAAGTTGCCGCACCGCAATATCGTCGCGGTGTACGACATCGTCAGCAACGAGGACGTCGCCTACATCGCGATGGAATACCTGGGCGGCGGCGCGCTCACCGACCGCATGCGCACCGGCATCGCCCTGGCCGATGCGATCGCGGTGATCGTGCAGATCGCCGGTGCGCTGGAGTTCGCGCACGAACACGGCGTCGTGCACCGCGACCTGAAGCCCGCCAACATCATGTTCCGCGATACCGGTACGCCGGTGCTGACCGACTTCGGCATCGCCCGCTTCCAGGACGGTTCGGCCACGCGCCTGACCCAGACCGGCATGCTCGTGGGCACACCCACCTACATGAGCCCGGAGCAGATCAACGGCCTGCAGGTCGACGGCCGCGCCGACCAGTACAGCCTTGGCATACTTTTCTACGAATTGCTCACCGGCGCGCCGCCGTTCCGCGGCGACACGCCGATCGCGGTGCTGATGGCGCACCTGACCCAGGCGCCGGCCTCGTTGCCGCCCGAGTTCAAGGCGTTCCAGGACATCTTCGACCGCGTGCTCGCCAAAAACCGCGACGAACGCTATCCCACGCTCAAGGCGTTCAGCGACGACCTCAAATCGCGCCTCGTGCACAGCGACACCTTGCTGATGCGCCTGCAGCTCGATCCGAACCAGACTTCGTCCGAACAATTGCGCGCGCTTGGTTTTTACACCAGCACGCCGAGCAGTGGCGGCCTGCGCGCGAGTCTGTCCGGCCAGCATCCGATTCCGACCGTCGCGGCGACGACGCCTGACGCGGCGGCGCCGACACCTGCGCCGGCGCCGGGCTCGCGCAAGTGGTGGCCGGCCGCCGCGGCGATTGGCGTCATCCTGCTGCTCGTCGTGTTGTGGGGATTGTTTGGCCATCGCCGCCTGAGCCACGACGAACAGGAACTGGTGAACCTGTGGAACGACCGCGCCGCGGAGCTTGATCAAGTCCGGGCAACTCGTCGTGGCCACTCCCGGCAGCGACGGCAGCGCGCTGGATTTCGTGCACAAGGTCGAGCAAAAAGATCCGGGCAATTCGCGCGCCGTGGAAGCGCGTGCGCAGATCGGCAAGCTGCTGGCTGCGCAGGGCGACGCGGCGCTGGCCGAAAAACGCATCGACGATGCGGAAAAAATCGATGCCGACGCGCTCAAGGCCTTGCCAGGCGATGCGTCCCTGACTGCATTGCAGCAGCGCATTGCGCAGGCGCGCGAACAGGCCCGCGCACAGGCGCAGGCCGACGCGCAGAGCGCGGACACACGGCGCAAGGCACAGGTGCAGGTAACGACCTATCTCGATTCCGGTACCGATCAGGAATTGCGCGCCGCGTTTGACGGCATCACCCAATTGTTGACCCAGGATGCGGCGGATGCCGACACGCAGGCCCTGCGCGCGCGCGCCGTCGCTGCGATGGGCAAGCGTTTGCAATCTGCCGCCGGCAGTGAGGATTTCGATGCGCTGGCCGGTTTCGTCAAGGGCCGCGATGCTGCCTGGGCGAACGATCCGGCCTGGGCGGGGATGCTGCGCGACATGCCGGCGTGGCGCGCGAAAATCGTGGCGAATGCGCAGGCGCAGGCCGCCGCCAATGCCGGCGAATTGCTGCTTAACGCAACGCCGTGGGCACGCGTGGATGCCGTGGCCGACGGCAGCGGACGCGCCGTGACCTTGCCCGAGGACAGCAGCACGCCCTTGCTGCTGAAATTGCCGGCCGGCACCTACAGCGTGGTCTTCCGCCAGCCGCTGGACGGCAAGAGCAAGCAACTGACGGTAAGCATCGAAGGACAAAAACGCGCCACCCTGTCCGCGTCATTCGCGGCACCGGATGCGAAGGAGTATTTCAAGCATGCGGGGCTCTAGGATTGCGATCGCGCTCGCGACCGGCGCGGCGCTGCTCGCGCCCGCGGCGGCGCGCGCGAATTTTTCCGAAGACTACATCGCAGGTCTCGCCGCGCTCGACCACGGCGAGTACATGCGGGCTGTGCAGTTCCTCAAGAAGGCATTGGAAGCGCAGTCCGAGCCTGTATCGCGAGTGATGATCGAAGGCAATCCACAGCCGTATTTACCGCATCATTTCCTTGGCATGGCGCAGTTCAAGCTCGGCGATTGCGCGGCCGCGCAGGTGGAATGGAACGACCCGATAAACCTGCGCATGCTCGGGCGCCTGCGCCAGTTGCGCGCACAGGAAGAACAATTGTCGGAGCAGTGCAAGCCGGCCGCCACTGCCATAACGGAAAAATCCACAAAGCAGCAAAATACACAAAGTGTGGAGACCCCGGCGACAACGCCTGCGGCCGCGCCGGCGCCGACGGTGCCACCGTCAAAATCGGCACCCAAACCAACGCCGCCCGCTTCCTCGCCAGCCGCGGAGGGCCCGCCACCGGCATTGCTGCGTGCCTACGATGATTTTGTCTCCGGCCGCTACGCCAGCGTCGCGAAACTCGATGCGGACGCGCTGGCAGGAACCCACGCGCATTTCCAAGCCTACCTGCTGCGCAGCGCGGCCCGCTTCGCGCTGGCACGCTCCGGCGACAAGGGCCAGCTCGATGCGGCGCGCCGCGACGCGCGCGCGGCGCAGGCGCTGGACAAATCCGTGCCGGACGAGCGCGTGTTCTCGCCTGCCTTCCGCGCGTTCTACGCGCAGGCGCAGTAAGGTTGCAGCAGGTTATACTGCGGGTTCCTTCGATCGTGTAGCGGAGACAAGTCATGGGTGGATTCGTCGCGTTGATCCTGCTCGTCGTGGTGGCGATCTTCGTCTCCAAGACCGTGCGCGTGGTGCCGCAGGGCTACGAGTGGACCAAGGAAACCTTCGGCCGCTACACGAGCACGATGGAACCCGGTCTGCACATCCTGATTCCGATCTACCACACGGTCGGCAGGAAGATGAACATGATGGAGCAGGTGCTCGACGTGCCCTCGCAGGACGTCATCACCAAGGACAACGCCGTGGTGCGGGTGGATGGTGTGGTGTTCTACCAGGTGCTGGATGCGGCCAAGGCCGCGTATGAGGTGTCCAACCTCCAGCAGGCGATCCTCAACCTCGTCATGACCAACATCCGCACCGTGCTCGGTTCGATGGACCTGGACGAATCATTGAGCAAGCGCGACGACATCAATGCGCGCCTGCTGCGCGTGGTCGACGAGGCCACGCACCCGTGGGGCCTGAAATGCAATCGCATCGAGATCAAGGACATCCAGCCGCCGCGCGACCTGATCGATTCGATGGCGCGGCAGATGAAGGCCGAGCGCGAGAAACGCGCGAACATCCTCGAGGCCGAGGGCTTCCGCCAGGCCGCGATCCTCAAGGCCGAAGGCGAGAAGCAGTCGGCCATTCTCTCCGCCGAGGGAAAGCGCGAGGCCGCCTTCCGCGAAGCCGAGGCGCGCGAGCGTCAGGCCCAGGCCGAAGCGAAGGCGACCGAAATGGTGTCGCAGGCGATCCGCGCCGGCGACATCAACGCGATCAACTATTTCGTCGCGACCAAGTATGTCGATGCGCTCAAGGCCATGGTCGGTGCGCCGAACCAGAAGATCATGCTGCTGCCGATGGAGGCGACCGGCGTGCTCGGTTCGCTGGCCGGCATTGCGGAGCTCGCGAAGAACAGCCTGACCGAACAGCAGGCCGCCAAACCGGTGGCGAAGGCCTGACATGTTCGCGAACCTGACCTTGCATTACGGCTGGTGGCTGCTCGCGCTGGTGCTGATCGGCGCCGAGCTTATGGCACCGGGATTCTTCATGCTCTGGATCGGCATCGCTGCCGCGGCGCTCGGTGTAGTGCTGATCTTCGTGCCGCAGATGTCGTTCGGCATGCAGGCGGTCGTGTTCGCCGTGTTCGCGGTGATCAGTTGCTACGTGTATTGGCATTTCGTGCGCAACGCGATGCGCGAGCGTTCCGACCAGCCAAACTTGAATCGCCGCGCCGAACAATACATCGGCCGCCGCTTTGTACTGGAGACGGCCATCGTCAACGGTCAAGGCAAGGCGCGCGTCGGCGATTCGCTGTGGCTGGCCGAAGGCCCCGACCTGCCGGCCGGAGCGCCGGTCGAAGTCGTCGGCGTGGACGGCTCGACGCTCAAGGTGCAAAAGGCTGGATAAGTGGCAGAGCGCCGTGCCGCGCCAGCCGCCTGATCAGCGCCCGCTACCCGCGGCAACGAACGCGGCCCAGTAGTAGGGATGCGTGCTTTGTCCCGCCGCGCGTCGTGCGGCGAGTGCTTCACGTGCCGCCTCGGCCAGTGCATCGGCTGCCGAAGCATGATCGATCCAGCGCGCGCGGTACATTCGCTGCATCAGGTCGGCAGTCGCGCTGTCGTCGACGCTCCACAGGCTCATCACCACGTTGCGCGCACCGGCGAGGCGGAACGCGCGAGCGAGGCCGAACACGCCTTCGTCCGCATGCACGGTGCCGCTGCCGGTATCGCAGGCGGCGAGGGTGACGGTGTCGACGCCGTCAAGATCGAACGCGACGATCTCGGTTGGCGTGAGCAGCCCGTCGCGATCGCCCGCTGCGGCCTTGGCGTCGGCGGCGAGCAGCAGGCCCGACAGTGCCGGCGCCGTGCTGGGTTTGTGCGCCTTGCTCAGACGCACGTCACGCGCGGCGAGCAAGGAGTGGATGCAGTCGCTGTCGTCGCTGAACGCGTGCGTCGCGAAGTGCACGTAGCGCGTGCGCGCCAGCGCCGTGCGCACCGCGGACTTGCTGGCGCTGCCGCCGACGAGGAAGCTCGCTTCGGTACCCGTGGACTCGCGCCATAAATTGCGCAGCGCATCCAGTTCGCGCCTCGCGCCGGGCAATTCGAGCGGCTGTCCTCCGCAGGCTGCGGCGGCAAGTGCCGGATCGGGCGGTACGGCACCGACCAGCAACGCGCGTTGTACCGGCGCGACGTCCGGCGCCGACGCGAGCAGGTCGCGTTCGCTGTCGAGCAATTGCGGCACCGGCCCGTTTTCGGCCAGCGGCCCGTCGTACAACGGCAGTGCGAGCCACGCGACCCGATGCAGTTCGCCTTCCGGCACGATGAAGACGCGACGCACGCCAGCGCCGATGCCGAGCGGTTGCCACACGCGCCGCGTCACGTCCGCGCCGAGCGCATCGACGTCGGCCGTCGAACGCGCCGGATCGCGCAGCGCCGCCGTCCAGTCGCGCACCGCGGCGTCGATGGCGGACGCATCGCCGAGGTCGACCAGCAAGGCCGGCGCTGCGCCTTCGAGCCGGAACGCATAGTAATGTTGCGGATGCCGTGCGCTGGCGTAGTCGTTGCCCCAAGGATCTCCGCGTGCCAGCACGAAGCCGACCAGGGCCGCATCCTTCGGCAAATTCCTGCGCAGCGCGGCGAGGTCGACCGGGGCGGACGGATCGAGCGCGTGCGTTTGCGCGGCCAGCGCCTGTTCGGCGCGTTCGAGCGCATCGCGTGCATCGGCGAGTCTTGCTTCGGGCTTGCCGCTCTCCGCGCCTTCCAGCGCGGAGACATAGGCGGCATTCGCGCTTTTCCACTTTTCCCAAAGCGCACGCATTGCCGGATCCGCGCTCTCCCGTGCCGCTTTCAGGCGCGTGGCCACCAGTCGAGTGACCTGCGCGCGCGATCCGATCTGCAGTTGCCAGGCGTGTTCGATCCAGGCCTCGTCCTGCCGCGCCGCCGCCAGGGCGAGGATTTCGTCGAGGTTGTTGTGTTCGGTCTCGTGCGCGCCGACCGCTTCGTTTTCGTCGAGCGCGCCGGCAAAGTGCTGCAGCAGGCGCTGGCGTGTGCTTTCGCCGGCCGCCGCGTGCGCAAATGCCCCGGCATCATCGTGCTGCGCGTGCAGGCTGCGCGCGAGGTTGCGTTCGATGGCGATGCGCTGGTTGCCGAGGGTGTCCGCATCCTTGGGCAGGCGCGACAGCGCATGCGTGAGATGTTCGGTAGCCGCGGCGTAGTCGTGCTCGGCGAGGTCCACCAGGGCGACTTGCTGGTACTGCTCGGCGATGAGTGGATTGTCCTCGCCGAGCGTCTTCAGGGAAATCGCCAATGCTTGCCCGTAGTCGGCACGTGCCTTGCCGATCTGTCCCGTTTCCAGTTCGCAATTGCCGAGCACGGACAGCGGCCCGGTAAGCTCCGCGCTGTCGTCTCCGTAGCGTTTTCGAGTGAGCTGCAACGACTCCCGTATCGGCGCCAGCGCCGCATCGCAGTGTCCCGATGCCGCTTCCGCCATGCCCAGATTGCTCAAGGCTGAGGCCAGATTGCCGGTGGCGTTGGGCGAGCTGTCGCGGCGAAACAGGGCGACGGCTTCGGTCAGCGCGGAGCGCGCACGGTCGTAGTCGCCCAGGTCGTTCTGCACATCGGCGAATACCATCAAGCTGGTGGCGAGGTTGCCGGTCGCGCGCTCGCCGAGGCGGCGATTGTCGTCGACCGCCTGCTCGACGGTGACGGCGGCATCGGCGAGGTGGTGGCCGAAATACTCGACTTCGCCCAGATCCATCAGCGCGTTGCCATGGTAGGTGCTCGGCACGCCGAACATGCGTGCGGCAAGGTCCACCGCGGCCTTGCCGGCGATTTCCGCTTCGGCGAAGCGGCCCAGACGGCCCAGCCGGTAACATTGGGTCGTCAGCACTTTGGCGCGGACCATCCGGCTGACAATGCCATCGTCGCTTACGGCATCAAGACTTTCTTGCGTCCAGGCAAGCGCGCGATTGAAATCGGCGCTGTAGCTGGCGAGATTGCCCAGGCCGAGCGTGGCGTTCGCGTAGTCGACGGCATCGAGCCGTTGGCGGTGCTGCTTGATCCGCGCCTCCGCTTCCGCCGCGAGTGCGTTGGCGCGCTCGCGATTGCCGCTGGAAAACGCCAGTGTGGCCAGCGTGGCTTTCAGCATGGCGATGTGCGCGTCCTTGTCGGCGCCGTCGGCAAGGCCTTCGCGGCATTGCAGCGCGCGCTCGTAGACCGGCAGCCTGGCCGGCACCGGCTTGAGGATATCGAAGGAAACGACCCGCGCCTGGAATTCGAGCGCCGCGCACAGCGCCTCCGGCTTGTGCCGCGGATCGGATTCGATCTTCGCGGTTTCCGCCGCCGCCGCGCTTTCCGCCTCGGCGAACTTGTCGTGGCGGATCAGGTCGACGTAGCGCGGTGGCAAGGAGCCCGTGGCGGCAGTTGCGCAGGCGCCGGAAAGCAGTGCCGCCAGCATGATGCGCGCGCGCAATCCCTTCGCGCGAACTTTCGATCCCGACAAATGCCGCCGCATCGACGTGCCCTCCAGCAGTCGCGAGCAAGCATAGCATCGCGCAAGGTCGCGGTCCTCGGCATGACGGGCGGTGCGCCCGTGGCCTCACAGCGCATGCGGAAAGCTGAATTGCCACACCCGCACGTGCGCAGGATCCTGCGCGAGTCCGGCGAGGATCCGCCGCAGGTGTTCGCCCCTCAGCTCGGGCGCGGGCGCGTCCACGACCGCGCCTACCGCGCGTGTGGCGTTCGCGCTCCGCGCGTGATTCCAGCTCGCGAGTTCGCGTTCGAGATCGGCGAGCGGCGTGAGCGAGGAGATGACGAGAAACTCCTCGCGCGCTGAATCGGCGGTGACCTCCCAGGCCAGCCTGGAGCCGTCGCCGCCCGGGAGCACGAGCGTGCTGCCGCCGCGCTGAGGATTCGACGCGGTGCCGGCGAGCGGGAACAACACGGTCGCGTTGCCGGCGGCGTCCTCGTTGAGCACGTAGATATACGCATCGCGCGAATTGCGCAGGCGCAGGCGCAGGCGGTCGCCGACGTGCAATGTGGAATGTGCGGCAATTTCCACATTGCCTGTCGGTTCCACGCGCAGGAATTGTGCGCTGGCATCCCAGGCCGGCGGAGAAACAACGGGTCGGATCAGCAGCGCGGCGACCGCGAGCAGGGCGATGGCCGCAACGGCCAGGGCGATGATTGGCAATCGCCGTCCTGCCGCCACCGCAACGGACGCGTGCTGGATTTGCGCCAGCGCGTCGTCGACCGCTTGCGCGCTGGCCGGGCGCTGCGCCGGGTCATTCGCAAGACAGCTCTCGACCAGATCGCTGAGCCGTGGTGAGAGTTCCGGGCGCAGCGTGCGCAGAGCCTGGCGAACGCTGCGGCGCTGTTCTTCGCGCAGACTTGCGGCGTCGAGGGCGTTGTAAGGATGTTGTCCGCTGAGGAGCAGGTACAAAAGCACGCCGAGGGCGTAGATGTCACTGGCGACGCCGAGCGGCGCGCCATCGAGAACTTCCGGCGGCAGGTAGCGCGGCGTGCCGGAAATGAGGCGTTGGCTCGCGAGCAGCCGCGCCTCGCCGCCGGCGCCGAAATCCATCAGCACGATGCGTCCGCCGGATTCGCGCATCGCGTTTTCGGCCTTGACGTCGCCGTGCACGAGTCCGGCTGCGTGCACGGCGGCCAGCGCCTGGGCGAGACCACGGCTGCAGCGAATCGCTTCTTCGGGTGCGAACGCGCCATCGGCGGCGACGATCGCAGCCAGTGTGCGCCCGCCGATCAGCTCGCTCCACAAGCCGGCGCGGCCGTCGTGCACGCCGCAACCGTAGACGCCGAGCACGTTGCGGTGACGCAGGCGGGCGAGGCGGCGCGCCTCGTCCAGCCCGCCGCCGCCGTTGCGACTGTCGCGGAACAGCTTCAGCGCGACATGGCGGCCGAGCCAGGGATCGAAGGCGCGGTAGACCTCGCCGAAACTGCCTTGACCGATCTGTTCTTCGGCCTCCAGCGCGCCCCAGCGGAACAGCACAGTGCGCGGGTTCGTCGCGTCGGCGCCGTCCTCGCTGCGGTAGGCCGTGGCGACATCGTCGAGCAGGTGCAGGATTTCGATGTCCTCGACGGCGTCGGGATCCGTTTCCAGATCGCTCCACGGCAACGGCCTGCCGTCGGCGATGGCACGCAGGGCGTCGTCGAAGGTATGGGCGCTATCCGAACGGGTCGGCACGGGATCAATCCTGGTAATGGGCGAGGCGCTTCGCAATCCCTTTCAATGCGCGAGCGACCCTCATCCGAACAGCGTCCGGCGTCGCGGACGTTTCCAGGGCGATTTCCGGGTACGACATGCCGAACTCGATCCGCATCACGATCAGTTCCTGATCCTCGCGGTCGAGGCCGGCCAGGGCGCTCTCGAAGTCGCGCAGGCGCTCCTGTCCGACCAGGTGTTCGACCACGCTGGCGCGCTCGTCGGCCAGGGGCAATTCCTCGATGTCGACCTTTTCGCCGCGGCGCTGGCGCTTGCGCAATTCGCCGCGCACCTCGTTGAGCAGGATCTGGCGCAGATAGGCGAGGAAGCTGCCAGCGCCGGCGGCCTCGAATTCCTCCAGATGATTGAGCGCGCGCATCAACGTGACCTGGACCAGGTCGTCGGTATCGGCGATGTCGCGCGCGCTACCGGGCAGGCGACCGTGCGCCCAGCGCTGCAGCAGCGGCAGGCAGCGTCGGTACAAGGCCTGTCGCGCCGCCGCCTCGCCGCCGCGGATGCGTCGCAACAATTGTTCGGTCGGTTCGCTGACCACGTTCGTTCTCTTGCCGCTCCGGACAAGCATATCAGGCACCCACATCCGCGTTCGCTTTCGCGCCCGAGCGCATTCCTGATGGTGCGAAACACGTCCGCAATGGGAGATCCGTCATGCGCCGCGTCACTCGATTGTTGTGTTCCGTCCTGTTGTTCACCGTGCTGCCGCTGGCGGCGCAGACCGCGCAGGACACGGCTTTCACTTATCAAGGGGAATTGCGTCAGAACAATGCCCCGGTTACGGCCTCGGTGGACATGATCTTCACCCTCTACGACGCTGCCACGTCCGGCAACGTGATCGGCACGCCAATTGCGATGACGGCGGCCAACAGCGATCCGGTGCAGATCGTCGATGGCCTGTTCACGGTGAGGCTGGATTTCAACGCACCCGCGTTTCTCACGATGGTCGACGACGCGCGTTGGCTGGCGGTGACGGTCAACGGCAATCCCTTGAGCCCGCGCACCAAGATCGAGAATTCGCCCTATGCACTGACCTCGCAACTGGCCTATGGCGTGCTCGCCGGCAGCATCGGCGCAACGCAGATCAATGCCACGCAGGTGCAGCAGCGCGTGAGCGGAACCTGTGCGGCCGGTTCCAGCGTCAGCGTGATCAATGTCGATGGCAGCGTGAGTTGTCAGACTGTCGGCAGCGGCACGATTACCGGTGTCGCCCCCGTGAGTGGCAGTGGGCTGACCGGCGGCGGCACGTCCGGGAGTGTCACCATCGGCACGGATACGGCCGTGCTGCAAAAGCGGGTGAGTGGGACTTGTGCGGCCGGATCGGCGGTCAGCGCGGTAAACGTGGACGGAACGGTCAGCTGTCAGTCTGCGGGAACGGGTACTGTCACCAGCATCGCGGCCGGTAGCGGCCTCACCGGCGGGACGATCACATCCAGCGGCACGCTGGCAATCGATACAAGTGTGGTCGCGCTCGCATCCGGTACCTGGAGCACTGGCGGCAACGCGGGCATAGGTTCCGGTTTCCTCGGAACCACGGATGGTTCGGCGTTGCTGTTCAAGGTCAACGGCGTGCAGGCCGGCCAAATACAGCCGACGAATCCCGGCTCGGGACTTTCCGATTCGCCGAACGTGATCTTCGGGTCCTCGGTGAACACGGTCGCGGCCGGCCTGTTCGGCGTAACCGTCGGTGGCGGTGGGGCACGCGGGTCGACTGGAAACTTCACCAACTCGGTTTCCGGCATTTTCGGGACGATTAGCGGTGGGAGTTCCAATACTGCCGGTGGCGGGGCATTTGTAGGCGGGGGCAACGCGAACAGCGCGAACGGAACCTACAGCACGATTGGCGGTGGACAGCTCAATGTCGCCGGCGGTTTCGCCGCGGTGGTGCCGGGCGGGCAGGTCAACAAGGCCGGTGGCTTTGCCAGCATGGCGGCGGGATCCTACGCCCATGTGCGCAGCGCCGCCGATACGGGCGGCACAGCGGATGATGGCACTTTCATCTGGTCGGATTCAACCGGCGCTTCGGCCAATCAATTCACCTCCAGTGGCAACAACCAGTTCCTCGTGCGCGCTGGCGGTGGCGTAGGCATCAACACCACACCGTACATTCCCGATGTCGAGTTGACCATTCGCGGTTCGGCGACCGCGCCCAGCGCCAACGCGGACATCGTCATGTTGCCGCGCAGTTCGAACTATGGTTTCAACCTGAGCGTCAGTGGTACCGGCCAGAGCGACGCAGTGTTTGCGATCGAGGCCACATCCGGTTTCACGAATTATCTTTCGATTGATGCACCCGGCAACGTTACCGTGAATCAGGGAAATCTGACCCTGACGGGGAGTACCGCCCAGGCGTACAAGCCCGGCGGCGGCGCGTGGGCGGCACCGTCCGACGCCCGCCTGAAGCGGGACATCCAGCCGCTCGATCACATGCTCGACAAGCTGCTGCGACTGCGCGGCGTCACGTTCGAGTACGCGCATCCAGACAACGAACTGCATCCGGCCGGCCGCCACACCGGGTTCATCGCGCAGGAGGTGCAACCGGTGTTTCCGGAATGGGTGGGCAAGACGCCGGACGGCTATCTCAGCGTCGGCCCGCAGGGCTTCGAGGCGATGACCGTGGAAGCGCTGCGTGAGCTGCGCGCGGAGAAGGACGCAGAAATCGCCGACTTGAAGTCCCGCCTCGATGCGTTGAGCGAACGCGTGGAACGGTTGCAGGCGCAGGAACAGCAGCCATGAATCGCCGCATCCGCATCCTTTTGATCGCCTGCGTCGTTGCCGCACTTTCCGGCAGTGGCTCGTTCGCCCAATCCGGCGGCGGTTACGACCTACACTGGAATGTTCCCGGCGCCGGTGGTGCGGCCATGAGCGGAGCCGGTTACACGCTCGGTGGCACGGTCGGCCAGCATGCCGCCGCGCGTGCCTGTGCGAACGGCTACACGCTGCGCAGCGGTTTCTGGGCCGGCGCGCCAGGCGGCGACGAGATCTTCCGCAGTGGCTTCGAGGCGAGTTGCTGATTCTGTTCGGTTCCGCCCCGAGTTGCATTCTGGTCTGTGGAACGCCCTTGTCGGGCGAGCGGAGCCCAGCCATGACCTCTATCACCAAGACCTTGCTCTCCACCGCGAAACGCCGGCCGCTCGCCGCCTGCTGCGCGATGTTGTTTTCGCTGGCGGCGCCGGAGGCGATCGCCGCGAACACCTGGTCCGTGACCACCTGCGCCGACAGCGGTGCCGGCAGTCTGCGCGACATCGTCGCCAATGTTGCCGCTTCCGGCGACACCGTCGATTTCTCGCAACTCAATTTGTCGAACTGCCCGAGCAGCACGATCAGCCTGACCACGGGTGCGATCGCGATTACGCAGGACAGCCTTACCCTGCTGGGCCATGCGCAGGCGATCACGGGTTATTACAACGGCGCTTATCAAAACGATCGCGTCCTGACCCACACGGGAACCGGCACACTGACCGTGAAAAACCTCCTCATCGAATACAACCACTTCTACCCGAACGGTCCAGCAAAGGGCGGCTGTATTTACTCGTCGGGGAATGTGATCCTGGATCACACGGAAGTGTTCAAGTGCACGGTGAAACCGGCCAACCCGGGCACTGACCCGTCAGCCAATGCGAGCGGTGGCGGCGTCTTCGCACACGGCGCCTTGTTGCTCAAGTACAGCGAGATCCGGGCCAATTCGGCCAAGACCCTGGGTTCGGCCGACGGCGGTGGCGGCGCCACCGATGCGAGCTTCTCCATCTCGAACACGACGATCGACAGCAATTACTCGAAGGGGCAGGCCGGCGGCGTCTTCAGCCGCCATGGCGGCAGCATCACCGCCTCGACCATCTCGCGCAATACCGCAGCTGACGCTTCCGGCTCGCTCGGTGTTGGTGGCGTTTTCGCGATCGGCAATGGCACGGATACCCTGCAGATCACCAACAGCACGATCTCCGGGAACAACGCCGCCAATGCCGTCGTCGGCGGCGTCGTTTCGGAAATTCCGACCAGCGTGCAGAACAGCACCATCGCGTTCAACAAGGCGAGTCGCGGCAGGCTGCCGAAGTCGGGCGGCGGGTTCGACTATTTTTCGGTTGGCCTGCATGTGGTCGCCAGCGGCCACAACTCACCCTTGACGCTGCAAAGCTCGATCCTGTCGAACAACACTTACGGCACGACCGAGCGCGATTTCAGCGCACAGACGTTCGCGCCGTATAACGTCGCCATCACCAGCGACCACAACATCATTCGCGCATCGAGCGGTCCGCAACAACCGCCGACCGTGACCACCGCCTGTCCGCTGCTCGCACCGCTGCACCCCAACGGCGGGCCGACGTTCACCCATGACCTGCTGAGCAGGAGTCCCGCCATCGATGCCGGCAGCAATCCGCTCAATCTCGCCACCGATCAGAACATCAATAACCGGGTTTCCGGTGCGGCCATCGACATCGGCGCCACCGAAGTGCGGCAGAGCGACATTGTCTTCAATACCAACTTCGAAGGCTGCCCCGCGCTGTTCTAGGAGGCAACCATGAAAAAATCCAAGCCATCAGTATTGCATTCTGCCCGGCGCAGACCGCTGGCCGCTTGTTGCGCTGCACTGTTCACCTTGGCGGTACCCCAGGCGTACGCCGCCACATGGATGGTGACCGATTGCAGCGATGCTTCACCCCCAACTCCACCCGTTGCCGGCAGCTTGCGCGACATCGTGCTCAATCACGCGGCCAGCGGCGACACGGTCGATTTGTCGCAGACGTCCTGCAGCATCGTCTCGCTTGCCGACGCCATTCCGATCGCGCAGCACTCGCTGATCCTGCAGGGTCCGACCCAGCACATCGCGATCAGACCGGCGTATGCCGGTTCCCGCGTACTCGCGCACTCCGGCACCGGCACGCTCAGCCTGTTCGATATCGATATCGAACAGGCTCAATACTATGGAAGCAGTGCGTCACCGAACCCGAAGGGCGGGTGCGTTTATTCCGCCGGTAACGTGCTGCTCGAACACTCGAATGTCAGTTACTGCAGCGCCGGCTGTCGTTATGGCAATGCCCAACCCAATATCAGCGGCATTGGCGGCGCCATCTACACGAAGGGCACTCTGATTGCGAAGTACAGCTCCATGACCCGCAACAGCGTTTGCGGTACCACCGCCACCGGCGGAGCCGCCTTTGCAGGCGGCGATTTTTCCGCCGGCTACACGACGATTTCGCTCAACAGCGCCAGCAAGGACGGCGGCATCGCGGCGGCCACCGGCGCCACGATCAACAACTCGACGATTTCCGGCAATCTCGCGACGGATGCGATCGGCGGTTTGGGAGTGGGCGTGGGGCTTGCGCCGAATTCCACACTGGTGATGAAGAACAGCACGATTTCCGGCAATTACGCAGCGCGCGATGCCGGTCTATATTCCCGCGTGCCGAGCATGATCTACAGCAGCACGATCGCGTTCAACCGCAATACCAACGCCGCAGGCAACTCGGCCGGTGCCACCTTCAGCCCCTTTTTCGGATCGATGACGGTCGGTTTGTACAGCACGCTGATCTCGAACAACACGATTGCGAACAACAGCGTGATTACCAGCAACGATATCGCCGTGGCGCCGTCGGGCATGGCCAGCGTGACGTTCACGGGTGCCGGCGATCTGATTCGCGCGCCCGATCCATCGGTGCCAATGTCGAGTTTCCAGAGTTCCTATTCCGGCGCGTGTCCCCTGCTTGGGCCATTACGCAACAACGGCGGACTCACCTTCACGCACGCCCTCGGCAGCGGCAGCATCGCCATCGACAACGGCGGCGGCGCACTGCAATACGATCAGCGCGGTGCGGGTTACCCGCGCAAAGCCGGAATGTTCATCGACATCGGCGCCTACGAGCTGCAGCAAGGCGACATCATCTTCAATAGCGGTTTTGAAGGCTGTCCTTGACAGTCAGTAGTCAAGAACGATCCAACCACAAACCAGGCATCCGGAGAATCTCGAAGAACAGTTCGTTTAGGTTCTGCTGATCAGTTTCGTGCTCGGCACGACCAGCGCCTGCGCGGATCAGAAGGCAAGCGCAAGCGTCACGATCAACGGCAAGACGGTCAATCTTCCCCACGCGCGGGCCTGGCACGGCAGCGCCGAGCTCCAAGGCGTTCCAACGATCGACGTCTATTTCGCGGAGAAAGACCCGCGCGGCGACGAGCGTGCTGCCGACGCAGTCGATGCGGCCACCGGCGAGCGGGAAACCTTGAGCCGAGAGGTCGCGCACGAGTGGCGATTCGGGCATCTTGTGCAAGATCGGGCAGGGCGCGGTTTTATTCCTTGCCAGGCCAGTCCGCTACAATGACGCCCCTTTCTCCATCCCTTCGCCGCCATGACCCAGCAGACCGTTCTCAACGCCACTCACCGCGCGCACGGCGCCAAGATGGTGGATTTCGGCGGCTGGGACATGCCGCTCAATTACGGTTCGCAGATCGAGGAGCACCACGCCGTGCGCCGCGACGCCGGCATGTTCGACGTCTCGCACATGACCGTGGTCGACCTGCGCGGGGCGAAGACGCGCGAATTCCTGCGCCATCTGTTCGCCAACAGCGTGGACAAGCTCAAGGTTTCCGGCAAGGCGTTGTACTCGTGCATGCTCGACGAGAACGGCGGCGTCATCGACGACCTGATCGTGTATTTCCTGGCCGAGGACTACTTCCGCGTCGTCGTCAACGCGGCCACGCACGACAAGGACCTGGCCTGGATTGAAAAACAGGCGAAGGCGTTCGGGGTATCCGTGACCGAACGCGCGGACCTGGCCATGATCGCCGTGCAGGGCCCGCACGCGCGCGCCAAGGTGCATTCCCTGTTGAGTGACGGGACGCGCGCCAAGGCCGAGAAGCTGGGCAAGTTCGTCGCCTGCGAGGGCGATGGTCTGTTCATCGCGCGCACCGGCTACACCGGCGAGGACGGCTACGAGATCATCGTGCCCGAGGCGCAAGCCATCGATTTGTGGAAGCGGCTCGCCGCGGCCGGCGTAAAGCCGGCAGGCCTTGGTGCGCGCGACACGCTGCGCCTGGAAGCCGGCATGAACCTGTATGGCCAGGACATGGACGAGTCCACCTCGCCCTGGGAGGCCGGACTGGCCTGGACCGTCGCGCTCGACGCGAGTCGCGATTTCATCGGCCGTGCCGCGCTGGAAAAACAAAAGGCCGAAGGCGTCCGCCGCGTCATGGTCGGCATGGTCATGGATGACAAGGGCGTGCTGCGCCACGGCCAGCGCGTCGTCACGCGCTTAGGCGACGGCGAAATACTGTCCGGCACGTTCTCGCCGACGCTGGGCAAGGCAATCGCGTTCGCGCGCGTACCCGCCGGCAACGGCGATAGCGCGCAGGTGGACATCCGCGGCAAGCTGGTGCCGGTGCGCGTGGTGAAATATCCTTTCGTGCGCGACGGCAAAGCGATCGAAGGCATTTGACTTTCCCCTGCCTGTTCGTGTGTAAAATCGGCACAGCGGTATCCGTCACCCAGGACCACGGCAATGAATGAAATCCCCGGCGATCTGAAATTCATGAAGTCCCACGAATGGGCGCGTGTCGAGGACAACGGCACGGTGACCATCGGCATCTCCGACCACGCACAGGGCCTGCTCGGCGACCTGGTCTACGTGGAATTGCCCAGCGTCGGCGACGACGTGACGGCCGGCAATGCCTGCGCCGTGGTCGAGTCGGTCAAGGCCGCCTCGGACGTCTACGCACCCGTTTCCGGAAAAGTGGTTTCGGTCAACAGCGCGCTCGCCGACAAGCCCGAAACGATCAACGAAGACGCATTCGGCGAAGGTTGGATCTTCGTGGTCAAGCCGAGCAACCTCGCCGAGGAAAGCGAAGAGCTGCTCGATCCGGATGCCTATGTCGAGTTGATCGATAGCGAAGAGCACTGACGCTCGGTCGCGCCGATTTTTCGCCGCGCGTTCACGCAAAAAGATTCTCCGAAACGTCCATCGCGCGCGTCGACTCCCGACGCGCGCGATGCGTTTGTGCGTCCGCGAAAGTTGCGCAGTTTTGCGCAAATGGTGCATTCGAGTGCGTCGATTCGGCGTCGGCCGAAAATTTTTTTTCGGGGCAGATCGGGCGTGCGCGGCGCGTGTTTGCGATCGCTGCGCGCGTCGTCGCGAGCGTACGCTACGGCGAATGCGATTCGAACGTGATTTCGAACAAGCATTCGCGTGGCGCGCTTGCGTGCACGGCGTGCGATCGTGCACACACACCTGCAAGCCGCATATTTGCTTGCTCTGCGTCGATTCGCGGTCGACCGCACGCGCCGCGCCGCGTCGCATTCGTGTATGGCAGGAAAGACGTATAGACGTCCATATGGATAAATCTATACGACTCCGGCGGCCGTTTGCCGTTGCCACAATCCGGTTTGGATGGGTGCGGGGCGGGTTGTCCGCGGCCGGCGTCGCACGCACAAACCTGTTGACACGGAAAAAATCCGGGAATAATTTTTGCCCCGGCGTAAGATACGCGTAACAGGATTTATGGCGCGAGAGAAGTTCGTACAACCTTACATCGAGCACGGCCACAAATCGGTCGCCGTGAAAAAAGTGACGGTATCGATACCGCTTCACGTACTCAGACTTCTCTCCGATGAACGCACACGCCGGCAAGTGAACAATCTCAGGCACGCGACGAACAGCGATCTGCTGTGCGAAGCGTTCCTGCACGCTTTTACTGGGCAGCAACTACCAACTGACGAGGAGCTAAGACGCGATATGGCTATGAAAAAAGCTGCAAAAAAGAAACCCGCTAAGAAGGCCGCCAAAAAGACCGTGAAGGCCAAGGCCGCCAAGAAGACCGCACGCAAGACCGCGAAGAAGAAGTAAGCAACACTTCTCGCAAGGCAATACACTGGCTCAATTACAAGGCGCAAGGATTCGCCTGAGCCGACCGGACGAGGGTTCAGCGTCCGGATTCGCCCGGAACCGGATTCATTCGACGACCGCGGCGGGAAAGTTCACTACTACATCTTTGATAAATCGGTTCACTCTCCCTGTGACTTGCCCAGCGCAGGGAGAGTCCTTATCCGGACTCCCGCTCTCTTCCCCCATCTCCACGCCCTCCGCGCTGTGACGCAGTCGGAGTTTTTCGCGCATCCGCTCGCCTAGGCTTGCTCCGTTTTCGGGAGCACTCGGATGCGCATGATTCTGGGACTCGTGGCCGGATTGTGGTCCGGCGCCGCTGCCGCTGCCGCGGTAAACGTCAGCGTCGATCTCACCGCGAATGTGCATGCGTTCAGCCCGCAGATCTTCGGCGTGGCCTATGGCAACAGCGCGCGCAACGCGCAGATGGGCTATAGCGTGGACCGCTGGGGTGGCAATTCGACCACGCGCTACAACTGGCAGGTCGACGTGCACAACACGGCGCGCGACTATTTCTGGGAGAACATTCCCGACTGCGCCGCGCCGACCTGTACCGGTACGCCGCCGGCCGGCAATTCCGCGGACGCGTTCATCGCCGCGGCGCGCCATCCCGGCAGCCAGCCGCTGATGACGATCCCGACCATCGGCTGGGCGCCGCGCGGCGACAGCCCGAAGAATCATCCGTACTTTGCCGGATTCTCGATCCGGAAATACGGCGCGCAGGTGCCGTTGCCCTACACCAACGATGCATCCGATCCATACGACACCGACGCCGGCAGCGGCGACTGCAACCCGGCATCGAATGCCTCGACGAACTGCGTGCTTTACGACGCGAACAATGGCTGGTATCACCTCGTCAACAACGATCCGCACGACACTTCGATAGTCGTCGATCCGAGTTTCGAGCAAGGCTGGATCGCGCACATGCAGTCGACGTTCGGTACCGCGGCGAACGGCGGAGTCACGTTGTTCACGCTCGACAACGAAGTGATGTTGTGGAATTCCACGCACCGCGACGTGCATCCGCAGCCGCCGACATACGATGAAATCTGGGGCAAAACCGTCGCCTATGCCGGCGCGATCAAGCAGCAGGAGCCGAATGCGCTCGTCACCGGCCCGGTCACCTGGGGCTACTGCGACCTGTTCACGTCCGCAGACGACGCGGCGCGCGGCAATTGCCTGGATGGCACCGATCGCCAGAACCACGGCGGCCTGCCGTTCGTCGCCTGGTATCTGCAGCAGGTGTGTGCCGATCAAGCCCAGCACGGCAGCCGCCTCGTCGACTATCTGGACCTGCACTATTACCCGCAGGGCACCAACGTCTCGCTCAGCGACGCGGACGATCCGACCACCGCGGCCCTGCGCCTGCGTTCGCTCAAGGAACTGTATGACCCGGGCTGGGTGTCGGAATCGTGGATCGGTCAATACCTGGGCGATGCGGACAACAACCATTACAACAAACCCGACCTGATCCCGCGCGTGCGCGCATGGATCGCCCAGTACTGCCCCGGCACGCGCCTGGCGATCACTGAGTACAACTGGGGCAACGACAACACGGTCAGCGGTGCGGTCGCCCAGGCCGAAGCGCTCGCGATCTTCGCGCGCGAAGGCGTCGACCTGGCCACGCGCTGGATCGCGCCGGCCGCAAACACGCAGGCGGAAAAGGCGTTCGCCATTTTCCTGAACTACGACGGCGCCGGCGGCCGCGTGCAGGGCGACAGCGTCGGCGCGACGAGCGCCGATGTCGACCAGGTCGGCGCCTACGCCTTCCACGGCAATGCGCGCACGTTCGTGCTGCTCAGCAACAAGGACACGGTCGTCCACGATGTGGCGTTGAGTTTCAACGCCAGCCACACCGCCGCCTGGAAACTCTTCGGCTTCACCGGGGGTAGCGCGTTGGCGCAGACCGGCAGCGGCAATATCACGAGCGACGCGCTGACCTTGTCCGCATTGCCGCCGCTGTCGGCGAACCTGCTCGTGATTCCCGACGACGACGAGATCTTCAAGGACGGATTCCAGTAACGCCGCGGGATGCCGGCGGCGCGGTCGCGTCCGCCAAGGATTCCGCGGATCGGGCGACACCCGCCCGCATTTGCGGCAGCCGTCACAGTGCGCTACCTTGTGCATACCGCGCTGTGGCCGAGTCAGGGGGCCGAGGTGCCCGTTGACGCGGTTGGCCAGAAAGTTGCAGGCGAAAAGGCGCGATTCCATTTCCTTCAGCGGACTTTCCGATCATGGCCGACAAAATTGCGAACATCCCAACCGCCGCGTCCGGGTTTGCCCGATTCCTTCCTGTCGCCGTCCTTGGCCTGATCGTTGCCGCTTGCGGCGGCAACTCGCCGCCGCCGGCCGCGCCGGCGAAACCCGCCGCGCCGGCCGCCACCGCCGCTGCACCTGCGGCGAGCGCTCCGGCGCCCGCTCCGGAAATGACGCAAGACCAGTTGATGAAGGCGGCCAGCGCCGCCTTCAGCGAGAAGCGCTACGTGGCTCCGCAGGGCAACAACGCGCTGGAGTACTACTTGCAGGTGCTGGCGAAGGATCCGAAGAACCACATCGCCGAATCGGCGTTGCGCGAGATGTTCCCGTTCGCAACCGGTGCGGTCGAGCAGGAAATCAACGGCGGCAGCCTGGACGAGGCAGCGCGCGTGATCGACGAATTGGCCAAGTTCGATCCGAGCAATTACACGCTGACGATCCTGCGCGGCAAGCTCGACGCCAAGAAGAAGCAGGCCGATCACGATCAGCAGGTCGCTGCTGCCGCTGCACAGGCCGCTGCCGCCAAGGCTGCGGCGGATCAGAAGGCGGCCGCGCAGGCCGCGGCCGCGCCAGCGCCTGCAGCCGCGCCGCCGCCGGTCGAGAAGCCCGCGCCACCTCCCGAGCAGAAGCCCGCGCCGGCGCCGGCACCTGCCGTCGCCACGCCAGCACCGGCTCCCGTGACGACGCCGGCGCAATTGCTCAAGTCGGTGCCGCCGAGCTATCCGCCCGAGGCGTATCGCTCGCGCCAGCAAGGTTGGGTCGAAGTGGCGTTCACGATCACGACCGACGGCAAGGTTGCCAACGCAAAGGTGGCCACCTCGCAACCCACACGCGTGTTCGACCAGGCTGCACTGGAGGCGGTGCGGCGCTGGACGTTCAAGCCGCGCATGGTCAACGGCCAGCCTGCCGAGGAACAGGCCACCCGCCGCATAGAGTTTAAATTGGGGGGTTGAGAACTGCGACGCATGCGAGTTGCGTTGAAGCGCAATTCGCGCGGCAGTCTCAGGCGAGGCATGGACGCCGAACGGAGGTGATCACCAAGGACGGTTCAGCGGAAAGATCGCTGCAGGATGCGCGAGCCTGGCAACGACACTAGCGCAGCAAGCAATACGCGGCTTTTTCACCTACGCCAATAACGCATCCCTGACCGCCGCCAGTACACGCATGGACTGCGGCGCCCACGTCTCGACGTGATTGAGGGCGAGCAGCCGTTGCACGGCCGGGGCGTGATCGTGGGCGTTCAGGTGCTTGGCGAGGATGCCGGTGACGTCGGCCATCATCAGCAATGCCAATCCGTGCGGATCGTCCGCGTGCGCGGCCGACTGGAACGATTTGAGCGCCTCGTTGCGCGCTTGCACCGAGCGCAGCGGATAGCGCAGTCGCTGGCGCAGGCGCCAGTCGCGATATTCAATGCGATGCATGAAGTCGCGGCGGAACAAGGCATCGAGAATCTTGGGCGGCAAGGGCGACATTTTTCGGGCGATCAGGTCAATGCCGCCGGCGACGGTCGTCTTCTCCTCGGCCAGCAGATGCATCGCTTCGCCGAGCAAGGGGTAATTCGACGGCAGTTGCGAATCGACGCGCAATAGCCCGTCGCGTAGATGCACGCGCTCGTGCACGGCCAGATCCACCAGCAGGGAAGCCGCCACCAATTCGCCAGCGTCCTGATCGCGGCGCGGCCATGTCAGCATGCCCGAGCGCGGGTCGCAGGCGATGAGGAAGAAGTGTTCGGCGATCAGCATGCGCGGACGATCCGGCTTAGCGGCGATTGCTCGCCGTCAAAGCATGCCGTGCCGGCTGCAACGATTCCAGTCCCGCCCAATCCACCTGGTGCAACCCGAGGTAGCGATCCAGCAGCATGGGCATGAGGCCGCCGGGCAGCGCGCACTCGCAGTTCCACAACATCACCGCGCCGAAACGGTATTTCGGGAAGAACGCGATCATCGAGCGGTAACCCTGGACCGCCCCGGCGTGGTAGATCAGGGTCTGGCCGGCGTAGTCGTAGACGCGCCAGCCGAGCGCATATTGGGCATCGTCCAGGCGTGCGCGCCGCCACGGTGTGGCGCGACGCTCGCTCGGCGTCTCCACCAGTGGCGCGTGCACCGTGGTCAGGAGTTTCTCCGGCAGCACGTCCGGGCGTTCGCCCATTTGCGCGACCAGCCATTGCGTCATGTCCTTGATGCTGGCATTGACGCCGGCCGCCGCAGGGACATGGTAGTAGGCCTCCTTGATCGGAATCGGCACCCAGGCGTGGCCGCGGCGCGCATGCGGACGCGCCCAGTCCTTGCTGGCTTCCAGGGCGACGCGGCCGTAGGTGGCGTCGTCCATGCCGAGCGGGTGGAAAATGCGTTTCTCGACCTGGTGGTAGAAAAAATCGCCGCTCACCGCGTAGGTGATGTCGCCGATCAGCGCGAACGTGATGTTCTGGTAGCCGTAGCACTCGCCAACGTCGCAGGTCATCGGCACGTCACGCAGTTTGTCGACGAGTTCCTCGTAAGGTTCGTCCTGTTCGAGCAGGCGGTCGTAGGTGTTGTGCGGCAGACCGACGCGCTGGCTGAGGATGTCGCGTACGGTAAGCTTGTCGCTTGCCTCGATGTTCTTCAGCTCGAATGTAGGCAGCACGCCGGACACGCGCGTGTCCCAGTTGAGCATGCCTTCGTCGACGAGCATGGCGGCGAGCGCGCTGGCGAACGCCTTCGACAGGGATGCCAGGCGGAACGGCGAATCCACCGAGACGTGCTCGCCGCGTTCGGCATCCGCGTAACCGATACCACGCTGCAAGAGCACGGTATCGTCCTTGACGATGGCGGCGGCCATGCCGGAGATCTGTCCGGACCGCTCGATCTGGTCCATCCAGCCGGCGAAGTCCTTGGCGACCGCTTTTGGATTCGCCGACACGCGCACGCCCTGCTCGGCGCTGCGGTGGATCCATTTCTCGCGCACGTCGCGCGCATCGGCCGTCGCCGCATGCACTACCAGCGTGAGCAACGCCAGCACTGCCGGCGTACGCAGATGAAACATTGCAGTGAATCCCTCTTCCGGAACGTCCGCACGGCGGCGGATTCGGCCATGCTATGCTTTTCGCACGGGGCGTCATGGTAACGCCAAACGGGAGCACGTGTGTTATGGGTTCGATAATCCTGCTTATCGTCGTCATCGGCATCGTGTTCTGGCTGGTCGGCATCTATAACGGCCTGATCACCGCGCGCAACGGTTACAAGAACGCGTTCGCGCAGATCGACGTGCAGCTGCAACGCCGTTACGACCTGATCCCGAACCTGGTGGAGACCGCCAAGGCCTACATGGCGCACGAACGCCAGACCCTGGAGGCGGTGATCGCGGCGCGCGGCGCGGCGATGGGCGGTCTGGCCGCGGCGAAGGCCAATCCCGGCGATCCGCAGGCGATGCAGCAGCTGAGCGCCGGCGAAAACCAGCTCACCGGCACGCTCAAGAGCCTGTTCGCGGTGTCCGAGAATTACCCGGATCTGAAAGCCAACCAGAACATGATGCAGTTGTCGGAAGAATTGACCTCGACTGAAAACAAGGTTTCGTTCGCGCGCCAGGCTTACAACGACGGCGTGATGTACTACAACAACAAGCGCGAGGTGTTCCCGAGCTCGATCATCGCCAACATGTTCAACTTCGCGTCGGCCACGTCGTGGGAAGTCGAATCGCCGGAGGCGAAGAAGGCGGTGAAAGTGTCGTTTTCCTGATCCGGATTGCGACGGCTAGCCGGGGATCGCGAAGATGAACTTCTTCGCCCAGCAGGAACGTGCGCGCACGCACACGAAGCGCATGCTCGTGCTGTTCGTGCTCGCGGTCGCCTGCATCGTGGCCGCGCTCGATTTCGTGCTGTTCCTCGCGTTTGGCTCATCCGGACATGGCGTGCATCCCGGTTTCGGCGCGGTGATATTCTGGAACAGCGTGCTCGTGATCGGCATCATCGGCGCCTGTTCGATGTACAAGATCACGGCCTTGCGCGGCGGCGGCGGCGTGGTCGCGCGCCAGCTCGGCGCGACCTTCGTCGAACCGGCGACGACGGACTTCGCGCACAAGCGCCTGCGCAATGTTGTCGAGGAAATCGCCATCGCCTCCGGCGTGCCGGTGCCGGAAATCTATGTGCTCGAAGGCGAGCCAGCGATCAACGCCTTCGCCGCCGGCTACACGCCGGCCGATGCCGCCGTCACCGTCACCCAGGGCTGCCTCGACAAACTCAATCGCGATGAATTGCAGGGTGTGATCGCGCACGAGTTCAGCCACGTGCTCAATGGCGACATGCGCCTGAACATCCGCCTGATGGGCGTGCTGTTCGGCATCCTCGTGATCGGCATCATCGGGCGCAAGATCGCCGCCAACACGGGGCGCAGCCGCGATTCGGGTTACATCGTGCTGGTCGGCGTGGCGATTCTCGCCATCGGCTACATCGGCGTGTTCTTCGGGCGCCTGATCAAGGCCGGAATTTCGCGCCAGCGCGAATACCTCGCTGATGCGTCGGCCGTGCAGTTCACAAGGCAGACGCGGGGCATTTCCGGCGCGCTGAAGAAGATCGGCGGACTGGCGGACGGCTCGAAACTTTCCAGCGGCGAAACCGAGGAAGTCGCGCACATGCTGTTCGGCGACGGCGTCGGCTACTCGGCGCTGTTCGCCACGCATCCGCCGCTGCACCTGCGCATCAAGGCCATCGACCCCGCGTTCGATCCGGTCGAATTCGACGCCATCGCCAGGGCCTGGGCAAATCCGCTGCCGGTCGGCGACAGCGACGGCGCACAGGTCTCGATTTCGGGATTCGCGCCGGCGGCGATCGCTGCCGCCATGGGCGCGAGCGCGCCCGCCGCCGCCCCGGCACAAGCTGCCCTGCCGCAGGCGGATGCGGAAATGTCGTTGACGCCGCAGGAGGTTGTCACCCAGGTTGCCAGGCCCGGCAACGACGACTACCGGACCGCGAACGCGATCCACGACACCATCTCCGAGAAATTGCGCGCCCTGGCCTACATGGGCACGCGTTGCCAGCAGGTGGTATTCGCGCTTGCCATCGACACCGAGGCGACGATGCGCGGCCGGCAGCTCGGGTTGCTGGAAGAGCGCTTCGACGCGAACGTGCGCAAGGGCGTCGAGGAAGTCCTCGCGCAGACCGACACGCTGCATCCGATGCAACGCCTGCCGCTGGCCCAGCTCGCCTTCCCGGCGTTGCGGCGCCAGCCGCGACCGCAACTGCAAACCTTCCTGATCGCGCTCAACGAATTGATCCAGGCCGACGGCGAAGTGCGCCTGGAGGAATACTGCCTCGTCAAGCTCGTCACGGTGCAGGTCATGGATGCGCTGGATCCGTCCCGGGCGCGACCGATCGGTTCGTCGAAGTTGGTGAGGTGCGCATCCGAGCTGGCCGATGTGCTTGCCATCATCGCCGAATACGGCGCCGACAATGAAGCCGATGCCGAGCGCGCCTACCTCGTTGGCATGAACGAAACGTTGCCCAACGACATCGCGCCGTACACGCAGCGCGCGGAATGGATGGTGGCCTTGGACCGCGCCCTGCCCATCCTCGACGCGCTCACGCCCGCCGGCAAGGAACTGCTCGTGCGCGGCCTGACCGCCGCGATCGGCGCCGATGGCAAGGTCAGCGTCACCGAGGCGGAATTGCTGCGCACCATCTGCGCGGCCCTGCACTGCCCGCTGCCGCCGCAACTCGATCAGGCGGCCTGAACCGCACAAGCATGGGCAGCATTCTCTGGCTCGCCTCGTATCCGAAATCCGGCAACACCTGGTTGCGCGTGTTCCTCGCCAATCTGGCCGCGAACCGGCGCGAGCCGGTGCCGCTCGCCGAATTGCCGCGTTACGGCGAGGACGAGGCGCTGCCCGAAATGTACGCGCGCCGCGCGGGCCGGCCGAGTCTCGATCTCGATCTCGAACAAATCGCCGCCTTGCGACCGCTGGTGCACGCCGACATCGCCGCACGCCATCCCGGCATCGTGTTCGTCAAGACCCACAACCTGCAGGGCGACTTCCACGGCCATCCGCTGCACAACCCGCAGGTCACGTTCGGCGCGATTTACGTCGTGCGCAATCCGCTCGATGTCGCGATCAGCATGAGCCATCATTTCCAGGTGGATCTCGATACGGCGATCGAACGCCTCGGCAACGAGGCGGTCGCGACCGGCAATGTCGAATTGTTCGTCAGCCAGGTCCTGCGCTCCTGGTCCAGCCACGTCGCCAGTTGGGCAGACACGGCCGGGCCGCGCGTGCTCGTGTTGCGTTACGAGGATTTGCTGGAAAAGCCGGTCAAATGGTTCGGCAAGGTGGCGCGCCTGGTCGGACTCGGCCAGGATCGCGCACGCTTCGAACGCGCGATCGACCACGCCAGTTTCCGCGTTCTCGCCGAGATGGAAAAGCGCGACGGTTTTGTCGAGGCGGCAGGCGACAGCACGCGTTTTTTTCGTGATGGCCGCAGCAACCAGTGGCGCGAGGCGCTCAGCCGCGACCAAGTCGCGCGCGTCGTCGCCGCGCATCGCAAGCAGATGGCGCGGTTCGGATACGTGCCGGCGGGGTACTGAGGCGTATCGTTTGCGCCGATCAGGCAGCCTGGGTGCCCGCGATCAACTTGGCCGCGCGTTCGGCGATCATGATGGTCGGCGCATTCGTGTTGCCACCGGGCAGGCAGGGCATCACCGAGGCGTCGACCACGCGCAGCCCGGCCAGGCCGCGCACGCGCAGTTCGCAATCCACGACGGCTGAGTCATCGTTGCCCATGCGGCAGGTGCCGACCGGGTGATACACGGTTTCGGCCTTGCGCCGGATGAAGGCGGCAAGGTCGGCGTCGCTGCGCGCATCCTCGCCGGGGAAGATTCCCTTGCCACGATAGGCGTCGAACGGCGCGGCGGCGAAAATTTCGCGCGAGACCTTGGCCGCCGCGATCATGGTGCGCAGATCGGCTCCTTCTGCGTCGCTGAGGTAGTTGGCGCGGATCGCCGGTTTGTCGGTCGGTCTGGCCGACTTGAGCCGGATCGTGCCGCGGCTGTGCGGACGCAGGTTGCAGGCGTGCAGGGTGTAACCGTAGCCGGGCAGGCGGTGGCGGCCATGGTCGTCGAGCAGGGCGGGGATGAAGTGCAGCTGGACGTCGCAGCGCTCGTCCGGCGCGAGTGACGTGCGCACGAAGCCGCCGCCCTCCGCGATGTTCGACGTCCCTGGCCCGTCGCGGCGCAGCAGGTACTGGAGAGCAACGGCCACGTCGCTGAGTCGGTCGTAACTCACCGGTTTCGTGCACTGCTGCAGGGTGCAGATGTCCAGATGGTCCTGCAGGTTTGCGCCGACGCCGGGTAATTCGTGCGTGACGCGGACACCCGCGTCGCGCAAGTGGTCGGCTGGCCCGATGCCGGACAGCATCAGCAACTGCGGCGAGTTGATCGCGCCGCCGCACAGGATCACTTCGCGGCCTTCCGCGCGCGTCAGGCGTCCGTGGTGGCGATAGTCGACGCCGACCGCGCGGTGGCCGTCGAGCAGCACGTGCTGCACGGCTGCGCGCGTGAGCACGCGCAGGTTCGCGCGCCCACGCACTGCGCGCAGGTAGCCGGCGGCGGTCGAACAGCGCGCGCCGTTCTTCTGCGTGACCTGGTAGAAACCGACGCCCTGTTGGCGCTCGCCGTTGAAATCGCCATTGAGCGCGTGGCCGCAGGCCTGCGCCGCATCGACGAATGCCTGGGTCAGCACGCTGTGGTATTTCAGATCTTGCACCGCAAGCGGCCCGTCGGCGCCATGCAGCGCGTCGACCCCGCGCGCATTCGCCTCGGCGCGCTTGAAAAACGGCAGCACGCCGTTCCAGTTCCAGCGCTCGTCTCCGATCAGCCGCGCCCATTCGTCGTAATCGCGCGCGTCGCCGCGGATGTAGCACATCGCATTGATCGAACTGGAGCCGCCAAGCACCTTGCCGCGCGGCCACCACAGGCGACGGTTGTCGAGATGCGGCTCCGGTTCGGTGTAGTAGTCCCAGTTGATGCCCTTGCGGTTCACCATCTTGGCGATACCGGCCGGCATGTGGATGAACGGATGCCAGTCGTGCCCGCCCGCCTCGAGCAGCAGCACGCGATGGTGCGGATCCGCGCTCAGCCGGTTCGCCAGCACGCAGCCCGCCGAGCCGGCGCCGACGATGATGGTGTCGTATGCGGTCATGGGAGTGCGAGGCTACGGCGCAACGCTAGAGCAGATGCTCCATCGCGGCGCAGCATTCAAGCCAGCACTTCAAGCGCATCGCCGACGCGCAGCGTGCCGGCGCCACGCGGAATCAGGTTCTGGCCGAAGCCCACACCCTTCGGCGTCCTGCGGTAGGTAAGCAGGGTGCGCAGCGGTTCGCCGGATGGATCGAACGCGCCGCGCTCGAAGTCCACCGTCGTGAACACGCAGCGGATGCAGGGCTTGGCCACGTCGAATTCGATGCCGCCGATGCGCACGCGTTTCCATCCATCTTCGGCATGCGGCGCGGTGCCGGCGATCACGAGGCTGGGCCGGAAGCGCAGCATCGGCACGGGCTGCGCCAGCTTCGAGTTGAGCAGGTCCACAGCGGCCTGCGAAATCAGAAGCAGCGGATAGCCATCGGCGAAACTCACGATGTCGTCGGATCGCGAGTAGTCCGGGTCCACGCGGCGCAAACAATCCTCGTCCATGTGCGCGAAACGCGCAGGGGCGCCGATGAAGGCGCTGATCCAGGCGTCGGCAGCGGCGTCGGCGACGCGTGCGGCGACATGACTGCCCCAGACTTCGACCGTCAGCCGCGCGAGGTCCGACGCAGGGGCAAGACGCAATTCCGGCATGTCCGGTGCGTGTAGATGCAACGCATCGCCCGCCGGCACGGCGCGAATCAAGGTCAGGCGCGGATGCTGGCGGCCGGTCAGGAATTTCCCGTTCGCATCGACCACCATCCAGCGCCGATCGTGTTCGAGACCACGTGCTTCCACGCGTGCCGAATCGAGCGGCAGAGGCGCACAGGACTTGAGCGGATAGACATGGATGGACGCGAGGGTCGGTGTCATGGGGGCATGTTACGCTACGCGCCAGTCACGTCGAGGGGCATGGATGAGCGATCCACATTCCCAGGCCGCCGCGTCCCGCAGGGCGCGTTGGCTGCGCGTGGAGAGCGGCGAATGGCCGGCGGTGCTGCTCGGCTTTGCCTATTTTTACTTTCTGCTCGCCGCGTACTATGTCATTCGCCCGGTGCGCGACCAGCTTTCGGCGGCGGTCGGCTCGATCGAGCTGCCGGTTTTCTACAGCGTCACGTTCGCCGTCACGCTGGCGCTGACGCCGTTGTTCGGCGCTTTGGTTGCGCGCTTCAAGCGCCGGCGCTTCGTGCCGGTCATATACGCATTCTTCCTCGCCGGGATGCTCGCGTTCATCCCGCTGTTCCAGGAACAGAGCCAGATCGGCGCGCGCTTGCTGGGCACAGTGTTCTTCGTCTGGGTGAGCGTGTTCAACCTGTTCGTGGTCGCGGTGTTCTGGAGCTTCATGGCGGACTTGTTCGATCCTGAACAATCGCGCCGCCTGTTCCCGCTGATCGCGCTCGGTGGTCCGCTCGGCGCCATTGTCGGGCCGATCCTGACGCGCGAGCTGGTTTTCCGCGTCGGCGTTTCCGGATTGCTGTGTGTTTCGGCGGTCTTGCTCGCGGCCACGCTCGCGTGCATCTTCGCGCTGTTGCGCTGGTCGCGCACGCACCCGGTGCGCGGCGACGCGCGCCGCGACGAGCGCATCATCGGCGGCGGCGTGATGGCCGGAGCGGCGATCACGTTTTCCTCGCCGCTGCTGTTCCGCATCGCCGTGCTGATGCTGCTCGGCGACAGCGTCGGCACGGTGATCTACGCGTTGCTCGCCGATTACAGTCACGCGAATTTCCATACCGCCGCGGCGCGCATCGATTTTGCCGCCGGCATCGATCTTGGCACGAACCTGCTGCAGGCCGCGCTGCAGGTCCTGCTCACGCGCGAATTGATGGTGCGCCTTGGGCCGGTCTGGGCGCTGGTGGCGGACGGCGCAATCAAGGCGCTGATGCTCGCGGGCCTGATCGTGTTCGGTGCCGGCTGGATTGCTGTCGTCGCGGTGATCACGCGCGCCAGCGCCTACGGCGTATTCAAGCCGGCGGCCGACAGCTTGTACACGATGGTCAATGCTGAGACGCGCTACAAAGGCAAGAATTTCATTGACACCGTGGTCTGGCGTTTCGGCGACGTGGTCATCACCAGTGGTCTGAACGTGCTGCGTGGCGCTGGCGTAGCGCTCGCGGGACTGGCCGGACTGACGATGCTTGCCGCATGCGCATCGAGTTTCCTCGGCTGGCGGGTGGGAAGGGCGCGGGAGCTGCAGGAGGACGCGGCAGTTCCCGCACGCTGATCACGCGACGCTGCGCAGTTCCGGTTTCGGTTTTGCCGTAGCCGCGCGCAATTCCGCCGGATCGAAGTCGTCCACGTCTATGAACTCCTGCGCGGCCGCACGCACGCGTTCGAGCAGCTTGCGTTCCTCGGCGCTGAGCGCGCCGGTTTGCTCGGCTTCGGCGAGTTGTGCAGCGGCATCCAGTGCCTTGATCGTGCCGGACTTGAGCGCCTTGGCGAACTTGCGCTCGACCGGTTCGGCGGCGATGACGTCTGGCAACAGCGCGTTCATGCGTCCGACCGGATTGTTCGCGCTTGGCGTAAGGTAAATCCATTCGGCGAGGCGTGCGCGCGCGTCGTTCGGCGCGCACAGGATCGTGGCGACGCGATGACCGAGGCGATCCGACGGCGGCGCCTCGCGGCGGCCGATCGGGAAGATCAACGCGCGCAGCAGCCACGCCACCGGGCGAATTGGGAAGTTGCGCAAGGTCCCGTCGAGCGCGCTCTGCATGCGGTACGCGCAATCGTGGAACGCCCAGGCCAGCAACGGCTGGTCGGCGACCGGGCGGCCCTGGTCTTCGTAACGCTTGAGCATGGCGCTCGCGATGTAGAGGTTGGACAGCACGTCGCCGAGGCGCGCGGAAATTTTTTCTTTGAATTTGAGCTTGCCGCCGAGCGTGAGCATCGCGGTGTCGGCGGCGAGCGCCAAGTTCGCCGCGTAGCGGTTGAGCTTGCGGTAATAGCGTCGCGTGTACTTGTCGCCCGGCGCGCCGCCGATGTGAGCGTGGCTGAGGCCGAGTACGAAGCTGCGCGCGGCATTGGAGATGGCGAAGCCGACATGGTGGAACAGCACGCGGTCGAATTCGGTCAGGCGCTGGCGGTAGTCGGCAATCTGCGCCGCCTGCAACTCCTTGAGCACGAACGGATGGCAGCGGATCGCGCCCTGGCCGAAGATCATCAGGCTGCGCGTCATGATGTTCGCGCCTTCCACCGTGATCGCGATGGGCGCGGTTTGCCACGAACGACCGGCGTAATTCGACGGGCCGAGTTGCACGGCCTTGCCGCCATGCACGTCCATCACGTCGCGCGCGACTTCGCGGCCGAGTTCGGTGCAGTGGTACTTGGCGATGGCCGATCCCACCGCCGGTTTCTCGCCGCGATCGACCGCAGCCGCACTCGCGCGCGACAGTGCCGTGATCGCGTAGGCATAGCCGCCGATGCGCGCGAGCGCTTCCTCGACGCCCTCGAAGCGGCCGATGGCCATGCCGAATTGCTTGCGGATGCGCGCGTAGGCGCCGGTCGCGATCGCGCCCATGCGCACGCCGCCTGAGGCGTTCGCGGGCAAGGTGATGCCGCGGCCGATGGACAGGCATTCGACCAGCATGCGCCAGCCCTGGCTGGCCATCTTCTCGCCGCCGATCAGTTGCGACAGCGGTACGAACACGTCCTTGCCGCGCAGCGGGCCGTTCAGGAACGCGGCGTTGAGCGGAAAATGCCGGCGGCCGATTTCCAGACCCTTCGTCTCGCGCGGAATCAGTGCCAGCGTGATGTCGAGATCTTCGTTGTCGCCGAGCAGATGATCCGGATCGTACATGCGGAAGGCGAGGCCGATGATCGTGGCGGCCGGAGCGAGGGTGATGTAGCGCTTGTCGAAAGTCAGGCGCACGCCGACCACGTTGCCGCCCTGCCATTCGCCCTTGCAGACGATGCCGTAGTCCGGAATCGAGGTGGCGTCGGAACCCGCCTGCGGACCGGTCAGGGCGAAACAGGGAATCTCGCGGCCATCGGCGAGGCGCGGCAGATAGTAATCGCGTTGCTCGGGCGTGCCGTAGTGCAGCAACAACTCGCCCGGGCCGAGCGAGTTCGGCACGCCGACAGTGGACGACAGCGCGCCGGACATGCTCATCAGCTTCTGCAGCACAGCCGACTGCGCCAGCGCGGAGAATTCCAGGCCACCGTAGCGCTTGGGGATGATCATGCCGAAGAATTTCTTCTGCTTGACGAAGTCCCAGATTTCCGGCGGCAGGTCGGAAAGTTCGTGCGTGATCTGCCATTCGTCGACCATGCGGCACAGTTCCTCGCAGGGGCCGTCGAGGAAGGCCTGTTCCTCCACCGACAATTCCGGCTTGGGCTGCTTGAGCAGTTTTGACCAGTCGGGCTTGCCGCTGAACAGCTCGCCTTCGAAACCGACCGTGCCGGCTTCCAGCGCGATGCGCTCGGTGTCCGAAAGCCGCGGCGTGATTTTCTGGTAGATGCCCAGCAGCGGCGCTGTGATGCGGCGGCGGCGGAACTCGGGAATGTTCAGTGGCAGCACGATCGCCGCGAACACCAGCGCGGTAATTGCGATCGCCAGCCAGTGGCTGCCGGCGAGCAATCCGATGCCGATGACGGCAGCGAAACCAGCGATGGTCCACACGACCAGGCGCGTGCGCAGGTAGGCGCAGGCAAGCGAAACCACGAGCAGGGCGATGAGCGGGTACCAGTGAATCATGGTCTGTCCTCGATCCGGTTGTTGCGCAGCGGCGCGACGAAGCGCTCGACCGCGTTGGTGAAGGCGGCATTTTCGTCGCCGGCGATTATGTGCGTTGCGTGCGCCACGCGCACATGCTGTGCGTGCGGCACGCAGCGCAGGAATTCGGCGATGGTGTCGTCGGACACCACGTCGCTGCGCTCGCCGCTGATCAACAGCACCGGCACGCGGATGCGGCGTGCGGCATCGAGCAGGCCTGCCTGTTCACGTTCGCTGCCGGTGGCGATCGTGTCGAGCAGGCGCGGGTCCCAGTGCCAGCGCAGGCGTCCGCCGGCGTCGGTCACGAGCAGGCTGCGCAGGCGCTCTGGGGATTTGCGCTGCGCACGATGCGGCAGGTAGTGCGCGATCGCGTCGCTGGCTTCCTCGACGCAGGCGAAGCCCTGTGGGTGCGCGCGCATGAAGGCGAGGATGCGCTCCACGCCGGCGATTTCCCAGCGCGGCGTGATGTCGACCAGCACGAGGGCGCGGAATGCGTCGTGTTCGGCCTGTGCGACCAGGCCAAGCAGTCCGCCCATCGAGGCGCCGACAAGAATGGGTTTGTCCGCGGGAACCCGCGCGAGCCGCACCAGGTCGTCGACGAACTGGGAGAAATCGTATCGGCCGTCGTTGCGCCAGCCGCTGTCGCCGTGGCCGCGCGCGTCCATCGTCAGGCAGCACCAGCCGGACTTGGCCAGCACGGCCGCGCTGGCATCCCAAGCATGCCGGGTCTGGCCGAAGCCGTGGGTGAAGACGAGCGCCGGCATCGTGGCGTCACCGCGCGACTCGACCACGAGCGGCACACCATCCGCGCCGTCGAGCGCGATGCGTTCGAGTTCGATGGGGGTAGTCGTTTTGTGCATGGGTGCTGCTGGCATACCCGCGAGTATGGAAATCCGGATTGGAGTAATCAATCAGGTTGTGGCGACGCAAAACATGCGCACATCATGCTGCAATGCAGCGTATTCCTTGCTTCCCGCTGCCGTCGCCAGCCATTACCATGCCGCGATGCTGGATTCGACCATGATTCGCGCGTTGACGTGCAGCAACGCCGGACGGCACAGATCGTCCGCATTATTTTTTCATTTTCAGCCGCAAGGCTGCCGGAAGGAGAACCATGAGCAAGTTGGAATCACTCAAACGCTGGGTCGACGATGTCGCCAGTCAGACCCAACCCGAGCACGTGCATTGGTGTGACGGCTCGGAAGCCGAGAACGACGCGCTGATCGACCTCATGCTGCAGCGCGGCGACCTGGTTGAACTCAATCCGCGCACGCATCCGAACTGCTACCTGCACCGTTCCAATCCTTCCGACGTCGCGCGCGTCGAACACCTCACCTTCATTTGCACGAAGAACCGCGAAGACGCCGGCCCGAACAACCACTGGATGGACCCGGCCGAGGCGCACGCCAGGATCGACGCGCTGTTCGCCGGTTGCATGCAAGGGCGCACGCTGTACGTGATCCCCTACTGCATGGGACCGATCGATTCGCCGCTGTCGCGTTGCGGCGTGGAAATCACCGATAGCCCTTATGTCGTTGCCAACATGCGCATCATGACGCGCATGGGTGCCGCGGCGCTCGCCCGCATCGAGCAAGAGGGAAGATTCGTCAAAGGATTGCACTCGACCGGCGAACTCGATCCACACAAGCGCTTCATCATGCACTTCCCCGACGAGCTTTCGATCAAGTCGATCGGTTCGGGCTACGGCGGCAACGCCCTGCTCGGCAAGAAATGCCACGCCCTGCGCATCGCATCAAAGCAGGCGCGCGACGAAGGCTGGCTGGCCGAGCACATGCTGATCGTCGGCATCCAGAATCCGAAGGGCGAGACGCACTACATCGCCGCCGCGTTTCCGTCGGCCTGCGGCAAGACCAACCTCGCCATGCTGATTCCGCCGGAAAGCTATCGCAAGGCGGGCTGGAAGGTCTGGACGGTCGGCGACGATATCTGCTGGATGACGCCGGGCGCGGATGGCCGCCTGTGGGCGATCAACCCCGAGGCCGGATTCTTCGGCGTGGCGCCCGGCACGAGTGCGAAGACGAATCCGAACGCGCTGGCCATGCTCAACCACGACACCATCTTCACCAATGTTGCCGTCACCGCCGATGGCGATCCCTGGTGGGAAGGCTTGCCCGATGGCGTGCCGGTCAAGGATTGGCAGGGCCGCGAATACGTTCCCGCGAACGGACCGGCCGCGCATCCGAATTCACGTTTCACCGTATCGGCCAAGCAGTGCCCAAGCTGGTCGCCGCATGCGGAAGATCCGCAGGGCGTGCCGATTTCCGCCATCGTCTTCGGCGGCCGCCGCGAGCACCTGGTGCCGCTGGTGTTCGAGGCGCGCGACTGGACGCACGGCGTGCTGGTCGGCGCGGCGATGGGCTCGGAAACCACCGCCGCCGCGACCGGCGCGGTTGGCGTGCTGCGCCGTGACTCGATGGCGATGAAGCCGTTCTGCGGCTACAACTTCGCCGATTATTTCGCGCATTGGCTGAGCCTGGACAAGGCCGGCGCGAAGTTGCCGAAGATTTTCCATGTCAACTGGTTCCGCAAGGCCGAGGACGGCAAATTCCTGTGGCCGGGCTTCGGCGACAACATGCGCGTGCTGGAATGGATCCTGGGCCGCAGCAATGGCAGCGAAGGTGCGGAAGAAACCCCGATCGGCAACATCCCGCGCGCACAGGACCTGAATCTCGATGGCCTGGACCTTGCGCATGCCAAGCTCGAAGCGCTGCTGCATGTCGACACCGAAGGCTGGAGCGCCGAGTACGAGAGCATCGGCGAATACCTCGCCTCTTTCGGCGCGCGCATGCCGCGCAAGCTGCTGGACGAACATCAGCGCATTTCCACGCAGTTGACCGGCGAGGAAATGGAAGCGGTCGGAACCCCATGAAAAACGCTTCTCCCGCAGGGGCTGCGGGAGAAGCGCTTAAACCCGGCATGCCGCTGCTGCATCCAAGCTCACGTATGGATGGCCTTGCCTTGACTGCCGATGTGCCGATTGCCGAACTGCCAGCCCGCGATGCGGATGCGGTGCTGGTACGCCGCGCCGTGGATGGCGAGGCGGTGGCTTTCGAGCAACTCTACCGCCGCCATGCCGGCCGCGTGCATGGCGCGATCCTGCGCCTGGTCGGCATGGATCGCGCACGCGCCGAGGAACTGACCCAGGACGCCTTCGTCCAGGCCTGGCGCAAGCTCGGCAGCTTTCGCTTCGAGTCCGCGTTCGCGACATGGTTGCACCGCCTCGGCGTCAACATCGCGCTGATGGATTTGCGCATCCGCCGCGACGAGGACGCCATTGGCGACGACGATTTGCAGGCGGCGGCGGGCGGTGAGGTACCGTTCTGCGCGGCCGAGCGCGGCGACCTGGAACGCGCGGTGGCGGCATTGCCCACGCGGGCGCGCGCGGTGCTGGTCTTGCACGACGTCGAGGGTTTCAAGCACGAGGAAATTTCGGCCGAACTCGGCATGGCCGTGGGTTCGTCCAAGGCACAACTGCATCGCGCGCGCGGACTGCTGCGCCGCGCACTCGCGGATCGCTGAAAGCGATATCCGCGAGAAAAAAGAGAGTGAGGAGATCAAGCATGAACATCGACAACGAATTCGCCTGGCGCAACGAACTGCGCAAACTCGGCGGCGACGCGCAGCCGCAGCGCGACCTGTGGCCGCGGATTGCCGCGCGCATCGCCGTGCGCCCGACAACTCGGCGCTGGCGCATGGAATTGGGATTGGCGGCAACCCTGGCTTTGGCCTTTGGCGTCGCCACGCTTGCCTGGCGCACGCAATCCGCAAACACGATTCCGATTGCCGCGACGGCACCGGCTAACGGCGCGACGAGCATGGCCGCGGACAATGCGCCGCTGGCATGGGCCGTGCCCGCCAATCCCGCGCTCGCCGCCGCCTCGCGCGACCTGGACAGCGCCAGCGTACAACTGCAACAGGCGCTCGAGCAACACCCGCAGGCCGTATTCCTGGTCGGCCTGCTCAACCGCACCAATGCCCAGCGCATGCGCCTGCTGCGGCAGACGCCCAGTGTGTGACGAACCGACAGAGGCCAGATCATGAAAAATAACATTCTCCACATTGCTGCATGGTGCGCATTGCTTGCCGGCGCCGGGTCTGCATTGGCCGCGCCACCGGCCACGGCCTACACCGACATTCCCGCGGGCACATCGTCCCAGCCGCTGGCTTCGATCTGGCCCGTCGCCGCGGAGGGCCGCATCGACATCGGCAACGTGCGCGGCAAGGTGACAGTCACGGGCTGGGACCAGCCGCAGGTGAAGCTGGAAGGCAGCCTCGGCGTCGGATCGACCCTCGTCGTTTCCGGTGGTGCCGATCGCCTGAGCCTGCGCGTCAAGAGCACCGAAAAAGGTTGGTTCGGGTCCGACGGACCTCAGCACGACAGCGTGTTGATCCTGCACGTGCCGCGTAACGCCACACTTGAAGTGAACGTGGTCAGCGCCGATGCCAGCGTGGCGGACTTGGCCGGGAAATCGCTCAAGGTTGGCAGCGTCAGCGGCGATCTTGACCTGTCCAGCGCGGCGTCCGACATCGACGTCGACAGCGTCAGCGGCGACGTGAAGCTCGATGCACCGACCGCGAATCCGGCCGCGCGTGCGCACGTGCAGACGGTCAGCGGCGAAATCCACGCGAAGAATCTGGCCGGCCGGATCAAGCTCGAAACCGTATCCGGTGGTATGGATTGCGCTTGCGGCGCTGTCAGCGAGCTCAATACCGGCAGCGTTTCCGGCGATGCCGACATTACCGTCGCGCCCGCGGCGTCGGCGCACCTGCACCTGGAATCAATGAGCGGATCGATTCGCCTGCATCTGCCGGCGACATTGTCCGCACGCATCGATGCGGCGACCTTCAGCGGCAGCATCCACAGCGATTTCGGCAACGTGCAGGACAAGGAATATGGCCCCGGCAGCAGCCTGAAGGCGCAGATCGGCGCGGGTGATGCCGATATCAGCGTGCAGGCCTTCAGCGGCGATATTCAACTGAACAAGCAGTGACGGGCGGCGACCCATCGCTTCGCACCGTTGCAGCGTGCGATGATGATGGGATGAAATCGACTTCACGTCTGCAGGGGCTTTCGCCGGCGGCGGCACAATCCATCGTAGCGACCGCGCAGGCGCTTGAGGCCGGCCGTCAGGATGATGCCGCACGCACTTTGGCCGCCGCGCTGGCCAGTCATCCGGATCATCCCGAAGCGTTGCGCCTGGAAGCCGGAATTTTCAGTTTGCGCGGGCAGCACGCGCAAGCCGTGAGCGCGATGCAACGCGCGCTCGCGCAGCGGCCGGACGACGCGCTGTACCACAACACGCTCGGCAGCGTGCTCGCTGACGCGGGCGAATTCGACGCGGCAATTGCCGCGCTGCGTTGCGCGTGTGCGTTGCAGCCGAACCTTGCCGCCGCGTGGTACAACCTCGGCATCGTGCTGGTGCGGTGCGTCCGCTATGCGGAGGCGGCCATGGCATTGCATCGCGCCGTCGCGCTCGATCCGCACCATGCCGCCGCGCGTGCGCAACTGGCCGATGCGCTCAAGGTCGCGGGACAGATCGGTGCGGCTGTTGCCGAGTACCGCCGCGTGCTTGCGCAACAGCCTTGGGCCGGCATGGCGTGGTGGGGCCTGGCGAACATCAAGACCGTGGCGTTCGCGGCGGCGGACGTCGATGCGTTGCATGCGGCGATGCGTGATCCGCGTGCGAGCGACGACGACCGCATCGCCATGGGTTTTGCGTTGGCACGCGCGCTGGACGACCAGGGCCGTTATTCGGAATCGCTGGCCGCGCTCGCGCAGGCCAACGCGATCGCGCGACAGCGCCGGAAATGGGATGCCGGCGCGTTCGATGCACTGGTCGCCGGACTGCGCGATGCGTTCGAATCCGTTCGCGGGGCGGACGATTCCGCATTGGGAAATGAGGCGATATTCGTCGTCGGCCTGCCGCGCTCCGGCACGACGCTGGTCGAACAAATCCTCGCCTCGCATTCGCAAGTCGAAGGCGCCGGAGAACTGCCGGATCTGACGCTGAGTCTCAACGAAGAATCGCGGCGTCGCGGCGTCGCGTATCCGCAATGGGTGCGCGCACTGGTGCCCGCGGATTGGTCGCGGTTGGGCCGGCGCTATCTGGAACGCACCGCCTACTGGCGCGAACGCAAGCCGCGGTTCGTCGACAAGTTGCCGAACAACTGGATCATGATCGGCGCGATTCGCGCAATGCTGCCGGGCGCGCGTATCGTCGTGTGCCGGCGCGATCCGCTGGAAACCTGTTTTTCGTGCTATCGCCAGCATTTCGCCGGCAATGACTGGACACGCGACTTCGACGATTTGGCCGCCTACTGGCGCACGTTCGATCGCAGCATGCAGCATTGGCAGGTGGCGCAACCGCAGTACGCGTATGCGCACGACCACGCAGCCTTGGTCGCCGATCCGGAAGCGCGTATCCACGCGCTGCTGGATTTTTGCGGACTGCCGTTCGAGGAGGCCTGCCTGCGCTTCCACGAAACCACGCGCGAAGTGCGATCGCCCAGCGCCGCACAGGTGCGCCAACCTTTGCGCGGCGATACCGCGCGCGCAGCGGCATACGGCGAATTGCTTGATCCATTGCGCACTGCGCTCGGATTTCCCAGATTCGCGGATGGCGCCCATGCCCGCTGAAGCACAGGCGCTGGACGAACTGCGCGCGGCGGTCCTGCGCGGCGACTTGAACAGCGCCGCGCGCGCAGCGATGGCGGGTCTGGCCGAACATGCGGATTCGATGGAATTACGCCGCGCGCTGGCCGGCATCCATCGCCAGAGCGGACGCATGGCCGATGCCGAGTCGCTGCTGCGCGAAGTGCTGGCGCGCGAGCCAGGCGACTTCGCCGCGGCGTTCACCCTGGCCGAAATGCTGATCGAAGCCGGCCGCGGCGCGGCTGCCGCCGAAACACTGCACAATTGCATCGCGCAGGGTTCGCCGGACGCGGAACTCGCGATCCGTGCTATCGAATTGCTCGACGAGGCCGGGCGCAAGCGGGCCGCGGCAGGCATTGCCGAAACTGCGCTCGCTGCACATCCCGCCGATGCGCGCCTGCACGCCTACGCCGGCATGCTCGAGCTACAACTCGGCGAGTTCGCGCGCGCACGCGAGCATTACCTATATGCGATGGCGCACGATGCCCGCGCCTGCGAGTGGAACGTGCCGGACGGACTTTCCGGCGCGCAGCGCTACGTGGATGCGAGCCATGCGGATTTCGCCATGTTCCGCGCATGCCTGGCGCGAGCGGACCTTTCCACGAAAGCGCGGTCGTCGTTGCTGTTTGCCGTCGGCAAGGCGCACGACGACATCGGCGATTACGCGCAAGCGGCGGATTTCTTCCGCCAGGCCAACGCACTCGCGCATACGGCGACGGCTTGGTCGCGCAAGAATTGGCGGCGCGCGGCCGAATCGCGGCTCGCCGCGAAACCATTCGCGCAACGCCTGGATGCGCCGGATTTCGTCCCGGTGTTCATCGTCGGCATGCCGCGCTCTGGCACGACCCTGACGGCGGAGCTGTTGGCGCGCTTCGCCGCGGTGCGCAATCGCGGCGAATTGCCGTGGCTGGCGAAACTCGCGCAACTGCCCCTGCTCGCGGGCAATCCGGCGCGCACGGTGCTCGCCCAGTGTGCCGCCATCTACGCGGCGCAACTGCGCCAGGACGATTCGGGCGGTGCGTGCTTCTTCATCGACAAGCAGCCGCTGAATTTCCGCTACGTCGACCTGATCATGGCGCTATGGCCGAATGCGCGCATCGTGCACTGCACGCGCGGCGCGCGCGACACGGCACTGTCGCTGTGGGCGCAATCCTTCCACGAGGACGTGCAGGGCTATTGCTTCGATTTTGGCGACATCGCGCTGGTGATGCGCGACTGCGAACGCCTGATGACGCATTGGCGCGAGCTCTACCCGCAGGCCATCCGCGAATTGGGTTACGAGGAACTCGTGGCCGATCCCGGGCGCTGCATCGGCGACCTCGCCGTCTGGCTCGGCGTGCCGAATGATCCGACGCCACGCACTGATGCGTTGCCGGAGGCGATCGGCACGGCGAGCCTGTGGCAGGCGCGCCAGCCCGTCTACACGCGTTCGATCGGGCGTTGGCGCCATTACGTGCCGTACGTGCCGGAACTGGAAAAGTTCGCCGGGGAATGAACCGATCAAGCCGGATCGGTGGAATAACCCCAATGTTCCAGCATCGGTTTTAGTATCGGCAGCGCGGGTTCGAAGTATTTTCGATACGCTTGCCAGCGGCCCAGCCCTTTCGTGTTCACCGGTTCGATCACCTGGCTGTAGCTCGGCGTCGCAATGTAACCCTTCTCGCGCGCGCGCTGGTCGAAGCGCAGCATCGGCGCGGCGTCGGCCAGATCAAGGAAGTCGGCGACGCGCCGTGTTTGCGTCGCGATGTCCGCGACGAGGTCTTCGTAGCGCGAGACGAGCGCGTCCGGCTTGATCACGGCGGCGTGCTGCAGCCAGGTTTTCATCGCCTGCACGTAAGCCGCGGCCAGCCGCTCGAGATTCTCGCAGGCCGCGCCGAGCACGCTGGAGCGGAAATTCTGCATGTAGCAGGACAAGACGACATCGCAGGGATGGCGCACGCACAGGATGATCTTCGCGGCCGGGAACAGCCGATGGATCATCGGCAGCCACAGCATGTTCAGCGGATTCTTGTCGACGAGCCGCACGTCCGCGCGGCGCTGGATGCGTTCTGCCGTCAGCAGGAAATATTTCTTGCGCAGTTCGTCGCAGTCGTATTGGCGCAGCACGGAAAGGTCGTCCAGGATGCGCGGATCGTGCGATCGCAGTTTTCCGGCGAGGCGTTCGAAGAAGGGCGTCTCGTCCATCGACTGCAGTAGCGGGTGCGCATCGAGCATCTGCTCAAGCAGCGTGGTACCGGAGCGCGGGAAGCCGACGACGAATATCGGCGAATCGCTCGAATCCGGCGCCCGGTAGTTCGGCCAGGTCGCGAATTCCTCGGGCGTGAGCTTGCGCACGGCACCGGGCAACGGCAAGGCGGCGGGCGTGAAAAATTCGGGCGTCGAGTACTTGAGTTCCGCGACATGGCGTGCATGCGCTTCGCCCAAGGCTTGCATCGCGGCCGTGGGGTCGTGCAACCTGTCGCAGACGTTCCCCAACTCGTAGTAGTAGGCGTAATCGTTCGCGTGCAGGGGCCCGGCTTGTTCAAGCAGCGACCTTGCCAACGCCGCGTCGTTGCCGCGCAAGGCGAGTATCGCGCGCACATGCGCGATCTGCCGGCGCACGGGATCGGCCAGATCCATGGCGTCGAGCGGCTGCAACAGTGCGGCGGCCTCGGTCAGCAGGTTGTGGCGTTCATAGACCCTGGCCAGCAGGATGCGGGCATCGGCACGTTGCGGGCTGCGTGCCAGCAGCTCCTGCAGCACCGCTTGCGAAGCCGGCGCATCGGACAGCAGCAACAACAGGCGCGCCAGTTCCAACTGCAGGTGTTCTTCTTCCAGCGGCAGCCAGGTGCGCCACGGTTTGATCAGATCTTCGCAGCCGCGGAAATCCTGCGCCAGTGCACAGGCATTGGCGGCAAGAATGCGCGGTCGCGGGGCTTCGCGATCGAGTTCGAACGCGTCGAGCAGCATGTCGCGGGCGGCAAGATATTCCTTGCGCCCCAGCAACAGCAGTCCGACCTGGATGCGCGGCTCGGGGTCGCGTGGATCCAGATCCATGGCCTTGCGCCACGCCACCTCGGCCTCGTCGTTGCGGCCGGTTTCGTTGAGGATCGTGGCGTAGTTGTTCCAGTGCATCGCTTCGCCGGGCTGCACTTCGGTCAAGTGGTGGAACGCCGCGATCGCGTCGTCGCTGCGACGTTGCGCGTGCAGGCTCATCGCCAACGCGAGCAGTGCATCGATGTGCACGGGCGCCTGCGCGAGTACGTCGCGGCTGAGGCGTTCGGCTTCGACCGGATTGCCGCCGCGCAGCGCGGCGACGATGTCACCGAAAATGGCTGATTCGTTCATCGGCAAAGATCAAAAAAAATGAGGAAAAAAAGAGCCGCGCTTGCGCGCGGCTCTCAAGTTTACGCTCGCTCGAGCGATCTTGTCAGAACTTCACGGTCACGCGGGCGAAGTAGTAGCGGCCCATCATGTCGAAGTTGGCCGGATCGGTGTTCGCGTTGAGCGTGTTGTTGGCCCACAGGAACGGCGGCTGGATGTCGCCCACGTTGTCGATGCCCACGTCCACGCGCGTGTTGATCGGCTCGATGTTGTAGCCGATCTGCACGTCGTTGTACGTGCGGGCGCCGTAATGCAGGATGACGTTGTGCAGCGCGCAATCCTTGCCGAACTGCGAGTAGTAGCACTGGCCGGCCGGGAACGTGTCCTGAGATGCGCTGGCCGAGCCGTTGCGGAACTTGCCGATGTAGCGCATGCGCCACGAGGCGTCCCACGAACCGAGGTTCCAGTTCACCGAAGCCAGCGCGCGCCAGCGCGGGAACAGGCAGACGCCGCTGCCGCCCAGGTTCTCCGGACAGGCAGCCTGCGCACCCGAGCCGAACGGCTGCAGGTGACCGGCGTCGTGGTAGACGAGGCTACTGATGCCAGGATTCGGCGTCTGGTCGTACTTCGCGAGGTAGGTCGCGTCGAGGCCCACGCTGAAATTGCCGAACGAGAACTGCGGCAGACGGTACTTGACCGAGAAGTCGGCGCCCTTGACGTCGATGCGGCCGACGTTGCCGGTCGGTTCGACGATGAAGTTGACTTGCCCGGTGTTGAAGCGATGCACCAGCGAGCAGTACTGCGACGACTGGAGCAGGAAACAGTTGTCCAGCACCTGCTGCGCCCCAACCTGGGTGATCGTGTCTTCGAGCTTGACGCGCCAGATGTCGGCGCTCAACGAGAGACCATCCACCCAGTGCGGCGAGTAGACGAAGCCCCAGTTGAACGTCGAGCCGTGCTCGGCCTTGATCGGGAAGTTGGCGTAGTTCGAACCGGATGCGATGCCCTTGATCTGCAGGTTCTGGGCGACGTCCGGATCGGTGAAGCCGCCGCTCGTCGGCACGCCGGCGCAAGCCGGGTTGCTGGCATTCGGGTTCGTGGCGCCGGCGTAATCGCACGGATCGTGGCTGAGCTTCGGTGCGTCGCTGATCGGGGTCCGAACACGTTGCCCACGGTCGGGGCACGGAACACCTTGTTGTAGTTGCCGCGCAGCAGCAGGTCGTCGATCGGCTTGAATTCCACGCCGATGGCAGAGTTGTTGGTGCTGCCGAACGTGCTGTACTTGGAGTAGCGGTCGCTCAGGGTGACGTTCAGGGAGTTGACGAACGGCAGGTCCTTGAGGATCGGCAGGAACAATTCGCCGTACGCTTCCTTGACGTTGTAGCCGCCCTGCAGGTGCGAGGAGCACTGACTGCCCAGCGTACAGTTGCCGGTGGCCGGGTTGATCGCCAGATCGGAAGCGACGGTGTTGTTCTGGTACTCCTTGCGATAGCTGGCGCCGACGGCAAGCTGGGCGGTACCGGCTGGCAGGTTGAACACGCCGCCGTTGAAGTCCAGGTGATGGATGCGCTCGAGCTGCCAGGTGTTGGTCAGCGCCGGGGCTGCGATGGAAGCCAGCACGGCCGCCTGATCCGGCGAGTACGGGTTGAAGCCGTTGAACGGCACGCAACCGGCGATGGCGGTGGTCGGATCGCCCGGCACCTTGACGCAGGTCGGCACGCCATTGACGAGCATCGACGGGCCCGTGGCCACATTCAGCTTCGCCAGGTTCGGCAGGCCGAGAGTTGTCGCGATCGTGGAGATATGACCGAAATCGCTGCCCAGATCCCAGTTCCAGTCCTGATCGAGAATGGCGAAGTGGCCCTTCAGGCCCGCGCTGAACTGGTCGGTCACGTTGTTGGTCTTGGCCGCGCGATTGCCGGCGGCAACCAGACGCAGGCCAGCACCCAGGGCTCCCGTGAAGTCATAGCCGAACGGGTTGTACATGCTGTCTTTCGAGATGAACCAGCCGCCGCCCGTGGTGAGCGGATCGGCCGCCAGCTGGAAGCCAGATATCGTCTTGTTGTGCGTGCCTTCGAGGTACACATCGACGTTGTCGGTCAGATGGTAGGTGCCATTGATGAACAGGTTTGTGCGTTCCTGCGGCGTCATCAGCAGGTTCACCGCCGCGTAGTTGTACTTGTCGGACGGGTTGGCGGCCGTGCCGTTGTTGACGAAGCAGTGGTAGTCGGTTAGCGCGTTCGCGCCACTGGTACCCGGAGTATGCGCCAGCGTCTTGCAGTGGTAATGATCGAACAGCGGGCCGGTGCCCGGGATCGTGAAGCGTCCGTTGGGACCGGTGGACGAGCCGCCCGGGGCGACCTTGTTCGGGTCGAATTCCGGCGCGATCGCGCCGATGGCTGATCCGCCGGCGGAAACGCCGGTGCCGCGGCCGTACAGGGACTTGGCGTCATGCGAGAACTTGCGGTTCGCCTGCATCACGCTGTCCGTCTTGTTGTAGTCGATGCCGGCGACGATGCTACCCTTGTCGGAGGTTTGTCCGAACAGGAAGCTCACGCCCTTGCGCTGGCCGTCGTCGTGGTCGGAAATACCGTAATCGACGCTGATTTGCGCGCCCTGGTAGTTCTTCTTGAGGATGATGTTGACCACGCCGCCGATCGCCGAAGAACCGTAGACCGCCGAAGCGCCGGCCGTCAGGACTTCGACGCGTTCCACCGCCGCGATCGGAATCGCGTTGATGTCCTTGTTCAGCACGACGCGTCCGTCGACCAGGACCAGGGTACGCTGCTGGCCGAGGCCACGCAGGCTGATTCTGGTCGAACCGCTACCGCCGCCGTTGTTGACCTGCGGGTTGGTGCCGTTCATCTGGGCCGGCAGTTCCTGGATGATGTCACCCAGCGTCAGCTTGCCGGTTTTCTGAATCGCCGCGGCGTCGATGGTAACCACCGGGTTGGACGTTTCGATGTCCACGCGGCGGATGTTGGAGCCGGTCACCACGATGGTCTCGAGGGCCTGGCTCTTCTGGTTGGTGTTGGTATTGCCGGTATCCTGGGCATTTGCGGTCAGGGTGCCGGCGGCGGCCACCGTGCCCAGCGTCAACGCCAGGCGAACCGCCGATGAAAGTTTATTTACGTCGAGTCTCATTACACTCTCCAACGTCAGGGTTGTATACAACGTTTCGGGACAAAATCCTTCCTGGAAAACAGCCAAAAAACCGCACAGCTAAGGCCTTGGCAGCGGTCGATAGTAACAACATTTGCTTAACATGGGAATCCCCGGGCGGTTTCCCGCCCAAGGCCTTGAAAAACCTTGAAAGAGCGACTTCGGAAACGGGTCGGCCTCACCCGTTTTTTACGAAAATTTGCCGGCCTAGAATGCGCTGCAGGGGAGCGAGTTGCCGTTCATAACGACGCCAGGAATCGACGAAACGTTTATGCACCGGCTCGCGCACCTGGACTGCGCTCAGGGTGGAAACCGAACTGCGGTTGCGCGTGAGATCGCCGCAACCGGGCTCCCAGGGCAATCCGCAGAATTGCAGGACCTTGCCCAAGGTCTCGTCTGCGTTTGCGACCAGATCGGCATAGGCGACGTCCAGAATCCGACCGGGCATCGCCGCATGCCAATGCGCCATCGTGTCCTGGTAGACGAGGTAGTGGGAGGCGAGCGCATTGAGGTCGTAGATGTGTGCGAAGGCGTCGGCGAACAGGGCGCGGAAATTCGAGAAGCACACGTCCATTGGGTCGCGCACTAGATTGAGGATGCGAGCCTGTGGCAAGGCCTTGGCGATGAGGCCGGCGACCATCCAGTTGCGCGGCAACTTGTCGGTATAGAACGGTTTGCCGGCGGCCCGCCATTGCGTCTGGTCGAGATAGCGCCGGCCGAGTTCGATGAAATCCATTCGCGGCAGGCGTTCGATGACGGTATCGTCCAGTGTCCTGCAATGATCCGCCGTCCAGCGCAGCTGGAAGGCGAAATCGTCCAGTTCGCCGACCGACTCGACCTGCGAATGGTTGCCGAGCAGGCGGTCGAGCACGGTGGTGCCCGAGCGCGGCATGCCGATGATGAAAATCGGCTGCGCGCCGGCGTGCAGCGCGTCCGCGGGCCGCAGGAAGTCCGAGTTGCAGACACGCGTCAGATTTGCGAACAGCTGGCGCGTGTGCTCGGGTCATGCTTGTGCCGCGCGTACATCAGCGCGTTGCCGTGGGCGAGCGCCGCCCAGGCTTCGTCGTAGCGGCCGAGGTCTTCCAGTTCCTTGTAGCGCGCGAATTCGATAGACGCGTGTTCGTAGCTGCCCGGCTGAACGATTTGCAGCGTCCCTGGCCGTGTCGGCCAGGTGATTGTCCGTTGCGGTCTGCTTGCGCAGGCGCGCCAGTTCCTGCCAGGCGCGACCGTGAAGTCGGGTCCTGGCGCACGGTTTCGAGGAACTCGGCTTCGGCTTTGCGGATGCGACCGGCGAAGATCGAGCTGGACGCCGCGCCGGAAGCGGAATTCTGGGCCATCGGCGCCAAGTGCGCTTGGCTCGATCATATTATGCAAGGGACTCGGCGGTCTGGTTCAGCAGACGCGTTGTTCGGCCATCTGCACCAGCGCGGTGACCGACCGCACTGCCGCGCAGACGGGGTTATCGAGGCAATTCCGGGCGGCAACCTTCTCGCCGCAGCGAATCAGCGCGGCGACGATGGCAACGATCAGTTCCGGTCGGCCGGCATGGCCTCGGCGGCCGCGCGCGCGTGGCGCGCCGATTCGCGGACGCGATCCTCCTCCCAGGCGATGTCGCCCAGCAGCAGCGGGCGTGGACGTGTGTCGGAATCGCGTTGCAGCATCGATTCCAGGCTGATGCGCGCCGCGTCGAGATTGCCTTCGGACAGATAGCGCTGGGCGCGGTTCCAGTGTCGGTCGGAGGGTACGTTCATGCAGGGCGCGCGCCACGCTCAGCGCGATGCGCCGCTAGCCGAAGTCGAAGCAAGGTTACAGATCCTGATGGTATTGCACGTACGGCACGCGTGCCTGGCTCGGGTCGGTCTCGTGCGCGGGGTCGGCGAGCAACGGCGGCGTGCCGCTCGACCACAGGTTCTGCGCACCGACACTGAATACGCCGCGCCAGGGTGCGCGCCAGGAAATTCCCAGATCGACACTGGTCCAGCTCTGGCCGCTGCCGAGCGGATCGGCCGGTCCGAGGACGCGGCCGGTGAGCGTGCCGCTGAAATTGCCGCTGTGCACGCCGAAACTCAGCGCCGCCTGGTTGAGGGCGGGCAGCAAGGTGTTGCCCGGCAGTTCGAAGCGCAGGCGGCTCAACGCGGCGCCGACATCCAGGCTGTTCTCGTCGTTCCAGCGCCAGTGCCCCTGCGCGCGAATGCCGTAGTCGTTGACATCCGCCCATTGCAGCGCCGGTATCGCCAACGTCGGCAAAGCTTCGTTGCCGATGGTGGCGAACAAATCCCATGGTGGAGTCTGCGCGACGGCGGTGAGCGGCGCCGATTCGTGGCGCAGCCAGGCGTAGCCGTAGTCCACGCCCACGTCCAGGCGATCCGTGCTCAGGCCGGTGCCGATGCTCAGGGCGCCGGTGCTGGCGGGTGCGTCGCGGTACGGGCACGACTCGTTCAGGGCGAAGGCCAGTCCCGAATCGCAGCCCAGCGTGGCCGCCTCCGAATTGAGCGGCGTCAGGGCTATGCCGCGCCCGAACCTGGCCCAGGCGTTGACGCGGTTGCCCAGATGCAGCGACAGGCCGCCGACGACGAAATGGGTGACGTCGATCAGTTGCCAGTCGGCAGCAGAGCCGATCTGCGGTGCCTGTGGCAACACCGGCGCACCATGCCCGCCGGCGAGCGCGACCAGTGCCAGGACGCGGCCGTCGGGGGTGCCCCACAGCGGCATGCGCCAACCCGCATCGGCACGATCTTGCGAAACACCGACGGGCTGGATGACGACCGCGGTGTTGTTTCCCGGTGCGGGCACGACCGACTGCGCCAACGCCAACATGGGCGTGAGCATGACGCTGAAGAGGGCGGCGGCAAAACGCATGATCATCCGGTCGTGTAAGCGAAACTGTGAACGTGCAGCGCGTGGCGAAGTTCCATGCTCCGCATCCGAAGGTCGCTTGTTTGCAGTATAGCGCAAATCACGGAAAACTAACAATTACTTTCGACAGGTGCAGCTACACCGCGGCGCTGGAAAAAATCGTTAGACTACGGTCATTGCAGTCTGGGGTCAGCCGGCCTTGTCTTCACGTCTTTCGAACACGGGTGCCTCGCCTGCGGGTATCGCCGCGGGTGCCGGACCAGAACGTAGCCACGCTGAAATTCACCGGCCCCCAGTCATCGGATCTGGAGCAGGCCGAACGCCTCCAGCGCGCCTGTTCGCCATTGCCGACCTGGCCAGCGCCGACCTCGACCTACCCGAGGTCTACAGGGCGCTGCACGCGATCGTCGGTAGCCTCATGTACGCCGAGAATTTCTACATTGTCTTGTATGACGAATCGCGCGATGTGATGCGATTTCCCTACGTCGTCGATGTCGAAGATGCCGATGGGCCCGGTCCGCTGGACGAGGTGCCGATGGCCACGCGCGCCGGCAGCCTGACGTGGCACCTGCTCAAGGACGGGCGACCCTTGCGCGGCACGGTTGCGGAAATCGACGCCCAGATCGGCAAGCCGACGGTCGGCTTTGGTCCCGACTGCGTGGACTGGATGGGTGTGCCCCTGCTGCGATCGGGAAAGGTCAACGGTGGATTGGTGGTGCAAAGCTACACCGAGAGCGCGCGCTATACCGAGCGCGACCAGGAGTTGTTGACATACGTCGCCCAGCACATCCAGACCGCGCTTGAGCGGCGCTTCGTGCATGAGGAACTCGAACGCCGCGTGGCCGAACGCACCGACGCGTTGCGCGACGCCAACCGCATGCTGCAGCAGCAGGTGCTTGAGCGCCAGCGCGGCGAGCGCCTGCAGGCGGCATTGTTTCGCATCGCCGAGCTCGCCAACAGCAGCGAGAGCCTGGAAGAATTCTATGCCGCCGTGCACCGCGCCGTCGGTGGCCTGCTGTATGCCCGCAATTTATACATTGCCCTGCTCAGCGAGGATGGCCAACAGCTCGTGTTTCCGTACTCCGTGGACGAGCGCGATCTCAAGCGCGAGCCGCGCAAACTCGGCACCGGCCTGACCGAATACGTGCTCAACACGCGCAGCGTGCTGCTCGCCGACAGTGCCGGTCTCGAACGCCTGTACGCGACCGGCGCGGCACAGCCGATCGGTGCGCGTTCGCGCAGTTGGCTGGGCGTGCCTCTGATTTGCGGCGATCGCGCGGTCGGTGTGCTCGCCGTGCAGAGCCACTCGGAAGAGCATCGCTACACACCGCGCGACCAGGAACTGCTCACGTTCGTTTCGTACCACATTGCGAATGCGCTCGAGCGCAAACGCAGCGCCGAATCTCTCAAGCTTGCCAACGCGGAACTCGAGCAACGCGTGATCGAGCGCACCAGTGAACTGGCCGCGGCCAACATCGAGCTGCGCGAGCATATCTCGGTGCGCGAGCGCATGGAGCGCCAGCTCAAGCACGAGACCCTGCACGATGCGTTGACCGGGTTGCCGAACCGCAATTTCCTCTTGCGGCGCCTGACCCAGGCGCTCGCAGATTTCGCGCGCGATTCGCGCCACCGTTTCGCGGTGCTGTTCCTCGACCTGGACCGATTCAAGGTGATCAACGATTCGGTCGGTCATCTCATCGGCGACGAGTTGCTCAATGAAGTAGGCGCGCGCATCGCGGCATGTCTGGAACCGCGCGACCTCGTGGCGCGCCTGGGCGGCGATGAATTCGCGATCCTGCTCAACGACATCGAAAATGCAGACGATGCCAGTGCGCTGGCGCAGCGTGTCATCGATGCGCTCAACGAGCCGATCCGGCTCGGCGGCAAGGAAGTTTTCAGTTCCACCAGCATCGGCATCGCCATGGCTTCCTCGCGCTACCGCAAGGCGGAAGAACTGCTGCGCGACGCCGACGTCGCCATGTATCGCGCCAAGGGCGAGGGCCGCCACCGCTTTGCCCTGTTCGACGAACACCTGCACAAGGAAGCGATGCAACTGATGGAGCTGGAAAGCGATCTGCGCCGCGCGATCGCACGCAGCGAGTTCGTGCCGTTCTTCCAGCCGGTGGTGCGCTTGTACCGACCGCGTTACCCTCGGCTACGAGGCGCTGTTGCGCTGGCAGCATCCCGAACGCGGCCTGCTCGCTCCGGCCGATTTCCTCGCCGTGGCCGAGGAAACCGGCGCGGCCGAGCTGATCGACTGGCAGATGTTCGAGCGCACGTTCGAGGTTGCGGCGCCGCTGCTGACTGGCGAGGCGGGCTTCATCGCATCAACGTGTCCGGCCGGCATTTCGCGCGGATACGCTAGACGAAAACCTGCTCGCGCTGCTGCGCAAACATGCGATCAAGCCCGAGTGCGTGCGCATCGAGGTCACCGAACGGATGCTCATTGACAATCCGCCTGCCGCCAAGCGCCTGCTCGAGGCGATGCGTGCGCACGGCATTGGCGTGTCGCTGGACGATTTCGGCACCGGCTATTCGTCGCTGAGCTACCTGCACCAATACCCGGTGCAGGCGTTGAAGATCGATCGCTCGTTCGTGGCCGAAATGGGCTCGGAAAAATCCGGCAGCACCGCGATCGTGCGTGCGATCCTGGCGCTGGCTGGTGCGCTTGGCATGCAGGCGATCGCCGAAGGCATCGAAACCGAGGCGCAACACCGCATCCTGACGCAACTGGGTTGCCGGCTCGGCCAGGGATTCCTTTATGCGCGGCCGCAACCGGCCCGGTTCTGGCTGGATCGTGTCGGCTAGTGTTGGGTGGGCGCCGCGGGCACATCCTGCCCGCTGCGGAATACTTGTTCCAGATCCACGCGGTCGAAGCGGTACCGGGTGTTGCAGAACTCGCAGGTCACCTCGGCGATGCCATCTTCGCGCACGGCCGCCTCGGCTTCGGCACGGCCGATGGAATGCAGCATGGCCGCGACGCGTTCGCGCGAGCAACTGCAACCGAAACGCAGCGACCTGGCCGCATGCAGACGCACGCTTTCCTCGTGGAACAGGCGATACAAAAGGGTTTCCGGCGCGACATCCAGCAACTCGCTCTCGCTCGCGCTGGCGAGCAGATGGCCGACGCGATTCCACGCATCGGGTCTTCTTCGTTGTGGCTGCTGCCGGGCAGGCGTTGCAGCATGAGGCCGGCGCAGCGGTCGTCACCGCAGGCCAGCAGCACGCGCGTGGGCAGCTGTTCGGAGCGCTCGAAATAGCCTTCGAACAGCGCGGCAGGTGCGTGTTTTCGACCGGCACGAGCCCTTGGTAGCGTTGTCCGCTGGCGCGGTTGTCGATGGTGATCGCCAGCAGCGGCGCCGGTAGCGTGTCCGGCAGGCGGAAATCGTCTGCGATGGTGCCGTGCCAGCGCGCCAGTCCGCGCAGGCGGCCGTCGCTGCCGCATTCGGCGAACAGCAGGTTTACCGGCCCGGCATTCTTGATCTGGATCGACAGCGCGCCGTCGAACTTGACGTTACCGGTGAACAGAGCGCTCGCGGCGAGCGTGCGTCCGAGCAGATCGGCCAGCGCGGACGGGTAATCGGCGCGCTCGCGCACGTGTTGCCAGCTGTCGGCCAGGCGCACCAGAACGCCGCGCACGCCGGCGCGTTCGAGTTCGAAGCGGTGCAGGAAATCGTTGGCGGATTCGGACATGGCCGCAGGAGATGGGGTAGGCGCGCAGCAAATCAATGGTGCATCGACTATTGCACAAACCCGCGCCGGCGGTCATCTTTCGCGAGTCGAAAGATCGTGAACCGTGCGATGGCATTACAACCCAAGCGACGGCATGGCTTGTTGCGCCAACTGTGGCGCTGGACCTGGCGCCTGGCCCTGGCGTGGATCGCGCTGACATGGCTCGCCGTGGCGGTGCTGCGCTTCGTGCCGCCACCGACCTCGGCGTTCATGCTCGAACGCCAAATCGCCGCGTGGCGCGCGGGCGATAAGGGTTTCGCATTGCATTACCACTGGGTGTCGTGGGGGGAATCTCGCTGCAACTGCCGATCGCCCTGGTTGCCAGCGAAGACCAGAAATTCCCGTTCCACCACGGTTTCGATGTGCAGGCGATCCAGGACGCACTTGACGAGGCCGACGACGGCGAACGCCTGCGCGGCGCCAGCACGATCACCAGCAGACGGCGAAAAACCTGTTCCTGTGGGGCGGACGCAGTTTCGTGCGCAAGGGGCTGGAGGCGTATTTCACCGTGCTGCTGGAAATCACCTGGCCCAAGCGGCGCATTCTCGAGGTTTACGCGAACATCGCAGAATTCGGCAATGGCATTTACGGTGCGGACGCGGCGGCGCGCATGTTCTTCCACGAGGCACCGGCGCAAATGGATGGTTACCAATCCGCGCTGCTGGCTTCCGTATTGCCGAATCCGAAGCGGCTGCATGCGGATCGGCCTTCTCCTTATGTGCTGCGCCACGCCGAGTGGACGCAGCGCGAGGTGCGGCAGTTGGGCGGGGTCAGCTATTTGCCGCGTTGAAGCCCTGCCGCCTCATACCAGCCGCGGCTGCGGTTGACGACGCGGACGACCGCCAGCATCACCGGCACCTCGATCAGCACGCCGACGACCGTGGCCAGCGCGGCACCGGACTGGAAGCCGAACAAGAGATCGCCGCGGCGACGGCCAGCTCGAAGAAATTGCTGGCCCCGATGAGGCCGACGGACCGGCCACGCAGTGCGCTCGACCGCACCGATTCAGGACGTAGGCGAGCGCCGCGTTGAAGTGGACCTGGATCACGATCGGGACGGCGAGCAGCGCGATGACCAGCGGCTGGCGCAGATCTGCTCGCCCTGGAACCGAACAACAACACCAGGGTGGCCAGCAAGGCGAGCAGCGAGCTGGGTGTGAGCCCTTGCAGTGCAGTCGGCGAGTTCATCCGCCGCTCGCGGCAAGACGCACGCGCCCGCCTGAGCGAGCCGAGCGGCACAACGATGTAGAGACCGACGGAGAGCAGCAGGGTCTTCCAGGGCACCGTGATCGCGGCAGACCCGAGCAGCAAGGCGACGATTGGCGCGAAGGCGAACACCATGATGGTGTCGTTCAGCGCGACCTGGGTCAGGGTGAAGTTCGGCTCACCGTCGCGAGCTTGCTCCAGACGAAGACCATGGCGGTGCATGGCGCGGCCGCGAGCAGGATGAGCCCGCGATGTAGCTGTCTTTCTGTGGGCTGGGAGCCATGGCGCGGAACAGGTGGCCGATGAAGATCCAGCCGAGCAGCGCCATCGAGAAGGGCTTGACCCCCCAGTTGATGAAAAGCGTGACGCCGATGCCTCGCCAGTGCCGGCGCACCTGCCCCAGCGCGCGAAGTCACCCGCATCAGCATGGTATGATCATCAGCCAGATCAGCGCGCCGACGGGAGGTTGACGTGGGCGATCTGGATCGCTCCCAGCGCTTGAAACGCTTGCGGGAACGCGCGACCGATTCCGATGCCGGCGAGTATGCACAACCCGACCCACAGGCTCAGCCAGCGTTCGAACGCGCCTAACGCCGGTTTGCTAGTGCTCATCGGCGGATACCTCGCGCAGCAGCGTCTGCACGCGGCTTTCGATTTCGTCGCGTACGGCGCGGAACCCGTCGTCGGGGAGGCTCTTCGGATCGGGCAGCGCCCAATCCTCGCGCCGCGTTGCCGGAATCCTCGGACAGGCATCGTCGCAGCCCATCGTCACCACGGCATCGAATGGCTCATCGCCGACATCCTGCAGCGATTTCGAATGTTGCGCGCTCAGGTCGATGCCGCGTTCAGCCATCATCTGGATTGCACGCGGATTGATCGTCCCCGACGGGCGCGCGGCCGAATGCGCTTCCACGCGCGCGCCGCCATACGCGCGGGCGAAAGCCTCCGCCAGCGCCCGCGGTTGGAGTTCTCGACGCAGACGAACAGGATGCGTTTCATCCGCCGCAGCACGCGTTGCCGGTTGCCTGCGGGCCGCAGCAGGCGCCTGGCTCGACGGTTTGCTGCGGACCGCAACAGGCAGCGGCCTCAGCGGGCAAGAAATACGTCGTTGCCGCACCGTGCGTGTGGAAGCTCTCCCAGCGAATGCCTTGCGGATCCTCGCTCCAGTACTTGTCGGAATGGGCGTAGCAGCAGTTCGTGCCTGTTTCCGCCAGTCGCGACCGCATCGGCTGCCTTCAGCCGTGCGCCGATCGCACGAATTCGGCCGGTGTCTTCGGCCTGCAGGCCGAGATGATCCATGCCGGGCTGGCGTTTGCACGCGCTGCGAGATGGCGAAATTGATCCGTGGATCGTCGAGCATCCACTTCGCGTAATCCGGTCCTTGACGCACGCTCGGCGCCGCACCGAACAGTGCGAGTAGAAACGGATACTCTGGTCGAGCTGCTGCACGTTGACGTGGACATGGAAGCGTTTCATTTCGGTTTCTCCTTGCTGGGTTCTCGGCATGTCGGGGCGCAGGCGCGAAGTCGGCATGCGCCGCACGGTTCGCCCGCGCAGCAGTTTTCGGTGAGGTACCCGAGCAGGGCGTTCATGCGCGTGTAGTCGGCGCAACACCAGATGTTGCGGCCCTCACGCCGACTGGCGACGAGACCGGCATGGCGCAGGACATTCAGGTGATTGGTCAGCGTCGCCGCGGTCCCGGCCTGGCCCAGTTAGGAGTGGCGGCAGTGCGCCTGGGCTGGGTCTTCTCGCAGGCCAAGCCCCTGAGCCGGGTCATTGAATTGTGCCACTTGTTATGGGAGGCTTCCCCGGCCGAACGGCCCCGCCTTCTGGCCGTGGCCCGGGACGTCCTGGCGGCCTTTGGAGCGGAGTTTCACCTGGAATTTCCTGCCAAGGAGGCCCTTCCCGCTCAGGGATCACCCGCCCCGGCCGTTCCGGCAGGGGCGCCCCGGCCGCAGCAGAGAGCGGCCCCAAACCGTCCCCAGTCCCGGCCGGATCTGGCTGGAGGCCCGCGACTATGCCGAGGCGGCTTTCTTGGCCGGCGATTGGCACGAGCCTCTGATTCTGCAACTTAATCCGGAGAATTACGCCGCCTTTTTAGGTCAATTCCGCCACTGGCACCCTCGCCGTTTTATCTGGCGTTTGCCACCGATCATCCGGGAGTCGGCGTTGCCGTTCTTCCGGCAAGCCATCCTCACCTTGAAACAGGGAGGTTTTTCCCGGTTTCTGGTGGGTGATTGGGGGGCCGTGGATCTGGTCAGGCAGGCGGGGGGCCTGATTTATGGCGAGCAGACCCTGGGGGTGAGAAATTCCCAGGCGCTGTTGGCCGCCAGGGATCTGGGCGTCTCCAAGGTTTGTCTGCCTCCGGGCCGGGGACCGCAGGATTGGCAAGACCTGGTGCAGGCCGCGGCCCGAGGCAGCTTCTGGGGCTATCTCTACCACCTGCCTGCCTGGCCGCCTGTCACCGGGACGAAGCCGAGCTGCCGATCCCGAACGGCGAGAGGCTACGCTGGCTCACCGAAGGTGATCTGGCGCTGCTGGTCCCGGAGGCGGCACAGCGTCTGGCGCCTCATCAAGTCTGGTTTGAGCAAAAATGGGTGGCTCCCCTGGTAGTCTCACTCCGCCACAGTACCCTCCCCTGGGGCCAGGTCCCGGCCTTGGCGCGCCCGCCCAGCCTGCGCCGCGACCCAGGCAGGAAAGAGGACCGCTGACCCACTCCGGGGCAAGGCAGGCCCCAGCCCCCGGCCGGAGCGCCGGGGCCGACCGGCAGCGCCACTCCGGGGATAAAGCAGGTTCCACTCCCCGTCCGGAACGTCAGGGCCGACCGGAAGCACTACCGCGGCCCAAGCCCCGCAAACGCCGCCAGCCTTAGCAATTTTCAGGATTGCGCTTTCACCGCCTCAATGCTGGCCGAGGCGACGTAGTCTTCCATCTCTCTCCCGGAGCCCAGGCCCGGATGAACCGGCGGCTCTCCTCTTTGAATCCGAATGCGGATCTCGCTGGAACCCGGCCTCCCGGAGCATGGCTTCCAGATGGTCGATGGTCGCGGCCCCGGCCAGGCAACCGGCGTAAAGAGCCAGTTCGTTCCGCATCTCTTCCGGCATGGAGGCAGTGGCGACTACATCAGAAATAGCCAGCCGGCCTCCCGGCCTCAAGACCCGGAAGGCCTCCCGGAACACCTGGCCCTTATCCGGGGAGAGATTGATGACGCAGTTGGAGATGATAACGTCCACGCTGGCGTCGGCCACCGGCAGGTGTTCGATTTCGCCCAGACGAAACTCGACGTTGACATAACCCGCTTCTCGGGCATTCTCCCGGGCCTTGGCCACCATTTCCGCGGTCATGTCCACCCCGATCACCCGCCCGCTTATCTCCCACCTGCCGGGCCGCCAGGAAACAATCGAAGCCGGCCCCGCTGCCGAGGTCCAGGACGCTTTCTCCCGGCTGCAAGGCCGCGATGGCCTGGGGGTTGCCGCACCCCAGCCCCAAATCGGCGCCCACCGGCACCGATTGCAACTCTTCCTGGGAATACCCGATCTGCAGGGAGGAAGGGCCCGGCGGAGCGGGCACCGATCCGGAACAACACCCGGAGGGGGCGCAGCCGCAGCCCGACTGCCCCCGTCGGGCCAGTTCGCCATATCTTTTCCTTACTGAAGCCCTGATCACTTCAGGTCGTGGTTTGCTCATTTTGACCTCCCTTTACAGGAATTAAATCTTCGAACCGTAGGGGCGGACCTATGCGTCCGCCCTTATTGGAGTGCCCGCGTGGATGCCGCCTTTAACCTTTATCAGCCGCCGCCGCCGTTCAGCAAGTTCGCCGCGGCCTCCACCGTTTCCCGGTCCACCCAACAAAGAATGTTCTTGCCGCTTTTCCACGCGGACGCCCCCGGCCCGCCGCAGTTCCTTGAGGTGGTGCGACACCGTCGAAGGATCGATTTCCAGGTCCTGGCCCAGTTCCCCGACACATTGCCGCACCGCCGCCTCGGAGTCGCATTTCGTCCCCGGGGAACAGCAAGAGGCCAGGCGCAAGAAGATCTGCAAGCGGTTCGGATTGGCCAGGGCCTTGAAGACCTCCGCTAATTGGTGCACTTGCAATGTTGTATAGTTTGACATATGTCACTCTGTAAAACCTATTTAGTGCTTTGTCAAGATTTTCTGATTAGGTTTTTTCATTTCTAGAAACCCCCTCAATTCCCTCAACCGATGGGGAGGCAGATTCCGGGCGGAAGGCAGAGCTTCTAAGGCCCTGAAAAACAGCATTTTTTCTTGAATTGCTTGGCAATGGCTGATTTGGTATTATCTTTTAGCAATGAGCGTTGGTTTTTACTCTCATTTCAAGGAGATCGTGAATGACTGACAGGTCTTTAGGCAGAACCAGGCTGGTCATGGTGGTCTTGCGGCGCACCCTCAGCCTTCTGGCCTGGGTGATGGTGGGCTGGGCCGCCAGCAAGGCCGCGCCGGATTTTACTTTGAAGGATGTCC
>CAWAMA010000005.1:0-21518 GCA_963783025.1 uncultured Pseudomonadota bacterium | reverse complement strand
ATGCGGGCTGGGAAACAGCCGTCGAGACCGTGCTCGGCGGCCTGCTCGAAGGCGTGCTAGACGAAGCGCCGCACGATCATGCCGGCGTTCTGGTCGACGTGCGCGAAGCCGATCTGGCGTTGATCGCGTCGGAAGCCGGTTCCGGCGGACCGCAGGGCACGCTCGCGAGCGTGGTGGCCGGACCGCGCGCAGCCATCACGATCCTGGCGCACGTCCGCATCGCCGAATCGCTGGATGACGCACGCCGCATCGCATCGAAACTCGCCGCGAACGAGTCGGTGATTACCCAGGCAGGCGAATGGCTCGGCGCCGGCTATGCGCGCGTACTGCGCCGTGGCGGGGCGCAGGCGGGCATGCTCGCGCGCGAACGCGAAATCCAGAATCTGCGCGGTGAAATCGCGCTGGCACAGGCGCGCGTGGATCAGCTCACCGCCGAAATCGACGCGATCAAGTCGCGCAAGGCGGAAGCGGAAAGTGAGCGCGACGACGCCCAGCGCGAGCTTTACACCGCGCATCGCCGCGTCGCCGAACTTGCCGGCCAGATACAAAGCCACCGCGGCCGCATCGAGACGGCGCGCACACGCGTGGTCAAGATCGACGAGGAAATCGCCGCGCTGCATGCGCGTACGCAGGCCGACGAAGCGACCACGCGCGAGGCGCGCGCTCGCCTCGAACAAGCCGTCGCGCGCATGGGCGAGCAGGAGCAGCGCCGCCAGCACCTGGATGGCGAGCGTCGGCGCCTGCTCGAAGCGCGCGAGGAAGCGCGCATGAATGCGCGCGAGGCCGGCGAACAGGCGCACCAGCACGCACTCGGCATCGAATCCAAGCGCACCGGCGTGGCGGCACTCGAACAGGCCTTGCTGCGCATGAACAGCCAACTCGCCCAGCTCGAGGCGCGCAAGGCGGAAATCGCGCAGCAGCTCGAATCCGGGCAGGCGCCACTGGCCGGCATCGAGGCCGAGCGCCAGACCTATCTCAACCAACGCCTGCTTGTCGACAAACAACTGGTCGAGGCGCGCAAAGGCGTGGAAGAACGCGACAACGAATTCCGCGGCTACGAAACCGAACGCCATCGCATCGAGCATGTATTGTCGCAGCACCGCGAGGCGCACGCCGAGCGGCGCCTGACGCACCAAAGCCTGCAGATGCGCGCGCAACAATTGCAGGAAGCGATCGCCGCGGCCGGCCATGAATTGCAGGCGGTGCTCGACGCGCTGCCGGTCGGCGCCGATCCGGCCGAGTGGCAGCAGCAGCTTGAAGCCCTGGACGCCAAGATCAAGCGCCTGGAGCCGGTGAATCTGGCCGCGATTTCCGAGTTCGAGGAACAGTCGCAGCGCAAGACCTATCTTGACGCCCAACTCACCGACCTCAACACCGCGCTGGAAACGCTCGAAGGCGCGATCAAGAAGATCGATCGCGAGACCCGCCAGCGCTTCAAGGAAACCTTCGACCGCGTCAACACGGGTTTGCAGGAATTGTTCCCGCGCCTGTTCGGCGGCGGCCACGCCTTCCTCGAGCTCACCGGCGAGGACTTGCTCGATGCCGGCGTGTCGATCATGGCGCGTCCGCCCGGCAAGCGCGTGACCAATATCTCGCTGCTGTCCGGCGGCGAAAAGGCGCTATCCGCGGTCGCGCTGGTGTTCGCGATTTTCCGCCTCAATCCGGCGCCGTTCTGCCTGCTCGACGAAGTCGATGCTCCGCTGGACGAAGCCAACGTCGGCCGCTTCTCGCAACTCGTCACCGAGATGAGCGAGCGCGTGCAGTTTCTGTTCGTCACCCACAACAAGGCGACGATGGAAGCCGCCATTCAGCTGTGCGGCGTGACAATGCGCGAACCGGGCGTGTCGCGCCTCGTGCAGGTGGATCTGGCCGAAGCGGCTAAACTTGCGGGTGCCGCCTAGCCGCCGGGAGAACGCGAATGAGCTGGAACGCATCGGTCGGAATTCCGCTCGCCATCCTCGGCGCGATCGTGTTCGCGTCGATTTACTGGTTCGGGCGCCCGAAAAAACCGCGGCAGGGAAGGCGCATGGTTGCACCGCGCGATTCCGGCGACCGCATCGAACCCACCTTTGGCGATGATCCGGCCGACGACGAAGCGGCGTTCGATGCGCAACAGAGCGAACTCGAGGTTGGCATGCGCGATGAGCTGCAGCGCCTGGGTTCGGCGATCGCTGCCAAACGTGGCGACGATGGCAAAAGGGTGGTTGCAAAACCGGCCGCCGGTACGCGCCCGGAACAGCCGATCGAGCGTATCGTCACGCTTTTTGTCGCCGCGCCGGCGGAAGCGGATTTCCACGGTCCCGACCTCGTCGTCGCGGCTGAAAAAGCCGGGCTCGATTTCGGCGACCTTGGCATTTTCCACCGGCTGGTATCGGGCAAGCCCGAGGCTGGCCCGGTGTTCAGCATGGCGAACATGGTCAAGCCCGGCAGCTTCGACATGACGCAGATCGAATCGCTGCGTACGCCGGGCGTGAGTTTCTTCATGACCCTGCCCGGACCGATGTCGGCGCTGGACGCCTGGGAAGCGATGCTGCCCACGGCGCAGCGGCTGGCCGAGCTGCTCGACGGCCGCGTGCTCGACGAAGGCCGCAACGCGCTTGGCCGCCAGCGCATCGCGCACCTGCGCGACGAACTGCGTGCCTGGGACCGCAAACAGGAACGCAACCAGATCCGTCCGCGATAAGGCACACACACGATGATTTCTGCATCCGAAGCCCTTGAACGCCTGCGCGAAGGCAACCGCCGTTTCGTTGCCGACGATTGCAATGGCGGCCAGCAGGCCGGTAAGAACCGTCGCCGTGAACTGGCGGAGGGGCAGGAACCGTTCGCGACGATTCTCGGCTGTTCCGATTCGCGCGTCCCGGCGGAAATCGTCTTCGACCAGGGCTTGGGCGACCTGTTCGTGATCCGTGTTGCCGGCAACATCATCGCGCCGTCGCTGGTCGGCAGCGTCGAGTTCGCCGCCGCGCGCTTCGGCACGCCGCTGGTCGTCGTGCTGGGCCATACCCAGTGCGGCGCGATCGCCGCCACAGTGGAAGAACTGACCCAGCACGGCGGTGCGCAGTCGCCGAACCTGCAGTCCATCGTCAATCGCGTGCGTCCGAGCGTGCTGCCGCTGATGAACACGGAATTGCGCCACGACCTCGACGCCCTGAGTCGCGAGGCGGTGCGTGCCAACATCCGCGCTTCCACGAACCACCTGCGCCACGGCTCCGAACTCATGGAAGACCTGATCGAACAGAAGGGCTTTCGCGTGGTCGGTGCGGAGTATTCGCTGGAGACGGGGTTGGTCGATTTCTTCGACCTTGGTTAGTGCGATCGTGAGTAGTGTGTTTGTTCTAGTCCGCCTGACTAGAGTTGCCTCAACGCCGCATCGCGGCGGTTTCCTGACCAAGAGGCAGAACATGGCTAACAAGCGCAACAAGAATCAAACGACTTCCCCCGCCGGCAAGGCGCACGCCGTGTGGCTGGCCGGTCTCGGTGCAGTTTCCATCGTGCAGAAGCGCGGCACGGAAGTTCTCTCCGGTCTCGCCGCCGAAGGCCGCGATTTCCAGACCCGCGCGCAACAGCTCGTGCGTGAAGTCGGCGCCGATGCCAGGGTCCACGTGAAGGGCGTGGTCGCGCCGCTGCGCGTCGACCTCAAGCGCAACGCCGCCAAGCTCGGCGCGGTCGTGCAGAACGCGGTCGCCGGCGTGCTGGCGAAACTCGGCATTCCGTCCAAAGCCGACATCGAAGCGCTGAGCCTGCGCATGAGCGCGCTGAGCCGCCAGCTCAAGGCCGCCAAGTAAGAATTCACACTCCCAATGAAGGGTTACGGCCGCCTCGCGCGGCCGTTTTTTTATCTGCGGTAGGCCTGAGCGAGCGTGTTCAAATGCGCTCGTTCCGCATCGCGCAGGAATGGCGCGATCAGCAACATTACCTGATAGATGCCTTGGCTGAGGTCGTTCTGGGCCGGTTCGGGACTCGCGCCGCGGACGGCGTGGTAATTGAGCCAGAACGTTGCCACCAGCAAGACGTTTTCCGCCGTGGCGTGAATTTCGTCCAGGGTCGCGCGCAGGATTTCGGCCGCTGCCAGACCCTTGAGCACCATTTCGGCGCTCACTGCCGCACGGTTGAGGATGCGCGCGAAGCGCTGCCGCAGCTTGCGGTTGCGGGCGAGGATGTCGACGAGGTCGCGATACAGGAAGCGGTATTCCCACATGCACTCGAACACGAGGTGCAGCTGCAGCCAGACGTCTTCCAGATTCGGAAGGCGGCCTTCCGGCGCAACCAGCGCGTCGTCCATGCGCGCCTCGTAGCGCGCGAACAGGCGCTCGACGATGTCGTCCTTGTTGCGGTAGTGGTAGTACAGGTTGCCCGGGCTGATGCCGAGTTCGTCGGCAATGTGGTTGGTGGTGACGTTCGGTTCGCCCTGGGCGTTGAACATCGCCAGGCTGGCGTCGAGGATGCGCTCGCGCGTCTGCTTCGCCGCCATCGCCGCAGCGCGCCGGTCAGCCGCGCAGTTTCTTGACCAGATCGACGTATTTCTGCATCGCCTCGTCGACTTTCATGCCCTTGAGCTTCGCCCAGGCTTCGTATTTGGCCGTGCCGACGAAATCGAAGAAGCCCGGTTTGGGACCGGATACATCGCCATCGGAACCCTGCTTGAATAGCGCGTAGAGCTTGAGCAGGGTGTCATTGTCGGGGCGTTCGTCGAGTTTCTTGACGTCTTCGGCGGCTTGCGTGAACTTGGTTTTCAGGTCGGCCATGTCGTTCCCCGATGCGATTGCATGCGCTGCGGGCGTGGACAATGGCAAAAGCGAACGAACGTGTCAAACGTGCGTTGGCTTTGCTATCTTTGCATCCTGCATCGCGGGGATACACACCATGACCTATTTCGTGACGGGCGCGACTGGTTTCATCGGGCGCCATCTGCTGGAACACCTGCTCGCGCGCAAGGGCGACGTGCATTGCCTGGTGCGCAAGGGTTCGCAGAGGAAATTCGAAGAACTGCGCGAACGTTTCGGCGCCGAGGGCAAGCGCCTGATTCCCGTGGTCGGCGATCTGACCAAGCCGATGCTGGGTTTGATGCCGGCGCAGCGCAAGGCGCTGGCGGGCAAGGTCAAACACTTCTTCCATCTCGCCGCGATCTACGATCTCGCCGCCGATGCAGACAGCCAGATCGCGGCGAACGTCGAAGGCACGCGGCACGCACTGGATCTTGCCGCTGCGTTGAAGGCCGGGTGCTTCCATCATGCCAGCTCCATTGCTGTCGCCGGACTTTATCCCGGTGTGTTCCGCGAGGACATGTTCGGCGAAGCGGAGAACCTGGATCATCCGTATTTCCGCACCAAACACGATGCCGAGGCGCTGGTGCGCGAGGCGAAGATCAAGCACCGCATCTACCGGCCAGCCATCGTCCTTGGCCATTCCAAAACCGGCGAGATCGACAAGATCGACGGGCCGTATTATTTCTTCCGCGCGCTCAAGAAACTGCGCGAGACGCTGCCGGCATGGATGCCGACGATTGGCCTTGAAGGCGGCCGCGTGAACATGGTGCCGGTGGATTTCGTCGTCGCGGCCATGGACCACATTGCGCACAAGCCGGGCCTGGACGGTGGCTGCTTCCACCTCACCGACCCGGCGCCGCGCCGTATAGGCGAAGTGCTCAACATCTTCGCCCGCGCCGGACATGCGCCACAGATGACCATGCGCCTGGACGCACGCATGTTCGGTTTCATCCCGCCGATGATCAAGCAGGCGCTGGCCGGCCTGCCGCCAGTGAAGCGTTTCACCGGCGCGGTGCTGCGCGACCTCGGCATTCCCGCCGCGGCGATGCGCATGATCAACTATCCGACGCGTTTCGATTGTCGCGAGACAGAGCGTGCGCTCAAGGGCACGAAGATCCGCGTGCCGGACCTGCAGGGTTACGCCTGGCGGCTGTGGGACTACTGGGAGCGCCACCTCGATCCGGATTTGTTCGTGGACCACTCGCTGTCCGGCAAGGTGCGCGGACGCACCGTGCTGATCACTGGCGGCTCGTCAGGCATCGGCAAGGCGGCGGCGCTGAAGATCGCCGGCGCGGGAGCGAAAGTTCTGATCTGCGCGCGCGGCGGGGACGAGCTCAATGCCACGCACAAGGAAATCGTCGATGCGGGCGGCGTATGCCACACCTATATTGCCGATCTGGCCGACCAGAAATCTTGCGACGAGCTGGTGCAGAAGGTACTGGCCGAGCACAAGGGCGTGGATATTCTGATCAACAATGCCGGACGTTCGATCCGTCGCGCGATTGCGTCCAGCTACGACCGCTTCCACGATTTCGAGCGGACGATGCAGCTCAATTACTTTGGCTCATTGCGCCTGATCATGGGCTTCCTGCCGGGCATGGCGGCACGGCATCGCGGCCACATCATCAATATTTCGTCCATCGGTGTGCTGACGAACGCGCCGCGCTTTTCCGCTTATGTTTCGTCGAAGGCGGCGCTGGACGCGTTCTCGCGCTGTGCGCAGGCCGAGTTCTCCGACAACGGCATCAACTTCACCACGATCAACATGCCACTGGTGAAGACGCCTATGATCGCGCCGACCAAGATGTATGAATCGGTGCCGACGCTGTCGCCCGACGAAGCCGCCGACATGATCGTCGAGGCCATCATCGAACGCCCGGTGCGCATGGCCACGCGGCTGGGCACGTTCGCGCAGATTTTCTACGCGCTGGCGCCGCGCGCCTACGAAATCCTGATGAACACCGCGTTCCGCCTGTTCCCGGATTCGGCCGCCGCCAAGGGCATGAAGGGACGCGGCGAATTGGACAAGCAGCCGACCAGCGAGCAGGTGGCGTTTGCTTCCTTGATGAGAGGCGTCCACTGGTAGAAAACGCCGTGCTCTGCGCAATGCGAAGTAACGCATTGCGCGCGGCGTTTTCTGGTGAGGCAGGAGCCGAACGAAAAAGCGCCACGGACGGCGCCTTTGTCATTTCAGCTCGATTGGCTCCCGTCCGGCGGCACGCAATTTCGCATTCAACGCCACCAGATCGCGTGATTTCAGTTCGTCCCACGAATTCAGTTCCGCATCGACCATCGGCAGCAGTATCTTGAACCCGTTTTGCGCGTCGACGGATGGCGCGGCATCGGCGCCCGCCACCGCGGCTTGCAGTTTGGAGAGCGCGTCGGCGAGGAATTTGAAGTTGTGGGTATCGCGCGGCGGGAAGGCCCAGGCATTATGCGGATTCGGCGCTTCGCGTGCGCCTGAGAGCGCCGCCGTGCGTTCAAGCAGCCCGCCGATTTCACGGTCAAGCTCCTTGTCCGGCGCGCGTGCTTTCTTCAAGGCTTGAACGAGCGCTCCCGCCTCGCGCGCGGCAGCGGAGACGCGCGAGTTTTGCGCCTGGATCGACTGCGCCAGCGCGAACTGCTGCGCATAGGCCGAGGCCGGCAGGTTCACGCGTGGATCAGCCAGCACGCGCAACGGTTGTTCCTGCTTGACCCCATTCACGGTCAGCACGACGCGGTAATCGCCGGGTGGCGCGAACAGGCCGTCCGTCCAGGGATCGGACTTCTCGCCCGATGGCGGCGCGGGGTAATGCAGCGGCCAGACAAAGCGATGCGCGCCTGCGGCAGAGGACAAGGTGCTGTGGACATCCACCCATTCCGAAGCTATCGGCGACTTCGTCGGATCGACGGCCATGACCGGATCGGTGCTGGAATAATGTCGAACCAGTGCGTCGGCCGAATCGAAAATATCCAGTGTGACCGGTGATTTGGATGCGGTTTTCAATGTGTAGTCGAGATATGCACCCAACGGCGGGTTCGCTGCCATTGGTTCGTCCTTTGGCATTGGCGTTCCGGTGAATGCCGGCAGACGGACTCGGTAGGCGGGTTCTGGCTTGAACAGCCAGAACGCTGCCTTTTCGACCTTGGCATCGAGCTGGCGCAACGCAGAGGCGTCGTCCATGATCCAGATGCCGCGGCCGTGCGTGGCGAGTATAAGGTCCGCACCGTGGATGGCGATATCGCGCACCGATGTCGGCGGCAGATTCAATTGCAGCGGCTGCCAGCGATCACCGTCGTCGAACGACACATGCACACCACGTTCGCTGCCGGCATACAGGAGTCCGCGGCGTTTCGGGTCCGCGCGCACGACGTTCACCGATTGATTCGATGGGATGCCGGCGACGACGAGTTGCCAGCTCTTGCCGCCGTCGCGGGTGCGATAGATGTAGGGTTTCTGATCGTCGAGGCGATGGCGGTCGACGGCTGCGTAGGCGCTGTCTGCGTCGAATGCCGACGCATCGATGATGCCGACCTTCGACCATGGCGAGAGCTGTTTCGGCGTGACATTGTCCCAATGCGTGCCGCCGTCGCGTGTGCGCCAGATCAGCCCGTCGTCGGTACCGGCCCAGATCAGGCCATCGGCGACGGGTGAAGGCGCGAGCGCATAAACCACACCGCGGCGTGGACCCTGGCCGAGATTGTCCGCGGCGGTGACGGGGTCGAGGTTTTTCGGCGTACCCGGGTTCTCGCGCGTGAGGTCGGGACTGATAGCCTGCCAGTGTTCGCCATGATCGTCGGTGCGGAACACGCGCTGGTTGGCGAAAAACAGCACATGCGGTTGGCGCGGCGAGAACACCAGCGGCAGCGTCCATGTGCCGCGGCTGAGTCCGGGCAGCGCCAACGCAGGATCGACGCTGCGCACCTGCTGAGTACGCAGGTCGAGCTTGTCGACGCGGCCACCGAACACGGTCTGCGGATCATCGGGATCGGGTGCGATGTTGTCGCTCTCGCCACCCACCGCGACTTCGTTGAATTCGCGCATGGTGATGCCATCGCCGGAATTGCCTCTGCTGGGCAGGGCGATGGCGCCGGAATCCTGCTGCGCGCCATAGACCCAGTACGGAAAGCGGTTGTCGGTGCTGACGTGATAGATCTGCGCGGTCGGTTGGTTGTACCAGCTGCTCCATGTCAGGCCGCCGTTCAAGGTGACGAGCGTGCCCTGATCCACACCGAGGATTTGCCGCTGCGGGTCGTTGGGATCGATCCACAACGCATGGAAGTCGTCGCCGGTTGGGTCGCCCTTGAGCGCGATGAAGGTCTTGCCGCCGTCGTCCGAGCGCAGCACGATGGTGTTCATCGTCCAGACGCGATCCGGATTCTTCGGGTCGGCTGCGATCTCGCCGAAATACCAGCCGCGTTGCCAGATGCGCGCGTCTCCAGTCGTCTTTACCCAATTTGCGCCGGTATCGTCGGATCGATAGAGGCCGCCTGCGTCGCCGTCAACAAGGGCGTAGACGCGTTTCGGCGCGGCTTTGGAAATCGCAATGCCGATGCGGCCGATTGTTCCTTCGGGAAAGCCGTGTCCCTTGATCTGTGTCCAGTGCGTGCCGCCGTCGCTGGACTTGAACAGGCCCGAGCCGGGTCCGTTCGAGGGGGGATACACGTTCCACGGCGGGCGACGCGTCTGCCACAACGCCGCGTAGATGATCGACGGATTGCCCGGTTCGAAGGCGAGATCGATCGCACCGGTATCCGCATTCGGGCCCAGCAGTTTGCGCCAGGTCGTGCCGCCGTCGCGGCTGGCGAACACGCCGCGCTGTTCGTTCGGCCCGTAGGGATGACCGAGCGCGGCGACGTAAACGTGCCGCGCATCGGCCGGATCGACGAGGACGCGCTCGATCTGCTGCGTGTCGGTCAATCCGACGTGCGTCCAGCTCTTGCCGCCATCGGTGGACTTGTACATGCCCTCGCCCTGGGCGATGTCCGAACGCATGTCCGCTTCGCCGGTACCCACGTAGATCGTTTTCGGATCGGATGGCGCAATTGCGATTGCGCCGATGGAACCTACCGATTCGTTGTCGAAAATCGGTTGCCAGGTGCGACCGGCATCATGCGTTTCCCATACACCGCCGTTGACCGTTCCGGAATAGAAATGTTGCGCGTCCGACGAGTCGCCGGTTACCGCCAGCACGCGGCCGCCGCGGAAAGGGCCGGCGAGGCGCCAGTTCAAATTGCCGAACTGCGCCGTGGCAGCGACCGAAGCGGTGGCGGCGACGAACAGTAGCAGGGCGGTTGTGGCGCCATATCGGAACATGCGGTTTCCCCGGCAAGGCAAACCAGCATGATCGTTCAGGAGCAGCGATCCGGCAACCGGACAGAAGTCATGGCTAAACCGAATGAGCGCTTTGTCCAACCGTCGCGAGCGAAGGCCTGATGTTGGATTGAATCAGGCAGGCCGCCGGAGCGCAGCATGGACCGGCGCTTGCGGCGCGAGGCAAGGATGCCTCGCCCGCGCTCCGGCAAGTCAGGGTTACTTATCCGAAGCTTCAACAAAGAACCCGCCAGCCAAAGCCTTGGGGGGAGGGATCCTTCGGCTTCGTTGCGGCTGGCGGGTTTAAACGATCAACGGCGGGCGGACTTGACCGCTTTCTTGACCTGGGCGACGGTGCGCTTCATGGTCTGCTTGGCGGCGAGCTGCGCGTCTTCGAGCTCGCGCGCGAGGTCCGAAAGATCGTCGCGGGCGCGGCGCACGGTGTTGTTCATGACCTGGGTCAGGCCTGGGCGCAAGCCGCCACCGGTGAGCTTGCGCACGTCGCGGTTGAGCTCGTCCACGCGCTTGAGCAGGTCGTCCAGTTCTTTCTTGCCGGGGACGCCGAGCTTGGCCAGCGCACGCGAGACGCGATCCTCGAATACCTGTTCCAATCGATCCCAGGTTTCCTGGGTGCGTTCGCGCACCTGGCTTACGCCGCTCTCGACCGCGTCGCGCACGTCGTCGACCTTGCCGGTCGCGAGCTTGCGGGTCTTCTGTTCGAGATTGCTGCCTTCCTTGAGCAGGGTTTCGAACATGGCGCCGCCTTGCCCTTGCGCCTTGGCGAAGGCGCCCAGGCCGGCAAGCCAGATCTGCTGGGCCGATTCCATGATCGACTTGCCGCTCACGGCGCCTGACCGTTTGGCGAGCTTGGGAGCGAGCTTGGGAGCGGGCTTGGCCGGTTTCGGGGCTGGCTTCGGCGCTGGTTTTGCCGATGCGTGCCTGGGCGCGTTCGCGGACTTGCCCTTTGCTGCAGCGGGTTTGGAAACCTTGGATTTCGCGGCCTTGGGCTTGGCCGATTTTGCTTTTGGTTTGGGCTTGTTCACGTTTCCCTCCTCCAATGAAAGTTCGAACCGGTAAAAGGCCGGACGCAGGCAGTGTGGCCGCCGTTGCTAGAATATTCACACTATCGCATATGTTGCAATGTGGATTTTTTCCCCGGTCGGCGGGGCATCCGGGTGAGGGCGCTTGCAAGGTCGGATTGCCGCGCGTAGCCTGCGTTCCATGCCGGGCAGGGGGCTTTCATGGGTACGCTTGGCGGCATTTGCCGCCATGTTGCTGTGCGTCTGCGGCATGGCCAGTGCCGTCCCGGGCATCGTCGATGTGCGTTTCCGCAACTACAGCACGGGCGACGGCCTATCGCAAGCTACGGCGTTGGCGATGGCGCAGGACGGTGCCGGTTTCCTTTGGATCGGCACTCAGGATGGCTTGAACCGCTTCGATGGTTACGGGTTCAAGGTCTACAAACACGTCCGCAGCCAGACCGGGACGTTGAGCGACAACGCCATTACCGCCCTCGCCGCGGACAAGGATGGCTCGTTGTGGATCGGCACCCAGGCAGGTGGGCTGGATCACTACGATCCGGTGCTGGATCGATTCGAGCATTACGCATCCGATCCAATGCGCAGCGACAGTATTGCATCGGAAAACATCACGGCACTGATGCTCGACCGGCGCGGCTGGCTGTGGGTCGCCAATACCGGTGGGAGATTGCAGTGGCTGGATCGCGTTACCCATCATTTTCTGGACGCTCCTCTGGGCGATCAATCCATGCTCGCCAACGTACGGGTTCTGCGCCAGGCGCGCGACGGCTCGGTGCTGATCGGCAGCCGCGATGGCCTGTGGCAATGCGACATCAATGCCGGCAACCTGCACGAATTGCGTTTCGATCCGGCGCAGTCGCTGGACGTGCGCGCGCTGGCAGTCGGCCCGAGCGGGGACATCTGGGTAGCCACAACGGGTTCGGGCATTTACCGGTTTTCGGAATCCGGCAAGGCCGTGGCCCGTTACCACGCGGGGGCCGGCGACGCGCACGCACTGCCGGGCGACGAGATTCGCGGCCTGCAATTCGACCGCCGCTGGCGCCTGTGGGTGGCGACCAAGGCGAACGGCTTGTTGCGCATCGATCCGGATAGCGGTCGCATCGAGCAATATCGTCACGACCCGACCAATCCGCGCAGTCTTTCCGCCGACCGTCAGGAAACCGTACTGATTGATCGTGACGGCCTGGTCTGGACGGGATCGTGGAACAATGGCATCAGCGTCCACGATCCACGCACCGAAGCCTTCGTGAGCCTGCGTTCGGTTCCCGGCGATGCACATACGCTGCCCGGCAATCCGGTAGTCGGTGCGCTCGCCAATCCGGATGGCACGTTGTGGCTGGGCTTTCCCAGCGGCGGCGGCATGGCGCGATTCGATCCGCAGCATGGCATCGTGGAACGGTTCGTGGCGGACGAGAACAAGGCTGACGCGTTACCGGTGGCGTTGATCGAGCAAATCGCACGCGGCCACGATGGCAGCCTGTGGATTTCCACCGCTGGCGGTGGCCTAGTGCGCCTGCCGCCCGGCAGCTCGAAATTCGTGCGCTACCGGCACGATCCGAATGACCCCACGAGTCTGGCCAGCGACGACCTGCTTTACGCCATGGAGGATAGCAAGGGGACGTTGTGGGTGGGCAGTGTCGATGCCGGCCTCGACGAATTGTGCGAAGGCTGCAAGGGCTTTCGCCATCACCACCATGAATCCGCCAATCCGGACAGCATCGGCTTCGGCCCTGTCGCCTGCGTGCTGGAGGACAGGAACGGCGCACTGTGGATTGCCCTGCGTCCCGGCGGCCTCGACCGTTACGACCGCGGCAGCGGGCGTTTCGAGCATTTCCGCCCGGATCAACGCGATCCACAATCGCTCAGCAACGACACCATCACCACGTTCCTGCAGGACAGTGGCGGCGACATCTGGGTCGGCACGCAAGGCGGCGGCATCAACCATCTGCTGCCGGGCAGTTATGCCAATCCCCGGTTCGAGACGATTTCCAGCGCGGAAGGGCTGGCCGCGGATGCGATCGGCAGCATCGTCGAGGATGCCAGGCACGCGCTGTGGATCAGCACGACGGCCGGCATCAGCCGCTACGACCCGGCCAGCCGCCACATCGTCAATTTCGGCCCGACCGCCGGCACGCTCACGCAGGGTTATTACATCAACGTGGCGGCGCAGTTGGCGGACGGACGCATCCTGTTCGGCGGGCTATCCGGGGCGACGCTGTTCCAGCCGGAACAGGTCGAACTGCCGCCGATTCCGGCGCCCATGCTCACCGACGTCCTGCTCAACAACAAGCCGGCCAGACTCGATTGGCAGGATCCCAAGTCGCCGCTAAGGACGGCGGCGTGGACCGGGGGAACGGTCACATTCGGCTACCGCCAGCGCAACATCGGCTTCGAATTCAGCGCCTTCGGGTTCTCCGATCCGCGCTCGGTCGAGTATTCGTACTTGCTCGAGGGTCACGACGAGCAATGGATAGACACCGATTCCTCGCGCCGTTTTGCCACCTACACGGACCTGCCCGCCGGCGATTACCTGTTGCGCGTGCGCGCGCGGCGCGCGGGATTCCCCTGGAACACTCGCGAGGCGCGGATGTCCGTGCGCGTGCTGCCCGCACCGTGGGTTTCGCCGCTTGCCATCCTGGGCTACTGCAGCGCACTGATGCTGGTCGTCGGCATCGGCGGCTGGCGCACGCGCGAAAGCTGGAAGCACCAGGAACGCTCGCGCGAGGCGATCCGCGCCAGCGCCGAGCGGCTCAAATATGCGTTGTGGGGCAGCGGTGGCGAGTTGTGGGACGTCGACCTGCGCAGCGGTGCGTTCGTGCGCGAGAATCGACTGCCTGATCTCATGGTTTCGCAGATGCTGCACGACGAGACAGTAGCGTCCTACGAGCCTTTCGTGAATGTCGAAGATCTGCCGGCGTTCCGGTGCGATCTGGTCGCGCACCTGAAAGGCGAAACGGCGTTCCTGGAGACCACCTATCGCACGCAGGACGTAAACAACGAGTGGCGCTGGATGCTGACCCGCGGGCGCGTGGTCGAACGCGATGCCGGCGGACGCGCGCTGCGCATGGTGGGGACCACCCAGGACATCACCACGCTCAAGCGCGCCGAGGAATCGCTGCGCAAGTTGAACGAGGAACTCGAATCGCGCGTGGATGCGCGCACCGTGGACTTGCGCCGCGCGAACGTCGAGCTGCGGCAGACGCTGGAGCAACTGACGCAGGCGCAACGCCAGCTGCTGGAATCGGAAAAGATGGCGGCGCTTGGCGGACTGGTGGCAGGCGTCGCACACGAGATCAACACGCCGCTGGGCGTGACCGTGACCGCGGCGTCGCACCTGCGCGAGGAGGCGATGCGCATGGCGCGTGCGACGGCGCTCGATCCCGATGATTTGGCCGGTTTCCACGCGACCATCGGCGAAACTTCGGAGATCATCCTGCGCAACCTGCAACGTGCCGACCGCCTGATCAAGAGTTTCAAGCTCGTCGCGGTCGACCAGACCACGGAAGAGCGTCGCCGCATCGAACTTGGCGCCTATCTGAACGACATTCTGATCTCGCTCGGCCCGAGCCTGAAGAAGACGCAGCACGCCGTCGGCATCGACTGTCCGGAACCGGTCTGGATCGACACCTATCCGGGCGCGTTATACCAGATAGTCAGCAATCTGGTGATGAATTCGCTGCATCACGCGTTCGCGCCGGAACAATCCGGCACGATCACCGTCGGTGCCCGCCAGAACGACAACGTGGTCGAATTGATTTATCGCGACAACGGCATTGGCATGAGCGACGAAGTGCGCGCGCGCATCTTCGAGCCGTTCTTCACCACCCGCCGCGGACAGGGCGGCTCCGGGCTGGGCTTGCACGTGGTCTACAACCTGGTGACGCAACTGCTCAAGGGCAGCATCCGCGTCGTTAGTGCGCCGGGCGCCGGCGCCGTGTTCGAGATTTTCCTTCCGCAGAGTGCCGGCTGAGTTCAATCCGGCAACTGTCCGCGCACCGCCTGCACCCGATCCCAGTTTTCGAACAGCAGTTCGACCAGGCGCGGTTCGAACTTCACACCGCTCTGCTCGACGATGAAAGCGCGAATGTCCTCCGCCGGCCACGGCTCCTTGTAACAACGCCGGCTGCCGAGCGCATCGAAGACATCGGCGAGCATGGTGATGCGTCCGCCGATGGGAATGTTCTCGCCGCTCAGACCGCGCGGGTAGCCGGAACCGTCCCAGTTTTCGTGGTGCGACATCGCGATCTCGGCCGCGAGCAGCAGCAGCGGGCGTTGCGACATGGACAGCAGCCGGGCGCCGAGTTCGGCGTGCGTGCGCATGATCGCCGTTTCCTCCGGCGTGTGCGCGCCCGGTTTGTTAAGCACGGCGTCGGGGATGCCGATCTTGCCGATGTCGTGCAGCGGCGAGGCCGTGCGCAAGGCGTCGGTGGTCTTCTCGTCCAGCCCGTAGAACTGACCGAGCAGGTCCGCGATCATGCCGACGCGCTTGACGTGGGCGGCGGTTTCCCACGACCGCGTCTCCGCGGTGCCGGCGAGCAGGTGCACCATCTCGAGCTGGCTGTCGAGCAGATCGCGGTTCAGGTGCAGGTTTTCGTAGGCGACCGAGATGTTGGTCGCGAACACCTCGAGAAGGCGATGCGTCAGTTCGTTGCCAGGCTGGCTCTCGCCGACGTAGACCAGGTTTTCGTGCGCACGCGAGTCGCCGACGAACAACACGAAATGATCGTTGCCGAAGACATGCTGGCGATTGCCGATGGCGTGGCGCATCGAAGCGGTGATTTTCGGCGCGAGTTTCTCGTCGGCGTTGCGGCCGGCCAGGCTGCGGTAGCCGCCGGTGGCCGCCGCGACCGGCAAATGCCCCGACGCCGTCGCGCCGACGCTGGCCACGCGGCAGAACAGCGTGCCGCGCGTGCCGCCGACCAGATCAGCGATCTGCTCCATCGCCGCGATCGCGAAGCGCTGCGAATGCTCGTGCGAAAAGATAAAGGTGGATGCGTCGATGACGCGCTCCAGGCCGCGCCGGTTGGCCTCGATCATGCGCATGTCGCGGTAACTGCGCAGCGCCGCGAACATGGTCGTGGCGAGTTTCTGCGCGGTGAGCTCGGTCTTTTCCTTGTAGTCGTTGATGTCGTAGTTCGCGATGACATGCTGTTCCGGCGCTTGCCCGGGCTGGCCGGTGCGCAGCACGATGCGCACGAACTGGTTGCCGTGGCGCTCGCGCACGGTGCGCACCAGGTCGAGGCCAGCCTTGTCGGTTTCCATCACCACGTCGAGCAGCATGACGGCGATGTCCGGATGCTCGCGCAGCATCGCCTCGGCCTGGGCCGCGGAGTTCGCATTGAGGAATTGCAGGGGGCGATCGGCGAAACGGAAGTTGCCCAATACCAGGCGCGTTACCGCGTGTACCTCGGGCTCGTCGTCGACGACCAGCACTTTCCACGGCGGTTGGCGCGGGGTCTCCGCCAAGTGCCGCACGGTGCTGCTGAGAGCGTTCATGATCCACCCCCGTTCCGTGGATGCCCCGAGTGTAGCGCAGAAAACGCAGGCATTGGCAACCCTTGTCCGGACAGGTGGCTGGATCGGCAGGTCAGCGGCATCCGGCGAACTATCGGGCGGGCTGCCACTTGCCGTGGGACAACTCGCGGCCGATCAGCATGCGGCGGGATTGTCGGTTCGATGTGCCTGCGCCGACGCTTTCGGCGCTGCGGGAAATCACCATTTGCCGTGGAACAACTCGCGGCCGATCAGCATGCGCCGGATTTCGTTCGTGCCGGCGCCGATTTCATAGAGTTTGGCGTCGCGCAGGATGCGCCCGGCCGGGTATTCGTTGATGTAACCGTTGCCGCCGAGCGCCTGGATTGCTTCGAGTGCGACCTGCACGGCGCTTTGCGAGGCGTGCAGCAGGCACGAGGCCGGATCGATGCGCGACTTCACCCCGCGGTCGAAGTCCTGCGCGACCATGTAGGCGTAGGCGCGCGCGGATTGCAGCAATGTATACATATCCGCGATCTTCGCCTGCATGATGCCGAACGTGCCGATCGGCGCGTTGAACTGACGGCGTTCGCGCACGTAGGGCAGGGCGATGTCGAGGGCCAACTGCATCAGGCCGATCGGGCCGCCGGACAGCACGAGGCGCTCGGTGTCCAGGCCGCTCATGAGTACACGCACGCCTTCGTTGACTTCGCCGACGCGGTTGGCGTCCGGGATTTCGCAGTTCTCGAACACGAGTTCGCAGGTGTTGCTGCCGCGCATGCCGAGCTTGTCGAGCTTCTGCGCGGTGGAGAACCCCGGCATGCCTTTTTCGACGATGAAGGCCGTCATGCAGCGGCTGCCGGCGCGCTTGTCGGCGGTGCGCATGTAGACGAGCAGCACGTCGGCGTCCGGGCCGTTCGTGATCCACATCTTGTTGCCGTTGGCGATCCAGGCGTTGCCTTTCTGCTCGGCCTTGCAGGTCATCGAGCCGACCACGTCGGAGCCGGCGCCGGGTTCGCTCATCGCCAGCGCGCCGACCCATTCGCCGGAGCACAACTTGGGAATGTACTTCTTGCGCTGGGCCGCGTTGCCGTTGTGGAAGATGTTGCTCACGCACAGGTTCGAGTGCGCGCCGTAGGACAAGCCCACGGAACCCGAGGCGCGCGAGATTTCTTCCATCGCCACGAGGTGGGCAAGGAAGCCCAAGCCCGAACCGCCGTATTCGGTCGGCACGGTCACCCCGAGCAGGCCCATGTCGCCGAGCTTGCGCCACAGGTCGTGCGGGAACACGTTCTCGCGGTCGATCAGGTCCGCGCGCGGCGCGATTTCCTTCTCGGCGAAAGCATGCACGCTCTCGCGCAGCAGGTCGATTTCTTCGCCGAGGGGAAAAGGTCGCATGACGCAGATTTCCTACTCAATGCCCACGCATTCTGCCAAGGAACCGCGGCCCATTGTTGCCCATGTGCGGCAGCTTGATCTTGCCGATCGCGGCAATGCGCTCTTCGGCCATGCGGTCGGCCGCCTTGTAGGTCGGGATGCCGTCGCGCTTGGCGATCTGGAAGATGCGGCCGACGTTAAGATAGATCGTGCGCATCATGCGCATGGCGCGCTCGCGGTTGTAGCCGTCGATTTCGAGCGATACGTTCATCACGCCGCCAGCGTTCACCGCGTAGTCCGGTGCGTAAAGGATGCCGCGCTTTTCGAGCTCGTCGCCGATCGCGTCGTTGGCGAGCTGGTTGTTCGCCGCGCCGCAGATGATCTTGGCCTTGATGCGCGGCAGCGTCTTCTCGTTGACCGTACCGCCGAGCGCGCACGGCGAATAGACGTCGGCGTCGACGTCGTAGATTTCGTCCAGGCCGACCGCGGTGCAGCCGAATTCGTCGACCGCGCGCTTGACCAGTTCCGGATTGATGTCGGTGACGAACACTTTCGCGCCCTGTTCGCGCAGCAGCTTGATGAATTCCATGCCGACGTGGCCGGCGCCCTGCACGGCGTAGGCGCGCTTGCCCACGTCCTCGTCGCCGTACTTGGCCTGCAGCGCCGCCATCAGTCCCTGCAGCGTGCCGAACGCGGTGAACGGCGAGGGGTCGCCCGAGCCGCCGTGCACCTGGTGCACGCCGGTCACGAATTCGGTTTCGCGGAACACCCATTCCATGTCGTTGACGTCGATGCCGACGTCCTCGGCGGTGATGTAGCGGCCGTTGAGCGAGTTGACGAAGCGGCCGAACGCGCGGAACAGCGCCTCGGACTTGTCCTTGGCCGGATCGCCGATGATCACCGCCTTGCCGCCGCCGATGTTGAGGCCGGCCACCGCGTTCTTGAACGTCATGCCACGCGACAGGCGCAACACGTCGTTCAGGGCTTCCTGCTCGCTCTTGTACGGCCACATGCGCAGGCCGCCGAGCGCCGGACCGAGTACCGTGTTGTGGATGGCGATGATGGCCTTGAGGCCGGCGTCCTTGCTCTGGCAGAACACGACCTGCTCGTGGCCGGTGCTGGCGATGGTGTCGAAAATCATGAAAGTCTCCGGATTGGCAGCCCGCTATTTTAGCAGGATGCGCCAGCCGGGGCCTCAATCGCCGGCAACGGCCCGCTTGAACAATGCGCGCGGATCGGCTACCGCGGCCAGGCTCCAGCCGAACGGCGCGACGTCGTCGAAGGCGATCACCACCGGTTCGCCGCGCAGGCGCGTTTCCAGCACGCCCGTCTGTCCACTCTTGATCCGGGCCAGCAGCTCGGGCGACGGGAAAACCTGATGCAGCGATTCGTCCTGCGCCGGCCGCTCGAGCGGTATCGATGCGCCGGCGGCGGCGAGGATATGCCCGCCGGCATCGAGCAGGTACAACGCGCGGATCGCCGGCGTGCCGCGCATGGCGAACAGCGACTTGATCATGAGGTCGGGCATGAACGCGGCCGTGACCACGCCGACGAAGCGCTGCTGGTCGTCGTACAGGGGCACGCTGAGCGGCAATTCGATCGGGCCGTTGCCGATGCTCGCGTACGGGTCGCCCCACTGCGGCCCGAGCTTGTCGCGGGCGATCGCATACCAGGGCCGCCGGCGCGGATCGTAATCGGCAGGCAACCCGTCCCAGCCGGGATAGCGCGCGGTCAATCCGTCTTCCAGGGCGATCAGGATGGCGCCGAGTGGACTCGCGTCGCTTTCCACGGTCGGCTGTTTGCCGGCATACAAGTCCTGTCCGCTGTGCTCGACCATGCGCGCCGAGCGTGCGTAGATGTCGCGCATGAACCGCTGCAGCGCGGAAAGCCGGTGTACCTGCATCATCAGCGTGTCGTGGTTCGCGCCGGGTGGAACGCGCCACACCGGCGAAGCGAGGCTGATCTTGCCGGGGCGTAAGCTGCTCGGCACCATGTCTGCCGGTGCGCGCGCCGGATCGCGAAAATCCTCGAGCAGGTACACGCGTTGCGCGGAATCCTGCCCGTGCACGAGGATCTGGGAGACCGAATCGGCCAGGTTTTCGATGCCGCCCTCGAGTTGCAGGAAACGCATCTGCACCTGGTCGCCGATGTCGGCCACGTTGGTGCTGAGATCGAGCAGGCGTTGCTCGCGCAGGCGCTCGGCCTTGAACTGGCGCTGGTTGAGCCAGAGCAGGCCGCCGATCGCGACGGCGGCGACGGCAACGATGGAGAGCACGGCGTTCAGCGCCGCCTGGCGATGGCGCACGATCCAGCGTTGCGCGCGCTGCATCACCGAATCCGGCTGCGCTAGTACCGCCTCGCCGCGCAGGTAGCGGCGCAGGTCCGCCGCCAGCGCGGCCACGTCGGCGTAGCGGTCCTGCGGCTTGTAGGCGGTCGCGCGTTCGATGATCGCGCGCATTTCGCGCGGGATGCGCCGGCGCAGGTACGCGTGGGCGATCGGACGACGTTTTCCGGAAGCGGCGTTCGCAAGCACCTCGTAGGCCGTGCGTCCTTCATACGGCGGATTCAGCGTGACCATCTCGTACAGGATCAGCCCCAGCGCGCATTGGTCGCTGCGCGCATCGAGCGCGTCGTTGCGGCCCTGCGCCTGTTCCGGCGCCATGTACTTGGGCGTGCCGACCACGTCGCCCACGCGCGTTTCCGAAGCGCTGCCGGAAACGTCCGGCGTGGACATCACCACGGATTTGTCCGGTGGCGTGTCGTCGGGCTGGCGCAGGATGCGGCACAGGCCCCAGTCCATCACGTAGACCTCGTTGTGCCGGCCGAGCATCAGGTTCGCCGGCTTCAGGTCGCGGTGGATCGCGCCCTTGTCGTGGGCGTAAGCGATGGCGTCGCAGACTTTCAGGAAGTGCTCCAGGCGCGAGGCCAGCGAGCGCGTCTCGTCCGGCCAGTTGCCGCCGGCGAAGAAATCGCGCGCCTCGTTGAGCAGGGCATGGAACGTCTTGCCCTCGACGAATTTCATCGTGTACGCAGGCGTGCCGCCGGGCGCGACTTCCAGCGCGTACACCGGCACGATGTTCGGATGATCCAGCTGCGCGGTGATCTGCGCCTCGCGCAGGAAACGCGTGCGCGCGGAGTCGTTGGTGTCCACGTTCGCGTTGAGCTGCTTGAGCGCGACCCGGCGCAGCAGTTCGCTGTCGCGGGCGATGTGCACGGTGCCCATGCCGCCCGCACCCGCGGTGCCGAGCATGGTGTAGTGGAACGCCTGCGCGCTGGAATCCGATGGTGCCGGTTTCGACTCCGGCGCGTTGCCGCTCGCGGCGCGCACGGTCGGCGCCTCGGCGATGTCCAGCGTCCGTGCGTCCGCGTGGGCGAAGCGCGCGGGCAGGATGCGGCTGACTTCCACGGGTTCGTCGATGCCCTGCGAATTCATGCGCCATGCCCCTTTTCCGACCGCTCCGAAGCGTAGCACGCGCGCCCGTTCGCGCCGCATCGACGCGGCATCGGCGTTACAATCGGGACAAGGATTCAACGGAATTTCCCATGACCACCAGCGTACGCCACCTT
>CAWAMA010000004.1:0-105963 GCA_963783025.1 uncultured Pseudomonadota bacterium | reverse complement strand
AATCCGGACGAAGATCAAGAGCGTCGCGAACACGCGCAAGGTGACGCGCGCGCTGGAAATGGTCTGGCCTCCAAGATCCGCAAAGCGCAGGACCTGATCGCGGCTCGCTCCCGTACGCGCGCGCGATGCGCCAGGTGGTCGGCCACATCGCCAAGGCGAACACCGAGTTCAAGCATCCGTTCCTGTCCGCGCCCGAAACGTCAAGCGCGTCGGTTACATCATCGTCTCCACCGACTGCGGCCTGTGTGACGGCTTGAATTCCAACCTGTTCCCAAGCTGCTCGCGGAAATCCGCGACTCGAACGAGAAAAATGTCGAACTCGACATCGTCGCCATCGGCAGCAAGGCGAACGTGTTCTTCCGCCGGCTCAAAGGAACCTCGTCGGCAGCGCGACGCATTTGGGTGAGAAGCCCAAAGATCGACCAGCTTATCGGCGTGATCAAGATCATGCTCGAGGACTATAGCGCCGGCAAGATCGACCGCCTGACCCTGGCCAGCAACTATTTCGTCAACACGATGACGCAGAAGCCGACGCTCGACCAGTGGCCGCCGCTGCCGCCGTCGGAATCCCTCGCCACCGCGCACGACTGGGATTACCTGTACGAACCGGACGCGGAATCCGTCTTGAGCACGTATTCGACGCGCTACATCGAGTCGCTGGTGTACCAGGCGACGCTGGAGAATCTCGCCAGCGAACACGCCGCGCGATGGTCGCGATGAGTCCGCCGGCGACAACGCGAAGAAGGCGATCGACTCGCTGACCCTGGTCTACAACAAGGTGCGCCAGGCGGCAATCACGCAGGAAATTTCCGAAATTGTGGGTGGTGCGGCTGCGGTGTGACCGCGAGCGCCACGAAAGAATCAAGAATCGAGGACACGAAGATGAGTCAAGGCAAAGTAGTCCAAATCATCGGCGCCGTGGTCGACGTCGAATTCACGCGCGATGCGGTACCGAAGGTGTACGACGCGCTGAAGGTCGAAGGCACCGCGATCACGCTCGAAGTACAGCAGCAGCTCGGCGACGGCGTCGTCCGCACGATCGCGCTCGGCTCCACCGACGGCTTGAAGCGCAACCTCGTCGCCACGAACACCAATGCCGGCATCAAGGTGCCGGTCGGAGGCCACGCTCGGCCGCATCATGGACGTGCTCGGCACGCCGATCGACGAGATCGGCCCGATCACCGCCAAGGATCACTGGGAAATCCATCGCCCGGCGCCGAGTTACGATGAACAAGCCGCGGCGAACGACCTGCTCGAAACCGGCATCAAGGTCATCGACCTGGTCGCTCCGTTCGCGAAGGGCGGCAAGGTCGGCCTGTTCGGCGGCGCCGGCGTGGGCAAGACCGTCAACATGCTCGAACTGATCAACAACATCGCGACGCCAACATTCGGGCCTGTCCGTGTTCGCCGGCGTCGGCGAGCGCACCCGCGAAGGCAACGACTTCTATCACGAGATGATCGAAGCCGGCGTCGTCAACCTGAAGGATCTGCCGCAGTCGAAAGTGGCGATGGTCTACGGCCAGATGAACGAGCCGCCCGGCAACCGCCTGCGCGTCGCGCTGACGGCCTGACCATGGCCGAATACTTCCGCGACGAAAAGGACGCTTCCGGCAAGGGCCGCGACGTGCTGTTCTTCGTCGACAACATCTACCGTTACACCCTGGCCGGCACCGAGGTGTCAGCGCTGCTCGGCCGCATGCCGTCCGCGGTCGGCTACCAGCCGACGCTGGCCGACGAAATGGGCCGCCTGCAGGAACGCATCACCTCGACCAAGACGGGTTCGATCACCTCGATCCAGGCCGTGTACGTGCCGGCGGACGACTACACCGATCCGTCGCCGGCGACGACCTTCGCGCATCTGGATTCGACCGTCGCGCTGTCGCGCGACATCGCGTCCCTGGGCATCTACCCGGCCGTGGATCCGCTCGCCTCGACTAGCCGCCAGCTTGATCCGAACGTGATCGGCGTCGAGCATTACGAGACCGCGCGCCGCGTGCAGGGCACCTGCAGCGCTACAAGGAATTGAAGGACATCATCGCGATCCTTGGCATGGACGAGCTCTCCGAAGAAGACAAGGCCACCGTCGGCCGCGCGCGCAAGATCGAGCGCTTCTTTTCGAGCCGTTCCACGTCGCCGAAGTGTTCACTGGCGCGCCGGGCAAGTACGTGTCGCTCAAGGACACCATCCGCGCTTCAAGATGATCTGCGACGGCGAATGCGACCACCTGCCGGAACAGGCGTTCTACATGGTCGGCGGCATCGAGGAAGCGTTCGAGAAAGCCAAGAAGATGACCGAGAAGAAGGCGGCGTAAGGCACGAACATGACCACCATACGCTGCGACATCGTCAGCGCCGAGGCCGAGATTTTCCGCGGCGAGGCGAAGATGGTCATTGCCTCCGGCGAAGCCGGCGAACTCGGCATCGCACCGCGCCACGCGCCGCTGATCACGCGTCTGAAGCCGGGCCAGGTGCGCGTGCTTGCCGAAAACGGCGAGGAACAATTCTTCTACGTCTCCGGCGGCATCCTCGAAGTGCAGCCGCAAGTCGTGACCGTGCTCGCCGACACGGCGATCCGTGCCAGGGACCTGACGAAGCCGCCGCGCGGCATGCCAAGGAAAACGCCGAGCGCCTGCTCGCCAACCGCACCGACGCGGTGGAAATCGCCGCAGGCCCAGGCCGAGCTCCTGCAGGCCATCGCGCAGTTGCGCGCGATCGAGCAGTTGCGCAAGCAGATGCGGCACTGAGCGAACCACGAGTTGAAAAAGGAACGCCGGCCGTGAGCCGGCGTTTTTGTTTTTGCCGGCGCGACCGTAAAAAGCCCGATCCGTGCCCATGGGTGCGCTATCGTACCTGACGATCCCCTCCACATCGTCATTCTCGCCGCCGGCGAGGGCAAGCGCATGCTTTCGGCGCTGCCCAAGGTCCTGCCGCCACTGGCCGGAAAGCCGATGCTGGCGCATGTCGTGGCCAACGCGCGCGACCGCGTCGCCGCGATGGCCGTACACGACATGGATCTGCGCCGGATTCAGCTCGCGCGCGTTGGCCACGACATGCGCCAGCATCGGCTTTCCGGCCAGTGGCAGCAGGACCTTGGGCAGCGCCGAAAGCATGCGCTTGCCCTCGCCGGCGGCGAGAATGACGATGTGGAGGGGATTCATGTGCCTACGATAGCGCACCCATGCGGCACGGATCGAGCTTTTTACGGGCTTCGCGCCGGCAAAAACAAAAACGCCGGCTCACGGCCGGCGTTCCTTTTTCAACTGCGTGGTTCGCTCAGTGCCGCATCTGCTTGCGCAACGCTCCAGCGCCTGCAGCTGAGTGATGGCCTGGGCAGCTTGGCCTGGGCATCGGCGATCTCGATCGCGTCGGTGCGATTGGCACAGTGCGCCTCGGCTTCCCCTTGGCGTGCCGCGCAGCGGCTTCGTCGAGGTCCTCGGCGCGAATCGCCGTATCGGCGAGCACGGTCACGACCTGCGGCTGCACTTCGAGGATGCCGCCGGCGACGATAGAAGAATCGCTCCTCGCCGTTTCGAACAGCACGACGACCTTGCCCGGCTTCAGACGCGTGATCAGCGGCGCGTGGCGCGGCGTGATGCCGAGTTCGCCGACTTCGCCGGTGGCAACGACCATCGTCGCCTCGCCGCGAGAAGATCTCGGCCTCGGCGCTGACGATGTCGAGCGTATGGTGTGGTCATGTTCCGTGCTTAACGACCGCCGTTCTTCTCAGGTCATCTTCTTGGCCTTCTCGAAGGCCTCGTCGATGCCGCCGACCATGTAGAACGCCTGCTCCGGCAGGTGGTCGCATTCGCCGTCGCAGATCATCTTGAAGCCGCGGATGGTTTCCTTCAGCGGCACGTACTTGCCCGGCGAGCCGGTGAACACTTCGGCGACGTGGAACGGCTGCGAGAAGAAGCGCTCGATCTTGCGCGCGCGGGCGACGGCCTGCTTGTCTTCTTCCGACAGCTCGTCCATGCCCAGGATCGCGATGATGTCCTTGCAGCTCCTTGTAGCGCTGCAGCGTGCCCTGCACGCGGCGCGCGCATCGTCGTAGTGCTCGGCGCCGATCACGTTCGGATCGAGCTGGCGGCTGGTCGAGTCCAGCGGATCCACGGCCGGGTAAATACCCAGCGAGGCGATGTCGCGCGACAGCACCACGGTCGCGTCCAGATGCGCGAAGGTCGTGGCCGGCGACGGATCGGTAGGTCGTCCGCGGGCACGTACACGGCCTGGATCGAGGTGATCGAACCGGTCTTGGTCGAGGTGATGCGCTCCTGCAGGCGCGCCCATTTCCTCGGCCAGCGTCGGCTGGTAACCCACGGCCGACGGCATACGGCCGAGCAGTGCGGACACTTCGGTACCGGCCAGCGTGTAGCGGTAGATGTTGTCGACGAACAGCAGCACGTCGCGGCCCTTGCCGTTCTCGTCCTTCTCGTCGCGGAAGTACTCGGCCATGGTCAGGCCGGTCAGCGCGACGCGCAGGCGGTTGCCCGGCGGCTCGTTCATCTGGCCGTACACCATCGCGACCTTGTCGGCAGATCCTTCACGTTGACGAGCCGCTTCATCATCTCGTGGTAGAAGTCGTTGCCTTCGCGGGTACGCTCGCCGACGCCGGCGAACACGGACAGACCCGAGTGTTGCGTTGGCGATGTTGTTGATCAGCTCGAGCATGTTCACGGTCTTGCCCACGCCGGCGCCGCCGAACAGGCCGACCTTGCCGCCCTTGGCGAACGGGCAGATCAGGTCGATGACCTTGATGCCGGTTTCGAGCAGGTCGTTCGCCGCCGCCTGGTCGTCGTAGCTCGGCGCCTCGCGATGGATGACCCAACGCTCCTTGTCGCCGATCGGGCCGACTTCGTCGATCGGGTTGCCGAGCACGTCCATGATGCGGCCGAGCGTGGCCTTGCCGACCGGCACCTTGATGCCGGCGCCGGTGTTCGTGGCCACGAGGCCGCGCTTCAAGCCGTCGGAGGAACCGAGCGCGATGGTGCGGACGACGCCGTCGCCGAGCTGCTGCTGGACTTCGAGCGTGATCTCGGTGCCGTCGACCTTCAGCGCGTCGTAAACCTTCGGCACCTCATCGCGCGGGAATTCCACGTCGACGACCGCGCCGATGATCTGTACTACTTTGCCTTGACTCATCTTCGTGTCCTCGATTCTTAGATTCTTATCGTGCGCGCTCGCGGTCACACCGCGCGCGCACCACCCACGATTTCGGAAATTTCCTGCGTGATTGCCGCCTGACGCACCTTGTTGTAGATCAGCGTCAGCTCAGCGATCACCTTGCTTCGCGTTGTCGCCGGCGCTCTTCATCGCGACCATGCGCGCGGCGTGTTCGCTGGCGAGATTTTCCAGCGTCGCCTGGTACACCAGCGACTCGATGTAGCGGCCTCATCACGTGCTCGAGCACGGATTCCGGCATCGGGTTCGTACAGGTAATCCCAGTCGTGCTGCGGTGGCGAGCGGATTCCGACGGCGGCAGCGGCAGCAGCTGATCGAGCGACGGGCTTCTGCGTCATCGTGTTGACGAAATCGTTGTAGGCCAGGATCAGGCGGTCGATCTTGCCGGCGCTGTAGTTGTCGAGCATGATCTTGATCACGCCGATGAGCTGCTCGATCTTGGGCTTCTCGCCCAAGTGCGCCGCACTGCCGACGAGGTTCACCTTGAGGCGGCGGAAAAACACGTTTGCCTTGCTGCCGATCGCGACGATGTCGACTTCGACATTTTTCTCGTTCCATTCGCGGATTTCGGCGAGCAGCTTGCGGAACAGGTTGGAGTTCAGGCCGCCGCACAGGCCGCGGTCGGTGGAGACGATGATGTAACCGACGCGCTTGACGTTCTCGCGCTCGGACAGGAACGGATGCTTGAACTCCGTGTTCGCCTTGGCCATGTGGCCGATCACCTGGCGCATCGCGCGCGCATACGGGCGCGAGCCGCGCATCAGGTCCTGCGCCTTGCGGATCTTGGAGGCCGAGACCATCTCCAGCGCGCGCGTCACCTTGCGCGTGTTCTGCGTCGCTCTTGATCTTCGTCCGGATTTCGCGTGCGCCTGCCATGGCTGCTTACCAGCTACCCGTCTTCTTGAATTCCTCGATGCCCTTCTTGAGCGTCGCCTCGATGTCGTCGTTCCAGTCGGCCTTGTCGTTCGCAGCCTTCACCCAGTCGGCGTAGTTGGCGGCGAATGGGCGTGCAGGGCCTGCTCGAACGGCAGGACCTTGGCGATCGGCAGATCGTCGAGGTAACCCTTCTCGGCCGCGTACAGCGACAGCGCCAGTTGCGCGATCGACAACGGCGCGTACTGTTTCTGCTTCATGAGTTCCGTGACGCGCTGGCCGCGTTCCAACTGCGCGCGCGTGGCGGCGTCGAGGTCGGAGGCGAACTGCGCGAATGCGGCGAGCTCGCGGTACTGCGCGAGCGCGAGCTTCACGCCGCCGGACAGCTTCTTGATGATCTTGGTCTGCGCCGCGCCGCCGACGCGCGACACCGAGATGCCGGCGTTCACGGCCGGGCGGATGCCGGCGTTGAACAGGTCGGTTTCGAGGAAGATCTGGCCGTCGGTGATCGAGATCACGTTGGTCGGCACGAACGCCGACACGTCGCCGGCCTGGGTTTCGATCACCGGCAGCGCGGTGAGCGAGCCGGTCTTGCCTTTCACGGCGCCCTTGGTGAATTTCTCGACGTATTCCTCGTTCACGCGCGCGGCGCGCTCGAGCAGGCGGCTGTGCAGATAGAACACGTCGCCCGGATAGGCTTCGCGGCCCGGCGGGCGCTTGAGCAGCAGCGAAATCTGGCGGTAGGCCCAGGCCTGCTTGGTCAGGTCGTCATAGATGATCAGCGCGTCCTGGCCGTTGTCGCGGAAGTACTCGCCCATCGAGCAACCCGAGTACGGCGCGAGGTACTGCATCGCCGCCGAGTCGGACGCCGAAGCCGCCACGATGATCGTGTGCTCCATCGCGCCGAATTCCTCGAGCTTGCGCACGACGTTCGCGATCGACGACTGCTTCTGGCCGATGGCGACGTAGATGCATTTGATGCCCGTGTCCTTCTGGTTGATGATCGTGTCGATCGCGAGCGCGGTCTTGCCGGTCTGGCGGTCGCCGATGATCAGCTCGCGCTGGCCGCGGCCGATCGGAATCATCGAGTCGACGGACTTGTAGTCCGGTCTGCACCGGCTGCGACACCGATTTGCGCGCGATCACGCCCGGCGCGACCTTTTCCACCGGCGAAGTCAGCTTGGCGTGATCGGACCCTTGCCGTCGATCGGGTTGCCGAGCGCGTCGACGACGCGGCCGAGCAGTTCCGGGCCGACCGGCACTTCGAGGATGCGGCCGGTGGTCTTCGACCGTGTCGCCTTCGGTCAGGTACTCGTATTCGCCGAGCACGACCGCGCCGACCGAATCGCGCTCGAGGTTCAGCGCCAGCGCCGTGCCGTTGTTCGGCAGCTCGATCATTTCGCCCGACATCACGTCGGCCAGGCCGTGGATGCGCACGATGCCGTCGGACACCGAGACGATGGTGCCTTCGTTGCGCGCTTCGGCGGCGAGCTTGACCTTCTCGATGCGGGTGCGGATCAGTTCGCTGATTTCGGACGGATTGAGAGTCGTTGCCATGATGGTTTCCTCGAGCGCGGACGCGACGTCCGTGCCTGTGGTTGAAGTCAAAAATCAAAAGTCAGGGGCCGGCGGCCGCTCACGTTTGATTTTTCCGCGGCGCACGCGGCGCCGCGGGTTCGTCATTGCGCCAGGGCGCTTTGCAGCCGGTCCAGGCGTCCGCGCACGGAGCCGTCGATCACCACGTCGCCGGCATCGATCACCGCGCCGCCGATCACGGCCGGGTCGATGCGCTGTTCGAGTTCGATCTCGCGTGCGAAACGCTTCTTCAGCGCGGCCTTGATCGCCTCGGCCTGCGGCGCGGGAATCTCGCTGGCCGAACGCAGGGTCACGTGGATCGTGCGTTCGGACTCGCGCTTGAGTTCCTCGAACAGCGCGGCGATGTCGGCGAGCAGGTTCACGCGCCGGTTCTCGACGAGCAGGCTCAGGAACGCCGCGAACGGCGCATCCGCGGACTCGCCCGGCGGCAGCAGCAGGCCGACGAGTTCGGCGTGCGAGAGGCGCGGATCGCCAGCGACCGCACTTACGCGCGCGTCGGCCATGACCTGCGCGGCGAAGCGCAGATTGCCCGACCACGCGGCCAGCGCGTTGTGCGCGCGCGCCGTTTCGAACGCGGCGCGTGCATACGGACGGGCGAGGGTCAGCGGCTCGCTCATGCTCAGATCTCGGCGACGAGCTGATCGAGCAGCGCCTTGTGCGCCGCCGGATCGATCTCGCGCTGCACGATCTTCGACGCGCCCTGCACGGCCAGCGCGGCGACCTGGCCGCGCAGTGCTTCGCGCGCCTTGCCGACCATGCCGTCGATGTCGGCCTGCGCCGTGGCCTTCACGCGCGCCGCTTCGAGCAGCGCGTCGGTCTTGGCCTTGTCGACGATCTGGTTGGCCTGCGCATGCGCCTTGTCGACGATTTCCGTCGCCTGCACGCGCGCCTTCTTGATTTCCTCGGCCACGCGGGCGTCGGCATCCTTCAGTTCGGCTTGCGCGCGTTCGGCCGCGGACAGGCCGTCGGCGATGCGCTTGGCGCGCTCGTCCATCGCCGTGGCCAGCGGCGGCCAGATGTACTTCATCGTGAACCAGACCAGCATCCCGAAGACGATGCTCTGGGCGATGAGTGTTGCGTTGATGCTCACGGGGTTTACCCTCTGTCAAGCGATGCGCGTTGCTCAGTGACCGACGCCAGGTGCGCCAGCGATCTTGCCGGCGAACGGATCGACGAAGGTCAGGTACAGCGCGATGCCCACGCCGATGATCGGAATCGCGTCGATCAGGCCGACGAGCAGGAACATCTTGCCCTGCAGCATCGGCACGAGTTCCGGCTGGCGCGAGGCGCCTTCGAGGAACTTGCCGCCCATGAGGCCCATGCCGATGGCGGCACCGATGCCGGCGAGGCCGAGGATCAGGCCGGCCGCGATCGCGGTCATGCCTTCGACGGAAGCGAGTGCGCTGATATCCATGTGTGTCTCCGAATGTAACTTGGTTGAAATGAAAACGTCAGTGATGATCCGCCGCCATCGCCATGTAGACGACGGTCAGCACCATGAAAATATAGGCCTGCAGGGTGATGATCAGGATGTGGAACATCGCCCAGCCGAATGCGAGCAGGATCTGGGTCAAACAGGCCCAGGTTGCTGCCGATGCTGGCGACCGAGTAGTTGAGGGTGAAGCAGGCGAGCAGGATGAAGATGATCTCGCCGGCGTACATGTTGCCGAACAGTCGCAGGCCCTGGCTGATCGGCTTGGCGAGCTCTTCCACGCACTTGAGCAGGAAGTTGCAGCACCGGCATCAGCCATTTGCCGAACGGATGGAACAGGAATTCCGCGCCGACGCCCTTGAAGCCCTTGGCGACGAAGCTGTAGATGAAAGCGGTGAGGAACACCGTGATCGACATCGCCAGCGCGATGTTCGGATCGGCCGAGGGCAGGATGCGCAGGTGTTCGGCGCCGAACCAGCGGCCAATCGATCGGCAGCAGGTCGACCGGCAGCAGGTCCATGAAGTTCATCAGGAACACCCAGAAGAACACGCACAGCGCCATTGGCGCCACGAATTTCGCGCCGTGGTGGTAGGCGTCCTTGACCTGGCTGTCGACGAAGCCGACGCACATCTCGATGAAGTTCTGCCACTTGCCGGGCACGCCGCTGGTGGCGCGGCGCGCGGCCAGCCAGAACAGCAGGAAGAAAATCACGGCCAGGCCAGACGGAAAAGATCACCGAATCCAGGTTCAGGACCCAGAAGCCCTGCGAGCCTTCCACGATCGCCTTCTTCTGCAGGTCGTACTGCAGGAAGGTCAGGTGGTGCAGGATGTAATGACCGGTGTCGGGGGCGGCTTCTGTGGCCATTGCTGCGATCCGAAATCCTGATTCAACGGGTCAATTCGACTACTTTTCCACCGCCGTCGCCGGCGGGTTGTAACCTGCAACGCCTTCGTGAAGGCCGAACAGCTGCGGCAGCAGTGCCGCGACCAGTCCGGCAATCACTGGCAGGCCCGGCAGCGCGGCCTTCACCATCGCCAGATACAGGCCGATGGCAATCACGCACCAGCGCAGCAGGTTGCCGACGATCATCCGCGCCAACACTGTGCCCGCCGCTGCCGGCGGACCGGCGAACAGGCGCAACGCCAGAACCGCCGTCCCCAAAACCACCGCGCCGCCGCCGGCCAAAACAGCTAACGCCTCGTCCCAGCCGCGCCACGCGAAACCCGCCGCCACCAGCGCGGTTGCCACGGCTTGCGCGGCGACGACGCGAATGGCGAGCCGCCTGCCGGCAGCGATGGAGTTTTGCATTTGGAGCGGTGCGCCTTGGCCTTGCTTCCGGCCGCCTTGCGGCGAGGCCGAACAGACCGGTGGACAAGGCCGCGCATTATAGCGGGCGGCGGATTCCGCCCGCAACCGGAATCGACTAGTCTGTGTCCGGAGTCTGTGTCCGGAAAAGCGGCTCAGGGAAACGCCGCGTGTGCGGCGTCAAGAAGCGGGTCGTTGCCGTTACCCAGATGGCCCTCGGCGATGGTCCACACGATGGTGCCGCCGAGCCCGTGGGCCAGCGCCCAAGCGCCCTTGTCGGCAATGGATGTCGGGTCTTCGTAGGTGACGTAGGTGCACCCCGGCGAACCGACCGCGCTTGCATGCGAGAGCCATGGCGATTTGGCCGTCGCATCGTAGGCGTAGGTCATGTTGGGAAGGTAGGCCGAGACGATATGCGCGTATGTCATGGTGTTGTCGTCGGCACCATTGGGCGGAATGTCGCCCGAACTCACCGAGACGCGCGGCTGGGTCACACCCGTGAAGCACAAGCCATAGGCACCGATGCCGACGCCGAGCTTGGCAGCGGGTACACCAAAGCTTTCGTAGTCGGCGATGCTGCTGGCGATGTCGATCGGGTAGTTGCCTGCTTCGCCGGCCAGCGCGGACGAAAACCAGCTGTACCAGCCCGAGTAATCGTAGGCGTTGCCGTAGCTCATGAGGTTGATCTGGTCGAGCAGCGGATATAACGAAGCGAACAGCGTCGCGTCGCCCGAGCCCGGACCGGGCGGAAAGTTCTGGTTGTAGGCGCCGACCGGCATGGTCAGGATCAGGCCCGGAGGTCCCGAATTGCGCAGCGCTTGCGCCAAGGCGAGGATCGATGCGTCGTCGGCGTCGGTAATCGGTTCCCAGTCGAGATCCAGGCCGTCGGCGCCGAGACTGCTGACGGCGCCGAGCAGATTGGCGACGAAAGTGCTGCGGTTGGCGCTGGATGCAGCGCCTTCCCAGCTGGTGATCTGGCCTGCGCCGCCGACCATCAAGATCGCCTTGCGTCCGGCTGCGTGCGCGGCAGCGACCGCGCTCGTTGCCCAGCTCGCTCCGTTGCTGCCGAGATAGAACGTTGTATCGATCGAGCCGTTTGCATTCGGCAGGATCGCGCCGATCATCAGGTGCGTGATGTCATTGAAATTCACCTGTGCCACCGGCAACGTGCTGCTTTGGTAGCCAGGGTAGTAGCCGTCCACCCAGTGCGCGAATGACGCTACGGTCGCGTCGATCTGCAAATGATTGGAGGCTCCGGAAACATCGCGGTTGAGCGTGATCCACAATTCCTGCGTGTCTGCTCGTATCGATGGGAAATAATCCACGTCGATGGTCAGTAGCGAACCATTGAGTTTGACTTGCGCGGGGTAGTTCGAGCCGGTGTAGCTGCGCACGATGATCAGTGGTTTCGTCAGCGTGCCGGAGCCGACCGCGATATTGGCGTCCAATGCATTGTTCGCCGCGACGAAGGTCAGGGCTCCGTAAATCGGGTCGTAGCCGGGCGGATCGTAGGTAACCGTGTCCGCACGATTGACGCCTGCTGGCCCGATCGTCGCGACGCTCCCGGTGCTGGCGCTGAGCGTGACCGTCTGCGCGTTCTCGACCTGCGCGACTTGAGCCTCGACCGGACCGGTCGAATGCGGCCCGAGCACGATGTGGATCGAGTAGCTCTGCTTCGGCCAGCCGGACAGGTAGGGGCCATTGTCGGGGTCCGGCGGGATCGTGCGATTGGCGGCGTAACTCGTCTGACCGAGGAAGCCGTATTGCGTGCCCCAGGTCAGACGTGCGTTGTTGCTGCCGGCACCGACGCTGAGCGAGTCGTTATTGGCCTGATAGGGCCAGCCGTCCTGGCATGGCATTGCATAGCCGCCGCTGGGGCAGGCATTGCCATTGGCCGAAGTCTTGCCCCAATAGGCGGTCAGATCCTGGTAGAACGGATTGCGCCCACCGCCCGCGTCCTGCTGATCGATGGTCTGGGTCTGCACCAGGCCCATGGTGGCGTCGGACGCGACGATCCATTCCTTGACGTAAGGAATGGTGTTGAGCTGACTCCAGGTCCATGTGCTGCCCAACGTGGCTGGCGTGGACGTGGTCGTGAACCGGTATTCATCGCCCCAGGCCGTGCCGTCGATGTCGTGGGTGAAACCGTCGCCGTCGATGTTCAGTTCGCCGTACGGAGCACGCGAATCGTCGAACAGGAAATCTGCAGCAATGGGCGTATTGTCCGATTTCGTCGCGGCACTGATGTCGTAGGTGATGGCCCAGACCGGATTGTCGCGGCCGGTGCTGAAAATCCAGTCGATCGTCACCGGCACATACGTCGTCGGCGGATTCGCATCCGGCCCGCAATGGCGCTGGTAGTTCTGCTGGAAGCGGAAGATCGCATGATGCCGGCCTTCGAATACGCGCGTCCAGGTGCCGGTGAAGGAATAGCCGAGCGGCGAGTCGTCGCCCGCGCAATGGCCGTTCGACAGCCAGGCCGAATGCGAGACGACATAGCCAAAGCCACCGTAACCGCCGTTGCCATAAGTCGTGATCGTCGCGGTGCGCGTGGAATCGTTCGGCATCCGGTAACTGAACTGCTGCAGCGAACCGCCATGATTGGCATACGTGCCCGCGTTCTCGCCGGTCTGGTCGTTGTGCGCCAGCACCGCTTCGCGCGGCTTGCCGGCCGCGTCGCACCAGTCGAACACATCGCTGACCATCGTGTCGCCGGGCGCCAGCGTCACCGACTGGTCGTGATGGTCGGTCATGCCGCAGGTCGGCGGCGGCAAGGCATCGCCCTCGAATCCGTTCTTGAAGATCTCGTCGTTGACGGGAGGCTGCAATGCGACATCGTCGAAGTAGACGTTCGCCTGTGTCGTGCCGGATTCGTCCTGCAGCGAAATCTGGTTGAAATTCCCGGTGTAGTTCAGCGGACCGGTAGCGAAAGTCGTCTGAATTTCGACCCAGGTACCGGCCGGGATCGCGGAGCCGTAGAGCGACTGCAGGCTCTGCGCCACGAAACTGGCGCCCATGGTCAGGACGAGATCGATATTCGCGCCTTGCGCGCTGTTGCCCAGATTGACCCAAAAAGTGATTCCGGCATAGTCGGTCGTCGCCGAATACGTTGCCGGCGTGCACCAGCTGACGGCGTTGTAATTGTCGGGCGTGAAGCGGATCGAAGCGCTGCCGCTGTGTACGGGTGATGCGTTGGCAAAATCGAAGTCACCCGCATTGCCACCGAAACTGCAGCCCTGGTTGAAACCGTTCTGACTCGCATCGGCGTAGACAACGAAATTGGCGTGTGCGGCCGTAGCGATCAACCCCGCCCATGCGGCAAACACCGCAACAATAATGCGTGACATGGCATTCCCCCTCTGGCCCCAAAGCCACTATGAACCCAATACCGATGCCGCGCTATGGGATTACTGCATGCGGGCACAAGTTGTGCCAGATATCACCCAATTGCGGAATGGTGTAGCTGTGCACGCCGACAAACATCGTGTAATAAAGCTCGTGCGGCGGATAGCCCAGGTATTGCCAGCCGGCATTCTCGAACATGTCCCGATCGTTTTGCACATCGGCACGAGCTGCGTATCGGAGTTGCCGATACGCATATCGACCGTCATCTTGCGCGGCAAGTTGCAAGCAACACTTGGCATTGCGTGTTGGTCATGCCGGCACAGGCCAGATATGCCAGCGTGCCGGAACTGGCGCCATAAGCCGCCATGGTGGATGCATTGAATGCCGCGCTGTACGTGTTTACTCCCAGATCGTGCGTCACGTGGCACCGGCGGAAAATCCCCAGACATAGATGCGCGTGTTTTCGATGTTGTACGCGCTTTCGACGTCGACCGAGGACGGCGGCAAACTCGTCGTAGTCGTTGGGCCCGGAAGTCGGCGGGACCAGCCAGGTAACGCCGTTGCACTGCCAGGATCACATGCCTCGTTGGCAACTGGCGCGGCGACGATGAATCCGTTTGCTGCCGCGACGCTGCTCCAATCGTCGCGGGTCATCGCCGCATACGTGTCGGGATACGGCGCCGTGCCATGCAGCGCCAGCAGGAACGGCGACGGATGATTCGGTGTGTAATTGGCCGGCACGTAAAGATAATAGGGCTGGGTGCCGGTGCCGAGGCTGGCGATGTGCAAGGTGCGGGAGACACTGCCGGTGACCCCGCCGCTGCCGTTGGATGGGTTGTGCGGCACGGCGATTTCACCGCTCTCGAAGCCACTGGCGAGGATCGCGTCCGGATGGGCACACACCCAGGCGGGCAGGGTCACGCTCTGCGCGGACAGGGCCAAACCGGGCGCAGCGGCACCAAGCGCGAGGGTAAAACCGGCGTATCCACGTTTCACAAGTTCAACCCTAAGCCCGGGTACGCAAGAAACCGTGAAGATGGCGGCAATTGCCTTGAACTGGCAGGCATCGGCATAATCGGGCAGACGCGGTGCGGCCGCCTCACGGATGCGCAGAACATGGGATCGGGCAAAGACCTGTTCGTGGAAGTCGCCGCTGGCGCCAGCCTGTTCAAGGAGGGCGACGCTGCCGGCGAGTTGTACATCATCGAATCCGGCCAGATCGAACTGTTTCTGGCAGGCGCGAGCGAAGCGCTAGCCTCGCTCGGTCCGGGCGATTGTTGCGGTGAAGCGTCCTTGCTCGACAAGCAGCCGCACACGATGGGAGCCTTGGCCAAGACCCGCGCGCGCCTGCTGCGCATCGACCGCATGGCCTTGCCCGAAGTGGTGCGTGCGAATCCCGACGTCGCCACCGCCCTGCTGCGCAAATTCGCTGCGCGCATGGGCCATCTCGAATCCTGCCTGGAATCCAGCCTGGCTGCATCGGCACTGACCGTTGTTCCGCCACCAGCCCGCGCCGGTACCCAACTGCCGCCGCCGCGCCGTCGCGTCCCGCGCCACCGCCGCCGGCACCTTCGCCCCCTGCGCCATCCAGGCCGCCAGTGGATGCTGCGCCGGCACCGCCGCCGCCGCGCCAAACCCGCCGCGCCCACCGGTCTTGCGATGCGGATCGCGGCCAACGGCGACGTTGTAGCTATGGATCCCATGCGCACGCAATTCCTGATCGGCCGGCCGGACCCGGCCACAGGCGCGAAACCCGAAATCGATCTCGGTCCGTTCGACGTGCAGCGCACGCTCAGCCGCCGTCATGCAACCTTGTTGCGCGAAGGCGCGCAGTATTTCGTGCGCGAGGACGCGGCCACGACCAACGGCACCTATCTCAACGGCGAGCGCCTGCAAACCGGCGTTGCAATGCCGGTGAAGGCCGGCGACAAACTGCGCTTCGGTTCGATCGAAGTCGAACTGATCGGCGCCTGACGAGGACAAGGGCATGGGCACGAACGAAAACGAATGGCAGGGCGCGTTGTCGGCCATCGATCTGTCGGCGATCGAATCGCTGAAAAAACTCAAGCAGGAACACGATCAACTATCCGAACGCCTGAAATCGATGGAGGCGATGAAATCCAACTTCGCCGACGCGGTATACGTGCGCGTGCGCGGCGATTACGAAAAACGCATCGCGGCGCTGGATTCGGAAGCTGCGCCGCTCAAACAGGCCGCGCGCGAGCAATACAAGAACCTGCGCGCCCTGCTTGCGCGCTTCGAGGCGGACCACGAGGCGGTCAAGCTCGACCAGCAGGAACTCGAACTGCGCCACCAGCTCGGCGAATTTGACGACAAGGAATTCGCCAAGCGCATCAAGGCCATCGAGAACACGGTTGCCGAGCGCGGCCAGGCGCGCGCACGCGGACTGGAATTGAAGGCGCGCTTCCTCGAAGCCTTCCACAGTGAAAGCGAACTGGAGCAGGCCGATGCCGGCGGCACCAACCGTTTCTCGATGGCGGACCTTGCCGCCGCGCAGGCGAGCACCCGCGAAGTCGCCGCCATCGCGGGTGGCGACGCACCGCCGAACCGGACCCAGACCATGCCGGCGCTCGACATTCCCGAACCGCCGCGCGTGCCGGCACCGGTTCCATCGGCACCGGCTGCAGGTGGTGCGACGCAGATTTTCCGCGCCGCACGCCTGGTGCCGCAAAATCCTGAAGCAGGCAAGCAGACCTACACGCTCACCCTCAAGCCGATCGACATCGGCGCCGATGCCGCCAACGACGTGCGCATCGGCGGCCCGGGCGTGGATCCCAAGCACGCCAAGATCGTGGTCAGCATGGGCGGATTCACCGTCGTCGACCTCGGCAGCAAACATGGCACGCGCGTGAATGCAGAGAAGGTGCGCGAACGGCCGCTGGCCAACGAGGACGTGATCCAGATCGGCGCGGCAAGATTTGTATTCAGAGAGGGTTAGACGTCGGTGGCCATCCAGATCGCCCAGGAACAGCAAGACGGCGTGCGCATCCTCGCGCTGTCCGGGCGCCTGGACACGGAAACCGCGGCCGACGTGGAATTGGCCCTGCAGGATCTGCTCGGCGCGGGCGAGCGCCGCTATCTCGTCGACCTTGCAGGCATCGGCTACGTCAGCAGCGCCGGCCTGCGCGTCCTGCTCGCGCTGGCCAAGAAACTCGACGGCGGCAAGGGCGAGCTGAAACTGTGCGGCCTGAATGCCTCGGTGCGCCAGGTGTTCGACATGACCGGCTTCAGCAAGCTGTTCGCGATCTTTCCGAACCGCGACGTTGCGCTGGGCCAGGCGACGAAACTCAAACCCGAAGCCGAACTCGCGCAACACGCCGCGCGACTGCTCGGCGCCGGCTCCCTGCCTTCGCCGCCGCACGCGCAGGCCGACGCGCTGGCGCGTGCCGCGGCGTCGGTGCTCGGACTCAAGCCAATGGCCGCTTCCTACGTCAGCGCCGCCGGAATAACGCCGGTCCGCGCGGCGCCCTCGCCGCCGCCGGCGTCAAAACCGGCCGGCTTTCTGGACAAGCTGAAGGGCTGGTTCGGAAAAACTAGGTAGTCCGCTCGCGTGCCACCGTGATCAGGGTCAGGTCGTCGCTCTGCGACTGTCCGTTGGTGAAACGTGCGATTTCCGCGAGTAGTGCGTCGATCGTGCCTTGCGCACTGCCGCCACTGTCGGCGAGGCTGCGGATAACGCGCTCCTTTCCGAACAGTTGCTGCGTGGCGTCGTGCGCCTCGTCGAGGCCGTCGGTGTACAACAGCAGGCAGGCGCCCGGTGTGATCGTCGCGGTGTGCAGCGGAAAGCTCGTGTCCGACATCGCCCCGAGCGGCAGCGCGCCGTGCTCGCCAAGTTCATGCACGCGCCGGTCGGACGTACGCAGCAACGGTGCCGGGTGTCCGGCGTTGGCGAATTCCAGGCGGCCGGACTCGGGATCGATCGCCGCCGCGAGCATGGTCACGAACATGCCGGGTTCGAGTTCCTGGGCGAGTTTGCGATTGAGTCCCGCGAGCAGTTCGTCCGGCCCGCCGAGATTGCGCGCGAATACGCGCACCTGCACCGACAAGCGCGCCATGTACAACGCGCCGGACACGGCCTTGCCGGAGACGTCGGCGATCACCAGGCCGTGGCGGCCGTCGCGATATTGGAAGTAATCGAAATGATCGCCGCCAATCACGCGCGCGGCGGCGTAACTGTCGGCGAAGCGATAGCCCGGCAAGGTCGGTGCGGATTGCGGCAGGAAGCGTTGCTGGATGCGCCGGGCCAGCGCCAGGTCGTGTGCCTCGACCAGGCGTTCGGGCGACTGCGCCTGCTGGCTGGCGACCAGCCAGGCCAGTTGCCCGGCGATGCCCGCGAACAATTCGCGATCGGCGGGGCGCCAGGCGTTTTGCGCAAACGCGCTTTCCAGATACAACGCGCCGAGCGTCTCGCCACCCAGGCGCAACGGCATGCCGAGCAGCGCGGCGGGCATGGTGTCGGTACGCAGGCGCGCGGCCAGCGCCTCGCGGCTGGCATCGTCGGTGACCTCGATGCCGTATTCGAGACGCAGAGCCTCGCGCAGAAATTCTTCGACCAGCGCGAATTCGCTGCCACCGGAGGTCGCGGTCGCGTGTTGCGCCAGGCACGCCAGCAATTCCGCGTCGCCGTGGCGGACATAGACCGCCGCGCGGCTGGCTTGCGGAAACACCGCGAGCAGCGCGCGCAACGCCTCGTCCAGCGTCGCGCGCAAATCCTGCGCGCGACGCGACAGCGCGCCGATGTCGCAGAACAGTTTCAGGCGCGCAAGCAGGTCGCGCAGTCCGGGCGCGCCCGGCGCCTGCTCGGGTGCGGCGACAGCTGCGCGCGCGCGCGTCGAGTTCGTGCTCGGCAGGCTCGGCGGCGGCAATGAAGGGTGATCGCTCGGCGTGGCGCGGAAAATCGCCTTGACTTCGCCGAACTGCAATTCGTCGCCGTCCTTGACCGGCACCGATCCGGCAATGCGCGCCCCGCGCAGCAGGGTGCCGTTCGCGCTGTCCTGGTCGTTCAATTCCCAAACCGACCCGTTGCGCCGGATCGAAGCGTGCCGGCGCGAAACGGTCGGATCGTTCAGGCGCACCTCGGAAAACTGGCCGCGACCGATCACCGCGGTGTCGGAAAATCCGAACACCTGGCCGGCGAGAGCTCCGGAGGTGATGATCAAGCTGGGCATGGCTTTGCGTTGAGTGTGGCACAAAGCGCCGCGACGCGGGATGATGGCGGCCCCTGACCAACGAGACCTGTCATGCATGTTTCCTACTGGTGCGTACTCGCCGCGGCACTGCTGCCGTTCGCGTTCACGGCCATCGCCAAAGGCATCGGCCGCCGCGAATTCACGAATCGCGCCCCGCGCGTGTTCCAATCCAAATTGACCGGCATGGCGGCGCGTGCGCACTGGGCGCACCTGAACTCGTTCGAGGCATTCCCGCCGTTTGCGGCCGGGGTGCTGATCGCGCAACAACTCGGCGCCGCGCAGGGCCGCATCGACGCGCTCGCGATCGCCTTCGTCGCGCTGCGCGTCGTGTATGGCGTCTGCTATCTCGCCGATCAGGCGACCTTGCGCAGCCTGGTCTGGGCAGCGGGCTTCGCGTGCACCGTCGCCCTGTTTGTCATCGGCGCATAAAAAAAGCCGGACGACAGGGTCGCCCGGCTCGAACGCCGCGGAATTCCAGGGGAGGGGTGGCTCGCGCGGCGTGTTCCCTGACGTGCGGGCGTCATGCCCGCGCGGTCACTTGGTGGCGGCCGTAGCGGCCTTCTTCACCGCATTGACCTGCTTGGTGAAGTTGTCGTTGGCGGCCTCGAAGCTGCCCTTGGCCAGCTGGCCGAGCGCTTCGGAGGTCTTCAGCGTGACGCCGAAGACTTCCTGACCGTTCGCGTAGAACTTCTCGGTGGATTCTTTCACCAGGTTCACGCCTTTCGGCCAGAACGCCTTGAGGGCGTCGAAATCGCGCACTTCGGCGGCTTCGGTCCAGAATTCGACCGTGGCCGAGACGCGGTTTTCCAGCGTCTTGAGCTGCAGGTCGGCGATGCGCTCCAGACCTTCCACCGCCAGGCTGTGCGCCTTGAACGCGGTGTCGGCGAAGCTCTTGCTCAGGGCCAGGACTTGAGTGTTCATTTGCTCGTACATGGTGGTGCCCTCGCGGGGTGGTGGGAGTGTCATGCCACTATACACGAAATTTGGTGCGTTGCAACATATCCCGGCAAGAATCTCGGTGTGTTGTAGTAAGCTATTGATTACGAACGTATAACATTCTTGAATTCGAAAGGAATTCGCGCCATTCCATCGACTGAATTGCGCAATCGCACAATCCGATGCTTATCCGGAATAGGCGCAACCCGAAGTTCAGGTTTCGTGGACCACGACCTTGCTCAGCAGGGGCGGCGCCGGCTTGAGGCGGTTCCATATCCACTTGGCCAGGCGCTCGCAGGTCGGATTGTCCTATGCGCCGCGGTAGCGACAGCCTGATGTACAGGTCTCGTGTATGACGATCTCGGATAATTCGGGTAGCACGTGCTTCAAGCGATTCCAGATCCAGATTGCCAAGCGTTCGCTGGTGGGATTTTCCAATCCCTCGATCTCGTTCAAATAGCGGTGATCGAGTTGATCGAAAATCGGCCGGAACGCGGTCTTGACATCGGCAAAGTCCATGACCCATCCGGTATGTTCGTCGAGGTCACCTGCGATGTGAACCTCGATTCGGAAGGAGTGCCCATGCAAGCGCGCACACTTGTGCCCCTCGGAAACATTCGGTAACCGGTGCGCGGCCTCAATCGTGAAGACTTTGAATATGTCCATCCTTCAATTCTACAGGCATGGCGGCGCCTGCAGCGGCAACGCTCCCCAACTCAATCAGATAGGATTTCAACATGCATCCAGGTCCGGATCAGATCATCGCTTGACCAAGCTGCACTGGGCTGGCCGGTCATGACCCCTCGGTCCGGCAGCAGTCCACACTGCCTGATCGGATACAAAAACAATCTCCGGTAAATTGGCCTCATCGACGCGCCTGCGACCGTCCGACGAGCATTGATTGGCAGTGTAATCCGGGATCGGTGAAACGAGTCGAACCCGATATTCCGGGAATCGCGCACAACACGAAAAAAGGCACCGAACACGGGGATGGGGCTCGGTGCCATTCGGTTTGCAACTGCCCCGATAGCCCTCCTGGCGGTGTTGCCTTCCTTGCATTGCGGCGCTCACGCGCGGCGAATCGTTGGAGTGCGGGATCTTCGTCCCGCAGAGTTGTATACCAATACGATCTCCTGCCCTCCGTGCGCTGGCGAACATTGCGGCACGCAAATTAATTCGCGGCGCGATCCGACAGGCTGATGGCAGCGATGACGCAGTTTACGGACTGACTTTCCTATGTGCGCTGGCGTACAGCCGCGCGTACCGTCCGCGCATACCCTGTTTCCCTGGCCGGTCATGGCGCAATTGGTGTTCCAGACTCGCCTTTCTACAGATACCAGACCGCAGGGTTCTGCCATGTCATCGAAGAAGACGACGCTTACGGATGTCGCGACAATCCGCAAAAATGCGCGGGTGCATATCCTGCATGGCGCGGTAACTGAAGGCTACGGCGCGGATCGCAAGACCGTGGTCGATATCCTCAACCAGGCCTTGGCCACCGAGATCGTTTGCGTGCTGCGTTACAAGCGCCACTACTACATGGCTTCCGGCATCAATGCGAAGAGTATCGCCGCGGAATTCCTGGAACACGCCAACGAAGAGCAGGGACATGCCGATTTGATCGCTACGCGCATCGTGCAGCTGGGCGGTGCGCCGAACCTTTCCCCGGATGGCCTGGCCCGACGCAGTCATTCCGAATATGTCGAAGGCGACGATCTGGTGCAGATGCTCGAAGAAGACCTGGTCGCCGAGCGTATCGCCATCGACACCTATCGCGAATTCATCCAGTACATCGGCAACGACGATCCAACCACACGCCGGATGATCGAGACGATTCTGGCGTCCGAGGAAGAGCACGCCGAAGACCTGAGTTCGCTGCTGGAGGAACTGGGCAAGAAGGGCGAGCCGGCGAAAGACAAGCCGGTCAGGAAATCCGCGGCCCACTTACAACGCGATTCCTAGCAGACTATGCCGCGGTCGTCTGCGTTGACCGCAAGGTCGGCGGGCGGCGTCACGGGTGCGGGCATCGGCGCCAATCTTCGCCGGCACTACGCGCACTGGCTGGTGTACGTGATGGTCTTCGCGCTGGTGGTGGCCAACGTCATCAATCTTGCTGCCGACATTGGTGCGATGGGTGCGGCGCTCAAACTCTTGATCGGTGGTTCGGCGCTTGCGTACACGGTCGCCTTCGTGGCGCTGTCGCTGGCACTTCAGGTGTTCATTCCGTTTTCGTATTACGCGCCGATTCTCAAGCTGCTCACGCTGAGCCTGTCTGCCTACGTGGCTACCGTATTCGTCATCGATGTGCCGTGGGCGAAGGTCGCGCTCGGCGTCTTCGTACCGCAGATCCGCTTTGATGCCAAATATGCCGTGGCGATCGTGGCCGTGCTTGGCACGACTATCAGTCCGTATCTTTTCTTTTGGCAAGCCGCGCAAGAAAATGGAGGAAGTACGGGATACGGATAACGATCGCGAGGCGCTTACGCGCAAGCCACGCCAAGGTCGAGGCGCGCTACGCCGGATCGGCATCGACACGATCGCCGGCATGCTCGTTTCGCAAATCGTGGCGTTCTTCATTATTCTGGCCGCGGCGGTGGTTCTGCACGCGCATGGCACGACCGACATCAACTCCGCTGCGCAGGCCGCGACCGCTTTACGTCCGCTGGCAGGCCAATTCGCGTTTGCCGTTTTTGCCGCAGGTATCATCGGCACCGGGCTGCTGGCGGTGCCAGTGCTGGCCGGTTCGGCCGCCTACGGCGTGGCCGAAGCGCTGGGTAGACCCGCGGGACTGGAACGCACGCCACAGCAGGCAAAAGTGTTCTACACCGTATTGATCTTCGCCGGCCTTACCGGCACGGCGCTGAATTTCACGGCGATCGATCCGATAAAGGCACTCTACTGGAGCGCCGTCGTCAATGGCGTTGCGGCGGTGCGGTGCCGATCATGGCGACGATCATGCTGCTAAGCATGAATTCGCGTGCCATGGGCCAATTCACCGTGCCGGCATGGCTGAAGATTTCCGGCTGGATCGCCACCTTGGTCATGACCGCGGCAGCGGTGGTCATGTTTGCGACTTGGGACGCCTGACGTGTGACGTTCGCTAGCGCACAGAACCGCCGCTGCGCGTGCGCCAGAATTCAAAAGGAGGAGACATCATGCATATCTCGCTAGGCCTTGGCCCACTGGTTTCGCTGATTGCCGGCATTCTCATCCTGATCATGCCGCGGTTACTGAACTACATCGTGGCGATCTATCTCATCGTCATCGGTTTGATCGGATTGTTCGGCACCGGCGGCAGCAACCTGCACCTGTAGACACCCAATGCTGAGGCGCCGTCATCGCTGGGTCGACATGTGTCGCTTCCGTCCGCTAGCTGTGGCACGCGCGTCTGTTGTGGTCGTTTTCGCACTTGCCATGGCGGCATGCTCTTCGCTGCGCCCAGATTTCGTCAAGAATCCCTCGAATGCATTGCCGCCAGTGGTGGATACGCCGCCGGCACGCTACATCGCCGGCGAATTGAGCCAACATGGCAACGAAGCCGGATTCCGTTTGCTCATCAAGAGCACGAACGCCTTGATGAGCCGCGTTGCTCTCGCCGATCAGGCCAGACATTCGATCGATCTGCAGTATTACATCTTCAAGAATGACGAGACCGGGCGCCTGCTCGCCCAGCGTCTGCTGGCGGCAGCCGACCGCGGCGTGCGCGTGCGCATGCTGCTCGACGACATCAGCCTGACCGACGAGGATCGCCTGCTGGATGCGCTCGATGCGCATCCGAATATCCAGGTGCGATTATTCAACCCGTTCAATACGCGCGATCCCTCGCTGATCTCCAAGATCGGCCAGTTCGTACTTGAAGGCCGCCGTCTGAATCGGCGCATGCACAACAAGTCCTTCATCGTCGACGGCAATGTCGCAATAATCGGCGGTCGCAATATCGGCAACGATTATTTCGATGCCGACGACACCACCAATTTCCGCGATCTCGACCTGCTCGCAATCGGTCCGGTGGTGCATGAGGCTTCGCGCATTTTCGACGGTTATTGGAACAGCGACGCGGCCTTCCCGGTCACCGCATTTCGCAAGGTACACGATACCCAAGGCGATCTGATGAGCTTGCGCACGGCGCTGAAACGCGACGCGCGGGCATTTGCGCAGTCGGATTATGCGCAAGCTGCGCTCGACGACATGCCCGCCGGCGCGAGCGGCGATCGCCGTGGCGACTGGTTCTGGGGGGCGGCGGTGGTGGTAGCCGACGAACCGGACAAGGTCGATCCGGGCTCGGGTGGCGATGCGGCAGCGCTGCGCATCGGGCCGACGCTAAAAACGATGGTCAACGAAGCGCACAAGGAGGTGTTGTTGGTATCGCCTTACTTCGTGCCGGGCGACAGCGGCACGCGCTTCCTCACCACACTGGCGCAACGCGGAGTCACGGTGCGTGTGTTGACCAATTCGCTGGCATCGACCGACGAACCAGCGGTGCATTCCGGCTACGCGCATTATCGCCGCGCGCTGCTCCAGGGGGGCGTTCAACTCTACGAATTGGAACCGGCTACGGGCGCACCGCAACCGGCGACCGCGGGTGGAACCTCGTCGGGCGTAAGTCTGCACGCCAAGGCGATGGTGGTGGATGGTGCGCACGTTTTCATCGGCTCGATGAACATGGATCAGCGCTCCAGGCTGCTCAACACCGAGATGGGCGTGATCATTGATTCGCCCGCCCTCGCACAGGCAGTTGAAGAATTCTTCGACACCGCGATCGAGCCGGAAAACGCCTACCATGTCGTATTGCAAGTCTCGCCGGACAACCCCAAACGCACGCGCATGATTTGGCGGTGGAGCGAGAAAGGTGTGGCTCTGCAGGCGGAAAGCGATCCGCATGCTACACGCATGCGCCGCCTGGAAGTCTCGTTGCTCGGCCTGCTGCCCATCGAGAGCCTGCTGTGATGCGCTGCATCCGCGTATCGACGTTGTCGTGCATGTTTCTTGTTGCTGCATTCGCCATGGCGCCGGCGTTCGCCCGTTCTGCGGTTGAACAGGACAAGATCGACTACCTGATCGCCGCCATCGCCAATCTGCACGATGCGCGCTTCATACGCAACGGCAATGAGTACGAAGCCCGGCGTGCGGTCGACCACCTGCGACTCAAGCTCCGTTACGCCGGCGATCGTGTCGTCACCGCCGAAGACTTCATTGCCGATTGCGCAACCGGCTCGTCGATTTCCGGCGAGCCGTACCGGATCAAGTTTCCGGACGGCCGCGTTACCGCCGTCGCGATGTTTCTGCGCGGCAAACTTGCTGTGTATCGAACGCACGAAACAGCCCGATACCGGCGCCAGGCGATCGCTGACGGAAGAGTGTGGATGGTGTGGGCAACGGATCACGTCTCTCTGCGTTCATATGCAAGAATTGCCGATATGATGATTCCGCTGCTCTTCGATTACACGATGAGTGTGCCTGCGCAGTGCCGAGATCATTTGTGACGCGAGGTGACCATGGCAGCGATACGGGAGCAGATATGTGAGTGCCAAGCTCGATTTTGACGGGTCCGACCTGATCTGTCTTCGATCTATGGCGTCGTCGGCGCACCTGACGCTCCACCGTACGACGCCTCAAAAGGGTGCAGTCCGGCTGATGAACAAAACAGACGCGATGCAGTACTCGGCGGACAGAATTCGCGTGAAATCGGTGCATCCAGGGTTTATCTGGACTCCGATGGTCGAAAGGACTCGACCTGCATTCTTAAAGTACCCAATACTGAGAAAGATCAATGTCGCCCGATTCGTGCCTGCTAGCCTTTCTGATACACGACTAGGTCCGTTCATGAATCGCACGCCCACTGTTACGCCCCATGCTTCTGAAACCGAGAGCCTGACCAGGATTCTCGGGGCAGCGCCGCGTGGCCACTCCGTGACCCGGTACTGGCGCTGGCTGCTCGCAGGCGTGACGATTATGCTGCTAGTGCTGACGTACGAGTGGATGCGCTCGGGACAGCAGCAGTCGACGCCGCTTTATCGCACGGAAGTCGTGCAGCGCAGCGACTTGACCGTCACTGTTTCGGCTACCGGCAATGTGCAGCCGACCAACCAGGTCGATGTCGGCAGCGAATTGTCCGGCATCGTCGAATCCGTCCTCGTTGAAGAGAACGATCGCGTCCAGCACGGCCAGGTACTCGCGCAACTCGATGTGTCGCGCCTGAAGGATCAGATCGCCAAGTCGCAAGGCGCGGTGACCGCCGCGAAGGCACAGGTCGATCAGACTGTCGCGACAGTCAAGGAAAAACGTCTGGCGTTCGAGCGCCTGAAGAGCGTGGCGGCGTTGAGTCACGGCGGCTTTCCGTCGAAGGCCGATCTCGATACGGCCGACGCGGCCCTGCAGCGTGCGATCGCCGACGAGGCGGCGGCACGTGCGAACGTGGTGCAGGCGAGCGCGACTCTGCGCTCGGACGAAACCAGTCTATCGAAGGCATCGATCCGCTCGCCGATCGACGGGGTCGTGTTGACGCGCAAGGTCGAACCGGGCCAGACCGTCGCCGCCTCGCTGCAGGCGCCGGTGCTGTTCACGCTCGCCGAGAGTCTGTCGCAGATGCAGATTCAAGTCGATGTCGACGAAGCAGACGTCGGTCAGGTGCGTGACGGCCAAGAGGCGATGTTCACGGTCGATGCGTATCCGAATCGCAAATATCCGGCGCGCATCAACCGCGTCGACTATGGCTCGCAGGTCAAGGATGGCGTCGTCTCATACCTGACGGTACTCACGGTCAACAACGACGATCTGTCGCTGCGTCCGGGCATGACCGCGACCGCGGAGATCACGACGCTACAGGTGCGCGACGCGTTGCTGGTGCCAAGTGGCGCGTTGCGCTTCACGCCGCCGGATACGGCGGCAAGCGCGCCAAAATCGAGCGGCGGAATCACCAGCATGCTCGTGCCCCACATCCCGCGAGCCGCACAACAACAGAAGTCTGCTGCTGGCATGCAGCGCGTTTGGATCCTGCGCGATGGCCAGCCGGTCGCGATCAGCGTCAAGACCGGCGCGACCGATGGCCGTCAGACACAGATTACCGAGGGCAATCTGCAGCCGGGAGTCGCGGTCATTACCGAACTGGCGAGTGCGGCGCGATGAATCCGGACTCCGGAACGGCCGATACTCCGTTGATCGAACTCATCAGCGTCACGAAGACCTATGGTAGGGGAGCTGCGGAGTTGCAGGCATTGCGCGGCGTCGATCTGACCGTGCGTGCCGGCGAGTTCGTGGCGATCATGGGGCCGAGCGGCTCCGGCAAATCGACGGTCATGAACATCCTTGGCTGCCTTGACGTGCCGACGACCGGCGCGTACCGGTTTCGCGGCATCCATGTCGATCGCCTCACGCGCAATCAGCGCGCATTGCTGCGTCGGAATTTTCTCGGTTTCGTCTTCCAGGGCTACAACCTGCTCGCGCGCACATCCGCGCTCGAAAACGTCGAGTTGCCTTTGCTCTACCGCGGCGAGCAGGTCGCTGCCCGGCATACCTTCGCGCGCGAGGCGCTCGCGTCGGTCGGCTTGAGTGAATGGGAGACGCACACGCCGGCCGAGCTTTCCGGCGGACAGCAGCAGCGTGCGGCTATCGCGCGCGCAATCGTCACGCATCCGGCGGTTCTGCTCGCGGACGAGCCGACCGGAAATCTCGATACTCAGCGCAGCCGCGAGATCATGGACCTGATCGCCAAACTGAACCACGAGCGCGGCATCACCGTGCTCATGGTCACGCACGAACCGGACATGGCCGCGTACGCCAAGCGCGTCGTGCACTTCATCGACGGTCGCGTCGCCAGCGACGTACGCAATGGAGAGCGGCCATGATGGGCTTTGCGGCGTTGCTGCTGTCGCTGCGCGAGATCCAACGCAACCTGCTGCGCTCGTTTCTGACGATTCTCGGCATCGTCATTGGCGTGGCCGCCGTGATCACGATGGTCACGCTCGGCAATGGCGCCACGAAGGCCGTGTCCGATCAGATCTCGAGCCTCGGCAGCAACTTGCTGATCGTACGGCCGGGACAACGCTTCGGGGCAGGCCACGGCAGCGCCCCACCGTTCCGGATGGCGGACGTGCGCGCGATCAATGATCAGATCAGCTCGCTGCAGGCGGTCGCGCCTTCCGTTCAAAGGGCCGCGACGGTCGTGCGCCTGGCCAACAACTGGACCACGGTCATTGGCGGAAGCACGAACGCCTACTTCACCGCGCGCCAATGGCAGCCGGTCATCGGGCGCATATTCACCGAAACCGAGGAACGCGCCGGCAAGGCAGTTTGCGTGATCGGCGAAACCGTGCGGCGCGAATTGTTCGGCCAAGAAAACCCGATCGGCGGCCGGATCCGCATCAAACAGTTCTCGTGCGAAGTGATCGGGCTGCTGGCGTCGAAAGGCCAGGCGGCAATGGGTCAGGATCAGGACGATACGATCATGATGCCGTTGCGCACGGTGCAGCGGCGCCTCGCGGGCAATCAGGACGTCAACGCGCTGATGATCTCGGTCGCGGACGGCGCATCGATCGATCGCGCGAAGGCGCAGATCGAAAAACTGATGCGCGAGCGCCGCCGGATCGGCCAGAACGAGGACGACAATTTCAACGTGATGGACACACGGCAGATTGCCGAGGCATTGTCCAGTACGACGCGCGTAATGACGGTGCTGCTCGGTGCGGTTGCTGCGGTCAGCCTCCTGGTCGGCGGCATCGGCATCATGAACATCATGCTCGTATCGGTCACCGAGCGCACGCGCGAAATCGGCATCCGCCTCGCCGTCGGCGCGCTCGAGCGCGAAGTGCTGCTGCAGTTCCTGATCGAGGCGGTCGTGCTGTCGTCGCTGGGCGGACTGATCGGCGTCACGATCGCAACGGTCGGCTCATACTTCGCGGCCGGCGCGATGCAGGTACCGTTCCTGTTCAACACGCAGATCAATGTGCTCGCATTTCTGTTCTCCGCGGCGATCGGCGTGATCTTCGGCTTCTTCCCGGCGCGACGCGCAGCACGCATGGATCCGATCGAGGCGCTGCGCCACGAGTAACATGCTCTGGGATGACTACGGTGCACCGGATTCGTGCACCCCCGCAGGGGATTTCGTGTGCAACCGGACGAAAACCCATATGCAGCCATTCGCGACTGACTGCAAAGGGTCGCACAGCGCCATTCGGCCAATACCGGAAGCTCAGTAGACAGAATTGGTGCCTCCAAAGCTGCCGCTAAACTCGGACGCAAATGCCTTCGCGAAAACACTTTTCTCGCTGATCCGAGACTAAGGCAGAAGCGCGCAGGAAATCAGGCGCGCGGCGTCGATCGCCTGTTGTTCGGTAGAAATTCGGTAGGGGATGTGGCCGAGCGGCCGCTCGACACGAAGGGCTCCGGAACAATTCCGCGCAACGTCTTGGATTGCCATGACCGGCACGTGGTGATAGTCCGCCTTGGAGTCTCGAATCGTAATGAAATGACGCTTCCCAAACGAGACAGAACCGTACGTCCTGTTTCCACAAGGCGGGAGCGCAACGCTTGTTGCATTTGCTTTGCCGGTTGCTCAGTTCCCACAGATCCCAGCGCCGCATCCAGCGCTTCTGTAAATTGCTTGATTCTGACGGGCTTGGTGAGATAGCGGAAGAATCGGGCCTCCAGTCCTTGACTGCGAATGTGTCAACCTGTGCACCGACGAAGCTTGACGGTTACAAAGCACATGCTTGGCCCTCGAAACCACTATGAAAGATCACGTCTCCCGATGCGGGATCACCATTCTCGAATGCACCAATGTCGGGCACTGAACCCCATGTGCGCGGAAAGCCAACGCCGCGTTCGTCTGTGGCGGGCAAGTTCGGAGCACAGGGTGTTCCCGCATCAATCGCCGGACTGGTAATCTGCAATGACATGGTCTGCATCGTGCCACCGTTATCTTGAAGCACGCCCAAAATCGGGTCAGCCGTGATTGCCGGAATCGTCATCGCGTGGTCGTCATGGAACATCACGACGATGTTGTGGCTATCAGCGTTCACGGATGCTGTCGCGATGTTGGTCGCCCCGCTGCCGACGGTGGCTGGTAACACATTGGCGAGATCCGCGACGGTAGCCGGATCCGTGGGATTTCCATTCTTGCTGTTGGTCAGAATGCTATTGACTAAAACAACAGTCGAGGCGTGATGCAAAGCGCCGTTGTTGTCTCCGGCGAGATAGCCAACATTGTAAACGGCGCCGCCGTCTGGTCCCGTGCCGCCATTGCCAAACGTCGCGGAGTTGAACGCGAGCGTGCTTTGAATAATCGTCACCGCACCTTGCAGGTTAAAGATACCGCCACCCAGTCCGGCTCCGCGAGGGCCGACGCCGCTACCGCCCTGGGCTGTATTTCGCGTAAGCGTGCAATTGGTCAGCGTCAAATTGCCGTTGTGATTGAAGATTGCTCCGCCCATTCCTGCCCCGCCGCCGGCGCCCTGAAATCCTGTTGCTGGACTACCGCCACCGAAGCCGCCACCGCCACCACCGAAGCCGCCAAAGCCCCCCGCGCCGCCGCCGCCGCCGAACCCGCCGCCACCACCGAGGCCTGCGTTGGTCCGGCTGCCGCCGCCGCCGACGCCACCGCCTCCGCCAGCCACCCCGGGCCCGTCGGCAGACACATCTTGCCCTCCCGATCCGAAATCGCCACCCGCACCTCCATCGCCGCCCGCGCCGCCCGCACCGCCTCCACCGTCGCCGCCGAGGCCAGCCTTACCGTAGCCGAATGACGCGCCCGTGCCAGCGTCGCCACCCCAGCCGCTATTGCCGCCGCCGCTGCCGCCATCCTTATCACTACCGTTGTTTCCTGGGGAGCCGAAGCCACCGCCGCCGCCACCGCCGCCACCGCTGCCACCCGCGCCGCCGCTACTTACGACGATACCGAGGGAGCCGCCAAAACCCCCAGCGCCACCGAAACCGACAGCGTCTTGGCCCATTCCGCCACCACCCCCTCCCAACACACTGACATCGCTGTTTCCCCCGATGGCGTAGTTGTCGGTGAGGTTTACTGCCGATAGCATCAATGTGCCTTGATTGAAAATCGCTCCGCCCATGCCGGCACCTCCACCTGCGTATTTCGAATCGCCTCCCTTCGCGTAGCCGCCTTGCAGCGTCAATCCGGCCAGAGTCAGTGAGCCGGCAGGCAACTCACCGGGCAGGCCGCCGGATACATAGAAGAGCCGGAACGCATTGGCCGTGGCGGGCGCTGGATCGCCCGTGTGCGAGGCAACCAGTGTGGTAGCCAGGCCCTGCGTGCTGATCACGATCGTGCTCGCGATCGGCGGCAACGCGTTGGGCCCGTACCAGTAGTTGTCGATAGCCGTCAACGTGATGGTCGGCACGTTGTGGATAGAAATGGTGTTCGATCCACTCGCTGCGCCGGTGCAGTTGCCGACGGGCGTGGCCGAACCGATTGCCGCCGCACTCACGCCGTTCGCGGCATTGCCCGCATTGATCGCCTGAGCCAGCGTGCAAGTTGAGGCGGACGGCGGTCCGTCATACGAAACGCTGATGGATCCAGCGTGCGCGGCAGCAGTGAACCCAATGCCGCACAGCAGCCAAAAAGCCCCGCGGGCCAATGCGCTCAAGCGCGGGCTGCGCGGCAATTTGTTCCGATCCGATTCCATCGCGGCTCGCATGCAAGACCTCCGGCGGAAGTCGCCGCCGATGCCTCAGCGGGTCGATACAAGACGCTACGCCGACGCACTTGTCAAAGCAACAACCGAAGCAAAAGGACAGTCATGCTTGCGGAATTGTCGCCACACTGCAGCTCGCAGGCATGGCCAACGAAGACCTTGCATTGTCGAGTCGGTCGATGGCCTTCCTGAAACCTGCCGCTGGCGGGAGGCGCGTCGGGGTCGTTTTTCGCCTTACGCGCTCGATTTACTACTCCAGCGTTCAAAGCCCGAATCCAGTCAATGGCCGGAGCCAAGCGCCGCAAGCAATAGTGGCCACACGTTGTCGAGCACCTTCGGCTCCGCCGCGGGCAGGGGATGCAGGCCATCCTCCTGCATGAGCTTCGCATCATCCGCCACACCCTGCAGCAGGAATGGTACAAGCGGCACATTGAATTCGCGCGCAATATCCCGATACATGGTCCGTAGGCCGGTGCGGTACTGCGGGCCGTAGTTGACGGGTAGTTCGATGCCGATCAGTACTGCTTTCACGCCATGATCACGACAGGCAGCGATGATGCGATCGAGATTGGCGTGAATTTCTTCGATTGGCAGGCCACGCAAGCCGTCGTTGGCACCCAGTTCAATCAGCGCGACGTCCGGGCTGTGGGTGGCGAGCAATGTGGGCAAGCGTGCCAATCCGCCGGCCGTCGTTTCGCCGCTGATACTGGCGTTTATCACAGTCCGTATGCGTTTCGGATCTTGCGTCTTCAACCGTTCGCCGAGCAGCGCCACCCAGCCGGATTCCGTCGGAATGTTATAAGCGGCCGAAAGCGAATCGCCCAACACGAGAATGGTTTGATTTGCGGCACGAACTTGCGGCGCAATGCAGATGAGCGAAAAGAACAGTGCTAGAAGCGCAACAATTTTGGGCATGAGAGTGGCGATGGACATTCAAATACGTGCGCTCGATGTTAGCAAAAGCGTCGATGGGCCAGACGGCCGCATCGATATTCTCAACGGCGTGAGCCTGGAGGTACGCGACGGCGCCACGCTCGCCATCGTCGGCGAATCCGGCTCAGGCAAGACCACTTTGCTGGGTTTGATGGCGGGGCTGGACACACCAAGCCGAGGCGAGATCACGCTGACGGGAACACGCATCGACCAGCTCAATGAGGAGCAACGCGCAACCCTGCGCCGGCGCAATGTGGGATTCGTGTTTCAGTCATTTCATCTTCTGCCGGCATTGAACGCGGAAGAAAACGTCATGCTGCCGCTGGAGCTTGACGGGCGGGCCGACGCGCGCGCGCTGGCGCGCGAAGCGCTCGCCGACGTTGGACTCGCGGCTCGCACGCACCACTATCCGCACCAGTTGTCTGGCGGCGAACAGCAGCGCGTGGCTTTGGCCCGCGCGTTCGTGCACCGTCCGCGCATCCTGTTTGCGGACGAGCCGACCGGGAATCTCGATCGCGGCACCGGTCGTGTCGTCGGCGACCTGCTGTTCGAACTCAATCGCGCGCACGCGACGACGCTGGTGCTGGTCACGCACGACCTGTCGCTGGCCGAACGTTGTGCAGCCGTCGTGCGGCTTGATGGCGGCAGACTTCGAACGGACGTGGCATGAAGCCACTGTCGTTTGCATGGCGCAGCCTGCGCCGCGAGTACCGCTACGGCGAACTCGCGGCACTGGCGTCGGCGCTCGTGCTTTCCGTCAGTGTGCTGTGCGCGGTCGCTACACTCGGGCGCCGCGTCGAACGCAGCATTGTTGCTTCAGCGGCCGAACTCATCGGCGGAGACGTCGGTATCAGTGCACGCCGCGGCTTGCCACCTGAACTTTCCGCGGAAGCGGCGCGACTGGGCTTGCGCTCGAGCCTGACCGCGGATTTTCCGACGGTTCTTTTCGCTTCAGGCAAGAGCCAGCTTGCTGATATCCGTGCGACCGACGCTGTTTACCCTTTGCGTGGCGAGTTGCAGGTTCGCGGCGCCGATGGCCGAGTCGTGTCGGCACGATCACCAGCTGCCGGGACAGTTTTCACGGAACATCGGCTGCTGGCCTCACTTCAGCTCAAGCCGGGCGATGACCTGCAGATCGGCGATCGCCGGCTGCGCATTGCCGCAGAAATACAGCGCGAGCCTGACGGCGGCGACCTGATCGCTCTGGCGCCACGGGTACTGATGACTCTTGATGACGCAACCCGCGCCGGACTTCTTGCCACTGGCAGCCGCGCACGCTATCGACTGATGGCCGCGGGAGGCGAGAAGGCCGTGAATCAGTTTTCAGCCTACCTAAAAGCGCATCGCCCCGACGGATCCGAACTGATCACGGTGCAGCAGTCGCAGCAAAACCTGCGCACTGCGTTCGAACGTGGTGAGGCGTTGATGCGCTTCGCCGCGCTGCTGACGGCGTTATTGTCTGGGATCACCGTTGCCTTAGCGGCGCAACGATTTGCGCGACGAAAGACAGATGAGGTGGCGTTGCTGCGATGTCTTGGCGCGAGTGGCAGTGAAGTCTTCCTGGCCATGACATCCACATTGGCGATGCTGGCGCTACCAGCGTGTGTGCTCGGTGCCGTATTGGGCATCGGCTTGCAGGAGCTCGTGTTCGGATTTGCGCGCGAACTGTTGCCGGCGACATCGAGCGCGCTTCCGCTGCAGCCGAGTCTCGCCGCAACGGCTGTCGGCCTTGCGGTATTGATCGGCTTCGCATTGCCGCCGCTATTGCGCCTGCGCGAGGTGCCGCCCGTACGCGTTTTTCAGCGCGCGGTGAGCCCGCGCGTGCGGCGATTCGATGTGCTTTATCTGTTGCCAATTGCCTTAAGCATCGCGCTGATTTACCTGCAATCCGACACGCTTAAGCTCGCGGGAATTCTCGGCGCCAGCCTGTTTGCCGTACTCATCGTCGCCTTCGCTGCCGGCATGGGCCTTTTACGCTTCGTGCGCAGTTTGTCTCGCGTCACGGCGACCTGGCGCTTCGGCATCGCCAATCTCGCCCGTCGCCGCACACTGAGTCTGCTGCAGATCACCGCGCTCGCTCTGGCGTTGACGGCGCTGGATCTATTGGCGATCGTCGCGCCATCAGTTCTGGGCGCGTGGCGTGCCGAACTTCCGCCCGACACCCCAAACTACTTTGCGATCAATATCCAGCCGGAACAGCACGATGCCGTTCTCGCGGAATTGCGCGCCGCGCATGCCGGCAACATCAACGTTTTGCCAATGGCGGTGGGCAAACTTGTCGCCATCAATGGCAACGCCCCACGCGCTGAAGATTACGCCGACCGGCGCGCCGCCGGCTGGATCAACGGAGAGACCCGGTTGTCGTGGAGTGCGGAATTGCCGCCGGTCAATCGCGTGATCGCCGGTCGCTGGTTCTCTGACCACCCTGCCGAGCCGGAAATATCGGTCGACGAGATGTGGGTCGACATGTTTCATCTCCATCTCGGCGATACACTGACGCTGCGTGTCGGAGAACGAGACATTGTCGCGCGCGTCTCGAGTGTGCGTGGCGTGCGCTGGGACTCATTTCGTGCGAACTTTTTCCTACTGTTGGATCCCTTTACGGCACAGGGTCTTCCATACAGCGATATTGCGAGCTTCCACATCGCGCCAGCATTAGCCGCCGACATCCTGGCGAAGCTGACCCATGAGCATCCGAACTTGTCGCTGATCGACCTCAACGCATTGCTCGATCGCGTACGCGAAATCATCGACCGTGCGAGCGTTGCCGTCACCTCAGTGCTTGCCTTCAGCCTCGTCTCGGGGCTGCTCGTGCTCATAGCAGCGGTGTCGGCCAGTGCCGATGAACGCCGCTTCGAGTCGGCGCTCGTGCGCACGCTCGGGGCAAGTCGTCGGCAGCTCGCCGTGGCGGTATTTGCCGAGTTCGCGACGATCGGTGCGCTCGCCGGAATCATCGCCGCCTGCGGCGCCGGCTTGGGCGGACTTTGGCTCGCGCGAAGCGTATTCCGGGTGAGTGCCTATTTGCCTCCGATTGCATCGCTCGCAATGTCGGTTCTGGCGACAATCGCATTGGTTGCACTCGCGGGTTTCATCGGCACGCGACGCGTTGCCGGGGCATCCCCACTATTGGTTTTGCGGCGGGGCTGATTCCCAATGGCGATCGTCGGCAAAGCGGACTGTCACGAGGGTCTGCTTCGGGTCGCAATCAGCCCATCGCAGACATCGCCTTATACTGACCCGGCTGGCAATCGGAAGCCTGTCATGAATCCGCTTCAATCGTTACTCGGCATCGAACTGCCGGTCATCCAGGCGCCCATGGCCGGGGTTCAGGACGAAGAACTCGCCATCGCGGTTGCCGAAGCGGGCGGGCTGGGTTCGATGCCGTGCGCATTGCTCGGCCGCGACCAGCTCCAGCGTGCGCTGAACCGGTTCGCATCGATGCCGCGGCCGATCAATCTGAATTTTTTCTGCCACTCGATGGCCGATCCCGATGCCGAACGCGAGCAGCGATGGCGCGAAGCGCTTGCGCCGTACTATCGCGAGTTTGGCGTCGAAGCGCCCGAGGCGACGACGGCGGGCGCGCGCCGGCCGATCGACGAGTCGACGGTGGATCTGCTCGAGCCGTTTCGGCCTGAGGTCGTCAGCTTCCATTTCGGTCTTCCGGCTCCTCGCATGCTGCGACGGATCAAGCAGTGGGGCGCCACGGTCATGGCATCGGCGACCACGCCGGAGGAAGGTCGCTGGCTCGAACGCAACGGAGCCGATGTCGTCATTGCGCAGGGCATCGAGGCAGGCGGTCATCGCGGGCACTTTCTTTCCGCGGATATCGGCTTGCAGCCGCCCACGCATGAACTGGTGGCGGCGCTCGCGGCAACTGTTGCGGTGCCCGTCGTCGCGGCTGGCGGGATCGCGAGCCGATCCGATGCGAAGGCGATGCTCGCTGCGGGCGCAAGCGCGGTCCAGGCAGGTACGGCCTACCTGCTGTGTCCGCAAGCGCGGACGACTGCCGTGCATCGTTTCGCGCTGGAACAAGTCGACAGGGGCACCGCCGTAACCAACCTTTTCAGCGGCCGTCCCGCACGCGGCATCGTCAACCGGCTCATGCGCGATCTGGGCCCGCTTTCCGATATCGCTCCGGCATTCCCGTGGGCGTCCCGGGCGCTGGCGCCTCTGCGCGCGCGCGCCGAAGCGCTTGGTCGCGATGATTTCACGCCGCTCTGGTCCGGTACCAAACCCAGTGCATTTGGAGGACGCGATGCGGCCGCAGTGACCCGCGAACTTGCGGGACTGGGCTGAGCCTTACTCGCGCAGGATATGCCGCGCGAGTTTCTGCAGCGCCGGCTTGTCGACGAGTTCGAGTTCGCGGCCGTCGATGTGGATCAGTTTCTGGTCCTGGAAACGGCGCAGGACGCGGCTGACGGTTTCCGCGGCCAGGCGCAGGTAGTTGGCGATGTCCGCGCGCGGCATCACGAGCCGATAGGCGTTCGGCGCGAAACCGCGCGCGGCGTAGCGGCCGGCCAGGTCGAGCAGGAAGGCGGCGAGGCGCTCGTCGGCGGTGTGGTCGCCGGAAAAGCGGCTGGACTTGCCGATGTCGGCGCTGAGCAGGTTGAACAGGCGCTGCTGCACGTCGGGAATCTTCGCGGCGAGCGTGGACAGTGCCGGGAACGAGAAACGGCACACGAAATACGGTGTCCAGCGCGATCGCATCGCAGGGATACTTGGCCGGATGGATGGCGTCGAGGCCGATCATCTCGCCGGGCAAATGAAAGCCCAGCACCTGCTCGTGGCCCTCGTCGTCGATCTGGCGCGTCTTGACCATGCCCGCGCGCACCGCGTACAGCGCGCCGAAGCGTTCGCCGCTGCGGAAGATGTGGTCGCCGGTATGGAACGGGCCGACGTGTTCGACCAGCATGTGCAGATCGTTCAGCGCCGACTTGTTCAAGCCCGCCGGCAGACATACCGAGCCGAAGGCGCAGGTGGAACAAAAATGGACTGTGTCGCCGTCGTCGGCGATCGGATTGTGCGGCGGCAGCTTGCCGGGTTGGTGCAGGTGGGTCATCGTCGCGTTCCGCCCGGAGCGGAACGCCGGGCTACAAGGCTCGTGAATAGCGTACCGCAGGCGCGGCCTCTCGCGCGAGATAGGCATCGAAACACATGGCGATATGGCGCAGCAGATAACGGCCGCGCGCGGTGACCTGCAAGGATTCCGGCGCGATCTCGACGAGGTCGTCGCGCGCAAGCTTGCGCAGGCGGCGCAGTTCGGCGTCGAAATACAGCTGGAAATCCACATTGTGGCGGGCCTCGAACGCAGCGATGTCGAGGCGGCCCTGGCACATCAGCAGCCCGATCGCGTCGGCACGGATGACGTCGTCTTCGCTCAGCGCCAGGCCACGCGCCACCGGCAGGCGGCCGGCATCGAGCGCGGCGTAGTAGCCCGGCAGCTCGTGCGCGTTCTGGCTGTAGCTGGCGCCGATGTGCGAGATCGCGCTCATGCCGAGGCCGATCAGGTCGCAGCCGCCGTGCGTGGAATAGCCCTGGAAATTGCGCTGCAGGGTGCCGGCATCCTGCGCGCGCGCAAGTTCGTCGCCGGCACGCGCGAAGTGATCCATGCCGATGTAGCGGTAGCCGGCGGCGGTGAGCTTTTCCACGGTCAGGCCGAGCAGGCGCAGGCGCGTGGCGGCATCGGGCAGGTCGGCGGCGTGGATCTGGCGCTGGGCCTTGAAGCGTTGCGGCAGGTGGGCGTAGGCGTAGGCCGCCACGCGGTCCGGTTCGAGCGCAATCACCTCGTCGAGCGTGCGCGCGAATCCGGCCAGGTTCTGTTTCGGCAAGCCGTAAATCAGGTCGACGCTGGTGGAGCGGAATCCCGACTCGCGTGCCGCGTCGAGCACCGCGCGGGTTTGCGCCACGCTCTGGATGCGGTTCACCGCGGCCTGCACTTCCGGATCGAAATCCTGGATGCCGACCGAGACACGGTTGAAGCCGAGCGGGGCCAGCGCGCGTACATAATCGGCGTCGCAGAAGCGCGGATCGAGTTCGATGCCGAATTCGCGCGTGCCATCGCGGCTGAAGGAAAAGTGCTGAGCGAGTGTTTCCAGCAGCTCGGCCATCTGCGCGCGATCGAGGAAATTCGGCGTACCGCCGCCGAAATGCAGTTGCAACACCGGCCGGTCGCGGTCGAACAACGGCGCGATGAGCTCGATCTCGCGGTGCAGGCGTTGCAGGTAGATCGGCGAACGGCCCGTGTCGCGCGTGATGATGCGCGTGCAGCCGCAGTAGAAGCACGGGCTCAGGCAGAACGGCACGTGCACGTACACCGACAGCGGCCGTGGAATCGGATCCTCGTTGGAGGCGTGCGCCGCGGCGCGCAGTTGCGTCTCGCCGAAACCGGGGTGGAACTGCGGCGCGGCCGGATACGAGGTGTAGCGCGGCCCGTTCACGTCGTAACGCGCGATCAGGCCGGGATCGAAGGTGGCAGCAGTTTGCATGTGGCGATGGTGCGTGCATCGCGAGCCGTACGCATTGATCCGCGTCAAGCTCCCGGCACGGTTTGCCGGTAGACGCGGGCGGATTCCGCGCCGAAGCAGCAGAAAGTCACGCGCGTTGCGTGCGCGACCGTAGCCTGCCAGGCGCGCACTTCGCGCACGGCGATGACCGCGGCGGCTTCGAGCGGATAGCCGTAGACGCCGCAGCTGATGGCGGGAAAGGCGATGCTGCGCAGGCCGTTGGCCAGTGCCAGGCGCAGTGATTCGCGGTAGCAGGAAGCCAGGAGTTCGGCCTCGCCGCGCGCGCCGCCATGCCAGACCGGGCCGACCGTGTGGATCACGAACTGCGCCGCCAGATCGAAGCCGGCCGTGATCCGCGCCTGCCCGGTTGGACAGCGCAGGTTGGGACTAACCTGAGCCAGCTCGCGGCAGGCGGCGAGCAGGCGGGGTCCCGCGGCGCGGTGGATGGCGCCGTCGACGCCGCCACCCCCAAGCAAGGTTTCGTTGGCGGCGTTGACGATGGCGTCCACGCGCAATTGCGTGATGTCGCCTTCCAGGATGTCGATGGCCGGACATGATTTTCTGCCGCGCCGCCAAGGGTTTGCGGATTATCCCCCGCATCCCTTGAAAAATAACTGTCTAGGACATAATATATGCGGCAATTATGAAACCGACAGATAAAATCACGTTCGGCGTTCTCGTCACCGACGTCACGCGGTTGCTGCGCAAGCATTTCGACCGCCGCGCGGTGCGTTTCCAGATGACGCGCGCGCAATGGCGCGCGCTCAAGCGCCTGTCCCATAACGAGGGCATGCGCCAGAACGAGCTGGCCGAACAGCTCGAGATGGAGCCGATCGCCATCGGCCGCGTCATCGACCGCCTGCAAAAAGCCGGTTTCGTCGAACGCCGTGCCGATCCCGCGGACCGCCGCGCCTGGCGCCTGTACCTGACGCCGCGCGCACACGGCGTGGTCGGCGACATGGAACAGATTTCTTCCGAACTCTTCCGCCAGGCACAGCGCGGGATCTCCGCCGCCGACATGAAGGCGATGATGGGCATGCTGACGCGGATGAAGGACAACTTGAACGCGCTGGACGAATCCGGCGCCTGACAGCGGGAACGAACATGACCGACAAACAATACGGGGCGCCCGTCACCGACGCGCCCGCGCCGGCAAAGCGCAAACGCGGCAATACGCTGCTATGGATTCTTGGCCCGGCGCTGGTGCTGATCGTCGGCGGCTGGCTGTACCTGACGTCCGGACGCTACGTCTCCACCGACAACGCTTACGTGCAGGCCGACCGTGCCACCATCGCGCCGCAGGTCGCCGGCCGCGTCGTCGAGGTCGACGTGCGCGAGAACCAGGTGGTGAAGAAGGGCGACGTGTTGTTCCGCATCGATGCCGAACCGCTGCAGATCGCCGTGGCGCGCGCACAGGCGCAGATGGAAGGCATCACCAGCCTGCTCGACGCGGCGCGCGCGGGGTTCCGTTCCGCGCAGGCAAACGTGCGTTCTGCCGACGAGGCGCTGCGCGTGAACGAAGCGCAGTACAAGCGCATGCAGGAGTTGCGGCGCAAGGGCCTGGTCGCGCAGAAGGACGTGGACGACGCGGCGAACAATCTCGCCGACGCGCGCGGCAAGCGCGACGCCGACGTCGCTGCCGTGTCCAAGGCGCAGAGCCTGCTCGGCGGCTTGCCGGAAACACCGAACGCGGAATTGTCCGGCTACAAGCTCGCCAAGGCGCAACTCGCCGCCGCGGAACTCGATCTGGACCATGCCACGGTGCGCGCGCCGATCGACGGTACCATCGGCAAGCAGAACCTGCAGCCCGGCGATTTCCTTGCACCCGGGCAGGCTGCGATGCCGCTGGTGGCTACGCGCGACCTGTGGATCGACGCGAATTTCAAGGAAACCGACCTGACCCACGTGCGTGCCGGCCAGCCGGTGGACATCGAGGTCGACACCTATCCCGGCCATGCCTGGAAGGGCCATGTCGCCTCGATCAGTCCGGCCTCGGGGGCGGAGTTTTCGGTGCTGCCGGCGCAGAACGCCACCGGCAACTGGGTCAAGATCGTGCAGCGCATTTCGGTGCGCATCGCCGTGGACGACGAAAATTCCGATCAGGTCCTGCGCGCCGGCATGAGTGCCGTGGTGAAGATCGACACGGGCAAGCAGAACTCGCTGCTTGGCCGCATCGAGGGTGCGCGTGCCGAACCCGAATCGCGCGTGGCGGTCTCGGCTCACTGAGCCAGGCACATGAGTCACGCTGCGACCCATCGCGAGGTCGAAAACCGCGGCCTGCTGGTCGTTTCGGTGATGTTGGCCACGCTGATGCAGGCGCTGGACACCACCATCGCGAACGTTGCATTACCGAACATGCAAGGTTCGCTGTCGGCGACGCAGGACGAAATCGCCTGGGTGCTGACCTCGTACATCGTCGCCGCGGCGATCGCTACGCCGGCGAGCGGCTGGCTGGCGTCCGTGCTTGGCCGGCGCCGCCTGCTGCTGATTGCCGTGGCCGGTTTCACCGTGGCTTCAGTCTTGTGCGGCATTGCCACCACGATCGACCAGATGGTGCTGTTCCGTCTGTTGCAGGGTCTATTCGGCGCGGCCCTGGTGCCGGTATCGCAGTCCACGCTGCTCGACGTGTTCCCGCGCGAAAAGCACGGCGCGGCGATGGCGATGTGGGGCATGGGTGTGATGGTCGGTCCGATTCTGGGGCCGCCGCTCGGCGGCTGGCTCACCGACAATTACAGTTGGCACTGGGTGTTCCTGATCAACGTGCCGATCGGCGCGCTGTGCCTGTTCGGCGTGGCCGCGAGCCTGCCGCGCGACGACACTTATTCCTCGCGTTTCGACTGGCGCGGCTTCGCCTTCCTCGCCGTCGGCATCGGTGCGCTGCAGATGATGCTCGATCGCGGTCAGACCAAGGACTGGTTCGACGCGGCGGAAATCCGCATCGAGGCCGCGCTCGCCGTCCTCGGGTTCTATCTGTACGCCGTACACTGGCTGGGCAGCAAGCGTCCGTTCGTCGACCTCGGCCTGTTCCGCGACCGCAATTTCCTCGCCAGCAACATCTTCATCTTCCTCATCGGTATCGTGCTGTTCGCGACCATGGCGCTGCTGCCGCCGTACCTGCAGACGCTGATGAATTATCCGGTCGTCACCGTCGGCGTGCTGCTCGCGCCGCGTGGCATCGGCACCCTGATCGCGATGGTGATCGTCGGGCGCCTGCTCGCGCGCGGCGCCGACGCGCGCCTGGTCGCCGGCATCGGCATGCTGCTTACCGCGCTGTCGATGTGGCAGATGACGCAGTGGACGTCCGACGTGCCGCAGTGGGACATCATTTTCGCCGGCATCGTGCAGGGCATTGGCGTGGGTCTGGTGTTCGTGCCGGTGTCGACGGTCGCCTACTCGACGCTGCCGGTGGCCGCGCGCACCGAAGCGGCGGGCATCTACAGCCTGACCCGCAACATCGGCTCGAGCGTCGGCATCTCGATCATGATGGCCCTGCTCGCGCACAATACGCAGGTCAACCATGCCGAGCTCGCCGCGCGCCTGACGCCGTTCGATGCGACGGCACTTCCGCACATCGGTGGCATGTCCGCGGCGGCGAGCCTGGAAGCGCTCAACGGCGAGGTCACGCGTCAGGCCGCGACGATTTCCTACCTCAACGATTTCTGGCTGATGATGCTCCTGACCCTGGCCGCGATTCCCTTGCTGGCCCTGCTGCGGCCGGTCAGGCATGCTGCGCCGGCCGATCCCGCGCTGGCCCTCGAATGAACGAACAAATCCCCGATCGCACGGCGCCGCCGCGCCGCAATGCCGACGAGATGCGCGTGTACGGCATCAATGCCTGCCTCGCGCTATTCGCCAAACGCCCGCACGATCTGCGCAAGGTGTACCTGCTCGAATCGCGTATCCCGCAATTCAAGGCGGTGCTCGCCTGGTGCGTGCAGAAAAAACTCGGCTATCGCGTGGTCGGCAGCATGGACCTGGAAAAACTCACCGCCAGCCAGCACCACGAAGGCGTGTGTTTCGAGGCGCGCAAGATCCCGTTGCCGTCGCTGACTTCGTTGTTGCAACGCCTGCCGCGAGCGCCGCAGCCTGCGCTGCTGGCATGGCTCGATGGCGTGGGCAATCCGCACAACATCGGCGCGGTGCTGCGCAGCGCGGCGAATTTCGGCGCTGCCGGCGTTTTGCTTTCGGCCGATGCCGCTCCGGGCCTTTCCGGCGCCGCTTGCCGCGTTGCCGAAGGCGGCGCCGAGGCCGTGCCGATGGCGCGCATCGCGCCGGGCGAGGATGCGCTCGGCACATTGCGCAATGCGGGGTTCACGCTCGCCGCCACCGTGCCGCACGAAGGCGAAGCCCTGTTCGCGTCGCGCCTGCCGGCGCGCCTGGTGTTCATACTCGGCGCGGAAGGCGAGGGCCTGAGCCGCGGCTTGATCGATCGCGCGGACTTGCACCTTTCCATTCCCGGATCGGGTGCGGTGGAAAGCCTCAACGTCGCGGCCAGCGCTGCCGTGTTGTTCGCCGAATACTGGCGCCAACGTCATCACGCCGCGGGCGCGCGCGCGCCGCGGCGTTGACGCGTCCGGTTCAGTCGACCTTGAACGACTGCAATCGCACCGGCAACGTGGTTCCGTCGTCGGCGTGGTTGTTGTTGATATTGCCATCGCTGCCGCCGGACACATCGGCGGAATTGATCACTTGCGCCGGTGGATTGGCAGCGACATCCACCGTCACCGTGATTGGCGGATACGCAGCCGGCGCTGCGGCCAGCGCATCGCTGCGCGTACAGGTCAGCGTGCCGAGGACGCAGGACCACCCCGTACCACTGATGGCTGTGGCCGTGAGGCCAGCTGGCAGGTTGTCGACCACGCTCACCATGCCGCTGGTCGGGCCGCTGCCGACATTGCTGACCGTGATCGTGAAGGTGGCGCCGACCTGACCGTTGATAAAGTTGCCGGAGTGCGTCTTGGCGATCGTCAGATCGGGCGGCGCTGCGAGGTTGGTCGGGTCGTCCACGGAGTCGTTGCCGGTGTTCGCCTCCGCACCACCGGAAACCGCCGCGGAATTGACGACCGGTCCGTTCAGGGCAGGGGCCACATCCACCGTCAGCGTGATTGGCGGATAGGAAGAGCCGGCAGCCAATGCGTCGCCGCGCATGCAAGTCAGCGTGCCCAGCGTGCAGCTCCAGCCGCTGCCGCTCATCGCCGTGGCGGTCAGGCCTGCTGGCAACGCATCGGCCACGGCCACCGTGCCGGAGGTGGAATCGCTGCCGCCATTGCTGACCGTGATCGTGTAGGTGTCGCCGCTGGATGGCGAGATGAAGGGATCGGCATGCGTCTTGGCGACGGTCAGGTCGGGCACGATCCCCGATTCGAACGCGCCAATATCGCAGTTCGGCTTGCCGCTCGGCCGTGAGTTGAGGGCGGCATCGAGGTTATAGACAGGCGGGTTGCTGCACGTCGTGGCGTCGCCATTGCCGGAAGCAGCACTGCCATTGTTGAGCTGCATAACGAAGACCGCGAAATTCACCCCGCCGAACGGAGCCGGCCCGGATAGCATCGGATCGCCCACGGTCATGCTTGCGCCGCAATCGGTACCCGAGCCGAATTGCAGATTGTGCGTCTGGTCGGTAATGCCATTGGGTCCGGCGCAATTCCCACCCGCACTACTGCTGGCCAGAATGCTGTTGGCAACGACCGCATCGGCTTTGGCACCACCATTGTAGAGGGCGCCGCCACCGTTGCTGCCGGCGCTATTGCCGGAAATCGTGGTGTTGGCCAGGCTAAGGATGCCGTTGAAATTGTCGGCGCTGTTGCGCAGGTTGGCAATGGCGCCGCCGTTCACGTTGGCGCTGTTGCCGTTGAACGTGACATTGCCGAAGTAGGCCGTTGAATTGGATCCGTACAGGGCGACGCCGCCGCCACTGCTGCCTGAGTTGTTGATCAGGCTGGAGTCGAGCATGTCGAGCAGGCCGTGCACGAAGATTGCACCGCCGGCTCCCGCGCGGGTGTCGATCGGCGAGCCATTCCAGGTACCCCCTGCGGAATTGTTGAAGAATTGACTGTCGAACACGCCGCCGGGAATGCTGATATTCGTGCCGGGCGGAACCGGACCGGGGCCGGGCGGCAGTATCCACGGCGGCGGCGGCAGCGCCTGCGCGAGGTTGAGGTTGCCGCTGCTGATCAGTATTGCGCCGCCCGTTCCAGTCGGTGCGGTGTTGGCCGTGAAGACCGTGCCGAGGATGAGGAAATGGCTGGGCACATCGGGCAGGGTGTGGCCGCCGGTGGCCGTGTTGGAACCGAAAATCGCGCCGCCACCGACTTCCGCGGTGCCGGAATTGAACGTATCGCCGTTCGCCGTGTTGTTGGTGAACGCAGCATTGACGATCGACAGCGCGTCGGTACCGGTCAGGTAGATCGCGCCGCCACTTTCACCGGCCGTGTTGCTGGTAAATACCACATTGGTCAATGCCGCATTCGTCGAAAAGCTCACAGTGCCGATGTGCAGCGCGCCGCCATACCCCTTGTTCGAGCCGTTGGTATCGATGGCGCAGTTGCCGAACGTCGAATCGGTAATGTTGATGTTGCCGCTGCCATGGTCGATGCAGCCGCCGCTTCCGCCGCCCGTCGAGTGGATGCCGTTGGCGCTGACGAGCTGGTCCCCCATCGTGACATTGGTCAACGTGGTATTGCCGTTGTCGTTCTGCACGACGATGCCCTGCACGTCGGCCGTGCATTTGTTGGCGGTCATGTTCTTCAGGGTAAGGTCGCCGCCCACGACGTGGAACATGCGCACGCCATTGCTGGAGACCGGATCCACAAAGCACTGCACGGTACCGTTTTGTATGGTCAGCTTGCCGATGCTGGAGCTCGAAAAAACATCCGGCATGGTGCCGTTGTACGTGGTCATGCCCGTCACCGGGTCGGGCACCGCGCTATTTAGAATGATGGTTCTGCCGCCCAGATCGATGACGTTGTCTGCGCCGGGACCGGTTTCCGGCACCGGGGTGCACTCCGGGAAAGCCGTCGTGGTGCCATTGTCGACATTGGCGATCGCCTCGCGCAACGAGCACCCCTGGCTCAATGGCGGCAGCGGCATGTCTCCCGACACGTCGCAGGCCGGATTGGGGCTGGCGCCGTTCTTGTTGCAGTTCTTCTCGTCAGCGGCGGTGGTGAGATTGATGGTTACCGTGGCGTGCACCGGAACGGCAGTGACCACGGCAATAAGGACAATCCAGCGGAACGGGTTCGTGGACATGGGTGATCTCCCGGGCAGGCGCAACGGACGGCACGATGCCGTCGTTACCGGAAGAAACGCAAAATCGCGGGAAAAACGAACGGGAGACCGAAATAAACGTCGAACGGACCCTGCGGCAGGATCCGTCCGAATGAAACGCCGGTTACTTGCCCTGTTTGAGCAGATCGCGGATTTCGGTCAACAGCACTTCCTGCGCCGGCGGCGCGGTCGGCGCGGCTTCCTGTTTCGTGACCATGCGGTTCATCAGCTTGATCACGAGGAAGATCGCCAACGCGATGATGATGAACTGGATGATGGTGTTGAGGAACACGCCGTATTTGATGATCGCCCCGCCGGTGACCACGCCCTTGGCGTCGGCGACCGGATTACCGATGTTGAACGCGAGGCTGGAAAAATCGATGCCGCCGATGAGCACGCCGATCGGCGGCATGATCACGTTGTCGACCAGCGACGAAACGATCTTGCCGAACGCCGCGCCGATCACGATACCCGTAGCCATGTCGACCACGTTGCCCTTCATCGCGAACGTCTTGAACTCGCCGAAGAAACTCATGCGCCTTCTCCTGGGTTGGAAGAACCGGACGCCGCTCGCCATCGCGGCGTGTCGAATTTAGCGCAATAGTCCGCAAAATGCCTGACGCGCCGCGGTTTCAGGCGATGCGACCGTGCAGTTCCGCGACGCCGGCAAGGTGCGCATGCACGACATCGCCGCGCGCGAGCGGGCCGACGCCGGCGGGCGTGCCGGTGAAGACGAGATCGCCGGCCTTGAGTTCGAACAGGCGCGACAGGCGCGCGAGGATTTCCGGCACGGCAAAGATCATCTGCGCAATGTCGGCGTGTTGGCGAACCTTGCCGTTGACTTCCAGCGTGAGCGCCGCGCTGTGCGGATGGCCAATCTCGGCGGCAGCGCGAATCGCCGACAGCGGCGCGGAATGGTCGAACGCCTTGGCCGTGTCCCACGGCATTCCCTTCGCCTTGGCGGCGGCCTGCAGGTCGCGGCGGGTCAGGTCGAGGCCTACCGCGTAACCGAACACATGGCGCAACGCCTCGGCCTCGGCGATGTCCGTGCCGCCCGAATGCAAGGCCACGACCATTTCAACCTCGTGGTGCAATTCCTGCGTCGCCTGCGGATAGGGAATGTCAGCGCCGTCGGCGACGATCGCATCGGCCGGTTTGCAGAAGAACACCGGATTGCCGCGGTCCACGTTCGCGCCCATCTCGGCCGCGTGCTCGGCGTAGTTGCGTCCGATGCAGAAGATGCGCCGTACCGGAAAGCGTGTAGTGCTGCCGGCGATGGCGGCACTCGCCGCAGTGACGGAAAACGAAATGATCGGTTGCGTCATGGTCGATCCGTCATCTCATGATTGCTGCGGGATCCTGTTTGGCCTTGAGCGCCGCGCACAGCAGCGTGGATTCGCTGCTTTGCGCGAGGCCGCGATCGGCGCCGGAAAGTTCCTTCAGGCGCGGCGTGAAAAATTGCGTCATACGCTCGGCTTCTGCCTGCGAACAGCCGCCGCCGCCGGCCATGCCGGGCAGGTAGCCGCTGGCGAACGTGCCGATGCGCGCCAGAACCTGGTCGTAGTGCGCAACGAACCAATTCCACATCGCGGTGCGGCCTTTGGCGGTTTCGCGGTCGACGTAGAACAGGCGCGCCATCTCACCGACCTTGACCTCCTTGCCGATCGCGAAATCGCGCACGCGGTCGGCCTGGTCGGCGGGCGCGCCGCCGAGGCCGCCGAGGATGGCGTTGCGTTGCGCTGGATCGCTGGTCACGGGCAACGCCGCGATGAGTTCATCCACGGCCGGCTTGCCGCGCTCGGAAACCGCCACCGCCAGCGCCGAGCCGATGATGTCGGGATTCGCGGCGGCAAAATCGAGCTTGCCATCGGCGGTTTTCTTCAGCACGGCATCGCCTTGTTCGAGCAACGCGGCGCGTACTTCGGGCAGTTTCAACGTCCAGCCGAGCGTGCCGGCCAGGGAGCTGCGCATCTGCGTGTCTTCCACCGGTTCACCGGTCTTGCGCGCATAACCGAGCGCTTGCAGGCGCGGCAGATAGGCGGCCTTGGCCACGTCACGCAGGCGCGCTTTCTGCGCTTCGGTCTGTGCTTCGTGATGCCAGATCCACTCGAACGTGGACAATGGCGCCAGCGCCACCTGGGTGGTCTTCGACGGTGCCAGTTCGCGCACCGCTGCCAGTACATCGTGCGCATCGACGTCGCCGTGGCGGAAGGCGGCATCGATGGCATCGGCATACGCGAGCTTCTCGGCGTCGCTGAGCTGATCGAGCGCGCCGTTGAGCTTGGCCAGATCCTTCGCCGCCATGCTGAAGCGGTAGTAGCCGCGCGCACCGGCATTGGGCATGTACCACGCAGGACAACGCGCATCGGCGAGTGCCATGCTGCCCTTCGCGCTGTCGAACAGTTCGCAGCGCGTGCCGGCCGGCGTGCGCACGCACATCGGCACGCCCCAAGTGCGCTGCGTGCTGCCCGTGGAGCCGAGCGGCAGGTAGCGGCTCTGTGCGAGTTTCAGCACCGGCTGTTTGCCGCTGCAATCGAGTTGCGTCGCCACCATCGGCACGCCGGACTGGTCGAGGAAACTGCCGAACGCCTGCTTGAATTTCACGCCCTTGTCCGCCGCCTTGGCGATGGCGTCGATCAAATCATCGGCGCTGGCGTTGCCGAATTTGTGTTCCTGGATGTAGGCGCGCATGCCGTTGCGGAATGTGTCTTCGCCGACAAAGGCCTCGAACATGCCCAGCACCGCGGCACCCTTGCGGTAGGTGATGCTGTCGAACGCGGTCTGGATGTCGCCATTGCCGGTGATCGGCTGGCGGATCTTGCGCGCGCTGACCAGGGAGTCGTTCGCCATCGCGCCCTGTGCGCCTTCGACGCGGTCCAGTTCGGCGCGGTATTCCGGATGCACCTTCTCGGTGATTTTCTGCTGCATCCAGGTGGCGAAGGCTTCGTTCAGCCACAGATCGTTCCACCAGGTCATGGTGACGGTGTCGCCGGTCCACTGGTGCGCGAGTTCGTGCGCGGTCACGTTGAAGGAGCCTTGCACGTAGCGCTGCGCGGAATCCGGATCGAGCAGCAGCAGCCAGTCGCGGAACGTGACCAAGCCGGCATTTTCCATCGCGCCGGCGCTGAAATCCGGCACGGCGGCGAGATCGAGTTTGTCGAACGGATAACCGAAGGCGTAGTAATCCTCGAGGTACTCGATGATGGACGGCGTTTCGTCAAGCACATGCGCCATGCGCTGCGCCTGCCCCGCGGCGGCGATGCCGCGCAGCGGCAACGGCTGTGTGCGCCACTGGCTTGGCGGGATGTCCGTCGCGACGTTGATGTCCCATGGGCCGACCGCGTAGGCGACGAGGTAGGTCGGCAGCGGTTTCGTCGTGGCGAACGTCACCGTCTTCCAGCCCTTGCCCGCGGGTGCGGTTTTGATTTGCGTGGTGTTGGCGACGGCGACGTCGTGCTCGGGCATCGTGATGCGAAGATCGAACGGCGTCTTGAAATCCGGCTCGTCGAAACCCGGGAACGCGTAACGCGCGCTGATCGGCTCCATTTGCGTCATCACGTAGGGCTTGCCGGCGTGCTCGACCTTGTACAAGCCTTCCAGGTGCCCGTTGTAGGGCGCCTTGAAGCGTAAGTTCAGGGTCAATTCCTGCGCGGCGAGCTCGTCGCCGAAATCCACCCGGACCACGCCCGCCTGCGCTGCGGCATCGACGTACTTGGCCGCGTGCGACTTGCCCTTGGCGTCGGCGATCGTGACTTTCTCGATCGTGAGGTCCTTGCCGTGCAGCCAGACGTGATCGGATGGCTGTTTGAGCTGCAACTTGATCGTCACGCTGCCGCTGAATCCGCTTTGTGCCGGATCGATGCGCAGGTCGAGCGCGTAGGATTCGGGCACCGCCCAGCGCGGCAAGGTTTCAAGCGGCGGCGGCTCCGACGTCGCAGCAAACACGGACGCGCAAGCCAGCGCGAGGCTCGGCGGCGATGATGGGACGCACGATGGCGGGCATGGAAAATCTCCGTCGGGGCAGGCAGGGAAAAAACCAATTGCGAAGGACACCATGCCGCGGTTCCGGCGGCACGTGCCGGAAGGCACGTAGCCCGGAAACGAACAGGCGTGCTTGCGTCGGCCGTGCGATCTCTTGTCTGACAGTTGTCATGACACAATTGTGACCACCGGCCCTGTTGCGGCGCGGCGTCGACTGCGAGTCTATGGCACACTTGCCAGCCGACTCGCAGACTCACATGGGCGTCATGGATCAATCCGACCTGTTGAAGGAATTGCGCATCGATTCGCGCCAGCGCGAGGATGCGGGTGGTGGCGCGGCGCGCTGGCCGTGGATCGCGGGCGCGATCGTGCTGGTCATTGCGCTGATCGGCGGTGCGGCGTGGTTCTTCTTCGGCGGGCAACGGTTCGATGTGCAGGCGGCGACGGCGACCGCGCCGGCGGCCGGCGGCGGCGATACCGCCGTGCTGCAGGCGACCGGCTATGTCACCGCGCGGCGCGAGGCCACGGTGTCTGCGCAGATCACCGGAACGCTGAAGCAGGTGCTGATCGAGGAAGGCGAACACGTCGCCAAGGACCAGGTGCTGGCTACGCTCGACGACACCGCGCAGAAGGCGTATCTCGCGCAGGCGCAGGCGCAGGCGAGCGCGGCGCAAGCCACCTTGGCTCAATATTCTGCGCAATTGGCGCAGGCGCAGCGCGATCTCAAGCGTGCGCAAGACCTGGTTGGCCGTCATCTGGTCTCGCAGCAGGCGCTGGAGGACGCGCAGACTCAGGTGAAGACGTTGATCGCCCAGACCGACGCGCAGCACAAACAGATCGAACTTGCACAAGCGGGAGTCAGGGCGGCGCAGGTGCAACTCGACTATTGCACGGTACGCGCGCCGTTCGCCGGCGTCATCATTGCCAAGGCGGCGCAGGTCGGCGAGATCGTCTCGCCCTTGTCGGCGGGCGGCGGGTTCACGCGTACCGGCGTGGGCACCATTGTGGACATGGATTCGCTCGAGGTTGAGGTCGACGTCAACGAGGCCTACATCAATCGCGTGCAACCGAACCAGAAGGCGCAGGCTGTGCTCGACGCCTATCCCGACTGGACGATTCCGGCGCACGTGATCGCGGTGATTCCAACCGCTGATCGCGGCAAGGCGACGGTGAAGGTGCGCATCGCGCTCGACCAGAAGGATGCGCGCGTGCTGCCCGACATGGGCGCGCGCGTGTCGTTTCTGGAAGAAGCGAAAAAGAACGCTGCCGCGGCGCCGCCCAAGGGCGTGCTGGTGCCGGCGTCGAGCATTGTGCAGCGCGACGGCAAAAATGTGGTATTCGCGATCGATGGCGGTCGTGCACGCCTGCATGCGGTGACGCCGGGCCAGACGTATTCGGACCTGCGCCTGGTCGAAGGCATCGCCGTCGGCACGCAGGTGGTCAAGCAGCCGCCGGCGCAGATGAACGATGGCGCAGCGGTGACGCTGGACGGCAGCAAGTAAACACGGCATTTTTTCGAGGATCGGACAATGGGCAATCTGGTAGAAATCCGCAATGTCAGCAAAGTATACGAGCGCGGCAAGCAGAAGGTCGAAGTGCTGCACCACATCGACCTCGACATCGCGCAGGGCGATTTCCTGGCGCTGATGGGTCCGTCCGGCTCCGGCAAGACCACGCTGCTGAATCTGATCGGCGGCCTGGATTCGCCCAGCGACGGCAGCATCGCCGTGGGCGGCGCGCGCATCGACCAGCTCGGTCAGGGCGCGCTGGCGAAATGGCGCGCGGCGAATGTCGGCTTCGTGTTCCAGTTCTACAACCTGCTGCCGATGCTGAGCGCGCAGAAGAACGTCGAGCTGCCGCTGCTGCTGACCAAGCTTTCCGCTGCGCAGCGCAAGAAGAACGCGAGCGTCGCCCTGCAACTGGTTGGCCTCGCCGATCGCGCCACGCACAAGCCGACCGAGCTTTCCGGCGGCCAGCAGCAGCGCGTGGCGATTGCGCGCGCGATCGTGTCCGATCCATCGCTTGCTGGTCTGCGACGAACCGACCGGCGACCTCGACCGCCAGTCCGCCGAGGACGTGCTCAAGCTCCTGCAGACGCTCAATCGCGAGCACGGCAAGACCATCGTCATGGTCACGCACGATCCCAAGGCCGCCGAGTACGCGACGCATACGCTGCATCTGGACAAGGGCACGCTCGTCGAACAAGCCGCGCACGCCTGACGGAGCACGCCGATGAAATATCTCCATCTCATCTGGGCCGCGCTGTTCCGGCGCAAGACGCGCACGATCCTGACTCTCGTCTCGATCATTGCCGCGTTCCTGCTGTTCGGCCTGCTCGATGCCGTGCGCATTTCGTTCGAACAGGCCGGCCAGAGCGCGAATGGCGCCGAGCGCCTGCAAACCGGCCGAGCCTGTCGTTCATCGAAACCCTGCCGTTCAGCCTCGGCGCGCAGATCGAGCGCGTGCCGGGCGTGAACGCAGTCGCCTACGCGAACTGGTTCGGCGGCGCCTACCAGGACCCGCATAACCAGATCTTCACCTTTGCGGTAAGCCCGAACTACATCGACATGTATCCGGAGATTTGCCCTCGATGCGGCGCAGCGCAAGACGTGGGAGGCGGACCTGAACGGAGTCGTAGTCGGATCAACGATCGCCAAGCGCTTCAACTGGAAGGTCGGCGACAAGCTGCCGTTGATGTCGACGATATTCCCGGACAAGGAAGGCAGCAAGAACTGGACGTTCGACATCGTCGGCATCCTGCATTCCAAGGATCCCAAGCAAAACGGTTTTTTCGACGCCATCGTGCTGATCCATTGGAAGTACTTCGACGAAACCACGCCCTACAACCGCGGCCAGCGTCGGCTGGTACATCGCGCACGTGGCCGACGTGAACCAGGCCGATCGGCGTGGCCAAGGCGATCGACGCGATCTCGGCCAATTCCGATCATGAGACCAAAACGCAGACCGAACAGGCGGCCAGCGCGAACTGGTCAAGCAGCTGCTCGACATCGGCCTGATCGTCGGCTCGATCATGGGCGCGGTGTTCTTCACCCTGCTGCTGCTGACCGGCAACACGATGATGCAGGCGGTGCGCGAACGCACCTCGGAACTCGCCGTGCTCAAGACGATCGGTTTTTCCAACGCGAGCGTGCTCGGCATGGTGCTGGCCGAATCGGTCCTGCTGCTGCTGCTTGGCGGCGTGCATCGGCCTGGGCCTGGCCAGCATACTCGCGCCGGCGATCAGCGCGGGCAGTGGCGGCATGATGCACTTGCCGAGCGTCGGCGCCGGCAGCTGGGCGCTCGGCATCGCGCTCGCGTTGATCATCGGATTCGTCGTTGGCGCGCTGCCGGCGTTGCGCGCGATGCGACTGAACATCGTCGATGCGCTGGCCGGACGCTGAGGAGAGAACCATGAAATTCCTGAAAGGACTGCTCACCCTGATCGTCGTTTTCGCCGGCATCGCCGTGTTCCTGCTGTTGCCGTGGCCGGGACTGGTCGCGATCGCAATCCTGCTCGGGTTGTGGATGGCGCTGAGCCGGCGCGGCCAGCAGGCGGCATCGGTCGCCGCGATCGGCATCGCCACGCTCGCTCAACGCGCCGGTTCCGCGGCCGTCATCGTGATCGGCATTGCCGGCGTGGTCGGCGTACTGGTCGCCATGCTGGCCATGGGCAGGGTTACGCCGATACGCTCAACGTACCGGTAGCGACGACACCGCGATTGTGCTGCGCGGCGCATCCGCATCGGAAGTCACGTCCGTGCTGTCGCACGACAACGTGGTCCTGATCGAGCAGGCGCCGGGCGTCGCCAAGGACGATGCCAGGCAAGCCGATCGTGTCGCCCGAACTCGTGGTCGCGGCGAACCTGCTGGTGCGCGGGGCCAAGGACGACGACGACTTCGGCAGCGTGCAGATGCGCGGCATCGGCGACGAAGGCATGGAAACTGCGCACGAACGCGAAGATCATCGCCGGGCGCAAATTCGAGCCGGGCAAGTACGAACTGGTCGCGGGCAAGGGCGCGCAGGCGCATTTCGCCGGGCTTGAGCCCGGCGCGCAGATCAAGCTCGGCAGCCGCGTGTGGACCGTCGCCGGCATCTTCGAAAGCGGCGATGCGCTGGATTCGGAGATCTGGGCCGACGCGAAACGTTGTCGGCGACACCTACCGGCGCGGCGCCAGCGTGACCAGCGTGTTCGCGCGCCTGACCAGCCCGTCGCGCTCGACGCGTTCAAGAGCGCGCTCGACGACCGACCCGCGCCTGCAGGTGGATGTCGACACCTCGCGCACTATTTCAGCAAGCAATCCGAAGGCACTGGAAGGCGATCACGCATCATTGGCGTCGTGGTCGGCGTGATCATGGCGATCGGCGCGATTTTCGGCGCGCTCAACACCATGTTCGCGGCAGTGGCCACGCGCGCGCGCGAGATCGCCACGTTGCGCGCGATCGGTTTCCGCGGCCTGCCGGTCGTGGTCGCGGTGCATGCTGGAAACCATGCTGCTTGCGCTGCTCGGCGGCGTGCTCGGCGGTCTCGTCGCCTGGCTGGTCTTCAACGGCTACTCCGCCTCCACCCTGACCATGGGCAGCACGGGCCAGCTCATGTTCCAGTTCAATGTGTCGCCGGCGGTGTTGTGGACGGGCATCAAGTGGGCGCTGGCGATCGGTTTCGTCGGCGGGCTGTATCCGGCCCTGCGCGCCGCGCGATTGCCGGTGACGGTGGCCTTGCGCGAACAGTGAGGGGGTGGCGAGGACGAAATGCTGGTCGGGTCAGCGTTTCGTTTTTGCCAGCGTGATCGCGACGACGCCGGCGAGGATCACGATGGTGCCGCCGATGTCGAGCGCGTGCACCGCCTCGCCGCCGAGGACGACGCCGACCAGCACGGCCACGGGCGGATTGACGTAGGCGTAACTCGTCGCCAGCGCCGGGCGCACGTTGTGCAGCAGGTAGATGTACGCCGTGAAGCCGAGGATGGAGCCGGCGACGATGAGGTAGGCCAGTGCCAGCGTCGCGTGCAGCGAAGGCATGTGCGTGAAGCGTTCGCCGGTCGCCAACGCCATCAAGCCGAGCGGAATGCCGCCGCACAGCATCTGCGCGGCTGCGCCCATCGTCGGCGCCGGCATGTCGCGGTGGCGGCTCCAGATCGATCCGTAGGCCCAGCCGATCGAGGCCAGCACCAGCGCCGCCGCGCCGAGCGGCGAGGAGCGCAGCCCATTGCCGAGGTTGAGTACGACGACGCCGGCGAAACCGACGACGAGGCCCAGCCATTCGAGCCGGTTCGGCCAATGGCCGTAGAGCCCGGCGAAGATAGCCATGAACAGGCCGACGCTGGCGACCGCGACCGCGGCGATGCCGGACGGTACGGTCTGCTCGGCGTAGCACACCAGGCCATTGCCGAGCCCCAGCAGCAGGCACGCGGTGATCAGGCAGTTGAACCATTGCCGTCGTGTCGGCGGCGCGACGCCGCGCCAGCGCAGGAACGCGTACATCAATCCGCCGGCGATGGGAAAACGGATTGCCGCCATCAGGAACGGAGGATAGCCTTCGATGCCGATGCGGATCGCGAGGTAGGTCGAGCCCCAGATCAGGTACACGCCGGCCAGCGCCAGCGGCACGAGGACGCGCGGCGATGACAGTGCGGACGGGTGGGATTCGGCGGCGGAGGCGGCTTGGTCCATGCGGGCGCAGTCGAAAAACCGGAATGCGCACTGTAATGACTGGCGCTGTCGGGCGACAGCGCCACTTGTCATGCCCGCGATGGAACCGCCGATCGGATCAGTGCTTGAGCGCAGCCGGATCGTTGCGCACGACCACGTATTCGCCTTCGATGACGCTGGGATCGCTCACGCGCGAAGCCGCAGCGGCCCGTGCGTGCGGACGCGTCAGCGCACGTACCACGGCGACGATGGCGCCGACGAAGGCGAACGCCAGCAGGGCGAAGAACCCGAGCACGACGATGCCGGCCACGGCCACGATGGCCAGCACGGCCAACAGCAGGCGCAGGAAGGGATTTTGCGGGCGGTTGAACCAGCGCCAGTGGAACATGTCCGTGTCGCTCCCTGTGGCAGAATGAATCGATGGACGGGAAGGGCTAGATACGCCAATGGACGTTAGAAAATCGTTATGCGCCTTCACCGACGTACCTGACGGCGGCGCCATCGCGGTGCACGTGGATTCGAGCACCGGCGGCTTCGAGCTGATTCTCGTGCGTCTCGGCGAAGCCGTGGCCGCGTACCACAACGAATGCCCGCATGCCGGGCGGCGCCTGGATTACGCGCCCGGCAAGTTCCTGATCGACAGGGGCACGCTGATCTGCGCCGCGCACGGTGCAACGTTCCGGATCGAATCCGGCCATTGCAGCGGCGGTCCCTGCCGTGGCACCTCCCTGCGCTCGGTTCCCGTCGACGTGATTGACGGGCAGGTGTGCCTGCCCTGAATCGCTTCAGTAGACCTGCACGCGCACGTCGGCGTGCGCCGTGTTGCCGCCCATGCAGGCAAACGCGGGCGACATGCCGAGGATCGACCGCGTCGGCAGGCGCGAACCGGTGACGACAGTCGGCGCACTGAGCAAATCGATGCGGTAGTGCGCGTCCGGCGCGAGATCGGCGAACGCAAAGCCGGCTTGCGCATCGGTGACGAGGAATGCGGCGCTCTGTCTGCGCGTGTCGGTCAGGCGCACGACCGCGTCGCGCAGCGGCCGTCCGGCGAAATCGTAGGCGGTGCCGGAAACGCTGCACGCGTTGGCGGGCGCGGCGGCGGCGAGCACGGAAGCGCAAAGAACCAGAATCAGGTCGAAACGGATCATGGCGAATCTCCGGTGATGCGATGTGCATCCGTGCGGAATGGATTCCCGCCGTGATTCTACTGCGGCCAGCGCGGATGGGGGTAGTGCCGCCGTCAGCGAAACAGCAGGTTGACCGCGACCAGCATGACCACCAGCATCAGCACGGTCAAAGGCAGGCCCACGCGCAGGAAATCCCGGCTGGTGTAGCCGCCGGGCCCGGCGACAACTAGCAACACCGGGCTGGCCGGCGCTATCAGGAAGGTGTTCGAGGTGGAAATCGCCACGATCAACGCATAGGCAGCCGGATTGCCGCCCGAAGCGAGAGCGAAGTTGATTGCCATCGGCACCATCATCACAGCCGCGCCGACATTGGACATGATCTGCGAAAACAGCAGCGCGAGGACAGCAATGCATGCCTGCAAGGCCCATTGCGGCAATCCGTCGAGGTAATGCAACGCCTCCTGGGCGATCCATGCAGCGGTGCCGGTCGAGTCCATGGCCCAGCCGAGCGGGATCAGGCAGGCGAGGGTGAAGATCGTCTTCCAGTTGACCGCACGGTAGGCCTCGTCCATGTTCAGCACGCCGGCCAGCAGCATGCCGACCGCGCCGGTCATCATTGCCACCGACAGCTTGACGTCGGTGAAAAGGCCTAGCGCCAGCGCCAGTGCGAAGAACGCCACCGCGTGCCAGATCTTGCCGGGACGATGGTCCTCCTTCGGGTAATCGGTGACCACGACGAAGTCGCGTTCGTCCGACGCCAGGGTGAGGTCGCGCCAAAAGCCGTGCAGCACGAGCGTATCGCCGGCGCGCAGGGCGGTCTTGCGCACGTCCTCGCGGAACACTTCCTCGCCACGATTGACCGCCAGCACGCTGATGCCGAAGCGCTTGCGCAGGCGCAGGTCGCCCACCGCCTGCTTGACGAAGCGCGAATTGGGCGGCACCACGGCTTCGGCGATGCCGGCACGGTTCGGATTGAACATGTCGCGGAAGACGGTTAGGCGCGGCTGCGCGCGCAGCAGGTTGAGGTTGGCGAAGTCGTTGACTTGTTCGCGCTTGCCGAGCGCGCCGAGCACGGTGCCGACCCAGATCATGGTGTCGGCCGGGGCGCAAGACGGGTTTCATCGCCGTTCTTGATTGCCAGGATGAGGGGCGCGCCGCGCAGCGCCTCGGCCTCGGCGATGCTCATGCCGACCAGCGGGCTTTCCGTGGTGACGGTCAGTTCGCTGACTTCGCCGTCGATTCCGTAGGTCTCCGCGAAATACGTTTCGGTGCGCCCTGGCGTCACGTTCTGGGTCTCTTCATCGGACGGCAGCAGCCGGCGCGTGAAAAAGGTGAAATACGCTAGTCCAGCCAGCAGGAGCGGAATGCCGATCGGGGCGATCGCGAACAGCGAGAACGGTTCGATGGTCTGCGCGCCCGGCGGCAGGTTGCGGTTCGCGCTGGCGATCAGGTCGTTGAGCAGGATCAATGGCGAATTGCTGACCATCGTCGTGTTTGTGCCGCACAGGATGCAGAACGCCATCGGCAGCAGCAGACGGCCGAGCGGCACGCCGGTGCGCGCGCTGATGCGGCTTGCCACGGGCAGGAACAGCGCCGCCAGCGCCTGGCTTTGGATGATGGAGGAAAGCGCGCCGACCATCGCGTTGATGAGCAGGCCCAGGCGCGTTTCCACGCCCCCGGCAAGGCGCAGAATCAACGACGCCGCCTTGTTCAGTACGCCAGTGCGGTCCAAGCCCGCGCCCATGATCATCACTGCGATCAGCGAGATCACCGCGTTGCCGGCGAAACCGTCGAACAATTGCTCGACCGGGATCAGGCGGGTGATGCCGATGACCACCACGACCAGCAGGGCGACCACGTCCGCGCGCACCCATTCGAGCACGAGCATGAGCATGGTGAAGGCCACCAGCCCGAGCACCAGCATCATGTCGTGGCTGAGGACGAGTCCGGTATTCATGCAGTGCCGTTCATCGGGGCTTGTTGTTCTTCGGCGGCGTTAGACGTGATGGTTAACAGCGTTCATAGAGCAGGTCCCAGACGCCGTGGCCGAGCTTGCGCCCGCGCTTCTCGAAGTGCGTTTGCGTGCGCCACGGCGGCGGCGCGATGAACCCATCAGCGCCGCCGATGTTGCGCCAGTCTTTCGCGTTGTCCAGAACCTCGCGCATGTGCGCGGCATAGTCCGCCCAATCGGTCGCCAGATGCAAGCGTCCGCCCGGAGCGACGCATGAGGCGAGTCGGGCGGCGAAGTCCGGCTGGATCAGGCGGCGCTTGTTCTGGCGTTTTTTCGGCCAGGGGTCGGGAAAATAAATGCGGACTTCACTCAGCGCTTGCGGCGCGATCGCCGTGTCCAACACGCCGACTACATCGGAATTATACAAGCGCACATTGTCCACATTGCGTGCGGACAGCGCGTTGAGCAGGCGGCCGACGCCGGGGCGGTGCACCTCGACACCGAGGAAATCCTTGTCCGGCTCGTGCAGCGCCGACCACAGCAACTGTTCGCCATTGCCGAAGCCGATCTCCATCACGAGCGGCGCGCGCCGCCCGAACACGGCATGCCAGTCCGGCGCGCCAGCGGCGACGTCGAGCCCGTAGCGCGACCAGTGCGCGTCGAAGGCGCGCTGTTGCGCGGGTGTGAAGCGGCCTTGGCGCAGCACGTAGCTGCGAATGTGGCGGGGCTCCGCGGATGCGCCTTCAGCCGATATTTCCATCGATCGGGCTCGATGCGGAGGCATAACGCTTGCGTGGGATGCGACCGGCGCGGAAGGCCTCGCGTCCGGCTTCGACCGCCTTGCGCATCGCCATGGCCATAAGCACGGGATCGCGCGCGCCGGCGATCGCGGTATTCATGAGCACGCCGTCGCAGCCGAGTTCCATCGCGATGGCTGCATCGGACGCGGTGCCGACGCCGGCATCGACGATGATCGGCACTTTCGCGTTCTCGACGATCTCGAGAATGTTCCAGCGGTTCTGGATGCCCAGCCCCGATCCGATCGGTGCGGCCAGCGGCATCACCGCGACGCAGCCGATTTCCTCCAGGCGCTTGGCCATGATCGGATCGTCGCTGGTGTAGACCATTACGTCGAACTTTTCCGCAACCAGGGTTTCGGCAGCCTTGAGCGTCTGCACGACATCCGGGAACAAGGTTTTCTGGTCGCCGAGCACTTCGAGCTTGACCAGGTTGTGGCCGTCGAGCAGTTCGCGCGCGAGGCGGCAGGTGCGCACGGCATCGTCGGCGTTGTAGCAGCCCGCGGTGTTCGGCAGGATCGTATACTTATGCGGCGGCAGTACGTCGAGCAGGTTAGGTGCGTTGCGGTCCTGTCCAATATTCGTGCGCCGGATCGCGACGGTAACGATTTGCGCTGCGGCCGCATCGGTGGCGCGGCGGGTTTCTTCCAGGTCCTTGAACTTGCCGGTGCCGGTGAGCAGGCGCGAACGATACGTGCGACCAGCGATATGCAGTGGATCGGGATTATCCGTCGGCACGGGTTCAAGTTGTGCGTTCATGAATCAACCCCCGCCCAGTGCGTGAACGATCTCGATATTGTCGCCATCGCGGAGTTCGCGCTGTGCGTGTTCGCTTTTCGGCACGATCTCGCGGTTGACTTCCACGGCAACGCGGCGTTGCGCATAGCCGGCTTCGGCGAGCAGATCGTGCAGCGTGCGGCCTGGCGCGCAGGCGCGCGGTTGTCCATTCAAGACGATCGAGTTCATCGCATTAGTTTAGTCGTTCCGTCGCCGCGGCGAAATTCCAATGCCGGAAAAAACAGCGCCCGGACATGCCGGGCGCCGATGTTGAATGCAATCCGAGTCAATGATGGCCGTTGTTGTCGTTCTTTTCGTCCTTCTTGCGTTCTGGCGGAGCCTGACGCGGCACCGGCGCATTACGCTGCACGGCAGGTACCACTGCGCGCTGGTTTTGCTGCACATTGTTCTGCGGCGCGTGGTATTCCTGCACCTTGCGCTCCGGCGCGCGGTATTGCTGCTGGGTCTGCACGGGCGCGTGGTATTCCTGCACCTTGCGCTCCGGCGCGCGGTATTGCTGCTGGGTCTGCACGGGCGCGTGGTATTCCTGCACCTTGCGCTCCGGCGCGCGGTATTGCTGCTGGGTCTGCACGGGCGCGTGGTATTCCTGCACCTTGCGCTCCGGCGCGCGGTACTGGTTGACCGGGGCGGTAGTTTGTTTCCGGTAGTTGGTCGCCGCATTGCCGCTGGAATTGCCGTGATCTTCCTTGTTTTGCGGGGGCGGACCAACCGGAACGGTGCGCTGGATTTCACGCTTCGGCACCGTGCGCAACGGTTGCGCCGGGTTTGCCGGGGTGCCCTGCGGATGCGCGAAGCGCGACGAGTCCAGGTGCCGTGACTGTTCGGCATTGGTGGCCGGTGCGTTGCGCTGCACGGCCGGCAGCTTGCGTTCCGTCGCCGGCGCCAGGGATTGCTTTGCCGGCACGTTCGGATGCAGCGTTTCCCGTGCCGGGCGATTCGGCGCGAGGGTGGCGGCGCGCGGCAGGACCGGAGCGGCAGTGCGCGTCGGCGCACCATGTTCGGTGACCACGCGCACGTTCGGACGCGTCGCGATCGCATGCGCCGCGGCCGCGCCACCGGCCACGGCACCCGCGGCGACCGCCGTATTGCGCAGTTCACGCTCGTTCAACGGCCGGCCCGGGTTCTTGTCCAGCACGGACTGGCGTTGCGCGAACGAGGCGACCCGCTCGGGCGGACGCGTGGCCGCCACGATCGGGCGGTTGATCACGGCCGCATTCGGCACCGCGCGCGCCGCGACTGGCCGCGCCAGGCTGGCGCGCGTCGGCGCGATCGCGGCGAACCCGGAAACGCGCGCATTGGCGAACGTGGCGCGGTTGACCGCAATCGCGGCACCCGCGACCGGACGCGCGCCGACGAAGGCTGCCGCGGGCACGGCCGTGACCGCGCCGGTGATGTTGCGGTTGGCGTAATTGATGCGCGCGAAATCGACGTTGCCGCGCGAATAGTTGCCGTAGTAGTTGTTGATCACGGTGTTGTTGATCACCGTGTTGCTGACGTTGACCCGCGTGAAGTAATTGCGGCTGACGCGGTAGGACGGGATGTACACGTCGCGGTAGCCGAGCGGGAACCAGCCGATCGGTCCGCCCACCGAGACATTGACGCCGAACCCGCCGCGGCCACCGATGAAGGCGACCAGTGCCGGCGCGTAGACCGGGCGCACCGCGATCGGGCCGGGGCACCAGCCCCAGCGGCCGCGGATGTTGGCCCAGCGGCCATAATGGAATGGCGCGAAGCCCCACGGCGCGTCGTCGATCCAGGTCCAGCCATAGACGCCGACCCAGCCCCAATGGCCGTAGTGGTAGGGCGACCAGCCGACGGCGACGGACGTCGGATACCAGACGTTGCCATATTCGGGCACGTCGTTCCATGAGCCGTAACTATCCAGGTCCTGGTAGCCGATCACGTCCTCGGAGACGTAGCGGCGCGAGGACGAATTGTCCCAGCGCGTGTCGCGCTCGTGGCAGAAATCGTCGAACGCGTCCGCACGTGGCAGGTCGTTCACCTGGTAGTCGCGCAGTTGCGGATCGCGGAACGTCACCGACTGGCCTTCCTCGACGGCGAAACGCGCGCCGCCTTCGCCATACACGTCGCCGCCGCCGTTGAGCACGGTGACGATGGTGGATTGGCCGTCGGGCTCGACGTCGATGCGGAATTCGCCGACACGGTTGACCACGAAGGCCAGCGTCGGCGTATCGACTTCATAACTCTGGCCGTCGTACAGCCGGCGCACGCGCAGGTTCAGCGTGCCCTGCGTGAGTTCCATCTGTGCGGCATCGTCGGTGAGGTTGAGGAAATCGAAACTCGTGCTCTGGTCCATGCGCACGGCGGCGGCGCCGACCTCCAGCGTCGCGCGCGAACTGCGATCGGTCCACAGCTTGTCGCCGGTGATCAGCGGACGGTTCAGTTGCGCCTGCACCCAGTCGTTCTCGCCGGCAGGCACAAAGCTGACATCGCCCTGGAGGTAGGAAAGCCGGGCCACGCGCCCGGGCGGATCGACCGGCGAGCCATTGTCCTGCGCCAGTGCGGCGAAGGCCAGGCCAATGCCGGCCAGAAACACAGCAAGTCGTGAGAGTCTGAACATGGCAACGCTCCTTGGTGCGTTACACGGTGGCTGAAATCCTGCCGGTGGCGATGAATTGCCGAACGGTCCCCCGGAAGGCGTACTTTACGCCACAAATCTTTGCGCGGTGAAGCTGAATGGCCGCCTTCCCCGGCGGCGTGGACACATTCTTTATTAGCCACCATTCAGGTGGCGTGAACTGCCGCGCTTGCCCGTTGCAGCGCCGGTTCGTACAGTAGCGTCCCGGCGCGGGTGTAGCTCAATGGCAGAGCTGTAGCTTCCCAAGCTACTGACGAGGGTTCGATTCCCTTCACCCGCTCCAATTTTCCGGATGCGCGTCATGCGAGAACCGCTGCTGATTGGCTGGCGCGAGTGGATATCCCTGCCGCAGCTCGGGCTGGCGGCGATCAAGGCCAAGATCGATACCGGCGCACGCTCGTCTTCGCTGCACGTGACCGCATTGGAAACATTCGAGCGCGACGGTGCGCGTTGGTTGCGCTTCGCGGTCGCACCGCGTCGCGGCAGCGCACGCACCGTGAAATGCGAGGCGCCGGCGCTGACACGCCGCGCGGTGACCGATTCCGGGGGGAATTCCACCGAGCGCTGGTTCATCCGCAGTGCGATCGTGCTGGGCAGCGAACGCATCGAAGCGGATATCAACCTCAGCGACCGTGGCGGCATGCTGTTTCCGATGCTGCTCGGACGCACGGCGCTGCGCGGGCGTTTTCGCGTCGATCCGGACCTGTCGTGGGTGTGCGGTCGCCGCAAGCGGAGCACCCGCGCATGAAGATCGCCATCCTCTCGCGCAACGCCAAGCTGTATTCGACGGCGCGCCTGGTCGAGGCGGCGCGCACGCGCGGTCATCGCGTGCGCGTGCTCGACCCCCTGCGTTGCTACATGCGCATTGCGCCGGGCGATTTCGCGGTGCACTACAAGGGTCGTGCGCTGGCCGACTACGACGCGGTGATTCCGCGCGTCGGCGCCTCGATCACGTTCTACGGCACGGCGGTGCTGCGTCAGTTCGAGATGATGGGCGTGTACACGCCCAATTCCTCGGACGCGATCCTGCGCGCCCGCGACAAGCTGCGCTGCCTGCAGATGCTGGCGCGCGAGAATATCGGCCTGCCCACAACCGTGTTCGGCGATTTTCCCGACGATACGGCGGACCTTTTGGCCATGCTCGGCGAACCGCCGCACGTCATCAAGCTCAATGAAGGCGCACAGGGCAATGGCGTGCTGCTTGCGGAAAAACGCTCGTCGTCGCAGGGCATGATCGAGGCATTTCGCGGCCTGTACGCGAATTTCCTCGTGCAGGAATTCATTCGCGAAGCGCGCGGCGCCGACATCCGTTGCTTCGTGGTGGGCGGGAAAGTGGTTGCGTCGATGCGCCGGCAGGCGCGTGCCGGGGAGTTCCGTTCGAACTTGCATCGTGGCGGTTCGGCGACGCCGGTGAAGTTGAGCCAGAGCGAAGTCGACACGGCCCTGCGTGCCGCGCGCACGATGGGCCTGAACGTGGCCGGCGTGGATCTGCTGCGTTCGCGGCGCGGCCCGCTGGTATTGGAAGTCAATTCCTCTCCGGGACTGGAAGGCATCGAAGCCGCCACCGGCGTGGACGTGGCCGGCGAGGTGATTGAGTACCTGGCGCGGCGCGTGCGCAAGCGCCGGCTGCGCAAGGTTTGACCGTCGTGCATGGTCTACGAAAATCATCGTTGACAGCGCCATTCCGGCTATGTACGATAAAAAACGTACATCTCGTACCCAAACAGGAAACCACAATGAACCGTTTCATGATGCTTGCTGCCGCGCTGGCCCTGGTGCCGTGCGCTGCTTTTGTTCCCGCCGCGCATGCTGCGCCGGCCGCCGCCAAGCCGCTGGTCGCGCAGACCCTGAACTCGTTCGAGCAGGACTCGGCGCGCATCCGCAAGGAAATGCAGCCGGGCGGCAAATACGGCTACATCTCGAACTCCGAGCGTTCGCGCGTGGAAGATCGATTGGCCGACATGCAAAAATTGCTCACCGCGCATTCGAGCGCCGTGGATATGCGGCCGTCGGACAAGGTTGCGTTGGTGAACGCGCAGGAAGAGATCAATGGCATCCTCGACCACAACGACAACAACCGCCTGGTTTGCGAGCACGTCGCACCGGTGGGTTCGCACCGTCCGATCACGACCTGCCACACCTATGCGGAGATCATGGCGCAACACGAACGCACCCAGCACGACATGGAGCGCAGACTGAGCACACCGCAATTGAAGGGCGGCGGTTGAGGAGTAAGATGGCATTCCGCATGACGGAACCTCGCACATGAGTCCCCGGCACAGTTCCGAATCGCACTGGCCAACGGCGTCCGAACTGGACATCCTGCGCGTGCTCTGGGACCGCGGCCCCTCCACCGTGCGAGAAGTGCACGAGGCGCTGTACGGCGATGACGGCGCCGGCTATACCACGGCGCTCAAGCTCATGCAGATCATGCACGGCAAGGGCCTGGTCGAGCGCGACGATTCGGAGCGTGCGCACGTGTATCGCTCGGCAATCGACAAGCGGCGTACGCAGAAGCGTTACCTCGCCGACATGGCGCGGCGCCTGTTCAACGGCTCGACGCCGCAGATGGTGCTGCATGCGCTCGGCAGCCATCCGGGCGCTTCGCGCGAGGAACTGGCCGAGATTCGCGCGCTGCTCAACAAGATCGAGGCGGAAGGAGGCAAGTCATGAGCTTGCCGGTGGACTGGTACGTTGTGATCGACACGTTCGGTGCGGCGCTGCTGCATTTCCTCTGGCAAGGTGCCGGGGTGGGCCTGTTGTATTTCCTGATTCGCCCGTTGTGCGCGAGCGCAGGCGCGCGCTATCGGCTGGGCCTTTGCCTGTTGGCCGTGCTCGCGCTTTGTCCGGCGCTTACCCTGGCCTGGCTATGGCCGGCGTCTGATGCGGCTGGGGCGTCGGGTGCTTTCGGTACGGTCGCCGCAGTCGCTGCACGGGACCTGCCGCACTGGCAACTGCAGCCGCTGCTGCCGTGGCTGGTGGCGACGTGGCTGTGCGGCGTGCTCGCGATTGCCGCGCGATCGCTTTGGCAATGGCGAAACTTGCAGGCACTGGTGCGTGGCGCCAGCCGACCCGGTGCGGAGTGGGAGTTGCGCTTGGTCTGCCTGCGCGCACGCTTCGCGGTGAGCCGCCCGGTGCGCCTGCTGAGTTCGGCGCGCGCGGTCACGCCGATGCTGGTCGGCTGGATCAAGCCGGCAATCCTGCTGCCGGCGAGCCTGCTCAGCGGGTTCCCGCCGCAGCAGGTCGAACTCATCATTGCCCACGAACTTGGACACATCCGGCGCTGGGATTACCTCGCCAACCTGGCCCAGGTCGTCGTCGAAACCGTGTTGTTCTATCACCCGGTGGTGCACTGGATTTCGCGCGACGTGCGCAACGCGCGCGAGGAATGTTGCGACGATCTGGTCCTGCAAGTCGCTTCGGGCAAGGCGCTGGCCTATGCGCGCGCGCTGGCCGGTCTCGAGGAACTGCGCCACGCCCCGGGATTCGCCGTGCCCGCGCTCGGCGCCGGCGGCGGCGAGCTGCTGACGCGCATTCGCCGCATCGTCGGTGTCGCCGCCATGGCGCAGCCCACGCCGCGCAATGCGCTGCTGCCGCTGCTGCTGGCGGCGGCCACGCTGGCATTCGGCGCCTGGCGCGTGCAACAGCGCAATGCCGATCTCGCCTTCGCGCTGGAAGCACTGCCGGCGCAAGCGCTCGCGCTGGTCAGCGGCAATGTGCAATTGATCGCGCCGCCAAAACTGGTCGTGTCGCTGCCGGTGCCGGAAATCGCGCCGTTGGCGCCAATTCGCATTGGCGAATCCGCGGCGGATGCCGCGATCCGCATCGCTCCCGCGCGCACCAGAGCTCGGCGATGTCACGCCGGTCCGCATCCGCGACCTGGCGCCTGATCGCGCACTCCTGCGGGTTTCCGTACCCGAGCTTGCCGACGCGGCGACCGCACCGAACGCGGAACTGTCGCCCCTGCAGATCGTGCCGCCGGCCTATCCGCCGCGCGCGATGGCGGCCGGCATCGAAGGCAACGTGGAATTGTCCTATCGCATTGGCGCCGGCGGCGGAGTAACCCAGGTGCGCGTCCTGCACGCGCAGCCTGCCGGAATGTTCGAGGATGCCGCCAAGGCGGCGCTCGGGGCCTGGCGTTTCCCGGCATCCGCCGCGGGCCAGGCGCGTATCCAGAATTTCGCCTTCACCCTGCACGGCAAGACCGGCGCGGACGACAAATGCCAGTCACCCACGGGTACGCTGATCTGCCGACACCCCGGCGATTAACGAAAGCCCGCGGCGGATTTAACGCCGATTTAATCGCGGCACACCTAGTATCGACGCCACTGTAGGCTGCTCGACACTCCTAAGGTCAGGTCAGGTGACAGGCAGATTACGGTAATCGGGGCAGTAGCTTTAGGCCCAAGGCAGGTGTGTTCCCCCAATGACACCTCCTTGGGCCTTTTTATTGCCTGCGGTTTTTGTCGATTGCGCCGTGGGAACTCGGGCGGGCCGGTGGCGATCAACGAACGACTCCCGCCAAAGCGAGTAGGATTGCTCCCATGCGTATTCTCGTCATCGAAGACAACAGCGACATCGCCGCCAACATCGGCGACTACCTGGAAGAAAAAGGCCACGTCGTGGATTTCGCCGGCGACGGCGTCACCGGTCTGCACCTGGCCGTGGTCCACGAATTCGATGCGATCGTTCTCGACCTGACCTTGCCCGGCATGGACGGACTGGAACTGTGCCGCAAGCTGCGCCAGGAAGCGCGCCGGCAGACGCCGGTGCTCATGCTCACCGCGCGCGACGCGCTGGAACAGAAACTCACCGGTTTCGATTCCGGCGCCGACGACTACATGGTGAAACCCTTCGCGCTGCAGGAATTGGAAGCACGCCTGCAGGTGCTCGGCCGCCGCGGCAAGGGCGTGCAGAGCCGCGTGCTGCAACTGGCCGACCTCACCTACAACCTCGACACGCTCGTGGTCACGCGCGGCGGCAAGTCGATCCAGCTCAATCCGATCGGCTTGAAGCTGCTGCAGCACTTGATGGAATCCAGTCCCTCCGTCGTCACCCGCCAGGACCTGGAAACGCGCGTGTGGGGCGAGGAGTTGCCGGATTCGGATTCGTTGCGCGTGCATATCCACGGCCTGCGTGCGGCGATCGACAAGCCATTCGGCAAACCGCTGATCCAGACCCGGCATGGCATCGGCTACAGAATGGTCGATCCCGACGCGGCGGTCGCGTAAGCTCCGGCGCATGCCGAGAATCCAATATCGCCGGCGGCTGCGCAGCCGCATCATCATTTCCTTCGTTCTGTTCGGATTTGCGCTGACGGCGCTGTTCGCGCTTGCGGCGATCTACCTGCGCGGCTATCTCGAAGATAAACTCATTGGCGAAGCGTTGATCAAGAACGTCGAGGATTACGCCGCCAAGTTCCACGAAGATCCTAGCAACGAATTTCTGCCGTTCCAGAAGATCGTCGGTTGGGTCTATTCCGAACGCAAGTTCGCCAACGTGCCCTTCGCCTGGCGCGATCTGTCGGATGGCGTACACGACCTGACCGAACCGGATGGGCACGGCGGGCGGCTGGTGTACAAGCTGGCGGTGCACAAGGAACCCGGTTACTGGTTCTTCCTCAAATACGACACCACGCAGGAACGCCGCAGCCAGCGTTTGCTCGAAGGCGCGCTGCTCTTGTCGGTGCTGGGATTCCTTGCCGTTTCACTGGTGCTCGGGTTCTGGCTTTCCTCGCGCGTGATGGAACCGGTTACCGAATTGGCGGCACGCGTCAAGGCCATGGAACGCAGCGGCAAGGCCGAGCCGCTAGCGCCGCATTTCGCCAACGACGAGGTCGGCGCGCTGGCCGCCGCGTTCGACGACTACGCGCGCAAGCTCACCGCATTGGTCGAGCGCGACCGCGAATTCAACGCCGACGTCAGCCACGAGTTGCGAACGCCGCTCGCGGTGATCGCCACGACCACCGAACTGTTGCTCAACGCCGAAAACCTCACCGACAAGATGCGCGAACGCCTCAAGCGCATCGAGCGCGCCTCGCGCCAGTCCGCCGAACTCACCAATGCGCTGCTGCTGCTGTCGCGCAGCGAACGCTCGCCGCCCGCCGATGGCGAAACCACCGACGTTGCCGAGGTGGTCGAGCAGGTCATCGATGTTTACCGCGCCCACCTCGGCAAGAAACCGGTCGAGGTCAGGATGGATGTCGAACACGCGATCGAAGTCGTCGCGCCGGCTTCGGTCGTCGCGGTCGCGCTCGGCAACCTGATCGGCAACGCGTTCAAATACACGCAGGCCGGCGAAGTCGTGGTCACGGTCGGTTCCGGGAAAGTCATGGTCGAAGACACCGGTCCCGGCATCAAGCCCGAGGACGCCGAGCGATTGTTCGAGCGTGGCGTGCGCGGTGAGGGTGCCGGCGGCAAGGGCGCCGGGCTCGGCCTCGCCATCGTGCGCCGCCTGTGCGAACTTTACGACTGGCGCGTGACGCTCGCGCCGCGGCCGCAGGGCGGGGCGGTGGCGACGCTGGATTTCAGGCTGCGCGCCTGATCACACGTATTCGAGCCAGCCATCCTTGTCCGGCGTCGTGCCGTCGAACAGGCCGAAAAACAGCTTCTGCATCTTCGCCGTGACCGGGCCCGGCTTGCCCGTGCCGACCGGCTTGCCGTCCACCGAACGGATCGGCGTGATCTCGGCCGCGGTTCCGCACATGAAAAGCTCGTCGCACAAATACAGGTATTCGCGCGGAATATCGCGTTCGACGACGTCGATGCCGGCGCCGCGCGCCAGCGTCATCAGCGAATTGCGCGTGATGCCGTTGAGCAGGGCGGCGCTGACCGGCGTGGTGTGCAGCGCACCGTCGAAGACCATGAACAGGTTCTCGCCCGCACCCTCACTCAACAATCCTGTCGACGCCAGCGCGATGCCTTCGCCGAAGCCCAGGCGCCGCGCCTCGCGCGCGATGAGCTGGCCGGAAAGGTAATTGCCACCGGCCTTGGCGCCGGCCGGAATCGTGTTCGGCGCGAAACGCTGCCAGCTCGACACGCAGGCGTCGATGCCCGCTTCGAGCACGCCGGCGCCGAGATACGGACCCATCTCCCAGGCCGCCACGGCGACATCGGTCGGGCATTCGGCGGACAGGCCGAATCCGCCCAGGCCGCGGAACGCGACCGGCCGCAGGTAGGCCCGCGGCAGCTTGTTCGCGGAGATCACGTCACGGCACGCCTGTGCGAGTTCGTCCTGCGCGAACGGCATCGGCAGATCGTATATTTTTGCAGAATGGTGCAAACGCCTGAGGTGATCGCTCAAGCGGAAGATCGCCTGGCCCTTGGGTGTCGCATAGCTGCGGATGCCCTCGAACACCGATGAGCCATAGTGCACGGCGTGCGCCATCACGTGCGTCGTTGCCTCCGCCCAGGGCTTGATCTTGCCGTTGTGCCAGATGTATGGCGGATATTCTCGGGCCATGGCGGTTTTCCGTGCGGTGGAACAGTTGCCAATTATGGCATGCTCCGCGTTCCGCCGATCCGGGAACCGCGCATGAGCGAGCACGTCATCCTTCTCACCGCCGCATTCGCTCTCGTCGCCCTGCTGTATTCCAGCGTCGGTCACGCGGGCGCGTCGGGCTATCTGGCGGTGATGGCTCTGGCCGAACTTGCGCCGGCGCAGATGAAGCCGATCGCCCTGATCATGAATACGGCGGTCGCCGCGATCGGCACCTACAATTTCTGGCGCGGGGGCTGGTTCCGCTGGCGCCTGTTCTGGCCGTTCGCGCTGACCTCGATTCCGCTCGCGCTCGTCGGCGGTGCGATCACGCTGCCGGACATCTACTACAAGCCGCTGGTCGGCGCTGTATTGCTGTATTCCGGCGCACGCCTGCTGTTTCCACCGCGTGGACGCGAGACGGATTTGCATCCGCCGGCAATTCCGGTCGCGGTCGGCGCGGGCGCGGGCTTGGGATTCCTGTCCGGCCTCACCGGGGTCGGCGGCGGGATCTTCCTCAGCCCGCTCGTCGTGCTGCTCGGTTGGGGCAACGTGCGCGAAGCCTCGGGCGTGGCCGCGCCGTTCATCCTCGTCAATTCCATCGCCGGCCTGATCGGACGCGGGCTCGTCACCACCGCGATTCCCGGCCCGACCCTGCCGTGGCTCTCCGCCGTGCTGGTCGGCGGCGCGGTCGGGTCATGGCTCGGCAGCCGGCGCCTACCGATGCCGTCGATCCGGCGCCTGCTCGCGGTGGTCTTGTTCCTGGCCGGGGCGAAGATGCTGTTCGGGCTCGGCTAGATTCTCTCGCAGACGGCCAATGTGGCCTTCGCCCGGTTCAATGTATAAAAGTGGATTCCCGGCGCTCCGCCGGCGTGCAGCTTGCGGCAGAGGTCGGCGACCACGTCTGCACCGAATTCGCGGATTGCTTCCGCGTCGTCGCGATAGGCTTCCAGGCGCTTGGCGATCCAGCGCGGGATTTCCGCCCCGCACATGTCCGAGAACCGGCGCAGTTGCGCGTATTGCGAGATCGGCATGACGCCCGGCACGATGGGAATTTCAATGCCGTACTTGCGCGCCTCGTCGACGAAACGAAAGTAGGCATCCGGGTTGTAGAAATACTGCGTGATCGCGCCGTTCGCGCCGGCCTTCACCTTGGCCGCGAAGTTCCGGATGTCGGCATGCGCATCGCCGGCCTGTGGATGCATTTCCGGATAGCACGCCACTTCGATGTGAAAGAAACCGTCGCATTCGCGGCGGATGAATTCCACGAGTTCGCTGGCGTAGCGGAAGTCTCCATAGCCCGCCATGCCCGACGGCATGTCGCCGCGCAGCGCGACGATGCGCTTGCAACCCATCGCCTTGTACTCATCGAGTAGTTGGCGGATTTCCTCGCGCGTGCCGCCCATGCATGACAGGTGCGGCGCGGCGTCGAGGTCGTGCGCATCGCGCAGATGGCGCACGATTTCCGGCGTGTACGAGAGGGTCGAGCCACCCGCGCCGAAGGTGACGCTGACGTAGTCGGGCTTCAGCGCCTTGAGTTTCGGCAGCGCGGCTTCAAGCGTGGCCTTTTGTTCGTCGGTCTTGGGCGGGAAGAATTCGAGGCTGATGGGCGTCATCGCGGCAATCGGGATCCGGGGATGCCGCAGTATATCTCTTCGTCGCGATGAAGCGATATTCGAACGGACGCTCCGGCGCGAGAGGAGTCGCGCCGGAGTTGCACACGGTCAGTTCACCTTGCCGAAACGCCCGCTGTTGAAGTCCACCATCGCCTGCTGGATTTCGTCTGTCGTGTTCATCACGAACGGGCCGTAGCCGACGATGGGCTCGTTGATCGGCTCGCCGCTGAGCACGAGCAGCTTGGCGTCGTTGTTCGCCTCGATGTGCACGCCGCTGCCGCTGCGGTCGAACAGCACCAGTTGCGCGTCGCGCGCGAGCTGCGTGCCGTTGATCTGCACGGTACCGCTGAGCACCGCCACGGCGAGCGTGCGTCCTTCGGCAACGTCGAAGTGCGCCGTGCTGCCCTGTTTCAGGCGCACGTCCCACACGTCGATGGGCGTGAACGTGCGCGCCGGCCCGCGTTGCCCCGAGTATTCGCCGGCAATCACGCGCAACGTGCCGGCGCCGTCGGGCAATTCGACCGTCGGGATGTCGCGGTTGAGCAGGGTCTGGTAACCGGGCGCCGTCATCTTGTCCTTGGCCGGCAGGTTCACCCACAGTTGCACGACTTCGAATCGGCCACCCTTGCGGGTGAATTCGGGCGAATGGAATTCCTCGTGGATGATGCCGGACGCCGCCGTCATCCATTGCACGTCGCCGGGGCCGATCATGCCGCCCGCGCCGGTGGAATCGCGGTGCGTGACCTCGCCGTCGTAAACGATGGTGACGGTCTCGAAACCGCGGTGCGGATGCTGACCAACGCCGCGCGGACGCGCCGCCGGCGTGAAGTCCATCGGGCCGGCATAGTCGAACAGCAGGAACGGGCTGGTGTGCTTGCCGTGGCTGTCGTAGGAAAACAGTGAACGCACCGGGAAACCGTCGCCGACCCAGTGCTGGCGCGGCGCGGAGTAGACGCCTTGAATCGCTTTCATGTCGGAATCCTCTTTGAGGTTTTGGTGGACGAGGAATATATATTTGCAACGATAATTGCACTAGCATGCGATTTTTCGTTGCAGAGTCTCATTTTGTGAACGATGCGCCGTGAACGATGAAGCCCTCTCGCGTCTGGATCTGAACGATCTTTTCTATTTTGCCAAGGCCGTCGAACACGGTGGCTTCGCGCCTGCGGGGCGTGCGCTGGGCATGCCCAAATCCAAATTGAGCCGGCGCGTGGCTCTGCTCGAAGAACGCTTGGGCGTGCGCCTGCTGCAACGGACCACGCGGCATTTCTCCGTCACCGAAATCGGGCAGACGTTCTACGCGCACTGCAAGGCCATGCTGGTCGAGGCCGACGCCGCGCGCGAGGCGGTCGAACTGTCGCACGCTGAACCGCGCGGCGTGGTGCGCATGACCTGTCCGGTCGCGCTGCTCGATGCGAACGTCGGTGACATGATCGCCGCGTTTCTGGTCGCGCATCCGCGCGTGGAAGTTCACTTGCAGGCCACCAACCGGCGCGTGGACGTGATCGGCGAAGGCGTCGACATTGCCCTGCGCGTGCGCCCGCCGCCGCTCGAGGACAGCGATCTCGTCCTGCGCGTGCTCGCCAACCGCAGCCAATGCCTGGTGGCCAGTCCCAGACTGCTGGCCGAACATGGCACGCCGAGGGTGCCGGCAGACTTATCGCCGCTGCCGAGCCTGGCGCTCGGCGCGCCGCAGAACGAACACGTCTGGAATCTGTACGGCCCCGACGGCGCGCACGCCGCCGTGCGCCACCACCCGCGCCTGATCACGCGCGGCATGCTCACCCTGCGCGCCGCCGCGCTCGCCGGCGTCGGCATCGTGCAACTTCCGACCATGCTGATCCGTGAGCAGTTCGCCTCCGGCACGCTGGTGCGTGTGCTCCACGACTGGGCGCCGCGCAGCGAGATCGTGCATGCCGTGTTTCCGTCGCGCCGTGGGCAGTTGCCGTCGGTGCGCGCTCTGATCGATTTTCTCGTCGAGAGGTTTCGTGTGCTCGGCGAAGGTTGATTGTGCAAGATTCGTTCGCTGCGCCCGCGGCATATTCGGACTGATCAGGTTGTCCGCGGCGTGGCCGCGCGCCTTCAGGCCGCTTGCCGCATGCCGCTTAGACTCACTTTCGGCTTCAGGCCCGCACGCGCCGCCAGCGTCAGTAACATGTCGAGGCTGAAATCCTCCCACTTGCCCTTCACCAGGCGGGACACGCGCGGTTGCGTAACGCCAAGGTGAGCTTACCCGCAGATTCCGGATACCAAGCGGTGGCGTAGATCTTCATGCTGCCAACTTGGTCTGCTGCGCCAGCCAGGTTGAGTAGAACTCAGCTGGACTGGTGTAGCCCAATGCAGAGTGGCGGCGTCTCTGATTGTAAAAGAGTTCGAGATTGACACCCGCGGAATTGTCTCATTGCGAAATAAGGCGATTGCACATCTGTTAGATAAGGATACGAACCAACCGCTGTCCCCCGAGAAGCTTCAAGCGGAAATTGCGGCAATGGTTCGAGGAGATCTTTTGGCATTCATACATTGGGTGCGCCATCCTGATGGCGGTCCTAGTGGAGTGACCTCAGTGATGCGTCGGTTCAAGGACGAAATCAAATGCTCCTTCTCTGATATCCGAGACTACAACGAGGTTATGCTAGCTCCCGGCCAGTCTCTTAGTTCGCTCCCGAACTCTGGTCCTCGTATTGTTTAGTGTCGTTGCCACGACCATAGAACGCTGTTGCACAAGTTGATGTCAGGAAACAAAAACGGGCGCCTCGCGGCGCCCGTTTCGTTTTGGCGATGACCAACCCGAAAGTCAGTAGCGATAGTGCTCCGGCTTGTACGGACCGTTCACACCGGCACGCCGAGGTAGGCGGCCTGTTCGGCGGTGAGCGTGGTCAGCTTCACGCCGATCTTTTCCAGGTGCAGGCGCGCGACTTCCTCGTCGAGCTTCTTCGGCAGGATGTAGACCTTCGCCGCGTACTTGTCCTTGTTCGCCCACAGGTCGATCTGCGCCAGCGTCTGGTTGGAGAACGAGTTCGACATCACGAAGCTCGGGTGGCCGGTGGCGCAGCCGAGGTTCACGAGGCGGCCTTCGGCGAGCAGGAAGATCGTGTTACCGTTCGGGAAACGTATACTTGTCCACCTGCGGCTTGATGTTGACGTGCTTGACGCCGGCCAGCGCTTTGAGCGCATCGACCTGGATCTCGTTGTCGAAGTGGCCGATGTTGCAGACGATGGCCTGGTCCTTCATCGCCTGCATGTGCGCGAGCGTGATGACGTCCTTGTTGCCGGTGGTGGTGACGTAGATGTCGCCGCGGCCCAGCGTGGATTCGACGGTGTTGACCTCGAAGCCTTCCATCGCCGCCTGCAGGGCGTTGATCGGATCGATCTCGGTGACGACCACGCGCGCGCCGTACGCGCGCAAGCTGTGCGCGCAACCCTTGCCGACGTCGCCGTAGCCGCACACCACGGCGACCTTGCCGGCGAGCATCACGTCCATCGCGCGCTTGAGGCCGTCGGCCAGCGATTCGCGGCAGCCGTAGAGGTTGTCGAACTTGCTCTTGGTGACCGAGTCGTTGACGTTGATCGCGGGCACCAGCAGCTTGCCGGCTTCGGCGAGCTGATACAGGCGATGCACGCCGGTGGTGGTTTCCTCGGAGACGCCCTTCCATTCCTTGACGACGCTGGCCCAGTAGCCCGGGCGCTCCTTGGCGACGCGCTTGAGCAGGTTCTTGATGACCTGTTCCTCGTGGTTGCCGGACGGCGTGTTGACCCAGTCGGAACCGTTTTCGAGCTCGTAACCCTTGTGGATCAGCAAGGTCACGTCGCCGCCGTCGTCGACGACGAGCTGCGGGCCCTTGCTGCCCGGGAAGCGACAGCGCATCGAGCGTGCAGTCCCAGTATTCCTCCAGCGTCTCGCCCTTCCACGCGAACACCGGCGTGCCGGATGCGGCGATCGCGGCCGCGGCGTGGTCCTGCGTCGAGAAGATGTTGCACGAGGCCCAGCGCACGTCGGCGCCGAGATCGCTGCAGCGTCTCGATCAGCACCGCGGTCTGGATCGTCATGTGCAGCGAGCCGGTCACGCGCACGCCCTTCAGCGGCTTGCTTGGCGGCGTACTTCTTGCGGATCGACATCAGGCCGGGCATCTCGTGCTCGGCGATGTCGATTTCCTTGCGGCCGAAATCGGCCAGCGACATGTCGGCGACCTTGTAGTCGGCCGCTGGATTTTGAGAACAGCGTTCATTGGCGTAGCTCCGTTGAGTTGGAGGGCGCGGTTTCGGTTGATGGAACCCGAAAACCCGCCGAGCCTGATTTCGCGTCCGTATCGATCACGGCGGGAAAATGCAGCGCCCCTCGGCGGGGAGGGGCGGGCATTATATCGCTTGTTCGCGATTGAAGGATGAATGAGCCGTCAGGGCCGCTCGAAGCGAGAAATGTCGTCCAGGGCGCTTTTCGCATCACGCAGGCCGCGCGGCGTGTCGTGCATGGCAGCGTTTGCGAACGCGCATTGCGCCGGCGGAAGTACCAGATACTGGCGATGAATCCGGCCACGCCGGTCGCGCCGCTGATCGCGATGAAGCCGGCTGCGGCGACGAAGAAATCGACGCCCACGTTGGCTTTCACCTCCAGCACGAAGATGGCAATCCACAGGAACCACCACGGCAGGCCCAGGCACCAGTTGGCCAAAACGTGAGTACGACGCAGGGTGTCGACGCGCTTGGAGATTTCCACGACCGGCGCGGTGTAATCGATGCTGGCGATCTTGCCCAGGGACACGCCACCGAACACCACGGTCAGCAATCCATAGGCAAGCATGAATACGCTGCACGCCAGCAGTGGCAGTTCGTCGCGATGGCCGATGGCGGCCATGATGCCGAAATAAATCAGCGTATCGCCAAAGATAATCTGCACGATCTTGCCCCAGTACAGGCGCCGCAAGCCCGAGCGCGCCTTGTCCAGTTTGCGTTCGAGGAAGAGGTGCAGGTTCAGCGCAGTTTGCTTCTGCATGCGTGCATCGAGCGTCTGCCATGCCTGCTTCAATTCGGTGAGTTTCAATTCATCGATGTCCATCATTGTCTCCATGTCTTTCATGCCTCGCTCATGTCGTCGCGCAGGCGCTCTTTCAAACGCCCGATCTTGGTTGCCACGTTCGTTTCGCTGATGCCGAGGATTTCGGCGATTTCGCGCTGGCTGCGCTCGTCCAGGTACAGGATCAGTAATGCGCGGTCGAACGGATAGAGTCGCGCGATGCAGCGGTACAGCTCGCGCACGCGCGCGTTCGCCGCCGGATCGGAATTCGCGTCGGCCGTGTCGTGGACGGCGACGTCAAGCGGCTCATGGTGCCGTTCGTGGCGATTGCGCTCGCGCAGGTGCGAGATGCCCACGTTCAGGGCGACGCGATACATCCAGGTCGAGAACGCGCGCGCGCCGTCGTATTTCGGGAAGGCGCGCCACAGCTGCACGGCGATTTCCTGCGCCAGGTCCTCGCGGTCCTGTGCGCCGCGCGCGTAACTGTTCGCCACCTTGAACACGATGCCGCGATGGCGTTCGAGCAGCTCGCGGAATTGGCCGTCGAGGTCCGCCGTCGTCATGGTGAGAGTCTGCTCCATTTCTAAGTTCCGTGTGTGTCTCGGAACCGTGATTCGCGCGGGAAGGAGGAAAATCACAGGGCCTTGCCCCGCTTCGATTCGCCCGCATATAGTGGCCACGTCCGCCGCCGGGAGCGCTCGATGGTTACCTTCATCCTCTGGCTGTTGCTGCTGATCTTCTGCTGGCCGCTGGCGCTGCTTGCGCTGATCGTATATCCCTTGGTGTGGCTGATCCTGCTGCCGTTCCGCCTGGTCGGCATCGCCGTGGAAGGCGTGTTCGCGTTCCTGCGTGCGCTGATCATGTTGCCGGCGCGGGTGTTGCGCGGGCGCTGAATCGGATCGGGTCGCATGGCGGCCCGTCATCCCGGAATGCTCCTTCGATGCCGGCGCGAGAAAATCGCGCGCCGGGCGGCGTGTCTACGGTTCGAAGAAATACCGGGTCAGATGAAAGAACACCGGTGCGGCAAAGCTCACCGAGTCGAGTCGGTCGAGCATGCCGCCATGGCCTTCGATCATCGCACCCCAGTCCTTGGCGCCGATGCTGCGCTTGACCGCCGACAGCGCCAGTCCGCCGAGGAACCCGGCGACCACCACCACCGCCGCCATTGCGGCCGACTGCAACGGCGAGAACGGCGTGATCCACCACAGCGCCGTGCCGACGCCGACCGCGCTCAGGCCGCCGCCGACGAAGCCCTCCACCGTTTTTGACGGACTCACGTTCGGCGCGATCTTGTGCCTGCCGAACAGCTTGCCGAACACGTACTGCAGCACGTCGCTCATCTGCACGATTGTGAGCATGTAGATCATCAACAGCAGGTTCTGCCCCGCGAAACCGGGAATGCGCAGCAGCAGAAGCGCAGGTGCGTAGCTGATGCAATACACGGTGATCATCAGGCCCCATTGCACCTTGGTCACGCGTTCGAGAAAGCGGTCGGTGTCGCCGGAAAACGCGGTCAGAACCGGCAGCAGCAGGAAGCCGTAGACCGGCAGGAAGATCGCGAACAGGTTGTACCAGTCGGCACCAATCAGCAGGTATTGGATCGGCAATAGCACATAGAAGCAGACGACCAGCGGCAGGTGGTCGCCGCGGCTCGTCGGCGTCAGGGTGATGAACTCGCGCAGCGCGAACAGCGAAGCGATCGCGAACAACACGATCGTTGCGTCGCGGCCCAGAAAGAAGTTGACCGCGATGATCGCGACCATCACCCACCAGGCGCGCACGCGCGCGTTGAGATTGGCGATCGTCTCGCTGCCGCCGCGCCGTTGCGCGCGCCGATGCAGCAGCCATCCGATGAGCGAGGCCGCGCTGAGCAGCGCGAGGATGCCGCCGAACAACCAGAAGAATTTCTGTTGCATGCTCATGCCTGAACCCCTGAAGTCTTCATGCCAGATCCACCACTGCCTGTCGCGCGCGTTCGAGGAAGTCGTCCTTGGGCTCGCCAACGATGCGCGCCAGCGGCGCGCCGAAGCGCACCGAGCAGGTCAGCGGTACCGGCAGCAGCGCGCCCTTGGGCATGCTGCGATACAGGTTGTCGAGATACACCGGCACGAGTTCGACGTCGGGAAAGCGCGCGGCGAGATGGAACAGACCGCTCTTGAACGGACTCGGCAGCGCCTGCGCGCGGCGGGTGCCCTCGGGAAAAAGGATCAACGACTCGCCGCGGCCAAGTGCCTCGTCGAGCGGCGCGAGCGGGTCGCCGTTGCGCTTGTCCGCGCTGCGCTCGATGAACAGCGCATTGAAACCGCGCGTTGCCAGGTACCCTTTGAAGCCGCCGCCGTGCCAGTAATCGGCCGCTGCGACCGGACGCGTGCTCGCGCGCAGCGCCGCCGGCAGCGCACACCATAGCGCGAGCGTATCCATGTGGCTGGTGTGGTTGGCATAGTAGATGCGCAGCGCGCTTGACGGCTGGCAGCCGATCCATCGGGGGTGCGCGCCGACCAGCACGCGCAGAACGAACGTCAGTGGATGCGACAGCCACATGATCAGCGCGACCTCACGGTGAACAAGTGCGCTTCGCGCGGCATCAGCGCTGCTCCGAGCGCAAGCGCGCGGCGATCGCGTGCGTGCGTGTGATGCAGGTCAGCAGCGAGCCCGCGGCGATGACGACCGATGCGGCCAGCAGCGCCCAGCGCTGGCTGTGCCAGTAAGTTTCGAGTGCGCCCAACAGGCAGGCGCCAGTGAGCACGGCCATGCGCTGCTGCTTGGCGAACGGGCCGCGGAAGTCCTGGGCAAAGCCGAGCGAACCGCCGAACACGCGCACATAGGCCGTCAGCGCGGCGAGCAGTGCGCCGAGCCAGCCCAGCCAGGGCCGGCCGCAGGCATAGCCCGCCGCGACGATCAGCAGCGAATCGGCAATGCGGTCCGGAAACTCGTTGAAGAGCTTGCCGACCGGCGAGGCCTTGCCCCCCTCCATCGCGACCATGCCGTCGAGCAGGTTGCAGAGCAGCCGCAGCTGTATGCAGAGCGCGGCGGCAACGAGCCGGGCTGGCGAGTGCCAACCGAGCACAAGCCCCGCGCCGGTGCCGGCAAAGACCACGCTGAGCGCGGAGATCTGGTTCGGCGTCACGGCCGAGCGTGCGAGAGCGGCCGCGGCGCGGCGCGCCCAACCCGCGTCGCGCGCGGCGATCGGTCGTCGATTCGATTCGTCGATCATGCGGTACCCGTTCCTTTCGTGTTGAAACGAACCGTGCTTATCCGGTTAGGTGCCAAATGTCGCTATCACCCTGTTGTGTTGCCTTCACCGGATAAAAAAGCGGAGCCTGTGGGCTCCGCTTTCGTGATTGGCACAGCTCGCGAAGAATCCGTGCTCTAGGGTGCATCAGTCGCCAACTTAGAGCACCGGACGAGACTCGTCGTAGAGAGTTTCCGGGGCGATGTCGATATTGCCGGGCCAAACAACGGTTCCATAGTCGACAGACGCTTTTGCGAACAGCGGCGACCCCTTGAGTTTTACAAATGGCTTCTCATCCATATACGGCGCCATGTCGAAAATCCGTTTCTCGCCATTCTCGAACTCAAGGAGTAGCCTGTAGTCTGGCTGAGTCTCCACGCGCATTACATCCAATATGACTTGCATCTCGTTACTCCTTATTGGAGCGGTGCAATCCGGAAGAGCTCCTCGCCAGTGACCGCCAGTTTCCAGTCTGCGAATAGCTCGTCGCGGTGAATTTCTATCCATGCCTGCACCATCTTCAGTTGCTTCGACGGTAAGTTGCCAGCCAAGACTGCCCCATCGTCGATGGACAGCGAAGCATTCTGTCCGGAATAGCGGACATGAATGTGCGGCAAATTGTGGTGCTTGGTGTCCTTATAAAACATCAGGACCAAGATGCCGTAGAACATGCTAATGGACTTGAGGTCAAGCCAACGATTGCGGGGACCAGCATTGTCCTTTGCCATCGTATTGGCGAACAATTCTACCGACTTCATGATGCGCTACGATCGTGCCAATGACACGTCAAAAACCCTCTCCGCTTGAGCGCCTCGCTCGTATACAAAAAATGTTCGAGTGCGAGGGCGGTATTCTTGTCGAGGACTACGCCCACTTCACGCAGCTGCCGCTCGCGGGCCTGTTGGGTGTTCCCAGTCCCCCGAATAAAGCTGTGCGTACGTCGGCGGCACGACCCGGCAAGCCACGCCCAAAATCGAGTTGAACGCGGTCATAGGGTAAAACCGCCGGTTGAACCGGAACAGGTACTCGTTCAAATACGCCTGCAAATGCTTGGGCTCGATTCTGCCGTGATGCGTGCCGAGTATCCATGTTTTCAGATTCGAGAAAACGAGGTGGATCATCGGCAGGTGCGCATCGGCCTTCGCGGGGTCGCCCGCGAGCACCAGCGGATAGTGCCGATAGCCCATTGCGGGCAGCCCGTTGTACCCGTGCCAGCCGTCGGTGCGGATCAGCGAGCCCAGCGCCACATCGTCCTTGACGAACGTCGTGAGGCTCTTGGCGTCCTTGCCCGCGATCACGCGTAGGCGCAATCGGCCGGCATAGACCAGCTTCTTGAGAGGGATGCCGCCGGAGTGCGCGTCCTTCCGCTTCGCCGCGCGATCCTCGCCGTCCTTGCGCGCGCGCACTTCGATCGCGCCAATGACTGTGGTCATGTTGTGCGTGCCGCGCCCTTGGCCGCGCGTGGCGCCACCGACCAGGCACTCGTCAATCTCGACGTGGTGCTCGCCGCCGATCGGGTCGCGTTCGGGTCGCACCATGCCGGCGCGCAACTTGTGTAGGATCGTGAAGGCGGTTTCGTAGCGGGAAAGTCCAAGCTGACGCTGGAATTGCACGGCGGACTGGCCGGGCGTCTGCGTGGTCAGGAGATACGCCGCCCAGAACCACGTCGATAACGGCGTGTGCGTCTTTTCCATCACGGTGCCCGCGGTCAGGGACGTGTTCTTCTTGCAGCCCTTGCAGCGAAGGACAATCGAGGAGCGCGTATCGAAGCGGTAGGGTTCGTCTTGCAAGCCGCAATGGACACAGATGAAGCCATCGGGCCAGCGGATCGATTCCAGATATGCCGCGCAGGCCGCATCATCCGGGAAGACGCGCTGAAATTCGGGCAGACTGGTGGGGAAACCGCGGAGGTCCATGTATACAATTATACGCGAACTCCGGGCGTTTGGCAACTAACCGGATAAGCATGAAACGAACAAACGCGCCCAATGCGGACATCGGCCGACTGCGGCTCGTACCCGTGCGGGAATCGGCGCTCGCCGCACACGGGCGTGCCGGCGCACGTGCCGCACGGCAGTCGCTAGGTTTCCAGTTCCTGCCAGCGCGCATATGCCGCATCGAGTTCGGCCTGTCGCGCGACCAGCGCCTGGTTTGCTGTCGCGATCGTGCCGGTGTCCTGTTTGAAGAACGCCGGATCGTGCATGGCTTGCGTGCGTGCGGCGATTTCCTTTTCCAGCATGTCGATGCGCGCGGGCAATGATTCCAGCTCACGCGCCTCTTTGTAGCTTGGTTTGCGTTTCGATGAAATCGCCACCGATGCCGCCGCCGGCACCTCTGCCGTGCGCTTCGCTTCCTTGGTTTCCCGGTCGGCGGAAGGCCGTTGCCGCAGCCAGTCCGAATAGCCGCCGACATAGTCGCCTACGCGGCCATCGCCTTCGAGCACCAACGTGCTGGTCACCACGTTGTCGATGAATTCGCGGTCGTGCGAGACGAGCAGCAGCGTGCCGCGATATGCGCCGAGCAGGTCTTCGAGCAATTCCAGCGTTTCGACATCCAGATCGTTGGTCGGCTCATCCATGACGAGCAGGTTCGACGGTTGGGCGAATAGCTTCGCCAGCAGCAGCCGGTTGCGCTCGCCGCCGGACAGGCGCGTGATCGGCGCGCGCGCGCGTTCCGGCGCGAACAGGAAATCCTGCAGGTAGCCGAGCACATGCTTGCGCTGGCCTTCGAGCTCGATGTATTCGCGGCCTTCGGCGACATTGTCCAGCGCGTTCCAGTCCTCGCGCAGCGCCGCACGATGCTGATCGAAGTAGGCGATTTGCAGGCCGGTGCCGAGTTCGACCGTTCCGCTCTGCGGCTTCAGCTTGCCGAGCAGCAACTGCAGAAGTGTACTTTTGCCGGAGCCGTTCGGGCCGATGATGCCGACGCGGTCGCCGCGCAGGACCGTCGTCGAGAAATCGCGCAGGATCGGTTTGTCGCTCCACGCGTAATCGACGTGTTTCGCCTCGATGACTCTCTTGCCGGAGGCCTGCGCCGTGGCCAATGTCATCTTCGCGGTGCCGGACACCTCGCGCCGTTGCGCACGTTCGCGCCGCAGGGCCTTGAGCGCACGCACGCGGCCCTCGTTGCGCGTGCGCCGTGCCTTGATGCCCTGGCGAATCCAGACTTCTTCCTGCGCGAGCTTCTTGTCGAACTGCGCGGCCGCCTGGGCCTGCGCATGCAGGCGTTCCTCGCGCCGGCGCAGATAATTGTCGTAATCGCCCGGCCACGAGGTGACCTGGCCGCGATCGATTTCGACAATGCGCGTCGCCAACGCGCGCAGAAAACTGCGATCGTGGGTGACGAACACCAGGCTGAAGTTCGCATTGCGCAGGAATTCCTCCAGCCACGCGATCGCTTCGATGTCGAGGTGATTCGTCGGTTCGTCGAGCAGCAGCAGATCGGGCGCGGAGACGAGCGCCCGGGCGAGCAGCACGCGCCGCTTCATGCCGCCGGACAGCGCCGCGAAATCGACGTCTTCAGGCAGATCCAGCCGGGTAAGCACGTTCTGCACGCGCCGGTCGAGGTCCCAGCCGTGCAGCGCTTCGATCTGCGCCTGCACGGCGCCGAGTGCATCGAAGTCATGCTCGGCGACCAGATGGTGATAGCGCGCGAGCAGGGCGCCGAGTTCTCCCAGGCCCTGCGCAACCACGTCGAACACGCTGCCGGCGGTATCCTGCGGCACTTCCTGCGCCAGACGGGCGATGCGCACGCCACCCGACACGCGCACCTCGCCGTCGTCCGGCCTGATCTCGCCGGCCAGCAGCCGCAGCAGCGTCGACTTGCCCGCGCCGTTGCGGCCGACCACGCACACGCGCTCGTTCGGCTCGAGCGCCAGATCGACGTGTTCGAGCAGCAGCGGACCGCCGACGCTGTAGTCGACGCGTTGGAGTTGGATCAGAGGCATGGGGGGCGCGAAGTAAAGTTTCCCAATACCTCGTGGCGGCGGCGTTTAAGTAAACTTGGTTGTATAAGTTTACCTAAAAACCGCATACTATGCTCGTTAAGAAAGGTTAAGGGTATTCATGGAACGAGTTTCCGGCGAATACGTAATCGGAAGTCTGACCGGCAGCCGGTATCAGGCCTATGTTCCCAAGCCTCTTCCGCCCGAGCCGGCGCTCAGTTGCGACCCGGCGCTGGTCGCATCGATCGAGCGTGCGAACCAAGCGCTGGGACGGCTGGACGGCATCACGTTGACCTTGCCGGACCCCGAACTGTTTCTCTACCAGTATGTGCGCAAGGAAGCGCTGCTATCTTCGCAGATCGAAGGCACGCAGTCGTCGCTATCCGACCTGCTGTTGTTCGAACTCGACGAGGCGCCGGGCGTGCCGATCGACGATGTCGAGGAAGTCTCGAACTACGTCGCCGCATTGAACCACGGACTCAAGCGCATTCGCGACGACGGTTTTCCGCTCAGTCTGCGCCTGATACGCGAGATTCATGCTGTGTTGCTGCGTGGTGGGCGCGGCTCGAACAAGTCGCCCGGTGAATTTCGCGCGACACAGAACTGGATCGGCGGCAGCACGCCGGCGATGGCAGCGTTCGTGCCGCCGCCGCCCGATCGCCTCGACGCCTGCTTGCAGGCGCTCGAACAATTCTTGCACACGCCCCCGCAGGCAATGTCGCCGTTGCTCAAGGCAGCGCTTGCGCACGTGCAATTCGAAACGATTCATCCATTCAACGACGGCAATGGCCGCGTGGGCCGACTGTTGATCGCGCTGATACTGTGCAGTGAAGGTGTGCTGCGCGAACCTTCGTTGTATCTGAGCCTGTATTTCAAGACGCGGCGCCAGCAATATTACGACCAGTTGGACACTGTGCGCCGCACGGGTGACTGGGAAGCGTGGCTGCGATTCTTCCTGGATGGTGTCGAGTCGACGTCCCGGCAAGCAGTCGACACCGCGCAGCGCATCTTGCGCTTGTTCGAAGCGGATCGCGAGAAGGTTCGCCAGGTGGGTCGGCGCGCGGGCAGCGCCTTGCAAGTGTTCGAGCAATTCACGCGCCGCCCGATACTCGATGCACCGACGATCCATCGAAGCCTGCGAGTCGCCGCGCCGACCGTGCGTGCCGCGATCCAGACACTGCACGATCTGAAGTTGCTCAATGAGATCACCGGCCAGCGCCGCAATCGCGTGTGGGTTTACTCGGCTTACTACGCGCTGCTCAGCGAAGGGACGGCGCCCTTGTAGGCGCAAGGAATAAGTCGATGTCCAAAGTCCTGATCCAGCACTACCTCGCCGAACTGTCCAAGCTGCGCCAGGTCAGCGGCTCGCAGCGCGAAAGCGTCGTGCGCGAGGCGTTCAAGGACCTGCTCAAGGCCTGGGGGCGCGCACAAGACCTCATCTTCGTGCCCGAGTACGAGATCGAGTCGCCCGCGAAGGAGCGCCGTTACGTCGACGGCGCGCTGCTCTATGGCCTGCGCCTGCCGTTCGGCTACTGGGAAGCCAAGGACGCCAGGGACGACCTCGATGCCGAGATCGAATACAAGTTCTCGCGCGGCTACCCCACCGACAACATCGTGTTCGAGGATTCCACGCAGGCGGTGTTGATCCAGAACCGGCGCGAAGTGCTGCGCTGCGCGGTGGACGATGTCGAAAAATTGCAACGCCTGCTGGAACTGTTCTTCGCCTACGAGCGCCCGGAGATCGCCGAATTCCGCAAGGCGGTAGAGCAGTTCAAGGCCGACCTGCCCGCGGTGTGCGACGCGCTGCGCGGCATGATCGAAAAAGCTTATGCGGACAATGCCAAGTTCCACGCTGCCGCCGACAAGTTCCTCAAACAGGCGCACGAGTCGATCAATCCGGCGCTGACCGAAGCGGACGTGCGTGAAATCCTGATCCAGCACATCCTCACCGAGGAAATCTTCGCGCTGGTTTTTCCCGGCACCAGCTACCACGAGGACAACAACATCGCGCGCGAGTTGTACCGGCTCGAACACACCTTTTTCACCGGCAATACCAAGCATCAGACCCTGCGCGCGCTGGAACCCTACTACGCCGCGATCCGCCGCAGCGCGGGCGCGATCGCCAGTCATCACGAGAAGCAGACGTTCCTCAAGGTTGTCTACGAAAATTTCTACAAGGTCTACAACCCCAAGGCGGCCGACCGGCTCGGCGTCGTCTACACGCCGAACGAGATCGTGCGCTTCATGATCGAATCCGCGGATTGGCTGTGCGAGCAGCATTTCGACCGTAATCTGATCGATCGCGATGTCGAAATCCTTGATCCGGCCGCAGGCACCGGCACCTTCATTTGCGAACTGCTCGAACACTTCCGCGGCCAGCCGGGCAAGCTCAAGCACAAGTACCTTGAAGAACTGCACGCGAACGAAGTCGCGATCCTGCCGTACTACGTCGCCAATCTGAACATCGAGGCGACGTATGCGGCGATCAGCGGCGAATACCTGGAATATCCGAACCTTTGCTTCGTCGACACGCTCGACAACGTCGCCGGCACTGCGCCGCTACACCGGCCAGCACGTCGGCGACCTGTTCGGACTGGGCGAGGAGAACATCGAGCGCATCAAGCGCCAGAACCGCAGAAAGATTTCCGTGGTGATCGGCAATCCGCCGTACAACGCGAACCAGGCCAACGAGAACGACAACAACAAGAATCGCGAATACCCGGATATCGACGCGCGCATCAAGGACACCTATATCAAGGCCTCCACCGCGCAGAAGACCAAGCTCTACGACATGTACGCGCGCTTCTTCCGCTGGGCCAGCGACCGCATCGCCGAGAATGGCGTGGTCGCCTTTATGAGCAACTCGCAGCTACATCGACTGCGCGCACATTCGACGGCTTCCGCGCCTGCTCGCGCAAGAGTTCAACGAAATCCACATCGTGGATCTCGGCGGCGACGTGCGCGCCAATCGGCGAACGTCGCCGGCACGAAGCACAATGTGTTCGACATCCAGATCGCGTGGCCATCGCCGCTTTCTGGTGAAGCAGCGCGATGTGCGCAGGCTGCCGTTTTTTCTACCGACGCCGTGCCCGACTATGGAAGCCGCCGAGGAAAAGCGGGGGTGCCTGCTCGAAGTCGCAGCTCGACGGCATCGAACGCTGACGGAGATTCGCCCCGACGCGAAGCACAACTGGCTGAACCTGACCGACAACGATTTCGAGACGCTGATCCCGGTGGCGACGAAGGTCGCGAAGGCGGCGAAGAAGCCGGCGCAGGAGAAGGCGATCTTCAAGTTGTTTTCGTTGGGGGTGGTCACGAATCGCGACGAGTGGGTGTACGACGACAGTGAAGAAAGCTTGCGCGCGAAGGTCGATTTCCTGATCGACACCTACAATGCCGATGTCGCGCGTCTTTCTCAGATGAGCGACCGCAAGCTTCAAGTCGAATCGCTCGATACGGCAATCAAATGGACGCGAGCAGTCAAACGCGACCTTGGCAATGGCTTCGCCTACAAGTTCGACGACGGCGAAATCGTGCGCAGTTACTATCGCCCATTCGTGGTGCGTGAGTTGTATTTCAGCCGACGCCTGAACGAGATGGTTTATCAGGTGCCGCAGTTGTTCGGCAGCGACGCCGGCCCGAATTCGAGCGTTCTGCTTTGCAGCCGAGGAGCGTAGCGAGTTTGGCGTGATTGCGTTGCGATCAAGTACCGAACAAGGACGTGTTCATGCCCAGCGCCGCGCAGGTTCTTGCGCTGTGCCGATACGAGGATGAGAAGCGGCTGGACAACATCACCGACTGGGCGCTGAAGCAGTTTCGGGATCGCTACACGTCGGGTCGCGGCAAGAAGGATCGTCCGATCACCAAGCCAGACATCTTCCACTACGTTTACGCCGTGCTGCACGATCCGCTGTATCGCGAAAAGTACGCGCAGAACCTCAAGCGCGAATTCCCGCGCATTCCGTTCTACGCGGATTTCTGGCGCTGGGCCGACTGGGGCAAGGCGCTGATGGACCTGCACATCGGCTATGAATCCATCGAGCCGTGGCCGCTGCAGCGCCTCGATACGCCCGACGAAAAGGCGCGCAAGAACGGTGCGACGCCGAAAGCGCTGCTCAAGGCCAACAAGGACAGCGGCACGATCAGGCTCGATTCGGAAACGGTGCTGGGCGGCATTCCCGCCGAAGCCTGGGACTACAAGCTCGGCAACCGCTGCGCGCTGGAATGGATCCTCGACCAGTACAAGGAAAAAAAGCCCAAGGATCCGACCATCCGCGAGAAATTCAACACCTACCGCTTCGCCGACTACAAGGACAAGGTCATCGACCTGCTCGCGCGCGTGACGCGCGTGAGCGTGCGCACGCAGGAGATCGTCGCGGCGATGCGAGAAGCTTCGCGGTGACCACGCTTCGCTGCACCACCAAGCTGCTCAAGGCGCTGAAGGCGAAGCCGGTCGCGCATCCCGCCCCGGCGACCAACCGGCTCGGTGGCTGGACGGCCAACCTGATCCGCGTGTCGCGCCGGCAACTGGTGCTTGCGGTCAACGATGCGACGCGCTTCGGCGTGGTGATCGAGGCCGCACCGTATGCGGAAATTCCGCTGCGCCTTGCCCAGCGCGTGTTCATGGCGTTGCGGTACATCGGCGTGCCGGACGATCTGGCGGCGGCGGAAGCGCAGGCGCTGGAAACGCCCGAGTTCGCCGCGACGCATTCGAAGTCGGTATTGGGCACGCTGAACCAGTTCGCGTTTGAGGTCGAATGCGACCTGCATTATGGTCTTGCGCATTCAGCCGTCGCGCTGACGCAGCGGCTGGCCGAAGCGATCGTTGCCAGCCCCAGGGACATCGGCTGTCCCGCGGACCGCGTGCGCGAACGCTTTGGGCTTGCCGCCGCTTGACCGGGCGGTGGACGGTCCGTGGCCACCGGCCTGTTTCACACCGCCTGCGTTATACCACCTGACAGACATTCGGTGGTATAACTGGCGCATCCCCGGAATGCCGCCATGAGCCTGTACCGCGAACTTCCCGCCGCCGCCCAGACTGCCTACGCCGAGTTGCTGGAACTCGTGCAGGCCGCGGAGACGACGCGTTCGCCGGCAGCGCTCACCGGCAAGATCGCCTGGAAGACGATCAAGGGCCGGCGCTACGCGTACTGGGCGTTCAAGGAAATCGATGGTCGCAAGCGCGAGTATTACCTCGGTCCCGACGGACCGGCGATTGCGGCGATCGAAGCGGCGCGCGCGCGCGGCGCACCGGCGCTCGACGCGGTGGCGCGCCAGGCTGCCGCCGCGCTGGCGCAAGGATGCGCGCCGATGCCGCCGAAGCACTTCCGCATCGTCAAGCGCTTCGCCGACTACCAGTTTTTCCGCGCGGGCGGCCTGCTCGTCGGCACGCATGCGTTCCTTGCGCTCGGCAACCAGCTCGGTGTCGCATGGGGCAGCGGCACGCGCACGCTGGATCTGGATTTTGCCCATCATGGCCCCGGCGGCAACGTCGCCGTCGCGCTGCCGGCTGATCTGCGCGTCGATACGCACGACGCGCTGCAATCGCTGCAGATGGGATTTCTGCCGGCGCTGGGTGGCCCGAAAGGCCTGGCCGCGCAATACCTGAGCGAACGCGAGCTGGACCTGCGCATCGACTTCATCACGCCGATGCGGCGCAAGGCCGACTGGCTGGCGGCGCCGGATCTGGGCGTGGCGCTCGCGCCGCTGAAGTTTCTCGATTTTCTGATCGAATCGCCGGGACAGGCCGTGTTGATCGATCGCGCGGATGCCTGCATGGTCAACCTGCCCGATCCGTCGCGTTACGGGCTGCACAAGCTGATCGTCGCGGCGGAGCGCGGTCCGAAAAATCCGAAATACGGCAAGGACGTCCTGCAGGCCTTGGCGCTGATCGAATGGCATCTCGAACGCGCACCGCACGCGATCCGGTCGGCGTGGCGCGAACTCGAAAGGCGCGGTTCCGGCTGGGTGAAGCGTGCGCGCCAGTCCTTGCGTGCGGCACCCGCGGAGCAGAGCGATCTGGCGGCGCGGTTCGAAAAGCTGGTGCGCCGCAAATGAAACGGGCCGCTCGCGCGGCCCGTAATTTATGCCGTCGTCCTCGACGGCGAGCATCATAAAGCGACCATCCATGGCCGCGTTTTTCAATTACTTTATCTTGGCATCCGCGCGCAGCGCGTCGGCGCGGTCGGTCTTTTCCCACGAGAACGCCGTGGCCGTCTGGGTCTTGCCCTTGGCGTCCTTGTAGCTGACCTTGTGCGGCTTGCGCCCGAAGTGGCCGTAGGCGGCGGTGAGCTGGTACATGGGATGGATCAGGTCCAGCATCTGCAGGATGCCATACGGGCGCAGGTCGAAATGCTTGCGGATCAGCTTCTCGATCTTGTCGTCGGCAATCCTGTCCGGTACCAAATGTAGTGACCGAGATCGAGGTCGGATGCGCCACGCCGATCGCATAGGACACCTGCACCTCGCAACGCTCGGCGATGCCGGCGGCGACGATGTTCTTGGCGACGTAGCGCGCGGCGTAGGCGGCCGAACGGTCGACCTTGGACGGGTCCTTGCCGGAGAACGCGCCGCCGCCGTGGCGGGCCATGCCGCCGTAGGTGTCGACGATGATCTTGCGGCCGGTCAGGCCGCAGTCGCCGACCGGCCCGCCGATCACGAACTTGCCGGTCGGGTTGATGTGCACCTTGTTCTTCGCCAGAGCGTCCAGCCACTTCTTCGGCAGCACGGGCTTGAGGATGAGCTCACGCACGCCTTCGACGAGGTCGGCGTGCTTGATCTGCGGATCGTGCTGGGTGGACAGGACCACAGCGTCGAGGCCGGTCACCTTGTGTGCGCTGTCGTAGCGCAGCGTGACCTGCGACTTCGCGTCCGGGCGCAGCCACGGCAGCTTGCCGGCCTTGCGCACCTTGGCCTGCTGTTCGACGAGGCGGTGCGAGTAGTAGATCGGCGCGGGCATGAATTCCGGCGCCTCGGTGCAGGCGTAGCCGAACATCAGGCCCTGGTCGCCGGCGCCCTGTTCTTCGGGTTTCTTGCGGTCCACGCCCTGGTTGATGTCCGGCGACTGCTTGCCGATCAGGTTCAGCACGCCGCAGGTGGCGCCGTCGAAGCCGACCTGCGAGGAGTCGTAGCCGATGTCGAGAATGACCTTGCGCGTGAGCGCCTCCAGGTCGATCCAGGCGCTGGTCGTGATCTCGCCGGCGACGATCGCGACGCCGGTCTTGACCATGGTTTCGCAGGCCACGCGTGCGCGCTTGTCCTGCGCGAGGATCGCGTCGAGAACGGCGTCGGAAATCTGGTCGGCGACCTTGTCGGGATGGCCCTCGGATACGGATTCGGAAGTGAAGTGATAGCTGTTCATCTCGGCCTGCTCGGGTTGGGGTTCATCCTTCGACGCGGATGAATGGATAAAAAGGTCGCGCATGATACACGTGCGCGCCGAAGTTTGCAGCCTTGTCCGCCGGCGGGGTGGTCGTGGTTCAGCTTGTGGCGCGCCATTTTCAGATGGATGGCTAGACGCCCAAAACACGAATCGATGCGGGGGCCGGCTGTTCGGGACGAAGCAGGGAGTGCTGCGGCGCTTGCGCCGCGCGGGCATTTGCCGATGGCGCCGCTGCGAGAAATTCGGTCCGGCGGATCGGCGGTGCGAATAATGCCCGCGCCGCCGTCAGGCAAACAGGTGGACCGACACGGCACCCGCAACGATCAGCCAGAGCCAGAGCACAACCGCCAGGAGCAGCGGCTTCAGGCCCAACGCCCGCAGCTTGGCAACGCGCGTTTCCAGGCCCAGCGCCGCCATCGCGGCAGCCAGCAGCAGCGTATCGAGCGTCAACAACACGCTGCGCAACCCCTGCGGCAAGGCGACAACCGAATTGATGGCACTGACCGCAACAAACGCCAGCGCGAACCACGGTGGACGGATCCTGGCATCGGCATCGCCGGCGCGGCGGGAGGTCCGCGACGCGATCCAGCCGAACACGAACAGTGCCGGAACCAGCAGCATCACCCGCGTCAGCTTGACCACGACTGCGCTGTCGGCGGTGGCCGGGTCAATCGAGCTGCCAACAGCGATTACCTGCGCGACCTCGTGCACGCTGGCACCGGTAAACAGCCCGAAGTGACGTGCATCCATGCCCAGGTGCGGGTACAGCAACGGGTACAGGAAGATATCCAGGGTGCCGAACAGCACGACGGTCGCCACCGCCATCGCGACCTTGCCCGGGTCGGCCTTGAGCACGCGCTCGAGAGCGAGCACTGCGGCGGCGCCGCAGATCGCGCTGCCGATCCCGGTCAGCAGCGCGCTGTCGCGGTCGAGACCGAACCAGCGGCGACCGACCAGCGCCGCAAGCGCCAGAGTCGTGATGACCATGATCAGGTCGATCAACAGCGCGCCAGGACCGATTGCGGCGATCTGCCCAAAGCTGATGCGCAATCCGTACAGGATCACGCCGAGGCGCAGCAGTTTCTGCTGCGCCGTGACGACACCGGGCGCGAGTCGCGCCGGCAAGTGCGCGCCCAGGCTGTTGCCGAAAGCCATGCCGAGCACGATGGCGATCGTCAGTGCGCTGATCTGCGCATGTTGCAACGGCGCCCAATTCGCCAGCAGCAGGCCGGCGACGCCGAGCGCAGTCGCCAGCGCGAGTCCGGGAAGATGGCGGCGAAACCGGCCGTGATCGCGCGATGATGCGGCATCGGCAGTCAGGTTCAGCGTTAAATCGTTCATGGCGACCTCGAATTTCAGGCCGGCATCGTAGGGCGCCCGAGAAAATAATAAAATTGAAATTAATTGATACAAAGCATAAGATTTATTGAATGTCTGGAATCAGCTTTCGCCAGCTTCGCGTCTTCGTCGCCGTGGCGGTCGAAGGCAGCGTACGCGCGGCGTCCGAGCGGCTGCACCTGAGCCAGCCAGCCTCGAGCATGGCCCTGGCGGAACTCGAGCGCCAGCTCGATGGCGAGCTGTTCGATCGCGAACGCGGCCGCCTGCATCTGAATGAGCGCGGTCGCGACGTGCTGCCCCTCGCCCAGGAACTGCTCGAGCGAGCAGACGAACTCGTGCGCCGCGCCACCAGCCGTAGCGATGAGCTGAGCGGCGAACTGCGTCTGGGCGCCAGCAACACGATCGGCAACTATCTGGTCGGCGACCTGCTTGGCGGATTCACGGCCGCGCACCCGCAGGTGGCGGTACGGTTGACAGTGGGCAATACGGAGGCGATCGTGCGAGGCGTGCTAGACCATGCGCTGGACCTGGGTTGTGTCGAGGGTCCGATTGCGCATGCCGATGTCGACGTGCGTCCGTGGCGCGACGACGACCTTGTGATCTGCGCCCGGCCTGAGCACGCGCTGATGCAGCGCAAACGCCTGCGCGCCGCCGATTTCGCCGGCGCGCGCTGGATCCTGCGCGAACGCGGCTCGGGCACTCGAGCCCTGAGTGAGCGCGCGCTGGCTGCCTTGCCGCCCGGCGAAACGGTGCTTGAACTCGGCCAGAGCGAAGCGATCAAACAAGCGGTCATCGCCGGCCTCGGCATTGCCTGCCTGCCGGCGATCGCCGTCGCCGACGCCGTCACGGCCGGACGCATCGCGATCCTGCACACGCCATTCCTCGATTTGCGGCGACGCATGTCGTGGGTGATGCGACGCTCGAAATACCGGAGTGTCCTGCTCGCGGCGTTTCTTGCCGCGGCGCAAGCGGCGCCGCCGAATGGCCCCCGAGGCGGAACTAGGCCGCCAGTGCGAGCGCGGCCGGCGCGGAGAAATACTCGCGGGTCAGGCGCAACTGCTCGACAGCAATCTCGGCACGATTGACCACGGCGCGAAAGGCGGAGTTCTCGCCGCGGTTCTTCGCATACCAGCCCAGATGCTTGCGCGCGATGCGCACGCCCGCGACTTCGCCGTAGAACGCGTACAGCGCTTCGAGATGGCCGCACAGGATGGCGCAGACTTCGTAGGCCGTCGGCGGGGCGAGCATTTCGCCGGTGGCGAGGTAGTGCGCGATCTCGCGGAAAATCCACGGCCGGCCCTGCGCAGCGCGGCCGATCAGCAGGCCGTCGCAGCGCGTGGCGTCGAGTACGGCCTTGGCCTTTTCGCGGAGTATCAACGTCGCCATTGGCGAATACGGGAATGGCACACGGCTTGTTTGATCGCGGCGATGGTTTCGTACTCGGCCTCGCCCGCGTACAGGTCGGCGCGCGTGCGCCCGTGCACGGCGAGCGCGGCGATGCCGGAATCCTCGCGCGATCCGCGCGATGCGCACGCCGTTGCGGTTGTCGCGGTTCCAGCCGGTGCGGATCTTCAGCGTCACCGGAATCTCGACCGCGGCGACCACGGCCGCGCAGATGCGCGCGACCAGCGCCTCGTCCTGCAGCAGCGCGGAACCGGCGTATACATTGCACACTTTCTTGGCCGGACAGCCCATGTTGATGTCGACGATCTGCGCGCCCTGGTCGGCGTTGTAGCGCGCGGCCTGCGCCAGCATGGCCGGGTCGTAGCCGGCGATCTGCACGCTCACCGGCTCGGGTTCGCCGGCGTGATCCATGCGCCTGAGCGACTTGCGCGTCGTCCACAGGCGCGCGTCCGACGTCGTCATCTCGGTCGTGGCCAGTCCCGCGCCCATGCGCTTGCACAGCAGGCGAAATGGCTTGTCGGTGACGCCGGCCATGGGCGCGAGGCCAATGGGCGGCTCGATGGAGTGCGGGCCGATGCGCATGCGCGCATTGTAGCGGTTTCAATCTGCGCCAAACCGCTCCACCACGGCATCGAAGCTCGGCATCGCCGGTGCGGTGCCGACGGTTTCGGTGGACAGCGCGGCGGCGCGGTTGGCGTGGATCGACGGCGCTGCAAATGGCGCATTGTGGAAAAGTACCAATGCGGCGGCGAGGGTGCCGGAGAATACATCGCCGGCGCCGGTGGTGTCGATGGCTCGTGCAGGTGCGGCGGGCAGCCGGTAATACGCCTCTGTATCGCCGCGCCGGTCCACGCCGTGGGAGACGATGCAGCCGTGCGCGCCCAGCGTGACAATCACGGTTTCCACGCCAAGCCGGCGCGCGAGCGCATGCAATTCGGCGTCGCTGCGTTGCGCCAGCGAATCCGGATCGACGCTTTCGTGTGCGAATCGTTCGAGCAGCAGGACGAATTCGGTTTCGTTCGGCGTCAGGACGTCGACGCTGCGCAAGATGGCGGCGGACAGCCCGGCGGCGACCGGCGCGGGATTGAGGATGCGGGTCAGGCCGTGTTGCGCGCCGAGCTCAAGTGCGGCGGTAATCGCATCGAGATTGTTCTCCAGCTGCACCAGCAAAACCTTCGCATTTCGGAAAAGATCGCCTTGCGCGCGGACGAAATTCGGGTCCAGGTGTTCATTCGCGGCGAAATTGACCGCGATCTGGTTTTCGCCTCTTGCGTCGACCACGATGCTGGAAGCAGCGGTCGGCCAGTCGCTGCGCACCTGCCATCGGCACGGCAGGCTTTCGGCACGGGCGAATTCCTGTGCGATTTCGCCGAGGCGGTCGGTCCCGATCGCGCCGACGAATGCGGTCGCCACGTCTTGGCGCGCGCTGGCTACGGCCTGGTTGAAGCCTTTTCCGCCGGGACCGGTGTTGAAGCCATGCGCGCGGCGCGTCTCGCCGGTGCGTGGAAACGCGTCGACCAGCCAGGCGTGGTCCTGCACATAGCTGCCGACGACGACGACCCGCGCCATGGCGTCAGTGCGCGGGTACCGGCATCGGCACTGCCGCCGGATTGTGCCGATGCTTGAACAGCGGCACGAACGCGATGGCCATGACGAGCGAGTACAGCGCGAACGTGACCCAGATGCCGTGCCAGTCCTTCGCGCCGGACGCAGCCGTGAACCAGCGGTCGATCATCCAGCCGCTGATCGAGCTGCCCAGCACGGCGCCAACGCCATTCGTCATCAGCATGAACAGGCCCTGCGCGCTGGCGCGGATCTTCGGATCGGCCTGGCCCTCGACGAACAACGAGCCAGAGATGTTGAAGAAATCGAAGGCCATGCCGTAGACGATGCACGAGAGCACGATCATCCACAGGCCCGGACCGGGATCGCCGTAGGCGAACAGGCCGAAGCGCACGAACCACGCGAGCATGCTGATCGTCATCACCGTCTTGATGCCGAAGCGCTTCAGGAAAAACGGAATGGTCAGGATGAACAGGGTTTCCGATACCTGCGAGATGGACATGATGATCGCGGGATACTTCACCGCGAGTGCGTCCTTGAACGCCGGATGGGTGCTGAATTCGCCGAGGAAGGTGCCGCCGTAGGCGTTGGTCAGTTGCAGCGCCGCGCCGAGCAACATGGCGAAGACGAAGAACACCGCCATGTTGCGATCCTTGAACAGGCGGAACGAGGTCAGTCCGAGCACGTCGAGCAGGGAGCGGCTTTCGGCGCGCTTCATGCGCGGTGGGCATGGCGGCAGGGTGAAGGCGTACACACCGAGCAGGGCCGATGCGGCGGCGGCGACGTAGAACTGCCCGGGCGAGGTTTCCAGACCCAAGCAGGCTGGTCGTCCACAGCGCGGCGATGAAGCCGATCGTGCCCCAGACCCGAATCGGCGGGTAGTCGCGCACCACGTCCAGGTTGTTTTCCTTGAGCGCGTTGTAGGCCACCGTGATCGCCAGCGCGATCGTCGGCATGTAAAAGATCATGTTGACCAGCATCACCCAGAACAGCGTGTGCGGATCGCCCGCCGAAGGCACCAGCGCCAGCATGATCGCGCCGCCGATGTGCAGCGTGCCGTAGAGCTTTTCCGCGTTGATCCACTTGTCCGCGACCACGCCCATCAGCGCCGGCATGAACAGCGAGGCGATGCCCATGGTCGAGAAGATCGCGCCGAAACTGGTGCCCGACCAGTGCTGGTTCTCGAACCAGTAGCGGCCTATCGTGATCAGCCACGCTCCCCATACGAAGAATTGCAGGAAGTTCATCACGATCAGGCGAAGTTTCAGGCTCACTCGGCTCTCCCCCGGCGGCAAGATGGATCGGGCGAGGGTAGGGCATGGCGCACATCCGGGCAAGCCATGTGCTGCTAAGCTTGGCGGTGGAGAAGGGGGTACGCACGATGCGATTCGCGCTCGGCATCCGGCAGCGCCTGCTGCTCAGCCATCTGTTCGCCGTGATCGCGGTTGCCGGCACGTTCGGCGCCGTCGTCTATTGGGTCGCCGCCGAACAGGTCGCGCGTTCGGGAGATTTGTACAAGCTGCGACTGTACGCCGCGCTCGCGTTTTGCGTCTGTGTGCTGGCCGCGTTGTTGCTTGCGCGGCACCTCGCCAGACGTTTCCTTGCCCGCATCGTCGATCTCGCCGCACGTTGCCGCGCCCTGGCCAATGGCGAGGCGTTGCCGCCGCGCCGGCCCGGCCCGCGCGATGAATTCGACAACCTCGGCCGCGAATTCGATGCGATGGCCGGGCGCCTGCGCCACTCCGCCGCCGACCGCGAGCGCGCACATGCCGCCGTGCGCGAAGCGAATGCGCGGCTCGAGTCGCGCGTGCGCGAACGCACCGCCGAACTCGAGGCCGCGACCGCGCAGTTGCGGAAGGAAATCGAAAATCGCGTGCACGTGGAAACGCTGCTCGCGGAAGCGGCCATGACCGACGGCCTGACCGGCCTGCTCAACCGCCGCGCCATGCTGGAAATGCTCACCCAGGCCGTCGCCAGCATCAAGCCGGGCGAGGCGGGCCTGAGCCTCATCGTCGCCGACATCGATCATTTCAAGCGTGTCAACGATTTGCTCGGTCACGATGCTGGCGATCGCGTGCTTGTCACGGTTGCCTCACGCCTGCGCGAACTGGGCGGCGATCCGCAGCTCGTCGCGCGCTGGGGCGGCGAGGAATTCCTCGTGCTGCTGCCGGGCCTGCGCTTGTCCACGGCCTGCCAGCGCGCGGAGGCGATGCGCCGCGACGTGGCACAGACGCATATCGATGGCGGCAAGCTGCAGGTGACGCTCAGCCTCGGCGTGGCCGAACTTGGTCCCGACGAGGCGCTCGACGACTGCCTGCGCCGCTGCGACCAGGCCTTGTACCGGGCGAAGGATGCGGGGCGCAATACCGTCATCGTTGCCAAAGGCGCGATGTTCGCAACGCTGTCCTGACGTATACCTTTTGCTATTTCAGCAAAATCCAAATCGCCAGTGCCACGAATAGCGCCGCCGCGACGATGCGCGCGGCGCGCAGTGGCAGCGCGTGGGCGAAACGCGCACCGAGCCACACCACGGGTACGTCGGCGATCAGCATGCCGCAGGTGGTGCCGGCGATCACCTGCCACAGCGGCTGGTATTCGGCGCCGAGCACGGCGGTCGCGATCTGCGTCTTGTCGCCGATCTCGGCGAGGAAGAACGCGACCATCGTCGCCAGCAACACGCCGTGCCCGCGCAGCGGCACGGATCCGGATTCGTCGATCCTGTCGGGGACCAGCGTCCACAGTGCGACGGCGAAAAAACTCGCCGCGACGAGCCAGCGCAGGGTTTGCGGCGCGAGCCAGTGCGCGACCAGCGCGCCGAACGCGCCGGCCAGCGCGTGATTGGCCAGCGTCGCCAGCAAAATCCCGAGCGCGATCAACCAGGGCCGGCGGTATTTCGCCGCCAGCACGAGCGCGAGCAGCTGCGTCTTGTCGCCGAACTCCGCCAGCGCGACGCTGGCGCTGGATATCAGGAAGGGTTGCATCGACGTTCCGTGGCGTCGGCCACGAACTCGGGAAAATCGGTCCAAACCGGTCGACCGGCGCGCCGCATCGGCAGAATCCCTTGCGAACGAAGCGGCGAGTGTAACGCACGGCTGCACGCGTCCTTGCGCGCGGATTCGGTTTACACGGTTTCGTCGTCGTCCGATGGTGGCGGTGGCGGAGCCGGCGGTGCCGGTGGAGCGGGCATGGCGCGTGGAGCCGGCATGGCGCGTGGAGCCGGCATGGCGCGTGGAGCCGGCAAAGCGGCGGGCGCTGGCGGCGCGGGCATGGCGCGTGGACTAGGCGCTGCGGGTGGAGCCGGAGGGGCAGGCGGAGGAGGCGGCACGAAGATGCCCTTGAACTCCGGCGCCTTGAGGCTCAGCGTCAGCGGCTTGCGCTGGCGCAGCAACTGCATTTTCACTTCGCTGCCGGCAGGCGCGTCGCGCAGCAGGCGCAGCGCGTCTTCCGGGCGATTCACCGCGTGTCCGCCGACATCCTGCAGCACGTCGCCGGATTTGAGTCCCTTGTAGGAATCGGCGTCGGCGGAGAGCACGAGCACGCCCTTGTCGGTGCCGAAATAGCCGCCGAGATCGGGATTGAGCGCGGCGAGGTTGAGTCCCCACCACGGGGTGAGCAAGCGCAACTCATGCATGCCGTCGCCGGCGTGTCGCATCGCGTCGTGCACCTTGAGTTCGATGCGGTGATCGAAATCCGGCGGCAGCAATCCGCCCTTGCCAAACGCGTCGGAGAAAACGAAGGGCTCGCGGCGTTCGGCCTTGAGTGTGACTTCCCGCGATTTGCTCTCGTGCTGGATCGCAAGCTTCACGCTTTGACCGACCTTCAGATCGCGCAGAGCGTCGCCGGTGTCATTGCCCGCGAGCTTCTTGCCGTCGATCGCGGTGAGCACGTCGCCGTCGCGCACGCCGGCCTTGTCGGCGGGGCCGCCGGGCGTGACCGCGTCCACGCGCAGGCCGTTCTTGTCCGGCGCGAGTACGAGGCCGATCATTCCGCGGTCGGGGTCGCCCAGGTAACGGAATGCGTAGGTGCGCGGACCGACGTCGCCCAGCTTCATCGACAGATCCGCCATCTTGCGCGACAGCTCGCGCATCTGGCCGCGCATCTGCTCGAGCTCGCGCTGCGCGTCGGCACGCGCGCTCTCGGCCTGCGTGCGTGCGGCTTCCGCATCGGCGCGCGCCGCCTGCGCGGCCGTGCGCGCGCTTTGCGCGGCATCGCGCGCCGCCTGCTCGGTCGATTTTGGTTCATCGGCGTGCGCGGCGATGGACAATGCGAGCGCACCGGCCAGGAGTGGAGTTGTATACAATTTCTTCAGCATGGGGTTTCCTCAGTCGATTTGCCAGGACGCGGCCCGTTGGCCGCCCGCCGCGAGGCGGTAGCTGGAATAGCGCAGCGCAGCCAGATCCTCGAGCAGGCCGACGCGGCGTTGCCAAAGCGCCGGTCCCCGCACCTGCCGCGGCGCAGCCAGTTCCACGTCGACGAGGCCGATGAGATTCTCGATCTCGGCCGCGGCGGCCAGGTCCTGGCCTTGCAACGGCGCGGCTTCGCGGCCGGTTTCGCGCAGCCAGTGTTCCAGCGCCTGTGAGCGCTGTTGCAGTTGCGCGAGCCGATCGGGTTGATTCGCCGCATTTTGTGCATTGTGGATTTGTACTGCCTGCGTGCCATTCGTGGATGAAGATGCGGCGACGCGCGCAACGGTCGCAGGCGCGGATGCAGGTGGCGTGCGCAGGATGAGGAAAGCACCGGCCAGCGCCGCCGCCAGCGCGGCGGGCAGCGCGTAGCGGCGCCACGCGGACGGCCGCGCCTGCAAAGGCTGCAAGCGCTCGCGCAGCAGCGTCCATTCGTCGCCCGGCGGCGCGGCCAGCGGCAGGGCGCGCAGCGCGTCGCCCAGGGTCACGTGGTTGGGAGCAGACATGGCAAGGCCTCCGGTTCGGGATCGAGCAGCGCGCGCAGGCGTGCCGAGCCGCGCGCGAGTTGCGATTTGGAAAAACTCGTCGTCTTGTGCATCGCGGCGGCAATCTCCGCATGCGTGAAGCCTTCGACGTGATACAGCCACAACACGCTGCGCGTGACTGCCGGCAATTGTGCGAGCGCGTGTTCGAGCGCGCGCGCGTCCGCGTGCGCCCACGGTGCCGGCGCATCGTCGGCGAGCGCGTCGGAGTCGACGCCGACCGATTCCATGCTCACGACGAAGCGTTCGCCCCCGCGCAGTCGCATCAGCGCTTCGTTCATGGCGATCTGGCGCAGCCACGCCCAGAATGGCGCGTCACCACGATACTGCGCGATGCGCTGGAAGGCCTTGAGCATGGCATCGTGCAGCGCGTCGCGCGCGGCTTCCGCATCGCCAAGCATGCGCAGGGCGAGCGTGTAGACCGGGCGCTCGAAGCGCCGATAGATCTGCTCGAACGCGGCGGCGTCGCCGTTCTTGACGCGTTGGACCAGCGTCGCCGGCAGGTCGATCTGGAATGCGGATGCGCTCACCATCTGCATTCTGATGCACGAGCGCGAGGAAAGGTCGCAACGATTCTTCGTGCAGGGTTTGCGCGACTGTCCGCGCCCTGTCCGCGGACACATTTCCGAAATCCATATAGCGCATAACCATCTGATTATTCGTATTTTTTGTGCTTGGATACGCATGGCACAGCGCTTGCTGTTGTCGTGTCGACGCCGGAGTCAGCGGCTTGAAGCAAACGGCAACGACGACATGGCCATCAAGGACACCTCCTCTCAGGACCGAGTGATCACGCCACGCGTGGACGGCAAACGCCGCGCCATGCAGATCGGCGCTGCCGTCGTCGCTGTTGTGCTGATCGCGTGGATCGCGCCGTCGGCCTGGCGCCTGTTCACCGCGGGACGTTCGGTGAGCGCGGTACGCCTGCAGATCGCCAGCGTCGAACGCGGTCCGTTCGTGCGCGACATCGCCGCCGAGGGCAGCGTCGTCGCCGCGGTGAGTCCCACCCTGTACGCCACCGCACCCGGCGCGGTCACGCTCAAGGTGCATGCCGGCGACGCGGTGACCAAGGGCGAGGTCATTGCCGTCATCAATAGCCCTGAACTGACCAACAAGCTCGCGCAGGAGCAATCCAACGCCGATGCCCTGAACGTCGACTACAAGCGCGCGCAGATCGATTCGCGCAAGCAGCACCTCGAATTGCAGAAGACGCTGGACAACGCCGTCATCGACGCGAAAAGCGCGCAAACCGACCTCGAGCGCAACCAGAAGGCGTTTGCGCAGGGTGCCGTGCCGCAGATGCAGGTGGCGCATGCGCAGGACGCGTTGGACAAGGCGCATGTCGCGCTCAGGCACGCGCGGCAAGACATGGGCCTGGACAACGACAGCCTGCACTTCAACGTCGAGTCGAAGAAGCTCGCCTGGGAGCGCCAGGTGCTGTTCGTGAAGGATCTGCAACGCCAGGTCGACGACTTGATCGTGCGCTCGCCGGTGAACGGACAGGTCGGCCAGTTGTTCGTCGCGCCGAGCGCGACCGTGGCCAAGGACGCCAAGCTCCTGAGCGTGGTCGATCTGTCCGCGCTGGAAGTGGAAGTGAAGGTGCCGGAAAGCTTCGCCCGCGATCTCGCCATCGGCATGAGCGCGCAGATCACCGGCAACGGCAGCCAGTGGCCGGGCACCGTCGGCGCGATCTCGCCGGAGGTGGTGAATGGCGAAGTCTCCGCGCGCGTGCGCTTCAGCGGCGGCCAGCCTGCGCACCTGCGCCAGAACCAACGCCTGTCGGTGCGCATCGTGCTCGACCAGCGCGACGACGCGCTTACCGTGACACGCGGTTCGTTCGTCGACGAATCCGGCGGCCGTTATGCCTACGTGGTGCGCGACGGCATCGCGGTGAAGACGCCGGTGCGCCTGGGCGTGAGTTCCATCGACAAGGTGGAGATCCTCGACGGCCTGAAAGTCGGCGACCGCGTGGTGATTTCCGGCACCAGCAATTTCAACGATGCGCCCCGAATAGCCATCAGTAATTAGTGGACTGATCCAGCAACGCGAGAAATTTCAATTCACGATCGAAGGAAACCAAAGCCATGCTCACGATGACTCATCTTGCCAAGGTCTACCGCACGGAACTCGTGGAAACCTACGCCCTGCGCGACTTCAATATCGATGTGAAGGAAGGCGAGTTCGTCGCCGTGACCGGGCCTTCGGGTTCGGGCAAGACCACATTCCTGACCATCGCCGGCCTGCTCGAGACCTTCACCGGCGGCGAATACCACCTCGACGGCATCGAGGTCAGCCAGCTCGACGACAACGCGCGCTCGAAAATCCGCAACGAGAAGATCGGCTTCATCTTCCAGGCCTTCAACCTGATTCCGGACCTGAACGTGTTCGACAACGTCGACGTGCCGTTGCGCTACCGCGGCATGAAGGCCGACGAGCGCAAGCGCCGCATCATGGATTCGCTTGAACGCGTGGGCCTGGCCGCGCGCGTCAAGCACTATCCGGCCGAACTCTCCGGCGGCCAGCAGCAACGCGTCGCCATCGCCCGCGCGCTGGCCGGTTCGCCGCGCCTGCTCCTCGCCGACGAGCCGACCGGCAACCTCGACACGCAGATGGCGCGCGGCGTGATGGAACTGCTGGAGGACATCCACCGCGGCGGCGCGACCATCGTCATGGTCACGCACGATCCGGAACTCGCCGCGCGCGCGCAACGCAACGTCCACATCATCGACGGCCAGGTCGTCGATATCGCCGAAGAGCCGCGCTTCCACGCGCATGCCGCGAAAGCGGCTCTGGCCTGAAACACATACCGAGGAGAGCAGTCATGAGCACCAGCAAATACCTGATCGCACTAGCCATCGCCATCTCGATCACCGGACTGGAGTTCGTCGGCCTGAGCGTGCTCGCCGACAGCGCCGGCCGCACCGCGCGCCAGGCCTTCGTCGTGCCGGAAGCGGCGATTCCGATGCTGCCCGTCATCACCGTGCGGCCGACACACGAAGAAGTGCGCGCCGCCTTTGCCGGCAGCGACCTCGCCAGCGTCGCGCATCCGGATTATTCGATGCCGTTTTATTCGTTCGCGACCAAACCGGTTGCCGCCAATAAGGGCTGAGCCATGTTCGCCTACTACCTCGACCTTGCCCTGCGCAGCCTCAAGCGCAGCCCCGGCCTGACTGCCTTGATGGTGCTGACGATTGCATTCGGCGTCGCTGCCTCGATGACCGCGTGGTCGGTGTTCCGCGCCGTATCGGGCGATCCGATTCCATGGAAGTCCGCGCAGCTCTACGTGCCGCAGATCGACATGTGGGGGCCAAGTGCGCAGCACGGGGGCCCGGAACCCGACAACGGCCCGCCCGACGCGCTCGATTACAACGACGCCGTGGCGTTGATGCGCGATCACCGCGCGAAACTGCAATCGGCGATGTACCCGATCGGACCGTCGGTGGTGCCGTCCGACGCGGCCAAGCATCCGATCCAGACTGGCGGCCATGCCGTTTTCGGCGAGTTCTTTCCGATGGTCGACGTGCCGTTCAAGTACGGCAGCGGCTGGAGCGCGGCCGACGACGAACACCGCGCCCAGGTCGCGGTCATCAGCGCCAAGCTCAATGACAAGGTGTTCGACGGCGCCAACAGCGTGGGCAAGATGCTCAACATCGAGGGCCGCGATTACCGCGTGGTCGGCGTGATCGGCGACTGGAATCCGCAGCCGCGTTTCTACGACGTGGTCAACACCGGCGGCTTCGCCAGCGAGAGCGAGGATCTGTACGTGCCGTTCAATACGGCAATAGCTGCCGGCATGTCCAACGACGGCAACACGAATTGCAACGCGGTTCCTGAGGCGGGATTCGAGGGCCTGCAGCGTTCCAGTTGCGTGTGGATCGCGTACATGGCGCAGCTCGACGACGCGGCGGCGGTGGATGCGTACCGCAATTATCTGCAAGGTTTCGCGCGCACACGATATCCGTCCTGGGCGCCGCGCGTGAGCTTGCGCGATCTGATGGATTGGCTGGATAACGAGCACGTGGTGCCGAGCGACACCAAGGTATCGCTGCTGATCGCGCTGGGCTTGCTGCTCGTGTGCCTGGTCAACACGGCCGGATTGCTGCTGGCCAAATTCCTGCGCCGTTCGTCGGAGATCGGCGTGCGCCGTGCGCTGGGCGCGCCGCGCCTGGCGATTTATGCGCAATTCCTGACCGAAGGTGCGGTGATTGGCCTGACCGGCGGTGTGCTTGGTCTGGTGCTGACCGGCATCGGCGTGGCGAGCGTGAGCCTGGTGCTGCCGCGCGACATCGCAAATCTCGCGCATCTGGACGTGTCGCTGCTCGCGACCACGCTTGCGGTTTCCGTACTCGCCAGCCTGCTGGCCGCGCTGTATCCCACGTTCCGCGCCGCTCGCGTGGTGCCGGCGTGGCAGCTCAAATCGAATTGAGGATTGCGAACATGACCGTGCATCCCATGCTTGCCGCGTTGCGCCGCCACAAGGCCGGAGTGGTACTGATCGCCCTGCAGATCGCGCTGACCCTGGCGATCGTGTGCAACTCCGTCTTCATCATCGGCAGCCGCATCGAGCGCATCCAGCGGCCCAGCGGATTGAACGAAAGCGACCTGTTCATGGTGTCGCAGCATTGGGTGGGCGCGCCGACCGGAGACGACCAGGCCACGACCGACAAACTCGATTCGATGTTGCTGGCCGACCTCGCCACCTTGAGAAACCTGCCCGACGTGCAATCGGTCACGCCGATCAATTCGCTGCCGTTGGCCAACAGTACGTGGAGCGGCGGCGCCAGCACCAAGCCGGACGAGAAAAGCGAACCGGCACGCGTGGCGTTTCCTTGGCGGCAAGGACATGCTCAAGACCCTTGGCGCGCATCTCGCCGCCGGGCGCGATTTCACCGAAGATGAAATTCGGCATCAGGCCGCACGCGCGCCG
>CAWAMA010000003.1:0-141143 GCA_963783025.1 uncultured Pseudomonadota bacterium | reverse complement strand
ACATAGCGGTGGTTCGCCAAATTGTGGGTTGCCAGCGAAGGCGGCGCGGCAACCATTCACGAACCCACCCGAGCGGTAGTAGCAATCACGCGACAATTTCTAGAAAGCGAGCCGGTTCGGGGGAGAATCCGGAGGTCTTTTGCTATCGTGTCCACCGTGAGGGCAATACGTACGGCTTTGCAGCGCGGTTCTATGAGAGCTTTGAGGTCTACGCAGATCCTCACCGACGCTCGCCGCAAGTGCCGCATAACTATTCGCTCAAGCGGACCGCTGCGGGTAGGTTGCGGTACACTGAGCGTCTCGCGGCAGCGGCCGCTTAGCTCAAGCGTTAGGCCGCCACGAATGCACACTCAAGGAATTAGTCTGGTCGAGTGCCCGATCTAGCACATGAAAGCTTTCGTTGCTCTTGTCGCCGATCATCTTGCACGTCGCCATATGTCGCGTATTGGCAGAGCCGTTCTTCGGAGGCCTGCAATACTAGGTTTTTCCGCGCTCGGCTCATTGCAAATTCACAGGCTTTCTTGGGCCCGGCACTTGGAGGAGCTTCTGTTCATTCAACGGCGTTACCGTATGCGCAAACGCCGAAAGGTTCAGTATATGAGCGTAGCGGTGGGGCCTAACTATTCGCTCAAGCGGACGGCTGCGATCGGCTTCGGTACTATCATGCGTCGTTCGGCAGCCGCCGCTTAGCTCAAGCGTTAGGGTCCGTCATGGAAACGAACATCCGAGACATTCTCCGTCGCCGGAATGCGCTGGCGTCGTTCTTTTCTCGCGGTGGCAATGGGCGCTGGAGCTTGGCTGCCCTTTTCGCTTAAGCGTCATTTTCGCCTTCTTTTTTTCAGTCTTCGGCCTCGTTGTCTTAGTCGGCTCATCGCTCTGGGATTTCTCGCCGTCACTTGCGCCGTAACTCGCGCGCTATTGCCGGTTTCCGCAGCAATTCCGTTCGATCCGTCATCTATTTTGTGCTACATGTGGCGTTGTTCCCACTCGGTTCGCTGCCGGCACACTAACTATTCGCTCAAGCGGACGGCTGAGGGTCGGTTGCGGTACTATCGTGCGTCAGCGGCAGCCGCCGCTTAGCTCAAGCGTTAGGCCTCGAAGCAATGAGCATGTCTTGCGGCTCGATGAAGGCTTACTGCGCTGCGATGCTACGTCTGCCGGTGTCTTGTTAACTGTTCGTCCGTCAAATTGTAGGCTAGGCCTGCGCGATCGGTGCCGCTTCGAGTTTCCTGAGCGGCGCAGCTGGCTAGTCGCGTCAATTGTATGGCATCGAACCTTTGTCGCAGCGTGCCGTCTAAGCCGGTGTCGTAGGGTCGTGCATTCTAATCGCAGGCTACAACACAACACGCTTAGTAGCGACCGTTCTGGCCATGCACTGTCGTTTTCTTCACGTAAAGCGAAACCTCACGCAAGTCTCGGAGTATCCAACTATTTCAAGCAGGTTCATGACGCCTAACTATTCGCTCAAGCGGACGGCTGAGGGTCGGTTGCGGTACTATCGTACGTCTGCGGCAGCCGCCGCTTAGCTCAGGCGTTAGGCTTCCGGGAAAAGATTGTGCCATGTTGATATTTTGCTCTTTGTTGGCTCGTAGTAATTGCGTGTCGATCGCCGCTCTCAGCGGATGGCATCTCGGCACATTCTGTCGCTTCCCTGAGTATCAGGCGCCTGGTCCAACGGTCACTTGCACTTGCGGCAACCGAGTTCCTGGCCCTCGTCTGTCACAGCTCTTCGAAGATTGCTTTTAGCGGCCTTATCGAACTTAGGCGCTCGCGAATTGCTCCGAGCGATCTGGTCACAAGCTCGCACTGATTACGTCTCTGCTCCAGCAAGTGTATCGTGCACTCGACCGGTACGGGCACTCTAAGCGCAGCTATCGTGATTCTCAGTCCGAGGCGAGCAGTAGCCATCGCACATGTCAGCCAGCCAGTAGTTGGTCGAGTATGGAAGTTACTCGCCGCAACGTCAGCTGAAGCCTAACTATTCGCTCAAGCGGACGGCTGAGGGTCGGTTGCGGTAGTATCATGCGTCTGCGGCAGCCGCCGCTTAGCTCAAGCGTTAGGCGCCACAGATGAATGTCACCCTGGGTAGCCGAGATCTTGTTCGGGCCACTCCACTTGGCTCAGCACGGGTGCTCAATGCCTATGGTGCTTGCACGCAATCGTCGGAATCCTCCGTGCTCTCACTGCGCTAGAAGATGGAGGGATTTCGCAGTTATGCAAATACTGTCTAAAGCTGTTTTTCGAGAAGCTCGCTTTCGTTTGGTGTAGCGCATGAAGTCATCGACTCAGGCCTAACGATCCAGCGCGTAAAATTGGTTGAGTTAATCGTATCTTGGAGGGTCTGGCACTTGATCGGCAGTGGTCACATTAGGCGCCCCACCCAGAGATACGGTTCGCGGCGAGTCATAAGAAGCGGCGGTCGCAATCGATGAAGCCTAACTATTCGCTCAAGCGGACGGCTGAGGGTCGGTTGCGGTACTATCATACGTCTGCGGCAGCCGCCGCTTAGCTCAGGCGTTAGGGCTCGAACGAGCGCATGATAATGCTTCATTGCAGGATGGCGCTGCGTGCCTGCTTTCCCGGCGCTGGTCCGGCGAAGTCTGGATGGATCGTCTATCGTTGCCCATGTCTGCATCCGTTGGCGCGCCTAGCGTTTCGCACCGCATTCTTAGCCATCATTTCGCGTGGGGTTTGGCTCGTCGGCGCGCTCGCTGACGTGGACATGAGGCCTCTCGACTCGGATTGCGAAGCCATTCTGTTCTAGTTACTGTTCTTCATTGTATTGCCTTACTGGCCGTCATGTTTCCAGTATTGCAGGCAGCCCTAACTATTCGCTCAAGCGGACGGCTGTGGGTCGGTTGCGCTACTATCATACTCACGCGGCAGCCGCCGCTTAGCTCAAGCGTTAGCCCGCACATGAAACTACTTCGTTTGGTGGGTGTCATTGGCGCTAGCTGCGCGATCGTCAGCTGTGGTGGATCACGAACAGTTCGTGGTTCTGCCCAATTGGTGCCATGTGCTATCACTGATGCAAGCAACTTGCTCGTGCATAGCAAAGCGCGAGGTGTCCGGCTTGACCTCCCGGCGGACGCCGAGGGGCCTTCGTACGACTCAGACGACTGGTATGTCTCGCGCCCAACTTGGACCGGGACGCGCTGGCACGTGCATTTCGTCTACGGCAATGGCGGTTTAACTGAGTTCATGAAAGGTGATCGTTGCTGCTCGCTGAACGATAGTGAGATGCATCGCAATGTCTGCGTCGGTAAATACATGTACTACGGAGCCATGGCCGACATCTCGCGTGTTGCCTCGCCCGACAAGGTATCTTCCGCTCAGGTGACAATAGAACCAAATGGCATTACCGAGAACGAGGCATTGAAGATCATCGCAAGTATGGTCACAACATGGGAGCAGCAATGAGAGTGCGGGCTAACTATTCGCTCAAGCGGACGGCTGCGAATCGGCTCGGTATTAACTCATACTCATTCGCGGCAGCGGCCGCTTAGCTCAAGCGTTAGGTGCCATATTGTCGCCGCGACTTCCTCATGTTCTGCTCTTAGTAGCTTTTGTGGCGGGCATAGCAAGTTCCCGGGCATTGCTTACATCGGCAGCTGCGCCGCAATTGACCGCGCTCAACTTTTCAATTGCATTTTTTGGCCCAGCGCTTTCGTGCCCGGTTCTTTTCGCGTCGTCCGTCCTCTTTCGGCCACTTGGTGTCCGTTTCTTCTGGTGGCTCTTGTTGGCACTCACCGTGTATTTGTGGGCCGCCAGCTTTTTCGACGTTGCGCTTTCGATACTGTCAAACGCGCCCACACCGGTCGCCCTTTATTTGTTGGTCGATGAGCTGCGGCTCTCTTTTAGGGCTGTATCTGTCGTATTTAGTGCTTCGGTTGGGCGGTATGGCACCTAACTATTCGCTCAAGCGGACGGCTGAGGGTCGGTTGCAGTAGACTGTTAGGCATCGCGGCAGCCGCCGCTTAGCTCAAGTGTTAGCCCGCATCCCATGACTCAATCTGCCTTCTCGTACACAACGCTTAAGAGGTAATAATCCATGAGCTCTCGCCGCGAATCTTTTCGAGTTCCTTTCGTTCTTGCCGCCTTCGGTCTCTTAAGCCTACTCAGCATGCTCGCTCGCCCGACCCTCGCCACAATTCGGGCGGTGGATATCGTGCATCTCGTCGGCACAGGCATGTGTCTTGGTGCAGCCATCGTGGCGTTTGTTTGGGCACGGTCGCAATAGTCAGTGGCAGCGTAAGGTAATCGAGTAGTCGTTACCTGACCCAAGCGGGGCCGCGGGCTAACCATTCGCTCAAGCGGACGGCTGAGGGTCGGTTGCGGTACTATCATGCGTCAGCGGCAGCCGCCGCTTAACTCCAGCGTTAGGTGGCAAGACAAATGTTGATCACTACTGGTCGCTTGAGTTTGCTTCCTGCAACTGTCGCCCACGCGCGCGCGGAATTGAACGATCGCCGTGAGTTTTCGCGGCTAATCGAAGCTGAGGTACCTAAAAATTGGCCCCCGGAAAGCGCCGCAGACGCACTGCCACTATTCTTGGAATGGCTAGAGGCCGCTCCTCAAAGTGTTGGTTGGTTTGGTTGGTATGCAGTTGCGAACAAACTCGCAACACAAGCGCCGACCTTAATCGGGTCTGTCGGATTCCTTGGGCCACCTCGTGATGGCGAGGTAAGTATCGGATATTCCGTCCTACCTCAGTTCCAGCGGGTGGGTTTCGCTACGGAAATGGTGGCCGGCCTTGTTCAGTGGGCGAAAGACGATGAAGCCGTAGCTCGAATTGTCGCAGAGACAGAGTGGGCGAACCCTGCCTCGATGCGAGTGTTGAGCAAGCTCGGGTTCGTCGAAAAGGGTTCTGGCGTCGAACCCGGTGGCACCCGATTTGAACTGTCGTGCAAGGGTATTGCCACTTAACAATTCGGTCAAGTGGACCGCGGGGACGGGCCACGCCATCTTCGCCGCGGCCACTCACCTTAGGCGTTAGGCACCAAGGGAAACCATGTTGCAATACACAGCCAAGATCATTATCACGGTTGTCTTGGTCATCGCCATTTCGGAGATTGGCAAACGCAGCTCGTTCTGGGGTGCAATTCTTGCTTCGCTGCCCATCACGTCCTTGCTTGCGTTCATTTGGCTCTACACCGGCACGGGCAACGCCGAGTCAGTGGCCAAACTGTCGCTAAGCATCTTCTGGCTGGTCTTGGCTTCGCTGCCGCTGTTCCTGGTGTTGCCGGCACTCATTCGGCGTGGCGTCACCTTCTGGCCAGCGCTCGCGGTTTCCTGTGCTGTTTCGGTTGTTGCATACTTCGGGTTGGTATGGGTACTCGGCCGTTTCAGTGTCCGGCTGTAGCGCTTGGTGTCTAACCACTCGCCCAAGCGGACGGCTGCGGATTGATTGCGCTATTATCATGCGTGCGTGGTAGCGGCCTTTTGGCTCAGGTGCAAAGCGACATCCCGTCACCACAGCGAGGGGTATGGGTCCTGGAGTTGCAAAACAAGCCGCAATGAACGCGCCATGTATGCCGCCCAACTATTCGCTCAAGCGGACGGTCGCGGATGGGTTGCGGTAAACTGTCGGGCACCGCGTAGGCGCCGAGTGGTATGCGTCGTTTGTCATGAACTCTCCCATAGATTCGAATCCACTCCAGTCCGGAATTGTCACTTCCGCGGCGGACCCGCTTCTTGCCGATGCCATTGCGCAAACCCTCCGTGCACCGCCTGCGGCTCGTGTTCGGCTCTTCACGCGACTCGTTGGCGACATCGAGTCCTTCATGGCTGCGCACCCGGAACAGCGCCTCTGGACCTGCCAGGCCTATATCGGCACGGACGGTTCGACGATCTTCCGGGGCGGAGTCGGCCACTCCCTGGTCGTCGATCCGGCCGGCCGCCTTTGGCGAGCCCGCAGCTACGAAGACTTCGAAACGACCTACTTGCCCAAGGGCAATGTCTACGTGATCGACACGCTTACGCCGCTTTACTCGCAAATGCGCGAGTATCATCCGCGATGATCAGACAGTCGACGCCCGGCAAATCACTCTCATGCACACAGATTGGCTGGAATGGGTCGCAACCCTTTCCGTCCTTGCATTCGTGGCCCTGCGCCTTTCAACACAAATCATTCGTTGACTTGACTCGATAGGGATCGCTCATCATGAAACGTGTCACGGGTATCGGCGGCGTGTTCTTCAAATCCAAGGATCCGAAGGCGCTGGGCGCCTGGTACAAGGCGCATCTTGGAATCGACGTACAGGAATGGGGTGGCGCGGCATTCCGATGGCAAGGACCGGATAATCCCGATGGCGCCGGAACCACGGCATGGAACCCGTTTGCCGCTGATACGAATTACTTCGCCCCGAGCACGTCGTCGTTCATGATCAACTATCGCGTCGCCGATCTGCATGCCTTGCTGGCGGCCCTGCGCGCGGAAGGCGTGCGGGTCGAGGACAAGGTCGACGAATCCGCCTTCGGCAAATTCGGCTGGGTCATCGATCCGGAAGGAAACAAGATCGAACTTTGGCAACCGCCCCCGGGCCAGTGAGGCCGGCTTTCGATTCGATGTCTGCCGGCGAACGCGGCATTGTTCGGATGGGGCGGAACCGTGGATACTGCACATGTCCACGGGAGGCGCCATGACGGTCGATTCCGATTTGTTGCAGTCGCAGGTGCTGGAAAGCGCATTCGCTCTTCCGGCAGCGTTGTATACGAATCCACAAATTTCCGAGCGCGAGCGCACGGCGGTATTCGCGCGTCACTGGCAGCTCGTTGCGCACGCCGATCAGGTGCGCGACGCGGGCGATCATGCCGTCGTGGAAATCGGCGGCGTGCCGCTCGTGATCGTGCGCGGCGACGACGGCACGCTGCGCGCCTTGCACAATGTCTGCCGCCACCGCGCGGGGCCACTGGCAACCTGCGATGGCCGCGGCGCGAAAGCGTTGCGTTGCAAATACCACGGCTGGACCTATCGCCTCGACGGCCAGTTGCGCAGCGCGCCGGAAATGGACGACGCGCGCGATTTCGACCCAGCGGCGATCCGCCTGCCGCAGGCGCATGTGGCGCAATGGCAGGGACAGATTTTCGCTGCGCTGGAATCACCGCCCCCGCTGGCCGAGGTACTCGACGGCATCGACGCGCGCATTGGCGCGCATCCGCTGGCCAGCTACGCGTTCGACCGTCGCACGAGCTACGAGATCGCCTGCAACTGGAAGGCCTACGTCGACAATTACCTGGAAGGCTATCACGTGCCGCACATCCATCCGGCGCTGAACAAGATGCTCGATTACCGCAGCTACACCACGACGCTCGCACCGTGGCATTCGCTGCAGTTCAGTCCACTGGAAAGTGCCGATGCGCTGTACGGCAACGGCGACGCGCTGTACTACTTCATCTGGCCGAACATCATGCTCAACGTCCTGCCCGGCCGCCTGCAGACGAACCGCGTGGTGCCAATCGCGCCGGATCATTGCCGTGTGGATTTTGATTATTTCTATCCCTCTGACCGAAACGATGCGGCGCACCGCGCCCAGGACGAGGCCTTCAGCGACGAGGTGCAGCACGAGGACATCGCGATCTGTGAACTCGTGCAGAAGCGCCTCGCCTCCGGTTCGTACATGGCCGGGCGCCTGAATCCGAAACGCGAAAGCGGCGTCTGGCACTTCCACGAGCTGTATCGCCGCGCGCTGCGCGAAACCGCCGCGACGACGCCATGCGCATCCTGCTGATCGAAGACCAGCGCGACATTGCCGCGAACATCTGGGATTACCTGGAGCACCGCGGTTTCGTCATGGATCACGCCGGCGACGGCGCGGCCGGTTTGCGCATGGCGCTGGACGGCGACTACGACGTGATCGTGCTCGACCTCGGCCTTCCCAAGCTCGACGGACTGGAATTGTGCCGCGCGCTGCGCGTCGCGCGGCGCGACACGCCGGTGCTGATGTTGACTGCACGCGACACGCTCGACGACAAGCTCACGGGATTTGCCGAAGGCGCCGACGACTATGTGGTGAAGCCATTTGCGATGAAGGAAGTCGAGGCGCGTATCCGCGCGCTGTACCGGCGCGGGCGTCAACAGCAAGGCGAGACGCTGCGCCTGGCCGACTTGAGCCTGGACCCGGTCAACCGCGTGGCCGAACGCGCCGGCCAGCGGCTGACGTTGACGCATGCGGGATTCACCTTGCTGGAAACCCTGCTGCGGCGCGCGCCGAACCTGGTGCGCCACGCCGAACTCGCGAACGCGCTGTGGGGCGAGAGCGGCGGCGACGTCGCCACGCTGCACACGCATCTGTCGGTATTGCGCACGGCACTGGATCGGCCATTCGCCACGCGGCTGCTGCACACCGTGCATGGCTTCGGCTATCGCCTTGCGGACGCGCCCGATGAGTGACACGCCGATCGCGTCGCCACGCTGGCGCCTGGGCCTGCGCGCGCGCGTCGCGCTGACGTTTGCCGGATTGGGCCTGGTCGTGAGCACCTGCGTGACGGTGGTGGCCATGCATTTTTCCGATGCCTACGTACACCGTCTTGTCGACGAGATGCTGCGCGTGGAAGGCGAACATCTGCGCGATCTGCGCGTGCGCGGCGACGGCATCCCCAACCCGCCGCTGCGCCATTTCGATGTCTACGGCAACGCGCCGGGCGAGACCCCGCCGCCGGCGGAAATCGCCGCGCTCGCGCCGGGTCTGCACGAGATTCCCGGGGCGCAAGGCGAAATCCACGTGGCGGTGTACGACGCAGGATCGAGCCTGCTGTACGTCGTCCTCGACATCGCCGAGGAAAGCGCGCGTGAACGCCATCTGGCGCGCGACTTGCTCGCGCTGGCGCTGCTTGGCACCGGCTTGTCGGCCTGGCTCGGCTGGGCCTGGGCGGGACGCGCGATCGCACCGGTGCGCCGTCTCGCGCAGCGCGTGGAAACGCTCGAACCGCCACGCCGCGGGGCGACACCGCTGGCGCCGGAATTCGCCGCCGACGAAGTCGGGACGCTGGCGCAGGCGTTCGATCGCTATCAGGAAAAATTGCACGATTACGTGCGCCGCGAGCGTGCGTTCACCGCCGATGCCAGCCACGAACTGCGCACGCCGCTGGCGGTGATCCGCGGTGCTATCGAGGTCATGCTCGACGGCGGCGCCAACGCCGCCGACGAAGCGCGCCTGAAACGCATGCAGCGCGGCAGCGATGAACTGCGCGATTTGCTCGATGCCCTGCTCGTACTGGCGCGCAGCGAGGAAGGCGAAGCATTTTCCGGACACACTCCCGATCTGGACGCGCTCGTCGCCCGCCTCCTCGGCGAGCGCGCCGACATGTTGCGCGAAAAGCACCTGCAAGTCCGCCACACCGGCGTCGCCGGCATCGTCGTGCCGGCGCCACCGCGCGTGCTCGGCGTGGTGATCGGCAACCTGCTGCGCGCCGCAACCCAGTTTGCCGACGGCGGCGAACTGGCGGTGGACGTCGCGCCAACCCGCGTGCGCATCGCACTGCGCCGTACCGAAGCGCACGGCCAGACGCCGGTCCCGCGCAGTCGCGGCTTCGAGGAACGCGCCGACCGCGTGCTTGGACTGGGCATGATCCAGCGCGTGTGCGAGCGCTGGGGCTTGAAACTGGACGAAGGCGGCGACGATGCCGGGGCGCGGCGATTCGTGCTCCACCTCACAAAATCAGCCGAAATCCGCACGATTTAGGTTGAAATTAACAAACGCGGAGTAAATTGACCGCGCTGCCTTTCCCTCTGTCCCCCAGCAGACGGGCAGCATCCCCAGCGGCCGCTCTTCCCCAGGAGCGGCCGCTTCTATTTTGGGGTGGTGGGAGCCCGGCAGGGCGAGGACGAGCGCTTGCCCGATGCGGTGAAACGCATCGCGCGCGACGGCCGAGCGACCGCGACAGGGATGTGCGGGCCGGTACCACGCGCCAGGGATGGTTCCGTGCGAATTCTTGTGGGCCCGGCAGGACTCGAACCTGCAACCAAGAGATTATGAGTCTCCTGCACTAACCATTGTGCTACAGGCCCAATACGGACAAGTCTAACGAAAAACGCCCGCATTCGCGGGCGCTTTTTTTCGAATCGCGCTCGACGCCTATTCCAAATCCAGGAACGAGCGCAACTGCTCGCTGCGCGAGGGATGGCGCAGCTTGCGCAGGGCCTTGGCCTCGATCTGGCGGATGCGCTCGCGGGTGACGTCGAACTGCTTGCCGACTTCTTCCAGCGTGTGGTCGGTGTTCATGTCGATGCCGAAGCGCATGCGCAGCACCTTGGCCTCGCGCGGAGTCAGGCCGGCGAGCACGTCGCGCACGGTTTCGGTGAGGCCCGTGCCAGTGGCGGCTTCGACCGGCGATTCGACGTTCTGGTCCTCGATGAAATCGCCCAGGTGCGAATCCTCGTCGTCGCCGATCGGGGTTTCCATCGAGATCGGTTCCTTGGCGATCTTGAGCACCTTGCGGATCTTGTCCTCGGGCATCTCCATCTTCGTGGCGAGCTCCTCCGGCGTCGGCTCGCGGCCCATTTCCTGCAGCATCGTGCGGCTGATGCGGTTGAGCTTGTTGATCGTCTCGATCATGTGCACCGGAATGCGGATGGTGCGCGCCTGGTCGGCGATCGAGCGCGTGATCGCCTGGCGGATCCACCACGTCGCGTAGGTCGAGAACTTGTAGCCGCGGCGGTATTCGAACTTGTCGACCGCCTTCATCAGGCCGATGTTGCCTTCCTGGATCAGGTCGAGGAACTGCAGGCCGCGATTGGTATACTTTTTCGCGATGGAGATGACCAGGCGCAGGTTGGCCTCGACCATTTCCTTCTTCGCGCGCCGTGCCTTGGCTTCGCCGATCGACATCGCGCGGTTGATTTCCTTGATGTCGGTGAGCGACAGGTACAGGGTCTTCTCCAGCGCGATGAGCTTTTCCTGCTCGGCGACGATGTCGGCCTTGTGCGCGCGGATCGCCGACGCCCACTTCTGTTTCTTGCGAATCACCTCGTCCGCGAAATGCAGGTTCACCTCGTAGGCGGTGAAGGCCTTGAGGAAATCCTTGCGCGGCATTTTCGCCTGCCTGACGCAGATGTCCATGATCACGCGCTCGTGGCCACGGATCGTCGTCGACCACCTCGCGCAGCTTGCGCACGAAGGCGTCGATCATGATCGACGGCAGCTTGAGCTTGAGGAACGCCTCGGCCATCGTCGTCGCGCAGCCTTCTGCGTCTTCTTGTCGCCGCCGCCGTACTTGTCGGCCGCCTTCTGGAATTTGGCGTAGAGACTGCGCAGCTCGTCCATGCGCCGCGTCACTTCGGCGGGATCCGGGCCGGTTTCGCCGGGGCCGGCTTCCTCGCGTCCTCGTCGCTTTTCGTCTTTTTCGTCTTCTTCGTCTTCCTCGTCTGCGGCCACGGCGGGCTCGGCATCGAGCATGGCGTCGTCCAGGCCCGGCACCTCGATGTCGGCGAAGCCGGTGAGCACCTCGGACAGGCGCTTCTTGCCCTCCAGGTGCTGGTCGTATTCCTCGACCAGCAGCTTGATCGACCACGGGAAGGTGGCCAGCGCGGTCTGCACCTGGCCGAGGCCTTCCTCGATGCGCTTGGCGATGGCGATTTCGCCTTCGCGCGTGAGCAGCTCGACCGTGCCCATCTCGCGCATGTACATGCGCACGGGATCGGTGGTGCGGCCGACTTCGGCGTCGACCGCGCTGAGCACGGCCACGGCTTCCTCGGTGGCGGTCTCGTCGTCGGTGGCGACCGGGTTCTCCGGCAGCAGGGTCTCGGTATCGGGCGCGACTTCGTGCACCTCGATGCCCATGTCGTTGATCATGCCGATGATGTCTTCGATCTGCTCCGGATCGACGATGTCGTCGGGCAGGTGGTCGTTGACCTCGGCGTAGGTCAGGTAGCCCTGTTCCTTGCCCTTGATGATCAGGGTCTTGATTTCGGACTGCTGGGTATTGGTATTTTCGATGGCCATGGGGCTTGCTACATGCGTGAATACAAGACTTGAAAGTATAGGAGGGGTGTCAAATGCTCAGGATTCCAACCAGAATGTAACCGGCCCGTCATTGACCAGACTCACCTTCATATGGGCGCCGAAACGGCCGATTTCCACCGTGGAATGACGGTTTTTCGCCAATTCGACGAGGCGATCGAACCAGAGCCGGCCGGCCTGCGGCGTGGCGGCAGCGGTGAAGCTTGGACGCATGCCGGAACCCGTATCTGCCGCCAGGGTGAACTGCGGCACCAACAGCAGGCCGCCGCCGGTATCGGCCAGCGAACGGTTCATGCGGCCGTATCCGTCGCCGAAAACACGATAACCGAGCAGGCGCTCGCACAGGCGCTGCGCCTGCGTCTCGCCGTCGTCCGGCTGTACCGCGACGAGCGCCAACAATCCGGGGCCGATGCGCGCGACCGTCGCGCCGTCCACGTCCACGGACGCCGTGGTGACGCGCTGGATCAGGGCGATCATCGATCCATCGCCTGCCGGTACAATCGCGGTTTTCCGATTCCCGTGTCTCGATGCGTAGGCATGTCGCCGCCTTGTATTTCCTGTTGCGCCTGACCGGCCGCCTGCCCCTGCGTGCCCTGCACGGCATCGGCGCGGCGCTGGGTTGGCTGCTGTGGCGTCTGCCGAACCCGCTGCGGCGCAAGGCCGTGCAGACCCTATCCCATGTAACAACGCAAATTGGTGGCAAAAACAGTCACGAATGGCTCAAACCCGCGCTGATCGAGACCGGCAAGGGCGCGCTGGAGCTGTGCAAGATCTGGTCCGGCGACCCGCAGGCGGCGCTCGGGCTGATCCGCGAAGTCCGCGGCAACGAGCATTTCGACGCGGCCCTGGCTGCCGGCAAGGGACTCATCATTGCCGCGCCGCACCTGGGCTGCTGGGAGCTGCTGAATTTCTGGCTGTGCACACGCACCCCCATTGCCATCGCCTACCGACCGCCGCGCCGCGCCGAGATCGAGCCGCTGCTGATCCGCGCGCGCGGGGCGCTCGCCGCCGAGCAGGTGCGTGCTGAAGGTGCCGCTGGCGTGCGCGCGCTGTTCAAGCGCCTGAGCGCCGGCGGCGTGATCGGCATCCTGCCCGACCAGCAACCCAAGGCTGGCGAAGGCCAGTTCGCACCGTTCTTCGGCACGCCGGCCCTGACCATGGTGTTGCTCTCGCGCCTGGCCCAGCGCACCGGCGCGGCCGTGCTGTTCGCGTTCGCCGAACGCCTGCCCAAGGGGACGGGTTTCCGCATCCATATCCTGCCTGCGCCGCAAGACATCGCCGACGACGATTTGCCAACGGCCGTCGCCGCGCTCAATCGCGGTGTCGAGGATTGCGTGCGCATCGCGCCCGAGCAATATCAGTGGGCCTACAAGCGTTATTCGATCCGGCCGGCGCAGGAACGCGGCTGATTCAGGCGTCGGATTTTTCCAACCGCCGCAGGAACACCTGCATCTCCTTTTCCGCCTGATTGTCGCCGCGCTTTTGCGCGGCGGCGATGCCACGGCGATAAGTCTCGATGGCTGCGGTCACATCCCCGGATTCGGCCAACAGTCTGCCTAGCTGCTTCCAGGCCGCGGAATAGTCCGGATCGAATTCCAGGGCGCGGCGCAATTCGGCGATCGCCTCAGCCGCCATTCCTTCGGCGACCAAGGCATTGGCCAGGGCCACGCGCAGCAGCGCGCCGTCGCGCGGCCCGCCGCACAGCGCGCGCAAGCTGTCGAGCCGCGCGCTCATTGGCGCCCGCGATGGATGTCATGGGTGGCAACGCCGACATTGGATGGCGGCGGCGCAAACCAGTCGGGATGCGCGAGGCTGGCACGCATGTCGGCCAGACCCGCCGCCCAGTGTTCGCGCATCGTGGCTGTCCCGAACGCATAATCCTTGTACTGCTCCTCGTAGGATTTGGCGCGATAGATCAGGTGCACGACGTTCAGGCACGCCTCGCCGAGCCAGGGTGCGAGTTCGCGCGCGAGCGGTGCGGGCAGGCGCTTTCCGGGCAAGGCGTGCGCAAGCTTGCGCAATGCCGTGCGCAACTGCTGCCGTTCGGCGAGGCGGTCGGTGCCGTGCCGGGTGCGGCTGGAATACTGGATGTCCTTCTGCCGTTCGAGCACGTCGGCGAGATTGCGCGGCAGCTCGCCGCGCGCGCTCCACAGGTCCACCTGCAGGGCCAGCATGTCGCCTTGCGGTTCGCTGTCGATCACGTATTCGAGCGGCGTGTTCGAGACCACGCCGCCGTCCCAGTAGAACTCGCCGTCGATCTCGACCGCGGGGAATCCCGGCGGCAGCGCGGCCGAGGCCATCACGTGCTCGGCGCGGATTTTCGTGGCGCGATTGTCGAAATAGACGAAATTGCCGCTGCGCAGGTTGACCGCGCCGACCGCCAGGTGCGGCGCCGTGCGGTGGTTGATGCGATCGAAATCGACGAGCTCCTCGAGCGTACGCTTGAGCGGCGCGGTGCTGTAGATGCTCGCCGTCGCCGGATCGTGCGCATTCCACAGCGTGGCCGGCGGCCGCGGCACGAAGAAGCCGCTCTGCCCGAACGCGAGCGCATCCAGCGCGCCGGCGGCATTGGCGAGGCTGCGCCACGGCTCCATGGCGGTGAAAGCGGACAGCCACTGACGCCGCCAACCGGCTGTGCGCCGCGCCAGCGGCAGCGCCGGCGTGGAGATGCGTTCCCAGAATTCGCGCAGCCGTTCAACGCGATGCTGCGGCGGGTTGCCGGCCAGCAGCGCCGTATTGATCGCGCCGACGGAAATGCCGGCAAACCAGTTCGGCGCGATGCCGGCTTCGGCCAGGCCTTCGTAAACGCCACACTGGTAGGCGCCGAGCGCGCCGCCGCCCTGCAGAACGAGGGCGACATGCGCGTAGTCGCGCACGGCCGCGGCTGGCGTCTTGGTGGATTTGCGGCGCTGCGGATTGGTGGATTTTTTCGCGCCGCGCGCGCGCGCCGGGCTCACTGCATGAACCAGCCGTGGCTGACGACGATGCTCTGTCCGGTCAGCGCGTTGGTTTCGAAGCCGGCGAAGAACAGCGCGCAGGCGGCGACGTCGTCGACCGTGGTGAATTCGCCGTCGACGGTGTCCTTGAGCATCACTTTCTTGATCACATCGTCTTCGGAAATGTGCAGTTCCTTCGCTTGTTCCGGAATCTGCTTTTCCACGAGCGGCGTACGCACGAAGCCGGGACAGATCACGTTCGCACGCACGCCATGCGCGGCGCCTTCCTTGGCCACGACTTTGGCGAGGCCGATCAGGCCATGCTTGGCCGTGACGTAAGGCGCCTTGAGCTTGGAAGCTTCCTTGGAATGCACCGAGCCCATGTAGATGACGCTGCCGCCCTTGCCCGCCGCGTACATGCGCTTCAGGCACGCGCGCGTGGTCAGGAAGGCACCGTCGAGGTGGATCGCGAGCAGCTTCTTCCAGTCAGCGAAGGCGAAATTCTCGATCGGATTGACGATCTGGATGCCGGCGTTGGAAACCAGGATGTCGACGCTGCCAAGATCTTTCACGGTCTTGTCCACGCCGGCCTCGACCTGGTCCTCGCTGGTCACGTCCATCATCACCGCCGTGGCCTTGACGCCGCGTTTGCGGATATCCGCCGCGGCCGCGTCGGCGGCGGCCTGGTTGATGTCGGCGATGGCGATGTGCGCGCCGTTGTCCGCGAGCACTTCGGCGATGCGTTTGCCGATGCCGCTGGCGGCGCCGGTGACGAGGGCGACCTTGTTTTTCACGCTCATGGCTTTCTCCTGGGTTGGTGTTCAGTCGTCGCGCACCGCGTTTTTCACATCCACCCCCAGGTCGCGCAGCTTGCGGTACAAATGTGTACGTTCCATGCCGGCCGCCTTGGCCAGTTTGCCGACGCTGCCGCCGGCCTGCTGCAACTGGTGCTGCAGATAAGCGCGCTCGAACTGTTCGCGCGCCTCGCGCAGCGGCAGGTCGAAATCGATGCCGGCCGCACTCGGCGCAACCGCAGAAGCGGCCACGCCGAGCGCGGCTTCGACTTCGGCCGGCTCCACGTCCGCCGCGCCGCCCATCACCAGCACGCGCTGCACGAGGTTGCGCAACTCGCGCACGTTGCCCGGCCAGGCGTAGGCGCACAGGCGCTTGTGTGCCGCCGAAGTAAAACGGCGGCCATGCAGGCGGTCGCGACCGGCGAAAAAATCCGCGTACAGGTGCAGCAGCTCCGGCACGTCCTCGGCGCGCTCGCGCAGCGGCGGCACGGACAAAGGTAGGACATTGAGCAGGTAGTAGAGTTCCTCGCGGAACGCGCCGGTCTTCACCTGCGCGTCCAGGTCGCGCGCGCTCGCGGCGATCACGCGCAGGTCCAGCGGTGCCGGTTCCCGGCCGCCGCCGCGCACCAGGGCGCGGCGCTGCAAAACGCTGAACAGGCGCTGCTGCAACTCGGCGTCGAGGTCGGCGACTTCATCGAGGAACAGCGTGCCGCCGTTGGCCTGTTCGAGCAGGCCGGGTTGCACGCCGCTCGCATCCTCGGTGCCGAACAGCGCGGCGACGAGGTGATCGCGCGGAATGCTGCCCGCCGCGACGGCGACGAACGGACCGCTGCGGCGCGGGCCGTGCGCGTGCAGCCAGCGCGCGAGAGTTTCCTTGCCGGTGCCGGCCTCGCCACGAATCAGCACGCTGGCGTCGTGCTGCGCGAGTTTTTGCAATTGCGTGCGCAGTGCGGTGATGGCCTTGCTCGATCCCACCGGCTCCAGCGGCAGCGCCAGGCGCTGGCGCAGGCCCTCGTTTTCGTGGCGCAGGCGGCTGGCTTCGCGCGCGCGCTCGAGCGTAAGCAGCAATTTTGCCAGCGAAATGGGTTTCTCGATGAAATCCCAGGCGCCCAGGCGCGTGGCTTCGACCGCAGTCTCCACCGTGCCGTGGCCGGACATCATCACTACGGGACACGCCGCGAGCACGCCCGCTGCCGCCCATTCGCGCAGCAAGGCGATGCCGTCGGTGCCGGGCATCCAGATATCGAGCAGGATCGCGTCAGGACGCTCGCGCTCGCGCGCGGCGCGCGCCTCGTCGGCATTCGCGGCGAGGATGGCGACATAGCCCTCGTCCTCGAGGATTTCCTTGACGGTGCTGCGGATATCCGGTTCATCGTCGACGATGAGTACGCGTCCGGCGCTCATGGAACGGCCTGTGGCGAAAATGCGACGCGCAAGAATAGCGCGTTTCGGCGCTTTGCGAAGAAATTAAGTCTGCGTCGCTAGAATGCGCGTGCCCGTTTGAATCCGCATCTTCATGGCGACACCGATGACACCGCTGCTCATCCGTTACGGCCGCCTCGGCGACATGCTGCTGCAGGAACCGTTATTGCATCTGTTGCGCCAGCGCTATGGAGCGCCATGCCGGATCATCAGCGCGGGAACCTGGACCGGCGCCCTGTATGCGGCGCATCCGGACGTCGGCGAAATCACGCAGTTCCGCTCGCGCCGCACCCTGCTCGCGTTCAGCCCGGAACGTTGGCGCGCGATTGCCTGGCTGCGCCACTTCGCAGGACCCATCTACATTTCCGAGGATTCGCGCGGCTCGCTCAAGCACATCCGCTGGTTGTTGCGGTGGGCGCGCGTGCCGCGCGAGCGCTGCCTGTTCATGCCCGACATCGGCGAGCAAGCCGACGAACACAAGGTCGAACAGGTGCTGCGCTTCGGCCGCACGACACCGGCGGCGTTTCGCGCGGCCGACTATCCCTGGCGCGACGACGACGCACATGCCGCACCCCGCCTGTACCTCGACGCGAACGACCGAGCCGATGCGCAGGCCTGGCTGCGGCATCGTGGCCTCATGGAGGCGCCGCTGATATTGCTGCAGCCTGGCAACTGGCGCCTGCGGCGCTGGTGGCGGCGGCGCGAGGTCGATCCGAAATTCTGGCCGGTTGCATCCTGGGTCGGCCTGCTGCGCGCCATGCACGAATCCCTGCCGGCGGCGAACCTGCTGCTGTGCGGATCGCCCGTGGAAACGCCGGTGTGCGAAGCGATCGCGCGCGAAACGAATCTGCCCCAGGTGAAACTGGCGACGACGGACTTGCCCGTGCGCCGCCTGCTCGGCGTGCTCGAGCGCGCGCACAGTATGGTTTCGGTCGACTCGGGACCGGCGCACCTGGCCGCCGCGATGGGCTGTCCGCTGGTCGTGTTGTTCGGCGGCAAATACGGCCCGCAAAATTGGGCGCGTCGCAGTGCGATCGGCCGGCCGATCGTCAATCTCGGCGCACAACCTCCCACGGCAGGCGTTGCGCAGATCGCTCCCACGCAGGTGTTCGCGGCTTGGCGCGGATTGGCGACGGCCCGGCCATGAAGCGACCGTGCCGCCTCGCGTCGGCGCGCCGTGCGAGGCCGGCGTTGCCCGATGCCGACCGCGCGGGCATGGGTTAACCTTCGCGACCATGCCCGACACCACCCGCCCACAGCTTTCCGCCTGCATCATCACGCGCAACGAAGCCGACCGCATCGTCGCCTGCCTGCAGTCGGTCGCGTTCTGCGACGACATCGTGGTGGTCGACTCGGCATCGACCGATGCCACGCGCGAGCTCGCGCAGGCGCATGGCGCACGCGTGCTCGTGCGCGCGTTCGACGGCTACCGCACGCAAAAGGATTTCGCGGTGCGCAATGCGCGCCACGACTGGGTGCTGTGCCTGGACGCGGACGAGCGCGTCACGCCGCAGCTGCGGGCAGCGATCGAGGCGGCGCGTAGCCGGCGGTTTTGCAGGCGCAGCCGGTTACCGTTTTGCGCGCGCGACGGAATATTTCGGCGCATTCCTGCGCCACGGCAACGCGTACCCGGATCGCGCCATGCGCATGTTCGACCGCCGCTGCGGCGGCTGGCGCGGTGATCGCGAGATCCACGAACACGCCAGCGTCGACGGCACGGTGGCGGCCTTGGATGGCGACCTGGAGCACCGCGCCTACCGCTCGCTGGCCGACCAGCTCGGACGCTTGCAGCGTTACGCCGAACTCATGGCGCGTCACCACCACGCGCGCGGCCGGCGCGCGCACTGGTGGAACCTCGTGCTCAATCCGTTCTGGCGCTTCGTGCGCGGTTACGTGCTGCGCGCCGGCTTCCTCGACGGCTGGCGCGGCCTGGTCTACGCCTGGGTCGAGGCGAATTACGTGCGCCAGAAATTCGTGATGCTGTGGCTGCTCGACCGCGGCTACGCGATCTGACGAAGCGGCGAAAAACCACGGCCCTCAGTGCGACGCGGCCGCGGCCGCGTCGGGCACTTTCCCATCGCGGCAGGCATCGGCCACCGCGTCGGCACGCAGCAGCCACCAGTTGATGCGGTTGGACGTACCGACATCGACCGCGCGGCGGCGCCCGATGCAGGGATCGAGCGCGGTGTCAGGCAACAGGATCCAGCGTTGCGCGGGCGCGGCTTCCTGCCAGCGGATCGCTGCGGACAGTTGCTCGCGCCAAGGTTGGGTGAACCCGAAATCAACGGCCGGACGGTCGGCCATCAGCAGGTTCTGTTCCTTCCATGCCACGAGTCCGAGTTCGCCCTGCACGCCGAGGCGCGCACCGACCGCGCGCATCAGGCCGCGCGCGGAACTCGCGTCGTTGAGCGCTGGCTGCACGCCGAATCCGACGCAGACCCAGAACGCGGTGAGCACCAGCGTGCACACGCGCAAGGGACGGCGCGGGCCGAGCAAGGCGCAGGCGGCGATCCCGGCAAGTCCGAACGCGGCGAGCCAGTCCCAGATCGGTGCCGCCTGTGCATCCAGTTCGCGCGCGGCGAGTTGGCGCAGGCCCCAATCCGGATTCATCCAACCCGCATACGCGCCGACGCCGAGCGCACCCGCGGCAAGCAACGCGCACAGCGTCCACAGCAGGCGCGCGGGCCAGCGCGTGGCATCGAGAATCCGTGGAACCTGCGGCGCTGCGGCGAGTGCCAACATCGGCAGCGCCGGCAAGATGTAGACCTCGCGCTTGCCCGCCGACAGGCTGAAGAACACCACTGCGAGTGCGACAAACCCAAGCAACACGGCGTAGCGCGCATCGCGCTCGCGCAAGCTCCGCCACCACGGCCGCGCCAACCATGGCAGGAAAAGACTGAGCGGCAACCACTGCAGCGCAATCACCTCGAGGTAATACCAGGGCGGTTGGTCGTGATGCCAGGCGTCCAGATAGCGTTGCGCGGTCTGGTGGAACAGGATGTTGTTCGCATACGCCGCATAAGCCGGGTCGTGATGCGCCTGCACCGCGAGCAGCATCGGCATCAGCCAAAGCGCTGCAGCGAACACGCACAGCGCCGGTGCGAGCAGCCAGCGCCAACCGCCAGCGCAGCGCAACTCGTCCTGCCCCGGTTTTTTCCGGCGTATCCACAGCCACGGCAACACGCAAAAGAAGGCGATGAAGCCGACTCCCTTGGTGATGATGCCCAGGCCCGCGGCGAATCCGCCGAGCATCCACTGCCGCCAGTCCGGCCCGCGCAGCAGATGCCGCAGCAGGCCGTAGTTGGCCAAGGTGATCAGGAACGTGACCGTCGGATCGATCTGCGCGCGCCGCGCCTGGAACGTGAAGCCGATGGCGAACAGGGTCAGCCAGGCGGCGATCAGTCCCGTGCGCCGGTCCCACAGGCGCCGGCCAAGGTCGTAGACCAGCAACAAGGTTCCCAGAGACGCGAGCAACGACGGCAGCAGAAAGGCGACGCGCCAGTGCCGGGTCAGTTCATACGCGGCCGCTTGCAGGGCCATGAACAGCGGCGGCTTGTCCGCGTACAGTTCGCTGCCGCGGTGCGGGAACAGCCAGTCGCCGCTTTGCACCATCTGCTGGGCGACGAGGGCGAAACGCGGCTCGTCCGCCGGCCACGGATCGCGCAGGCCCAGGCCCGCGCCGAGCACGCACACGGCAAGCAGGGCGAACAGCCAGAAAGCGCGGCGTTCGCTCGCCGTCGCGGCGCTCATGCCGCGGCCTCGCGCGGCAGGCGCAGGACGAACACCGCACCGCCACCGGCACGATTCTCCGCGCGAATGCTGCCGCCGTGTTCCTCGGCGATTTTCTTTGCGACGGCAAGGCCGAGGCCCGTGCCGCGCTGCTTGCTCGAGGTGTAAGGCTCGAACCAGCGTTCGCCAAAACCCGCGGGCAGGCCCGGGCCATTGTCGGCGACGGACAGTTCGATCCACTTTTGGCCATTTTCCACAAAGTCGCGCGTCGCCACCTCGATATGCGGCTTGCGTGCGTCGCCGATCGCTTCCAGTGCGTTCTTGATCAGGTTGTGCAGCAGCTGGCGCAGGCGGCCGGCATCGGCGCGCAGCACGGGCTCGTGTGCCTCGAAGCGGCGCGTCAGCTGGATACGCTGGTCGTTCTCGTACAGATCCAGCACTTCGCCGGCGAGCGCGTGCAGATCCAGCGCGCGCGCCTCGATCTGCGGCGGCCGTGCATAGTCGCCGAACGCATTCACCAGCGACTTGAGCGCTTCGACCTGGGCGACGATGGTGTGAGTGGCGCGGTCAAGCACTTCGGTGTCGTCCGCCGGCAGGCGCCCGAAAAAGCGCCGGCGCAGGCGCTCGGCCGCGAGCTGGATTGGCGTGAGCGGATTCTTCACCTCGTGCGCAAGGCGGCGCGCGACCTCGGCCCAGGCCGCGTCGCGCTGCGCGCGGTCGAGCTGGGTCAGGTCGTCGAACACGGCGACGCTGCCGGCGTCCGCGCCCGCCAGCTCGGCGCCGCGCAACAACAGCAGGCGGCGTTCGTCCCCGCGCGCCAACACCACTTCCTCGCGCCACTCGCGCACGCCTTCGCGGACGTGTTGCAGGATGGGATCGAGCAGCGGCGCAAGCTGCGGATAATCGCGGCGCAATACGGAAAGAGGCTGACCGACGTAGCGCGCCAGCGGCAGGTCGAGAATGCTTTCGGCGGCGCGGTTAAGCGTGCGCAGCGTACCTGTGCGGTCGATGCCGAGCACACCGGCGGACAGGCGCTCGAGCACGGCCTTGAGGTACGCGCGCTGGTTCTCGGTTTCCTGCGCGCTGTGGGTCAGGCGCGCGTTGGATTGTTCCAGTTCGCGCTGCATCTGGTTGAACGAGGCGAGCAGGAAACCGAGTTCGTCGCGGCTGCCGACCGGCAACGGCGTATCGTAGCGGCCCGCACCGACCGCGCGCGTCGCGGCGGCGAGGCGGCCGATCGGCGCAGTCAGCCGGCGCGCGATGCCGAACGCCAGCATCAGCGCGAACAGCACCGACAGCAGCAACACGAAGGTGAGCACCAGCGTGAAGGTAAGCTTGAGCGAGCCGCGCAGAAATTTCAGGCGCTGGAAATCGAAATTCGCCTGCTCCACGCCCGTGGTCAGCGCCTGCAGGCGCGCCGGCAAGGGATACAACGCCTGCAGCAGGCGCTCGCTGCCGGGAGCCGTCGCCGGCAACGGATCGACCACGCGCAACACCAGGCGCGCACCGAGCGGCTCGGCCGCGGCGTAGTGGCCGTTACCCTGCACCTGCAACAGCGTTGCCGAATCCGGATACGCCGGAGTAAGCAATTGCGGATCGGCACTGGCAGTGGCGATCACGGACTGGTCCTTGCCGAACACCGCCAGTTGCAACGCGCCCTGCGCATCGATCGCGGCATCGAGTTGTTTCTGCAAATCCGCATCGGCGCTGCCGTGCAGGGTCCGCGCGAGCGCCGCGCTTTCCTGCTGCGCGGCCCGCAGGCGTTCGTCGAGGTAGACGCGGCCGATTTCCAGCGCATCGTCCATGGCGTGTTCCATGCGTACGTTGAACCAGGTTTCGATGGTGGCGTCGAGAAAATTCAGGGCGAAGCCGTAGACCACGAATACCGGCGGCAGAGCGAGCACGATCAGCATCGCCAGCACGCGCCGGTTCAAAGCTCGCGCCGGGCGCGCGTTCGCGCAATTCCCGACGCAGGCGCAGCAGGCGCTGGACGATGATCGCGACCAGCGTCGTCAGCGCCAGCACGCAGGCGCCGAGCATCCACGGGTACCAGGCGCCCAGGCGGCTCGCGCCGCCGGCCGCATCGTTGGCAAGCACCAGCGCCGCGGCCAGCAGCACGGCCACCGCCAGCGCCGGCAGCGCGCGCCGGGCGATGCGCGTCAACCGGCCCGCGGGAGCCACGCGTAGTCTCCGCTGTCCATGTGCCATGCCGATCGCAGCACGGCAGGCAGGCGCAGCGCGCCGGGCAATTCATCGCGATCCAGTGCGATACGCACGCGCAATAGGGTCGCGCCGGCACCGTCGAATCCGGGCAGCGGCAGGCGCAGGTTTTCCATCGCCGCCAGCGCCAGCGCACGTGCGGCATAGTTGCGCGTCGATGCGTCTTCCACATCGCGCAACTGGTACTGGCGCGACAGCGGGAAATAGCGCAATTGCACGTGCCGCCGGATCCGGGTCGACGCGAATCCTGACCGCTGCGCGCTCAGCGACACCACGAACGGCAGTTCGATGCCGTGGTCGAGCGCATCGAGCACCTGCGCATCCGGTTGCCAGTCGCTGCGCACGGTCAGCGCTGCCGGCATCGAGCGTGGCCGAACGCAACACGAATGCGCCCGGCGCAGGCGCGCAGGCGCCAAGCGCGATGCATAAAAATATACTAATTACGCTTTTCCAATACCGCATAAAAAAATCCGTCCATGCCGGATTCTCCCGGCAGGTTCTGCGCGCCCGCGCCCGCCGCATGCCAGGACAGCGGCGGCGCCATCGGTCGCGCATCCGCGCGGGCGGTCGACGAAACGCTTCGATTCGGCGCGCGTTTTCGTCCGCCAGTACCGAGCACGTGGCATAGACTAAGCGCCCGCCGCTCCGGAGCAAAGGCCACAGCGCCTCGAGCAGGCGCGACTGGGTTGCCGCAAGGGTCGGAATATCGTCCGCGCGGCGATGCAGCTTCACGTCCGGCTGGCGGCGGATGATACCGGTCGCCGAACACGGCGCGTCGACGAGAATGCGATCGAACGGGCGGCCATCCCACCAGCCGTGCGGATTGGCAGCATCACCCACGCGCACGTCGGCGGACAGGCCGAGCCGTTGCAGGTTTTCGCGCAAACGCGGCAGCCGCCGCGCGTCGCTGTCGAGCGCGGTCAGTTCGACATCGGCCGATTCCAGGATATGCGCGCTCTTGCCGCCGGGCGCGGCGCAGGCATCGAGCACGCGTTGGCCGTCATGCAGGTCGAGCAGGCGCACGGCCTGTTGCGCGGCGCCGTCCTGCACCGAAAACAGGCCCTGGCTGTAACCGGGCAAACTGGTCACGTCGCGGCTCGCCTCGAGGATCAACGCGTCGGGCGCATCATCCGGCACGCGGCAAACGATGCCCTGCTCTGCCAATTGCGCAGCGAAATCCGCGCGCGCGATACGGCGTCGGTTGACGCGCAACCACAGCGGCGCCGGTGCGTTGTTCGCGGCAAGGATGGCTTCGGCCTGATCCGGCCAATCGGCGTCGAATTTTTCGATCAGCCAACGTCGATGCGCCGTGCGCGTCACCGTATCGCGATCCAGCTCCGCGCGTCGCGTTTCGCGCTCGCGCAGCCAGCGCCGCAGCACGGCGTTGACGAGGCCCGCAAACGCCGGCTTGCGCAAGGCGCGCGTGGCCTCGACCGTGGCAGCCACGGCGGCGTAGTCGCTCAGGTCCATGATTTCCAGTTGCACGAGGCCGAGCACGAGCAAGGCGCGGATGTCGGCGTCGCGCTCGCGCAACGACCGTTCCAGCAGGCTGCCGACAGCGGTGTCGAAGCGCAGCCACCAGCGTGCGCCTTCGTGCAGCAGGCTCGACAGCAGTGCGCGGTCGCGCGCATCCGGCAATTTCGTGGTCGCTGCGGCAAATGCCGCACGCAGCGATTGTCCCGCGACGACGCCGGCCAGCGCCTGCGCCGCCAGCGCGCGCGGGTCGGGGCGACTTGCGCTCACGCGCGCTTCAACTCGGGGCGTGCGTTCAGATAATCCGCCGCGGTCACGACGCGCCCGCCGGCACGCTGGAGTCTGATCATTCGCAGAGCGCCTTCGCCGCAGGCGACATCGATGCCGTGCTTCGTGGCCGCGATGACGGCACCCGGACTCGCACCGTTGCCCGGCAATGCCTGCGCGGACCAGACCCGCACGCGCTCGCCGGCCAGGTCCGCTTCCGCGACCGGCCAGGGATCGAAGGCGCGCACCTTGCGCTCCAATGCGATGGCAGATTCGTTCCAGTCCAGCCGCGCCGCGGATTTTTCCAGCTTGTGCGCGTAGGTGATACCCGCTTCCGGCTGCGCCGTTGCGACCAGCGTTTCGCCGGCCAGGGTGCGCCGCAATCCTTCGCCGAGCGCCTGCGCGCCGAGCGCGGCGAGCTTGTCGTGCAGGCTGCCGCCGGTGTCGTCCGCGGCGATGCCGATTTCGCGACGCAGCATCACGGGGCCGGTATCGAGTCCGGCTTCCATGCGCATCAGGCACACGCCGGTTTGGGTGTCGCCGGCGAGGATCGCGCGCTGGATCGGCGCGGCACCGCGCCAGCGCGGCAACAGCGAGGCATGCACGTTCCAGCAACCCAGGCGCGGAATCGCCAGCACCGCGCGCGGCAAGATCAATCCATAGGCGACGACGACGAGACAGATCGGGTTTCAATTCGCGCAAGCGTGCCTTCGCGTCGGGCGATTTGAGCGATTCGGGCTGTTCGACGGCAAGTCCAGCCGCCAGCGCGGCCTGCTTGACCGGACTTGCCGCCAGCGTGCGGCCGCGCCCGGCCGGGCGGTCGGGCTGCGTATACACCGCCGCAATTTCCACATTTTCCGCGAGGCAGGCGCGCAGATGCGGACACCGCGAACTCGGGCGTGCCGGCGAATACCAGCCGAAGCGGCGTGGGCATCGTCGATTCAGGCCGTGGCGCGGTGCGCTTTTTCCAGCTTCTTGCGCACCAGCTCGCGCTTGAGCGGCGACAGATAGTCGACGAAGAGTTTTCCGATCAGGTGATCCATCTCGTGCTGGATGCACACCGCGAGCAGGCCGTCGGCCTCGATGCGGATCGGCTTGCCGTCGCGATCCTGCGCTTCGACGACGATGCGCTCGGAACGCTCCACGTCGGCGAAGATGCCGGGCACCGACAGGCAGCCTTCCTGATAGACCTGCGCGCCTTCGCGTTCGACGATCTTCGGATTGATCAGGGCCAGCGGCGCGTTCTTTTCCTCGGAAACGTCGAGCACCAGCAGTTGCTTGTGCACGTTGACCTGGGTCGCGGCCAGGCCGATGCCGGGCGCGGCGTACATGGTCGCGAACATCGCGTCGATGAGCGCGTGCAGGTCCTTGTCGAACACGGCAACGGGTTTGGCCTTGGTGCGCAGGCGCGGGTCGGGGAATTCCAGGATGTTCAGCATGGCATCGATATGGGGCGACGGGAGTACCGGCTCAAGCGCCGGCAAAGTGCCGGGATTTCAGCAAAAATTCTACGCCGATTCGACACTTGGCGCGACTTTAGGCGCCGCGGAATGGGTCCAGGCGCAATTTTGTGCGGGTCGTCATTTGCGCCGTTAAAATTTTCGTATACACTCGGGAAGCCCTTTGGGAATCAGGTAATTGGCAGCCATGCTTAAAAAACTACCTGCAATTTGCGCCGGATTGCTGCTCACGCTCACGGCTTACGCCGCCTCGGTGCAGCTTGCGAAGGATCACCCCGACACCTACACGGTGCAAAAGGGGGACACGCTGTGGAGCATCGCGGCGAAGTTCCTGCAAAAGCCGTGGCAGTGGCCGGAAGTCTGGCAGGCCAATCCGCAAGTCAGGAATCCGCATCTGATCTATCCGGGCGACGTGCTCAGCCTCGCCTATCTGAACGGCAAACCGGGCATCGGTTTCGCCGGTCGTGGCGGCATCGAACCGCATACCCGCGCCGAGCAGCTGGAAAGCGCGGTCAAACCGTTGCCGCTCTCGGCGATCGAGGATTTCCTGAAGAAGCCGCGCCTCGTCAGCGAAGACGAATTCAAGCGCGCCCCGCACGTGGTCGGCATCGAGGACCACTACATCAACGGCTCGACAGGCCAGCTCGTGTACGTGCGCGGGCTCGACGCCCAGCCCGGCCAGCGTTATGTGCTGGTGCGCCCGGTCGGACGCTATTACCTGATAACCGGCAAGGACGGGCGTCCGGACGAGGTGTTCCGTCAGGACATGCAGGATCGCGACGACCGCCCGAGCATGCTCTGGCATCACGGCCCGGATCATTTCACCCTGCACGGCGACGTGCATTTTCTCGGTTACGAGATGCTGCAATTCGGCGATGTCCAGGCCACGCACGCTGGCAATCCAGCGTCGGTTCTGGTGACCAGCACCGACTACGAAGTGCGCCCCGGCGATTTCGTGTTGCCACTGCAGAACAACCAGTTCGACTTCCAGTATGTGCCGCACGCGCCCAAGCAGGTGCCACCGAACATGCGCGTGATCGCCTTCACCGACGCGCTGAACGCGGTCGGCCGCCTGCAGGTGGTGGCGCTCTCCGGCGGCGCCGCGGATGGCGTGGAAAACGGTCAGACGTTCTCGATTTTCCATGCGGGCGACGTGGTGCAGGATCGCTCCGACTATCCAGAGAACAGCTTCAAGGCATTCTTCCATCCCGATGATGCGAAGGTGCAGCTGCCGGAGGAATACATCGGTCATGTGATGATCTTCCGCACCTTCGACCGCGTCAGTTACGGCCTGATCATGGACGGCATCCGGCCGGTGCATCTGGGCGACAAGCTCTACGACCCCGACCACACCTGACGCTTCAAGGAATGCTCGAGTCGAACGGCGCGGATCTCCGCGCCGTTTGCATTTGCGCATCCGCTACACTCGCGCCATGCCGCTCGAAATGCCCATCGACGAAACCCGCGCCTGGCTGGCGCTGCTGCGTGCGCCGGGGCTGGGCGCGGCCGTCGTGCGCGAACTCGTCGGGCGGCACGGCAACGCGTGCCAGCGTACAGGCAGCCGCTGCGCGCGAGGCACGCGTGAGCGCGGAAGCGCGCGCCTGGCTGGCCGCACCGGACGAAGCGACGATCGAACGCGACCTCGCCTGGCTCGCCGCACCGGATCACTACCTGATCGTCGCCACCAGCGAAGACTTTCCGGCCCTGCTGCGCGACGCGGCCAACCCACCGGCCGCGTTGTTCGTGGCTGGCGATCCGGCCTGCCTGTGGTCGGCACAGATCGCCATCGTCGGCGCGCGCAGCGCCAGCGCCGGAGGATTGGCGAACGCGCGAGCCTTCGCCAAGACCTTCGCGCAAGTCGGCAACACGGTCACCAGCGGACTTGCGGAGGGTGTCGACGGCGCAGCGCACGAGGGCGCGCTGGAAGGTGGCGGCAAGACCATCGCCGTGCTCGGCACCGGGCCGGACCTGGTCTATCCGCGCCAGCACCGCGACTTGGCCGAACGCATCGCGGCGCACGGCGCGCTGGTGTCGGAATTTCCGCCCGGCACGCCCGGCAAAACCCGAGAACTTTCCGCGCCGAAACCGCCTGATCGCGGGCTTGAGCCTGGGTACGCTGGTAGTGGAAGCGGGACTGAATTCCGGATCGCTGATCACCGCGCGCCTGGCCAGCGACGCCGGCCGCGAAGTCTTCGCCCTGCCCGGCTCGATCCACTCACCGCTCGCGCGCGGCTGCCACAAGCTCATCCGCGACGGCGCCAAACTGGTGGAAACCGCCGAAGAGGTGATCGAGGAATTGCGCGGCCTCGGCGGCCTGCTCGCCGAAGGCCTGCGTCGGCGCCTCGACGCACCCAGCGCGCCGGTACCGGTGTCCGCCGCAGCACAACGCGATCCGGATTATCAGCGTCTGCTCGGCGCGCTGGACGCCGAACCGGCGGCGCTCGACGAACTCGTTGGGCGCACCGGGCTGCCTGCCGCGGCCCTGTCCTCGATGTTGCTCGTGCTTGAACTCGATGGCGCCGTGGCTGCCGAAAACGGGCGTTATGCGCGACGTTGAAGAACACGCGTGCTTGACACCAAGCCCGAACCTGTGGGCACACTGAAATAAGAAGGGCCCGGTCGAACCGGGCCCATTGCATCTCTATACGGCACTCGCATGGCCAAGAACCTGCTCATCGTCGAATCGCCTGCCAAGGCCAAGACGATCAACAAATACCTCGGCAAGGACTTCCAGGTCCTGGCTTCCTACGGCCATGTCCGCGACCTGAAGCCGAAGGAAGGCGCGGTCGACACCGACCGTGACTTCACCATGCATTACGAGCTGATCGACAAGAACGAAAAGCACGTTGACGCCATCATCAAGGCGGCCAAGAGCGCCGAAGCGCTGTATCTGGCCACCGACTTGGACCGCGAAGGCGAGGCGATTTCCTGGCACATCGCCGAAATCCTCAAGCAGCGGAAATTGCTCGACGGCAAGCAGGTGCACCGCGTGGTGTTCTCGGAGATCACGCCGCACGCAATCCAGGATGCGGTCGCGCATCCGCGCGAACTTTCGCTGGATCTGGTCAACGCGCAGCAGGCGCGTCGCGCGCTCGATTACCTGGTCGGCTTCAACCTGTCGCCGGTGCTGTGGCGCAAGGTGCAGCGCGGCCTCTCGGCCGGTCGCGTGCAATCGCCGGCGCTGCGCATGATCGTCGAGCGCGAGGAAGAAATCGAAGCGTTCAAGGCGCGCGAATACTGGAGCATCGAAGCCGACTGCGCGCATCCGGTGCAGCGCTTCGCCGCGCGCCTGACCCGCTGCGCGGCAAGAAGTTCGAACAGTTCGATCTGACCAACGAGACAGACGCGCACGTCGCGCGCGACGGCCTGATCAAATCCGCACAGGGACGGTTGATTGTCAGCGAGGTGCAGTCCAAGGAACGCAAGCGCCGTCCCGCGCCGCCGTTCACCACGTCCACGCTGCAGCAGGAAGCCGCGCGCAAGCTGGGATTCTCGACCAGTCGCACCATGCGCATCGCGCAAGGCCTGTACGAAGGCGTCACGCTCGGCGACGAGGGCACGGTCGGTCTTATCACCTACATGCGTACCGACTCGGTGAGCCTCGCCAGCGAGGCCATAGCGGAAATCCGCAAGGTCATTGCGCGCGACTACGGCGCGCGCGCCGTACCCGAACACCCGCATTTCTATCGCGCCAAATCCAAGAACGCGCAGGAAGCGCACGAGGCGATCCGCCCGACCTCGGCGCTGCATACGCCGGCCAGCATGGCCGGCTTCCTCAACGACGATCAACGCAAGCTCTACGATCTGATCTGGAAGCGCGCGGTTGCCAGCCAGATGCAGCACGCGACGCTGAACACGGTTTCGGTCGATTTCGATGCCGGTGGCGACTCCACGTTCCGCGCCAGCGGCACTACCGTGGTCGACCCGGGATTCCTTGCCGTGTACGAGGAAGGCCGCGACGCAAAGGCCGCCGAGGAAGAAGACGAAAACCGCAAGCTGCCGGCGATGAAAGTCGGCGAAGCCAGTGCCGCTCGCGCAGGTGCTGGCCGACCAGCATTTCACCGAGCCGCCGCCGCGCTTTTCCGAGGCCTCGCTGGTCAAGACGCTGGAGGAATACGGCATCGGCCGCCCGTCGACCTACGCCAGCATCATCCAGACGCTGCTCAACCGCGAATACGTGTTGCTCGACTCGCGCCGCTTCCACCCGACCGATGTCGGCCGCGCCGTGGCGAAGTTCCTGTCCGGGCATTTCACCCAGTACGTGGACTACGACTTCACCGCGAAGCTCGAGGACGAACTCGACGCGGTATCGCGCGGCGAAGAGGACTGGGTACCTCTGCTGCGCAAATTCTGGACGCCGTTCAAGGCATTGGTCACGGATAAAACCGAAACCGTCGACCGCGCCGAAGCCAGCGGCTCGCGCGAACTTGGACTGGATCCCGCCTCGGGCCGCCCGCTCAGCGTGCGCCTGGGCCGCTACGGGCCGATGGCGCAGATCGGCACCAAGGACGACGCCGAAAAGCCGCGCTTCGCTTCGTTGCGTCCGGGCCAGAGCATCCACACGATCACGCTCGAGGACGCGCTGCAGCTGTTCAAGCTGCCGCGCGATCTCGGCATCGCGGATGACGGCGAGACGATCAGCGTCGGCATCGGCCGCTTCGGACCGTTCGTCAAGCACGGCAAGACCTACGCCTCGATCAAGCCGCCCGACGATCCGTATACGATCGAACTGGCGCGCGCGAAGGAAGTGCTGCACGAGAAAGCCGAGGCGCTGCGCAACCGCGTGATCGCAAGTTTCCGCGACGGCGCGATCCAGGTCCTGCGCGGCCAGTACGGTCCCTACATCACCGACGGCGAGAAGAACGCGCGCATTCCCAAGGACCGCGAGCCGGCCGCGCTGACCGAGGCCGAATGTGCGGAACTGCTCGCCGCGGCGCCGCTGCGGCCCAAGCGCGGGCGTTTCGGCAAGGCGGCCAAAGGCGCGCCGGCCAAGTCCGCCGCGAAGGCGAACGCACGACGCCGGCGAAAAAGGCCGCAACGAAGAAAGCGGCCGCGAAAAAGACCCCCGCCAAGAAGGCCGCCGCGAAGAAGCCTGTGGCCAAGAAGGCCGCCCCGCGCGCGAAAGCACCCGCGACCTGAGACGATGGATGCGGCACTGCAAGCGGCGCGCAGCGGCGCTGCGATCCGGCGGCGTTGTCGCCTACCCGACCGAGGCGGTCTATGGCCTCGGCTGCGATCCGCACGATCACGCCGCGTTCGAGCGCCTGTTCGCGCTCAAGCAGCGTCCGCCGACGCAGGGTGTGCTGCTGATCGCGGCGGATTTTGCCCAGGTGGAAAAGTATATCGACCTCGCGCGCGTGCCTGTGGACGCGCTGGCGCGTGCGCGCGCGACCTGGCCCGGCCCGCATACCTGGATCTTTCCGCGCGCGCTTGCCGTGCCGGACTGGATCGCGGGCAGCCACGCCGGCATCGCCCTGCGCGTCACCGCGCACCCGCTCGCTGCCGCGCTGTGCCGCGCGTTCGGTGGCGCGCTGGTGTCGACCAGCGCCAACCGCCACGGCGAGCTGCCGGCGCGCACGGCTGCGCAGGTACGCAGCGCCTTCGGCGAGCAACTCGGTTATATTCTCGACGGCGCGGTTGGCGGCCAGGAGCGGCCAACCCCGATCCGCGACGCGATCAGCGGGGAACAGATCCGGACTTGATGGGGGAGGGAACGTGTCTGCGGTCGTTGGAATCCATGCTGCTTCACCGCCTGCGTTGCCATTGCTGGCCGATGCGGATGTGTCGCGCATCGTCGCCTGGCGCGAAGACAGAGCCGTAACCGCGGGCCAATTCCTGGCCGAAGTCGACGCGCTGGCCGCACGGTTGCCGTCGGCACGCCACGTCGTGAACCTGTGCGACGACCGCTATCGCTTCATCGTTTCATTTTGTGCCGCCGCCCTGGCCGGGCAGTCGAACCTCCTGCCGGGCACGCGCACGCCGCAGGCCATCGCGGAAACGCTGGGCGCCTATCCGGACAGTTACGTGCTGGCCGAACGCGCGCTCGATCCGGTGCCGGCACGGCAATTCTTGCTGCCGCAAACCTTGCGCGGCAATACCGCGTCGATGCCGGTACTGCCGCCGGATCGGGTCGTCGCGATCGCCTTCACCTCGGGCAGCACCGGGGTCCCCGAGGCGAATGCGAAGACCTGGGGCGCGGTGTGCGCGAGCAGTGCGCTCAATGCCAGCGCCGTCTGTGCCAACGGTGCCGCGAACATCGTCGCGACCGTGCCGCCGCAACACATGTACGGACTCGAACTTTCCGTGCTGTTGCCGCTGCGCAGCCGCGCCGCGATTCATTCGGGACACCCGTTTTTCCCGGCCGATATCGCACGTGCGCTCGCACAGGTTCCGGCGCCGCGCGTGCTCGTGACAACGCCACACCACCTGCGCGCGCTGCTGCGTTCCGATACGGATCTGCCCGCACTCACTGCCATCGTCAGCGCGACCGCACCGCTGGATGCACAACTCGCGAGCGCTGCGGAAGCCCGTTACGCGACGTGCGTGATCGAGTTGTTCGGCTCCACCGAAACCTGCGTCATCGCGCGAGCGTCGTGCCACGCGCGACGAACCGTGGAAGCTGTATCCGGGAGTGAGCCTGCATCCGCAGCCCGACGGCACCCTGGTCGACGCGCCGTATTTCCCCGCACCGACGCTGTTGCACGACATCGTGGAACTGCTGCCGCCGGGACACTTCCGCGTGCGCGGCCGCAACGGCGACCTGCTCGAAATTGCCGGCAAGCGTGCTTCGCTCGGCGACTTGAACCGCCGCCTGTTGGCGGTCCCCGGTGTCGAGGACGGCGCGATATTTCAACTCGACGCGGACGCCGGCGGCCTGCGGCGTCTGGCCGCGCTCGTTGTTGCACCGGGAATCGCCGCGGGGGAAATCCTCGACGCGCTGCGCGCAGGCGTGGACCCGGTCTTCCTGCCGCGTCCGCTCAAGATCGTCGCCGCGTTGCCGCGCAATGCGGCGGGCAAATTGCCGCGCGTGGCGCTGCTGGATGCGTTTGCCGGAAACTAGGGCGACGCGATCACTTCCAGTCGGCCAGCTTGTAGTACACCGGCTGCACAACGCCCGACGGCCCGGACAATTGCTGCATCAGGTTAGGCGGGATCACCGACGGGTTGTCGACGTAGAACTTCGTCGGCCCCTTGTTTCTCGAGCACGCGCACGAACAGCAGTTTGCCCTTCTTGCGGTATTCCTCGACGGTTTCGTTGCCGTTCTGGCGCACCGTCACCACCGGCAGTTCGGCCACGTTCGCGGCGGCCTGCACTTCCGGCGGCAAGGTGGATTGCTCCTGGGCTTTCTCGGCAGGTTTCGTTGCGGGTGCAGCAGGCGCCTGCGCTGCTGGCGCAGCCGGCTTGACGCCTGGATCGTTCATGGACGGCGGCGCCTGCACTGGCGGCAACGGATCGGAAGCCGGCTTGCCTTGGGCAAAGGCCGCGCCGCCAGCACCGCTCAGTATCGAAGCGATCAACACCCTGCCAAGCACATGGACGGATTTCATTTCACACCTCCCGCGTTTGCGTCGAGCATAGCACGCGTGTATGGCGATTTTTTGTGACGATTGGACGCGCCATTTCGTTGCAAAAATCGCCGTGCTGCGCCAAGCTGAAAAGCCCGTCACGCCGGTGCAGCATCATGTCACGTCCGACTCTGGTCCTGATCGACGGTTCCGGCTACTTGTACCGCGCCTTCCACGCGCTGCCGCCGCTGTCGAACCGGATGGGCGAGCCGACCGGCGCGCTGTTCGGCGTGTTCAACATGCTGCGCGCGACGCTGAAGGAAAAACCCGCGCATGTCGCCTTTGTCGCCGATGCGCCGGGACCGACATTCCGCGACGCGATCTTCGAGCAATACAAGGCGCATCGCCCGCCGATGCCGGATGACCTGCGCGCGCAGATCGAACCCATGCTGGCGCTGGTCGGCGCACTCGGTTTTCCGATCCTGCGCGTGCCGGGCGTCGAGGCGGACGACGTGATCGGAACACTCGCGCTGCAGGCCGCGGCGCAGGGCATCGACGTCGTCGTCTCGACCGGCGACAAGGATCTGGCGCAACTGGTTTCGCCACATGTCCGACTCGTCAACACGATGACGAACTCGACGCTGGATGTGGACGGGCGTGTTCGCCAAGTTCGGCGTGCGTCCGGACCAGATCGTCGACTATCTCGCCCTCGTCGGCGACAGCGCGGACAACATCCCCGGCGTACCGAAATGCGGGCCCAAGACCGCGGCGAAATGGCTCGGCGAATACGGCACGCTGGATACCGTCATCGCCAACGCGGACAAGATCGGCGGCAAGATCGGCGAGAGCCTGCGCGCCGCGCTGGCGCAACTGCCCATGTCGCGCCAGCTGGCAACGATCAAGACCGACGTGGAAATGAACGTAAAGCCGTCCGATCTTGCCTTCGCGGAGCCGGATACGGCAACGCTGCGCGAGCTGTACACGCGCTACGAATTCAAGGCGGCGTTGAAGGAACTGGATGCAAAAGAAAGCGCCGCCGAAACCGTAATTGCGCCGCAGGCCGCGCCCGCTGCCGCGGAACCCGTGCCCGCGCACTCGGAGAACCGTAATTACGAACTCGTCCTCACCCGGGAGCGCTTCGACACCTGGCTTGAAAAACTGCGCGCCGCCGAACTGATCTGCATCGACACCGAAACCACGAGCCTGGACCCCATGCGCGCGGAAATCGTCGGCGTGTCGTTCGCGGTGGAACCCGGCCACGCCGCCTATGTGCCACTGGCGCACGACTATCCCGGCGCACCGACGCAACTGCGTCGCGACGACGTGCTCGCCGCGCTCAAGCCGCTGCTGGAAGACGCGCAAAAACCCAAATTGGGCCAGCACGCCAAGTACGACATGAACGTGCTGTCGAACTACGGCATCGACGTGGCCAGGGTGCGTTTCGATTCCATGCTCGAATCCTACGTGTGGAATTCGTCCGGCAGCCGTCACGACATGGACACGCTGGCGAAGAAATACCTCGGCGTGGACACCATCCACTACGAAGACGTGGCCGGCAAGGGCGCGAAACAGATTCCGTTCGCGCAAGTCGACGTGCAACGCGCGGCGGAATATTCCGCCGAGGACGCGGACATCACCTTGCGCCTGCATCAAGCGTTATGGCCGAAGCTCGAAGAGCGAGCCCGAATCTGCGCCGCGTGTTCGAGGAAATCGAGATGCCGCTGGTGCCTGTGCTCGCGCGCATGGAGCAGACCGGCGTGCTCATCGACGTCGGCAAGCTGAAGAAGCAAAGCAACGAACTCGGCAAGCGTCTGCTGGAGATCCAGCAACAGGAGTTTCGGGATCGCCGGGCGGAATTTCAACATGGATTCGCCCAAGCAGTTGCAGGCGCTGCTGTACGAGGAATTGCAGTTGCCGGTGTCGGTCAAGACGCCGACCGGCCAGCCGTCGACGAACGAGGAGGCGCTCGAAGCGCTCGCCGGCCAGCACGAATTGCCGCGCCTGATCCTCGACTACCGCACGCTGGCGAAACTGCGTTCGACCTATACCGACAAGCTGCCCGAGGCGGTGAACCCGCGCACGGGCCGCGTCCACACAAGTTACCACCAGGCCGTGGCGGCAACCGGACGGCTTTCCTCGAACGATCCGAATTTGCAGAACATCCCGATCCGCACCGAGGAAGGCCGGCGCATTCGCCAGGCCTTCGTCGCGCCGCAAGGATTCAAGATACTCGCCGCCGACTATTCGCAGATCGAGCTGCGCATCATGGCGCATCTTTCAGGCGACGCCGGCCTGCTCGCTGCTTTCCACGGCAATCAGGATGTACACCGCGCGACCGCGTCGGAAGTGTTCGGCGTGCCACCCGAGCAAGTGGATCCGAATCAGCGCCGCGCGGCCAAGGCGATCAATTTCGGCCTGATGTACGGCATGAGCGCGTGGGGACTTGCGCGCCAGCTCGGCATCGGCCGCGACGAGGCGAACACTTACGTCAAGACCTATTTCGAGCGCTATCCGGGCGTGCAGGCTTTCATGAACGCGACACGCGAGCAGGCGCATCGCGACGGCTATGTCGAGACCCTGTTCGGTCGGCGCCTGTACCTCAACGAAATCCACTCGCGCAACCAGGGCCTGCGCGCCGGCGCCGAACGCGCGGCGATCAACGCACCGATGCAGGGCACCGCCGCGGACATCATCAAGCGTGCGATGATCGCGGTGGATGCCTGGCTGCAGGGGCTTGATGGTGCGGCACGCATGATCATGCAGGTGCACGACGAACTCGTGTTCGAGGTGCGCGAAGATGCCGTCGCGCAGATTGCGGATGGCGTGCGCGAACGCATGATGGGCGCGGCGAAACTTTCAGTGCCGCTGATCGTCGATATTGGGGTGGGCGAAAATTGGGATGAAGCCCATTAGGAACGCCGAACAACCTGCTGCGCTCGGCATGTCGCATGCCGGCAGTGCTCGGAATCCTCATTTACGCCCAAGTAAACTCCGGTTCCTGCGCGCTGGCGGCGCGTGACCTGTCTTCGCTCGCGACGGTTCTTCGACGTTCCGTCGTCATCGCAAGCTATTGAATATCAAGCCGATGAACGATTTCTGAACCGGCAAGTGTAATCAGGCGTAAAGCCTTGAACTTCGCGTCTTCCGCTCCATCTAATTGTACAGGTGCACGCAACGGCACCTGGTTCATTCACCTCCCTGAGTGAACCTACGGGGACCGATCCCTCCCCTGATCGGTCTTCGACCCACGCCCCGGAAGCTCCCCCCTAAGCTTCCGGGGCATTTTTTTGCGTTGAGTCAGGCGAGATACCCGCCATCTACCGCAAACCCCGCGCCGGTGATGTAGCTGGCCGCTGGCGAACACAGGAACGCGATCATTGGCGCGATCTCCTCCGGCTGCGCGGCACGACCGAGCGGGATCGCGCGCAGCAGCGGTTTGAGGATTTCCGGATTGCCGGTCAATGCGCTGGCGAATTTCGTATCGGTGAGTCCCGGCAACACCGCGTTGACGCGGATGCCGACAGGTGCCAGTTCCCGCGCCCAGCTTTCCGTCATCGACAGGATTGCCGCCTTGGTCATGGAATACGCACCCTGCCCCGGTGCGGCACGGCGGCCATTGACCGAAGCGACGTTGACGATCGCGCCGCCGCGCCCGCGCATCGCGCGTGCGGCGAGTTGAGTGGTGAGGAAATAACCGCGGATGTTGACCTCGACAGTCTTGTCGAACGCACTCAGTGGCATGTCCGACATCGGCCCGAAATACGGATTTGCCGCCGCGTTGTTGACGAGGATGTCGAGTTGCATGCCGTGCTTGTCCAGATCGGCGAACAGCGCCTCGATCGATGCGGCCTCGCCGATATGCGCGGCGATCGCCACGGCCTTGCCGCCGGATTCCGCGATCTGCGCGGCGGCGGCAGCGCAGGCGTCCAGCCGGCGGCTGGATACGATGACCTGCGCACCACACTGCGCGAGCAATTGCGCGGTCGCCAGGCCAATGCCACGGCTGGCGCCGGTGATGAGTGCCGTCTTGCCGCGCAAATCGCAAAGGGAATCAGGCTGCATCGCGACGCTCCTCGCACTGGCATACAATCCGTACAAGTGTATGCGCGAAAGGACAGCAGCGTGAAAGAAAAGCGCGTGCTCATCACCGGCGCCGGCAGCGGACTCGGCCGCGCGCTCGCCTTCTGCTTTGCCGAAAACGGCTGGCGCGTGGCCTGCGCGGATATCCGCCTCGACCGCGCGCAGGACACCGTGCGCCTTATGCGCGACTTCGGGGTCGGCGCGATGGCGCTGAAAGTGGATGTCGGCAGCGACGCCTCGGTGGACGCCATGCACGACGAGGTCCTCGCCGCCTGGGACGGCGTCGACGTCGTCATCAACAACGCCGGCGTCGCCAGCGCGGGCAGCGTCGCGCAGACCTCGCTCGACGACTGGCGCTGGACCATTAACATCGACCTGATGGGCGTGGTGCGGGGCTGCCACGCCTTCCTGCCGGTGCTTCTCGAACAAGGCAGCGGCCACATCGTCAACATCGCCTCGTTTGCCGGCTTCGCCAACGCGCCGCGCATGGGCGCGTATTCGGCAGCGAAGGCCGGCGTGATTTCACTGTCGGAAACCCTGCGCGCGGAACTCGCAAACACTGCCGTCAAGGTGTCGGTCGTGTGTCCCGCGTTTTTCCCGACGAACCTGATGGACACGGCGCGCGCGCCGGAAGCGGACAAGGCGACGGCAAAGAGATTCATGGCCAAGGCGACGCAAAGCGCCGACGATGTCGCCGCCGTCATCTTCCGCGAAATCCAGCGCGGCGCGTTCCTGATCCTGCCAACCAAGGGAGAACGCGGGCGCTGGCGCATCAAGCGCTTCGCGCCTGAGCTGTTCTTCCGCAAGCTCGTGGCCATGGCGGGCAAGGCCGGGACCAAGCCATGAGCCGCCTGCTGATCTACGGTGCGAACGGCTACACCGGCCGCCTGATTGCGCGCGAAGCCGCGCGGCGCGGGCTAAAGCCATTGCTCGCAGGCCGCAACCGCGACGAGGTCGACGCACTGGCGAAGGAGTTGGGCCTGCTGCGCCGCGTGTTCGAGCTTTCCAACCCGGTCGAGATCGCGCGCAACCTCGATGGCGTGGACGTCGTCTTGCATTGCGCCGGACCGTTCTCGAAAACGGCAGCGCCAATGCTCGACGCCTGCTTGAACGAGAACGTGCATTACCTCGACATCACCGGCGAGATCGCCGTGTTCGAGATGTGCCATCGCGTGCACGCACGCGCGCAACACCAGGGCACCGTGGTGCTGCCCGGTTCCGGATTCGACGTGGTCCCGACCGACTGCATGGCCGCGTTGCTCAAGCGGCGGCTGCCGGATGCCAACTCCCTTGTCCTCGCCTTCGAGGCCGGCGGCGGACCCAGTCCCGGTACGGCGGCGACCAGCGTCGAAGGTCTGGCGCAGGGCGGCCGCGCGCGCATTGCGGGCGAGGTACGGCCCGTGCCGCTGGCCTGGAAGACGCGCGAATTCCTGCGCGACGGCAAGCCGCGCACAGCAATGACGATACCCTGGGGCGACGTCTACACCGCGTTCGTCTCGACCGGAATCCCGAACATCGAAACCTACATGGCGGTGCCGCCGAAGACGATCGCACGACTGCGCTGGATGCGGCACATCCAGCCGTTGCTCGCGCTGCGCCCGGTGCAGAACTTCATGAAACGGCGCGTGCTGGCCGCAACGCCCGGCCCGAGCGAGCAACGCCGCCGCGACAGCGGCTGCCACGTCTGGGGCGAGGTGAGCAATGTCGCCGGCAAGCAGGTCGCCCTGGAACTGGAAACGCCGAATGGTTACGAACTGACCGTCACCGCCTCGCTCGGCATTGCCGAATACCTGCTGGGGCGAACCAGCCCGCCCGCCGGCGGCTATTTCACGCCGTCGCAGCTGATGGGCGCGGAGTACGTACTCAAGTTGCCCGGGGTCAGGCTGATCGAGCCGGCCAAGGTTGCGGTAAGCGCCTGATTCTGCTCTAATACGCGGCTCGCTGCCATTCGCGGCGATTCCCGGCATCCGCCGGGGCCGTATCCGCCCTGGCCAAGGGCGGCACCGTTCATCATCGAGGAAGGTTCCGATGGCCAAAGTCTGCCAAGTCACCGGCAAGCGCGCACAGTCCGGCAACAACGTGTCGCATGCCAACAACAAAACCCGGCGCCGCTGGCTGCCGAACCTGCACGAGCGCCGCTTCTGGGTGCCGAGCGAAAAACGCTGGGTGAAACTGCGCGTTTCCGCCCAGGCCCTGCGCACGATCGACAAGAACGGCATCGAAACCGTCCTCGCCGAACTGCGTGGCAAGGGCGAGAAGATCTAAGGAGCACACACCATGGCATCCAAGCGCGACAAGATCCGTCTCGTGTCCTCGGCCGATACCGGCCATTTCTACACGACCGACAAGAACAAGAAGACCACGACCGACAAGATCGAAATGAAGAAGTACGATCCGGTCGTGCGCAAGCACGTGATCTACAAGGAAGCGAAGATCAAATAATCTTCGACCTCCGCACCAACAAAAAAACCCGCCGATCGGCGGGTTTTTTGTTTCGCAACGATTCCTGCTTCAGGACTTGACCGGCACGAGCGCATACCCGCGCAGACGCACCGCGAAATCCTGCAAGGTACGGATGCCACTGGCCTCGGCTTCGCGGCACCATTCCTGCAAATTCGCCAGCATTGCCTCACCGCTGCCGTTGCCGCGTTCGAGTACGGCCGCAAGGCGAGCGCGAAAATCGCAAACCCTGGCGAGCAGCGGCCGCTGCTTGATCGCTTCGAGCATGCGCGTCTGCGCTGAGTTGTCGAGCCAGCGTCCGCCGTTGGCGAGCGCGCGGCGCAGGGCGCGTGGCAGCGCCTTCACCTTGGCGCCGGCGTACGCGGCTTCCTCGCGCAGGGTGGGTGCAATCACGCCCTTGAAATAGTCCGTCATTACCTGGAAACGATGGCTGAGCAGGGCCTTGATCGTTTCGGTGTCGGGCAAAGGCACGTTCGCGCGCACGTCCAGCGACGGCGCGACGCGCAGCACCTTGGCCAAGCCCAGCATCTCGAAGCCGCGGATCAGCGCCCAGCCAATATCGAACTCGAAGCGGCGTAGCGCGAACTTGGACGAACTCGGGAAGGCGTGATGGTTGTTGTGCAGCTCCTCGCCGCCGATGAAGAATCCCCACGGCGTGAGGTTGGTCGCCATGTCGGCGGTTTCGAAATTACGGTAGCCCCACCAATGGCCAAGGCCATTGACCACACCGGCGGCCCAGAACGGGATCCAGATCATCTGCAGCGCGGAAATCGCCAGTCCCCAGACGCCGAACAGCGCGATGTTGATCAGGAACATAAGGGTCGGGCCCAGATACGGATGTCCGCCATAGAAGTGGTGCTCGAGCCAGTCGTCCGGCGTGCCGCGTCCATACTTTTCGATGTCGTCGGGCTTACCCGCCGCCACACGATACAGGTCCACGCCTTGCCACAACACGGTATTGATGCCGAACATCTTCGGGCTGTGCGGATCGTCCTCGGTTTCGCACTTGGCGTGATGCTTGCGATGCACCGCCACCCATTCCTTGGTCACCATGCCGGTCGACAGCCACGACCAGAAACGGAAGAAATGCGCCAGCACCGGATGGAAATCCACACCGCGATGCGCCTGGCTGCGGTGCAGGTACAAGGTCACCGCGAAGATCGTCAGCTGGGTGACGATGAGGAAATACACGAGCTTTGCCAGCCACGACGCCTGCGTGAGGCCGTGGATGAGAAAATTGAGAATGAAATCGAGCATCGATACTACCTGCAAAGGAATTTGTCACTATACGTGAGCATATCCTGGCGGGCCAGTGCAGCCGTGGATCGTTAAGTTTACGTCAGCGTGCTCGCGGGAGCACGTTCCAGCCTCTAAACTGCGCCCATGAGCGAGGAATCGGTGGACATCGCCCGGCAACTGGTCGAGCTGCGCATCGAGCACCGTGACCTGGATGGGGCCATCGCCCGTCTGGCGGACGATGCTCACTGCGACGAATTGCAGCTCAAGCGCCTGAAGAAGCGCAAATTGATGCTCAAGGACGCGATCGCGCGGCTGGAAAGCAAGCTGATCCCGGACCTCGACGCCTAGAAAAACCTGCTGCGCTCGACATCTCGCACGCCGGCAGTGCTCGACTCACCCTCATTTACCCACAAGTAAACTTCGGTCCCTGCGCGCTGGCGGCGCACGACCTGTCTTCGCTCGCGACGGTTTTTCAACGGCTTTTCAATCGGACTCCGGCTTTTGCGGAGGAACCGCCAGCGCATTACGCCGCTCGGGTGTGAGTTTGAGGATGCCGTGGCGGATTTCGCGCGACAGGATCACCTTCGCGTCGCGCACGATGTCTTCCAGTGCGGTGTCGAATTCCAGGCGTCCGTTCGCATCCGGCCAGATCACGCGGCGTTCGCGCAGTTTCTGGATGAAGCCGCGAAACAGGGATTTGTCGAAGAACTCCGGCGCGTTCAACTCGTGCAGCAGCGACAGGCGCTGCGCGGTGAGCGTGCACAGGTTTTCCAGTTCCGCCCCGGTCAGCGTATTCGGGCCGTTGCGCACCAGCGCGGCAATCGCGATGTAGTAGCGCTCGAAGGCCTGCAGCATGCTGTGCGCGATCGTGCGCAACTGGAAGGCGCTGTCGCTCTGGCCCGGTTCGCGCGCAAGGATACGGCCCTCGTCCACGTGCGCGAGCAGGCCGCGGCTGACGAAGTATTCGATGATCGCGTCCATGCGCTGGGCGAAACCCTCTTCGTCCCAGGGCAGGAACAATTCGCCCTGGATGAACGGGTAGATCATGCGGCCCAGGCGCAGAATCGTCTCGCGCGCAACGCGCCGGTTGTTCAGGAAACAACACGCCACCCAGGCCGCCGCCGCGATGAGGTGCAGCACGTTGTTGCGGAAATACGAAAGCAGCACCGAGTTCTGGCCTTCGCACGTCAGCACGTCGCCGAGCGGATGCTTGATGCGCCCGATCCAGCCCATGCGCTCGCCGTAGGCAACGATGTCGGCCGGCGCGAGCGGCGTCACGGTGACGCGATCCGAATACGGCATCGCGGTGAGCAGCGCCTTGACCAATTCGAGTTGGGCGAGCAGGTCCGCCTCGGCCATCGCATGCTTGGGCGTGGACAGGATCGCGAGCGCGAGCAGATTGACCGGATTGACGTCGGTGGCGCGATTGATGTTGACCAGGATCTTTTCGCCGACCTGGTCGAGCAGGCCGTTCAGCCAGTCAGGCTTCGCGTCCGCATCGCCGCTGAATCCGCGCCAGTCGGGGCTTGCCGCGTCGAGCAAGTGGCGTCAGTTCGATGGGCTCGCCGAAATTGAGCGCGACATGGCCGTAATGCTGACGCAGCACACCGCGCACGCCGCGGATCAGGTTCCACCAGGATTCTTTTTCCTTGGGCTTGCCCGACAGTTCGCCGATGTAGGACTTGCCCTCCATCAGCTTTTCGTAGCCAATGTACACCGGTTGGAACAGCACTGGCCGGCGCGGCGCGCGCAGAAACGCGCGCACGGTCATCGACAGCAGGCCGAAGCGCGGTGCCAGCGTGCGCCCGGTGCGCGAGCGCGCGCCCTCAATGAAGTATTCCATCGGCGCGCCCTGGTCGATGAGCTGGGCCATGTATTCCTTGAACACGACTGCATACAGCGCGTTGCCCTTGAAGCTGCGGCGCATGAAGAACGCGCCGCCGCGGCGCAGCAGCGAACCCAGCACGGGCAGATTCAGGTTCACGCCCGCGGCGATGTGTGGCACCACAAGGCCGGATTGGTACAGCTGGTACGACAGCAGCAGGTAATCCGCATGGCTGCGGTGGCAGGGTACGTACACGACTTCGTGGCCGGTGGCTGCGGCACGCGCCTTGTCGAAATGATGCACGGCGATGCCGTCGTACAGTTTGTTCCAGAAACTCGTCAGCAGGAACGACACCGAACGCACCACCGTATGCGAGTAGTCGGCGGCGATTTCCCAGGCCGCGTCGCGCGCGCGCTGGCGCGCCTGACCGATGGATACGCCGTCCTTGTTCGCGGCCGCTTCGATCGCCGCACGTACCGGCTCGGTGTTGAGCAGGGCATCGACGACCATGCGCCGGTGCGACAGGTCCGGGCCGATGACCTGTGCGCGCACGCGCCGGAAATGCGCGCGCAGCACGCGCGAAATCTTGCGCAGCGTGTGCTCGGTGGGAACTTCGCGCCCGGCATCCAGCGTCTCGCGCATCTGCACGGGCGGCGCGAATTGGACGATCGTGGTGCGCCCGTTGAGCAGCAGCGCGAGCAGGCGGCGGAAACGACCGACCACGACCCAGTTTTCGGAAAACAGCACGCGGAACCAGCCGCTCTGGCGATCCGGCGCGCGGCCAACGAAGATCGATACCGGCACGAGCTGCACATCCAGGTCCGGATGCGTGCGCAGGATTTCGAGCAGTTGCGCCAGCGTCTGCGAATGCGTGCGCGGTCGGCGGCGGAATAGCCAGCCTTCGCGCCGGGCCAACGCGAACATCGAGCGCGGCCGGCGCAACGGCCCGAGCTGCAAGGGCTGCAGCGGCTCGGGCAGACCGGCTTCGCGGCAAGCCTGTTCCAGGATCAGCGTGTCGGAAAGTCCGTAGCGTTCGGTGACGTAGATGACGGGTTTGCCGGCGTCGACCTGGGCACGCATGTCCTCGGGCTCGCGCCGGATCGAAAGCCATGGCTCGACCACGCGGCCGAGCGCACGCAGCCACCAGGCCGCGCGCGGCGTCTCGAAGGGCGGACGTGATCGGCACGGGAGCATCCATCCGGCCATTGTACGGGACGCGTGTCGTTCAGAAAGCATATGGCCCGCTCTTCGGCGGGCCATATGTGCAAGCGATCTGCGCGTCGGAATTACTTGCCGGTATCCGCCGATGCCGGCTCTGCGGGTGCTGCTGCTTTCCCGGCTGCGGCGATTTCCACCTGATGCTTTTGCCACTGTTCGATGGCGTGCTTGCCGTACCAGCGACCGTCGACCTTGACCATTTCCGCTTCGGTGGTGAACGGCTTGTCGAACGCGGTGTACGTGATCTTGACCGTGGCCGCGTCGCCGTTGACGGGACCCTGCTCAAGCTTCACCGAATCCAGCGTCTTGTCGATGTTCAAACCGTACACGGCGAGCACCGCCTTGACGCCGCCGAGCACGATGCCGGCCTTCTGCATGGCCTGCTCGTAGCTGAGCGCACGCGCTTCGTCGGCGGTCTTCAGGTTCACCGCACGCGCCGTCTTGCAGATCTGCGCGATCGCGGCCTTGACCAGGATGGGATCCGTGAACTTGGTCGTCTGCGCCCACTGCGCGGTGGCGTCGAGCAGATCTTCAGCCTGTTTTTTCTGCGCGTCGGACAGGTCCTTGTTTTGCGCAATCGCGCTCTTGGCGAAACCCTGGCCCATCGCGATCATCATCGGCATCTGCTGCGCGGATTGCTTGTCGAACTCGGCCAGCTTGGGCTGGATCTGCGCGTACATTTTCGCTTCGGCTTCCGGCGCTGTAAGCGCTGCCATCTTCTCGGCGAATTCCTTGCGGTCCTCGTCCGAGATCGGCTCGGAATTCATGTCCTTGTTCCAGTCGGCCTTGAGCTTGACCGCTTCGGCAGCCGGCAGCGCGTTGCCGATCAACGCGGCGATGTTGTTGTCGCGCAGTGCCTTGATCGAGGCGGCAATGGCGGCATCGGGCGTGGCCGGAACCGCGACCGCGGCGGGCGTCGCCGGGCTGGAAGCGTTCTGTTGCTGGTTGCAACCGAAACCGGCGGCTGCGAGCGCGGCGACAAGGGCGAAACGGACGAACCTGGACATGACAAATCCCCAATGCATGGTGCGGGAGGGCGACTGTAGTGAGCGCGCAGGCGCAAGGCAAGCGCGCCGGCATTGTCGGTCAGCGCGCGTTCAATCGGTGCGCAGGGCGCCGCGCTTGGCGGCATCGCGCTTGGCTGCGGGGCAAAGTCCAATCGTTGTTGAACAATGCCGGCTCCCACGAGCCGTAGGTCGGATTGGGCAGCACGAACCAGCGTTCGCCGAACCAGTCGGCGTAAGGCTCGACCGCGGCGGCGCGGCCGGCGTGCGTATTCGCAAGCACATCCACGAAATCGCCGATCTGGTCGCCGAACTGCATCAGCACGCGGTAGCGCGCGCCGATGAGCCGGCGGCGGCAGCCTTTCTCCGAACCGATCTGCTCGCAGCCTTTGACGAAGGTGCCCAGTCCCAGGAAGCTGTCCTGCCCGGCGACCGGGAACCCGGCATTGCGCAGATTGGCCAGGGTGACCGTATCCAGGTCCTTGGCGCGGTTGGACAGGTAGAACACCGTCGACGCCGTGCGCCGCCGCGTAACGCGTGAAGGCGACCGCGCCGGGCAGCGCCCTGGCATCGGCCCGATTGCACCACTGCGCCCAGGTGAATTCGTCGTATTCGACGCCGTCGCGGATCAGGCGCGCTTGGTACGGCGAATTGTCGAGCACGGTTTCGTCGACGTCGAGAATCACTGCCGGCGGCAGGTTTTTCGGATCCGTTGCACGTTCCCCGTGCGGCAGCGCATCCCACGACCGGTCGGCCACGGCGGCGGCCAGCTTCTCCTGCGCGACCCGATAGATTTCGCGCAGGATCAGATCGTGCTCGATGGCCGTCTGCGTCCAGGCGACCGCATTCAGATTGTCGTCCGCCAGACTTTGCGTCGGCGCGGACTCGACCGCCACCACGGCCGGCTTTTGCTGCGGCGCGCTGGCGCAGGCGGCGAGCAGGGTGACGCAAACAATGGAATGAAGCGACGCATCATCATGACAAATCTCCGGAGCGGGCAATGGTAACCTGCGCTTGTTGTGTTCATGTTACTCGCGCTGCGACGCCTTATTGCGCAAACATCTGCGCCAGCCGGGCAATATGCGCGGCGGCAGTCTCGCGTTTCACCTCGGCGTCCTGCTCGGCGTCGCGACCGTCCCAGTGCAGGTCGGCCTGCGGCAATTCGGCAAGGAAGCGGCTCGGTTCGTTGGCGAGGATTTCGCCGTAGCGGCGCGAGCGTTCCGCATAAGCCAGGCACAGGCGTTCCCTGGCGCGCGTGATGCCGACATAGAACAGGCGTCGTTCCTCGTCGAGACGGCCTTCCTCGAGGCTCGCCGCATGCGGCAGCGTGCCCTGCTCGACGCCAATGAGATAGACGAAGCGGAATTCCAGGCCCTTGGCCGAATGCAGGGTCATCAGGCGCACCGCGTTGCCGGATTCGTCGCGATCAGCGTTGGTGAGCAGGGCGAGTTGCGCGGCGAGATCGCCGGCGCGGCCGCCATTCTTGCCCATCGCACGAAACCAGTCCGCGAGCTCGGCGATGTTTTCCAGTCGCCGCGAGTCGCAGGGATTCGTCTTTCGTCTCCGCGCGGATATGCGCCTCGAAACCCGTGCGCCGCAGGATTTCATCGACCAGGTCGGCGGCGGAATACTTGGCGCATCGTCGCCGTCAGCTCGCCGATCAGCGCGGCGAAGCCGGCGAGTGCCGCGGCTGGTCGCGGCGCGAGTTGCTTCAGCGCCGCGTCGCTGTGCGCGGCGTGCAGCATCGACACATGCCGCGACTGCGCCAGTTCGCCAAGCTTTTCCAGCGTCGTCGCGCCGATCTCGCGGCGCGGCACGTTGGCCACGCGCAGGAACGCCGCGTCGTCCTCCGGATTGACGAGCAGGCGCAGGTAGGCGAGCACGTCCTTGACCTCGGCGCGCTCGAAAAACGCCGTGCCGCCGGTCAACTGATACGGCACGCGCAGGGCGCGCAACGCCTTCTCGATCGGCCGCGACTGGTGGTTGCCGCGGTACAGCACGGCGAATTCGTTCCATGGCGCCTTGCTCAACTGCTGCTGGTGCGCGATGTCGGCGGAGATGCGTTCGGCTTCGTGCTCGTCGTCGCGGCAGGCCAGCACGCGGATCGGCGCGCCCTCGCGGTGTTCGCTCCACAGGCGCTTTTCGTATACATGTGGATTATGCGCTATCAATGCATTCGCCGCGCGCAGGATGCGTCCGCTGCAGCGGTAGTTCTGCTCGAGCTTGATCACTTTCAGCGTCGGCCAGTCGCGCGCCAGCTCGTCGAGGTTGCCGGGATTGGCGCCGCGCCAGGCGTAGATGGACTGGTCGTCATCGCCCACGCAGGTGAACGCACCACGCGCGCCGGCCAGCAGTTTGAGCAGGCGATACTGGGCGAGATTCGTGTCCTGGTATTCATCGACGAGCAGGTAGCGGATGCGTTCCTGCCACCCGGCGCGCGCCTCATCGTCGGATTCCAGCAATAGCAGCGGCAGGCGGATGAGATCGTCGAAGTCGACCGCGTTGAACGCGGCAAGGCGTTTTTGATAGCGCGCGTAAACGTCCGCCGCCTCGCGTTCGCGCGCGCTGCGCGCGGACTGCGCCGCCTGCTCGGGCGTCAAGCCATTTCCCTTGGCGTTCGAGATCAGGCTGCGCAGTGCAAACAAGGCGTCCGGTTTCGCCGCTGCCGGCCCGAGATCCTTGACGATCGCGGCGCTGTCGTCCGCGTCGAACACGGAGAAACCGCGCTTGAGTCCGAGTTTCGCGTGTTCGACCTGCGCGATCTTCAGGCCCAGCGCGTGGAACGTCGCGAGCGTGAGTTCTTCCGCCGCCGCACCCTTCACGAGTTTGCCCACGCGCTCGCGCATTTCGCGCGCGGCCTTGTTCGTGAACGTGATCGCGGCGATCTTGCCCGGCGCCATGCCCTTGCGCGCGACCAGGTGCGCGATCTTCTCGGCGATTACGCGCGTCTTGCCGGAACCGGCGCCGGCGAGCACGAGCACGGGACCGCCGGTGTATTCGACGGCGGCGCGTTGTTGCAGATTCAGGCTCATGGGCGCGCGGACAAAACGGGCGCGCATTGTAACCGCAGCGAGTTCAGTCGATGCGAACGATATCGCCGTCGATGCTGCCATCGTCGCGAATGGTGAGATGCGGCAGGCCGAGTTCGCGCAGATAAGCGCCGCCGCGCTCCGTACCCATCAACATCGCCAGCGTGGCCGCCGCGCCGGCGACGAGGCAACTGTCCGCGACGACGCTGACGCTGGCGAAACTTTGCACCGGCTCGCCGCTGCGTGGATCGACGATGTGCGAATAGCGCCGGCCGTCGACGATCAGCGCGCGCTCGTAATCGCCGCTGGTGGCGAGCCCACCGCGCGGCAGCTCGATGCGCGCTGTCGCCTGTCCCGACGAACGTGGTGCCTTGATGCCGACGATCCACGGCGAGCCATCGCGATGCGGTCCGATCAGGGCCAGATCGCCGCCGAGGTCGACCACGCCCGCTTCGGCACCCATATCGCGGCACAGTTTGGCGCAGCGATCCGCTGCGTATTCCTTGACGATGCCACCCAGGTCCAAACGCATGCCAGGCACGCCTAGGCGCAAGAAAGGACGCCGCCACCGCACACGCTCCCAACCGGTGGCCGCGCGGGCAATCGTGATTTCGGCCTTGTCCGGCAAGCGTCCGTTTTGCGCATCCCAAAGTCGCGTCAGCGTGCCGGCCGTGATGTCGAACAGGCCACTGCTTTGCGCGTGCAACGCCGCCGCGAAATCGAGCAGGTCGGCGGTTTCCGTGTCGACCTCGATCGCGCCGCCCGCACTTGCAGCGATGCGCGCGACGAGGCTGTCGTCGCGGAAGTGCGAGTACTTGCGATCCAATCGCATGCATTCCCCCATGACGGCCGTTTTCGCCGCCTGCGCGACGGATTCGTCATGCGTCTCCAGATGCAGGGCGCACGGGCAGCCCATGCTGGAGAATTCGAATTTGTATACTCCGATGCTCAATCGAAATGATAATCGAGACCCGCAAACATGCGCGTGTAGCTTACCGTGGCAGGATCGGCCAGCGCCGTGCCACCGAGCGCGTATCCGGTCGCTGCGTGGTAACGCTCGGCGCCGACTGAGAATTCCCAATGGCCGAAGCGTTTGCGCAGATTCAGGTTCGCTGCCGCCGCGCCGAAAGCTCCCAACCGGTAGTCGCTGGAAAAGAACGGCCCGGCGTTTTCCGCAAAGAACGGTGCGTAGAACCGCGCCCGGCTTTGGCTGTAATAGCGCAAGCCCGGCACGAGCTGCCAACCGTCGCCCAGGCTCTGGTACCAGTTCGCTGCCAGCGTCAGTGAATGCTGGCCCCAACTGTTGACGGTCAGGCGCGAATCCAGGTGCAGCGCCGCGTTTTCGTTCATGGCGCGGCGATAGCGCAGCAGCCAGGCTGCCTCGCTGCGTCGGCCCGGGCGGGTGTCCGGATCCAGTGCATCGCCAACCGACACCAGCTTGTAGGGATCGGAAAGATAACCGCTCTGGTAATTGACCTGGATGCCGCTCTCGACCACGGCATATCGATCCAGTACCAGGCTCAGGCTGGCGAACGCCGAGGTCGTGTGTTTTTCGGCGCGTGGGATGCGGTCGTAAGGCATGGCCTCGAAAGGCTCGATGCGGTCGTGCGAGAAACTGCCGCCGAATCCCAGCGTCAGCGCCGCATTCAGCGGCAACGTGCGCTCGGCGCCGAGCGCGGCGGAACGGTAATCGCGTTCCTGCGAATACGTGGCGTTGACCGTGGTCGTGTCGTTTCCGCCGGCATCGTGGGTGAATGCCGCCGTCGCCGCGCTGCGGTGATCGCGGATCGTCGCGCCGCTCAACACCTGGATCGGCTTGCCGTCCGGCCCCGGCAGCACGTACCACGGCGAGGAACCGCTCATCACCTCGTGGGTCGCGTTCACGTTCAGCGTGTTGCGATTGCCGATCGGCGTGTTCAGCAGGAATTGCTGGGAGTAAACCTGATAACGACGCGGATCGCCGAGCGACGGCGCCGACAAGGCATCTTCGCTGTAGACGTTGAAACGGTAGCCGGCATATCGCTCCGAGCCGGTTTCGTCGGCGCGTGCCGGCGCATGTCCGGTCAGCGCGGCGGAAGCGGCCAGCAACAAAGACAGGGAAGGCGACGGCCGCATCAATTGCTCCGCATCAGTTACATCCGCAGCCGCCGCCGGCGGCGCCGATCTCGCCCGCGGTGCCTTCCTTGCTGAAATAGGCATGCTGATCCATCGCCGCCTGCAATGGATCGGGGTCCCAGCGCATGTCCCAGCGCGCCAGCCGGCCGCGCTGCCAGGGCTGCACGGTCTGGGTCGCGCAACCGGTCAGACTAGCCAGCGCGATCATGGCCAACAACCAGCGCAAGGCGCGCTCAGTGCGCGGTGGGGTTGGGCGACAAGCTCGGCGATTTCACGTTTGAGTGCATCGATGTCCGTGGGTTCGAATCCGGCGTGGGCGTAACGCACGACGCCCGAGCGATCGATCAGATACGATGACGGCATGCCCTTCAATCCGAATGCCTGGGCAACGTCGCCTTGCGGATTTTGCAACGCCGCGTATTTGACCGGATGTTCGTGCAGGAACGCACGCGCATCGGCCGCATCTTCATCGAGACCGACCGCGAGAATGGCGAAATCGGCTGCCGGGAAAACCGCCTGCAGGCCATTGTAGAGCGGCAGCGATTGCCGGCACGGTCCGCACCAGGAAGCCCAGAAATCCACCAGCACGACCTTGCCGCGGTAGTCCGACAGGCTTAACGGTTGCGAGCCAGTGAACGGCATCAAGCGAAAACCCGGCGCCATGGCCCCGGGTGCCACCGCGAATCCCGCTCTGACCGTGGCGAACAGGGCCACGGCCAGAGCGACGCGCAAGCTCTTGCACGGGACATGTCGTGCCGGCGATCTGGGTCAGGCGCTGGATCGGCAGCGGCGTATCGTTGGCATTGTTGTAACCGGGCACGTCCGAGTGCCAACTCACCGTGCCATTGTTGCAGTCGGTGAAGGTGAAGGTCAGCGTACCCCACAGGTTCGGCGGATTCGGTCCGGTGCCGACGCGGCGGATGTCCGCGGAATTGAAGTTCGGCGGGAAGCGCGCACCGGTCTGCAGGACAGCGGGCAAGGTTACCGCGCTCTTGGTCGTGTCGTAATCGCCTTGCGCGTAAATCCAGTTCTGGCCGCTGCCGTCGCTGGCGGTGCTGGCCACCGGCGCGTAGACGAACCAGATCGCAAGCATGTTGGCCGTGGTCGCCCCGGTCGACAGATTGGTGAATTCAAGCTGGAAGCCGTGCCCGCCCTGAGCGGGCGAGTACCAGTTGCCGCTCATGTAGCCGCCAAGCGCGATCGAGGGCGGCGGTGCCGTCGAATTAACGGTAATCGTGCCGTGCATGCCGCTGCCCGGGCTGCCGTGAATCGCGCAGTAATAGCCCACCGTGCCGGCGGAGTTGAAAGTACGCGAAAAACTCCAGTTGACGGAAGACGGCGCGCCGTTGGTAAACGAATTATCGTCAGCAACCACGTTGTGGTTACCGCCCGCATTCTTGAACGTCACCGTGTCGCCGCTGTTGATCGTCAGCGTCGACGGGGTAAACGTCAGGTTCGAATTGGCGGTTACCGTGAACGTGGTCGCCTGCACCGCCGCACCCGGAAGGTGCAACAAGGCCGCCGCGAAAAGCAATTTCAGCATGACGGTTCTCCGCAACATCGCACGCCACCCGCAACGCGCGGAACGCCGCGCACGTTGACAATCTGCCATTTGCGCCGCGGCAGCGGTACCGACCAAAGTCGGTAACGCCCACCCTTCCCTGGTCAGTGCCTTACACTGTGCACGAGGCCGCCGGCGTTCGGCGGAGAAGGCAGGCGGAATGGCCAAGCTGTATTTTTATTATTCGGCAATGAATGCCGGAAAAACCACGACTCTGTTGCAAAGCGCGCACAATTATCGCGAGCGCGGCATGCGCACGCTCATCCTGACGCCATTGCTCGACGACCGCCATGGCCGCGGCGTGGTCGCCTCGCGCATCGGCCTGAAGGCGCGCGGCCGATCCTTCGTACACGACGACGACCTGCTCGATGTGGTGCGCGAGGACATCGCTGCAAACGGTGCGCTGCACTGCGTGCTGGTGGACGAAGCGCAATTCCTCACCCGCGCCCAGGCATGGCAGTTGTCCGACGTGGTCGACAAGCTGCGCATCCCCGTGCTCGCCTACGGCCTGCGCACGGATTTCCGCGGCGAACCGTTCGAGGGCAGCAAGTACCTGCTCGCCTGGGCCGACGAGATGCAGGAGATCAAGACGATCTGCCACAGCGGCAAGAAGGCGACGATGGTCGTGCGCGTCGACGACAGGGGCCGTGCCGTCACCGACGGTCCGCAGGTGGAGATCGGCGGCAACGAACGCTACGTCTCGGTGAGCCGCGCCGAATTCAAGAAGATCGTGCGCGGCGAAGGCCGGATCGAACTGCACCAGCCGACGCTGCCGCTGGGCGACAAGAAAAACTGAATCTCAACGCTGGCATTTTGCGCAGTAAAACGTGCTGCGCTGTCCCAGCATGACAGAGCGCACCGGCGTGCCGCAGACCTTGCACGCTTCACCGGCACGGCCATAGACGAACAATTCCTGCTCGAAATAGCCCGGCGTGCCGTCAGGGCTGATGAAATCGCGCAGCGTCGTGCCGCCGCGCGTGATCGCATGGGCGAGGATGCGTTGCACCTCGTCCGCGAGGCGCGCGTAACGTGCCCGCGATACCGAACCGGCCGCGCGTTTGGGGTGGATGGCGGCGGCGAACAGCGCCTCGGCGGCGTAGATGTTGCCGACGCCGACGACGACGTGCTGATCCATCAGGAAGTTTTTCACCGGTGCGCCACGACCGCGCGAGGCATTCCACAGGTGGTCGCCATCGAAATCCGCACCCAACGGCTCGGGGCCGAGCTCGGCCAGCAACGGATGCGTCGTACCGGGCTTTTGCCAGAGCAGGCAGCCGAAGCGGCGCGGATCGGTGAAGCGAAGAATCCGCCCGGATGAAAGGCGCCAATCGACGTGATCGTGCAGGCCCGGCGCCGCGTCGGCGCGCAGGATGCGCAACGAGCCGGACATGCCCAGGTGCATCACGGCGCTGCCGACCGCGGTGTGCGCCAAAATATACTTTGCGCGTCTTTCCACATTTTCGATCTTCTGCCCGGGCAGCGCGCGGCGCAGCGCCGCGGGTACCGGCCAGCGCAGGCGTGGTTGGCGCACGATGAGTTCCAGCACGCGCTGGCCGACAAGATGTGGGGCGATCCCTCGCACCGTGGTTTCGACTTCGGGCAATTCGGGCATGGCTATTTCGCGGCTTTCGGATCGAGCAATTCGCTTTCCGGCGACTCCAGCAAACGCGCACTGAAGCGGTCCGGCACGCGCAGCAACTCGGCACCGATACGCACGTAACGGTCGTGGTCGATCGGGTCTTCGCCGCCGATGTCGATGCGTGTGGCGTCGGCGATGACCGTGATCTGCGGCGGATCGAGCCCGAGTTTGGCCGCATCGTATCCGGCCATCTTCGCCCTCGTGCGCACCGGCGCGTGCAGCACCGCAAGCAGGCGCGTGATGGATTCGGGATTTGCCGCCGCGTCGTGCGGCGCGCGCATTTGCCACACATCATCGACCCGCTCGAACACGCGCGTAGTACAGGACTGGCAGCGGATTTCCAGATGCGTCACCGTGGCCGGATCGAGTGCGGTCACCGGTTGCGGCGCGAGGCCGCGCTCGCGTGAGAGCTCGGCGTATACGGCCGCGCCAAGTGCGATCACGGCGACGGCGAGAATCAGTAAGCTGCGCGTGGATTTGCGCATCATGCTCGTCGTCTGCGCCACCAGATTACGCTGCCGATCAGCGCGAGCAGCAACGGCAGGATGGCAAGAAATCCCAACCCAATCACACCGAGCGCGGTTTGCGACAGACGCAGTTGTCGATCCGGCGCGCCCTTGTCGGGAATGTCGATCAGGGCGTCGTCCTGCAGCAGCCAGTCGAATGCGCGCTGGCCGAATTCGCGATTGCCGCCGTTGCCGAGGAACGCGTTGGAAAGGAAATCGCCGTCGCCGATCGCGACCACGCGCTGCTCGGATTTGGCCGGGCTGGGCGACAGCCGGCTCAACGCAACGCCGATATCCAGCGGACCGGGGATCTCACCCTTGCCCGCGTCGTAGGCAATCGTCGATGTATCGCCCTGCTGCGGGATCGGCCCGATGCGCGTCCACGACTTGGCGCTGGTGCGCAGCAAGGACTGCACCGTCCACTCCGTCCCGCTCACCACGCCAAGCGCAGCGGCCTGCGGGAACAGCGTGGTCAAGGTGAAATCGCGCGTGATCGGATTGGATGAATACTTCGAGATCGCGACGAAACTCGGATCGCCGATGCCGAACGCGGCGCCCGCGCCATCGACCACGGTGCCGTCGAGCAGGCGCAGGGACAGGGCCTTCGCGAGCGGATCGAGCCCCATGGCCGCGCCCGGTTCGGCCAGCCACAGAAAATTGCCGCCGCGCGCAAGATAGTCGCCGAGCTCGGCGACCACCGGCGGCGCCAGCGCCACCTGGGGACTCGCCAGCACCAGCACATCCACGTTTTCGGGAATATGCATGCCCGCAGTGAGCGTAAGTTCCAGCGTGCGCACGCCCTGTGCGGTGAGCAAGGCGCCGAAGTTCCCCAGGTCCGCGTTCGCCTTGCCGTCGGGTTTGCGTTCGCCATCGCCGGACAGAAACGCGACGAGGCGCGTGCGCGAACGCGCCAGCCGCACCAGCGCGTTGTCGAACTCGCGTTCGGTCAACACCTTCAATTGTTCGCTGCGATCCTTGTAACGCACCACCATCTCGCCGTCGATGCTGATGCCGGCGGCGCGCGTGGCAGCGGGATCGGCGTCCGGGTCGACGAAGCGCAGTGAAATGTCGGGCTTGATGCGCTGGTAGCGCGCAATGAAATCAGCGATGGCGGCGCGCAACTGCGCCTCCTGTCCGGCGTAGGAAACGATGGACACGGGCGCATCGAGGCGATGCAGCAATTCCACCGTGCGCGCATCCAGGCTCGAACGCTGCGCATAACTGAAATCGTGCTGCCAGCCGAAGCGCGTGGACAGGAAAGCGACGCACAGTGCCGCCACGACAAGCAGCACGGTGAAGACCAGATCGGCCAGGCGCCCGCGCATCAGCCGCGCACCCGTTCGGCGTCCAGGCGGCGCGCGGCGAGTACCAGCGCCAGTGCAGCGATCAGGACGAAGTAGACGATATCCACCGTCGCCACGATGCCGTGCAGGAACGGCTCCAGATGCGTGGGCAAGGCGAGGTAATTGATGAAGCTGCTGCTCACGCCTTCGTAGCGCGCGCCGGCATCGAGCATCCACAGAACGAGGTTCAGCGCCAGCGCCAGCCCCGCCGCGACCGCCGGTTGGCGCGCATGGCTCGACGCGGCAATCGCGATGGCAGTCAGCGCCGCGGCGAACAGGATCAATCCGAACGCACCCGCAACGAGTCGGCCCCAATCCGGATGCGTACCGATGGCGAGGCTGGCCGGCATGGCCAGCGCGAGCGCGATCAGCAGGACGAAAAACCCGCACAGCGCGGCGAACTTGCCAAGCACGATGCGCCTGCTGCCGGCACCGGAGGATTGCAGCAAGGCCAGCGTACCGGACTGGCGCTCGCCGGCGATGGCACGCATGCCGAGCAGCGGCGCAACGATGAGCAGCATGCTGGCGACCGCGCGCATCAGCGGCATGGCGACGAGATCGGTCGCGCCCGGCGCGGACGGCAGGCCGGCGAGTTTCGGCATGAGTACCAGGAATCCCTGCAAGGTCAGCAGGAAAAAATACGCGAGCACCGCGAGCGTGGCGGCAAGCAACGCCCACGCCAGCGGCTGCACGAACAGGCGTCGCCATTCGTTGCGGGCGATGACGCGGCTCATGCGGCGGCCTGCGCGTCGTCGGCGCTGGCAATGCGGAAGAAAACCGTTTCCAGCGACTCGCCGCCTTCCGCATCCTTGTCCGTCTAGATCAGCGAGTGCGCCATCGTGGCGCAGGCGTCCGCGATGCAGGATCGCCACGCGCGCGCAGCAGGCGGTGACGTCGTGCAACAGGTGCGTGGACAGGATCACCGCACGCTCGCGGCCGAGTTCGCGCACCAGCTCGCGGATCGACGCCGCCTGCACGGGATCCAGGCCCGAGGCCGGCTCGTCCAGCACGATCAGGTCCGGATCGTGGACGATGGCCTGCGCGATGCCCGCGCGCTGCGCGTAACCCTTGGACAAATTGCCGCACAGGCGCCGGCGCACGTCGCCCAGTCCGCAGCGTTCAATCACGCGACCCACGGCTGCCTTCGCCTGCGCGCTAGCGCATCCCGCGCAGTCGCGCGCAGAACGCGAGGTATTCGTCCACGCGCAATTCGGCGTACAGCGGCGGCGTCTCCGGCAGATAACCCAGACGTCGAGCGAGCGCCGGTTCTTCGCCGAAGATCGCGTCCGTCGAACAGCACCTTGCCCGCGCTCGGCGCGAGCACGCCGGCGATCATGCGCAAGGTCGTGGACTTGCCCGCGCCGTTGACGCCGAGCAGGCCGAGCACGCAGCCGCGATCGAGCGAAAGTGTCAGGTCCTCGACGATGGTGCGGCCGGCCAGGCGGCGGCTCACGCTTTGCAGTTGCAGCAACGCGGATGCGGCCATGCGCGTCAGATTTCCTCGACGCCGGTCTTCTTGCTGCGCTTGATCAGCCACGCCACGCCGCGCAAATCGGCAATGCCGACGAGGGCGCGATTGAGGTTGTTGTACTTGGACGCGCCGCTGCCGCGCGGACGATGGTTGACCGGCACGCTCACGGTTTTCCAGCCGGCGCGCTGCATGAGCGCGGGCAGGTAGCGGTGCATGTGGTCGAAGTAGGGCAGGTCGAGGAAGGCGGCGCGTTCGATCAACTTGATGCCGCAGCCGGTGTCGGGCGTGGCGTCGCGCAGCAGGCGCGAGCGGATCGCGTTGGCGAATTTCGAGGCCCAGCGCTTGCTGCCGGAATCCTTGCGGTTCACGCGCCAGCCGGCGTAGAGCTTCACGTCCTTCGGCACCCGCGTCGCGCGCGGCGATCAATTTCGGGATGTCCGCCGGATCGTTCTGGCCATCGCCGTCGAGCGTGGCGATCCACGCGCCGCGCGCGGCCCTGATGCCGGTGCGGATCGCGGTGCTCTGCCCGCTCTGCGCCAAGTGCCGCAGCACGCGCAGTTCCGCAAACTGCGCTTTGGCCTGGGCGAGCACGGCGAGCGAGTCGTCGCGGCTCGCGTCGTCGACGTAGACGACCTCGAAATCGGCTTTGCCGCGCAATGCAGTCGTGATCTCGGCCAGCAGCGGCACGATATTGCCGCGCTCGTTGAACACCGGCACGACGACGGACAGTTGGGGCATCACAGGATTTTCCGGAAAGCTCGTAGCTGCGATTATGCCGTGTCGCGCTAGAGCTTGTCGCCAAAATACTCGCGCACCAGTCGACAACGGCGGGCATGCCCGCGTCGATCGTGATGCGCGGCTCGAAGCCGAATGCCGCGCGGGCGCGCGCCACGTCGGCACTCGTCTCGACCATGTCGCCCGGCTGCATCGGCTTGTCGATGCGCTGAGCACGGCGTCCGGCGGCCTTCTCGATCACGGCGATGAAGTGTTCGAGCTCCACCGGACGGTGGTTGCCGAGGTTGTAGACCGCGCAGGGCGGATTCGCGCCATCATCCGCTGGCGCATGCCCCAGTGCGCCGAGCACGCCGGCAACGATGTCGTCGATGTGGGTGAAGTCGCGGCGCATTTTTCCGTTGTTGAACACTTCGATCGGCCGTCCGGCGAGGATCGCGCGCGCGAACAGCAGCGGCGCCATGTCCGGGCGACCCCATGGCCCGTACACGGTGAAAAAACGCAGTCCGGTGCAGCGCTGCCGGTACAGGTGTGCGTAGCAATGCGCCATCAGTTCGTTCGAAGCCTTGGTCGCTGCGTACAGCGACAGCGGCTGATCGATGGCCTGCTCTTCCGCGAATGGTGCGACGGCGTTGCGACCGTACACCGAAGACGACGAGGCGTAGACCAGATGCGCCACGCCGCCGTGGCGACAGGCTTCGAGCATGTTGAGGAAGCCGGCCAGGTTGCTGTGCAGGTAGGCGTGCGGATTCTTGAGCGAATAGCGCACGCCGGCCTGCGCGGCCAGATGGATCACGCGGTCAGGTTTGATTTCGGCGAACAGCGCGTCGAGCGCGGCCTTGTCGGCGAGATCGAGCGTGCGCAGGTCGAGGGTTGGGCACAGCGCGGCGACGCGATCGCGCTTGAGTTGCGGATCGTAGTAGTCGTTGAAATTGTCGAGGCCGACGACGCGTTCGCCGCGTGCCAGCAAAGCGCGGGCGACATAAGCGCCGATGAAGCCGGCCGCGCCGGTAACGAGAATGGTCATGCAAATTCCGTTTCGACGCCGCTGCGGCGCGAACGGCGCATTTTAATGGGTTGCCGACTCAGATGCGCGATGCCGATTGCAGCGCGGCCTGCCAATCTGCTCGACTCTGATCGAACTGGCTGGCATCGTGGCCGATCATCACCAGTGTTCCGTGCGCCATCGGCACGCTGCGGCCGATCCAGCCGGCATGCGCGAAATCGGCACGTGCGCCGCCGTTGGCGTCGACCAGGTACATCACCGTGACCGGGCCGTTCGCGCGCGGCATTACCATGTGCACGGACTTGAACTTGCCGACCGGGCAGCACTGCACGTAGCTGATGTCGGCGGGTACCTGCGCCAGGTCGATGCCGCGCTTCGCGAACGCCTAGCGCACGTCGCCGGCAGCGACCGGCGCGGTCATGGCCAGCGCTGGCGCTTCCTCGCCGAGCATGTGCGCGATCGCCGCATCGCCCAGCGGCTGCGCGCGCGTGACGCGCCAGCCGATGCCAACGGCAAGCACGGCGGCGGCGGCGAGCGTGAGCCAGCCAGCTCCGCGCCGCCAGCGCTGGCTTTCGTGGCGCTGCTGCGTGGCCTGCGCGAGCAGGATGGATTCGGCCAGATTCGGCGGCGGCGGAATCGCCAGCGCGCGACCCAGCGTAGCCTCGAACGCGAGTGCGTCCGCCTGCGCCTGCGCACAACGCGGACATGCGCGCGCGTGCGCGACGAAATCCGCGTCGTTCGACTGCGGATGGATGTTCAGTTCGCGGCGGAATTCAAGACAATTCATGACAGTTGTGCTTCTTTCACGTCACCGGCGAGCATGCCTTTCAGTTTCTGCCGCGCACGGAAGACTTGCGTCATCACCGCGGCCGGCGTGATGTTCAGTTCCCGCGCGATCTCCTCGCAGGAAAATCCGCCGAGCACCTGCATCAGCAGCGGCTCGCGGTACTTGGCATCCAGCCGTTGCATCGCGGCGCGGATCAGGCCGTCCTCGCCGACCGACTCCGGCGAATGCGCCTCGCGCTCGTCGGCCACGTCAATCTCGTCCACGTCGGCGAACTGCGGTGTCTTGCGCTCGTACAGGCGCGCGTGTTCGCGGCGCAGGATCGTGATCAGCCAGGCCTTGGCCGACGCGGTGTCGCGCAGCGAATCCAGCGAACGCCATGCGCGCAGGAAGGTCTCCTGCACCAGGTCGTGCGCCAGCGCGTCCTCGCCGCACAGCCAGTAGGCGTAGCGGTACAGGTCGCCGGACAGGCCGCGCACCAGCGCGTCGAATTGCCGCTGCTTGCTGCTCACAACCGATTTAGACCCGAAGGTAGCCATCGATCTTTCAGCGAATTTTCTCGAGGATGCCCTCGAGTTCTTCCAGGGAGTGGTAGGCGATGACGAGCTTGCCGCGTCCGCCGCGGCCGTGCTGGACGCTGACCTTGGCGGCGAGCTTTTCGGCCAGTTCGCTCTCCAGCGCCACGATATCGGCGTCGCGCGCCGGCGCGGATTTCGCCTTGGCTTTTCCCTTCGGCTCGGTCTGGGCGCGGCGCGCGGCCTCTTCGAGTTCGCGCACGCTCCAGCCGCGTTCGGCGGCCTGTTTGGCCAGTTGCGCGGCCAGCTTCGGGTCCAGCGTGACCAGCGCGCGCGCATGGCCCATGTCGATCCGGCGCTCGGCCAGAAGCTGTTTCACCGCCTCGGGCAGGCCGAGCAGGCGCAGCAGGTTCGCCACGGCCGCACGCGAACGGCCGATCTTGTCCGCGGCCTGCTCCTGGGTGAACTTGAACTCGGCCATGAGCTGCTTGAGCGACTGCGCCACTTCCAGCGGCGCCAGGTCCTCGCGCTGGATGTTCTCGACCAGCGCGATCAGCGCAACCTGCTGATCGGTCAGCTCGCGCACCAGCGCGGGAATCTCGGTCAGGCCCGCCTGCTGCGCCGCGCGCCAGCGCCGTTCGCCGCCGATGATCTCGAACTTCTGCGCGCCGACCGCGCGCACCAGGATCGGATCGAGCACGCCGTGTTCGCGAATCGAGGCGACAAGTTCGTCCAGCGGTTCCTGCGCGAACGCCTTGCGCGGCTGGTACTTGCCCGGCTGCAGGCTGCCGAGCTTGAGCAGGCGATAAGCGCCTTCGCTTTCCGCGGCCTCGGATTCGGGCACGCCGAGCAGGACATCCAGATCGCGCGCGCCCAGGCCGCGCCGTTTTGCTGCAGACATTCTTCTTCCTTCAGTTCACGTGCGCGGTGCCGACGTGCGGCGCCGCGCCGCCGCGCTCACGCCGGATCATCTCGCCGGCAAGGCCGAGGTAGGCGATCGCGCCGCGCGATTCGCGGTCGTACAGGTTGATCGGCTGGCCGTGGCTCGGCGCCTCGGCCAGGCGGATGTTGCGCGGGATGATCGAGCGCAGCAGCTTGTCGCCAAAATGCTTGGTCAACTGCGCCGACACGTCGTTCGCGAGGTTGTTGCGCACGTCGTACATGGTGCGCAGCAAGCCTTCGATTTCCAGATGCGGATTCAGGCGTGCGCGCACCGCCTTGATCGTTTCGAGCAGGCTGGTCAGTCCCTCGAGCGCGAAGTATTCGCACTGGATCGGGATCAGTACGCTGTGCGCGGCGGTGAACGCGTTGATCGTGAGCAGGTGCAGCGACGGCGGGCAGTCGATCAGCACCGTGTGATAGCGGTCGCCGAGCTTGGCGATCTGTTCCTTCAGGCGCGATTCGCGCGCCAGCGCATCCATGAGTTTCAGTTCCGCGGCGGTGAGGTCGCGGTTGCCGGGCAGCAGGTCGAATCCCGCCGGGGTCGGCACGATCGCGCTTTCGATGCTCGCTTCTTCGAGCAGCACTTCACAACCCGTGGGCTTGGCGACGCGCTTGTCGATGCCCGAAGCCATCGTCGCGTTGCCCTGCGGATCGAGGTCGATCAACAGGATCTTGCGCCGCGTCTCGGCCAGCGCCGCGGCGAGGTTCACCGCCGTCGTGGTCTTGCCGACGCCGCCCTTTTGATTGGCGATGGCTACGACTCTGGTCATGCCGCCCGCTCCTGTGCATTCGTGCGCTTGATTATCGCCACTTGCCGCGCCGCGCCCAAACCCGGCACGGCCAGCGCCATCACGTCGGCGACGACGAAACCTGCAGGCACGCCAAGGATTTCGTCCTTCGACAACTGGCCCTTGAGCGCGATCCAGACGCCATCGGATGCGAGCAGATGACCGCCCATGCGCAGCATGTCGCCGAGCGTGGCGAAGGCACGCGCGGTGATGCAATCGAACTGGCCGCGCACGTCTTCCACGCGCGACTGCTGCACTTGCACGTTCGCCAAGCCCGAGCGTGCGCACGGCTTCGCGCAGGAAGCGCACCTTCTTGCCGTTGCTGTCGATCAGCGTGTGATGGCGCTCGGGTGCGAGGATGGCGAGCGGAATTCCCGGCAGTCCCGCGCCGGTGCCGAGATCGGCCAGACTTTCCCCGCGCACCAGCTTGGCCACGGCCAGCGAATCGAGCAGGTGGCGCGTCACCATCTCTTCAGGATCGCGCACGGCGGTGAGGTTGTAGGCCGCGTTCCAGCGCGCGAGCAATTCCAAGTAATCGAGCAGGCGCTCGCAGGCGTCCGCCCCGGGCGCCAAGCCCAGTTCGGCGAGTCCCGCCTGCAGGCGGGCATAGAGGCTGGCGCGGTCGGCGATATTCATACGGATAAGGGCCTGCGCGCTGCGCAGGGCCCGCAAGTATCCGTGGGCAAACGATTCCGCGCAACCAGCGCGGCGGGATGTCCCGACGAATCCCCAACTGCACGCGCGTGACAAGGACGCCGCGCGCGTTCAATTCGCGGTTGAGCTCGACTTTCAGCGCCGCGGAATCGCGCGCACCTTGCGTGGTCAGCGCCGGCACGCGTGCGCGCAACAGGTCGGCGATGCCGTCGATCACGGCGTCGGCGCGATTGGCGTCGAGCACCTGGAAATAGACGCGGCCGTGCAGATCACCGCCTGCCGCGGGCGCGGCGATATCGACCACGTTGCCGAGCAGGCGGATCTTGTGCGCGACACGTTCAATCAGCGGCAGCACCACGTGCACGCCGGCGCCGACGGTACGCATGTGGCCGTCGACGCGGCGCAGGGTATAGGCCTGGCCTTCCGGAATGCGTCGCACGCAGACCAGCAGGGCAGTGGTCAGGCCGCAGAGCAGGGTCAATAACAGCATCGGGGTTGACATTTTTAGTTCATCTTTATCAAGATGTTACGAAGTATTATTCAATAATTTATCAAAAATGCAAGCCAGCATCATGATGTCTGGCTGATTTTGGTGGAGTATTCCCGATTCCATTCCAATAGTCGCTGAACCAGTTCGCAGTCTGTACCGTGCACGATTCGCACCAGCGCGATGGCATAAAATAGACGGATTCGATTCTGCGGAGCCAGCCATGGCCTACCCCCAAACCCGCATGCGGCGCATGCGCCGCGATGCCTTTTCCCGCGCCCTGATGCGGGAAACCGTGCTGACGCCGGCCGACCTGATCCTGCCCGTGTTCGTGCGCGAGGGCCGCGGCGTACACGAGCCGGTGGCCTCGATGCCGGGCGTGGAACGCGTTTCCATCGACCAGTTGCTGGTGCTCGGCGAACAGGCGCGCGCGCTCGGCATTCCCGCGCTCGCACTGTTCCCGGTTACGCCGGACAGCGCCAAATCGCTGGATGCGCGCGAGGCCTGGAATCCGGATGGCCTCGCCCAGCGCGCGGTGCGCGCGCTGAAGAAATCCCTGCCGGAACTCGGCGTCATCACCGACGTGGCGCTCGATCCGTTCACCACCCACGGCCAGGACGGACTCATTGACGATTCCGGCTACGTGGTCAACGACGAAACCGTCGCGGCCCTGGTCAAGCAGGCGATCTCGCATGCCGAAGCCGGCGCGGACGTGGTCGCGCCCTCGGACATGATGGACGGCCGCATTGGCGCGATCCGCCAGGCGCTGGAAGCCAAAGGCCACATCCACACGCGCATCCTCGCCTACTCGGCGAAGTACGCCTCGGGTTTCTACGGCCCGTTCCGCGACGCCGTCGGCTCGGCGGGCAATCTGGGAAAGGGCAACAAATATACTTACCAGATGGATCCGGCGAATTCCGACGAGGCGCTGCGCGAAGTCGAACTCGATCTCGCCGAAGGCGCGGACATGGTGATGGTCAAGCCGGCGATGCCATATCTGGATGTCGTGCGTCGCGTGAAGGATCGCTTTGGCGCGCCGACGTTCGCCTATCAGGTCAGTGGCGAATACGCGATGCTCAAGGCGGCGATCCTCAACGGCTGGCTGGACGAGCGCAGCTGCGTGCTCGAAGCGCTGACCGGCATCAAGCGCGCCGGCGCGGATGCGATCCTGACCTATTTCGCTCTGCAAGCCGCTACCTGGTTGCGCGAATGAGCGATCCGAAATTTGCCGTCTTTGGCCATCCCATCTCGCATTCGCTGTCGCCGCGCATCCACACCGCGTTCGGCAAGCAACTCGGTAATGCGCTTGACTACGCGGCGATCGACGCACCGCCGGAGACTTTCGCCGCCCAACTCGAAGCCTTCGGCAAGGCCGGCGGCAGCGGCGCGAACATCACCCTGCCGCTGAAGCAGGCCGTGCTGCCGTTGTGTGCGGAAATCTCGGATTTCGCCCGCCGCGTCGGCGCCGTAAACACGCTTACGCGCCGCCTCGACAACCACTGGCGCGGCGACAACACCGACGGCGTCGGGCTGGTGCGTGACATCACGCAGCGCCATGGCCTGGATTTGCGCGAGCGCCGCAGCCTGATCCTCGGGGCGGGTGGTGCCGCGCGGGCGGCCGCGTTCGCCCTGCTCGACACCGGCATCGCGCAGCTCACCATCGTCAATCGCACGCCGGAACGCGCCGACGCTTTGGCCGACGCGATCGGCGAACCAGATCGTGTGCACACGCGTTACTGGGACGATCTCGCCAGTCTCGGCAATTTCGATCTGATCGTGAATGCCACTTCCGCCGGCCACACCCGCGAGTCGTTGCAGCTGCCGTTCGCGCTCGTCGCGCCGCGTGCGCTGTGCTACGACCTGTCGTATGGCCTCGCCGCCAGCGCGTTCCTTGCCTGGGCACGCGCCGCCCGAGCCGGCTACGCGCACGACGGTTTGGGCATGCTGATCGAACAGGCCGCCGAATCTTTTGCGATCTGGCATGGCAAGCGTCCGGATACCGACGCGGTCTACGCGCAACTGCGGGACGAACTGCCGCTGCACGCGAGCGACTGATGGACTGCCGCATCGGCTGCGGCGCGTGCTGCATCGCGCCGTCGATTTCCTCGCCGATTCCCGGCATGCCGAGCGGCAAGCCCGCCGGCGCGCGTTGCATTCAATTGGACGACGCGAACCGCTGCAAACTGTTCGGCAAGCCCGAGCGTCCGGAAATTTGCCGCAGACTTCGAGCCGGAACCGGCGATGTGCGGCGCGAACCGCGACGAGGCAATGACGATCTTGGCGAGTTGGGAAGCCGCTAGCGCGCCGCGTTGAGGTATTCGTCCTTCAGTCTCACGTAATGTTTTGCGGAATAGTAAAGCTGCTCGATCTGGTTGCGTCGAGCTTGCGCACGCAGCGCGCGGGATTGCCGATCCACAGCTCGCCTTCGCCGACGACCTTGCCTGGCGCGATCATCGCCGCCGGCACCGACCAAGGCGTGTTTGCGTACGACGGCGCCGTCGAGCACGGTGGCGTGCATGCCGATCAGGCAGGCGTCCTCGATCGTGCAGGCGTGCAGGATCGCGCCGTGGCCGACGGTGACGTCCGCGCCGATGACGAGGGGAAATCCGCCCGGCGTGTACAGGCCGTCGTGGGTGACGTGCAGCACCGCGCCGTCCTGGATGTTGGTGCGCGCGCCGATGCGGATGAAATTCACGTCGCCACGCACCACGGTGCATGGCCATAGCGAAGCGTCGTCGCCAAGTTCCACGTCGCCGATCAGCACGGCGGCGGGATCGACATAGGCGCGCGCGCCGAGGCGCGGTAGCTGATCCGAAGCAGCATGTCATTCGGATCCCGAAGGCGCACGAATGTGCGTCCAGTCGCGACGAGCTATGCTCAACGCAACGGCTTCATCAATTTACACCGACATGCGCGCGGCTACACTCGACATATGGAAACGCAGACCGCTCCAACCGACCTGAACGCCACGCTCGCGCGCCTGCGCGCGGCGCAGCAACGCAACGTGCCGACCTACCGCCAGCGCATGGACGACCTCAAGCGCCTGCGCGTCGCGTTCAAGGCGCGCAGCGACGAATTCGCCGCGCGCGATGAGCGCGGACTTCGGCCGCCGTTCGCGCCACGAATCGCTGCTGTCCGACACGTTCACCGTGCTCAAGGAAATCGACTACACGCGCCGGCACCTGCGCGGCTGGATGCGGCCCAAGCGCGCGCTCGCCGATTGGCTGTTCTGGCCAGCGCAGCACCGAGGTGCGCTACCAGCCGCTCGGCGTGGTCGGCATCATCGCGCCGTGGAATTACCCGGTGAACCTGGCGCTGAAGCCGTTGATCGCGGCTATCGCGGCCGGCAACCACGTCATGCTCAAACCGTCCGAGCACACGCCGCGCACCTCGGAGTTGCTCAAAAAACTGCTGGACGATGTCTTTCCCGGCGGATCGCGTCGCCGTCGTGCTCGGCGGGCCCGAAGTCGCGAGCGCGTTCGCCGCGCTGCCGCTCGATCACCTGTTCTTCACCGGCTCCACCGCGGTCGGGCGCAAGGTGATGGCCGCCGCCGCGCCGAACCTCACGCCGGTGACGCTCGAACTCGGCGGCAAGTCGCCGGCGATCGTCGCGCCGGATTATCCGATCGCCACCGCGGTCGATCGCATCGCCGCCGGCAAATTCCTCAATGCCGGACAGACCTGCATCGCGCCGGATTACGTGCTGCTGCCCAAGGCCTCGATCCCCGCCTTCGTCGAGGAAATGAAAAAATACGTCGCGCAGCATTACGGCGACGTCGCCGCGAATCCGGATTATTCGAGCATCGTCAATGCCGGCCAGTATTCGCGCCTGAAGGGTTACCTGGACCAGGCTCACGCTGCCGGCGCGAAAATCGTCGAGCTCGCCTGCGGGCGATGCCGGCCAGCGCGTGCTGCCGCCGACCCTGGTGCTGGACGCGCGCGAGGACCTGGCGCTGATGCAGGACGAGATCTTCGGCCCGATCCTGCCGCTGGTGGGCGTGGATTCGGTGGACGCGGCGATCGACTATGTCAATGCGCGGCCGCGGCCGCTCGCGCTGTATCACTTCGACCGCGACCAGCGCGCGCACCCGGCGCGTGCTCGAGCGCACCGTTGCCGGCGGCGTCAGCGTCAACGACACGGTGATGCACTTCGCGCAAAGCGCCTTGCCCTTTGGCGGCGTCGGGCCATCCGGCATGGGCGCCTATCACGGCCGCGCCGGTTTCCTTGCGCTGAGCAAGGCCAAGCCGGTGCTGTACCAGTCACGTTGGACGAGCATGAAGCTGATGCGGCCGCCGTATCGCGGCGTGGCCGACTTCATCACGCGCTTCCTAACACGCTAAACGGTCGCCGGAAGGTACCGTCACCGGCGGGGCGTCTGCCGGGCCTGATTGCGTGCGACGATCGCGTTTGGGAGCACGCCATTCGAACCTCTGCCGAATGTGTGTTGGCCGTCCAGCACGCGGAACTCTTGATTTGCATCAACCCAAATCATCTCCCCTTCGGCTCCAATATGGCCGATACAAGCCAATCGTCTGCATGGGAATGTGACATGAACACATTGCGCCGCGTGTCGGCAACCTTGCTGCTTACCTTACCGACGCCATCGCTGCTGGCGTCCGAAGCCAGCCCCGCTGCGCCGGCAATCTACGCCAGCTCGATCCATGCGGGTTGCTATATCGCCGCGCCTAATCAGTGCCGGATTCACGTCGATCCGTTCACCATCAATCTGACGGTCGGAAAAAAACTCGTGTATTTCAGACTTGTGGCGGGTCCGTCTCTTGGCGTCCTCTATGATTTTCGCCCGGACCTATCCAACCCGCCTCCATCGTCAGGTAGTACCTACACCCCTTCGCTCGTGACGCAGGATTTTGCCGCGACTTGCGGGAGCAGCTATTACGTGAATCTTCAAGGGCAAGATACCGGGGACCCGACTGGCTACAGCCTCGGGGCGACCGGAACCTTCACTTGCCCAAGTGTCGTTCCCTGAGGCCATGAAATCCCACGCCAGCGTCTGGTGTGGCGCTGCCGCTCTCCTGGTTTGCGGGATTGCGAATGCCGCGCCGGCCATCTACGCGAGTCCGATCCACGCCGGCTGCAAGGCTTATCGGGCGCGAACCTGCCAAATCCTCGCCGAGCCGTTCACCATCAATATCGCCACCGGAAGGCAACTCGCACAGTTCCAGATCCAGGTCGACGGAAAGGTCGTGTATGACTGGCGGCCCGATGCGTCGAATCCTCCCACGGCACCTTCGTACAGTCCGTCCCGGGTCGCCCTGGGTTTCGGCGTCAAGTGCAGCGCCAGCCACACGGTCAGCCTGGTCGGCCGGGACACGGGGGATCGCAGCCTCTATACCCTGGGGTCCACGGCGCCGATCACGTGTCCAGCCGCTTTCGATCCCGACTGGATCTTCGACGACGGTTTCGAGCCCTGAATCCAGCCCGCCATAGCATCGCGGGCTTCTTCACCCAACTATTGGTGCTTTAACGCGGTGCGGCGCTGTCGTAGAACTTCGACAGATCCTGCTTGAATTGCTTTAGCGCATCCACGTTCAGATACACCATGTGCCCGGATGGATAGTAAGTGAAGCTCACATTTTGCCGCAGCTTCGCGTCGAGGCCCAGGTGGGCAAGATCATATTCTGTGGCAAAGAACGGCGTGGCCAGATCGAACCAGCCATTCGCCGAAAGCACCTTCAGATGCGGATTCTCGCGCATCGTCGCACCCAGGTCGTCGACCATGATCGGCAACGGCACCGGCCGCATCGAGCCCGGCACCTTGTGCTTCCAGTCCCATTCGCGGATCGCGCCGGCCGTCACCTTGTACGGCACGTCGCTGGGGTAATGCAGTTCACGCACCAGGTAATCGTTGAACGCGGCAGTGAAGGCGCCGCCGATGGCCGTGTCGGAGGGATCGGATTCCGGATTCTCGCCGGCCGCATCCGAATCCACGCCCTCGAAGCGCGCGTCGTAGCGGCCCATGGTCAGGCGCTCGCCACGCAGCAATTCCTTGCGGAAGCGGCTCGGGTTCACGCGCAGGTTCGCTTCTTTCAGATACTGCACGCTTAAACCGGTGTACGCGTGCAATTTTTCCGCGATCGCATCGCGCTCGGCATCCGACAATGCCGCGCCCTTGGACAGCGCGACCTGGTAATCGCCGCGCGCGAAATCGCGCACCTGGGTCGAGAAACGGCTCCAGCGTGGCCGGCTTGTTCGGCAGCTTGTCGTGGTACCAGGCGATTGCCGCATACGACGGCAGGTAGTTGACGTAGTTGATGTCCAGCCCCGGCAAATGCTCGGCGTAGTTGAGGATGGAGGACAGCAGCACGACGCCGTTGCAGGCGATGCCGTTGTCCTGCAGCCACTTGACCAGGCCCGCCGAGCGCGGCGTGCCGTAGGATTCGCCGAACAGGAATTTCGGCGAATTCCAGCGATCGTACTTGGTGATGTAGCGCTGCACGAAACGGCCGAACGCGGCGATGTCCTGGTCCGTGCCCCAGAAGCGCTTGTCCGGATTCGCGTCCTTGTCCTTCCTGTCCTTTTCGGTCGGGATGCCTTGCGAGTAGCCCGTGCCGATCGCGTCGACGAAGACGAGATCGGTCTTGTCGAGCAGGCTGTCGGCGTTCGGCACGAGATGGTACGGCGGCGGCGGCGTCGCGTCCGGACTCGCGGTCTCGATGCGCACCGGCGCGAACGAGCCCATGTGCAGCCAGATGCTCGACGAGCCCGGGCCGCCGTTGTACAGGAACGTCACTGGTCGATTCGCGGAACCCTTGCCATCGCCGACTGTATAGGCGACGTAAAACACGCTCGCGTCCGGCTCGCCTTTTTCGTTGCGGATGATCAGCGTGCCGGCGGTGGCCGTGTAGGCGATGCTGCGACCGCTGATCGTCACGCTGTGCTGGGTGGCGACGGATTTCTCCTGTGGCGCGGCTTCGGATTTGGCTTTCGCTTCGGCCGCCGGTTTGGCATCGGATTTGTCGTGCTCGGCGGCAACGACCGGGGCCAAGAATGCGAACGACAGAAACAGCACGGCGAGCGGACGCAGGTTCATCGGAGTCTCCACAGGAAAGATGCCCGAACAAGGAACGCGTCAAATTGACGCGAACTCGCGACGCCGGCCTGTGCCGAAAGTGTCGATTGGCCGGGCCAAGATGTTAAATCTTGTAACCGCGATGGATCGCGACGATGCCGGCGGAGAGATTGCGCACGTCCACATGCGCGAAGCCGGCCGCTTCCATCATGGCCTTGAGCGTGGCCTGGTTCGGGTGCTTGCGGATGGATTCGGCGAGGTACTGGTAGCTTTCCGCATCGCCGGCGATCATCGCGCCGAGGCGCGGCAGCACCTTGAACGAGTGGAAGTCGTACAGCGGTTTCAGGAATTCGGATTGTACGGCCGAGAATTCCAGGATCAGCGCGCGGCCACCGGGCTTGAGCACGCGGTGCATCTCGCGCAACGCGGCGTCCTTGTCGGTGACGTTGCGCAGTCCGAAGGCGATCGTCACCGCATCGAAACTCGCATCGGGAAATGGCAAGGCCTCGGCGTTGAGCTGCGCGTAGGCGAGATTGCGCATCAGGCCGCGATCGAGCAGACGATCGCGTCCGGCGTGCAGCATCGCGGCATTGATGTCGCCGATGACGACGTTGCCGCGTTCGCCGACCAGCGGCAGGAGAAGCGCAGCGATGTCGCCGGTGCCGCCGGCAAGATCCAGTACTGCGTCGCCCGCGCGCACGCCGCTTGTCGCGGCGAACCAGCGCTTCCATAGCCGGTGCACGCCGAATGACATCAGATCGTTCATCAGGTCGTACTTGGCCGCAACCGACGTGAACACGCGGCCGACGAGCTCTTGCTTCTCGGCGACGGGTACGTCGCGGTAGCCGAAATGAGTGGTGGTCGGCTTGCTCATGTCAGATCGAAAATGCCCAGGCGAAAAGGCCGCAACCACCGAGGCCAAGCAGCAAGGAACCGACCCAGACGACGCGCTTGCGCGTGAGCGCGGCGACCGCGCCGAGCGCGATTGCAACTTGCAGCAACGCGACCGACTGCGCGAAGAAGTGGTGGCCGTGCATCAGGTGCTCGGCTTCCTCGGATTTCGCGTCGCGCTCGTGCTCAAGCGCCTTTGCCTCGTCGCTGGCCTTGCGCTGGTCATCGGCATATTTCGCCAGCGCCGCGTCGATTTCCGCGGGTGGCGGCTTGTCCAGCGCGACCCACGTGCTGCGCGACAACTCGGTCACGGTCGCTTTCAGATTTTTGGCCTGGTAATAACTCCACTTGTCCGACGCCTCGGCCTGCAGGCGCGCGGCCTCGGTCTTGAGCGCCAGTGCCTCGTTCGCGCTCCCGCCGGCCTTGAGCGAGGCGATCGCCGCCAGCGCCGCGAACACCGCGGTGGAGAGCGCGATCGTGCGCAGCAGAGTGCCGCCCTGCTTCTCGATTTCCTCGTCGATGGCTTCGCGCAGTTTGTCGGTGTCGACTTCGGGTGCTTCGGGCATGGCCGTATCCTCGTGCGTCGCAGCGCCGATTCTAGCCGATCGCGATCTAGCCGAACCTCGCGGATTCAGCGCGACAGTCCTGCCGTGGCCAGCGCATCCAGATACGCCTGCCAGTTGGCGTCGTGGTTGACGCCCAGATCGTGCAGCACGTCCCAGGAAAAGATGCCGGTGTCGTGGCCATCGTCGAAACGCAACAGCACGCCGTAGTGGCCGACTGGCTCGATCGCGGCGATATTCACGTCGCGCTTGCCGTGCTGCAGAATGCGTTGGCTCGGACCATGCCCCTGCACCTCGGCGCTGGGCGAATGCACGCGCAGGTATTCGCAAGGCAGGCGAAACGTCTCGCCGCTGTCGAAGCCGACTTCGAGGATATGCGAGGCGCGATGCAGGGTGATTGCGCTGACGCGCGGCTTGCCGCTCACGATGCCGGCAATGCTTCGGGCGGCAGCGGCACCGGCGGCATGCCGGCGATCTTCGCCAGCAACAGCATGTACTGCGTGCCGAAGCCGATCGAGCCGATGCCCGGGAATTCGTAGGCGCCGGTGTCCGGATACCAGGTCGCGTTCGGATCGACTTCCTGCAGGATCAGCGCGTCGGATTCGGCACCGGTGAGGCGGCCGATGTAGCTGACCTCGCCGTTTTCGTCGTCGAGCATGTTGAGCGAGAGCATCGGCGTGAGGCGCGCGGCGGACTCGGCGATGACCTGCCAGTCGTCGAGCTTGAAATCCGCCAGTTGCGGAATCTGCTCGCCGTTGAGTTGCAGCGCCTTCTCCACGAATTCCTTGCCCGGATCCTGATCGACCGCGTCGATGTCGCTGACCGCCAGCGCGAGGAAGCCGTCGAATTGCATGGCATCGCTGACTTCCGCGATCAGGCAGAACTCGGCGGCGAGGCCGATGACGAAGCCGTGCACCCAGCCCGGCGAGATTTGCGAACGCGCAATCTGCACCGGCACGCGGCTTTCCAGCGCCTCGCGCAGTTGCGCGCGCGTGCCGCGTCCACGGAACTGGACGACATTGCCCTCGCGGTGGTGTTTGATCGGTGGCATGGCGCGAATTGTACCGGTTCGCGTCGCGTTACAGAATGTAGCGCGACAAATCCTGATCCTTGACCAACGCCGCGAGATGGCCGTCGACGTAGCCTGCGTCGATCGTATACTTTTTGCCATCCTGGTCCGGCGCCTCGTACGAAATCGCATCGAGCAGGCGCTCCAGCACCGTATGCAGGCGCCGCGCGCCGATGTTCTCGGTGCGCTCGTTCACCGCAAACGCTATTTCGGCCATGCGCCGCACGCCGTCGGCAGTGAAATCCAGCGCAACGCCCTCGGTCGCCATCAATGCGACATATTGCTTGGTCAGCGCGTGGTCGGGCTCGGTGAGGATGCGCTCGAAATCGCCCGCCGACAGCGCGGACAATTCCACGCGGATCGGGAAGCGACCCTGCAATTCCGGGATGAGATCGGATGGCTTGGCCAGCGAAAATGCGCCCGAGGCGATGAAAAGTATGTGGTCGGTCTTGACCATGCCGTGCTTGGTCGAGACGGTGGAGCCCTCGACCAGCGGCAACAGGTCGCGCTGCACGCCTTCGCGCGACACGCCGGCGCCGCTCCACTCGCCGCGTTGCGCGACCTTGTCGATTTCGTCGATGAAGACGATGCCGTTCTGTTCGCAGTTGTCCAGCGCCTGCGCCTTGATTTCCTCGTCGTTGACCAGGCGCGCGGCCTCGTCGTCAATGAGCAACGGTCGCGCCGCCTTGATCGCAAGCTTGCGCGTCTGCGTCTTGTTGCCAGCCATGGATGAAAACATGCCACGCAACTGCTGGGTCATTTCCTCCATGCCCGGCGGCGCCATGATTTCCACACCCACGTTGACCGCGGTTTCGATCTCGATCTCGCGCTCGTCCAGTGCGCCCTCGCGCAACTGCTTGCGCAGTTTCTGGCGCGTTTCCGAATCGCTCGTGTCCGGCTGCTGCGGCTCGCCCATGAAGCCATGCAACTGGCGCTTCGGGATCAGCGCGTCGAGGATGCGCTCCTCGGCGCGATCTTCGGCCTGGGCACGCACCTGCGTTTTGGCCTGCTCGCGCGCCATCTTCACCGCGGTGTCGGCGAGGTCGCGCACGATCTGCTCGACGTCCTTGCCGACGTAGCCGACCTCGGTGAATTTTGTCGCCTCGACCTTGATGAACGGCGCGTTGGCCAGGTGCGCCAGGCGCCGCGCGATCTCGGTCTTGCCGACGCCGGTCGGGCCGATCATGAGGATGTTCTTCGGCGTCACCTCGTTGCGCAGCGCAGGATCGAGTTGCATGCGCCGCCAGCGATTGCGCAGGGCGATCGCGACCGCGCGCTTGGCCGCATTCTGGCCGATGATGTAGCGGTCGAGTTCGGTGACGATTTCGCGGGGAGTCAGTTCGGACATCAAAGTTCTTCTATCGTGACGTTGTGATTGGTGTAAATGCAGATGTCGCCCGCGATCTTCAGCGCTTTTTCGACGACTTCGCGCGCGGACAATTCGGAATTTTCCATGAGCGCCTTGGCCGCGGCCTGTGCATACGGCCCGCCCGAACCGATGGCGATCAATCCGTTCTCGGGTTCGAGCACGTCGCCGTTGCCGGAAATGAGCAGGGACGCCTCCTTGTCGGCGACCGCGAGCATCGCTTCGAGCCGGCCGAGGCGCCGGTCAGTGCGCCATTCCTTGGCCAGTTCAACCGCCGCACGCGTGAGGTTGTTGCCGTGCTTGTCGAGCTTGGCCTCGAACAGTTCGAACAGGGTGAACGCGTCGGCCGTGGCGCCGGCGAATCCGGCGAGCACGTTCGCGTCCTTGCCGAGACGGCGCAGCTTGCGCGCATTGGCCTTGACCACGGTGTTGCCGAGCGTGACCTGGCCGTCGCCGCCGATCACGACTTTGCCGTCGCGGCGTACGGAGACGATGGTAGTGGCGTGGAAGGAATCGGACATGGTGGCCCTCTTGGCTGTGATGGGAGGAGGTGGGGCCAAGTGCGGGATTTCCAAGGTTTTTGCCGCGCATGGACCACATCACCAGCCCGGCCGCGAGCGGCAACCCGCGATTCGATGTCGCAAATCGCGCGAAAGCGGCGTTCTTGGATGACGGCCGTCCTTCGACGGCCCTTGGAAACCGTTTGGGAGAAATAATATGAAACGAACCGCGAAACTTGCCATTCCCCTGTTGTTCGGCCTCGTCCTTGGCTTGGCGGCCGCGTCGGCGTTTGCGATGCCAATACGCGGCGGCGGCTGCTCGGGCGGCGCGGCACTTGGCGTCTGCGCTGAGCTGGGATTTTCGGTCAGCCTTTGCTGCGCCTTGTTCGGAATGTAAGAGGCGTACACGGCGCCCATGATGGAGCGACAGGGATGTCGCTGTTTTCAACGAACAATCAACAGCGAGCGAACCATGAACAAGTTGAAAAATCTCGCCGCCACGCTGGCGCTGGTGGCGGTTGGCACAACCTGCGGCTACGGCATTCAGACCTTGCACAGCGCATCCGCGCCGTCGCCTATCGCGCCCGGGGATTTCTCGGGCATCATCGCGCAGGCCCATCACCGCGTTGCATTGTTCACGCGCTCGACCTGCCCCTACTGCCGCAAGGCGCGGGCATGGCTGGACGCGAACAGGATCGACTACGCCCTCTACGAAATCGACACATCGCCCGCAGCGGAGAGTCTCTACAAGACGCTCGATATCTCGGCGGTCCCGATCCTGATGACGGAGCATTTGCGCATCATCGGCTTCAACGAAAACGTGTACGTGCAAAACGTCGCCGCAGCGGGAGCCGTGAGCTCAGGTGCGAAGTAGCCGACCTACTTTCGTCTCGCCCGCGGATGCGCCGCGTCGTAAACCTTCGCCAGATGCTGGAAGTCGAGGTGCGTGTAGATCTGCGTGGTGCCGATGTCGGCGTGGCCGAGCAGTTCCTGCACCGCGCGCAGGTCGCCGGAGGATTCGAGCACGTGGCTCGCGCAGGAATGGCGCAGCAGGTGCGGATACACGCGCTTCCACACTCCTTGATCCTTGGCGCGGCGCTTCAGGCGTGTGCGTACACCACCCGGCGTCAGCGGTTTGCCGAGATGCCCGCGCACCAGTGGATCGTCGGCGCCAGGATTGTCCTGCTCACGCAACGCCTGCAGCGCGGCGATGGCCTTGCCGCCGACCGGCACGATGCGCGTCTTGCTGCCTTTGCCGGTGACGCGGATCATGCCTTCGGCCAAGTCGAGGTCGCGCCAGCGCACCGACGTCAGTTCCGACACGCGCAGGCCGGACGAGTATAAAAGTTCCAAAAGTGCACGATCGCGCACGCTTTCCGGATCGTTGGCCGGAAAATCCAGCAGCGCGCCGACTTCGTCCACATCGAGTACCTGCGGCAGTTTGCGCGGCGCCTTGGGCGAGCGCACGCCGATGGCCGGATTCGTCCGCCGCCTCGCCTTCGCGCGCGAGCCAGCGGTAGAAACTTCGATAAGCCGAAAGCATGTCGCGCAACGAACCCGGCGACAGTCCCCGCACGATGCGACTTGGCAATCAGGGCCTGGATTTGTTCGCCGCGCACCTGCCGCCAGCGCGTCACGCTTTGCGCGGCGAGGAATTCGCGCAAACGCCGCAACGAGCGCGTGTAATTGGCTAGCGTCGCCGGCGAATAGCGCCGCTCGATGCGCAGATAGGCGATGAAACCTTCGATGCGCGATTCGAGCGGATTGTCGGTCATCGCGTTCAGGAATAACGGGCAATCGCCGCCGCTATCGTCTCGGCGATCAATTTCAGGAACACCGTACCCATACCGGGATGGAAACGGTGCGCGTCGCCGCTGCCAATCGCAAGCATGCCGACATGACCGACCGGCATCAGCACCGACGACTGCACGGCGTTCTGCTGATCGCCGAACAGATAAGCGAGTTTTTCCGGCTGCAGTCGTCCACACAGCGGTTCGCCGCGCTTGAGAAATTCCGCGAACGCGGGCAGTTCGGCCGCGCCACCCGGCGCAAGCAGCAGCCAGTCAGCGGCAGGCAAGTCTTCGTTCGCAGCACGGAACAGGACGAGGCGGATGCGTTCGGTGTTGAAATCCTCGGTCAGCGTCGCGGCGACGCGGCGCACGCAGTCGCCCAGCGTGCGTTCGCGCAGAAGCGCCATCGCCAGCGTGTGCGTGCGGATCATGAGCTGCTCGTTTTCCTGCGCGATGCCGATCAGCTCGTGCAGGCGCCGGTTCAATTCGCGTTTCTGTTCGCGCAGCACGTCGAGCTGATAATGCGCCAGCGAGGTCGAGGCGCCCTGATCGCGCGGCATGGCCAACGTCAGCGCGATATCCGGATATTCGCTCAGGAATTCCGGATGGCGGCGCAGGAAACTCGCCACCTCGGTCGGGTTGAGTCCATCCTTGGCTGTTGTCTCGCTCATATCTCGATCTCTCCCTCGAACACGAATTGCGCCGGACCGCGCATCCATACCGGTGCGCCTGAGTCGTCACACTGGATTTGCAGGGTTCCACCCGGCAGTTCCACGACGACGGCACTGTCGAGTTTGCCACGCCTGCGCAGGATCGCAACCGCGGCGCAGGCGCCGCTGCCGCAGGCCAGCGTCGCACCCGCACCGCGCTCCCACACGCGCAGGCGGATGCGCGCGCGATCCAGCACTTGCGCGAATCCGACGTTACAACCTTGTGGAAAATGCACATCTGTGGCCAACACCGCACCAAGCGATTCCAGCGGCGCGGACGCGGCGTCCGCCACTTCGATCAGTGCATGCGGATTGCCCATAGACACGGCGCCGAATTCAACGTCCGCATCGGCGATACGAAGCCGATACGGGTCGGCCGCCGGCAAATTCAGTGGAACCTGTTCCGGCGCGAAACGTGGCGCGCCCATGTCCACGCGCACGTCGTCGCCATCGAGCAATTCCACCGCGACCGGGCCGGACGGGCTTTGCAGCCGTGTCATGCCCGCGCCGAGCGCGCCGACTCGGCGCAGCCAGGCGGCAACGCAACGCACACCGTTGCCACACTGCATTGCCCGAGAGCCATCGGTGTTGTAGATGCCGTAGCGAAATGCGCACGTGGAGTCCGGCGCCGATTCGATGGTCAGCAGCTGATCAAAGCCGACGCCGAAATGGCGGTCACCGATCTTCGCGATCTGTGCGGGCGACAGGGAGAACGGTTGCGTGCGGCAATCCACGATCACGAAATCGTTGCCGATGCCGTGCATCTTGGCGAAGCGCAACTTCACTGCTTGCCGGAATCCTGGGTCGGCTGGGCGGGCGTTGCCGCAGGTTGTTGTGGCTGGGTCTGTGGTTTCTGGTCCGGCAGCACGAGCGGGCCTTTGTTGCCGCAACCGGCGAGGGCGGCGCAAAGCGCAAGCAACAAGATGAAATGAAGTCGACGCATGGCAACTCTCAGTATTCGCGCTGATGCAAGTATATCGGTTCCAAGAGCAAAGCTTCCGTGCGGCTACGCCGCCCGGGTAACTCTCGAGAGCAAAGCTTCCGCCCGTCCTGCGGCCGGTCGGGTAACTTCTTTGCTCGTGCAAAGAAGTAACCAAGAAACACGTTCAAAGCGGACCATCCCCAGGAGGAGCTTCACAAAATTTCTGCCATGGGTGTTCAGCATCCAATTCCAACTCGTTCGTTCAGGGTTGCCACGCATGCGTTCCGATCCTGGTCGGACGAGTTGCTATTGGAACTTGCATCCGATCGCAGTGCCTGAGTGCGGTTCCTCCCATGGAATGGACTGCCTTGAGGTGCTTTCTTTCGGTTACCTTTCTTTGAGCAGCAAAGAGAAGGTAACCCGCTCGCAGGATGCGGGCGGAAGCCTTGCTCCTCACAACGGAGTCAAATTCGCATACGCCACCACCAGCCACTTCGCGCCGGCATTCTCGAAATTGACCTGCACGCGCGCGTGCGCGCCCGCGCCTTCCGCGTCGATCACGATGCCGTCGCCGAAACTGGCATGGCGCACATGCTGGCCGAGCTTGATCGGCATCGCGTCGCCACCGTCGTCGACGAAGCGGCCGGCGTACATCGGCCGCGACACCTGCACGCGCGGGCGCACCTCGTGCAGCAATTCGCGCGGCAATTCGTGCAGGAAACGCGAAGGCCGGTTGTAGGTTTCCGATCCGTGCAGGCGGCGCGATTCGGCGTAGCTCAGGACCAGTGTCTGCCGCGCGCGGGTGATGCCGACGTAAGCCAGGCGTCGTTCTTCTTCGAGGCGTCCGGGTTCGTCCAGCGATTTCTGGCTAGGGAACAAGCCGTCTTCCAGACCGGCGAGGAACACGACGGGAAATTCCAGACCCTTGGCCGAGTGCAGGGTCATGAGCTGCACGCAGTCCTCCCAAGCCTCGCCCTGGGTTTCGCCGGCTTCGAGCGCGGCATGGGCGAGAAAGGCCACGAGTTCGGAAAAGCCCGCTTCGATATCCTCGGCGTTGCGCTCGAAGCGGCTGGCGACGTTGACCAGTTCGTCGAGGTTTTCCACGCGCGACTCGGCATTGCCGCGCGAATCGGCTTCGTAATAATCGCGCAGACCCGATTGCTGGATCGCATGGTCGATCTGCTCGGACAGCGCCAGCGGCGCATCGCTTCCCGCACAGGATCTTTCCAATGCGTCGATCAGATCGAGAAACGCACGCAGCGCATTTTTCGCGCGCCCGGCCAACGCCGCGCCGGTCGCTTCGGCCTGCATCGCATCCCACATCGACGCGTTCGTGGCGCGCGCACGCTGACGCAGCGTATCCAGCGTGCGTTCGCCGATTCCGCGCGGCGGCGTGTTCACGGCGCGCTCGAATGCCGCGTCGTCGTGGCGATTCGCGACGAGGCGCAGGTAAGCCAGCGCATCCTTGATCTCGGCACGATCGAAGAAGCGCTGGCCGCCATAGACGCGGTAGCGGATGTCGTGCTGGATCAGCTGTTCCTCGAAGTTGCGCGACTGCGCGTTGGAGCGGTACAGGATCGCGCAATCGCTGGCTCGGCCGCCTTGGCTGCACGTGTTCGCGGATGCGCTCGACGACGAAGCGCGCCTCGTCCTGTTCGTTGTAAGCGGCATACAAAGCGATCGCTGCGCCGGCCTCGCCGGACGTCCACAGCTTCTTGCCCAGGCGCTGCGGATTGTTCGCGATGATCGCGTTTGCCGCGTTGAGGATGTTGCCGGTGGAACGGTAATTCTGTTCGAGGCGAATGGTCTTCGCGCCGGGAAAATCGCGCAGGAAATGCTGCACGTTTTCCACGCGCGCACCGCGCCAGCCGTAGATGGCCTGATCGTCGTCGCCGACCACGAAAACCTGTCCCGTCGTGCCCGCGAGCACGCGAATCCACGCGTACTGGATCGTGTTGGTGTCCTGGAACTCGTCGACCAGCAGGTGCCGCCAGCGCTCGCGGTAATGCGCAAGCAGCGCATCGTCGTGCAGCCACAACTCATGCGCGCGCAGCAGCAGTTCGGCGAAATCGACGAGGCCCGAGCGCTGGCAAGCGCCTTCGTAAGCGCGATAGATATCGAGCAGGGTCTTCGTCAGCGGATTGTGCTCGCTGTGGAAAGCATCCGGCCGTTTGCCTTCGTCCTTGGCGGTGTTGATGAACCACGCGGCCTGGCGCGGCGGGAAACGCGATTCGTCCAGGCCCAACCCCGAGATCACGCGCTTGAGCAGGCGCTGCTGGTCGTCGCTGTCGAGAATCTGGAATGTCTCGGGCAACTTCGCCTCGCGCCAGTGCTGGCGCAACAATCGATGTGCGATGCCGTGGAAGGTGCCGATGGACAGTCCGCGCGTTCCGTGCGCAATCAACGCATCGGCGCGCGCGCGCATTTCGCCCGCGGCTTTGTTCGTGAACGTGACGGCAAGAATAGACCACGGCGAGACGTGCTCGACTTCGAGAAGCCAGGCGATGCGGTGCGTGAGCACGCGCGTCTTGCCCGAGCCCGCGCCTGCAAGCACGAGGTAATGCCCCGGCGGCGCGCTGACCGCTTCGCGCTGCGCGGGATTGAGCCCATCCAGGAGATGCGAGACATCCATCCGCACATTGTAGCGTTCGGCGTAGAATGCACGGCCCGAATTTTTCCGACCGCCATGTCCGCCTCCACCGCACGCAAGCACGAGATCGACGCGAACAAGCTGGCCAAGCGCCTGCGCCGCCAGTGCGGGCAAGCGATCGCAGACTACAACATGATCGAGGACGGCGACCGCGTGATGGTGTGCCTGTCCGGCGGCAAGGATTCGTACACGTTGCTGGCGCTGCTGCGCCAGTTGCAGGCCAAGGCGCCGGTGCGTTTTGAACTGGTGGCCGTGCATCTGGACCAGAAACAGCCGGGCTACGATGCTCACGTCCTGCCGGCGTACCTGAAATCCATCGACATGCCGTTCCAGATCCTGGAACAGGACACCTACAGCGTCGTGAAGCGCGTGGTGCCGGAAGGCAAGACGATGTGCGGGCTGTGTTCGCGCCTGCGCCGCGGTTCGCTGTACAGCTTCGCCGAACGCGAAGGCTTCACCAAAATCGCGCTCGGCCATCATCGCGACGACATCGTCGAAACCCTGTTCCTGAATCTTTTTTATCACGCGATGATGAAAGCGATGCCGCCGAAGCTGCTTTCCGACGACGGGAAGCATGTCGTGATCCGCCCACTCGCCTATTGCAAGGAAGACGACATCGCCGAGTACGCGCAGCAGCAGGGTTTTCCGATCATGCCGTGCAACCTGTGCGGATCGCAGGAGACGCTGCAACGCAAGGCGATCAAGCAGATGCTCGCCGACTGGGAGCGCAAGACACCCGGCCGCGTCGAAAACGTGTTTCGCGGCATCGCCGCCGTCGCGCCATCGCAACTCGCCGACCGCAAGCTGTTCGACTTCGCCGGACTCGGCAGCCGCTCGGCCGAACGTGCCGCTCAGTCCGACTGGCTGCTCGGCGACGGCACCGCCGCCGAATAACCTCTTTCCATTATCCGGATGCTTCGCATGATGTGGTTTCGCAACCTCACGCTGTTTCGTTTCTCCGAAAAAACCGCCAAGTCGCTCAAATCGCTGGAAGACAAGCTCGACAAGCACCGGCTGCGCGCGCCGGGACCGCTGGAACTGGCCACGCAGGGATTCATTTCGCCGTTCGGCCGGGACGAGGAAGTTCTGACTTACAAGGTCGGCGACTTTATCCTGCTGAATATCGCCAGCGAACGACGTTTGCTGCCGAACTCGGTCGTAAACGACGAATTGTCAGCACGTTTGAAGAAAATCACCGAAAAAGACGGCAGGAAGATCGGTTCCAAGGAGCGCAAGCGCCTGAAGGACGAGATTCTGACCGATCTGCTGCCCCGTGCATTCACGAAAATGTCGCGAACTGCCTGCTATCTGTCGCTAAAATCCGGTTTTGTCGTTCTTGACACGGCGAGTCGAAAATCGGCCGAAGAAGCAATAAGTCAATTGCGTCAAGCACTTGGAACGTTTCCGGCCGTGCCGATCGCGCCCGAAGAATCGCCGCGTCGCCAGATGACGGACTGGCTCATCCATGGCAAGCTGCCCGCAGGTCTGGTGCTTGGCGACGAATGCGAACTGCGCGATCCGGCCGAATCCGGCGCTATGGTGCGCTGCCGCCGCCAGGACCTTGAAACCGACGAGGTGCGCGAGCATCTCAAGAGTGGCAAGCAGGCGTTCGCTCTCGGTTTGACCTTCGAGGATCGATTGAGCTTCACCCTCGGCGAGGATCTCGCCGTGCGCAAGCTGCGTTTCCTCGACGTGGTACAGGACGAACTGGAGGCTTCCGGACGCGACGCGGAAGCCAGCGACATCGACGCAACAGTTCGCCCTGATGACATTGGAGTTGGAGCGCCTGTTGCAGAAATTGGAAGAGTGGTTCGGTTTGCCCCGGCCGGACGACAAGTAGCAAGGCGCATCCGGGGCGGGAATCGCATCATGACCGTCGCGGAAAACCAAAACTATCTGGAACTGGCCACGCCCGATGGCGACACCATCAAGGTGCTGCGTCGCGCGCATCCGCGCGCGCGCCGCCTGCGCCTGACCGTCACCTCCGGCGGCGCGCAGGTGTCGTATCCGCAGGGCACGCATCCAGCGCAGGTGTTTGCCTTCCTGCGCAAGCACGCGAACTGGCTGGAACGCAAACTCGATGAGTTGCAGGACGGCGCCACCGTGCCGCCGCCGCTGAAACCGGGCGTGCCGACCGTGTTGCCTCTGCGCGGCGAGACCACGCGCCTGCAGTGGCGCGACGGCGCCTATCCGCGTATCGAGCTGGCGGACGAGCGTCTGGTGCTGTCGTTGCCCAAGCCGCACAACAAGCAGACCTTGGCCGCCGCACGCGGGCTGCTGCATTCCTACCTGCATGCGCAGATCCGCCGCGACGTGTCGCGGCATCTGGCGCGCTACACGCCGGACCTCGACCGCGCTCCGAGCGGCATCCGCATCAAGCCGCTCAAGAGTTTGTGGGGCAGTCTCGACACGCGCGATCGCGTCACGCTGGACCTCGCCCTTGCGCTCGCGCCACCCGAGGCACTGCGCTACGTGGTCGTGCACGAGTTGTGTCACCTGCGCGTGCGCAACCATTCGCCACGCTTCTGGGATCTGGTTGGCTCGCTCGATCCGGATTGGCAGACGCAACGCGACTGGCTCAAGGCCAGCGGCCAGGCGCTGAAAGCAGAACTGGCGCGACTGATCCTCTAGGGCCTTGATTTTCGCCGGCGGCACGAAAGCGCAGCAAGACCGCGCAACGGCCTGCGCGCCATGTCGGCCCATCGCCGAGCGTGCGCCTTATCTCGCGTCCACGCGCGTGCCATCCGCCAGGCTGCCGGCCGGATAGACGACCACGATCTCGTTCTCGCGCAGGCCCGAAGCCACGACCGCGCTCTGCGCGCTGCGCGCGTCGACGCCCAGCACACGCTTGTGCACGCGCCCGCCGGACACGACGAACGTCATCCATTGCGCACCTTCCCGGAACAAGGCGCTGACCGGAATCGTCAAGGCGCCCGGGCGCTCGTCCACGACGATGCGCACGCCGACGCGGAAGCCGTCGCCGACATTGCGCCAGCGCGCGTCGGCCGGCATCGGGTCGATGAGTACATTGACGCGCTGCTCCTCGACACCCAGGGCCGAGACCTTCGTGAACGCGGACGGCTCGATGCGACGGACGCGTCCTTCCGCCACGCCGTCGCCGCCCCAATGCTCGAGCAACACGCGGTTGCCGGGAGCGATCGACACGGCATCGGCACTGAGCACGTCGACGACGATTTCGAGGTCGGCCGGATCGCCGATCTCGAGCAAGGGCGTGCCGGTCGCGACCGCGCGCTCGCTCTGCTGGAGAACGCGCAGCACCGCGCCGGCCACCGGCGCATGCACCGGCCAGGGTTTGGCCACGCCGCCCTTCGCGGTCGTGAACGCCTGCGACAGCGCCGCGCGCGCCGCGTCGAGCGCATGCGCGGCGGCATGCCGTTCCTCGCGGGCGGCGTCGAGCAGCCGCTCGTTTTCGCGCAGCGTCAGCGTCGCCGCATCCCGCGCCGATTGCGAGACGAAACCCTTCTGCGCCAGGTTGTCGACCCGCGCCGCGTCGGCGCGGGCCAGGTCGAGCGCCGCCTCGGCACGCCCGATGTTCGCGATCGTGCCCAGTTCCTGTGCTTCGGCGGCTTCGAGGCGTGCGGTCAGCTCGCGCTCGGTGCGGGCATCGAGCAGGGCCGGGATCGAAGGCACGATGGCGGCCACCACGGCGCCGCTTTCGACGCGATCACCCTCCTTCAGCTCGATTCGCTCAAGCACGCCCGCGAGCGGGGCGGAAATCACGTAGCGGTTGCGCACCCGCGTTTCGCCATCCTCGTCGACCGTGCGCAGGAACGTCGTCCGCGTCGCGCGCGCGGTCTCCACTTCGATGGGTCGGGGGCGGAACGCCCAGAACAGCAGCCCGCCGAGGACAACCAACGCCCCCACGGCCCACAACGCCCGCTTTGTCGTCATCGTCATTCCCTCGTCTTGAGCACGCCGACCAGATCCAGCCGATCGATGCGGCGGCGCACGATCAGCGCACTGGCGAATCCGGCGGCAACGATCGCGAGCGCGGCGTAGGCATACGTGCCCGCTGCGATGATCACCGGAATCTGGATCAGGTCCGAATGCGTCAACTTTACGACGACCCAGGCGAGCGCGTAACCGAGGACGCATCCGGCGGGTATGGCGAGCGCGGTCTCGATGGCCAGCTCGTGGAGCAGCAGGGCGGACACCTCGGTGCGCGTGAACCCGAGCACGCGCAGGCTCGCCAGCTCCCAGGAGCGCTCGGCCAGGGCGATGCGCGCGTTGTTGTAGACCACGCCGATGGCGATGATGAGCGCGAACGCGGTCAGGATGCCCGTGAACACGAGCACATTGCGCGCCGTGGTGGTGCGGAAATTCTCGAGCATCGCACGCTTGCTGGCCGCCGTCGCAACGGCAGGCAGGCCCTTGAGCGCGGAGAAGAAGGCCGCCGTGTCCGGGCGATCGAGCGTGGCCGAAGCGACATTCGCCGCGTCGCCTTCGCGCAGCAGACGGTTGAGCGCGTGGAAATCCATGTAGGCGGAAAGTCCGATCAGGTCGTGCACGGTTCCGACCACCGGCACCGCACGCTGCGCGCGGTTGCCCTCCAGCAACTCGACCGTCACCGCGTCGCCGACGCGCACGCCGAGTCGCTGCGCGAGGCGGTCCGACAGCAGCAGGCCATCCTCGGGCAGCGGCACGGCGCGCAGGTCGGCATCGAGCAGTCGGCGCAACTCGCCATCGCGGGGCACGCCCTGGATCGGTGTCCGGTAGAAGCGATGTCCGGCGACGAGGCGCGCGGCGACATTGCGGGCGACTTCCGCGCGCAGCACGCCGGGGACCTTGGCGATCTCGTGGCGAACGCGTGCCGCGGCCGGCGCGGTCAGCGCGATTTCCACATCGGCGCGTTGCGCGGAATCGAACTGCACGGCGATCATGTAGTCAAGCGCGTCGCGCCAGAACATTCCGACCACGATGATGGACAGCGCCGCGGCAATGCCGCACACCGTGGCGAGGGCACGCAGCGGCCGCCGCTCGAGCTGCCGCAACACCATGCTCGACTGTGGCGACAGGCGGTTGCGCAGGCCCAGGCGTTCGACCAGTAGCGGCCGGTAGCGTGCCGGCGCGGGCGGGTGCATCGCCGCGGCCGGCGCGAGCCTGACCGCGCCACGCACGGCATTCAGTGCCGCCGCAATGCCGGCGGCGAATGCCACGGCCAAGGCCAGCAGCACGACCCAGGCCTGCAGGCGCGCGCGATGGTCCGGAAAGCGGAAGTACTGCGCGTAGAGCGACGTCAGCGATTCGCACATCCAGTAGCCGAGCGCGATGCCGACGACCGACCCGATCGTCACGATGATGGCGACCTGCTTGAGGTAGTGCGCGGCCAGCGCCGGGTTGCCGTAGCCCAGCGCCTTCAGGGCCGCGATCTGTTCACGCTGCGCGTTGATCTGCCGCGACAGCACCACGTTGAGCAGGAACGCGGCCACGCCGAGGAAGATCGTCGGCAGGATCGCAGCGATGACCTTCCACTGGTTGATTTCCTCGTCGAGGATACGGTTGGAAATCTGCTCGTCGCGGCCGTAGGCGTTGGCGCCCCCGTAGGTTTCCAGCCGGCGATCCAGGGCATCGATCACGGCGCGTTCGCTTGCGTGCGGCGCCAGCCGGAGCACCACGTCGTTGAACGCACCTTCCATGTCGTAGGCCGCGGCCAGATATCCGCGATCCATCCAGAAGACGCCGAAATTGCGATCGTCCGGAAACGCGCCGCCTTGCGTGGCGTACACGTAATCGGGAGACAGACCCACGCCCACGATCTTCAGGGTTTCGCGCCGGCCGTTCAGCAGCACGCCGACCTCGCTTCCGGGACCGAGCCCGCGCGCCGCCGCGAAGGCCTCCGACACGATCGCCTCGTTCGGTTGCGCCGGATCGAGCATGCGCCCGCGGCGCAACACGATCCGGTTCAAGCGGCGCACGCCGCCGGGCGGAACCCCGACCATGCGGCCGACCAGTGGCTCCTGCACGCCGGGAAGATCCAGGTTTGCGTCGAACACGACGGTGGTCTGTACGTCGGCGACTCCGGCAATCTGCGCCAGCCGCGTGGCGAGATCATTGGGCGCGCGTTTGAGGGAACTGAACACGTGGCCGAAACGCGCCTGTTCGTAGAACGTCTGGCGCGCGAGATCGAGCGACGCGTACGTCGACAGCGTGCCGACGAAACCCGCGACCGCGCACGCCACGACCAGCGCGATCGTCAGCACCTGGCCGCGCATCTGCGCCAGGTCGCGCAGCAGCTTGCGATCGATCGCCCTCACCAGCGCACTTCCTCCGACGTGAGCCGGCGCGGGTTTGCCTGCACGCGCGCGATGCGGCCATCGGCCAGGTACAGCACGCGGTCGGCCATCCCCGCGATCGCGGCGTTGTGCGTGATGACGATGGCGGTGGTGCCAAGTTCGCTGTTGACGCGCGCGATCACGTCGAGCACGCGCTTGCCGGTCGTGTAGTCGAGCGCGCCGGTCGGCTCGTCGCAGAGCAGCACCTCCGGGCGTTTCACGATCGCCCGCGCGATCGCCACGCGTTGCTGTTCGCCGCCGGACAGCTGCGCCGGGAAGTGATCGAGCCGGTCGCCAAGGCCGACGAGCGCGAGCGCCTCCTCGGGGCGCATCGGATTCGGGGCGATGTCGGTGACCAGGGCGACGTTCTCGCGGACGGTAAGGCTGGGGATCAGGTTGTAGAACTGGAACACGAAGCCGACGTGATCGCGGCGATAACGCGTGAGTTCGGCGTCGTCCGCACGAGCCAGGTCGTGATCGCGCCAGAACGCCGTGCCGGCCGTGGGCGTGTCCAGGCCGCCGAGAATGTTGAGAAGGGTGGACTTGCCGCTGCCCGAGGGACCGAGCAGCACGATGAACTCGCCGGCATGGATTTCAAGATCGACGCCGTTCAGCGCGCGCACCTCGACATCGCCCATGCGATAGACCTTGGTAAGCCCGTGTGCCACGAAAACCGTCTGCCCTTGCGGCTGCTGCATCGTCGCGAGTCCCGAATACGCTTATCCAGTCTCTCCCAACGGCATTGCGCCCGGTTGACGAAGGTCAAATTGAACGGACTTCGGGCGCGGCACCCGGTTCTCGTGCGGCCCGCGCTAATTCGGATTGGGCAGTCAAGGCACGACTCGTTCGAAATCCAGGATCGCCCTGGCCACCGCCGGCGCATCTTCCAGATGCAGATGGTGCGTGCCGGGCATGCGCAAAACTTCGATGCCATTCACTTGCGAGATGCGCCGATCCATTGCCGTGCGCGGCATGTAAGGCTGTTCCGGTGCGGCCAGAATCAGCGCGGTCGGCGCGCGAATGCCGCGCAGCACGGCGAGCACCTGCTCTTCGGTATTGCGCACTGGCGAGGCAAGCATCAGGCGCGGATCGGTGGACCAGGTCAGGCCGCCGGTCACGGCTTTGACGCCGCGCTCGACCAGAATATTCGCCGCAGCGCGCGACAAATCGTTGGCGCGCATCCGCGCGGCGACGGCTTCGTCCAGTTCCTTGAACACGCGCGGCGACTTCGCATCGGCCGAGTTTCGATCGGCAAAGGCACGCTGCAATTGCTCCAGCGCCAGTTCCGGAGCCTGGGTGAGTGGCCCGAGTCCCTCGATTAGCAGCAGGCGTTCGATGCGCTCCGGGCAGGCGCCGGCCAGCATGCTCGCCACCGCCGCGCCGAGCGAATGGCCGAGCAGGCCGAAACGCTCCCAGCTCAGCGCATCCGCCGCGGCAAGCGCGTCGCTCAGGTAATCGACATAGTGGTACCACGCGCCCGGCGGGCGCCAGTCCGAGCGGCCGTGGCCGGGAAAATCGATGGCAACAATGTGGAAATGTCCACAAAGCAACGGTGCGAGCGCGTCGAACGAGGCGGCGTTATCCAGCCAGCCGTGCAAGGCAAGCAATTTCGGCAGCGATTCCTCGCCCCAGGCGCGCGCGGCAAGGCGCAGGCCGGGCAGGGAAAGGTCGATATCACGCGCCGCCATCGGTCCAGCCTTGCGTGTGGCGTTCGACCAGGCCGCGCAGCAGGCGCACGTGCGCCGCGGAAGCGTTCAGGGCCGGAATGTAATCCAGGCGCTGCCCGCCGGCTTCACTGAACTGTTCGTGCCCGCGAATCGCGATTTCCTCGAGGGTTTCCAGGCAGTCCACCGCGAATCCCGGGCACAGCACCTGCACGTGGCGCACGCCGGCGCGGCCCAGCTCCGCCAGCACATCGTCGGTGTAGGGTGCGAGCCAGGGCTCGCGACCGACGCGCGACTGGAAGGTGACGGCCAGTTCCGATTCGGAAACTCCCAGACGTTCGCGCAACAGCCGCGCCGTCGCCAGACATTGATCGCGGTACGGATCGCCGGCGTTGACGTAACGCTCGGGTATTCCATGGAAGGAAAGCAGCAGTCGCTCGCCACAGCCGTGCGTGAACCGGTACTTTTCCACGCTAGCCGCGAGCGCGTCGATGTAGCCGGGTTCGGCGTGATAGTCGGCAATGCTGCGCACTTCCGGCACCCGCCGTTCGGCACACAGCGCGGCGAACACGGCATCGAAACTGGCCGCTGTCGACGTCGCCGAGTATTGCGGATAAAGCGGCAGTACGAGGATACGGCGCACGCCATCGGCAAGCAGATGACGAACCGCATCGCCCACGCCCGGCTCGCCGTAGGTCATGGCCAACTCGACACGCATTTTCATGTCGCGCAATTCGGCGGCCAGTCTCGTCGTCAGTGCGCGGCTGTTGACCAGCAGCGGCGATCCCTGTGGCGTCCAGATTTTTGCATAGGCGCGCGCGGAACGCCGCGGACGCACGCGCAGGATCACGCTGTACAGCAGCGGCAGCCACAGCCAGCGCGGATAGTCGATGACGCGCCGGTCGCCCAGGAATTGCCCCAGGTAACGCCGCACGGCCGCCGCCGTGGGCGCCGATGGCGTGCCGAGGTTGATGAGCAGCACGGCTGTCCCGGGCATGGACTCGCTACTTGGATCGGGCATGGTTGGATTGGCCGGAAGTCGGGGCAACACAAAAAACCCCAATACCTTGTGCTGTTCTATGAGCCGTAACGCCAGCTATTGTGGCCATTGGGTCACTTGCCCCGCCAGTGTAGCATTGCCGCGCCAAGGCTTTGTTTTCCTTGTATTCGCTGCTAGACTCGCGTGGCCACGTCCTCGACGATGTGGCTGACGATTACTACAAGAACTTATAACGAGAAAAATCGCATGCCCCTGCGCGCAATCCTAGTTGCGCTCGTGCTTGGCGTCTTCGCCAGCCAGGCACGCGCGGCCGATCTCGTCGGTTACGGCGAGGCATTCAATGTGCTGTATGCCGTCGACCTGACGACGAATACGGCTGTCCAGATCGGCGGCCCCGGCCAGATCACCTACGCCAACATCGAAGGTCTGACGTTCAGCCCAGGCGGCACGCTCTATGCGGTATCGGACGCCGGCCCGACGAAAACGCTGCTCACCATCGACCAGGGCACCGGCATCGCAACCGCGGTCGGCACGCTCAATCTGGGCACCAACAACCAACTCGATCTGGCGCTGGCGTTCAACTGCGACGGCAGGTTGTGGATGTCGGCGAGCACCGGCCAGTTCTGGAGCGTGGATCCGGCGACTGCGAACGTCACCACCCTCGGCAATCTCGGCGTCAAGATCACCGGCATGGCGGCGCGCGGCTCGCTGCTTTTTGGCGCCGGCAGCCAGGGCAATAACAACCTGTATTCGATTGACCCGGTCAAAGTGACGGCGACCCTGGTCGGCAGCTATCAGTCGGCGAAATACATCACCACCACCAGTCCCGCCTTCGATACGTCCGGACAGTTGTGGGCGATCCTCGATTACGTGCCGCCACAGCAAGGCAACGCTTCGATTGCGGACTGGAGCGACTTGGCAAAAATATCCGTTCGACTCGGGCGCCCTGACCGTTTTGGGCAATATCACCCCTCCGGCGCCGATCGATACGAATTCGCCGACTTACACCTATCTGTACCAGATCGGCCTCAAGGGCTTGGCCATTCCGTCCGGCGTCTGTGCCGCCGCCGCAACGACGGTATCCACGCCCGCGCTTTCCACGCGCGGGATCGCGGCCCTGATCGCCTTATTGCTGCTGTTCGGCGGAACTCGGCTTCGCCGGCGGCATCCAAGTTGTTGATGTGCGGCCTCGTCGCAGGCCGCTTCCGTTTCACGAAGGAAACCACCGATGCCCCCTTGGATCGCCCGGATAGCCGCGTGCGCCGCACTGATCGTCGCCATCACTACAAACGCCCGTGCCGGTGAACAGGAAACCGTGCGCGCGAACAACGCCGTGCGCGTACTCAAGGAAATCATGCAGGCGCCGGACAGCCGCATTCCCGGGCACCTGTTGCGCGATGCCTACGCGGTAGCCGTGATTCCCGACGTGATCAAAGCCGGCCTCATCATCGGCGGCCGGCATGGCTTGGGCGTGTTGTCGGTCAAGACGCCGAACGACGTCTGGAGCAATCCCACGTTCATCGGCATGACCGGTGGCAGCATCGGCTTCCAGGCCGGCGTACAGTCGACCGACGTGATCCTGATTTTCCGCACCCAGCGTGGCGTGGATTCGATCGTGCATGGCAAGTTCACGCTCGGCGTCGACGCCTCGGTCGCGGCCGGGCCGGTCGGCCGTTCGGCGAATGCGGCCACCGACGCGCAATTGCGCGCCGAGATCTATTCCTATTCGCGCGCACGCGGACTGTTCGCCGGCGTCGCCCTTGATGGCTCGGTGTTGTCCATCGACAACACCGCCAATCAGGCCGTGTACGGCGAGGGCATCACGCCGCGGCGCATCTTCGAAGGCGGCCTGAGCAATGTTCCCGATGCGGTCGTGGATTTTCGCGACCGGCTGGAGGAGTACACTGCGCGTTGAGGATCGCGTGTCGGCGCCGTTGCGCCGAACGCGTTGTGGTGTACCGACATTCGGTTTTGCGGAGCGTATGACATGGGCGGTTTGAGCATCTGGCACTGGATCATCATCATCATCGCGGTCGTGCTGATTTTCGGCACCAAGAAGCTGCCGAACATCGGCAATGACCTCGCGTCGGCCATCAAGAATTTCAAAAAGGGCATGCAGGACGACGACAAGTCCGACGCCGCGCAGCTCAAGGCCGACCCGCCGCAGGCCAGCAGGGTCAATCCGCGCCTTCCGCCAACAAGGATGGCGGCAAGGACGGCAATGCGCCGTAACGCCATGTTCGACATCGGCACCGGCGAACTCGCCCTGATCGCGGTGGTCGCGCTGCTCGTCCTCGGGCCGGAACGCCTGCCGAAAGCCGCGCGCACCGCGGGCGCGCTCATGCGGCGCGCGCGCGCGAGCTGGCAGAACGTGCGCAGCGAAATCGAGCGCGAACTGGCGGCCGAAGAGCTCAAGCAATCGATCAAACGCGGGGCGAGCGAGCTCGATCCGCGCGCCGACATCAGCGCCGCGTTGCGCGACGCCGTGCACGGCCCGCCGCGACCGAACGACCCGCCGGCAGTATCCGATGAGCAACGCTGAGGCTACGCCTCCGGACGCGGATGAGGAGGCTGGCGGCAACGGGCAATCCTTCATCTCGCACCTGATAGAGCTGCGCACACGCCTGCTCAAGGCGATCGCCGCCGTGCTCGTCGTGCTGGTCGCGCTGTTGCCATTCGCCGACCGCATGTACCACTTCATCGCCGAACCACTGCTGCAACGCCTGCCGCAGGGCGCGCACATGATTGCGATCGAAGTGGCCTCGCCGTTCATGACGCCGGTGAAACTCGCCGCCGTGGTCGCTCTGTTTCTGGCGATGCCGGCGGTGCTGTATCAATTGTGGCGTTTCGTCGCGCCGGGCCTGTACCGGCACGAAAAGAAAATGGCCCTGCCGTTGCTGGTGGCCAGCGTTGGCATGTTCTACCTCGGCTGCGCGTTTGCGTATTACCTGGTGCTGCCCAAGGTGTTCGTGTTCCTGCTCGGCGTCACGCCGGATGGCGTGTCGATCATGACCGACATCGGCAAATACCTGGATTTCGTGCTGACCATGTTCCTCGCGTTCGGCGTGTGTTTCGAGGTGCCCGTCGTGGTCTTTCTGCTCGCCTTGCTCGGCATCGTCAATGCCGAGCAACTGACCCGGCAGCGCCCGTATGTCGTGCTCGGCGTGTTCGTGATCGCGGCGGTGCTGGCGCCACCGGACGCTCTGTCCATGCTCATGCTCGCCATTCCGATGTGCCTGCTGTACGAGCTCGGCGTGGTCGCCGTGCGTCTGTTCGTGCGCCGCGCACAGGCCGGTGCACAAGCCTCCCCGAAGGCCTGATCGCGTCTCCCTCGCTCCCGCTTTTTGGCGCATTGCAGCGCCGCTTGCCGCGTTGTCTTTTGCGGCATTCTGGCATAGACTTAATGTTGCATTTGGCGCATTTTCCACTTCGCGCACGCTCGCTGCGCACACCCCGAAAACAGGAGCTCAAGAACATGGCAAAGAACGAAGATACACGCGACGCCAGCCTGCGCGTGTCGAAGAAGACGCGCGACAGTTTGAAGGCCGCCGCGGCCGTCGCCGGACGTCCGCTGTACGACGTCACCAACGAGGCGATCAACAACTATCTCGCCTCGGTCAAGTCGGGCGGCGCGCGCAAAGGCAAGAAGTAAGAATTCTTCGTCCGCGCATCGTGCGCGGATGCACCAGCGAAAACGGCCCGAACGGGCCGTTTTTTGTTTTGGACGATCTATCTCGCGGCGAGCCGCGAGAACCGCCGCAACACCGATCGCGCCTGCGGCGTGGCGCGGACCTCGCGCAGCATCGCCGCCACATCGAAATCCTCGCCGACCAGCGCACCGTCGCGGGCACGGATGTAGGCGCGCATCTCGCGCGCGCCGAATTCGGGATGGAACTGCAAACCCCAGGCGCGCGGCGCAAAGCGCACCGCCTGACAGTCATCGAGACTGGATCGCGCCAACACGACTGCATCGCGGGGCGGTTCAAGCACGGTTTGCAGGTGCGTGGCCTGCGCATCGAACGCCAGCGGTGCCGAATCGAACAACGCATCCGGCGCAGTTGCGAACGAGCGATCGATGCGGACACTGCCCATTTCGCGTCCGCGCGGGTTGTAGTCGACGCGGCCACCGAGTGCGTGCGCAAGCAGTTGGTGCCCGTAGCAGACACCGAGCACGGGGATGTCCGCATCGATCGCGCGACGCAGCCAGCGCGCGGTGATCTCGCTCCATTCCAGCCGGTCGGTGACCATCGCGCCGGAACCAGTGACGACGACACCGGATACGGATCGCGGCGGCGGCAATGGCGCGCCACGATCCACGCGCACGCACGGCGCCTGGCGCGGCGACAACCCCAGACCGCGCCGGAACCAATGGGCGAAATCGCCGTGTTGCCGGCGCACGGCAGGAATCGCCGTTCCGGTCTGAACGATGAGCAGCTTCATGCCTCTATCGGCGGCAACACGCCGACGACTTCGGCGATGGTCGTCACGCCGCGCGCGACCTGCTGCGCGGCGCTCACGCGCAGCGGGCGCATGCCCTCAGCGAGTGCGGTTTCGCCGAGCCGGGCAAGGTCAAGCGAGGGCTGGATCATCTGCCGCAAATTCGGCGAGATGCGCATCATCTCGTAGATGCCCGTGCGGCCCAGGAAACCGGTGTTGCGGCATTCCAGGCAGCCGACCGGCGCGAACACGCGTGCCGGCGGCGGCAGACGCCAGCGGTGCACCAGTGCGTCCCAGCCCTGCGCATCCAGCACCGCCTCCACCTTGCAATGCGGACACAGCGTGCGCACCAGGCGCTGCGCGACGACGCCGGCGAGCGTGGACTGGATGAGGTAATGCGGAGCACCCAGGTCGAGCAGGCGCGACAGCGCGCTTGGCGCATCGTTCGTATGCAGAGTCGACAACACCAGATGACCGGTCAACGACGCCTGGATCGCCATCTGCGCGGTTTCCAGGTCGCGGATTTCGCCGATCATGATGATGTCCGGATCCTGGCGCATCAGGGTGCGCACGCCGGTCGCGAAGTCGAGGTCGATCGCCGGCTGCACCTGCATCTGGTTGAATTCCGGCGACACCATTTCGATCGGGTCTTCGATCGTGCACAGATTGATGTCGGGTGTGGCCAGGTGCTTGAGCGTGGAATACAGCGTCGTGGTCTTGCCAGAACCCGTAGGGCCCGTAACGAGCACGATGCCGTGCGGGCGCTCGACCATCTGCCGCCAGATCGCTTCCTCCTCGGTGGAAAAGCCAAGCTGGCGGAATTCCTTGACCACGATGTCGGGATCGAAAATGCGCATCACGACTTTTTCGCCGAACGCGGTCGGCATGGTCGACAGGCGCATTTCCACTTCGCGGCCTTCCGACGAGCGCGCCTTGATGCGGCCGTCCTGCGGACGGCGTTTCTCGGCCAGATCCATGCGCCCAAGAATCTTGATGCGCGAGGTCACCGCAACCATCACCGGCGTCGGCAGTTCGAACACCTTGTGCATGATGCCGTCGATGCGGAAGCGGATGGGACTCATGTCGCGGCGCGGCTCGAGATGGATGTCGGAAGCGCGCTGATCGAACGCGTATTGCAGCAGCCAGTCGACGATGTGCACGACGTGGCGGTCGTCGGCGCCGATGTCGCCGGCCTTGCCCAGTTCCAGCAACTGCTCGAAGTTCAGGATCGCGCGGCCATCCATGCCGCCGTCGAGCTTGGCGTCGTTTGCTTTCTGGATCGATTTCTGCACGCCGTAGAACTCGGCCAGATACCGGTTCAGGTCGATCGGACTCACCACCACGCGCTGGATGTCGCGGCGCAGGATGTGGCCGAGGTCGGCCACCCAGCGCATATCGAAGGGTTCGCTGGTGGCGATGACGACCTGCAGCGGACTGACCGCCACCGGCAGGATGCGATAGCGTCGCGCATACTCGTGCGACACGACCTGGGTCACTGCCGCCGCGTCGATCTTCATCGGATCGATCTTGAGATACGGCAACTTGGCCTTGTCCGCGAGCCACTGCGTGAGCACTTCCAGACTCAACGGCTTGTTGTCCTGCGGATTGATCAGCTTCTGGTTGGCGACCAGCACCAGCGGATGCAACTCCAGCTTGCCGCGGGCGCTGCGCCCATCGGCGCGCGTCTTGAGCAGGTCGGCTTCGCTGAGCATGCCGTCCTGCTTGAGCGCGCCGAGCACGGCATCCAGATCCAGCCGCCGGTGCAGGCCCAGCGGCGGCGCTTCGGGGATGCTGAATTTCGGGCGTTGCGGAACGGTGGCCATGCGCGATCTTCTCTCAAACCCAGCCCTGCGCCGCTATACTAGCGCGCTTTGCGCAACGAACCGAAACTCATGCCCGGCCCGACTTTCCAGGACGTGATCCAGACCTTGAACCACTACTGGGCGGGGCAGGGTTGCGCGCTGATCCAGCCGCTCGATACCGAGGTCGGTGCCGGCACATTCCATCCGGCCACCTTCCTGCGCGCGCTCGGGCCCGAGCCTTGGGCCGCCGCCTACGTGCAGCCCTCGCGCCGGCCGACCGACGGCCGCTACGGCGAGAATCCGAACCGGCTGCAGCATTACTATCAATACCAGGTGGTAATGAAGCCGAATCCCGACAACATCCTGGATTTGTATTTCGGCTCGCTGGCTGCGCTCGGCATCGATCCGCTCGTCCACGACCTGCGCCTGGTCGAGGACAACTGGGAATCGCCGACCCTCGGCGCCTGGGGCCTGGGCTGGGAAGTGTGGCTCAACGGCATGGAAGTCACCCAGTTCACCTATTTCCAGCAGGCCGGCGGCCTGGAGTGCAGGCCGGTGACGGGCGAGATCACTTATGGCCTCGAACGTCTGGCAATGTACCTGCAAAATGTTGACAACGTCTTTGATCTTGTCTGGACGGTCGCGCCGCACGGCACGCTCAATTACGGCGATGTCTTCCATCAAAACGAGGTCGAGCAGAGCACCTATAACTTCGAGTACGCGAACGTGCCGGAGCTGCTGCACTGGTTCGACGTCTGCGAGGCCGAGGCCAAGAAGCTCGTGGAACTCGGCCTGCCGCTGCCCGCCTACGAGCAGGTCTGCAAGGCCTCGCACAGTTTCAACCTGCTCGATGCGCGCCGCGCGATCAGCGTGACCGAGCGCCAGCGCTACATCCTGCGCGTGCGCGCCATCGCCCGCGCGGTCGCCGAGGCGTATGTCGCGCAGCGCGAGAAATGGCGCCGCGAGCACGGCAAGGAGGCGGCGTGATGTCCGCCGTAAAGCCGCTGTTGATAGAAATCGGTTGCGAAGAGCTGCCGCCGAAGGCGCTGGACGAGCTGGCCAAAGCATTCAGCCTTGGAATATGCGATGGATTGGCAAAACGCGGCGTCTTGCCGAATATCGTCAAACCCAAGACATATTGTTCGCCGCGCCGACTGGCCGTGATCGTGCCGAACGTCGCCACGATGCAGCCGGCGCAAAAATCCGAAGTGCTCGGCCCGTATCTCAACATCGGCCTCGACGCGAACGGCGCGCCGACGCCGGCGCTGCGCGGGTTCGCCACGAAAAACGGCATCGCCGTCGAAGACCTGCAACGCACGACGGACGCCAAGGGCGAACGTTTTGTCGCACGCAGCGAAAAGCCCGGCCAGCCAACCGCCGCCTTGATGCAGGACATCATCGTCGAAGCGTTGAAGTCCTTGCCGATTCCCAAGCCCATGCGCTGGGGCGACCACGACTTCGCCTTCGTGCGGCCGGTGCATTGGCTGGTGATCCTGCACGGCGACCAGGTTATCGATGCGGAAATTTTTGGAATCAAGTCCGGATACGATTCGCGCGGGCATCGCTTCATGCATCCACAATCCGTTTCGATCTCGGATGCGAATGCCTATGCCGATGCGCTGCACGCGGCGAAGGTCATCGTCGATCCGGCCGAACGGCGTCAGCGCGTCGTGGACGAAGTGGGGCGTGCGGCAATCGACACCGGCGGCACGCCACGGCTTTCCGATTCCCTGCGCGACGAGATCGCCAATCTCGTCGAATGGCCTTCCGCGATTGCCTGCGCCTTCGACAAGGAATTCCTCGCCGTACCGCAGGAAGCCCTGATTACGACGATGGAGACGAACCAGAAGTTCGTTCCCGTGTTCGACGCGACCGGTAAGCTCACCGAGCATTTCATCGGCATTGCCAACATCGAGTCGAAGGAGCCGGCCGAAATCCGCAAGGGCTACGAGCGCGTGATCCGCCCGCGCTTCGCCGACGCGAAATTCTTCTACGACGAAGACCTGAAAACGCCGCTGGCGGCACATCAGGACGCGCTCAAATCGGTGACGTATCAGCAACAACTCGGCAGCGTCTGGGACAAGTGCGTGCGCGTGGCGGAACTATCCCGCGTCATCGCCAACCGTTGTGGCGCCGATGCCGCGCTGGCCACGCGCGCGGCAAGCTTGAGTAAATGCGACTTGATGACGCGCATGGTCGGCGAATTTCCCGAACTGCAGGGCGTGATGGGCCGCTATTACGCCGCGGCCAGCGGCGAGAACAGTGAAATTGCGCAGGCGCTGGACGAGTTCTATCGCCCGCGCTTCGCCGGCGACGGCATTGCGCGGGGTAAAATCTCGCAAGTGCTCGCCATCGCCGAACGCCTGGATACGCTCGCCGGCATCTTCGCCGTCGGCGGCAAGCCTTCCGGCAGCAAGGATCCGTTCGCGCTGCGCCGCGCCGGACTGGGGCTCGCACGCACGCTGATCGAGGGCGGCTTTGAACTCGATCTGGAAGCCCTGCTGCGCGAAGCGGTGGAATTGCTGCCTGCCATCGCGCCCGCGAAGGACGCCAAGCCGAATGCCAAACTTTCACCTGCCGACAACAAGCAAGCGTTGACGGACGCGCTGCTCGATTTCGTCTTCGAGCGCCTGCGCGGCTACTACGCCGAGCAGGGCTTCACTGCGGAACAGTTCGATGCCGTGCGCGCGGTCGATCCGGAAACCCTGCCCGACTTCGACCGCCGCCTGCGTGCCGTTGCCGAATTCGCCAAGCTGCCCGAGGCCGCCGCACTGGCTGCGGCGAACAAGCGCATCGGCAACATCCTCAAGCAGGCCGCGGACGATGCCGCCGGACGCATCGATCCCGCCTTGCTCGATGCCGGCGCGGAACGTGAGTTGCACGAACACATCGAAAGCGCGGTCGCCGCGATCGCGCCGCTGGCTCACGACAATCGCTACGTGGACATGCTGCGCACGCTTGCCGCACTGCGCGCACCGGTGGATGCGTTCTTCGACCAGGTCATGGTGATGGCCGAGGACGTGGCCAAGCGCCGCAACCGCGTCGCCCTGCTCGCCGGGCTGCGCCGGCTGTTCCTGAACGTGGCGGATATTTCGCTGCTGACCACCCCGGAACGCGCGTAATGTCTACGATGCATCGTTTCTCATGAACTTCTCGGCCAAGAATCCCGGCGAAGCGCGGCTCTGGCAACGCGTCAGGCGCTATCTCGAGACCAAGCAGGAAGATGCCGCGCGCATCGCACTCGAGAAACTGGTAACGGCCTCGCCGGCCGATGTGGAGGCACGCGTGCTGCTCGCCGGGGCCATCCTGTCAGCGGATGCCCGCGTGCGCGAATGCCTGACTCATCTGGAAGCCGCCGCGGCAGCGCTCCCGGAAAATGCCGACCTCGTCGCCATGGTCGCCCAGGCGATGTTGCGCGTCGGTGATATTGTCGGCGCGCGCCGGTGCCTGGAAAACCCTGCCGTCGCAACGACGTCGTCGCCCGAGGATTTGATGAGCCTCGCGCACGTCCACCAATTGCTCGGCGAGCATTCCAAGTCGCTGGCGTTCATGGAACGCGCCAAGGCACAGGGTTACGACAATCCGGACTTCCGTTACTTCCGCGGCCTGCAGCTCCAGTTCAACGGCCGGCTTCATGAGGCGGAGGATGAGATGGAATCCTGTCTGAAGATGGGGCCCACCTTCGGCCGCGCCTCGCTGTCGCTGGCACGCCTGAAGACGCAAACCGCCGCGAACAACCATGTGGATTACATCCGTGCGCAAATCCGGCGGGTCGAAAAGGATTCCGAAGACCATGCATCGTTCGAATTCGCCTTGTTCAAGGAACTTGAGGATCTGGGCGAGTACGACGAAGCCTGGGCCGCGCTGGAGCGCGCAAACCGCATCATGGATCGCCGCTTCCGGCACGACGGTCAAACGGAAGGCCGATTGTTCAATGCCCTGATCGAACGCACCGGGGCGGAATTTCTGCGGCCCTCCGCGATCGAATTCGACGGTCCTGCACCGATCTTCGTGATCGGACTGCCGCGCAGTGGAACCACATTGCTGGAGCGCATTCTGGGCAACCACTCACTGGTGGAATCGGCCGGCGAGCTCAATGATTTTCCGCGCCAGATGCAGTGGCAGGCCAATCATTACTGCTTCCCGGTGCTGGACGAGACTCTGCTCGCCCATGCCGATACGCTTGACTACGCCAATATCGGCAAGCGTTATCTGCGCCAATCGCAATGGCGCGCCAACGGCAAACCTTTCTATGTGGACAAACTCCCGCCGAATTTCATGATGGCTGGGTTTATCCACAGAGCGCTGCCGCAAGCGGCTATTCTGCACATGGTCCGCGACCCGATGGATGCGTGTTTTTCCAACTACAAGGCCATGTTCGGCGGCTCGTACGCCTATAGCTACGACCCGGACCTACTCGTTGTCCATTATCGGCGCTATCGTCGGTTGATGGATCATTGGCATGCTGCAATGCCAGACCGGATCTTCGACGTTTCCTACAACGAGCTCGTCCGCGATCCGGAAGCCAAGACGCGTGAGATTCTCGCGTTTTGCGAACTGCCTTTCGAATCGGGCTGCGCGGATCTCGCGCGCAATCGCACCCCGGTCGCCACCTTGAGCAGTGCGCAAAGTCGCCACGCCATCAATGATCGCTCGATCGGCGAATGGCGTCGGTATGAAAAGCGGCTTGGCTGGATGCAATCCGGGCTCGCCGATCTGATTTGACCTGATTCACCGCCGGCCAGACGGAATTCACAATTCATGCGCCATAAAAAAGGGCTGGCCACTGGCCAGCCCTTTGTGTTTCCCAATTTGATTACTGTCAGTCTTTCGAGCCGCCGCCAAAGTGGAACGCAAATTCCGCCCACACGGCACGACCATACGGATTGTAGTTGTAGGTGTTGTAGTACGGGAAGTTCGACGCCGTGTGGTCGACCGGCGGCTTGGAATTGAAGATGTTGTTCGCCGTCAACTGGATCGCGGCGGCGCCATCGTCGAAGTTGTACTTGACGCTGCCGCTGTAGATCATCCACGGAGCCAAGGTTCCGGATTGCCCGGCGTTCGGGATCGAGCCGAAACGCTGGCCACGGACAGTGGTGCTCCAGTTGCCGATATTCCAAGTCAGCGAACCATTGAACTGGCTCTTCCAGTCAGTGTAACGCGAATCGTGATAGATGTTGATGACCGGATCGCCGGGGAACTGCTGGAACAGGTGGTGGAACTCGACGTAATAGTTGCCGTCCAGGCCCAGGCTGCCGAAGTGGCCCATGTCGATGCTGTAATGCGCATTGGCGATCAGGCCCGACTCGCTTTCGGTTGAAGCATTGACCGGATAGGTCGTCACCGAAATCAGGCCGAGCGGGTTCGTCTGCGCGTTGGCCGGAGAGCGTTTGACCAGGCTTTCGTACAACTGGCAGCTTGGCGAGTTCGGGTCGATCGTCTGGCCACCCACGGTCTGTCCGAGCAAGCAATCGGCCTCATTCTGCAGCAACTGATCGATGCTGAGCTGGGTGACCTCGTTCTTGATCTCCGCGCGCTGGTAGTCGACCGAAAGATTCAGCCTTTCCAGCGGCGAGTAGACCACCCCGTAGGTCAGCGTCTTGGCGGTCACGTCCTGCAGGTTGGAGCTGCTGCCGTTGTTGCCAAAGAACTGCTGCGTGTACTGCGGACAATTTTGGTAGGTGGACGGGCCATAGCCTCCCTTGCGGCACAAGTAGTAGTCGGTATCGCTGGTGAAGAACCCGTTCGACCCGAATACGTTGACCAGATCGGGTGCGCGGAAAGCGGTGGCATAGTTGCCGCGCAACAGCAGGTTGTCGAGCGGCCGGAATTCCAGCCCCAGCTTGTAGGTGAACTTGCTGGCGCTGGTGCCGGCGAATTTGTAATCGTCGTAGCGGCCGGCCACGTCCGCCGTGAGCATGCTCACTACCGGTATGCGCAACTCCACGCCGACGCCGTAGTTGTCGCGATGCCCTGCGGCTTCCGAACCGGTCAGACCCAATGCGTCGCCGCTGGCGATGATGGCCGGGACGTTGTTATGCAGGGAGTCGTTGCCGGCCTGAATCGTGGCAGCGCCGCCAACCGCGCCGGCCGGTAGATCGAACAGCTCGTTGTTGGTAACCGTGAGATTCAAGTTCTGGTTCCACGCCACCGACTTGTTGTCGATGCGCGCGGTCAAGGAATTGAAAATCGCCGGCGTCAGCGGCGTATAGAGCTTGGACGAATTCGGTGTGTAAACCGGATAGCCGTAGTAGGTGCCCTGCTGCGGGCCAAGGTAGTAGTTATCGACTGCGGACTTGATGAAATGCCGATAGCTGTCGTCGGTATTGGCCTGCGAGCGGTTGTAGTACAGGTCGTAATTCCAGTCGCTGCCGCCGAGGCTGCCGCGCAAGCCGATCGCAGCGTTCAGGTTGCGGGTATAGAGCGTTTCAGCACCCGCACCGGTGTTGCCACCGTATTCTTCGGGCGCCACGATATGCTGCCACAGCTGCAAATCGCCGGCGCCTCCATTGGCCGCCGGATTCCAGAAATAACCCGTGCCGGGTTTCAGGAACTGCTCGTTGGATTCCCAGAACTGGAACGAGCCGCCGATATTGAACTTGGGGGCGGAACTCGTGAACAGGACTTGCGCGTAGGCCTCGGTATTGTCGTTGATGTGGTAGACGAGGTTCGTATACGCGCTCGCGGAACGGTTCTGATTGAGCAGCGACGTGGCCTGATATTGCCCAGTCGTGCCGCAATAATAGCCATGGCCAGGACGATAGGAATAACTCGTCGTGTTATTGAACAGATACGACAATGGCGCGCAAGCCGCCGAACCCGGGTCGATGTACTTGCCGGTGAGCCCGTCGAGAATCAGGAACGAACGCGAAGGAATCGCCGGCTTGCCATTGAGCGTGGGATTGTCGTTTAGCGAATTGGTGGTGTCGCGCTGCGAAGCAAAGATCGGCTCCTGGTTCAGCAATTCCAGCGCGGCCGAGAAATCGAGCTTGCCCCAAGTGCCGCCGCCGCTGAGCTGCAGGCGTTCATTCGATCCACCGCCATCGCTGTAACCGCCGGCGCGGTAATTGAGATCGACGCCCTGATACTTTTCCTTGAGCACGATATTGACCACGCCCGCGATCGCGGCCGAGCCATAGATCGCCGAATTGCCGCCCGGCACGATGTCAATATGATCGATCATCGCGGTGGGGATGTTGGTGAGGTCGGTGAACGCGTTGCTGCCGTTATAGGCCAGCGGATAGTTGGTCATCTGCTTGCCGTTGATGAGGATCAACGTGTAATTCGACGGCAGGCCGAACAAGCTGATGGTTTGCGCGGCCTGAGTGAAGCCACCCGAGGATTGGTTGCCCTGCACGCCGCCCGTGGCGACCGGCAGCGCCTTCAATGCATCGTAGGCCGTGGCGAAACCCTGTCTGCCGAGATCCTGCGCGGTAATCGTCACCGTTGGCGACGCCGTTTCGATCTGCGACTGCGGAATCAGCGAACCCGTTACCGTAATGGTTCCGAGTTTTTCGGTCTTCTTTTTATCCTTGTCGGACTGCGGCTGCGACGACGCGGCCTGATCGCCGCGTACTTTGCGCATGTACCGACGCTAGCGGCATCGCCGCGACGGTCAACCCCATCAATATCGAGGATACGAGTAGCTTTCTCTTCATGGTCAACTCCAGAATTTCAGTCGGACTTAAGGCCGATCATGGCAGCGGATGCTGCGCACAACCCGGGCGTGCAGCGAGTCTTTCGCCGTTGCAAAACGGACAAAATTCCCCGCGCGCGCAAGCTGCCCCCAAACGGCGGCTCCAGCAAGCCGACCGAACGTAACAAATAGTTAACTAGCCTGTCAATTTTTTTAACTTTTACGTCTTTTTCATTGGCAGCGGGTTGAGGCCCCATTCAGTGAGTCGACCTGAGCCGTGACTATGGTTTGTTTTCAATCGTGCCCGGCGCGCACTAAACTACGGGAGTTGGTGGAAACACCGGATCATCTGGATGGCGGTGTTTTTTCAGTACGTCACAAACTGCGGTTTCGCGCACTGCCGCCCGCCGCCTTTCGGAGATTGCACATGCGTACCCCCGTTTTTCCCGCCTTGTTGGCGCTCGGCCTGCTCGCGGGCTGCAATTCGCAACCACAACCGGCCGCGCCGGCCGCGCCGCAGATCGCGAACAACGTCAGCGGCACGATCATGCTGCGCGAGCCGCGCGCGCTCGGCGACAATGCCCGTGCCGAACTGAAGGTGATCGATGTCTCGCAGCCGGATGCGCCGCTGGCGCAGATCACCATCGAACATGCCAATCATCCGCCGATCAGCTTCAACATGCCGATCGACCCCAAGGCCGTCGACCCGCTGCGCACCTATGCGGTGGACGCCAAGCTGATCGATGGCGAACGCCGCTTCCTGCCGGTACTGCAATACCCGGTGCTGACCAAGAAGTCGCCATCGGCAGTGCAGATCATCCTCTCCCCGGAGCCCACTCCCGCCGAGAAAATGTACGAGGCCTACAAGAAGGCCTTCGCCGAAATCGGCTCGATGAAATCGGTGAGCGGCGGCGGACAGACGCCGAATACGTCCACGGCCTGGGACGCCTTCTACAGCAACGGCAAGGTCAAGGTGGTGCGCGAAATCACCGATATGTACGACGACAAGGCCAATGAAACCGGTCGCGTGACCATGAAAATGGCCTATCAGAACGACAAGCCCTGGGTCGTGGTGAAGGAAGAATCCAGCGGCGAGGGTGCGCGCCCGTCGACGGTCACGAAAGTCGGTTGGGACGACAGCGGCGCCCTGGTCCTGAAGGACAAGATGGCCGGCGGCGGCCAGTCAGGCCACGCCCGAAGAAGCCAACGCGCTGTACCAGCACGCCGTGCAGGCGCTGGCCCAGGCGCAGGCGAAAGTGCCGAAGCCGAAATAAGCAGTTTCAGTTGCGCGGCTGCTTCAAGCCGCGCGGCGGCGCAGATGCACCAGCAATAGCGAGATGGCCGCTGGCGTGACGCCGGAGATGCGCTGCGCCTGACCGATGGTCTGCGGGCGGCTGCGCGCGAGCTTCTGCATCACTTCCGCCGAAAGTCCGCGCACCGCCGCGTAAGTCGAACGCTGCGGGGATTCGGGTTTCCTCGTGGCGGCGCTGGCGTTCGATTTCATCGTTCTGTCGATCCAGATAGCCGGAATACTTCGCCGCGATCTGCACCTGCTCGGCGACTTGAGCTCCTGCACCGCGGGGCCGAGCGCAGGCACCTGCATGAGCTTGTCGTAGTCCAGTTCGGGCCTGCGCAATAGATCCAGCGCATTGGTTTCGCGCGTCAGCGGCACGTTCAGTGTCGTTCTCGATCTGGCGCCCCGAGCGCATTGCCCGGTGCGGCCCAGAGGCCGCGCAGGCGCTCGGTTTCACGCGCGATCGCGTCGCGCTTGCGGCAGAATGCGGCGTGGCGGACGGCATCCACGCTGCCCAGCCCGAATCCGTTGTCGGTCAGGCGAAGATCGGCATTGTCCTCGCGCAGATGCAGGCGGTATTCCGCACGCGAGGTGAACATCCGATAAGGCTCGGTCGTGCCGTTCGTGATCAGGTCGTCGATCAGCACGCCGATGTAGGCCTCGTCGCGGCGCGGCGTCCACGGCGCCTTGTCCTGCGCCGCGCGCGCGGCATTGATGCCGGCGACGATGCCTTGCGCGGCGGCTTCTTCGTATCCGGTCGTGCCATTGATCTGGCCGGCGAAATACAGGCCGTCGATGGCCTTGGTTTCCAGCGAGGCCTTCAGTCCGCGCGGATCGAAATAATCGTATTCGATGGCATAGCCGGGGCGGGTGATGTGTGCGTTCTCGAAACCGCGGATGCTGCGCACCAGTTCCACCTGCACGTCGAACGGCAACGAGGTGGAAATGCCGTTGGGATAAATCTCGGTGGTTTCCAGGCCTTCCGGCTCGATGAAGATCTGGTGCGAGGCCTTCTCGGCGAAGCGCACGACCTTGTCCTCGATCGACGGGCAATAACGCGGACCGAGTGCCCTCGATCTTGCCGGTGTATAGCGGCGAGCGATCCAGCGCGCCGCGGATGATTTCGTGGGTGCGCTCGCTCGTGTGTGTGATCCAGCAGCTGACCTGGCGCGGATGATCGGCCGCGAGCCCAAGATACGAGAACACCGGCATGGGATCGTCGCCGGGCTGCTCCGCCAGGCCGGCGAAATCGATGCTGCGGCCGTCGATGCGCGGCGGCGTTCCGGTTTTCAGGCGGTCCACGCGCAGCGGCAGTTCGCGCAGGCGCGCGGCCAAGCCTGCGGATGGCGGATCCCCGGCGCGGCCGCCCGCATAATTCTCGAGGCCGACATGGATCTTGCCGGCGAGGAAGGTGCCCGCGGTCAGCACGACGCAGCGCGCGGAAAAGGCCAGGCCCATCTGCGTCACCGCGCCGGTCACGCGGTCGCCTTCGATAGTCAGATCTTCGACCGCCTGCTGGAAGATGGAAAGATTCGGCTGGGTTTCCAGCATGCGCCGGATCGCGGCCTTGTACAGGGCGCGGTCGGCCTGGCAGCGCGTCGCGCGCACGGCCGGACCCTTGGATGCGTTCAGCGTGCGCCACTGGATGCCGGCGCGATCGGCCGCCACGGCCATCGCGCCGCCGAGGGCGTCGATTTCCTTGACCAGATGACCCTTGCCGATGCCGCCGATGGCCGGATTGCAGCTCATCTGGCCGAGGGTTTCGATATTGTGGGTCAACAGCAGGGTGCGCGCACCCAGACGCGCGGAGGCGAGCGCGGCCTCGGTGCCGGCATGGCCGCCGCCGATGACGATCACATCGTAGTCGTGTGCGCTGTTGGACATGACGCGGATTCTGCGGCTTCTCGCCCCCTTAAGTTAAGGGGGGCGAACAGCTTGCGCAGCAAGGTGTTGCGGGTTGTGGGTAGTATCGCCGCGCAATCGAAGCCGGGCGCGACCGGGCCCGCTGTATACACTGACTTGAAAGAGGCTGGCGCCCGGCGGTCTTAGGAACAGGGGAATCCAAGAGGACCGTATGCCGGGCGCCAGTGACCGAACCGTGCGGAGCGAATCTCTCGTGTCCGCAGGGACTTTGCGGGACATATTAACGCAAAACCGGCTTAGGGAAGTGTGAACGAGGTCATGTTGCGTCAGCGCGTAGACCTGGTTTGCGGTCAGATTGCGTCAAAAATCGTCACCACTTGGGCACGAATCCCCGGGAAATGGCCTGTTTCTTTGGTTGGCACGCCTTCTGCATCATCGTAACCACACCGAAGATTGGAGAGTGCCATGCTCGCAACCGCCGCCGTTATGACCTTGAATCCGCTGTTCCTGCGCCACGATCTGATGATCGAAATGAGCCGCCTGGAAATGGCCATCGAGGATGCGCGTCACCACGGTTCCGCGAACGATGCCGATGCGGTCAGCCCGCTGGAAACCAAGCTTGCGCGCATCAACGAAGCGCTGAGCCGCCTCTCCGCCTGATCCGAATACAACCGAACTCCCTACGCCCCGGGACGGATGCGAGCCGCCCGGGGTTTTTTTTGCCTGCGCTCAGCGCACTTTGGTGTGGTGTTGTTCCAGCACATAACTCGGCGGCGCGAAACTGTCGGTGCGTGCGGCATTCCAGAAAACCTTGAATACCGCATGATCGGGCAATCCGCCGATCAGTTCGCCGGGTTTGACGAAATGGTATAGCGCCGACAGCGAGCGCACCTCGGTCGAGGAGACGCGCCGGATGATGTGTTCCGGGCCGATCTCGTTCGGATGGCTCATGCCCGAAGCCGCGATCAATTCCTTCAGCGCCTTGAGCGTGTTGTCGTGGAACATGCGCACGCGTTCGGCCTTGTCCGGCACGTCGAGCTTTTTCCAGCGCGACGAATCCTGCGTCGCGATGCCGGTCGGGCAGCGATCGGTATGGCAGCTTTGCGACTGGATGCAGCCCAGCGCGAACATGTAGCCGCGCGCGGCATTGCACCAGTCCGCGCCGAGTGCCATGTTGCGCGCCAAGTCGAAGCCGGTGATGACCTTGCCGCTGGCGCCCAGGCGCACCTTGTCGCGCAAGTTCAGGCCGACCAGTGTGTTGTGCACGAGCAGCAGCGCCTCGCGCAGCGGCGCGCCGACATGGTCGACGAATTCCAGCGGCGCGGCACCGGTGCCGCCCTCGCCGCCGTCGACGACGATAAAGTCCGGCAAGAGTCCGGTTTGTTGCATGGCCTTGGCAATGCCGAACCATTCCCAGGGGTGGCCGATCGCGAGCTTGAAACCGGTCGGCTTGCCGCCGGATTTCTCGCGCAGCCTGGCCACGAACTGAAGCAATTCCACCGGCGTGGAAAACGCACTGTGCGCGGCCGGCGAGACGCAATCCACGCCCATCGGCACGCCGCGCGCCTCGGCGATTTCCGCGCTGACCTTGGCCGCCGGCAGCACGCCGCCGTGTCCGGGCTTGGCGCCCTGCGACAACTTGACCTCGATCATCTTCACCTGCGGCGAATTCGCGGTTTCCGTGAATTTGTCGAGGCTGAAACTGCCGTCCGCATTGCGGCAGCCAAAATAACCCGAGCCGATTTCCCAGCAGATGTCGCCGCCCATTTCGCGGTGGTAACGCGACAGCGAACCTTCGCCGGTGTCGTGGTAGAAACCACCGCGACGTGCGCCCTCGTTCAAGGCGCGGATTGCGTTCGCCGACAGCGAGCCGAAACTCATCGCCGAGATATTGAACACGCTGGCCGAATACGGCTGCTTGCATTCCGGCCCGCCGATCACAATGCGGAAATCGTGGCCCTCGATCTTCGCCGGTGCGAGCGAGTGATTGATCCACTCGTACTGCGTCGCATACAGATTTTGCTCGGTGCCGAACGGGCGCTTGTCCTCGACGTTCTTCGCGCGCTGGTAGACGAGCGCGCGCTGCGCGTGCGAGAACGGCACTTCCTCGGTGTCCGATTCGACCACGTACTGGCGCAGCATCGGCCGGAAGAATTCGAAGAACGTGCGGATATGCGCGGTGAGCGGGAAATTGCGGTACAGCGTGTGCTTGCGCTGCGCCATGTCGAAGATGCCGACCGCGCACAGCGCGCCGCTGAGTACCCCCAGCCAGCGCCAGAGCCACACGCCATGCGGCGATCCGCCCAACAGCATGGCCAGCGACAACACGAGCACGGCCACGCACAACACGAACGGCACGAACCGGGACGGCAGCAGTTTTTCCATCACGCACCCCTGATGAAATGTCCGCGCAGGATACGCCGCGCGGAATCGCATCGCTATCGTTACACTAGCCGCATGCCCGCAAAATCGCCTCCCCGGCCACGCCCACCGATACGCCCCGCCGTTGCGCGCGCCGTGCCGCAGCTCGCGCTCGGGCCGACGCGTCCCGGCATTGATTGGCCACGCGTACGTGCGCGCCTGATCGAATACGCCAGGCTGGCGCGCATGCACCGGCCAGTCGGCGCGCTGCTGCTGCTGTGGCCGACGTGGTGGGCGCTGTGGCTGGCGACCGGCGATTTCCCCTCGATCGGATTGCTGGTCGTCTTCACGCTCGGCGTATGGCTGATGCGTTCCGCTGGCTGCGTGGTCAACGACCTCGCCGACCGCAAGTTCGATCCGCAAGTCAAGCGCACGCGCGAGCGCCCGCTGGCCACCGGCACGGTCGCGCCGCGTGAGGCCATCGGCGTTTTCATCGCGCTGATCGTGCTCGCCTTCGGGCTCGTGCTGTTGACCAACAAACTTACGATCGAGCTGTCCTTCATCGGCGCGTTCCTCGCCGTGACCTATCCGTTCATGAAACGCTACACCTATCTGCCGCAGGTGTATCTGGGCTGTGCGTTCGGCTGGTCGATCCCGATGGCCTTCGCGGCCGTGGCCGGAACCTGGGATGCCTTCGTCAAGATGCTGCCGCTGTGCGGGCTGCTGTTTTTGGCCAACGTGCTGTTCGCGACGATCTACGACACCGAGTACGCGATGGTCGACCGTGATGACGACATCCGCATCGGCGTGAAATCCACGGCGATCCTGTTCGGCGATGCGGACCTACCCATCCTCGCCATCTTGATGGTCACGTTCCTCGGCGCGATGGCACTGCTCGCGCAGCGCGGGCACCTGCACTGGGTTTATTTCGTCGGCGTCGGCATCGCCGCGCTGATGTTCGCCTGGCAGCTGTGGATCATGCGTCGGCGTGAGCGCGACGCGTGTTTCGCGGCGTTCCGCAGCAACAACTGGGTGGGATTAGCGCTTTGGCTGGGTGTGCTGCTGGGTTACGCACTCAGGTAGCGTTTCGGCGCGCGCGCGACCGCCCACACATCCACGCGTTCCACCCCAGCACACAGCAGCTTGCGCGCACACTCACGCAAGGTCGTGCCGGTGGTCATCACGTCGTCGAACAGCGCGACGTGCGCGGGCAGTGTGGCATCCGGCGCGACCGCAAATGCCCCGCGCAGATTGCGATGGCGCGCATCGGCATCCAGATTCGACTGTGCCGACGTGGCCCGCGTACGCACGAGAACGTCGTTGCGCAGCGCAATGCCGAACGCACGTGCCAGAGGTTTCGCCAGTTCCAGCGCCTGGTTGTAACCGCGCTCGCGCAGGCGACCGGCATGCAGCGGCACCGGAATCAGCGCCTGAGGAATCGACGGTAGCGATGCACGCGCAGCCGCAATCCACAGCTCCGACAAGACGCGTCCGGCAGCGAGACTACGGCCGAATTTCAGGTGCGTGAGCAGCGCATCCAGCGGTGGCGCATAGACGAACGGCACGCAAGCCGATGCGAACGGCGGTTCGCTGTGCAGGCACTCGCCGCATAGCGGCGCGGGCGCCTCCAGCGGCAGCGCGCAGCGCGGACAACACACGCGATTGCGCAACAGGTCCGCAGCGCAGGCCGTGCACAGGTCGCGCTGTCCGGCGCCGGACTGGCCGCAGAGCAGACAATGCGGCGGCAACACGGCGAATTGCAGGCGACGCAGGCCGTCAACCAGAATCTGCTTGATTGAGTTGACAGGCAAACGGCCGCTCCCCAAACTTTCAGGTCTACGATTGCGTGAGTCTGCCATGATCCGCCACGATTGGACCCGAGAAGAAGTCTCCGCGCTGCTGGCACTGCCGTTCAACGACCTGCTCGCCCGCGCGCATGCGGCGCATGCCGCGCATCACGATCCGAACGCGGTGCAGGTGTCGACCCTGTTGTCGATCAAGACCGGCGGCTGTCCCGAGGATTGCGCCTATTGTCCGCAGGCCGCGCGCTATCACACCGGCGTGCAGGCCGAAAAACTGATGAGCGTGGACGCCGTGCTGGACAAGGCGCGCACCGCCAAGGCGGCCGGCGCGACGCGCTTTTGCATGGGCGCGGCCTGGCGCAGCCCCGAAGGATCGCGACGTGGAAAAAGTCGCGAGCATGATCCGCGAAGTGAAGGCGCTGGGCATGGAAACTTGCGCGACGCTGGGCATGTTGACGCAGGAGCAGGCCGATCGCTTCAAGTCCGCAGGCCTGGACTACTACAACCACAACCTCGACACGGCGCCGGAGTTCTACGGCGAAATCATCCATACGCGCGAGTTCGCCGATCGACTCGACACCCTCGAATGCGTGCGCAACGCGGGACTCAAAACCTGCTGCGGCGGCATCGTCGGCATGGGCGAAACGCGCGCGCAACGCGCAGGATTGCTGCAAACACTGGCGAATCTGCCCGAACATCCGCAGTCGGTGCCGATCAACCGTCTCGTGCAGGTCGAGGGTACGCCGCTGGCCGGCACCGCATTGCTCGATCCGTTCGAGTTCGTGCGCACGATCGCGGTGGCGCGCATCCTGATGCCCGCGTCGATGGTGCGCCTGTCCGCGGGCCGCGCCGAGATGAGCGACGAATTGCAGGCGCTGTGCTTCTTTGCCGGCGCGAATTCGATTTTCTATGGCGAAAAGCTGCTGACCACCGGCAATCCCGACACCGAGCACGATCGGGCGTTGTTCGCGCGACTCGGCCTCGTGCCGATGGAAGTCGAACTCGAGTCCGGCACCGTGCACGCAGACATCGCCGCCTGAGTTCACATGCCGCGTCCTGACCCACTCGCGCGCCTCGCCGCCGCGCAGACGCGACGCGTCCACGACGGCCTGCTGCGCCGTCTGCGCGCGGTCGAATCCGCGGATGGGCCGCGCATCGTCGTCGACGGCCGTGCGCTGATCGACTTCGCCAGCAACGACTACCTCGGTCTTGCGCAGCATCCGGCCTTGCGCGAAGCGCTGACCAACGCGGCAGCGCGCTGGGGCGTGGGTGCGGGCGCTGCGCATCTGCTCGGCGGCCATCGCAACGAACATGCAGCGCTCGAGGAAAAACTCGCGCGCTGGACCGGCCGCGAGCGCGCCTTGCTGTTCTCGACCGGCTACATGGCCAATCTCGGTGTCGTCGGCGCGCTGCTCGGTGCCGGCGACCACTGCGTGCAGGACAAGCTCAACCACGCCAGTCTGATCGACGCGGCGCGGCTGGCCGGCTTGCGAACTCGTCCGCTACCGGCATGCCGACGTCGACAGCGCACGACAACAACTGCGCACGTGTGCGGATGCCGCCGCTCTGCTCGCAACCGATGCCGTGTTCAGCATGGATGGCGACGTCGCGCCACTCGCGGATTTGTCCGCGTTGTGCAAAAGCGATGGCGCGCTGCTGATGGTCGACGATGCGCATGGCATCGGCGTGCTCGGCGCCAACGGCGCGGGCAGCCTGAGCGAAGCCGGACTCGCGCAGGACGATGCGCCTGTGCTGATGGCAACGCTGGGCAAGGCGCTCGGCGTTGCCGGTGCTTTCGTGGCCGGCAGCGCCGCGCTGATCGACGGACTCGTCCAGTTCGCGCGCGCTTACGTCTACACCACGGCCATGCCGCCCGCGCTCGCTGCCGCCGCCAGCGCCGCGGTCGACATTGCGCGCGACGACACCGGACGCCGCGCAAGACTGCATCACCACATTACGCAGTTCCGCGACGGCGCAGCGCAGCGCGGCATTCCCCTGCTGCCATCGCAGACACCGATCCAGCCAGTTCCCGTTGGCGACAGCGCGACTGCAGTCGTCGCCGCGCAGCGTTTGGAAGATGCCGGTTTTTATGTACCGCCGATCCGTGCGCCGAGCGTGCCGGCCAACGGCGCGCGCCTGCGCGTGAGCCTGTCCGCCGTGCATGCCGAGGCCGACATCGAACGCCTGCTCGACGCGCTGGCCGCCGCGTTGCGAACGAAATCGCATTGATGCACATCGAAGCCGCCGGCAGCGGACCGGATCTGGTCCTGATCCATGGCTGGGCCATGCACGGCGGCGTATTCGCGCCGCTTACGCGTGTGTTGCGCGAACGATTTCGCCTGCACGTGGTCGATCTTCCGGGCCACGGTCTGAGCCGCGACGATGACAGCAAACTCGATCCGCAATCCTGTGCGAAGAATCTACTCGCCACGCTACCGCGCGCCATCTGGATCGGCTGGTCGTTCGGCGGACTCGTGTCCCTGCACGCGGCGCTGATGCAACCCAAGCAGTCGCGCGGCATCGTGCAGATTGCCACGTCGCCGCGTTTCGTCGCCGCGCCGGATTGGCCGCACGGCGTGGCGCTCGAAGTATTCGAGCAGTTCGAATCTGGATTGTGCCGCGATTACCGCGCCACCATCGAGCGCTTTCTCGCACTGGAAGCGATCGGTTCCGATGACGCCCAGACCGAATTGCGCGACTTGAAAGCGCAGGTCTTCGCGCGTGGCGAACCGGCCGTGTCGGCACTGGAATGCGGCATGCAGGTTCTGGAAACCACCGACCTGCGCGCGCGCATCCGCGAACTCGCCGTACCGAACCTGTGGATCGCCGGGCGTCGCGACCGCCTCGTGCCTGCCGTCGCCATGCGCTGGGCGTCGCAACAAAATCCACAAAGTCGCTTTGTGGACATATCGTCGGGACACGCGCCCTTCGTTTCGCATGCCGCGGAAGTCGCGGACGCCATCGCCACGTTTGCCGGAAGCCTTGCCGCATGAGTCCGTTCGACCCCCGCCAGATCCGCCGCGCCTTCGGCCGCGCCGCGAAAACCTACACGCGCAACGCGGCCTTGCAGCGCAAGATCGAAGCGCGCCTGATCGAACGGCTGGAATATTTTTCCGGCAAACCTGCGCGCGTGCTCGATGTCGGCTGCGGCCCCGGTCACGGCAGCGCGCTGCTGCGCAAGCGCTTCCGTTCGGCGCAAGTGATCGCACTCGATCTCGCCTTGCCGATGCTGCGCCAGGTGCGCCCCGGCTGGCGGCGTCCGCTCGGGCGCGTGTGCGCGGACGCGCGCGCGCTGCCCTTGCCCGAAGCGAGCGTGGACCTGCTGTTCTCGAACCTGTGCATCCAGTGGATCGACGATCTGCCCGCGCTGTTCGCCGAATTCCGGCGCGTACTCAAGCCCGGCGGCTACCTGGCGTTTTCCACGTTCGGTCCGGACACCCTGCACGAACTACGCGCATCCTGGGCCGCGGCCGATGCCGCGCCGCATGTCAGCGCGTTCGTGCATATCGCCCAGGTCGGCGACGCGCTGATCGCCGCGGGCTTTCGCGATCCCGTGCTCGACACCGAACATTTTATGCTGCGCTACACCGTCGCCGCCGACCTGATGCGTGAATTGAAGGCCATCGGCGCGACCAACGCGGATGCGCAGCGCGCACGCGGCCTCACCGGCAAGGCGCATTTCCGCCGCGCGCTCGACGCCTACGAAGGCTACCGGCAGGACGGTTCGCTGCCGGCGACGTACGAGGTGATTTGCGCCCACGCGTTCGCGCCTGATTCCGGCCAGCCGCGGCGTATGGCGGGCGCCGAGATCGCGACGTTTTCGGTGGATGCGCTGCGGGGCTCCCGACGCTAAAGTGCTTCCGTGCGGCCACGCCGCCCGGGTAACTCTCCGGAGCAAGGCTCCCGGCCGGCCGCAGGACGGACGGAAGCACTGCTTCCAAATGCGCCGGACGCGAGCGGAACCACGCAGGATGCGGTCAGACCGGACGGAAATTTTTCCTCAAAAATCAAACTTCGCGATGGCGAAAACACCCCGTGAGATGATCGTTCACCATCCCCGTCGCCTGCATGTGCGAGTAAATGATCGTCGAGCCGACGAAGTTGAAGCCGCGCTTTTGCATATCCTTGCTGAGTTTGTCCGATAACTCGGTGCGCGCAGGTATATCGCCGCGATCGCGCCAACGGTTGCGAATGGGTTTGCCGCCGACGAACGACCAGAAATAGGCATCGAGGCTGCCGAATTCTTCGATGACCTTGAACGTCGCGCGTGCGTTGTTGCGCGCCGAATAAACTTTCATGCGGTTGCGGATGATGGTCGGATCGAGCAGCAACTTGTCCAGCGCAGCGTCCGTCATGCGCGCCACGCGCGCTACGTCGAAACCGTGGAAGGCGCGGCGATAGGCCGCGCGCTTGTTCAATACCGTGCTCCAGCTCAGTCCGGCCTGCGCACCTTCGAGCACGAGAAACTCGAACAGGCGCGTGTCGTCGTGCAGCGGCACGCCCCACTCGCTGTCGTGGTAATCGCGCATCGCGGCATCGTCGCCGCTGGCCCAATGACAGCGCACGCGTTGTTTCGGCATCTCGTCCATCCTCGTCGCGCAAGCATGCGTATCATACGCAACCCGCCGCATCCGGAATTTCATGAGCACCGACGCCGCCCGCCGCAGCGCCCTGATCGCGCTGGGCATCCTGAGCCTGGTCTGGGGCTTCAACTGGATCGTGATGAAGGCGGTGCTCGCCTTCGTCGGCCCGCTCACGTTCTCGGCGATGCGCTACGTGTTCGGCACCGTGGTGCTGTTCGTGGTGCTCGCGCTGCGCGGCGAGAATCTTGCGCCGACGCCGTGGCGCGACACGCTGCTGATCGGCCTCGCGCAGACGACCGGATTCCAGGTGCTGGTGCAGTTTGCCCTGATCGCGGGCGGCGCCGGCAAGACCGCCTTGCTCGCCTACACCATGCCGTTCTGGGTGATTCCGCTGGCCTGGGTATTGCTCGGCGACCGCCCGGGCGCGCGGCAGTGGATGTACATCGCGGTCGCGGCGGCGGGACTCGTGCTGGTGCTGGAACCGTGGAGCACGCATGTCGGCCTCGGCAGCGCCCTGCTCGCGCTCGCCGGCGGCGCGTGCTGGGCGATCGGCACCGTGCTGGCCAAACGCTTGTTCCTTGCCGTGCCGGTGTCGCCCTTGCGCCTGACTGCGTGGCAGATGCTCTACGGCACCGTGCTCCTGGTCGTCATCGCGCTGTGCGTACACGAACGCGACATCGTCTGGGCGCCGCAGCTTGTCGGTGCGCTGCTCTACAACGGCTTGCTTTCCTCGGGCATCGCCTGGGCGATGTGGCTGTTCATCGTGCAACGCCTGCCGACGAATGTGGCCGGCCTGGCCAGCCTGATCACGCCACTGATCGGCATTAGCCTCGCCTGGATGTTGCTCGGCGAGCGTCCGGACGCAAGCGAATCCATCGGCATCGTGGTGATCGGTGCGGCGCTGTTCGGGGTGTTGCGGCCGCCCGCCAGCGTTACCAGGGAAGCTGATCCAGATCCACGTTCCCGCCGCTGAAAATCGCGCCGACGCGCAGGCCCATAAAATGCTCGCGATGGCGCAGCATCGCGGCCAGCACCACCGCCGACGAAGGTTCGATGACGATCTTCAGGCGCTCGAAAACGAGGCGCATCGCGGCGATGGTTTGCGCATCGCTCACCGGCAGGACTTCGATGCCGTACTCGCGAAGCAATGTGAAATTGATCTCTCCGAACGTGGCGCGCAGGCCGTCGCAGATCGTGTCCGGTTCGATATCGGTTACACGCACGCCGCGACGCAACGACTCGAACGCATCCGCCGCGCCTTCCGGCTCCGCGGCAAACATGCGGATTTGCGGGAACATCCCTTTTGCGGCAATCGCGCTGCCACCGATCAGGCCGCCGCCGCCGATCGGGGCGATCAAGGCGTCGAGCTCGCCGGTTTCGCGCAGCAGTTCCAGTGCGGCCGTGCCTTGTCCGGCGATCACGTTTTTGTTCGTGAACGGATGCACGAACACCGCGCCGGTTTCGCGTGCGATACGCGCGGCGGCTTCGTCGCGCGCATCAAGCGTCGGCGCGCAGATGTGCACGGTGGCGCCGTAGGCACGGATCGCGGTTACCTTGGCCGCGACCGCGCCTTCCGGCACGACGACATGCGCCGCGACGCCGCGCGATTTTGCCGCCAGCGCCAGCGCGGCGCCATGGTTGCCCGAGGAATGCGTGACCACGCCGTGCGCGGCCTCAACGTCGGACAAGGCCCATACGGCGTTGCAGGCGCCGCGGAACTTGAACGCGCCGACGCGCTGGAAATTCTCGCACTTGAACGCAATCGTGCAGCCGGCGAGCTCGTCCAGCGAGCGCGAACGCAACACCGGCGTGACGTGTGCGTGCGGCGCGATGCGTCGCGCCGCGGTCTCGATATCGGAAAACGCGAGACTCACGTTCCGCTGGACGCCTGCGGCGAGTATCCGCGCAAATGTCGCGTCGCGTAGGTCGTCGTCAGCAGTGCGGCGAACACGAGCAGCGCGGCGAGCGCGAACGCCACGCCCGGAAGATGCTTCACCGGCGCGTGATCGCTGATGAACAGCGCGAACAGGTTGGCGAACAGCGCCGGACCGAAGATGCCGGCCAGGCTTTGCAGGCTGGTCAACGCGCCTTGCAGGCGACCCTGTTCGTGCGGATCGACCTGGTGCGTGACCAACGATTGCGCGGGTGGCCCGGCGAGTCCGCCCAGGCACAGAAAAGGAATGCCGGCGACGAAAATCCCGGCATCCGGTGCAAAGCACATGACGAGATAGCCGATCGCTGCGAAACTCAATCCGGCCAGGATCATGCGGCGCTCGCCCAGCTTCGGCATCAACTTGCGTACCAGGCCCGCTTGCACGATCGCGGTACACAGGCCCACCAGCGCGAGCGTGTAACCGACGATCTGCGGTCCCCAGCTGTAGCGGAAATCCGTGTACAGCACATACGTGGAATTGATCGAAAACTGTGCCAGCGCGAGCAGGAAAAATACCGCGGCGAGCGCGAACACCTGCGGGTAACGGCGCAGCAGGACCAATGCGCCGAGCGGATTGGCGTGGCTCCAGTCGATGCGCGCGCTGCGCCGCTCCGGCGGCAGCGATTCGGGCAGCACGAAATACCCGTAACAGAAATTGACCAGAGCGAGAAATGCGGCCGCCCAGAACGGCAGTCGGATGGAAATATGCCCGAGCAGGCCGCCCAACGCCGGGCCGATGATGAAGCCGATTCCAAAAGCCGCTCCCAGCATGCCGAAGCTTGTCGCGCGCTTTTCGCGCGGCGTGATGTCGGCGATGTAGGCGTTCGCCGTGGAGAAGCTCGCCGCACAGATGCCCGACACCGCGCGGCCGAGGAACAGCAGCCACAGTACCGGCGCCAGCGCCATGACGATGAAATCGATACCCAGGCCAAAGCTCGAGATCAGGATCACCGTGCGCCGGCCGAAGCGGTCCGACAGTGCGCCCTGGATCGGCGAGAACACGAACTGCATCAGCATGAACAAGGTGCCGAAGCCGCTCGACCACACTGCCGCCTTGGCGATGCTGCCGCCGACGAGCTCCACGATCAGATGCGGCAGCACCGGAATGATGATGCCGAAACTGAGAATGTCGATCAGTACGGTGATGAAGATGAACGCCAGTGCGGCACGCCGCGCCGGAACCGGCGCATGAATTTCATTTTCCACTTGTGATCCTTCCGAATCGCAGCAGGTTCTTCAACGGTTCGCGTCGATGTCGATAAAGCGCAGGAACTCTGCTCGAGTTCGAGCATCGTCGCGAAAACTGCCGAGCATCTGACTGGTGACCAGCGACACGCCGCGCTTGTGCACGCCACGCGTGGTCATGCACTGATGCACCGCGTCGACGACCACGCCAACGCCGCGCGGATGCAACACCTCGCTGATGCAGGTGGCGATCTGCGCGGTCATCTTCTCCTGCACCTGGAAGCGACGCGCGAAAGCGTCGACCACGCGCGCAAGCTTGCTGATGCCGACCACCTTGCCGTCCGGCACGTAGCCAACGTGGGCGCGGCCGATGATCGGCGCCATGTGGTGCTCGCAAAACGATTCGAACTGGATGTCGCGCAGCACGATCATCTCGTCGTAGCCGGCGACCTCCTCGAACGTGCGGCGCATGTACTCCTGCGGATCGTCCTTGTAGCCGGAAAACCATTCGGCGTAGGCGTCGACCACACGCTTGGGCGTGTCGCGCAGTCCCTCGCGCGTCGGTTCGTCGCCAGCCCAGCGCAGCAGCGTGCGCACCGCGTCCAGCGCCTGCTCGCGCGTGACGGCAGGCGAGGTCGGTTGGCTCGCGGCGCACAGGGAAGGTTTGCCGGATCGGGTCATGACGACACTCGCGCGGAAAAGGCGCGACAGTGTAGCGCGTCGACCGGACCGGCGCGCGTGACTATTGGAAGCCGTCGCTGAAGATCGGGTCCGTCACCACCGCCTGCACGTTCGCCCAGATCGCGCGCAAATCGTTCTCGAGCAGGCTGAAGCTGCTGTTCACCAGAAATACCGCCGCCACGCCGGTCGAGTTGTCGACCCACGGCGAGGTGGCGAACTTGCCGGTGCTCGACACCTGTACGGCGGTGCCCTGCGCATCGATGGAATTGCGCCATTCGCCATAGCCATAACCGTAAGCCAACGGATCGGGCGTGAAGATGACCGGTGCGCTGTGCGTCTGGTCCTTCTGCATGTCGGCGATATCGTTCGCGGAAAGATACGCCGCGCCGTTCCACAAACCGTGCTGGGCGACCATCTGTACCGCGTTCGCGTAATCGAGCATCGTCGAGCGCAGGCCGCCGGCAACCTGGGGATTGGGCACGGTGACATAGGGCGGCTTGAGCGAGACCGTCGCGAAATCGGTATCGGTCATGCCCAATGGTGTGGTCACCTCATCCTGGAAGATCTGGTCCCAGGTCTTGCCGGTCGCGAGCGTTGCCATGTAGCCGCCGACCTGCATGCCGTTGCCGGTGTAGGCGAAACCGGTCCCCGACGGATATTGCAACGCGGTGTTCAGGATTTCCTGCGCGCAGGTCGCCAGCGTGTAACTCGCTTCGTTGCCAAGGCAGGTATCGTCGATTTGCGACAGTCCCGAGGTGTGACTGAACAGCTGGCCGAGGGTGATATTCAATTTATCGGACGGGGCGCCCGGAATGTATTTCCCGACCGTGTCGCTCCAGCTCATCTGCCCTTTCTCGACCAGCCGCTCGATCGCCAGCGCCGACAGCCACTTGCTCGCTGAAGCAATGGGAATGCGCGTCGCGGACGTGTAGGTGCCGAAATACTGCTCGTAGATGACCGCGCCATTGCGGATGACGACGAGCGAGACGCCGTTGAGCGAATAGGTTTGCAGCATCGCGTCGATCTGCTGCGTCACCGGCGTGAAATCGTAGACCACGGCCGCACGGCAGGAAGCCGCGGCGATGATTCCGAAAAGCAGGGCTGGCAAGCGCACAAACATTTCCTGGTCGCGTCCGGAGCCATCCAGAACGCAGCAGTACCGGGATGGTTGACGCGCCTACTCCACCCGGCAGAACGCCGCTTTCAGGTAACGCGACTCGGGCACGTGCGCCTGCCAGGGATGGTCCGGTCCCGCGCCGGACACCTTGATCACCTGCACGGTGCGGTTGGCGTAGAACGCCGCGCGCCGCAGCATGTCGAGGAACTGCTCCTCGCTGACCAGGCCCGTGCACGAGCAGGTCAGGAACATGCCGCCCGGCTTGACCGCCCGAGCGCGAGCCTGTTCATGTCCAGGTATTGCTTCAGCGCCGGGATCGACCTCCTCGCGGTCGCGCGTCTCTTGGCCGGATCGAGGACCACCACGTCGAAGTTCTGCTGGCCGGATTGCTCGCCGTGTCGCGCAGCCAGGCGAACAGATCGGCCTGCACGAATTGCACCCGCGCCTGGTTGAGCCGTTGCGTTCTGCTTCGGCGATGCCGAGGATCTCCTCGTCCAGGTCGACGCCGACGACTTCCTCCGCGCCGCCGCGCGCCTTGGCATAGACGCGCGAAGCCGCCGGAGTTGCAGCACAGGTCGAGCACGCGCTTGCCGGCGCAGAACGCCGCCAGGAGCAGGCGGTTGTCGCGCTGATCGAGGAAGAATCCGGTCTTGTGCTTGCTGCCCGGCGCGGCGCGGAACTGCACGCCGTGCTCGTTGATCACGCCGGGCGGCGGCGGCGCCGGCGATGCGCGCAGATCGAAACGTTCCTGCTTCTGCACGTGCTCCTCGGCGAACCAGTAGAATTCGCGCCTCGGGAAAATGCTGCAGCAGCACGTCGCTTGATCAGGTCGCGCTGCTGGAACATGCCGGCGGAGAAAAACTCGAGCGACCATCGTGTCGCCGAAGCGATCCACGACCAGGCCGCTCAAGCCGTCGCCCTCGGAATGGACCAGCGCGATACGCATCGGTCACCGCGTCGAGCTTGAGCACGTCGCGGCGCAAGGCGACGGCTGGCCGAGATCTTGCGCGCGAAGAAATCCGTCGTCGATGGCCTCGTCCGGATTCGCCGTGAGCACGCGCAACGCGATGCGCGAGTGGCCGTTGTAGAAACCGCGGCCGACCCAGTGCGCCGTCGCGGTCGACGATGTCGACGATGCTGCCGGGCTTGGGTTTCGGCTCGGGTTTTTCCACCATCTTCTGGAAAATCCAGGGATGGTTGGAGCGACGCTCGATCTTCAGGCGGATGGTCGGATAGTCGGGACGGCTCATCGCCGCATGATACCGGAGTGGGCGATCAACCCATGCGCTTCGTGCCGTCCGCCACAACTTCCGCGGCGTCGGCAGGGCCGCGCACGCAATTGCGCCCGGCGCGTTTGGCCGCGTACATGGCCACGTCGGCGCGGCGCAACAGGGCCGCGAAATCGTCGCCGGCACGCATCGCGGCAACGCCGATGGAGATGCGCAGCGGCACCGGGCGGCCGCCCGCGGCGAAGTCGAGTTCTTCCACCGCGCGGCGCAGGCGTTCGGCGCTGGCGAGCGCATCCTGCATGTCGCTTTCCGGCAGCACGGCAACGAATTCCTCGCCGCCCAGGCGGCCCAGCAGATCCTCGTTGCGCAACTCGCGCCTCAGCGTCGCCGCCAGCAGACACAAGGCCTCATCCCCGACGGCATGGCCGCAGTCGTCGTTGATGCGCTTGAAATAATCGGCATCGACCAGCAGCAATGCCAGCGGACGGTCATGCCGTTGTGCCGAAGCGAGCGCCTGCACCGCCAGCATATCCAGGGTGCGCCGGTTGCTGATGCCGGTGAGCGGATCGAGCATCGTCTGGCGCTCGAGTTCCAGGTACAGCTGGTCGCTGCACATCAGGACGAAACCCAGCGTGGCAACCACAACGAACAACGATGCAAACGAGAACACGATCGTCTGCATCGGCGAATCCCAGAACGCCGAATGCAGGGCCTCCGGGTGCAAGCTCGCGTAGACAACGCGCGCAGCCAGTACCGCGGCGAGCGCGAAGAACGCGGTCGCCGTCAGGCGGTGGCTGCGCCGATAAGCAGTAGCACCGGAAACGAGCGACATACCACCCTGGATCATCTGCAGGCAGAACAATGGAGTCGCCGTCAGCAGGCGCAAGCGCATGCCCGGCACGACGTAGGTGAAAACGATCTCGTCGAGCAGCACGGCGACGACGGGAGCGTAGACCGCCACGCGGCTGACCGGTAGGCCGCCGAATAGGCGGACCGCGTGGACTTGCTGGGCGAATGCCAGGCTCAGCAGGGAGTTCGCGCCCACGATCGACAGCCAATCCGGGATCTGGTCGCGCAGGCCGAACAGGATCCATGCGGTGGCCTGGGCCAGGACCCCGAACGTCCAACGGCGGATGCTGGGCGACAGGTCGGCCGGATACTCGCGCAGCACATAACGCAGGCTTGCGCCGTTGAGCAGGGCCACTACGGCAGCCAGCATGATCAGGGTGCGAATATCCAGCGCCACGTCATCCCCCTTCTGGCGAATCTAGTCTGCGCCGGTCGCCGATGCGGTGCAAATGCCTTGTCGGCGCCGCTTGGAGGCCCCATTGTCAGCCGATGGACATCGCACCGCGCACAGCCGAGCCGAGCACCGCAGCCATCGCGCGCGACCGGGAGCGCGTGTTCTGGGCCGTCGTCGGCGCAGCAGGACTCGTCGCCGGCATCTGGCTGGCCTGGCTCGGGGCCTGGCTGCTCGGCTGGGACATGGACGACCTCGGCATCCGCCCGCGCGACGCGCACGGCCTGGTCGGCATCCTGACCGCGCCGTTCGTGCACGCCTCGTTCGCGCACCTGATGTCGAACACGTTGCCGCTGGGCCTGCTCGCCGCACTCGCGCTCTACGCCTATCCGCGCGCGACGCGTCTCGCATTGCCGTTCATCTGGATCGTCTCCGGCATCGGCGTGTGGTTGTGGGCGCGGCCATCGATCCACGTCGGCATCAGCGGCATCGCGCATGGCCTCATGTTCTATCTGTTCTTCATGGGCCTGCTGCGCCGCGACCGCCTGGCCATCGCCATCGCCCTGGCCGTGTTCTTCCTCTACGGCGGCATGGTCATGACCGTACTGCCACGCGATCCACAAGTGTCGTTCGAATACCACTTGTTCGGCGCGCTCGCCGGCCTGATCGCCGCGTTCGTCTGGCACCGGCGCGATCCGCAGCCGCCGCGCAAGCGCTACAGCTGGGAAATCGAGGAAGAAGAAGCGCAGCGGCAGGCATCGGACACGGAGTTCGACCCGCCACGGCCAGAAGACATCCCGGCGCTCTGGGACGGCCTGCGCACGTCGGCGCGCGGCGGCGACAACGTTGTGCCGCTACGGCCGCGCCGCGAACAATGAGATCGCTGCGCGGGGGAGCGTAGCCGGCCACGGTCGGGTCCGACAGGCTGCCGCCGATCGCGGCACCGACATTGTCCTTGTTCCGCATTTGATTTCCGTCAATACCGGTTTGACGCAACCGGCGCAGCGTTGACGCCCGAAGAGCCGCCGAGCGGTGTTGAGTTGAGGCAGCGCATTTTTATGCGCTTTTTATGCTGTGGCACCACATATTTACGACATCGCTATTGCGTCGGGTCCACAGTGACGGTCAGTCAAAAGAGGCTACTCCCATGGATGCCCTGTACCTGCTGCTACTCGTCCTGCTGATCGCCGCCACGGCCGGCTTTCTTCGGCTTTGCGCACGCCTGGAGATCGACGAAATGATCGACGTGTGCGTCGCCATCGGCACGATGTCACTGACCCTGAGCGGAATCTATTTCGCGCTGGGCATTAGGAAGGTGGCGCAAATGAACATGATCTATTGGATTTGCCGCGCTGATCGCGGCTGCGCTCAGCGTCTATCTGACTCATCGCGCTGCTGAAACCGGAGTGGTTCGAATGAACGCCAACGACTTCATCCAGCTCGGCCTTTACATGGTCGTGCTTCTGCTGCTGGTCAAACCACTCGGCAGCTACATGGCGGTGGTGTTCTCCGACAGCCCGAACCGGGTTACTCGCGATTGGCGGTCCCATCGAGCGCCTGCTGTACCGCATCTGCGGGCATTGCGCCAGACGAAGAGATGAGCTGGGTTCGCTACTCGGTGGCCATGCTCGTGTTCAACGTGGCGGGCCTGCTGGTCGTCTACGCGCTGATGCGCCTGCAGGCAGTGGTTGCCGCTGAATCCGCAGCACATGGACAATGTCCCGCCGGACTCTGTCGCTCAATACGGCGATCAGCTTCGCCACCAACACCAACTGGCAGGCCTACAGCGGCGAATCGACGCTGAGCTATTTCACCCAGATGCTGGGTCTGGGCGTGCAGAATTTCCTGTCCGCTGCCACCGGCATTGCCGTGCTGCATCGCGGTGATCCGCGGCTTCACGCGCCGCTCGTCGAAGACGATCGGCAATTTCTGGGTCGATCTGACGCGCAGCACGCTCTACGTCCTGCTGCCGCTGGCGTTCGTGCTGTCGCTGCTGCTGGTATGGCAGGGCGTGCCGCAGAATTTCAGCGAGTACAAGTCCGTGCCGCTGGTCGAAGCGACCACCGCGACCGAAACGGTCAAGGACGCCGACGGCAACACCGTCAAGGATGCCGCAGGGCAAAGACGTCACCAAGAGCACGCCGGTCACCGAACAGTCGTTGCCGCTCGGCCCTGCCGCATCGCAGATCGCGATCAAGCAGCTCGGCACCAATGGCGGCGGCTACTACGGCGTGAACTCGGCGTATCCGTACGAGAACCCGACGCCGCTCAGCGATTTCCTCGAAGTGCATCTCGATCCTGCTGATCTCCGCGGCGCTGTGCTACACGTTCGGCAAGATGGTCGGCGATCGCCGGCAGGGCTGGGCGCTGCTTGCGGCGATGCTGATCATCTTCGTGCCCTTGTTGCTCGTCTGCACGGCGGCAGAACAAGCCGGCAATCCGGCGCTGCACTCCGCTGGGCGTGGATCAAACGGCGTCCGCCGTGCAGGCGGGCGGCAACATGGAAGGCAAGGAGACGCGCTTCGGCATCGTCGACTCCGCGCGCTGGGCGACGGCGACCACGGCCGCCTCGAATGGCTCGGTCGATGCGATGCACGATTCGTTCACGCCGCTCGGCGGCCTGGTGCCGATGTGGCTGATCCAGCTCGGCGAGGTGATCTTCGGTGGCGTCGGCTCGGGACTGTACGGCATGCTCGCGTTCGCCGTGGTTGCGGTGTTCATCGCGGGGCTCATGGTCGGGCGCACGCCGGAATACCTCGGCAAGAAGATCGAAGCGTACGAGATGAAGATGGCGAGTCTCGTCGTGCTGATTCCCTGCGCGCTGGTCGTCATCGGCACCGCGATCGTCGTGTCGGCACCGCAGGGGCTGGCCCTGCTGACCACTAATACCGGCGCGCACGGCTTCAGCGAGGTTCTCTACGACCTGTCGTCGGCCTCGAACAACAACGGCAGCGCGTTCGGCGGCATGAATCGCGAACACGCCGTTCTTCAACACGCTGGCTCGGCGTCTGCATGTTCTTCGCGCGCTTCCCGCTAGCAGTCGGCATGCTGGCGATCGCGGGCTCGCTTGCGGCGAAGAAGCACGTGCCGCCATTCGGCCGGCACGCTGCCGACGCACACGCCGCTGTTCATCGTGCTGCTCGCGATCACCGTCGTGATCGTCGGTGCGCTGACCTTCCTGCCGGCGCTGGCGCTCGGGCCGATCGCCGAACACCTGGCGATGCTCGGACACTGACCGGACCCTGCCTCTCGCAGAGATATCAGACGATGACTACTCATCATCAAACGCGCGCGCTCGATCCGAAATTGCTGATGCCGGCGATCGGCGACGCGTTCCGCAAACTCTCCCCACGCGCGCAATTCCGCAACCCGGTGATGTTCGTCGTGTTCGTGTGCAGCATCCTGACCACGCTGCTGTGGATGCAGGCGCTCGGCTGGACACGGCGAGGCGCCGGCGGGCTTCATCCTCGCGGTAGCCCTGTGGCTGTGGTTCACGCTGCTGTTCGCGAATTTCGCCGAAGCGATCGCCGAAGGCCGCGGCAAGGCACAGGCCGCCTCGCTGCGCAGCGCGCGCACGCGATGTCGTCGCGAACAAGATTCACGCGCCCGACAGACGCGAGCAGATCACCGTCGCGTCCGCGCATCGATCTGCGCAAGGGCGATCTCGTCCTCGTGCGAGGCCGGCGAATTCATCCCTGGCGACGGCGACGTCGTCGAGGGCGCGGCGACCGTCGACGAAAGCGCGGTGACCGGCGAATCCGCGCCGGTGATCCGCGAATCCGGCGGCGACCGCAGCTCGGTCACCGGCGGCACGCGCGTGCTGTCGGACTGGCTGATCGTGCGCATCGCGCAGCAATCCTGGCGAGAGCTTCCTCGACCGCATGATCGCGATGGTGGAAGGCGCGTCGCGGCGCAAGACGCCGAACGAGATCGCGCTCACCATCCTGCTGGCCAAGTTCACGCTGATCTTCCTGCTCGCCTGCGCCACGCTGCTGCCGTATTCGCTCTACGCGTGCAGGCCGCCGGGCACGGCGAACCGGTGACGATCACCGTGCTGGTCGCGCTGCTCGTGTGCCTGATCCCGACCACGATCGGCGGCCTGCTGTCGGCGATCGGCATCGCCGGCATGGACCGCATGATCCAGGCGAACGTGATCGCGATGTCCGGCCGCGCGGTGGAAGCGGCGGGCGACGTCGACGTGCTGCTGCTCGACAAGACCGGCACGATCACGCTCGGCAACCGCCAGGCCGTGGCGTTCCATGCCGCAGTCGGTGTCGACGTGAACGCGCTGGCCGATGCCGCGCAGCTCGCCTCGCTGGCCGACGAAACGCCGGAAGGCCGCAGCATCGTGGTGCTGGCCAAGGAACGATTCGGCATCCGCGAACGCGAGCTTGGCGGACACGCAGGCGCAGTTCGTGCCGTTCTCCGCGCAACACGCGCATGAGCGGCGTGGACCTCGACGGTCGCGCAGCATCCGCAAGGGCGCGCTCGATGCGATCGAGAAACAGCTCAGCCGCGGCGAAGGGACTGCTTGCGCCGGAAGTGCGCCGCGCAGCCGAGGACATCGCGCGCAAGGGCGGCACGCCGCTCGTGGTCAGCGAATCGGCGAACGGCACGGCGCGCGCGCTCGGCGTGATCGAGCTCAAGGACATCGTCAAGGGCGGCATCCGCGAGCGCTTCGCCGAGCTGCGCGCGATGGGCATCCGCACCATCATGATCACCGGCGACAACCCGCTCACCGCTGCGTCGATCGCCGCCGAAGCCGGCGTCGACGACTACCTCGCCGAAGCCACGCCGGAAGCGAAGCTCAAGCTGATCCGCGACATCCAGGCCGAGGGCCGCCTCGTCGCGATGTGCGGCGACGGCACCAACGACGCGCCGGCGCTGGCGCAGGCCGATGTCGCGGTGGCGATGAACTCCGGCACGCAGGCGGCGAAAGAAGCCGGCAACATGGTCGATCTCGACTCCAATCCGACCAAGCTGATCGAAGTCGTCGAGATCGGCAAGCAGATGCTGATCACGCGCGGCGCGCTGACCACGTTCTCGATCGCGAACGACGTGGCCAAATATTTCGCGATCATTCCGGCGGCGTTCGCGACGACGTATCCGTCGCTCAACGCGCTCAACGTGATGCATCTGGCGACGCCGCAGCAGCGCGATCCTGTCGGCGGTGATCTTCAACGCGCTGATCATCATCTTCCTGATCCCGCTGGCGCTCAAGGGCGTGCGCGTACCGCGCGCTCGGCGCGGGCGCGCTGCTGCGCCGCAACCTGCTGATCTACGGCATCGGCGGCATCATCGTGCCGTTCGTCGGCATCAAGATCATCGATATGCTGCTGGTCCTGCTCGGACTGGCCTGAACAAATTACGGAGAAAGCAAATGAAGACTCGTTTGATTCACGGCGCCATCCTTCTGGCCGCGCTGCCGGTCGCCAGCGCCGCCCTGGCGCAGGATGCCGCGCACCAGCCCGGCGGAGACGCCCGACTACAGCGTCACCGGCAACGTCGCGGTCGTGTCCGACTACATGTTCCGCGGCATCACCCAGACCTGGGGCCATCCTGCGATCCAGGGCGGCGGCGATCTCACCATGAAGAACGGCTTCGCGGCCGGCTTCTGGGCGTCGAGCATCAGCGAACGCAGCTATCCGGGCGGCGCGATGGAGCTCGATCTGTACGGCAGCTACGGCGCCAACTTCAATGACGATTGGTCGTGGCGCGTCGGGCCTCTACGGCTACGTCTATCCGAGCGCCAATCTCGATCAGGCCAGCCGCGCCTGGCGTCGCGTTCGTTCAATACGCTCGAGGCCAATGCGGCGCTGACCTGGAAATGGCTGACGCTGAAATACTCACGTTCGCTCACCGACTATTTCGCGATCGATACCGAGCAGGGCTACGACGGCGATTCCAAGGGCACCGGCTACCTGCAGCTCGACGCGAGCATTCCGCTGTCGGACGCATGGAGCCTCGCGCTGCATGCGGGCACACACCGACATCCCGGCGCGCCTGGTCACGACCAGCGGCTCGCTGGATCCGAGCTACAGCGATTTCGGCGCGACGCTGAAATACCAGTTCGCTACGCACTGGAGCGCGAGCGTCGGCGCGACCTATGCCACGAACAAGTCGTTCTACGCGCACACCTCGAGCTTCCTCGATCCGACGAAACGCAAGAACGTCGGCGGCAGTCGCGGCTTCGTGATGCTGCAAGGCACCTTCTGAGGGTACTGTCATGGGCAAGCTGCATTCGTCAATCGCTCGTCATGCTGGTGCTGATGACGCTGATCACCGGCGTGATCTATCCGCTCGTCGTGACCGGCATGGCCCAGGCGCTGTTCTCGCACACCGCGAACGGCAGCGTGATCGAAGCGACGGCAAGCCGCTCGGCTCCGAGCTGATCGGTCAGGCGTTCACCGATCCGAAGTACTTCTGGCCGCGGCCTTCGGCGACGTCGCCGTTTGCCGAACAACCCGTCGTCCTCGGGCGCGTCGAACCTGGGGCCGACCAACCCGGCGCTGACCGACGCGGTCAAGCAGCGCATCGATGCGCTGCGCGCGGCCGATCCGGGCAACACGGCGCCGGTGCCGGTCGATCTCGTCACCGCGTCGGCTTCGGGCGTGGATCCCGATATTTCGCCGGCGGCCGCCAGGTACCAGATCGCGCGCGTGGCGCGGGCGCGCGGCATGTCGGTCGACGCCGTGACCCGGCTCGTCGACCGCGCCACCGCGGGTCGCCAGTTCGGGATGCTGGGCGAGCCGCGCGTGAACGTGCTGAAACTCAACCTGATGCTCGACGGCAAGTGGTAAGCGCGGCGCGAGTTGCGGCATGATGCCGCCATGTCGGCGAATGCTTCCGCAGAACGCCCCGATCCCGACGCGCTGCTCGCGCGCCTGCACGCGGACGACGCGCGCGCGCGGCGCGGACGCCTGAAGATTTTCTTCGGCGCGGCTCCGGGCGTCGGCAAGACCTACGCCATGCTCGAGGCGGCGCGCGCGCTCAAGGCCGCCGGCACCGACGTCGTGGTCGGCTACGTCGAGCCGCACGGCCGGCCCGAGACCGAGGCGCTGCTCGACGGCCTGGAAGTCCTGCCGCCGCAGGAACTCGAACATCGCGGCATCCGCCTGAACGAATTCGACCTGGATGCCGCGCTCAGCCGCCATCCCGCCTTGCTCGTCGTCGACGAGCTGGCCCACACCAACCATCCCGGTGCGCGCCATCCGAAGCGCTGGATGGACGTGGAGGAATTGCTCGCCGACGGCATCGACGTCTTCACCACGGTCAACGTGCAGCACGTGGAAAGCGTCAACGACGTGGTCGCGCAGATCACCGGCGTGCAGGTGCGCGAAACCGTCCCCGACAAGGTATTCGACGGCGCCGACGAGGTCGAACTCGTCGACCTGCCGCCGGACGAACTGCTGCAGCGGCTGCGCGAGGGCAAGATCTACGCCGAGGCGAAAGTCGGTTCCGCGCTGGACTCCTTCTTCCGCGAGGGCAACCTGATCGCGCTGCGCCAGCTCGCCCTGCGCGCCACCGCGGACCGGGTCGACGCCGCGATGCGCGCCTATCGCGAGCGCCATGCGATCCGCGACGTCTGGGCCGCGGCCGAACGCGTGCTGGTCTGCGTCGGACCCGATCCGCTGTCCGAGCGCGTCGTGCGCGCCGCGCGGCGCCTGGCGACCGCGCTGCACAGCGGCTGGATCGCCGTCTACGTCGAGACCCCGGCGCTGGCCGCCGCGCTCGACCGCGGCGCGCGCGACCGCGTGCTCGCAACACTCAAGCTGGCCGAGTCGCTCGGCGCGCGAGACCGCCAATCTCGCGGGCGAATCGGTCGCCGCCGAATTGCTGGCATTCGCGCGCACGCGCAACGTCAGCAAGATCATCGTCGGCAAGCCCAGCCGGCCGCGCTGGCACGACCGGCTGAAGGCTTCCCTCGTGGACGAGATCGTCCGCGGCAGCGGCGCCATCGACGTGTACGTGATCACGGGCGAACCTGACGCGTCGGCCCCTGTCGCGCGCCGCCTGCCGAGGCGTTCGAGCCGGCCGTTCGCGTATGCGCAGAGCGCACTCGTCGTTGCCGGCGTTACGCTGTTGTGCGCGGCGCTGTTCGGCCACATCGAGCGCGCCAACCTGGTCATGATCTACCTGCTCGGCACCGTCTTCGTTGCGGCGCGCTTCGGACGCGGTCCCTCGGTGATGGCGGCGGTATCTTAGCGTGGGCCTGTTCGATTTCCTGTTCGTGCCGCCGCGGTATTCCTTCGCCGTCTCGGACGCGCAGTACCTGATCACGTTCGCGGTCATGCTGGTCACCGCCCTGCTGATCAGCCAGCTCACCGCAATCGGCCGGCGCCAGGCTTCGATCGCGCGCCAGCGCGAGCGGCGCACCGGCGAGCTGTTCGCGCTCAGCCGCGAACTGATGCGCAGCCGCGACGTCGCCGAACTCGGCGCGATTCTGGTCCGGCACGCGCTCGCGGCGATCGGCGGCGAAGCGGCCGTGCTGCTGCCGGACGCCGAAGGCCATGTTCTCGACCCGACGCACTTCTGCACGCGCGGCGCCACGCCGTCGCACGTGGTGCGCTATCCGGTTCCGGGCAACGATCTGGGCGTCGCGCAGTGGGCATGGGATCACCGCGAAAGCGCCGGCTGCGGCACCGACACGCTGGCCAGTGCGGACGCGGTCTACCTGCCGTTGAACGCGCCGCAGCGCTGCATCGGGGTGCTCGGGCTGCGTCCCCAGGACCCGCACCAACTTGAAGTTCCCGAGCAGATGCACCTGCTCGAAGCGCTGGTCAGCCAGGCCGCCATTGCGATGGAGCGCGTGCAGCTCGCGCAAGACGCGCGCAGCGCCGACCGCCAGATCGAAGCCGAGCGCCTGCGCAACCTTCTGCTTGCTTCGATCTCGCACGACTTCCGCACGCCGCTCGCCGGCATCATCGGCTCGGCATCCACGCTGCTGGACAGCGCAGTCGACGGCGCTGAATGAAGAACGTCGCCGTTCGTTGCTCACCGCGCTGCTCGCCGAAGCGCAGCGCCTGCACCGGCTCGTCGGCAATCTGCTGGACCTGACCCGGCTGACCTCCGGCCCGGTGCGGCTCAAGCGCGAGTGGGTGGCGCTGGACGAACTGATCGGCGCGGTGCTGGGCCGGCTGGGCGACGTGCTGGCCCAGCGCGAAGTGGCGGTCGACCTGCCGCCGGACCTGCCGCTCGTGCGCTGCGACGAGGTCATGATCGAACAGGTGATCTTCAACCTCGTGGAAAACGCGCACAAGCACACCCCGCCCGGCACGCCGATCCGGATTGCCGCTGCGCGCCTGGCCGGCACTGGTCGAGGTGCGCGTCGCCGACGCCGGGCCTGGACTGCCCGCCGGCGAGGAACGCCGGGTCTTCGAGGCGTTCCACCGCGCGCGCGACGAATCCGCGCAAAGCGGCTTTGGCCTCGGCCTTGCCATTTGCAAGGCCGTCGTCGACGCGCACGGCGGGGAAATCCGCGCACGCAACCTGCCCGAGGGCGGCGCCGAATTCGCCTTTACGCTGCCGCGCGAATCAAGAGCCGCCCGCGGCTCCGCCATGAACGCGCCGCAAGCCAAGGTCCTCGTGATCGAGGACGATCCGCAGATCCGGCGCTTTCTCGCCGCCGCGCTGGAGGCCCACGACTACGCGCTGGACATGGCCGCGACCGGCACGGAGGGCCTGCGCCTGGCGACGCTGCACCTGCCGGACATCGTCATCGTCGACCTGGGCTTGCCCGACATGTCCGGGCTGGAGGTCATCGAGCGCCTGCGGGCGTGGTACACACGCGCCATCGTCGTGTTGTCCGCGCGCAGCCAGGAAGCGGACAAGGTCGCCGCGCTCGACCGTGGTGCCGACGATTACCTGAGCAAGCCGTTCGGTGTCGGCGAACTGCTGGCGCGCCTGCGCGTCGCGCAGCGCCATGTGGCGACACGGCTCGGCGAAGAACCGCAGGCACGCATCGAAGTCGGCGCCCTGGCCATCGATCTCGCCGCCCGGCGCGTGCAGCGCGACGGCATCGACATCCATCTGACTCCGATCGAATACAAACTGCTGACCATCCTCGCCCGGCATCGCGGCAAGGTGATGACGCACCGCCAGCTGCTGCGCGAAGTCTGGGGCGCGACCCACGTCGAGTCGCCGCATTATCTGCGCATCTACCTGCGCGCCCTGCGCCACAAGATCGAGCCCGACCCGGCGCGACCGCGCTATCTGTTGACGGAAGTCGGCGTGGGCTATCGCCTGGCCGATGCGCTGCCGTGAAAACGGCTGCATGACAATGCACACGCGCTTCGTCGATTCGTGTTTGCGCTGCCGCAGTAGTAGCATTGCGCGCAACAATGCAATCTGCTTTGCCATGAACGCCCCACCGCGCCGCGTCGAACACCTGCAAACCGACAAGGGCAATGTGCCGGTCTACACCACGGCCGTGGTCGAGCAGCCATGGGCAAGTTATGCGCCCGAAGACCACGCGACCTGGGCGGCGCTGTTCGAACGCCAGCAGCAGGTGCTGGCGGACCGCGCCGCGCGCGAATTCCTCGACAACCAGCGCAAGTTCGGCATGACGCCGGACGCGATCCCGAAATTCGACGATCTCAACCGCGTCCTGAAGAAAGACGACCGGCTGGGAATTGGTCGGCGTCGAGGGCCTGCTGCCGGAACTCACGTTTTTCGACCACCTCGCGAACCGGCGTTTCCCGGTGACCTGGTGGATCCGCCGCCCGGACCAGATCGACTACATCAGCGAACCCGATCTGTTCCACGATCTGTTCGGCCACGTGCCGCTGCTGCTCAACCCGGAATTCGCCGACTACATGCAGGCCTATGGCTGCGGCGGCGTCAAGGCGCACGGCATCGGCGCGGAGGCGCTGGTGAATCTCACGCGCCTGTACTGGTACACGGTCGAGTTCGGACTGATCAAGCAGGACGACGGCCTGCGCATCTACGGCTCCGGCATCGTCAGCTCGAAGGGCGAGTCGATCCACTGCCTGGAATCGCCTGCGCCGAACCGCATCGGTTTCGACCTCAAGCGCATCATGCGCACGCGCTACCGCATCGATACCTACCAGAAGACCTATTTCGTCATCGACAGCTACCTGCAGCTGATGGATGCGACCGCGCCGGACTTCACCCCGATCTACGCCGAACTCGCGCGGCAGGACTCGATTCCCGCCGGGAATGTGCTGTCCGCCGACATGTCTACAACCGCGGCACGGGCGAAGGCTGGGCGAGCGACGGCGACGTCTGAGTCGCCCGGCCAACGATCCGCGTCGATCAGCTCTCTTTCGGAATCGCCAGTCTCGGCATGCCGTGCGCGTCGCGCTCTTCGGCGATACTCGCGCGCGTATCCAGCGGCGCACGCGCCGCGTCGGACAACTCCTGCGTCGCTTCGCCGCGCGCGATGCGCAGTGCGTTGCGATAACACACGGCCGCGTTCGCGGCGTTGCCCTGTCCGCTCATGCATTCGCCGAGCGTCTCCCACAGCGGCGCGGACGGCGAAAGCGCCAGGCCGCGCTCCAGGTACTCGCGCGCCTTGCCCCAGAGCTTGCCCTGCACGCACAAGCGCCCGAGCGTGAGCAGCAGGGCAGGACTGTCCGGTTGCGCGCTGAGCCAGCCTTCGGCACGCGCCAGGCGCGTGTCCGCATGCGCCGGCCCGAGCTGGCCCCAGACCGCGGCGAGGCGCTCGGACCATTGCTTGCGCAACGCCGATTCGATCTCGTCCATCGCCGCCAGCGGCTGGCCGAGCGCGGCGGCGCGCCGCGCTAAGCCGCGATCGCCTCGGGCATGGCACGCTGCGCACGCGGCAAACCCGACCACAATTCAGTCAACGCTTCACTATCCGGTGTTGCCGCAAGGGCTGCGGCGAGCACGCGCGCGCAGCGCGACCAGCGCTTCGGGGGTGAGTGCGTCGCTCGTGGCAAGCGCATCCACCGCGCGCAGGGCAAGCGCGCTGTCCCCGGTCAGCAGCGCGGCTTCGGCAAGCAGGCGCCAGCCGACCGGCGGCAGGTCGTTCTTGTCGGCGATCGGCTTGAGCAGGGCGAGCACCGCCTCGGCATTGCCGTGCTCAAGCAGGAACTGTGCGCGCAGGGCCAACGCCGCCGCCGGAGCGTGCACAGCCGCCTCATCCAGCGCCGCCTCGGTGCGCTCGGCATCGCCGCGTGCGTGCGCCGCGCGTGCGGTCGCGAGCAGGGCCGGCGCGTGCAATTCAGGATGGTGCGAAGCTTTTTCCAGCGCACGCAGGGCGCGCCGATGATCGCCTTCGACCAGCGCGGTCAGGCCCGTGGCAAAGCGCTCGCGGCCACGACGCTGGCTGCGCAATTTCCACGCGCGCAACGGCCAGCGCAGTCCGCGCCAGAGCAGGCCGAGCACAATCCATGCGGCGAGCAGGACGAATATCGCGAAGACCAGCGTGGTTTCGATGTGGGTACGGCCGAGGCGGATCGAGAGCAAGCCGGGGTCGACGGCCAGCGCCTGCCAACCGAAGACGACCGCCGCCGCCGCGACGACGAGTAGCAGCAAGATGATCCACGGTTTCACTTTTTCGCCTCGTCGTGTTTGACCGCCGTCTTCGCCGCGGCCAGTGCATGCGTCGCGCGCAGGTTGCGCAGTTCGCGCAACGCCGTGCCGAGCACGCCGGGCGCCGGTGGTGCGAGTTGGGCCTGTGTCAGCGCATCGAGTTCTTTCAGCACTGCCGCGGTCTGCGCGGCCTGCGTATCGAAAGAGGCAGCGATTTGCGTGCGTGCTTCGGTCAAGGCGACGCGGAAGCCGACGTCGTCGCGCGCCAGTGCCGCCGCCTGCGCGGCGCGCAGATCGAGCACGGCCAGGTCGCGGGCCAGGGAAATATCGCGCACCGCGGACTGCACCTGCACCGTGTCGGTGTCGTGGCTCACGCGCACGAACGTGCCGAGCAGACGCGCGAGCCACGATTCGTTTGCGGGAGCCTGCGCGGGCGGCGGCAAACTGCCGGCCCGCGCCAGTTCCGGCACCTGCGCGCGCAGGTGCGAAAGGCGCACCACCAGCGCTTGCGGATCGGCTGCTTGCAAATCGTTCAATGCGACGATTTCGCCGGCGATGCTCTGGCGCACGGTGGAAAACGCCGCATCGTCGACTTCGGCAAGGGCTGCATCGGCCAGGCGATAAGCGGCGATCGACGTGGTCGCGTCGTGGAACAGGCTGTAGCGCTCGCCGCCCAGGGTCAGCAGCAATTCGGCCTCGTCCAGGGCCAGCGCGTCGTGGCCGGCCAGGCGCCGGTCGGCGAGATTCGCCACCGCGTCCTCGGCCAGTTGCACACGCTGGCCGAGCGCGAGCAGTTGCTGGCGCACCGAGGCGTCGACCTTGTCGCCGTCGTCCAGGCGCGCGCGGAACGCGTCCGCGTTGCCGCGCATGCGCGCGATGCCGCGTTCGAGATTCTCCACCTGCGCCTGCAAGGCGCCGACTTGCGCGGCCGTGTCCACACGCGGCGGCGCGAAATGCCACCACGCGGCCGCAGCCGCGGCGGCAACGAGCAGCACCAGGAGGATGACGAGTGGCGCGCGGCGCCGGCTTGGGGTTTCCGATGCGATGTTGGCGGTTTCGTCCATGTTTCCATCCTAACGCGAAACGCGCATTCAGAGGCGATGCCGCGCCAGTGCGGCAGCGGCCGTGTTCAGCAAGTCCGCCGGCGCGGGCCCGGCGGCGATGTGCACGTTCGCGAACAGGCTGGTGCGTGCGAGTGCAGCGAGGCGCTCGCTGCTGACCACGATCTCGCCCGCCGCCAGCCGCGCGAACAGGTGCAGTGGCAGCGCAGCGCGCAGATTTGCCAATCCTTCGGCGCTGGAAACGAGCAGGAGCAAAGGTGCCGGAGACTGTTCCAGCGCCGCGAGCTGGCGCGCGGAATAACGCGGCGTTTCGCGGCGATAGACGTCGATTCGCGCCAGTCGCGCACGCCGGGTACGCAGCGTCTGTGCCAGCAGTTCACGGCCACCGGGCGCGCCGATCAAGGCGACACGACGACCGCGCAAGCTGCCCAGCTCCGGCAGCGCCAACAGACCTTCGCTGTCCTGCCGTTCGCGCGGCCAGGTTACGTTGCGGATGCCGCGACGCTGCAGGGCGCGTGCGGTCGCGGCACCGACCGCACACACGCGCGTAGTGCGGGAAAAGCGCATCTTGGCAGCGCGGCGAATGCGAATTTCACCGCGGCGGGACTGACGAAAATCGCGACGTCCGCAGCGCGTACGGTCGTGAGCGCGGTGCGGATCGCCGCGCGGTCAGGCGCCGCGCGCAACAGGCTGCCGGGCAGACCGACGGGTTCGCCGCCGAGTGTACGGATGCGCCGCCGCAGCGGTCCCGCCGACGCGGCAGGCCGGGTCACGATCACGCTCGCGCCGGCGAGAGGGCCACTGCGTTCGATGAGTCTCGCTTTCGGCATGTTCGCATGCTAACGGACTTGAACGAACGCCGCGACCTGCGCACACTGCGCGGCCATGTCCGACGCCATCCGCCGCTCGAAGCCACCTGCTCGCGCAAATCCCGCTCGCGCGCGCCATGCAGCTGCGCCTCCGCGACTACGACGGCGATCGCCTGACCATCGCCGCGCCGCTCGCGCCGAACATCAACGACAAGGGCTGTGCCTTCGGCGGCAGTCTGGTGAGTCTGCTCACGCTGGCCGGCTGGGGCCTGATCGTGCTCAAGCTGCGCGCGCTCGGCACCGACTGCGACGTCTATGTGCAGGACAGCGCCGTGCGTTATCTCGCGCCGGTGTGGGAAGACTTCATCGCGCAGGCTCGGCTCGCCGAAGGCGAATCCTGGGAAACGTTCGCGGCCACGCTCGCTGCGCGCGGACGCGCGCGCCTGAGCGTGGATTGCCGCGTGCCGCTCGCCGACGGCGCGGATGCCTGTACCTTGCGGGCGCGTTTCGTGGCGATTTCCAAACCCTGAATCGCCACGCGATTTGCGGCACAATGCGGCGTCCCGCCGGAGTAACGATCATGCGCATCATCCTGCTCGCCTGCGGATTCGTCCTGCTCGCCGCCTGCACGGCGATGACCGCGCAATGGAAAATCGTGCGCTGGAGCTGACCCTGAACGCCTATGCGAACGCGATCCGCTGGGGCGACATCAGCCAGGCGATCCCGTTCATCGATCCGGAAACCCTGAAGGAACATCCGCTGACCCAGCTCGACATCGACCGCTACAAGCAAGTGCATTTCGCGACCTACAACGAGCAGCCGCCGGTGCCGGCAGGTCCGCACGAGGTTCGCCAAGTGGTCAAGATCAGCCTGGTCAACGTCAATACCCAGGTCGAGCGCAGCATCGTCGACAACCAGTTGTGGCGCTACAACGAGAAGACGAAGCACTGGTTTCTGGTCTCGGGACTGCCCGACATCACCCAGCATTCGACGCCGTAACGCTGGCATGAACCGGCGCGCTGCCGCATAATCCGCGGCCTTTCCCCGTTTGCGCCACGCCATGTCGCTGTTTCTGCAACGTCTGCCGGAATTCCTGGCCCACCATGTTTTTCTCGCGCTGGCTTTCGCCGGCTTGATCGCGGCGATTCTTGGCAACGAAATCGCACGCCGTTTCCGCGGTTTCAGGGAACTCACGCCGGCGCGCTGACCCTGCTCATCAACCGCGAAAATCCGCTGCTGGTGGATTTGTCCAGTGCGGCCGATTTCGAGAAGGGCCACATTGCCGGCGCGCGTCACGTCGCGATGAGCCAGTTCGATCCCGAAAACAAGGAACTGGCCAAGGTCAAGGAATTGCCCGTGGCGCTGGTGTGCAAGACCGGTGCGACGTCGGCGCAGGCCGCCGCACGCCTGGTCAAGGCCGGATTCGCCAAGGTCTTCGTGCTCGGCGGCGGCATGGGCGCATGGCGCGAAGCGGCGCTGCCGACAGCCAAGGGCCACAAGTAAAAACTCGCGCTGATCTGCTTGGCATGGGATAATCCGCGCCCTTTTTCCCCGCAAAGCATTCGGAGTTTCCATGGCCGACGAAACCACCCAAGCCCCCCCGCCGCCGGCGCACAGTTGTCGCTGCAGAAGGTCTACATCAAGGACGCCTCGTTCGAAGTACCCGGCGCCCCGCACATCTTCCAGGAACAGGGCCAGTCGCAGGTCCAGCTCAACCTGCAGCAGCAGGTCGGCACGTTGGCGGACAACGTCTACGAAGTGGTGCTTACCGTCACCGTGACCTGCAAGCTCGCCGAAAAGACCGCGTACCTGGCCGAGGTGCAGCAGGCCGGCATTTTCGGCGTGTCCGGTTTCGACCAGACCAACCGCGACATGGTGCTGGCCACGTTCTGCCCGAACGTGCTGTTACCCTACGCGCGCACCGCCGTGGCGAACATTATCCAGGACGGCGGTTTCCCGCCTTTCCTGTTGCAGCCGATCAATTTCGAGGCGCTCTACGACGAACAGATGCGCCGTCGTGCGGAAGGCGCGCAGCCCAACGCGTGAGTAATTTTTGCAATCATCCATGATTGCGAGAATGAAAAAGCGCCCATCCTTGGGCGCACTCTTCAATGGTCGAAATTAAACCTTCCGTCGCCGTGCTCGGCGCCGGCTCATGGGGCACGGCGCTGGCCGCCGTGCTCGCGCGCAACGGCGCGGCGACGACGCTGTGGGGCCGCGACGCGGATGCGATGGCGCGCATGGCCGACACGCGCCGCAACGCGCGTATCTGCCCGACCTGGAATTGCCCGCGGCGCTGACCCTGAGCGCCGATTTGCCGGCTCCGGTGCACCGCGAATGTCGCGCTGGTTGTGACTCCCAGCCACGCCTTTGCCGGTCTGCTCGCCGTGATCGTGCCGCATTTCCCCCGCGGCGCGGGTCTCGCTGGGCGACCAAGGGTTTCGATCCACCGTCCGGACGTTTCCTGCACGAGATCGCCGCCGAACGCCTTCCCGCCGCACCGGCCGCGATCGTCACCGGCCCCTCGTTCGCGCGCGAGGTCGCGCAAGGCCTGCCAACCGCGGTCACCGTGCATTCGGCAGACGCGGACTTCGCGCAGACGTCGCGGACTTGCTGCATTCGCCGCATTTTCGCGCCTACACCGGCTCGGACATGATCGGCGCGGAACTCGGCGGCGCGATGAAAAACGTACTCGCGGTGGCGACCGGCGTCGCCGACGGCATGAGCCTGGGATTGAACGCACGCGCCGGCCTGATCACGCGCGGCCTCAACGAAATGCTGCGCCTCGGCGCCGCGCTTGGCGCGCGCGCGGAAACCCTGATGGGTCTTGCCGGTCTCGGCGATCTCGTTCTGACTTGCACCGGCGACCTGTCGCGCAACCGGCGTTTGGGCCTTGCGCTCGGCCATGGCGTCGGGCTCAAACAGGCCGTTGCGGAAATCGGTCAGGTCGTGGAAAGCATCGAAACCGCCGATACGATCTTGCGCCTGGCGCAAACGCACGACCTCGATCTGCCGATCGCCTCGGGCGTGCAGCGCGTGCTGCGCGAGGAATCACGCCGGCGGAAGGCCTGCGCGAGTTGCTCGCACGCGAACAGAAACCGGAATACACCCAGCAATTCTTGAAAAACTGATTCAGACTTCACTGGCAATCGTCGGTGCTTGCGTCAGCGAGCGCCACAGCGAAGGCAGCTTCATCCAGCCGCGGAACAGGCGCCCGGAGATCATCGCGGTGATGCGGCTGACGTCGCGGAACGGCTTGAAGTGGCTGGCACGGCGGTCGGCGGCGTAACGCGCCATGATCGGCACCGACACGGTGTGGATGCCGTGCCGCGCTGCCTCGATCAGGATTTCGCTCTCGAACACGAAGCCGCCGTGCGGCAGGCGCAACGCCAATTCCACCGCCGCGCGCGGGTAATAGCGTTGGCCGCTCTGCGAATCGACCACCCGCGCGCCGCAGGCCCACGACACCCAGAAATCGGCCTGCCGGTTGCCGAAACGGTTCTTGCCCGGTGTCGCTTCGCGGCCCTGCAGACGCGCGCCGATGACGATCCGGCCCGGATATTTTTCCGCCGCGGCGAGCAAGCGCGGCAGGTCCGCGGCGGCATGCTGGCCGTCGCCGTCCATCGTCAACACGCCGGCGACGCCAAGTTCCAGCGCGCGGCGGAAACCGTCCAGCAACGCGCTGGCCTTGCCCTGCGGCGCGTCTGGCGGATGCATTCGACCGGCAAATCCGCGATCGCCGCACCGGTGCCTCGCTGGAACCGTCGTCCACGACGATCACTTTTCCACATTGCGCCAACGCATCCTGCACGACCGCGCGGATCGCACGTTCCTCGTTCAGCGCCGGAATCACCACCACGGCGGAGCGGTCTTTCAATTCGGTCAAAACGAAATCTCCAGATTCAGTTGCAACGATGGCGCCGCGGCGATGCGCAACACGATGGATTCTCGCCGCGCCAGCGCGACCAGCAACGGCAGGC
>CAWAMA010000002.1:0-137651 GCA_963783025.1 uncultured Pseudomonadota bacterium | reverse complement strand
TCACCGCAAGAATGCCTGCGGCGGCGGCCGCATCGATGCCGTCGCGGAACGGGAAGAACGCGTCCGAGGCCATAACGCTGCCGGAGATCTCAAACCCGCTTCCTCGGCCTTGAGCGTGGCGATCTTCGCGCTGACCACGCGACTCGTCTGGCCGGCGCCGATGCCGATGGTGCGGCTGTCGCGCGCGTACACGATCGCGTTGGACTTGACGTACATCGCAACGTGCCAGGCGAACAGCAGGTCGCGCAGCTCGTCTGCGTCCGGTCGCGCACCGAGACGATCTTCAGATCCGACAGCAGCAAGGTTCGCGATCAGTGTCCTGCACCAGCACGCCGCCGGCGATGCGTTTGAAATCCAGCATCGGCGCCGGCTGCTCCAGCCATTCGCCGCTGGCGAGCACGCGCACGTTGGGTTTTTTGGCGAACGCCGCGAACGCGGCAGGATCGATTTCCGGCGCGATCACCACCTCGACGAATTGCCGATCAAGGATGGCCTGCGCGGTCGCCGCATCCAGCGGCTGGTTGAACGCGATGATGCCGCCGAAAGCCGACACCGGATCGGTCGAATAGGCCTTGTCGTAGGCCTCGCGCGCCGTGGCGCCGATCGCCACGCCGCAGGGATTGGCGTGCTTGACGATGACGCAGGCCGGCGCCTTGCGGAACGCCTTGACGCATTCGAGTGCCGTGTCCGCGTCGGCGAGATTGTTGTACGACAACTCCTTGCCGGCGAGCACGCGCGCCGTGGCGACGCAGCCCGGCCGGCCGCCCCTTCCAGGTACAACGCCGCGTTCTGGTGCGGGTTTTCGCCATAGCGCAACGTCGCGGGCGCGTGAAGTCCAGATGCAGGCTGGATGGAAACGGATCCACGCCATCGGCGTTCAGGCGCGCACCGAGCCAGTTCGCGATCATGCCGTCGTAGCGCGCGGTGTGTGCGTAGACTTTCGCGGCAAGGCGTCGGCGCAGGTCCAGCGTGGTGCCGTTGTCCGCGTGCAGGGTCTGGATCAACTCGGCATAATCGGCCGGATCGACCAGGGTGGCGACGTGCTCGTGGTTCTTGGCCGCGGCGCGCAGCATCGCCGGTCCGCCGATGTCGATGTTCTCGATCGCATCGTCCATGCTGCAATCCGGCGCGGCGGTAGTCTGCTCGAACGGATACAGGTTGACGACCAGCAGGTCGATGCCCTCGATGCCGTGCGCGGCCATCACCGCATCGTCCTGGCCGCGCCGGCCGAGCAGGCCACCGTGGATTTTCGGATGCAGGGTCTTGACCCGGCCGTCCATGATTTCCGGAAATCCGGTGACGTCGGCGACTTCACGCACGGCGAGTCCCGCTTCGCGCAGCGCGCGTGCGGTGCCGCCGGTGGAAATGAGTACGACGCCGAGCGCGTCCAGGCCACGCGCCAGGTCGATGAGGCCGGTCTTGTCGGACACGCTCAGCAGCGCGCGCCGGATGGGGCTAAGTCGCATCGAACATGGGCACGCCCGCAAATAAGCACCGGATTATACCCGGGTTCAGCAGGCAGAGCGTCCGCACAACCGTCAGGAGCGAAGACAGGTTGCGCGAACAGGAGCGCAGGAACCGGAGTTTACTTTGGTCTAAATGAGGATTCCGAGCACCGGATTCGCGCAAGATGTCGAGCGCAGTAGGTTGTGCTAGCTCAGACCGCGCAGCGCCAATTTTTTGCGCAAGGTCGCGCGATTGATGCCCAGCGCCTGTGCGGCGCGGCTCTGGTTGCCCTCGCTCCAGCGCAAGACTTCGCGCAGCAGCGGTTTCTCGACCTCACCCAACACCAGGTCGTAAAGCCCGTCCGGTTGTTGTGCGTCGAGATCGGCCAGGTAGCGGCGTACCGCACGCGCGACGCAATCGCACAACGCCGGCTGCAACGCGGCTTCCGAGACGTTGTCGACGTGACTGGCGGAGAGGGGTTCGGCGGCGAGCATCGCGGTTGCTTCCTTGGCATTCCCGCCGCGCGAATGGCAACGGGGCAGGGAGTCTAGCGCCAAGCGCCATGCTTGATAAGTGCCACGATCAGCGAAACTTGAATTCGAACGCGACCGCGTTCTTGCCCGGGTCGGCCACCTCGAACACCAGCGCGGCGGTCGCGCCGGGCGCCAGCCCCGTTGCCAGGCTGCGGCTGTCGGCGATGTAATCCTGCGGCCGGAAGCGGCGCATGGCGATGCGGTTTTCGTCGAGGTCCGACAACGTGATTTCGACATCGGGAAAGGCTTGCGCGAAATTCGCGTCGTTGCGCAGCGTGGCCGACACGATCAGCGCATTCGGCACCGACGGATGCGGACGGATGTCGCGCGAGAGCAATTCGAGTTTCGCCGGGTCGTGGCGCAGCGGCAAACGGCAGCCGAGTGTCGCGCAAACGCCGTCGAGCATCGGCCGCACATGCGCATCGTCGAGCAGGATCGCGCGTTCGGCATAGCCGATCTGGGCGAGCAGCGACAGGGCAAGGCCCAACGCGCCCAGCGCCCATGGCCAGTTGCGCGAAACGGACGGTGCGCGGCGCGAGCGCGCGAATGCCGGCGTGTGCGTGCGCCGCTGGGCCGGCACGCGCGTGGGACGTTCGTCCGGATCGAACAACAAGGCTTGCTGTGCGCTGGTTTTCGGACGCAACGCCGGCACGGCCAGTTGTGGCGGCGCGTCGTCGCCCGGATGCGCGAGCAGGTGCCGCACCGATTCGTCGGGCAACTGCTCGGTAGCGTGCGCAGCGCGTCGAACACCGCATTGCAATGCCCGCAGCGCACGCTGCCGTGCGACTGTCCGAGCACGGCGGCGCCGACCTTGTAGATCGTCAGGCATTCCGGGCATTGCGCTGTACATGCCCGGAATTCTAGCGGAATGCGCGTCGCCGCGATCAGGGCGCTTCGAAACCATTGCGGAAAATCGTGTCGTCGCAAACCGCCGCCGGTACGGTCAGGAATGGCGTCGCGGCGATGCTGCCGTCCGCCGAACTCGCGCCCGCGGTGTTCGGACCGCTGCCTGCGCCCCACCAGTTGTTCGCGAACGTGTTGGGATTGGGCACGCTCGCGCCCTGCGCGTACACGAGAACGCCGGTGCCGCCAAGCACGCAGTTGTCGCGCGAATCCAGCGCCGGCAGGCTTGCATTGCCGCCGGGGGAATTGTTGATGAAGCTCGCCGTGCTGCCGCCGCCGAAACTGCCCGATCCGAAGAAGCGGATCGCGGTACCTTGACCGGCGATCCAGTTGCGCGCAACCAGCGTGTTGGCGGTGGCGAATTCCATCGAGATTCCATACTGCCATTGCCGAGCGTGGCCGCCCCGGTCGCGCCGATGCCGATGTAATTGCCGACCACGGCATTGTCATGCGTGCCATTCGCCGCATTGATGTCCACGCCGGTGAAGCTGTTGCCGGAGATCACGTTGCGCGCCGAGGCGGCGTCCTGCGCGCCGGTGTTGCCGATGATGTTGTTGTACACGCTCGAATTGCTGCCGAGCTCGACGCCGAAGAAATTCGGAATTGCCTGCGTGCCGGTGACGTCGGTGCCGATGTAGTTGCCGGCGACGACGTTGCCCTGCGCGCCGACCACCATGTTGACGCCGCCCAGCGTGGAGCCGGTGAAGCCCGAGATGATGTTGCGCATCAAGAGCCGGATCGCCGACGCCGTCCCAGCCGACGAAATTGCCGGAAGCCGGGCCGGGGTTCGCGCTGATGTCCACGCCCTCGGCGCCGCCCTGGCCGCTCATCGCCGCGGTGCCCGTCACATCGGTGCCGATGAAATTGCCCGAGATGCGGTTGCCGCTCAGGGCGTTGCCGCGCGTGTCGACCTGGCCGTACTGGTTGCCGGAAATCAGGTTGCGCGCGAAATAAGGCTTGGCGGTGCCGTCCGAACCGATGACGTTGTTCGAGGCGCTGTTGATGTCGACGCCGCGCAGGTTCGCGGCCGCCGTCGTGCCGTCCGGCAGAGTGCCCAGGAAATTGCACTCGACGTGATTGCCGTTGCTCGCATAGATGTTGATCGCGGCGTTGAAGTTGTAGGCATAGCCCTGATTGTTGTTGAAGCCGTTGATGACCAGGCCGCGGATCGTGCTGCCGTCGGAGCCGGGATTGAGCGTCAGGCCGTTGTACTGGCCGTTCGTCGGGCTGCTGATCTGGATGAGCAGGGTCGGCGGCCAGGCGGCGCAGCTGGCGCCAGGCTGGGTCAGTCCGTCGAGGATCACCGGCACGGCGATTGCCGGCAGCTGGCTGCCGACGTCGATCGTCTGCACTCCGCTGCCGGGAATGGCGAAGGCGATCGTGGTGGGGCTGCCGCTGCCACTGAAGACGCAGCCGCCGGATGTACTCTGCATGTTCGCCGCCGCGATCGCCCCGCGCAGCGTGCATGTGCTGTTGCTGGTCCCGTCGCCGGTATCGGTCACGGTGACGCTGCTGGCGGCGTGAACGCGGCCGGCGCAGGCGAAAGCGAAGGCGGCGAACAGGATCGTTTTGGCGCGACGGGTATGCGCGTGCATGCGGATTCTCCGATGGGATGCTGCGTGTATTGACGCAAAAGCGCCCCGATTCCTATCAATGGCGCCTGCATTCGGCGCCAGGAGACCGCTACACTGTGCGCATGCTTACGCCGCAGACGCCGATCACTGCGTTGTTGCACGCCTGGCGCGATGGCGATGCCGGCGCGCTGCCGCAATTGACCGAACTGGTCTATGCGCACCTGCGCACGCTGGCGCGCCAGCGCCTGCGCGGCAGCGAGCCGTCCACGCTGGATCCGACGTCGCTGGTGCACGAGAGTTTCCTGCGCCTGTGCAACGCGGACGTGGATTGGCGCGACCGCGCGCATTTCTTCGCGCTGGCCGCACTGCACATGCGCAACGTGCTGATCGACCACGCGCGCGCGCGCGACGCGGACAAGCGCGGCGGCGGCGCGGTCCACGTCACCCTGACCGCGGATGCCGCATCGGCGTCCGCGACGCCGGAATTGCTGGCGCTGGACGCGGCGCTGCGCCGGCTCGAAGACGAGGACGCGCGCACCGGCAAGATCATCGAGCTGACCTATTTCGGCGGCCTCAACCGCGACGAGATCGCGCACGTGCTCGCGGTGTCCGTGCCCACGGTCGATCGCGGCCTGCGTTTCGGCCGGGCCTGGCTTAAACGCGAACTGGCCGCTTAGTGTCTTCGCTCGGAGGTAAAGAGTTTCTCGCGTATGAGTCGGTTTGCGCGCTTGCAGGAATTGTTCGACGCGGCCGTTGCGCTGGCGCCGGACGAGCGCGAGCGCTTCGTGGACATGGCCTGTGCCGGCGATGCGGAGCTGCGCACGGAACTCGAAGCGCTGCTTGCGGCCGATGCGCAGGCGCACGATCCGCTCGCCGCGAGCATCGCACAGGGCACGGCCGAGCATTTCGATAGCGGCCTGCCGTGGCTGGGGCGACGCATCGGCAACTACCGCATCCTGCGCGAACTCGGCCGCGGCGGCATGGGCAGCGTGTTCCTCGCCGAGCGCGCCGACGCCGAATACGAAAGCCGCGTCGCGATCAAGCTGATCCGCGGCTTTCCCACGTCCGCCGCGCTCGAACGCCTGCGCCGCGAGCGCCAGCTGCTTGCCGGCCTCGTGCATCCGCACATCGCTCGCCTGCTCGACGGCGGCACCACGGACGAGGGCCAGCCTTACCTCGTGATGGAATACGTCGACGGCATGCCGCTGGCGCAGTGGCTGGACGCACAAAAGCCGTCGCTGGAACAGCGCCTGCGCCTGTTCCAGCAGTTGTGCGAGGCCGTGCATCACGCCCACCAGAACCTGATCGTGCACAGCGACCTCAAGCCCGCCAACGTGATGGTGCGCGGCGACGGCACGCCGGCGCTGCTCGATTTCGGCATCGCGCGCCTGAGCGCGCCGGATGCGAACGGCGAACGCGCGACCGAACTGCGTGCGTTCACGCCCGAATACGCCAGTCCCGAGCAGCTCGGCGGCGCGGCGGTGACGACCGCGAGCGACGTGTACGCGCTCGGCCTCATCCTGTACGAATTGCTTTGTGGAAAAGTGTACAAATCCGAACGGCAACGCCGAAAGCTGGCGCCAGGCGCGGCCGGGGCGCGTCGCGCGCATGGCGGCGGACTGGCTGCGCGCCGATGCCGCGCGCATTGATGGCGACCTGGAACACGTCGTGCGCCGCGCCCTGGACGAGGATCCGGCGCGGCGTTACGCCTCCGCGGCGGCCCTGGCCGAAGACATCTCGCGTTATTTCGACGGACGTCCGCTTGCCGCCGGGCCGGACCGCATCGGCTATCGCGTCGCCAAATTCGTGCGCCGGCATCGCGTTGGCGTCGCTGTCGCGGCGCTGGCCATTGTGGCGATCGTCGTGTCCGCGTCGTGGCTCGCGCTCGAGCGCGAGCGCGCGTTGCGTGCGGAAGGCGTGGCGCGCACCGAAGCGCATACCGCAAACGAGGTCACCGATTTCCTGGTCGGTTTGTTCCAGGACGCCGATCCGCAGCAAACGCGCGGCCGCGATGTCAGTGCGCGCGAGTTGCTCGACCAGGCCAGCACGCGCCTGGATGCCATGCCGATCGCGCAGGCGCAGGCGCAGATCCAGGCCCGCCTGCTGGGCACGCTCGGCGAAATCTACATCAGCATTGGCCAGCCCCGGCGCAGCATCGATCTGCTCGGTCGCGCGATCGCGCTGCTGCGCGCACCCGGCGCCGATCCGCTGCAATTGGGCAAGGCGCTGAACGAGGATTGCCGCGCCTGGTCGGCCATCCAGGATTTCGCGCGTGCCGTGCCGATCTGCCGCGAAGCGTTGACACTGCGCGGCGCTGCACTTGCGCCCGGACGACCCCGATCTCGGCCATTCCGACAATGCGCTCGGCGTGGCCGAGCAGGGCAACGGCGATTTCGCTGCCGCCGAGCGCGATTACCACGCCGCGCTGGCGATCTTCTCCGCGGCCGGTCCCGAACATCGTGGCGATGTCGCCTCGACAGTGCACAATCTCGCCTTCCTCGCGTTTCATCGCAGCGACTATGTCCGGGCCCGGGTTCTGTACACGCAGGCGCTCGCGCAAAAGCGCGCCGTCTACGGTAACGACGATCCGCGCACGCTGAACACGCTCGACAACCTGGCCCAGGCGGAAGAAGAACTCGGCGACCTCGCCGCCGCGGAACGCAATTTGTCGGACGCGTTGGCGCTGCAGGTCAAGGTGGTCGGCGCCGACAGCGTCGCGGTCGCGCGCGCCCGCAACGACCTTGCCAGCGTGCAGCAGGACCGCGGCGAATTCGTCGCCGCCGAGACGAACTATCGCGAGGCGCTGGCCCTGTACGTGCGCCTGGAACCAGCCGATTCGATGGCCTGGGCGATCACGGCGAACAACCTCGCCACGCTCGAAGAGGATCGCGGCGACTTCGCCGCGGCCCTGCCGTTGTTCCGCGAATCGCTGCGCATCCGCGCCGTGCACAGCAAGCCGGCCAGCGCATCCATCGCCCGCGCGCAGAACAACCTGGCGCGTTGCGAATTGGAGACTGGGCGAGCTTGCCGCCGCGCGTCCATTGATCGATGCGGCGCTGGCGACGCGGCGCGCGCTCAAGCTCGATCCGGCCCAGTTGTTCGATTCGGAAATGCTCGACGCGCAGTGGCTGGTGCGATCCGGACGCACGCGCGAAGCCGCCGCCGCGCTGCACGCGTTGAAGCCTCCGGATGGACGCGGCAACTACGGGCGCCGTGCGCGCTATGCGATCGTGGAAGCCGAGTTGGCAGCGTCGCATCGCGACTGGAAGGCGGCGTTGGCCGCGCAACGCCGGTCGCTGGATGCGTTGCGCGGGGAACTGGGCGAACAACATCCGGTCTATGCCCGGCTTGCGGCGAAAGCTGCGGAATATGCGCATGCGGCGCACGACGATGCGGCGGCAAAGTCCCTGTTGCAGCCGGCCCTGCCGGTTTTGCGCGCGGCGCTTATCGAACGGGCGACGCAGCGGCGCAACGCAGAAAAGCTCGCGGCGGTGTTGAAGCTGCGCTAAGGCCAATCAGCGGCGCATGCCGTCGATCCGTACCCATCCATCGCGCGTCGTCGCACGCAAGGCGTCGAACCACTGCGCGTAATGCGCGAGCAGTTCGTCCTGTTGGCCGTCGAGGATGCCCGACAGCGCCAACGCGCCGCCGGGTTTGAGGCTCTGCGCGAACAGCGGTGCGAGTTCCGCGAGCGGGCCGGCGAGGATGTTGGCGACGAGGACGTCGCATTGCATTTGCGGAAAATTCGGCGGAAGATACAAATCCAGCTTCTCCGCGACGCCGTTGCGTTGCGCGTTGTCGCGGCTGGCGGCAATGGCCTGTTCGTCGTTGTCCACACCGATCGCGCGCGCGGCGCCGAGCTTGAGCGCGGCGATGGCGAGGATGCCCGAGCCGCAGCCGTAATCGACCAGCGTCTTGCCGGCGAGATCTGCGCCGTCGAGCCATTCTAGGCACAGCGCCGTGGTCGGATGCGTGCCGCTGCCGAAAGCCAGGCCGGGATCCAGGCGCACGATCACCGTGTCGGCAGCGTCGGGCGCCTCCACGTTCCATGGATAAATCCACAAACGTTTGCCGAAGCGCATGGGCTTGAACGTATCGAGCCAGGCGCGCGTCCAGTCCTGGTCGGCCACTTCGCGAAAAGCGATTTGCGCAGGCTCCATGCCGGGAATCAGCTCGGCGAGCGCATGCACGAGTCCGGCGCGATCGGCCTCCGCAGCGAACAGCGCTTGCAGGACGACTTCATTCCACAGCGGCGTTTCGCCGACGCCCGGCTCGAAGATTGCGCGCTCGTCGGGCGTGTCGGCGTCGGCGTCTTGCAGCGTGAGCGACAGCGCGCCGAGATCTTCCAGCGCGGCTTCGACGCTGGCCTGTTGCGCCGCGTGGATGGTGAGGGAAAGTTCGAGCCAGGCCATCGCATCAAGCGAGCTTGATCGCCTTCTCCTTCGCTTCGGCGATGCGCTTTTCCAGATAATGGATGTTCTGCCCGCCGGCGTTGAAACCGCCGTCGGCCAGGATGCGCTGCTGCAGCGGCAGGTTGGTCTTGACGCCTTCGAACACCATCTCGGCGAGCGCGATGCGCATGCGCGCGATCGCGGTGGCGCGGTCGCGGCCATGCACGATGAGCTTGCCGATCATCGAATCGTAGTTCGGGGGGATGCGGTAGCCGTCGTAGACGTGGGTATCGATGCGCACGCCCGGTCCCCCGGCAGCCTCGAAGCGCTTGACGGTGCCGGGACTCGGCATGAAAGTATCCGGGTCCTCGGCATTGATGCGGCATTCGATCGCGTGGCCGTTGATCTTGATGTCGGACTGCTTGATTGACAGTTTCTCGCCGCCGGCGATCAGCAACTGTTCGCGCACGAGATCCACGCCGGTGATGAGTTCGGTCACCGGATGCTCGACCTGGATGCGCGTGTTCATCTCGATGAAGTAGAAGCGGCCGTTCTCGAACAGGAATTCGAACGTGCCGGCGCCGCGGTAGCCGATGCGGACGCAGGCATCCACGCAAACCTTGCCGATCTCGGCACGCTGCTCGGGCGTGATGCCCGGTGCCGGCGCTTCCTCGACCACTTTCTGGTGGCGGCGCTGCATCGAGCAGTCGCGCTCGCCGAGATGGATCGCATTGCCCTGGCCGTCGGCCAGCACCTGGATCTCGACATGGCGCGGGTTCTCCAGGAATTTCTCCATGTAGACCTCGGCATTGCCGAACGCGGCCTTGGCCTCGGATTTGGTGAGGGTGATCGCGTTGTTCAGGTGCGCCTCGGTGTGCACCACGCGCATGCCGCGGCCGCCGCCGCCGCCAGCCGCCTTGATGATGACCGGGTAGCCGATCTCGCGCGCGATCTTCGCGTTCGCCGCCGTGTCCTCGCTGAGCGAACCGCCGGAACCGGGCACGCAGGGCACGCCCGCGGCCTTCATCGCGCGGATTGCCTGGACCTTGTCGCCCATCAGGCGGATCACGTCCGCGGTCGGGCCGATGAAGACGAAGCCGGACTGCTCCACGCGCTCGGCGAAATCCGCGTTCTCGGACAGGAATCCGTAGCCGGGATGGATCGCCTGCGCGTCGGTGACTTCCGCCGCCGCGATGATCGCCGGCACGTTCAGATAACTTTCCGTCGCCGGCGCGGGGCCAATGCACACGGATTCGTCGGCCATGCCGACGTGCTTGAGGTTGCGGTCGACCGTGGAATGCACGGCCACGGTCTTGATGCCGAGCGTCTGGCACGCGCGCAGCACGCGCAGGGCGATTTCGCCGCGGTTGGCGATGACGACTTTGTCGAGCATGACTGCGTCAGCCGATCACGAACAGCGGTTCGTCGAACTCGACCGGCTGGCCGTTCGTGGCGAGAACCGCCACGATGGTGCCGGCATGATCGGCCTCGATCTGGTTGAACATCTTCATCGCCTCGATGATGCCGAGCGTGTCGCCGGCCTTCACCGTCTGGCCAACCTTCACGAACGGCGGGCTTTCCGGATTGGCCGAGACGTAGAACGTGCCGACCATCGGCGAGCGCACCACATGGCCCGGCGGCAGACCCTTGTCCGCGGACGGCGCGGCGGCAGCAGCCGAGGCAGCCGCCGGCGCGGCGACGCGCGGGGCTTCCACATGCGCCTGAGCGACCGGCATCATCATCGGCGCGGCCGCACCGCCCTTGGGCATGCGGCTCAGGCGCACGGATTCCTCGCCTTCCTTGATCTCGATTTCGGCCAGGTTCGACTGTTCCAGAATGTCGATGAGTGTCTTGATCTTGCGTAGATCCACGGCCAACCCCTCCAAATGATCGATGGCGGCGCTCAACGCGCCATGTTGGAATGATGCTGTTGCAGGTGATCCAGCGCAGCGCGCAGCGCGAGCTGGTAACTCATGGCGCCGAAGCCGGCAATCACGCCGACGGCGACGTCGGAAAAATACGAAACCCGGCGGAACGCCTCGCGGGCGTGCGGGTTGGAAAGGTGCACCTCGATGAAGGGAATCTTCACCGCGGCCAGGGCGTCGCGCAGGGCCACGCTGGTATGCGTGAACGCGCCTGGATTGATCAGGATGAACGCCGTGCCATCCTCGCGCGCGGCTTGCACGCGCTCGATGAGCTCATGTTCGGCATTGGATTGGAACGAAGTCAGCTCCGTACCCGATCCACGCGCGTTTGCCGCAAGTTCGGCGTCGATGTCGGCCAGCGTGGCGTGGCCGTACACCTCCGGCTCGCGCGTGCCGAGCAGATTGAGATTGGGGCCGTGCAGAACAAGAATCTTTGCCACACATGAAATCCGGCAGCCGGCGCAGGGCCGGTCAAGGCGCGAGAGTGTGCAAGAGTTGGGCGAAGATGTCCAGCACGATCATCCGGAAAATGACAGAAATTAGCCGCTGTTTAACCTGAATTGGCCAAGTGCGGCACGATCCAGCGTTCGAGGCTGTCGGCCGACGGAAAGCTGCCCGCGCGCAGGGCGATCATCTTGCCATCCGGCCCGACCAACAGCGAGTAGGGCAGCACGCCGCGATTGTCGCCGACCGTATCGAGCGTGTCGTCGTCGCCGATCAGGATGGGGTAATCCACCGGCCGCGACTTGAGCATGGCGGCGACGGCATCCGGATCGTCCACCGCCACGCCGACCACGGTGAATCCGTCACCGGCGTATTTTTTCGACGCCGCCTCGAGCAGCGGCATTTCCTCGCGGCAGGGCTCGCACCAGGTCGCCCAGAAATTGATCAGCACAAGCTTGCCCTGCCAGTCGCCGAGCCGGTGCGGTCGGCCATCGGTGCCGGTCAGTTGCAGGTCGGCCAAATGCTGGCCCGGGCCGAGCACGCCCATGCCTGCCGGCAGTCCGGCCACCTGTGGTCGGCTGAAATAACTGCCGACGTAGAGGCCGAGCAGGGCGCCGGCGATCGCAATGAGGATGATGAAGAGGTTTGATTTGAACATGCTGGAATTTTACCGCCGCACGACGCCGACACGCTGCACGAAATCGCCGGGCTTCTCCGCGCCGATCAGTTGCAGATCGTGGCGTTGCATGCCATCCGCGTCGTAGAAGACGGTGTCCGGTGGGCCGACGATCTGGAAATGTTTCATCAGCGCCTTGTCGGTGTCGTCGTTCGCGGTGACGTCGGCCTGCAGCAACACGAACCCCGCCAGCGCCTGTTTGACGCGCGCATCGGTGAACGTGAATTTCTCCATCTCCTTGCACGATACGCACCAGTCGGCATAGAAATCGAGCATGGCGGGCTGGCCGGCGGATTTCGCCGCCGCGAGCGCCTGTTCGACGTCGGCAACCGATTTGATTCGGCGAAACGCCAGTCCCTGTTCGGAGGGCGCCGTGACCGCGCCGCCGCCGACACCGCGCAACGGTTGCAGCAGATCGTTGGAGCCGGCCGTCGCGCCGATGAGTTCCGCCGCGCCGCCTATCAGCAGCACGACGCCCAGCGCCTTCCATAATTTTCTCCAGCCGGAAACGCCATCCGCCATGCGTTCGAGTGCGCCGAGGTATACGGCGCAGGCCACCGCAAGCAGGCCTGTCATCAGCATGATCCACGGCGCAGCCACGACGCGCGACAGCATCCAGATCGCAAGGCCGAGGAAGGTCACGCCGAACACGGCCTTGACCGCGTCCATCCATGCACCGGCGCGCGGCAGCAGCTTGCCGGCGCTGGCGCCGAACACCACCAGCGGCGCGCCCATGCCGAGCGCGAGCGCGAACAGGGCGAAGCCACCGAGCATGGCGTCGTGCTTCTGCGCGATGTAGAGCACGGCGACGGCAAGCGGCGGTGTGACGCAGGGCCCCACGATCAACGCGGACAGCGCGCCCATGATCGCGACGCCCCAGAGCGAGCCGCCGGATTGCTTGTTGCTGACGTGCGCAATCCTGGATTGCCACGAACCCGGCAGCTGCAATTCGTAGAAGCCAAACATCGACAGCGCGAGCAGCACGAACAGGCCCGCGAAGCACCACAGCACCCACGGCGTCTGGAACGCGGCCTGCAAATTGTTCCCGGCCAGGCCCGCGATCACGCCGGCGATGGTGAAGATCACCGCGTTGGCGAGGATGTAGACCAGCGACAAGACGATCGCACGGCGCGTGGAGATGTTCTCGCCCGCGCCGGCGATGATGCCCGACAGGATCGGGATCATCGGGAACACGCAGGGCGTGAACGCGAGGCCGAGCCCGGCAAGGAAGAACGCGCCGAACACCAGCCACAACGAACCATTCAGCGCTTTCTGGAACCGGCTGTCGGAGTTGGCGGTGGCCGCGCCCGGCGCTGTGTTGGATGCGGAAACGTCTGCGCCCGCACCGGCGGGCAGGTTCACGTCCAGCGTGCTGGATATCATCGGATAGCACACGCTGCCTTCCTTGCAGCCCTGGAAATTCGCGGTCAGCGCGAGCGTGAGCGCGGCCGTGTTCGTGCGCGCAAGCGGAACCGGAATCTCGACCTGGTCGAAATACACCGTGGTCTGGCCGAAATTCGCGTCGGTGTGATCCTTGCCGGGCGGAAAGCGCGGCGTGCCGGGCGTGACGCCGCTGTCTGCCGCTGCGGAAAAGCTCGTCTTGTCGCGATACAGGTAATAACCCTTGGGCATGGTGAAGCGCGCCAGGATTTCGCCGGGTCCGGTCGCGATCGCCTCGAATTTGAAAGCCTGTTCCGCAGGCAGCGGCTGGTTGTCGCCGAGCAGCGACGACGACGCTTCGCCAGCGGCCGCGCCCAGTGCCGCGCTCAGCGATGCCGGTGCCGCCGAAGCTGAAGGCAACGCCACGGTCAGAATTTTTTTCTGCGGCGGGAAGCAGATTTTCGGCGTGACCTGATGGCAACCCTGGTAGTGCAATTCGATGACGGCCTGGGTAGCGTTCGCAGGCATGGCCAGATGCTGGGTCGCGGTGAAGCCGTGGTGGTAAACCTCGACATCGCCGAGAAACTCGTCATGCTTCTTTTCGCCGGCGGGCAGGTCCAGCGCGCCGAGCACGGTTGCCGCGTTCGCGCTTTTCGTCTTGATGCGCCCGCGGTACAGGTAATAGTCGTCGGCAATGGTGAATTTGAATTGCACTGTTTGCCGGTTCGGCGCCGTCGCATCGGCGCGGAAAGCCTGGTCGACGGGCAGCAGGTTGTCCTGATCGTCGGCGTGGGCGAGGCCGATGCCGATGCCGGCGAGCACGGCGAAAAACAGCGGAATAAATTTCTTCATGCGGCAATTGTCGCAGGTTGCGGTTTGGGATGTGACCGGAAGCCTTGGCGCTAACTTGCATCCGGCGCGGATTGCGCGGCGATCCAGTCCAGATACGGCGTGTGGCCGGCGGCAATATCGACCGCAATCACCTCCGGCAGTTCATATGGATGCAGTGCCAGGATGCGCTCGCGCAGCGCCTCGAAGCGATCGCGCGTGGTCTTGATGACGAGCAGGTTTTCCGTGTCGTGCTGGATTTGTCCCCTCCAGCGATAGGTCGAGGCGATGCCGGGGATGCGGTTCACGCAGGCGGCCAGACGCTCGGCGACCAGTGCCTCGGCGATGAGCATGGCATTGATCTCATCCGGGCAGTTGCAAAGGACGAGGATGGCGTTCATGCCTGGATTATGAACGGGATTGCGGCTCTTGAAACCTGCCGGATGGGGCCCATCTATGCACTCCCCGGTGCGCCCTCTTTTCAGGGAAAGCGCGTGCCGCTAAAATTGGCACTCATTGCGATGGAGTGCTAGCAATCGCAATCAAATCGTTTAAAATCAACAATCTGAGGAAGTCGTCATGAAACTGCGTCCGTTGCACGACCGCGTCATCATCAAGCGCCTGGAAGCCGAAACCAAGTCGGCCGGCGGCATCGTCATTCCCGACACCGCGACCGAAAAGCCGATCAAGGGCGAAGTCGTCGCCGTCGGTACCGGCAAGATCCTCGAAGACGGCAAGGTGCGCCCGGTGGGCGTGAAGGCCGGCGAGAAGGTGCTGTTCGGCAAGTACTCCGGCACCGAGGTCAAGGTCGATGGCGAGGAACTCCTCGTGATGCGCGAGGAAGATCTGATGGCAGTGATTGAATAATTGGCCGCAGCCGATCCACGTATACATCCTTTGAGGAGTTTTGACAATGGCTGCTAAAGAAATTCGTTTTGGTGAAGACGCGCGCGCGCGCATGCTGCGCGGCGTGAATGTGCTGGCCAACGCCGTCAAGGCGACGCTGGGTCCCAAGGGCCGCAACGTGGTGCTCGACAAGAGCTTCGGCGCGCCGACGATCACCAAGGACGGCGTGTCCGTCGCCAAGGAGATCGAACTGGCCGACAAGTTCGAGAACATGGGCGCGCAGATGGTCAAGGAAGTCGCTTCGAAGACCTCCGACGTCGCCGGCGACGGCACCACCACCGCCACGGTGCTGGCGCAAGCGCTGATCCGCGAAGGCCTCAAGGCCGTTGCCGCGGGCATGAACCCGATGGATCTGAAGCGCGGCATCGACAAGGCCGTGCAAGGCGCCGTCGCGGAGCTGAAGAATCTGTCCAAGCCCTGCTCGACGAGCAAGGAAATCGCCCAGGTCGGCTCGATCTCGGCCAACTCCGATACGAACATCGGCGACCTCATCGCCAAGGCGATGGACAAGGTCGGCAAGGAAGGCGTGATCACGGTGGAAGACGGTTCCGGCCTGGACAATGAACTCGACGTCGTCGAGGGCATGCAGTTCGACCGCGGCTACCTGTCGCCGTACTTCATCAACAACCAGCAGTCGATGCAGGCTGAACTGGAAGACCCGTACATCCTGCTGCACGACAAGAAGATCTCCAACGTGCGCGAGCTGCTGCCGATCCTCGAAGGCGTGGCCAAGGCCGGCAAGCCCCTGCTGATCGTCGCCGAGGAAGTCGAAGGCGAGGCGCTGGCGACCCTGGTCGTCAACACCATCCGCGGCATCGTCAAGGTCTGCGCGGTGAAGGCGCCGGGCTTCGGCGACCGTCGCAAGGCGATGCTCGAAGACATGGCGATCCTCACCGGCGGCCAGGTCATTTCCGAGGAAGTGGGCCTGTCGCTGGAGAAGGCCACGATCAAGGATCTGGGCCGCGCCAAGAAGGTACAGGTGTCGCAAGGAGAATTCGCACGATCATCGACGGTGCCGGCGATAGCCAAGAACATCAAGGCCCGCATCGAACAGATCAAGGCGCAGGTCGAAGAGACCTCGTCCGACTACGATCGCGAGAAGCTGCAGGAACGCGTGGCCAAGCTGGCCGGCGGCGTGGCAGTGATCAAGGTCGGCGCCGCGACCGAAGTCGAGATGAAGGAAAAGAAGGCGCGCGTCGAAGACGCCCTGCACGCCACGCGTGCGGCGGTGGAAGAAGGCGTGGTGCCGGGCGGTGGCGTGGCCCTGATCCGCGCGCTGGATGCGATCAAGAAGCTCAAGGGCGACAATGAGGACCAGAACCACGGCATCCTCATCGCCAAGCGCGCGATGGAAGCGCCGCTGCGCGAGATCGTCGCCAACGCCGGCGAAGAGCCGAGCGTGGTGCTGAACAAGGTTGCCGGCAGCAAGGGCAACCACGGCTACAACGCCGCGAACGGTGAATACGGCGACATGGTCGAGTTCGGCATTCTCGACCCGACCAAGGTCACGCGCACCGCGCTGCAGAACGCCGCCTCGATCGCCGGCCTGATGATCACCACCGAGGCCATGGTCGCCGAAGCGCCGAAGAAGGAAGAGCACAACCACGGTGGCGCCCCGGGCGGCGGCATGGGTGGCATGGGCGGCATGGATTTCTAAGTTATCCACTCGCTGCTTCGCAGCGGCGGATCAACTCGGCTCGGGCGCTCAACTCGCCGGAAGTCCAAGGCAAGAACAAAAGCCCCGCCAAGTGCGGGGCTTTTTTCTTCAGGGCGCGCCTTCGAAACCGTTCGCGAAGATGCGCTCGGACGACACCCAGATCGGGGCGCCGATACTCTTGGGCAGGCCGGTCGATGCGCCGGCGATGGTTTGCAGCGATGCGGTGTTGCCGCTGGCGCCGAGGGCGAACACGAGCAATTTGTTGCCGGCGGCCGCGTTGTAGTCGCTGACCGAGACGATCAGGTGCTGATGCTCCGGATCGATGGCCAGCCCGCCAATACTACTTGTGGCTGACAGTTCCAGGCCGGTCGCGGCGCCGGCGATGCTGCGCAGCGGGGCCACGTTGCCGTTGGCGGAATCGTCGAATACCAGCACCCGCGCAGAACGGCTCAGATCCGCATTGGTCGTGTAGGCGCCGACGTACAACCGGCGCGCGGCTGCATCGTAGGCCAGTCCGCCGGCGTAACTGCCGAATTGCGTGTTGGTGCCCTGCAGTAGGCGCTTTGGCGCAGTATTGCCGCTGTCGGTACGATTGAAGACCAGCAGCTTGGACGCGTAGGGCGGCGCCGAATCGGTATCGGTTTCGGCCACCTCATCTGTCGGCGCCATGTATACAAGTGCAGACGGGGAGTTCTGCTGGGTCACGCTGCCCGACAGGCCGCCCCATTGCACGTAGCGCTTGAAAAAGACGTCGCCGTTGGCACCGCGATCGTAGGCGGCATAACAGCAGCCGCTGGTGAAGGCGAGCAGTTCATTGTGTACGACGTCCACTGCCGCGCTGCGCGCCTGACCCGTGTAGGTTGGGCCGACGACACGGGCCGGTGCGGCGTCGCCATTGGCGTTGGCGTAAAAGACGCGGATCGCCGTTCCGTAAAAGTCGGCGACGTAGATCACGTTCTCCACCGGTTCGTAGACGCCGCCCACTGGCGTCTTGAGGCCGGTGGTCGGGCCGCCGAGTACGCGCAGCGGCGCGATATTGCCGTTCGCGTTGTCGGAAAATCCGCGCAGCGGCACCGGTGTAACGCCATCGCCGAAACCGCCGATCAGGATTTCGGCGTGGAGGCGGGCCTGCGGCGCCAGCAGCAACAGGCCAAGGCAAAACAAGCACGATCGATTTGACATGGTGGAATCCTCCGATATCCGCCTGTTACGCAAAAACGCGGCGGATCCCCCAGCGGCGGGCAGCGGCCGGCGTCACCACGAAACGTTGCCGACTGCGCGAATCCGCGCAAGAGCTCGAGCCTGTATAATCCGCCCTCCCACGCGGTGGAAGAAGCGGCTCGCCGCTGCCGAAGGCGCAACGCCCGTAATCGCTCAGGCCCGAAACCGCCGCGCGGAAAAACTCTGGAGAGACCGGCCCGCAATCCAGCGCGGCATCCGGCGCCGAAGGGGCACGAGGCGCGCCGATTCATGGCGCGCGTCCAAACTCTCAGGCAAAAGGACAGAGGGGCGGTTCGCGTGCACCATCGCACGCGCTTTCCGGTGCCCTGTCATGTCCAAGAATCTTTCCCTGCGCGAACTCGAGCAACACGACGCCTTCATCGCCCGCCACGTCGGTCCGAACGACGCCGAGATCGCACAGATGCTGCGCACGCTCGGTCTGGATTCGCTCGAGGCGATGACCGGCGCGATCGTGCCGGCATCGATCAAGTCCTCGCAGCCGCTGGCGCTGCCCGAAGCGATGAGCGAAGTGGAAGCGTTGGCAAAAATTCGCGCCGTTGCCGACAAGAACAAGGTGTTCAAAAGTTTCATCGGTCAGGGCTATTACGGCACGCATACGCCGAACGTCATCCTGCGCAATATCCTGGAAAACCCCGCATGGTACACGGCCTACACGCCGTACCAGGCCGAGATTTCGCAAGGGCGCATGGAAGCGCTGATCAACTTCCAGACCATGTGCGCCGACCTCACCGGCATGGAAATCGCGAATGCTTCGTTGCTGGACGAAGCCACAGCCGCGGCCGAGGCGATGACGCTGGCGCGGCGTTCGTCCAAGGCCAAGGGCAATGTCATCGTGGTGTTCGGCGACGCGCATCCGCAGACGATCGAAGTGATGCGCACCCGCGCCGAGCCGCTGGGCATCGTCATCAAGCAAGCCAATTCTGCCGCCGAGTGGGATGCCGCGATCGCCGCGGACGATTATTTCGCGGCGCTGATCCAGTATCCGGCCAGCAGCGGCTGGCTGATGGACTGGAGCGACGAGGTCGCGAAAATCCATGCCAGGAACGCGCTGGCGATCTTCGCCACCGACCTGCTCGCCCTGACCCTGATCAAGTCGCCGGGCGAGATGGGCGCGGACATCGTCGTCGGCAACTCGCAGCGTTTCGGCGTGCCGTTCGGATTCGGCGGCCCGCACGCCGCGTTCATGGCCTGCCGCGACGCCTACAAGCGCTCGATGCCGGGGCGCCTGATCGGCGTGTCCATCGACGCCGAAGGCAACACCGCGTATCGCCTCACGCTGCAGACGCGCGAGCAGCATATCCGCCGCGAAAAGGCGACGAGCAACATCTGCACCGCGCAGGTTCTGCTCGCGGTGATGGCGTCGATGTACGCCGTCTACCACGGCCCGGACGGCTTGACCCGCATCGCTTCGCGCGTGGCGCGCCTGACCGCGATCCTCATGGCCGGATTGCGCGAGCTCGGTTTCATCCAATCCCACCATCCCAACGGCTTCGACACGATCAGCCTGAAGACGGACGCGCGCACCGACGCCATCGTGGCGCGTGCGGCGGCGATGGGCGCGAACCTGCGCAAGGCGTGGGACGAATACATCTGCATCTCGCTGGATGAAACCAGCACGCGCGCCGACGTCGAACTGCTGTGGCGCATCTTCGGTGGCGACGCGGCGAAGTTGCCGTCCATCGACGCGCTCGATGCAACCGCGCCGTCGCTGATCCCGGACGAGTTGCGGCGCACGTCGAAGTTCCTCACCCATCCCGGTGTTCAACTCGCACCACAGCGAGCATGAATTGCTGCGTTACTTGCGCACGCTCGCCGACAAGGATCTGGCGATGGATCGCACCATGATCCCGCTCGGCTCGTGCACGATGAAACTCAACGCCACCGCCGAGATGCTCCCGATCACCTGGCCGGAGTTCGCCAACATCCACCCGTTCGCGCCGACCGAACAGACGCGAGGCTACAAGGAGTTGATCGACGGGCTGGAGGCGATGCTCGTCGAGATCACCGGCTACGACGCCGTGAGCCTGCAGCCCAACTCCGGCGCGCAGGGCGAATACGCCGGGCTGCTCGCGATCCGCGCGTACCATCGTGCGCGCGGGCAGGGCCATCGCGACGTCTGCCTGATCCCCGAATCCGCGCACGGCACCAATCCGGCTTCCGCGCAGCTGTGCGGCATGAGCGTGGTGGTGACGAAGTGCGACGCGAACGGCAACGTCGATGTCGAGGACATCCGCGCCAAGGCCGAAAAATATTCCGACCGGCTCGCCGCGATCATGATGACGTATCCGTCCACGCACGGCGTGTTCGAGGAGGACGTCGTCGAGATCTGCGACATCGTCCACCGGCACGGCGGACAGGTCTACACCGACGGTGCGAATCTCAACGCGCTGGTCGGCGTAGCCAAGCCCGGCAAGTGGGGCAGCGACGTCTCGCATCTTAACCTGCACAAGACCTTCTGCATCCCGCACGGCGGCGGCGGTCCGGGCGTCGGGCCATGCGCGGTGAAGTCGCATCTGGCGCCGTTCCTGCCGCGACGCTTCGGCGAAGAAAGTGCGGTCGGCATGGTCAGCGCCGCGAGTTTCGGCAGCGCCTTGATCCTGCCGATCTCGTGGATGTACATCACGCTGATGGGCCAGCAGGGATTGCGCAAGGCAACTCAAGTCGCGATGCTCAACGCGAACTATTTGTCGCGTCGCCTGGCCCCGCACTACAAGACGCTGTACAGCGGGCGCAACGGGCTTGTCGCGCACGAGTGCATCCTGGACTTGCGTCCGCTGGAGAAGACCAGCGGCGTGACCGCCGAGGATGTGGCCAAGCGCCTGATCGATTTCGGCTTCCACGCGCCGACGCTGTCGTTCCCCGTAGCCGGCACGCTGATGGTCGAACCGACCGAATCCGAATCCCTGCACGAACTGGATCGCTTCATCGATGCGATGATCCAGATCCGCGACGAAATCCGCGCGATCGAAGATGGCAAGCTCGACCGCGACGACAATCCGCTCAAGCATGCGCCGCACACGGCGAGCGTGGTTTCCGCGAGCGAATGGAAACGCGCCTATCCGCGCGAACTCGCCGCGTTTCCGCTGGCCTCGTTGCGCCAGCAGAAATACTGGCCGCCGGTCGCGCGCGTGGACAACGTCTACGGCGACAAGAACGTGTTCTGTTCGTGCGTGCCGATCGAGGCGTTCAAGGAAGAAGCCGAGGCGTAGTCCGCGATTACAGCGCCGCCAGGAACGCGACCAGATCCTGCTTCTGTTGCGCGCTGAGATTGAGCGTGAAACGCGCGTCGTAGAAGTTGACGACATCCATCAACGTTGCTGCCGAACCGTTGTGGAAATACGGCGCGCGCGCGGCGAGTCCGCGCAACGTCGCGCCCTTGAATTTGCCGATATCGGCCCACTTGCCGGTGAGCAGCGCGCGCCCGGGATCGGTCGTCTGCACGCTGACGCCGGTCTGGTTGTTGGTCAGCGTGTACAACGGCATGTCCGGTGTGCGCCGCGAAGCATCGGTGAGGCCAATGTTGAGCGGAGCGGCGACCGAGTGGTTGCCGACATTCGGCGTGTCGTGACAGGTGCTGCAGTGGCCCGCGATCGATGGTTGGCCGGTGACGTCGTTCAAACCCGCGACGCCGGTGATCGTGATCGGAAACGTGTTGAACAGCGCCTCGCCGCGCTGGATCGCCGCCCGGGCGCGCCCCGTGCGGCCATTGCCGCGCTGCGTTGCCCATGCATCGAACAGGTGCATTGCGGACGGATCGAAGGCGGCGCCGGTCGGATCGGCACCGAGCGCATCGTTGATGCCGACGTGGAAGCGCAGGTTGGCCAGCACGCGCGGCCCGCCGATCGCGTCGTCGTCGTTGAGCAAGCCAGCGTTGTCGTCGCGGATCTGCGCGGTGCTGAGTCCTGATTCGAAGGCGACGATCTGCGCCAGCACGTCGTCGCTCGGCGCGGCCGCGCCCTGCGCATGGCCGAGTACCGCATCCTTTGCCTGCGAGGCAAGGCTCGCCTCGAGGTCGGCACTGTCCACGCCCGCGTCCATCGGCGGCTTGAACGGCGCCGCCGTTTCGCGCCCGTCCCACATCACCGTGGTCAGAAAGCCGAGGTTGGTCGCCGGCAGCGGACGCCGGAACAGGGACAGTTCCGCCGCGCTCGCGTAGTGGTAGGGATCGTCCACCGCGGTCAGGCTGAACTCGGCATTGGCCGGAATCGGCAGGCCGACGCGGATCAGGCCGCGGTTGAGCAGCATGGCATAGGCGACGCGGCGCGCGGTGGGGGTGGACACGTCCGCGAATGGCGAAACCGAACCGTCGTTGGTGCGGAAGATCGGGTCCAGGCCTTGCGTGGCATCGAAGCGCTGCTGCAATTCCGCGGGCGTGACCGTCCAGCCTTCCGCCTGGCGGTGGCAGGAATTGCAGCTGCGGCCGTTCGTGCCGAGGCTCTGGAAGAAAGGATTGCCGGTGTCGATCGTGCCCGCCGGCGTGAACGTGCGCAGCCAGCCGCTGGCATCGGCCGTGGTCAGCGGATTGGATCGGAATCCATCCGGCGCCGCGGCCGCAGCCCCGAATGCGCAGGCAAGCGCCAGCATTGTCAATGCGGGACGTGCGGAATTGCGGCACAGGCGGTTCATGTAAATCTCCCCGGCGCGGGTATCGCGCTTCTATCGGATTGGCCCTGTGATGGCGAGTAACGCCAAACGAAAACGGACCGCGACATCGTTGGCGCCGCCATTCCGCGGCGGGAGGGATCACTGGGTCGATTCGAACCCGTTGCAGAAAATGTCGTCGCTGGCACTGCACACCGGGTCTGTTTGCAATTCGTAGGCACCCAAGTCCATCGGTCCGTAGAGATCGTTCACGGAAGGCAAATCGACCGTGCGCGGCTTGCGATCGAGGTCCAGGCTCGTGCCTGCGGGGGCGAAGTCGATGCCGAGCGAGCCGTAGGCCAGGCGATAGTTGCCGTTGGCGGCATCGACAAACGTCGGCTCGCCTTGCATCACGCCTGTGCGGGTGCCGAGTTCGAATGTTTCGGTAGCCAGCACGTAATTTGCCGTGAGGTTGCTGTTGCTGGCCGAGTTGAAGTCGAGCGTGGAGTGTCCGGGTTGGTCGATGATGCTGTTGGTCAGCGTTCCCAGGTCGCCGTCGATCAGCAGCACGAAGCCGGTTCCAATCGAGTTGCCGGCGATCGTGCTGCGGTCAACGGTTGCCGCATGGCCGTTGACGAACGAAATCACCTCGCCGCTTAGCACATTGCCGGCAATCAGGCTGTCGCGCGAAGTGAAGTCTTGACTGCCGCCGAAGTTGCCGGTCGATGACGACCCGAATACGTGCTGCGCATGGTTGCCGCGCATCGACATCCGTTCGAGCTGGACGCTCTGGCTGAAATGAAGGCCGTCGTCGGCCATTTCGATCGTCGAACCGGCGGTGGGATTGCCGCTGCCGTCTTCGTTGATGTTGTCGTTCAATTCGTTGCAATCGACGCCGGGCGCGCAGGCCACCGCACCCAGGGCAGGGGGCGGCTCCGGCCCGCAATAGCCGGCCTGGTTCGCATAGAACAGCTCCGTGCCGGAGCTCAACGCACCGTACGTGACGGCTCCCTGTTGAGCAATATTGTCGTTGACGCGCGCATCGAAAAGACACACGTCCGCTTCGTCCGCGCACCGGCTGGCACCGCAGTCGTGCTCGCTGCCGATTTGTACGAATGCACCGCCGCCGGAGGTGGCGGTGTTGTCCGAGATTTGCACCGGATTGTTCGGATCGACGGTGAAAAAGCGCGCTTGGGCAACGGAAAACATTTCCGCACCGACCGGCGCACCGGCGTAAACCGACACTCCGCCACCGAATTGTGCCGTGTTGCCGCTGATCACGCCGACGCCGTTGTAGCCGGGCGAGCCTACATCCGCGCGCGCCGGCCCCACCACATTGAGCCCGCCGCCGTCGCCGCCCGCGGTGTTCAAGCCGATCCAGGTTTGCGCGGCGGTGGCGAACAGGCGCACATTTCCGGCAATGCGGATGCCGCCGCCGGAATTCTGTGCGTAGTTGTTCAGAACGAGGGTGTTGCCTTCCAGCACCAGCTGCGCCGGCGAGGCGTAACCTTCAACGTCGATGCCGCCGCCGTAGCCGGCGCGATTGATCGACACCGATGTGTTGCTCAGGTACAGCGCGCGATCGCCGGTCTGGCCGGTAGCGTTGTAGTAGACGCCGCCGCCGTAGGAATTGCCATCGCGATTCGCGCCGGTGATGTACAGGTTGCCGAGAAACGCGCCAGCGCCGGAGATGTCGAATACCGGACCGCCATCGTTGCCGGCACCGCTGATCGTGGTGGTTTCGTTCGAATTGATCTGGTAGTCGGAGCAGCTTGTAAAGCCGCCTTCGATCAGAACCCCGTCGGGGTCATTCACATGAATGTGCTGGCCGGTGTAGTTGTAGCGCGCCCCACTGGCCAGGTCATTGCTGATCCACACGTAGTCCACGCCGGCGGTGCCGGCGGCGGCATCCACCGCATCCTGGATGGAATGGTAGGGACAGTCAGCGCCCGGGCCGACAGTGAAGACGCTGAACGCAAATGCAGGCGCGTGCACGAGGGTGAGCAGCGGCAGGAACGCCAACTGGCGACTGTATCGGGGAATCATCGGTTTCTCCGCAAAATTCAAGGCGCCCTGTGTCAGCGAAGAACGCCGTTATGCGGAAAAATGCGACTATCAGTGCGACGGCGAATCCGGAAACGCGTCGGATTTGCCGGATAGCTCGCGCAGCAGTGCCTTGGTCTGCGGTGCCAGTTCGTTGGCCGTTGCGCCGACGGCGATGGCTTCGATCGCGGCGGCGCGGGCCTGGTCCGGGCGCTTCAGGTCGTTCAGGATTTGCGCCTTCTGCACCAACATCGTCACCCGGCGCGCCTTGTCTTGCGGCGCCACGCGTTGCCAGTCGCCGAGCGTGCGCTCGATCTCGCGCAACGCGTCTTCATTGCGGTCGAGCAGCCACAGCGCCTGGGCGTAACCTTCGCGGATCAGCGCATCCTCGCGCGAGGCGCCGCGACCGTCGCGTTCGAGCACATCCAGCGCTTGCGCCGAATTGTCGACGGCGGTTTTGTAGTCGTGCTGCATGAGCGCGACGTTGGCCAGCGTCGACAACGAATACGCCACGGTCGGATGGTCGTTGCCGAACAGCGCGCGGCGTTCGGCGAGGGCCTTGCTCATCTCCGTGCGCGCTGCGTCGAGCTGGTCCTGGCGGTAGTAAGCCATGCCCAGATTGTTGTGCGCGCGCGGACAGACCTCGTCAGCGAAGCGCGCTCGCTCGCACATGGCTATCGCATTGCCGTAATCGGTTTGCGCCTCGGCGAAATGACGCTGGTCGACGGCGACATTGCCAAGCGCATCCCAGGTCTTGGCAAGTTCCACGTGATCGCCGCCGAATACCTGTTTCTGCATCGCCAGCGCCTGATTGAGCAGCGATTCGGATTCGGTGAATTTTTCCTCGCGCGCCAGGATCTGTCCAAGGTCGCGCAGCGTCGTGGCGATGGCGTCGTGCGGAGCTGTGTAGATACGTTGCTTGAGCGACAGCAATTCGCGAAAGCGCGCTTCGGCGCCGGGCAGGTCGCCGACGCCGTCGTTCGCCGTGGCCAGGCTCTCCAGCGCCGCGAGGTAGCGGTCGTCTTCGGCGCCATGCCGCACGCGCCAGGCCGAGAGCGCCGGTTGCAGCGCCGCTATCGCGTCCGGATAACGCTGCGCTTCAGCCAGCGCGTTGCCGACCTCGAACTGCGCCGCTTGCGCCATCTCGCTGTCCTTGCCGTACAGCCGCACCGCGACGGCGGCGGCTTCGCGGTGGTCCGCGATCGCGGTATCGGGTTTGCCGAGCGTCATTTCCGCCGCGGCCTGCACGGCCAGCGAGCGCAGCAGGTCCGCATCCGGCGCGGCGCGCAGTTCGGGCAGCAGCGGCGTCAATTCGGCGAGCGCGCCGGCATTGTCGCCTGCACGCTGCCGCGCTTGCGCGCGCGCGACGCGCGCATGACGCAGGACGTGCGTGTCGGCGGCGCTGGCGGCGGCGTGGGCGGCTTCTTCGAACAGGGCTTGTGCGCGATCGAAACGCGCCATCGACAATTCCACTTCGCCGAGCGTCTGCGCGAGATCCGCCTGCGTGAGCGGATCGAAATTGCTCACCGCCAGGCGCCGCCGCGCCGCTTCGACGAGCGCCTCGGGCGTCGGGCGCTGGTCGCGTGGCAGATGCGCGCGCGCGGCGTCGAACAGGCCGACCACGAAATCGCGCACCGTGTTGGCACGCGCCGCTTCGCGCCGCGCCACCTGCGCCTGCCACAGGGCAAGGCCGAGCGCGGCGAAGACCGCGGCCAGAAACAGGGCGGTCACCACCACGCCGCCGCGGTGACGCTGCACGAACTTGCGCGTGCGGTACAGGCGCGAGGGCGTGTGCGCGGCGACCGCGCGCCCGGCGAGCCAGTTGTCGATGTCGTCGGCGAGCGCACCGGCCGAGGCGTAACGAAGCGACGGTTCCTCGGCCAGTGCCTTGAGCAGGATGTTGTCGAGGTCGCCACGCAGCAGCTTGCGCAGGCGTGCACGCTCGATGCGCGGGACGCCGGTGTCGCCCGTCTCATTCACGCGCGAGGACGGCCGCCGCGTCGGCGTGCCGCCGGGGCGCAGGCCGAGCAGCAGTTCGTGCAGCAGCACACCAAGGCCGTAGACGTCGGTCGCGGTGGTGATCGCGCCGCCGCGCAACTGTTCCGGCGCGGCGTAGTCTGGTGTGAACACGCCGACCGTGCCGGTCGTGCCGGTATCGTCTTCCTCGATCAGCTTGGCGATGCCGAAGTCGAGCAGTTTCACCGTGCCGTCGGTCGCGACCAGGATGTTTGACGGCTTGATGTCGCGATGCACGATCAAATTGCGGTGCGCTTCGGCAACGGCGCGGCAGACGTCGACGAACAGGCGCACGCGCGCGCGCACGTCGAGATTGCGCGCTTGGGCGTAACGCGTGATCGGCGCACCGTCGACGAATTCCATGATCAGGTAGGGAATGCCGGCCGCGGTGACGCCGCCGTCGATCAGGCGCGCGATGTTGGGATGCTGCAATGCCGCCAGCACGCGCCGTTCGCGCTGGAACAGGCGCTGTTCCAGTTCCGAGTACAGGCCTCGGCGCAACAGCTTGATTGCGGCCTGCTGGCGGAAATCCGCATCCTCGCGCTCGCCGAGGAAGACTGCCGACATGCCGCCTTGGCCGAGCGCGCGCACCAGGCGAAACGCACCGAAGCGGCTGCCGATCAAGCCCTCGGGTGCGAGGTCGCGCGCGGCCAGGCGCGCGGCATGTTCGTCTGCCGTGGTGTCGAGAAAACCGCGGCTGTCGTGCGCGGCAAGCAGGCGCCGCAGGCGTTCGCGCGCGTCCGTGTCGGCCACGTGCAATTCGAGCCAGGCCTCGCGCGCGTCGGGCGGCAGCTCGAGCAACGCGTCGAAGGCCTCGCGCAGCGTGTTCTGCGTGGTGGAATCGGTGGCAGGCGTCATTGCTGCGAAGAACGCCGATGCGCGGCAATATGCGACATGCGTCTCAGGCCAGCGCGTCGTGCAAAAAAGCGCGCGCGAACGCCCAGTCGCGGTCCGCGGTGCGCCGGGTCACGCCAAGCTGTTCGGCTACCTGTTCCAGTGGCAGGCCGGCGAAATAGCGCAGCTCGACCACGCGCGCGGCACGCGCGTCGGCGGTTTCCAGTTGCGTCAGCGCCGCGTCCAGGGCCAGTGCGCTTTGCGCATCGTCGATGGCGAGGCGGCCGTCGCTGCCGGTCAGGGTCACCGCGATCCAACCGCCGCCGGCGCATTGGCGCAGATGGTCGCGCGCGCGGTCGGCGAGCAGATGGCGCATGGCGCGCGCGGCATAGGCGAAGAATTGCGCCGGATGCGAGAACGTCAGTTCGTCCTGCGCGCCGATGCGCAGATACAGTTCGTGCACCAGCGCGGTGGTGTCGAGCGTGCCGCGCTCGCGCCCACCGAGCTGGCGCGCCGCCATGGCCTTGAGCCGCGCGTAGACCGCGTCGAACAAGGTGTCCGCCGATTCCGGCACGTTGGGTGGAGAGGGCCCGGGCATGCGACCATTCTAGGGCGATTGTTGCGCCGCGGCGTGGCAAGCCGTCACGGTTCGCGTATCAAGGCGCGAATTGGATGAGGGGGAGGGTGGCCCGCCGCGAGCGATCGCGGCGGGTTTTTGCTTTTCACCGCTTACAATCGCGTCATGTCCGCGCGCGCCGACCTCGACGTTTTCGTGCAAGCCCGCTACGCGCAAGTGCTGGTGCGCTGCCGCGCGGCGGGCGTGGTGCTGCACGACGATGCCGGAGTGGCCGAGCATGTACAACGCGTGATGCTGGCCAGCGATTTTGCCTTCAATGCGTTCTCGCGCGATCCGCACCTGCTCGATGCACAGGGCCTGGCGCGACTGACCGATCCGCGCCACGCCGACGCACGGCCGCTGGAACTGTCGGCAAGCCTGGACGAAGCCAACGCGATGGCCGCGTTGCGCCATTTCCGCCGTGCCGAGGCACTGCGCCTGATCTGGCGCGACGTCAACGGTCTGGACCATGTCGAACAGACGCTGGCCGGTTCCAGCGCATTGGCCGAAGCCTGTCTTGCCGCCGCGCTGACATATGCGGAAAACCTGCTCGTGTGCCGGCATGGCACGCCCCGCAATGCCGAGGGTGTGGCGCAGCGGATGGTCGTGATCGCGATGGGCAAGCTCGGCGGCGGCGAGCTTAATTTTTCCTCCGACATCGATCTGGTCCTCGCCTTCGCGGACAACGGCACGAGCGACGGTGTCGATTCCGGAGATGCGAGAGCGCTGGCGAACGAGGCGTACTTCGCGCGCCTCGGTCAGATGCTGGTCAAGCTGCTCGCGGAAATCACGATGGACGGCTACGCATTTCGCGTGGACCTGCGCCTGCGTCCGTTCGGCAACGCCGGACGCGTGGCCTTGCCCTTTGCCGCGATGGAGCAGTACTACCAGCGCGAGGGCCGCGACTGGGAACGCTACGCATGGATCAAGGCGCGACCGGTCGCGGGCGACATCGCTGCCGGCAAGCGTCTGCTCGAAACGCTGCGTCCCTTCGTCTACCGCAAATATCTGGATTACACCGCCTTCGCCGGCCTGCGCGAGATGAAGGCATTGATCGACGCCGAAGTCGCGCGCAAGGACCTGGCGTCGAATCTGAAACTCGGACCCGGCGGAATCCGCGAGATCGAATTCGTCGTGCAGTTGCTGCAACTCATCCGTGGCGGCCGCGAACCATCCTTGCGCGAAACCGGCTTGCTGCCGGCGCTGGCCGCCTGCGAGCGCCTGGGCGCGATGTCGCTGTCAAGCGCGAAGCGCCTGCGCGAGGCTTACCGTTTCCTGCGCCGCGTGGAAAACCGCGTGCAGATGCTGCGCGACGAGCAAACCCACGACGTGCCGGAAGACGACTTCGCGCGCGCGCGCATGGCGGACGCACTGGGATTCGCGGATTGGAGCACGTTGGCGCAGGAATTGGCCCAAGTGCGGGGCGAAGTCGCCGCCGAATTCGCCGATCGTCTCGGCGCTGAAAAACCCGCGACTGCCGCCGATGCGGATGCGGCACGAGCGTATTGGCAAGGCTTGGCCGGCGGTGCCGCGAAGCCCGCGCAGCTTGCGCAAATCGGCTTTCGCGATGCGGAGAACCTGCACAGTTCATTGCAGGCGTTGGCCACCGGTGCGGGCGCGCGCGCACTGTCTGCACGCGGGCGCGGACGCCTGGATCGTCTCGTGCCGCATCTGCTGCAGGCAGCGGCGGCCAGCGCTGCGCCGGATGCCTGTCTGCAGCGATTGATACGCCTGCTGCACGCCGTGTTGCGGCGTTCGGCTTATCTGGCCTTGCTCGAAGAACGCCTCGCCGCGCGCAGGCGCCTCGTCGAAGTCTTCGCCGGCAGCGCCCTGCTTGCCGAGCGCGTGATCGTGCATCCCTTGCTGCTGGACGATTTGCTCGGCGTGCAGCCTGATTCCGAATTGCCGGATCGCGGTGCGCTGGATGCGGAAATCGGCCGGCGCCTGGCCCTCGTCGATGCCGGCGACGCCGAGGGCGCGATCGAAATCCTGCAGGAAGAAAAGCAAAGCGCCGCATTTCGCGTCGGGCTTGCGTACCGAGGCGGGCTTGCCGCCAATGCTGCCGCGCGGGCGCTCAGTGAAGCCGCCGAAGTTGTCGTTGCGCGCGCCCTGATGCTGGCCGAACAAGACCTTGCGCGGGCACACGGCAAGCTGCCCGGCGGCATCGCGGTGATCGGCTATGGCAGCCTCGGCGGTGCGGAACTGGGCTTCGCCTCCGACCTCGATCTCGTCTTCGTCTACGACGGCGACATGGCCCAGGTCGAAAGCGATGGCGCGCGCCCGCTGGAAGGCGTGCGCTATTTCGCCCGCATCGCCCAGCGCGTGGTGCATTGGCTGACGACGCAGACGCGCGCGGGAAAACTCTACGACGTCGACGTGCGCCTGCGCCCGGATGGCGGCAAGGGCCTGCTCGTGGTCGGCGTGCAGGCGTTTGCCGGCTACCTGCGCGAGCGCGCCTGGATCTGGGAATCGCAGGCGCTGGTGCGCGCGCGGCCGATCGCCGGCGACGCGCAGGCAAGTGCGAAGTTCGCAGCGTTGCGCGTGGATTGGCTGGCACAGCCGCGCGATCGCACGCACGTACTGGCCGAAATCGGCGCGATGCGCGCGCGCTGGCGCGCCGAGCGCGACCGTTCCACGGATTCGCTGCTGGATTTGAAACAGGGCGCGGGCACGCTGCTCGACATCGAGTTCATCCTGCAAACGTTGGTGTTGCTGCACGCGCAAACCGAGAAGCGCTTGCTCGGCAGCGGGAACAGCACGGATTTGATACGCATCGCGGGAGACGCCGGCGTGTTGCCGGCAGCGCAGGCGGACGCGCATCGGCGCAGGCCCACGCGACGCTGCTCAAGCGCGCCCTGGATTGCACCCTGGATGCGCGGCCACGGCTGGTTCCGCGCGATGCGGAACTGGAGCGACATGCGCATGCGGTGTTGCGGGTTGCCGAAGAAATCGGATTGCGATTCGGCTGATTCAGTCGTTGGTGAGTGCGGCGACCACATCCGGTCGCGTCGATTCCAGCACATGCCAGACCTTGCTGACGACGGCGGCAAGCTCGCGCAGCGGCGGCGGTTGCGACAATCCGGATGTATCAAGAGCGGCATCCAGCGGATGCAGCCAGCCTTGTGCGCGCAGTTCGGCATGCAGGTCGGTCAATTTGCCGCGTGCGGAATCCGGCAGCAGGGTGAATACCGGTTTGCCGGTGGCACAGGCTTCGGACAGCATGTTCACCGAATCGGGTGTCACCACGATGCGGTCCGCGGCGGTGAGATAGCCCTGATACGGATTGTCGCCATCCTCCGGACCATTCCAGAAATGCACGCAGTCGGCACGCAGGCGTTCGCGCGAAAGGCGTCGCCACGCGGCCGGCGTGCGGCGCGAGGTTGACACCAGCGTGCTGCCGCCGTCGCGCGCCGCGAGCGCATTGACGCGCGCGAGAAACGATTCGAACCACGCCTCGTCCATGTCCAGTCCGCGGCGCGGGCCGCCGATCAGCACGGCCGTTCGTGGCTGCGGCAATTGCGCCAGCATGGGGAAGCGCGCAAGCCCCGCGGCAAGCCAATCGTCGTCCACCGGATTGAGCGCGCCGATGGTGTGGACCACGTTTGCACCCGCGAGCGCATCGTGGCGTGGCGCGACGACGAGATCGAAATGCCTGGGATCAATGCGCGGATCGAGGATCTGCACGGTGAAGGTCTTGCCGCCGCTGGCGGTTCGCAACCAGCGCGTGAGCGTGGCGCCGTCGCGGCCGCATGCGATGGCGAGCGCCGGCCAAGGCGCGTGCAGGCACCGGCGCAAATCCGCATCGACCCCGATACGCAGGCCAGCCGTCAGGCGCGGCGCGAACCATGCCCAGGGCCCACGCAGGCCGGTGCGCAGGGTCCGCGCTTCGATTTGCATGGCCTGCGCCAATGCGCGCGCCTGGCGTTCGTTGCCGGCGGCACCATCGGTCAGGATCCAGCAGGCGGGATTTGGCGTTTCGGGTGCAGGCACGGCGGAGCAGCGAGCAGGATTTGCCGCATCATGCCGAGCAAATGCGGTTTACGGCAAGTCTAACGATTTGCGCGTTACACTCCGCGGCACCCGTTTCATCGCCAGGAGGAGATCACCATGTTGCTACGCCGCTTGTTGCTGACGTCCCTGCTCGCTGCTAGCGCTTCGGCCTTCGCCGCGCCGCAGACCTTCAACATCGATCCGACCCACACCCAGGTATCGTTCACTTACGACCACTTCGGATTTTCCAATCCGACCGGTCGCCTGGAAGACATCAAGGGCACGGTTGTGGTCGATCAGGCCGATTGGGCCAAGTCCTCGGTCGAGGTGACCATGCCGTTGTCCGGCCTGCACACCGGCGTGCCGAAACTCGACGAGCACCTGAAGACCGCGGATTTCTTCGACGCCGCGAAATTCCCCGTCGTCACCTTCAAGAGCACCAAGGTGACCAAGACCGGCGCCGATACGCTCGATATCGCCGGCGAGCTGACCGCGCACGGCGTGACCAGGCCGGTAACCTTGCACGCGCACGTCAACAAGATCGGCGAGAACAAGATGATCGGATCGCAGAGTGCCGGTTTCGACGCCGACACCACGCTCAAGCGTTCGGAATTCGGCATGGCCAAGTACGTGCCGATGGTCAGCGACGAGGTGCATATTCATATCACCCTGTCGGCAGATCTGGCGAAGTGACGCCCTGAAAAACCCACCACGCTCGCGCGACGATGGTGTCGCGCGAGTCCGACCGGGGATTACTGGCTCTTCACGCCCTGGTTCTTCAGGGCCTCGAGGTCGGCGAGCTTGACGCTGCCGACCGCGGCCTTGAGCTGGTCGATGCTGTCGGCGTTGCCGCTGGCTTTCACGCTGAAGCGGTTGCCGAGGATGATGCCGTATTCGCCGTACTTGCTTTGCGTGTCCCACTGCTCGTGGACCAGGCGGCCGTCCTGCTTGTAGGTCTTGTCGTAGCCGTGGTCGGTTTCGTTGTCGGCTTCGACCCCGACCGCACCGGCCAGCGCCATGATGCCCTTGGCGCTGCCGGTGTCGGCGATCTCCAGATGCAAGGTGTGCTGGCCGTCCGAATACGTGGCGTTGGCGTTGGAAACCTGCATGCCCATCGCGCCATTGCGTTCGGCCGAAACCGACGTGCGCGGCATGCCCGCGAGGGTGTCCGGCACGAAGGCCTTGATCGCATCCGGCGCGAGCGCCTCGACCTGTGAACCGCCGCCGAGCACGGCGCCGAGCATTTGTCCCGCGGCCTGCGCCTGTGCGTTGGCATCGCCGGACTTCTGCGCGGCTTCCATCTGCTGGCTCGCCTTTTGCGCGTTCTGCCCCATCGCCACGAGCGCGCCGAGCGCGCTGTTCTTGTCCACGCTCACGTTGCTGCCGTTGCTGTCGAGGCTGAGGTTGCTGCTGCCGATATGCAGGCCGCTGCTGGCCGCGCCAAACATGGCCGCACCGGTGAAGCTGGCGACGATGAGCATCAGGATCCAGCCGAGCACGATCGCGCAGATGATGCTGACCGCCGTGTAGCCGCCGGCCTTGTCGGGCGGGCACTTCATCGTGTTCGGCAGGGCGAGGTACAGCAGGTAGATCGAATAGATGCCGCCGGCGAGCGCGATCAGCGCGCCGAGTCCCATGCCGAGGATGACGCCGACGCCGGCGATCCAAGCCGCGGTGTAGGCGTAGGCGACGGTCTTGAGCGCCTGCACCTGGTTTTTCTGCGCGCCGAAGGTTCCGGCCAGCGCGTCGATGATCAGCGCCATCACGAAGACCATCGCCAGCGACAGGGCGTAATACACGATCATGCCGGTAATGCCGGCGCCGATGCCGGTGTGCACGGTGACGCCGAACCAAGTGTTGCCGATGAGGCTGTTCTTGATGAAGCCGAACACGGCCGGAATCGCCGCCAGCACCAGGATGTAGTTCAGGTACAGGCTCTGTACCGTTTCCGCCTCGCCCGCGATCACGGGCCATTCGGTTTTCGGCGTCAATAAGATGTTCTTGGCGCGCGCGATGAGCTTGTTGAAATCCACGATTTTGCCTCCCCGTCGGAACCCCTGTGTCCGGTCATCTTACCCGGTTCCCAGGGAAAGGGAATTGGCGGTGGGTCGCGACGGCGACGTGATCCGGGTCACGCCGCGCACGCGAATTGGTGCGCATCTTGCTAGACTTGTTGCATCGCCATCGCCGATTCCCGGGAATCCGTCATGTCCGCCTCCGCTGCCTCCGTTTCCGGCGCCTCCGTGGCCCGGGTCATTCCGGCCAACGCCGAGCATCGCTACAGCGTCACCCATGCCGATTTGCCCTTGTCGTGTCCCATGCCCGGCATGAGCCTGTGGAATTCGCACCCCAAGGTGTACCTGCCCGTCGAGGCGACCGGCACCGCGCAATGTCCCTATTGCGGCGCGGTTTACACCCTGGCCGACTGACGGCCGGCGCGTGACGGGGAGACGCCTTACCGTGGTGCAATTGCTGCCGGCCCTGAACGCCGGCGGCGTGGAGCGTTCGACGCTGGAAATCGGCGCGGCCCTGGTCGCGGCCGGGCACCGTTCCGTCGTGGTCAGCGCCGGTGGCCGCCAGGTCGAGCGGCTGGTGGCGCAGGGCAGCGAACACGTCGCGCTCGATATCGGCCGCAAATCCGTATTTGCCTTGCGCCATGTCGGCGCGTTGCGGCGCCTGTTCGCCGAAATCGAACCGGACATCGTGCATGCGCGCTCGCGCCTGCCGGCATGGCTGGCGTGGCGTGCGCAGCGCAAGCCTCCGGCGTCAAAGACGCACTTCGTAACGACCGTGCATGGACTGAATTCGCCGGGTTGGTACAGCTCGATCATGACCCGCGGCGAACGCGTGATCTGCGTGTCGAATACGGTGCGCGACCATGTGCTGCGCCACTATCCGCACATCGCGCCGGCGCGACTGACGGTGATTCCACGCGGCGTGGATCCGACCGAATTTCCGTTCGGCTACGCGCCTGACGACGCCTGGCGGCGCGGCTTCGCCGAATATTTTCCGCAGCTCGCCGGCGGCTTGCTGTTGACCTTGCCGGGACGCGGCACGCGCCTGAAGGGTCATGCCGATGCGATCGAACTGCTCGCCGGACTCGTCGCGCGCGGCCTGGATTGCAAGCTGTTGTTGCTCGGCGCCGAAGAACCCGGACGCGAGGCGTATTTGCGCGAATTGCGCGCCCTGGCGCAGCAACGCGGCGTCGCCGAACGCGTCGTGATTTCGCCGCCGCGTGACGACGTGCGCGAAATCTACGCGGTGTCGAATCTGGTCTTGCAACTTTCGATCAAACCCGAAGCGTTCGGCCGCACCGTGATCGAAGCCATCGCCCTGTGCCGGCCGGTACTTGGCTACGCGCATGGCGGCGTCGGCGAATTGCTGGCCGAGTTGTATCCCGATGGGCGCGTGCCGCCGGGCGACATCACGCGCCTGGTCGAACGCGCCGCGGAACTGCTGCGCCTGGCGCCGTCGATCGCGCCGCTCAAACAATTCCGTCTCGCGGACATGCAAACGGCGACGCTGGATTTATACGCACAGATTGCCGGATGAAAAGCCTCTGGCCGCTGTGGATCGTGCTCGGCGTGCTGGTCTTGCTGCCGCTGGGACGCGCCTCGGAAGCGCCGCTTGTTGTCGGCGCCGTCGCCGGATTGATTCTAGTCTGGCGCGAACGCACCAGGTTACGCACGCATGCTGGGATCCGACTCGTGGTGATCCTGTTCGCCTGCTACTGGCTGGCGGCGCTCATTTCCGCGCCGGGCGCGGTGGCGCCGGAAAAATCCTGGAGCACGGTCGCCGCGCTGTTGCGCTTCCTGCCGTTCTCGGTATTCGCCTGCCTCGCATTGCGTAAGGCGGCGTGGTGGCCCCTGCTCGTTGATGCCTGCGCCGCCGTCGTGGTGTTGTGGCTGCTGGATGCCTGGGTGCAGATCCTTACCGGTTGGAGCCTTGCCGGCGCGGAAACTGCGGACCGGCTTTCCGGCATCTTCGGCGCGGGCAACCTCAAGCTCGGACCGGTGCTCGCCGTGCTGTCACCGTTCGTCTTCGTCGCTGCGCGCCGGCGCTGGGGCTGGCGCGGATTGGCGGTCGCGTTCGTGTTCCAGTTGATGCCGATCCTGTTCGCCGGCTCGCGTGCGGCCTGGATCATGTACGCGCTGGTGGCGCTGGCCTTCGTCTGGATGCACACGCGCGCGCCGCTGCGTTTCGCCGTGTGGACGCTCGCAGCGGCTTGTGCGGCGCTGCTTGGCGTCGCCGTGGCCTGGCAGCATTCGGGTCGTTTCGACGTGCGCTTCGACCGCACTTTGCTGGCACTGCAAGGTTCGGAACAGGCGCTCGACGCCGCATCCGCCGGACGCCTGCGCATCTGGCGCACGGCGCTGGCGATGAGTGCGGCGCATCCCGTGGCCGGCGTCGGCGTGCGGGGATTCCGATTCGCCTATCCGCAATACGCGCAGGCCGGCGATGCCTTCGTCGATGCGCAAACCGACGAAGGCGCATTCCACGCGCACCAGGTCGTGCTCGAAGTGCTCAGCGAAACCGGCGGCATCGGATTGCTGCTGTGGCTTATCGGCGCGACGTTCGCGATCCGTGCCTGGTCGCGCGCGGACGCGCCCGTGCGCGAACGCGCGCTCGCGCCCGCGCTTGCGCTCGCGGCGATGACGTTTCCGCTGAACACGCACCTCGCGTTTTATTCGGCGTGGTGGGGCCTGCTGTTCTGGTGGCTGCTCGCGCTGTATTGCGCGGCCCTCGCTGTGGACGATGACGGGCACCGGCGCGAATAAACCGGATCACTGCTTGCGCAGCAGGCTCACGGCCAGCGCTCCGATCAACGCGGCGCCGCCGACGAGCACGGTCCACAGCAGCCAGGTCTTCCAGTCACGGTGCGTCGGTGCGGGAGCCGGCGTATAGGCGGTAACGCCCAGAAGCGTCGCGCGCTCGCCCAGCGTGGCCAGTGGCGGTTGCCAGTCGTTGCCGAATTTGGCGCGCAGCTGGGCGAGTGCGGCATCGACGGGATAATCGCCGCGGTGTGCGCGGACGCTGCCGGCCACGAGCCGGTAGGGCCCGTTGCCCTGGGCGAGGAAGACGAAGCGGTCCGGGCGGAACGCGACGCGCAACGTCGGCGCGTGGTCGAGTGGCGTGGTCGATTCGACGACCCAATCCTGTGTGCGCCGCGTCGGCGCGATTTCGATTTCATCGTTGACCAGGACCGCGCCATCCTGGCGCAGTCGGAACGCGGTGAAGTCCGCGCGCTGCACTTGCGGCGCGCCGCTGGACACCCGCACATGCGCCAGCGAGTTGTCCGTTGCCAGTTCGAGTTTCAGCGCAGCGACCGCCAGCGGTGCGGGGAGACGATAGCGAAATGACGAGGTCCCGGATGCCGGTTTTTCCCCGGCCTGCGCCGGTAGCGGCTGTGCGTCGACCCAAATGCGCGCCGGCTGGATCAGCGTCGAGCGCGCCAGCACATGCGCGCGCACGTGCAATTCGGCGATTGCGCTACCCGCGTCGAGTCGATGCAGGCGCAGGTATTTGGCGCGGGCGCCGTTGAGCACGATCCGATGCCGCGCCAGCTCGCTGCCGCCCTGGCGCACGGACATGACTACCGCGTTCGCGGCGAGCGGACGCCACTGCTGCAGATCGTCGCTACCGCCGACGTCGAATCTCGCGTTCACGTCCACTGTGTGGTTCCAGTCGAGCCAGAGGCTTTCGATTCCCGCGTCGAGCGCGCTCGCATCCAGCACGATGTCGGCGTTCGCCGGTGCGGCTGCCGCGGCACTTGCGACCGTATCCACGCGGCGCAGGCGGCCGTTCGCGTCGCGCTCGATATGCAGTTGCAGTGCATCGCCCGGTCCCGCGCCGGATTCAGTTGCCGGCGGCAGGTCGAACAGAGGCAGATCGACATCGTTCGCGGTCGGCGTCGTGAATTGAACCGAGCGGGGCGCCATTGGCACGGATTCGCCGGCAGCGTTGACGACCTCGACATCGCGCAGGTCGGCGGAGCGCACTGCGACGTAGACTTCGGGCGTCAGGTCGACCTGCCAGGCTGAACTGTCGCCGGGCGTATTGCAGCGGCCAGGCGTAGGCGTAGTCGTCCGCGCTTGCCGCGACCGCCGAAGCGGACAACGAGAGGCAAAGCAGCATGAGCGCGAGTTTCATGCGTTTTCTCCGCTGGCGCGCGGCGGCGCGGGCGCGAAGTAGCCGACGGCGACGAGCAGTACGCCGACGACGAGCACGCCAACGATCGCGGCGAGATCGTGCAGATGCTCGCGGTCGATCAACAACAGTTTGGCGATGACGACGCCCATCAGGACGGCGCCGCCGAGCCACACCGCGCGCGAGCCGCGTTGCTTGCCGAGCAGCATCGCGGCGATGCCGGCAACCGTCCACACGATCGACAGCGCCGCCTGCGCGAGCGCCGAGCGCCACAGTTCATCGGTCCAGGGCACGCCGCCGAGGAAATGCGCGCCGCGCAGCGTGATCGCGGTCAGCAGGACGACCAGTGCGGCGGCGAGCAGGCGCGCGCGCGTCTCCGCGCTGAGCAAGGCGTTGCCTTCGCGTGCGGCGCGCACGTACCAGACGACGAGCAGGGCGAGGAAGCCGAGCTGCGCGAGTTCGAGCGGATTGAACAACGGCACATAGGGCAGCGGCTCCGGGTTGCCCTCGACGAGGAGGCCGGCGCACCAGGCCACGCCGAGGCCAGTGGCGATCGTGGCGAGCAGTGGTTTGCGCCCGCGTTCGGCGGCATCGGCGTCCGGCCAGCGCACGGGCGCGGCACGCACGAGCACGCACCAGAACAGCGCGGCGAACGGCGCCAGCGCGGCCAGCGTCGTCCAGACGTAGTTGAGCGCTGAGATGCGAATCGGACAGATGCGCGAACTCCGCGCCGAGCACACTGGCGATGCTGGCGAGAAAGACGAAGTGCGCCGCGTGCAGCAGCGCATGCTTGACGGCGGCAAGGTCCGCCAGCGCGCGCAGCGTCGCGAGCAGCCATAGCGCCCAGGCCGCGGCGCCCCAGCCTTCGAGTGCGCCGTGATTGTCCAGCGCGGTGGCGACGACGAACAGCGGTGCGAGCGCGAATGCGGCCAGCGCCGGCCAGGCGGCCTGTGCCCAGTTGAGGCGGCGGAAGGCTTCGGCGCCGAGCACGCCGGTGATGGCAAACAGCGCCAGGCTCCAATCCGAGCGCAGCGCATGCGGGGCAAATCGCTCGATGTCGTGGGCGCCGCGCAAACAGCCACCAGAACCAACCCCACGCGAACAACAGCATGGCCAGCGGCGCGCGCGCATCGCGGCGATTGAGCAGGAAAGCGCTGGCCAGGCCGGCCAACGCGATCAGCAGGGCGCCGAAAAAATCGCCGTTGAGGATTGCGCTGGCGGCAGCCTCGGGAGCTTTGGCGAGCACAGCGTTGTAGTGGTAGAGGAATGCGAAGCCCGCGAATGCCTGCAAGGCGTAACCGATCCAGCGCGGAATCCGGCGCCGCTGGCGCAAACCCACCCACAGCACGGCGGCGCCTTCGATCGCCCACAGGCAAGCCGTGGAGCGCGCCGAGAACGCCAGCGGAATCGCCAGCGTGGCGAAGCCGAGCGCGAGCAGCGCATGCGATTCGCCGAGCAGTTGCAGGCGCAGGCGCCGCAATTCGAGCCAGGCGAGCGGCGTGTACACCGCCGCCAGCGCGAGCGCGCTCCACGCCATCGGCATGCGTGCGTAGTCCAGCAATGCCGCCTGCAGCGGCAACGCGAGCAGCGGCGTGCCGAACACCAGCGTACCGTCGATCAGGTCGCGCTTGTCCGGCGCCAGCCGCAGCGCGTAGGCGAGCGGAACGAGCAGATAGAACGCGAAGAACAGCACGAGAAAAGGTTCGGTGGACGCAAAAAATTCCGGCCGGTACTGCTGCACGCCCCAGGCGGTGCCGATTCCGAACGTGAAGGCGAAACCGAGCAGGTTCAGCGCGCGCCACGGCTTGATCCAGGCGATCGCGAAGATCGCCGCATTGAGCACGGCGTAATAGCCGAACAGGGCGACATGGCTGCCGTGTCCGCTCGATGCCAGGATCGGCGCGAGAAAGCCGCCGACGATCGCGAGCACGGCGAGCGCCAGGGCATCCTGCAGCACCGCGAGCAGGCCGGCGCCGGCGACCACCACGATGAGCAGGGCGAAGGTCAGCGCCGAAGGCAGCAAGGCCCAGATGCGATACGCGCCGAAGATCGTCAGGATCAGCACGCCGATGGCACCGCCCTGCAGGCTCAGCGCGAAGGCACGGTGCGAATCGCGTTTGCGCCACGCGAACACGAGCGCCGCGAGCGCGGCGGCGGCGATGCCGAGCAGGCGCAATTCGACAGGCACGACCAGCCAGCCGGAGTCCGCGGCATATTTGAGCAAGGCGCCGACGCCGAAGAACGAAACGACGATGCCGACCTTGACCGGCACGTTGCCTTCGGTGAACCAGCGCTTCACGCGATCGATCAACTGCGCGACGAAGTCCGGTGGCGCGGACGGTGCCGGAATTTGCGGCGCAGGCGGCGCGCGTTCCGGGATGACGATCGCGGGAGCGTCGTATTCTGCGGCGACGGGCTCCGGCGACAGCGAACGCGGGTTCGGGTGCGGGTGCGGATACGGGTTGTGGCGTTGGCGCGGGAATGTCGCGCGCGGCTTCGGTGGACGCGCGCCTTGCAGTGCGGCCTCGACTCGCAGAACGCCCAGGCTTTTTTCGACGTCAGTCAATCGCCGGCGCAGCGTGCGCAGCTGTCCCAGCAACAGACCGATGCAGCCGCCCAGCAACGCCGCCGTCCCACCGGTGGGTTCGTCGAACATGCCGGCGCAAAAGAAGGCGCCGAGTGCGGCGCCGACCAGCATAAACAGGAAAGACATGTGCGATCCCCATCAGCACGCGAGCGGCGAAACCTTAGCATGATCCGCTGGAAGCGGCGCAAGGCCATGCCTTGCCGGCGTCAATACAGCGATGTCTCTCCGCGGCGGCCGCGTCTTGAAGCGCTTGTGCACCCACAGGTATTGCTCGGGCGCCTCGCGCACCATGCGCTCGATGCAGGCGTTCACGCGCGCGGTGTCGGCAGTGACGTCGGCCGACGGAAAATCTTCCAGCGGCGCTTCCAGCCGGATCGCATAGCCGCCGTGCGGTTCGCGCTTGTGGAAGAACGGGATCACTGCTGCGCCCGACAGCCGCGCCAGATGGTGGGTGGCCGTGAGCGTGGACGCGTTCACGCCGAAGAACGGCGCGAACACCGTGTCCTTGCCGCGCATGTCCTGGTCCGGCGCATACCACAGCGTGCCGCCGCGCTTGAGGTATTTCACGCTGGCACGCAGCTCATCCTTCGTGAACATCGCTTCGGCATAGCCCAGGCGCGCGCGCAGCACGGCACGTTCGAACACGGGATTGTCCATCACGCGGTACATGCCGGCGATGCGGATGCGCTGCGAGACGAGCCGCGCGCACAATTCCAGATGCGAGAAATGCGCGCCGACCAGCAATACGCCGCGGCCTTGCGCACGGCAGCGCTCGAGATGTTCGAGACCTTCGACTGCGCACGGCACGCGCGCGATCGCACGGTCGGATCCGAACCAGGCGAAGGCGAATTCCACGAGCATGAGGCCGAGGTCGGCGAGATTGCGGCGCAACAGGCTCGCTCGCTCGGTGTCGGACTGTTCCGGGCAAACACACGGCCAGGTTGCGCTGCGCCACGCGCCGGCGCGCGCCGGGCAGGCGCGTGGTCAGCACGCCGAGTCCGCGACCCAGCGCAATCAGCGCGCGGTAGGGCAGTTTCGCGATCAGGCGCACGACGCCGAGGCCGATCCAGGACGGCCAATGACGCGGCGAAGACAGGGAAGCGGGCGGCATCGGCGGATTGTAGCCGGAGCGACCGTTATACTTCGTGGCCGCTTTCCGGGTTCGTCATGAAACTGCGCCGATTCATCTACACCGCCACCATGTATTTGCTCACGCCGGTGATCCTGTATCGGCTGGCGATACGCGGACTGCGCTATCCGGAATATTTCTCGCGCTGGCGCGAGCGTTTCGGATTTTTCCGCGACCCAAAACTTCGCGACAGCATCTGGGTGCATGCGGTGTCGATGGGCGAGGTCAACGCGGCGATGCCGCTGATCGACGCGTTGATGAAACGCTATTCCGGCGCGCCGTTCGTGATCACCACGGTCACGCCGACCGGTTCGGAGCGCGTGCGCCGCGTCTACGGCGATCGCGTCTTCAACGTGTATTTGCCCTACGACCTGCCGGCCTCGATCCGGCGCTTCCTCGACCGCGTGCGGCCGCGCCTGGCAGTGGTGATGGAAACGGAAATCTGGCCAAACCTGTTTTTCGAGTGCCGTGCGCGGCAGCATTCCGCTGGTCGTCGCCAACGCGCGGCTGTCGGAGAAAAGTTTCCGCGGTTACGGCCCGGTGCGACCGCTGGCGAAGAGCGCGCTGGCCAGCGCGCGCTACGTCGCCGCGCAATCGGCGACCGACGCCGGCCGTCTGCGCGATCTCGGTGCCGAGCCGGAGCGGCTGGGGATTTTCGGCAATCTCAAGTACGACATGAGCGTGCCGGCGGAACTGGGCGAACAGGCGCGCCAGATGCGCGCGGCCTGGGGCGCGCGGCGTCCGGTGTGGATCGCCGCCAGCACGCACGAAGGCGAGGAAGAGGCCGTGCTCGAGGCGCACGCGGCGGTGTTGCACCGTTTCCGGATGCGCTGCTGCTGCTCGTGCCGCGCCACCCGGAGCGCTTCAAGCCGGTCGTGCAGGAATGCCGCGAGGCGGGCTTTGCCACGCGCACGCGCAGCGAGGAACGCATGGCGGCGTCGGACACGCAGTGTTTCGTCGTCGATACGCTGGGCGAGCTGCTGCGCTTCTATGCGGCGGCCGATGTCGCCTTCGTCGGCGGTTCGCTGGTGCCGATCGGCGGGCACAACGTGCTGGAACCGGCCGCCCTGGCGGTACCGGTGGTGGTCGGCCCGCAAACCTTCAATTTCGTGGAAATCACGGCGAACCTGATCGACGCCGGTGCGGCGCTGCGCGTCGCCGATGCGGAAGAACTCGGCGACACCGTGATCGAGTTGTTGACCGACGCGCCCAAGCGCAAACGCCTGGGCGCAGCCGCGCGCGTGGCGTTCGAGCGCGAACAAGGCGGCGTGCTGCGCACTCTCGAAATCGTCGAAAAAGTGCTCGACGCGCCGCCGCCCAATTCACCGCGACTCTCTATCGCCAGTTTATCGCGGCTTACTGCAGCAGGAGCGTTGACCGCTTCAATGTCCTTGATCGACACCTCGCCAGCCGCCTGCTTGAGTTGCAGGCCGCTGAGCACGAACTGATGCCGTGCGAGCGAGTAGGCGCTCTGTGCCTGGAAAACCGCCTGCTGTGCGAGCAGCACGTTGACGATGGTCTGGGTACCGACCTCGAAACCGGCTTCGGTGGCTTCCAGCGATTTTTCGGCCGAGGCCACGGCCTGCTTGTTCGCTTCCACCTCGCTGATGCCGGCGAGCACCGCGCGATAGGCGTTGCGGGTGCCGGCAATGATGGTGCGCCGGGTCGATTCGAGCTGATCCTGCGCCGCGTCGCGCTGGAACAGCGCTTGACGCACCTGCGAATGCACCAGTCCGCCGGTGAACAGCGGTACGTTCAGGGTGACGCCGATCGTGGTGTCGCCGGACCAGGCGTTGCCCGGGGAGCTTACGTTGACGCCGGCGAAGTTGCTGCTGCGCGAGCCCCAGGAGGGCGTATCGGTGCGCACCAGCGAAGCCGACAGGGTGGGCAGGTGGCCGGCGCGCGAAGCCGAGACGTTGTCCTGCGCGGCGTTGAGCGAAAACTGCGACGACGCCAGAACCGGGCTTTGCTTCAGCGCCAGGTCGACCCAGGCCTGCAGATTGTCGGGGCTGGGTTTGTCCAGCGGCAGTTCGTCGCGCAATTTCTTCAGGTCGCCGAAGTCCTTGCCGGTGATCTGCGCCACCGTCTCGCGCGCGGTATCGACGCCGTTCTGCGCCTGGATCGTCTGTGCCCTGGCCGAGTCGTAGTTGGCCCGCGCCTGCTGTACGTCGGTGATTGCCGACAAACCCACCTTGAAGCGCTGCTCGGCCTGGTCGAGTTGCTTGGCCAGCGCCTTCTCGTTGGATTTGGCGAAGGTGAGCTGGTCGTCGGCGGTGAGCACGCCGAAATAGGCCGCCGCCGTGCGCACGATCAGATCCTGCACCGCGGCGTCGTAGTTCGCGTCGGCGCTGTGTGCGTTCGCGCGTGCGCCGCGCAGGCGCGAAATGTTGCCCCAGTCGAACAGGCTTTGGGTCAACGTGGCCTGCGCCGCGCGCGAGCGACCGTTGTCGCTGCCCCTAGTCGGTACCAGCGCGTAATTGCCGGTGCCGGTCGGTTGCAGGCTGATGCTGGAACTGCGGCTGTCGCTGTGGGCATAGCTGAGGCCGGCACCGAGTTGCGGCAACAGCGGCGCGCGCGCGATGCCGACGCCGGCTTCGGAGGCGCCCTTGTTCGCATCTGCCGTGGCCAGAATCGGATCGGCTTGCTGCGCCTGCTGGTAGATCTGCATCAGGTCCTCGGCACAGGCGGAGGCGGCGATGCCGCTAAGGCCCAGCGCCAGCAGCGCTAATTTGATATTTTTATACATTCTCACATTTCCTTGGAAGTGGTTGCGCGGCCGCACAATCAAAAGGCAAAATGTTGGGGCGGCTCGGCATTGCGCAAGTAGGGCAGGTCGGTTTCGAACAGGGCCGTGGCGCTCCAGGCGCCCGCTCCGGCTTGTGTGTACAGGGTGGCGCTCTGCACCGGCGACTGTCCCGCGATGGCGAAAATCCGCCCACCGGGCTTGATCCAGCCGAGCCAGTGTTGCGGCAATTCGAAGATGGCGCCAGTGACAACCATCACGTCGAACTGGCGCGCGGGCTTGTATCCGCGCACCGCCTCGGCGGTTTCGACATGCGCGTTGGCGACCCCGGCGGCGGCCAGCCGCGTATTTGCGGCGGCGCTGAAATCCGCATGCTGCTCGATGCCGACGATTTCGCCGGCGAGTTTGGCCAGGCAGGCAGTGAGGAATCCCGAGCCGGAGCCGATTTCGAGCACGCTTTCGCCGGGTTGCGGATCGATGGCTTGCAGCACGCGGCCTTCGACCACGGGTTTCATCATGACCTCGCCGTGGCCAAGCGGCAGGCACAGGTCGGCGAAGGCGAGATTGCGCGCTGCCTGCGGGGACGAAATCCTCGCGACGCACGGCGCTGAGCACGTTCAGCACGCGCTCGTCGAGGACGTCCCAGGGGCGCACCTGCTGGGCGATCATGTTGTGGCGGGCGAGTTCAACGTTCAGCGTCATGGCGCGTTGTTCCGGTGCCGAAAAGACTGAAAATCATAGGGGTTGGCGGGGTTTCCGGCAATCGCAAGATCGCCCGGAACGCGCCGCCGCCGTAGTGCCGGAAGTCATCCAAACCATTTCTTGCGCGGGCGCATCAATCGCGCACGCGGCTGAAAAACCCGTCCCGTCGAGGCATAATGCGGTTTGGGATCCAGTGTTCAAGCCCATGACGCGTCCAGCCGCCAAGACTGCAGGCCCCGGTCGACCGAAGGACCAGCAAAAGCGCGCCGCCATCCTCGATGCGGCCAAGCGTCTGTTCGTCGAGCGCGGCTACAACGCGACCAGCATGGATGCGGTGGCCAGCGCTGCGGGCGTATCCAAGCTGACGGTCTACAGCCATTTCGGCGACAAGGATGCGTTGTTCACCGAAGCCGTGCGACGCAAATGCGAGGAACAACTGCCCGCGCACATATTTGCGGCCGACCTGAAAGGCCCGCTGCGCGAGCAGTTGCTCGAAATCGCACGTGCTTTTTTCGCCCTCGTCACCAGCGACGATGCGCTGGCCGTGCACCGCACCGTGGTCGCCAACGTCCAGCAGGCCCCGCAACTCGGATCGTTGTTCTGGGAAGCGGGGCCGGCGCGGGTGCAGGGCGCGTTCGACGCCTTCCTGCGCGAGGAAGTGGCGGCGGGAAACCTCGACATTCCCGACACGCGCCGAGCCTCCACGCAGTTTTTCTGCCTGCTCAAGGGTGAGTCGCACGCGCGCATGGAATTCGGCTGTTGCGCCGCGCTCAAGCGCCGCGAGGTCGATGAGCACGTCGCGGCGACGGTGGACATGTTCCTGCGCGCCTACGCGCCGCGCTGAAGCGGGGCGATCACTTTTTTCCGCGGCCGAATTCCGCGCCCAACCAATCGCCGATCATGCGCTTGTCGTATCGCAGCGGGTCGTTGTCGTTCGGCAGTCCGCGCTGCAGGTAGGCGAGGTCGCGCAGCTTGGCCGAGCCTTCGCGCAAGGTCTTGCCGCTGGCGTCGGTCAGGCGGAAATGCAGGTTCATGCGCGGCGGGTAGAGGTCTTTCAGGATGCGCACGTCCTGCATGTCGACGCCGCGCCACGGCTCGTAGTCGCCGGCCAGCTTGATGTCGTCGATGGTCACGACCAGTCGCTGTCCGGCCGGCAGCAGGCGCTCGGCGCGCCGGCGCAGGTAATCGCCTAGCGCCTTTTGCCACTGCGCCGGTTCCATGTAGCCGCGATGAGACGAATTCTGCTTCACTTCGCTGAGCTGGTCGTTGGGCGCCCAGTTCACCTGGACCCTGGATGTGTCGGCGACCTGGGCCATGGCCGAAGCGACAAACAGCAACAGCAGGGCCGGAACGAGACGCAAACGCAATCTGGTTTTCATGGATGTCTCCACAGTCGCACATCATGATAGACGTTGTACCGCGAAGTTTCGTCGCGCCAGCGCTCGCTTGTCGCCCCGCTTCGTGATTCAATGACGCCTTGAAGCGGGGGTGCTCCGGCTTGCCGGCGCTGAGACTTGACCCTTGGTACCTGATCCGGACAATTCCGGCGTAGGAAGTCTTCGTGGCCTCGCTTCGTCCCCCCAGCGCCAACGCGCGATCCATGCAGGACGAACCGATGAACGCATTGCCCAGCCTGATCCAGCAGACCGCCGAACTGTCCGAATCCGTGACGCGCCCGATACCGGGTTCGCGCAAGGTTTACGTCGAGGGTTCGCGCGTCGCTTCACATGGACATGTGATACGCGTGCCGATGCGTGAGATCCAGCTCGCCGACACGCCGGCGATGTTCGGCGTCGAGAAAAACGCGCCGTTTACGACCTACGACACGTCCGGCCCGTACACGGATCCGGACTATCGTGTCGATTTGGCCGCCGGCCTGCCGGCGCTGCGCGCGCACTGGATCGACGAGCGCGGCGATACCGAGCGGTTGGCGGATTTCACTTCGCCGTTCACGCGCCGCCACGCCAACGCGCGCGAGCTCGACGACGTGCGCTTCCCGGCGATCCCGAAGCCGCGTGTCGCGAAGTCCGGCAAGAACGTGTCGCAGATGCACTATGCGCGGGCCGGCATCGTCACGCCGGAAATGGAGTTCATCGCGATTCGCGAGAACCAGAAGATCGAAGCGATCCGCGAGGCGCATCTGTTGAAACGGCATCCGGGCCAGTCGTTCGGCGCGGCGATCCCGCAACTCATCACGCCCGAATTCGTGCGCGACGAGGTCGCGCGCGGCCGCGCGATCATCCCGAACAACATCAATCATCCCGAATCGGAGCCGATGATCATCGGCCGCAACTTCCTGGTGAAGATCAACGCGAATATCGGCAACTCGGCCGTGACGAGTTCGATCGCCGAGGAAGTCGAGAAGATGGTGTGGGCGATCCGCTGGGGTGCCGACACGGTGATGGATCTGTCCACCGGCAAGCACATCCACGAGACGCGCGAATGGATCCTGCGCAATTCGCCGGTTCCGATCGGCACCGTGCCGATCTACCAGGCGCTGGAAAAAGTCGGCGGCGTTGCCGAAGACCTGACTTGGGAGCTGTTCCGCGACACCCTGATCGAGCAGGCCGAGCAGGGCGTGGACTACTTCACCATCCATGCCGGCGTGCGCTTGCCGTTCGTACCGCTGACTGCGCGGCGCGTCACCGGCATCGTCAGCCGCGGCGGCTCGATCATGGCCAAGTGGTGCCTCGCGCACCACAAGGAATCGTTTCTGTACGAACGTTTCGAGGAAATCTGCGACATCATGAAGGCCTACGATGTCGCGTTCTCGCTCGGGGACGGTTTGCGTCCGGGTTCGATCGCCGATGCCAACGACGCAGCGCAATTCGCCGAGCTGGACACACTCGGGGAACTCACGCAGATCGCGTGGAAGCACGACGTGCAGACCATGATCGAAGGTCCCGGCCACGTGCCGATGCACCTCGTCAAGGAAAACATGGACCGGCAATTGGAAAAATGCGGCGAGGCGCCTTTTTATACGCTGGGCCCGCTGACCACCGACATCGCGCCTGGCTACGACCACATCACCAGTGCGATCGGCGCCGCGATGATCGGCTGGTACGGCACGGCGATGCTGTGCTACGTCACGCCCAAGGAACACCTGGGACTTCCCGACAAACAGGACGTGCGCGACGGCATCGTCACGTACAAGATCGCCGCGCACGCGGCAGACTTGGCGAAAGGCCATCCCGGTGCGCAGGCACGCGACAACGCGTTGTCCAAGGCGCGCTTCGAGTTCCGCTGGGACGACCAGTTCAACCTCGGCCTGGATCCGGAAAAAGCCAAGGAATTCCACGACGAAACGCTGCCCAAGGACGCACACAAGACCGCGCACTTCTGCTCGATGTGCGGACCGAAATTCTGCTCGATGAAGATCACGCAGGATGTTCGCGATTACGCGAAGGAGCATGGCGTTGGAGAAAACGAAGCGCTGCAATCGGGCATGGCCGAGAAGGCGCGCGAGTTCCGCGAGGGCGGCTCCGAAGTCTATGTATCCAGCAAGAGTTGACCGGCGATGAAACTTCCCGTCCCCTTCATCCAGTTGCCGTTGCAGTTCGACCACGAGCGGCTTGCCAGCGAAGTGCTCATGTTCGGTCCCGAGCACTGGCGCGAGCATCCGCAGAAATACCCGGGCAACCTGTGGCTGCCACTGCTGTCCGCGGGCGGCGATCCGGCCAGGGAAACGATTGCCGGACCGATGCGGCCGACGGAATATCTGCGCGAGTGTCCGTACCTGATGCAGGTGCTGTCGCGCCTCGGCGCCGTGTGGGGGCGCACGCGCCTGATGAAGCTCACGGCGCAGGCCGAAGTCACCCCGCATTTCGACGTGCACTACTACTGGCGTTCGCGCATGCGCGTGCACGTGCCGGTCGTGACGCAGCCGTCGGTGCGCTTCCGTTGCGGCGACGAGGAAGTGCACATGGGCGCGGGCGAATGCTGGATCTTCGATACCTGGCGCCGTCACCACGTGATCAACCCGAACGACGTCGAACGCATCCATCTTGTCGCCGACACGGTCGGCAGCGACGATCTGGGCGAACTCATCCGCGACGGTCGCATGTCCGGCGGCGTGCCGGAACCACCCGGATGGCGCATGCAATTCGTCGCCCCGACCGACGCGCGCGATCCGCCGCTGCGCATGGAGTCGGAAAACGTGCCGGTCGTGATGACGCCGTGGGAATTGCGCGAGCACATTACTTTTCTGCTTGGCGAAACGCGACCGCATCCGCTGCTGGATACGGTCAAGGCGGTGAGCGCGCGTTTCCTCGGCGCGTGGTCGGCGCTGTGGTCGGAGTTCGGCGCCGCCGAGGCGGGATGGCCGGCGTATCGCAAGGCGTTGACCACTTATGAGCAGTGGCTGCGCGGCAATGCCATGGACGTGCCGTTGATCAACGAATCGCGCCTGGTCAACGCGTTGTCCATCATGGTGCTGTCGATGGCATTGAGCGACCAGAAGCGCGCGGACGGGGACGAATTGCGCCAGACCACGGTGGCGCTGCCGGACGCGCCGTCGATTCCGGGTCCGCGTGCGGCGGACGGCGAGACGGTTTTCGACCGGCCGGTGTTCATCATGTCGCCACCGCGTTCGGGCTCGACGCTGTTGTTCGAGACCATGGCGCAGGCGCCTGGCGTTTACACGATCGGCGGTGAAAGCCATGCCACGATCGAGGGTGTGCCGGAACTCAACGTCCTCGCGCACAATTACGATTCGAACCGCCTCGACGCGGACATCGCCACCCCGGAGGTCGCCGAAACGTTGCGCCGGCGCTTCCTGTCGGAATTGCGCGATCGCGACGGCGTGCGCCCGCGCGGCCAGCCGGCGCGCCTGCTCGAGAAGACGCCGAAGAACTCGCTGCGCGTGCCTTTCCTGGCCAAGGTGTTCCCGCAGGCGCGGTTCGTGTTCCTGTATCGCGACGTGCGCGAAACGCTGGCGAGCATGATCGAAGCCTGGCGTTCGGGCCGTTTCGTCACTTATCGCAACTTGCCGGGCTGGACCGGCGAACTGCCGTGGTCGCTGCTGCTGACGCCGGGCTGGCGCGATCTGAACGGCATGTCCCTGCCCGAGATCGTCGCGCGCCAATGGGAGACGGCCACGCGCATCCTGCTCGACGATCTCGGCGCGATCGCGCCGGAACGCATCACCATCGCGCGCTACGATTTCCTGCTGGCGAATCCCATGGCGGAGATCGCGCACCTGTGCAAGACGCTGGATTTCGGCTGGGATCGGCCGCTCGACAAGCTGCCGTTGTCGCGTTACACCGTGACGCCCCCCGACCCGAACAAGTGGCGGCGCCACGAAGCCGAGATCCTGGGCGTTTTGCCGAAGATCCGGGGCACGGCGGAACGGGCGGAGAAATTCGCCGCGCGTTAGGCGCCGACCGGCGGAGCCGCCAGCAAGCGCTGCTCGACTACGGCGTCGACTTTGCCGAGATCGCGCTCGGCACGTGCAAGCAGGTCGAGAAGCGCGGAGCTGGGCAGGTAGTCGCAAATCATGTGCGTGCGCGGCCGTGTCGCGTCGGCGTTCCACACCGCGTGCCGGGCGATGTTGTTGAGCGCCCACACCTCGCCGGGCAGCATGTGGAACACGCGCCCGTCGCAGTACATCCAGACATTCTCGTGCGTGATCACCGGCACATGGATGCGGATCGTTTTCAGAAAATACGGGCCCAGATCGCTGTGCGGCGGCACGATGGTGCCGGCCGGCAGCCGTGCCAGCAGGCAGCGCTGTGGCGGCGCCGGCAACAGTTGCGTGATGATTTCGCGCGCGTAGGGCAGGTGCGCGAACGATTCGCGGTCTTCGACCGGTTTGCCGCGACCTTCCGCTGGTGCGTAGCCGCGCAGGAAGACCGCCCGCGCCGCGTCGTGCGGGCCTAGCCGGCCCCCGCGCGTTTCCCACAGCGATTCCGGCAGGGCGTCGACTTCCGCGCGCAAGCGCATCGCATCGATGGCGATGGGCAATCGCGCACAGGCGCCGATCAAGGCAGTCTTGTCGAGGGGGATTTCTGGCAAGTCGAACATGCGCCAAGTTTAGCGCATGCCAAATATGCCGGCGTTGCAGAGTGCCGGTAACCCCCGCGCGCAGCGCGCGCGGAGAAGTCCGGGATTTACGGTTTCTTCGCGACCAGCGCCTGGGCCTGTTGCAGCGTGTCGGTCAGGCGGATGCTTACGTCACGCACCTTGCCTTGCCTTCCGGTCTCGTAATGCACCGCGGCCGGCGTGCCGCTGGCCAGGGCGGATGGATCGAGCAAGCGGCGACTCGTCGCGCTGCTGCGTCGGTCGATGGTGTGCACCTGTCCCTTGCGCACGCTGAGGGTTTGGCCGTCGCCGAGGACGATGGTGACGATCTTGCCTTGCACCGAGTAGCGGGTGATCGTGGTCGCTTCATCCTGCCGGGATCGGTGCCCGCCCTGATCCGCGTATTTCGCCTGCGCGGGTGTCGGCGCGGACACGCTAAGCGCGGTTGCCATCAGGATTCCGGCGGCGGTACCGAGACTGCGTCGCCGCCGCGCCACGGCGAGACCAGCCAATCCGAGCAAGGCACCAAGGCCGAGCTGACCGCCCAGGCCAAGGGTCGGGGCAGGTATCTTCTCGGCGGCCGCGGCGGTGCCGAATTCGACTGCGCCGATGTCAACGCGGCCGTTGATGATGCGCGGGAATCCGGCGCCACGCTGATCGGTCGCCGGGCCGCTGAAGGCGGGATCGCCGGCGTCGATCAATGGGCTGCCGACCAGCGGCAGCATGGTCATTGTCGGGCCGCCGTTGTTGGCCAGCGTGCCGAGTTGCGGCGCCACGTTGAGCAGGTTGCCGCCATTGTCGGTGATCGTGGAGCCGCCGGTGTCTCCGATCAACGAGAACGCCGCCGCAATTGGACCGCCGCGGGGATTTCCGGTGTCGGGATCCAGGCTGGCCGTATTGCCCGCGACGACGCTGTTGGCCAGGGCCATGATGCTGTACTGATCGTATTGCACAAGGCCGCCGGCATAGTTGGCGCTGTTGCCGGAGATCGTGCTGTTGCTTATGGCTGCGTTGTTGCCACTGTAGCTCACGACCCCGCCACCGACGCGATCGGCGGTATTGTTGGCGATCGTGCTGTTGCTGATGACGAGGGGGGTGTGCTCCAGATAAACGCCGCCGCCCTTGCCTCCATAGTAGTAGCCGTTGTAGGACCGGGAATGGACATTGTTGCCGGAGATGGTCGAGCCGGTGATGGTCAGCGTGTTGCCGTTGTCGTTGTGCACGAGGATGCCGCCACCGTACTTCGCCGAATTCCCGCTCAATGAGCTTTGCTGGATGGTGACGGCAGCGCCATAGTTGAACGTCGCCACGCCGCCACCGGCATAAGCGGCGGAATTGCTGCTGATCGTGGAGTTGCTTACGGTCAGCACCGAGTAGGCGCCGCCGATATAGATGCCGCCGCCGGAATCCGAAGCATAGTTGCCGGTGACGATGCAGTTGTTGACGTTTAGCAGGGCGTTGTAGGCGTTGATGCCGCCGCCCCTGTTCGCTGAACCGCCGGTGATGGTCACGCCGGAAATCGTGACGGGCGTGGCGGCGAGCGTGGCCGTGGGTTTGTTCCCGCCGCCGCCCACGCCGATGACGATGTCGCTGTAGCCGCCGTAGGCGCTGGGCGAGGATGGCTTCGTCGTCGAGAACCCACCGTCGATGGTAAGGGTGCCGGCGCCGGGACCCTGGATGTCGACGGCGTCGTAGATGTGCAGGCTGCCGGACGTCAGGGTGATGGTGCCGCTGACGTTGCTGGCGAAGGTGATCGTGTCCGCGCCGGGGTTCGCATTGGCCTGGGCAATCGCGTCGCGCAGGCTGCCGGGGCCGCTGTCGTTGAGATTGCCGACCGTGTAGGTCGTCGCAAACGCGGCGGGCGAGAGGACGAATCCGGCCGCGGCGGCAGCGAGCAGGCTCGGTTTGCCGAAGGCGGAAGCGACGGCGCGCGCGAGCGGCTTGGACGCCAAGGCGGCGTCGACGTGAGTGTCGGACATTTGATGCTCCCCTGATTTTGTGAACCCCGTCGCAATACTAGCCAGCAATGGAGGCTCCGGCAACCGTTGGGGGATTGAACGCGGATCGGATAAGCTGCGGCGGGGATCACAGTCCAGGGGGCGGCGTGCAATTACCAACCGAATTCATCCAGTTGCCGTTGCGTTTCGACGCGGCGCGGTTGGCCGCGGAGATTTCCGCCATGGGCGAGGGTGCCTGGCGACCGCATCCGCAGGGATTTGCCGGTAACGACGCCATGCCGCTGGTCGCCGCGGGCGGTGACCCAAACGACGACGCCACGGCCGGGGCGATGGCGCCGACCCCGGCGCTGCGCGCCTGTCCGTATTTGCGCCAGGTGCTCGCCAGCTTCAGTTCGACGATTGGCCGCACCCGGCTCATGCGCATCGTCGGCGACGGCGAGGTGCAGGCGCATGCCGACATCAGTTATTACTGGTGGGAGCGCGTGCGCGTGCATGTGCCGGTGATCACCTCGCCGCAGGCGCGTTTCCAGTGCGGCGAACGCGCGGTGAACATGGCAGCCGGCGAGTGCTGGATTTTCGACACCTGGCGCGAGCATCGGGTGAGCAATCCGCAGCCCGAGGCGCGCATCCATCTGGTGATCGACACGCCGGGATCAGCGCATTTCTGGGCCTTGGCCGCCGCCGGCCGCGACCCGTTTGCCGCGCAACCGGCAGCGTTCGCTCCGGCCGACATCGGTTTCGATGCGGCGGCGGACCCGCCCTTGCGCTATGAGCGCGTCAACCGTCCGCGCGTGATGTCGCCATGGGAACTGGCGACGATCGCGGCCTGGCTCGAAGCTGAAATCGAGCGCGAGGCCCTGGGAACCGCGCTTGCACGCGCGCACGTTCATGCCGCATTGGCCGCGCTCACGCAGGACTGGCGGTCCGTGTGGAGCGCGTTCGGCGCCAGCGGCGAAGGCATCGCAGAGTACCGGGCGCTACTCGATCTCCTGCTTGCGCGTACCGTTGCCGCGACCGAGGGATCGCATTTCAGCAACAAGGTGGCGCTGCACACGGCGCTGCGTTCTCTGATCGACGAGGCCGCTTTGGGCAAGGACGTGCGGGCGCAAGTGTTGCCGCTGCGGCGGCCGGCGAACCAGGCTGCGCGCCGGCGTCTGCGCCGACCGGTTTTCATCGTCTGTCCGCCGCGCTCGGGCTCGAGCTTGTTGTTCGAGACCCTGGCCAAGGCACCGCACCTGGCCACGATCGGCGGCGAAAGCCACGGTGTCATCGAAGGCATCGGCACGCTGTCGCCGGCTGCGCGCGGCTGGGATTCGAACCGCCTGGTCGCGGCCGATGCGGACCTGACCACCGCGCGCGCGCTGGCCGCGGCGTTCGCCGAACGCGCACGCTATCGCGATGGCTCGAGGCCGGATCCCGCGCGGACATTCCGCCTGCTGGAAAAGACGCCAAAGAATGCCTTGCGCGTGCCGTTCCTGGCCGAGGTGTTCGGCAACGCCTCGTTCGTGTATTTGTACCGCGATCCGCGCGAAACCCTGAGCAGCATGCTCGATGCGTGGCGCAGCGGACGCTTCGTCACTTATCCGCATTTGCCGGACTGGCCCGGCCCGCCGTGGTCGCTGCTGCTCACGCCGGGCTGGCGCGAGTGGCGCGGAATGGATCTGTCGCAAATCGTCGCCCGGCAGTGGATGGCGACCGTCGAAACGCTGATCGACGACTTGCAGCGCCTGCCGCCGGAGCGCTGGTGCGTGGCCAGTTACAGCCGCCTGGTCGCGGACCCGCAATCCGAGATCGCGCGACTGTGCCGCTTCCTCGGCCTGCAATGGGACCACGACCTGAGCGGGCCGCTGCCACTGTCGCGCTACACGCTCGGCACGCCCGATCCGGACAAATGGAAGCGCAATGCGACTGAACTGGAATCCGTATTGCCGCTGATCGAACCGGTCGCCGCGCGTGCACGCGACCTGTTTGCGCTTGCGCCGGAACCCGTCGCGCACGGCGACGACGCGCAGCAGGCCTGACTTCGCTGCGGCGCCGTGCCGGCGCATGGCACAATGCGCATCTTTCCTGCGCCGACGAAGTGACGATGGCCGACAATTCCGTTTCGCGCTGGCTGCGCTCCCTCGCCGCCGACGGCCGTCTGTGGTGGCTGCTGCTCTTGCTGCCGGTGGTGCTGTTCCTGCCGGCGTTGCCGATCGATGAGACGCGTTACGTCGCGGTGGCGTGGGAGATGCGCCTGCACCTGGATTTCCTCGTGCCGCATCTCAACGGCGCGCCGTACTCGGACAAGCCGCCGCTGCTGTTCTGGCTGATCAATCTGGGCTGGCTCTTCGCCGGCCTGCACGTGTGGGCGGTGCGTCTGGGCGTGCTCGCCGCGTCGTTCGCCTCGCTCGCGCTGTTTGAGCGACTCGTGTTGCGGCTGGAACCGGATGCCGCGCTGGCGCGACGCGCCGTGATCGTCCTGTTCGGCATCGTCTATTTCGCGATTTTTTCCAGCGCGATCATGTTCGACGTGTTGCTGACGACGTTCGTGTTGCTCGCCCTGCACGGCACGCTGGACTGGGATGCGCAGCGCTGGCGGCGCGGTTTCGTCCTGCTCGCGTTGGGCTTCGGCCTCGGCATCCTGACCAAGGGGCCGGTGGTGCTGCTCGACGCCGGCTTTGCACTCGTGCTGGGGCCGTGGTGGAGCGGGACGGCGCGCGCGAACAAGCGACGCTGGTACGCGATGACCGGCCTGGCCGTGCTTGGCGGCGCCGTCATCGCGCTGGCCTGGGCGGTGCCTGCCGCGATCGCAGGCGGCGGGAAATACGCGGACGCGATCTTCCTGCGCCAGACGGTCGATCGCATGGCGAACAGTTTTGCGCACCGCCGTCCGCTATGGTGGTATTTCATGGTGCTGCCGGCGATGGTGCTGCCGTGGACGTTGGCAGTGCGCGCGCCGTGGCGGGCGTGGCGCGAATCGTTCCACATTTCCAAAAGCGTGCGTTTCGCCGTGGCCTGGGCCGTGCCGGCGTTTGTGGCGTTTTGTTTTGTCAGCGGCAAGCAGCCGCATTACCTGCTGCCTTTGCTGCCTGCACTGGCGCTGTATCTGGCCAAGGTGCTCGGCGCGGACGGTGCGCGCGTGCGCGGGCGTCTGTTCGGCGTGTTGTTGCTGATCGCCGGAGTCACGCTCGCGGTGTTTCCGTATTTTGCGGAGCATGTGCAGGATTTCGCCTGGCTTGCTCGCCTCGTCGCCGAGCGTCGCTTGACGCCGGAATTCCTGCGTGTCGTCGCCGGCATCTGGCCGCTCTGGGGCGCGCTGGCAGCGCTGCTCGGAATGGTTTTGTTGTGCCTGCGCGGCGCGCACGCTTCGTTGCGCTCGCTGGCGCTGGCCAGCGCGGCAGCGGCGGCGCTGGGCATGCTCGCGCTGGCGCAGGGCGTCGGGCCGTATGTCGACGTGAGCGTCGCTGCCGCGCGCATCAAGCAGGATCAGGATGCCGGCCGGCCGATCGCGCACCTGGCCTGGCATCACGGCCTGTTCGAATTCCCCGGACGCCTGATCCAGCCACTGCCGAAGGTCGAATTCGGCGAGCTGCGGGCCTGGTGTGCCGCGCATCCGGATGGGGAAATTGTCACTTTTTATACAAAGTACCCGATCACGGCGAAACCCGATCTGCAGCTTCCGTATCGCTTCGGGTTCATCCGCTTCTGGCGTGCGCAGGCGCTGCTCGCGATGCCGTGGCCGGCGCAGGCTCCCGCGCCGGACGTGGACGAGACGACAGACGATTGAAGATCAGAAATTCGGCTTGTCCGGGCTTTGCCGGTAGCGCGCGACGCCATCGAGTATCTCGTGCTTCGCCGCCGCGGCGTCGTGCCAGCCTTCGATCTTCACCCACTTGCCCTTCTCGAGATCTTTGTAGTGCTCGAAGAAGTGGCCGATGCGCTCGAGCCAGTTTGCCGATACCTGGCCGATGTCGGCGATGTGCGCGTAGCCCGCGAAAGTCTTCGCGTGCGGAACGACGACGAGCTTCTCGTCGGTGCCCGCCTCGTCGCTCATCTTCAGCATGCCGACCGGGCGGCAGCGAATCACCGAGCCCGGCACCAGCGGCAGCGGCAGGATAACCAGAGCGTCGAGCGGATCGCCGTCGCCGCCGAGTGTGTGCGGCACATAGCCGTAGTTGCACGGATAGCGCATCGGCGTGGACAGCACGCGATCGACAAAGATCGCGCCGGTGGCCTTGTCGACCTCGTATTTGACCGGATCGGCGTCCTTCGGGATTTCGATGACGACATTGATTTCGTCCGGCACGTCGCGGCCGGTGGAGACGAGGTCCAGGCCCATGATGGCGTTCCAGCAGGCTTTCGAGGGGCGCGAAGGATACGCGAAAGCGCGCCCGCGCGCACGAAAAAAGACCCCGCGAGAAGCGTGGCTTCTCGGGAACGGTTCGACCCGCCTACCGCAGTTTGTCCCACAGGAATGTGTACGCCAGCGCGTGCATGTGCGCCGCTTGCTGGTTGTCCGCGCCGGCGCCGTGGCCGCCTTCGGTGTTTTCGTAGAACCACACGTTCGGCAGGTTCATGCCTTCCATCTTCGCCGCCATCTTGCGCGCCTGCTGCGGGCCGACGCGGTCGTCGCTGGTCGTGGTGTAGAACAGCACGGGCGGATACTTTGTACCTTTATCCACATTTTGATATGGGGAAAAGGCCTTGATGAAATTCCAATCCGAGGTATCCGGATCGCCGTATTCGGCAATCCACGAAGCGCCGGCGTCCAGGTGCGTGTAGCGCTTCATGTCCAGCAGAGGCACCTCGCAGGCGATCGCGCCAAACAGCTGCGGATACTGGGTGAGCATGTTGCCCATGAGCAGGCCGCCGTTGCTGCCGCCTTCGGCGCCCAGGTGCGCCGGTGTGGTCACGCCGCGCCGGATTAGGTCCTGCGCAACCGCGGCGAAATCCTCGTAGGCGCGCGGGCGGTTCGCCTTGAGCGCGGCCTGGTGCCAGGCCGGTCCGTATTCGCCGCCGCCGCGGATGTTGGCGATCACGAACACGCCGCCGCGCGACAGCCAGGCACGGCCGATGGAGCCGGAGTAGAACGGCTCCAGCGACACCTCGAATCCGCCGTAGCCGTACAGCAGAGTGCGGTGGCTGCCGTCGAGCTGCATGCCCTTGGGCGCGATCTCGAAATACGGCACGCGCGTGCCGTCCTTGGAGGCAACGAAGTGCTGACTGACGACGAACTTCGAGGCATCGAAAAACGCCGGGCTGCGCTTGATGGTCCCGGCGCGGCCCTGGCCGAGGACGCCGCGTTCGAGCGACGGCGGAGTGAGGAATCCGGTAACCGACAGCCAGTATTCGTCGGAGCGGTCCGGATCGGTGTCGACCACGCCGATGGTGCTGAAGGCCGGAGCACCCGGCAGCGCCGCGCGCTTCCAGGTGCCGCCGCGCGGCGTGAGCACCTCGAGCCGGCTTTTGACGTCGTCGAGCGTGTTGAGGATGAGGTGATGCCGCGTCCACGCATAAGCAGCGAGCGCGGTGTGCGCGTCCGGCGTGAACAGCGCGGTGAAGTCACGCTGGCCGGCCATGAAGTCGTCGAACTTCGTCGCCAGCAGCGCGCCGGACGGCCAGGTCTTGCCGCCCACCGTCCATGCGGACTTGGTCTGCACCAGGAACCATTCCCGATGCGCGTCAAAATCCGCGTCATCCGGTACGTCGATCTTCGTCAGCTTGCCGTCGCGGCGCAGGAAGGATTCGCCATGGAAGAAATCCTTCTGCACGCGCACGAGATCGCGTTCGAATCCCGGCGTGCGGTCGTGCGTCGCGCTGACCGCGAGATCATCCGCTTTGCCTTCGTAGATCAGCGTTGCGGAAGACAACGGCGTGCCGCGCGTCCATTCCTTGGCGATACGCGGATAGCTCGATTTGGTCATTGAGCCGGGGCCGAAGTCGGTACCGACGTAGACATGATTCTCGTCGATCCAACTCGTCTCGGTTTTCGCCACGGACACGTGGAATCCATCCTTGACGAAAGATTTCGATGGCAGATCGAACTCGCGCACTTCCACCGCATCGCCGCCGCCGGGCGACAGCGAGACCAGGCAGCGCTCGTATTTCGGCTTGAGGCACTGCGCGCCCTTGAACACCCATTTCGCGTTCTCGACCTTGTTCAGCGCGTCGATGTCGATGAGCGTTTCCCACTTCGGCTCGGCCTTGCGGTATTCGGCCAGCGTGGTGCGCCGCCAGATGCCGCGCGGATGCGCCTTGTCCTGCCAGAAGTTGTACAGATACTCGCCCATCCGGTTCGGGTACGGAATGCGCGCGTCGGAGTCGAGCACCTCGAGGATTTCTCCGCGGGTCCTGTCGAAGTCGGCCGTTGCCGCGAATTGCTTTTCGGTGATCGCGTTCTGCGCCTTGACCCAATCCATTGCGCGTTCGCCATGCGTGTCTTCCAGCCACAGATACGGATCGTCAGCCGTCGCAGCGGCGGGTGCGGGTTTGGATTCGGTGTCGACCTTGACGGCCGCCTTGGCGTTGGGGTCGGCGTGCGCGCCGGCCAGTGTTTCCGGCACGGTGGGTCTCACGGCACCATTCCTGTATTGGGTCGAACAGGCGGCAAGTACCACGCCGGCGACGAGGACGAAGGGAACGCGTTTCATCGGGCTTCTCCAGAAAAGAAAGCCCTCCGCGGAGGAGGGCTCTCGGACCAAACCGCTTGCTGTCGAGTTTACAGCAGCGGAATCAAGAGCAAAGCGACGATGTTGATGATCTTGATGAGTGGGTTCACGGCCGGGCCGGCGGTGTCCTTGTACGGATCGCCGACGGTGTCGCCGGTGACGGCGGCCTTGTGCGCGTCCGAACCCTTGCCGCCGAAGTTGCCGTCCTCGATGTACTTCTTGGCGTTGTCCCAGGCGCCGCCGCCGGTGGTCATCGAGATCGCGACGAACAGGCCGGTGACGATGGTGCCGATGAGGACGCCGCCGAGCGCCTTGGCGCCTTCGACGCTGGAGCCGGTGATCCATTTGGCGCCGAACGCTACGATGATCGGAACGAGTACCGGCAACAGCGAAGGCACCAGCATTTCCTTGATCGCCGACTTGGTCAAAAGATCCACGGCCTTGGAATAATCCGGTTTGCCCGTGCCTTCCATGATGCCCTTGATCTCGCGGAATTGGCGGCGCACTTCCACGACCACCGAAGCCGCGGCGCGGCCCACGGCTTCCATCGCCATCGCGCCGAACAGAAACGGGATCAGGCCGCCGATGAACAGGCCGATGATGATCATGTGATCGGACAAGTCGAACGTAATGATCTTGCCGGCCAGATTCGGCGACGTGGCCAGGTTGTGCGTGTAGTCGGCGAACAGCACCAGTGCGGCCAGTCCTGCCGAACCGATCGCGTAGCCTTTCGTCACCGCCTTGGTCGTGTTGCCCACGGCGTCGAGCGGATCGGTCACGGCGCGAACTTCTTTCGGCAGCTCGGCCATCTCGGCGATGCCGCCTGCGTTATCGGTGATCGGGCCGTAGGCGTCGAGCGCGACGATCATGCCGGTCATCGACAGCATCGCCGTCGCGGCGATGGCGATGCCATACAGGCCGGCGCAGAAATGCGCGCCCCAGATCGCGGCGCAGATCGCCAGCACCGGCAGTGCGGTCGACTTCATCGATACGCCGATGCCGGCGATGATGTTGGTCGCATGGCCCGTGGTCGAAGCCTGCGCGACGTGGCGTACCGGCGCGTACTCGGTCGCGGTGTAGTATTCGGTGATGACGACCATCGCGACCGTGAGCAGGATGCCGATCACCGCGCAGCCGTAGATGTTCCACACACCCCATTTGGAAGCGGCCATCATCGCCTGCGTGACCGGGATGAAGGCGAGCAGGGCGAGCGCCGCGGAAACGCCGACGCCCATGTACAGCGCGTTCATGATCTTGCCGCCGGGGCGGGCCTTGACGAAGAACGTGCCGATGATCGAGGCGATGATGGAAACGCCGCCGAGCGCAAGCGGATACAGCACGCCGTAGTCGCCTACGTCTTTGCCGAGCACGCCGCCGAGCAGCATGGTGGCGATCAGGGTCACGGCGTAGGTCTCGAACAGGTCGGCGGCCATGCCGGCGCAATCGCCGACGTTGTCGCCCACGTTGTCCGCGATCACGGCCGGATTGCGCGGGTCGTCTTCGGGAATGCCGGCTTCGACCTTGCCGACCAGATCGGCGCCCACGTCCGCGCCCTTGGTGAAGATGCCGCCGCCCAGTCGCGCGAAGATCGAGATCAGCGACGAGCCGAAGGCAAGGCCGACCATGGCGTGCAGGGCTTCTTCCTGGCTATGCCCGAAGTGCAGCAGAATCGCGTAGTAGCCGGCCACACCGAGCAGGGCCAGGCCCACCACCAGCATGCCGGTGATCGCGCCGCCGCGGAAGGCGATTTGCAGCGCCGCGTTGATGCCGTTGCGTGCGGCTTCGGCCGTGCGCACGTTGGCGCGCACCGAGATGTTCATGCCGATGAAGCCGGTCAGCCCGGACAGGAACGCGCCGATGGCAAAGCCTATTGCGGCGGTCCAACCGAGCTTGGTAAAGCCAATGACGAGAAACAACACCGCGCCGACGATGGCGATAGTGCGGTACTGGCGGCTCAGGTAGGCGCTGGCGCCTTCCTGCACGGCCTGCGCAATGGCCTGCATGCGTTCGTTGCCGGCCGGTTTGGCCAGAATCCACGCGCGCGACCAGATTCCGTAAAGGATCGCGAGCAGGGCGCAGCCCAGCGCGATCCAGATGGCGTATTGCTGAAAGAACATCGGATTCTCCCTCGAATCTCAGGCTTTGAACGGTAAAGGCGGGGGTGCCACGAAAAATCGGGTCGAGTATACCCGTAGCGGCGGCGGCGGTCAGTTGTGCGCCGCGCCAACGGGCCCCAAGTCATCTGGCAAAATAGCGGCAATGACCACAACGGCGATCGAGGGCCGCGCGGCGATCGGCTCTCCCGAACGCGCGCCGGATTATGTCCCGGCACTGACCGGATTACGCGGCGTGGCGGCGGCGTGGGTCCTCTTGTTTCACCTGTGGCAATTTTCCGGCTCGCCGGTGCTGGCGATCCACGTTGCACACCTTGCCATCGACTTCACGCCGCTGGCTGCCTGCGGCTTCGTCGGCGTGGATCTGTTCTTCGGCTTGTCCGGGTTCCTGCTGTCGTTGCCGTTCCATCGCGCGGCATTGGCGCAGGCGCCCATGCCCAGCCTGCGCACGTTCTGGATGCGCCGCTGCCGGCGCGTGTTGCCGGCGTACTACGTGCAGTTGGCGATCATCGTGGCGGCGATGCTGGCGATGGGCGAGATGCGGGCATTGGCGCCGGCCAACCTGATAGGGCACGTTTTTCTCGTGCAGAACCTCGTGCCGACTCGCGAAACGCTGAACGGCGTGTACTGGACGATGCCGATCGAATGGGATTTCTACGCGGTCCTGCCGCTGCTGGCTCTCGCGCTTGCGCGCTGTCGGAAATCCCTCGTGACGCTTGTCGTGCTGGCGCTGGTCGTGGCGTTCCGCCTGTTCTGCTACCGCGCGGCGTTCGACCCGCAGTGGGCAGGGTATTTCGATTACGGCTGGATCGTGCAATTGCCCGCGCGCCTCGACGAATTCTTCTTCGGCGTTTTCGGGGCGATGGCCTACGTGCGCAACCCGCCGGCGACGAAGATGGCGCGCGGACTCGTGCTGCTTGGCCTGGCGGGAATCGCCGCCGGGATGGCGGCCTTTACGCATCTGGGCAATTACCTGCTGGCGCCGCAAATGCCGTGGCTGCTGTTGCACTTCACCTGGATCGGTGCGGCATTCGGGGTGCTCATCCTCGGCGCCGCTGCGGCGCAGTCCTGGTTCCGCGGGCGCGTGCTGGCGTGGTTGGGCCTGATCAGCTACAGCCTGTACCTGTGGCACTACCCGTTATTGCAGGTTGCCCAGCATTTCGGGTTTTTGGCTGTCGGCAGTCCGCTCGCCATGATGCGCACCGCGTTCGTCGTGACCGCGCCGATTCTTCTCGTGAGCTGGCTCTCGCAACACTTCGTCGAGCGCCCGTTCCTGGCCTCGCACCAGCGCAAGATCGCCGACATGCAGCAGGCTTCCGCGGCGCCGTGACTCACTTGTCTGCCAGCGGATACGCCGGCAATTTCTTCCTCGCCAGCTTCAGTTTGGGCTTTGCATACTTCGGCAAGCCGCTCACCGCGTCGTAGGGCGGCGCGTCCTCGCCGCGGATCAGCGGCTCCAGATATCGCCGCGCGGCCGGCATGATGCCAAATCCGTCTGCGCTGATGAAACTGCGCGGCAGTTTTTTCTCGACATTGGCGATCTTCGTCAGCGAAACGGGTTCCAGCTTCCACTTGAACGGCGTGTTCGACACGCGCTTGATTACGGGCATGACACCGTTCTTGCCGGCCAGCGCGTATTCGACCGCGGCCTTGCCGACCGCATACGCCTGTTCCGCATCGGTCCTGCTCGCAAGGTGTCGCGCCGAGCGTTGCAGGTAGTCCGGCACGGCCCAGTGGAACTTGTAGCCGAGCCGGGCCTTGACCAGTTGCGCGATCATTGGCCCTACGCCGCCGAGTTGGGTATGGCCGAAGGCATCCGTGCTGCCGGCCTCGGCGAGGAATTTCCCGTCCGCGTTCTTCACGCCCTCGGAGACGACGACGGTGCACCAGCCCACGCGCTCGACCGTGGCCTTCACGCGCGCGAGGAACGCGGCTTCGTCGAAGGCAATTTCCGGAAACAGGATCACGTGCGGCGGTTCGTCCGTGCGCTTGCCGGCGAGCCCTGCCGCGGCCGCGATCCAGCCGGCGTGGCGGCCCATCACTTCCATGACAAACACTTTGGTCGAGGATTCGTGCATGGAAGCCACATCCAGGCTCGCTTCCAGCGCCGACACCGCGGTGTACTTGGCGACTGAACCGAAGCCGGGGCAGGAATCGGTGACCGGCAGGTCGTTGTCCACCGTTTTCGGCACGCCGATCACATTGAGCGGGTAGCCCAGCGTTTGCGCGAACTGCGCGATCTTCAGAGAGGTGTCGGCCGAATCGTTGCCGCCGTTGTAGAGGAAATGGCGAATGTCGTGCGCGCGCAGCACGGCGATCAGGCGTTCGTAATGCGCGCGGTCGGCATCCAGCGATTTGAGCTTGAAGCGGCAGGAGCCGAACGCGCCGCCGGGCGTATGCCGCAGTGCGGCAATGGTCGTGGCATCGAGACTCGACAGGTCGAACAATTGCTCGCGCAGCGCGCCGATGATGCCGTTGCGCGCGGCGAATACGCCGACCTTGCGCCGCCGGCAGGCCTGGATCACCGCACAGGCCGTCGCATTGATCACGGCGGTGACGCCGCCGGACTGGGCGTACAGCAGGTTTCCGCTGCTCATTGCTTGATTGCGCCGTTTGACTAAGTGTGACAACGTCGCTAGGTTAGCCCGTCGGGGTGGCTCTTGACCACCGCAAGCAGAATAATTCCAAGCACATGCGCATCGTTTTCTTCGGCCCGAACGGTTCGGGCAAGGGTACCCAGGCCGCGCTGCTCAAGGCCGAGTTGAAGGTGCCGCACATTTCCACCGGCGATCTGCTGCGTGCAGCGGTGAAGGCCGGCACGCCGCTTGGGCTCAGGGCCAAGGTGGTGATGGAGGCGGGCAAGCTCGTTTCCGACGAAATCGTGCTCGGCATGCTCGAAGAACGCGTCGCAGAACCCGATGCGCATGGCGGATTCATCCTCGACGGCTATCCGCGCAATCTCTCCCAGTGCGCCGCGTTGGAGGATTTGCTGGCGCGCATTCGCCAGCCGCTCGACATCGCCATCGAACTCGACGTGCCCGACCGCGCCATCCTCGAGCGCTGCGAAATCCGCTTCAAGGCCGAGCATCGCCCGGACGACGATCCGGCGATCGTGCGCAAGCGCCTGGAGGTCTACCGCGAGCAGACCGCGCCGGTGGCGCGGCATTTTGCCGACCTGGGCAAGCTCGTCACGGTCAATGGTGTGGGGGCGGTCGACGAGGTGTTCGCGCGCATCCTCGCCGTGCTGCCGCGCGCCGTGGCCTGAGCGCGTCGGCCGCGTCCGCGACGACTTCGATGCCGGCGTTTTTGCTCGTCTTGCGCGACGTCATCCTGCTGCGCCGCGGCCCGCAGGACATGCCGCATTCACCGCGCCTGCTCGTCTGGGTGTGCGGCGCGAGCCTGCTGCTGCAACTGGCGATCGCGAGCGTGCTCGCCATCCCGGGCGATGCGCTCGGCGCGGGCCTGATCGGCCTCGCCTTCAACCTCGGCGTGCTGTATCTGCTGCTCAACCTGCGAGGCGTGCGTGCCCGTTTTGTGCAGGCCGCGCTGGCTCTGACCAGTTGCGCCATCGTGTTCGCGATCCTGAGCGTGCCGATCGTGCTGGCCGTCGGCGGCAAGCCGCCGACGCCGGAGACGATCACGTCATTGCAGGCATTGCTCGGCATGCTCGCGCTGCCGATCGTGGTGTGGAAACTGATCGTCGACGCGCACATCCTGCGCCACAGCTTGAACCTGCCGTTCGCCGCAGGCCTGCTGATCGCGCTGTTCTGGATCATCGCCGAATTGAGTTTCGGTGCGGCAATCGGCGGCTCGGCCGCTGCCGCGGCAGCCTGAGCAGCATTGTGAAATTGTATATTATGGGAATTTGTGGAACATTCATGGGCGGCGTCGCCGCGCTGGCGCGCGAGCTCGGCCATGACGTCTCCGGTTGCGACGCGAACATCTATCCGCCGATGAGCGATCAGCTCGCCGCGCTCGGCGTGCACCTGGATGCCGGCTATCGCGCCGAACATCTGGATGCGGCCAAACCTGATCTCGTCATCGTCGGCAATGCGCTGTCGCGCGGCAATCCCGTAATCGAACGCCTGCTCGACGCGCGCACTCCCTACATTTCCGGCCCGCAATGGATCGGCGAAAACGTGCTCGCGTCGCGACGCGTCTTTGCCGTCGCCGGCACGCACGGCAAGACCACGACGACGGCAATGCTGGCGTGGATTCTCGAAGCGTGCGGACGCGCGCCGGGTTTCCTCGTCGGCGGCGTGCCGGAGAATTTCGGAGTGTCGGCAAGGCTTGGCGGGAGCGATTTCGTCATCGAAGCCGATGAATACGACACTGCGTTTTTCGACAAGCGCAGCAAGTTCGTGCATTACCGGCCGACGCTCGCGATCCTGAACAATCTGGAATTCGACCACGCCGACATCTTTCCCGACGTCGCCGCGATCCAGCGCCAGTTCCATCACCTCGTGCGCAGCGTGCCGGGCAATGGACGCCTCGTCGTCAACGCCGAGGATGCGCGCCTTGCCGAAGTGTTGGCCATGGGCGCGTGGACGCCGGTCACGACGTTCGGCATGGCCACCGGCGATTGGCAAGCGCGCCTGATCGAGGCCGACGGATCGCAATTCGCCGTGCTGTGCGATGACCGCGATATCGGCATCGTGCGCTGGAACCTCATTGGCCGGCACAACGTCATGAATGCGGTGGCCGCGCTCGCAGCGGCCGCTGCGAGCGGTGTGGATGCGGCGCGGGCCATCGCCGCGCTCGCCGATTTCCGCAGCGCCAAGCGCCGCCTCGAACATATCGGCGAGCACGGCGGTATAGCCGTATACGACGATTTCGCGCATCACCCGACCGCGATCGCGACGACGCTCGCGGGTCTGCGCGCACGCGTGGGCAAGGCGCGCATTCTGGTCGGCATGGAGCCGCGCTCGAACTCGATGCGTCTCGGCGCGCACGCGGACGGACTCGCACCCTCCTTGCACGATGCCGATGCCGTGGTCTTCCTGCGCCGGCCTGAATTGCCGTGGGACGCGCAGCGCGTCATCGATGCGCTCGGTGGCCGTGGCCATATTGCGCCAAGCGTCGACGCCTTGATCGCGCTATTGCACGAATCCGCGCAGCCGGGCGACCACGTCGTGTTCATGTCCAACGGTGGTTTCGAGGACGCGCCACGGCGATTCCTGCGCAGTTTGCGCTGACGCCGATCCGTCCTACACTGCGGGCGTGATGGCCGCCGACATTCCGTCAGCTTCGATTCCGCTCTTCCCGCTCAACAGCGTGCTGTTTCCCGGCGGCGTGCTCGAACTGCGCGTGTTCGAGCGCCGCTACCTCGACCTGGTTCGCGATTGCGCGCGCAGCGGTGCCGGTTTCGGCGTGTGTCTGATCCTGCACGGCCGGGAAGCGGGCGAACCGGCGGTACCGGCGGCGGTCGGCACATTGGCGCGCATTGTGGATTTCTATACATCCGACGATGGCCTGCTCGGCATCCGCGCCGACGGCGGCGCGCGCTTCCGTGTCACGCACACGCGCGTACGCGACAACGGCCTCGTGCATGGCGACGCGCATTTCTGGCCGGACGAGCCCGTCGTGCAGGTGCCGCCCGAACATGCGCTGCTCGCGACCATCCTCGAGCGCCTGCTCGAATGCATGGGCGGGCAAAGCGCGAGTGCGCCACGCGAGCGCTACGACGATGCGAGTTGGGTCGGATTCCGCCTCGCCGAGGCGCTGCCGCTGGAGAATCGCGAGCGCCAGCACCTGCTGCAGATGACCGACCCGCTGGAACGCCTTACCCAGTTGATGCACTATCTGCCGCGGTTCCAGCAGCCTTGAGATGCCGCGATGACGACACTGACTGCTTCTGGATCGACGGGCCGACCATGAAATACCTGCACACGATGGTACGTGTACGCGATCTCGACGCCTCGTTGCGTTTCTATTGCGAGGGCCTCGGCCTGGTCGAAACGCGACGCAAGGAAAATGCGCAAGGTCGCTTCACGCTGGTGTTCCTGGCGGCGAACGAAACGCCGGATGCGGAGATCGAATTGACGTACAACTGGCCGGGCGAAGGCGGTTCGACCGAGGATTACGGCTCGGCGCGCAATTTCGGCCACCTCGCGTTCCGTGTTGAAAATATCTATGCTACCTGCGCGCATTTGCAGGCCATGGGCTACACGATCAGCCGTCCACCGCGCGACGGGCACATGGCCTTCGTGCGTTCGCCGGATTCGATCAGCATCGAGTTACTGCAGGAAGGTCATCTGCCGCCGCGCGAGCCGTGGGCGTCGATGCCGAATGTAGGAACTTGGTAACTCAATCCAGCGCTTGCGCCAGATCGGCAACCAGATCGTCGGGATGTTCGAGTCCGACTGAAATCCGCAACAGGTTCTGCGGTGACAACGGATGTTTGCCTTCGACCGAGGCGCGATGTTCGATGAGCGATTCGCAGCCGCCGAGCGACGTCGCGTTGGTGAACAGATTCACCTTGGCTGCGACGGCGAGCGTCGCATCGCGCCCACCGCGGATCTCGACGCTGAGCATGCCGCCGAAGTCGCACATCTGTTTGGCAGCTACAACGTGCTGCGGATGCGTGGGCAGACCCGGCCAGTTCACGCGCTCCACGCGCGGATGCGACGGCGAGGAATTCCGCGACCAAGCGCGCGTTGCGGCAATGCCAGGCCATGCGTGCCGGCAGCGAGCGGCAACCACGCAGCAGCATCCAGGCGCTGAACGGTGACAGGATCGCGCCGGTGACGTGGCGGTAATGCGCGACGCGTTCATGCAGGGCGTCGCAGCGTGCGAACACGAGGGCGCCGCCGAGCACGTCGCTGTGGCCGCCGAAATATTTCGTGGTCGAGTGCATGACGACATCGGCGCCGAGTGCGAGCGGCTGCTGCAGGACCGGCGTGGCAAAGGTGTTGTCGCAGGCGAGCAACGCGCCCTGTGCGTGCGCGATCTGCGCGAGCGCGACGATGTCCGCGACTTGCATGCGCGGATTCGATGGCGTTTCCGCCCAGATCAGCGCCATGCCGCCGGCACTCGCCGCACGAACGCCGGCAAGGTCGCTCATGTCGACGGCGACGGTGACGATGCCGCGTCGCACGAGAAAATCCTGCGCGAGCAGGCGCAGTCCGGTGTAGCAGTCGTCGGGAATCAGGATGCGCGCGCCGTTCGGCAACGCTTCGAGCAGCGCCGTGATTGCGGCCATGCCCGAGGCAAAGGCCAGTGCGACGGTGCCGCCTTCAAGCGCGGCGAGCGCGGTTTCCAGGCGATCCTGGGTCGGGTTGCCTTCACGCTGGTATTCGTAACCGGCGATGCGTTCGGCGGCCGGACCGTGCGCGAACGTGGTTGACAGGTGGATCGGCGGCGCAACCGCGCCGGTGGCGGCGTCGGGTTCCGCGCCAGCATGTACGGCAAGCGTTTCAGGACGCATGACGAATCTCCCGGAAGGATTCGCGCGCTGCCTGGATCGTGTCCGCGATGTCCTGTTCGCTGTGCGCGGTGGACAGGAAGCCGGCTTCGAACGCGGATGGCGCCACATACACGCCGCGCGTCGAGCATGGCGTGGAAGAAGCGATTGAATGCGGCGACGTCGCAGGCCGTGGCCTGTGTATACGTGTCCACTTGTGCATCCGGTGAAGAACAGGCCGAACATGCCGCCGACGCGGTTCGTGCTGAATGGCATGCCTGTTTCGATCGCGACCGCACGCAGGCCATCGACGAGCAAGCGTCGTCTTGCGTTCGAGATCTTCGTAAAAACCCGGCGCCTGGATCAGATCGAGCATGGCGAGTCCAGCCGCCATCGCGACCGGATTGCCGCTCAGCGTGCCGGCCTGATAGATCGGCCCGCTCGGCGCGACCTTCTCCATGATTTCGCGGCGCCCGCCATAGGCACCGACCGGCATGCCGCCGCCGATGATCTTGCCGAAGGTGGTCAGGTCCGGCGTGATGCCGTAGCGCTCCTGCGCGCCGCCGAGCGCGACGCGGAATCCGGTCATCACCTCGTCGAAAATCAGCACGGCGCCGTGGCGCGTGCACAGCTCGCGCAGAGCTTGCAGATAGCCTGTCGCGCGGCGGAATGCAGTTCATGTTGCCGGCGACCGGCTCGATGATCAGGCCGGCGATTTCATCGCCCGAACTTGTCGAAAAGTTCCTGCGCGGCATCGAGATCGTTGTAGGGCAGCGTCAGCGTGAGATCGGCCAGCGCCTTGGGCACGCCCGGCGAGGTCGGCACGCCGAAAGTCAGCGCGCCGGAGCCGGCCTTGACCAGGAAGCTGTCGCCGTGGCCGTGATAGCAGCCTTCGAATTTCACGATCTTGTCGCGGCCGGTGAAGCCGCGCGCGACGCGGATCGCCGACATCGTCGCCTCGGTGCCGGAATTGACCATGCGCAGCATCTGCATGGATGGCACGAGGCGCGCGATCGTTTCGGCCATCGTCACTTCGGCCGGGCAAGGTGTGCCGAAGGACAGGCCCGGCGCGCACCGCGTGTTCCACCGCCGTGCGCACCTTCGGATGATTGTGGCCGACGATCATCGGCCCCCACGAGCCGACGTAGTCGATGTAGCGCTTGCCCTCGACATCCCATAGATACGCGCCGTCGGCGTGGTCGGTAAAGAACGGTTCGCCGCCGACCGAGCGGAAGGCGCGCACGGGCGAATTGACGCCGCCGGGCAATCGGGGCAGCGCGCGTTGGAAGAGTTCGTGATTCGTGGACATGTGGGTATCTACTCAAGGAAAAGCTCGGCGTAACGGCGCGCCGCTGCAAATCATGTTGTCTTGGCCGAATACGCCGAAAATCGCGGCGACGAAATCGGCGCCGGCCGCGATCAGCGACGATGCATTGTCCGGCGTAATGCCGCCGATCGCCACCAGCGGCTTGCCGAATGCGCGCGCGGCGCGCAACAGATCCGGCGTGGCGCGGCGTGCCTGTGGTTTGGTCGGCGATGGGAAGAATGCGCCGAAGGCGAGATAATCGGCGCCGCGCGGCGAGTTCGCGTGCGCGATCGAGCGAGTCGTAGCAGGAGACGCCGATGATGGCGTTGCGACCAAGTCGCGCGCGCGCGGTGGCGAGGTGTGTATCGTCTTCGCCCAGATGCACGCCGGCGGCGCCGATCTCGGCGGCCAGTTCGATATCGTCGTTGACGATCAACGGTACGCCGTGTCTGCGCGCACAACAGCGGAGAGTCGCGCGAGCCTCGTCACGACGGCGTGTGTGATCCGAACTCTTGTCGCGGTATTGCAGGACCGCCGCACCGCCTTCCATCGCGGCAGCGCAGGCATCGATGAGATCGGCGCGTGGTCCATCGGTGATGGCGTAGAGTCCGCGCGCGGGAAATGCGGGCATGTGCATGACCGCAAGTGTAACGGGTAGAATAAGCGCCCGAAATTCTTGCTTCGCCCCGATATTTTCGATGAATGCCCGACTTCAACCCGACAGCGTACCCTTCCGCAGCTTCATGTGCGTGGTCTGCGGCTTCATCTACAACGAGGCGGAAGGTTGGCCCGCGGATGGCATCGCGCCGGGCACGCGCTGGGAAGACATTCCCGAAACCTGGACCTGCCCCGATTGCGGCGTGACGAAGTCGGATTTCGAGATGATCGAAATTCGCTGATCAGATCAATTGAGCCGCGGCATCGCCGCGCCCAACTCCGCCAGCTTCAGCGCGATTTCCTCGGCATCGTCGGCCTGCGGCATCAGCGCCAGATAACGCTGCCAATCCTCGCGCGCACCCCGCGTGTGGCCCAGATGCAGGTAGCACATGCCGCGATCGCGGTATTCGGATACCCCGAGGGCGTCGAGGATGAGCAGGCGGTCGCAGCAACGCACGGCTTTGTCCCATTGTTCGCGTTCGGCGTAGGCGCCCTTCAAGTTGCGCAGCATGCGCGTGAGGATCGCGCGATGGCTGGCCGGTTCCAGCATCCGCGCTAGGCGATCGTCGTCGAGTTCCTGCGCGTCGGTATGCGCACGTGCGCGACGACGCAATTCGGCGACGTCGAGCGAGCGGCCCTTCTGGTAGGGATCGAGCACGACCATGCCTTCCTCGAGCGGCAGGCGCACGAGGAAATGCCCCGGGAACGAGATGCCTTCCAGCGGCACGCCCAGGCGCCGCGCCAACTCGATCTGCACAACGGCGAGCGAGATCGGATTGCCCATGCGCCGGTCGAGCACATCGTTCAGATAGCTGTTGCGCGGATCGTAGTAATCGCGGTCGTCGCCGCAGAATCCGAGTTCGTCGTACAGGAAACGGTTGATTGCCCGCAATTCCGCCGCGCTTTCGTTGCCCTTGGGCAATATGCGCAGGCGCCGGGTGTATTCGTGCAGGTGTGATTCGTAGGCGGCCTCGTCGAGGGCCGGGTATTCGTCCTTGGCGATCAGCAAGGCTGTGGCGAACAGCGGAATGTCGGCATCGTTGGCATTGCGCAGGTCCTGCCAGGCATCGTGCATCGCCTATCTCCGGCAGCGGCGGCGCCGCGTTACCACGATCTTACGCGAAGTGCGCGCCGGCGCAAGGCCCGGCCGCGATGCCCGCGAATTGCCCGTTGCGTGTCATGAACATTGCATCTGCGTTTGCTGTAATCCGCATGCATGATCCCGGAGAAAGACCATGCTGCAATTCGTGCCGATTACCGATGAAATGCTCTATGCGCGGAATGGCCCACCCCTGCGGCTGGTGCCGTACCAATGCGGTCTGTCGTGCCTGCGCGACGATCAGCGATGCACGGCCAACGCATCGCCCGGCTTTACGCCGAGCTTGTCTGCCGTGCCGGCATTGAGTTCGAGTACATATTGCGCGGCACCTTCCGACGGATAACCCGGGCAATTGTTGCCGGAGTTCAGGCATGGCGGCACGCGCTGCTGCACGCTGATCAATTTGTAATTTTTGTCAAAGTATAAAATGTCCAATGGAATGTGCGTGTTCTTCATCCAGAACGTACGCACTTGCGCGTCGTCGAACACGAATAGCATGCCGTGGTCGGCGGGCATGCTCTCGCGGAACATCAGGCCGCGTTCGCGTGCGGCTTCGTCAGCGGCGATTTCGATCTGGTAGCGTTGACCCTTGAGTTCGACGTAGGGTCCCGACGCTTGCGCCGCGCAGGCGCTCAAACCCAGCGCCGAACTTATGCCTAGCATCGCTACGCAGCGAACGAATCCGTTATGCATGAAGGCTCCGAAATCAGCGATGGGTGCAGCTGAGCGCTTCGATCAAAGCACTCAACGCGGCGAAATTCTGCGGGTCCATGTCGTAGAACTCGATGCCGATGCGGGTGCTGTCCACCCATACCAGCAGGCAGTCGCCGCGAAACGGCGGCTGACCGTCGAATTCCAGGGTGACGGCATGATGTGAGCCCGGTTCCAGCTTGACGCTGCCGCCATGCTCGAACAGCGCGCCATTGAGGGACAAGTCCAGGATGCGGCCTTGGACATCGCCCACGCGGCCCGTTTCCAGCCGGTATTTCCCCGGCACGGTGAAGCGCGGTTCCTGCCTGCGTTCTTCGTACAACTCGCCCATGGCGTCGCGTGCCGTCTGCGATGGATGGCGGCGATGCTAGCACAGCGCCCATGCGCGATTTTCCGACTACGCGACCTGTTGACGGCTCCGGAAGTGAATGTATAATGTGCGGCTCCCTCGGACGAAAGGTCTAGGGGTTGCCGGGTGTTGATTCGGCAGGAAAATGATCTTTGACAGTGTGCGCAGGTGACTTGTGTGGGCGCCTTGGGATGGATGGAAAAAGTCCATCGAGACAAGAGCGTCCCAAGCCTCGATTCTTTGGAATCGTAATTTGAGTAATCAAAGCAGCTTGGGGTCACTCTCTAAAGTATTGATCAGGGATTCGTCTTTGGTCTGCAATTTCAACTGAAGAGTTTGATCCTGGCTCAGAGTGAACGCTGGCGGCATGCCTAACACATGCAAGTCGAACGGCAGCATGAGGTGTAGCAATACACTTTGATGGCGAGTGGCGGACGGGTGAGGAACACATCGGAATTTGCCCAGTCGTGGGGGATAACGTAGGGAAACTTACGCTAATACCGCATACGACCTTACGGTGAAAGCGGGGGATCGCAAGACCTCGCGCGGTTGGATAAGCCGATGTCGGATTAGCTAGTTGGTGGGGTAAAGGCCTACCAAGGCGACGATCCGTAGCTGGTCTGAGAGGATGATCAGCCACACTGGGACTGAGACACGGCCCAGACTCCTACGGGAGGCAGCAGTGGGGAATATTGGACAATGGGGGCAACCCTGATCCAGCAATGCCGCGTGTGTGAAGAAGGCCTTCGGGTTGTAAAGCACTTTTATCCGGAACGAAACGTGTCGGGTTAACAACCCGGCAAACTGACGGTACCGGAGGAATAAGCACCGGCTAACTTCGTGCCAGCAGCCGCGGTAATACGAAGGGTGCAAGCGTTACTCGGAATTACTGGGCGTAAAGGGTGCGTAGGTGGTTTTTTAAGTCTGCTGTGAAATCCCCGGGCTCAACCTGGGAATGGCAGTGGATACTGGAAAGCTGGAGTGCGGTAGAGGGTAGTGGAATTCCCGGTGTAGCAGTGAAATGCGTAGAGATCGGGAGGAACACCAGTGGCGAAGGCGGCTACCTGGACCAGCACTGACACTGAGGCACGAAAGCGTGGGGAGCAAACAGGATTAGATACCCTGGTAGTCCACGCCCTAAACGATGCGAACTGGATGTTGGGTGCAACTTGGCACTCAGTATCGAAGCTAACGCGTTAAGTTCGCCGCCTGGGGAGTACGGTCGCAAGACTGAAACTCAAAGGAATTGACGGGGGCCCGCACAAGCGGTGGAGTATGTGGTTTAATTCGATGCAACGCGAAGAACCTTACCTGGTCTTGACATGTCGCGAATCCTGCAGAGATGCGGGAGTGCCTTCGGGAATGCGAACACAGGTGCTGCATGGCTGTCGTCAGCTCGTGTCGTGAGATGTTGGGTTAAGTCCCGCAACGAGCGCAACCCTTGTCCTTAGTTGCCAGCACGTAAAGGTGGGAACTCTAAGGAGACTGCCGGTGACAAACCGGAGGAAGGTGGGGATGACGTCAAGTCATCATGGCCCTTACGACCAGGGCTACACACGTACTACAATGGGAGGTACAGAGGGAAGCCAAGCCGCGAGGCGGAGCCAATCCCGATAAAACCTCTCTCAGTCCGGATCGTAGTCTGCAACTCGACTACGTGAAGTCGGAATCGCTAGTAATCGCGAATCAGCATTGTCGCGGTGAATACGTTCCCGGGCCTTGTACACACCGCCCGTCACACCATGGGAGTTGGTTGCTCCAGAAGCAGGTAGTCTAACCGCAAGGGGGACGCTTGCCACGGAGTGGTCAATGACTGGGGTGAAGTCGTAACAAGGTAGCCGTATCGGAAGGTGCGGCTGGATCACCTCCTTTCGAGAACGACTGATCCGCCACCCAAGGCACCCACACAAGACACCTGCATATCCAGAAACGGCGCACGTCCCAACGGGGCTGTAGCTCAGCTGGGAGAGCACCTGCTTTGCAAGCAGGGGGTCACCGGTTCGATCCCGGTCAGCTCCACCAGATCTAAGATCTTTGGGTCTGTAGCTCAGGTGGTTAGAGCGCGCCCCTGATAAGGGCGAGGTCGGTGGTTCGAGTCCTCCCAGACCCACCAAAACTGGATATGACAGCGCACACGCATTTGAAGCAGCCAGACGTTGAGGTCTGGATGTGTTCTTTGACAATTTGGGACGTAACAAGCGTCTGAACTCTCACCGAGTTTAGATGTGTCGTTGAGGCAATTAGGCGAGTCTTGTTGTGTGACTTCGAGGCGACTTGGAGTTATATGATCAAGCGAATAAGCGTCTACGGTGGATGCCTTGGCGGTCAGAGGCGAAGAAGGACGTGGCAGCCTGCGAAAAGCGCGGGGGAGCTGGCAACAAGCATTGATCCCGCGATGTCCGAATGGGGAAACCCCTCTCGCAAGAGAGATCCCTTGTTGAATCTATAGACAAGGGAGGCGAACCCAGGGAACTGAAATATCTCAGTACCTGGAGGAAAAGAAATCAACCGAGATTGCGCTAGTAGCGACGAGCGAACGCGTAGTAGCCCAAAAGTTATCTATGTTTTAGTCGAACGGTCTGGAAAGGCCGGCCATAGCGGGTGATAGCCCCGTAGGCGAAAGGGCATAGATGATGAAAGTGAGTAAGGCGGGGCACGAGAAACCCTGTCTGAACATGGGAGGACCATCTTCCAAGGCTAAATACTCCTGACCGACCGATAGTGAACCAGTACCGTGAGGGAAAGGCGAAAAGAACCCCGGAGAGGGGAGTGAAATAGAACCTGAAACCGTAGATGTACAAGCAGTGGAAGCCCGCAAGGGCGACTGCGTACCTTTTGTATAATGGGTCAGCGACTTACATGTCTGTGGCAAGCTTAACCGACTAGGGAAGGCGAAGGGAAACCGAGTCCGAACAGGGCGCATAGTCGCAGGCAGTAGACCCGAAACCAGGTGATCTAGCCATGCCCAGGGTGAAGGTGCGGTAACACGCACTGGAGGCCCGAACCCACATCTGTTGCAAAAGATGGGGATGAGGTGTGGCTAGGAGTGAAAAGCTAACCGAACCTGGAGATAGCTGGTTCTCCTCGAAAGCTATTTAGGTAGCGCCTCGTGCGAACACTGTTGGGGGTAGAGCACTGTTATGGCTAGGGGGTCATCGTGACTTACCAAACCATGGCAAACTCCGAATACCAACACGTGCTACATGGGAGACACACGGCGGGTGCGAACGTCCGTCGTGAAAAGGGAAACAACCCAGACCCGCAGCTAAGGTCCCCAATTACCGCTCAGTGGAAAACGATGTGGAAAGGCATAAACAGCCAGGAGGTTGGCTTAGAAGCAGCCACCCTTTAAAGAAAGCGTAATAGCTCACTGGTCGAGTCGGTCTGCGCGGAAGATTTAACGGGGCTAAGCGGTAAACCGAAGCTCGGGGTGCACATATTCTTCGGAACGTGTGCGCGGTAGAGGAGCGTTGTGTAAGCCGGTGAAGGTGTGTCGAAAGGCATGCTGGAGGTATCACAAGCGCGAATGCTGACATGAGTAACGATAATGGAGGTGAAAAGCCTCCACGCCGAAAGCCCAAGGTTTCCTAGCGCAACGTTCATCGGCGCAGGGTGAGTCGGTCCCTAAGGCGAGGCGGAAACGCGTAGTCGATGGGAATCTGGTTAATATTCCAGAACCGCTCGTGGTTGCGATGGAGTGACGGAGAAGGGTAGGTGTACCGGGCGTTGGTTGTCCCGGGGAAAGCAGGTAGGTGTGATCGTTTGGCAAATCCGGCGATCTTTACACCGAGCAGCGAGACGAGTCCTTTTTGGACGAAGTCACCGATCCCACGCTTCCAGGAAAAGCTTCTAAGCTTCAGATCACGAGGACCGTACCGTAATCCGACACAGGTAGGCAGGGTGAGAATCCCAAGGCGCTTGAGAGAACTTGGGTGAAGGAACTAGGCAACATAGCACCGTAACTTCGGGAGAAGGTGCACCCATGATCGTGGCTACACGCGTAGCTGAGCGATCGTGGGTCGCAGTGACCAGGCCGCTGCGACTGTTTACCAAAAACACAGCACTCTGCAAACACGAAAGTGGACGTATAGGGTGTGACGCCTGCCCGGTGCTGGAAGGTCAATTGATGGGGTCAGCCGCAAGGCGAAGCTCCTGATCGAAGCCCCAGTAAACGGCGGCCGTAACTATAACGGTCCTAAGGTAGCGAAATTCCTTGTCGGGTAAGTTCCGACCTGCACGAATGGCGTAACGACAGCGGCGCTGTCTCCACCCAAGACTCAGTGAAATTGAAATCGCTGTGAAGATGCAGCGTTCCCGCGGCAAGACGGAAAGACCCCGTGAACCTTTACTATAGCTTTACACTGAACGTTGAGTTCTTCTGTGTAGGATAGGTGGGAGCCTTTGAAGTCCAGGCGCTAGCTTGGATGGAGGCAACCTTGAAATACCACCCTGAAGTGCTTGACGTTCTAACCTAGGCCCGTAATCCGGGTCGGGGACCGTGTATGGTGGGTAGTTTGACTGGGGCGGTCTCCTCCCAAAGAGTAACGGAGGAGCACGAAGGTGCGCTCAGCACGGTCGGACATCGTGCAGTGTGTGTAAAGGCATAAGCGCGCTTGACTGCGAGATCGACGGATCAAGCAGGTACGAAAGTAGGTCTTAGTGATCCGGTGGTTCTGTATGGAAGGGCCATCGCTCAACGGATAAAAGGTACTCCGGGGATAACAGGCTGATACCGCCCAAGAGTTCATATCGACGGCGGTGTTTGGCACCTCGATGTCGGCTCATCACATCCTGGGGCTGTAGCCGGTCCCAAGGGTATGGCTGTTCGCCATTTAAAGTGGTACGCGAGCTGGGTTCAGAACGTCGTGAGACAGTTCGGTCCCTATCTGTCGTGGGCGTTGGATGTTTGAGAGGGGCTGCTCCTAGTACGAGAGGACCGGAGTGGACGAACCCCTGGTGTTCCGGTTGTCACGCCAGTGGCACTGCCGGGTAGCTATGTTCGGAAGCGATAACCGCTGAAAGCATCTAAGCGGGAAGCGCGCCTCAAGATGAGACATCCCGGAGAGTAATCTCCCTGAAGGAACCATCAAGACTAGGTGGTTGATAGGTTGGGTGTGTATCGCCGCAAGGCCGAGCTAACCAATACTAATGATCCGTGCGGCTTGATCATATAACTCCAAGATTCCTTGGAGTCACTGAGACTCGTAATGTGCATCCCTGCACAAGCCCCGACCGTCCAGGTCGGGACGTTTAGAAAAAGCAGGGAAAACTGATACCTCAACGGGCATCGCTCGTGAGAGTCCAACCTTGTTACGTCCCAACCCCATGCCAAGTCCGCGCACAAGCGCGACTAGCACCGATCGCTCAGCGATTACAGCAGCGTGGTACCACCCGATCCCATCCCGAACTCGGAAGTGAAACGCGCCCGCGCCGATGGTAGTGTGGCTTAAGCCATGTGAGAGTAGGTCATCGCTGAGCACTTATCCCAAACCCCCAGGCTTCCCCTGGGGGTTTTTGTTTGCGCGTCCGCCGGGATACACTGCACCTCGATCCCGTGGAGCGCGCCATGAGCATCGAAGTCGCCGAGCTTGCCAAGTTCTATCCGCTCGACAAACTGCTGCCGGAAAACCTCGAGCAGCTCGCGCGCGAGGCCGAGAGCGTCGACGTCGCCAAGGGTACGATGCTGTTCAAGGCCGGCGATACCGACGACCAGACCATCTTCGTGCGTGCCGGTCGGGTAAAAGGAGATTATCCCGACGGCAAGCAGAAGGAAATCGATGCGAGCACCCTGCAGGGGCGCTATGCGCTCGGTGATTTACAGCCGCGTCGATTCACCGCCACAGTGACCTCGCGCAGCGCTACGCTGGTCAAACTCGACCGGCGCTATATGGAAAAAGTACAGACTTGGGACCAGCTCTCGCGCAACGAGAATTTCCGTCACGTGGATCCGAGTCCGGACGCCAATCGCTGGGTGTTCCGCCTGCTGCAATCGCGGGCCCTGCACAAACTGCCGACCGGAAACATCGAGCGCATGTTCCAGCGTTTTGAGGAAATCGCGGTCAAGAGCGGCGACGTCGTCATCCGCGAGGGCGAGGAGGCCGACTATTTCTATGCGATCAAGGATGGCACGGCGTCCGTGTCGAAAAGCCTGGAAACCGGCAATGCGATTGTCGCTTATCTGGTGCGCGGCGATACCTTCGGCGAGGATGCGTTGCTGGCGAACACAGTGCGCAATGCCACGGTGACGATGCTCAAGGACGGCAGGCTGATGCGGTTGGCGAAGAAGTCGTTCGACGAGGTGCTCAAGCCGCCCGTCGTCGAATGGCTGACGCCGGGCATGGCTTCGATCATGGCGCGCCAGGGCGCGGTTGTTCTCGACGTACGAATGCCCGACGAACACGCTGAGCGCGCGATCAAGGGTTCGATCAACACGCCGCTGTATACGCTGCGCGAGAACATGACCGAATACGACAAGGCGAAAAAATACATCGTCTACTGCAATACCGGCGAGCGCAGCGCGGCTGCTGCCTTTATCCTAAGCAAGCTCGGATTCCAGGTGTTCGCCCTGCACGGCGGGCTTTCAGGAATGATCAAGCAGATGGAAAAGCAGACGTAACGCTAAGGCATTACCGAATCGCCGATCAGAACGATATCGGCGGGGCGCTTGGCGAACAAACCGACGCACACGATCCCGGTGATCTGGTTGAGGTCGGCTTCCAGCGCGACCGGGTCGTCGATGCGCCAGCCATGCACGTCGAGGATGATGTTGCCGTTGTCGGTGATTAAGCCGTCGCGCCAGACTGGATTGCCGCCGCGCCGTGCGATTTCACGCGCGACATGGCCGCGCGCCATGGGAATGACTTCGATGGGCAACGGGAATTTGCCGAGTACATCGACGCGCTTGGCCGCGTCGATCATGCACACGAAAGTCTTCGATGCCGCGGCGATGATCTTCTCGCGTGTCAGCGCGCCGCCGCCGCCCTTGATCAGGTGTTTGTGCGGATCGCATTCGTCGGCACCGTCGACGTAGAGCGCCAGCGTGCCGACGCTGTTGAGATCGACGACGCGAATGCCGTGCTGTTTCAGCCGAGCCGTGCTTTGCTCGGAACTGGATACGGCCGCCTCGATCAGGTCGCGCCGCGCACCGAGCGCATCGATGAAATGCGCAACGGTCGAACCCGTACCGACGCCAAGAACGCTGCCTTCATCGACGTAGCCGATGGCGCGTTCGGCGGCCAGGCGCTTTTGTTCTTCGCGATCGTCGGCCATTATTCCAATTCCAGGATGAAATTCCATTGTGCCGGCGTCACCGGCAACACCGATAGCCGGTTGCCGGGACGAATAAGGGCTAAGCCCTGTAATTCCTTGCGGTCCTTGAGTTCGGTCAACGCGATCTTGCGCTTGAGCTTGCGCTTGAACTTGACGTCGACAAGCGACCAGCGCGGAGCCGAGTGCGTGGCTTTTGCATCGAAATAGTCGCTTTTCGGATCGAACTGGGTCGGATCCGGATACGCTGCCGTCGTGACCGTGGCAATGCCGACGACGCCGGGCTCGGCGCAACTGGAGTGATAGAAAAGCACGCCATCGCCGGCGCACATCTCGCGCAGGCAGTTGCGCGCCTGGTAATTGCGCACGCCGCTCCACGGCTCGATCTTCTTGCGTGCCAAGTCGTCGATGGAAAACTCGTCCGGCTCGGATTTCATCAGCCAATGGTTCACTTCAATTCTCCGAAGCAGCGAAGTTCTCGGCACAGGGATGAGCCGACGAATCGGAGGCTTCATCGCCGATTCGACAAACGGTCGCGGCAGGATGCCCGATCCTTCAAACATCAAGACACGATATCAGTTCTTTGTCAGTGGCAATGAAGTCCATGCGCACGTCCCAGGGCTGGGCATCGAGTTTCGCCACTTCCTGAAAATGGTAACCGATGCCGACCAGGATCGGGCGCGCGGGTCGTGGCGCATCGCGCAGAAATGCGAAACTGCGGTCGTACCATCCGCCGCCGCTGCCGAGCCGGTTGCCGCGTCGATCGAAACCCAACAGCGGGACCAGCGCGACATCCAGATCCGATGGCGCGAGCCATGCATCCGCGGGCGCATCGGGCTCCGGAATTCCGTAACGGTTGCCGCGCAAGGGCAAGTCGGGCTGCCACGGCGCGAAGCGCAGTGCGCCATCTTCGGAAAGCATCGGCAGGCAATAGGCCTGTCCGCGCGAGCGAAGGCTGGTGAAGGCAGCGTGCAGCGGTATCTCGCCGCGCACCGCCCAGTAACCGGCGATGCGTGCATCGACGAGGAATTCCGGAAGCTGTTCCAGCGCTGCAGCCAACGCGGTGGCAGCGGAGATGCGCTCGCTGGCAGGCAATTGCGCACGTTGCTCGCGCAGGCGTTCGCGCAATGGGGTACGGTCGGGGTCGCGATTCACGCGCAGCGAGCGCGTGGAAAAAAAAGCGCGCCCTCCGCGATGCCGTTGCACACCGAACGACCTTGATCCCTAGGATCAGGTGGGATGGCTCGCCGGTCGTCAGGCTTTCCGCTCATGGCGGACATGCACACGGACTCGAACACTGCCACCCCGGGGTCGTATATAGGAACAAGGCAATATGGTTGGATGCGCTCTCGCACACCGCAGGGGACGCGGCGTCATTTTACCGAAGTTGCGAGCACACCATCAAGCTTGGCGCGCAGCATCTGCAGATGTTGTGCCAAGGCGCCGTCGTGGGTGTCGCGATGCTGGCGCAGCTGAATCAGTTCGTGCGCGATGTTCAGTGCCGCCATCACGGCGATGCGATCGACGCCGGCGGAACGCGCATGATCGCGGATTTCACGCATCTTGCCATCGAGATAACCTGCCGCCGCGATCAGGCCGGGACGCTCCTCCGGTGTGCAGCCGATGAGGAATTCACGATCCAGAATGCTGACCGCGATCGGTCCCTCGCCGCTCACGCGCCGTTCTCCAGCGAACGCAGGCGCGCGATCATCGCCTCGACGCGCGTACGCGCCTGTTCGTTTTTCGCGAGCAGGTTCGAACGTTCCGAGGCGAGCTGATCCTGGCTCTGGCGCAGGCTGCGGTTTTCCTCGGCCAGGCGCCGGCACAATTCGAGCAGGCGATCGATGCGTCCGCTGACCTCGTGCAGTTCGTTCAGGGCGGGATTGGCATTGGACATGGCGGGACTATAGGCGGGCGCGGGCGCAGGGTCAACGCACGGTCAGCCGCGACCGCGCCGGCGGTCGGCTGCGCTCGAATTCACGGATGAAGGTGAAGCACGAGCCTGCGTCCAGCGGTATAGACAGCCAATGCCCCTGGATTTCGTCGCAGCCCTGTTCGTGCAGGTATTCGAGCTGCTCCAGCGTTTCCACGCCTTCGGCGACGACGTCCAGCCCCAGCGAATGCGCCATCGTGATGATCGTCTTGGTGATGGCCTCGTCGTCCGGGTCGGTGGTGATGTCGCCGACGAAACTGCGGTCGATCTTGAGGCGGTCGATGGGCAGGCGCTTGAGGTAACTGAGTGAGGAATAGCCGGTACCGAAATCGTCGATCGCGATGGCCACGCCGACCGCGTGCAAGCGATCGAGAGTGTGGATGGCGCGTTCGGGATTGGCCATCAGCACGCTTTCGGTCAACTCCAGTTCCAAGTGTTGGGGTTCGATCTGTGCCTCGGCCAGGATTTCGCACAGGCGCTGGGTCAACTCGTCGCGCAGCAGTTGCAACGCGGAAAGATTGACCGACATGGTGATGCCCGACAGGCCGTGGTCCTGCCAATGGCGCAGCTGCACGCAGGCGCGGTGCAGGACGAATTCGCCGATGCGCTCGATCAGACCTGCCTCTTCGGCCAGCGGGATGAACACGCTCGGTGGAATCGAGCCGAATTCGGCACTGTTCCAGCGCAGCAGCGCTTCGACGCCGGTGATGCGGCCTTCGTCGAGGGCGAGCATCGGCTGGTAAACCAGGCTGAGTTCCCCGCGCTCCAGCGCCAAGCGCAAACCGGCCAGCATGTTCGCGCGCTGGCGCGTGATCGCGTCCATTTCCGGCGTGTACATCTGGTACATGTTGCGGCCTTGTTCCTTGGCATGGTACATCGCGGTGTCCGCGAATTTGAGCAGGTCCGTCGGTACCTGCGCGTGATCCGGATACAGGCTGATGCCGATCGAGGGGGAGATGATGACTTCCTGGCCGCTGTCCAGCGTCAGTGGTGTGGTGAAGACATCGAGCAGATCGCTGGCGACGCGCTGCACCTGGTCGGCGTGTTGCACGTCTTCGAGCACGACCGTGAACTCATCGCCGCCCAGACGCGCGACGGTGGCCGATTCGCGGACTTTCTCGCACAGGCGTTCGCCGACGGCCTTGAGCACGCGGTCGCCGGCGGCGTGGCCCATCGAATCGTTGACATGCTTGAAGCGGTCCAGGTCCAGGAACAGCACGGCGACCTTGCGCGAGGTGCGCCGCGCGCGGATCACGGCATGCGCGAGACGCTCGCCCAGCAGTGTGCGGTTCGGCAGTCCGGTCAACGTGTCGTAATTGGCCAGGTAACGCAATTCCTGTTCAGCGCGCTTGCGGTCGGTGATGTCGTTCATCACACCGACGTAATTGGTGACCTGTCCGGCCTCGTCGCGGACCTGGCTTACTTCGAGCCAGGCCAGGAAATCCTCGCCGTCGCGGCGGCGCTGCCACAGCTCGCCGCGCCAGTGGCCGTTGCGCGCGAATTCCTCGCGCATTGCGCGGAACACGTCGGGCGAGTACTTGGCGCTGTTGAGGATCAGCGCGGGCTGGCCGATGCACTCGGCCTCGGTATAGCCGGTCATGCGCATGAATGCGCGATTGACCGAGACGAAGTTGAAATCGAGGTCGGTCACCGAAACCGCCTCGTTCATGCTGTCGATCACCTCGCCGGCGATGCGCCGCTCGCGATCGGCCTTGCGCGCCTCGGTAATGTTGTGCGCGGTGCCGCAGATGCGCAACGCGCGGCCGTTGCTGTCGCGGTCGACCACCTTGCCGCGCGACAGCACCCAGGTCCAGTCGCCCTGCGCATTGCGGATGCGGTGTTCGGATTCGAAGTGGTCGGTGCGTCCGGCCAGATGGTCGTAGGCGCGCTTTTCCACCTGCGCCAGGTCGTCCGGATGCACGGCCTGGTTCTTCCAGGTGTCTTGCGGCAGGGATTCCTCCTGCTGGCCACCGATCAACTGGTCGGCGCCGAACCGGTACAAGTGGCCGCGCTGGACGTCCCAGTCCCAGAACTCGTCTCCCGACCCCCACAGCGCCAGGCGCAGGCGATCTTCGCGCTCGCGCAATTCGCGCGCATGCCGCGCTTCGCGTTGATGGCGCAGGCGGTAGACGATCCACAATCCAAGCAAGGCAAGCGCGGCAAGCGCCAGATACGTGGTCTTCATCGCCGCCGTCGCCCACCATGGCGGGGTCACGTCCAGGCTCAGGCTGACCGGATTCTGGTTCCACACGCCGTCGCCGTTCGCGGCGCGCACCAGGAACATGTAATTGCCGGCGGGCAGGTTCGTGTACACCGCTTCGTGGCGCGTGCCGGCGTCGATCCACGCCGGATCGAAACCGTCGAGCCGGTAAACGAAACGGTTGCGCGACGGGGCGGCATAGTCGAGTGCGGCGAATTCGAAACGCACGACACGCTCGCCCTGGCGCATGCGCAAGCCGGAGGCGGATACCGGCATGTCCGTCTTGGCATCGCCGATGCGCACCGCGGTGATCGCCGCGGGCGGTGCGTAGCTGTCGTGGCCGATGGCGTCCGGATGGAAGCGGTTGATGCCGTGCAATCCGCCGAATACGAGTTCGCCGTTGGCGCGTGCGCACGCCGCGCCGCTGTTGAATTCGAAGCCCTGCAATCCATCACGCAGGGAAAAGGCCATGAACGCGCCGAGCGCGCGGTTGAACGTGGCGATGCCGCGGTTGGTGCTCAGCCAGATATTGTGATGAGCGTCCTCGAGCAGGCCGTAGATGGTCGCGCTCGGCAACCCGCTGATTTCGGAATAGTGGGTGAAGCGCAGCGATTCCGCGTCGGGCAGGTCGACGCGGTCCAGTCCGCTCTGTGTGCCAATCCACAAAGTGCCATCGCCGCTCTGCAGCAGACTGCGGATGAGATTATCGGACAGCGAATCCGGGTTGGTCGGATCGTGCCGGAACGTGCGCAGGCTGCCTTTTCCCGGATCAAAGCCGCTGAGGCCGTCGGTGGTGCCGATCCAGACGCGGTCTTCGCTATCCTGCAACAGGCTTATGACGGTATCGCTCGCGAGGCTGTCGGTCTCGCTGGCGCGATGGCGAAACTGCTGCCAGTGTGCAGGCTGGCCCGCTGTCGCGGGGAACCAGCGCGCGAGACCCTGGCCGACAGTGCCAAACCACACGCTGCCGTCGCGTGCCGCCAACACCGAGCGTACGGCCAGACCCGGCAAGCCGTTGCCGTGTTCGGTGTCGACCGCCATCGGCGTGGCCTGGCGCTTGGCCGGATCGAAATGGAATGCCCCGTGATTGGTACCGACCCACAGGGCATCGCCACCGGCGTGCGCCAGGGCGAACACATAGACGCCCGGAAACAGGTCGTCGCGCGCCGTCGCGGACGCATTGCCGAAGAGGCCGTCGAAATACTCGAACGTATCGCGCGCCGGATCGTAGCGTTTCAGCCCGTCGCCGTCGGTTCCCAGCCACAGCCGGCCCTGACCGTCATCGAGCAACGAGCGGATGCTGTTGCCCATCTGGCCGCGGCCGGGCGCGGGATCCATGGCGTAACCGAATGCGGCGCCGGCCGGCTGCGCGGTCGCCACGCCGCCGATGCTGCCGCCGGCCCACAGCAGCCCGGAACGATCGATCAGCAACGTCGTCACGTAATCGTCGGGCAGCGTGCCGGGAATGCGACGATCGCTGCGCAGGGACTCGGTTCTACCGTCGGCGGGATCGTAAATCGTCAGGCCCGTGCCGAAAGTCGACAGCCACAAGCGGCCGCGCTGGTCGCGAACCATGGCGCGCACCTGGGCCATGCCCGGAGCCGGGATCGTGCTTGGCCACAGGCGTTGCACCGAATCGGCGTCGACATCGACCCGGAACAGGCCATCGGTGCCGCCGGCGTAAACCTCGCCGTCATTCCCGACCAGCGTGCACAAGGCCAGCGGCAGCGCGCCGGAGGCGACCGGCTGTGCGACATCGGATTTCGCGGCGAAGCGCAATAGGCCCGACGAGGTAGCCGCCCATACGGCACCATCGCCGGCAAGCTGGAACTGGAAGACCCGCGGGGAATTGCTGCCGACCGGGAAACGGTAAAGTTCGCGGCGCTTGCCATCGGCCGGATTCATCAATTCGATGCCGGCGGCGGTACCGACCCACAGGCCGCGCGCCGGAACGAACAGCAAGGCGCTGATCGCGTCGCGCGGACGCGCCTGTTGTTCGCCGATGCGCGCGTGCGCCACGACCTTGCCGCTGGCTGGATTCAGGGCCGCCAGTCCTTGGCTCATTCCGCCGACCCAGAGCCGGCCCTGCGCATCCTGGGCGATTGCCGTGACAAAACTTTCCGGCAATGAATCGGTGTCGTGCACCTGGTGCTGGAACGACCGGTATTCGTAACCGTCGTAGCGGTTGAGGCCCGCTTGCGTGCCTATCCACATGTAGCCGGTACTGTCCTGGAACAGGGCGGTAACGGTGTGCGAGGCCAGGCCGCGCTCGCTGCCGAGGTCGTCGAAGAAGTAACGCCGCTCGCTGGCATGCACGACCGCGGCCAGCAATGCGACCAGCAGCGCCAGCCACCTGCCGATGACCCCGCATCCCCTCGGAAACGGCATATCTGAATTTGTCTGGACCAGGACAGCCCGATGATAGGGTCGTGGCGATGCGTAGGCAACCGCCAGTCGGCACGGGGTCCGGCCTGCTAGAATGACTTGTCGCCGCGCACCGAACCGCCAATGATCGACCGCAAGGAATTCGCCCGCCGCCGCAAGCAGCTCATGCGCATCGTCGGCAGCGACGGCATCTGCATCGTACCCGCCGCGCCCGAGCGCTTGCGCAACAACGACAGCCACTATCCGTATCGGCAGGACAGCGACTTCCATTACCTGACCGGCTTTGCCGAACCCGAGGCCGTGCTGGCGCTGATACCCGGCCGCACCATTGCTGGTCGAGATCGTGGCGAGGCGATCCTGTTCTGCCGCGAGCGCGATCCGGAACGCGAAGCCTGGGATGGCGCGCGTGCGGGCCAGGAGGGCGCGGTCGCCGATTACGGCATGGACGACGCGTTTCCGATCGCCGACATCGACGACATCCTGCCCGGCATGCTCGAGGGCCGCTCGCGCGTCTACTATCACTTCGGTCGCGATGCCGATTTCGACGTCCAGCTGATTGGCTGGGTCAACCGCGTGCGCGCACGCGTCAAGCAAGGCGCGCGTGCACCGCATGAATTCGTTGCGCTGGGGCACATCCTGCATGATCTTGCGCCTGTACAAGACCCGCGACGAATTGCGGGTGATGCGCAAGGCTGCGCAAATTGCTTCGGGCGCGCACCTGCGGGCAATGCGCACGGTGCGCCCGGGCATGAACGAACACGAGATCGAAGCAGAACTGCTGCACGAATTTCGCCGCCGCGGGGCGGTGCCGAGCTACGAGCCCATCGTCGGCGGCGGCGCGAATGGCTGCGTGCTGCACTACCGCGCCAACAACGCGCCCTTGCGCGACGGCGACCTGCTGCTCATCGACGCCGGCGCCGAGTACGAGTGCTACGCCTCGGACATCACGCGTACGTTTCCGGTGAACGGCAAGTTCTCGCCCGAGCAGCGCGCGCTGTACGACGTCGTGCTGGCGGCGCAGCGCGCGGCCATCGCCGAGGTGCGTCCCGGCAAGCCATTCGGCGCTTATCACGATGCGGCAGTGCGCGTGATCTGTGCCGGGCTGATCAAGCTCGGCCTGCTCAAGGGCAGTGTAACGAAGAACGTCCGCGAGCAGGCCTACCGCAAGTTCTACATGCACAAGACCGGGCACTGGCTGGGGCTGGACGTGCACGACGTCGGCGACTACCGCGTCGACGGTGAATTCCGCGAACTCGAGCCGGGCATGGTGGTGACGGTCGAGCCGGGCTTGTACATCGCACCGGACGCGAAAGGCGTTGCTGCCAAGTGGCGTGGCATCGGCATCCGCATCGAGGATGACGTGGTCGTGACCCGCGGCGATCCGGAAGTCATCACCACGGCCGTGCCGAACGATCCGGATGAAATCGAAGCGTTGATGGCGGCAGCACGCAAATAGCGGAATCGTTCATGCGCACGATGTGCCTCGCGTTCTTGCTGTTCTTGCCTTGCGTCGTCGCGCACGCGGCGACCATGCCCGTGCATTTCGGCCTGTTCGGCAACGTGCATGTCGCCGCACCGGCAGGCGAGCCGAAGCGCGCGGTCGTGCTCGTTTCGGATTCGTCGGGATGGAACGCGCGCGCCGAGGCGCTGGCGACCGCGCAGGCAGATGCCGGCACCTTCGTGCTTGGTATCGACCTGCCCGCGTATCTCGCGCAGATGGAATCGATCGACGACAAGTGCTCATTCCCGGCCGGGCACTTCGAGGAAATGATCCACTGGATCCAGCGCGACCGGAAGCTGGACAAGTATATTTATCCACTGCTGGTCGGCGATGGCGCGGGCGCCGCGTTTGCGTATGCGCTCGACGCGCAGGCGCCGCAGGGAACCTACACCGGTCTTGTCACGTTGGGATGGGACACGGATTTCCGTCTGCCCAAGCCGGTGTGCAAGGGCGATGCGGGACCGATGACTGCGGCGGATGGAATGGGCGGTTTCCGCATCGTGCCGGTGAAGGCCCTGCCGAATCCGTGGCTGCCGCAGCCATTTGCGCCGGGTGCGCGGCATGCGGGAGCTCTGAATCGTCTGCCAGCGTTTGCGAAGCGTCAATTCGCGGCAGCGCGCGCCGACAATCCCGATCCCGGCAAGGCGCTCGCTGCTGCCATCGACTGGCTGACCGCATCCGCGCGTGCCGCACCGCCGCTGCCGCAGGACATCGCCGACCTGCCGCTGGAATCCGTGCCTGCGCAGGGCGCGTTCGCGCAGCGCATTGCCGTCATCCTCACCGGCGATGGTGGCTGGGCGGGCCTGGATGTCGCCGTCGCCAACCAGTTCGCGCAACGCGGCATCGAGGTCGTCGCGCTCAACACGCTGAAGTATTTCTGGGAAACGCGTACGCCGGACCAAGCCGCCGACGCGCTCACCCGCATCATCGGCCACTACGGCGTGCAGCATCCGCTCGCGGATTTCGTCGTGCTCGGCTATTCCTTCGGCGCCGGATTGTCGCCCGTGCTGATCAACCGCCTGCCGGAATCGGCGCAAGAGCGCATCGCCGCGCAGGTGCTGATCTCGCCGGACGATATGGCGGTGTTCGAGATCCACGTCGGCGACTGGTTCGGTTCGACCGCGCACAAGGGCGCGATTCCGATCGCGCCGGAAATCGCCAAGACCCGGGTGCCGGTGATCTGCGTGCACGGCGCCGACGAGGACGACAGCTTCTGCAAGCAGATCGTCGGCAAGCCCAATGTGCGCGAACTCGTGTTGCCCGGCGCGCACCACTACAACGGCGATTACGACAAACTCGGCGCGGCGATCGTCGGCGCGCTGCCGACGCGCAAGGATTGACTAGCCGACCAGCAGCCGCCGATAGCCGCCCGACACCAGCGCGGCGATGTCGATGAGCAGGCCCGGCACCCACAGACCACGCGGATAAGCGAGGTAGGAGCCGACCCATTCGGGCTTGAACTTGTCCTTGTATTTGCGCACGCCCTGGTAGTTGTAGAAGCGATTGCCGTACTGAAAGGCAAGCGCCGCGAGGCGCTCGTTGACGCGCGCGTAGGGGTTGTCGCCGACGCGCGACAACGGCGCCATGCCGAGGCTGAACAACTCATGGCCTTGCTGCTGCGCCCATTGCATGACGTTTGCGAACAGGAAGTCCATGGTGCTGCGCGGTGTGTCGGCGACGTGGCGCATCAGATCCACGCTGGCGTGGCCGCCGGGACCGTAGGGCGGCAGCACATTGGCGAAGGCGATCAGCTCGCCGTCGCGATGCACAAGTCCGAGCGGACTCCATGCGAAATACGCCGGATCGAAACGGCCCAGCGAGAATCCCTTTTCGTCGCCGCCCTTGTCGGCGAGCCAGGCGTCGGAAACGCGTTCAAGATCCGTGAGCAAGGCCGTATCGAACGGCGGTTGCACAAGTGTAAAAGTCAACTTTTCCTTCTGCGCGCGGTTCGTGGCCTGGCGCAGGTCTTCCCAGCGCTTGCCGGCGAGGGAGAATTCTTCCAGTCGTACCAGCGCGAGTTCGCCGAGCTTGAACAGGTCGAAGCCGTGGTCGTGATAACGCGACAGGTCCGGTTCCAGCACTTCGTAGAACACCGGCACGCGGTCTTGCGCGTCGGCGAAGTGGCGGAAGTCGAGGATCGCGCGGTCGATCGCGGCATCCGCGCCGCAGGGCGAGCCGAGCGCGACGAGGCGGTCGCGCACGCTGCCGTAGGCGATCACGGCCTGGTGGTCGGCAGCCCAGAACAGGTGCTTGTCGGCCATGAAGGTCAGGTGCGCGAATTCGCCGCCGCCATGCGCGTTGTACAGCTCGCGCGCACGTTCGAGCTCGGCGCGGTCGGGCAGGGTAAGCTGCGGGCGCTTGACCGCGAAGGCCTGCCAGATGAGATAGGTGACGAGTCCGAGCAGGGCGGCGGCGAGGCCGCGGCCGATGCGCGAGGTGTGTTCGCCGAAACCGACGTAGAACAGGTCGAAGGAATCGTCGCCAAGTACCTGCGCCACGCCAATCGCGAAGAACACCATTACGCAGATCAAAAGGCCCGCGAACCAGCCGAAGGTGCGTGCCGAGGTCAATGTCATCGCACGGCGCGAGAACACGCGTTTGCGCGCGCGCAGCAGCGCGGCGACCGCGAGCAGGAACAACGCTTCGCCGAAATGCAGGCCCTTGGTCACGGCCAGCGCCGCGCTGATCAGCAGCAGCCACATCGCCACGCGATAAGCGATGCGCAGGCGGCCGTCGATGCCGCGCGCCAGTCCGAGCAGTACTACGCCGGACAGTACGCTGAACCAGTTCGAGCTTTCCACCGCGAGGATCGGCAGGTGCGCGCGCACGGTTTCGATCTGTTCGCTCACCGACGGAATCGCCGCCGAGGCAAGTTGCATCGCGCCGGCGCCGAAGGTCAGGATCGCGAGCAAGCGCGTGCCGAAATCGGCGAGCAACGTCGCCGGCAGGCCGAGCAGGCCGAACAACGGGTGGCCGGCCAGGCGCGTGCGCAGGCGCGCGAGCAGGGGCAGGCGCGCACTGAGCATCTCCGAGCCCATGTACAGCGCGATCAGCAGGGGTAGCAGGTAGTAGGCGATGCGGAAAAGCATCAGGCCCGAGACCACAGCGGCCTTGTCGTAGCCGGCCTCGGTGAGCGCGAGCAGGATCAGGCCGTCGAACACGCCGAGTCCGCCGGGCACCTGGCTGACCAGACCGAGTACACCGGCACCGGCGAACGCGCCGAGCAGCAAGCCGGGCTTGACGTGCTCGCCCGAGAGATAGATGCAGGCATACAGCGTTGCCGCGGCGAGCAGCCAGTCGATCAGCGAGACCAGGGTGAGTTCGATCTTCAGGCGCAGCGGCGGGGTGCCGACGTCGGCCGGCAGCCAGCGCATCAGCGCACGCTTGGCGGTGAGGAAAAAGTACAGCGGCAGGTACAGCGCGGCGGCGATGAGCACCGCGGCGGCGACCCAGCGCTGCGCGGTACCGCTGGTCAGCGGCAGCGAACTCGTGGCGAGTGTGGCGATTACGAGCAACGACAAACCCGAGAGCAGCGACAGGGCCTGCATGCCGATGAGTGCGGCCGCGCGCGACAACGGCACCTTCAGGCCGGACAGGCCCATCAGGCGCACGCTCGCGCCCATCGCACCGGAAAGGTTGAGCGTGTTCGCCATGGAGTTGGCGACGAAGGCGAGGCGGAAGCAATCGCGCGCGTGCAGGCCGAGCCTGAGCCAGCGCGCGATCAGCCAGTCCACGCTGCCCGTGAAGGTGACGCCGACGAGCGCGAGCGCGGCCACGCCGAGCGCGGGCAGGGTCGGCACGTCGATCAGGGTGTGCTGGATGTCTTCGAGCGGAAACGTGCCGGCTTCATGCCACAGCAGCCAGGCGGTGAGCGCGAGGAAAGCTACCGGCACGATCCAGCGCAGGCGAGCGATGACGCTGGACGCGGCGGCGGATTCCTCGCTCATCGGGCGTGGCCGGGCTTCAGCGGTTGCGCTCGGCCACGCGCGGTTCCGGCGCGGCGGCGCGCAGCAGTTCGATCAGGCCGGCGCGGTACTGCGGCATCCAGTTGCGCGGCACGCCGTAGCCATGGCCGACATGCGGCAGGCTGACCACTTTTCCATTTTTTACTTTTTCCACAAAGCTTATCGTCGCCGGCGGGCTGCAGACCTTGTCGATGTCGCCCTGCAGCACGATCCACGGCGCCGGCACATGCGGCACGGTGTTGAACACGAAGCCATACGGCGGCTTGTGCTGCTTGTCCGCGGTCAGGCCCGCGTCCTCGCAGAACGGCTTGTGGTAGATGAGGTCGGGGCAGAAACCGAGCGTCATCGCGCCGGAAAAGCGCGTGTCTCCGGCCTGCGCGAGCGCCGCGTAGGCGACCGTGGCACCGGACGAGTAACCGATCAGCAACGGCCGGAAATCCTGCGGCAGGTTCATCGCGGACTTCACTTCGTTGCCGATCTTTTCCGCCGCCGCGGCGGCATCGCTGCAGGTGCCCGCGCCGGAGTCCAGTGACTTGAGCAGCGCCGGGGTACTGAATCCCGCCACCCAGTAACCCAGGCTCGCCGCCGTCTGTGCCATGTCCCACACGCCCAGATTCCAGCCGCCGTCGCCGGAGGCGAACAGGGCCAGGCCCCTGGACGTGCCTTGCGGCGCGTATACGGTCACCGCGCCGACGCCTTCGACATCGAGAATGCGCGCGGCCTTTGGATCGTGGGCGGGCGGTTTGTGGAGCGCCGCGCGTCTGGGTTGCCCGGCCGAAGATTCCTGCCCGGTTCCCGGATTCGCAACGGCGGAAGTTGCCGCTGGTCGCAACATCGGCGAACACCGCCGTGGCTTGCGTTGAAATGGTCGAGTCCGATGGCGTGGCGCACGCCAATCCGGAGAGGCCGAGCGCGGCAACGTAGGCAATGGTGAAGCGCAATGTCGGGCGCATTTTTCGCAATTACAGGCAGCGGGCCGGGAATCCGGCTCATGGAGGGCCGCGATTATCGCATGCTCGCCCGGGCGTAGCGGCGGCAAAACGGGTTTTTTGCGCTGCCCGGATGGGCGGGATTCAGGCGGCCGCCGCGAACGCGTCGCGGGTGAGGTTCTCGGGCTCGCCGTCGGTGCAGACCACGTCATCCTCGATGCGGATGCCGCCGTAGCGGCGGAAGGCGTCGACCCGGATCCAGTCGACATCGCGCGCCTGCGGTTTGTTTTTCAGTTCCGCGAGCAACAGGTCGATGAAGTACAGGCCGGGTTCGATCGTCGTCACCATGCGCGGCTCCAGCGTGCGCGTGAAACGCAAGTGCGGATGCCCGGGCGGGCGTGGAATCGTGCCGCCGTTCTCGTCCTTCTGGAAACCGGCGACGTCGTGCACCTGCAAGCCGAGCATGTGGCCGAGGCCGTGCGGGAAGAACGTCGACGAGACGCCGGTTTCCACCGCGCTTTCCGCACTCAAGCGGATGATGCCCTGCTCGCGCAGGATGCCGGCCAGCACGTGGTGCGCGTGGATGTGCAGGTCGGCATAGTTCTGCCCCTTACGCACCCTGGCCACGAAGCCGCGTTGCGCGAGGTCGACGGCATCGATCAATTCCTGAAACTCTTGCGCGTGCGGTGCGGCATGGGTGCGCGTGATGTCGGAGCCGTAGCCGTGGAAACTCGCGCCAGCGTCGATCAGGAAGGAATCGGCATGCGCCGGCGGCGCGCGGTTCAGATCCATGTAGTGAAGGGTTGCCGCGTGCTGGTTGAGCGCGATGATGTTGCCATAAGGCAGCTCGTTTTCGGTTTCGTGCACGGCATTCAGATACGCCGTGTTGATGTCGTACTCGGATTTCCCCGCTCGAAACGCCGCTTCCGCGGCGCGGTGCGCGCGCACGCCGAGCTTGCTCGCCACGCGCAGCATGGCCAGCTCGTAGTCGGTCTTGTAGCTGCGCTGCCAGTGCAGGTAATTGAGCACGCGTTCCGGATTGTTCGGCTTCGCGTCGCCAAGCGCGGCAGTGTCCTCGCCGATGATGGCGCAGCGCGCTAGCGCCTTGGGCAGATGCGCGAGTGCGTCGTGCGCTTCATGCACGATGGCGATGTCGAAATGCTCGACCCAGAAACCGGCCGGCGCTTCGGGCACCACGTGCCAATAGTCGCGTGGCTGCAGATAGATGAGTTTCGGTTTGTTCCCCGGTGTGTACGCGATCCACGAGCCCGGCGCCTTGGTGACTGGCAGCCAGTGCTTGAAATGCGGATTGGCCACGAACGGCGCGGGGCGGTCGTCGAGAAACTCGTACCGGGGCACGCCCGCAGCGACGACCAGATGATCGAAGCCGCCGCGCGTCAGCGCCGCGTCGGCGCGTTTCTGCAGGGTGCGCAGATGCTCGGGGTAGAGTTTAGCCAGCAGGTCGGACATGGCGGCGCACCGATGAAAGCGATGCGCCTATTGTGCCGCAGATGGAGATTCAGAGGCGTTTAATCAAACTGCCCGCCCGGCGAATTAACCCAATCGAACAGGATGTTGTAATCCTCCGGCCCGATATCGATGATGCGGAAACCGGTCCAGAACTGGCCGGGCACGTTGGCCGTCTCGCTCCATTGTTCGTGCAGGCCCATTTCGAGCGTGTGGCTCTTCGCGGTAGCGCCGTTCGGTAGTTCGAACTTGACCTGGAACAGTGCGTTTTCCGGCATCTTGCGGCCGCTGATGAGCAGCATTCCGTCAATCGAGAGATTGCCGACATAACCCAACTGGTGGCCGCCGATCGCGTCGTTGACGGCGATGGCGTGATGGGCGCGTTTGCGTGTGTTGCGACGATGTTCGGACATGGCGGATGCCTGCTGCGCGGGTCTCATGCGGGTGCCGGCACGGGTTCTGGACCGCGTCCGACCAACTGCTTGAGCGAGGACATGATCGCCTTCCAGGCGCGGTCGACCAGGGTTTCGGTCTCGGGTTCCACGATCCACGCCTGCCCGCCGACGAGGTCGCGCGCGAGCTGTTCGAGATTCTTCTCGTCCACGCGTACACCGCGCTGGTTGACGAACAGGCAGTGGCCGGTGAGCGTGGAAAACCAGGCCAGCTTGCGCCGCACCTTGTCGCCTTGCTGGTTGGTGCGGAACTCGAACCAGGTGCCGAACGGCAACGTCTTCAGGCGCTCCAGCGCGTGCGCCTCGGCACTGTCCGGGGGAAATCCCTTCTTGGGCTTCGGGGCAGCAGCTGCCGTGGTGGCCGCAGGTGCGGCACTATCCTCGCCCAGGCGCGCTTTGCTCTTGAGCTTGATCGCGATTTCGGTGTTGGTGATGACCTCTTCGCCGGCTTCGGCTTCGCCCGGCGTGAACAGGCGCTTGACCACCGCCTGCACGTCATCCTTGTGGTAGCCGACCTGGTCCAGCGCGGTTTCGATCTCGCCGCGCAGTTCGGTCGGCGCCTTGATTCCGCCGCCGCGCGTGCCGGTGGCGGCGATCAATTGATCCGCCACGTTGAGGCGCTTGGCGTAGGCCTCGCTGTTCTCGCCCTGGCGCAGCAGGGTGAGCGCGAGCACGTCCGTCCAAGCCTGTTCGAGCAGGGTACGCACCAGCTTGTTGGGTTTGGCCGCGGCGATGCGTTGGGAGATGGCGGCTTGTGCCTGTTCGCGAGCAGCGGAGAGTTTTTCGCGGCCCTTGGCGGCGTCCACATGGCGGCGCTCGGTCACTTCGGCCTTGCGCGCCAGCGTGTGCATGTGCTGCGAAAGGTCGGTGAGCATGTTCTCGATCAGGCCGAGATTGCCATCGAATTCCTGGCTGACCTTGTCCACCACTACTTGCATCTTGTCGACCAGGGCGCGGTCGGCCGGACCTTCGCTGTCGTCCAGCCAATGCGTGCCGGTTTCGGCGATCGCGTTGAGCAATTGCCGCGCCGGATGCGAACGCCGGGTGAAGAAGTTCTTGTCGCGCAGGGCCACGCGCAACAGCGGTACCTGCAATTTCGTCATCAGCGACTGTGTGCTGCCGTCCGGGCGCACGTTCTTGGTCAGGTAGTCGAACAGCATGCCAACCAGGTCGATGGTGTCCGAATCCTCGGCGCCGAGGTACGGCGCCTTGCCGTCCGGCGCGTGCTGGCGCAGATGCGAAAGCAAGTCCTGTTTCAGGTGTCCGACAGATCGCTGCATGAGCTTGCCGCCGAGCATCATCGGCGAGATCGGCTTGGCCTGCAGGGTGCTCAGCACCGATTGCAGATCCTCGCCGTTCGGCATGTAGCCATTGGCCGGGGCGCTGTCGCCGACGCCGAGCGCGCTGCGCCGGCCGGCCAGCAGCTCGCGCAGTGTGGTGAACAGTTCCGCATCGCGGTCGTCCGGCGCGACGGCACGCATGCCCATGCCCGGTGGCGGATAAGCCCCCGGTGGCGTGAAGATTCCCGGCGGCGGCATATGGCCGTGAGGTGCCCCAGCGGTGCCCGGCCGACGTGGCGCGGAACCCGGCCCGGCCGTCGGCGCATTGGTCGGCGTTTCCGCCGGTGCAGCTTCTTCGGACGCGTCGGCGCCGTTGTTCGCACTACCGGCATTCTTGCCGCGCGGGGCGCTTACCGAGGCCTGCAGGTGCGGCAGGATGCGCCGGTCGACGAAGTAATGATTGATCGCGGCGTAAAGATCGCCGATGGCAGTGTGGCTGGAGCGGTCGAAGGCATGGAACAGCAGCACGCGATGCTCGGCGCTGACATCGAGACAAGCGTAAGCGTGTTGCAATGCCTCGGCCAGCCCGGCCGGACCGACCGCCAGCGTCTCCGCATCGAAGGCCGGCAGGCCAGCGAGCACGGCAAAGCGGTGGCCGAGCAGGAACAGTGCCGGCGCCTGGCGGATTTCGGTCTTGGCGATGAATTCCTGCAGCGCGAGGGATTCTTCCAGCTCGCGCGTTTCCACCAGCGCCAGTTCCTTGCGCGCGGGCATGCCGTGCCGTGCCGCCGCGTTCACGCCTTGCACGGCGCCGTTGCGGTCGAAGCGCGCGAGCTTGTCTTCGACCGCCAGCATCAGGCGTGGCGCGACATCGGCACGACCGCGCTTGATCTCGCGCAAGGTTTCGAAGCAGCGGTATTGCGATTCGTTGTTGCGGCTTTGCTCGGCGAGCTTGAACAACTGCGACTCGGTGTCGTCCAACGCTGCCACCACGGCGCGTTCCAGGCTGGTGGAACACAGGCCAAGCACGCCTTCGATCAACTGGCGTACCCGCGGCGGCCAATCGCTGCGGCTGGCGAGCGCTTGCGCCTTTGGCGTGTCGTCGCCTGTTTTGGATCCCGCTCCGCGGGTGGCCTGAATCATGTTCGTCCCCGTCCGCGCTCGCGGCATCTGCCGCGAGTCCGTAGTCATGTCGTACCCAGTGAACATAGCCTCGCATGCTTCGGCTATCCGGGCACTTATGCGATTTTTATGCCGACACGGTAGCAGCAGAAATGGAAATTTGTCCAGACATGTGTTGACGCAGGTGCAGCAATTCCTAAGGTTGCCAGACGACCGTAACAGTGGCCGACCGTCCCGGCGTGTTGTAGCCATGGGCCAGTTCGTAGGAACGGTCGAACAGGTTTTCCAGGCGCCCACCGACGCGCCAGGCCCGATCCAGCCGGTAATCGGCACGCAGATTGGCGAGGGCATAGCCGGGCAGGGTTATTCCGCCCACGTCGCCACGCGAGCTGTCGACGAGGATTTCCACACCGGCGGACAGGTGCTCGCCGAAGTCGCGTTCGAGCAGGCTGGAGAGTTTCCGCCTCGGCCGCCGCAGCAGTCGCGTGCCGGTATCCGCATCGCGCGGATTCTGCACGGTGACGTTATTTGTCAGCGACCACGGCCCGGAACGCCAGTCCTGGGTCAGTTCGACGCCGTCGATCGCGGCGCGGTTGATGTTGACGGCCTGATAGGTGCTGCCGCCGGCGAAGTCGATCAGGTCGTGCACGTGCGTGGAAAACGCATGCACGGCCAGGCGATTGGCCGCATCCGGCGTCCATTCCGCGCCGAGTTCGAGCGTGCGCGAGCGCTCGGGCTGCAGGTCCGGATTGCCGGCGTAGTAGCCGCCGTAGCCCGGCGAATACAACTCGTTCAGGTCGGGCGCGCGGAACGCGGTGCCGAAACTCGCGTTCAGGCGCAGCGCATCGGAAAATTTCCATCCGCCCGCGGCGGAACCCGAGAACGCACTGCCGAAGGCGCTGTTGTGGTCGTAGCGTCCGGCCAGCTCGCTGTCGAAATCGCCATCCGACACGCGCCAACCGGCGAAGGCGCCGGCCATGTCGCGCGATTTCTCGTAGGGCGCGCCGAAGCCGGACGTGTCGGTGCTTACGCCGCGCTCGTGCGCGGCGTCGAAGCCGGTGACGAAGTGCTGCGTCGCGGACAAGGCCACGTCGTTCGTCCACGCCGCCTGTTCGCGCGTGGAACGGTATGCCGCCGCGAAGGCGGGCGTGGCGAGGTCTTCGCGCGACGTGCCGAGCGCCAGGCGCTGGTGCCAGGCATTGGTCATGTCGCCTTCGAGCGCGAGCCCGATGGCCTGGTCGAGCGTGTGCGAAATACCGTCACTCGCGCCGTTGTCGAAATTCTGCGTGCCTTCGCTGCGCAACAGGCTTGCCGAAAGGGTTTGCGCGCCGAGCTTGTAATCGCCGTTGAGCGTGCCGCCGTGGTACTGCGCGCCGTTGGCGTCAGGATTGTAGATGCAGTAGGGATCGTTCGGTCCGTTGCAGATGGCGGGATTCGTCGCGGAAAACCCGCCGACATGGCGTGCGCCGACCTGCACGCCGAAACCGCCGTTCGCGTCGCGCGCGCCGAATCCGGCGCTGCCGTCGGCGCTGCGGTAGTTGCCGTAACTCGCCGCGATGTGCGGGCCGGCCAGCTTGCGCGTGAAAACCTGGATCACGCCGCCGATCGCGTCCGAACCCCAGTAGCTCGCGCGCGGGCCGCGCACGATCTCGATGCGCTCGATCGAATCCAGCGGCAGGTTTTCCCAGGCGAACGCACCGGTGTTCGCCGACGCCACGCGCACGCCGTCGATCAGCACCAGCACATGATTGGAATTGCTGCCGCGCAGGAACACATTCGTCTGCGCACCCGCGCCGCCCGTGCGCGCGACGTCCACGCCGGCCTGCATGCGTAGCAATTCCAGCAGATCCGGCGCATTGCTCGCATCGATATCGGCGCGCGTGATCACGCTGACGTCGGCCAGGCTCGCATCGGCAGTTTCGGCCACGCGCGAGACGGTCACCTCGATGGTCGGTTGTGTCACCGCGTCCTGCGCGCGCGCGCTGCCGGCCAGGGCCAGAAGAATGGAAAAAGCAAGAATGGATTTTTGTTGCATCGTATACTCCGAACGCTCACCCGCGGTTGACGGCAAGGCGTGCGGAGGTCGGAAGGATGGCCATGCGGCCGCCCCGTTGCCCGCCGCAACGTCTTGAGCTGATGGATTCGTCATGGCGAATCCGCACCTCAGGCCGGTCTCCGGGCTTGCAGGTACCTCATCCAGATCGCCTTCCCATGCTTCAAGCACAGTGGCGCATTGATCGGACGAACCTGCTTACCGTTGCGGGGGCAGCACTGGCATCAAACCAGTTTCCCGTTTCACCTCACGCCGAAAGTCGGCGCGAAGCACCTGGGCAGCGCGCAGTGTAGGTCCGGTGGAGATCCTTCGCAACAACGCCCGTCATGCCGGCAGGGATTGCCGGCATCCAGACTGCATGGATGCCGGTGGCTGTCGCAGCTGTGAGCTTGCCATCCTGGCACCTAGATTCCGGCAGTACCTGCCGGCATGACGAACCTTAGTCGCGGTCGGTGCGCGTCGAAACGTCCAGCAACTTGCCGTCGTCGCCTACGCGGAGCGCGATCTCGATGGGTCGGCAGCACACCGCGCAATCCTCGACATAGCTTTGCGAACCGGCGGACAAGTCCACAGCCGTCTCGTAGCTTTCGCCGCAATAAGGGCATTGGATGACGAGACGGTCAAGCATGCGCGGGACCGCCATGATGCGCGCGGTGCGGGCTTGTCCGGCAGAAACAATTCGATCACGTCATTGAGAAAACGCTGTCCAAGTTCCGTCGCACGGATCCGCGCGCCTGAGCGCGCTCAGCCAGCCGCGCGCCTGCGCCTCGCGCCAATTGCGATGCGATCGCGCCTTCCGGCAGTCCGGTGCGCGCAAGAAAAATCGCCCAATGCGAATCCTGCATTCAGGCGCAGCGCATTGAGCATGAACTCGAACGGCAGTTGTTCGCGCGCGATCGCGTCGTCGCCGCCGATGCGCACGGCGTGGCCGCGTGCTCCAGGTAGCCGCGCGGCGCGCGCAGCTTCCAGCGCCGGTGCACGGCGCCATCGGCATCCGTCGCCTTGCCATGCGCGCCGGCGCCGATGCCGAGGTAGTCGCCGAAATTCCAGTAGTTGAGGTTGTGCGCGCATTCGCGGCCGGCGCGCGCGTAGGCCGATACCTCGTATTGCGCGAATCCGGCCTGCGCCAGGCGTGCCTGACAGGCTTCCTGCATGTCCCAGGCGGAATCCTCGTCCGGCAAAGGCGGTGGATTCGTGGCGAACGCGGTATTCGGCTCGAGTGTAAGCTGGTAATGTGACAAATGCGGCGTTTGCAGCGAAATCGCTTTTTCCACATCCGCCAGCGCGCCGGCGACGGTTTGCTGCGGCAGTGCGTACATCAGGTCCAGGTTCAGGTTTTCGATGCCGGCATCCTGCGCCGACTTCACCGCGCGCTCGGCCTGCTGCGCGTCGTGGATGCGGCCGATGCGCTGCAGCGCATCGTCGTCGAAACTCTGCACGCCGAAGCTGATGCGGTTGACGCCGGCATTGCGGTAGTCGGCGAACGGCCCATGCTCGACCGTGCCGGGATTCGTCTCCAGCGTCATCTCGATGTCAGGCGCGAACGCGAGCCTCTGCGCGACGCCATCCAGAATTCGTGCGATGGCATCCGGCGAAAACAGGCTGGGCGTACCGCCGCCGAAGAAAATGCTTTGCAACGTGCGACCACGCGCCAGCGGCAAATCCTGATCCAGGTCCGCCAACAGCGCGGCGACGTATTCATCCTGCGGCAACGCCTGCGGCGCGTTGTGCGAATTGAAATCGCAGTACGGGCATTTGCGCACGCACCAAGGGATGTGGATGTAGAGCGACAGCGGGATAGCATTCATGGGCGCAGCAAATCGCGCAATTTCGTCAACGCCAGCCCGCGATGGCTGACGCGATTTTTCGTGGCTGCATCCAGTTCCGCGGCGCTCATGCCGAATGCGGGATCGAAGAAAATCGGGTCGTAGCCGAAGCCGCCATCGCCGCGCGGCGCATGCAGGATCGTGCCGTGCCAACGGCCTTCGGCGATCAGTGGCGCGGGATCATCCGCATGACGCAGCAGCGACGATGCTGCAATGAAAATGCGCGGTCGTTGCGGATCCGGCACGTCGCGCAGCGCGTCGAGCAGCTTGGTGATGTTCGCCGCCGCGTCGCCGTGTGCTCCGGCGTAGCGGGCGGAATGCAGGCCCGGCGCGCCGCCGAGTGCATCCACGCAGATGCCCGAATCGTCGCCGAGCGCGGGCAGGCCCGATGCAGCGACGCGTGGCGCGCCTTGAGTATCGCATTCTCGACGAAGGTGCTGGCGGTTTCCTCGGCGTCGGCGATACCCAGCTCGGATTGCGCGACGAGTTCGATGCCGGTGTCGGCGAGAATTTTGCGGATCTCGGCCAGCTTGCCGGCGTTGCCGCTGGCGAGGACGAGTCTCATGCGCGCCGCTCGATCAAGTCCCAGCGATTGCCGTACAGATCCTTGAACACGACGACGGTGCCGTAGGCCTCATGGCGCGGTGCTTCCTCGAACCGTGCGCCGGCTGCGGTCAGGCGCGCATGGTCGCGCGCGAAGTCGTCGGTGTGCAGGAAGAAGCCGACGCGCCCGCCGTGCTGGTTGCCGATCGCGGCGGTTTGCGCGGGCGTCGTCGCACGCGCCAGCAGCAAGCTGAAATGCGCGTTGCCCGCCGGCGCCATGCGCACCCAGCGCTTGCCATTGCCGTGGTCGTCGTCCTCGAGCAGGGCGAAGCCCAGCGCGTCGCGATACCAGGCGATCGCCTCGTCGTAGTCGCGCACGAGCACGGCGATCATCGCCACATGGGGATTCATGCCGACAACGCTTCGCGCTGCTTGTGCAACAATTCGCCGATCCCTTTTTGCGCAAGCGCGAGCAACGCGTCCATTTCCTCGCGCCGGAACGCATGGCCTTCGGCGGTGCCCTGCAGTTCGATGAAGCCGCCGCCGTCGTTCATGACGACGTTCATGTCGGTGTCGCAGGCCGAATCCTCGGCATAGTCGAGGTCGAGCACCGGCAGGCCCTGGTACACGCCGACCGACACCGCCGCGACCGCGCCGTGCAGGGATCGCGCTTGATCTTGTCGCGTGCCTTCAACCAGTTGATCGCATCGACGAGCGCGACATAGGCGCCGGTGATCGCCGCCGTGCGCGTGCCGCCGTCGGCCTGCAGCACGTCGCAATCGAGCGTGATCGTGCGTTCGCCGAGTGCGTTGCGGTCAACGCAGGCGCGCAGGCTGCGGCCGATCAGGCGCTGGATTTCCAGCGTGCGGCCGCCCTGCTTGCCGCGCGCGGCTTCGCGCGCGTTGCGCTCGCCGGTGGCGCGCGGCAGCATGCCGTATTCGGCGGTGATCCAGCCTTCGCCCTTGCCGCGCAGGAACGGCGGCGCCTTGTCCTCGACGCTGGCCGTGCACAGCACGCGCGTGTCGCCGAACGCGACCAGCACCGAGCCTTCGGCATGGCGCGTGTAGCGGCGTTCGATCGTGACGGTGCGCAGCTGGTCCGACGCGCGACCGGAGGGGCGCGAACCGGTACTGATCAAGGCAGCGGCCATGGAAAAATCCCAAAAGAGCGGGCGGGAAGTTTACCATTGCCTGCCAACATGGCCGGGGAGCCATCCATGATCCGCAGCATGACCGCGTTCGCCAGCGCGGAAACTTCAACCCCGTGGGGCGCACTCGCGTTCGAATTGCGCTCGGTCAACCATCGTTACCTCGAACTCAATCCGCGCCTGCCCGACGAATTGCGCGCGATCGAACCCGGCTTGCGCGAACGCGTTGCCGCGCAAACTCACGCGCGGCAAGGTGGACGTGACCTTGCGCTTCCGCCCGAACGACGCCGACGCCTCGCAACTGCGCGTCAACGACGCGATGCTCGACCGCCTGCGCAACTGGCCAATCCTTCGACGAGCGTTTCCCCGACCTCGACGATCGACTTCACCGGCTTGCTGCAATGGCCCGGCGTGCTGGTGCAGAACGATGTCGACCAGGAAGACTTGCGCGACGCGGCCGCTGAAACTGCTCGACACGCGCTGGCCGACATGCTCGCCACGCGCGGCCGCGAAGGCGAACGCCTCGGCGTGTTCCTGCGCGAACGCCTCGACGGGATCGACAAATCGTCGCCGCCGTGCGCGGTTGGCTGCCACAGATCCGCGAGGCTTTGCGCGGGAAACTGCAATCGCGCCTGGCGAACTCAAGCCCGCCGCGGGCCAGCGCAACTCGAACCCGGCCGGGTCGAGCAGGAACTCGTGCTGCAGCTCTCGCGCATCGACGTCGACGAGGAACTCGACCGCCTGAGCGCGCACATCGCCGAGGCGCGGCGCGTGCTTGCGCTGCCCGACGCGGTCGGCCGGCGTATGGACTTCCTGATGCAGGAATTCAACCGCGAAGCGAACACGCTCGGCTCCAAATCCGTCGACTCGCGCACCACGCAGGCCAGCGTCGAACTGAAAGTCCTGATCGAGCAGATGCGCGAACAGGTGCAGAACATCGAATGAGTGCCGGCACCCTTTTCATCGTCGCGGCGCCATCGGGCGCGGGCAAGACCAGCCTGACGCGGGCGCTTGCTCGAAGGCGATCCGAACCTGGTCGCTGTCGGTGTCGTACACTTCGCGCGCGCCGCGGCCGAATGAGGTCGATGGCGTGCATTACCACTTCGTCGACGCGTGCCGAATTCGAGGCGATGGTCGCAGCGCGGCGAGTTCTTCGAGCATGCCGTGGTCCATGGCGACCTGAAAGGCACGTCGCGCAAGGTCGTGGAACGGGCGTTGGCGGCGGGGCGCGACGTGCTGCTGGAAATCGACTGGCAGGGCGCGCGCGCGGTGCGCGCCCAGATGCCCAAGCGCGGTCGGCATCTTCATCCTGCCGCCGTCGCGCGCCGAGCTCGAGCGCCGCCTGCGCTCGCGCGCCTCCGACAGCGAAGCGACGATCACGGCGCCGGCTCGCCGACGCGCACGCCGATCTCGCCCATGCCGCAGAGTTCGATTATCTCGTCGTCAATGATCGATTTTGCGGCGGCGCTGGCGCAGATCCGCGAAATCGTTGCCAGTCGCCGCGACGGTTGTGCGTTGCCGGCGCAGGATCATCCCGGAATTGCTGGCGCGATTGCTGAACTCGACCTGATCCGCGCGCCTCTCGTGCCTTTCCCGCGGCGCGGGGCTCGGGTAAGGTAGCCGCTTCCGCCGACGTCCGACCCCGAATGAACGCCACCGCCGCGCCGCCGCCAGACGACGTCCAGATCCGCGAGCCCTTGATCAGGATCCGTGGATTGAGCACCGCGCTCAACGGCAAGACGATCTTCGACGGCGTGGATCTGGACATCCCGCGCGGCCGCGTCACCGCGGTCATGGGTCCGAGTGGTACCGGCAAGACGACACTGATGCGCCACATCACCGGCCAGTTGCGCCCGGACGCCGGCGAGATCGTGGTCGATGGCCATCACGTATGGAAACTCGGCCGCGAGGCCCTGTTCGACCTGCGCGAGAAGATCGGCTACCTGTTCCAGAACTCGGCCCTGCTCACGGATTTTTCCGTGTTCGAGAACGTGGCGTTCCCGCTGCGCCAGCACCTGGACCTGCCCGAGGAACTGGTGCGCAATATCGTGCTGACCAAGCTGCAGGCGGTCGGTCTGCGCGGTGCGGCCGAACTGATGCCGAGCGAGTTGTCAGGCGGCATGATCCGGCGCGTCGCGCTGGCGCGTGCGATCGTGCGCGATCCGATGCTGATCATCTACGACGAACCCTTCGTGGGTCTGGATCCGATCGCACTGAACCAGATCGCTGAAGCTGATCCGCACGCTCAATGAAACCATGGGCGTGACCAGCATTCTCGTCGCGCACGAGTTTTCCGCGGTGCGCCGCGTTGCCGACCACATCCACCTGCTCGCCGGCGGCAAGATCGCTGCGCTACGGCACGCCGGAGGAACTCGCGCAGGGCAACACGCCGTGGACGCGCCAATTCTTCAGCGGCGAGGCGGACGGCCCGGTGCCATTCCATTACCCGGCGCCGGATTACGCCAGGCAACTGGGATTGTCGGCATGAACGCCCAGCGGCGTCCGTCGATCATCGCGACGGTCTGGCACAGGTCGGCGCCTGCGGAATATTCCTGCTGCGCATCCTGCGCGCGCTGCCGCTCTCGCTGCGCTACGTGCGCGAGACCGTGCGCCAGGTGTTCTTCGTCGGCGCCATGAGCCTGACCATCATCATGATCTGCGGACTGTTCGTGGGCATGGTGCTCGGCCTGCAGCTGTACCACACGCTCTCGATCTTCGGCGGCACCGCCGCACTCGGCACCGTGGTCGCGCTGTCGCTGTACCGCGAACTCGGCCCGGTCGTCACGGCCCTTCTGTTCGCCGGTCGCGCCGGCACCTCGATCACCGCCGAGATCGGCCTGATGCGCGCGACCGACCAGCTCGACGCAATGGAGATGATGGCGGTCGATCCGCTCGCTTACGTCGTCGCGCCGCGCTTTCTCGCCGGCGTGATCGCGATGCCGTTGCTCGCCTGCATCTTCAATGCGCTCGGCATCTTCGGCGCGCATCTGGTCGGCGTGACTTGGCTGGGCCTGGATAGCGGCACGTTCTGGTCGAACATGACATCGAACGTGGACGTGTGGACCGACGTGATGAACGGCGTGTGGAAAAGCGTCGTGTTCGGCGCCGTGTGCGCGCTGATCGCCACGTTCCAGGGCTACACCACGCCGCCGACCAGCGAGGGCGTGGCCTATGCGACCACGCGCACGGTGGTGTTTTCCTCGATTGCCACGCTGGCAATCGACTTTGTCATGACTGCCTTTCTCATGTAAGGCAAGGAAACTACGATGGCACAACGACAATCCTTCCAGGTCGGTACGGGGCTTTTCATCCTGCTCGGTTTCGCCGCACTTGCGTACCTGGCCACGCAAACCACGAGCCTGGCCAATTACCGGCAGGGGCCGAGTTACGACATCGTCGCGCGCTTCACCAATATCGGCCAGCTCAAGTTGCGCGCTCCGGTCAAGGTGGCCGGCGTGCGGGTGGGCAGCGTCGGCTGAAATCGCCCTGGAGCCGGACAAGCTCGACGCCAAGGTCACGCTGGCGATCGACGACCGCTACGACAAGATTCCGGACGACTCGGCGGCGGCGATATTCACCAGCGGTTTATTGGGCGACCAGTACGTTGCCCTGCAACCGGGCGGTTCGCCGGACAACTTCAAGAACGGCGACGAAGTCGTGCTGACGCAAAGTTCCATGCAGCTGGAGGAACTGATCGGCAAGTATCTGGTCGGAGGCGATGCCGGCAAGGCCGGCGACAAATCCAAAGATGCCGCCGCGACCGCACCTGCCGACAAGAAAGAAAGAAAAATAGGAGTTCGCCATGAAAATCGCATACGTGTTGCTTTGCGTTCTCGGCTTGATGGCGTTCGCGCCCGTGCACGCCGATGCGCCAGCCCAACCAGGTGGTGCAGGGTATTGTCGACGATCTCGGCAAGACCATGGATGCACGTCGCGCGCAGCTGCAGAACAACCGCGACGAATTGCTCAAGACCATCGATGCCATCGTGCTGCCGCACTTCGACATCGACTACGCCTCGATTCTGGTGCTCGGCCAGAATGCGCGCAGCGCCACGCCGGCGCAGCGCGCGCGCTTCGCCAAGGCGATGTACAACTCGATCACGCACCGCTACGCCGAAGGCCTGCTCAAGTACACCGAAGGCCGGGTCAAGGTGCTGCCGTTCAGGGCCAGCTGAACGAAAAACGCACGTTGGTGCGTACCCAGGTCGTGCTCGACGACGGCAAGGTGGTGCCGGTCGACTACGCTTTTCGCAAGTCCAGCGACGGTTCGTGGAAAGCCTACGACGTGATCATCGAGGGCATTTCCTACGTGACCAACTACCGCAACCAGGTCGCCGCGGAAATCGCCAAGTCGAGCCTCGACGCCCTGACCACGCGGCTGGAAATCCAGGGCGCCGACGCGCTCAAGAGCATGGAGTAGGCGGCAAGTGAGCGCGCCGTTCTTCGGGACTCGAGTCCGATACGCTCGGCGGCCTGCGCGCGACGGGTTCGATCTCGTTCGCGAACGCGGGCCGGGCGCTGGCGCAATTGCCGCAGCCCGCGCATGGCGCCGAGCTGAACGTGGATCTGGGCGCGCTCGACGGCGGCGACAGCGCAACCCTGGCCGTGCTCATCGCCTGGAGTGCGGCCGCGCGCCGCGCCGGTGCGGCGCTGCACTACCTGCGCGCGCCGCAAGGCTTGCGCAATCTTGCCAAGCTGTGCGAGGTGGATGGATTGCTGGGATTCGCCTGACGCTGTCGCGGGCTTAGTGTTGTGGCGGGGTTCCGCCGCTTTTGTCGGGCTGTTTCTGCTTCTGCTGCTTTTCGTACTGTTCCTGTTCCTGCAGCAGTTTGTCGGCGTCGTCCAGATCGTTGCCGCCCTGCAGCGCCTGAATCACGTTCAGCGGCGGTTCGCCGCGATAGATCTGGTACAGGCGGCGTTGGCGGTAGGCGTCGCGGTAGAACACATAGGGATCGAACACGCCTTCGAGCAGGCCTTCGGCGTCGATGCCGGTCGAACGCAAGGTGACGAGATAGGCAACCGTCGGCAGGTATTCGGCATGCAGTGCCTTGTCGTGGTTGCGTGCGTAGATGGCTCAACGGATCGAAGAAATAGCCGTCCACCGGCACGCGCCAGACGTCGCGCAGCGTGGTCGATCCGAACAGCGGCAGCACGAGGTACGGGCCGTCCGGCACGCCCCATTTCGCCAAGGTCACGCCGAAATCGCTGGGACTGGCTTCGATGCCCATCTCGCTGGCCGGATCGAAGAAGCCGAGTACGCCTACCGTAGGTTTGATCGCGAGCCGGCCGGTGGCCTTGGACGCCTGCGGGAAATTGGCCTGCAGCAGATCGTTCGCTACCGTGATCGGCGATTCGATGTTGGCGAAGAAATTGCTGATCATGGTGCGCGAAGTCGGGTTCGTCACCTTGCGATAGGCGACCGCGACCGGCCGGATCGCGACGCGGTCGGCGAAATCGTTGAACGCGTAGATCTTGCGATTGAATGATTCCAGCGGGTCGTCCTTGCGCGGCATCGGCGTGGCGCAACCGGCGAGCAGGGCGGCGACAAGGCCGGGAATCGCGATTTTCCGCAGGAGCGGCAAATGCATTGGGGTCCGTGGGTGCGGCGAGGGGAGAGGCAAGCCTACCGCAGGAACGGGGCGTATTGCACGGCAACATGGTTATGCCGGCCAGTTGCCGTTCAGATGCCAGGTTTGCACCGCAGCATGCGCGGCAGGTACAATATAATCCGTGTAATAGTCTGAATTGCTTTCGATTTTGAGGATTTTATGGCACGCATTACCGTGGAAGATTGCCTGGAAGTGGTCGACAACCGCTTCGAACTGGTGCTGATGGCCACCCGCCGCGCGCGTCAGGTCGCCAAGGGCGCCGATGCGCTCGTGGAAGCGCACAACGACAAGCCGACCGTGGTCGCGCTGCGCGAGATCGCCGGGCGCAAAGTGACGCACGAGATGATCGATGAGGTCGATCGCGTTGAGCGCGAGCGCAAGGAACGCGAAGCCCTGGAATGGGCCGCGGCGGAAGTCGACGAAGACATGAAAGGCGGCGACGACCTGTGAACCATGACTCCATGCATCTGTTGTCGCCACCACCGGACGCCTTGATCCGCGCGGCACGATCATGAGCACGGCGACGCGGGAAGCCATCCCTGCCGACGTGCAAGCGCTGGAGCAACGCCTCGGCGCCTATTTGCCGCAGGATCAAATCGCGCGGGTGCGTCAGGCCTACCGGACCGGCGCGAGTGCCCATGAGGGGCAGAAACGCCAAGAGCGGCGAACCCTACATCACGCATCCGGTCGCCGTTGCCGGCATCCTTGCCGAGATCGGCATGGATGCCGAAACGATCATCGCAGCGATCCTGCACGACACGCTCGAAGACACGCCGCTGTCGCGCGCGGAAATCGAATCCGCGTTCGGCGCCACCGTCGCCGAACTCGTCGATGGCGTGACCAAACTCGACAAGCTGCGCTTCCGCAGCGTGGCCGAGGCCGCGGCCGAAAGCTTCCGCAAGATGCTGCTGGCGATGGCGCGCGACCTGCGCGTCATCCTGATCAAACTCGCCGATCGCCTGCACAACATGCGCACGCTGGCGGCGATGGCACCGGAAAAACGCCGCCGCATCGCGCGCGAGACGCTCGACATCTACGCGCCGATCGCGCAACGCCTCGGCATGAACCGCACTCGCTCCGAATTGCAGGACCTGGGTTTTCGCGCGCTGTATCCGGACCGTTACCGCATCATCGCCGCGCGCATCAAGAGCGTGCTCGGCAACCGCCGCGAGGCGATGGGCAAGATCGAATCCGCGCTGGCCGCGCGTCTGGAGCAGGAAAACATCCCGCACCGCGTCGTCAGCCGGATCAAGTCGCCATACAGCATCTACGAGAAGATGCGCGCCCAGCACAAGAGTTTCGCACAGGTGATGGACGTGTACGGATTCCGCGTCGTGACCACGGCGACGATGGACTGCTACCGCGCGCTCGGCGCGATCCATGCGCTGTACAAGCCGCTGGACGGTCGCTTCCGCGACTTCATCGCCATCCCCAAGGCGAACGGCTACCAGTCGCTGCATACCGTGTTGTTCGGCCCGTTCGGCGCGCCGATCGAAATCCAGATCCGCACCGAGGAGATGGACCAGGTCGCCGAGCGCGGCGTCGCCGCGCACTGGGTGTACAAGACCTCGTCCGAACCGGCCACCGCCGCGCAGACGCGTGCGCGCGAATGGGTCAAGGGTCTGGTCGACGAGCAGACGCGCGAAGCCTCGTCACTCGAATTCCTGGAAAACGTCAAGGTCGACCTGTTTCCGGAAGAGGTCTACCTGTTCACGCCCAAGGGCCGCATCCTTGCCCTGCCGCGCAACGCAACGGCGCTCGATTTCGCCTTTGCCGTGCATACCGATGTCGGCAGCCATGCCGTCGCCGCGCGCGTGGACGGCACGCTCGCACCGCTGCGCCAGCGCCTGAATTCCGGCGAAACCGTCGAGATCATCACCGCGCCCTCGGCCGCGCCGACGCCGCAATGGCTGGAATGGGTCGCCTCGGCGAAGGCGCGCACGGCGATCCGGCATTTCCTCAAGCACCTGCAGCACGAGGATGCGGTCGACTTCGGCCACCGCATGCTCGATCGTGCGCTGGACACGCGCGGCACCAGCCTCGACGCGATTTCCGGCGAAGCGCTGGATCGGTTCCTCGCGGATGCGCGCTACAAGCGCCTGGAAGAATTGCTCTCCGACATCGCGCTCGGCAACCGCATGCCGGACCAGGTCGCCGCGCAACTCGTGCAGGCGCTCGGCGGCGCTCGGAGAACTGCTGCCGCACGCGGCGCATGCGCAGGAAAAAATCCTGATCAGCGGTACCGAACGCGGCGTGCTCAGCTTCGGCAACTGCTGCAGTCCGGTGCCTGGCGATGACATCGCCGGCTATCTGTCGGCGGGCAAGGGTATCGTCGTGCATCGCACGGATTGCCCGAACATGCCCGAATACCGCAAGACGCCCGAGCGCATCGTTGCCATCGACTGGGACCGCGATGTGACCGGCGACTACCGCGCGCGCCTGCGCATCGTCGTCGACAACAAGCCCGGCGTACTCGCCACCGTCGCCGCCGCCATCGCCGAGCGCAATTCCAACATCGAGAACGTCGAGTACCAGGAACGCGACCAGCAAACCTCGACGCTGATGTTCACGATCGAGGTGCGCAACCGCAAGCACCTTGCCGACGTCATGCGCGGCGTGCGCAATGCGGCGGTGGTGCACGGCGTTTATCGATATCCTACCCGTCTAGCGATTTATGCTTGCGCATCGTCGGAGTTACGTGCGCATGTCTCGCCAAATCGTTGCTTCTCCCAACGCCCCCAAGGCCATCGGCCCGTATTCGCAGGCCGTACGCTGCGGCAACACCGTGTATTTTTCCGGACAGACGCCGATCGACCCGGCCACCGGCGCGCTGGTGCCGGGCGACATCACGGCGCAGGCGCGGCGCGTGTTCGAAAACCTCAAGGCCGTCGCCGGTGCCGCCGGTGCGGGCTTCGCGCAGGTCGCGCGCGTGGGCATTTATCTCACCGACCTGTCCAACTTCGCCGCCGTCAACGCGGTGATGAAGGAATATTTCGCCGAACCTTTCCCCGCGCGTTCGACCATCGGCGTCGCCTCGTTGCCGCTGAATGCGCAGGTCGAAATCGACATGATCGCGGTGCTCGACTGAGCGCGCGCCGTCGCGCATGCGCGAGCCTGTCGTTCCCTCCGATGCGGCACTGACGACGTTGCCCGGCGTCGGTCCGGCGCTGGCGAAAATCCTGGAACGCCTCGGCCTGCGCACGCTGCAGGATTTGTGGTTCCACCTGCCGCTGCGCTACGAGGATCGCACGCGCCTGACGCCTATCCGCGATTTGGTTCCTGGCGCTCCGGCGCAGGTCGAAGGCCGCGTCGAGGCCGTCGAAAGAGGTTTCCGCTACCGTCCGCAACTGCGCGTGGCTATCGGCGACGATTCGCGTGCGACGCTGCTGTTGCGCTTTTTCCATTTCAATTCGGCGCAGGCGAACCAGTTCGTCGTCGGCACGCGTCTGCGCTGTTACGGCGAGGTGCGCAGCGGCGCGCAGGGTCTGGAAATGGTGCATCCGCAGTACCGGCGGGTGGCCGATACCGAAACCGCCATGGTCGAGGAATGCCTCACGCCGGTGTATCCGGTGACGGAAGGCTTGACCTCCACGCGGCTCGCCGGGGTAATCGCGCGCGCCCTGCAACGTCTGCCGCAGGACACGGAACTGGAGCTGCTACCGCCGGATTTGCGCAAGGCATACAAATTATCCTCGCTGCGCGCGGCCTTGCTTTATGTGCACCGTCCACCGCCGGACGCGGACCTCGCGCAACTCGCGCTGGGCGCGCATCCGGCGCAACGCCGCCTCGCCTTCGAGGAATTGCTGGCTCAGCACCTCAGCCTCAAGCGCCTGCGTGCGCGCATCCGCGAGCATGCCGCGCCGGCGCTGCGCGGCGCCGGCGAATTGCGCAAGCGCTTCCTCGCCGGCTTGCCGTTCGCGCCCACGCGTGCGCAGGCGCGGGTCGCGGCCGAGGTCGCGCGCGACCTCGGCAAACCCGCGCCGATGCTGCGCCTGGTGCAGGGCGATGTCGGCTCGGGCAAGACCGTGGTCGCCGCGCTCGCTGCGCTGGCGGCGGTCGAGTCGGGTACACAGGCGGCGTTGATGGCGCCGACCGAATTGCTGGCGGAACAGCACTACCGCAATTTCGAGCGCTGGATGAAACCGCTCGGCGTCGAGGTTGCCTGGCTTGCCGGCAAGCTCAAGGGCCGCGCGCGCAATACCGCGCTGGCAGCGGATCGCAACGTCTGCCCAAATCGCGATCGGCACGCACGCGCTGATGCAGGAAGGCGTCGCGTTCCGCGATCTCGCGCTCGTCATCATCGACGAGCAGCACCGCTTCGGCGTGCATCAGCGATTGGCGTTGCGAGACAAGGGTCGAGATGGCGCGAGCGTGCCGCACCAGCTTGTCCTCACTGCCACGCCGATCCCGCGCACACTGGCGATGAGCGCATATGCCGATCTGGATGTTTCCGTGATCGATGAACTGCCGCCGGGGCGCACGCCCGTCACCACGGTCGCCATTGCCAACTCGCGTCGCAGCGATGTGGTCGAGCGCATTCGCGCCGCCTGCGCAGGCGGGCGCCAGGCGTATTGGGTTTGCACGATCATCGAAGAGTCCGACCTGCTGCAGGCGCAGGCTGCCGAAGCCGTACATGCGGAATTGAGCGTGGCGTTGCCCGGACTCGCCATCGGTCTCGTGCATGGCCGGCTCAAACCCGCGCAGAAGCAGGCGGTGATGGACGCGTTCGCCGCCGGGAAAATCTCGTTGCTGGTGGCGACTACCGTGATCGAAGTCGGCGTCGACGTGCCGAATGCGAGCCTGATGATCGTCGAGAACGCCGAACGCCTGGGTCTGGCGCAATTGCACCAGCTGCGCGGCCGCGTCGGCCGCGGCAGCGTCGAATCCAGTTGTGTACTTCTGTACCAGGCGCCGCTGTCGGCAATGGCTCGGCAGCGCCTGGATGTGCTGCGCGCGACCAACGACGGTTTCCGCATCGCCGAAAAGGATCTGGAACTGCGCGGCCCCGGCGAAGTCCTCGGCACGCGCCAGACCGGCCAGATGACGCTACGCATCGCCGATCTTGCCCGCGATGCGGCGCTGTTGCCGGCTGTGCAGCGCGCCGGCGCGGTACTTATGCGCGACCGTTCCGAACTCGCGGATAAATTGATCGAACGCTGGATCGGGCACGCCACGCGCTATGCTGGGGCTTGATGTGCGACGACTGGCGCACGCACTGAGCCTCTTGCGCCCGCGCGATTTCGCGCTGCGCGTGCAGCGTTGCCCATTCTGCGGACTGAGTGTGATAGTGCGCCTCGTGCGCGACGAAACCGGCGTGCGTTGTGTTCGCTGTGGTGCCAGCGCCGTGCATCTGGCGATCGGCCACGCGCTGCGCCGGCACGTGCCGCGGTTGGATGCGTGCGAGGTCTGCGAGTTGTCCGCGCGCGGACCGCTGGCGCGCTACCTGGGCGGCATGCGACGCACGTGCGCTTTCGGAATATCTGCCTGGCGCAGCCGTCCGGGACGGTGCGCGACGGCGTGCGCTGTGAGGACGTTCAGAATCTGAGCTATGCCGACGCCAGTTTCGATCTCGTCACCCATACCGAAGTGCTCGAGCATGTAGCGAACGATGCGCGCGCATTCGCCGAATTGCGCCGTGTGCTGCGACCCGGCGGTCTCATGTTGTTCACCGTGCCACTGCATGAAGGGCCGACGCGGGAACGCGCGCGTTTGCACAACGGCGAAATCGAACATCTGCAACCGCCCGCGTATCATGGCGATCCATTGCGCGGCGGCGCAGCAATTCTCGTGTTTCGCGATTATGGGATGGACATTGTCGCGCGCCTGCTCGATGCCGGATTCGCCGAAGCGAGTATCGAACCGGCCTCGGCAAGCACGACATACTGGGGATGCGCACGAGCGGTCATCCTGGCGCGGCGCTGAACGTAGGCAGCTCGGAGTATGGGAGTGGAAAAATTGAAAATCCTGATCGACACCGATCCCGGCGTGGATGACGCGCTGGCGATCCTGATGGCGCATCGCCACGCCGACGTTGTCGGCCTGACCATCGCGGCGGGCAACGTGGGGCTGGCGCACACGACGGCGAATGCGCTGAAGCTGGTGGAAACCATCGGCGCGGCGACGCGCGTTTTTCCGGGCTGTGCAACGCCGCTGGTGCATGCGGCGCAGGATGCCGCGTTCGTGCATGGGCTCGACGGATTCGGCGATACCGGCTGCGCGCCGAGCGCGCGCCGCGCGGAGAGCGAGCCGGCAGCGCAGACAATTTTGCGATTGTCGCGCGAGCACGCGGGCGAACTCGTGATCGTGGCGATGGCGCCGCTGACCAACCTCGCCCTGGCGCTCAAGCTCGATCCGGAATTGCCCGCGCGCGTGGCGCGACTCGTCGTCATGGGCGGCGCGGTGACGGGGCGCGGCAACACGACCGTATCCGCGGAGTTCAATATCGGCTTCGATCCGGAAGCCGCTCACATCGTGTTCTCGGCATGGCCGCGGATCGAACTGGTCGATTGGGAACTGACCGTGCGCCATGGCGTTGGCTTCGACACGGTCGCGCGTTGGGTGGGTGCGGACAATCCGACCGCACGGTTTTTCGACGCGATCTCGCGCAAGACCCGCGCCTGGTCGCGGGAGCGCGGCCGCCCGCAACTGGCGCTGGCCGATCCGCTGGCGATGGCGGTGGCGCTGCATCCGGATATCGTCACGCGTGCCGCCGAGCATCATGTCGACATCGCGCTCGATGGCGTGACGCGCGGTGCGACGGTGGTCGATTGGGACGATCGTTCCGGCAAGCCGGCGAACGCGAGAATCGTGTTGGACGTCGATCAGGCGCGCTTCGAGGCGCTGGCGGCGTCGGCGCTCGGTGCTGGTTGATTGGGCTGCGGCGGCATCGCGTTGCGGAACCAGACATCCATCTGCGGGAAGGACATCTCGATATTCTTCTCGCGGAACACATCTGCGATGCGCGTGTAGAGCGCATCGCGCGCGCGGTTGCGGTCGCCGATATCGGCGATGAACACGCGCAGGTCGAAATCGAACGTGCAGGCCGAAATCTGTACGAACCAGCAACTCGGCGCCGGATCGTCCACGACCAGCGGCTCGGCGGCGGCGATTTCCAGCAGCAGTTCGCGCACCCCGCGCGGATCGCTGGAATAGGCCGCACCGATGCGCAGCACCACGCGCGTCGTCGTGTTCGACAGCGACCAGTTGGTCAGGCGCTCGGTGATGAAGCTCTTGTTCGGAACGATCACTTCCTTGTTGTCCCAGTCGACGATCGTGGTCGCGCGCGTGCGGATGCGCGCGACCGTGCCTTCGACTTCGCCGATGCTGATGATGTCGCCGATGCGGAACGGGCGCTCGAACAGCACCATCAGGCCGGAAACGAAATTCGCGAAGATTTCCTGCAGGCCGAAGCCGAGGCCGACGGAAAAACCGGCGGCCAGCCACTGCAGGTTGCTCCAGTGCAGGCCGAGCATGGCCAAGCCGGTGATGGTGCCGGCGAAGACGATCGCGTAACGGGTCAGGCTGGTAATCGCGTAGCGCGTCGGCGCGTCCACGTGCAGGCGGCGCAACAGGCTCAATTCGATCAGGCCCGGCAGGTTGCGCGTGGCGGTCCAGGTCAGCGCGAGCACGAGCATGGCCTCGAGCACGTCGCGCAGACTCACGTTCAGCGCCATGGTCTTGCCGTCGATCATCTCGCTGGACGTCCACACCGTGACGTCGCCGAGCAGGGTCAGCGCCGGAGCCACGTCGGCCCAGATCCACAGCAACACGACGGTGCAGCCGACCACGACCAGCGCTCGCAATAGGCGGCGTGTTTGCGTGCTGACGCTGGTCAGCGTGACTTCTTCCGGCGGCACTTCGGGTGGAACATCGCCGCCGTCCGCCGCGGCATTTTCCGCGTCCGCGGCCTGCCGCATTTCCATGCGCTGCAGGGCGAGATGGCGTTCACCGAGCACCAGCCAACGCGCGGCCAGGTCGTAAACGACATTTGCGGCGAGCAGCGCCGTCAGCGTATTGAGCGAATGCGTGCTCAGCGCCAGCGCCGTGACGAAATAGCCGCGCAACACGAGCACCGCTAGCAGGATCACGCCGCCGCACAAGACGAGGCGCGTGAACTGGCGCAGGCGCAGGGGTTCTTGCAGGACTGTGTAGCGCGCGGTCCACAAGCGACCCGGCGCGAGCAGCCACCACGTCAACGCCGCCATCGCGAGCAACGCCATGCCGAGCAAGGCGCGCGCATAGCCGTCGATCGCGGCGGGGTCGCCGCGCAGCATCATCAGGACGATCAGGAATTGCGCCGGCAGCACGATCAGCGCCAGCCAGGGCACGGCGGCAGACAAGGCCGCGCGGCGCAGGCGCGGCCAGCGGAAATGGAACTGTGCCAGGCTGTTTTCGCGGGTGAGCGCGCGCAGGAAGGCGAGCACGAACATCGGCGCCGCGAGGCGCGCCAGTGAAACCGCGATATCGGCCGCGAAATTGTTGCCGGGCGCCGGTGCGGCGCGGAACGCGGCGGCGGCTAGCCACAGCAGCACGGGCCACGGTGCGGCGGCAAGCAGCGTCCACAGCAGCGCCATGCCGGTGAGACGGTAGCGGTCGCTGCGGATGCGCCGCATCGGAGTCGCTATCGCGGCCAGTCGCGCCGGTGCACGCAGGCGCAACACGGACAGGAGAACCAGCAGGGCGAGCGCGCAGATGGCGAGCAAAGGCGCGGCCACGATTGCGTTCACGGCGCCGCGCAACGCACGTGACCAGCGCGCGGCCGAGAAGAAACCACTGTCGTCGCCGGCCAGTCCGGAGAACCAGGCGGCGTTGACCGGCGCGTGGCTGGGCGTCCATAACAGGCGCGAGTCGAGCAGGGTATTGAGCTTGGCGGTGGCTTCGACCAGTCCGCGCAATTCCTGCTCGGCTTCGCCTTGCGCACCGGCGAGCTTGGTTTGCAGGGCGCCGAGTTGCACCAGCACCTGCGCGCGCGTGGCGAGCAAGCGGAACAAGCCTTCGCGCAGCATCTTGACGCGTTCCGGCGGCAGATTCGGCAATTTCGCGAGCGCCGCGTTCGCGGCACTGTCCAGATCGCCGAGCTCGCCCTGCTGTTCGCGCACATTGATCAGGCCGATGCGGGTTTGCGCGTAACGCGTCTGCAGATCGCTCAACTGGCGCTTGAGTCGGTCGATCGGCTGCAGTTTGCGTTTTTCGGCGAGCAGGATCAGGCCGACCGCTTCGTTGACGCCGCCGATGCGGATGCGGTCCTCGGTGTTCTTCAACGCCTGCGCGGTATCGTTGACGGCGCGATCCCAGGTTTGCTTGCGCGTGCGCAGTTCCGACGCGTCGCGGACGGCGTCGGCCAGGCGCGCGACCAGCGCCGCGTTGGTGTCGGCTGCTTCGATTAGCACGCGCGCGCGTGGATCGAGCGCCGCGCGTTCCTCGGCTGCCCGCACCTGCAGCGCACGTACCTGCGCGCCGGTGCGGTCGAGCAGGAGGTTCTCGATCACGCTGGCGCGTTGCCCGGCCAGCAGCGACGCACGCTGGCGTTCGCGCAATTGCGCCGACAACAGGCGCATGCGCGGCTCGTAGCTGCGGTTCTCCAGGTTCAGCAAGGCGATGCGGATCGTCGCCAGCCGCTGCGCGGATTGCGCGCGCAGCCGCTGCGCCTGTGCCAGCGCCGGCGGTCCGGACTTGTTCGTTGCCGACAAGGCTGCCTGACTGGAATCGAGCGTCGCGTGTGCCGCGGCCAATTCGTCGCGCAATTGCGCCGGCCGTGTCGTTTGCCGCGCGAGTTCGGATTCCAGCGCCGTCACCGCGGCGCGTGCATCCGTGGCCATGCCGCGTTCGCGGTCGAGCAGGGCTTCGAGTTGTTCGGCCGTGGCACGTTCGGGCAGGGCCGCGCGCCATTTGGCCGTCGCCTCGCCGGAATCGGCGGCCAAGGATTCCTCGATCTTTTGCGCATCCGTGTCGGCGTTGGCGGCGGTCTGATTCAGCGTCTGCCACTGCCGCGCCAACTCCTCGGCATGCGTCTCGTCGGCCTGGGCCTGGCGCAGCAGGTCTTCGGCCTGCTTGCGGCCGTCGGCATCCAGCCCGCGTTGCGCCGGCAGAGCGCGCAGGGCAGCATCGATCGCTCCCGCCTGCGACGGCGGGAAGACTGGCGCTGCCGGGGCCGCGACCGCAACGGCCGGTACGGTCGCCGGCTTGCGCGCCGCGCCGGGTGCGGCAATGGCCTGGGAAGCCATGACAGTGGCGAGCAGGCCCCAGGCCAGGGCAGACGCACGTCGGATCCTTGCAGATAACGGATTATTCAAGACAATTTACCGCGCGGACTTGCGCCGACGAGGGTCGAAACGATACCATAGTCGTCTTTTCCGCACGTTTTTGTGGAGTTGCAGCATGAAAGCCGAAATCCATCCGAAATACACGCCGGTCATCTTCCAGGATGTCTCGTCCAATTTTGCGTTCCTGACCCGGTCGACGATGACCGCCAAGGAAACGATGAAATGGGAAGACGGGAAGGAATATCCAGTGATCAAGGTGGAAATTTCCAGCAAGTCGCATCCGTTCTACACCGGCAAGCACAAGATTGTCGATGCGGGCGGTCGCGTGGACAAGTTCCGCAAGCGCTACGGCGCGAAGTAAGCCGCGAACCATTGCGCCGGTCCAATCCGGCGGGCGACGGCGGCGCCAACGGCCGCCAGCGTGCGCCGGTCCTGACGTCCTTTGCGTGAATCCACAAGGAGTTCGCCGTGTCCGACAAGACCGTCCTTCTGACCGATAGCGCGTCGAACAAATCCAGCACCCTTCCGCTGCTCTCCGGCAGCATGGGCGAGCCGGCGATCGACATCGGCAAGCTGTACAAGGATCTGGGCTACTTCACGTTCGATCCGGGCTTCGTTTCGACCGCGAGCACGCGCAGCGCGATCACGTTCATCGACGGCGACAAGGGCGTACTGCTTTATCGCGGCTATCCGATCGAGCAGCTTGCCAAGCACTCGAGCTTCCTCGAAGTCGCGTATCTGCTGATCAACGGCGAGTTGCCGAATGCCACGCAATTCGGCGCGTTCGAGGACGAAGTGACGCATCACACGATGATGCACGAGTCGCTGAAGAACTTCCTGCACGGTTTTCATTACGATGCGCATCCGATGGCGATGTTGTGCGGTTCGATCGCCTCGCTGTCGGCGTTCTACCACGACACGCTGGATATTTCCGATCCGGAACAGCGCCGTCTTGCCGCGATCCGCCTGATTGCGAAGATGCCGACGATTGCCGCGGCGGCGTATCGCTATTCGATCGGCTGGCCGGTGCGCTATCCGCGCAACAACCTCGAATACTGCACGCGCTTTCTGCACATGATGTTTGAGGTGCCGAGCGAGCCACTCGCGCTTAATCCAGTGGTCGCCAAGGCGCTGGACCTGCTGTTCATCCTGCACGCCGACCACGAGCAGAACGCGAGCACTTCGACCGTGCGTCTGGTCGGCTCGACCGGCGCCAATCCCTATGCCTGCGTCGCCGCCGGCATTGCCGCGCTGTGGGGTCCGGCCCACGGTGGCGCCAACGAAGCCGTGCTCAAGATGCTCGCCGAGATCGGCGATGCGAAGAACGTCGGCGCGGCGGTGGCCAAGGCCAAGGACAAGAATTCCGGCTTCCGCCTGATGGGCTTCGGCCATCGCGTGTACAAGAATTTCGACCCGCGCGCGACGATCATCCGCGAGATGACGCACAAGGTCCTCGGCGAACTCGGCGTGAACGATCCCCTGCTCGACGTAGCGCTGGAACTCGAACAGGCCGCGCTCAAGGATCCGTACTTCGTCGAGCGCAAGCTGTATCCGAACGTCGATTTCTATTCCGGCCTCATCTACAAGGCGCTGAAGATTCCAACCGAGATGTTCACGGTGATGTTCGCGATCGCGCGTACCGCCGGCTGGGTCGCGCACTGGCTCGAGCAACACCAGGACAAGGACACCAAGATCGGCCGCCCGCGCCAGATCTACACCGGCGCGACGACGCGCAATTACGCGCCGATCACTAAGCGCTGAGCAGGGTTTCGACGGCAGCAAGTCCGGCGCGCGGCATCGGGCGTTCGCCGCTGCGGTCGAGTGGTGCCTGGCGGATCGCGTCCTGCGGCAGCAGGGTCAGGTCGAATTCGATGCCGGCCTGGCGGATTTTCAGGATCGGAAAATCCGTGGAATGCCCGGCATCTGTTCGTAAACGTCGGCTATTTTCTTCGAATGCTATGTCATCGTCGTTCAACACGGCGAGAACAGATTCCGGCGTGTCGCAGAACAGATGCAGACAAACAGGTGAATGCGTGTCGGCAGTGCCATCCAGAACGGCGCCGACCAGGCGCGGCTCGAAGCGGGCGAAATAGTGCATCGCCTCGCAGGCGGCTTCGCGCAGTGCGCGCAATTGCGTTGGCTGATCGGCGCCGTGGAAAAGACGCTGGTGTTCGCGCAGCGCTTGCTCGATCTCGCTGTTCTTCGGCAAGCTCGATTCATTGAGTGCATGCAGGCTCTCGGCAGCCTTGCGCTTGGCGAGCTGATAGTCGCGGATACCGTGTTCACTGATCAGGCGCGCGGCTTCCAGCGCGACACGGCGGCGCAGATTCTCGTTGCGAGCCGGCATCAGAAGATCCCGTAGGCGTCCTGCTGGACCTTCTTTTCCTCTTCCGTGGCGTTGTTCGGTCCGGCGGCCAGGCGGGCGACGTCCTCGACCTTGAAGACTTCGAGCATGCTGCTGGGATCCCCAGCCGGGGCGAGCTGACCGGTGGCCTTGTCGATGCGCGCGGTGGTGATGCCCGGCGGCATCTCGAACGGCTGCTCGGGCACGCCCTTGAGCGCCGAGCGCATGAACTCGATCCACATTGGCAGTGCCGCCTGCGCGCCGAATTCGCCGACGCCATTGCTGCGACCGAGCGAGGAAAAATCGTCGAAGCCGACCCAGACGCTGGCGACGAGGTCGTCGTTGTAGCCGTTGAACCAGGCGTCGCGGTGATCGTTGGTCGAGCCGGTCTTGCCGGCCAGATCGTTGCGCTTGAGCACCATCGCATCGTGACCGGTACCCCGGCGCACGACGTCGTGCAGGATCGATCCGATCAGGTAGGCGGTGCGCGCGTCGAGTACGCGCGGAGCGAGTTTTGCTGCGTTCGGGTCTGCGGCGTGCGGCCGGGCCTTGCACGGCAGGCGTGGTCGACAGTGCCGTCTTGACCGGCTGCGCATCGCCTGGTTTGGCATTCGCGGCTGCAGCCTGCTCGCGCGCGTCCTTGAGCAGGCGCTGCGGACAATTCCGGCACGCCAGCAGCGGCTGCGCCTTGTAGATTTCCTTGCCGTCGCGGTCGACGATGCGGTCAATGAAATACGGATCGACGAGGAATCCGCCGTTCGCGAACGCGGCATAGCCGCGCGCCATCGCCAGCGGCGACACCGAGGCCGTGCCGAGCGCGAACGACAGGTTCTCCGGCAACTGCTGCAGGCTGAAACCGAAGTGCGTCGCATACTCGCGCGCATAACGCACACCGATCGCGTCGAGCAGGCGCACCGACACCAGGTTCTTGGATTCGACCAGCGCTTCGCGCAGGCGCATCGGGCCTTCGAACTTGTCGTCGTCGTTTTTCGGCTCCCACAGGCCGTTCGGTTTGGACGGGTCGGCGAATACGATCGGCGCGTCATTGATGATCGAGGCTGGCGTGAAGCCGTGCTCGAACGCGGCGGCGTAGAAGAACGGCTTGAACCCGGAGCCGGGCTGGCGGGCGGCCTGCACGGCGCGGTTGAACTTGCTGCGCGCATAGGAAAAGCCGCCGACTTCGGATTTGATCGCGCCGTCATTCGGATCGAGTGCGATCAGCGCGCCCTGCACCTTGGGGAGCTGCGACAGTTTCCACGCACCGTCCGCGCTGCGCGCCAGGCGCACCACGTCGCCGGCCTTGAGCACGTCGTCTACGCGCTTGGGCGGTGCACCGCGATGGCTTTCGTCTTTGTAACGCTGCGCCCAACGCACGGCGGGCAAATCCAGCGCCACGCTCTGGCCGTCTTGCAGGTAAACGTCGGCGGATTTTTCGGAACTGTCGACGACGATGCCGGCAATGAGTCCGAGCACGGGACGCAAAGCGTCCTTGTCGAGGCGCTTGTCCAGTTCCTGCGGCAGCGGGTGCGCAGAAAGGTCGAAATGCGCTTCGGGCCCACGGTAGCCGTGGCGTTCGTCGTAGGCAATGAGGTCGTTGCGCATGGACTGGTTGGCGGCCGTCTGGTCGCGTGAGTCGAGCGTCGTGTAGATGCTGTAGCCATTGGTCAGCGCATCGTTGCCGAGGCGGTCGAGCGCATCCAGGCGCACCTGCTCTGCAATGTAGGGCGCATCGACTTCGATCGGCGGTTCATGGGCGAAGGATTGATCCGGCTCGGTGCTGGCCTGCTTGAATTGCGCGGCGGTTATGAAGCCGTTGTCGAGCATGCGTTGCAGGGTGTAGTTGCGTCGCTCGGTCGCGCGCGCGCGGTTGCTCAGCGGGTTGCTGCTGGAGGGGAATTTCGGCAGCGAGGCAAGCATCGCGCACTCACCCAGGGTGAGGTTGTTGAGTGTCTTGCCGTAGTAGAACTCGGCTGCGGCGGCCACGCCGTAGGCGCGGTTGCCGAAGAATATCTTGTTGAGATAAAGCTCGAAGATTTCGTCCTTGGTCAGTTCATGTTCGATGCGGAAGGAGAGGAAGATTTCCGTGGCCTTGCGCGTGAGGCTGACTTCGGAGCTGAGGAAGAATCCGCGTGCGACCTGCTGCGTGATCGTGCTGCCGCCCGGCACGTGCAGGCTGCGCTTGACGACCATGTAGCCGAGTGCGCGCAGGATACCGGTGAAATCGACGCCGGAATGCGTGTAGAAATTCGCGTCTTCGGCGGCGAGGAACGCGTTCTTCAACTGTTGCGGCACATCTTCGATCCGGACCGGGATGCGGCGCGTTTCGCCGATCGTCGCGATGAGCTTTGCGTCCTTGCTATAAACGCGCAGCGGAACCTGCAGGCGCACGTCCTTCAATACGTCTACGGACGGCAGGCGCGGCTCGATCAACCAGTAGGCGATGCCGATGCCGATGGCACCCAACACCACGCCAAGCACGCACAAAATCAAGAACCAACGGAACAAACGTCGAAATATTCTCATGCGTGGCGGGAGTTGTGATCGCAGTCAAGGTTGGAAGGCGGCCTTCCGGGTGAAGATCGCCATCGCAGTATAGGCGTACAGCGTTCAGGCCGATAGGCAAATCGGGATCAAATGGTGGCAAAACCATGACATTATCAAGCCATATCAATGACTTGCAGAATCTTTCAAGAGACTGTTGATAATCCGTTAAAGTTCGTATTTAATGTGGATGCGCATATATCGCTCGTAAGGGCGCGTGGGAAGGGGAAAAAGTGTGGGCCTACTCAGTGCAAAAGCGCCGCCGCTGATCGGGGTCGATATCAGTTCGACGGCCGTGAAGTTGTTGCAGTTGACTCAGTCCGGCAACAAGTATCGCGTCGAGCATTACGCGGTCGAACCGTTGCCTCCCAACGCTGTCGTCGAAAAAAACATCGTCGAGGTGGAAGCTGTCGGCGAAGCGATCCGGCGCGCGCTCAACCGCTCCGGCGCGAAAACCAAATTTGCTTGCGCGGCCGTCGCCGGTTCGGCGGTGATCACCAAGATCATCCCGATGCCCGCGGATCTGTCCGAGGAAGATCTCGATGCGCAGATCCAGTCCGAGGCCAATCAGTACATTCCCTATCCGATCGAGGAAGTCAGCCTCGATTTCGAAGTCGTCGGTCCGGTGAAGGACAACCCGGAAATGATGAATGTCCTGCTCGCGGCTTCGCGCACCGAGAACGTGGACCTGCGTGTGGCGGCACTCGATCTGGGCGGCTTGACCGCACGTGTGGTCGAAGTCGAGGCATTCGCGATGGAGAATGCGTTCAAGCTGGTCGCCGACCAGCTCGCGGTGCCCAAGGATGCGGTCGTCGCGGTCGCCGACATCGGCGCTACCATGACCACGCTGATCGTGCTCAAGAACCAGCGCACCATCTATTCGCGCGAACAGGTGTTCGGCGGCAAACAGCTCACCGACGAGGTGATGCGCCGCTACGGCCTGTCATACGAGGAAGCCGGCCTCGCCAAGCGCCAGGGTGGCCTGCCCGAATCCTACGAGATCGAGGTGCTTGAGCCATTCAAGGAAGCGATGGTGCAGCAGGTCAGTCGCCTGCTGCAGTTCTTCTTCGCCGGAAGCGAATACAACAAGGTGGATCAGATCGTGCTCGCCGGCGGATGCGCTTCGATTGCCGGTGTCGCCGAAATGGTGGAAGAACAACTCGGCGTACCCTGCGTGGTCGCCAATCCGCTTGCCAACATGTCGCTGTCATCGCGCGTGCAGGCCCAGACGCTGGCCCAGGACGCGCCCGCGCTGATGATCGCCTGCGGTCTCGCGCTGAGGAGTTTCGACTGATGGCCAAGATAAACCTACTGCCTTGGCGCGACGAGCTGCGCAAGCAGCGCCAGCGCGAGTTCTATGTGATGCTGGCCGGCGCCGCCATCGCCGCGCTGTTTGTGGTGTTCGTCTGGTGGTACTGGATGGGCATGCGCCTGGACAACCAGGATTCACGCAACGCCTATCTCAAGGATCAGATCCACCTGCTCGACGGCAAGTTGACCGAGATCAAGCAGCTGGAAACGACCAAATCCAAGTTGCTGGCACGCAAGGAAATCATCGAGAAACTGCAGGCGAGCCGCTCGCAGATGGTGCATCTCTTCGATGAGTTGGTGAAGACCATCCCCGACGGCGTGCGCCTGATGACGATGCGCCAGAATGGCGAAACCTTGACCCTGGACGGCGTGGCGCAATCCAACGCCAGCGTCGCCACCTACATGCGCAATCTGGACGCTTCGCCTTGGCTGACCCATTCGGATCTGGTCAAGACCGAAGCCAAGAAGAACGACAAGCGAGATCGCTTCGATTTCGGCCTCTTGGTCAAGCTGACCAATCCCGATGAAAAGGCCAAGCAACAAGAAAAGGCGGCACAGGCCGCGGCTTCAAGTGGGCTGGGCGGCAAGCCCGTTGCCCCGGCGCCGCCAGCCGCAACCGCTCCCGACGCGGCCAAGGCTCCCGCGGGCAAGGAGAGCAAGCCATGAAACTGTCGGATTTCCGCAATCTTGATTTCAACAACATCGGCGGTTGGGCGCAGAGTGTCAAGCTGACATTCTGTGCCTTGCTGTTCGGGTTGCTCGTACTTGCGGGCTGGTGGTTCTGGATCAGCAGCCAGCAGGACGACTTGCAGACTCGGCAGGGGCAGGAAACCCAGCTCAAGAAGGAGTTCATCGAAAAGCAGGCCAAGGTGGTCAATCTCGATGCGCTCAAGCAGCAGCTCGACGAGATGCGCGACATGCTGCGCCAGTTGCTGCGCCAGTTGCCGAGCAAGACGGAAATGCCAGAACTGCTGGTGGACGTTTCGCAGACCGCACTCTCGGCGGGACTGCATTCGGACCTGTTCAAGCCCGGGCCGGAGTCGATCAAGGAAGGGTTCTACGCCGAGAAACCGATCCAGCTGCGCATGACGGGCACCTATCACCAGTTCGGCGCCTTCATCAGCGGCGTGGCGGCCTTGCCACGCGTGGTGATCCTGACCATGCACGATGTGGCCCTCAAGCCAATTGCCGGCGGTCAGTTGTCGCTGGAAGGCACGGTCAAGACGTACCGCTATGTCGAGGAAGACGAAAGCGAAGGTGCCGGTGCCAAGAAACCCGCCAAGAAGGGAGGAAAGTGAACATGCGCAGCGTTCACATCCCGAATCCGGCGCGCGTGCTGATGCTGGCCGTGGCGCTTGGCCTACTGGCTGGTTGCACCGGCGGCATGAGCGACCTGCAGCAATGGGTTGCGCAGGAAAAAGCCAAGAAAGGCCCGCCAGTCCCGCCACTGCCTGTACTGAAAACTTTCGAGACTTTCGTTTACCAGGACCAGGACAAACGCGACCCGTTCGGCCCGAGCCTGGAGGAGCAGCGCGAGGCCCAGGCTGGCGCGAACGGCCCGTTACCGGACAAGCATCCCAAGGAACAGCTGGAAAACTATCCGCTGGACAGCCTGAAGATGGTCGGCACCATCGGTAACGGCTCGGCCATCGAGGGCCTGATCAAGGACCCGGATGGCGTGATCCATCGCGTGCACATCAACAATTACATGGGCCAGAACAACGGCAAGATCACCGCCGTTGCCGAGGACCATATCGATCTCGTGGAGCTGATCCCTAACGGGAGCGGCGGTTGGATGAAGCGCCAGGCGTCAGTCGCGCTGGGCGAGAAATAGACGACCCATTGGGGGTAACTAGAGATGACCATGACAGTTGCTGACTTCCAGGGACGTACGTCCAGACCCGAAACTTCCGCGCGCAAACGCCGCGGATTGGCATGGATGCTCATGCTGCTCGGGACCGTGCTGGCGACGAACGTGCTGGCCCAGAATACCTTGCAGGACATCACCTACGCGCCGCTCGCCGGCGACAAGGTTGAGATCACCCTGCAATTCGCCGCGCCCATTGGCGAGCCGCAGATTTTCACTACGCAGAATCCGGCGCGCATCGCGATCGACATGCCCGATACGCACGATGCCATGAGCAAGCGCCGCATCGATATCAACACCGGCGCCACTCAGGCGGTGAGCGCCGTCGAAGCGGCCGGGCGTACGCGCGTGGTCGTCGACCTGTTCCACAACGCCGGTTATGAAACCCGGCATGAAGGCAACAATTTCATCCTGACTGTCAACAACAACATGTCGGGCGGTGCTGCATCCGCGACTGCGGCCGCGGTGGCCGCTACCGATCAGACCAAGTCGTCTGTTACCGCAGGCATGGAAATCACGAATGTCGACTTCCGCCGTGGACAGCATGGCGAAGGCCGTGTCATCGTCACGTTCAACGGCCAAGGCGCCGGCGTCGACCTGCAGCGCCTCGGCGACAAGATCGACGTGAATATGTACAACGTCGGCCTGCCGGCACAGTTGGCGCAGAAACTCGATGTGCTCGATTTCGCCACGCCGGTCAAATCCATCGAAACCCGTCGCAAGGGTGGCGGCGTGGAAATGGAAATCACTGCCGGCGGCTCGTTCGACCAACTCGCCTATCAGTCCGGCAACGAGTACGTGATCGAGGTTTCGCCGAAGAAGGAAGAGGCGAAAGTCGATCCGAACGCGCCGCCCGTGTACAGCGGTAACCGCGTGACCTTCAATTTCCAGGACATCCCCACACGCTCGGTGCTGCAATTGATCGCTGACGTTTCCGATCTGAATATCGTCGTGTCCGACTCGGTATCGGGCAACGTCACCTTGCGCCTGATCAACGTGCCGTGGGACCAGGCCTTGGACTTGGTGTTGCAAACCAAGGGGCTGGACAAGCGCCAGAATGGCAACGTGATCTGGATCGCGCCGCAGCATGAAATCGCGACGCGCGAACAGGCCATCGCCGAAGCCAAGCAGAAGCTCCAGGACGTCAAGCAGACCGTCACGGTCTATATCCCGATCAGTTACGGCAAGGCCAAGGACATCGCTGCGCTATTGTCGTCCAAACAAGGTGCGCAGGGCGGCGGAGCGAGTGGTGGCGGTTTCCTTTCGCCGCGCGGACGCGTCACTGCCGACGAGCGCACCAATACCCTGCTGGTCGTGGATACGCCGGAACGCGTCGAAGAAATCCGCACCCTGGTTTCCAAGCTCGACAAGCCCGTGCAACAGGTTCTGATCGAATCGCGCGTCGTGGTCGCCACCGACAACTTCGCCCGCGAACTGGGCGCGAAGTTCGGCATCAGCGGTGGCTACCAGACCGGCAACACGGTCGTCTCGACGGCTGGTTCGCTGGCAGTTGCCGATCAGATGGCCAATATCGCTCTTGCCAACCGCGTGGCAGGTGTTGGCGGAATCGGTGGCATCGGCGCTCCGGCCATCGGCAAGAGCTTAACGTCAATCTGCCGGCTGCCGTCTCCGTCTGGCAGTTTTGGACTCGGCGATCCTGGGCGCGGACTATCTGCTTGATCTGGAGCTTTCCGCCGCGCAGACCGAAGGCCGCAGCGAGTTGATCTCCAGTCCGCGAGTTATCACCGCCAACCAGCAGGAAGCCGATATCAAGCAGGGCCAGGAAATCGGCTACGTGACGTTTCAGAAGCGGGTGCGGCTGGCGGCGCGCACACGGCTACGGTGCAGTTCAAGGAAGCCGTGCTGGAACTCAAGGTCACGCCGACAATTACCGCGGACAACCGCGTGTACCTGACGCTGGACGTGAAGAAAGACGCGATCAACTCGCTGGTGCCCAACCCCGGCGGCGGCTTCGTGCCGCAGTTGGACAAGCGTGAGATCACCACGTCCGTGCTGGTGGACAATGGTCAGACCGTGGTGCTCGGCGGTGTCTACGAATTCGACAAGTCGACCGACATCGACCAAGGTGCCTTTCCTGGGCGATATCCCCGGCATGGGCGCTTTGTTCCGCGACACCAAGAAGAACAACAGCAAGGCGGAGTTGCTGATCTTCGTGACCCCGCGCATTCTCAACGAAAGCCTGAAATGACCGACGCAAACGACAGCATTGGCAGCCGAGACAGTTGCCGGAGAGACGAGTACATGAAATCGCGAACCCGGAGATTCGATATGAAAGCCCTGCGCAACCTCTTCGTACTGATGCTCGCGAGCTTCGCCTTGGCGAGCTGTGGTGGCGGCGGCAGCGGCAGCAATTCCGCGTTCGGCGGAAGCCCTGCTTTCGATATTTCCATCTCGGCATCGCCGAGCTCGGTGACGACGAACTCGTTCACTACCCTTACGGTGACGGTCAAAAATCCTGGCGGCGCAAATGCACCGGATGGCACCGTGGTCTCGGCGAGTCTGTCGCCTGCAACGATCGGCAGCCTGAGCGGCGTGTCCGCTTCTGGTGCGACGGCGACGAATACCGTCACCGGCGGCGTGACGACGCTTCCTGTTCAACAGCTCCAACCAGACCGGAACCGCCAAACATCACGGTCACCGCTTCGAGCAGCTCCGCCTCGATCAATGTGGCCGTCAATCCGGGCAGCACACAGGATCCGCGCCTCACGCTCTCGCCCACAGCGGTTTCGCTGCCGCTGAATCCCTATGCAGCGCTTGCTGAAACCTTTCCATTTCCGAGCAACTATCTCGGCTCGCCATGGATTTCGGAAGTTACGGTCACGTGGCGCCATTCGAACGGCCAGTTGGTGGCGGGTACCACGAAAGTGAATGTGTCGATCGATCCGGTGACGCTTGCCAGTTTCTCGACCCTGGACGATCCGTCGACGACGTGGACCGGCGCAACCAAAACCCCGCCGACGATAGACGGCAACGAATTCCTCACCCTGCTCGGCAGCGGTCCGGTCAACGTCACCGGCGGCAATGGCGTGATCTTTGTGCACGCCAACGACACCCCGGGGACGGCGGTGCTCAGCGTCGTGGCGATCGATCCGGACAGCGGGCAGACGATTACCTCGCAATTGCCGATCACGATCGCGGGCGCTTCTTCGAATCTGCCTTCTTCGATCACAGCATCAAGCGACAGTCCGGCGTATGTAACCGGGTCTGGCGGTCCCCAAAGTGCGTTGGTGCGCGCGGCCGTTACCGATGGGAACAACGCACTCGTGCCGGATCCGAGCGGTTTCGATAATGTCGAGTTCACTATCGTGGGTCCGTCCGGGACCGATGCGCGCCTGACCGGCATCAATGCGGCTGGTCAATCTGTAACCGGAAACACCATTGATACTGTTACTCATAACGGCATCGCCGCGGTTACGGTTCAGTCCGGTTCGCAACAAGGACCGGTGCAAATCAAAGCCACTGCAGATCGCGGCGACGGCAACGTCGACAACGGCATCCAGGATGCGGTGAGTTCGACGGCCACAGTCGTGATATCCGATGGCAAGCTGTTCAGCCTCAAGATAACCAATCCCGCAATCGATCCCAACCTTCTGCCAGTGGTCGGTACCGCCACGTCTTCCGGTTCCTCGACCCCAACCCCGGTATACACGGTGCCCGTCACCGTGCTCGGCACGGACCGGCAGGGTAATCCTGTTTTGCCTGGAACACAGATTGCGTTCGGACTGCTCGACGCCCCGGTATTCGGATTCCCGGATTCGGGTAGCGGCACGTTCGAGATTTCCGGCAGCGACGGCAACCCGCAGGAGGGTGCTACGTTGTTTACCGCGCCGTCGGGAGCATTCACCACCGCGGGTGGCGGCGCCGGGCCGGGCGATGCCTTGGTGGTTTTCGGCAAGGAAACCACGGGCGACGCAGATCTCGAATCGGCGCGCACCGTACGCACAATCAATAACTCGGGAAGCTTGAACGTCACCCAGAGTTTCAACTTGAACGACACGACAGGGAGCAGTGTCGATACGGGTAACAATATTCCCTATGTGATTGGCCGCGCGACTGCCGGGAACATCGATGCAAGCGCGTCCACTGGCGTCGATTCCAATGGCCTGCCCGACGGCATTGCGGCAGTGACTATGCGTTATCCGCAGTCCCGAATCGGGCAGTCCGCAGTCGTCTGGGCGCAAGGCACGGGTACAACGCAGGGCAACGGTGTGGCCAAGACGGTGGCAGATGCCATCCGCACGCGCTATCTGGGCATTGGTCCGGCGGTCTTGACCGCGACACCGTCGACAATCTTCGGCAATACCACCCAAACCGTCGCCGTCTGCTTGAACGACAGTGTGGGCAGTCCGATACCCGGCGTGATCATCAATTTCAACTTCGCCAGCTTGTCGCCCGGTACGGGAACCGTGAACGGCAAGACCGCTGGTGCGTTGCCGCCGACGGGTGCGGATGGCTGTGTGGATACGACGGTCGTGACTTCTGGAGTACAGCCTGGCAGTTCGCCGACCATCGTGTTTACGGTGTCCGGCCTGTCGACATCTGTGAAGATCAGTGTCGGCGCTGCCGTGTTGACGGCTGCGCCCGACTACATCACAAGCCTGTCCAGTGTTACGGCGCAAAACAACGCTGTTGCATTGACTCTCAGGGACGGGTTAGGCAATCCAGTGTCCGGCGCAACCATCAACGGATCTTGCACAGGTGTAGCTCCAGGTTCCGTCAGCGTGGCACTCGCCGTCGGCAATTACCAGCAGCAACGGAGTGGCTCCAGCCACGATTACGTCACTTGGCCAGTGCGTGCCCAGCGGAGCGCCAGGAAGCAGGTTGTGTACTTTCACCTACATGCAAGGCTCCGTTACCGCGACCGCTACCGTGAGTGATTGTCGGTGCTGTGGGTGGCTCGGGCTCGAGTCCAAGTCCGGTTTGCAAATGACGGATAGCCGGTTCACTAATATCGAGTCCAGGGCCGCCTTGCGCGGCCCTTTTTTTTGCGCGTGAGCCTGCTAGCATTGCGGCACTGGGGGAGAGTGCTCATGGCTACCGCCTACCGGATCGAACTGCAACCCGGCGAGGTGCTGTTCCGCGAGGGCGATGCGCCGACCACGGCGTTTCTGATCGAATCCGGGACCTTGCGCATTACCGCCGAACGCGATGGCGCGCCGATGCTGCTCGGTGAACTTGCCGCCGGCGCATTGGTCGGCGAAATGGCCGTGCTGGACGATTCGCGGCGAAGCGCCACAGCGACGGCGACCGCGGCATGCGTGCTCACCCCGATCGACCGCGCCCAGTTCGCCGAACGCCTGCAGGCGGCCGATCCGGTCGTGCGCGCGCTGCTGCTCAGCCAGCTCGCGCGTTACCGCACGGCGCTGGCCACGTTTACCGGCAACGAGCCGGCCCCGTGCCGGAATCCGCCGATGCCGCCGAATCGGCGCATGCGCTGGACAAGATCCGGCTGGAAAGCCAGTTGCGCAACGCAATGGAAAACCGCGAACTGGAAATCCGGCTGCAACCGATCCAGCATATCGCCAGCGGCCGTCTTGCCGGCTTCGAGGCGCTGACGCGCTGGACGCATCCGGAACGCGGCGTCGTATCGCCTGCCGACTTCATCGCACTGGCCGAGGAAACCTCGCTGATCGTGCCGGTCGGGGAATACGTGCTGGGCGAAGTCTGCGCGGCCCTGCGCCGCATCGCCGACGAGACGCCGCACACGCGGCCTTTCGTCGCTTTCAACGTGTCGGGCCGCCAAGTCGGCGATGCCGAATATGTCGCGCGCGTGCTCGCGCAACTGCACGCGCACGAAGTCGCGCCGGCGCAACTCAAGCTCGAGATTACCGAGAGCCTCGTGCTCGACTACGGCCAGATTGCGACGCTGATCGAGAGCGCGCACAAGGCCGGCATGCAGGTGGCGCTGGACGATTTCGGAACCGGTTATTCCAACCTCGGCCACTTGCACAAGCTCGCCTTCGACACGATCAAGATCGACCAGGGCTTCATCCGCCAGCTTGAGGACCCGCGCTGCCTCGCGATCGTGCGCGCGGTCATCGGCATGGCCGGAGCGCTTGGTTGCGACGTCGTCGCGGAAGGCGTGGAAACGCCCGAGCACCTGGCCCAGCTCAAGCTGCTGGGCTGCCAATACGCGCAAGGCTGGCTGATCGGCAAACCGCTCACGGTCGACGACGCCCTCGCCGCACTGGCGCGCTGAAACGACCAGCGCGGGAAACCTTCGCACCCCGCCGCTGTCTCAGCAGCGCCGGACGCTCGCGTCCGTGCGATGATTCGCTATCCCAAGATCGATCCCATGGACATGACACAAACCATCACTCACGGCCCGCTGACGTCCGCGTTTTCCGCACTGCGCAGCGAACTTTCACGCTGCATCATCGGCCAGGCGGCGCTCGTCGACCGCTTGCTGATCGCGCTGCTCGCCGACGGCCATCTGCTCGTCGAAGGCGCTCCGGGCCTGGCCAAGACCACGGCGATCAAGGAACTCGCCGCGCGCATCGAAGCCGATTTCCACCGCATCCAGTTCACGCCGGACCTGCTGCCCGCCGACCTCACCGGTACCGAAATCTATCGCCCGCAGGCCGGCAGTTTCGAATTCCAGCGCGGCCCGGTGTTCCATAATCTTTTGCTTGCCGATGAGGTCAACCGCGCGCCGGCCAAGGTGCAGTCGGCCCTGCTCGAGGCGATGGGAGAGCGCCAGGTCACGGTCGGACGCACGACGTATCCGCTGCCGCAACTGTTCCTGGTGATGGCGACGCAAAATCCGATCGAGCAGGAAGGCACCTACCCGCTGCCCGAGGCGCAGCTCGACCGTTTCCTGATGCATGTGCGCGTGGATTATCCGGATGCCTCGGCGGAAGCGGCCATCCTGAAATTTGCCCGTGCCCGTGCCGGCGAAACGCTGCATGCACCGCCGCCGCCGCGCCGCCTGCTGGATCAGGCGCAGATTTTCGCTGCACGCGATGCGGTACTTGGCCTGCATCTTGCGCCTGCGCTCGAGGAATACCTCGTGCAATTGACGCTGGCGTCGCGCAAACCGAAATCCTATGGCGAGGATTTGCAGCGCTGGATCGCTTACGGCGCCAGCCCGCGCGGCACGATCGCATTGGATCGCTGCGCGCGCGCCCATGCTTGGCTCAATGGCCGCGATTTCGTCGACGCCCGAGGACGTGCACGCGATCGTCCACGACGTGCTACGCCACCGTATCCTGCTTTCCTACGAAGCCGAGGCCGAAGGCGTGACCAGCGACAAGGTGATCGCCGCGCTGATCGCGCGCGTGCCGCTGCCGTGAGCACGGCGTCCACCAACGGCATCGATGTTTCGCTGCCGGAATTGATCGCGCTGCGCCTGCGCGCCCAGCGCCTGGCGCGGCCGGCGACGCGGGTTTCCGGCATCCATGCGGCGACGCAAGCCTCGCGTTTCCGCGGCCGCGGCGTGGATTACGCCGAGTCGCGCATCTACCAGCCCGGCGACGACATTCGCCAGATGGATTGGCGCGTGACCGCGCGCAGCGGCAAGCCGCACACGAAATTGTTCGAGGAAGAACGCGAGCAGAGCGTACTTCTGATCGTGGACGAGAATCCGAGCCTGCGCTTCGGCACGCGCGTGCGCTTCAAGTCAGTGCAGGCGGCGCGCGCGGCCGCGTTGATCGCGTGGACGGCAGCGCGCAATGGCGATCGCATCGGCGCGCTCGGATTCGGCGGCGGCATCGACGCCGAAGTGAAACCCGGCGGTGGCGCCCGCGGCGCGCTGCGCGTGTTGCGTGCGCTGGCCGAGTGGGACGCGGCGGCGAAACGCGATGTACATACGCCCTTGTCGCAGGCCTTGCAGCGCGCGCGCCGCCTGGCGCGGCCGGGCAGCCGCGTCATCCTGGTCAGCGACGGATTTTCCGCCGACGCCGATGCGCAAGGCCCGCTGTCGCTGCTGGCCGATCATTGCGATGTTGCCGCGATCGTGCTCGAAGACAGGTTGGAAATCGCCGCACCCGCACCGGGCCGCTACGCGCTGCGCGGCGAATCCGGCCGCGTGCTGCTCGATTTCGCCGCCGCGCGCACGCGTGCCGAATGGCAGCACTGGTTCGAGCGGCAACGCGCGCATTTGCTCGATCTGTTCGCCAAGCGCGCGCTGCGTTCGACAACACTGGAAACGCATGAAGAACCCGATGCCGCCGTAGCCCGCTGCTCGGCGCACAAGCGCGCAGTCACGGCGTCGCTGTACGCATCGCATGAGCGCGCCCGCCGGCCCCGTCCTGCGCGACATCCACCTGCCGCCGCCGCCCGGCTGGTGGCCGCCGGCGCCGGGCTGGTGGATATTGGCCGCGCTCGCGATAGGTCTCGGCATTTTTGCATTGTATAAATTGCATAAATGGCGCAAACGCCGCCGGCACGAACGCGCGGTACTGCGTGAACTCGATGCCTGCATCGACGCGAATCGCCACGATCCGGCCGCACTCGCCGCCGCACTGTCGCTGTTCCTGCGGCGTCTGGCCGTGGGCGATGCGCACGCTGCGGCTTACGCCGGCGAACGCTGGCTCGAATACCTCGATGCGCGTGTCGGTGGTGAGGATTTCCGCCGTGGCGTGGGCCGCATCCTGATCGACGCGCCGTTCCGTGCGCGTGCCGACTTCGACAGCGTTGCGTTGATCGCGCTGGTGCGGCGCTTTACGCGCAACGCGCTCGCATCGAGTGTGTTCGCAATGGGGGCCGCGCGTGCTTGAATTCGCCTGGCCCTGGTTTTTCGTATTGTTGCCGCTGCCGTGGCTGATCGCACGCCTGCTGCCAGCGGCGCGCGATAGCGCCGGCGCGGCCTTGCGCTTGCCGTATGCGCTGGAAGGCATGGATGCCGCGACGGGCGCCGCACCGGTAGCGGCGTGGCGCAAATGGTTCGCGCTCGCGGCGTGGGCATTGCTCGTATGCGCCGCGGCGCGTCCGCAGTGGCTGGGTCCGCCGCAGGACGTGGCGCGCAGCGGCCGCGATCTGCTGCTCGCGGTGGATGCTTCCGGCAGCATGGAAACGCCGGACATGCAGATCGGCGGCCGCGCGGTGAACCGCTACGCCGCGGTCAAGGCAATCGCCGGAGATTTCATCCGCCGCCGCGTCGGCGATCGCGTCGGCCTGATCGTGTTCGGCAGCCAGGCCTATCTGCTCACGCCGCTGACTTTCGACCGCGACACCGTGCTCAAGCAACTCGATGAATCCGCGGTTGGCCTGCCGGGCCGGCAAACCGCGATCGGCGACGCGGTTGGGCTCGCCGTCAAGCGTCTGCAGCAGCGTCCGCGCGACCAGCGCGTGCTGATCCTGCTCACCGATGGCGTCAACGACGCCGGCGTGCTCGATCCGTACAAGGCCATCGACCTTGCCGCCGCCGAACACGTGAAGATCTACACCATCGGCATCGGTGCGGACGCCATGACGGTCGGCGGTTTCTTCGGCCCGCGCGTGGTCAATCCGTCGCAGGACATCGACACGCGCCTGCTCACCGAGATGGCGCAGAAAACCGGCGGCAAGTTCTATCGCGCGCACGATACGGCGGAGCTGGCGCAGATCTACCGCGAAATCGATGCGCTCGAACCCGCGGCGGACAAGGGCCAGGAATTCCGTCCGGTCGATGAATGGTTCTGGTGGCCGTTGTCGCTGGCCGCCTTGATCGTTCTGGCCGTGATCGGGCGCGCATTGCCGTTGCCGCGCGTGCTGCGCGCGAGGTTCGCGCAATGAGCCTTTTCTTCCACGATTTTCATTTCCTGCGACCATGGTGGCTGCTCGCGCTGGCAGCGCTGCCGTTGTTGTGGCGCGCCCTGTCGCGCGGCGGCGCGGATGCGGGCGCCTGGCGCGGCGTGGTCGATGCACATTTGCTGCCGCACCTGCTCGATGCACAAGGCGCGGCGCGCGCTTCGCGTGTGCCGCGCTGGCTCGCCGCCTGCGCGTGGGTCGTGGCCTGCGTGGCGCTGGCCGGGCCCGCGTGGGAACGCCTGCCGCAGCCGCTGTTCGAGAACCGCGCTGCGCGCGTGTTCGCCCTGGAGTTGTCGCCGAGCATGTCCGCCCAGGATCTCAAGCCCAGCCGTTATGAGCGC
>CAWAMA010000001.1:0-292327 GCA_963783025.1 uncultured Pseudomonadota bacterium | reverse complement strand
CGACCTGCGCGAACAGTGGTGCGGAAACCGTCGCGCCGGGTTTCAGGGCCGGCGGCCCTTGGTCGGCCAGCCAGCGATTCAGGTGCACCGCGCGTCGGAACGAAGCGAACCCGTGATCCGAAAGCACGATGAGGCGATCGTCCGCGTGCATCTTCGCCTGCACGTCGCCGAGCACGCGGTCGGCTTGCCGGTAAATCCATGGAATCGCGCCGCGGGCCAGCGCGCTGCTTTGTGCGTACAACGGATGCTTGGGGTCGATGCCGCGCCGGAATTTGTGGCTGACCCGGTCGATCTGCACGAACTTTTCGACGACCAGCTCGCTGTCGTCACGGGCGAGGGCGTCGTCGAGCATTTTTTCGCCATCGGCGAGCGTCCTCTGGCTGTCCAGCGAGCCTTGTTCGCTCGTGTGCCTGGTTCAGCGACCAGTTTCCTCGGGCATGCCTAGCATGTAGTAATCGCCGATGCGCTTCGGCGGCTCCGCGGCGGAGCCCGGCGGGAACTGATCGGCGTGCCGGGTGGCTCGGGTCGAAGTTGGTCGGGGACGTACAGCGGCGGACGGGAACACCCTCCAGCAGATAAGGCCGCGCCATGCCGGCGATACTGGCAAATCCGGCGTAACGGAAATGCAGGTGAATCCACGGCGACCACTTGCCCGGTTTCGAGCGCGAGCGTTTGATCGGCCAGCCTCAACTGCGCGCCATCTGCGCTCGGCTTGAGCACCAGCGGAACCTGCAATGCGCCTGCGACGGGTTTCAGCGGATTGGCAGGACCATCGAACTGCGCGTGGTGGAACCGTCGCTGCCGATCTCCACCAGTTCGACGCGACCGCCGTTTTCGGCGCCCGGGATCGGCCGCGTGGCATAGATCGTGTAGGTCCCCTGCATGCGAGCAGATCGGCGCGCATGCCGGACAGCATGCGCGTGATCGGGTCCGGTGGATACGTTACGGGCACGCGCAGCACCGTGGCGCGGTCGCCGTCGCGTTCCGCCGTCGACCAGAACGGCGTGCCGTCGCGCAGGTTGCGCAGGCTGCCGGAATCCAGCGGAATTTCCCAGCCGAACAAAGTGCAACACATGTTGCGGAGGCGTCGAGTCGGCGATAGAGAACTCCGGCGCATAGTCCGACTTGTCGCGACGCAGGAAATCAAAGATGCCGTGCGCGCCGGGATTGGCGCCCGTGGCAAAACTCGCCCAGGCGACCGGCGACTGCGGCGGATTGGTCGTGGCCAGGCGCTGGTAATGGCCGGATCGGGCCAGTTGCGCGAAATGCGGCAGGCTGCCGTCCGCCATCCGCTTCTCGGTCGGATTGGGATCCATGCCATCGAAACCGAGCACGATCAGGCGTGATCGGGCAGGTACGGGCGGCGTTTTGGCCGCCGGCGCAGATCAGAAGCGTGGCCAGCGCCGCCCCGATAACGCGCAAGGCGGGCAACCGATCAGTCGCGGCGGCTTTCATCGCCATCGTGTTCGCGTTTCGAGTCCCGCGGACCGCGCAATTTGCGCCACAGCAGGCGCAGGGGCAGGTCAGGATGGCGAACAATGCCAACACGATGCCGACGAGCACCGCCCATAGCGATCCAAGCACGTTCAGGCCGGCACCCGGCCCTATGTAGGCATGCGCTCCGGTGCTCAGGCACAGCAGCAACGCAAAGCAGATCCAACGCATGGGACTTCCGCGATCGTTAAAAGACGAGTGTAGCCAAGACGCGCGGGCGCCGCGAGCATGGCAACATTTTCGTAGCACGCCATACCGGTAATAATGGACCGATGCCAGCATCACGCCATCCGCCAATCACTGCCTCGGACAAAATGGCGGGCACATTGAACGCGCGCCTGCCCCGGTTCATCCATTGGCTCGGCGATCTCGAGACGCGCATCCTCGATCGCGATTTGCCGGCGCTGCGTGTCGAGCGCCCGGTCTATGTGTGTGGCCTGGCCCGGTCCGGGACCACGCTGCTGTCTCGAGGCGCTGGCCGCGGCGCCGGATTTCACGACTCATCGCTACAGCGACTATCCGCTGCTGTGGACCCCCTACTGGTGGAATTGGCTACGTGCGCGTCTGCCGTTGCCGGCGCAAACGCCCGTCGAGCGTGCGCATCGCGACCGTCTCATGGTCACGGCGAACAGCCCGGAGGCCTTCGAGGAAGTGTTCTGGATGCACTTTTTTCCGGGACGGCACGATGTCGTGGTCGACCAGATTCTCGACGCCGCTTGCGACGACCCGGCATTTGCGGATTTTTACGCCGCGCACATCCACAAATTGCTCTTCGTGCGCCGGGCTCGGCGCTACCTCGCCAAGGGCAACTACAACCTCACCCGGATCGGCTACTTGCGGCGCCTGTTTCCCGATGCGCGGTTCGTGATTGCGGTGCGCGAGCCGCATGCGCACGTCGCCTCCCTGGTGAAGCAGGACGGCCTGTTCAGCGCCTGGGCCCAGTCCGATCCGGCGGTCGCGACCCATCTGGCGCGTAGCGGCCATTTCGAATTCGGGCCGCACAAGCGCGCGGTAAATCTTGGCGGCGCGGAGCAGGCGGCGGCGATCAGGCCTGTTACGCGTCCCGGCCGCGTCGTGGAAGGCTACGCACGGCAGTGGGCGTCGTCTTACGGGTGGCTGCTGCGGGCGTTGGCCGCCGATGGCGATTTGGCCGGTCGCTGTCATTGGGTCGGGTACGAACGCTTGTGTGCGCACCCTGTGCAGAGCCTGCGGCAGGTATATGCCCATGCGGGACTGGATGCCGACAAGGCTGCCGAGTTGAGCGACGACCGCGCCGGGCACATCGTCGCGCCGGATTATTATGTTCCGGGGATCGATCCGTCCGGGGAAAAGGTGATTTCAGCGATCGCCGGGAGGGTCTAGGCACGAACTTGTTAAAAGGGTGTAGAGTATGAACGGTCTATAGGGGCGTTCCGAAGGGGGAACCATGAATCGTCTTGCAGTGCTGTGCTGTTTGCTGGCGCCGTTGTCGTTCGCGCATGCGGACGTATCGGTCACCGACACCGGGGCCGCGTTGCGCGGACATCCTCGGGCCAATGCTTCCGGAGCAACCGTGCGTCAGGCCAAGCCAGGCGACAAGCGCAACGGTATCCCGCTCGACAAGTTCACGCCGCTGGCCACCGGCTCGCAGGCACTTATCGATGCCTCGGGGCTTAAGTATTTCATCAACACAACATCACGTTCAGCGCCAAGATTCGGCGTCCGGCGCGATGTCAGAGGCCAGCTACACGCATGCCGTGGCGGCAACGACCCTGAGACGGCGGCACAGGTGGCGAGCACGCTCAACGATGCGTTCGACGGCTACAACACCTTGTGCCTGAGCCTTGACAACACCGTCGCAACGTGCGAAACGGGCAATGCGAATTTCGCCCATCTACAACAAGAACGGTCCGGCGACCTCCGAATGCACGGGCATGGCATCCGGCGTCAACCGGCAGGTCGTTTTTCCGAACCAGACCTCCGGCAGCATCACCATGTCGCGCAAGGTTTTACGTTCCCGACAATGATTCGTTCGCGCGCTGGCTGAACTACTTCACCAACACCGGTGCGACGGCGCAGACCGTCACCATGGTGATCGCGAACAATCTGGGTTCCGATTCCAACACGATCATCACGGAACTCATCGACGGGTTCCACGACATCGCCGTTCAACGACACCAGCGCGAAGTGGGTGGCGACGTTCCAGAACTACCAGCGGAACCACGTCGTCCGATCCGCGCCAGGCGGCCGTGCTGCAAGGTACTGGCCGCAATCGCCCCCGTTGGCCGGATCAATTTCGCGATGGCGACGACAACCCGTATTGGGGCTACACGTTCACCCTGCAGCCGGGCCAGACGGGCATCATCGCCAACTTCGTCGCGTTGGGTCCCCTCCGGCTGCCGTCGCCACGAAAGCGGGCAGCCCTCGCAGCGTTGCCGAACAGAATGCCGTGCAATGCATGTCAACGCAGGAACGGGCCGAGGTGCTCAACTTTGCCGCTGCCGTCCAATCCGTGCCGGCGCCCGGACTCGGTCATTTGGCACAGGGACTGTTGCTTGCCCTGCTGTTCGCCTTCGGCTTGTTGAGTTTGCGCCCACGGCAGGAATGATGCGTATCGGCGGACGCCGGTGCGGCGTCCGCCCTTGTTACGCAGCGCGCCATCGTCCATCCACTATTTTGCGGCATGCACCGCAGGTTGCGCGCGTTCGTGAAGCTTCGCGATTTGCATAGAAAAATCCCGATAGTTTTCTGTTTGCTGGCGTGTTGATGCTTGTGGGCTGCGGACGCGCACCCGAACACCCGAACGTCGTGATCGTACCTTCGATACGACCCGCGCGGATTATCTGGGACATACGGATTTGGTCTGGCCCATACGCCGACCATCGACCGTCTCGCCGCCGACGGTGTGCGATTCGACAATGCGATATCGGCGGCGCCGATCACAGCGGTCTCGCATGCGACGATCATGACCGGATTGTTGCCGCCAGCCCACGGCGTGCGCGACACGCTCGTTCGCGCTTGGCGATGCGGCGGAAACGCTGGCCGAGCGTTTCAAGGCGGCCGGTTACGAGACGCGCGCCTACGTCTCGGCAATCGTGCTCAGCCGACGCTACAAACTCGACCAGGGGTTCGACGCTATGACGACGACCTGTGGGGCGAGGATGAGCCGAAGCTGTTCATGATTCGCGAGCGCCCTGCCGAAGAAACCATCCAGCATGTGCTCGACTGGTATGGGCAGCGCGCGAAGCAGACGCAGAAAAAGCCGTTTTTCCTTTGGGTGCATCTGTTCGATCCGCACGAACCGCATCATCCGCCGACATGGGCCAGGGCGATTTCGCCCAGTTCCTACGATGCCTCCATCGCCTACGCCGACCGCGAACTCGGCCGCCTCGTGGACGCCTTGCGCGCGAGCGGAGAACTGGACCGCACCGTGTTCGTGTTCACCGCCGATCATGGTGAAAGCCTGGGCGAGCACGGCGAGAAGACCCATGCGATTTTCGTCTACCGCGCCACCACCCATGTGCCGTTGATCATCCGCTATCCGCCGGAGTACCCGCGCGGAAGGCGTATCCGGGGCCGGTGCGCAACGTGGATATCGCCCCGACGGTACTCGATCTCGCGCATCTGCCGGGCGCCGAACAGACCCAGGGCGTGGACTTGACGCCGCTGGCGCGCGGAGATCGGCCGGTTGCCGATCTGCCGCAGTATTCGGAGTCGAAATTAGCCGAGCTGGATTTCGGCATGGCGCCGTTGTTCGCGGTGCGCAAGGACGGTTTCACCTTCATTCGCGCGCCGAAACCCGAGTTGTACGACCTGAAATCCGACCCGAACGAATTGCACAATCTGTACGGAGAGCCGGCGTATCAGGCGCGTTCCGATGCGCTCGACGTGGAGCTGGAAAAGTTGCTGCAAGACAGCGCCAAACATGCGATTGCCGCGCAAAACAGCCCCATGTCCGCCGAAACCATGCAGGCGCTGCAATCGTTGGGGTATCTGCAAGGGGCGCAAGATCGAGCCTCGGCTGGCGGCATGGATCCCAAAGACGGCATCGCAATCTACAACAAGCTGGAAACGGCACGCCATTTCGCCCAGCACAAAAAATGGGCGAGCGCGGAAAAAGAATTGAAGGAGCTGCTCACGCAGATGCCGCAGCATACTTCGGCGCGCAGCGTGCTCGCCTTGGTCGAGCTCAAGCGCGGCAATCTGGATGAGGCCAAGAAACAATACCTGGAATTGCTGGCCCGGGATCCCAAGCAATTCCGCTTGTACGGGATGCTGGGGCAAATCGCCTTGATGCAGGGTAACTACGACGAGGCGGAACGCGACAATCTCGAGGCGCTGAAGATCGCACCGCAGTTCGCCGAAGCGATGGGCCAACTGGGCCTGGTTGCGATGCTGCGCGGCGACGAATCCGCCGCGCAGTCCTGGTACGAGCGGGCGCTCAGATCGATCCGGGGTTTCCGACCCTGCACCGTCGCCTGGCGGATTTGTACTACGAACGCGGCCAATACGACCTCGCGCTGAAGGAATACCTCGAGGCCAACAAGGGACAGCCCAAGGACATGCGAAGCCTGCTTCAGGCCGGCGCGAGCGCGCGCAGAACCGGTCAAATGGAACAGGCCGAACAGCTGTTACGCAAGGCCATGGCACTGCATCCGAAGTCGTGGATTCCACGTTATAACCTTGCCTGTCTGCAAGCCAAGCAGGGGCAGGCACAGGCGGCGTTCACAACGCTCGGCGATTCCATCGATCACGGCATGGTATACGCCAACCTGCTCATCGAGGATCCCGATTGGGATGGCTTGCGCGCAAGTCCGGAATTCCGGCAGCTGTTGCAGCGCGTGCGGAAGATCGACGCGGCCGGCAGCCCCAAGTCAGGCGACGAGGACGGCGACATTCCAGACGCCGACTGAGCGAGATCGCGCTATTTCGGCGTCAGCACGAGATGCCCGTGCACGTTGATGTTCGTGCTGATGTCCGCCCAGTCGCCGCTGGTGCCGAGACCGAAATCCATCCGGTTGAGCGTCGTGCTCACGTCCAGCGTGTTGGCGCCGCCGGACACCGCGAACTTCACTTTCAGCGTGACGGGTTTGCTCTGGTCGCGGATGGTGAGCGTGCCGAGCGCGATTACGCCGCCGTCGGCGCCGCGGTTGAATGCATTGGTGAGGAAGTGCGCCTGCGGAAATTTCGCGGTATCGAAGAAGTCGGCGGTGGCGAGGGTCTGGTCGCGTTCGCCGCTGCCGGTGTCGACACTGGCCAATTGCACGGTCACGTCGAATTTCGACTGGGCGAGGTTGGTCTCGTCGTAGGCGATCTGAGCGCTGAACTTGCCGAACTTTCCGGTGAACGCGCCGCCCTGGTAGGTGCCGTCGAAACCGAGTCCGCTCCTGGCCGTGTCCACGTTCCAGTCGCGTGCGAATGCGGCCAGCGGCAGCAGGGCGAGCAGGAGAATCAATTTGCGCATGGCTGTCCCTCGCTCACGAGCGCACGAACGGCAACATCCGACGCAGCACGTTGTCGCGATCGCGGAAATGGTGGATCAACGCCATCGCCGCATGACCGGCGGCGACGACGACCAGCGCCCAAAACAGCATTTCATGGCGTTCGGCGGCGATCTCCTTCAGGCCCGGAATGGCAGGATCCGGCCCGCCCAGCGGCGGCATCCGGATCAAGCCCACCAGTACAACGGCCGCAGCGATGCCACCGAGTCGAACCACCAGCCCGACAGCGGTACGAGGAAGATCAGCAGGTAAAGCAGGGCGTGTCCGGCACGCGCGCCGAGGGCCTGCCAGCGGGGCATGGATTCTGGCTCGCGCGGACGCGGATCGAACAGCCGCCACACCAGTCGCAACACAGCCAACGCGAGGATCGTCAGTCCCAGCGACTTGTGGAAACTGAAAACCGGGATCACATTCGGCCGCTTGGGCAGGTCGACCATGATCAGGCCGATCGTGCCCTGCACCAGGATCAGCACGACAATGGTCCAGTGAAAAAACTTGGCCAGGCTGCCCCAGTGATTCGGTCCGCTCTTGAGCATGTCAGGGTTCCTGTTGTGCTGGCGCAGTTTGAACCGGTGCGGGCTTGCCGCGCAAGCCTTCCGCCTCGATGCGGATTTGCACCGTATCGCCGATGTCGGGCAAATACTTCGTCATGCCGAAATCCGCGCGCTTGAGCGTCGCCGTGGCGGCGAAGCCCGCGGTGTAGCGCAAGTCGTAGGGATCAAGGCCAGCGCGATTGAACGTCACGTTCAGATCGAGCGCGCGGGTGACGCCGCGCAGGGTCAGCACGCCATGCACGATTCCGGAATTCTCGCCAGCTTTTTCCACGGATCGCGAAACAAAGTGCGCGTCCGGATACTTGCCGGTTTCGAGGAATTCCCAGGAGCGGACTTTCGCGTTCCAGACGGCGTCGCCGAGGTCCAGCGATGTCGTGTCGACGGTCGCGTCGACCTGCGCCGTGGTCCAGTCGCCGTCGTCGAAGCGGAAAGATCCGCTTTTTATCTTGAAGCGCGCGCAGGGCGTGGAAAATCCCATGTGACTCGCGCAAGCGTAGATCTGCGTGTGCACCGGATCGAGCACGTAATCCGTCGCGTGCGCAGGCATGGCGCAAAACGCCGGTGCGGCCATCGCAACAAGGACTACGGATCTCAGGTTCATGCGATGCGTAGTTTGCCAGATTGGAGCGGAAGCGGTCCCTGCACTTGGATGGGTGGCGAACGCTGAGCGCATTCAATGCATCGCGATCGCGCGGGTATAAGAAAAACGTAATAGCGCCAGACGGATTTTCAGGCATCATCGGTGGGGGGAAGCTGGGGAGCTTTCCATGTGGGGCAGCGTGTTGATCGCGGCGGCGCTCGCCGTCGCGCCCGCGGAGTCCGCGCCGACGCTGGCGGGGACGCCTTACTTCCGCACGCTGGACGCGGCGGACGGGTTGCCGTCGAGCACGGTGTGGAAAATCGTCCAGGATCGCGATGGCTACATCTGGGTCGGCACGGCGGACGGTTTGGCGCGTTACGACGGCGTGGATTTTCGCGTCTACCGCAACGATCCCGTGGATGCCGCGAGCCTGTCGGGCGCCGACGTCACCGCGCTGTTCGTCGACCGCGACAACCGCATCTGGTGCGGTGGCGAGGACGCGGGACTGAACCTGCTCGATGCGCGGCGCACGGGATTCAGCCATTTCCGCCACGCTGCCGGGAATCCGGCGAGTCTCGCCGGCGACGACGTCTGGGCGATCGCGCAGGACGCCTCCGGCGCGATCTGGGCCGGCGGTTATGCGATGGGGCTGGAGCGGCTCGACGAATCCACGAATACATTCGTGCACTCTCGCCACAAGGACGGCGATGCGGGCAGCCTCGCGTCGGACAACGTGCTGGCGCTGCGCGGCGACGCCGCGGGCAACCTGTGGATAGGCAGTGACGCCGGCATCGACGTGCGCGCTGCCGACGGCAAATTCCTCCATGTGGATACATCCGCCGTGCCGGGCACGGGCGGCATCAATGCGGCGGTATTCCTGGAAACGGCGGACGGCATGCTGGCCGGCACGCGTCGCGGCGTGCTGCGCATCGGCGCCGACCTCAAGGCACAAGTGCTCGAGGACGCGCGGCTTCCGGACAAGGTCGTGTACGCGCTGGCGGCGGGCAACGACGAGGCGTTGTGGATCGGCACGCGCGAGGGCCTTGTGCATCGCGCCGCGGATGGGCGCCTGGACGTGCATTCCGAAAACGCCGCCGTCGCCGGCAGCTTGCCCGGCAAGAAGGTTTTCGATGCGCTGCGCGACCGCGACGGCGGCCTGTGGTTCGCCACGACCGGCGGCGGCATGGCGTATCTCGCGCCGGACTGGCGGCGTTTCGCGCTGTACCGCAACGATCCGCGCGACGCGGCAAGCCTGAGCGCGAATCGCGTCGAAGGCCTATCGGCCGATGCCCAGGGCGGCGTATGGTCGGTCAATCTCGACGGCGGCATCGACCGCCTGGATCCGGATTCCGGGAAGGTCGAACGTTATGCGCAGCGCTGGCAGGCGCCGGAGTCCGCGCTCTGGTCGATTATGGCCGGTCGCGATGGCCGCATCTGGGTCGGTCATGCGCACGGCTTGCGCGTATACGATCGGACGAATGGAATATTCGTCGACGTGCCCGTCGACCCCAAGCGCCGCGACGCGCTGGCGCCCGGCAGTGTGGACTTGCTCGTCGAGGCTCGCGACGGAGCGGTGTGGGCCAGCAGCGATGGCGGCGGCATCGCGCGCATCGACGCCGCGACGCTGGCGGTCGCGCGCTATGGCGAGGCGGAGGGACTGCGCAGTACGGACGTCGGCCTGATTGGCTTCGCGCCGGACGGTGCCCTGCTCGCCGCAAGCGCCGCAGGGCTCGATCGGCTCGATGCCGCGGCGACACGGTTTGCGCCCGTGGATGGCGCGCCCGCGCAGCGCGTGTTGGCGTTCGCGTTCGCCGACGACGGCACGCTGTGGTTGCACGCGATCGGCGCATTGGCGCATTTCCGGTATGTGGATGGCGCATTGACGCCGCTGGATCGCATCGATGCCTCGCGCGGTTGGCCGGGCCTGACTGCGGGTGGCATGCAGGCGGATACGCAAGGTCGCGTCTGGGTGGCGAGCGCACGCGGCCTGTGGTGCTACGATCCGTCCACGCGCGGCGTGCGCCGCTTCGGCATGGGCGACGGCTTGGCCAGCGCCGAGTTCAATCGCGCGCCGTTGCTCGAACGCTTCGATGGCGTGATTTTCGGCGGCACCCTGGCCGGCATCGCCGGTTTCGTTTCGTCACGAATTGTGGAAAATGCCGCATCGCCGTCGCCGCGCATCGACGGCGTCCGTGTGCGCCGTGCCGGCAGCGATATCACGCTGGACGCGGCGGACATCGCACTCGGCTGGCGCGATCGCGACCTGCGCCTGACCGCGCGCGCGCTGGCATTCGCCGATCCTTCCGCGCAGCGCTACCAATGGAAGCTTGACGGGTTCGACGCGGACTGGATCGACGGCGGCAATCGCGGCGAGCGCGAATACGCGCAATTGCCGCCGGGCGACTATGTCCTGCGCGTGCGCTGCGCGGGTGCCGGCGGCGAGTGGAGCGCTCCTTCCGCGCCGTTGCGCGTGCGCGTGGCGTCGCCGCCGTGGGCGACGCCGCTCGCCTACACAGGTTACGCGGCGCTGATCGCGTTGCTCGTCGCGTTCGCATTTCGCGTCTACCGTCTGCGCCTCAAACGCCGGCACGCCTGGGAACTGGCCAAACAGCAGCGCGAGTTCGCACTGAACGCGAGTGCGGCGAAATCCGATTTTCTCGCCACGATGGGCCACGAGATCCGCACGCCGATGACCGGCGTGCTCGGTATGGCCGAGCTGCTGCTGCGCACGGACCTCGACGTGAAGCAACACGGCTACGCACAGGCGATCCAGGATTCCGGGCGCTTGTTGTTGCGCCTGGTCAACGACTCGCTGGATCTGGCGCGTATCGAAGCCGGCAAGCTGCAACTGGATATCGCGCCGTTCGATCTGCATGCGCTGCTGCGCCAGGTCGAAGCACTGGCACGGCCGCAGGCCGCGAAACGCGGCTTGGCATGGACGCTCTGCGTTGCGGACGACCTGCCGCATTGGCTGGTCGGCGATGCGCTGCGCATCGAGCAGGTCCTGCTCAACCTTGTCAACAACGCGGTCAAGTTCACCGAGCATGGCGCAGTCGAATTGTCGGCCCGGCGTGGAGGCGTTGCCGGAGTTGCGTTCACGGTCAGCGACAGCGGGCCGGGCATTGCCAGCGCCGAGCGCGAGCGCCTGTTTCGCCGCTTCGAACAAGCCGACGGTCCGCAGCGACGTTCCGGCAGCGGCCTGGGCCTGGCGATCTGCCGCGAACTCGTCGCACGCATGGGCGGGACGATCGATCTGGACAGTGAGCCCGGCCGCGGCAGCATATTCCGGGTCGAGTTGCCGTTGCCCGAATCCGCAGTACCGGGAAAAGTGGAAAATGCCGCATCGCCGCCCATTGCCACGACGGGCCGCATCCTTCTCGTCGAGGACGATGCGACGGTCGCGGCCACCATCGCCGGTTTGCTCGAGGCGCAGGGCCACGCCGTGAGTCGGGTCGAGCATGGGCTGGCGGCGCTTGGCGAACTTGCCACCGCGGACTACGCCGCCGTGCTGCTCGATCTGGATCTGCCCGGCGTCGACGGGTTGACCCTCGCGCGCATGATCCGTGCGGGCGAGGCGAAGGATGACAAGCCCAGCCTGTGGCTGGTCGGCATCAGCGCGCGCTCGCGCGGCGACGAAGAGGCGTTGTGCCGCGCTGCCGGCATGGACGCCTTCCTGCGCAAGCCGGTGACGGGGGAGATGCTGGCTGGCGTGCTGGTGGATGCGCTATGAGGCGTTTATATCGTGTGTCCGGCGACGTTGGTCAGCAACTTCGCGGCGGGATTGAGCGCGAGGGCTTCGCCATTATCGAGCGCGCGGTCGTGACCGGGCGCTTTCCAGTCGCATTTGCCTCTTGTGCGATTCGTGCCTATCACCTGTAGTACGTAGCAGATCGGCACCACGGACGTACCGGCCAAGGCGCGTCCGCCGACGACTTCTGGCTGGAACAGGGCGTCAATCTTTCTTTATTTCTGACAATTCCGATTTGAAAGGCACGGTATTAGCGCGTGCTGAATTCATGCACCGCATCGACCAGCACGCCAAGATGTTCCGGATCGACGTCCGGTGTGATGCCGTGGCCGAGGTTGAAGACATGGCCGGGATGCGGGCCGAAGTCGGCAAGCGCGCGCTTTACTTCGGCGCGGATCGTTTCCGGTTGCGCATGCAACACGGCGGGATCGAGGTTGCCCTGCAATGCCACGCGGTTGCCGACGCGGCGGCGCGCTTCGTCGAGCGCGATCGTCCAGTCGAGTCCGAGCGCGGCGCAGCCGGTGTCGGCGAGTGCTTCCAAGTGCGAATTCGCGCCTTTCGAGAACAGGATCAGCGGAACGGATTTTGCCGCATTGTGAATTTGTAAGTTCTGGGCGATCTGCGCCAGATAGCGCAGGCTGAATTCGCGGAACATCCCCGGTGCGAGCAGGCCACCCCAGGTATCGAACACCATCAATGCCTGCGCGCCGGCGGCGGCCTGCGCGACCAGATACGCGGCGACGGAACGCGCGACGACGTCGAGCAACTTGTGCATCGTCGCGGAATCGTCAAGAGCCAAGGCCTTGGCCTTGGCGAAACTGGACGATCCTTCGCCTTCGATCATGTAGCAGGCCAGCGTCCACGGACTGCCGGCGAATCCGATCAGGGGCACCTTGCCTGCGAGTTCATTGCGAATCAGGCGCACCGCGTCCATCACGTAGCGCAGGTCGGTTTCCGGATCGGGGACGGCAAGTTTTTCGATGTCCGCGCGCGTGCGCACCGTGCGCGCGAAACGCGGACCGACTTTCTCCTCCACCGACAAGCCCAGGCCCATCGCGTCCGGAATGGTGAGGATGTCGGAGAACAAAATCGCTGCGTCCAGCGGATAGCGCGCCAGCGGCTGCAGGGTCACCTCGCAAGCCAGTTCCGGCGTCTTGCACAGATTGACGAAGCTGCCGGCGCGCGCACGCGTGGCGCGGTACTCGGGCAGGTAGCGCCCGGCCTGGCGCATGATCCAGACCGGCGTGCGGTCGACGGGCTGGCGTGCTAGCGCACGCAAGAAACGATAGTCGGACATGCGATTCCTAGGGTTGTACGCGCCGAACTTCCGTCTGCAATGGCCCTATCCGCCGCGGCCAGCCGGGCGTCGCGCCCTGCGCAGCGAGTTCGTCGCGCGCGGCGCGGGCCGCCTGCAGATCCGTGAACGGACCCCAGAGCAGTAACCACGACTCGTTTCCATTTTGCGACAAATGCAATTCGTATACGTCGCCGTGCGCCGGATGCGCGGTGGCGCGTGCGGCGTCCAGTCCCGCGGCAATATCGGCATGCGCCAGTTCGATCACGTACTGCGTGGCCGGCAGGGCGAGGAAATCGTGTCCGGCTTGCGCTGGCTGCGATGCCGCGACGGGAGCGGGTTCTGGCGCGGGAACGGGAACGGCGGGTTTCACCGGTGCTGGCGGCCGATCGGCGGCTGGCGCAGGCGGTGTCTGTGCCGGAACCAGCGGGCCCTTGACGCGCGGCTTCGGTGCCGGTTTGGGCGCGGGCGCGGCCGGTATCGGTTGCATGGATTCATTCGCTCCGGCATTGGTCAGGTAGCCCGGCAAAGCGCTGGCGTGCGGGGCCGGTTGTGCCGCCGGTGCGGTCGGAGCCGCCTCGTGCGCTGGCGCGGGGGTGGGTTCTGGTGCTCCGACGGGAGTCTGCGCTGGCGCCGGCGCCGGCGGAACCTCGGCCTTGCCGGTGGCACTGCAGTCCCAGCCCTTGCGATCGGCCGTGGGTACACAGTTATACTTTTTACCAGGCTGGAAGGTGTCAACCTTGCCGTAGTCGGAGGATGGCTCGGCATGCGCCGATGGTGCCAGTCCAAGCAATACGGTCATCGCAACGATGGAAAATTCATGCCGCGACATATGGCGAATCCTGCCCCTGGCTGAACATGATGTGGAAGCCGCGCTTGAGCTGCGCGTCGCGTGCGCGTTCGAACGCGGCGAGCGCGTCGTCGCGTTCCAGATACACCTCGCGTTTCAGACTCACGCGCCCGCCGGGTTGGCCCCATTCACGGATCAGCGTCCAGCCGCCGAGCAGATCCTGCTGCAAGGCGATCTGGTAATAGCGCGGCGGTTCACTCGTCGCCGGCTTGGTTTGCATGTAGAGACGCATGGCCGCATTTTAGCTTATGCGGCCAGAACACCGCGGATTGCGGCTTCGTCCAGGTTATCGGCGATTTCCGCGCGGCCCACGCCGCGCCACAGGATCAGGCGCAGGCGGCCGCTGGCGTTCTTCTTGTCCAGCCGCATGGCGGCGAGAATGGCGCTGGGGTCGGTTCCGGCGGGAATCGCGGTCGGCAGGCCGAATCGGGCCAGCAGGTCGCGCAGGCGCATGCTGTCGGCATCGGTGGACATTCCCGATCGCGCCGACAACCCGGCCGCGAGGCACATGCCGATGGCCACAGCCTCGCCGTGCAGCAGATTGCCATAGCCACACGCGGTTTCCAGCGCGTGTCCGAACGTATGGCCGAAGTTGAGCAGGACGCGCTCGCCGCGTTCGGTTTCGTCGCGTGCGACGATGCCGGCTTTGTGTGTGCAGCAACGTGCGATCGCTTCGGCGAGCTTGTCCGCGTCGCGCGCGAGCAGCGCACTCGGCGTGCTTCTCCAGCCAGGCGAAGAAATCCGCGTCGCCGAGCGCGCCGTATTTGACCACCTCGGCGAATCCGGCGCGCAGTTCGCGATCGGGCAAGGTCGCCAGCGTCGCGGTGTCGACGATGACGGCGCGTGGCTGGTGGAAGGCGCCGACCAGGTTCTTGCCTTGCGGCAGATCCACGCCGGTCTTGCCGCCGACGGAGGAGTCGACCATCGCGAGCAGGGTCGTCGGCATCTGCACGAAGGCGATGCCGCGCATCCAGCAGGCCGCCGCGAAACCGGCTACGTCGCCGACCACGCCGCCGCCGAGCGCGATCACGCAGGCATCGCGGCTGGCTTTCAATTCCGCCAGCGCGGCGAAGATGCGCGCGGCGGAATCCAGCGTCTTGTGCGCCTCGCCGGCGGGAAGGACCAAAGATGAGAATGTGCGATCGTGCAAACCTGCGCTGGCGCGATCGAGGTACAGCGGCGCGACGTGCTCGTCGCTGACCAAGAGCACGTGCCGCCCCGGCAGCAGAGCGCGCCACGGCGCAGCATCGGCCAGCAGGCCTGCGCCAATGCGGATCGGATAGCTGCGCGCACCCAGTTCGACGACGAGTTCGCGCATTGCGCCGCTCATGCCGCACGCCCGGTGGCGCGGCGTTGCCAGGCCTGGGCCAGTTGCGTGGCGAGGTGCTGCGCCACCTGCGCGATGCTGCCGCGATGGCCGGCGGGCACGGTCAAATCGGCGATTTGCCGATACAGAGGATCGCGCTGTTCGGCGAGTTGTTCGAGACGTTCGCGCCGGTCCGGTGCGGCGAGCAGCGGGCGCTTGCGGTCGCGCGCGAGGCGTTCGAGCTGTTCGTCCACCGTGGTTTCCAGAAACACCACGAAGCCGCGCTCGCGCAGCAGATCGCGATTTTCGTCGGCGAGAATCGCGCCGCCACCGGTGGCCAGCACGATGCCGTCGCGTGCGGCGAATTCGGCCAGCATCGCGCTTTCGCGGCGGCGGAATCCGCATTCGCCTTCAATGTCGAAGATCAGCGCGACGTCGGCGCCGCACTGCGCCTGGATTTCGTGATCGAGGTCGAAGAACGGCAGGTCGAGCGTCTCCGCCACGCGCTTGCCGAGCGTCGACTTGCCTGCGCCCATCGGGCCGACGAGGAACAGGTTGGGGGCGGGATTCATGCGACAATGCTACCTAATCTTTCGCGTCGAAACCCGCATGCTGCGCTTCATCGTCGTTTTTCTCGTCTGCCTGCTTGTGTTGTTCACCGCCGAACTGCTGCAACCGGTGCAAACGCACGTGATCATGCCGTTCACCGCGGCGGTTGCGCATGTCAGTGCGTGGATCATGCTGCTGTTCGACCACAACGTGATCGCGCGCGGCAACGACATCCTCAGCGCACGCAGTGGCGGCGGCATCGAGATCGTCGCCGGCTGCAATGGCGTGGAGGCGGTGCTGATCCTGGTGTCGGCGATCCTTGCGTTTCCATCGCCGTGGAAACACAAGCTGGCCGGCATGGCGATCGGATTCCTCGCCATCCAGAGTCTGAACGTGGTGCGCATCATCAGTCTGTTCTATCTGCACGAATGGAATTCGGTGTGGTTCGACTGGTTCCATCTGTACTTGTGGCAGGCGCTGATCATTCTCGATGCGCTGGTGTTCTGGCTGATCTGGCTGCGCTGGTTGCCGCGCACGTCGCGGGCCGTTGCGGCCTGATACACTCGGGCGGCTGCCTGGCAGCGAACTCCCAAGGAGTCAAGCCATGAACAAGATCACGAAAGTCATCGAATTGAGCGCTTCGTCGACCAAGGGCATCGAGGATGCCGTGACCGGCGGCCTGAAGAAGGCGAGCAAGACGGTGAAGAACATCAAGGGCGCCTGGATCAACGACCTCAAGGTTGTCACCAACGAAGACGGTTCCGTCGCCGAATGGCGCGTGAACATGCGCGTCAATTTCCTCGTCGACTGAATGACCGACGCACTGCTCGTCGAGGCCGTCGCGGCAGTGCGCGAACTGCTCGACGCGGCGCGTGCCGCCGCCGATCCGGAGCCGGCGGCGATGGCGCTGGCGACCAGCGATGCGCGCGGACGCTTGTCCGTACGCATCGTGCTGCTCAAGGAACTGGACGAGCGTGGCTTCGCGTTCTACACGAACTACGAAAGCGCCAAGGCCTCGCAACTCGGCGAGCAGCAGCAGGCGGCGTTGTGCCTGCACTGGAAGACGCTGCGCGACGGCGTGCAGGTGCGCGCCGAAGGCGTGGTGGAAAAGACTTCCGCCGCCGAATCCGACGCCTATTTCGCCACGCGCGTACGCGCCAGCCAGATCGGCGCCTGGGCTTCGCTGCAATCGCAGACCCTGCCGGATCGCGCGGCCCTGGATGCGCGGATCGCGCAGTATGAGCGCGAATTCGAAGGCCGACCGGTGCCGCGTCCGCCGCACTGGGGCGGATTTCGTCTTGTGCCGGACATGATCGAGCTGTGGTACGGGCAACGCGCGCGCCTGCACGATCGCATACGCTACGAACAGGTCGATGGCCGCTGGAGCAAGCGGCTGCTGTATCCCTAATTGCCCTCGCCGCGGCGGCTGCCCCGGCGAAACGGCGCGAGCAGCATCGCGGCAAGGGACTGGCTTGCCGCGTCGCGCTGCGTCTCCAGACCGATTCTTAGCTGACGTCCGCCGTCGCCGGGAATGGCGCTGGCGCTGCGCAGCAGATAATCGAACAGTGGAAAGACCGTGGCGTAATTGCTGTCGGTCTGCGCGCGCAGGGCGCTGTGATGAAGACGATGGAAGGCCGGCGTCACCAGCAGCAGACGCAGCACCTTGTCGAGCGCGGCGGGCAGGCGCAGGTTGCCGTGTGAAACGGTACTGACAGCCAGGGCCAGCAGGCTGTAGGCGAATACCGCCGCCGGCGGCGGTGCCAGGACCAGCAGCACCGGCAGTGTCACGAAGGCGGCCACCAGGCTTTCCAGCGGGTGATGGCGGTGCGTGGTGGTGGCGTCGAGTTCGATGTCGCTATGGTGAACCGCATGCAGGCGCCAAAGCCAGGGCCAGGCGTGCGACAACCGGTGCAGTGCGTAGGCGATGGCGTCCATCAGCAGGAATGTCGCCAGCCACTGGCCCCACGCCGGAATATTCCAATGCGCGAACCAGCCATCGCCCGGCGCCACCTGCAGCACCCGAAGCAGCAGCCAGAAGAGCAGCGGGGACAGCACCGTCACGCCAAAGGACAGCGCCGACAGTCCCAGGTTGCGCAGCCAGCGCCGCAAGGGCACCGGCGTCGCGCGCAAGGGAAAAAGGGATTCCAGAAACAACACCGCCGTCAGGCAAATGACGGCGGTGCTGAGGTAAAGTCTGAATCATTCGACGCTGGCGTAACGAGATAAGCGGCTCAGGTCAGCGTTACCGTCTACGAAAATCAGAACCTACAGGACCACCACAGATCCAGGTAGCATGATCCGCCGGGCGCGACAACGGTACCGACGACGCATTGCGGCGTGTAACTGCCGCCCGGATTGGTAAATGCGCCCCCGTTGATAGTGACCGTCAAGTTGGTAACTTGCATCGTCACTGCGGTAGCATTGGTTACTTGCTGGATGCCTTGGCCGAGGTTGACCGTACCGCCGGTGGCACTGGTCATCGAAACCGATGGAAGCACGGCTTGCGCCACTCGAATCAGGTCTCCGCTCGCCGCGCCGCCGGCGACAAGGCTGCCCGCCAGCGCGAACATGACCCATTTGCCGCCCGTTGACTCGCGAGCGCAGCACGCGGTAAGCCACGACCGCGAGCAACAACGCCAGCAGCAACAGCATCCACGCACCCAGCGTCGGTGTCGACGTCGTCGTTGTGGCGGCGGGGGCATAGGCCAAGGTTCCGGAAAAACCGGCCCAGGCCGGCGACGTCATGCCGAGTACGGCGAAAGGAACCAGCGTGAAACGATTCACGATCCGTCTGAAATTCATGTCAAATCTCCCCTTGCGGTTGAGAAACATCAGGCACGCCTGCCGAAAAGCAGGCCTAAACTGGCGGGACTGTATAGACGGCCATCGACCCTGTCAATGCGTGCGCAAAGCGCGGGAAAAATGTCCTTTGTGCCGGCTGCGCGGCCGTCAAAGCCGTGCCGCGAAATCCGCCAATGGCGCGACCACGAGCATGCGCACCAGCACCAGCGCGATCGCCGCGAACCAGCACGAGAAATCCATCCCGCCCAGTGGCGGCAGCAGTCTGCGGAACGGGCGCACGATCGGGTCGACGAACTGCGCGAGCAGGCGGAAATTGGCATCGTGGCGTGCGCTCGGGATGAAACTCAGGATGCAGTAGCCGAAGATCGCGACGAGTTCGATCAGCACGATCCAGTCCAGCGTGTCGGCGGCCGCGCGCAGCAACAACCCGCCAACGCCCAGCGCCGCGCCGAACAGGGCGACGAACACGAATAGTTCGAGCAGCGCCAGCAGATACGCGATCAGCAGCGAGGCGAATTCCAGGCGCCGCCAGCGCGGCACGATGCGGCGCAACGGCGTCGCCACGCGATTGGTGATTTGCCAGACGAAACGGCACACCGGTTCGTTGAACGGCGCGGCCACGGCGATGAGCAGCAGGCGCAGCAGGAAAACGACGATGAAGAAGCCGAAGATCGTCTGGATCAGGAAGACGCCGGCGTTTTGCAGATAGGGCATTTCAGTTGTCCAGTTCCGCCGACAGCTCGCCGCCGCGACGCGTCGCCGCCGCGACCGCGCGTGCGACGATTTGCGTGAAGCCGTCCGCGGCGAAGGATTCCAGCGCCGCCTGCGTGGTGCCGTTCGGCGAGGTCACGCGGCGGCGCAGTTCCGCAGGCGCGGCGCCGTCCTCGCGCAGCATGCGCCCGGCGCCGAGGCAGGTTTGGGTGGCGAGTTCCTGCGCGGCGTCGCGCGGCAGTCCTTGCGCAACGGCAGCCTCGATCAGCGCTTCGACGAGCAGGAAGAAGTAGGCCGGCCCGGAACCCGACAACGCGGTGACCGTATCCATCTGCGCCTCGTCGTCTATCAGACACGGCGAGACCGGCCGCGGAAAGAATGTTGCGCGCTAATTCCCGTTGCGTGGCACTGGTGCGTGCATTCGCATGGACGCCGGTGGCGCCGGCCCCCATCAGCGCGGGCGTATTCGGCATGCAGCGCACGATGGCGAGGTTTCCGCCGAGCCAGGCGTCCAATTGTTCGATGCGGATGCCGGCGGCGATCGAGACGATCAGCGGCCGGCGAGTCTGCACGATTTCGCGCAAGCCCGCGCATACCGTTTTCATCACCTGCGGCTTGACCGCGAGCACCAGCACGTCGGCAGTTTTTTGCCGCGGCGGCGTTTTCCGGTGCGCGGAGACGGAAAAATCCCGCGCCAGAGCGTCGCGCAAATCGGCGTTCGGTTCGGAAACGGCGATTGTAGCTGCCGGGCACGCCGTCGTGAATCAATCCGCCGATCAGGCTGCGCGCCATGTTGCCGCCGCCGATAAAGGCGATGACGGGAGAGGGGACTCGGGAGGCGGGATTCGTGGACATGCGGCTAGGATATCAAGCCGCATGTCCGTAACGGAAAAAAGATGCTGCGTTCCGTCCCTGGAGCGCAGCATCGACGTGAATCATTTCGGCGCGGTGAAGGTCAGGTCCGCGTTGGAGCTGTCGATGTGCGAAGACGATTTTTCGATGGAATCGTTGAGCGATTTGCGGATCGCGGCGGCCTCGGTCTTGCCGTAGACGTTCTCCATCATCTTCCACAGCGTCGGATTACGTTTCCATCCCAACATCCGCCCAGTCCTTGTTCGGCAACACCACGATGTAATCCGGCGAACCGTCGCCGCCGTAGTTGATTTCGTTGGTCTGAGAAATTGCCCGACCAATTGGATTTTGTCCGCGGCGGCAGCGATCTTCTTCACCGCATTGGTGAACGCTTCGTGCGCGTCGTGGCCGTTCTTGAGATGGAAATAGACGACGCCGATGAATCGCCGGCGGCGGGTCGCTTGTCGGCGTCCTTGGGCATGTGGCTCATGTCCGCATGCGAGACCATGAAGGCGCTGACCTCTTCCTTCAGGTGCGGGTTGGCCTGCTTGCGCCAGGTCGCGTCGCAGGCTTTGCCCTGGCGTGCATCGTGTCGAAGTCGGCCCAGGTATAGGGCCGGCCACGTACGAATAGGTGTAGACGTTTCCGGTCTCGTGGTTCCACGCGCCCCAGGAATACTTGAACCCATGGTCCTGCATGCACTGGTTGTAGGCCTTGACGCCGGCCTCGTAGGCTTCCTGTTCGGCGGGAGCCACGGTATCGGTGAAATCACGATAAACATTTGCCTTGCTTGCCTCTGCCGCAAACGCGCCGGAGAGGCCGACAGGGCCAGCGCCGACGCCACGCACGAGATCAGGATCTTCATGAAACCTTCCTCCATTGGTAGTTGATGAGACAATGTTCTTCGACCCGCCGTATCGAGCGGGGGCGCGAATCTACCCTATTTGTCCGGACAATGCATGGCGTGCCGCAGCATGGCCGATGATCGGTTCACGCGGGCCTGACGGGCCCCGAACAACGCCGTGCCGATGCGCACCAGGGTTGCGCCTTCGGCGATGGCCAGTTCGAAATCGTCCGACATGCCCATCGACAGGGTGTCGATATCCGGGTGATCGGCTTGCAGTGCGTCGAACAGCGCGCGCATGCGTACGAATGCCGCGCGCCGCGCGCCGGAATCGGGATGCGGCTCGGGAATCGCCATCAGTCCGCGCAGGCGCAGGCGGGGGAATTGCGCGATCGTCCGCGCAAGCGCAGGCGTGGTTTCTGGCGCGCAACCCGATTTGCTTGCTTCGGCATCCATGTTCACCTGGACCAGCACGTTCAGCGGCGGCGCATCGGCGGGACGAAAACGGTTCAGCGGTTCGATGAGTTTTTCCCGATCCAGGCTTTGCAACCAGTCGAACTGCAATGCCGCCTCGCGGCACTTGTTGGATTGCAGCGGCCCGATCAGATGCCATTCGAGGTTCAGATCGATCATTCTTGCCGCTTGGCCAGCGCCTCCTGCACGCGGTTTTCGCCGAATGCGCGCTGACCTTGCGCGGCCAGTGCGCGGATCGCCGATGCGGCTGCGTCTTCGACACAGCGAGCAAGCGCACGGCATGCCCCGCGGCCTGTGCGGCGGCGTCGATTCGCGCACGGATTTGCGCATAAGACGGATTCAAGATTGCGGCTCCAAAGGGTTGCGCCGGCTTGAAATTATCGCGCTATACTCGGGCGCAAGCGCTATGCGCAAACCGGATTGAATCAAGGGGACTATCGCATGGATATCGCCGAACTGCTTGCGTTTTCGGTCAAGAACAAGGCCTCCGACCTGCACCTGTCGGCGGGCCTGCCGCCGATGATCCGCGTCGATGGCGACGTGCGCCGCATCAATATCCCCGCGCTCGACCACAAACAGGTGCATTCGCTGGTCTACGACATCATGTCGGACAAGCAGCGCCGCGACTACGAGGAATTCCTCGAAGTCGACTTCTCGTTCGAGATTCCCGGGCCTGGCGCGCTTCCGCGTCAACGCGTTCAACCAGAACCGCGGCGCCGGCGTGGTGTTCCGTACGATTCCCTCCGAAGTGCTCTCGCTCGAGGATCTGGGCTGCCCGCGCATCTTCAAGGAACTGATCGAGCAGCCGCAGGGCACTGGTGCTGTGTCACCGGGCCGACCGGATCGGGCAAGTCGACCACGCTGGCGGCCATGGTCGATCACATCAACAAGAACGAGTACGGCCACATCCTCACCATCGAGGACCCGATCGAGTTCGTGCACACCGCGCAGAAGTGCCTGATCAACCAGCGCGAGGTGCACCGCGACACGCACGGCTTCAACGAGGCGCTGCGCTCGGCGCTGCGCGAAGACCCCGACTACATCCTGGTCGGCGAAATGCGCGACGTGGAAACCGATGCGCCTGGCGCTGACCGCCGCGGAAACCGGACACCTGGTGTTCGCCACGCTGCACACGAGTTCTGCCTCCAAGACCATCGACCGCATCATCGACGTGTTTCCGGCGGCGGAAAAAGCCATGGTGCGTTCGATGCTGTCCGAATCGCTGCGCGCGGTGATCTCGCAGTCGCTGCTCAAGAAAGTCGGCGGCGGTCGCATCGCCGCGCACGAAATCATGGTCGGCATTCCCGCCATCCGCAACCTGATCCGCGAGGACAAGGTGGCGCAGATGTATTCGTCGATCCAGACCGGCAGCCAGTACGGCATGCAGACGCTCGACCAGTGCCTGCAGGACCTGGTCAAGCGCGGACTGGTCACGCGCCAGCAGGCGATCGGCTACGCCAAGAACAAGGAAATCTTCAAGTGAGCGCAGGATGCGCTCATCCCGGCCAGCGCAGGACGCGCGCTGAGCCGGGATCCAGAATTCGGGAGTACCGCTCATGAGCGCCGTGGACTTCACCTCCTTCCTCAAATTGATGGTGCACAAGAAGGCATCGGACCTGTTCATCACGGCCGGCGTACCGCCTTCGATCAAGGTGCATGGGCGCATCGCGCCGATCACGCAGAACGCGCTCACGCCGCAGCAGTCGCGCGACATGGTGCTGAACGTGATGACGCCGTCGCAGCGCGAGGAGTTCGAAAAGACGCACGAGTGCCAGTTCGCGATCGGCGTGTCGGGCGTCGGCCGCTTCCGCGTGTCGTGCTTCTACCAGCGCAACAACGTCGGCATGGTGCTGCGCCGCATCGAGACGCGCATCCCGACGGTGGAAGAACTGAACCTGCCGCCGATCATCAAGACCCTGGCGATGACCAAGCGCGGCATCATCATCTTCGTCGGCGCCACCGGCACCGGCAAATCGACCTCGCTCGCGTCGATGGTCGGCTACCGCAACCAGAATTCGACCGGTCACATCATCACCATCGAGGACCCGATCGAATACGTGCACAAGCACGAGGGCTGCATCATCACCCAGCGCGAAGTCGGCATCGACACCGATTCGTGGGAAAACGCGCTGAAGAACACGCTGCGCCAGGCGCCGGACGTCATCCTCATCGGCGAGGTGCGCACGCGCGAGACGATGGAGCACGCGATCAACTTCTCCGAAACCGGCCACCTGTGCCTGTGCACGCTGCACGCGAACAACGCGAACCAGGCGATGGACCGCATCATCCACTTCTTCGCCGAAGACCGGCGCGAGCAGTTGTTCATGGACCTGTCGCTCAACCTCAAGGGCGTGGTCGCGCAGCAGCTCATCCCGACGCCGGACGGCAAGGCGCGCCGCGTTCGCGTCGAGGTCATGCTGGGCACGCCGCTGGTGCAGGACTACATCCGCAAGGGCGAGATCCACAAGCTCAAGGACGTGATGAAGGAATCCACGAACCTCGGCATGAAGACTTTCGACCAGGCCCTGTTCGAGCTGTACCAGGCCGGCGAGATTTCCTACGAGGATGCGCTGCGCTACGCCGACTCGACCAATGAGGTGCGCCTGAAGATCAAGCTTGCCCAGGGCGGCGACGCGCACACCTTGTCGCAGGGCATGGATGGGGTGGAACTGGTCGAGACCTAAACGATTCCCGCGCCGCGCGGCGCGGGAATCTTGTTGCCATTACGGGTTCTGTTCGACCGTCTCGCGCAACGCGATGCCGGTCGGCGTGGCGACGAGTTCGATGTCGGCCGAGCGGATCCACTTTTCGTAAACCGCCATCATCTTCGACTGTTGCGTGAACTGCGCCTGCTTGTCCGCCGGCATCATCGCCTGAACCTTCTCGAAGGCATGCGCCAGCATGCCGTAGAACTTGCCGTTGAAACTCATGCGCATGAACACCGCCTCGTTCGCGGTCGGGGCGGCGAGATACGCGCCGAGCGTTGCGTCTTCACCGTTGCCGATCGCGACCGCCAGCGCTTTCGGCGACATCGCCACGAATGCGGGCAAGTTCAGTTTCGGGATCGCTCCGGCGGGCAATGCCACGGGCTTGCCGTCGGCGGCGATCTTCAGGTCCTTGAGCGGCGGCAGCGCCAATTGTGCCATCGCCAGCGCGGCGGCGGGATTGCCAGAGGCCATCAACAGCTTGCCGGAGAAGACCGGCATCGGCGTGGGACTCGCGCCGAGGTCGAAGCTGTCGAGCGTGAAGCGCGCGCCGGTCAGGTCGCTGGCCGGCGGCGGCACGGTGATGTCGATCTTTTTCTTGAAATTCGCGAAACCGGAATTCAATCCGGCGAGGCTGGGACAGGCGAACGGCTTGGCCGCGACCGCATCGGCCTGGGCGATCCAGAAATCCTTGAGCTTGAGCACCGGCAGCGACAACGCCACGTCGAGCACGCCTTCGCCCGGCTTGCCGGTGCCGGGCGCGGCGCCGAGCGCGGCGGCGAGTTGCGCGGCCAGCGCCGCTTGCATTTCCAGTTGCGCACCGATGCGCACGCGTTGCGCGCCGACCTCGTTCGCGCCCATCACGAGGCGCGGGAACTTGTTGGCGAGGTCAAGATATTCGGCCTTGCAGGCCGCATCGCTGCCACCGGTCGGCAATCCAAGCGCCTGCGCGATTTCGAGGTCGCTACCCTGCGCCGGGCCGGTCAGGCGTTCGGCGATCTTGACGACATCGACGAAGCCTTCGCCGAAGTTCGAATAGTCGTATTGTTTGGCGAGCTTGTCCAAATCGCCGGAATCGGCGAGCGATTTCGCCGGACGATCGAGGCCGAACAGGGTACGCTTGAGCGCATCGCTGGCCTTGGCCGGCGCGAGGGTGGCGACGAATTGCGAGCCCTCGATCGCAAACATCGCCACGGCCTTTTCGTTGCCCAGGTACCAATAATCCTGAGCGCCGACCTTCGCGCTCGGCAGCGCGCTGCCGGACTTGTGTTCGATGTCGGCGATGGTGGCGCGGAATTTGGTTGCGTCGCCGAGTTCGAAGCGCAGCACCGGCACCAGGCCCACGCCGTAGAAGGCGACAAGCATGTCGGGCTTGAGGCCGAGCTCGCGCAGTTTGTCCCAGGTGTCGTGCGTCTTGAGCGTGTCGATCAGCGCGCGCGCGGCGGCGATTGCGTGTGAATCGTCCGGTTTGGCCGCAGCGATGCGGTCGAGCGCGTTCTCGTAGACGCCGAGCGCCACGGGCAGGTATTCGTGCATGCGTCGTGACCACTGCTCGGCGACGGCCTTGGGCGTGGGCTCGATATTGGCGTAAACGTAGGGTGTGTCCGCCGGCACGTAGGCGAGTGGTGCGGTGTTGTCGACGGATTTCTTGCCGCAGGCGGCGAGCACGGTCGCGCCGACGACGAGCGCGGCAAAACGGTAACGGCGTTGCATGACGTTTCCCCGATGGGCCGCGGGCGCGGCCGGGGAATTATGCCTTGTCGGCGAGCAGTTCGGCCAATGCGGCCATGCGCACGAACACGCCGTTGGCGACCTGCTCGAGGATCAGCGATCGCGGCCCGTCGGCGACTTCGCTCGCGATTTCCACGCCGCGATTGATCGGTCCCGGATGCATGACGCGGCATTCCGGCGCAGCGCGGCGCAGGCGCTGCGCGGACAAACCGTAACGCTCGAAGTACTCGGCCTCGGACGGAATCGCTGCCGCCTGCATGCGCTCCTTTTGCAGGCGCAACATGATGGCAACGTCCGCGCCGGCGATCGCTTCGTCGAAATCGTGGAAAATGCGGCATTGTGGAAATTCGCTCGCTTGCGGGGCCAGTTCCGGCGGCGCGCACAGGCGAATTTCGCGCACGCCGAGCGCGGCAAGCGCGTGCACGTCCGAACGCGCGACGCGCGAGTGGCGGATATCGCCGCAGATCACCACGCACAACCTGGAGAAATCCCCGGCGTGGCGGCGCAGCGTCAGCGCATCGAGCAGGCCTTGGGTTGGATGCGCGCGGTTGCCGTCGCCGGCGTTGAGCACCGCGGCATTGGAGCGCAGATTCGCGGCGATGAATTCCGGCGTGCCCGATTCCTTGTGGCGCACGACGAAGGCGTCGCAGTGCATGGCTTCGAGCGTGTGCACGGTATCGAGCAAGGTCTCGCCCTTGACCGCGGACGAGCTCGCGATGTCGAAATTGATCACCGTAGCGCTCAGGCGCTGCGCGGCCAGATCGAACGAGGTGCGGGTGCGCGTGGACGGCTCGAAGAACAGGTTGATGATGGTGCGCCCGCGCAGCAGGTCCAGCGGGCGCGTGCCGCCGCGGCTTTGCGCGCGCAGGTCTTCGGCGCGGTCGAGCAGGGCAACGATCGTCGCACGCGGCAGGCCTTCGAGCGTGAGCAGATGGCGCAGGCGGCCGTTGGCGTCGAATGGGGCGGCGGATGCGTTGTCCATTTTTACACGTTTTGCCCGAGCCAGGTTTCAATGATGATTTCCGCCGCGACCGCGTCGAGCGCCGCCGCGTGCTTGCGCCTGGCCTGTCCGCTGGCGCGGCGCTGCGCAAAGCGCTGCGCGGCTTCGCGCGAACTCAGGCGTTCGTCCACGAGCTGTGTCGGCAATTTGCAGCGCGCGCCGATCTGCGCGGCGAATGCGCGCGCCGCCGCGCTGTTCTTCTGTTCTTCGCCATCCATCGTCAGCGGCAGGCCGACCAGCAGGATCTGCGGCCGCCACTCGCGCACCAGCGCATCCACGCGTGGCCAATCCGGGCCGTTCGCGCCGTTCGCAATCACTTCGAGCGCCCGCGCGGTGCCCGTCAACGCATTGCCGACCGCCACGCCGATACGGCGCGCGCCATAGTCGAAACCGAGCGCCGTCGATACCGCGTCAGGCGTGGCCGGCATAATCGGTCAGGCTTGCGATGTTGACGCCGACCAGGTTCGCCGCCGCTTCCCAGCGCGTTTCCAGCGGCGTGGAAAACAGGATCGCCTCGTCTGCCGCGCAGGTCAGCCAGGCGTTTTCCTTCAGCTCGTTCTCGATCTGCCCCGGACTCCAGCCGGCATAGCCGAGCGCGACGATTGCGTCCGCCGGACCGTTGCCCTCGGCCATCGCGGCGAGCACGTCGCGCGAGGTCGTCACGCACAAGCGCTCGGAAATCTTGTACGAAGATTCCCAATCTCCGGGCGGTGCGTGCAGCACGAAGCCGCGCTCGGGTTGTACCGGCCCGCCGATCAGCACCGGTGCTTCGCTGACGCGGCTGAGCTCGGATTTGATGTTCATCTGCGCGAGCACGTCGCCGAGACGGTATTCGGACAGGCGGTTGATGAGCAGGCCCATCGCGCCGTCCTCGCCGTGCTGGCAGACGAACGCCACGCTGCGCTTGAACAGCGGGTCGCGCGTGCCCGGCATCGCGATGAGGAACTGGTTGGCGAGGGAGGACGTCGATTGCATGCGGTCATTGTACCGCTAGTGGGTTCATCGATTCCTGAGGATATCGCCCGGCAAGAACAGCCAGGTGCGCGTGATGTACAGCTCGTCGATGCCTTCGTCCTTGGGGATCGGTGGAAACGGCGCCGCCAGGCGCACGATGCGGATCGCGGCGTCGTCGAGGATCTTGTGCCCGCTGGAATGGATCACGTCGACGTTCTTGATCTCGCCCCTGCGATTGAGCGCGACGGTGAGGACGAGGTCGCCGTGCACGTGCTCGCGCCGCGCCTCGTCCGGATAGTTGAGGTTGCCGATGCGTTCCACGCGCGCAACCCAGGCCGACATGTAGGCGGCGTACGCGTATTCCTTGGTGTTGGCCGAGATGTATTTCTTGTGCGGGCGCTTGGCATAGGCCTGGCTTTCGCGCTGGATTTCAGTGGCGAGCTTGGCCATCTCCAGTTTCGTCTGCAGCATGTCGTGCAGAGTCGGTTGCGGCAACGGCGGCTGGTCCGGCGTTTCGTGTTCGCTGCGCACGGAAAAATCCGCTTGTCGCGAAGTGAGCATTTCGCGCTCGGTAGGCGGCGATGGCCGCGGCGCGGATGCGCGCAGTGGCCGTGGCGCGATGCCGGGCTCCGGCTTGTTCACCGGGCTGGACACGAGCGCGCTCGGACGCAACGCGCGTTCGCTGTCGCCGCCGCCGCTGTTGTTGGCCTGGGCGAGGAAGTCCGCATGGGTCGGCTTCTGCCCCGACGCCGACTGCACCAGAATCACGTCGAGCGAGGGCAGGCTCGGCGCCGGTTTTTCGTAGGCGAAAGTGAGACCGAGCGCGAGCACGCCGTGGAAGATCAGCGAGAACAGGAACGTCACGCTGAGGCGGTCGCGGCTGCCGATGGCCGGTGCCGCGGCGCTCATTGCGGCCTGCATTTCGCCTCGATCGCGTCGAACAATTGCCCGGCGATGTTCAGACCGAACTGCGCATCCAGTTCGCGGATGCAGGTTGGCGAGGTGACGTTGACTTCGGTGAGGAATCCGCCGATGACGTCCAGGCCGACGAACAGCATGCCGCGCGCGCGCAGTTCAGGCCCGACCTCGTTGGCAATCCAGCGCTCACGCTCAGTCAACGGCATGCCCACGCCCTTGCCGCCGCGCGCCAGGTTGCCGCGGAATTCGTCGCCCTGCGGCACGCGCGCCAGTGCGAAAGGAACCGCTTCGCCATCGATCAGCAGGATGCGCTTGTCGCCGTCGCGGATTTCTTCCAGATAGCGCTGCGCCATCGCGAACTGATGGCCGTTGTCTGTCAGCGTTTCCAGGATCACGTTGAGATTCGGATCACTGCGCGCACTGACGAAGATCGAACGCCCGCCCATGCCGTCCAGCGGCTTGAGCACGATCTTGTCGTGCGCGGCGGCAAAGCGCTTGAGCTCGGCCGCGTCGCGCGCGACCAGGGTCGGCGGAATGCATTGCGGGAAACGCAGCGCGAAAAGTTTTTCGTTGGCGTCGCGCAGAGCGCGCGGATCGTTGACCACGAACACGCCGCCGGCCTGGGCCAGTTCCAGCACCATCGTGTCGTAGACGAACTGCGCATCGACGGGCGGATCCTTGCGCGCCAGAATCACGTCGACTTCGCGCAAATCGCGCCAGTGCGGCGCGTCGAGTTCGAACCAGTTGCGCGCGTCGTCGCGCACGCGCAGGCCCTGCGCCCGTGCCCAGGGTGCCGCGTCGCGGATCGCGAGCGAGGCCTGCGTCAGGTAGAGCAATTCGTGCCCACGGCGCTGCGCTTCGAGCAGCATCGCGAAGCTGGAGTCCTTTTCGATGTGGATGGATTCGATCGCATCCATCAGCATGGCCACGCGCAGACTCATGTCTTTTCGCTCCGTGGACCATCGATGTTGGCACGGGATATGCTGGTTTCTTGTGGAATTTTTTGCGGCATTGCAGAAACGCGCAACGGTGGATACGGGGCTATACTAGCATTGCGGCGTGCCAGCCAAAGGCTCGCATTCGCCGGCAGAAGCCGCCATGGCGGCGAGTTTTTCCCGAGCAAAAATGACGGGTTAGCGGATTTACTTGACATATTTGCTAAGTATTGGTTAAACAGGCTCGGAACAGGCGCGCGCGTCGCCGCGCGGAACCGGCAGAACAGCCGGATTCCGCCGCCGGGTTGACGCACACATCATGCACTCCTTGCGGTTGGGGGTTTTGGACGTGGAACACACAGAGAAAGATGGCAACCTGGCCGGCCTGAAGGTCATGGTCATCGACGACTCGAAAACGATCCGCCGCACCGCCGAAACCCTTTTGAAAAAGGAAGGCTGCGACGTCGTCACCGCGACCGACGGTTTCGAGGCGTTGGCGAAGATTTCCGACCAGCAGCCGAACATCATTTTCGTCGACATCATGATGCCGCGCCTGGACGGCTACCAGACCTGCGCGTTGATCAAGAACAATCAGATGTTCAAGGCGACGCCGGTGATCATGCTGTCCTCCAAGGACGGCCTGTTCGACAAGGCGCGCGGCCGCATTGTCGGATCCGAACAGTATTTGACCAAACCGTTCACCCGCGAAGAATTGCTCGGCGCGATCCGCCGGCATGTCGTGACGAAGTGAGCGCGGAGGCCATCCGGGCAAACAAGGGGCAAACGATGGCGCATATTCTTATCATCGACGATTCGCCGACCGACGTGCGCGTGTTCACCACGCTGCTGGAAAAGAACGGTCATCGCGTCAGCAGCGCGGCCAGCGCCGAGGAGGGCATCGCCGCTGCCAAGCGCGAGCGGCCGGACCTCGTCATCATGGACGTGATCATGCCCGGCATGAACGGATTCCAGGCCACGCGCACGCTCAGCCGCGACGCCGACACCTCGACGATTCCGATCCTCATCGTCACCACCAAGTCGATGGAAACCGACCGCGTCTGGGGCCTGCGCCAGGGCGCCAAGGATTTCATGGTGAAACCCGTCGCCGAGTCCGAACTGCTCGGCCGCATCCAGAAGCTGATTGCGGGCTAATTGCCGATGGCTGCCGTCTTCGACTCGCCGCTGCTGTCCCCGTTCGAGGCTCTCGCCGACTACGAGCGTCGCAGTCTCGCGCATGTGGCCGGCATGCCCGAGCAGATCGAGGCACCGGGCCTGTGGCGCGGCATCGGCTTCCGCATCGGCCAGCGCTATCTCGTCAGCGGCATCAACGAGGTCAACGAAATCCTGACGCCGCCGGCGCTGACCATTGTGCCCGGCACGCGTGGCTGGCTGCTCGGCGTCGCCAATGTGCGCGGCAACCTGGTGCCGGTGATCGATCTCAAGCAATACCTGGAAGGCGAGCGCACCCAGGTCACCGATGCCAGCCGCGTACTGCTCGTGCGTCAGGCCGGCGGCAGCGTCGGCCTGCTGATCGACGAGGTGCTCGGCCAGCGCAGTTTCTCCGAGGAGCAGCGCGCCGAGGCCATCGGCGAGGACGACGAGCGCTACGGCCGATTCGTCGGCGAGAAATATCCGTTGGGCGAGATGCATTGGGGCCAGTTCAGCATGGCGACCCTGGTGCGTTCGCCCGATTTCGTACAGGCCGCGGCCTAGCGCCGTGGCGATCGCAGCTTGCAAGGGGCATAAGTCATGAGCGTGACGACAGGCGCAGTGGGCGGGAAGGAACGGGCGGGCGCCAATACCCTGCTCGTGGTGTTGCTGATCGCGGCGATTCTGGTGGCCGTGCTGGACTTCGGCTGGCTGACCTACAACGCGTCGCAGGACGCCAAGGCCAGCGCTCTGGTCACCAAGATCCAGGTGCTGTCGCAGCAGTTGTCGACCGTGGCGAATGCAGCCGCGGGCGGCAACATCGACGCGTTCAAGAGCCTGGAACAGACGCGCAACACCGTCGACGACCTGCTCAACAAGCTGAGCAAGGGCGACAAGACCACCGGCATGCAGGGTTACGGCGACGTTTCCGGCGTAGCCAAGGAAATCGGCGACCTGGACAAGGCCTGGCAGCCGCTGAACACGAATGCGACCAAGATCCTCGATTCCAAGGAACAGGTGCTCAATACGTCCGCAGGTCGCCGCCGACTTCAACAGCAAGATGCCCGTGCTCAACTCGCGCATGGACGAAGTGGTGAAGATCCTCACCGAAAAGAACGGCTCGCCCAACCAGGTGATGATTTCCTCGCGCGAGATGCTGCTCGCCGACCGCATGCAGCGCCGCGTGCAGACCATCGTGCAGGGCGGCGAAGAAGCCCAGTCCGCCGCCGACGGCCTGCAGCGCGACGCGCAGTTGTACGGCGCGGTGCTGGCCGGCCTGATCAGCGGCAACCCGGACTTGAACATCCGCGCGATGGACAACCCGAACGCGCGCCAGATTCTCACCGACATGAACAAGTCGTGGACCGACCTCGTCGGCGATCCGGTCAAGAAGCTGCTCGATTCCGCCTCGGCCCTGCAGGACGTGAAGCAGGCCGCGGACCAGGCCTCGATCGACTCGCAGACCATGCTGCTCAAGGCCGACCCGGTTTCCGTGCGCCTGGGCGAACTGCAATCGCGGCGCGTCGTTCCCGAACCTGTTCGTCGGCGTCATCGCGGCGGGTGCGGCGATCTTCCTCGTCATCCTGTTGATCGCCAGCCAGATCCGCAGCCAGCGCCAACGCTACCAGGTCACCGCCGAACTTAACCAGCGCAACCAGGAAGCCATTCTGCGCCTGCTCGACGAAATGGGATCGCTGGCCGAAGGCGACCTCACGGTGAAGGCGACGGTTACCGAAGACATCACCGGCGCGATCGCGGACTCGGTCAACTTCGCGGTCGAGGCGCTGCGCTCCCTGGTGACGACGATCAACGACACCGCCTTGCACGTGTCGACCTCGGCGCAGGAAACCCAGGCCACCGCCATGCACCTTGCGGAAGCCGCCGAACACCAGGCGCAGCAGATCACCTCCGCGTCCGCCGCGATCAACGAAATCGCGGTCTCCATCGACGAAGTCTCGAAGAACTCCGCCGAGTCGGCGGACGTGGCGCAACGCTCGGTGCAGATCGCGTCGAAGGGCGCCGGCATCGTGCGCCAGACGATCCAGGGCATGGACTCGATTCGCGACCAGATCCAGGAAACCTCCAAGCGCATCAAGCGCCTGGGCGAATCCTCGCAGGAAATCGGCTCCATCGTCGAACTGATCAACGACATCGCCGAGCAGACGAACATTCTTGCCCTGAACGCCGCCATTCAGGCCGCGTCCGCCGGTGAAGCGGGCCGCGGCTTTGCGGTGGTCGCGGACGAAGTGCAGCGCCTGGCCGAACGCGCGTCCGGCGCGACACGCCGAATCGAAACACTGGTGCAGACGATTCAGGCCGACACGAACGAGGCGGTCACCTCGATGGAACAGACCACGTCCGAAGTGGTGGCCGGTGCACGCCTGGCCGAGGACGCGGGTCTGGCCCTGGGCGAGATCGAAAAGGTGTCGAACGACCTGGCCGACCTGATTCAGAACATTTCCGAAGCGGCGCGCCAGCAGTCGGCCGCGGCGACGAACATTTCCGCGACGATGAACGTGATTCAGGAAATCACCACGCAGACCTCGGTCGGCGCCAGCCAGACCGCCGAGTCGATCGGTAACCTGGCGCAGTTGGCCGCGGACCTGCGCCGTTCGGTGCAGGACTTCAAGCTGCCGGCGTAAGGGGCCGACCAGGCGTCGCAGTGCACGGCGGCGAGGGGGCTTTGTCGATGAACGCGGAAGGGCGGATGTACGGGTCGGTGGAGGTTGGGATCGCGCATGTCGGTTGCCGCCGGGACTTTCTCGCCGCTGATGGCCATGCCGGGCATGGACGACAGCGAGTTCGAGCGCTGGGCAAGCCTGCTCGAGAAGCGCACGGGCGTTGTCGTGCCGCTCAAGCGCAAGGCGTTCCTGGTCACCAGCGTGCGCGGGCGCATGCGCGAAACCGGGCATGCGGATTTCGAATCCTATTTCCGCGAATTGCAGAAGATTCCCGAAGGCGCGATCGAGTGGACCACTCTGGTCGATCGCCTGACCGTGCACGAAACGCATTTCTTCCGGCATCTGCCGTCGTTCGACCTGATCGCGCGCGACTGGCTGCCGCAACTGGCCGCGGATCCTGCGCGGAGCGCACTGCATGCCTGGAGCGTGGGTTGCTCCAGCGGCGAGGAAGCTTACACGCTGGCGATGGTGCTGGATCGGCACCTGGCCGCACGCGGCGGCAAATCGTATTTCGGCGTGACGGCGACGGACGTGAGTCTGCCGGCTTTGGCCGTTGGTCGCGCCGGACTTTACCCGCGGCAGAAAATGGACGAGATTCCGGAAACGTACCGCGAGACGTACTGCGAGGCGCTGGATACGGACAGCTTCCGCATCCGCGAGGCGTTGCGCAAGCGCGTGGGTTTCGCCCAGTTCAACCTGCTCGACGCGGTCGGCGCGTCGATGAAGCGGCTGGACCTGATTTTCTGCCAGAACGTGCTGATCTATTTTGCCCGCGAGCGGCGCCGCGATCTTTTGGCAACGCTCGCGAACCTGCTCAAACCCGGTGGCCTGCTGGTGCTCGGGCCGGGCGAAGTGACGCAGTTCGCGCACGCGCAGCTCGCGCGCGTGGACAATCGCAATGTGCTGGCCTTCCGGCGCACTAGTTGAGAGAAAGACCATGAAGCTGCAAGACGAAAACATCGACTTCACCACGCTCAACTGGGTCAAGCAGGAGCTCGACGAAACCCTCAAGCAGGCGCGCCAGTCGCTCGAGGCCTATGTCGAGGATCCGGCCGACTCGAGCCTGATGCGCTTCTGCGCGACCTACCTGCATCAGGTGCAGGGCACGCTGCGCATGGTCGAGCTGTACGGCGCGGCGATGGTCGTGGAAGAAATGGAACGCGTCGCACTGGCCCTGCTCGACGGCCAGATCAAGGCCAAAGACGACAGCTACTCCGTGCTCATGCGCGGCATCGTGCAGTTGCCCGATTACCTCGAACGCCTGCAGAGCGGACACAAGGACATCCCGATCGTCCTGCTGCCCCTGCTCAACGACCTGCGTGCGACGCGCGGCGAGAAACTGCTGACCGAATCCGTGTTGTTCTCGCCGGATTTGTCCGCGCCGCTGCCCAGTGCCGCTGGCGGCGCCGCGCAGGCCACGCCGGAACTCGAACTCAAGGCCGAGGCGGCGCGCCTGCGCTCCGCGTTCCAGTTATCGTTGCTGCGCTGGATCCGTGACGACTCCGCGAGCGCGCAATTGACGCGCCTGATCGAGATGCTCGACCGCCTGCGCACGGCTTGCTCGCAGGAAGATGCGTGCCGCCTGTGGTGGGTTGCCGCCGGCGTGCTCGAAGGCGTCGCCTCCGGCGCGGTCGAGGCCAATGCGGCGGTGAAACTGCTTTTCGGCAAGGTCGACCGCGAAATCAAGCGCCTGGTCGACACCGGCGAAGCGGGTTTCCGCGTTTCGCCGCCGTCCGATCTGACCAAGAATCTGCTGTTCTACATTGCCCACTCCGATGCCGCCGGCGAACGCGCGACGGCGATCCGCGCCACCTACAAGCTCGATACCCTCCTGCCGAGCGAGAAGGAGCTCGAACACGCCAAGGGTTCCATCTCGGGCCACAACCGCAGTCTGCTCGACACGGTGTCGGTGGCGATCAAGGACGACCTGATGCGCGTGAAAGAGGCATTGGACATCTTTCTGCGCGCGCAGAATCCGGATCCGACCGAACTGATGGCCCAGGTCGACGCCCTCGACCGCGTCGGCGATACACTCGGCATGCTCGGTCTGGGCGTGCCACGGCGCGTGGTGACAGAACAACGCAAGGTCGTCGAGGAAATGGCGAACAAGTCGCGTCCCGCCGACGAGACGACCCTGCTCGACGTGGCCGGTGCGCTGCTTTACGTCGAAGCTTCGTTGGACGACCATATCGACCGCCTCGGCGCGGATGCCGGCGAGCAAACCGGCGGCGGCCCCGGATCGCAGGGCCTGGAATTGCCGAAGGCCGAAGCGCGCAAGATTCTCGATGCGCTGATGAAGGAAGCCTCGGCCAACATTGGTCAGGCGAAGCAGGACATCGTCGCCTTCATCGAATCGCCGTGGGATCACTCCAAGGTCGAACCGATTCCGGCTCTGCTCGACGAGATTGCCGGCGCATTGCGCATCCTGGATCTCAACGACGCGGCGCAACTGATGAAGGGCATCGTGCGCTTCATCCAGGTCGAATTGCTGCGCCACCGCCGCGTTCCGACCGCCGAGCAGATGGACAAGCTCGCGGATGCGCTGGCATCGATCGAGTATTACCTGGAAGCCACGCACGACCAGCGCGGCGGCCGCGAGCGCATTCTCGACGTCACCCGGCAGAGCCTGACCGCGCTCGGCTACTGGCCGGTGCCGCCCGATGATGGCGGTGGCGATGGATTGCCGATCGTACCGCCGCTGCCCGTGCAGGCCGCAGCCGCCCGGGCGCCTGCGACATCCACGACTGCCGCTGCATTCACCGCACCGCCCGCCGCGCCGCCGACTTCGCCGGCCGCGATCGCGATGGCGGATGCGCATCAGGGCGACTATCCGCGCTGGGGCGAAGATCTTCCCGCCAGTGGCGAGGCCGGACTGAAGCCCGATGCAAGCGCTGCCGAGAATCCGGCGGAGATGCCGAGCATCGAGTTGACCGACGAGAGCATCGACGAATACATCGCACGCATGGACAAGGGCGAGGAATCGCCCGCGCACGCCGAACCCGCGCCGACGCATGAGCATGCGATTGAAATCGAACCAGCCGTCGACGTGGCGCCGGGCCGGGGACTCGAGGACCTGGTCGTCGGCGAATTGCCCGCCACCGAATCACCCGCGCACGATCTGGCCGGTTTGCGCCTGATCGAGACACAGGCTACCGCGACGCCGGTGCCAAACGTGCGCTACGTCGAAGTCGAGGAAGAAATCGAGGAAGAAGTTGCGGATGCCGACGGCGCGGCGGTGACCGACGCCAGCTTCGCCGCGGTGCGGTCCGACGACATCGACGAGGAAATCCGCGAGGTGTTCGTCGAGGAAGTGCAGGACGAGATCGACAATCTGGGCCGCTGCTTGCCGGTGTGGAAAGCCGACGTGCACGACTTCGAGAAACTCAAGCCGATCCGGCGTTCGTTCCACACCCTGAAAGGTTCGGGTCGCCTGGTCGGCGCGTTGGCGCTGGGCGAGTTCAGCTGGAAAGTCGAGAACATGCTCAACCGCGTGCTCGACAAGACCATCCCGCCCGGACAGCCGGTACTGGCACTGGTGGAAACCGCCATCGGCACGCTGCCGGAATTGCTGCGCGCGCTGCGTGGCGAGGGCAATCCCACTGCCGACATCGGCCAGATCATGGCCGTGGCCGACCGCGTCGCCGCGGGCGAGGATGCCTATGTGCGCAGCAGCGCGCCGGCACGCACGAAGCGCGTCAAGCGCATTGTCAAGCGCCTGGTCGCGGTGGTGGATGAAACACCGCCGGCCGCAGCCCCCGCCGAGCTGAGCGCCACGGTCGACATCGAACACGCCTTCGACGCCGCGCCGGAGGAAGTCGCCGCATTGGCCGGCGGCGATGTCGCCGAACAGGCGGCATACGTGGCCGGTCCGTTGCCGAACGTGGACCCGGTCCTGTTCGAGATTCTCAAGAGCGAAGTCGCCGCGCACCTGGCCGCGATCGATGGCTATCTTGTCGACTGGCGCGCGACGCCGTCGCTGCCGGTCAGCGAGCCGTTGCTGCGCGCCGTGCACACGCTCAACGGCGCGATCGCGATGGTGGATATTCCCGCGATCACCCACGTGCTGGCGCCGTTGGAGGGCTACACCAAGCGTCTGCGCGCCGGCAATCGCACGCTCGATAAGGACGGCGCGGCAGCCCTTGGCGAAGCATCCGCACTGGTGCGTGATTGCATCGCCGCGCTGGAAACCCTGCATCCGCAGATGCCGGACTCCGGCGCGCTTGCCGCACGCATCGCGGAATTGCGCGACCGCCTGCCGGAACCGGAAATGATGCACGTGCTGTTTTCCGAAGCGCATGCGCATGAAATGCCGCCCGCGCCGGAGCCGGTTGCAACCGAAGCCACGCCGCACGACGACGAGGCCGCATTGCTCGCCGAACTCGGCGCGCTGGAAAGCGAAGCGCGCGCAGAAGCCGAGATGCCGAAGGTCGCCGAGACGTCCGCCGTGGCGGACGCAGACGATGAAACCGCGCGCTGGCTACGCGAATTCGAGCAAGCGCAAGCCGCCGAAACCCATGCGCCGGTGGAGGAAGCCGCTCTCGCCGCGATCAAGCCCACGAAACCGGTCGAATCGCCGGAAACCGAACTGCTGTCGTTCGAAGATTTGCCTGCACAGGCCGAGATTCCCGCGCCGGTCGAACTCGAACATGCTGAGCCCGAGCCCGTTGTCGCGGAGCCTGCACTCATCATCGAAGCGGTTGCGTCTGAACCCGAACCTGCTGTCGAGCCGGAAATCCCGGTGCACGAGCCGACGCCGCCCGCAGCCGTGGCCGCGATCGAACCCGCACCGGCGCTACCCGAGTCGTCGGTCACCCTGCCGCCGTTGCTCGACGATCCACAGCCGGATGGCAAACTCGAATTGCCGGATCTGGACGAAGACCTGCTCGAAATCTTCGTGCAGGAAGGCGCCGACATCCTCGATCACTCCGATGCCCTGATGGCGAAGCTGCGCGAAGCGCCGCAGGACCGCGAACTCATCACCGGATTGCAGCGCGACCTGCATACGCTCAAGGGCGGCGCGCGCATGGCCGGCCTTGCCCCGATCGGCGACCTGTCGCACGCGATGGAATCGCTGTTCGAGGCGATCAGCGACAACCGCCACAGCGTCAATCGCATCACCATCGAATCGCTGGAACGCGGGTTCGATCGCTTGCACGGCCTGGTGCAGCGCGTGGCGCGGCATCAGGCCGTTGCCATGCCCGAGCACGCGATCGCGCGCTTCGAAGGATTGGTTTCAGGCGAATTGCCTGTCATGCCGGCAGCGGTTTCCGCCGTGCCCGCGGCCCCGGCAGTGGCGGCGACGCCTTCCACCGCCGCGGCAGCACCCGCGCAGCGCCGGACCGGTGGCAGCGAGACATTCTTCTGACGCGTCCGGCACCGCGTGCACTGCCCGCGATCGAGGAAGAAGTCCAGCAGCATGCGCCGCAGGAAATGATCCGCGTGCGCTCCGACCTGCTCGATTCGCTGGTCAACTACGCGGGCGAAGTGTCGATCTACCGTTCGCGCCTGGAACAGCAGATTTCGACGTTTCGCTTCAATCTGGTCGAGTTCGAAACAGACGGTCAGCCGCCTGCGAGAACAGTTGCGCAAGCTCGAACTCGAGACCGAGGCGCAGATCTTGTCGCGTTACCAGCGTGAAGCCGAAGCGGCGGAATCCTCGTTCGATCCGCTGGAACTCGATCGCTTCAGCCAGTTGCAGCAGCTCTCGCGCGCACTGGCGGAATCGGTTTCAGACCTGGTCTCCATCCAGGGCCTGCTCGACGACCTGACCCGCCAGTCCGAAACCCTGTTGCTGCAGCAGTCGCGCGTTTCGCTCCGACCTGCAGGAAGGCCTCATGCGCACGCGCATGGTGCCGTTCGACTCGCTGGTGCCGTCCTTGCGCCGTACCGTGCGTCAGGCCGCGCAGGAAACCGGCAAACGCGCACAACTCAAGGTGGAAGGCGCGCAGGGCGAAATGGATCGCAACCTGCTCGAGCGCATGAAAGCGCCGTTCGAGCACATGCTGCGCAATGCGCTCGCGCACGGCATCGAATCGCCCGAGGAACGCGCAGGTGCGGGCAAGCCCGGCGAAGGCACGGTCACCATCCACGTCAGCCGCGAGGCGACGGAAGTCGTGCTGCGCGTGGCCGACGACGGCCGCGGCATGGATCGCGACGCGATCCGGCGCAAGGCGATCGAACGCGGCCTGCTCAAACCCGACGTGCAGTTTCCGACCGCGATCTCTACGGCTTCATCCTGGAAACCGGCTTTTCCACCGCCGAGCAGGTCACCCAGCTCGCCGGCCGCGGCGTCGGCATGGACGTCGTGCACAACGAGATCAAGCAGCTCGGCGGTTCGCTCGCCATCGATTCGGTGCGCGGCGCGGGCAGCACGTTCATCATCCGCCTGCCGTTCACGCTGGCGGTGACGCAGGCGATTCTGGTGCGCCTCGGGGAGGCGACTTATGCGGTGCCGATGTCCTCGGTGCAGGGCGTGGTGCGCATCGCTCACGACGACCTGGAACGGCGCCTGAGCCAGCCCAATCCCGCCTATAACTATGCCGGCGAGGAATTCCTGATCTACGAACTGTCGCAACTGCTCAACGTGCCGGCCTCGCGCATGGTCGACGAGACGCAGTTGCCGCTGCTGATGACGCGCACCGGCGACCAGCGTGCCGCCGTGCGCATCGACAGCGTGATCGGTTCGCGCGAAATCGTGGTCAAGTCGGTCGGTCCGCAGATCAGCTCGATTCCCGGAATCTTCGGCGCGACGATCATGGGCGACGGTTCGGTCGTGATGATTCTCGATCTCGCGCCGCTGGTGCGCCGCAGCGCCGCGTTGCGCGAGCGCGCGGAAGCCGCGGGCGAAGCAGTGATGCTGCCGGTGGCGCCGGTCGCCCCGGTCGAGCCAGCGATCGAGCAGCGCGCGCATCCGCTGGTCATGGTGGTGGACGATTCGATCACCATGCGCAAGGTCACCACGCGCGTGCTCGAGCGCAACGACATGGACGTGGTCACCGCGAAGGACGGCCTGGACGCGGTCGAGAAACTGCAGGACAAGGTGCCGGACATCATGCTGCTCGACGTGGAAATGCCGCGCATGGACGGCTACGAGCTCGCCACCTACATGAAGAACGATCCGCGCCTGAAACAGGTGCCGATCATCATGATCACCTCGCGCACCGGCGAAAAGCATCGCCAGCGCGCGTTCGAAATCGGCGTGGAGCGCTACCTCGGCAAGCCTTACCAGGAAGCCGACCTGCTGCGCAACGTGCAGGAAACCCTGAGCGCCAAGAACCCGGGATTGCATCGTGCCTGAGTCCAACGCCATCGCGGTTGCGCTGCTGTACCAGGCCGGACAGCTCGGCAGCCACCTGAAAAACGCGCTCGGCGAGCTCGGCGCCGCCGTGGTCTACGAGGCGGCACCGGCCAGCGTCGACCGCGACGCGCTGGAAAATTCCGGCGCGCGCGTGGTCATCGTCAACCTCGATGCCGAGAGCGACAATTACATCGACGTGCTGTACGACATGCTCGATGCCGGCGACTACGAAGTCGTCTTCAACGACGCGCAGGTGTCGTCGAACCTGCAAGGCTGGGATCAGGCGCGCTGGGTGCGGCATTTGGGCTCGAAGATCCTGCGCAAACCCGAGATCGTCGAACCGCCGCGTCCGCCCGGCGCGCAGGCCGTGCCGACGCCGGTGCAGAAATCAGCCTCCGGCGTACCGGTCGCGGAAAAGCCGGGACCGGCGCCTCTCACGCCGGTCGCACCGCCTCCCGTCGCGGTGGAAGTGCCGGCTTCGGAACGCCCGACGGTAAAAATGCCGCTGCCGCCGGAATTGCTCGCAGAGCCGGCGCCGATCGAACTGCCGCCACAGGCAACTGCGGCGGGCGTCGATGCGGCCGAACTTGCCGAGTTCGCCAAGCTGCTCGACACGCCCGCTGTCGAAGCAGTGGCGCCCACGCCGGTCGCGACGGCGCCGGCACCGATTCCGGAGTTGGGTGACTTCGCCGCCGAACTCGATGCCCTGTTCGCTGCGGCGGACACCAAGTCCACTCAGGCGCCGGCAGCGGCCGCGAAACCCGTGGCGACGGACGAATTCGATATCGCCTTGCCGGCGGATTTCGACCTCGCGCTGGATGAGGCCGCGCACCTGCCCGCGGTGGAGCTGGATGCGCTCGACATTCCCGTGGATGCCGCCGCCGCGCCCGCGCCGGCGAAAACGGAACACGTCGAGGAACTGCACGACGAATTTCCCGCGATCTTCGATCAACTCGATGTCGATGCGGCCGCGGTGCCCGAGGCGAAGAACCCGGAATTCAAGCCGGCCGAGCGCCCGGCCGCGGAACCTGAATCCGAACCGGCGTTGCCGATGCAATGGTCGCTGCAAGGCGACGATGCGCAGCCGGTAACCGGCAAGGCCAGCTTCGGCATCGAGAAGATGTCGGCCGAGGAATTCCTCGCCCCGCAGGTCGACGAGCTGGCCAAGCCGGCCGCGCCCGTGCCGGAACCGACATTCACGCTGGAACTGATGCCGATGGAAGAAGCCGTCGCGCCGAGCCAGCACAATCCGGATTACTTCCACGAGCAGCGGCTCGACGAAGCGCGGGTGGCAAAGTCGCTCAAGGTCGGCACCGGAGCGGGAATTTCCCGCGTCGTGGTGCTTGGTGCCTCGATCGGCGGACCGGAAGCCGTGCGCGATTTCCTCGGCGCGCTGCCGGCCGGATTCCCGGCCCTGTTCATTCTCGCCCAGCACATGGGCGAGGAATTCCTCGAACTGATGTCGGCGCAGTTGCGCAAATCGATCGCCTTGACCGTGCGCAATCCCAGTCATGGCGAACGCGCGGCGCATGGCGAGGTGCTGGTCGTGCCGACCACGCATCGTCTGCAGGTCGATGCCGAAGGCGTGGTCACGCTCGCGCATCTGCCGGAAAAGCAGCCGTACTCGCCATCCATCGACCAGGTGCTGCGCGATGCCGCCGATGCGTTCGGCGACAAGACCTGCGCGATCATCTTCTCTGGCATGGCACACGATGCGATCGAGGGCAGCAAGCACGTCAAGGCCAAGGGTGGACGCGTCTGGGCGCAGGATCCAGATACCTGCGTGATCAGTTCGATGGTCGACGGCGCGCGCGAGGCGGGCGTCGTCGAATTTCTCGGTTCGCCGAAGCAGTTGGCGGATAAAATGATTGCCGAATACGGCAAGGCGTAAGGAGCGAACATGGCCGATCCAACCAGCCGCGAAATCCGCGGACTCATGATTCCGGTGACCGGCGGACGCGTGCTGCTGCCCAACGCCACGGTTGCCGAGGTGATCACCTATTCGATTCCGGAAAAGATCCCCGATGCGCCGGACTGGCTGCTCGGCCGCCTGTCGTGGCGCGGCTGGCGACTGCCGCTGTTCTCGTTCTCGATGCTCTCCGGCGGCGCGAAAAAGGAAAGCTATTCCAACGCCAAGGTCGCAGTGCTCAAGGCGCTGGGCGGCAACGCCAAGATGCCGTTCCTGGCCATGCTTGCGCAGGGATTTCCGCGCCTGACCACAATCACGCCGGATCTGCTCATCCCGACCGGCGACGAATCCGCGCATCCGCAGGGCGTGCATGCGCAGGTGCTGGTCCGCGACGATCAGGCGGTGATCCCGAACCTGGGGCAGATCGAGGCGCTGGTGGCGCAGGCGATTCCGTAGCGAAGCTGCTGCGTTTTCAAAAATCCCCGAACATCGCTGCAGCGCCGCCAAAGCCGCGACGCCGGCGGTCTCCGTGCGCAGGATGCGCGGTCCCAGCCGCAAACCGTGGAATCCCGCCTGCGTCAGCAGGGCGACGTCATTGGCGGTGAATCCGCCTTCCGGGCCGACGGCAAGGATTGCGCCATTGTCCATTTGTGGAAACTGCCGCAATTTGGCGTCGCCTTCTGGCAGCAACGCAAGGCACGCGGCCGGCGTGTCGCCGAGTGTCGCCAACCAGCGATCCATGGCCTGCGGCGCTTCGAGTTCCGGCAGTTGCGTTGCGGCCGCATTGCTCGCAGGCGCTGGCGATGACGCCGCGCCAATGCGCCATGCGGCGTTCCGCGCGTTCGGCGTCGAGCTTGACTTCGGTGCGTTCGGTCACGATGGGCACGATGCGCGCCGACGCCGAACTCGGTGGCCTTTTGCAGGACCCAGTCCATTCGCTCGCCGCGCGCGATCGCCTGCGCGAGCGTGAGCGTCAGCGGCGATTCGCGTTCGACGACGCGCTTTTGCCCGACTTCCGCGGTGACGGCATGCTTGGCCAGCGAGGCGAGCGCGGCGTCGAATTCGTAGCCGTCGCCGTTGAACAGGATCAGCGGCGCGCCGCGCTCGAGCCGCAGCACGCGCGCGACGTGCTCGCCGGCCTGGTCGGGCAGCAGCACTTCGCGGCCGGGTCGCAGTCGTGATCGACGTGGATTCTCGGGATGCGCATTTCAATTCACTGCCTTTGCGATGCCTTCGATCGCCGCATCGACCATCAGGTCGATTTCCTCCGGCGCGATTACGTACGGCGGCATGAAGTAGATCACGTCCCCGAGCGGGCGCAGCAGCACGCCGCGCTCGAGTCCGTGCCGGTACACGCGCAGGCCGCGCCGTTCGGCGGCCGCGAAGGGCGTCGCGCGTGGCCTTGTCGCGCACCAGTTCCACCGCCGCGATCATGCCGGTCTGGCGCACGTCGGCCACGTGTGGATGCTCGTGCAGCGGCGCGAGGCGCTTCGCCATGTGCGCGGCCAGCGCGCGATTGCGTTCCAGCACCGGTTCGTCGCGGAAGATCGCTAGGCCGCAAGCGCGGCGCGGCAGGCCAGCGGATTGCCGGTATAGCTGTGCGAGTGCAGGAATGCCGCTGCGCGCATACTCGGCCCAGAACGCTTCGTAGACGTCGGCCGTGGTCAGCACCGCCGACAACGGCATGAAGCCGCCGGTCAGCCCTTTTGACAGGCACAGAAAGTCAGGGGAAATCCCGGCTTGCTCGCAGGCGAACAGCGTGCCGGTGCGGCCGAAGCCGACCGCGATTTCGTCGGCGATCAGGTGCACGCCGAACTCGTCGCAGAGCTTGCGCAGCCCGGTCAGGTAGGCCGGGTCGTACATGCGCATGCCGCCGGCGCATTGCACCAGCGGCTCGACGATGACGGCGCAGACCTCGCCGGCATGGCGTTCCAGCGCGGCGCGCATGCGGCCAATTTGCGCAGCGAATGTTCGCGCCGGATTCGCCCGGCTCGCGCTCGAAGCAATCCGGCGAGGCCACCGACAATCGGTTCGTGCAGCAACGGTGCGTAAGTCGCCGATACAGCGGCACGTCGTCACCGACAGCGCACCCAGCGTCTCGCCGTGATAGCTGCCGGTCAGCGCGATGAAACGCGTCTTGCGCGGCTGGCCACGTTGCGCCAGTAGTGGAAGCTCATCTTCAGCGCCACTTCGACCGCGCTCGAACCGTTGTCGGCAAAAAATACGCGGGCGAATGTTTATTTTTCTCTCCCGGCGGCGCCGGGAGAGGCCGGGGAGCGACGCGCAGCAATTCCTCGGCGAGCTGGATCGCCGGCTCATGCGTGAATCCGGCGAAGATCACGTGCTCGAGGCGGTCGAGCTGATCCTTGACAGCTGCGGCGATGCGCGGATTGGCGTGGCCGAAGATATTCGTCCACCACGAGCTCACCGCATCGAGGTAGCGCTTGCCGCTGGCATCCACAGCCATGCGCCTTCACCGCGCACGATCGGCGTCATCGGCAGGGCATCGGCCCGGCATGATCGCGCATCTGCGTGCACGGATGCCAGATCGCAGCCAAGTCGCGTTCGCGCAGCGCGGCGTTGGTGTCGGGGGAAGGATTGCGGTTCATTTTGCTATGATCGTCGCGGATCATCCGCAACACAAGGCGATGGCGATGCGCAGCAAGCATTTTCGGCCGCGGCGCGTGGATCCGTGTCGATCGCGAGTCCACGCGCCCCGCGTGGATTCACATTGATCGAAATCCTCGTCGTCGTCGTGATCCTCGGCATCCTCGCCGCGATCGTGGTGCCGCGCGTGATGGAGCATCCCGGCGAAGCGCGCCAGGTGCGCGCCAAGCAGGACATCCAGGCCATCGTCACCGCGCTCAACACCTACAAACTCGACAATTTCGCGTATCCGGGCACCGAACAGGGTCTCGATGCGCTCGTGCACAAACCTGCCGGCACGCCGGAAGCGCCGAACTGGCACCAGTACCTCGACAAGCTGCCGAAGGATCCCTGGGGCCGCACATACATGTACCTGCATCCAGGCACGCACGGCGACATCGACGTGTTCAGTTATGGCGCAGACGGCAAGCCCGGTGGGGATGGCGAAGATGCCGATGTGGGGAACTGGGAACAGTAGGCGTCCGTTCGTGCTGAGCGTAGCGAAGCGAAGTCGAAGCGCAGCCCATCGACTTTGCGCTTGCGGCGCTACGCCCGGGGCGGACGGTTTGTTGAAAGCTTGCGTATGCAAGGCTTCACCCTGATCGAATTCCTGGTCGTCGTGGTGATCATCGCCGTGCTCGCCGGCGCGTTGACCCTGGCGGATGGGCGGACTCGGCGGCGAACGCCAGCTCGAACAGCAGGCGCGACGCACGCAGGCATTGATCGGTTACGCCTGCGAGCAGGCCGAACTTGTCGGCCGCGACATCGGCGTCAACGTCGATCCGCATGGCTATCGCTTCAGTCGACGCAACGGCGCCGCCTGGCTGCCACTGGAAAGCGATGAGTTGCGTGCGCGCGAATGGCTGGCGGGGACGCAGACTGCGCTGAGCAGCGACGGCCACGCCATCGTGGTCGGCGACGATTTTCCGCAAAAGCCGCAACTGGTGTGTTTTTCTTCCGGCGAAATGACGCCGTTCCGGCTGGAGTTGCGCCTGGCTGATCTGGCGCAGGGCTGGCAGCTCGACGGCAAACCCGATGGAATCTCGCGTTGGCCGCGATGAATGCGCGTGGACGCTGAGCATTCCCGCGGCTTCACTTTGCTCGAAGTGCTGGTCGCGCTGCTCGTGCTTGCGCTGGCATTGCTTGCGCTGTCGCGCACGGCGGCGAACCAGGTAGATGCCTTCGGCGCCATGCGCGAGCGCGCCATCGCCGGATGGCTGGCGGCCGACGTGCTCGCGCAGACGAAACTGGCGACGCCGTTTCCGGCCACGGGCACGAACGATGGCCGGCGTCGCTTCGGCGGCCGCGACTGGCGCTACGACGTGGTCGTGCAGGGCACGCCGGTGGCGTCGATCCGGCGCATCGATGTGCACGTTTACGCGTCGGACGATCCGAAGTCGCCGATCGCCACGCTGACGGGATTCGGCGGGCAGGATCTTTTACCGTGAAGCGCGGATTCACGCTGATCGAGCTGCTGGTCGCGCTCGCCGTGTTCTCGATCATGGCCACGCTCGCCTACGGGGGATTGAATTCCATCGCGCGCACACGCGGCGACCTGGCGAAACAGGAATCCGATTTCGCCGATCTCATGCGCGCAGTCGGATCGCTGGATCGCGATCTGAACGGAGTCGTCGTGCGTCCCGTGCGCGGCGCGGCGGGGCAGGTGCTGCCGGCGCTGATCGGCGCGTCCGACCACATCGAACTCACGCGCGTGGGATTCGCCAATCCGCAGGCCGAGCCGCGCTCGAATCTGCAGCGCGTGTTTTATGAACTCGATGGCAACAAATTCGAACGCGGCCGTTATGCCGTGCTCGACCGCGCCGCGAACAGCACGCCGCAGGTCGACGATCTGAACGTGCAGGCCGAGGGTTTCCGCCTGCGTTATCTCGACAATGCGTCCGGCCAGTGGCTCGACGCCTGGCCGCCGCCGCAGTCCAAGCTCGATGTGCTGCCGCGCGCGGTGCGGTGGCGCCTGCGCACGAAGCAGTACGGCGAAATCGACGGCACGGTCGAGTTCGTGTCCGCCTGGCCGGACAAGGCCGCCGGCCTCATCTTGCCCCAGCCGCCATCCCCGATCGGCACGCCCTTGCCGCCGTTGCCGCCGCCTCCGGGGGGCGGGAAATGAAAGCGTCCACACTTCCACAAAGCGGCAAGAAGCAACGAGGCGTCGCGCTGCTCGTCGCCCTGCTCGTCGTCGCGCTGGCCACGGTGCTTATCGCCGGCCTGCTTGATCGCGGCGGCCTGGTCGCCGCGCGCACGCGCAACTTGCTGCGTCAGGGCCAGGCGCAGGCTTACGCGCGTGGCCTGGAGAACTACGCCGCCGAGGTACTCGTGCGCGCGCAGGATCAAAGTGCGGGCTACGACGCCGTGGACAGCGTCTGGGCGATTCCACTCCCGCCCACACCGGTGCCTGGCGGCACGATCGCGGCGCAGATGTCAGATCTCAACGGCCGTTTCAACCTCAACAATCTCGATCCTGCCTACGACACCTCGCAAGTCTGGCGCGGCAAGTTCGTCCTGCTGCTGACCGCGCTCAAGCTCGATCCGGCCATTGCGGGCCACATCGCCACGTGGATGGACGCGAACACACCCGCAAGCGCGGACGATCAGTTCTATCTCGCCCAGCCGGTGCCATATCGGCGCGCGGGGCGTGCATTCGCGCACGTTTCGGAATTGCGCCTCATTGCCGGCATCGACGGCGACACCTATGCCGCACTCGCGCCCTACGTGGCGGCGTTGCCGCCGGGTACGCCGATCAACGTGAATACCGCCAGTGTGCCGGTGCTGATGACGCTGGGCGCGAACACGACGCGCGAAATGGCGCAGGCGATCTGGCAACAGGGCGGGGCACACTACAGCGGCGTGGACCAGGTGCTGAAGGCGCAGCCGGCGCTCGGTGCGATCGAACATCCCGAATGCTACGATGTGCGCAGCAGCTACTTCCGCGCGCGCGGCCTCATCACGCTCGACGACCTGCCGTTCGAATTCGACAGCCTGATCGAACGGCGCAGCGGGTCCGGCGGTGGAATCCGCGTACTGCAACGCAGCCGCGGCGGCGACGATTGACGCCCACCGGGGGCGATGACGTATTCTCCCGCGATGAAGAAATCCGCATTTTTTCTGCTCGCCGCGCTCGCCGGTTGCGCACAAGTGGCGACGCGGTCGCGCGCACCGGCGCATCTCGACGCTGCGCAAATCACTGCGCACTATTTCGATGCGATCCGCCATTCGCCGCCACAGCTCGGCGCCTTCCTGCGCACCATGCCCAAGGGTGCGGATTTGCACAATCACCTCTCGGGCGCGATCTACGCCGAGGACCTGCTCGACTGGGCAGCGCAGGATGGCGATTGCATCGAGCGCGCGACGGGTGCGGCGGTCGCGCCGCCTTGCGACGCCGCGCAAGGCCGGCCGCCGGCTGCCGTGGCATTCGGCGATGACGTGCTGTACCGCCAGGTCATCGACGCCTGGTCGATGCGCGATTTCGTGCCGAGCAGCGGAGAATCCGGGCACGATCATTTCTTCGACACGTTCGGCAAGTTTCATCTGGTCACCAGGGCGCATCGCGGAGACATGCTCGCGCGCGCACTGCATCAGGCCGCACATGACCGCGAGGTCTACATCGAATTGATGGATACGCTGGCCGAAGCGCAACTGCGTTCCTTGGTCGCGCGCACGCCGTGGGATGGCGACGTCGCACACGCACACGCGGCCTTGCAGCCGGGCATGCCGGCCGTACTGGCGGAAGCGAAGAATGAGCTGGATTCAGCGCAACGCCAGATGCGCGAGGAGCTGCACTGCGGCAGCGCGCAGGCCGATCCCGGCTGCGGCGTGGAAGTGCGTTTCCTGTACCAGGTGCTGCGCGGTTTTCCGGCCCAGCGCGTATTCGCGCAGTTGCTCACCGGCTTCGAACTGGCCGCGAGCGATGCGCGCGTGGTCGGCGTCAACATGGTCATGCCCGAAGACGGCTACCTGTCGATGCGCGATTTCCGCCAGCAGATGGCGATGCTCGATTACCTGCACGCGCAATTCCCGCAGGTGCACATCAGCCTGCATGCCGGCGAACTGTCGCCGACCATGGTGCCGCCGGACGGCTTGCGCTTCCATATCCGCGCCTCGATCGAGCAGGGCCCGCGCAACGCATCGGCCATGGCGTCGACGTCATGCGCGAAGATCGCCCGCAGGAATTGCTGCGCGAGATGGCGCGCCGCCACGTGCTCGTGGAAATCTGCCCGACCAGCAATCGCAACATCCTCGGCATAACCGGCGCCGATCATCCGCTGCCGACCTACCTCGCCGCGCACGTGCCGCTGGCGATCGCCACCGACGACGAGGGCGTGTCGCGCAGCGATTTGACGCGCGAGTTCGCGCTCGCCGCGAGTTCATGGCAGCTGTCCTACGCGACCTTGAAGACCATGGCACGCAACAGCCTGGAATATGCCTTCGTGCCCGGCGTGAGTTTGTGGAGCACCCCGGACGCATTCACGCCCGTTGGCGCCTGCACGCAGGATGTGCCGGGCGCGGCGCAGCCGACGCCGGCCTGCGCCACGTTCCTCGCCGGCAGCGAGAAGGCGCGCCTGCAATGGCGTCTGGAAGCGCAATTGCGCGACTTCGAAGCGGGCATCGCCGCGGGCCGCTGAGCGCGGGCGCGCTGTTACAATGCGGCCATATCGCCTGCCGCAAAGACCATGTCCGAACGCCTGCTGATACGCCTGCTTGCCGATGACGGGCTGACCTGGCTGGCCCAGGACGCCAGCGGTCGCGCGTTGTCCCGTGCGAACGCTGGCGCGCCGCCGGCGCAGGCGCTCGAACGCGCGCAGCGTATTGTCGTACTCGCACCGTCCGAAGACGTGCTGCTGCTGGAAACGCCGGGCCTGCCGGGCGCACGCACGCAGGCGCTCAAGGCCTTGCCCTTCGCGCTCGAGGATCGCCTTGCCGGCAGCTTCGAGGACCAGCATTTCGCCGCGCCGGACCGCCTCGACGGCGAGCGCATCGCGGTCGCCGTCGTCGCGCGCGCGACGCTGCATGGCTGGCTGGACCGTCTCGCCCGGGATGGCATCCGCGCCGATGCGATTTATTCCGAGTGCCAGATTCTGCCCGATGCCAGCATCGTGCTCGATGGCGGGCGCGCACTGTGGCGCGACTCCGAATCTGCGGCGGGCGCCTGCCGCACGCAGGATTTGTCCGACTGGATCGCCGTACTCGATGCCGCCGCGGAAGGCCCCGTATCGCGCACGACGCATGATTTGCGTATCGGCCAGGCCGACGCGCTTGCGTTCTTTGCCACACGGTTGCAACACGAACCCGCCGTGAACCTGCTGCAGGGCGAATTCGCGCCCGCGCACCGGCAGGCACCGGCACGGCGGCTGTGGCGCAACGCGGCTGTGCTCGCCGCGACGGCGCTATTTCTGCTATTTGTATACTTCGGCGCGGATTGCTTGCGCCTGTCGCGACAGTCCACGCGCCTCGATGCGCAGGCGCGCGCCGTGCTGCACGAGGCGTTTCCGGGCATGGACAAGGTCGCCGGCGATCCGCGCCAGCTCATGGATAGCGCCATGCGCGGTCTGCAGGGCGGTGGTGGCGATTCCGGCCTGATGCGCCTGCTCGCGCGCATCGCGCCGATTCTCGCCAGTACCACGCGCACCACGCTTGCCGGCATGGAATACCACAACGCGACGCTCGAGCTCGCGCTGCGCGCGCCGGACGTGCAGACGCTCGACCTCATGCGCGAGCGCCTCGCCGGTCTGCCTGGACTGAAGGTGGAAGTCACCTCCGCGAACTCCGGCGCGGACGGCGTCGACGGCCGCCTGCGCATCGCCGGAGCCACGCCATGATCCGCGCCTGGTGGAATGCGCAATCCGGTCGGGACCGGCGCGTACTCGTCATCGGTGGCATCGTCGTTGCCGTCCTGCTGATCTGGGCGTTGGGGTGGATTCCGCTGTCACGCGCGCGCGCGAGTCTCGCCGCGAGCGTGACCCAGCAACGCGCGGACCTGGCCTGGATGCGGCAGGCGCTGGCGCAGGCGCGCACGCTCGGTGCGCAAGGCGCGCGCGGCAACGTGGCGCGCCAGGGAAAATCCCTGCTCGCGCTCGCCGACGCCACCGCACGCGCGGGCGGACTCGGCGATGCGCTCAAGCGCGTGGAACCGACCGGACCCACCAGCGTGCGCGTGACTTTCGAGGTCGCCGATTTCGACACGCTTTCCACCTGGATGGATGCCCTGGCGCGCGACTACGGCGTGTCGGTCACGGATTTTTCCGCCGACAAGGCCGAAGGACTCGGACTCGTGAATGCCCGTGTCACCCTGCAAGACGCGAAGTGAACCTCCGAATAATCTGCTGCGCTCGGCGGCTCGCGTTCCGGCGGTGCTCGAAATCCTCATTTACCGTCAAGTAAACTCCGGTTTCTCCGCTCCGGCGGCCCGCAATCCGCCTTCGCTCGCGACGATTCTTCAGAGGTTCACGGATCGTGAAGTTGTTCAAACGCTTCTTCATTCTTGCAATAGTTGTGCTGGCAGTGGCCGCCATCGCCATCGCGACATGCCCGGCCTCCTTCGCCTGGCGCTTCGTCGCGGCCAGGGCCGGCGCGCTCAAACTGGATGGACTCAGCGGCACGATCTGGAATGGTCATGCCGACAGCGCAAGGATATACGGCACCGAACTCGGCGCGCTCGACTGGCGATTGTCGCCGCTGCCGCTTGTGCGCGGTGTGATCGCCGCGCAACTGGACATTCGCGGCGGCGCAGTGACCGGCAACGGCAGGGTCGAACGCGAACCCGATGGTTCGTTGCAGGTGACCGGCGCGGTCATCCACATGCCGGCGAGCCTCGCCGCGCCGGCACTGGATATTCCCGATGCTGCAACTGCTTGGCCGGATCGACATCGACATCGCGCAGCTGCGCGTGCAGGGCGCCTGGCCGACGGCGGCGCAGGGCGAAATCCGCTGGCGCAACGCGGCGGTGGCGGGCGCGGCGCAGGCATCTTTCGGCGATTTGCAGGCACGCTTCGCGAGCGCGGCCGATGGCAGCATCGCCGGCACCGCGCACGATCTCGGCGGACCGCTGCAGCTCGACGGCACGTTCAAGATGGATGCGGGCGGCTACGACGCGCAGGCCAGGCTTGCCGCGCGCGACGGCAACGCGCAGGTGCTCGACGCGTTGCGCTTCATCGGCCAGCCGCAAGGCGACGGCACGACGCTGCTGCTGATCCACGGCAAGTTCTTCCGGCTATTTTGATGGATGCGGCATCGGCCACATTTCTCGACAGCGCCCTGCGTGTCGCGCGGCAGGCCGCGGCGGCGGCCGCGGACGTCATTCGCCACCACTACGCGTGCGGCGTGACCGCGGAAACCAAGGCCGACGCGACGCCAGTCACCATCGCCGACCGCGAAGCGGAAATCGCGATCAAGCATGTGTTGCGCGCGCGCGTTTCCCGATCACGCTTTCTACGGCGAGGAATTCGGCCGCGAAGGCGACGGGAGATTTCCTCTGGCTGATCGATCCCATCGACGGCACCAAGGCGTTCGTGCGCGGCTATCCGATGTTCTCGACCCAGATCGCGCTGATGCACCGCGGTGAACTGGTGCTGGGCGTATCCAGCGCGCCGGTGTACGGCGGCACTGCGGGCGAGACGGCGTGGGCGCGCAAGGGCGGCGGTGCCTTCCTCGACGGCAAGCCGATGCATGTTTCGACCGCGCGCGAATTCGATGCCGGCACCGCGATATCCATCGGCAACGTCAAGACGCTCACCCGCGACGCGCGCTGGGCCGCGCTCGGCGAACTGATCCGGCGCAGCGGGCGCATCCGCGGCTACGGCGACTTCCTGCACTACCACCTGCTGGCGAGCGGCCGCATCGACCTCGTCATCGAATCCGACGTCAACATCCTCGACATCGCCGCCCTCGCGGTGATCGTGCGCGAGGCCGGCGGCGTGTTCACCACGCTCGATGGCGGCGCTTTGGACTTGAACACCACGGGCGTGCTGGCGGGGACACCGGCGCTGCACGCACAGGCGTTGGCGTTGTTCCGCGCGCCCGAGGATCGTTTCGCAGGCACCCCATCGTCGATGACAAGCAACCGCGCAAAGCGCATTGTGTTGCCACCGCTGTCGCAACACCTGCGCGAATTCGCCGCGCGCCGCGATGCCTGGTTCTCGCTTGCACGCAACCTGGTGCCGGTCGTCGGCGTCTACGCCCTCGGCTGGTCGGTGGCGCTGACGATTTTCACCTACTGGTTTGATGGCGTCGCTGCGTTGGTTGCGTTTCTGGCCGAAGGCATGTCGCGAGACATGCGTACATCCTGGTCAAAGGCGCGGAGCAAGGTCGGACGCCTGGGCCTGATCGTCACCCGCCCGCTCACCTGGATTTTGGTGTCCGGCATCGTCGGCGTGCCTTACTGGTTTTCGCTGATTGCGCTGCAAGAATTGTTCGAAAACACCGATCTGGGTGCGCAGCTCTTGCACAGCCACGCGCTGTGGCTCACCTTCGGCACGATGACGGCAATGCATTTCTCGAATGCCTTCCACGTCGGCTACGACAACATGACCGCGGCCGACCGGGAAAAGCGCGAGGGCTGGGACGCGCATATATTGCTGTTGCGCGGAATTGTCATGTTCGCGCTCGCGCAAGGGTTCCTCGCCATCTTTCTGGTGCCGCTGATGGCGTTGGCGCTTACCTATATCGAGGTCTGGCCCGAGCGTGCATTCGGCCTCGTGTTCGGCGCTCCGAATCAAAACAAGGAGCAGGATCCTGGCGCGTCCTAGGATCGCGCGACGCGATGTGGCGTGACCTTCGGCGGGTTGCCGCGACCGGCCGTCGCGGCTACCCTTGCGGATTACCCGAAAACGGAGAGTCGTCATGCTTCGCCCCTTTCCCTGTTCGCTGCCGGCGTTTTCGCGGTCGGCGCGGGCTTTGCCGGCAATGCGGCCGCGTCCGCCGCGCTGGACATTGCCTACACGCGTTTCACCCTGCCGAACGGCCTTACCGTGGTCGTCAGCGAAGACCACAAGGCGCCGATCGTCGCGGTCAGCGTCTGGTACCACGTCGGCTCCGGCTACGAGCCCGAAGGCAAGACCGGCTTCGCGCACCTGTTCGAGCACCTGATGTTCTCTGGCTCGGAGAACCACAAGGGCAGCTATTTCAAGCCGTTCGAACTGGCCGGTGCCACCGGCATGAACGGCACCACCTGGCTGGACCGCACCAATTACTTCGAAACCGTGCCGACCACCGCGCTGGACATGGCGCTGTGGATGGAATCCGACCGCATGGGCCATCTGCTCGGCGCGATCGGACAGAAGGAACTCGATACCCAGCGCGGCGTGGTCCAGAACGAGAAGCGCCAGGACGAGAACCAGCCGTACGGGCGCGTGTTCGAGGACATCCAGGCGAACGCGTTTCCGGCCAATCATCCCTACCATCACGACACCATCGGCTCGATGGCGGATCTGAACAAGGCTTCGCTCGATACCGTCAAGCAATGGTTCCGCGACTATTACGGCTCGGCCAACACCGTGCTGGTTCTGGTCGGCGACATCACGCCGGATCAAGCGCGCGCAAAGGCGCTGAAATACTTCGGCGACATTCCTGCCGGCCCGCCAGGTGCCGCGCCCGCAACCGTGGGTTGCGCCGCGCGACAAGTCCACCCGCGGCACGATGACCGACAACGTCGCGCAGACACGCATCTACCGCGAATGGAACACGCCGGGCCTCGGCGCGCCGGGCGATGATCGTCTGATGCTGGATCTGGCCGCGCGCGTGCTTGGCGGCGGCAAGACCTCGCGCCTGTACCAGCGCCTGGTGTATCAGGACAAGCTCGCCGACAACGTGTCCGTGGAGAACATGACGTTCGTCCTTGCCAGCATGACCCTGCTGCAAGTGGACGTGAAAAAGGGCGTCGATCCGAAGAAGGTCGATGCCGCGGTTGCCGACGAGTGGGCGAAGTTCCTCAAGGACGGCCCGACCGCCGATGAACTGCAACGCGTGCAGACCACCTACCAGGCTTCCAAGATCCGCGGGCTGGAACAGATCGGCGGTTTTTCCGGCAAGGCGGTGACGCTGGCCGAGGGCCAGGTCTACCGCGGCGATGCGGGCGCGTGGAAGAAAGATTACGCCACCACCATGGCGGCGACGCCGGCGCAAGTGAAGGCTGCCGCCGACAAGTGGCTGTCCAAGGGCGATTACACGCTTACCGTGGAACCGGGCAAGGTCGAGGCGACGGATGCCGCCGAGACCGCCGGCCGCGCCGCGATCGAAGGCCGTCCCGCCGACGTGCTTTCGCCCGCGGGCGACTACAAGATCACCAAGAGCGACATCGACCGCGGCAAGGGCATCCCGGCGGTCGCGCAGTTCCCCGACCTGACCTTCCCGAAACTGCAGCACGGCAAGCTCAAGAACGGCATTGAGGTGGTGCTGGCCGAGCGCCATGCGGTACCGGTGGTGCAGGTCGAGGCGCTCTTTGATGCGGGTTATGCCGCCGACCAGGGCCGCAAGCTCGGCACGTCGAGCTTCACCATGAGCATGCTCGACGAGGGCACCAAGGATCTGGATTCGGTCGAGATCGCCAAGCGCAAGCAGCGCCTCGGCGCCTACGTCATGAGCGGGTGCGACCTCGACATGTGCAACGTCACCTTGAACGCGCTGGGCGACAAGCTCGGCGACTCGCTGGCGCTGTACGCCGACATCGTGCGCAATCCCGCGTTCCGCGCCGCCGACTTCGCGCGCCTGCGCGGACAGTGGCTGGCCGGCATCGCGCAGGAAAAGACCGAGCCCACCAGCATCGCGTTGCGTCTGCTGCCGCCGGTCCTGTACGGCAAAGGCAATGCGTATGCGATTCCGTTCACCGGTACCGGCACGGAGGCTTCAATCAAGTCGCTGACGGCGGACGACATGCGCGGTTTCGTGGACGACTACATCCGCCCGGACAACATGAAGATATTGGTGGCCGGCGACACGACGCTCGATGCGATCGTTCCCGAACTGGAAAAGGTGTTCGGCGACTGGAAGGCGCCGGCGACCAAGGTGCCGACCAAGAACCTGGCCAAGGTGGATTGGCCGGCCAAGTCTCGCGTCTACCTCGTGAACCGTCCCGGCGCGCAGCAATCGGTGATCATCGCCGGCCTCGTCGCGCCCTCGACCAAGGCGCCGAACGAACTCCAGATCGGCACCATGAACGGCGCGTTCGGCGGCACGTTCACTTCGCGCCTGAACATGAACCTGCGCGAAGACAAGCACTGGGCCTATGGCGCATTCAGCTTCAGTCCGAACGCGATCGGCCAACGCCCGTACCTGATGTATGCGCCGGTGCAGACCGACAAGACCGCGCCGTCGGCCGAGGAAATGCTCAAGGAAGCGCGCGCCGTGATCGGCGACAAGCCGATTACCGACAAGGAAATTCAGAAGATCAAGGACAACGACGTGCGCAAGATGCCGGGCCAGTACGAAACCGCGCGCGCGGTGCTCGGCGCGATGGAGGGCATCGTCAAGTACGACCGTCCGGACGATTACGTGCAGACCCTGAAATCGCGCATCGAGGCGCAGCAGGATGCCGACATCGAGGTCGCCGCGAAGGAAGTGATCCACCCGGACCAGCTGACCTGGGTGATCGTGGGCGACCTGTCCAAGATCGAGAAACCGGTGCGTGCGTTGAACCTCGGCGACGTGCACGTCATCGACGCGGACGGCAATCCGGTCAAGTAACGCAAGCAGTCAGATCGTTGCGAAAGCCGGGCGGGAAACCGCCCGGTTTTTTTTTGGCTGCGTTACTATCATGCATCTGCGGCAGCTGCCGCTTGGCGCAGGCGTGAGATACGATCATCGCCATGTCTACACTCGAACTCAAAATCCCGCCGCCAGTCGTGGCTCTGGTGGTCGCGGCTGCCATGTGGGGGTTCTGCCTTGTGGCGCCGTCGTCAGATGTGCCCGCGCAGCGCTACGCCGTGGCGCTCGCTTTGGCGGCAATTGGAGTCGCGTTCAGCGTCTGCGGTGCCGTCGCTTTTCGAACGGCAGGGACCACCAAGAATCCAATGAAGCCACAGGCGGCTTCGGCGCTTGTCGTCGCGGGTGTCTACGGGCTCACCCGCAATCCCATGTACTTTGGCGTTCTGATCGTGCTTCTGGCTTGGGCCGTGTTCCTTTGGTCGGCATGGGTGCTGCTCGGGCCGGTTGCGTTCGTCGTCTACATCACTCGCTTCCAGATCGTGCCGGAAGAGAGAGTCCTGGCTACGCTGTTCGGCGGCGAGTACCTCGCGTACAAGGCGAGGGTTCGCCGCTGGCTTTGAATCCACCGTCGCATTGATTGATCGTCCAACGACGGGCACAAGGCGTATCGAAGGCAGGCTTTTGGCCGGCAGCGGCGCAAGCCGCGCGCTACAATATCGTCATGCGCAAACCCCCCATCATTCATGACACCCGTCGTGCCGAGGGCAGCCATTTCCTGCAAGTCGAGTTGCTCGATCTGGAGTTCTCCAACGGCGAGCGGCGCACCTACGAGCGCCTGAAGGGTTCGGGTCTTGGCGCCGTCATCATCGTGCCGATGCGCGACGACGACACGGTGCTGCTGGTGCGCGAATACGGCGCCGGCATCGGCCGCTACGAACTCGGCCTGCCCAAGGGCCGGCTCGACCAGGACGAAACCGTGGAGCAGGGCGCCAATCGCGAGCTGAAGGAGGAAATCGGCTTCGGCGCGCGCGATCTGCTCATCCTCTCGAACCTGTCGCTGTCGCCGGCCTACATGACGAGCATGACGCACGTGGTGCTGGCGCGTGACCTGTATCCCGAGCGCCTCGTCGGCGACGAACCCGAGGAACTCGAAGTGGTGGAGTGGAAGCTGCCGCAGCTGCACCACCTGCTTGCGCATCCGGAAGTGACCGAGGGGCGTTCGATCGCGGCGTTGTTCATCGCCCGCGAATACCTCGCCGGTCGCTTCGTCCCGCGCACATGAGCGAACGCGATCTGGAATTCCTCGCGAGTGCCTGCTGCACTCTCGCGCGCGAGGCGGGCGACGCGATCATGCAGCGTGTATGCCGGCGATTTCGCGGTGGAGCGCAAGGACGATAATTCGCCGCTGACCGCCGCCGATCTGGCCGCGCATCGCTCGATCCTCGCCGGCTTGCAGGCGCTGGCGCCGGACATTCCCGTGCTGTCCGAGGAATCGGCCGAGCACGCCGCCTGGGGTGAGCGCCGCCGCTGGCAGCGGTATTTCCTGGTCGATCCGCTCGACGGTACGCGCGAGTTCGTCAAGCGCAATGGCGAGTTCACGGTCAACATCGCCCTGATCGAAGAGCACGCTCCGGTGCTGGGCGTGGTGCATGCGCCGGCGCTGGACGAAACCTACTGGGCCTGGTCCGGCGGCCATGCGCAGTTTGCGACAAAATCCCGAAGTGGAAAATTGCGCACACGCGCGCGGGCGACGCCGCTCGTAGTCGCCGGCAGCCGTTCGCACGGCGATCCGCGCATGGCCACTGCGCTGGAGAAGTTCGGCGCGCACGAGCTGCTGCCCCTGGGCTCGTCCCTGAAGTTCTGCCGCACGGCGCGCAGCGAGGCGGACTTGTACATCCGCTACGGCCCAACCAGCGAATGGGACACCGCCGCAGGGCAGTGCGTGCTGGAGCAGGCCGGCGGCGCGGTGCGGCGCATGGACGACAGCGTGCTCGCGTACAACGCGAAGGAGTCCCTGCTCAATCCGGATTTCTTCGCCTGCGGCGATGTCACGGTGAACTGGGCCGGCATGCTCGGTGGTACCGCGCGTGACTGAATCGAGCGCAAGCCAATACGGCATCGATGATTTGCTGCGCATCATGGCGTCCCTGCGCGATCCGCAAGGCGGCTGTCCGTGGGACGTGAAGCAGACCTTTGCGACGATTGCGCCGTACACGATCGAGGAAGCCTACGAGGTCGCCGACGCGATCGACCGCGGCGACATGGCCGACCTGCGCGACGAACTCGGCGACCTGTTGCTGCAAGTCGTGTTCCATGCACGCATGGCACAAGAACTGGGCGCGTTCGATTTTTCCGGCGTGGTCGCGTCGATCTGCGATAAGATGGTGCGGCGCCACCCGCACGTGTTCGCCGGCGCGAGCGTGGAAAACGCCGAAGCGCAGTTGCGCGAATGGGACGCGCACAAGCGTCGCGAGCGCGTGGAACATTCCGGCGATGCCGATACCAGCGCGCTGGCCGGCATCCCGCGCGGATTGCCTGAATGGCAGCGCGCCCTGAAGCTGCAGAAACGCGCCTCGCGCGTGGGTTTCGACTGGAGCGATCCGCGCCCGGTGTTGGACAAGCTCGCCGAGGAAATTGGTGAAGTGCGCCATGAGCTCGACCACGGCGCCGACGTCGCGCGTCTGGCCGACGAGATCGGCGACGTGCTGTTCGTGTGCGTGAATCTGGCGCGCCTGGCCAAAGTCGACTGGTCGACCGCGTTGCGCGGTGCGAACGCGAAGTTCGAGCGCCGCTTCCGGCGCATGGAAACGCTGGCCGCGGAGGTAGGGCGCCAACTCGACGGCATGACGCTCGCCGAGCAGGATGCGTACTGGGACCTGGCCAAGACGGAAGAAAAATCCCGAAGCGAATAAAAAAGGCGCGGATAGGGAGTCCTCCGCGCCGCAAAAAGCCTGCGCTCGCAACACAGGCTCGGGGTTTTCCCTGTGTAACGGCACAAGACGTATTGGGTTGACTTGTCCGTCGCACGCCGGCGGGTCAAAATCCACGCGCCGATCGACCGCCCGTCAATCGGGCCTTACGCATCCACATGAGGAAACGCCATGGTCTGGGTCAATCTCGTCACGTTGTGCGCGCTTATCGAATACTTCATCTTTGCCGCGCTGGTCGGCAAGGCGCGCGTCACATTCGGCGTCAAGGCGCCGGCGACCAGCGGCCATGAAGTTTTCGAGCGTTATTTCCGCGTGCAGCAGAACACGCTGGAACTGCTGATCCTGTTCGTGCCCGGGCTATGGATCGCCGCACAGTACTGGGACCCGCGCATGATGGCGGCGATAGGAGCGGTCTACGTCATCGGCCGCATCGTGTATTTTCGCGGCTACGTGAGCGCGCCGTCCGCGCGCCACAACGGATTCCTGCTCAGCATCTGGCCGGTTGCGCTGCTCCTGCTCGCCGGCATCGCCGGCGTTGCATGGGCACTGATCCCTCACTCGTAGAAGATGAAAAACGCGGCGAGTACGATCAGGGCGAAGCCAACGAGGTGGTTCCAACGCAGGCTGGCACCGAGGTAAACGACCGAGAAGACAGCGAAGACGACCAGGGTGATGATTTCCTGGATCGTCTTGAGCTGCGCCGGATTGTAGACCCGGTAGCCGATGCGGTTGCCGGGCACCTGCAGGCAGTATTCGAAAAACGCGATGCCCCAGCTGACGACGACGACCAGCCACAGCGGGCGGTCGGTGAATTTCAGGTGTCCGTACCAGGCGATGGTCATGAACACGTTCGAACCGACCAGCAGCGCGATCGGTGCCAGGTAGTCGAAAAGGCGCGGATTCATGTCAGATCGTGTCCTTGTCGACGAAGCGCGACTCGTACAGCAGGCTCTCGACGCGCTGCTCCTGCCCGGGAGCGAATTCCAGGCCGATGTCTTCGCTGCCATTGCGCACGATGCGCGCCTCCAGGCCGATCACGGTTTCCTGGTCGAAGATGAAGAAAACGCGGCATTCGGCCGGGGCATCCGCGGGCCAGTTCTTCGGCCGGCCGATGCAGGCGCCGCCCTGGGACAGGTCCTTGACGTCGGAGAGGTAGCCTTCGCCGTTGCACACCGCGAGTGCGGCCGAGTAGATGGCCAGGCGCGGGTGGCGGCGTTTTTCGGCGTAGGACATGCGGAACTCCCCTGGACGCGACGCTACGATAGTCGCCCGGCGCGGCGCGGCGCAAGCGCGTGCTACATTCGATCGGGGAACGAGGTTACCGAATGGAGTGCGGGATGAACGTGAACCGACGCACGCTGCGTCTGGCGCCGCTCGCGGCCGCGCTGATGACGGCGGGCATCGCGCAGGCCACGCCGCTCAGTGCGCCCGTGCCGGCGGCGTGGAAGCCGGGCGATGGTCGCGCCGTGGCGGCCTTGTTCGCGGCGCTGGATGCGCGCGCCTTGCCGCGCACATCCGCGAGTGCGCCCGCGACGACGCTGACTGTGAACAGCTGCGTCGACGACAACGGCGCCGGCACCTTGCGCAGCGTGGTCACGGGAGCGGGCGAGGGCGATACCGTCGATGCCAGCGCCTTGACCTGCGGCGCGATCGTGCTGGCGCAGGGCGCGATCCCGGTTTACCAGAACGACTTGACCATTACCGGGCCCGGTGCGAAGGCGCTCGCGGTCGACGGCGCCGGTCTGGATCGCGCCTTCGTCCACTACGGATACGGCACGCTCGATTTGCAAAACCTGACCGTGCGCAACGGCCTTGCCAGCGTGACCGGCTACCACGTCACCGGCGGCGCCTGCGTCATTTCCAACGGCTACGTCAGGCTCGATCACGCGACGGTGAGCGGCTGCCTCGCGTCCGGCGAAGGCGCCTACGGCGGCGGCGTCACCGCACGCGGAGTGAGTCTTTATTCCAGCACGCTAACTGGCAATACCGCGCTCGGTTCGCATCCGAATACCTTCACGGCGGCCTACGGCGGCGGTGCGATGGCCTACCGCGGGCAGGCGTATCTTTTCCAAAGCACGGTCAGCGGCAACCGCGCCACGCATACGCTCTCCGACACGCATGGCAGTTACTGCACCGGCGGCGGGATTTTTTCCGACCTCGGCGGTTACGCCTACGGCTCCACGCTGAGCGGCAACTATTCCTTCGGCACCGGCGGCGGCCTTGCCACGCATGGCGGGTTCGGCATCAGCGACAGCACGATCGCCGGCAACACGGCGCGCTACAAGACCGGCGGCGGCGTGTTCGCGCGCGTGTTCGATGCCATGCTCGTCAACAACAGCACGATCGCTGGACAACAAGGCCGGAATTTCCGGTGCCGGCATCTATTTCGTCGGTGTCGCCAACGCACTGACCCTGCAAAGCAGCATCGTGGCGAACAACACCGTCGCGGGCGCGAACGCCGACATCGCCACGATGGGTGCTTTAACGATCGGGGGATCGAACAATCTTGTCACCGCGGCCGCGGCCAACGTGACCTTGCCCGGCGCCACGCTGCAATCCGATCCGCGGCTGTGGCCGCTGACAGACAACGGTGGGGCGACGCTTACCATGGCGCTGCAGGTCGGCAGTCCCGCCGTGGATGCAGGAGCAAACCCATCCAGCCTCGCATCGGATCAGCGTGGAGCGGGATTTCCGCGCGTGCTCGGCGTGGCGGCTGACATCGGTGCGTTCGAAGGCACGCTCGCGCCGGCACCCGTGCTGTCGGTGCCGTTATTGCCGGGATGGCTCGCCGGCTTTGCTGGCCGTCCTGCTTGGCGCGGGTGGATGGCGAGCCTTGCGCACGCGCAGGGCATCGGCTATTTTTGTGAGATAGTTCACGAAACAGGGGCGGGATCATGCAGGCGAATCGCGGAATTTCCGTCAAGCCACTGGCGGCGGCGTTGACCATTGCCTTGGCGGCTGCGGGAGCCAATGCACATGCTGGCTCGAACGGCAACACGCAAATTGCGGCCCGCATGCAAGCGCTGCACGGCCTGGTGGCGCAGCTCAAGCAGTATCGTGCTGCGCATCCGGGCAAACTCGATCTGTTCCCGCATGCGCCCAAGCACAAGATCACTTTTCCGCGCCAGCGGCACGCGCCCGCCGTCGCCGCGGCGACCTTGGCGGTTACCAATTGCGTAGACGACGCCAGCAGTGCGACCACCCCCGGAAGCCTGCGTTATGCGGTACTCAATGCCGCTGACGGCGACACCATCGACCTTTCTGCCTGCAACGCCAGCACCATCACCCTGACCCAAGGCGCCTTGCCGGTCGCCGTGGACAACCTGACGATCACCGCCGGAGCGGGCAATCACGTCACCATCGATGGTGGCGGCACGAACCAGGTAATAGTCAATTACGGACCCGGCACTACGCCGCCGTACGTCATGGCGTTTCGCTACCTCACCGTTCAGGACGGAGCCACGTCGGGAACCGGCAAATACGGCATTGGCGGCGGTTGCATTATTTCGTCGAACGGCGTGGCCTTGTACCAATCGACCGTTTCCGGCTGCAGCGTGAACGATCCCACGGGCCCCGCCCTTGGCGGTGGCGTGGCCGCGTATGGCCTTTACATGTACAGGAGCACGATAACCGGCAACAGCGTCAGTACCGGAAACGGAACGCCGCCGGCTACCGGCGGGGCTCCACTGATCGCGGTCGGCGGCGGCGCCTTTGCCAAGTACGCAGCTGTCATCTACAGCCATATTGATGGCAATACGGCGACTTCCAACCTCGGTAATGGTGCCGTGGGCGGGGGGCTCATGACGGCGCGGCCGTACCTTTACGCGAGCACGATTTCCAGGAATGCCGTCGTCGTCAACGCCGGCAGCGCGACGGGTGGCTCTGCCAACGTGGGGTCGGGTGGCGGATTGATCGCCAAATATGGCGGGACGCTGCAGTCGAGCACGATCAGCGGAAACCGGTTGACGTGCACCAGTGCGAGCACGACTTCGCTGAACACGGCATGCGTCGGCGCCGGTGTGGTGAACTACCACTCCTCAGGGGGGGGCGGCAGCAGCTACCCACTCGCGGTGTACGAATCCACGATCAGCGGCAATGCCGCGACGTGCTCGCTTGGCGGCGCGTTGTGCCTTGCTGGTGGCGTGGATTCCAAATACGGGCTGAATGTCGTGCAAAGCACGATTTCCGGCAATTCGGCGCAAATCGGTGCTGCGCTGATGCAGAAATATTCCGGAACGGGTACTGGCGCTTCGATTTACAACAGCACCATCGCAGCCAACACCGCTCAGGATCTGGGAGGCGGCATCTACGAATACGCGGGAGGGGCGTCGTCAGCGCCGCCCCCGATAACACTCGTCAGCAGCATCGTCGCGATGAACAGCTCGGGTGGAGTTCCGGATGACATCTATTTGGGGGACTCCTACACGCTGACCATCGCCGGCACCAACGATCTGGTGATGGCGGCATCCGCCAACATCACCTTGCCGGGCGGCACGCTCGAGTGCCGATCCCATGCTGGGGCCGCTGGCCAACAATGGCGGTCCAACCCTGACCATGGGTTTGCTGGCCGGCAGTCCGGCGCTGGGTGTCGGCAGCAATCCCGAACGGTTACACGAACGACCAGCGCGGTCCGGGTTTTCCGCGCACCGTGGGAGGACTGACCGACATCGGCGCTTTCCAGGGAACGGTCGTGCTCCCGCCGCGAAGATACCGGCACCGGCCTTGTCGACCTGGGGCTTGGGTTTGCTCGCCGGCTTGCTCGGCTGGCTGGGCTTGCGGCGACGACGCCACGCAACCGACTAATCGTCTTCACGGCCCCTCACCGCGCACGCGCACTCTTCACGGATGTGAAGGCGTGGGGGCGGGCATGAAACAACGCGAAGAACAGGCCGGACTGATCCTGCTGATCGAGGACAACCGCGGCATCGCCGAGATGGTCGGCGAATTCCTCGAACGCCGCGGCTATGGCCTGGATTATGCATCCGATGGCGTCACCGGCCTGCACCTGGCCGTCGCCAACAGCTACGACGTGATCGTGCTCGACCTGATGCTGCCGGGCATGGACGGTCTCGAGCTGTGCCGCAAATTGCGTCGCGAAGCGAAGAAATCCACGCCGGTGTTGATGCTCACCGCGCGCGATACGCTCGAAGACAAGCTCACCGGCCTGGATGCCGGCGCCGACGATTACCTGGTGAAGCCCTTCGAGATCCGCGAACTCGAAGCGCGCGTGCGCGCCATGATCCGCCGCGACCGCCGCCAGGTCAGCGCGGAAACCCTGCACGTGGCCGATCTCGTATACGATACCGCCAGCGTGCGCGTAAGCCGCGCCGGGCAGGACTTGCAGGTATCCCCGATCGGCCTGAAGCTGCTGTCGATCCTGATGCGCGAATCGCCGCGCGTGGTCAGCCGCGCCGACATCGAGCGCGAGGTCTGGGGCGACCTGCTGCCGGACTCGGACACGCTGCGCAGCCATTTGTATAATTTGCGCAAAATTATAGACAAACCCTTTCAGCGCCCGCTGCTGCACACCATCCACAGCGCGGGCTATCGGCTTGCCGACCTGGACGCCGAGGTGGCGGCCAGCAAACGCGCATGACGCGGCTGCCGCGCGCCGGCATCCGGCGCAAGATCTGGGCAGTCTACGTCCTGCAGGTGGCGGCGATCAGCCTCGCCACCATCCTCGGTGTTTACGGCGCGGCCACCGTGCTTGAAGACGTGCTGATCAAGCGCGCACTCGCCGGCGAGTCGGCGTTCTACTGGCAACGCTGGGATCGCAACCATGCCGCGCCGGTGCCGGAAACCAACAACATGACCGGCTACCTGCTCGCCCCCCGCACCGATCCGGCGGGGTTGCCGGGATCGGTGCGCAACCTTGCGCCCGGTTACCACCGCGTCCAACTCAACGGCAGTTTCGAACTCGTGCACGTTTCCGACGGTCCGCCGGGACGCCTGTTCCTCGTCTTCAACCAGGAGCAGGTCGGACGCCTGGCCTTCCTGTTCGGCTTCCTGCCGCTGATCCTGGTGCTGCTGATCATCTACATCACCACCTGGCTAACCTACCGCGCGTCGCGACGCGCGCTGTCGCCGGTGATCGCACTCGCCAAAGTCGTCCGTGACTGGGATCCCAAACAGCCCGATCTGGCCGCGCTGGATCCGCGCAACCTGTCCAGAGATCCCGACGGCGACGTGGAGACGCTGGCGCGCGCCCTGCACGGCTATGCCAGCCGCATCGAGGAATTCGTCGAGCGCGAACGCAACTTCACCCGCGACGCCAGCCACGAACTGCGCAGTCCGCTCACCGTGATCAAGCTCGCCGGCGACGTGCTCGTCGAAGAAGACGTATCGCCGTTCGCGCAGCGCGCGCTGCAGCGCATCCGCCGCTCGGTACGCGACATGGAGGCGATGCTCGAGACGTTCCTGCTCCTCGCGCGCGAATCCGACACCGGCCTGCCGCAGGAGGAATTCGTCGTCAACGACGCCGTGCGCGAGGAGATCGAACGCGCGCAACCGCTGCTGGAAGGCAAGCCGGTGACGCTGGAATTGGAAGAGCGGACGCGCTTCGCCCTGCGCGCGCCGCCGCGCGTGTTCGCGGCGATGATCGGCAATCTGATCCGCAACGCCTGCCTGTACACGGAGTCCGGCAGCGTGCGCGTGCGCATCGGCGAGGACAGTGTCAGCGTCGCAGACAGCGGCATTGGCATGAGCGCGGAGGAAATCGCGCGGACGCATCAGCCGTATTATCGGGCCGGCCGCAGCGCCAGCGCCGGGCATGGCGTGGGCCTGAGCATCGTGCGCCGCCTGTCCGAGCGTTTCGGCTGGCCCGTGGACCTGCGCAGCGAGGTCGGCGCCGGCACCGTGGCAACGATCCATTTCCCGCAGCGCTTGCCTGCGCCGGCGGTGGCGTCATAATCGACGCATGCTCTCGCGGAGGCCGCACCGATGTATCGCAAATTCGCCACCATCGTCCTGGCCGTCTTCGGCGTCGCCGCCATGAGCCAGGCCGCGGATCGGGCCGTGCTCGTCATCCACGGCGGCGCCGGCGTAATCAAGCGCGACATGGATCCGGCGACGCAGAAGGCGATCCGCGCGGCGCTGACCACGGCGCTCGAACACGGGTACGCGCAACTCAAGGCTGGCAAACCGGCGCTGGATGCCGTGACCGCGGCGATCACCGTGCTCGAGGACGATCCGCATTTCAACGCAGGCAAGGGCGCGGTGTTCAACCACGACGGCCGGAACGAAATGGATGCCGCGATCATGGATGGCGCTACCCTGCGTGCGGGCGGCGTGGCCAACGTGCACCACGTGAAGAATCCGATCCTGCTCGCGCGCGCGGTGATGGAACACTCGCCGCACGTGCTGATGTTCGGCGACGGTGCCGAGGAATTCGCGAAGACGCAGGGCATCGTCCTGGTCGATCCGAAATACTTCTGGACGAAACAGCGCTGGCAGGAATTGCAGGACGCGCTCAAAAAAGACGCAGCCGGCCAGCACGCCGACGCCGAGAAGGAAGGTCACTTCGGCACGGTCGGTGCGGTCGCGCTGGACAAGGATGGGCATCTGGCCGCCGCCACGTCCACCGGCGGCATGACCGACAAGCGCTTCGGCCGCGTCGGCGATTCGCCGATCATCGGCGCGGGCACCTACGCGAATGCCGGCTGCGCCGTATCCGGCACCGGCTGGGGCGAGTTCTACCTGCGCACCGTGGCCGCGCACGAGATCTGCATGCGCGTCAGCGAAATGCACCAACCGCTGAAGCAGGCGGCCGAGTACGTCATCAACACGCAGATTCCCAAGCTCGGCGGCGACGGCGGCGCAATCGTGCTCGGCGCGGATGGCGAATTCGCCACGCCGTTCAACACCGAAGGCATGTTCCGCGGCTGGGTGGACAAGAATGGAAAAATCCACGTCGCAATTTTCCCCGGCGAATGAACCATAAAGGAAAAACGCCATGACTTTGTGTCCCGTTGCCCTGGCCGTCGGCTGCAAGCGCTGCCCGGTTTTCGCGATCTGCCCGGCGAAATCGCTGATCGGCGATTACCGTCCGGAAGCGAAGAAATCCGCGAAGGCGGAACCGAAATCCGCAGGCAAGTCCAAGCGTTGAAGCGGCCAACGATTACAGGTGCAGGCTGACTGTCAGCTTTGCCTGCCACGGCGCAATGAGCTGGTTGCCGCGCACGTTCTGCCACAGCGGCGCTTCGATGTCGGCGAAAACGCGCAGGCGCTTGACGCGCAATTCCAGTCCCGGCGCGGCGAGCAGGCGGTTGTAGCCGGTATCGCCCGCATTGGCGGCCGCACCGTCGTCGGGACGGCGCAGCGAGGCGACGACCTGCACGAGCGGCGTCAACTCCACGCCCGGCGTGAGCCGCCAGCTATCCGGATAGGCGCCGAAAGCGGCGTCCAACTCCATGCCCGGACGATAGCCGCCTTGGGTATTCAGCGGCGTATCCAGCAGCATGTGTGCGAAGCCGCTCCACTTGCCGTCGAGGCCGCCGAAGCGGAATTGATGGTAACCGCCGAGCAAGAGGTCGGTGCTGCCGGTGCCGATCTGGGTGTCGCGGTCGAAGCCCGGAACCTTCCAGTCGCCGTTGGCCAGTTTCAGGCCGAACGTGAGCCCGCTGGACATGTCCCCGGAAAATCCGGTGTACATGCCGGTGATGCGGATATCGCCGATCTGGCCGTGGTTGGTGACGATCGGAATATCGTCGTCGATCGTCGAGAAATGGCGCTCGTCGTAGGGCAAGTCCACGGACAAACCCCAGTCGCGATTGAACATGTGGCGCAGGCCCACGCTCTGGTACAGGGTGCGGATGTGTTGATCGGCGTTGTCCGTGGCCGGCGCACGCGAGGTGCCGGACCAGTTGTCGGTCTGGTCGAGATAGCTGGCCTGGTAGAACAGTTGCGTTCCCGAACCTTGCGGCAGCATGTCCGCTCCGCCGACCTCGAACACGCCGCAACCGCAGGCGCAGGCCCACAAGTGCAGCGGCAGGCACAGGGCGAAGGCGGCAATCGAGTGGCGTACGAACATGGATGCATGCGGTGACTGCGAGGGTGCGCATTGTACGAGATCGCGCACGCCGGCCGTACCGCCGCAAGGCTTTACAACCGCTTACTTTAGCCATCTGCCGACTGCGCTATAGTCGCGCGCATGTGTGCCCGCCGCGGCGCTTGAGCAAGCCTTCGACATGGAATATCGCAAGCCGTTCTTCGTGCGCAATCGCGCGGTGCTGATCATCCTGGCCGTCATCGCCGTCGTCGCGGTGGGTGGCTATTGGCTGGCGCATCGCACGACGGTGCCGACCAACTTCCGCTTCGGCCGCGGCGCGCCGGCGGGCAAATTCGCCGGCATGGCCATGCCGGTGGGCGTGGCCACGGCCAAAACCGGTGATATCGGCATCGACCTCGACGCGCTCGGCACGGCCACGCCGCGGCGCACGGTCGCGGTGCGCAGCCAGGTCAATGGCCTTTTGCAAAGCGTGAATTTCAAGGAAGGCCAGGAGATCAGGCAGGGCGATGTGCTGGCCCAGGTCGATCCACGTCCGTTCGAGGCGGCACTCTTGCAGGCGCAGGGTACGCGCGCGCGCGATCAGGCATTGCTCGCAAACGCGCGCGCGGACCTCAAGCGCTACCAGGACGTGGCGCCGCAGGGACTGATTCCGGAGCAGACGCTGGCGACGCAAAAAGCGCTGGTCGCGCAGTACGAGGGCACGCTCAAATCGGACCAGGGCCAGATCGACACCGCCAAACTCAATCTCGGTTACGCGCGCATCGTCGCGCCGATCGACGGCCGCGTCGGCCTGCGCGCGGTCGATGCCGGCAACACGATCACGACCAGCGACACGCTCGTCACCATCACCCAACTCAAGCCCATCGACGTGCTGTTCACGATTCCGGAAGACAGCCTGCCGGAACTGCTCAAGCACATGAACGACGCCAGCCTGAAAGTCGATGCGCTCAGCCGCGACAAGACCGCGCAGCTGGCGAGCGGCACGCTGGCGAGCCTGGACAACCAGATCGATACCGCGACCGGTACGGTCAAGGCCAAGGCTGAATTCGCCAACGCGGACGAAAGCCTGTTCCCGAACCAGTTCGTCAACGTGCGCGTGCACATGACCACGCTGACCGGCGCGACGATCGTCCCGAGCGCGGCGCTGCAGCGCGGAGGCGACGGCATGTACGTGTTCGTGGTCAATCCCGACCGCACGGTCACGCAGCGCGTGGTCAAGACCGGCGCGAGCCAGGGCCAGAATATGGCCGTCACCGAAGGCTTGAAGCCGGGCGACATCGTCGTCACCGACGGCACCGACAATTTGCGCGACGGCAGCCGCGTCGAATTGCCCGGCGAGGCGCCGCCAGCGGCCAAGGCGGCGGACGCGAAGGGGCAGTGGCGTGGAAAGGGGAGATAGGAATAAGGGAATGGGCACCTCAAAAAGCCGTCGCGAGCGAAGAGAATTTGCCTGCCGCCGGAGCGCAGGAACCGGAGCATACAGTCGAGTATGTGAGGATTCCGAGCACCGCCGGAACGCAAATTATCGAGCGCAGCAGGTTTTTCGAGGTGCCTGCGCATGAACCCATCACGTTTGTTCATCCTGCGTCCGGTGGCGACGTCGCTGCTGATGGTGGCGATCGTGCTCGTCGGCATCCTCGCCTACCGCTATCTGCCGGTGTCGGCGCTGCCCGAGGTCGACTACCCGACGATCCAGATCACCACGCTGTATCCGGGCGCGAGCGCCGACGTCATGGTGTCGTCGGTCACCGCTCCGCTGGAGCGGACAGCTGGGCCAGATGCCGGGATTGAACCAGATGTCCTCGACGAGTTCGGCCGGCGCGTCGGTGCTGACCTTGCAATTCAGCCTGGACCTGTCGCTCGACATCGCCGAGCAGGAAGTGCAGGCCGCGATCAACGGTGCCGGCACCTTCCTGCCCGCGGACCTGCCGACGCCGCCGATCTACAGCAAGGTCAATCCGGCCGACGCGCCGGTGCTCACCCTGGCGTTGATGTCGACCACGCTGCCGCTGACCCAGGTGCAGGACCTGGCCGACACGCGCCTGGCACAGAAGATTTCGCAGATCGACGGCGTGGGCCTGGTTACCTTGTCGGGCGGCCAGCGCCCGGCGGTGCGCGTGCAGGCGAATCCGACCGCGCTGTCGGCGTATGGATTGAGTCTGGAAGACCTGCGCAGTGCGATCGGCAACGCCAACGTCAATGGCGCCAAGGGCAGCTTCGATGGTCCGACGCAGTCCTACACGATCGACGCGAACGACCAGCTCAAGTCCGCGGTTGCCTACCGGGACCTCGTCATCGCTTACCGTAACGGCGCGCCGGTGCGACTGCGCGACGTCGCCAGCATCGTCGATGGCGCCGAGAACGATCGCCTCGCGGCGTGGAAGGACACCAAGCCCGCCATCATCATGAACATCCAGCGCCAGCCCGGCGCGAACGTGATCGGGGTGGTCGACCGCGTCAAGGCGCTGCTGCCGTCGCTCACGGCTACTCTGCCGGCGGGCGTGGACGTGAGCGTGCTCACCGACCGTACCGTGACCGTGCGTGCCTCGGTCGCCGACGTGCAGTTCGAGTTGCTGCTCGCCGTCACGCTGGTGGTGATGGTGATCTTCGTGTTCCTGCGCAACCTGCCGGCGACGATCATCCCGAGTTTCTCGGTACCGCTTTCCATCGTCGGTACGTTCGCGGTGATGTACCTGGCCGGATTCTCGCTCGATAACCTGTCGATGATGGCGCTGACGATTTCCACCGGTTTCGTCGTCGACGACGCCATCGTCATGATCGAGAACATCTCGCGCTACCTCGAGGAAGGCGACACGCCGCTCGAGGCGGCGTTGAAGGGGTCGAAGCAGATCGGCTTCACCATCATCTCGCTGACGATTTCGCTGATCGCGGTGCTGATCCCGCTGCTGTTCATGGGCGACGTCGTCGGCCGCCTGTTCCGCGAATTCGCGATCACGTTGGCGGTGACGATCCTGATTTCGGCGGTGGTCTCGCTCACCCTCGTGCCGATGCTGTGCGCGAAGATCCTCAAGCACTACAAGCCGGAAGAGGAAAGCGCGTTCGCGCGGCGCAGCCACGAATTCATCGACCGCCTGATCGTGCTGTACGGGCGCTGGCTGACCTGGGTGCTGGACCGCCAGCCCGCGACTCTGGCCGTCGCCGTCGGCACGCTGGTCCTGACTATACTTTTATACATCGTCATTCCAAAGGGATTTTTCCCGATCCAGGATACCGGCGTGATCCAGGGCATTTCGGCGGCGCCGCAATCGGTGTCGTTCGCGGCGATGAGCCAGCGCCAGCAAGCGCTGGCGGCGGTGATCCTCAAGGATCCGGCGGTGGATTCGCTGTCCTCGTTCATCGGCGTGGACGGCACCAACACCACGCTCAACAGCGGGCGTTTCCTGATCAACCTCAAGCCGCACGGCACACGCGATGACGTGCAGACCGTGATCCGGCGCATCAACGCCGCCGCCGCGAAATTGCCGCAGATCGCGCTGTACCTGCAGCCGGTGCAGGACCTGACCATCGAGGATCGCGTCAGCCGCACGCAATACCAGTTCACCCTCGAATCCACCGACCTGAAGGAACTGGAAACCTGGGTGCCGAAACTCGTCGATGCACTGAACCGGCAACCGCAGCTTGCGGATGTTGCCAGCGATCTGCAGGCGCAGGGGCTGCAGGCGTACCTGGACATCGACCGCGACAGCGCGGGACGCCTGGGCATCACCGCGGCGGCCATCGACAACCTGCTGTACGACGCGTTCGGCCAACGCATGATCTCGACCATCTTCACCGAGGCGAACCAGTATCGCGTCGTGCTCGACCTCATGCCTGCATTCAAGCAGGGCCCGGATGCGCTTTCCAATATCTATCTGCCCGCGCTGAGCAATGCCAACAACGTGGCGCAGACGCCACAGGGGTCGGTGAATTCTCCGGGCGGCGCGCAATCGGCCACCGGCGGCGCGCCGCAGGGCGCGAGCAGTGCGACGGTGTCGGCCAACCAGGCGCCGGCGTCGACCGGACTGGTTCCGCTGTCGGCGGTCGCCAAGCTGAGCGAGCGCAGCGCGCCACTGTTGATCAATCATCTTGGCCAGTTTCCGGCGACGACGGTGTCGTTCAACCTCGCGCCGGGCGCATCCCTGGGTGCGGCGGTCGACGCGATCCGGCAGACGGAAAGAAATCTCGGCATGCCCGTCAGCATCACGACCGCGTTCCAGGGCGCGGCGGCGGCATTCCAGGCATCGCTGACGAACGAAGTGCTGCTGATCATCGCCGCGATCGCGGCCATGTATATCGTCCTCGGCGTGCTGTACGAAAGCTACATTCATCCGATCACGATCCTGTCCACGCTGCCGTCGGCGGGCGTCGGCGCGCTGCTCGCGCTGATGATCGCGGGCGAGGATCTGTCCATCGTCGCGATCATCGGCATCATCCTGCTGATCGGCATCGTCAAGAAGAACGCGATCATGATGGTCGACTTCGCGCTCGACGCCGAGCGCAACGAAGGCAAGTCACCGCGCGAGGCGATCTACCAGGCCTGCCTGCTGCGTTTCCGGCCGATCCTGATGACCACGCTCGCGGCGCTGTTCGGCGCGCTGCCGCTGATGCTCGGCACTGGCGTGGGTTCCGAACTGCGCCATCCGCTGGGCGTGACCATCGTCGGCGGCATGATCGTGTCGCAGATGCTGACCTTGTTCACCACGCCGGTGATCTACCTCTGGTTCGACCGGCTGGCGCGCAGGGTCGACAGCGCGCCTGCGGGTGAGGTCGCCGCGGAATCGGCGCGCCGTGAGCTTTTCGAGCTTCTCCGCGCCGTTCATCCGCCGGCCGGTGGCGACGACGCTGCTGACCATCGGCGTCCTGCTTTCGGGCGCCTTCGCTTTCACGCTTGTTGCCGGTCGCGCCGCTGCCGCAGGTCGATGTTCCGGCCATTTCCGTCAACGCGAACCTGCCCGGCGCGAGTCCCGGAGACGATGGCGACCGCGGTGGCGACGCCGCTGGAACGCCAGCTCGGCCGCATCGCGGGCGTCACCGAGATGACCTCGTCGAGTTCGCAGGGCAGCACGCGCGTCGTGCTGGTCAGTTCGACCTCAGCCGCGACATCAACGGCGCCGCGCGCGACGTGCAGGCGGCGATCAACGCGGCGCGCGCGCAGTTGCCCACCGGCATGCCGGGCAACCCGAGCTACCGCAAATTCAATCCGGCCGATGCGCCGATCATGATCCTGACCCTGACCTCGCAAGACGTTGCAGCACGGGCCAGATGTACGACGCGGCCTCGACCATCGTCGCGCAGAAGATCTCGCAGGTCGAAGGCATCGGCCAGGCCCAGGTCGGCGGTTCGTCGCTGCCGGCGGTGCGCGTGGAACTCAATCCTACCGCGCTCAACCATTACGCGATCGCGCTCGACACGGTGCGCACGGCGTTGCAGAACGCGAACGCGAACCGGCCCAAGGGCTTCGTCGAGCTCGACGACCGGCATTGGCAGATCGCGACCAACGACCAGGCGCGCGAGGCGGCGCAATACCGCGATCTGATCCTCGCCTGGCGCAATGGCGCGCCGGTGCGACTGACCGACGTCGCGCAAGTGGACGATTCGGTGGAAGACGTGCGCAATCTGGGCCTCGCCAATGGCGAGCCGGCTGTCATTATCCTTCTATACAAACAACCGGACGCGAACATCATTGAAACCTGCGATCGGGTGCTGGCGCTGTTGCCGCAGTTGCAGGCCTCGATCCCGGCCGACATGCAGTTGAAAGTGGCGATGGAGCGCACCAGCACGATCCGCGCTTCGCTGCACGACGTCGAACGCGCGCTGATCATCGCCACCCTGCTCGTGATCGGCGTGGTGTTCGTGTTCCTGCGCAATGGCCGCGCGACGCTGATTCCGGCCGTGGCCGTGCCGGTTTCGCTGGTCGGCACGTTCGCGGTCGATGTACCTGTTCGGCTTCAGTCTCGACAACCTGTCGTTGATGGCGCTGACCATCGCCACCGGCTTCGTGGTCGACGATGCCGTGGTCGTCCTGGAAAACATCACGCGGCACATGGAGGCCGGCATGCCGCGCCTGCAGGCGGCGCTGGTCGGCGCGCGCGAAGTCGGCTTCACCGTGCTGTCGATGAGCCTGTCGCTGATCGCGGTGTTCCTGCCGATCCTGCTCATGGGCGGCATCGTCGGACGCCTGTTCCGCGAATTCTCGGTGACCTTGTCGGTGGCGATCCTGATTTCGCTCGCGGTTTCGCTCTCGACCACGCCGATGATGTGCGCGCGCCTGCTGCGCCACGACGCGAACAAGATCCCAAGCCGCTTCGCGCAAGCCAGCCAGCGCGCGTTCGACGCCGTGCACCGCTTCTACGAGCGCACCTTGCGCGCCGTTCTGGCCGCGCCCGGACTGACCATCTTCACCCTGTTCGCGACGGTGTGCCTGAATGTGTTCTTGTACATCCAGGTGCCGAAGGGCTTTTTCCCGAGCGAGGATACAGGGCGCCTGATCGGTGGCGTGCGCGCCGACCAGAGCATCTCGTTCCAGGCGATGTCGGGCGAAGATGAAATCCCTCATGCGCATCGTCAAGCAGGATCCGGCCATCGACACCGTGGTCGGCTTCACCGGCGGCGGCCGCAGCAACGGCGGCTTCATGTTCGCCTCGCTCAAGCCGCTGGCCGAGCGCGGCGGCATCTCCACCGACGCCGTGATCAACCGCCTGCGCCCGAAGCTGAGCCGCGAGCCGGGCGCCAGCCTGTTCCTGCAGGCGGCGCAGGACCTGCGTTCCGGCGGCCGCCAGAGCAATTCGACCTACCAGTACACGCTGCTCAGCGACGATCTCGGATGCCTTGCGTACCTGGGCGCCGAAAATCGCCGACGCGCTAAAGCAAGTGCCCGAGGTGACCGACGTCGACAGCGACCAGCAGGACAAGGGCCTGGAAACGCAGCTCGTGTTCGACCGCGATGCGGCGGCGCGCCTCGGGCATCACCACGCAGCAGATCGATTCCACGCTCAACGACGCATTCGGCCAGCGCCAGGTATCGACGATCTACAACGCGCTCAACCAGTATCACGTGGTCATGGAAGTGGCGCCGCAGTTCCAGCAGGATCCATCGGCACTGGAGGCGATCCACGTGCAGAACAAGTCCGGGCAGATGGTGCCGCTTTCGGCGTTCGCGCACTACGCGCCGGGCAGCGCGCCGTTGGCCGTGAACCATCAGGGCCAGTTCGCGGCCACCACGATTTCCTTCAACCTGCCGCCGGGCGTGAGCCTGGGCGAGGCCTACACCGCGATTGCGCTTACCATGGCACGCATCGGCATGCCGACCAGCATCCACGGCAGCAGTGCCGGCACCGGCCAGCTGTTCGCGCAATCGCAGAGTCAGGAACCGTGGCTGATCCTCGCCGCGCTGTTGGCGGTCTACATCGTGCTCGGCGTGCTCTACGAAAGTTACGTGCATCCGCTGACGATCCTGTCGACGCTGCCCTCGGCCGGCGTCGGCGCGATCGTCGCGCTGCTGATCTGCCGCACCGAATTCAGCCTGATCGCGCTGATCGGCGTGATCCTGCTGATCGGCATCGTCAAGAAGAACGCGATCATGCTGATCGACGTGGCGCTGGATGCCGAACGCAACCGCGGCATGAGCGCGCACGACGCGATCTTCCACGCCTGCCTGCTGCGCCTGCGCCCGATCCTGATGACCACGCTCGCGGCCATGCTCGGCGCGATGCCGCTGGCGCTGGGGTTTGGCGAGGGCAGCGAGATGCGCCGGCCGCTCGGCATTTCCATCGTCGGCGGCTTGCTGGTCAGCCAGGTGCTGACCCTGTACACGACGCCGGTCGTGTACCTGTACTGGATCGCTTCCGCCTGTGGTGCAAGCGCGGCTGGGCGCGGATTTACCGCGCGCCGGCGGGGAGTGCACCCGCCGCGGCGCGTTGATTCAGGCCAGGTGCGCTTCGAGGAACCACAACGATTTGTCGAGTTCGCGCGATATGCCGGTGAACAGGTCCGAGGTGTCGGCGTCGCCTTGCTTGGCGGCGGTGTCGATCGCGGCGCGCGTGGAGGCGGCCAGCGCGGCGTAACGATCGGCCAGCGCGGCGACGGCACTCATGCCGTCGATGCGGCCATCCGGGAATTCCTTCAGGCGCGAGGCCTTCGCCGCCATGCGCGCGGTGCCGTGCGCCACGCCGGCAAGCGAGGTGATGCGTTCGGCGATGTCGTCCACGGGTCCTTCGAGTTCTTCGGCGAACTTGTCGAACAACTCGTGCAAGGCGATGAAGTGTTTGCCGACGACGTTCCAGTGCGCCTGCTTGATCTGGGTTTGCAGGTCCAGCGTGTCGGCGAGCTGCTGGTTGAGCAGGGCGACCATGCTCGCGCGCAATTTCGGCGCGATGTCGATGCGGGTACTTTCGTGCTTGGCCATGACCATCTCCTTTTCGACGGGCTGCGCACACTATAATCCCGCGCCGTGCAAAGAAAAATCGAATCTTGCGATGCGTTCGATAGGATGCATCTATCGCCGTGACTCCGCCGCATCGCCCCAACTCCGAGCTCGCCAGACTGCTCGATGAAACCCTGCTCGTCGAGCGGCGCGCGCTGGCGCGCGCCCTGGACAAGCTTGGCGCGCATCCGGATGAAACCGCATTGGCCGCGTGGCGTGCGCGCGTGGAGGCGGCGCGTGCGCGCCATGCCGCGCGCGCGGCGAGCGTGCCGCCGATCCGCGTCGACGAATCCCTGCCGATCGCGGCGAAGACCGACGAAATCCTGCGCCTGATCCGCGCGCATCAGGTGATCGTGCTGGCCGGCGAAACCGGTTCCGGGAAAAGCACGCAAATTCCGAAGCTGTGCCTCGCCGCCGGACGCGGCGTGGCCGGCCTCATCGGCTGCACGCAGCCGCGCCGCGTCGCCGCGCGCAGCGTCGCGCGCCGCGTCGCCGCCGAGCTCGGCGTCGAACTCGGCGGAATCGTCGGCTACCAGGTGCGCTTTGCGGATCAAACCAGCGAACGCACGCTGGTCAAATTCATGACCGACGGCATCCTGCTTGCCGAAACGCAATCCGATCCCTGGCTCAACGCCTACGACACGATCATCCTCGACGAGGCGCACGAACGCAGCCTCAATATCGATTTCCTGCTCGGCTTCCTCAAGCGCCTGCTCGCGCGCCGACGCGACCTCAAGCTGATCGTGACCTCGGCGACGATCGACACGCAAACCTTCTCGCGGCATTTCGGGGATGCACCCGTCGTCGACGTCGAAGGTCGCGGCTATCCGGTCGAAGTACGCTGGCGACCGCCGGATGAACGCGGCGACGCGAGCGCGACCGAACAGATCGTCGCCGCGCTCGACGAGATCACCGCCGAGGATCCGCGCGGCGACGCGCTGGTGTTCCTGCCCGGCGAACGCGAGATTCGCGACGCGCACCTGGCCCTGACCCGGCGCCGCTACCGCGCGACGGAAATCCTGGCGTTGTACGCGCGCCTGTCGGCGGCCGAGCAGGATCGCGTGTTCAAGCCCGGCAGCGCGCGCCGCATCGTGCTGGCGACGAACGTCGCGGAAACCTCGCTCACCGTGCCGCGCATCAAGTACGTCGTCGACACCGGCACCGCGCGAGTCAAGCGTTATTCGCCGCGCAACCAGCTCGAACGCCTGCACGTCGAGCCGATCTCGCAGGCGGCCGCCGACCAGCGCAAGGGCCGTTGCGGGCGCGTCGGCCCCGGCGTGTGCGTGCGTTTATATGCGGAGCAGGATTTTGCCGGCAGGCCGCACTACTCCGATCCGGAAATCCTGCGCTCGTCATTGGCCGGCGTGATCCTGCGCATGCTGAGCCTGAATCTCGGCGAGGTCGAGAAATTCCCCTTTGTCGAGGCGCCGAACGCGCGCGCAATCGGCGATGGCTGGCGAAGGCTTGCCGAATTGCAGGCGGTCGACGAACACCGGCATCTCACGGGCAGCGGCCGCGCGATGGCGAAGTGGCCGATCGATGTGGCGCTGGCGCGCATGCTGATCGAGGCGCAGCGCCTGGGCAGCCTGCGCGAATTGCTGATCCTGGTTTCGTTCCTCTCGATCCAGGATCCGCGCGAACGTCCGGCCGACGCGCGCCAGGCCGCCGACGCCGCGCATGCGCCGTGGCTGGATGCGAAATCCGACTTCGCCACCGTGTTGAACCTGTGGCATGCACATGCGCTGGCGCACGAGGAACTCACGCAATCGAAGCTGCGCGATTGGTGCAAGGATCGGTTCCTCTCCTACCTGCGCATGCGCGAGTGGCGCGAATTGCATCGCCAGTTGTTGTTGATTGCCGACGAGTCGGGCTGGAAGCAGAATGCGCAAGGCGCAAGCTTCGAGGCGGTCCATGGTTGCCTGCTGGCGGGCTGGCCCACGCAGGTCGGGCGCAAGGACGAACGCGGCGACTATCGCGGTACGCGCGAACGACGGTTTCGCATCTTCCCTGGTTCCGCTCTGGCGAAAGCGCCGCCGCAGTGGCTGTTGGCCGGGCAGATCATCGACCTGCAGAAAGTATACGGAATGCTGTGCGCGCGCGTGGAGCCGGAATGGATCGAGCGCGCGGCCGCGCACCTGGCGAAGAAGTCCTGGCGCGACCCGCACTGGTCGCGCAAGCGCGGCGCCGTGCTCGCGTTCGAGCAGGTGACGTTGTACGGGTTGACGCTGGTGGAAAAGCGCAGCGTGCAGTTCGACGCACAGGATCCCACGCTCGCGCATGCCGTGTTCGTGCGCGAGGCGCTGGTGCGTGGCGACATCGACAGCCGTGCCGATTGCGTGCGCGCGAACGCGCGCGTGCTCGCGCAGGCGCAGGAACTCGAAGCCAAGCAGCGCCGTGCGGGACTGGTCCGGAGCGAGGACGAACTCGCCGCGTTCTTCGCCGGGAAGTTGCCGCCGATGTCTCGACCACGGCCGCGTTCGACGCCTGGTATCGCCGCGCGACGCCGGCCGAACAGGCGGCGTTGCGCTGGTCGCTGGACGATGTCCTTGCCGGCACGCCCGGCCTGCGCGCGGCGGATTTCCCGTCGACGCTGGAATTCGCGGGCCATCGCCTGAAACTCGAGTATCGCTTCGTGCCGGGCGATGCCGCGGACGGCGTGACCCTGCACGTGCCGCTCGCCTTCGTCAACGCGGTCAATGCGCAGCGTTGCGAATGGCTGGTGCCGGGATTGTTGCCGGACAAGGTCGCCGAACTGATTCGCGGCCTGCCGAAATCACTGCGCCGCAATTTCGTGCCGGCGCCGGATTTCGCACGCGCGTTCGCCGAATCCGAATCGCCGCGCGATGAGCCACTCGTGGCCGTGCTGGCGCAGTACCTCAAGCGCGTGACCGGCGTCGATGTCGGCGCGGCGGATTTTTCCGGCAATCGATGTGCCGGCGCATCTGCGCATGCGATTCCGCGTGTTCGACGACCAAGGCAAGACGCTGGCCGAGAGTCGCGACATCGATTCGCTCCGCGCGCAATGGGGCAGCGCCGCGAATGCCGCGTTCTCGCGCCGTGCCGACAGCGAACTCACCCGCGAGGACGTCGTCGAGTTCGACTTCGACGAGATTCCAGCCGTCGTGACCGGTGCGGGTGGACTCGCGGCGTACCCGGCCCTGGTCGACCTTGGTGAATCCGTTGCCCTGCGCGTGTTCGAGCGCGCCGATGAAGCGCGTGCGGCCCATGTCGCCGGCGTCGAACGGCTGCTGCGTCGCGCGCTGCGCGAGCCGGTCAAGCAGGCACGGCGACAATTGCCGATCGACCGCCAGCTCGCGCTCAAGTATGCCGGCATCGCCAGCGTCGATGCGCTGCGCGAGGATATCGTCGAAGCGGCGCTGGCCGATCTTTTCATGGCGCGCGACATGGATCTGCGCACGCGCGCGGCGTTCTGCGGCGCCGTGTCCGAACTGGCGCGGCAACTATTTCCGGCGGCCATGGAGCGGCTGAAGATCGTCGAGGAAATCCTTGCCGCCTACGCCGAACTGTCGCCCTGGCTCGAGCCGCCGCTGCTGGGCTATGCGCGCGCCAACTACGACGATCTGCGCGAGCAACTCGATGCACTGGTGTACCCGGGCTTCGTGCGCGACACGGATGCGGCGCGCCTGTCCCAATTCCCGCGTTATCTCAAGGCCATGCGCCTGCGTGCCGAGCGCCTGCGCCAGGACGCCGCGCGCGATCAGGCACGCATGCTCACCGTGCGCGTCTACTGGGCCGAGTACCTGAAGATGTCGGCGAGCGGCGTGTCGAATCCGGCACTCGCGCAATTGCGCTGGCTGATCGAGGAACTGCGCGTGTCGCTGTTCGCGCAGGAACTGAAGACCGTCGAGCCGGTTTCGCCGAAGCGCTTGGCCAAACTGATCGAAGCGCTGCGCGAAAATTGAAAACGCGGATTCCGCGCCGTCAGCGCGATCTCACTTGATCCGGGTCACGCGCAGGCTCTGGTTGCGGCAAGGATCGACATACATGAGCCAACTGCCCATCAGCGTCGGCTTGATCGTGACCTTGGGATTTTCGAACTTGCCGCACTGATAGCTGCCCGATTCGGCCTGCTGCCACTGCTGGCCATTGTCGAGGGAGAACACGGTCTGGCCGTACCAGCCGGTGAACTGGCCGACGATGTGCGCATCGAACGCTTCGCGCGCCGATTCCTGCGGATAGAACACCGGCTGGCCCGATGGCGTGACGTAGGTCGTTTGCGTTCCGTAATGCGCCTGCAGCCAGGTGTTGAGCGACTTGAGTTCGTCGGGCGAGAGTTTGTCCAGGCCCGCGGCGTGGAATTCGGATTGCGACATGCGTTCTTCGAGCGAGGAGAATTGTTCGGCACGGGCGAAACCGGCGAGGCAAAGTGCAAACATCAAGGCGAACGCAAGGCGCATGATCGTTCCAGTAGGGGGATTTCGGACGCCGGCCATTGTAGCGGCTTCGCCCGGTTCTGCCAGCGCCTGCGGTGTCGCGCGCAAGCCCTTGAGGTAACTGCCTTTTAACAAGCCCGGCTTCGGTGCGATGGTATACTCGCCGCAAGTCGGCAAGACACTACCTTCGGGCCGCGGCGTGGGAATCACGGTCGCGGCCCGTGCTATAAGCGGGCCGCTCGATCGTGAAGCGGCCGAGAATCGGAATTCGGAGTGAAGATTTCAATGCAGTTTGCGCGTTTGGCAGTTCTGGCGGGTTGTTCGGTGCTTGCGTTTGCGCAGGCTTCGGCTTCTTCTTCTCCGTTGGACACGACCATTGACTTGCTGGCCCCGGCGACCCACTGCTCGGGTAGCAATTGTCCGTCGGATATCAATTTGCCGATCCTCAGCGCGCTGCCATTGGGCAGTTCCTCGTTCACCTACGCATCGAGTTCTGGAACGTCGCCCATCAACTATCTGGCCACGATCGGCCTGGACAACGCCAATTCCGCCACCTATCCCGTTGTTTGCGACGAAATCTCCGGAACAAACATCGGTCCGACCGGCCCCAACGGCTTTACCGCCACTTACAGCAACGCCGGATCGGGCGGCGGCGCGCTCGGCTTCGGCGCCGGCGGTACTAATCTTGTCGATCTTTCCAGTCTGTCGTATTCAAATTCTTCCGGACAGCCCGGCGTCAGTCTGAAATCTTCAGCAATACGCCTACCAAGCAGGTGATGTGTTATCCGGTGCTGAACATCGGCGCGGTGGCCGGCGGCTCCGCCGCTCCGGTGCTGGCCAGCAAAGGGACTGTGGCAGGAGACCGGGTTTTTGCAGAGGGGTTCGAAAATCCACTGTCGATTGGCGCGGGCGAGCCGTGGGTTTCAGCCACGACGGCACTTTCTCCGACGGCGTCCGGCGGCAGCAGCCTTCTGTACTTACTGCAGATTCATAATGCCAACAAGTGGGCCGGCTGGCACATAGATTTCGGCTACGACACAACGTACTTCGGGACTTCGGCGCAGTGGTGCGTGATCAGCAACTTTTATCCGCAGCCCGGAGCCGTTCCGCAATTGGGTTGTTCGCTCCATCTGGTCACAAGTCCCGGTTTTTCCAGCTACACCGTGAGCAGCGGCGATATCCAGGCCGCCACGAATTCGGTTTACTTGCAGGTATTGCTGACTGGAACTTCGGTGGCCCAGTCGAATTTCACGAGCGTGCCCAACACGTTCTATCCGGCGCTCGGCGCCATTTTTCCACCGGTTGCCACCTATCCGCAGCGGCTGGACAACAAGGTTGCCGTGGCCAGCGCGAACAACCTGCCGGTGCAAAGCGTTGGCAACATCGTGTGTGCAAATACAATTCCCACGACGTGCACGGTCTACGATGCGGATGACAACTTGATCGGCAATATCAGTTCGAGTTCCGGCAATCTCACGCAGGGGCAGTTGAACATCGCTTACACGGTGACCAGCGATACCGTAAGCCTGAACCCAGTCGCCTACTACGTCAGCCCGACCGGCGGCACCATGCTGCCCGGTAGCCCTGGGTTGGTCGGCAGCAACTTCAGTTGTGCGCCGAGTCCGATGCTGTCGTCTTCGACACCGCCGACGCTCAGCGCAACCGGTGCGAATCTGGGGTTCACATTCGCCCAGCAAGCCGGCGGCGGCGCGTACGTTCCGGGAACGGCCACGTGCACGGCGACGTTCACGACCGGCACCAGCGCGCCATTCGCGTTGTCGAACACGCAGACCTTCACCATTTCGATGATGCCGACGACCGCCACGCATTTTTCGGTGACCGCACCCACAACCGCAAATGCCGGTTCGCCCATGACCAATGCAATCACGGTTACGGCGCTGGATGCCGCCAATCATGTCGTGACCACGTTTGGCGACACGGTGGCGTTCAGCAGTTCCACGGACAGCCAAGCCGTCTTGCCAGGCAACGCCACGCTCATGAACGGAACCGGTACGTTCACCGCCACGTTCAAGACCTCCGGGTCGCAGACGATCACAGTTACGGATACGACTACGCCGTCGATCAAGGGAACGAGCGCCGGCACGACGGTCGCTCCGGGAGCGGCCACGAAATACGTACTGAGCGCGCCGAGCAGCGCCACACACGGCGTGCAGACCAGTTTCCTGATCATGGCTCAGGATGCCTACGGCAACACCGCGACCGGTTACACGGGCACCGTGAATTTCACTAGTTCGGATACGTCCGCCGTGTTTTCTCCCGCAAGTACGACGTTGTCTGGAAACACATCGATCAACGTGACCTTTGTCACAATAGGCCCGCAAACCATAACGGCCACTGATACCCCGAATTCTTTGACCCAGACGTCCTCGAGCATAACCGTCAACTGATTGCACGTCCGGCCGCATTGCCGCGGCCGTCGGCGCGTGCCACAGTAACCGCATGAACGCGGTCGCCTCCGCCGCATCCGGTCTCGACGGCTGGATCGGCAGCCATCTCGACGAAACCTGGCGCCCGCGCCTGCAAGCCCTGCTGCCGCGCGATCGCGTCGCGTTGCGTGCCGTCGAAGCGGAATTGCTCGACACCCTCGGTCTGCTCGCCGGCCTGCGCGCGGATGCGGAAACCTTCGCCGCCTGCATCGTGCATGCGCTGCAGCAAGCCGGTATCGGCGTCGACCTGCGCGCATTCGTCGAAGCCGGAACGCGCGTGCCCGACCTCGTCGAAGGCCAGCAGGCGGCGGAAAAGGTCTGGTCGCTGTACACCGCGCGCAGCGGTGCCGGACACGCCGAAGGCCTGCGCCGGCTATTGCTCGCCATCATCCGCGACCTGCGCGTCGTCTTCATCCTGCTCGCACGCCAGCTCGCGCGCCTGCGCGCCGCGGCCAAGTCGCCGCCGGACAAGCGCCGCGCGCTGGCCCAGCTCACCGCCGACATCCACGCGCCGCTCGCGAACCGGCTCGGCATCTGGCAATTGAAGTGGGAACTGGAAGACCTCGCGTTCCGCTACCTGCAGCCGGACGTTTACAAGCGCATCGCGCATCTGCTCGATGAGCGCCGCAGCGACCGCGAGCGCTTCATCGTGCGCGCGACCGCGCAGCTGCGTTCCGCGCTCGCCGCGGCCGGCATCGAGGCCGAGATCGCCGGACGGCCCAAGCACATCTATTCGATCTGGAAGAAGATGCAGCGCAAGGGCGGCGATTTCTCCGCGCTCTACGACATCCGCGCGCTGCGCGTGCTGGTCGCCGACGTCGCCGCCTGCTACGCCGCGCTCGGCGTCGTGCACGCGTTGTGGCCGCCGCTGCCGAGCGAATTCGACGATTACATCGCGCGGCCCAAGGGCAATCGCTACCAGTCGCTGCACACGGCCGTGATCGGCCCCGAAGGCAAGCCGCTGGAAGTGCAGATCCGTTCGCACGAGATGCATGCCCATGCCGAGGGCGGCGTTGCCGCGCACTGGCGCTACAAGGAAGGCGGCGGCGCCGACGCCGAGTTCGAGCGCAAGATCGCCTGGATGCGGCAACTGCTCGAAGCCAAGGGCGATGCCGACGACGACGGTGCGCTGCTCGCCGGCTTCCGCACCGACATCCTCGAGGACCGCGTCTACCTGTTGACGCCGCAAGGCCAGGTGCTGGACCTTCCGCAGCGGCGCGACCGTGCTCGATTTCGCCTACCACGTGCACACCGACGTCGGCCATCGCTGCCGCGGCGCCAAGGTCAATGGCCGCATCGTGCCGCTGGTTTCCAGCCGGTCAGCGGCGATCGCGTGGAGATCCTCACCGGCAAGGCCATCGAGCCGCGCCGCGACTGGCTCTCCGCGCAGCATGGATTTCTCAACACCCATCGCGCCCAGCAGAAAGTGCGCGCCTGGTTCCGGCACTCCGACCTGGCCGCGAACCTGGCGGCCGGGCGCGCGATCCTCGACAAGGAACTCAAGCGCCTAGCGCTGGGCAATGTCGATCTGGAGTCGCTGCCGCAGAAGTTCCAGCACAAGACGCTGGAGGAGTTCCTCGTCGTGCTGGCCCTGGGCGAAATCACCGCGGGGCAGGTCGCGCGCGCCCTGCACGAAACGCATGCGCCGCCGCCGACGGCGCCCACGCCGGCGCCGGCGCGCGCGCCCAGGCGCGGCAAGGACGCGGTCGTCATCGAAGGCGTCGGCAACCTGCTCACCGCGCTCGCGCGCTGTTGCCAACCGCTGCCGGGTGACGCGATCGCCGGCTACATCACGCGCGGCAAGGGCGTGTCCATCCATCGCGCCGACTGCGCCAGCTTCGCGCGCCTGCGCGCACGCGACCCGGCGCGTGCCATCGAGGTCGAATGGGGTGGCGGCCGCGCCCAGGCCTACGACGTCGATGTTCTGGTACGCGGCTACGACCGCAAGTGGCTGCACAAGGACGTGACCAATGTCATCGCCGCGGCGAACGCGCACCTGATCGCCGTCAACACGCGCGTGGATGCGGCCTCGGGTCTGGCGACGATGAACTTTGCCGTGCGCGTGGCCGACTTCGAACAGTTGTCGCTGTTGCTGGCGCGCCTGGCCGCGGTGCCGAACGTGATCGAGGCGCGGCGCTTGGCGTAGGCATCCCAGATCGTGCATGGCACGACATGTCGCAAAAATCGGCCGCAAGGCGTTCCTCGTGGCAAGACTCCGACATCGAGGTTCGCCATGCGTCGCCATCCAGGCACGGTTCTCCCCAATCCGGCCGCATTGCCCGCTGCCATCGCATTGCTGCTCGTCGCCCCCGCGGCCAGTGCATTGCCCGCCGCTGCCGTGGTAAGGATGGGAATTTCGGTTGCCTCGCACTTCGCCTCGGTCATGCCATCGGCCACGACGCGACAGGTGACTAGCTGCGCCGACGACGGCTCCCCCGGCACCTTGCGCGCCGTGATCGCACTGGCGGGTAGCGGCGATACCATCGATCTGAGCGCCCTTCCGGGCGCCGATCCGGCGTGCACGTCGAGCCGGATCACGCTGACGCAAGGCCAGATTCCTGTGAGCGGCGCGATCATCGTCGTCGGACCCGGACAGGAAAAGCTCGCCATCGATGGCAACAACAGCGCGGCCATTTTCTACAGCGCCGATAGCGCAGGAACGCTCACGCTGCGCGATATTACGGTGGCCAACGGACACAATCCCGGCAAACGCGGCGGGTGCATCAACCATGCAGGATCGGTCGTACTCGACGGCGCGGCCGTGACCGACTGCACGCTGGATGCGTACGGATCCACCAGCAAATATCGGCCGATTTTCGCCGGCGCCGGCGTTTTCGCAGGCACGGTCACGCTGCAGAATGGCGCGAACGTCAGTCACAACACGATGTCCAAGGGCGATGTCAATCCCGGATCGGTGTTCGGCGGCGGCATCGCCGCCACGTATCTATATTGCACCGACAGCACCATCAGCGGAAACCTTGCCGTGTTCTCCGTCGCGGGCGGCGCGTACGTGAGCAACAAGGCGGACATCACGCGTTGCACGATCGACAACAACATCGCCAGCAAATACGGCGGGGGTTTGTCCGTGCACGGCACGACGACCATCGCCGAAAGCACCATCTCGCACAATGGCGGCGGGAGCGGCGGAGGCATCAGCAGTACGGGAACGTTGACGTTGAACAACAGCACGGTCGCCTTCAATTACGCCGGTGCCAACTACGGCGCTGGCATCGACAGCACGATGGACGTTACTCTGCAAAGCAGCATCGTGGCCGACAACACCAACCAGACCGGCGCGCCGGTCGACATCCGTCTGGGCAGCGGCAAGCGCATCTTCGGCGGCGCCAGTCTGGTGCGCTACACGACCGCGCTTGTCAACATCGGTGCCATTGTGTCGTTCGCCGATCCGCTGCTGGCGCCGCTCGGCAACCACGGCGGCCTGACGCGCACGCACGCGCTGCTGGCGGGAAGTCCGGCGATCGACGCCGGCAGCAACCCACGGACATACGCGACGGATCAGCGCGGCACCGGCTTCGCGCGAGAGGCGCCTGCCGGCAATCCCGATATCGGCGCCTACGAACGCCAGCCGGACGAAGACGAGATCTTCGGCAACGGGTTCGATTGAGCGGACGCCCGCGCCGGATCCGCAGTTTGCCTTGAATTCCGCGGGTTTGCGGCCCCCGGCATGCTATGCTTCGCGCCGGATTCCGGCGAGAACGGATCGCCACGTGATCGAAATTCCCGGCTATAAAATCCTGCGCCAGCTCGGCCGTGGCGGCATGGCCACCGTGTACCTGGCGATGCAGGAATCGGTGCAGCGCGAAGTCGCGCTCAAGGTGATGTCGCCGAGCCTGCTGGCCGATCCGGATTTCGGCGAGCGCTTCCTGCGCGAGGCGCGCATCGCGGCCAAGCTGCACCACCGCAACGTGGTCGGCGTGCATGACGTCGGCCGCACCGGCGAATACCACTACATCGCGATGGAATACCTCGGCGGCGGCGCCGTGCTGGCCAACGACGGTACGCCGCGCCCGGTCGGCTTCGCTCTGCGCGTCACGCGCGAGATCGCCACGGCGCTGAACTACGCGCATGGCAAGGGCTTCGTGCACCGCGACGTCAAGCCCGACAATATCCTGCTGCGTGATGACGGCAGCGCGGCGCTGACCGATTTCGGCATCGCCCGCGCCAGCGATTCGGCCACGCACATGACCCGCACCGGCACGGTGATCGGCACGCCGCACTACATGAGCCCGGAGCAGGCACGCGGGCGTCCGCTGGATGGCCGCGCCGATTTGTACAGCCTCGGCGTCGTGCTCTACGAGCTGCTGACCGGGCGCGTACCGTTCCATGCCGACGATTCGCTTGCGGTCGGCATCATGCACATCACCCAGCCGATTCCGATCCTGCCCGAGCGTCTGTACGCGTTGCAGCCGCTACTCAACCGCCTGCTCGCCAAGCAGCCGGAAGACCGTTTCCAGGACGGCGCCGCAGTGGCCGACGCGATCGAGCAGATCGAACTGGCGATCGCACACGGCCAGCATGCCGAACTCATCGATTCTTCCACGCCGCTGCCTCGCCGCGATCCGGCCAGCGAAGCGGCAACGCGCGCGATTCCCGCCACGCCGCCGGGCGGTGCGCGCCATCGCGCCGAGCCAAGCCTGGGACGGCTCGACGATATCGCCAACGCGCCGATGCATCGACCGCAGCCGCATCGTGCGGCTACGCCCGAGCGCGATCGCCGTCGCTGGATTTTCGCGGCGATCGCCGTCGTCCTCGTGGCCGTGCTGGCGATGTGGTTTTTCCAGAACCGCCTGCGCGGATTGCTGCCGAACACCGAACTCAATACTTTGATTGCGCGCGGCGAGAAGGCGCTGGCCGAAGGCAACCTGGTCGGCAACCACAACGACAGCGCGCGCGAACTGTTCCAGGCCGCACGCACGCTGGACCCGGACAACGACGCGGCGCGCACCGGCCTGAACAAGGTTGGCGAACGCCTGATCGAAGCCGCACGCGCAGCGCTCACGCGCAACGATTTTTCCACCGCGCAGTCGGACCTCGAACAGGCCAACGAGGTGCTCGGTGGCGGCAAGGAAGTCGAGGATCTCAAGTCCGCCCTGCATGCCGCGCAGACGCGCAACACCGCCAGCGCGAGCCTGCTCGCCAAGGCCGACGCCGCGCTCGCGGCAGGCAAACTCGTCGGCAGCGGCAGCGCCGCCGAAACCTACCTGCGCGTGCTCGATGCCGACATGACGAACGGCCTGGCGTTGAACGGGCTGAAAAAAGTCGCTGAAGCGGTGGCCCAGCAGGCGCGCGACGCGATCTCCGCGAACAACGTGGATCAGGCCAATCAGCTCATCGCCGAGCTCGCGCAACTCTCGCCGAATCATCCGGCGATTCCCGAGCTGCGCGGCGCGATGGCGAAGCTGCACGCCGGTGCGGAGCAGGCGCTGGACGACACGCTTTCGCGCGCCGAGGCGCAGCAACGCGCCGGACGCATCGCCGGTTTGGACGGTGCACTCGCGCTGTTCCAGTCCGCTCTGAAGAGCGATCCAGCGAATGCGCGCGCGAAAAGCGGCATGGCCAAAATTGCGCAGACGCTGATCGCTCAGGCCAACGCCGCGCTCGACGACGACAACGCGACGCAGGCCGCCGCCCTGTTGCAGCAGGCCGCTCAGGCCGCGCCGGACAGTCCGGCTCTGCGCAAGGCGAATGCGCGGCTGGGCGATGCGCGTGAACGACTCGATGCGGCCAAGCGCAAGGCGCAGCTCACTCCCGCGGACCAGGCGCGCATCCAGCAAATGCTGGCGCAGGCCGACGGCGCGATGACGGCGGGCAATCTCATTTTGCCGCCCGGCGATTGCGCCTTCGACAAGTACCGCGCCGTGCTCGCCATCGACGCGAACAATGCCGCAGCGATGGAGGGACTGGCGAAGATTCCCATCCGCGCCAAGGAATTGTTCGAGCAGGCGATCCGCAACGGCACGCCGTACAAGGCGCGCGCCGACATCGACGCGGTTGCCGAATCCGACCCCGGGGACGCGGTCGTAGCCGCGATGCGCAGCCGCCTCGCCGAAGTGTTCCTCGACCAGACGCAGAGTTTCATCGCGCAGAAACGCCGTGCCGACGCCAGCCGCGCGCTCGACGCCGCGCGCGAGTTGAATCCGAACAATCCGCGCTTGGCGGCACTGCGCGCGCAATTTGAATCGATGCCTGCGAATTAGCCCGGCGGCAGGATTCGCGCCAGCGCCGCGCGCGCCGCATCGAAGGAAAAATGTTCGCGCACGTTGGCGAGGCCGTTGTCGGACAACTTTTTCCACAATGCGGCATCGCCGCAGGCGCGCACGATGGCGGCGGCGAAATCTTCCGGCGCATCCGCGACAAGCAAATCCTCACCGTCGCGTGCATGCATGCCCTCGACTGCTGGCGTGGTCGCCACCACCGGCAGGCCGTGGCTCATCGCCATGTTGATCTTGCCCTTGACGCCGGCGCCGTAGCGCAGCGGCGCCAGCGCGAGGCGGCAGCCGTCCATGAATGGCGCGATGTCCTCGACGAAGCCGTGCACCTGCACGCCGTCGTGGGCGAGTTCCAGGATGGCTTTCGGCGCCTTGCTTCCGATCACGTGGAAGACGATGCCGGGCAGGGCCGTGCGCACGCGCGGGAACACGTCGTTCACGAACCACAGTACCGCATCGACGTTCGGCGGATGCTGGAAGCCGCCGACGAAGACGAGGTCGCGGCGTTCGCCGAATTCGCGGCGGCGGCCGTGGATCGCATGCACGTTCGACAGCACCTCGATGCGCACGCCGGGCAGTTCGCGCGCGAGCAGTTCCTTTTCGGCGGCGCTGACGACGAGGGTGACGTCGCATTCGCGCATCAATTTCAGTTCCTGCGCACGCGTGCGTGCGGCTTGCTGCGCCTGTTCGGCGCTGCCGGTCAATTCCGCGGCGCGTTGTTCGCGCAGGTGGTGCACGTCGACGGTATCGAAGATCAGGCGCGCCTGCGGCGCGTACAGGCGCACGAGACCGACGTAATTTGCGGCGACATAGTGCCGCGAGAGAATCACGGCTGTCAGGAACTTGCCGTGGTCGCGCAACCACGCGACCGGATCGGCGACGAACGGGTGATACAACGCCTGCACGCCGAGCGCCTGCAGCGCCTGCGTGTACTTGCCGGCGTGCGCGCGATTGTCGGGCAGGAAGCTCACTGCAAGACCGGCTTCGCGCAGCAGTCGCATCAGGTTGAGCATGCGCAGCGAGCCGGAATCCTGGTCCGGCGTCGGCGTGTAGGCATCCACGATCAGCACGTGGCCATGCGTACGGAAATTCGCTGCGGCTTCGGCATCCTTCGCGTCGGCGATCGGCGCCGGCTGGCGCGCGAGTTCATTTTTCCACTTTTCCAGGAATTTTTCGCGATTGATCGTCTGGAAGCGCTTCATGCCGCTGCCGGTGTCGGTGCCGGCAGTGATGCCCTCGAAGTGCACGACCGTCGCGCGCGGCTCGTAAAACACCTTCTTGTCGGCCTTGCGCACGGCAAAGGCAAGGTCGGTATCCTCGTAATAGGCCGGCGCGTAGCGCGTGTCGAAACCGCCGAGTTTCTCGAAAAGATCGCTCCGGATCATGATCGCCGCGCCGGAACAATAATCGGCCTCGCGGCGGAACTCGAAGCGTGGATCGGCGGGGTTTTCGAAACGACCGTAATTCCAGCCTGATCCGTCGGCGAACACGATGCCGCCGGCTTCCTGCAGGCGGCCGTCGGGATACACGAGTTTGGCGCCGGCCAATCCGGCCCCGGGTTCCTCGTCGAAAACGCGCAGCAGCGCATCGAGCCAGCCGTCTTCGACCACGGTGTCGTTGTTGAGGAAGGCGAGAAATTTGCCGTGCGCGGTGGCGGCGCCGGCATTGCACGAGCCGACGAAGCCGAGGTTTTGCGCATTGCGCACGACGCGTATGCCCTCGATTTGCGCAAGGCGCTCGGCAGTCGCGTCGCCGGACGCGTCGTCGACCACGATCGTCTCGAACGCCGCCGTGCCGGGATGCGCGACGAGCGAACGCAGGCAGGCCACGGTGTAGTCGATCTTGTTGTGGACCGGAATCACGATCGACACGCGCGGCGTCGTGCTCGCCGGCACCGCGAACGCACTGAACTCGCTCGTCGGCGCAGCCAAGATGCGCGCGTTCGGCGGCGGCGCGCCGCGGCGGAATTCGTCGACAGCGCGGCGCATCGTTCCAGCCACGCCACGGCTGGCCAGGCTGCCGCGGGTGCGGTGCACGATTGCGCGCAGGCGGCTTGCGGCGAAACCCAGGCGCACGCGCAACCCACGCAGCTTGCGCCGGGCGAAGCGCAAGGGCTTGGTGATGCGCCAGGACAGGCTATGCAGGATCTGGTCGCGTTCGCGGCTCGCCACCTGCAAATCGCGATCGAGAGCAAGCGCCCACGCGCTGCGTTCCTCGAATTCGCCCTGCAGATTGTGCAGCGCGCTGGCGTTGCGCTTGAGCTGCGCATCGAGTCCGAACGCCCATTCCGCGCGATGTTCGAGTTCGTGCCGCTTGTCCGCTATCTCTTGTTCAAGCAAGGCGATTTCGCGCGATGCGTCGCCGACCAGGCCCGCGCGTTGTTGCGCGGCGATGCGATCCGGTCCGGCAACATCGAGCAGGTCCATCGCCCTCGATCGCGGCGCGAGCGGCAACAGATCGCGATAATCCGCCGCCATGTCCGCGAGCGTGCGCAGCGGCTGCCGGGCCAGGGTGTCGCGTACGCGCGCGAGCCGGTTCGGTTCGTTGCGCAACGCCTCGATGGCTGCGCAGATGGCCGCTGCGTCGGGTGCGACGAGAAAACCATCCACGCCATCGGTGATGCGTTCGGCGAGCGCGCCCAGGCGCGTGGCGAGCACGGGAATGCCGAAGCTGCGCAGTTCCGACAGCGTGTAGCTGAAGGTTTCGGCGAAGTCGGGAAGGATCAATGCGCAGTCCGGCGCGATGCGTGCGAGCAGGGCCGGCAGTTCCGCGGCCTTGTAATTGAGCAGGATGTGGACATCGGCCTGGCCGAAGAATTCGCGCGCCTCGGGCCCGGCGCCGATCAGGAACAATTCGGCATGGTGCAGGCGTGGCAGCAATTTGCGCAGCAGGTGCGAAGCCTTGCCGCGGCGCACGCGGCCAAGAATCATCAGACGCGATTTTTCGCGCTTCGGCGGCGCGGGCAGCGGCAGTTTCGCCGCGTCCGGCCACGGCACGATGCCGTGCGCGATCACGTGCTGCGGCAGCGCCGCAAGGCGCGGCTGCAGCTTCAGGAATATTTCCACGGCCGAGCGGCTCGGAGCAACCAGCGTCGCCTTCGCGGCAAGCGCCGCGTCGGCCAGTGCCTCGCGCAACGCCAGCCACCAATCCGGATCGCGCTCGGCGAACTCGAATCCGGCATCCGCGGCGGCGAGGTCGGCGCGCAATTGTGCGGCGTCGAACGTCACCGTCGCATCGTCCAGATTGCGGTGCAGCAGCGGCCACAGCGGATAAAAATCATGGATGAAATACGTGGTCGGCAAACCGGTGCGCAGCGCATCCAGGCTGTGGCCGATCAGGGACGACACGATTACGGCATCCACGCCGAAATCGCGCAGCACGCCCGCGAGGAATTCGCGATAGCCGCGATGCGCGAGCGCGGTGCTGGCGATGGCATCGGGCAACGTCGTTGCGCGCAGCGGTGGCGTGGCGAGCGTCGCGTCGCGCAGTTCCAGCACTTCGCCGTAGCGGCGGCGGTCGAAGTTGCCACGCGCCAAGAACACCAGGTGATGGCGGGCGTGATCGACGGCAGCGATGTCGCGCACGAAGCGTTCCGCGCCGCCGCCCCACCCGTGCAGCACGTGCAGGACGACGGGTTTCGCGTCGAGGCCCGGGTACGCCGCTTCGGCAGACGGGTTGGCAAGTGCGGCGTGCAGCGCCTCGCGCAATTCGCCGAGTGGGGACGGCGGCGGAACATCTTCGCCGGGGACCGGCGGATTCGGACCACGCAAGTCTCGCGACGGGTCGGCGACGTAAAGATGATCGAGCAGGATTCCGCGTGATGGCGTGGCTGACGGCGGTAAAGTATACGAGTGGATTTTGTCGATATCGACGGCACGCAGCGCCGTGCCGTTCCACACGCTCAGCAGCGGCGAAAGCCTCGGCCAGTCGATCGCGTCGTGCCGGCCGTGGGCCCAGCACAACGCATCGATGCGTTGCGGATGGGCGTCGCTGCGCATGCCTGCAGGCAGCGGCGCAGTCGCGGGATCGGCGTTGTCCAGCGGCGAGGCGACGAGGACATCCGCCAATTCCAGCGCCGGCAGCAGGCGCTCGAACCAGAATGGCGGCAACACGACGCCGCTGCGCAGCAGGACAAGATTCTCGCCGGGGAATCGCTTGGCGGCAGCATGCAGCGCGGCGACCGCGTCGGTTTCGGCGAAGGGCATTGTCTGCACATGCGTGGGCAGCACCGGCGCGACCGCGCGCTGCCACTCCGGCGTCGGTGCGGCGCCGAAGATGCACACGCGCACCGGTCGGAAGTTTTCCACGGTCGGCAAGTATCAGTGCGGCGCGCCAAACGCCGGCATCTGCATTTCGCTGTAGCCGGCGGGTATCGCAAAATCCGCACTGGCGATCGTGCCGCGGGTCACGTCCTTGATCTGCGTCACCTCAACCACCTTGCCCGCGTCGTAGCGGGTCATCAGCACCGGGAACTTGCCGACCGGTATCTGATTGAGGCTCGACGAAGCCATGCCCGCTGAGGCGGTCTGCGCCATCGCGCGCAGGTCGTCGAACACCTTGCGCACGGTGGCCTGGTCGGAGGCATCAATACTGGCTGACGAAATGTCTGCAAGGCAGGTGTCGCCGCTGTGATTGGTCCCGACGCTGACGCTGTAAACCGCGCAGGGGTAGCCGGCGACGGTTTCGGTCTGCCCGGTGGGTGCGTACGTCACCGCCGCGCCGCCGTGGCCGTGCGCGGCCATGCGTTCCTTCATCATCTCGCGCATCTGCGGCGGCACGTTGGCCAGCATCGCGTTCATCGATTGCGCCATCTTGCCCATGTCCATGTACTGCTGCTTGTCGCGCATGAGCATGAAGATGTTGCCGCTGGCCGCGTCGACCAGCATGCTGACATTGCCCGAATCCATGCGCATGCGGCTGCCGGAAACCTCGATGCGGGTCAGCGCATGGCCGCTGTCGCCCTTGATCTCGGCGAATTCGGCGCGGAAATCGGCGAACGCGGATGCCGAGACCGCGCAACCCAGGAAGGCGATGGAAAACGCAAGGCGACGACGCATGAATGTCTCCGGAATGTGCGGCGGAAATCCGCCCGCGGATTATCGCGGAAGCGGCCTGTCCTGTCACCGAATCGGGTAAACTTGCACGACGTTTTTTTGCCTTCGCTGCCCGTCTTGTCCGCCTATCGTTTTCTTCCACATCCCTGGGTGCCGCTGGCCGGCCTGAGCATCATGCTGGCGGCGTGTTCGCCGTCGCCGGTCAAGGCGCCGGCGCCGGATACCGCCGGTGCGGTCGCGGCGATCCGGACGCTCGGCGCGCATTACGAATCCAGCGTGCAGGTGCATGGCGTGAGCGATCCGGCCGTCGACGGATTCCTCGACGCGGCACACGCGCAGGAAGCCAAAGGCCAAATTGCCGCCGCGCGGGCCGACGCGGACAAGGCGCTGAAGATCACGCCGCGCGCACCGGACATCCTGCAATACGCCGCCGAGCTTGCCGTCGAAAGCGGCGACTGGAAACGTGCCGGCGAACTGGCGCAGCAGTCGTACGATCTCGGGCCCAAAGTCGGCGGCCTGTGCGCGCGCAACCTGGAAACGCAGGCGCGTGCGCTCACTGTGCAGGGTAATGATGCCGCGGCGGCGCAGTCACGCGCAAAAATCGAAGCCTGTCGCGTGCCGCCGGTGACGCGGTTCTGAGCATGCGCATCGCCAGTGCGCGCGAACTGCTCGGCGCGGATGGCCCGTTCGCGGCGCAAGTGGCCGGATTCACGCCACGCGACTGCCAGCAGGACATGGCCGAAGCCGTCGAGGAAGCCATCGCCGAACGGCAGACACTGGTCGTCGAGGCCGGAACCGGCACCGGGAAAACCTTCGCGTATCTGGTTCCGGCGCTGATGTCCGGCAAGCGCGTGATCGTTTCCACCGGCACCAAGACCCTGCAGGACCAGTTGTTCCATCGCGACCTGCCGCGCGTGCGCGCCGTGCTCGGCGCGCGCCTCAAGGCGAGCCTGCTCAAGGGCCGTGCCAACTACCTGTGCCGCTATCGCCTCGACCAGACCGTGAAGGACGGACGTTTCGCCTCGCGCGAGCAGGCGAGCCAAGTGCAGGCGATCCGCGCCTGGGGCGAGCGCACGGCGAGCGGCGACCGCGGCGAGTTTTCCGACGTCCCCGAAGATTCGCCGCTGTGGCCGCGCGTGACTTCGACCGCGGAAAACTGCCTTGGCGCCGAATGCCCGCTGTATGCCGACTGTTTCGTGGTCAAGGCACGGCGCGCGGCACAAGAGGCAGACCTCGTCGTCGTCAACCACCACCTGCTGTTCGCGGACCTCGCGATCAAGCAGGAAGGCTTCGGCGAGATATTGCCGGGGGCGCACGCCTTCGTGCTCGACGAGGCGCATCAGATTCCGGAACTGGCCGGAGTATTCTTTTCCACAAGTATAACCGCGCGCCAGATGACGGAATTGGCCAGCGACACGGTGGCCGAATGCGCGAGTGTCTCCGGTGCGCTGGCCACCTTGCGCGAACCGTACGAAGCGATCGCGCCGGCGGTGCGGCGCGTGCGCCTCGCGCTGGATGTGCTGCCGGCGAAGGGCGCCTTCGCCCAGATCGAGCAGGACGCCGGCGCGATGGCGGACCTGCACGGGCTGGAAGATGCCTTGCGCAAGCTCGCCGATGCGCTCGGCGCGCAGGCCGAGCGTTCGCGCGGACTCGCCAGCACGCACGAACGCGCTGAAGCCCTGTGCCAGCGCCTGCACGCCGTCATTGATGGCGGCGCCCACGAGGCCGTGCACTGGTACGAGACGACGACGCACGGATTCGCCCTGCATGCGACGCCGCTGGACCTCGCCCCGCCGCTGCGCGCCCTGCGCGAACAGTCGCTGGCGGGCTGGATTTTCACCTCCGCCACGTTGTCGGTCGCGGGTAGTTTTGAACATTTCTCGCGCCAGCTCGGCCTCGACGATCCGGTCGAGGTGAACCTGCCGAGTCCGTTCGACTATGCGACGCAGGCGCTCGCCTATCTGCCCAAGGGCCTGCCCGATCCGACGGCGCCGGATTACACCGAGCGCGTGGTCGCCGCGGCGCGGCCGGTAATCTCGGCTGCGCGCGGGCGCACTTTCGTGCTGTTCACCTCGCACCGCGCGCTGAAGAAGGCGGCGGAATTGCTCGGCGACCTGCCATACCCGTTGTTCGTGCAGGGCAGCGCGCCGCGCCATCAGTTGCTGACCGACTTCCGCCATTCCGGCAACGGTGTGCTGCTCGGCGCCGCGAGTTTCTGGGAGGGAGTCGACGTTGCCGGCGAGGCGCTGTCGTGCGTCATCATCGACAAGCTGCCATTCGCCGCGCCGGACGATCCCGTGCTCGAGGCGCGCCTTTCCGCGCTGCGCGAATCCGGCGCCAATCCCTTTTTCGCCTGGCAGGTGCCGGCCGCGGCGATCGCGCTCAAGCAGGGCGCCGGGCGCCTGATCCGCGCTGTTGGCGACCGCGGCGTGCTGATGCTGTGCGATCCGCGCCTGACTACACGTGGTTACGGCAAACTGTTTTTGCAGAGCCTGCCGCCGATGCCGCGCACGCGCGAACTCGCCGACGTGCAGGCGTTTTTCGCGGACGACGGCGCGCCGGTCACCGACGCATCGCTCGCGGACCTGGGTTGATGCGCGGGGACGCGAACCCGTCATCGTTCACGCCGCGCCTGGAATTGAACGGCGGGCCGGTGGGCGTGGACGATTTGCGCCATCTCGCGCAGACCAACTATGGCCACTTCACTGTCATGCGCATGGAGGACGGCGGCGTGCGCGGGCTGGACCTGCACCTGGATCGCCTGCAGGCGGCGACGCGCGAACTGTTTGGCAGCGAACTCGATCGCGAACGGTTGCGCGGCTATTTGCGGCATGCGCTGAACGGCGCCGCGGGCACCCTGGTCGATACGCGTGAACGTATTCGCGCGCGCGCTCGACCGCGAGCACATGGATCGGACGGTCGGCGTCGATGTGCTGGTCGGCGCGAGTCCTGCTCTGGCTCCGGCGATGCAGCCGCTATGGGTGAAGTCATTCGTCTACGCGCGCGAGCTGCCGTCGATCAAGCACGTCGGCACGTTCGGCCTGTTCCACCACCGGCGCCTCGCACGCCTTGCGGGATTCGACGATGCGCTGTTCGTCGATGCGAATGGCCACATCAGCGAAGGTTCGATATGGAACATCGGCTTTGTCGATCGCGACGGCGCCGTGGTCTGGCCGCAGGCGCCGCAACTGGACGGCGTCGGCATGCGCCTGATCGATGCCGGTTTGGCGAGCCGGGGCATGCGCAGTCGCACGCGCCCGGTGCATTTGCGCGAACTCGATGCATTCCGCGCCGCCTTCTTCAGCAATGCCGGCGTGCCGGTGCGCATGCTTGCGGCGATCGACGATTGCCGTTTCGACGCCGACACGCAAATCCCGGAGCACTTGCTGGCGGCCTATCGGATCAATCCGCCACAGGCCATCTGATCGGCGGAATTCTGCAGACTGACATGCCTGCGGCCAGATGGCTGCACGTGATGTTCTTTCGGCCCTGTGCGAACACCGCCCCGCGGTACTTCTGGCACGCTCCGCGGCCCGCGATCGGGTCTAGCTTTCGGCGCATCGCTCATCGCGATCGGGTGTAGGGAAGGGACGACATGCCAACCGTGGGCCGCCGAGAGTTCCTGAAGATTTCCGTCGCGCTGGGGGCCTCGCTGGCCTGGGGCTGCACGCCCGTGCGCCCGTCATCGAGCGGCTGGCGCGAGCGCCGCGACCTGTATCCGCAAGGCGTCGCGTCCGGCGATCCCGACGACAACAGCGTCCTGCTGTGGACGCGGCGCCCGTATGCGGATGGGCGCACGAGCGCCACTCTGCTGGTGGAAGTGGCGGACGATCCGGCGTTCACGCGCGTGATCGCGAAGACGACCGCTCGCGTGCAGGCCGCGTCCGACTGGACCTGCCGCGTGCTGGTCGGCCACCTGCCGGCAGCGCACGAATTCTGGTATCGCTTCGTGGACGAGGAGGGCAACGGCAGCCGGATCGGCCGCACGCTGACGGCGCCGAGCCCTGACGATCCGCAGCCGACGCGCTTCGCCTTCGTGAGTTGCCAGGACGTCTGCGAAGGCTATCTGAATGCCTATCGGCGGATGATCTGGGAAGACGAGCGCGCCGCGCCCGAGGAAAGGATCGGCTTCGTCCTGCACCTGGGCGACTTCATCTACGAGGTCGTGCAGTACCCGGACCAGGTCAAGGACGGCCATCGCTACGACCGCAAGATTACGTTCCCGATCAAGTATCCGAAGGGCAAGGCCGTCGCCAAGAACCGCTTCTGGGTGCCGGACTCGCTCGAGGACTATCGCGTCGCTTACCAAGCCTACCTGCAGGACCCGGATCTGCAGGATGCGCGCGCGCGCTGGCCGTTCGTGGCGATGTGGGACAACCACGAATTCTCGTGGCAGGGCTGGCAGTCGATCCAGGAATTTCCCGGCACGGAAGGTTGGGTTCCCGCGCAGACGCTCAAGGTCGCGGCGAACCAGGCCTGGTTCGAATACCAGCCCGCGCGCGTATTGCCGCCGGGCTCGAAGCTGGACACGTTCCCTGCGCCGCACGTGGTCGATACGCCGGTCAAGGAATTCGACGACGAAGGCCTGGGAACCGAACCCAACAACCTCGCCGCAATCAACAGCCTGATCGGGTATCGTGCCTTGCGCTGGGGCCGGCACATCGACCTGCTCCTCACCGACCAGCACAGCTTCCGCTCGCACGATCCCGGCGATCACGACGAAATCAACCCGCTGTTCGAAGGCGACAAGCTTGGCTTCGTCCCCGAGGAACTGTGGGCGCAGCTCGACGCCGGCCGCGACTTCGCCAACGGCCATCCACCGGCGAAGCTGTCCTTCGGCGACAAGAGCGTGGCCAACTACCGCGCCGGCGAGGCCCCGCAGACGATGCTGGGCGCGAAGCAGAAGGCCTGGTTCCTCGAGCGTCTGCGCGGCGCGAAAGCCACCTGGAAAATCTGGGGCAATTCGCTGGGCACCCCCGACCAGCGCGTCGATCCGCAAAACCTGCCGCCGGAACTCGGCAAGTGGAAGGGCGCCGGCTACGGCCTGGCGGGCACCTGGGACTGGGGCTCCATGTACCACGAGCGCGCGGAGATCTTCGATGCCGTGCGCGATGCGGGCATCACCGGATTCGCGATCGTCTCCGGCGATCGCCACAGCTTCTGGGCGGGTTACGCGGCGAAGGCGCTGCCGCCGGCCGCGTTCGAGCCGGTGGGCGTCACCTTCGTGGGCGGCTCGATCTCTTCCGTGGGCTCGGCCGAGGCCAACGAGCATAATTTCAAACCGGACAATCCGCTGCGCCCGCTGTACGTCGCCAATCCGGGCGGCGGACCACCGCAGTGCACCGAAAACCTGCTGCTGCACCACGGCGTGCGCTCGGCGCTGGAATTTGCCAGCAGCGGCGATCTGCAGAAAGCGCACGCCGTGCGCAATCCCGACCTGGCTCCTCACCTGACCTTCGTCGACATGGGCGGACACGGCTACGCCACCGTGCGCGTCGACGCCGGCACGATGGTGACCGAGTTCGTCTGCGTCCCGCGGCCGATCGAGCGCAGCAAGAGCGCGGACGGCGGCCCGCTGCGCTATCGCGTCCGCTTTGAGGTGCCGCTGTGGCAAGCCGGCGAAAAGCCGCGGATGCGGCAGACGGTCGTGGAAGGCGATGCGGGGCTGTCGGTGTAGGCGCCGATCGCAGCGCGGTTTCGACCCGCCTCAACAGACGGCCGAGTCAAGCGCCTGAAGGCTTGGTCCCGGACGTCCAGCCTCGCTGCAGGCGCGAGCCGCTTGCATGGCGCCGATTCCGCGTGTACACTGAACCAAATGGTTCAGTGTAGTCCAGCCCGTTTCGATGCCTCGTTCGCCGCGCTGTCGGACGTCACCCGACGCGGCGTCCTGGAGCGGCTCGGGCATGCCGACGCTTCCATCACGGAGCTTGCCGCGAAGTTTCGCATGACCCTCACGGGCATGAAGAAGCATGTCGGGGTCCTGGAGCAGGCGGGGTTCGTCACCACGCAGAAGATCGGGCGCGTGCGGACCTGCAAGCTCGGCTTGCGCCGGCTGGAACAGGAAGCGGCATGGATCGAAAAATACCACCAGCTCTGGAGCGCACGCTTCGACGAGCTGGACAAGGTCGTCGACGAACTGAAACGGAAGGAGAAGATCGGTGGACGCAAGAAATCAAGGTGAACCTGCCGCCGTGAACAACCGCACGACGGCAGAACGCAAATCCGGGCGCGAGATGGTCGTCACGCGAACCTTCAATGCTCCGGCACGCCTCGTCTTCGAGGCATGGACTCAGCCCGAGTTGCTCAAGCGCTGGTGGGCACCGAAATCGCTTGGAATGTCCTTCCTGTCCTGCGAGGCCGACGTCCGCACCGGAGGCACGTACCGTTTCGTGTTCAGCCACCCGGCTTCGGAACAGCCCATGGCATTCTTCGGCAGGTACCTCGAAGTGGTGCCGTGCGTGCGCCTCGTCTGGACGAATGACGAAGGCGGTGAGGGCGGAGCCGTCACCACGGTGACCTTCGAAGAAAGCGGTGGCCAGACGCGAGTCGTCATGCACGACCTCTACCCCTCGAAGGAAGCTCTCGACGATGCAATCGCCTCCGAGAGCACGGCGGACATGACCGAATCGTTCATGCAACTGGACGAGCTTCTGGCTGCCGAAAGCGCGATGCGCTGAGCCGCCGTCGGAAGCGCGTGGGCGCGCATGCGTTGACGGGTGCGCTGTCGCGGGAATCGGCCTCGTGCCTTCCGATGTGCTCCCGGGCGGATGCCGACGGATTATGGCGGGCCGATTGCCTGGCGCATCGCCGGCAAAGGTTCCGCCGTTGCGCCGAAGCCGTTACGATGCCGCCATGCCGAACATCATCGCCATCGAAACCGCTACCGAAGCCTGTTCGGCCGCCCTGGGCGTCGATGACCGGATCATCGAACGCTTCGAGATCGCGCCGCGCCGGCACGCCGAATTGATATTGCCGATGATCGAATCGCTGCTGGCCGAGGCGGGCATTGGGCGCGCGCAGCTCGATGCCATCGCCGTGGGCCGCGGACCCGGTGCGTTCACCGGCGTGCGCCTGGCCGTCGCGGTGGCGCAGGGGCTGGCCCTGGCGCTGGATGTTCCCGTCGTTCCGGTTTCCTCGCTCGCCGCGCTCGCGCAGGATGCGCCCGATGCCGGCCTGCCGATCCTTGCCGTCATCGACGCGCGCATGGGCGAGGTCTATGCCGGTGCGTTCCGGCGCGGCGAGGACGGTTTGGTCGAGGCGACCGGTGAGGAAAGTGTCGGTCAGGCGAGCGCACTGGATTTGCCACAAAGTACACAATGGTGCGTCGTCGGCAGCGGCTGGGATGCCTACCGCGATGCGCTCGCCGCGCGTCTTCCTGCGCCGCCCGCGTTCGCCGATGGCGCGCGCTTTCCGCAAGCCAGTGCCGTCGCCCTGCTCGCCGCGCCGCGATTCGCCGCCGGACTGGGCGTGCCGCCGGAACAGGCGCTGCCCGTGTACTTGCGCGACAAGGTGGCGTTGACGCTGGTGGAGCAGCGAGCGCGGCAATCCTGAGCCGACGCAGTACGGCCACATTTCCGAGATTCGGTATGAGCGCCTCATGAACTATTTTCATCGCACTGCCAAACGCATCAAGAAACCCGTACCATTTCTCATGCGGTTGTATTCGCGTTTAAAGGGCTTGGATATCAGGGGGCGTCCGGGCAGCGTCGACTACCAGAACCGTATGGCGTCGGAAACAAACATCTACAAAGATGTCGAGGACATCAATGTGTTGCCGGAAATTTTCCATTATTGGTCGAACAAGTACCTGCGCCCGATGTTGGAAGAGTACGGCGTCTCGAATCCTGATCAATTCTTTGCCAAGTATCTCCTCGAGAGCGCCGAACAATGCGGGAATGCGCCTTCCAGATTTCTTAGCATTGGCGCCGGCAACTGCGATACGGAAGTGCGAGTTGCGAAGTTATTGAAAAACGCTGGCTTGCACGATTTCACGATTGAGTGTTTGGACATGAATTCGCACATGCTCCAGCGCGGCAGAGAAATGGCGGAACGAGAAGGCGTGGCGGAACACATCGTCGTGGTTGAGGGAGACTTCAACGACTGGCGGGGAAACGGACACTACACTTCCGTCATGGCGAACCAGTCGCTGCACCATGTCGTCGAACTTGAAAGTCTGTTCGACGAAGTTGAGCGAATTCTCGATGCAAAAGGTTACTTCATAATCAGTGACATGATCGGTCGCAATGGACATCAGCGCTGGCCAGAAGCACTCACTGAGGTGCAACGCTTCTGGCGAGATCTACCCTCCGAGTATCGCTACAACCGCCAACTCGACCGGCACGAGGAAAGTTACGATAACTGGGATTGCTCCGTCGAAGGATTCGAGGGCATTCGTGCGCAGGACATTCTGCCGCTGCTATTGAAGCGCTTTGATTTTTACCTGTACATCGGTTTTGCGAACGTCGTCGACGTGTTTATTGATCGTTCGTTTGGCCACAATTTCGACGCAAATCAGAAATGGGATCGCACGTTTGTCGATCGTCTGCATGCATGCGATGAAGAAGGGTTGCGCACCGGCAAACTTACCCCGACGCATATGATGGCCGTGCTGACGACACAGCCCACTTCGCGACATTTCTACTCGCGCGGCTTGAGTCCGCAGATGAGCGTCCACCGCACTGCGTAGAATGCGGATCTTCACTGAACGGAAAGTCGTACCGTGAAGCTCCACGACGATACCTTCTCCCGTGCGTGTCACTTGGATTTCGAGGTACACGTCGGGCCGCAAGATTGGTAGCGCACGTTCCAGAGCGCGCGCGACACGAGTGCTCGGTACCGGCAGATAGTTGCGACTGTATTCCTCGACGTGCGCCACGTTCAGGCAAATGAAATCCGGCGATAGCACGCAAAAATAGTAGATCAGTTCGCGCAGCGAATACTCCTTCCAGTGATGCGCGTAGGTATGCCGCGACAGGATGTCGAGCACGTCGACACCGCCGCCGAAGCGTCTGAAAAAGCGACCCCAATGCCACGTGCGTCCGCGCAAGGCGTAGTAGTTCGGCGTGGTGACGACCAGGCGCGCCGGGCTTCATCACACGGTAGATCTCGCGCCACATGGTTACCGGGTTGAAGGTGATGTGCTCGATGATTTCGGTGAACAGCACCACGTCGAAAGCGTCGTCTGGAAGCGAGCGCAAGGCGGTGGCTTGTGCGAGGTCGAATTCGGCAGCAGTGCGATGGAATGTGCCTGCGCGAGACTGCGTACGTTTGCCAGCTCGAACGTGATCGGCAAGTCCAGTGCGGTTACCTCGAAACCGTCGATCGCATACAGCAGCGCCTGATGCAGCCAATGGGCGCCGATATCGAGAAGCCTGTTGCCGCGGTCACGATCCCAGTGCGACAGGAAGCGTTGCTTGGTATCGGCAAAACGCCGGAAGTGGTGGCGCAGATAGGGTTCGTCCGTGCCACCGTGGGCCTGGAACAGCTCCACATACCGTTCCAGGTCTATGGGCGTGGATGCGGACATGCAGTTCTCCAGAACGAATGGCTGTAGCGCGGATTGCCGACATGAATTGTGCCACAGGCACACCTTGCGCCGTCCCGGAATTCACGTCAGTGCGCGGAATCCGGTTCACTATGGACGAGATGGCCATCGCGCGACATTCGATATTCGGGTGGTGCGTCTTGTGCCGCATGCGCGACGAAGCGCACGCGGTCGCCGATGGGTTGCGTTGGTAACTCGGTATGTCGGTCAGCAGGCGCTGCAGGATGAAGTCATCACTGCCTCGTTGCGCCCGGACTACAACGGGCTGCGTCGCACCGGCAAGAATCCCCGGCAAATCCGCATAGAGATTCTTCTGAATCGACCCGATGTGGCGGATGTCGCTGATCTGCTGCATGCCGTGAACCAGCAGCATCGCGACGGGTAAAATCATGAGCACGCGCAAAGCTGACGGAATTCTCCCCCAGATGAAGGCGATAAAAGCGCATGCCCAGGCGCCGGCCAGATAGGCGTACTGGTTGTAGGCGTCGTCCAGGATCAGCACGGGACCAAGCGCGGCGATCCAGCCTATCCAGAAAACCAGGCAGCGGCGCCAGCCTGCGCCGAGCGATGTCGCGAAGACGATTCCCAGGCCGAACAGCGCCGGCCAGCTCGTCAGATGCGTGCGGCTCGCGACGACTTCGAAATGTCCGACGAGGAACGGGAACAGCGTGTATTCGGCCAATCTTGCGGGCATGTTGCCGATGTTCCAGGCGTAGCCGTATGTCGGCCGTGGAAACAGCATCGTGGGCAAGCGCAAAGCCAGATACATCAGTACGACGGCTGTTGACGCGACGAACGCGACGGCGCCGATGCGGTCGCGACGGTGCAATGCGGCGATCAACATGGCAGCGGGAAACACGACCGCGGATTCCTTGCTCATCAGCGCGAGTGCGGTCAAGGCAGCGGCAGGCAGTGAGTCGGCGATGGCGGCAATCCAGTCATCCGTGCGCGGCAGGATCAATGCATGCAGCAATGCGAGCAACATTAAGATCAGGCACAACGAATCGCCGAACGTGCCCACCCAGCCGTGGGTGTAGACCGTGTACGGGATCAGCAGCCAGATCCAGCCGGCCAGCGTCGCGCGCCGTGGCGCGACATCGAGTTGCAGCAGAAGCGACCGTAGCAGCCACGCTGCTGCGAGCCCGAACACGATGCGCACCAGATGCATCGCGATGGGTTGGTAGCCGATGAAGTGCGAAAGCAGCAGCCACAAGTTGAAAGTCAGCGGCCGGTATTGGAAAGGGCTGAAGTCGAACCATGCGTTCCATGGGACATTGCCGAGCGAGGATTTGTCCGCGAACGCCAGCCATTGCAGTTCGTCGCTGCTGAAGTAACCGGGGTTGAGCACGAGCGGCAACGAAATCACGAATGCGACAAGCGCGAAACACCATGCAGATTTGGAACGGAATATTGCGGCAACGTGGATGCGCGACTGCACGAGTCCGCCAAGCACCGGTTGGGTTTGCTCGGCGTCCGGTGAATATCCGGGGCCTTGTGAAGTCGGCATTGCGATGTATGCACGCAGCGGAATGGATCGTCTGCATTGTCGCAGCCGCACATCCACGCTGTCACGGATTTCCACTGTCGTGCCTGTAAACTGCGCGGCAGGCGATACGGTGGAGTTTTCAATCCATGATGGTTTTACGACAGCTTCGTGTGAGTGCGCGCCCCGCCATAGCCCTGTTCGCCGCAATCTTGGCGGTAAAGCTCGCCTTGCTGGCCTTCGATCCAACCGTGCGCCTTTTTTTCGGCGATTCGGCCAGCTACATCCATTCAGCACTTACCGGCTGGGTGCCGCCGGACCGGTCTTACCTCTATGGGCAGTTGTTTCGCGCAACTGCATTGTCGGCACATTCAATGTCCGTGTTGGCGTTAGTGCAGAGCCTGTTTGGCGCGATCGCGGCTTCGTTCTTGTTCGTGATATTGCGAGACAATTTCAAAACCCCGACGTGGTTGGCGGCGACATTTGCGGTCCTGTTTGCCGTCGAGCCAGCGCAATTGTTTTACGAGCGCATGGTGATGGCGGAAAGTGCCGGGACGTTCTCACTGGTGGCCATGTTCGTGTCGGGGTTCGCTTATCTGCGGCGGCCGCATTGGCTGTGGCCGATTCTATGGGCAGCGGCAGGTATCATCGCCGTCGCATTTCGCTTGAGCGATCTGCCTGTCGTGCTCGGCTTCACCATGCTGCCAGTGCTCTCCTGCTTCGTCGGCGCCATGCCACGCGTACCAGCGCACAAGCTCATCGTCCATTTGATGGTCGCACTCGTGGCGACGGTGGCTTTGCACGACGGATATCGGCATTGGTATGGGTGGCTTAATGGGTCGCGCCCTGACTACATCGTCGATACCGGCTATTTTCGCCTCGGCCTCGTTGCGCCTCTGGTGACGCGCGATGAAGTAGTACGTGCCGGACTGCCAGCGGATCTGCTTGACCACGTTGGTCCTGATCTGCACGATCCGCGCATGCGTGAGGCACAGGTCTGGGAGCCCAACGGGCTTATAGCACTCGTGCGCGAAGCGGGAAATGGTTTCGGCAATCGTGCCGCGCGCAAGTTGTCGAGTTACGCTGTGCGCGGCGATCCGTCCGGGATTTTTCGCATGTCGTGGGCGACGTTGCGCGATTATTTCGACCCTGCCGTAGTTCGTGCGCGCATGCTTGATGACGTAGGCTCGCGTCCGGCCAGTGCCGATTTGACGGAAAAACTGCGTCGTTGCTGCGATTACGACGCGCGCGTCCTCGAAGCTGAGCCCAATCCGATAGCCCGCTATTTCGAAGCAAGCACCCAATGGCTTACCGCATGCTATTTCGGGTTGTTGCCTTTGGCGCTTGTCATGCTTGTTGCGCAATGGCGGAAGGCGCGTTCGGCGGCGCTATTGCTTGCGGCGACGAGCATTGGCATGGTCGCTGCGCAGACACTGTTCTCGCACATCGTTTCGTTTCGCTATCTGCACCCGTTTCCGTTCGCGGTGCTGCTGTGTGCGGGCGCCTTGGCCAGCGCATTCCGAGGTCGCGTGTCGTCCGTCCAGGGGGACGTCATCGGCGACCGGGCGCTGGTTGCGACAGATACGCCAGGAGGCGCATCTCGCGGCGGCCACGCGTGACCGTATCCAGGATCACTCCCGAAAAGAAACTCAGGGCGGCGAGCAGCATTAGGCCGGTCGACAAAATCGCGGTTGGAAATCGAGGTACCAGCCCGGTGTGTGCGTAAGTCAGCACGATCGGCACGGCAAGCGCGATCGAAACCAGGGCCAGCATGGCTGCGCACAGGCTGTAGAAAAGGAGGGGCCGCTCCGCGCTGAACAGGCGCAGCATCGTGTACAGGATGCGGGTGCCGTCGCGGAATGTGCTCAATTTGCTCGCCGAGCCCTGCGGGCGCTCCTTGAACGCGGTCGGATGTTCGAGTACGGGCAGGCGCAGTTCGAGCGCGTGCACGGTGAGTTCGGTTTCGATTTCGAAGCCGCTGGAAAGTACCGGGAAGGATTTGGCGAAGCGGCGCGAAAAAGAGCGGTAGCCCGACAGGATATCAGAACAGGGGCGGCCGAACAGTCGGCTGAGAAAGCCGCTCAGGAGGGCATTGCCGAATGCGTGTCCACGACGGTGCACGTCGGCGCTGACCGGTTGGCGTACCCCTACGACCATATCCATGCCTTCGTCCAGCAGTTTTGCCAGCATCGCGGGTGACGCTGCTGCTTCGTAGGTGTCGTCGCCATCCACCATGATGTAAACGTCCGCATCCACGTCGGCAAACATACGCCGTACGACATGCCCTTTCCCCTGCATGGACACGCGATGCACGCGGGCGCCGACAGCCGTCGCGATAGCGGCAGAATCGTCGGTGGAGTTGTTGTCGAATACGTGGATCTGCGCATTTGGCAGAACCGCGTGGAACTCAGTTATCACCTTGGCAATAGCCACGGCCTCGTTGTAGCAGGGGATGATGATTGCAACGGATTCTGGACACAAAATATTTCTCCGACCAATATCAGTTCAAACAGGCATCCGCAGGCCACGCATTTTGCCACAGTCACCAATGCGTCGGAAATTTCACGTTCCGCTACCGTCGCGCAACACCCGCTCGATCCCCGCCTTCGTCTGCGCGCGCAGCAGGCGCGGAGCGAGCTTGCGCAGGCGCGCATGATCGCAGGCGGCGACGGCCTGGCGCACTTCGAGCAGCGAACTCGGGTGCATGGAAAATCCGTTCAGGCCGAGCGCGACGAGCAAGGGCGTGCAGCGCGCGTCGGCCGGCCATCTCGCCGCACAGGGTGACGGGCTTCTTCGCGCGCGCGCCGGTGGCGATGATCTGCGCGAGCAGCTTGAGCACGGCCGGATGCAGCGGATCGTAGAGTTCGCCGAGCGCATCGTTGTTGCGATCCACGGCCAGCAGGTACTGGGTCAGGTCGTTGGTGCCGATGGCGATGAAATCCACATGTCGGATCAGCATGGGCAGCGCGATCGCCGCGGCGGGCACCTCGATCATGGCGCCGAGTTCGTAGTGGTCGGCGATTTCGTAGCCGCTGCTGCGCAGCTCGCGCGCGCAAGACTCGATCAGGCCGCGCACTTCGACGACTTCGCTCGCGCTCGTGACCATCGGCACGAGGATGCGCACCGGCCCGAACGCACTGGCGCGCAGGATCGCGCGCAGTTGCGCGGCGAACACGGCTGGACGGCGCAATGCGAGGCGTACGCCGCGCACGCCGAGCGCGGGATTCGGCTCGGCGGTGAGCGCGAGGCCGGTGGAGTCGGCCTTGTCCGCGCCGAGGTCGAGCGTGCGGATCGTCACCGGCGCGCCGCCCATCGCCAGCACGACATCGCGGTAGGCGGCGAATTGTTCTTCCTCGTCGGGCAGTTCGCGGCGCTGCAGGAACAGGAACTCGGTGCGGTAAAGGCCCACGCCCTCGGCGCCGCAGGCGCGCGCCTGGGCGAGGTCCGCGGGCATTTCGGCATTCGCGAACAAGTGGATATGTATACCGTCGGCGGTGAGCGACGGCGCATGCTTGAAGCGCGCGAGCAGGCCGAGGCTGCGCGCCTGTTCGCGCTGGAACTGGCGGTAGCGGGTCAGGTCCTGCGCGGTCGGATGCGCGACGATCTCGCCGGAGCCGCCGTCGACCAGCAGCAGGTCGTCTTCGGCGATGCGTTCCAGCGCCTCGCGTGCGCCGACCACCATCGGCAGGCGCAGGCTGCGCGCCAGGATCGCGCTGTGCGACAGCGGACTGCCGCCGGTGGTGACGAGCCCGAGCACGCCGTGTTCGGTCAGGTGCGCGACTTCCGCCGGCGCGATCGTGTCGCCGACGAGGATGGTGCCCACGCGCGAGGCGATCTGGCGTTCGGCCCGCGAGGTGTCGCGGTTGAGCACGGCCTGCACGCGGCCGACGACGTGATCGATGTCTTCGCGGCGGCTGCGGAAATAAGGATCGTCGATGGCGTCGAACGCGGCGGCGAGGCGGTCGCGCTGCATCTTCAGCGCGAGTCCGGCGCGGTAGCGGCCCTTGCGGATCAGTGCGTACAGGCCTTCGGTCAGTTCCGGATCGTCGAGGATGAGACTGTGCGCGTCGATGAATTCGCCGACCTCGCGCGCCAGCGCGCCATGCAGTTTTTCGCGCAGCACTTTCAATTCGTTGCGTGCGGTATCGAGCGCGAGGCGCAGGCGTTCGACTTCGGCTTCGATCTCGTTTTCCGCCAGCGGGCGCTCGTCGACGCGGATCTGGCTCGGCTGCACCAGGCGCGCGCGGCCCAGCGCCATGCCGCGTGCGGCGCTGGTCCCGGCGATGACGAAACGGCTGCTCATGCACCCTCGTCGAACTTGCGCGCAAACAAGTCCGCCATCGCCGTCCAGCGCGGCGGATTCGTCCGGGCCGTCGGCACGCAGCGTGATCGTCTGGCCGATGCCGGCGGCAAGCATCATCACGCCCATGATGCTTTTCGCGTTGATCTCGCGGCCGCGGTGAATGAGCCACGCATTGCTCTTGAAGCCCTGCAGCAGTTGCACGAGTTTGGCCGAAGCGCGTGCGTGCAGGCCGAGCTTGTTCGTGATCGTTACTTCCTGTTCAACCATGTTCGACGATTCCCGCGCGTCCGCCATTCGCCGCGGTCTGCGCCAGTTCGGCCAGTGCCTGTTCCGGATAATTGAGCGTGCGCAGCAGCATCGGCAGGTTCAGGCCGGAGACGCGGCGCACGTCGAGTCCGAGTTCCGGCAGGCGCTGCGCGACGTTGCTCGGCGTGGCGCCGTAGACGTCGGTGAGCACCAGTACACCCTCGCCGCTATCGAGACGGCGCACGCGCGCGGCGGCGTCGCGCAGGGCCGCGTCCACGTCGCTGCCGGGCGGAATCGCCTGCGCCTCCAGCGCCAGCGGGATGCGCCCGAGGATGTGGCGCGCGGTGGCGATCAGCGCATCGCCCATCGCCTCGTGGGTGAGCAAAAGTATACCGACGCTCATTCCAGCTCCCGGTGGAAGGTCAGCACCTGCTCGCGCGCGGTGCGGAAATGCGCGGCGAGCAGCTCGGCCAGGTACACCGAACGGTGGCGGCCGCCGGTGCAACCGATGCAGATCGTCACGTAGGAGCGGTTTTCCGACTCGAAGCGCGGCAGCCAGGCATCGAGGAAATCGCGTACCTGCGCCAGATACTCGCCGACTTCGGGCTTGCCCTCGAACCAGGCGCGCACCGCCGCATCGCGTCCCGACAGCGGCCGCAGCGGCGCTTCCCAGTGCGGATTCGGCAGGCAGCGCGCGTCGAACACGAAGTCCGCGTCCACCGGCACGCCGCGTTTGTAGGCGAAGGATTCGAACAGCAGCGACAGCGGCCCGCCGGCCATACCCAGTTCCGTGGCGATGAGGCGGCGCAGCTGGTGCACGTTCAGGTCGCCGGTGTCGATGCGGCGTTCGGCGATTGCCACGACCGGCTCGAGCAGTTTGCGCTCGCGCGCGATCGCGTCGCCGAGCGACACGCCGCCGCCGGTCAGCGGATGGCGCCGGCGCGTATCCGAATAGCGCTTGAGCAGCACCTCGTCGCGCGCATCCAGGAAGATCAGGCGGTACTCGACGCCGCGCTGGGCGAGATCGGCCAGGATCTCCGGCAACTGGTTCAGGTCCTGCGGCCGGTTGCGCACGTCGATGCCGACGGCGAGGCGCGGGTGCACGCCCGCGCGCATGGCCTCGGCGACGAACGCCGGCAGCAGCGCGCCGGGCAGGTTGTCGACGCAGTAGTAGTCGAGGTCTTCCAGCGCGCGCAACGCGATGGTCTTGCCCGAACCCGACATGCCGCTGACGATGATCAGGCGGGTGGCGGGCGCGGCGGTCGGGTTGTCTGGGCTGGTGGCCATGCGGGGTTTCGATTCGGGACGCGTCCAGTATATTCGCCCGCAAACAGGAATGAACGACTGGCGTCACTGGGCAGGTCAGCGACCATGGCAGGAAGATGCCGATGCCCGTCAAACGATTGGGGAAGCTTATCGCGGGTAGGGAAAGGCGGCCCTCGACCCCGAGCGGCCGCTCACCAACGGCAGCTCCATGCGCCTCGTTTAGCTGGTAATTTGCAACCGCCGAGGATGCCATGTAGCCGAAGGTGAGGTTAGCGGAGTCATTGAAGACCGTTACTAAATATCTCATCCGCCAATGGTTCTCTGAAATTGGCAATTGCGGATGGCCCGAGGAATCCGTTCAACGTTTTCACAACCTGATTGCTCGACATATCAACAACGGAGATTGAATCGGCTCCTGTATTTGCCACGAGCATCCACTTGCCGTCAGGGGTACCGGCGACTGCGGACGGCTCGGATCCGACTTGAATCAGAATGGTAGTCGCTGCGTTCAGATCGATATTTGAAACGGAGTTCGCTGCCGAGTTCGCCGTGTAAACATGGGACCCGTCCGGACTAACAGCTACGCCAATCGGAAGGTATCGCGAGGAGGGGTAGGGTCCTACGTAATACGTATTCTTGACGGTGTTGGTCAAGGTACTAATCTGCGTCACTGAATCATAGTCATAGTTCGTCACGTACAGCCATTGGCCATCCGGAGAAATAGCTATACCGTAAGCTCTTGCACCGAGGTATATCGAGCCAGTCTCCAAATATTTCGCCGTCGAAACAATGGCAACGGTTTGCTGATTTCTCTGAGTTACGTAAAGAATAAGGCCATCATTTGAAATGGCTACTCGAAATGGTTGTGAGTTTGCTTCGACGGGTATGCTTGCGACGACTGATCTCAACCCAGTGTCGACGACGGAGATTGTGTCGTCGCCCGAGTTAGCGACATACAACCGACTGCCGTCGGGGGAAATCGCCAAGCCAGATGGGGTAACGCCAACCGGAATCGTCGCCTGTACCTTCAAATCAGCGCTAGAGATCACCGATACCGTATTGTCTGCCGAGTTGCTGACATACAGGATACGGCTCCCCATAGACGTGGCGATGTCGCTGGGACTCGTGCCGACTTTGACCTGCGCGGCGGCGTTTGTGGAGAAGTCGTAAGCCGAAACCGACCCACCAGCGTTGTTCGCGACATACATTTCGGGATCGGGGAACCCAACATACCCTGTGCGTGACGTAGCGTATGCGCCGAATGGCAGCGTGATCGAATCGACAGTTGCGCCAGTATTATTCGAGATAACCACAACGGAATCGGAAAGACAGATATAGGCAAAATCGCCTGTTGGGTTAAATGCAAATCCAATAGTGGGCCCGGTGAGGTATAGGTAGGTGATCAGTTCGCCAGTAGTCGCATCCACGATAGCGGCCTGACTTCTGGCGAGTTGCCCCACATATACCTTGTGCCCATCTGGCGAAACTGCGATTGGTCCGTCGTTGTCGCCACCGCCAGGAAAAAGAACTGTCGTTGTGATAATAGCGAACGACGCCGCGTCGACGATATGTAGTGCACCTTCTGACACATCGCTCACATAGACACGTTTCCCATCGGGGGACACAGCCAAGCCATCGGCGGTAGTAGCGAACCCAAATGCAACGTTTCCGATCTGCGTGCCAGTCTGGGTGTTGTAGCCCGTCAGCGTTGCGGCGCTATCGTCGGTAGCGTACAGGACAGCACCGTCCGGACTTAGCGCGATGTCTCCGGTTTGAGGCGACACGGTGATCGTCTTCGTTACGGCTTGCTGGATCCGATCAATGACAGAGACAGGCCCGCCTCGATTTAGAACATAGATGAGACTGTTGTCTGGGGAGACCACGATAGTTTGTGGCTCATACGTAACCGGAACCGTTGCTACAACTGTATCGGTACGCGTGTCGACGATACTGACCGTATTGTCTCCAGTATTTGGAACATACAGAAATCTACCATCGCCGCTGAGTACTGCACCGGAGGGAAACGAGCCTACAGGGATCGTATCGCGTGGCGATTTTGTCTGCGCATCCAGAACTAACACTTGGTGGTAGTAGGACTCCGCGATGTAAATGTATGGTGCGGCCTCAACGGTATGCACACTGAAGCCGAGCGCCAGCCAGCCGAAACAAAGCACACGAATAGGGGTGTACAAATAGGATGTCATGCTGCCCTCTTCACCACCCGAGCGATACGTTTGACCTCGCGTCGAATCTTCATTCCCGTTCCCCAGATAGTGTTTACAAGGTAGTCCTAGTTCAGTTGTGGGCGCAATGGAAGGCGCTTCGGATCAAAGGATCAATGGGGTCAGACCCAATGGATTTCTGTGCAATCGAATCTGACCCCATTGATCCATCAGAAGAATCGAATTCTCCTCACCACGGCGCCTGCCGCTGCATCTGGTGGGCCTGGCGGTCGAGGAAGGTTTGCGCGGGATCGATGCCCTTGGTCTTGAGCACGTGGTTGCGCACGGCGGCTTCGACCAGCACGGCGAGGTTGCGGCCGGGGGCGACGGGGATGGTGGTCTGCGGAATCTTGGTATCGAGGATTTCGCGGTAGCTGTTGGCGCCGTAGATGCGCTCCAGCCCGCCCTGTTCGATCGGCTGCTCGCGCGGCAGCAGGGCGAGGTGCACGACGAGGCGCAGGTATTTGGACGGCTTTACCGCCGTCTGGCCGAACATCTCGCGCACGTTGAGGATGCCGAGGCCGCGCACTTCGAGCAGGTCCTGCAGCATTTCCGGACAGGTGCCGTCGATCACGTCCGGCGCGATCTGGATGAATTCCGGCGCGTCGTCGGCGACGAGACGATGCCCGCGCGTGATGAGTTCCAGCGCCAGCTCGCTCTTGCCGGAACCCGATTCGCCGGTGATCAGCACGCCGATGGAATACACCTCCATCAGCACGCCGTGCAGGGTCACGCGCCGCGCCAGCATGCGCGCGAGGTGGTATTGCAGGTAGGTGAGCAATTCGTGGCCGCGCTGGCTGCTGACCCACACCGGCGTCCCGGATTCGTTCGCCGCGTCGCGCAGGTCCGCCGGCACGGCCTGGTCCTTGGTCACGATCAACGCGGTGGGCGAGAAGCCCATGATCTTCTCGACCATCTCCCAGCGCTGGCGCGAATCGAGGCTGTCGAGCCAGGACAGTTCCTCGGAGCCGACGATCTGGATCTTGTTCGGATAGATGATGTTGAGATAACCGGCGAGCGACGGCCGGCGCGGCTGTTTTTCCGCCGGCACGATGGCACGCGTTTCGCCGCGCTGGCCGGCCACCCAGCGCAGGGCGAGGCGCTGGCTGATCTTGTCGAACAGTTCGCGGGCGGTCAGGCGTTCCATGCGGGCTATTCTGCCAGAATTCGCGCATAGCGACGGCAGATCGTTACCATGCACGATTCGATGCGAGAGGAAGCGATGAAGCATTTTTCGATCTTGGCCGCCTTGCTCCTGGCCGCCTGCGGGCAGGGCGGTTCGCAGGCACAAAAGAACCTGCCGGCTCCGCCGCGCCGGCAATGCCGCCGGCGCCGCGGACATCCGGCGCTGCATTGGTCAATGCGGATTTCGAGCAGGCCGGCGCCGATGACGACGTGCCTGGATGGTTCAAGACCCAGCATGCCGGGCCGTCGTCTTACCTGATGCGGATCGATCCCGACGAACCTTACGCCGGACACGGCAGTTTTCACATGACCCGCACGCTGCCGCAGGTGTACGGATCGTTGACGCAGACAGTGGACGCTCGTCCCTATGCCGGAAAAACGATCGAATTGTCGGCGATGGTCAAGAGCAAGGGCGTCGGCCCCGGCGGTTGGAAGTTGTTCGTCGACGCAGATCTGCCGGGCACCCTGGTTTATTCGCCGGGACTTACCGGCGACAACGCCTGGAAGAGCGAGTCGGTGCGATTGAAAGTCCCGGCAATCGCGCAGCGGATGATCGTGGGCGTAACCTTGCTCGACGCAGGCGATGGCTGGATGGACAACGTCGAGTTGAAGGTCGTCGACTAAGCCAGGGGAAGAAGTATCTCGATCTCCAGCCCGCCGCCGTCGGCATTGCTGGCGCGGATGCGTCCGCCCTGGCGTTCGATCGCGCGCTTGGCGATGGCGAGTCCCAGGCCGCTGCCGCCACTCTTGCGCTGGCGCGCGGCATCGGTGCGGAAGTAGGGCTCGAAGATGCGTGCGCAATCCGCGGCCGGCACGCCCGGCCCCATGTCGCGCACGCGCAGCCGGGCCTGGCCTTCGACGCGATCCAGGCGCAGGTCCACTTCGCTGTGCGGCGCGGTGTAGTGCACGGCGTTGCGCACCACGTTTTCCACCGCGCTCGTCAGCAGTTCCTCTTCCGCGCGCACGGTCAACGGTGCGCTCTGGGCGATGCGCAACGCGCAGGGACGCGCCTGCGCCTCGAACGTGGCGTCGGCAGCGATGTCGGCGACGAGTTCGTCGAAGGCGACATCGTCGACTTGTTCCGGCAGCGTGGTTTCCATGCGCGAAAGCTGGATCGCCTGCGCGATCATTTCCTCCAGACGCATCGCCTCGCGCTCGATGCGGTCGAGTTGCGTGGCGGCGTCGCCGTTGCTCTGCGGTCGCGCCAGTTCCAGCGCCACGCGCAGGCGCGACAGCGGCGAGCGCATTTCGTGCGAGACGTCGCGGATCAGGCGGCGCTGGCCGTCGACCAGCTCCTTGAGGCGCGCGGCCATGCCGTCGAATTCCTCGGCCAAGCGCGAGCACTTCGGCGCTGCGGCCGAAGCGCACTTTGCCGACGCGCGCGGACAAATCCCCGCGCGCGACGCGGCGCGCGCTGGCGCGGATGCGCGAGAGCGGCGCGGAAACGTAGGAGGCGAGCAGGGCGCTGGCCAGCGCGCAGATCAGCATCGCGATGCCGATGTTGGACCAGAACGTCGCGGGCCGGCGCCAGATCAGGCGCGTCAGGAACGAGCCGCCGAAAACCGCCGCCGCGCGATATTCCGCCGGATCGCCGCGCATGTGCAGGGGACGAATGCGCACGCGTTCGGGTATTTCCGCCCCAGGCGCGGCGTCCAGCGCCGAGCGTGCCGCGTCGGGCACGCTGCGGCCGAGCAGGTCGCGGCCTTGCGCATCCACGACGTAGATCGTGCCCGGCCCGTAGCCTTCGGAACTCTGCAGCCATTGGCGCAGGCCGTCGACGCCATGACGGTGCAGTTCGACGCCGGTGCGCAGGAGCTGGTCGTCCATCGCCGCCTGCAGGCGCGTGATGCCGAGGCCGGGAATTTTCGCGCTTTCGAAATAGCTGGTCGCGGTCCAGGCCAACGCCACGATCAGAACCACGCTGACCAGCCAGAACAAGGCGAAGATGCGCCAGAACAGGCCGCGCATGTCAGCCTTCGTCCACGATCCGGAACACGTAGCCGCCGCGGTGCACGGTACCGATCATCGATTCGCCGTCGGCGGCATGGCCGAGTTTGCGCCGCAATTTGGAAATGTGTACATCGATGCTGCGGTCGAACGGCCCGAGCGGACGCCCGAGCACGTCCTGCGACAGGGTTTCCTTGCTGACGACCTTGCCGGCGTCGCGCAACAGTACGGCGAGCACGTTGAACTCGGTGCCGGTCAGCACCAGTGGTTCCCCGCGCAAGGTCACGCTGCGCGAAGCGGCACGCAGGGACACCGGACCGATGCTGACGTCGTCCAGCCGCGCCGCGTCGCCGTCGCCGCGCGTGCGGCGCAGGATCGCGCGCAGGCGCGCGGCGATCTCGCGCGGATTGCACGGCTTGGGCACGTAGTCGTCGGCGCCCAGTTCCAGGCCGAGGATGCGGTCGAGGTCTTCGCCGAGCGCGGTGAGCATGAGCACCGGCAAGGTGGCGTCGCGGCGCAACTCGCGCAGCAGGTCCAGCCCGGAGCGGCCGGGCAACATCACGTCGAGGATCAATGCGTCGTAGCCGCCGTCGCGTGCGCGCGCGAGCGCTTCCTCGCCGTCGTGGCTGACATCCACGGCGAATCCGTCGCGCGCGAGGAAATCGCGCAGGAGCTGGCACAGCTCCTCGTCGTCGTCGGCCAGCAGAATCTTCGCCTCGCTCATGCGCGCGAGTGTACGGCAAGGCCCCGTTGCCGGGGCCGCGTTTGCAAATGCTTACATCCCGTTTGCCTGGGCTTTCGCCGCGCGCTAGTTTCTCTTCGCGCCGTGATGCTCGGCCGATAGCTTGTTCATCAGCGGCAGCACGGCGATGGCGATGACGGTGCAGACGATGCCGGCGTAACCCAGGTTGGTGAACAGGTGGGTGTAGATCGGCAGGGTCTGCAGCGGATCGGTGACGTCCTGCGGGATCGCGGCGTAGTTGGCCACGATGCCGCCGAGGTATTGCGAAATGCCGACGCCGACGTAGTAGGCGCCCATCATGAAGCCGCCCATGCGCGCCGGCACGTAGCGCGCGATCATGGCCAGTCCCAGGCCCGAAACCAGCAGTTCACCCAGCGAATACAGGCCAAAGCCCCAGATCAGCACCCAGGTCGAGGCCTTGCCGGCCGCGTCGGCGTACAGGCCTGCCATGCCGTAGACGAAATAGCCGGCCGCGACCATGGCGAAGCCGAGCGCGAACTTGGCGGCGATGGAAATGTCCTTGCCGCGCTTGCCGAAATGCGTGTACAGCCAGGCCAGGATCGGCGACAGGATCATGATCCAGATCGGATTGAGCGCCTGGTATTGCCCCGGCAGCCAGGTATACAAATGCACGCCGAACAGGCTCCAGTCCCAGTTCGTGTTGCGCAGCGCGAACAGCGCCAGCGAAGTGGGCATCTGCTGGTAGAAGATGAAGAAGAAGATGGTCTGGATGGTAAGCACCAGCGCGGCGATGAGTCCGGCACGCTCGCTGCGATGGCTCTTGGCGATGAGGTAGCCGAAAATGCCGAGCATGGCCGCGCCGGCAGCCCACACGAAGGCGCGCGCGATGGCCTGGTGCTGCAGGATCACCGCCGCGATCACCACGCACACCGCGCCGATGCCGAGCACGGCGAGCAGGCGCTTGACCTCGAACGGGCGCGTGTCCGGCTCCGAGCCGATGTGCGCCAGCGAGGCGCGCATGAAGAAGTAGTTGACCAGGCCGAAGATGAGGCCGAGGCAGCACACGCCGAACGCCGCGTGCCAGCCGAACTCGTTCTGGTAGAGCGTGTTGACGTAATCCTTGATCCACGGCGTGAGCAGCATCGAGAAGGTCGAGCCGATGTTTACCGCCATGTAGTAGATCGTGAACGCGCTATCGATGCGCGAGTCGTCGCCGTCGTAGATCTTGCGCACCAGGTTGCCGGCATTGGGCTTGAACAGGCCGTTGCCGACGACGATGACGCCGAGCGCGAAATACAGGAACTGCGCGTTCTCGGTCGGCAGGGTGATCAGCGCATAGCCGATGGCCAGGATCGCCGCGCCGGTGAGCATGGTGCGGCGCGTGCCGAAGACGCGGTCGCCGACCCAGCCGCCGATCGCCGGGGCCACGTAGATCAGCGCCGAGGCCGCGCCCCAGATCAGGTTGGCGTCGACGTCGCCGAAACCCAGGCGCTGGACCATGTAGTACACGATCAGCGCCTGCATGCCGTAGTAACCGAAGCGCTCCCACAGTTCGATGAAGAAAACGGTGGAGAACGACTTGTTTTGCGAGACAGGCGTTGACGACATGGCAGACCCGGGCAGGATGTGAAGGGGCGAAGGGTAACCGAACTTCGTCGATTTGGAATGTGCGTTTGCGGAAAACCCCGGCTGGCGGCAGGCTCGTTTCAGCGCCGCGGCGGCGAAGCGGCGGCAGGCATCGGCAGGTGGCGCCCGCTCATGCGGCGAACATCAGCAGGGCGGCGCCGAGAACGATGCGATACACCGCGAACGCGGTGAAGCGATGCGTGCGGATGTACCCGAGCAGCCATTTAACGGCAACGAAGGCGGTGACAGTCGAAACCACGAATGCGATGGCGAGCGCGCTCCAGTCTTCGCGCGTCGCTCCGGCCTTGAGCGCCTTGAACAGTTCGTAGCCCGAAGCCGCGAACATGGTCGGGATGCCGACCAGGAACGCGAATTCGGTCGCCGCCGCACGGTTGCTGGTACCGGCGAGCATCGCGACGAAGATCGTCGCCGAGGAACGCGAGGTTCCGGGGAAGATCGCTGCGACGACCTGCGCCAGCCCGACCAGGATCGCCACCGTCCAGCTTACGCGCGCGTCGTCCGCGCGTTTGGCCGCGAAATGCTCTGCCGCGAGCATCCACGCGCCGCCGGCCAGCAATGCCCACGCGATCGGCGCCAGTCGTTCCGGCAGCTTGAAGCCGAGTTTCGTTGCCGCATAGCCAAGCATGGCCGTGATCAGAAATGCCACGACCAGCTTCGCCGCATAGTCGCGGTTGTCGCGCTCGCCGAGTCCGATCGCGAGTTGCCATAGGCGCTGGCGATAGATCAACGTCACCGCGAGGATCGCGCCGGCCTGGATCACGACGTTGAATACGTCCGAGCGTGCTCCCAGCCAGTGCTCGGCGATCAACAGGTGTCCGGTGGAGGAAATCGGCAAGAATTCGGTAATGCCTTCGATAACGCCGAGCAGGATTGCGGCCAAAAAATCGCTCATGGATTGCGCGCGCGGGGAAAAGATGATTGTGGCATGATACGCGGCCTTTGTTTTTTGGTGCCATTCGTGCGAACCAGCGCGTGGCGCAGTAGGGGAACGTGAGATGCCGAGTCTCGAGCCGCGCGGCCCGAAACAGATCTACAAGGCCTTGCAGTGGTCGCTCAAGGGGCTGGCCGCGACATGGAGGTTCGAGGCCTCGTTTCGCCTCGAGGTATACCTGTTTGCGATTTTCTTTCCGCTCGGGCTGTGGCTGGGCCGTGGCGCGGTGGAGAAGGCGATGCTGGTGGGCAGCCTTTTCCTGGTGCTGGCCGCCGAAATCTTCAACTCGGCGATCGAGGCGGTCGTCGACAAGACCACGCCGGAGTTCCACGAGCTGGCCGGACGCGCCAAGGACATGGGCTCGGCGGCCGTGTTCCTGCTCATGCTCAATGTGCTGGTATGCTGGACCTTGATCCTTTGGCAGCGCTTGTAATTTCGCGGCGCGGCGGAATACACACTCCATGAGCCTACTCCAAGGCGAACTCCTGATCGCCCTGCTTTCCCTGTCCACGCTGGAGATCGTGCTTGGCGTGGACAACCTCGTGTTCATCTCCATCGCGGTCGGGCGCCTGCCCGAAGCGCGACGCTCGCTGGCGCGAAAGCTCGGCTTGAGTTTCGCCTGCCTGACCCGAATCGCCCTGCTGGTGGTGCTTGCGCACCTGGCGCGGATGGATGATACCCACGCGCCGCTGTTCCATGTCGGCGGCCAGATCATCTCGATCCGCGACCTGATCATGACCGGCGGCGGCGTGTTCCTGCTGGTCAAGGGCGCGATGGAAATCCACGAAGCCATCTACGGCGTCGCCAAGCCACCGCTGGCGAACGCGGCGATGGCGGCGTTCGTCTGGGTGATCGTGCAGATCGCGCTGATCGACATCGTGTTCTCGCTGGATTCGGTCATCACCGCGGTCGGCATGGTGCGCAATATCCCGGTGATGGTCGCGGCGATCATCCTGGCCGTGCTGGTCATGATCTTCGCCGCCGATCCGGTCGGCGAGTTCATCGACAGCAATCCCACCATCCGCATGCTCGCGCTGGCCTTCATCATGATGATCGGCGTGATGCTGGTCGGCGAAGGTTTTTCGATCCACATTCCGCGCGGCTACATCTATTTCGCCATGGCATTTTCGGCCGCGGTGGAATTGCTCAACCTCGCCGCCAAGCGCCAGAAGAAAAAGCATCTCAAGCGGCGCCAGGACGACGCGGGCCGCGAAACGCTATCATGAATCCCGTACCACCGATCGGAGGAACGACCATGCGCCTGCAACGACTCGTGATTCTCGCACTCGCCGCATTCATGCTGGCCGGCTGCGGCTACAACGCGATCCAATCCAGGGACGAGGCGGTCAAGGCCGCATGGTCCGAAGTCATCAACCAGTACCAGCGCCGCGCGGACCTCGTGCCGAACCTGGTCAACACGGTGAAGGGCTACGCCGAGCACGAACAGTCCACGCTCGAAGCCGTGACCAATGCGCGCGCGCAGGTCGGCAAGATCACGCTGACCACCGACGACCTCAACGACGAGGCCAAGATGAAGGCGTTCCAGCAGGCGCAGGGCGAACTGTCCGGCGCGCTGTCGCGCCTGATGGCGGTGTCGGAGAATTATCCGAACCTGAAGGCCGACAGCTTGTTCCAGACCCTGCAGGCCCAGCTCGAAGGCACCGAGAATCGCATCGCGGTGGCGCGCAACCGCTACATTTCCTCGGTGCAGGATTACAACGTGCTGGTGCGCAGCTTCCCGCAAAACCTCACCGCGAAGATGTTCGGCTATTCGACGAAAGCGAACTTCACCGTGGAAAACGAGAAGCAGATTTCCACCGCGCCGACGGTGGATTTCGGCAAGCCGGCCGCGCCGCCGGCACAGCCGCCCGCACAGCCGCAGAACTGACGCATGCGCGTGCTGCGCACATACGCGGCGATCCTCGCGATCACCGCGCTGACGCTGGGCATCGCGTGGGCCGATGCCGGCCTGCAGCCGATTCCGCCGTTCGGCGCGCGGGTCACGGACCTTACGCACACGCTCTCGGCTGAACAGGTGCAGTCGCTCACCCAGCAGCTGCAGGCGCTGGAACAGCGCAAGGGTTCGCGCGTCGCGATCCTGATCCTGGCCACAACGCAACCCGAGGACATCGCCCAGTACAGCATTCGCGTTACCGATGCATGGAAATCTCTCGCGCACCGACAAGCAGGCCCAGGATGGCGTGCTGCTGACCGTCGCCAAGGACGATCATCGCGTACGCATCGACGTCGGTCGCGATCTGGAAGGGGCGATCCCCGATGCCGCCGCCGACCGCATCATCCGCGAATACATCACGCCGAAATTCCGCGCCGGCGATTTCAACGGCGGCATCACGGATGCGCTTGGCGCGCTGACAAAGCTCATCGACGGCGAGCAATTGCCGCCGCCGCTCACCGACAACCGGCATGGCCAATCCTCCGACGATGTGTTCAATCTCCTGATTCCACTCATCTTCGCCGTCTTGTGGTTGCGCGCCTTTCTCGGACGCCTGCCGTCCGCGCCGCGTGCCGGGCTGATCGGTGCGCTTTGCGGCGGCGTGGTGTGGCTGATCACGGGCGTCGCCGCGTTCGCCATCGGTGCGGGCGCGATCGGGTTGCTGCTCGGCTGGCTTGGCGGCAGCGGCGGCGGTTTTGCCGGCGGCGGCGGCTTCGGCGGCTGGAGCGGTGGCGGATTCCGGCGGCGGATTCAGTGGTGGACTTCAGCGGCGGCTCGTCCGGCGGATTTTCCGGCGGCGGCGCCTCGGGGAGTTGGTGAGATGGTCGCGTTACGCATGCTTCGCCACACATTCGCCGAAGGCAGCGCTCGCCGGCAATTTCCCGCGTCCGTCCTCGACGCCATCCAGAAGGCGATCGCCGCTGGCGAACGCCGTCATTCCAGCCAGGTTATGTTCGCGGTGGAAGGCGCATTGCCGGCGCTCGACCTCGCGCGCGGACGCAGCGCGCGCGAACGTGCGCACGAAGTGTTCGCGCACCTGCGTGTCTGGGACACGCAGCACAACAGCGGCGTGCTGGTCTACGTGCTGCTCGCCGACCACGCCATCGAAATCCTCGCCGACCGCGGCATCGCGGCGAAAGTCGGCGAGGCCGAATGGAAATCCATCGTCACGCAGATGCAGCAGCGCTTCGCCGCCCAGGAGTTCGAACGCGGCGCCGTCGAAGGCGTGAATGCGGTCAACTGACATCCTCGCCCGGCATTTCCCCGCCGATGGCGCGACGCGCGCGAACGAGCTGCCGGATCGGCCCGTGGTGTTTTGACGCGGATCGTTCGCCGTGCTGGCGCTACAATCGCGGCTCGTCACAACGGAGCCAACCATGGGCAGCAACACTTTCCATTTCCATCGCGTCCTGCGCGCTGCGCCCGAGATCGTGTACAAAGCGTTTCTCGATCCCGATGCGCTGGCCAAATGGTTGCCGCCGAACGGCTTCGTGGGCAGCGTGCAAGCGATGGACGCGCGCGTCGGCGGTAGCTACCGCATGACGTTTCGCCATATCGCCAGCGGCGAGACGCATACCTTCGGCGGCACCTACCTCGAACTTGTTCCCGGCGAGTGCATCCGTTACAACGACCGCTTCGACGATCCCAACCTGCCCGGCGAAATGCACGCGACGATCACGCTCAAGCGCGTTTCCTGCGGCTGCGACATCGAGATCGTGCAGGAAGGCGTGCCCGACGCGATCCCCGCCGAAATGTGCCACCTCGGTTGGCAGGACTCGCTGCGGCTGCTGGCGCTGCTGGTGGAAGGCACACCCAGAGCCTGAGCGGGGTTCGCCGAAAACGGCTCGTCGACCGGTCGTCAATCGAGCTTCAGGCCGTCCGGATCGCGCAGCGGCGCTTCGCACTGCGTGCCGCGGCACACGTAGGCGACGCCGCAAGCGCAGTAAGTCTGCGCGGCCAGCGTACCGGGCAGCTTGCCCGCGTCGTGAGGGATGAAATACGCATCGATGCAGCGCATATCCGCCGTGGCGAGCGCGGTGCGCCATTTCGATTCCTCGCCATCGCCGTCATAACGCACGACGACGTGCGTGCGTGGATGCAGAAAATCGTTCAACGCGCGCAGCAGGGCGCAACAAGCCTGCGGCATTTGGCGCATGTTCGCGAATCCGGCGCACAGCGCACGCTCGGCGGCGTCGAGATAGCGCGTTTCGCCGACGAGATGGCCCAGGCGCAGCAGCGCGCGCGCGGCAACGCCGTTGCCGGATGGCAGGGCTTCGTCGGTGAAAGGTTTGGGCCGCTGAATCAACTTCTCGTGATCGTGCGCGGTGAAGAAGAATCCGCCGCGCTCGCGATCCTCGAAGCGTTCGAGCAGAATTTCGGCCAGAACGACCGCCCAGGCCACGTCGCGCTCCGACCAGCGGCATTGGAGCATTTCGAGCAGCGCGTCGAGCAACAGCGCGTGGTCGTCGAGATAGCCGGGAAAGCGCGGCGCATCGGCGCCGGCTTTCGCGAACAGGCGTTCGTCGCGCCATGCCATGTTGTATACATTGTCCAGCGCGTTCTCGGCGAGGCCCAGCAACGGCGGCGCGCTCAGCATGCGCACCGAACGCGCGATGCCGGAGATCGCGAGCGCATTCCAGGCGGTGAGGATCTTGTCGTCGAGTCCCGGGCGCACGCGCCGCGAGCGTGAGGAAAAGAGCTTCGCGCGCGCGCTGGGCAACACCGTGTTCGCAGAATTCGGGGTGATGTCCAGCGCCGACGCGATCTCGTCGAGCGGCACGGCAACGACGGGATTCCACGCCTTGCCCTCGAAGTTCGGCGGGCGGTCGAATCCGTAATGGCGTGCGGCGGCGGCGAATTCGTCGGCGTCGAGCAGGGTGCGCACTTCGTCGCGCGACCAGACGTAGAACTTGCCTTCCTCATGTTCGGAGTCGGCATCCAGTGCCGCGTAAAAGCCGCCGGATTCCGCGGTCATCTCGCGCACCAGCCAGGCGAGGATGGCGTGCGCGACATCGGCGCGATTGCAGTTCGCGTACAAGGGCAGCAATTGCGCGTTGTCGTACAGCATTTTCTCGAAATGTGGAATTTCCCAGCGCTCGTCCACGCTGTAACGCGCGAAGCCGCCGCCGATCTGGTCATGGATGCCGCCGTCGGCCATGCGCGCGAGGGTGAATTGGACCTGTTCGGGTTTGCGAAGGTCCAGCAGGAGTTCCATTTCCGTGCAATGCGGAAACTTCGGCGCGCCGCGATGGCCGCCGAATTCGGAATCGAAGCTCGCGGTTATCTGTTCCAATGCGGCGCGGATCGGTGCGTCGTCCAGCGTATCCGCCGTGGATTCGCCACGGCCGTGATCGGCGAGAAATTCCGCCAACGCGGTGTTTTGCTCGCGCACCTCGCCGCGGCGTTCGTCCCACCAGCGCCGCACCTCGCGCAGCACCTGCGCGAACGGCGGCATGCCGTAACGCGGCGCGCGCGGAAAATACGTGCCGGCGTAGAACGGCAGGTGATCGTCCGGGGTCAGGAACACGGTCAACGGCCAGCCGCCGCCGCGCCGGGTCAGGGCCTGGTGCGCGAACTGGTAGATGCGGTCGAGGTCGGGGCGTTCCTCGCGATCCACTTTTATGCAAATGAACAGCTCGTTCATCAGCGCCGCTGTGGCTGCGTCCTCGAAGCTCTCGTGCGCCATCACGTGGCACCAGTGGCAGGCGCTGTAGCCGATCGACAACAGGATCGGTTTTTCCTGCGTGCGCGCCGCGGCGAGCGCTTCGTCGCACCATGGCCACCAATCGACGGGATTGTCCGCGTGCTGGCGCAGGTAGGGACTGGTTTCGGCGGCGAGGCGGTTCATGGCCTTAGCGTACCCGAGAAACGAAACGCCCGGCTTTCGGCCGGGCGTGGTCGCATTGCGGGGTCGATTCGCTCAGTTCGCCACCGGTGCGCCGGGGCCGAGATACTTGAGCAAAAACGCCTCGGTCATGTTGTAGCGGTCGATGTTGTTCTGTTCCTTGAAGAAGCCGTGACCTTCCTTCGGCCGGGCCATGTACTCGAACGGCTTGCCCGCCTTCTGCAGCGCATCGCGCATTTCCTTTGCGTTCTGGATCGGCACGCGCGGATCGTCTTCGCCGTGCACGATCAGCACCGGCACATTGAATTTGTCGATATGGTCGATGGCGGAGTTAGCGGCGATGTAAGTCGGATCGCCCATGCCCCAGGCTTCGCGTAGGAAATTCTTGCCGGCTTTCGAACGGCGCGTATCGCTGCGGTTCGCCTGCACGCGGATGTCGGATACGCCGGCGATGGCAACCGAACACTTGAATGTGCCCTGCGGCGCATATACGGGCTGGAAATAGGCGGTGTAGCCGCCATAGCTCGCGCCGTAAACGCAGACGCGGCTCTTGTCGACGTAGCCCTGGTCCTCGGCCCATTTCAGTGCGTCGAGCATGTCCTGCATCATGCCGGTGCCCATCTGGCGGTTTCCGGAATCGTAGAAATTGCGGCCGCGTCCGCCGGAGCCGCGGTAGTTGACCTGCACCACGGCGTAACCGCGCGTGGCGAGGAACTGCGCCTCGCCGTTTTCCCAGGTCGTGCCCATTTCCCAGTGGTCCTGCGGGCCCATCGGGCCGCCGTGGGCGATGAGCACCGTGGGCAGATTCTTTTCGACGCGATGTGGCGGTAAAGTGATGTAACCGCCCAGCTCCGTGCCGCTGGAGGCCTTGAACCAGAAGGGCTTGCGTTCGGCGAGCTGATCCGCCTTGATCCACGGCGCGAGCTGGTACAGGGGACGCAAGTCGTTGGTCTAGCTGTCGAACAGCGCGTACGTGCCGGGATCGTGGTCGCTGTTGGCGTACACGATGATTTCCGAGCCGTCGAGGTTCATGCTCACGAACGCGACGTAATGATCGGAAATTGCTGTTCACGGCCTTCATCGCGACCGCGTACTTGTTGTCTGCGAGCCAGGTGAATTCAGGCTGGCCGGCGTCGGCCATGGCGGCAAAGGGAGTGTGCGGATAGGGCATCCAGAACACGCGGTCGATGCTCACGCGCGGTTGGAAGCGAGCATCTTGCGACCGCTGCCATCGAGGTTGCTGATCGCGAACTGGTTGGGTCCGCCGGAAGGATTGCCGAGACTGTACAACTGCTTGCCATCCGCCGACATGGTGACCGGCGAGAATCGCTTGCCGAGCACGGAAGCGGGCAGCTCCTTCCATTGTCGTCGCATCCGCGCGATAGAAGACATGCGCCTTGAGGTTATTGTCGTCGCAGATCGCATAGCGGGCGACGCCATCGAATGACGACGAACTCGTAACCGTCGCCGGTAATCTCGCCGATCTCCTTGACGTTGCCGCTATCGAATCGATGTCGAAGATTTCAGTCCGGTTCCCTGAGTTTCTTCGCCACCGCTCTCGGGAAGGGGGCCACCGTTAGATAAAAATGGCCGTTCGGCTTGTCTGGACGTCCGCTGATCGAGCCGAATCCGCGGGGGATATCCATCATGTTGACGTGCCAGCCACGGTCCGATTGCGCACAGCGGTGTAGAGCAGGCGCTTGTGCGTGCTGTTCATGTCCACGGCGATCATGTCGCCGGTCGCGCTCGGCGCTTCGGCGAAACCGGTTTCCTCGCCGGTACCCATGACCAGGCGCTTGTCATCGACCCAGGTGATGTCGATCGGCAGATACCGGTCGGTCATGTCCAGGCGGCTGATGCGTTCCAGTTCCGGTAACGGCAGGATCGCGAGCTGCCACTTGTTCGCGTCGTTTTGGGTGTTGTGTACTGCCACCGCGATGTTCTTACCGTTCGGCGAAATCACCGGCGCGCTGAGCGTCGGATGCTTGGCGAAATCGGCGGGACACGGCACTGGCAACCGTCGACAGGACGGTTGGCAAAGTCGACGCATCGGCGGCAAAAGCGCCGTTCGTGCCGAGCAAAAGACTGCCGGATGTGGCCAGCAGGGTGAAGTGAAGGTGCGGCGCACGGCGCGTCTCCCGGGGAAAACGCCGATTATGCCAGCAACGGGAGAGAGATGCGGGCGCAAAGCGAGGTCGATCCGCTAAACTTCCCGCCCTTGATTGTCCTTTGGCGAGCTTTGTGTACTTCTTCGACGATATCAATCCGGTGGCCTTTTCCATCGGTCCCCTGGCCGTGCACTGGTATGGCCTGATGTACCTCGGCGGCTTCCTGGGCGGCTGGTGGCTGCGGCAATCCCGCCTCAGCCAGGGGCGCCTGCCGGTGAGCGCGCGAAGCGTTTTCGGACCTGGTGTTCTACGCGATGATCGGCGTGATCGTCGGCGGGCGCATCTGGTACATGCTCTTCTACATCTCGCCGGACTGGATCTGGCCCGATCCGCTGGCGCTGTTCCGGGTATGGGACGGCGGCATGTCCTTCCACGGCGGCCTGATGGGCGTGCTCGCCGCCGGCTGGTGGTGGTCGCGGCGCCACGAGATCCACTTCTTCGACACCATCGACTTCGTCGCGCCGCTGGTGCCGATCGGCCTGGGCCTCGGCCGCATCGGCAACTTCATCAACGGCGAGCTGTGGGGCAAGTACACCGGCGGCGGCTGGGGCGTGATCTACCCGCGCGCGCTGGATCGCTCGGCAAGACGACCGCGCAATTGCACCAGATGTTCCTCGACGGGCAGCTCAACCATGAGGCGCGGCATCCGTCGGAGCTTTACGAATTCGCGCTCGAAGGCGTGGTCATGTTCGTCGTGCTCGTGCTGTTTTCGCGCAAGCCACGGCCGCGTTACGCTGTGTCGGGCCTGTTCGCGTTGATGTACGGCGTGTTCCGCTTCGCCGTGGAATTTCTGCGTCTGCCCGATCCGCAGCTGGGTTATCTCGCGTTCGGATGGCTGACCATGGGGCAACTGCAATCGATTCCGCTGATCGTCGTGGGCATCGTGTTGTTGTGGATGTCGCGGCGCGCGCCGACGCTCATGCGGCGAAGGCCGCGGCCTGATGCGCGCAATACCTCGAACTGCTGCGCGACGTGCTGGAAAACGGCGCGGAGAAATCCGACCGCACCGGCACCGGCACGCGCACGTTGTTCGGCCGGCAGCTGCGTTTCGATCTCGCGCGACGGTTTTCCGCTGGTCACGACCAAGAAGCTGCACCTGAAGTCGATCATCCACGAGTTGCTCTGGTTCCTGCGCGGCGAAACGAATATCGCCTACCTGAAGGAAAACGGCGTCACGCATCTGGGACGAATGGGCCGATGCCGACGGCGACCTCGGGCCGGTTTACGGCAAGCAGTGGCGGGCTGGCAGGGCGCGGACGGCGAGACGCGTCGATCAGATCCGCCTGGCTGGTCGACGAAATCCGGCGCAATCCCGATTCGCGCCGCCTCGTGGTCAGCGCCTGGAACGTGGCGCGAGCTTCCGAAGATGGCGCTGGCGCCGTGCCATGCGCTGTTCCAGTTCTATGTCGCCGACGGCAGGCTGTCGTGCCAGCTGTACCAGCGTTCCGGCGGACGTCTTCCTCGGCGTGCCGTTCAACATCGCCAGCTACGCGCTGCTCACGCACATGGTCGCGCAGGTGTGCGATCTGGCGCCTGGCGATTTCGTGCACACGTTCGGCGATGCGCACCTGTATAACAATCACCTCGAGCAGGCGCGCATGCAACTCGCGCGCGAGCCGCTGCCGCTGCCGAGGCTGAAGCTGAATCCGGAGGTGCGCGCGATCTGTTCGACTTCCGCTTCGAGGACATCGCGATCGACGGCTACCAGCCGCATCCGGCGATCAAGGCGCCGGTAGCGGTGTAGGCTCGCAGCCTTCCAAGCAGCGAAAGTAGGCGGTCGCCCGCGGGTTATCCACAGTCACTCCGAAGTGGCTCAATGCATTCCTGCCAATTGCTCCCTCGGTTCGGTTTGTCCATCATTTGCTCCATAAATTCGTGGAAGGCGGAATTCGGCCGCTCGGTCAACCAGTACTGGACCGACGTAGGTTCCACCAATTTCACTGGTCGTAAACTGGATCATCCGCGTTTGCGTGTCGATCTCGTCCTTTTCCAGAATTCTCCAATCGGGGATGCTTGCCGTGCCACATTTCGAGTTGGGTATGTGTGATGAAACTGGTCGCACGCAACGCAGGCATCCCGTCGGCGATGGCGGTTTCCGATTCGGGTGTCAGCATGGTCGTCGCGCCGGTTTCCAGCAGCATGTCGATTGTATTGCCATCGACATGAGTCCAGTATCCGTGTGAAGTTCAATAATCGCTTGCCGTTGATGTCTGACTTGAAATTAATCGGCACAGCCTGTGTGTCAGCGGTTGGGTGAAAATTGGCGCTTTCTATCCGCAGGCTGCCATCTGGGTAGTTCAGGTCCATATCCGGCCTGCGAACCAGCGACTGCTCAAAAAGCCGTCACCCTCGGCATTCGCTGGCCAACCGTGCCGGGCAGCGCAGTCGCGTACGAGCAATTTGGCATTGCCATCGCTGTCGATGGGAACGCCTTCGTTCGCTTTGAACGCGGGAAACTCCGTGGTTCCGAGATTCTTTCCAGTTCACGTTCTGTCTCGGGATCGTTGATGGCTTTGACCGCAAGGCCGAGGCGCTGGGCCGCGCTTCGACAAATCATGTTGGCACCGCCGCCGGAATCCGTATAGAACTCGACGCGATGGCCGGATTGCGCTGTCGCATCGACGAAGATCCGATTTGCGACAAAGCGGGCCGATAATTCCCGGGCCTTTGCCGTGGTCGCGGCGGGCGACAGTACATGGATACTCAATGCCAGCAGGGCAGTTAGCATGTGCGTTCTTTTCAGGGATACTGGTGTCATTGTGACATGACCGGCAGCCAGCTCATGGGTTCAATGATTTCCCTCATCGCCGCTCTCGACCGCAACCGCGCAATCGGGCGCGATGGCGCGATGCCGTGGCATCTGCCGGACGACCTGAAGCGTTTCAAGGCGCTGACGCTCGGCAAACCGGTGCTGATGGGCCGCAAGACGGCGCTGGCGATCGGCCGTGCCTTGCCGGGGCGGCGCAATTTCGTGCTCACGCGCGGCGGTGCGGCGCCGTTTGCGGAACAGGAAGCGGTCGCGTCGCTGGATGCCGCATTGGCGCTCGCGGGCGGCGCGGAGTTGATGGTGATCGGCGGCGGCGAGGTCTACGCGCTCGCGCTTCCGCGTGCGACGCGCCTGCATTTGACCCAGATCGATTGCGCCGTCGAAGACGCCGATGCGTTTTTCCCGAACGTGGATTGGTCGCGATGGCGCGAGATATCGCGCACGCACCACATTGCGGATGCGCGTCACGCATTTGCCTTCGATTTCGTCGACTACGCGCTCGCCACTGCGTCTTCGTAATCGGCGATTTGAGTGGCGTCGACCGCGCGCACGAAACCGCGCGCGTTCGCGACGGCTGTCAGCGTGGTGGCCATCGCGATGTTCGCGGCCAGCGCGATCAAGCCGATGTAGACGCCGCCGAGTTCCGGCAATGTGAATATCGGCTTCATGCCGACGCTGGCCGACAGCGCCGTGCCGAGTGTCATGCCGAAGGCCCAGCCGGCCAGCAGGGCGCCGCCGCGGAACCAGCGCGTGAACAGGCCGAACGCGATTGCCGGAAAAATCTGCGCAATCCAGATGCCGCCGAGCAGTTGCAGGTTGATCGCGTATTCCAGCGGCAAGAACACGACGAAGGCGAGTGCGCCGAACTTGACCGCGAGCGAGGTCAGCTTGGCGACCGTGGCTTCGCGCTGCGCGCTCATGCCGCGTTCGACGAACGGCCGCCAGATGTTGCGCGTGACCAGGTTCGCCGCGCCGATCGACATGATCGCCGCAGGCACCAGCGCGCCGAGCGCGATCGCGGCGTAACAGAATCCGGCGAACCATTCCGGGAAACTCTGCGCGATCAACGCCGGCACAACCGCGGTGCCTTTTGCCGGCACGTTTGCGGCGATCGCCATGTAGCCCATCAGCGCGATCAGCCCGAGCATGATGCTGTACACCGGCAGTACGATGGCGTTGCGCCGCAACGTGTTCGCGTTCGACGCGGCGAGCATGCCAGTGGCAGCGTGCGGATACAGGAACAGCGCCAGCGCCGAGCCGAGCGCGAGACTGGCGAACGGCATCGCCTGGCCGGACTTGAGCAGGATCCCGGCATTGCCGCCTTTCGCCGCGAACGCGCGATCGGCCGCGGCAAACACCGCGCCGTAGCCGCCGAGTCTCGCCGGCACGACAATGATGAGCGCGATCACGAACACGTAGATCATCGTGTCCTTGACGAACGCGATCATGGCCGGCGCACGCAGGCCACTTGTATACGTGTATACGGCGAGCACGACGAAGGCGACGACCAGCGCGATCTCGGCGCCCTGGCGCAGGCCGCCGAAGCCCATCGCCTCGAACACCACCTGCATGCCGACCAGTTGCAGCGCGATGTAGGGCAAGGTCGCAAGCACGCCGGTCAGCGCCACTGCGAGCGCGAGCCAGCGGTTGGCGTAGCGGCCTTGCGCGAAGTCGGCCAAGGTCAGCCAGCCGTGGCGATGGCAGACGTTCCATAACCGCGGCGCGAACGCGTAAAAAATCGGGTACGCGATTATGGTGTAGGGCAGGGCAAAGAACCCGTACGCGCCGGTGGCGTAGACAAGCGCCGGCACGGCGATCACTGTGTACGCGGTATACAAATCCCCGCCGAGCAGGAACCAGGTCACCGCCGTGCCGAAGCGGCGTCCGCCCAGACCCCATTCGTGCAGCTGGTTCAAGTCGCCCATGCGCCAGCGCGCGGCGGCGAAACCGAGCACGGTCACCAGCGCGAAGAAGAAGACGAAGACGCTCCAGGCCGTCCAGTGCACCGCGCCGGTCATGGGCGCCGGCCCCGATGCACGAACCACATCAGCGGCGGCAGCGCCAGCAGCCATGCAAACAGGTACCAGTAGAAGAACGGAAAGCCGAACAGGTGGGGCCCGTGGGCGTCGTACAGCGGCACGATCAGGGTGCCGATGAAGGGCAAAGCGAGCAGCCACAGGCGCCGGTTCATAACCACTTCGCCCTTTTCAGCAGGACATACAAAAGTATACAAAGTGCGGCCGTGGCGCCGAACGTGATCGGATAGGCATGTGCCTCGCCCAGTTCGGGCATGTCGTGGAAGTTCATGCCGTACCAACTCGCGATCATCATTGGCGCGGTCAGCAGCAAGCCCCAGCCGGCGATCTTCTTGAACACATCGTTCTGGGCGATGCCGACCAGGGCCAGGTTCACGTCCATCGCCGAGGTCAGCATCTCGCGGATCGTCGCCGCGGTTTCGTTGATGCGCGTGGCATGATCGCCGACGTCGCGGAAATACGGCCTCACCTCGTCGCGGATCAGTCCCGGGTACAGGCGCACGAGCTGGCTGAGGATATCCTGCAGTGGCGTCATCGCCAGTTGCAGGCGCACGAGCTGCTTCTTCAATTCGTACAACTGCATGATCGTGCTGCGGTGGTAATCGCCGCCCAACACCGCGTGTTCGAGTGCGTTGAGGCGGGTCTGAAACGCATCGACGATCGGAAAATAATTGTCGACGACGAAATCGAGCACGGCATACAGCGCATAGCTCGGTCCAAGCGCGAGCAGATCGGGTGCCGACTCGCACTTGTTGCGCGCCGGCACGTAGCTGGCCGACGCGCCGTGGCGGATGCTGACCAGATAATTGCGGCCGAGGAACAGGTGCGTTTCGCCGAGGTCGACCTTGTCGTGCGCCATTTGCGCGGTGTGCACGGCGACGAACAGCGAATCGCCGTAGGCTTCGAGCTTGGTGCGCTGGTGCGCGCGGTGCGCGTCCTCGATCGCGAGCGGATGCAGGCCGAACTGATTCTGCATGTGCTGGAGCAGCGTCTCGTCCGGCTCGTGCAGGCCGACCCAGACGAACACCTTGGGATTCTTCAGCGCCGCATCGATGCCATCCAAGGCGATCGTGTGCGGTGCGCCGTCGCCATAGGCGACGCAGTTGACCAGCATCGGCGCGGCGGCAGTTTCGGGCGTGGCGGGGCTGATCGGCATGCGCGGATGATGCCGGAGCGGTGGAGGCGGGGCAATGGGTGCGCGACTAGATGCGCCGCCAATTCACGCTTGCCGCCAGCGCCGCGTGGATCGGCAGCAGCAGCGCGATCCAGAAGCGGTTGTCCTGCGCGAACGAGGGATAGATTTTCAGGAAGAACTCGAACGCGGCGAGGAAGGCGATGAGGAAACTCGTCGCCTTGACGAAGCGCGACGGCTGCCAGCGTGCGCGGAAGCTGCCGATCCATGCCGGCAGCAAAAGTATACAAAGTGGATTCAGCAGCAGGATGTTCTCGTTGCGCCACGCGGCGACGTGGTCGGTGAGCGTCCACAAACCGAGCAGCACGAGTCCGGCGATGCCGCAGGCGAATGCGATGAGGGTCGCAACGGTGGCGAAGGTCCAGCGCGCCCAGCGTCGCTCGCGTTTGCAATACATTGCGAGCAGACCGAGTCCGGCGGCGATGCCGATGGCGAGCGCCTGCCAGAGCCAGTTCGACGGATATTCGGGTGGCTCGGGCAGATTGCCCGGATAGATCACGGTTTCGTGCGTGACCAGCGGAACGAGGTTGCCGTCCGCGTCGCGCACCTTCACGTCGCGCAGGTAGCGCATGAATTCCATGGGCACGAAACTCTCGGCCCAGTAAGACAGCCGCTTGTCGGCGAACGGGCCGAGGCCGGCGTCCAGCAATACCATCAGCGCCGGGTCCGGACGCATCAGGCGCAGCGTGTCCATGCGATAGGTGAAGCCGCGCGAGGGTGCGATGAGTTGCGCGTGGATCGCGCCGTCGAGCGCGCCGTCGAGCGCGTCGCGCACGCGCGTGGCGCAGTTGTCGGTGAAATAGTCGTAGTGGTACTGCGCGTTTTCCGGGCGCGTGTTCCATTCGAGATAGTTCGACAGCTTCACGCGTTGTGCAGGCGCGAGGTTCAAGTCCTGCTCGACGATCCAGCGCCCTTCGCTGCGATACAGCGGAAACTCGTCGGCCGGATCGTCCACGTCGATGCGATAGAGCATGCGTCCGCGCGCGAAATTGAGGAAGAAATCCTTCTGCGCGAAATCGAACATGCCGTAGTTGTACAGGCGCTGCGTGCCGTTGGCGCGGTCGCGGATCAGGATGGCGTTGTGGCCGAAGCGTTCCCACAGTTCCGTACCGGCGCCGAAGGTGACCAGGGCGACGTCGAGATTGGCGCCGGGTGGCGGAGCGGGTGCGGGCTGTGCGCTAGCGAAAAAAGTGGAAAAAGCAGCAAAATACACAAAGATACGAACCTTCTCCCCCGTGCGCACGGGGGAGAGGAGATGTGCGTGACTCAGGCGTCGTGCACGCGCACTGAGAATTGCAAGTACCTGCGCTGCATCCGCGCGCGTGACGCGGAACACGAAGCCGCCGAGCACGGTTTCCTCGCCGGGTTCGGGCAGGTGGCCGAACTCGTCGGTGACCATGCCGCCGACGGTGTCGAATTCCTCGTCCGAGAACGCGCTGCCCAGGCGCGCGTTGAAATCCGCGATCGGCGTCAGCGCATTGACGAGGAAACTGCCGTCGGCCTGCGCCTGGATCAGTTTCTTGCGCGCGGGATCTTCCTCGTCGTGCTCGTCGTCGATTTCGCCGACGATTTCCTCGAGCACGTCCTCGATGGTGACCAGGCCCGCGACGCCGCCGTATTCATCGACGACGATGGCCATGTGGTTGCGCGACAGGCGGAATTCCTTGAGCAGGATGTCGAGGCGCTTGGATTCGGGAATCATCGCGACCTTGCGCAGCAGGCCGCGGATGTCGCACGGCGTATCCTTGCCGGCAAAGCATTTGAGCAGGTCCTTGGCGAGCAGGATGCCGATGATGTCGTCGCCATCCTCGTCGTGGACGGGAAAACGCGAATGCCCGGATTCGATCACCCGGCGCAGGATTTCCTCGAGCGGCGCGCCGGCCGGCAGTGCGACGATCTGCGCGCGCGGCACCATGACATCGGCGACGGTGAGGTCGGAAACCTCGATCGCGCCCTCGACCATGGACAGGGTGTCGTCGGATAACAGGCCGTTCGTGCGGGCATCGCGCAATTCCTCGAGCAGTTCGTCGATGTTGCGGGGTTCGCCGGAAACCAGTTGGCCGATGCGTCCCAGCCACGACCGAGCCGGCTGGGGACTAGGGTGGTCCTCGTTCATTACATTGCGTGCAAAGCCCTCACGGGCGGTCGTCTAGTGTAGCCGATGGCGCGATTTCCGTAATATATTCATCTTGATCAATATGTTATGTGCGCCTGATGGAGTCATTCGTAGGGGTTGCGGATGCCCAATCCGGCCAGAATGCGAATTTCCAGGGCTTCCATGCGCCGGGCCTCGGCGGGCGTTGCGTGATCGTGGCCGAGCAGATGCAGTACGCCGTGGATGGTCAGGTGCGCCCAGTGCTCGCGCGGGCGCTTGCCCTGTTCGGCGGCTTCGCGGGCGACAACCGGCGCGCAAATCACCAGGTCGCCGAGCAAGCGGGCCGATTTTGATCGCTGCGCCTCACCCGGGGCCGGTTCCCAGGGGAAACTCAGTACGTTGGTAGCGTAGTCCTTGTGCCGATACTGCCGATTGAAGCGGCGGCCGGCGTTCGCATCGACGATCGAGCAGGTTCACCTGCGCGCTTTGGGGCAGGCGCGGAATGGCGGCGATCCAGCTTTGGAAGGAATGCTTCGTCGGCACGCCGCGGCGGCCGGCGTCGTTGCGCAGGAACAACCCGGCGCTCATGCATCTGTTCCTTCGTTTTCGCGTTTCTCGTAGGCGCGCACGATCTTCTGCACCAGCGGATGACGGACTACGTCTTTCGCGGTGAAGAACGTGAAGCTCACGCCGTCGACATCGCGCAGCACCTCGATCGCGTCGCGCAGGCCGGACTTGATGTGCTTGGGCAGGTCGATCTGGGTCACGTCGCCGGTGACCACCGCGACCGAGCCGAAACCGATGCGGGTGAGGAACATCTTCATCTGCTCGGTCGTGGTGTTTTGCGCTTCGTCCAGGATCACGAATGCATCGTTGAGCGTGCGCCCGCGCATGTAGGCGAGCGGCGCGATCTCGATCACGTTGCGCTCGATCAGCTTGGTCACGCGGTCGATGCCGATCATCTCGTACAGCGCGTCGTAGAGCGGGCGCAGGTAGGGATCGACCTTTTGCGTAAGGTCGCCGGGCAGGAAGCCGAGCTTCTCGCCGGCTTCCACCGCGGGACGCACCAGGATCAGGCGCTGCACGCGCGAATCGTTGAGCGCATCCACCGCCATCGCGACCGCGAGATAGGTCTTGCCGGTGCCGGCCGGGCCGATGCCGAAATTGATGTCGTGGGTGGCGACCGCGTGCAGATAGCGCTGCTGGTTCGCGCCGCGGCCGCGGATGGTGCCGCGCTTGACCTTGATCGCGACCTCCTGCGCGTCTCCGCGCCTTGTCGTCCAGCGCATCGATACCGGATTCGGACAGGCGCAGGTTGATCTGCGCGCCGCTCAGCGTTTCGGTTGCCGTGGCTTCGTACAGGTCGCGCAGCACGCGCTCGGAGAGCTTCACTTTGGCCTCGTCGCCGTTGATGCGGAACAGGTTGCCGCGGTTGGCGATTTCCACGCCAAGGCGCAATTCGATCTGGCGCAGGTGCTCGTCGAATGGACCGGCCAGGTTGGCCAGGCGCTCGCCGTCGGCGGGTTCGAGCGCGAAGTCGCGGTGGGACAGGGTGGTCATGGTAGGCGAGGGTAGCGCGTGGCGCGTGCGGCGACCAGCCGCATCCGCCCAGGCGAGGCAAGCAAGTCCGCAGTGGACACGAGGGGTGATCGAAGTGCAGAATCGGCAAGCGGTGCGGCCATGCGCCTGTTTCGGGGAATCTTGATCAGGATCAATACGGGCAGGCGGCTTCGATATAGTCTGGCAACCGCTTGGTCCAATAACGGGGTTAAAAATGAGACCGATTCAGCGCGTTTTCCTGGCATTCGCGATGCCGATCCTGCTTTGTTGCCTGCTGCCACGGTCTGCATCGGCAGTCGATGTCGACGCGGCGAAGGGCTTGGCCCGGCAGAACAACTGCTTCAAGTGCCATGGCATCGACAAGGAAAAGGACGGTCCGGCCTGGAAGAAGGTAGCCGAGAAATACAAAGGCAAGGCGGACGCCCAGGATCGATTGGTCCAGCACCTTACCACCGGCGAAAAGGCCAAGTTCCCGGACGGGCACGAAGAAGCGCACAAGATCGTGCAAACCGATCCGCCGAAAGATATGCAGCAGATCAAGAACCTGGTCGACTGGATACTTTCCCTGTAGATCCCGGGCCGATTCGGCTCTTTCGCAACGCTCGGCCTGGGGAGGTCGATATGAAGCGGACGCAATGGTGGTTGATCGCGGTCAATCTGGTGCTGTTGGCCTGCAGTTTCGTGCCGGCTGCGCGAGCCGGAGACATCTCCGTCGAGGAGCGTCAGAAGCGCGACGCGGTGTGCACGAAGTGCCACGACGAGACGGAATCCAAGCCAATCCTGGCCATTTACCAGACGCCGCATGGTGTCAGTGCGGATGCGCGCACGCCGAGTTGCCAGTCCTGCCACGGCGAGAGCGAGAAGCATCTTGCCGGCGACGCGAACGGCAAGGGCCGCCCGCCGCCGGACATCGTCTTCGGCACCAAGCACACGGAAGCGGGTTACGCGCCGAATAGCGCGACCGCGCAATCGGAGACCTGCCTGACCTGCCACAAGGCGGGCCTGCGCACGCACTGGCCCGGCAGCCAGCACCAGGCCAACGGCGTGCCTGCGCGACTGCCACAAGGTGCACAGTGCCAATGATCCGATGCTGCGTCAAGACCGAGCAGCCGAAAGTCTGCTTCACCTGCCACAAGGACCAGCGCGCCGAGACGCAAAAGATCTCCACGCATCCGCTCGATGCCGGCAAGATGGCCTGCTCGGACTGCCACAATCCGCACGGCTCGGCCGGCCCGAAACTGCTGAAAAGAACACGGTGAACGAGACCTGCTACACCTGCCATGCCGACAAGCGCGGCCCGTTCCTGTGGGAGCACCAGCCGGTCAACGAAGACTGCACCAACTGCCACACGCCGCACGGCTCGAACATCACGCCGCTGCTCAAGATCGCGTCCGCCGTTCCTGTGCGACGAATGCCATGATGGCCCGCACAACAGCCAGGCGCCGTACGGCACTGCGGTCGCGGGCCTGCAAGGCGGCGGCGTCCTGCCGGGCGGAAGTCCCGAACAGCAATGCCGTTGGACGCGCCTGCATGAACTGCCACGTGATGGTCCACGGTTCGAATTCTCCCGCCGGTGCGTTCCTGCATCGCTAACCCGGAGGTCGCCATGAATACGGGTGAACACCGTTTCGCCGTCAGCGCCATCTCCCTGGCCGTGCGCACGGCCCTGCTCGCCCTGTTCGTCGTGCCGATTGTGCCGATGGCACAGGAGGCGCCCGAGGAAGGTGACACGCAGGCGCTGACCTGTCCCACCAACTACGTCGAATTCGGCGCGCTGAACGTGCCGACCGACTCGCCGAAGTTCGGCGAATACAACGGCCTGGACACCTCCGGCCGCTACCCGCTCGGACGATTTCGATGTGAGCGGCGGCGACGCCTGGTGCAGGGCAGCGGCACGCTGCACTGGAATGTCGACCGGCACGAACCTGGGCACCACCTCGCGCAACATTGGCGCCAGCGTGACCGACCAGGGCCAATGGAGCCTCGGTCTCGACTTCGACCAGCTGCGCCATTACACCGTGAACGGCGACTACCAGACGCCGCTCGTGGGAGCCGTGGGCGGCAACATCTTTCTGCTGCCGCCGAGCTTCGGCGTGATCAACACGACGACGAGCTCGTCCAACGGGGTCCTCACGAGCACGAACAAGGGCACGCAAACGCTGACGCCGACGCAGCTCGCCGCCTTCCATCACGAAGACGTCTATACGCAGCGCAACAACACCGGCGCCAGCGCCGGCTATACTTCAACAAGCAATGGAACGTGAAGTTCGATTTCAAGCGCTTGGACGAATCCGGCGCGAAACTCATCGGCGCCGGCACCGATGCGTACGACCTGACGGGCGCCGGCGGCTTCAACTATGGCGGGGAACGCATCGCCATCCTGATGAACCCCACCGAGTACCGCAACGACACGTTCAACCTGGCGCTGAACTGGGTCGGCAAGCAGGCGCTACGAGTCTAGCGTATTTCGGCTCACTGTTCCATGACGATTACAACGGCGTGTCGTTCTCGAATCCCTACGTTTCGGGAGGCACCGGGAACGCGCCCAACCCCGCGCCGGGAACGTCACCCGGCGCGGCATTTCCGCTCGACACGATGAGCACGCCTCCGAGCAACCAGTTTCATCAGTTCAACTTCACCGGCGGCTACATCTTCAGCCCGGCAACGAAGTTGACCGGCGGATTTTCCTACGCGCGCAACACGCAGAACGCCAGTTACGACGGCACCTACACGACGACGCCGAACACCGTGCCCGGCCTGCCGGTCGGTCGCTCGACGGTCACGGCTCATCAAGCACGCCGACGCCAGGCTCACCCATCAGTGCGAGCAGCGCGCTCAATCTGAGCGCCGGTTTCAAATACAACGAGCGCGACAACAAGACCCGGCCTCGAACACCTATACCTGGCTCGATCTCGGTGGCGAAACGATCGAGACGGTCAACATGCCGATGAGCAACAAACGCCAGCAATTCGACGTTGCCGCCGACTGGCGCATCGACGCGCGCCAGCGCCTGCACCTGGGCTACGAGTACGAGCACATCAATCGCTGGTGCGACAATGCGCCCGCGAACAACGCGCAAGGCGAGTTGTCGGCGACCAACGCCGGCTACTACACTGTTCGCCAGTTGCGTGCAGGTGCCCAAGGACAGCGAAAACAAGCTCGTCGGCACCTACAGGTTGCAGGCCAGCGACAAGGTCGAGTTTAATGCCGGCTACACCCACGCCGACCGCAAGGCGGATGTCAATCCCTCGTTCTACAACCCGATGCAGGGCAACGACGAGGGCTTCGAGAACTACGGCTACCTGGCGTTCTTCGATGCGTCGCGCCGCGAGAACCTGTATAAGGCTGGGGTCATCTGGCAGGCGACCGACAAGCTCAGCGTCGGCCTGAACGGCCGCGGCACTCGGGACGGTTACTACGATTCCGCCCTCGGCGTGCAGAACGGCGATTCGGGCAGCGCGAATCTGGACGTCGACTACAGTCTGTCCGAGAACATGTCCTTCGGCGGCTATGCGAGTTGGCAGAAGCGTTCGCGCGATCTGTTGTCGGCGTCCGGCCGCAATGCGGTGGCGCCGCTCGCCACGCTGTGGGCGAACACGCTGACCGACCGCGACAACGCGATCGGACTGAATGGCCGCCAGAAAGGCCTGCTCAAGGGCAAGTTCGAGCTGAGCGAGGATTTCAGCTACGGGTTGAGCAAGTCGAAGTACTACACGACGCTGGTGCAGAACATAAATCCCGCCGTGGGCAACAGCGGCACCTCGCCGAACATCTCGAGCGAGCTGACGCAGTTCAGCGTGACCGGCAAGTACGAATTCAACCGCACGTCGCAACTGCTGGTGGGCTACCTGTTCCAGCAGCTGAAATCGAACGATTACTACTACAGCGCCTACCAGCTCGGTTTTACGCCTACCAGTCTGTTGCCGACGTACCAGCAGTCACCGAACTACTCGGTCAACACGGTCTTTGTCGCCTATCGCTATTCGTTCCGTTGATGGTCAAAGGATCCGCTCATGAGCGCCACTAATCCCGGCTTCATTCGCAGGACATGGCGTGCGCTGCGGCGGCCATCGGTCAAATGGTCGGTTCTCACCTTGCTGCTGATCGGCTTTTTCGGCGGCATCATCTTCTGGGGCGGCTTCAACACCGGCATGGAAGCGACCAACCGCCTGGAGTTCTGCATCAGCTGCCACGAAATGCGCGACAACGTCTATCAGGAATACAAGAAGACCATCCACTACTCGCAACCGCACCGGCGTGCGCGCGATCTGTTCCGACTGCCACGTGCCGCAAGACTGGACCCACAAGATGCATCCGCAAGATCCAGGCGAGCCGCGAAGCTGTGGGGCAAGCTCACCGGGTATGTCGACACCAAGGAAAAGTTCGAGGCACATCGCATGGAGACTGGCGACTCGACGAGTGGGCGCGCATGAAGGCGATGGATTCGCGCGAATGCCGCAATTGCCACAGCTTCGACGCGATGAGCGCCGACAAGCAGAAGCAGAGCGTCTACAACAAGCACATGAAGGCCAAGGCCGACGGGCAGACCTGCATCGATTGCCACAAGGGCATCGCCCACCACCTGCCGAAGGAATACCGGGATCCGGACGAGGAGTAAGCCTCGTTCTCGGCGCGCTGAATCCGGGATTTACGCCGCCGCTTTCGCCGCCATGCGCCCACGCAGGGAGTTGCTCATCACCTGCGTGATCTGCACGTCGACGAACTGGCCGATCAGACGCGCATCGCCGGGGAAATTGACGTAGCGCATGTTTTCGGTGCGCCCAGCCATCTCGTGCGGATTTTTCTTCGACGGGCCTTCGACCAGCACGTTCTGCACCGTGCCGAGCATGCCTTCCGAAATCTTCTTCGCGTTCGCATTGATCGCCGATTGCAGCCGGGTAAGCCGCTGGTGCTTGACTGTTTCCGGTGTGTCGTCGGGAAGGCTCGCCGCCGGCGTGCCGGGGCGCCGCGAGTAAATGAAGGAGAAGCTCTGGTCGAAGCCGATGTCCTCGACGAGTTTCATGGTCTGCTCGAAATCGGCATCGGTTTCGCCGGGAAAGCCGACGATGATGTCGGTCGACACCGAAATATCCGGACGCAATTTGCGCAACTTGCGGATCTTCTGCTTGAACTCGAGCGCGGTGTAGCCGCGCTTCATCGCCGACAGGATTCGGTCCGAGCCGGCCTGTACGGGCAGATGCAGGTAATTGGCGAGTTTCGGCACGTTCGCGTAGGCCTCGACCAGCGAGTCGGAAAACTCCAGCGGATGCGAGGTGGTGAAGCGGATGCGGCCAATGCCGGGCAGCCGCGCGATGGCATGGATCAGCACGGCCAGGTCGGCGATGCCTCCGTCATGGGTGGGGCCGCGGTACGCATTGACGTTCTGGCCAAGCAGGTTCACCTCGCGCACGCCCTGGTCGGCGAGCGCGGCGACTTCGGCGACCACGTCGTCGAACGGGCGGCTGATTTCCTCGCCGCGCGTGTACGGCACGACGCAATAGGAGCAGTACTTCGAGCAGCCTTCCATGATCGACACGAATGCGGTGACGCCTTCCGCGCGCGGTTCGGGCAGGCGGTCGAACTTTTCGATTTCCGGGAACGAGATGTCCACTTGTGCGCGTTGTGTACTTTTGTGCGCTTCGATCATTTCCGGCAGGCGATGCAGGGTCTGCGGGCCGAACACGAGGTCGACATATGGCGCACGCTTGACGATGGCCGCGCCTTCCTGACTGGCCACGCAGCCGCCGACGCCGATCACCAGTTGCGGATTGGCCTGCTTGAGCTCCTTCCAGCGGCCGAGCTGGCTGAACACCTTTTCCTGTGCCTTTTCGCGGATCGAACAGGTGTTGATCAGGATGACGTCCGCCTCGGCCTCGTTTTCGGTGAGCGCGAGGCCGTGCGAGGCCGCGAGCACGTCGGCCATCTTGGCCGAGTCGTACTCGTTCATCTGGCAACCGTGGGTTTTGATGTAGAGCTTGCCTGGAGCGGACTTGCCGGACATGGCGCGAACCGAATCTGGAAACCGCGCATTTTAAGCCGCACCCGGCGCCGGCGCCACGAAAATCGGCCTGGCACTTGGCAAAGGCCTTGTTCTGCCGGACACTTGCGCGGATTGCCCGCGCCCGTTGCCATGAATTCAACGTTTTCCACAATGCGGATTTTGCGCTTTTTTGCCATTTGCGCGCTGCTTGGCGGCGGCGCATTGGCGTGCGCGCCAGCGGTGGCCGGCAGCGTGTACCGTTGCCAGGGGCCGAACGGCCAGGTCGCCTTCACCAACCGACCGGGCACGTTCACGCAGTGCCACGAGGTGGCCAGCTACGCCGACAAGAAGCCGGCACCGGTCGCCGAGGACGGCAAGCCGCATTCCGAATACCGCTCCGAAGGGGCGCCGTCCGATGCCGCGCTGGAACCGGCCGCCACCGCGCCGAAACCGCAAGCCGCGGATGACAGTGCGATCCAGGTGCATCGCGGCGCCGTCTACAAGGTGGTCAAGGCCAACGGCGTCACCGAGTACACCAATATCAGGCCGTCGACCGGGGCTACATACCGCGTGTTGTTCACCTACATGGCGACCTGTTACGCCTGCAACGTGCATTCGAAGCTGAACTGGGGCGCGATCGCGCTCAACCTCGATGCCTACGGCGACGAGATCGCCGCAGCGGCGAAGGAATACAAAATCGATCCGGCGCTGTTGCGCGCGGTGATCCACGCCGAGTCCGCATTCAAGCGCTACGCAGTATCGGACAAGGGTGCGCAGGGCCTGATGCAGTTGATGCCGGGCACGGCAGCGGATCTCGGCGTCGCCGATCCGTTCGACGCCGGCCAGAACATCCGCGGCGGCGCCGATTACCTGGCGCAGCTGCTCAAACAGTTCAATGGCGACGAGCAACTCGCCACGGCGGCCTACAACGCTGGCGCGCAGAACGTGCAAAAGTACAAGGGCGTACCGCCGTTCGACGAAACCCAGGTCTACGTGCAGCGCGTGGCCACCCTGCACAAACGCTATCGCGCAGCGGAATCGCCGCCGGTCGCCGCCGCGACGCCCACGGCAGCGCCGCGCTCCTAGGAATCGGCACTCACCACCCGATTCCTGCCCAACGCCTTGGCTCGGTACAAGGCCGCATCGGCGCGCTCGACCAGGGCGGATACGTCGCGGTCGTGCGGCAGCATTTCGGCGACGCCGATGCTGATGGTGGTGCGCACGCTGCCCGGCAAGTCGGCGATTTCCAGCGTTTCGACGCGTCGGCGCAGCCGCTCGGCGACGTCAACGGCATGATCGATCAGGGTGCCGGGCAGAACCGCGAGGAATTCCTCGCCGCCGATGCGGCCGAGCAGGTCGCCGTCGCGCAGGGCGTCCGCGCAGGCGCGGGCGACTTCGCGCAGCACGTGGTCGCCGGAGGGGTGTCCGTGCGCATCGTTGATGCGCTTGAATTCGTCGATGTCTATGGCGAGCACGGTCAGCGGTTCGTTTTGCGCATGCGCGCGCCGCAGCGTGGCATTGGCGAAATGCTGCACGCCGCGCAGATTGGCCACGCCGGTCAGCGCGTCGACGGAGGCCATGCGTTTCCAGTTGCGCAGCCGCGCCAGTTGGCGGATCGCCAGCAATGAGAGCAGGCCGAGCAGGATCGCGAGCAGTCCCATCGCCACCTGCTGCCAGCGACGCACACCTTGCAGCGCCTCGACCTGGCGATCCTTGGCCGCCTGTTCGCTTTTCAGGCGCAGGTTTTCCAGCTTGGCGCGGTCGGTGTCGAACTGCTCGCGCAGCATCTGCGCTTGCTGGTTGGCGCGTTCCTTGGCCACGGCGTCGTGCGCGGCGAGATAGTGCTTGTACGCGGTCAGCGCCGCGGCCGGCTGATTGAAATCTTCGAGGGACTTGGCCTGGGCGCGATAGAGGATTTCCTGGTAGCGGCGATTGCCGCTGGCGTTGAATTCCTTCTCGGCGGTGGCGAATTCGGCCAGCGCCTTGCGCGGCTCCTTCATTCCCGCCAGCATACGGCCGCTCTCGTAGGCGAGCATGCCGGTATCGGCGCGGTCGCCGACGGCGGCGAATCCATCCGCGGCCTGGCGCAGCGCCGACTGGGCTTCGGCATAGCGGTGTAGATCGGTCAGCACGGAGGCGATGGCGAGATTCACCGACGCGATGCTGGAGCGATCGCCGGTCGCGGCGGCCAGTTCCAGGGCGTGCTGCTGGGTGGCCAGCGCGGATTCGTATTTTCCGGTCTCCTGATCGGCAAAACCCAACTGCAAGGTAGAGATGTACAGTGATTCGGTGTCGCCGACGCGTTTTTCGTGGGCGATGGCCTGGTTCAGGTATTCGCGCGCCTTGTCCGGATAGCCCAGGCGCCGGTAGGTGATGCCGATGTCCTGCAGGATCTGGCTGGCGGCCTCGTCCAGTTCCTGCTCGGTGAACAGTCGCCGCGCTTCGAGCAAGTCCGCCAGTGCCTTGCCGTAGATGCCGAGCAACGAGTACATGCCGCCGCGTGCCTGCAGGCCGTAAGCCAACATCGCGTCCTTGCCGGCTGCACGCGCGAGATCGATGCCGCGTTCGAAATCGGCCAGCGCATCGCGCGGGGTCTTGAGGCTTTCCAGATAGCCGCCGCGACAGTAGTAAAAGCGGATCGCAGCCGCGTCATCGTGTGCGGCCAGCGCCTCGGCCAGCCTGGCATTGGCGAATTCGTAGCCTTTCTGATTGTCGTTGGTGAAGTCCAGACCGCAGCGCTGGGTATCGAGCAGGCGCGCGCGGTGCGCGTCGCCCGGCGGCAACAACTGTTCGAGCTGCTTGACGACCTTGCGTTGTTCAGCGGCACTCATCGCGGTCAGGTCGCCGACGTCCAGGCGCCGGAACAGGACATCGAAGTTGGAAGCCGACGGCAAGGGCGCGGCGATTGTCGCGGTCGCTGCTTGTGCCGCCGGCGCCGCCGCGGCGGGGCCGGCAGCAATCACCAGTGCCGCGAAAAGCGGCAGATGCAGCACCCGATTGGATCGATGCGCTGGCATGCGGCTATTTTGCCCCTGAATACAGGGTGTAGTCTAACCGCTCGTCTGGCGCTGCGGGCGTTCCTGAAGCGTGGCGGTCAGCGAAAACGGCGTGCCATTGCGTTCGCCGGTCAACTGCACCTGCGTGCCGGGCGCCAGGCTGGCTTCTTGATTTCGCAATTCCAGTTGACTCGTGATCGGCTTGCCGTCGAGTGTGAGCAGCACGTCGCCCGGTTTCAGGCCGGCCAGCGCGGCCGGTCCCTTGTCGTAGATCCCGACGATGGCCACGCCGTGCGTTGCGCTGGGGTTTTGCAGGACGCTCACGTCGGCATACTCGGCGCCGAGCCAGCCGCGGATCACGCGTCCATGCGCGACGATCTGGTCGAGCACCGCCTTGGCCGTGCTCACCGGAATCGCGAAGCCGATGCCGATGCTGCCGCCGGAAGGCGAAAAGATGTCGGAATTGATGCCGACCAGTTCGCCATAGGCATTGACCAGCGCGCCGCCGGAATTGCCCTGGTTGATCGCCGCGTCGGTCTGGATGAAATCCGTGTAGGTCGAAGCATTCTGCTGGCTCGACAAATTCAACTGGCGCCCGAGCGCGCTGACGATGCCCATCGTCACCGTGCGGTTCAGGCCGAACGGGTTGCCGATCGCGAGCACCACGTCGCCGACGTTGAGCGGTGTTTTGTCGGCGATGGCGACGCTCGGCAGGTTCGGCGTATCGATCTTGAGCACGGCCATGTCCGTATCCGCGTCCGTGCCGATCACGCGCGCGCTGGTGGTGCTGCCGTCGTAAAGCACGACCTGGATTTCCTCAGCGCCCTGGATCACGTGGTTGTTGGTGACGACGTAGCCGTCCGGACTCACGATCACGCCCGAACCCAGGCTTTGTTGGCGTTGCGTGCGCGTCGGTCCGATCTGGATGCCGGGGAACATGCGTTGCAGCACTGGATTGGATGGCACCAGCACCTGGCGCGTACTCACCACCTTGTTCGCGGTGATGCTCACCACGGCCGGTGCCGCGCGCGCGACAGCCGCCGCGTAGGACACGGTGACGGCGTTGCGGTCCGCGCCGGCTTCGACGGCGCTCGCGGCGTGCTCCGGCGCGCTATGCGCGACCGATGCCGACGTGGCGATCGTGGTCGGCGCGGCAAAACGCTGACGTACGCGTTCGACCAGGCGCGGCGAAATCACGCTGACGACGAAGGCTGCCGCCAACCCCAGCGTAATGAACTGGCCGAGGAAGAGCAGGGTTCGGAAAAGGGTTTTCATGCATGATCCAGCGTGGGAAAACGTCGCGCGCCGGCAGATCCGGTGCTTATCGGCGCATAGGCTACATTGTTTGCCGCCGACGCGTTCGCTAAACTAGCGCAGTTTTGCGGACCGCCGTCGGGCGCTCCCGCACGTTGCGAAACCTGATCTGGAATCATCGGAGTGCCGGATGGCGAATGAAGTCGTGGATCCCGGACGCCGCCGCTTTCTCACCGCGACGACGTCGGTTGTCGGCGCCGTGGGAGTCGCGTGCGCGGCAGTGCCGTTCATCAAGAGCTGGGAACCCAGCGCGCGTGCCAAGGCAGCTGGCGCGCCGGTCATGGCCGACATCGGCAAGATCGAACCCGGCCAGAAGGTGACTTTCGGCTGGCGCGGCATGCCGGTGTTCGTGGTCAATCGCACCTCGCAACAACTTGCCGCGCTCAAGGGCGAGGATGGCCGCCTGAAGGATCCGAACAGCGACAACGCCGATCAGCAGCCCACCTACGCCAAAAACGAAAATCGTTCGATCAAGCCGGAATGGCTGGTCGTGGTCGGCATCTGCACGCACCTGGGCTGTTCGCCGGAATACTTCGGCGAGATCAAGGCCGAACCGTTCGATCCGAACTGGAAGGGCGGCTTTTTCTGCCCCTGCCACAAGTCGCGCTACGACATTTCCGGACGCGTGTTCGACGGTGTGCCGGCCCCGGCCAACCTGCAGGTGCCGCCGTACCATTTCGTGTCCGACACGCTGATCCAGATCGGCGTCGATCCGCAAGGAGCCGCGTGATGGCGACGACACCCGTACGCATCCAACCCAAGAACCGCTTGCTGGCCTGGATCGAGGAGCGCCTGCCGATCCTGTCGTTCCTGTCCTCGCACACCAGCGAGTACTACGCGCCGAAGAATTTCAATTTCTGGTACTACTTCGGCTCGCTCGCCCTGCTGGTGCTGGTCAACCAGATCGTCACTGGCATTTTCCTGACCATGTTCTACAAGCCCGGCGCGGACACCGCGTTCGCCTCGGTCGAGTACATCATGCGCGACGTCGACTGGGGCTGGCTGATCCGCTACATGCACGAAGTCGGCGCCTCGATGTTTTTCATCGTCGTCTACCTGCACATGTTCCGTGGCCTGATGTACGGCTCTTACAAGAAGCCGCGCGAGTTGGTGTGGATCCTCGGCATGCTGATCTTCCTCGCCCTGATGGCCGAGGCGTTCATGGGTTACGTGCTGCCGTGGGGCAACATGAGCTTCTGGGGCGCCAAGGTGATCATCTCGCTGTTCGGTGCGGTGCCGTGGGTCGGCGACACGCTGGTGCAGTGGATCATGGGCGATTTCAATCCGGCCGACGCCACGCTCAACCGCTTCTTCTCGCTGCACGTGATCGCACTGCCGCTGGTGCTGCTGCTGCTGGTGGTACTGCATCTGGCCGCGCTGCACGAAGTCGGTTCGAACAATCCGGACGGCGTGGAAATCAAGAAGGGCCCGAAAGGCAGCCGCTTCGGCGCCGACAAGCCAGCCGACGGTATCCCGTTCCATCCGTACTACACGGTCAAGGATCTGTTCGGCGTCGGTTTCTTCCTGGTCATCTGCGCCTTCATCATCTTCTTCGAGCCGACCGTTGGCGGCTGGTTCCTCGAGCACGACAACTACATCCCGGCCAACTCGCTGGTGACGCCGGCCGAGATCAAGCCGGTGTGGTACTTCACGCCGTTCTACGCAATGCTGCGCATGATTCCGGCCAAGCTGCCGGGCGTGATCATCATGTTCCTCGGCATCGCCGTGCTGTTCCTGGTGCCGTGGCTGGATCGCGGCCGGGTCAAGTCGGTGCGCTATCGCGGCCTGGGCTACAAGATCGGCCTCGGCCTGTTCGCCCTGTCGTTCGTGATGCTCGGCGCGGTGGGCGCGGGATTGACCAGCGAGTACATCCCGGCCTGGTTCGGCCCGACCGCCGACGTGACCACCATCGAGAACGCGTTCGGCCGCTTCTGGCTGTTCGTCTACTTTGCGTGTTTCGCGGCCTTGTGGGCCTACACCTATTTCGGCTGGGAAAAGACCAAGCCGGTGCCGGAGCGGGTAACGACCCATGACTAAGTCCTTCTGCATCCCATCCGTTTTCGCACGCGTGGCCGTGGCGGCCGCGGGAGCCCTCCTGGTCGCCGGCAGCGCGCTGGCGCAGGAAGGCGCAGGTCTCGAAGAGGCCGGCGCGCACGTGACCAACATCGCCTCGCTGCAAAGCGGCGCGCGCACGTTCTTCAACTACTGCTCGGGCTGCCATTCCCTGAAATACATGCGTTACTCACGCATCGCGCAGGATTTGCAGCTCAGCGATGACGACGTGCTCAAGAATTTCGCCAGCGCCGGCGCCAAGATTGGCGACCTGGCGATTTCGAACATGCCTTCGAAGCCGGCCAGCGGCGACGTGCCTGCACAGGGCGCGGAAGTATGGTTCGGCAAGGCGCCGCCCGATCTGTCGCTGGAAGTGCGCGCCAAGGGTGCGGACTGGGTCTACACCTACCTGAAGAGGTTCTACATCGATCCGTCGCGCCCGGTCGGCTGGAACAACACGGTGTTCCCAAACGCGTCCATGCCCTTCCCGCTGTGGGAACTGCAGGGCGTGCAGACCCCGGTTTACGTCTCGGCCAAGCCGGGCGCGGAACCCGTGGTCGAGAAGCTCGAGCTGTCCACGCCCGGCAAACTCACGCCTGCCCAGTACGACGACACGGTTCGCGACCTGACCGCTTTCCTCGAATACGCGAGCGAACCGGCCGCGTTGCAGCGCCATTCCATCGGCGTGTGGGTGCTGCTGTACCTGGCCTTCTTCACCCTGTTGGCGTACTTGCTCAAGCACGAGTATTGGAAGGACGTGCACTGAACCGCCTGACGAGCTGCTGCGCTTGGCAGCTTGCCGACAGGCGGGGTCAGGGCTAGTCGATTCCCGCATGCGGGTGTACATTCGGACGAGGGGCCGAGCGATTCCGGCGCCGAATTGCCCGAGGGGACGTGAGGGACCGTGTCATGGCATTGAGTCAACGATCGCGCACCGTACTGACCTTGTATTCGTCGAACGACGACTCACAATGCCATCGCGTGCGTCTGGTGCTTGCGGCCAAGGGCGTGGTCTACGATCTGGTCCCGGTCTCGGCCAAGAATCCGCCGGAAGACCTGCTCGATCTGAATCCCTACAACTCGGTGCCGACCCTGGTCGATCGCGACCTCGTGCTTTACGACACCGGCGTGATCTGCGAATACCTCGACGAGCGGTATCCGCACCCGCCGCTGATGCCGGTCGATCCGCTGTCGCGCGCGCGCCTGCGCCTGGCCACCGTGCGCATCGAGCGCGACTGGTTGCCGTTCGTGGCGCAGATCCATGCCGGCGGACGCCCGGCCGAAACCGCGCGCAAGCGCCTGCGAGAGGCCCTGCTCGCCGCCGTGCCGCTGTTCAAGGCGGCGAAATTCTTCCTCAATTCCGAACTCTCGCTCGCCGACTGCGCGCTGGCGCCGTTGATCTGGCGCCTGCCGAGCCTGGGCGTGGCGCTGCCGCGCGAGGCGCACATCATCATCGATTACGGCGAGCGCATCTTCCGCAACCCGGGATTCACGCGCAGCCTGACGGCGGAAGAAAAGCTGCTGCGCGACCCATGAGTACGGTCGGCATGACATCCAACCGTCCGTACCTGCTGCGGGCGATGTACGACTGGATCAGCGACAACGGCCTGACCCCGTACATCCTGGTCGATGCCGCCGCGCCCGGCGTCGAGGTGCCGCAAAGCGCGGTCAAGGACGGCCGCGTGGTGCTCAACGTGGCCGCGCGCGCGGTCGCGCAACTGGACCTGGGCATGGACAAGGTGCGCTTCATGGCACGTTTTTCCGGCGTCAGCCGCAGTGTCGAGGCGCCCATGCACGCGATCCTGGCGATCTACGCGCACGAGAACGGACAGGGCATGATGTTCCCGGCAGAAAACGCGCCGCCGCAGCCGCCGGCGACGGACGTCGCGGCCGTTGCCGCCGCACCGAAGAAGGGCAATCATCTTCGAGTCGTCAAGTAAGGCTCAGTGGGTGGTTCGCGCAGGGCGCATTTCGATCACGTTGCCTGACGCCGCGGGCGCTGCCGCGTCGAGCGTCGGCAAATCCCACGAGACGATGTCGCCGTCGAGCAGGTTGAGACTCCCGCGCCGGCGGTCGGCACCGTCGATGCTGACCTCGAAGCCGTAACGGCGCTCCAGGCGCAGGCCTTCCCCGGGCACGCGGCGCAGGCGCAGGCGCTGTACCGCCACCGTTTCGTCCAGCAGTTGCAGGCCGGCGCGCGCGCACAGGCCGCGCGCGAGTTCGCGCGCGCGTTCGCGGGCGCGCAGGGCGTTCTGCCACAGCCAGAAGGCGGCGAGGACAAGCACCATGGGGAGCAGGGATTCGAACATATCTGCGAGTGTGCGGGCGCGCGTTGGGCAAAACAAGTGTGCGCGGGTTCCGCGCCGCATGCGCCGAATTCGCTACAATGCCGATTCGACATCTGCGGCGAGAACGGCGTGTGATCGAGGTTCCCGGCTATCAGATCAAGCGCGAGATCGGCGTCGGCGGCATGGCCAGCGTGCATCTGGCGGTACAGACCTCGCTCGAGCGCGAAGTCGCGCTCAAGGTGATGGCGCCCGCCCTGGCGGCCGATCCCGCGTTTTCCAAGCGTTTCCTGCAGGAAGCGCGCATGCTCGCCTCGCTCGCGCATCCGAACATCGTTGCCGTGTACGACGTCGGCGTGACGCCGGCGCAGTTGCATTACTTCTCCATGCAATATCTGCCCGGCGGCGACTTCGCCTCGCGCGTCGATCGTGGCATCGACGAACGCGAACTCGTGCTGACTTTGGCTGGCGTCGCGCGCGCCCTCGGCTACGCACATCAGCGCGGCTACGTGCACCGCGACGTCGCGCCGGGCAACGTGCTCTACGACGCGAACGGCAATCCAGTGCTGACCGATTTCGGCATCGCCCTGGCCACGGTCACCGGCGGCCACATCACGAGCAGCGGATTTTCCGTCGGCACCAGCCACTACATGAGTCCGGAACAGGCACGCGGCGGCGACGTGGACGCGCGCTCGGACATCTACAGCCTCGGCGTGCTCGCCTATTTCGGCCTCGCGCGCAAGCCGCCCTACGACGGCGCCGATGGTTTCGCCGTCGCCTATGCGCATGTGTTCGAGCCGATCCCTCGCCTGCCCGCCGAACATGCGCATTGGCAGGGACTGATCGATCGCGCGCTGGCCAAGGATCCGAAAGACCGCTACGCCGACACCGAGCAATTCCTCGACGCGCTGGCCGGCGTTGCGCCGCAGTACGCGGCGTTGTTCCGCGAGGATGCCGCCGCGCCGGCAACCGTGCCGGCGGCCGAACGCGCCACGGTCACGATGAAGCCCGTGCGCGAGGAGCCGGCGACCCGGCCCATGGTGCGCAAGGCCGAAGTGGACGAAGCGGCGACCGTGCGCCAAGTGCGTCCGGCCGCGGCTTCGGCAAGCGCCGAACCGTCTGCGTCTGCGCCCGCACCGCCTCGTGCCTGGCTGCGCTGGTGGCCGGTCGCGATCGTTGTCGCCGGCATCGCCTTGATCGGAATCGCCCTGTTGGCGCGGCGGGGCAACCCGCCACCCGCACCCGTTGCCGCGCCGGTGGCCGCGACACCGGTCGAAACCGCGAAGCCGGCCGTCACCGGGAACGCTTCGCCGACAGCACTCCCGGCGGCCGTGGCGCCGCCGGCTACGGCGATGGACAGCATCGATGCCGCCGACGCGCAGAACGCGGGCACGCCGCCGCAGCCGGCCGAGGAGTTCCCGACCGTGGTCGATCCGCTCGTGGAGGCGCTGCGCATGGGCCAGCTGGATTTGAGCCAGCAACGCCTGACCATGCCGGCCGGCGACAATGCGCTGGATCGCTTCCGTTTCGCGCTGCGCATGGATCCGCGCAACAAGGCGGCGAAACAGGGTATCGCCGATATCGCGAAGAAGTACGTCGAGTTCGCGCAGAAGAATCTCGCCGGCGGAGACGCCGCGCAGTTCGGGCAATACCTGCAGCGTGCTACGGATGTGATCAAGAACGTGCCGGACGATACTGACGTCGCCAAGGCCATCGCCTCGGCGCGACACGACGCGGCCGCGCCTTTCGTCGCCAAGGGCAAGGCCGCGGCGACGGCGTGGGACAAGGCGGGTGCGAGCGCGGCCTACGAAAAGGCCTTGCAACTCGATCCGGACAATGCCGACGCGCATGCCGGCATCAAATTCGCGGCAAGCATCGGCGAGGCCGGATTCGGATTCCACGACAAGCTTGCCGACGGCAGTGTGGGGCCCGAGATGGTGCTTCTGGATGCGCATCTGGCGATGGCGCGGCACGACGTCACGCGCGGCGAGTTCTCCCGTTTCTGGAATGCGGCGGGTCGGAAACAATTTGCCGGCAAGGAGCACGAGTGCGGCGATAGGGAAAAGATTTTCACCGGGTCCGGTGGGCGCAACTGGCAGAAGCCCGACATCGAGGTCGGTGACTGGGGCGACGATCAGCCGGTTGTGTGCGTCAGCATTGCGCAGGCCATCGCCTATGCGCAGTGGCTCGGTCGTGAAACAGGCAAGCGTTACCGGTTGCCCACGTCTGGCGAATTCGACCGCGGTCACGCCGGCGACGGCAAGGTGCGCGTATGGGTCGACACCTGTGGCATTGGCGCGAAAGCGGCGGAAGGGTGCGGCAAGAACATCGCGCGCGGTCGTTCGTGGGCATCCAGGGACGGAAGCGACAGCAACTATTTCCGTGGCAACGATGCGGCGCAGAACACGATCGGTTTTCGCGTTGTGCGCGACGTCGACAAATAAGACCGGATTCGCGTTTATACTGGCGCGCGTTCGCCACCCCCAACGAGGTCTGCCGGATGAAGTTGTTGTTCCCCAACGGAGAGCATGACGCGGTCGAAATCGGCCCGGGCGATGTGCTGGTCGGCGCCGGTGCCGACTGCACCGTGATGCTGGCCGCGCCCGGCATCGGACCGCAGCACTGCAAGCTTTTCGAGCGCGATGGCCAGACGTTCGTGCAGCCGCTGGGCAACGCCGTGACCGTGCTCAACGGCAAGCAGATCGCCGCCGAAGCACCGATCAAGCCCGGCGACCTGCTGTTGTTCGCGCGCGTCGGCGCGCGCGTGGTGGCGGTCGAAAAGTCACAGGCCCCGACTTTGCCGCGGCGTCCGCTTCCGGCGGGCGATGAAGATGGGCGCACCCGCGTACGCATGGCGCTGCCGAAATTCGTCATGCGCGGCGTGTCCGGACCCACCTTTGGCAAGACCTTCGGCGTGGTCGGCGCGCTCACCCTGGGGCGCAGCGCCGAGTGCGACATCAGCATCCCCAGCGACGAAATCTCGCGCCATCACGCCAAGCTGCAACTCGTGGCCGACGGCGTGATGGTCGAGGACATGGGTTCGGCGAATGGCACCTTCGTCAACAACCAGCGCGTGCATGGCTCCACGCTCATGCGCCATGGCGACGAGCTGCGCCTGGATACGGTGCGCTTCATGCTCATGTCGCCGGCCGCCGAAGCCGCATCGGCCGCGCTGCGTCCGGCGGAACCGGTGGCGGCCGTTGCGCCGGCCAAATCCGGCAAGGGCGTCTGGTTCGTCGTGGCCGTGATCGTGATAGTCGCGATCGCGGCGGCGGTGTTGCACCATCTCGGCAAGATCTAGCCGCTAGTCTTTCGCGAGAGCGGCCAGCACCGGCGCGGCCTGTGCGTCGCGTCCGAGCGCGTGCGCCACACGCGCCAAGCGTTCACGCAAATCTTCCGCGGTGCCGGCACACAATGTCGCGTGGCCGACCTTGCGGCCGGCGCGTGGCGCCTTGCCGTAGTCGTGCCAGTGCGCGCGCGGCTCGGACAGAACGGGTCCGGGATTCGGCAGTTCACCGATGAAATTCAGCATCACGCTGGTGCCCAGCGCCTGCGTGTCGCCGAGCGGCAAGCCGAGCACGGCGCGCACGTGGTTTTCGAACTGGCTGCAAGCGGTGCCCTCGATCGTCCAATGCCCGGAGTTGTGCACGCGCGGCGCCATCTCGTTGCCGAGCAGGCGGCCGTCCTTGACGAAAAGTTCGAGCGCGAACACGCCGACGTAATCCAGGTGCTCGGCGATCGCGCGCGCGTGGCGGGCCGCGGCATCGGTCAGCGTGGCGGATTCGGGCGCCGGGGCGAGACTGGCCGAGAGGATGCCGTCGGCATGCCAATTCTGCACGAGTGGATATGTGGAAAATGCACCATCGCTGCCGCGCACCGCGATGACGGAAACTTCGCGGTCGAACGGCACCCAGGCTTCCAGGATCGACGGCGCCCTGGCGACCGCCTCCCAGGCGGCCTCGATATCGGCCGCGCCGCGCAGGCGGAACTGGCCCTTGCCATCGTAGCCCAGGCGGCGTGTTTTCAGGATTGCCGGAAAGCCGAGCGCGCGCGCCGCACGTTCCAGGTCGGCGCGGCTGTCGACGGTGGCGAAATCGGCGGTCGCCAGGCCGAGGTCGCGGAACATGGATTTTTCCGCGAGACGATCCTGGGCCAGCGCGAGTGCGCGCGGATTTGGCGATACGCGCACGCGTTCGGCAAGCCAATCCGCGGTTTCGGCCGGCACGTTTTCGAAATCGAAGGTGGCGACATCGATGCGCGCGGCGAATTTCTCCAGCGCCGCGAAATCGCGCCAGTCGGCCACCAGCAGCGGCGCGACCTGGCCGGCGCAGGCGTCGGCGACGCTGTCCACGGCGAGGAAGCGCACGCCCAGCGGCGCGCCGGCCAGGGCGAGCATGCGCGCAAGCTGGCCACCGCCGAGGATGCCGATCGTTTTCATCGTTGAATCATCACTGCCGCGGATCGGGCTGCCTTGGATCGGGATGCCCAGGACCTGCGCAGTCTGTGTGGCGCGGAACTCGTCCAGACGCTGCGCGATGCCGGCATCGTCGGCGGCGAGCAGCGCGGCGGCGAACAGCGCCGCATTCGTCGCGCCGGCCTTGCCGATCGCGAACGTGGCCACGGGGATTCCGGCCGGCATCTGCACGATCGAGAGCAGCGAATCCATGCCGTTGAGCGCCTGCGATTGCACCGGTACGCCGAGTACCGGAACGCGGGTTTTTGCCGCCAGCATTCCGGGCAGGTGCGCGGCGCCGCCGGCGCCGGCGATGATCGCGCGCAGGCCGCGCGCGTGCGCCTGGCTGGCGTAGTCGAACAGCAGATCCGGCGTGCGGTGCGCAGACACGACGCGCACCTCGTGCGCGACGCCGAGGCGGTCGAGCGTGTCCGCGGCGTGTTGCAGCGTTTCCCAGTCCGAACGCGAACCCATCACCACGCCGATGCGCGGATGCTGCGCTTTGCCGGTGTTCATGGCCTGTGCCCCGTAAAACGGCTATTCTAAGGACTAACCGTGCATAGCGATACTTTCGGGAAAGTTCGACGAGATGGATAAGCGATTGCTCGACATCCTGTGCTGTCCGGCGACGAAGCAGCCGCTGCGACCGTTGACACGTGCCGAACTCGATGCGCTCAATCGCGCCATTGCCGGCGGCGGCGCGCGCACGACGACACAGGCGGCGGTGGATGCGGCGCTCGCGGCGGGATTGATCACGGTCGACGGCAAGCGTGTCTACCGCATCGACGACGACATCCCGGTGATGCTGGCGGACGAGGCGATTGTGGTGTCGCAACTGGACGGATTTCCCGTGCGCTGAATGCGTTCGTCGGCGCAACGCTGCGCTCGGCGGATACGTCCTCATAATGTGAACTGCTTCACAATTTCGTGCATGGCCGAATTTATGCTTCAACAGGTGGGGAACAGGCACAGCGGGCGGCGGCGCCCGGCGGAATCCGTGCGATGAACAAACCTGACGACACCAGCAAGATCGTCGATTTGCAGCAGCGTCAAACGACGCAGGCGTCCGGCGGCGACCGCCTCGGCGATCTGTTGCGGGCGGTGCGCGCGACGGCGATCAAGCGTCTGCACGGTCTCGTCGCGACCCTGTTCGAAAACATCGACGATGCCTTGTTCGATTTGGCCGAGAAGGCCGAGAACAACGCGATCCAGACCCAGTATTTCGACGGCATGCGCGAGGTGCGCAAGAAGCGCCAGCTCGTCGAGCGCGTCTTTCAGGAACAGCTCGGACGCCTGTTCAACGATTTCGTCAACGGTAAATTGCAGGCGAACAAGCCCGATCCCACCAAGGCCGAGGGTGATGGCCTGTCGCTGGTCGAGGACAGCGAACTGGAGGAGTCCCTTGCCATCGCCAGCGCCGTGGCGAAGAACGAAGGCCGGCTGGCGCGCCCGCTGTATGCGATGAACCAGCGCCTGTCGGTGCTGCGCGGCGGAGCCAAGGTCGAGGACGCGACCAATCCGATCGGGCCGGCGCAGTTGTGCCAGGGATTCCGCGTCGCCATGCGCGAACTGGAACTCAACCTGCAGACGCAATTGATCGTCTACAAGCTGTTCGACCGTTACGTACTCGCCGGACTGGATCCGCTTTACGAAGAAATCGATGCGCAACTGATCCAGGCTGGCGTGTTGCCGCAGATCCGCCACGTCGTCGGTAGCGGTCGTGGTCAGCGCCCGGCCGGCGCGCCGTTGCCGCCAGGCACACCGCCACCGGCGGACGGAGGTGGCGTTGCCGAAGCGGGTCAGACCGCCTATCCGGTCCAGTACGATGCGGCCGCCGCGCAACTTCAGGTCGAGTTGTACAACACAGTGCGTGGACTGCTCGCCAACCGCCGTGCCGCACAGCCGCAAGGCGAGGGCAGCGCAGATTTCGCGCCGGGCATGGCCGTGCCTTACATCGCGCCGACCGATCTGCTGTCCGCGCTGACCTTGCTGCAGAACCAGACCTGGGCCGCGCAAAGCAGTGCGTCTTCGGCGGCCGACGCAGCGCAGGCTGTGCAGCAGATCAAGCAGGCCCTGCTCGACCAGGCCGGCAAGCTGCACGGCAACGACAAGGCGCACGTCGCCAGCGCCGACGAGGACACCATCGACCTCGTCGGCATGTTGTTCGAGTACATCCTGCAGGATCGCAACCTGCCGGCGCAGATGCAGGCCCTGCTCGGGCGCTTGCAGATTCCCTTCCTCAAGGCCGCGATCCTCGACAAACACCTGTTCGCGCAGAAATCGCATCCGGCGCGGCAACTGCTCGACGCCATGGCGCAGGCCTGCATAGGCTGGTCCGAGGAGTCGGACAAGGACCATCGCCTTTACGACAAGGTCAAGCAGACGGTGGAAATCCTGCTCAAGGATTTCGACGACGACCTGGGCATCTTCGAGAAGGCACGCCTCGATTTCGAGACGTTCCTCGATTCCAACCGCAAGCGTTCGGACCTGGCCGAGCAACGCGCCGCCGAAGCCACGCGCGGCCGCGAAAAACTCCATTCGGCGCGACGCATCTCGGCGCGCGAGATCCTGCAGCGCGTCGAAGGCAAGGAAATGCCTGAGATCGTGCGCACCGTGCTGACCCGGCCGTGGGCGAACTACCTGGTGCTGACGCTGCTGCGCCAGGGCGAGGATTCCAACGAATGGCGCCAGGCGCTGCGCTTCGCCGACGAGTTCGTGTGGAGCGCGCAGCCCAAGAACAGCGATGCCGAACGCATGCGCTTGAAGGGTATCCTGCCGGCGCTGGAAAAATCCCTGCGTCACGGCTTGGCGACGGTCGCGTACCACGAAAACGACGTCAAGCAGTTGATGCACGAGCTCAACGCGTTTTACACAAACCTGCTCAAAGGCGATGCGCCGCCTGCCGCTGTTGTCGCGATGGTCGAAGATGAGGCGGCGCCGGGATTCGAGATCGTCGGCACCGCGACCGCAACGGCGGCAGCGATCGACAGTCCGGTCGAGGAAGAAATCGTCCTGCGTGCCGAGGCCGCGGCGGCGCCGCCGGAATTGGGCGAGGAGGACGAGAGCCTGCGCCAGGTCAAGGCGATGAAAGTTGGCACCTGGGTCGAATTCACCGGTGTCGACGGCACGACCAAGGAACGTGCGAAACTGTCGTGGATCAGTCCGATCAGCTCCAAATACCTGTTCGTGAACCGCAAGGGTCTGAAGGTGGCGGACAAGACCGTACAGGCGCTGGCCATCGAAATCCGCCGCGGCGATGCGGCGATTCTGGAAGAAGTGCCCTTGTTCGACCGCGCCCTCGACGCGATCGTCGAACGCCTGAAGGCAGCGCACGCCAAGCCGGAAACATCCGCTGGCTGAGATGATGCGCGAGACGATGCCGCAGCCGCCGGATTCCGCGACGGTGCTAGCCGACGTGTGCCGCGCGCTGGCCGAGGATTTCGGTAGCGGCGACGTCACTGCCGATCTGTTGCCGCCGCAAGCGCAGGCGCACGCCCGCGTGATCGCGCGCGAAGCGGCCGTGGTGTGCGGACGGCCGTGGTTCGATGCGTGTTTCCGCGAACTCGATGCGCAGACGGTTATCGATTGGCGCGTGGCCGAAGGCGTGCGCATCGAGGCGAACGGCATCGTCTGCGAGCTGCGCGGCAATGCGCGCGCGCTGGTCGGAGCGGAACGCTGCGCCCTGAACTTCCTGCAAACATTGTCGGGCACGGCGAGCATCGCCGCACAATACGCCGACGCGGTGCGCGACACGCACGCGACGATCCTCGACACGCGCAAGACCGTGCCCGGATTGCGCCTTGCGCAAAAGTACGCGGTGCGCTGCGGCGGCGCGGCCAATCACCGCATCGGCCTGTTCGACGCCATCCTGATCAAGGAAAACCACATCGCGGCAGCGGGCTCTCTCGCCGCGGCCGTGCAGGCCGCGCGTGCGCGGCATCCGGATTTGCTGCTTGAAGTGGAAGTCGAAAATTTCGCCGAACTGGACGAAGCGCTCGTGGCGTATGTTGACCGCATCATGCTCGACGAGTTTTCACTCGCCGACATCCGCCGCGCGGTCGCGCATGTCGCCGGTCGCGTCAAGCTGGAGGTTTCCGGCAGCGTGAGCCTGGATCGCGTGCGCGCGCTGGCGGAAACGGGCGTCGACTACATCTCGGTCGGCGCCCTGACGAAGCATGTGCGCGCGATTGACTATTCGATGCGCGTCACGAACCTCTGAATAACCTGCTGCGCTCGACATCTCGCACGCCGGCAGTGCTCGGAATCCTCATTTACTCGACTGTAAACTCCGGTTCCTGCGCGCTGGCGGTGTGTGACCTGTCTTCGCTCGCGACGGTTCTTCAGAGGGTTCGCATCATTTACTTCATCTGGCTGGTGGCGAACTCCCAGTTCACCAGATTCCAGAACGCTTCGACATACTTCGGTCGCGCGTTGCGGTAGTCGATGTAATAGGCGTGTTCCCAGACATCGCAGGTCAGCAGTGGACGATCGGAGCCGGTGATCGGCGTCGCCGCGTTCGAGGTGCTGACGATGCCGAGCGAGCCATCCGCGCGCTGCACCAGCCAGGCCCAGCCCGAGCCGAACGTGCCGGCGGCAAGCTTGCTGAAATCGTCCTTGAACTGGGCGATGCCGCCGAATGCCTTCTTGATCGCGTCGGCGAGCTTGCCAGACGGCTCGCCGCCGCCTTTCGGAGCAAGACTGTTCCAGTAGAACGTGTGGTTCCAGATTTGCGCGGCGTTGTTGAACATGCCGCCTTGCGCCTTCTTGACGATGGACACGAGGTCCATGGCCTCGAATTCGGTGCCCTTGATCAGGTTGTTGAGGTTGGTCACGTAGGCCTGATGGTGCTTGCCGTAGTGATAATCGATGGTTTCGGCCGAAATATGCGGTGCCAGCGCGTCGCGCGCGTAGGGCAGGGCAGGAAGTTCGATGGCCATGGCGTTTTCCTTTTATTGAACTGACAATCAAGTATACCCGCCGCACTGCTACAATGCGCAGCATCGGCGCGGATGCCCCGCGCAGTCTGCCGTGACCCATGGACACCATCGAACGCATCAAGCAAACCGTGCAATCCAGTCCCATCGTGCTCTTCATGAAAGGCACGCCGCAATTCCCGATGTGCGGGTTTTCCAGCCGCACCGCGCAGGCGCTCAAGGCGGTCGGCGCGGAGTACGCCTCGGTGAACGTGCTCGAGGACCCCGAAGTGCGCGCGAACCTGCCGCACTATTCGAACTGGCCGACGTTCCCGCAGTTGTTCATCAACGGCGAACTGATCGGTGGCTGCGACATCACGTTGGAACTCTACGAGAGCGGCGAACTCGAGCGCATGGTCAAGGAAGCGAAAAAGGCCTGACCCGCGCATGTCCGCATCGACCGACGCGCGCCTGCCGCCGAATTGGCGGGCGTCGACCGACTATTTGCGCGAACGCGTCGTGCTCGTTGCCGGCGCAGCCGGCGGCTTGGGCCGCGCCAGCGCGCTCGCCGGCGCGCGCGCTGGCGCGAGCGTGGTCCTGCTCGGCCGGCGCATTGCGCGGCTGGAAAAGGTCTACGACGAAATCGCGGCACTGAAGGCCCCGCAGCCGGCGCTGTATCCGCTGGATCTCGCCGGCGCCACGCCGCGCGACTACGCGGAATTGGCGGCCACGATCGGACGTGAATTCGGCCGCCTCGACGGCATCGTCCACGCGGCCGCGCATTTCGAAGACCTGCGACCGGCCGCCGATATCGAAGCCGACGACTGGCTGCGCGGCATGCACGTCAACGTGTCCGCGCCGTTCCTGCTCACGCAGGCGTGCCTGCCGTTGTTGCGCGAAGCGAAGCAGGCGAGTGTCGTGTTCGTGCTCGACGATCCGGTGCGCATGGGCCGCGCCTACTGGGGCGCCTATGGCGTGGCCAAGCACGCGCTGTCGGGCCTGGTTTCGATCCTGCGCGATGAATGGGAATCGACGTGCGTGCGCGCGCATGCGCTGCTGCCCGCGCCGATGCGCACGCGCCTGCGCGCAACTGCCTATTTCGGCGAGAACGCGCTCGAGGTGCCCTTGCCCGATGCCGCCGCGAACGCGGTGGTTTATCTGCTCGGCGCGGAATCGACGGCGGTATCGAAAACGCTGAATTTGCGTTGATAGCGTTGTGATATAAAACGCGCAGCCATAGCCGGGGATAACACCGTGGAACCTAGTCTGAGCACGCTGTCGGCCGGCGTCCTGCTGTTTCTGATCCTGGATCCGCTCGGCAACATCCCGCTGTTCCTGAGCCTGCTAAAGAACGTGGTGCCGGAACGCCGGCGCCGCGTGCTCGTGCGCGAACTGCTGATCGCGCTGGCGGTTTTGTTCGCGTTCCTGTTCGGGGGCGGCTATGTGCTCTCCGCGCTGCAATTGCGCACCGAATCGGTCAGCATCGCCGGCGGCATCGTGCTGTTCCTGATCGGCGTGAAGATGATATTCCCGCCGCGCGAGGGCGGCATTTTCGGCGGCGCAACCGGCATGGAACCCTTCATCGTGCCGATGGCCATACCCGGCGTGGCCGGGCCATCGGCCATGGCCGCGTTGATGCTGCTGACCAATTCGCATCCGGGGCGTACCGCCGACTGGAGCATCGCGCTGTTCTGCGCCTGGTTCGCCACTGCGGTGATCCTGCTGTCGTCGACGTACCTGTTCCGCTGGCTCGGCGCCAGCGTGCTGACGGCCCTGGAGCGGCTGACAGGCATGCTTCTCGTCGCACTTTCGGTGCAGATGTTCCTGGATGGCGTGGTCGTGTATCTGGGCAAACACTAGCACGTAACAGCTTTGTCACGACCCCCGGCTAGATTTGTTCAGAACTTGTGCGCAAATTCTTGGGAATTTGTTAAACTCGTTGAAGCGGGGGCCGGGAATTCCGCTGTGGGGTAAACCGTGTTTGGGTTGCTGCGGGCATTGCAAACTGCAGCAGTACGGAAATGTACCGTTAGTTTCGGTATTCAGTGAGGGGTATGCAGATGAGCAAGCGATTCGGGATGCAGATTTTGTTCTGGCTTCTGGCTTCGATGCTGGCCATGTCCAGCGCGTTCGCACAGACCACATCGGCAGGGTTGTCGGGCCGCGTCACCGATGCAGCCGGCAAGCCGGTCGCCAGTGCGACGGTGCGTATCGTGCACGTGCCGTCTGGCACGGCCTCGGTCACGACCACCGACGTCAATGGCCGCTACATCGCGCAGGGTTTGCGCGTCGGCGGTCCCTACCATGTCGAAGCCACCGGCAACGGCATCAAGGAAATCGATGCCGACAATATCTACATTGAACTTGGGCAGGTCGCCACGGCCAATCTGGCCGCCCCTCCAACCACCGAGCTGGCAGGCGTGACCGTCACCGCGTCCGCCCTGGATTCGCAGTTCAACGCGGACAACAAGGGCCTGGGCACCAGCATCAGCGGCCGTGCGCTGGAAACTGCGATCAGCGGCAACCGTTCGCTGGACGATATCGCCCGCCTCGACCCGCGCATCACCGTCACCGACCAGAACGACGGCTCGATCTCCCTGGCCGGCCAGAACAACCGCTATAACAACATCAGCGTCGACGGCCTGTCGGTGAACGATCCGTTCGGCCTGAACTCGAACGGTCTTGGCTTCACCGGTTCGCCAATCTCGCCTGACACCATTGCCGCCTACGAGATCAAGGCCACCGATTACGACACCGCGTTCGACTCGGTCGGCGCGAACATCAACGCCGTTACCAAGTCGGGCACCAATGAGTTCCACGGTTCCGTGTACGACGCATATACCGACGCAAGCAGCATGGTCGGGAGTCGTGGCGGCAGCGATTATTCCGGATTCGACAAGAACCAGACGTAGGGCGCCACGGTCGGCGGCCCGATCATCAAGGACAAACTGTTCTTCTTCGCCGCCTACGAAGACCAGAAAGTCACCGGCATCAAGGGCGTAGGCACTGACGCGGTCACCAGCGGCGATCTCACCCAGGCGCAGGTGGATGCGGTCGCCCAGGCGTTCCAGTCCATCGGCATCAATCCCGGTACCAGTGGCGGCGGCGGCTCTGGGTTGACTCTGGAAGACAAACGTTCCTTGGCCAAAGTGGACTGGAACATCAGCGACAGCCAGCGCGCCAGCTTCACCTACCAGCGCACCGAGGAAAGCAAGCCCACCCCTTACGTCGGGTACGTAAAACCCACCAGCGTCGTCCTGTCCAGTGACTTTTACACCTCCGCCAGCAAGACCGACAATTATTCTTTTCAGTTGTTCAGCGACTGGACCGACACCTTCAGCACGGAGTTCAAACTCGGCTACCAGAAGTACGACAACACCAACGGGGCGGCCGAGAACCAGCCTGAGGTCTACGCCTGCTTCACCGCCTCTGCGTCCAGTTGTCCCAACTACGCCGGCAGCATTCCCAGCAGCGTCGACTGGGTCATCGCGGGCGAGGATCGTTTCCGCCACGAGAACTCGATCGCCAGCAAGCGCCTCAACGGCACCTTGGCCGGCACCTGGCACCTCGGCGACCACGTCGTCAAGGGCGGTTTCGACTACCTGAGCAACAAGACGGCTGATGTTTTCGGCCAGTTGCTGCATGGCTCTTACGGGTTTTACGACAAGAATGGCAATGGCACCCCAGCGGACGAGATTGCCGCCGGCAACTACGGCACCTACGTCGTGAACGTCCTGCCGACCGGCGTCACCCTGGGCGATAGCGCCGGTACCTGGAAGTACTCCCAGATCAGCCCATTCCTGCAGGATACCTGGCAAGCCACGGACCGGCTCTCGCTCACCTATGGCGTGCGCGTCGACATGCCGAACTCCGATCATGCGCCGCCGGTGGCGATCGACCCGGCAACAGGCGTGAGCTACTGGCAGGAGCGCTTCGGCTACGCCCCCAATACCTCGCTAGGTGGCAAGAACTCGGTCATCGAGCCGCGCATCGCCTTCAACTACAACTTCGACACCACGTTGCGGATGCAGTTGCACGGCGGCGTGGGCCTGTTCCAGAGCCTTCCGCCCACGGTGTGGCTGTCCAATCCCTACATCAACAATGGCGTGGTTGGTACGAAACAGTTCCGGAGCACTGACCCGACCCAGTATCCGTTCAGCCCCGACCCCTACAATCAGAATAGCCCGGGTTCGGTCGCGTCCGGCATCTGCACAGCCTCCGCCAACTGCCAGATCGACACCCTGGATCCGAACTTCAAGCTGCCGACGTCGTTGAAGTTCAATCTGGCGTTCGATTCCGAGTTGCCATGGTGGGGCCTGGTCGGCTCGGCCGAGTACATGATGATCAAGTCCAACGACGCCATCGCCTACATTGCGCCGAACTTCGGCGTGCCGAACGGCACCATGCCGGACGGTCGCGATTCGTATTGGAAGACGGCCGGCACGACCGGCACCGGCACAAACTTCGGTGCCTATCCGGAGATCAACACCCACTCGACGGAGTTGACCAATACCAGCCAAGGCATGAGCAATTCGCTCACCTTGGCGCTGAGCAAGCCGTGGGAAAATGGCTTGAGCGGCACCGTAAGCGCCACGTTTACCCATGCTACAGATGTGAATCCCGGCACCAGTTCGCAGGCGTATTCCAACTTCAACTACAACCCGCGCATCAACGCGAACGAAATCGTTGCGGCGAATTCTCGGTTCAATATCCCATTGTCGTTCAAGGCGGCGTTGAACTGGGAACATGCCTTTTTCGGCGACAACAGGACCACGGCCTCGTTGTTCTATAACGGTCACAGCGGCCTGCCCTACAGCTGGACCTTCGGCAACGACGTGAATGGCGACAGCCTTGGCTTCGATGACCTGGTCTACGTCCCGCTTAAAAACGACCCGCGCGTGAGTTACGGCAGCGCCACCCAGGCGCAAATCGACGCCTTTAATGCATTTATCGACAACAACTCGTACCTGAGCAAGCACCGCGGTCAAATTGCCGGACGTAATGCGACGAACTCGCCGTGGGTCAATCAGCTCGACCTCGGCTTGCAGCAGGAATTGCCGGGCTTCTTCGGCAAGGACAAGTTCGTCGTGCGCATGGACATCTACAATTTCCTGAATCTGCTCAACAAGAAGTGGGGCGACGTCGATAATGCAGGCTTCTTCGGCACGCGTTATCTGGTTTCCTCCGCGACTGCCGCCAACGGCCAGTACGTCTACAACCTGAGCAAGCCGCCGCAGGCCTACACCTTGTACGACAGCTACACGAATCCGTCGCGCGTGGTTTCCCGTTGGCAGATCCTGCTGACCTTGCGCTACAAGTTCTAAACGCGTCGTATCGGCAGTACCCGAACCGGCGCCCGCGAGGGCGCCGGTTTTTCTTTCGGTTACACTTCCTGACATGAACAGACAATCTCAAACCACGAAACTTCCCACCGTCAACGCCCGCATCGCACCGGTTGCCGGCATGGATATACTTTCACGCAACGAAGTCACCCGCCTGCGCGACGCCAGCCAAGGCGGCCTTAATGCCCTGTTGCGCCGCTGCGCGCTCGCCGTGCTCACCTCCGGCAGCGAGAACGACAACGCCCTCGGCATTTTCGAAAGCTACCCCGATTTCGAAATCCAGGTGCTGCAACAGGATCGCGGCATCAAGCTGGAGCTGAAGAACGCGCCAGCCAGCGCCTTCGTCGACGGCCACATCATTCGCGGCATCCACGAACTGCTGTTCGCGGTGGTGCGCGACATCGTCTACGTCGCCAACCAGATCCAGGCCGGGCGCTTCGAACTCGGCGATTCGCACGGCATCACCCACGCGGTGTTCGAGATCCTGCGCAATGCGCGCGTGCTCAAGCCAAACCAGGAGCCGAACCTGGCGGTGTGCTGGGGCGGACATTCCATCTCGCGCACCGAATACGACTACACGAAGAAGGTCGGCTACGAACTCGGCCTGCGCGGCTTCGACATCTGCACCGGTTGCGGCCCGGGTGCGATGAAGGGGCCGATGAAGGGCGCAACCATCGCGCACTCCAAGCAGCGCATGCGCTCGCGCCGCTACATCGGCATTACCGAGCCCGGCATCATCGCCGCCGAATCGCCGAACGCCATCGTCAACAACCTGGTGATCATGCCGGATATCGAAAAGCGCCTGGAAGCGTTCGTGCGCGCCGGCCATGGCATCATCGTGTTTCCCGGTGGCGTCGGCACCGCCGAGGAAATCCTGTACCTGCTTGGCATCCTGCTGCATCCGGCCAATGTCGGCATACCCTATCCGCTGGTGTTTTCCGGACCGCGCGAATCGGCGGCGTATTTCGAGCAGATCGACGCGTTCCTGAAGCTCACGCTCGGCAACGACGTGGCCGAGCACTACCGCATCGTCACCGGCGACCCTGCGCAAACGGCGCGTCTGCTGTCGGCGGGTGTGGAAAAAGTGCGCCTGTACCGCCTCGACAACAAGGATGCATTCTTCTTCAACTGGGCGCTCAACGTCGAACATGCGTTCCAGCAACCGTTCCGGCCGACGCACGCGAACATGGCCGGGTTGAAGTTGCAGCGCGATCAGCCGCGCCACCTGCTCGCCGCGGACCTGCGCCGGGCGTTCTCCGGCATCGTCGCCGGCAACGTCAAGGAAGAAGGGCTGCGCGCGATCGCCGAGAACGGACCGTTTGTGATCGACGGCGACCCGGAAATCATGCGAGCCCTGGATGCGCTGCTGGCGAGTTTCGTCGCGCAACAGCGCATGAAGCTGCCGGGGACGAACATACGTTCCGTGCTATCGCGTCAAGACTTGATCCGCAGCCGCCTCTGCCGCTGGCGGTAGAGGCGGCATCACTGTCGTGCTGCGTGCTTCAGGCCGGACGCGCCTGGCGCACGCTGTCGCGATGGTGGTGGGTGAGCTTTTCCTTGAGTTTCTTGACCTGACGGTCGAGTTTGTCGGCGAGCTGCGTCGATCGCGGCATACAGATCGGCGGCCTGGGCGTCGGCATGAATGATCTTGTTGTTCGCGCAATGCAGCGTGGCTTCGGCTTTTTGCAGCAGCTTTTCCACGCTCAAAGTGACCGTGACGTCGTGCAGATGGTCGAAATGGCGGACGATGCGTTCGAGCTTGCCGACCGCGTAATCGTGCAGGGCGGGAGTGACGGCAACCTGATGACCGCTGACATTGATCTGCATAACCTGCCTCCAGAAATTAACGAATGAGACGTCGTCCCGCGCTGGCGGGACATTGATTCAGACCTGCGATCTCCACTGGGGTTCCAGTGCGCTCCTTTCAGCCGAGCCGGCTGCGTTCGTTGGATGAGGGGATGTGCAGCGCCTCGCGGTACTTGGCCACGGTGCGCCGAGCGACTTCGATGCCGCGGCGATTCAGTTCCGTGGCGAGGGTTTGGTCCGACAATGGCCGCGCCGGGATTTCCTCGTCGATCAGCTTGCGGATCATCGCCTGGATCGCGGTCGCCGAAGCGGCACCGCCATCGACGGTGGCCACGCCGGAAGAGAAGAAATACTTGAACTCGAACGTGCCGCGCGGCGTGTGCAGGTACTTGCGCGTGGTCACGCGCGAAACCGTGGATTCGTGCATGCCGATTTCCTCGGCTATGTCGCGCAGCACGAGGGGGCGCATCGCTTCTGGCCCGAAATCGAGGAAGGCGCTTTGCGCTCGCACGATCGCCCCGGCGACCTTGAGCACGGTGTCGGCGCGGGTTTCCAGGCTCTTGATCAGCCAACGCGCCTCCTGCAGTTGCCCGCGCAAATACGCCGCGTCGTCGCGGCGCGCACGCGCGATCAGGCCGGCGTACTGCTGGTTGATGGACAGCTTGGGCTGGCAGCTCGGGCTCAGGCCCACGCTCCAGCGGCCGTTGTGCCTGAACGCGTAGGCATCCGGCGCGACATACTCCGCCTTGCCGGGATCGATCTGCGCGCCGGGCTTGGGATCGAGCGACCGGATCAGGGCGATCGCCGCGTCCAGGTCGTCGGCGTCGACCTTCAATTGCCGGCACAGGCGTGCGCGGTCGTTGCGCGCCAGTTCCTCCAGATGCTCGGCGGCGAGTGCCTTGGCCGCATGCCAACCGGGAGTCTGCGGATCGCAGGCGTCCAATTGCACGCACAGGCATTCGCTCAAGCTGCGGCTGCCCACGCCGAGCGGGTCGAATTGCTGGATGCGGTGGCGCACGGCCTCGATTTCGTCCGCGCCGACCCGATACAGGTCGGCGAGGTTGGACTGCAACGTTTCGTTGCTTTCGTGCAGGTAGCCGTCGTCGTCGATCGCCTCGATGAGGGTCACGCCGATGGCGCGGTCGCGCGCCGACATCGAGGTGAGATTGAGCTGCCACAACAGATGATCGCGCAAGTCTTCCGGTTCGCCGTCCTGGGCCTCGAATCCGTCGCTGTCCTCGGGCATGGGTGCGCCGTAGTCGCTGCGCTCGAGCTCGAAATCCATGGGCTCGTCGTAGTTCGGTTCTTCGCGTTCGGCGGTTGCCGATTCGCCGTCGCCGGCGATGTCGACCACGGTATCGCCATCGGCCTGCGCTTCGGCCTCGCCGTCGTCGCCTTCGGCTTCGGCCAGTTCCAGCAGGGGATTGGATTCGAGCGCTTCGCGCAACTCCATTTCCAGCTCGACGCTGGACAACTGCAGCAGGCGGATCGCCTGCTGCAACTGCGGCGTCAACGCCAGTTGCTGGTTGATTCGAAGTTGTAACGCGGGCTTCACTGCGGATTCCAGGCGGGCGCAGCCTGCGTCCGAAGCTTGAGGATAGCCCCGGTGCGGGGCTGTCCGTCAATGCCCACAATCGCGCTATACTGGGAGGTTGGCGCAATGCCAGCTCGGCTACCTGGTAGCCAGTTACATCCGGAATTCCTTGCCCAGATACACCTCGCGCACCCGGTCGTTGGCCAGTACGTCGGCCGGCGCGCCCTTGGCCAACACCGTGCCCTCGCTCATGATGTAGGCGCGGTCGCAGATGCCGAGCGTTTCGCGCACGTTGTGGTCGGTGATCAGGATGCCGATGCCGCGCGCACGCAGTTGCTTCACGATGCGCTGGATCTCCACCACCGAAATCGGATCGATGCCGGCAAAGGGTTCGTCGAGCAGCATGAAGCGCGGCTTGGCGGCCAGCGCGCGGGTGATTTCCACGCGCCGGCGCTCGCCGCCCGACAGGCTCACGCCGCGGCTGTCGGCGATGTGCGCGATCTGCAATTCGTCGAGCAGGGATTCGAGTTCGGCGCGGCGCCCGGCGGCGTCCAGGTCCTCGCGCAGTTCCAGGATCGCCAACACGTTTTCGGCGACGGTCAGGCGCCGGAATACGGACGGTTCCTGCGGCAGGTAGCCAACGCCGAGCCGTGCGCGTGCGTGCATCGGCATCTGCGTGATGTCGTGCTCGTCCAGACTGATGCGGCCGGCGTCGGCGCCGATCAGGCCGACCACCATGTAGAACGTCGTCGTCTTGCCGGCGCCGTTCGGGCCGAGCAGGCCGACGACTTCGCCTTGTTCCAGGGAAAAGGCGAAATCGCGCACGACGGCACGGCCGCGAAAGCTCTTCTGCAATCCGGTGGCGGCCAGCATCAGTGCGTAGCCGCGGCCTTGGTGCAATCGGCGTTGGCGGCCGGCTTGGGTTGCTCGCTCTTCGGCTGCATCACCATGTGCACGCGGCTGGACGCGGAAGAATCACCGCTTTCCATCTCGCCGGTGTTGGTGTTGTAGCGCATGCGCTCGCCGTGGAACTCGCCCTTGCCGTGCTGGATCACGGTGACGTTGCCGGTGAGCAGTGCGATGCCGGTGAGGTTGTCGTAGTCGATGTTGTCCGCGTCGGCCGTCATCAGGCCGCAATCGCCGTCATGCACCTGCTGCAAATGCGCCGGCTTTCCGGTCAGCACGACGTGCGTCAGGCTGCCGGTGTTGCCGTTCGCGTCGGCGACACCCGAAGGATTGCGGTAGATCGTGGCGTGGTCGGCATGGGCCTGCATCGAACCCTGCGCCATCACCACGTTGCCGTCGAGCTGCGTGATGTCCGGATCGCCGGCCTTGCCGGTGCGGCTTTGCGTGGACTTCTGGTAGTTCGCGTCGATGTTCATCGGCTGGCGGCGGTCGGTGCTCAGCGCGAACGCGGATTGCGCGAGGACGAGCGCGGCACAGGCGGCGGCAAGGCGAATCGGATTATGGGTTGGCATGGTTGGCGGGCAGCAGGGTCCAGTGGACGTTGGACAAGAATTGCACGGTTTTCAATCCCAGGTCGGCCTGCATGCCGACACCGCGCACGATGTGACCGGGTTCGGTGATCGTGGCGAGGGCGGCTGTTTGCATGGTCTTTCCCTGTGCCGAGGATAAGACCTGGCCCTTGCTCGGGGAAGTGACGGTCAGGTCCGAGGTGAGCAATTGCGCGGGCGGCGTGCCGGGGCCTGGCAGGCGGTGCATGTCGACCTTGCCTTCGAGCTTCATCACGGTGCCGTTCTTGTCGACCCAGGCCGAAGCGGAATTGCCTTTCCACAGGTGCTGGCCGTTGTCGACGATGGTGTAGTCCGGCGACGTCACGAAGACCGAACCGTCCGCGGCGCGGCGTACCAGGCGCGGTCCGGCGACGCTGAAGCTGTGCTGGCCCTGGGCGTCGAGCGCGTCGATGGAAAAGTCGGAGAGAGTGTAGTCCGAGCGCGGTGGTCCGACGAAGGCGGGCGGAGCTTCGCGCGGCGCGAACACCCACACCAATATCTGCGTGGCGAGCGCAAGTACGGCCAGCGCTGCGATGGCGAGGACGAGGCGGCGTTCCATCAGGCGAAATTGGCCAGTTCGGACTCGGCCTTGCCGTGCGCGGCGAGCAGCAGGTCGCAGACCTCGCGCACCGCGCCTTCGCCGCCGCGCATCTGCGTGCGCCAGCGCGCGTGTTCGCGCACCCATGGGTGCGCGTTCGCCACGGCGATGGAAAGCCCGACGCGCTGCATGATGGCGAGGTCAGGCAGGTCGTCGCCGCAGTAGCAACATTGATCCGGCGCGAGCTTGAGCGCATGGATCAGCTGTTCGTAGCAGGCGAGCTTGTTTTCCTGGCCCTGGTAGACGTGCGCGATGCCCAGTTCCGCGGTGCGCTCGGTGACCATGTGGCTCAGGCGCGCGGTGATGATGCCGACCTCGATGCCGTTCGCCATCAGGCGCTTGAGGCCCAGTCCGTCGTGGACGTGGAACGCCTTGGATTCGCGGCCGTCGTCGCTGTAGTACAGGCGGCCATCGGTGAGCACGCCGTCGACATCGAACAGGGCAAGTTTGATTTTCGCCGCGCGCGCGCGGATATCGGCGGGCAGGTCGTTGAGCTGCGAATACGGCATCTCAGACCACGCGTGCGCGCAGCAGGTCGTGGATGTTGAGCGCGCCGACGACGCGGTTGTCCGTGTCGACCACGAGCAGCGCATGGATCTTGTGCGCTTCCATCAGGCGCGCGGCTTCCACCGCGAGCTTGTCGGCACCGATGGTCTTGGGGTGTGCGGTCATCAGGGCCGTCACCGGCGTGGTGCGCAGGTCGATGCGCTTGTTGTCCACGGCGCGGCGCAAGTCGCCGTCGGTGAACACGCCGAGCAGGTGTCCCGCCGCGTCGACGATGGCGGTCATGCCCAGTCCCTTGCGCGTCATTTCCATCAAGGCCTCGGACAGGCTCGCCGTGGCGCCGATGCTCGGTACCGCATCGCCCATGTGCATCACGTCGGCGATGTGCAGCAGCAGGCGCCGGCCCAGGCTGCCGGCCGGATGCGAACGGGCGAAATCCTCGTCGGTGAAGCCGCGCGCCTCGAGCAGCGCGATCGCGAGCGCGTCGCCCATCACCAGCGCCGCCGTCGTGCTGGCGGTGGGTGCGAGGTTGAGCGGGCAGGCTTCGGCCGGCACGCTCACGTCCAGGTGCACGTCGCTCATTTCGGCAAGCGAGGATGACGGATTGCCGGTCATCGCGATCAGCGGAATGCCCTGGCGCTTGATCACCGGCAGGATGGTGAGCAGCTCGTCGGTTTCGCCGGAATTGGACAGGGCCAGCACGACGTCCTTGTGCGTGATCATGCCGAGATCGCCGTGGCTGGCCTCGGCCGGATGCACGAAGAACGCCGGCGTGCCGGTCGAGGCGAGCGTGGCGGCGATCTTGCGCGCGATGTGGCCGGATTTGCCCATGCCCGAGACAATGACGCGCTACCGGGACACTCGAACATCAGCCGGCAGGCGCGCAGGAAGTTGTCGTCGATGCGCGTGCGCAGCGCTTCGATCGCGCGCGCCTCGATGTCGATCACGTTACATGGCGCTGCGCTTGAGCGCCTCCGCATCGAGCAACGGGTTGCTCAGCGGATTCTCGGCAAGCGACACAAGGCGGGCATTCATGAGGTAGGGACCGGGCAGGAAGGCGGGGTTGAGCAGGGAATATGGCGGGATCGTCCCGCTGCGGGTATCTGCGGCCAAGGATTTTGAGTACCATGCGCAACCTTCGCTCATTGTAACCGACGAGCCCCGTTCCGGCGAAGACGATTCGGGGGACTACCGCGTCGCAGCCGCCCGCATCCCGCCATATCCCGAGCCGCGCATGGACACTCGCAGCATCCAGACTTTGATCGAACAGGGCCTGCCCGGCGCCACGGCACGGGTTGAAGGCGACGATGGCGTGCATTTCGAGGCGACCGTGGTTTGCGCGGCGTTCGCAGGCAAGCTGCCGCTGGCGCGGCATCGCATGGTCTACGCCACCCTGGGTGAGCTGATGGGCGGCGAGATCCATGCCTTGTCGCTGCGCACGCTGACGCCCGACGAGGCGGCAAAGCAAGGAATGAGTTGATGGCAAAGATCGTTATTTCAGGGGGCGAGCCGCTCAACGGCGACGTGTGGATTTCCGGCGCCAAGAACGCGGTGCTGCCGATTCTCGCCGCGACCCTGCTCGCCGACGAGCCGGTCAGCATCGGCAACGTGCCGCATCTGCATGACGTCACCACGACGATGGAACTGCTCGGCCAGATGGGCGTGTCGCTGACCATCGACGAGCGCATGAAAATCCATGTCGATCCGCGTACGGCCAACCGCTATTTCGCGCCGTACGACCTGGTCAAGACCATGCGCGCGTCCATCCTCGTGCTCGGCCCGCTGGTGGCGCGCTTCGGCGAGGCCGATGTTTCCCTGCCGGGAGGCTGCGCGATCGGCTCGCGCCCGGTCGACCAGCACATCCGCGGACTGGAAGCGCTCGGCGCGACGGTTTCGGTGGAGAACGGCTACATCAAGGCCCGCGCCAAGCGCCTGAGCGGCGCGCGCATCGTCATGGACATCGTCACCGTCACCGGCACCGAGAACATCATGATGGCGGCGGCGCTGGCACAGGGCACCACGATCATCGAGAACGCGGCGCAGGAACCCGAAGTGGTGGACCTCGCGCATTGCATCAACGCGATGGGCGGCAAGATTTCCGGCGCGGGCACCTGCCACCATCGTCATCGAAGGCGTGGAGCGCCTGCACGGCACGCGAGTACGACGTGCTGCCGGACCGCATCGAAACCGGCACCTTCCTCGTCGCCGGCGCGATCACCGGCGGCCGCGTCATGGCCAAGCGCGCGCGTCCGCGCACGCTCGACGCGGTGCTGCACAAACTCGAGGACGCCGGCGCGCACCTGAATACCGGCGAGGACTGGATCGAAGTGGACATGCGCGGCAAGCGTCCGCGCGCGGTCGACGTGACCACGGCACCGTACCCGGCGTTCCCGACCGACATGCAGGCGCAGTTCACCGCGCTCAACACGGTTGCCGAAGGCGTCGGCACGATCACCGAAAACGTGTTCGAGAACCGCTTCATGCACGTGCACGAGCTCGAGCGCCTCGGCGCCGACATCCGCCTGGAAGGCAACACCGCCGTGGTCAAGGGCGTGCGCGAGATGTCCGGCGCGCCGCTGATGGCCACCGACCTGCGCGCGTCTGCGTGCCTCGTGCTGGCCGGACTCGTCGCCAAGGGCGACACCACGGTCGACCGCATCTACCACATCGACCGCGGCTACGAGTGCATCGAGGAAAAGCTCGGCACGCTCGGGGCGAAGATCCGGCGCCTGCCGTCGTAGTGGCGTTACTTGCGCTCCAGCACGATGGCCTTGCCGTCGTGCTGCGGCTGCTCGACGCGCACCGGCAGCAGGCCTTGTGCGTACCACGATTTCATCACCTTGCCCGGCGCGTCGGTGCGGTCGATTTCGGTGACGTCGAATTTTCCGGCGGGCACGCTGATCGACGCTTTTCCCTGCGCCGAATACTTCTGCATCTCCACGCGATCGCGCACCGCGACCGGCAGCGTCGCCGACGTCGCGCCATCGGCCAGCGCGAGGCCCAGCGCGACCGCCACCGTGCTGCGGTCGATGGCGTTGTCCACCAGCGCGTAGCGAAAATCCTTGCCGTTGTCGCGCACGCGGATTTGCCCGGCGTTCGCGTCGAAGTCGATCGTGCGCTGTCTGTGCTTGATCGCGGCGTCCTGCCGATAGTCGTAGCGCAGCCCTTGCAGCTTGCCGTTCCGGATGCCGAACACGGAATCCTCGCGCACGTCCAGGCCCAGCAATTTCGCCATGCCGCCAGTGCCGCGGGTTTCGCTGTGCAGGGTCCAGGTGCCGTCGGCGTTCGCGGCGAGCGAATACGTCGCTGTGCCGATGGCCTTGCCGTCGCGGGTGACGGTGTATGTCGCTTGTTCGGGTTGCAGCGGCGCGGAGGCCAGGGCGGACGCAGACACAGCGGTCAGGGCGACGGCGAAGAGCACATTGCGCATGGGATCGTCCGGTATCGAAGGCGCACGCATTGTGGACGCGGGCGCCTGAACGACATCCGACCACCGGTTGCGAAAACCGGCCGTGCGGATCACCGGTTCCGCGCTAGCTTCTTGCTATGTCGCGGTGATCAAGCCGTCGACGAGCCCGGTCGGCACGAGCTTCCACAGTCGCAGCAGAGGGACGATGGTTAATCCGTCCACGGCGGGCTTTGCGATCGTTTTATGCGGGGGAATGCCACAATGGGTTGTGCGAGAAGTCCATCGCGACGACGTGAAGTTCGCGATCAATCCCATCAGCGCCAGAAAGATCGCGCCAAGTATTTGCAAATAGGTATTGGAAAAATCCATTGGACGAAAACACTGCCGATCGCCATCGATTCCATTGACCAGCGTCAAAACGCGATCCGCGCGGTCGGGCATAATGGCGCCATCGCAGGTATGAGGACACAACGATGAATCGACAAATTCTGGTAGGCCAGCGCCACGCAGCCCGCACGCTCGGCGCATTGTTTGTCTGTCTGCTGCTGCTGCCCGGCATCGCCAGTGCGTTGCCGACGTTCAACCGCCAGACCGGGCAAAACTGCCAGGCATGCCACGCCGGCGGGCAATTTCCGGAACTGACGGCTTACGGCCGCCTGTTCAAACTCACCGGCTATACGCTGGGCGCCCGCACGCTTCCCTTCGCCGGCATGGCGGTACTGAGCGATTCGCGCGTGAACAATACAAGCAAGAGCGACGACCCCAAAGCCGACTTCCAGAAGAACGATCAGCCGATTTTCGCAACTGCCAGCGTGTTCGCGGCCGGCAAGATTACCGACAACCTTGGCGGGTTCTTGCAAGTCACCTACGACAACTACGCCAGCCAGTCGGATGATGGCCATTTCCACGGCCATACCAATGTCGACAACGTCGACATCCGCTACGCAGACCGCAGCATCGACGCGAACCACGACGTGATCTGGGGTGTCAGTGCGAACAACAATCCGTCGGTATCGGATGTCTGGAATACTGCGGCCGCATGGATGCAGTATGTACCGGTGCCGAGTCCCACCAGCAGCCGCTTCATCGACGGCAGTGCACCCTATCCGGGTTTTGCGGCGGGCGGCAATCTCGCCGGCCTGACCGGTTATTTGTTCTGGAACCAGACCCTGTATGTCGAAGCCGGTGGCTACCGTAGCGCCACGGGTCCGGCATCGTTCATGAGCGCCGGTGTCGCCGATGGCGACAAGACCAAGCTGCAGGGCACCAATCCGTACTGGCGTATCGCACTGTCGCACGACTGGGGTCCGCACAGCCTCATGGTCGGCACGTCGGGCATGAACGCCGACGTATACGACGATCCCCTCGACACCTCGGACCCGTCGACGCTGCATCATTTCCGTGATCTGGGCGTTGATGCGCAATACCAGTACCTGCTCGACCCGCACACCTTCACGGCGCAACTCGCCTATCTGCGCGACCGCCAGCGCCTGCCGGCGTTTCTGGCCGGGCAGCCGGTCTTCGACGTCAACGGCAACCCGTTGCCGGATACGAATGCGGTGGACCGCACCAACGTGTTCCGCGCCAAGGCGAGTTACGTCTACGACGCGCACTACGGCGGCAGCTTGTCGTTCTTCAACCAGACCGGCACGACCGATTCTGCGCTGTACGATCCGACACGCGTGTCCGGCAACATCTCGGGGAATCCCGCCGTGCGCGGCTGGACCTACGAGGCATTCTGGACCCCGGTGCAGTACATGCGCATCGGCTTGCAGTACACGCGCTACGACAAGTACAACGGCGCCAGCCACAACTACGACGGCTTCGGCCGCAACGCCAGCGACAACAATTCGCTGTTCCTCTACGTCTGGGCCGCCTACTGAAGCGCGCAAGGAGTTCTCACCATGACTATGCATCGCATGATTCTGCTCTTGTTCGTGCTCGCCGCCGCCGGCTGTGCCAACGTCCCGCGTTCGCGCGACATAGCCAACCCGGATGTCGCGGGCCGCACGCTCGCGATGCAGGTTTGCTCCAACTGCCACGGCGTCACCGGCGCGGCGCACTCGCCGAATTTTCCCAACCTCGCGGCGCAGCAGAAAACCTATCTCGAGGCCCAGTTGAAGGGTTTCCGCGCGCACAGCCGGCGCGACCCGGCCGGATTCGAATACATGTGGGGTCTGAGCCACCGCCTGACCGACGCTCAGATCGACGATGTTGCCGCGTACTTCGCCGCGCAGCCGCCCGCGCATCAGCCGATCGAAGGCAAAGCCGTACGCATCGCTGCAGGCAAGGCGATTTTCGAGCACGGCCTTCCCGCCCAGTCGGTACCCCCATGCGCCAGTTGCCACGGCGCTGACGGTGGCGGCAATGCTAACTTCCCGCGCCTGGCCGGACAGCACATGGACTACCTGGAGAAACAGCTGACCGTGTTCCAGCGCACCGACGAACGTCCCGAAGGCTCGGTGATGAAGGTGGTGGCGCACAGTCTCACGCTGGACAACATCAAGAACGTCGCCGCGTACCTGCAGTCGATGCCGCGGAACTGAACCGGGCGGCTCAGGCAAGCCGCGAAAAGGTCCGTCGACCGCACGCCGTTCGCAGGCTGCCGTCGATTTGCAGGCGCAATGGCGCGGCGAGTGGCCGACCGTCGAGTTCGACGCCGCCAGGTCCGAGCGTGACGCGCCCGTCCGCGATCAGATCCACGCTGGCCACGAGCAGGCTATGTTCCAGCGGCAGCAGGCGCCTGGCGAGCGATTCGGGCGTGTCGTCGGGAAGTATCGGCATTTCCACCTGCGCAAACACCGGACCTCCATCGAGCTGGGCGGTGACGAAATGCACGCTCGCGCCGTGCATGCTGTCGGCAGATTCGAGCGCGCGCGCATGCGTGCGCAGGCCGGGATATTTGGGCAGCAGGGAAGGGTGGATGTTGATCATGCGCCCGCGCCATGCGGCCACCACGGCCGTGTCGATCACGCGCATGTAGCCGGCGAGCACGATCAAATCCGGCGCATAGCCGGCGACGCGTGCGAACAGGGCGCGGTCGAAGGCGGCGCGGTCCGGAAAATCCGCGACCGACAACGTTATGGTATCGATGCCGGCGTCGCGCGCGCGCGCGCAGCGCTGGCGCAGCGGGCTTGTCCGAGAGCAGGGCGCGGATGCGGATCGGCAAATCGCCACGGCGTTGCGCGTCGAGCAAGGCCGCGAAATTGCTGCCGCGGCCGGAGGCGAGGACGACGACATCACGCACCATTGCATCGGGCACGGTGGTTCAGGCGATGTGCACGCGTTCGTCGCCGCGCGCCGCCACGATCTCGCCGATGGTCCAGGCCGGCAAGCCGAGCCTGGCCAGCGCGGCGATGGCGGCGCTCGCCGCATCGCGGGGCACGATCAGGGTGTAGCCGATGCCGCAGTTGAACGTGCGCCACATCTCGCTTTGCGTCACGTTGCCCTCGCGCTGCAGCCAGTCGAAGACCGCGGGCAGTTTCCACGCCGTCGAATCGAGCGCGATGCCGAGCGCTTCGGGAACCACGCGGATGATGTTTTCGGTCAGTCCGCCGCCGGTGATATGCGCCATGCCTTGGATGGCGTGCTCGCCGAGCATCTTCAGGATGGGTTTGACGTAAATCGTGGTCGGCGCCATCAGCGCGTCGGCGAGCGTAGTGTCGCCGAGCTCCATGTCGAAACCGCCGTTGTCGGGCGTGATGCCGGCGCGCGTGGCGATCTTGCGGATCAGCGAATAACCGTTGGAATGCGGTCCGCTCGACGCAATGCCGACGATGGCGTCGCCGGCGCGGATCTTCGCGCCGTCGATGAGCGCGGATTTTTCCACCGCGCCGACGTTGAATCCGGCGAGGTCGTATTCGCCCGGCGCATACATGTCCGGCATCTCGGCGGTTTCGCCGCCGATCAGGGCGCAGCCGGCCAGCTCGCAGCCTTTCGCGATGCCGCCGATCACCGCCACGGTGGTGGCGACGTCGAGCTTGCCGGTGGCGAAGTAGTCGAGGAAGAACAGCGGTTCGGCGCCCTGCACCAGCACGTCGTTGACGCACATGGCGACGAGGTCGATGCCGATGGTGTCGTGGCGATGGAGTTGCTGCGCCAGTTTCAGCTTGGTGCCGACGCCGTCGGTGCCGGAGACCAGCACCGGATCCCTGTAGCGCCCGGCCAGCTCGAACAGCGCGCCGAAACCGCCCAGCCCCGCCATCACTTCCTTGCGGAACGTGCGCGCGACCAGCGGCTTGATGCGCTCGACGACTTCCTCGCCGGCATCGATGTCGACGCCCGCGGCGCGGTAGGTCAGGGCTTCTTTCGACGAGGACATGCGGCAGGGATCGCGTAAAAGTGGTGTGCATGATAGACGTTCGCGCCGCGATTGGGCAGACTGGGCGCCATTCCGGAACCTCGCCATGACCCTCGCCGCCCTGCGCCGCTTCGCCCTGTTGTTGCCGCTGCTCGCCCTGGCCCTGCTCGCGCCGAGCGCACCCGCGCATGGCGAAGGCCTTTACACCGGCCAGGTGCCGGTCAACACGCAGTCCGACGCGGAACGCGCCGAGGCGCTGAAGAGCGCGCTCGCGCAGGTCGTGGTCAAGCTCACCGGCGGCGATAACGCGGTGCTGGCCAGGCCCGAGGTGGCGCAGGCCGTGGCCAATGCCGCCAATTACGTGCAGCAATACCAGTATGCACAGGATGCGGCCGTGACGGCCGACGGCAAGCCGCAGGTGCGCCTGAGCCTGGTCGCGCAATTCGACCGCACGGCCGTCGACAAGCTCGTTGCGGATATGGGCCTGAACCAGGCAGGAGTCGCCGCACCGAATTCCCAAACCGCGCAGGCGGTCGCCGACGCCCAGGCGCAATCGTTCCGCGTCTGGATCGGCGGCCTGCATTCCGCCGTCGATTACGCGCGCGCGGTCGGCGCCTTGTCGCGCAACGAACTGGTGCGCGGCGTGAAGGCCGAACAGGCGCGCGGCGACGGCGTCCAGGTGCGCGTGGACATCACCGGCCCCTTGCCCCGCCTGCTCGATTCGTTGTCCGGTTCGCCCTTGCAGGTGGACAACGCCAAGCCGCCGGTCGACGGCATCGACGCGCTGCTGAGCCTGCGGCCGCAGTAACCATGACCGACGCGACCGCGACGATGTGGCGGCATCTGCCCAACACGTTGACGGTGTTGCGCATGGCCCTGGTCGTGCCGCTGGCCTGGATGATCCGCGAGACACGCTACGACGAGGCGGTCGTCGTCGCCGCGATCGCCGGCCTGACCGATGCACTGGATGGATTCCTCGCGAAACGGTATTGCTGGCAAAGCTGGCTCGGTGGCGTGCTCGATCCGATCGCCGACAAGCTGATGCTGGTCGCCTGCTTCGTCACCCTCGGCCTGGTCGGCGCGCATCCGGATTGGTTGACCGGACTCGTGGTCGGTCGCGACGTGGTGATCGTCGCCGGCGCCGTGGCCTGGCACAATCTGATCGGGCGCATCCACGCGCAGCCCACGCGCCTGTCCAAGCTGACGACCGTCGTGCAGATCGTTTACGTGCTGGCGCAACTGCTGCACCTGAGCCACTGGCTCGAGTTGCCGCCGCGCCTGCTTGAAGTCCTGATCGTTCTCACCGCCGTCCTCACTGCCGCCAGCGGCCTGCAATACGTGGTGGTGTGGTCGCGCAAGGCGCTGCGCCTGCGCAAGGCGGGCACATGACGACCGCAGTGCGCTGGCAACTGTTCGCCCTGGTGCTGATCGTCGGTGCGCTGTTCTGGTTGCTCGCACCGGTGCTCACGCCGTTCGCAATCGCGGCGATGTTCGCTTACCTGTTCGATCCCGTGGTCGAGCGCCTGCAGCGCTGGCGAATGGGACGCGGAACGGCGGTTGGCATCGTGTTCCTGGTATTGACGGCACTGTTGATCCTTGTCCTGTTGTGGCTGATCCCATACCTGCAGCGCCAGGTGGCCACCCTGATCCGACGCTTGCCTGACTGGATCGATTGGGTGCAGACCGACGCCGTGCCTTGGCTCAACGCGAAGCTCGACCTCGACCTCGAGTCGCCTGATGCGCAGCAACTGGCGGCCGTCCTGCAGCAGCACTGGAAGGAAGCTGGCGGTCTGGCCGCCACGATCCTGGCCCGGGTTTCCCGATCCGGATTCGCCCTGGTGACCTGGGGCGTGCACGTGCTGGTCGTGCCGGTCGCTTTCTACTACCTGCTGCGCGACTGGCGCGGCATGATCGCGCGCATCCACGACCTGCTGCCGCGGTCGATCGAGCCGGTTGCGGTACGCCTGGCGCGCGAATCCGACGAGACCCTGGGCGGATTCCTGCGCGGTCAGTTGTCGGTGATGATCGTGCTCGTCGTGATGTACGCGATCGGCCTGTTCGCGATCGGCCTGGACGTCGGCCCCCTGATCGGCATCATCGCCGGCCTGATCAGCTTCGTGCCCTACCTGGGCGCAATCACCGGCGTGCTGATGGGCATGATCGCGGCGTTTGCGCAATTCCACGACTGGATCCATGCGCTCGGCGTGCTGATCGTGTTCGGCGTCGGCCACGTCATCGAAGGCTACGTGCTGGTGCCGCGCCTGGTCGGCGAGAAGATCGGCCTGCATCCGCTCGCGGTGATCTTCGCCATCCTGGCCGGTGGCGAACTGTTCGGCTTCCTCGGCGTCCTGCTGGCCTTGCCGGTGGCCTCGGTGGCGATGGTAGTGCTGCGCTACGTGCATGAACGCTACCGCGCCAGCGCGCTCTACGGCAGCGGCCAGCGCCGCGCGCGATCGTCGTCGAATCGACCGGCCGCGAGCCGCCGCCGCCGACGCACCATGAGTCGCGCAATTGCCCTTGCTGCTGCGCTGGCCGGCGCAGCAGCGCTTCGAGACTTTCCTGCCCGGCGCGCGAATGGCCCTGCGCTCGCCCTGCTGCAAGAGGCGGCGACGCCGTGCGTCGCCGTGGGTTTTCCTGAGCGGGCCCTCCGGCAGCGGCAAGACGCACCTTCTGCTCGCGGCCTGCGCCGCCGCCACCGCGGCCGGCCGCAGTGCGCAGTTTCTGCCGGCAGCCTGGGCGGCGACGCGCGCATGCGGGCGCGATCCGTCGCGCTTGGCGGCAGCGACCTGCTCGCGCTCGACGACGTGCATGCGATCGCCGGCGATGCCGCCGCCGAACATGCCTTGTTCGACCTGTACAATCGCTGCAAAATGGAAAAATCCACATTGCTGTTTTCGGCGGCCGTCGCGCCGGCGCAGGTCGGCATCGCCCTGCCGGACCTGGTGTCGCGCCTGTCCGCCTGCGCGCAAGTGCGCCTGGCGCCGCTCGACGATGCGCAGCGTCGCGACTGGTTGCGCGCACGTGCGCAATCGCGCGGGCTGATCCTCGACGACACGGTACTCGACTGGCTGTTCGCGCATCATGCGCGCGACTTGTCCAGCCTTGCCGGCTTGCTCGAACGCATGGACCGTGCCGCGCTGGCCGCGCAGCGGCGGGTCACCGTGCCGTTCCTTCGCGGTTTATTGGGCGCGTAGGCGGGCGTCCGACTCGACCAGCCGTTGCGGCGTGCCGATATCGCTCCACCCGCCGCGGAAATGCTCGCCGGATATCCTGCTTGCGCGCATCGCGGTGCGCAGGATCGGCACGATGCCGAATTTCCCGGGCGCATGTCCCGCCAGCAATTGCGCGCGATACACGCCAATGCCGGCGAAGGTCAGGCGCGGCGCGGGCTCGTCGTGAAGCAATCCATCGCGCAGGACGAAATCGCCGTCCGGATGCTGTGGCGGATTGTCGACCACGACAAGGTGCGCAAGTCCGGGCGGACCATGCGGCAAAGCGGAAAAATCAAAATCCGTCCGGATGTCGCCGTTCACCGCGATGAACGGCGACATCCCGAGCAGGGGCAGGGCGCGCAGCATGCCGCCGCCGGTCTCCAGCGGCTCGCGCCCTTCGCAAGAATAGTGAATGCGCAGTCCCCAGCGCGTGCCGTCGCCGAGCGCAGGGGGAAACTGTTCGGCGAGATGCGAGGTATTGATCACGACCTCGCGCACGCCCGCGCGCGCGAGGTTTTCCAGGTGCCATTCGATCAGGCGCTTGCCGCCGACCGTGAGCAGCGGCTTGGGCGTCGCATCGGTCAACGGTCGCATGCGTTCGCCGCGACCTGCCGCGAAAATCAGCGCGCGTTCGATCATGACGCCGCCGTCGTTTCCTGCGCGCGCGGCAGGGTCAGGTCGCGGCCAACCACGGCGCGTTGCAACAATGTGGAAAAATCCACAAGTGCCGGATATTGCCGCGCCACCTCGACGACGTAGGCGAACACGCGCGGCAGGTCGGCCAGATAGCCGGGCTTGCCGTCGCGGTAGTTGAGGCGGCAGAAGATGCCGAGCACCTTGATGTGGCGCTGCAGCCCTACGAGATCGAACCAGCGCCGGAAAGTCGCGGCAGCCACGCCAGCGGCGACGTGCTGCCGGTAGCCCTCCACCCACGCCTGCACGCGTTCGATCGGCCAGGCGATGTAGCAGTCGCGCAGCAGCGAGGCGAGGTCGTAGGCGATGGGGCCGAGCATCGCGCCCTGGAAATCGATTATCCCCGGACTCGAGAGTCCGCCGGCGATGACGGCCGGATTGCTGTCATCGACGATCATCAGGTTGCGGCTGTGATAGTCGCGGTGGACGAAACAGCGCGGCTGCTCGAGCGCCGCGTGCACCAGGTGACGTGGACGCGGCTTCGATCACGTCCCATTCCTCGCAGCTTGGGGCAAAGCCCAAATGGCGCCGCAGGAACCATTCGGGCATCAATTCCAGTTCGTTGACGAGTTGGGTGCGATCGTAGGCCGGCAGACCCGAGGCATCCACCGCCTGCATGAGCGCCAACGCGTCGAGCGCATCCGCGTATAGCGCATCGGCGCTCGCCGCGGTGAGTTCCGGCAGGTAGGCGCGGTTGCCGAGGTCCTCCATCAACACGAAACCGGTCGTCGTATCGGAGGCCAGGACCTGCGGCGCGTGCAGGCCGGCGCCGCGCAGGCGCGCGGCGATGTCGAGCCATGGCGCGATCGGCTCCTTGTCCGGCGGCGCATCCATCAGGATCAGGCTGGCAGAGCCGGCTTGCACGCGCCAATAGCTGCGGAAACTCGCATCCGCCGAAGCCGGTGCGATGCGAAAATCGGCGGTCGACCGATACCTGCGGACGAAGTCCAACCGTTGTGCAGCTCTGTCGTTCGCGCTCATCGGCATAAGCATATCCGCTTGCGTTGGCTTGCGGGTGACGCCATCATGCCCGGCCTTGCAAGCCGCAACATTGAACATGTCCGAACTGTCCACGCTCGACCGCCTCGAAGCGGAGAGCATCCACATCCTGCGCGAAGTCGCCGCCGCGTTCGAGCGGCCGGTGCTGCTGTATTCGATCGGCAAGGATTCCTCGGTGCTGCTGCACCTGCTGCTCAAGGCCTTCCGCCCGGGCAAGCCGCCGATGCCGATGCTGCATGTGGACACGACCTGGAAATTCCGCGAGATGATCGCCTTCCGCGATCGCACGGCCGCCGAAACCGGCATGGACCTGATCGTGCACATCAACCAGGACGGCGTGCGCGATCACGTCGGCCCGTTCACGCACGGCGCCAGCCTGCATACCGAGATCATGAAGACGCAGGCGCTCAAGCAGGCGCTGGACAAATACCGCTTCGACGCCGCGATCGGCGGCGCGCGCCGTGACGAGGAAAAATCGCGCGCCAAGGAGCGCGTGTTCTCGTTCCGCGACGCACAGCACCGCTGGGAGCCGCGCCGCCAGCGTCCGGAATTGTGGAACGTCTACAACACACGCGTACGCAAGGGCGAATCGGTGCGCGTGTTCCCGCTGTCGAACTGGACCGAGCTCGACGTGTGGCGCTACATCGCGCGCGAAAACATTCCGGTCGTGCCGCTGTATTTCGCCGCGTCGCGCCCGGTGGTCGAACGCGACGGCCTCATCATCATGCGCGACGACGAGCGCATGGCGCTCGCGCCGGGCGAGAAGATGCGCATGGAAAGCGTGCGCTTCCGCACGCTGGGCTGCTATCCGCTGACCGGCGCGGTGCGCTCGAACGCGGCGAATCTGGATCAGATCATCGCCGAGATGCGCGCCTCGCACACGACCGAGCGCCAGGGCCGCGCCATCGACCACGATCCGGCATCGAGCATGGAAGCGAAGAAGCGCGAAGGATATTTCTGATGACCAGCGTAAACACGCCCGACCTGTTGCGCCTGATTACCTGCGGCAGCGTCGACGACGGCAAGAGCACCTTGCTCGGGCGCCTGTTGCACGACGCCGGCCTGCTGCGCGACGACGAACTTGCCGCGCTCGGCGATCCGCCGGATTTCTCGCGTCTGCTCGACGGCCTCGCGCTCGAACGCGAGCAGGGCATCACCATCGATGTCGCCTATCGTTATTTCAGCACAGCCAGGCGCGACTTCATCGTCGCCGACTGTCCCGGCCACGCACAGTACACGCGCAACATGGCGACCGGCGCATCCACCGCGTCGCTCGCACTGGTGCTGGTCGACGCGCGCAAGGGCGTGCTCACGCAAACGCGCCGGCATACCTACATCTGCGCGCTGCTCGGCATCCGCCGCGTGGCGCTGGCGGTGAACAAGATGGACGTGGCCGGCTTCGACGAAGCCGTGTTCGCAAGCATCGAACGCGAATACCGCGAGCTCGCCGCCAAGCTCGGCATCGACTCCGTCACCGCGATCGCGCTGTCTGCGCTGGAAGGCGACAACCTCGTGCAGCGCTCGCCGCGCATGCCGTGGTATCGCGGGCCGACGTTGCTCGAATATCTCGAGCAGGTGCCGGCGCAGGCCGATGCGGATTCCGCGCCGATGCGCCTGCCGGTGCAGTGGGTCAATCGCCACGGCCAGGATTTTCGCGGCTACGCGGGCAATCTGGTGTCCGGCCGCGTGGCCGTTGGCGATGCCGTGGTTGCGCTGCCCTCGGCGCGGCTCACGCGCGTGACGCGCGTGTTCGACGGCGACAAGGATGTGAACAGCGCCGTCGCCGGACAAGCCATCACGCTCGCGCTCGCCGACGAAATCGACATCGCCCGCGGCGACGTGATCGCCGCCACGCACGATGCCCCCGAAGTCGCCGACCAGTTCGCCGCACATATTTTGTGGATGGACGAGGCGCCGCTCATGCCGGGACGCCTGTATTTCCTCCAGCTCGGTCCGGCCTCGGCAGTCGCGCGCGTCACCGCGATCCGCCATCGCATCGACGTGGACACGCAAGAATCCATGCCAGCGACGCGGCTGGAAATGAACGAGGTCGGATACGTGCACCTGAGCCTGGACCACGCCGTTGCGTTCGAGCCCTACGCGAAGAACCGCGCGCTCGGCGGATTCGTGCTCAGCGATCGCCAGAGTCTTGCGACTTCGGCCTGCGGCACGCTGGATTTCGCCCTGCGCCGCGCCGCCAACATCCATTGGCAGGCGTTGAGCCTGGATCGCGCCGCGCGCGCGGCCAGTCTGCAGCAGCATCCGCGCTGCCTGTGGTTCACGGGCCTGTCCGGCGCCGGCAAGTCGACCATCGCCAACCAGGTCGAGCAACGCCTGCACGCGCTCGGCCGCCACACCTATGTGCTCGATGGCGACAACGTGCGCCATGGCCTGAATCGCGACCTCGGCTTCACCGACGAGGATCGTGTCGAGAACATCCGCCGCGTCGCCGAAGTCGCGCGATTGATGGTCGATGCGGGACTCATCGTGCTGGTCAGCTTCATCTCGCCGTTCCGCGACGAGCGGCGCATGGCGCGCGACCTGTTCGGCGCGGGCGATTTCGCCGAAGTCTACGTAGATACGCCCATCGCGCTGTGCGAAAAGCGCGATCCCAAGGGACTTTACGCCAAGGCGCGTGCCGGCGAACTGCAAAACTTCACCGGCGTGGATTCGCCCTACGAAGCGCCGCTGGATCCCGAGCTGCACCTGCGCACCGAAAAAGAGTCGGTCGATGCACTGGCGCGCCGGATCGTGGATTTTATCGAGCGCGCGTAGCGCCGGGGCGGGGTCAGCGCTCGCCTTGCTGCGCCTTCTTCTTGCGCCGCCAGCGGTGCAGAACCGGTTCGGTGTAGCCGTTGGGTTGCTCGACGCCGGTGAAGATCAGGTCGCGGGCGGCTTGGAACGCGCAGGACGTATCGAAGTTCACGGCCATGGCTTCGTAGTCGGGCGTCGTGGCGTTTTGCGCATCGACCACCGTGGCCATGCGCCGCAATGTTTCCTCGACCTGTGAGCGCGTGACGATGCCGTGCAGCAGCCAGTTGGCGATGTGCTGGCTGGAAATACGCAAAGTCGCACGGTCTTCCATCAGGCCTACGCCGTGGATGTCGGGAATCTTGGAACAGCCGATGCCGCGATCGATCCAGGCCACCACGTAGCCGAGGATGCCCTGCAGGTTGTTGTCGAGTTCGTTCTGGATCTCTTCCGCTGTCCACGCCGGCTTGGTCATGATCGGCACCGTGAGCATGGCGTCGGTGTAGTCGGCGTGCTCGCCTTCGCGCGCGCGTTGCACCGCCGCAACATCGACGCGGTGGTAGTGCAACGCGTGCAAGGTCGCCGCGGTCGGCGAGGGCACCCACGCGGTGTTCGCGCCGGCTTCGAGCTGCGCGCCTTTCTGTTCCAGCATTGCGGCCATCAAGTCGGGCATCGCCCACATGCCCTTGCCGATCTGCGCGTGTCCGCGCAAACCTGCGGCCAGTCCGGTCTGCACGTTGTTCGGCTCGTAGGCGCGGATCCATGCCTGCGTTTTCATGTCGCCCTTGCGCACCATCGTGCCGGCGCGCATCGAGGTGTGGATTTCGTCGCCGGTGCGGTCGAGGAAGCCGGTGTTGATGAACACCACGCGCGCGCTGGCGGCGGCGATGCAGGCCGCGAGATTGAGGCTGGTGCGGCGCTCCTCGTCCATGATGCCGATCTTGAGCGTCGCGGGCGGCAGGCCCAGCAGCGCCTCGACGCGTGCGAACAATTCCACGGCAAAGGCGACTTCGGCCGGGCCATGCATTTTCGGCTTGACGATGTAGATCGACCCGGCGCGCGAGTTGCGTCGCGATTCGAGGTCGCGTTTGGCGATCAGCGCGGTGACTGCGGCGTCGAGCATGCCCTCGAAAATCGGATTGCCGTCGACGTCGAGAATCGCCGGTGTGGTCATGTGGTGGCCGACGTTGCGCACCAGCAGTAGCGCGCGCCCGTGCAGCGAGGCCGCGCTGCCGTCGCGTGCGGTGTAGGCGCGATCGGAGTTGAGGTGGCGCGTGAGCGACTTGCCGCCCTTGTCGAATTCGGCGCTGAGGTCGCCGCGGATCAACCCCAGCCAGTTGCGGTAGGCCGCGACCTTGTCGTCGGCATCGACCGCCGCGATCGAATCCTCGAAATCGATGATGGAGGTGACGGCCGCCTCGAGCACGATGTCCTTGACGTGCGCGGGATCGTCGCGTCCGATCGCGTCGGCGGCATCGAACGCGATCTCGAAGCGCAGGCCGTGGTCGGTGAACACCAGCGCTTCGGGCCGGGCCGGATCGCCGCGCCAGCCCAGCAGTTGCGCGTCGTCGCGCAGGCGCGTGGCCGCGCCATCGCGCAGGGCGACGGCAAGCGCGCCGCTGGCCACGGTGTAGGCGACGGCATCGCGGTGCGAGCCGGAGGCAAGGGGAATCGTGTCGTCGAGGAATTGGCGCGCGAACGCGATGACACGCGCGCCGCGAACCGGGTTGTAGCCCCTGCCGCGGGCCGCGCCGCCGGCGTCGTCGATGGCATCCGTGCCGTACAGCGCGTCGTACAGGCTGCCCCAGCGCGCGTTCGCGGCGTTGAGTGCGTAGCGTGCGTTGGAAACCGGCACTACTAGCTGCGGACCGGCCTGCACCGCAATTTCCTCGTCGACATTCGCGGTTGTCACCGCGACGTCGGCCGGTGCATCGCGAGATAGCCGATGTCGTGCAGGAATTCACGGTACGCGTCCATGTCGGTGATCGGTCCCGGGTGCGCGGCGTACCAGGCATCCAGCGCCGCCTGCAGGCGATCGCGCTCGGCCAGCAGCGCGGTGTTCTTCGGCGACAGTTCGCGCACGATGGCGGCAAAGTCGCGCCAGAAATTCGCCGATTCGATCCCGCTGCCGGGCAGTGCTTCGCGTTCGATGAACGCGGACAGCGGCGCGGCGATTTGCAAGCCGTCGCAAACGATTCGATCACTCATGGTTTGCAATCCCGGTCAGCAATTGCTGGCGTCGATCCGGCGGCATGAAGGCCGCATTGACCGCGTTGGCCGACAATTTGCGGAAGGTGTCGCGATCCCAGCCGAACGCCAGTGCGCAGGCACAAAAGTTGGCCAGCATGCCGCCGCCGAAATAGGCCGGATCGTCGGAATTGAGCGTGACGTTGAGGCCGGCGGCCAGCATCGCCGGCAATGGGTGGTCGGCGAGTTTGTCGACCACGCGCAGGGCGACGTTGGACAGCGGGCAGACGGTCAGCGGAATCCGCGCGTCGCGCAGACGCGCGACCAGCGCGGCGTCCTCGACGCAGCGCACGCCGTGGTCGATGCGGCACACATCGAGTGCGTCCAGCGCGCCGCGGATGTAGGCGGGCGGACCTTCCTCACCGGCGTGCGCGGTGCGCGCCAGGCCAAGCGCCTTGGCGCGCGCATACACGGCCGCGAACTTCTCCGGCGGATTGCCGCGCTCGGCGCTGTCGAGACCCACGGCGGCGATGTGGTCGTACCACGGCGCGGCCTCATTCGAGCACGGCCATCGCATCCTCGGCCGACAGGTCACGCAGGAAACTCAGGATCAGCGAGGTCGTCATGCCGAATTCGGCCAGCGCATCCGCCATCGCCTGCAGCAGGCCATCCATGAGGGTTTGCAGCGCAATGCCGCGTTTGAGGTGGCCTTGCGGATCGAACATCACGTCGATGTGCGCGACGCCATCGCGCATGCGCGCGGCGGAAGTAGGCCAGCGCGAGGTCGTGAAAATCCGCGCGCTGCGCAGCACGTTCATGCCCTGGTAGTACAGATCGAGGAACGATTGCAGATCGTCGAACCGGTAGGCGGCGCGCACCGCCTCGACGTTCGGGTACGGCAGCTTCACGCCGTTGCGCGCGGCCAGCTCGAACATCATTTCCGGCTCCAGCGTGCCCTCGATGTGCAGGTGCAGTTCGGCCTTGGGCAGGCGCGCGAGCCAGGATTGGGTTGCCGTGTCGGCGTTCATGGGTTTCCCTTCGGATCGATGCCGGACACACTTTAACCCGAATCGCGGATTCCTCATCGACTGCATACGCGGGCGCCGACAGTTGTATATTGACGGTTCAAGCCAAACTCGAAGAACTGCATGCGGCCGCTACGATTTCTTACTCAACGAGCAACTGCGTGAACTCGCCGACGTCGATCCGACGTTGACGGTGCTCGAATGGCTGCGCGGCCCGGCCGGCCTGACTGGCACCAAGGAAGGCTGCGCCGAGGGCGATTGCGGTGCCTGCACGGTGGTGCTCGGCACGCCGACCGGCGACGGCGGCATGCGCTATCGCGCGGTCAATTCCTGCATCCTGTTCGTGCCCACCCTCGATGGCTGCCAGTTGTTGACCGTCGAGCATCTGAAGGCCGCCGACGGCCGCCTGCATCCGGTGCAGCAGGCGATGGTCGATCACCACGGTTCGCAATGCGGATTCTGCACGCCAGGCTTCGTGATGTCGCTGTTCGCGCTGTTCGTGAGCGAATCGCGGCCGACGCGCGCGCGCGTCAACGACGTGTTGTCGGGCAACCTGTGCCGCTGCACGGGCTACCGGCCCATCATCGATGCCGCGCAGGCCATGTACGACTACGCCTGGGATGAGCCGACGCGCGCGCACGCCGCGCGGACGGCCAAGCGCCTGACCGAATTGCGCAACGATCCCGAGCCGCTGGCTCTGGAACACAAGGGCCGCCATTATTTTGCGCCGACGAGCGCGGGCCAGCTCGACGCGCTGCTTGCCGCGCATCCGCAGGCGACACTGCTTGCCGGCGGCACCGATGTCGGCTTGTGGGTGACCAAGCTGCACCGCGATCTGGACGACATCATTTATCTGGGCAACGTCGCCGAGTTGCATGGCATCGCCGAGCGCGATGACGAGCTCGTGATCGGCGCCGCGGTCACGCATGCGCAAGCCTTCGACGTGATCGCGCGCGAATTTCCGGATTTCGGCGAACTTCTGCGCCGCTTCGGTTCGACTCTCGTGCGCAATTCCTCCACCGTCGGCGGCAATGTCGCCAATGGCTCGCCGATCGGCGATTCGATGCCGGCGCTGATCGCGCTCGGCGCGCGCGTGGTGTTGCGCGGCCCGGATGGCGAACGCGAAATTCCGCTCGAGGATTTGTACATCGCCTACGGCAAGCAGAGCCGCAAGCCCGGCGAATACGTCGTGCGGCTGCGCATTCCGAAACTGAAACGCGGCGAACAATTCCGTTGCTACAAACTGTCCAAGCGCTTCGACCAGGACATCTCCGCCGTCTGCGCGGCGTTCAAATTGCGCCTTGAAGGTGGTCGCGTCGCCGAAATCCGTACCGGCTTCGGCGGCGTCGCGGCGATCCCGGCGCGCGCGCGCCAGACCGAGCAGGCGCTGGCCGGCCAGCCGTGGAACGACGCAGTCGTGGTCCGCGCCGAGGCCGTGCTCGGCGAGGAGTTCACGCCGCTCACCGACATGCGCGCGAGCCGCGAATACCGGCGCCTCGCGTCCACGCGCCTGCTGCGCAAATTCTTCGTCGAAACGACGCAACCGGAAACCGCCACGCGGGTGCTCGATGCGGAGGCGGCGGCATGAACGACACCCTCTTGCCCACCGTCATCATGCGCGACCCGGTGCCGAAGTCCAATCCGAGCGTGCGCGTCGCCACGCCGCACGACAGCGCGCACCTGCACGTCAGCGGCGAGGCGATCTACGGCGACGACATCGCCGAACCACGCGGCCTGCTGCACGCGCACCTGCACCTCGCCGATCGCGCGCACGCGCGCGTGACGCGCATGGACCTGTCGAAGGTACGCGCCGCGCCCGGCGTCGCCGCCGTGATCTGTGCGCAGGACCTTGCCGCCACCACCAACGACATCAGCCCGGTTTTCCCCGGCGACCTGGTCTTCGCCGATGGCGAGGTGCAGTTTTACGGCCAGCCGCTGTTCGCTGTCGCCGCGCAGTCGCGCGAAGCGGCGCGCCGCGCCGCCCTGCTGGCCGAAATTGAATACGAGGAGTTGCCCGCCATCCTCTCCATCGAGGACGCGCTCGCGGCCAATGCCGAAGTGGTGCCGGCCAAGAAGTGGACGCGCGGCGACCCCGACGGCGCCATTGCGCGCGCACCGCACCGGCTCGCCGGCCGCATCCGGACGGGTGGCCAGGAGCATTTCTACCTCGAGGGCCAGAACGCCATGGCCATTCCGCAGGAAGACGGCCAGATGCTGATCTACAGTTCCACGCAGAATCCGTCCGAACTGCAGCACAAGGTCGCCGAAGTGCTGGGCGTGCCGGCCAACGCCGTGACCGCCGAGAATCGGCGCATGGGCGGCGCGTTCGGCGGCAAGGAAACCCAGGCCGCGTGGTTCGCCGCCATCGCCGCGGCGCTGGCGCAGCGCGCGGGGCGGGCGGTGAAATGCCGCCTCGACCGCGACGACGACATGACCATCACCGGCAAGCGCCATGCCTTCCTGATCGACTACAGCGTCGGCTTCGATGACAACGGCCGCATCCTCGGCATCGATTTTCTGCAGGCCGCCGACTGCGGCTACTCGCCGGATCTGTCGCATTCGGTGTGCGATCGCGCCATGGCCCACGCCGACAACGCCTACTTCCTCGAAAACGTGCGCGTCGAATCGCGCCGCTGCTACACGAACAAGCCGTCCAATACCGCGTTCCGCGGCTTCGGCGGTCCGCAGGGCATGGTCGGCATCGAGGAAGTGATCGAGCGGATCGCGCGCCATCTCGGCCTGGATCCGCTTGCCGTGCGCAAGGTCAATTTCTACGGCATCGATACGCGCAACGTCACGCCCTACGGCATGACGGTCGAAGACAACATCCTCGACGAACTGGTCGCCGAACTCGAACAGCGCATCGACTACACCGCACGCCGCCGCGCCATAGACCGATTCAACGCCAGCCATCCTTATCTCAAGCAGGGCATGGCGCTGACGCCGGTGAAATTCGGCATCTCGTTCACCGCCAAGCACCTCAACCAGGGCGGCGCGCTGGTGCTGGTGTACCTGGACGGCAGCGTGCAGCTCAATCACGGCGGCACGGAGATGGGGCAGGGCCTGCACATCAAGGTCGCGCAGGTCGTGGCCGAAGTGTTCGGCATCGACCTGGACCAGGTGCGCATCACCCCGACGAACACCGGCAAGGTGCCCAATACCTCCTCGACCGCCGCGTCCGCTGGAACGGACTTGAACGGCGCGGCGGCCTACAACGCGGCGATGAAGATCGTCGACCGCCTGAAACCCTTCGTGCGCGATCGTTTCCAGGTCGCCAGCGCGCACGCGATCGAGTTCCGCGACAACGGCGTGTACGCGAACGGCACGCGGCTGGCGAGCTTCCGCGAAGTGGTCAAGCTCGCCTACATGCAGCGCATTTCGCTGTCGGCCGCCGGTTTCTACGCCACGCCCAAGCTCGAGGTGGACGAACTCGGCCGCGGCCGGCCGTTCTACTATTTCGCCTATGGCGCCGCCTGCACCGAGGTCGTCGTCGACACGCTCACCGGCGAACACCGCATGACCCGCGTCGACATCGTCCACGACGTCGGCAAGTCGCTCAACCCGGCCATCGACATGGGCCAGATCGAAGGCGGCTTCGTCCAGGGCGCGGGCTGGCTGACCAGCGAGGAACTGTGCTGGAACCCGCAAGGCCGCATCACCACGCATGCGCCGTCCACCTACAAGATTCCCGCCTGCAGCGACCTGCCGCCGCATTTCGACGTGCGCATATTCGAGCGCGGTGACAACCTCGAGGAAAGCGTGTACCGCTCCAAGGCGGTCGGCGAACCGCCGCTGATGCTGGCGATCTCGGTGTTGCACGCGCTCAAGGATGCCGTGGCCGCGATCGGCGATCACCGCCGCGCCGCCGTGCTCGACGCGCCGGCCACGCCCGAAGCCGTGCTGATGTCGATCGAAGAAATGAAACGTACCGTTGCAGCGCCGGCGGCGGGTCGTGCAACCGCCGAACCCGAACCGGCGACCACGGCGTGAGGATGGCGCCGCGGTGAACAACGCCGCCTTCTGGCGCGCGGTGCTGGAGCGGCTCGACGCCGGCACGCCGCTGTTCGTCGCGCTGGTCGTCGCCAACACGCGCGGCTCGCCGGGTACGCTGGGCGCGCGCCTGCTGGTGGATGCCGACGGCAACACGCTCGGCACCATCGGCGGCGGCATCATGGAAGCCAACCTCGTCTGCGCGGCACGCGATGGACTGCGCGTGGGCAAGGACGCGCCGCCGGCGCTTCAGCATCTGGAGCATCGCGACAAACCGGGCACCGCGCATCCGTCCGGTCTGATCTGCGCGGGCGAGCAGACCAATCTCAACTTGTGGCTGCAACCAGGCCGCGACGCTGCGACGATCCGCGCCTTTTGCGCCGCGCTTGACGCCGACAACGGCGAAGCATCGACACTGCAAATCGACGCCGATGGCCTGCGCGTGACGGGCGCGCAAGGAGCGGGCAGCCCACTGTCGCGCGACGGCGAGCGCTGGTGCTGGCGCGAAAGCAGCGTGAATCCCGAGCGTCTCGTCATCGTCGGCGGCGGCCACTGCGGCAAGGCGTTGGCGCGGCTCGCCGCGGAGGTGGGTTACCGCGTCGATGTCTTCGACACGCGCGCCGAGGCTCTGGACGGTGACGCCGACTGGCCGGTCGAGGTGCGGCGTCATCTACTGGCCGACTATGCCGACTTACCGGCGCGGTTGCACTGGCCGGAACTCACCACGGTAGCGGTCATGACCGCCGCAATGACGCAAGACGTCGAAGCACTGACCGTACTCGCCGACGTGAACGTGCACTGGCTCGGCGTCATGGGCAGCGCCGCCAAGATCCACGAAATCCGTGCGCGACTCGCCGCGCGCGGCATTGCGCAGGAACGCATAGACGCCATCCACGGCCCGATCGGCCTGCCGATGAAAAGCGACACGCCGCCCGAGATCGCCGTGAGCATAATGGCGCAGTTGCTTGCGGAGCGGCGGACGGCGCAGTGACCGCGCGTTTGACACGGTTCGGTGTGCGCAACATGATTCCGTCACGATCAGGGGTCAGCGCCAGAACATGTGGAATCAGCGGTTCCTCAGCGGCAATCGCCGGCAGTCGCGGTAGTGTCTACGCAAGTGGTGGTGTTCATGCGATTCACGCCGCTGTAGTTGGCGAGCACGCCGCCGAGATTGCCGTTGACGAAGTTGATGGCCTCGAAGCCAATCATCGGCAAGCCATAGAACACGGTGCCGCTGTTGTCCGGGCGCATGGCGTGCGCGGGAGGCAGCGGATCGGTGAACTTGAGACCGCCATGTGCGACATCGGTGAATGACAACCCCAGCGATCCGGACGTAAATCCTGCCGTTGGGACTGTCCTGACCAGACTGGAACCCAGAATGCTCGGGCCATAGAAGGCGATGATGTTGGTTTCAAAGCACAGCGTGTTGAACGCTGGAGGCGGGCACGAGGAAAAACCGCAGAAAAACGCATCCGAAACCGACTCTTCGCGATTGAAGAGGTTGAAACCGGCGTATGCACAAGCCGTTCCGGGCAAGCCTGAAATTTGATTGAATCCGGATTCGAAAGGCGCCGTGGCCTCGGCGTAGCCGCCGTTGTTCGCGGGATCCACATAGAACTGTTTGGTGGGGAATGTGACGATCCAGTCGCTGCCCACGCTGCCGTCCGCCTGGGCTTCCCACTGGTTGAACACGGTGGCGGTATCGAGCACGGCGCTGACCGCGTCGATGGCCTGCGACGCGGGATATACCGCAGCGACCGACACGCCATTGCTGTTCACCTGCGCCGTTACCGTGTCCGGTGCGCCGGCATCGTTGACGTCGGCCAGGGTCGGGCCGTCACCAGTGCCGTTGGTGCTGACCGGAAAGATCGTGTTGGTGAAGCCTTCCAGGGCATCGGCGGCGTACGCAAAGTAAGTGCCGTTGCCGACATTGACGACGGATGCTGAGCCGAACAAGCCGGACGTTGGCGGCAGCAGGTTGCCGGCTTGTGCGGCGAATTGCTGCGCCTGCGGACAATTCGGCGGCTGGCCATTGCGGTGGGTGATGGCAGTAGACAAGGTGCTTTGCGGCGCGATGTCGCCCATGGCGATCATCTCGAAATGTCCTTCGCGGGTGCGATCGATGCCTGTCGGGCCGCCGTCGGCGTTGCTGCCGGTGTAATCGGCATCGCGAAAAGGCACGTAAGCGGTGCCGTCGGGCAGGTGGTCCTGTTCGAGTTTTCCGTTCGTCAAACCGCCGATGCACGAATTGTCCATGGACAGGATGCCGGCACCGTCGCTGTCCACGCCAGCATCGGACAAAGCGAATACCGCCGCGGTCCACACGTCGTACTGCGACAAATACACGTTGAAGTCGAGCACATTGCGACCGTTGTAGCCTTCGCGAAAACGCACCTGGACCACCTTGCCGGTATCGGTTGCGTTGGCCAACGAAACCAGTGTGTTCTGGTGCGCATTGACCGTGTAATACGGATACAGCAACACCTGGCCCATGCCACGTGCGTTCAGGTAAACGGCATGGGCGGGATTGGCGCTGCAGGCGAGGGCGGCGACGAAAGTGGCGGAAAGGGATTTCTTGAGCATGGCAAAACTCCCGGTTTGCCCCGCGATGAATGTGGACTTCGTTTATAGCCCGGCTCCTTCGATGACGCAAATACGCCTTCATGCCGAGAACGGTGATGGCAGAAAACCTTACGCGAGGATCGGCAAATGAAGGCGCTCGATCCTGCGATACACTTGCCGCGACACGAGGGCATGACATGGGACAACTGACCACACACGTACTCGACACGCACGGCGGCAAGCCGGCAGCGGGACTCGCGATCGACCTGTTCGCGATCGCCGGCGACTCCCGCGTGCCGCTCAAGTCCGCGACGACGAATGCCGACGGTCGCCTCGACGGCCCGCTGCTGGCTGGCGCGGCGTTCGCCACCGGCATTTTCGAACTCGACTTCCACGCCGGCGACTATTTCCGTGCGCAGGGCGTGAAGCTGCCGGAACCGGCGTTCCTGGATCGCATCACGATCCGCTTCGGCATCGCCGATTTGGGCGCGCACTACCACGTGCCGCTGCTGGTCACGCCGTGGAGCTACGGCACGTATCGCGGAAGCTGAAAAATGGATTTCAATATCGACAGTTGGCTGAACCTGCTGATCCGCTGGTTTCATGTCATGGCGGGCATCATGTGGATCGGCACGTCGTTCTTCTTCATCTGGCTGGACAACGTGCTGCAACCTTTCCCGGAGGGCGGCAAGGGACACGTCGGCAAGGCGTGGTTGTTCCACGGCGGCGGTTTTTACCAGGTCGACAAGGCGCTGACGGCGCCGGCATCGATCCTCGAGTCCCTGCACTGGTTCAAGTGGGAAGCCTACGTGACGTGGCTGTCGGGATTCGCGCTGCTGATCGTGGTGTATTGGTGGCGCGCAGACCTGTACATGATCGATCCGGCGGTGGCGCCGTTGAGCGTCGCGCAATCCATAGCCGTCGGTCTGGGCACACTCGTTATCGGCTGGCTGGTCTACGACAGCCTGTGGCGCTGGCTGGGCGAGCGCATGCCGAACGTGGCACTCGGCATCTCGTTCGTGCTGTACGTGATGGCAGCCTACGCGCTCACGCATCTTTTGAGCGGGCGCGCCGCATTCATCGAAAGCGGCGCCATGCTCGGCACGATCATGGCCGCCAACGTGGCCATGGTCATCATGCCCAACCAGCGCAAGATGTACGCGGCGGCGACTGCCGGCGGCGAAGCCGATCCGCGCCTGAGCTATCAGGCCAAGCGCCGTTCCACGCACAACAATTATCTGACCCTGCCGGTCATCTTCATGATGATCAGCAATCACTTTTCCATTACCTGGGGTCATGCCATGAACTGGCTGATCCTCGTGGCGATGTTCCTCGTCGGCATCGGCGTCGATCACTTCCTCAACTCGCGCGACAAGGGGAAAAAGGGCGTCGGCTATGCGGCGCTGGCCGCGGCGCTCGCCGGACTCATCGCCATGATCGTGTTCACCGCCGCGCCCGCGTCATCGGCGCCGAGCAAGTCGGCAACGACCAGTGCGCCGGTCGCGTTTTCAACCGTCCAAGGCATCGTCACGGCGCGCTGCATCGAATGCCATTCGGCGCATCCGACCTCGAAACTTTTTCCGATCGCGCCGAACGGCATGAAGTTCGACACGCCGGCAGAAATCACGATGGCGGCGGCCAAGATCAAACTGATGGCCATCGATACCCGGGCGATGCCTTTGGGCAATCTCACCCACATGACTGCGGCCGAGCGCGACACGCTGGCCACGTGGTTGGGGCAGGGTGCTGGGACTTCGAGCAAAGAATAGGCTGCTTGGGGAATGATTCGCGTTGGGCGGATACGCTCCCTGAGACTTCGTTACAAAAGGAAAGCCGATGATTGATCATGCCTTGGTCGTTCTCTTGGTTGGGGTAATGCCAGCGCGGGCGCTATACAAGGACTTGCGCGGCAAGAACAACGAAGACAATCGTCAAAAAAAGTACATCGGTTCGGGCGCGATTATCGTTGGCCTTCTGGCGCTGCTTTGCTACGCGTGGCTACACGGCGTCCGTTCCCCTGCGCTACTTGGATTGGATATGCCGCTTACGAATCTGGGCATGATTGGGTTGGCCGTTGCCGTTGCGCTTGTCGTGGTGCTGGCCGTCGTGGCGATCATCACGAAACGTAAGCACAAAGGACGCAACAACGACAAAGCCGCCGATAGATTCGCCAAGAATCAACTGCTCCCGCGTACTCGTCATGAGCTAACCTTGTTTCTTGTCTTCGCGTTGTTGGCCGGTTGCGGATGGGAGTTGCTTTATCGAGGCTTCCTCATTTGGTTTCTTGTGCCATATGTCGGCACGATGGTTGCGATTTGCATCGCTGCACTCGCCTACGGTGCGGCGCACGGGTACAAGAGTCGAAAGCAATTTTTGGCAAGCATAATTTCCGCATTTGCGTTTACTGTCGCGTTTGTACTAACGGGGAGCCTGTGGTGGTTGATGCTCATACACACTGCCGCCGGGTTTGCCGGAGGGTTTGCCAGTTATAGGGCGGCATCCAGACACCGCGAAATCATCGTGCCCTCCAGTGCACAAGCTACTAGCCCATAATGCATCGTAATCGCCGTCCAATTGAGCCAACCTCTATACTCCGCCATGCCCAACCCCCACTACGCATTCCCACCCGGCGGCTTGCCTCCGCAAACCCAGCGCACCGTCGATCGCGCGATCTTCACCACGGCCTATGCGCTGATCCCGCGCGGGGTGATGCGCGACATCGTCACCAGCAAGCTGCCACACTGGATCAACACACGCGCGTGGATTCTGGCGCGGCCGTTGTCGGGTTTCGCCGAAACCTTCGCGCAGTACGCGGTGGAAGTCGAACCCGGCGGCGGCAGCGATCGACCTGAACCTGATGCGCGCGCCGAGGCGGTGTTGTTTGTTGCCGACGGCGAACCGACGCTGACTCTCGACGGCAAGAAGCACGCGCTTCGCGCTGGCAGCTATGCCTTCATCCCGCCCGGCGCCGAATGGTCCTTGCACAACGACGCCGCCATGCCGGCGCGTTTCCACTGGATCCGCAAGGCCTACGAACCCGCCGACGGCATCGATTCGCCAACGGCCTTCGTCAGCCATGACGACGATGTGCCGCTCGACGTGATGCCCGACTGCAACGAGGTGTGGGCGACCACGCGCTTCGTGGAGCCCGACGACCTGCGCCACGACATGCACGTCAACATCGTGACGTTTCAGCCAGGTGGCGTGATTCCGTTTTCCGAGACGCATGTGATGGAACACGGCCTGTATGTGCTCGAAGGCAAGGCGGTGTATCAGCTCAACAACGACTGGGTCGAGGTCGAAGCCGGCGACTTCATGTGGCTGCGTGCGTTCTGCCCGCAGGCGTGTTATGCGGGCGGGCCGGGACGCTTTCGCTACCTGCTGTACAAGGACGTGAATCGCCATCCGAAACTGTCGTTGTTCAACGCCGCGCGATGAGCGAGCAAATTCCACGCGATCTCATCGGCTACGGCGCGAACGTGCCGCATGCGCGCTGGCCGAACGGTGCGCGCATCGCTGTGCAGTTCGTCATCAACTACGAAGAGGGCGCGGAAAACTGCATCCTCAACGGCGATACGGCATCGGAGGCATTCTTGTCGGAGATGGTCGGCGCCGCCGCGCTTCCCGGCGTGCGCCACATGAGCATGGAGTGGCTCTACGAATTCGGCAGCCGTGCCGGTTTTTGGCGCTTGCATCGACTATTCGCCGAACGTGGTTTGACGGCAACCGTGTTCGCCGTCGGCCTGGCGCTGGAGCGCAATCCGCAAGCGGCGCGGGCGATGATCGATGCTGGTTTCGAGATCGCCTCGCACGGCTGGCGCTGGATCGATTATCAGTACGTCGACGAAGCCACCGAACGCGAACACATCGGACTCGCGGTACAGGCGATCGAACGCGTCACCGGCCAGCGGCCATTGGGCTGGTATACCGGTCGTTGCAGCCCCAACACGCGGCGGCTGGTGGCGGAATATGGTGGCTTTCTGTACGACGCCGATTCCTATGCGGATGATCTGCCGTACTGGGAACTCGTCGACGACAAGCCGCAACTGATCGTGCCGTACACGCTCGACACCAACGACATGCGCTTCGTGGCGCCGCAGGGTTTCAACAGCGGCGAGCAATTTTTTGCGTATCTCAAAGACGCTTTCGACGTGCTCTACGCCGAAGGTGTGCAGCGCCCGAAAATGCTGTCGGTCGGATTGCATTGCCGCATCGCGGGCCGCCCGGCGCGAACCGCCGCGTTGGCGCGCTTTCTCGATTACGTCAAGCTGCACGACAAGGTTTGGGTGTGCCGGCGCATCGACATCGCACGGCATTGGCGTGAGCATCATCCGTACAAGGCGGCATGAATTCCGACGACCGCATCGAGCTGACCGCGCATCCGCTGACCGCTGCGGCCTTCGCGCCATATGGCGACGTGATCGCGGCGAGCGGCGAGGCGAGCGCGATCAATCAGGGCATGGGTGGTCGCTGTAGCGATCTGGCGCAAGTCGACGTTACCGCCGATGGCGGCCGTGCGGCGATCAGCGTCATCCGCTGCATCCCGGAATCGCTGCCGATCACGTTGCGCCTGATGGAACGCCATCCGCTCGGCAGCCAGGCATTCGTTCCGCTCAACGGACAGCGCTTCGTCGTCGTGGTCGCGCCCGCCGGTGCGCCGCCCACGCGCGAGGACTTGCGCGCCTTCCTGTGTCGCGGCGACCAGGGTATCAATTACCACCGCGGCATCTGGCACCATCCGATGCTGGCGCTGGATCGCGCCTGCGAATTCGCCGAATTCCACCGTGTCGGACCCGGCGCCAACTGCGATGAAGTCGCGCTGCCCTGCGCGATCGTCGTGCACGTTGCCGAAATTGCGTGAGCGTGACGCAGGGCATGCGCATCGAAGACTTCAACACCGCGACACGCGACGACGCCATCGCCGCGATTCGGCCGTGCATGGACATCGCGCGTTGGATCGAATCCATCGTCGATGTGCGGCCTTTTGCCGATGTCGACGCCGTGTTGCAACACGCGCGCGTTGCCGCCGAGCCGTTCACGCAAGCGGAAATTGACGGCGCGCTGGCGCACCATCCGCGCATCGGCGAGCGCGCCCGCGGCAGCAGTGCAGAGGCGCGATTCTCGTCCGCCGAGCAAGCCGGCCTCGGCGTCGCCAGCCATGCCATCGAGGATGCGCTGCGCCAGGGCAACCTCGACTACGAGAGCCGATTCGGCCGCGTGTTCCTGATTCGCGCCGCCGGCCGCGACCGCGCCGAAATCCTCGCGGAGCTGCGCCGGCGCATGCGCAGCGACACCGCTACCGAGTTGCGCGAAATCGGCGGGCAGCTGCGCGAGATCGCGCTCGGCCGGCTAAGCGCGGTCTTCGACGGTTGAGCTCGCCTTGGCCGAATGCGCAAAGACTCACGCGGGGCTCTGGTCTCCGCCTTTCGTGAACCCGGCTTCGGGAAACGGCGCTGCGCTTACAGCATGGTTTTGAGCGGTTCCGACAGGCGCACGCGCAAGGCCAGGTCGGCGCGCGCAGCTCAAGGCACGCTGACGGCTTAGGTCGTGGACCGCCTAGACCGCGCCGCGCGCAGGATCGGTGACACGATGCTCAATCCGCGCGTAGCCGGAACGCTTCGTTAAGGGAAATCGTGCCGGCCCGAGCCAGGGCCACCGCATGCTCCGTGATCGGCGTCATGCCTTCGCGCAAGGCCGTCCGGTGGATCGCCTCCGCATCGCATTTCGGCCGGATCAGCCGGCGAATGCCGGAACTCGCCGTCAGCAATTCGTAAACGGCCAGGCGCCCGTGCACGCCGAGGCCTTCGCATTGGTGGCAACCCGCGCCACGACGAAAAACCTCGTCTTCTGCGACGTGCAGCGTCTCGCGCCAGTGCGCCGGGACGGTTTCCGGCTCCGCGCAATGCGGGCAGTTGCGGCGGGCGAGGCGTTGCGACAGCACGCCGAGCAGGGTCGAGCGAAGCAGATACGATTCCACGCCCAGATCAAGCAGGCGCGTGATCGAAGTGGCCGCCGTGTTGGTGTGCAGGGAACTGAGCAGCAGATGTCCGGTCAGCGCGCTCTCCACTGCGATCAGCGCTGTCTCGCGGTCGCGGATCTCGCCGACCATGATCACGTCCGGGTCGTGGCGCAGGATGTTGCGTAAGGCGGTTGCGAACGTGAAACCGGCGGCGCGGTTGACCTGCATCTGCTGGATGTCGTCGATGTGGTATTCGACCGGATCCTCGACGGTGAGGATGTTGACGCGTTCCCTGGCCGCTTCGAGAAGGGCGGCGTACAGCGTGGTCGACTTGCCCGAGCCGGTCGGGCCGGTGACGAGGATCATGCCGAAATTGCGCGTCATCAGGTCGACGAAGCGCGAGGCGTCGGTGTCGGTAAAGCCGAGTTCGGCGATGTTGCGCAAGCCGGCCGAAGTGTCGAGCAGGCGCAGCACGACGCTTTCGCCATGGATCGTCGGCAGGATGGAGATGCGCATGTCCACTTCGCGGCCATCGTCCATTGCGTACGTGGCGCGTCCGTCCTGCGCCGTGCGATGCTCGGCGACGTTCATGGCCCCCAGCACCTTGATCCGGCTGACCAGCGCCGGTTGCAGGACGCGCAGGAAATGTCGGATCGCCACGAGTTCGTCGTCGATGCGGTACAGAAGGTCGATGCCTTCCGAGTCCGGGCGCAGGTGGATGTCGGAAGCGCGGCGCCGCACGGCGTCGGCGAGGATGTCGGCGACAAGGTGCACGACGGGCTGTTCCAGCGCCAGGGCCTGCACGCGCTGGTCCGGCAGCTCGTCGCCACCGATGCCGGCCGACAGCCCCAACTGGCGCGCGATGGCGGCATCCTCGACGTGATCGTAAATTTTGGCGATCGTCGTGCGGATCTGCTTGGGATCCGCCACCAGCAACGCGATGCGCTTGTCGCTGAGGAAGTTAAGCGTTGCGACCGCCTCCGCGTCTGCTGGATTCTCGACAGCGACCGCAAGAACATCTTGGTGAAGCGCAACCGGCACGAGCCGAGAGCGCCGCGCGATGGCGGGGGAGATCAGATGGATCGCGGCTGGTTCCACGCTGATTGATTCGAGCAGTACCAGCGGCAGGCCGAACTTGTGCGCGCGTTGGAAGGCGGCGAAATCCTCGTCGGTCTTGCAGGCCGCACGCCAGCGCGTGTCGTTCCAGCGCAGCGCCGGATCGGATCCGGGCGTGCCGGCGGCGTACGCGGCAATATATCTGGCGAGTTCGCGGTTGTTGGACAACACGGGCACAAGCGGGGCGGACGCCCCGAAGCCCGCGGCGGCTCTCGATCCGATGTCGGGCCGCGCCGTCGCACCGGCTTCGCTGTCATCGCGCACCGGATCAGCGGACATACGGCGATTCTTTTCGGGCCGTCACCGACATGATTGCTTCCCCTGATTCCGGAACAAAATCGCCCGCCCTCGCGGGGCCGGGGAACACACGTTCGTCGCTTGACGGTCGCTCACGAGCGCCGGTGTGTGGGATACACCGGCACCGTCTCGACGCGCATGTCGCGTTTGCTTTCGGCGGCGGCCGGCGCTTCCTGCACGGCGACATCCATGCGCTGCTTTCCCTCCAGCATGGCGTCGAGCGGCTCGGACAGGCGCACGCGCAACGCCAGGTCGGCGCGCGAGTCGGCATTGTCCAGCGCCTCATCCAGGGTGATCTGGCCGGCCTGGTAGAGCCGCAGCAGCGATTCCTCGAACGTCATCATCCCCGAATCAATGCCCTGTTTCATGGCTTCCTTCAGTTTGAAGATCTCGCCCTTGAGGATGAGGTCGGAAACGTGGCTGGTCTGCAGCAGGATCTCGACCGCCGGCACGCGGCGTCCGCCCCTGGCATTGTGCAGCAGACGTTGCGAAATGACCGCCTTGAGGTTGAAGGCGAGATCCATCAGCACCTGCTTGTGCGCGATCTCCGGGAAAAAGCCGAGCACGCGATCGAGCGCCTGATTGGCGTTGTTCGCATGCAGCGTCGCCAGGCACAACTGGCCGGTTTGCGCGTACACCAGCGCCTGTTCCATCGTTTCGCGGTCGCGCACCTCGCCGATCATGATCACGTCGGGCGCTTCGCGCATGGCGTTGCGAAGCGCGTCGGCGAAGGAGGTCGTGTCGCAGCCGACTTCGCGCTGGTCGACGATCGACTGCTCGTGCCGATGCAGGAATTCGATCGGGTCCTCGATCGTCAGGATGTGCCCGCCGCTGTGCCGGTTGCGATGGTCGATCATGGCCGCCAGCGTCGTGGATTTTCCCGAGCCACTCGCGCCTACCACGAGCACGAGGCCGCGCGGGAACATGATCACGTCCTTGAGGATCGGCGGCAGGTTCAGCGACTCGATGGTCGGGATGCGCTCGGGCACGAGGCGGATCGCGATCGCCGTGTTGCTGCGCTGGCGATAGACATTGACGCGGAACCGTCCCAGCGATGTCCGCGTGATGCCGATATTCATCTCGTGTGCTTTTGCAAACGCGAGCTTTTGCTCGTCCCCGAGCAACTGGTCGGCGACCTCGTCGATCTCCGGCGCAGTCAGTGGCGACGCGTCGAGAAGATGAGTCTGGCCTTCCACCTTCAGGGCGGGCGCGGCGCCGGCGCTGAGGAACAGATCCGACGCGTTTCGGGTTACCATCTCGCGCAAATAGCGATCCAGATCCATGACGCCTCCTCCGGTTGCGGCAAACAAGATACCTGGATGCCCACCCGGCCATATGACCTGAATCAATTCCGCGTGGAATCGTCCGCATCGTCGCCACCATCCGCCGTTTTGGCTTGCCGCATGGCTGAATGAAGATGGTCAAACACAAACCGTATCGCATCCTTTCCCTCGCCGGCGGCGGTTACCTGGGCTTCTATACGGCCTGCGTACTGGCGGAACTCGAAGCGCGCGCGGGCAAGCCGCTGGGGCGTTGTTTCGACCTGATCGCCGGAACCTCGGTCGGCGGCATCCTCGCTCTTGGGCTGGCTTACGAAGTGCCGGTCGCGGAGATGCGGCGACTGTTCGCCGAACGGGGCGTCGACATCTTCTCGGCGCGGCCGTTGCCCACGGGTGCTGTCGGCAACCTGCTCGACCTGACGCGTTCGGTATGGGGGCCGAAATACGGTGGCGACACGCTGCGCAAGGCGCTCGCGGAAAAGCTCGGCGAGCGCACCCTGCGGCAGGCGCTTCATCACGTCGCCATCCCGGCCGTGAACGTCAGCAAGAGCATGACCAAGGTCTTCAAGACCCCTCACGCGGAACGCTCGACAGGTGACGAACGCATTCTTGCCGTGGATGCCGCGATGGCGACCTGTGCGGCGCCGGCCTATTTCCCGGCCGTGCGCATTGGCGAGGACCTGTACGCGGACGGCGGCATGTTCGCGGTGGCGCCGGACCTCGTCGCCCTGCACGAGGCCGAGCAGTTCATCGGCGTGGATCCCGCCGACATCAGCATGCTCTCGATCGGGACGGGTACGCTGCGCTATGCGCCGGCGCATGGCGCCGGCGAGGACGACGGGGCGGTCGGCTGGCTGACCGAAGGGCGCCTGGTGCTGACCCTGCTCTCGGTGCAGCAGCAGCACGTGCAGGCGATGATGCTCGACCGGCTGCGGGATCGCTACATGCACCTGGATGCGCTGTGGCCTGTGCATGCCGGCCTGGGCATCGACGTCGCCACGCCGAGTGCGGCGAAGACGCTGGCCGGGCTCGCGCGCGAGACCTTGCGCGAGACCGACCTGGACGATCTGGCGCGGCGCTTCTTTTGAACGGCGGTCGCGCCCGGCGCGACCTGCGATCCGGGCGCGGTGTCACGGGCCGAGGCGGCCATCGACGAGGGTGAGGATGCGATCGGCCGTCGCCGCGAATGCCGCATCATGCGTCACCACGACCACCGCGCGGCCGTGCGTGTGCGCCAGTTCGCGGATGATGGTCTGCACGTTGGCGCTCGAAACCGTATCGAGATTGCCGGTCGGCTCGTCGGCGAGGATCAGCGGCGGATCGTTCGCCAGTGCGCGCGCGATCGCCACGCGCTGGCTCTGCCCGCCGGAAAGCTGCCGCGGCAGCTTGTGCACCTGATCGGCGATGCCGAGGCTTTGCGCCAGTTCCGTGGCGCGCTCACGCGCTTGTTCCGGCGTGCGTTCGTCCAGCCGCTGCATCGGCAACAGGATGTTCTCGAGCGCGCTGAATTCGGGCAACAGGAAATGCGACTGGAACACGAAGCCGATCTCGCGCAGGCGCAGATCGGCGATCCGGTCTTCATCGCTTGCCGACGTATCGACGCCGTTGAGCAGCGATCCTGCCTTGTGTCGGCGCATCGAGCAGGCCGAGCAGGTACAGCAGCGAGGACTTGCCGGAACCGGACGCGCCGGTGATCGCCACGCATTCGCCGGCGCGGATGTCCACGCTGACATCGTCGACCAGGGTCACCGGCACTTCGCCGGCAAGGCGGCGCGTCACGTGCTCGGCGCGCAGCAGGCTGGCCATCACGCGCCGCCACGCAGGATGTCGACCGGGCGCACGCGCGCGGCCTTGCGCGCGGGCAGCAACGCGGCGGCGATCGACGAGGCCATGGCGACGCCCGCGGCCAGCGCGAACTGCGGCCAGCCCCAGTCGATCGCCATGTAGATGTAGTCGGTGCTGCCGGGAAACTTGAAGCGGATGTGCATCATGCCGACCATCAGCGCGCAGCCGAGCGCAAGGCCGCAGGCGCTGCCGGCGACGCCGAGCACGATGCCCTGGGCGAGGAAGATGCGCTCGATGTCGCGCGAGCGGAAGCCCATCGATTTCAGGATCGCGATGTCGCGGTGCTTTTCCATCACCACGGTCGAGATCACGTTGTAGATGCCGAATGCGGCGACCACGAGCACCGCGCCGACCACCGTGTACATGATGATGCGGCGGATCAGCAGGGTGCTCATCAGGTCTTCGGACTGTTCCTGCCACGACACGCTCTTGTAGCCGATGTGGTTCTCGATCTCGCCGGCGACGTCGTGCGCGCGCTCGGCGTCGTCGAGCTTGATCAGGATGCTGTTGGCACGATTCGGGCGGTCGAGCAGGGCCTGCACGCGCTTGAGCGCGACGAAGGCCTGGCCGGTATCGACGCTGGCGCGGCCGGTGTGGAAGATGCCGACGATCTTGAACGTGCGCACCTGCCCGGTCGTCGCCGTGATCGTGAGGTTGCTGTCCAGCTTCAGCGACAGCACGCGCGCGAGTTCGTCGCCGATGATGATGCCGTTGGGGTTGGAGGTGAGCGCGGCGAGCGAACCGCGCTTCATGTAGTCCTGGATCGTCGACACGCTGGCGTATTCGGACGGCACGATGCCGTTGAGCGAGATCGCGACGTCCTTGCCGGCGAAGGTGACCAAGGCCTGGCCGATCAGCAGCGGCGAGGCGCGCAGCCCCGGCAGCGTGCGCAGGTAGTCGAGGATCTGCTGGATAGCCGCGCACGCCGCGCGTCTCGGTTTCGGGCTTGACCCGGCTGATCTCCACGGCGCCGCCGGGATAGGCGAGCTCGGCGGCCTGGCGCGCCGGGTTGCGGTATTCGTCGGCGATGGTGATGTGCGGCGAGTTGTCGACCAGGCGCTTCATGAAGTCGTTCTCCGAGCCCTGCATCATCGCCGAGATCGACAGGAAGAACGCCACGCCGAGCACGATGCCGAGCATGGAGACGACGCTCTGGCGGCGGCGCGCAAGCAGATGCCGCACCGCGATGCCGGCGAACAGCCGGATCATGGTGCAAGCGCCGCGCGCACGCGTGCGCCGGCTCGCAGCGACGGGTCGGGACGCAGCACCACGAGGTCGTCGACGCCGATGCCGGACACGATCTCGACCTGCTGGCTGCCGCTCGCGCCGGTGGTCACCGTGCGCGGTTCCACGCGGCCGTCGCGCACGCACCACACACGCCCGCCGGCGACCGCGCTCGGCGGCAACAGCAGCGCGTGGTCGTCCTGGCGGATCACGATGTTGACTTCGACCGTCATGCCGATCAGGAGCGGCGTGTCCTGAGTCAGGCCGATGCGCACGCGGTAGCCGCGCGCGACCGGGTCGCCCTTGGGCGTGACCGTCTGCACCGTGCCATGCATCACGCGTCCCGGCAGCGCGTCGGCGCGCAGCAGCACGTCCTGGCCCGGCTTGACCCTGACGATGTCTTCCTCGTCGACCTGCGCGGCGATGCGCAGCGGCGAGTCCACGGCGATCCAGAACACCGCCTGGTTGATCGGAATCATCTGCCCGATTTCGCCGTCGCGCTGGATGACGATGCCGTCGGCCGGGGCAACGAGCTTGGCGAAATCCAGTTCCGCCGCGGCCCGCGTGCTGGCCGCGCTGGCGGCGAGCCAGATCGGAGCGCGCCTTGTCGTAGTCGGACTTCGACACGGTGCCGCTGCGCGCGAGCGCCTCGTTGCGCACGTAATCCTGGCGCGCGAAAGCCTCCTGCGAGCGCAGTTGCGCCAGGGCGTTGCGCAGGTCGGTGTCTTCCAGGCGGCCGAGCAGCTGGCCACGCGCGACGCGCATGCCTTCGTCGACGTCGAGTTGCGCCAGGCGCGCGGTCAGGCGTGCCGCGATCGGCAGCATGATCGTCGATTCGACCGTGCCGGTGGCATACACCGCCTGCACGGCCGGCCCGCGCGCCGCATGGGCCACGACGACGCGCGGCGGCAACAGCATCGCGATGCCGGCGGCGACCGCAGCGCACGCCAGCAGCGAAATCAGGAACCAGGTGGAGGGACGCAGTCGCATGGCGGGACGATTGCCGATTGATGCGCAATCTTGCATGCGACCGCATGCGTCCGCTTGATCGAGGTCAAGCGCACGGCGAATTCGCTGCGCCGGATCAGTGCCGCATCAGCACGGGAAGCGAAGCGTGCTGCAGCATGTGCCGCGTGGCCCCGCCCAGCACCCATTCGCTCAGGCGCGTGCGGCCATACGCGCCCATGATCAGGAGGTCGGCCTGTGCGTCCTCGGCGGCGTGCAGCAGCGCGGCGCCCGCATGGGTCGCCGTGGCCTCGAATGCCTTCTTGCTGAACCCGATGTCGTGCTGGCGCAGGTGCTCCTCGGGCGAAAACGGCGGACTTATCGTGACCTCGGAAAATATCTCCTTCTGCGCACCGACCAGCAACAGCACCTGCCTGGCGCGCTTGATCAGCGGCAAGGCGGCGTGCATCGCGCGCGCGCATTCGCTCGATCCGTTCCAGGCAATCGCGATCGTGTCGAGTGCGGCCTTGCGCGTCGACGACTCGGGCGCCACGATGCAAGGCAGGTCGCAGGTCAGCAGCAGCTGACCCAGAGTGCCCGCCGAGCCCCACGCCGAATTCGTGGCGGAACCCACCAGCAGCAAATCGTGCCAGTTCGCGGCCTGGGCCACGCTGGCCGCAAACGATCCGCGCGCCGACCAGCCAGCGGCTCTGTCTCGCTCCGGTCGAAGCGATGAATTTCTCGAATTCGGGTCCGGCAGCCTCTGCCGCGCGCGCGGTTTCGGCGCCGGTCGAGTACATATCGGCCGTCACCACCGGCAGCGGGCTCGGCGAATAGGGCATGATGGGTTCCACGATGAACATGCCTGTCAGTCGGGCATCGAGCAACGCCGACAGCTCTCCCGCATAACGCAGGCTGTGCCCCCAATTCCCGTACCTGTCCGTAACGGCAAGCAGATCGCGCATGGCGCCATCTCCGATCGATTGCGCGAACGCTAGCTTCGTTTTGCCCGCCGCCTGTTGATGGATGTCAATTCGTCGCGCGATTGCGCGACCATTGCGCCCATGAAACGCCGCTTGGCAAATTCGACCAGCAACAGGTAGGTGGCCGTGGCCGCCGCCAGAAATGCAAAAAATGCCGCAGGCAGTGGCGTGAACCCGAGGTCCTGCCCCAACCCGGTTGCCGGAAGCGCCACGCCGACGGCGATGGCGGCAAGGATCGTCGCCACGAGCGGCGCGCTCGGCCGGCTGCGCAACGGGTTGCCGCGGGTGCGGATCACGAACAGCACCAGCGTTTGCGTGGCCAGCGACTCGACGAACCAGCCGGTGTGGAACAGCGCCGCCGACGCCTGCAGCCAATGCAGCAACACGAAGAAAGTCAGGAAATCGAACAGCGAGCTGATCGGCCCGACACCCAGCATGAAGCGCCGGATCACGGCGACGTTCCAGCGCGTCGGGAGGCGGATCTGCGCGGCGTCGACGTTGTCGGTCGGGATCGTGGTCTGGGCGAGATCGTAGAGAAAATTGTTGAGCAGGATCTGCGTCGGCAGCATCGGCAGGAACGGCAGGAACAGCATGCCGGCGGCCATGCTGAACATGTTGCCGAAGTTGGAGCTGGTTCCCATCAGCAGGTACTTCATGACGTTCGCGAACGCCTTGCGGCCCTCGATCACGCCGGCATGCAGGATGCGCAGGTCGCGCTCGCGCAGCACGATGTCGGCGGCATCCCGGGCCACGTCCACGGCATTGGCGACCGAAATGCCGACATCCGCTGCGTGCAGGGACGGCGCGTCGTTGATGCCGTCGCCGAGGAAACCGATGACGTGGCCGCGCGCCTTCAATGCCAGCAGGATTCGGTGCTTCTGCGCGGGAGACACGCGCGCGAACACGGCCGTGCGTTCGGCCAGGATGCCAAGCGCGGTCTCGCTCAGGTCGTCGATCTCGCTGCCCAGCACCGTGTTCGAGACGTTGATGCCGGCCTGTGCACACACGTGCCTTGCCACGCGCTCGTTGTCGCCCGTGAGCACCTTCACGGCAACGCCGTCGGCAGCCAGCGCCGCCAGCGCGCCGGCGACGTCTGGCGCGATCGGATCGGCGAAGGCAACGAAGCCGACGAGGACCAGGTCGCTCTCGTCTTCCACCGAGTAGCGCGGCTGCGCGGGTACCCGGCGGCAGGCAACGGCAAGCACGCGCAGGCCCTGTTCCGCGAGCGCCTCGTGGGCGCGCAGGGATTGCGCACGCATCGCCGCGTCCAGCGCGCGCACGCCGCCCTCGCACTCGCATTGCGTGCACTCGGCCATGACCGCTTCCGGTGCGCCCTTGACGATCAGCAGCCGCTCGTCCTGGCGCTCCACGACGATGCACAGGCGGCGGCGTTCGAAGTCGAACGGAATCTCGTCGAGCTTGCGGTAGCCGGCAATATCGGCCGCGCCGTGGCGCAGGATCGCATCGTCGAGCGGGCTGCGGATGCCGGTTTCGAACGTGCTGTTGAGGCAAGCCAGCCGCAACGGGCGATCCGTCGGCTTGCCGAGCGGATCGAGCACGCCGACGACCATGGTCTCGCCGACCGTCAGCGTGCCGGTCTTGTCGCTGAGCAAGACCGTCATGCTGCCGAAATCCTCGATTGCGGCCAAATGTTTGACGATCACATGCTGGCGCGCCATCCGCACCGCGCCCCGGGCAAGGGTCATGGTCGTGATCATCGGCATGAATTCGGGGGTGAGCCCGACCGCGAGCGCGAGCGCGAACAGCAGGCATTCCAGTGGCGCACGGCCGAGTGCGATGCCCACGAGCAGGACGAACAGCACGAGGAACACGACGGTGCGCATGATCAGGCGCGCGAAACCCTCGAGGCCGCGCTCGAATTCGGTCTGCGGCGGGCGCGCGGCGAGCATCTCCGCGACATCGCCGAACGCGGTGGCGCGACCGGTCGCCACGACCAGTGCCGTCGCATGGCCGGACACCACCGAGGTACCGAGGAAGACAAGGTGGGGCGCCTCGGGACCGCGCTCGCTGCGGCCTTGCTCTGCAGCCTCCTTTTCCGCCGGCACGGATTCCCCGGTCAGTGCCGCCTGCTGTACGTGCAGGTCGCGCGATTCGATCAGGCGCGCATCCGCCGGCACGCGATCGCCGGCGGACAACCGGATGATGTCTCCGGGAACGAGTTCGCGCCGTGGCAGATCGGTCCAGCGGCAATCGCGGCAGACCGTGGCCATCGGCGCGACTTCCTCGCGCAGGCGCGTGGCGGCACGTTCGGAGCGAAAGCTCAGGAAGAAGTTGAGCGCGATGCTCAGGGTGACGATCGCGACGATGATCGTCGCGCCGACGCGGTCGCCGAGGAAACCGGAAACCAGCGCGGCGAGCAGCAGGATGACGACCAGGGGGTTGGCAAACAGGCCGGCGAGGGCGAGCAGGATTCCCTTGCGCGCGGCGTCGCGGGGCTGGTTAGCGCCGTAGCGCAGGCGCCGCGAGGCCGCCTCGGCGCTCGACAAGCCCTCGCGGGTTGCGTCGAGCGACTGCAGGAGCTTCGGCGATTGGCACGCGAGCCCGGCGTTTGGATCGTCTCGTTCACGCGGGCTGCAAAGCCGCGGTGCGCTCGATCACGCTCCCGCGCGCGTGCACCCCTGGTCTGCTGCCCGATGCCCGTGCCGATGGACGATGCTTGCGTCATCGCGGTTCGTCTAGGCGGCGAGCGGTTGCTTGAGCATCGTCGCCGCGAGCAGGCGACGCAATTCCGCGAGCGGCAGCGTGTTGACGACATGGCGGCGTTCGAGCCAGGCCCGCCGTGCCTGGCCCACGCCGAAGCGCAGCGCGGCAAAGCCGTTGACGTCGTGCGCGTCGCTGGCAGATCGCAAGCCGCACGCCGGCATCGGCCGCCATGCGTGCCTGCACATCGTCGAGGTCGAGGCGCGACGGCTGCGCGTTCAGTTCCAGGAAACAGGCGCGGTCGCGCGCGTGCCGGATCACGCGTTCGATATCGATGGCGCAAGGCGCGCGTTCGCCGAGCAGGCGCCCGGTCGGATGTGCCAGCACGCTGAAACACGGGTGATCCATCGCGCGCAGTATGCGCGTGGTCTGGCGCATGCGCGACAGGTGGAAATGGCTGTGCACGGCGGCGACGACCAGGTCCAGCCGCGCCAGCACGTCGTCGGGCAGGCCGAGGCGGCCGTCTTCGAGGATTTCGACCTCGATGCCCTTGAGCACCGTGGTGCCGCGGGCATTCGTGTTGAAGCGATCGATGGCATCGATCTGGCGCAGCAGGCGTCCGGCGTCGATGCCGTGGACGAAACCCAGGCCGCGCGAGTGGTCCGTGATGGCCAGGTAGGAAAGTCCGGCGGATTTCGCCGCCGCGGCCATCTGCGCAATGGAAGCATGACCGTCGCTTGCGTTCGTGTGCGCGTGCAAATCGCCGCGCAGATCGTCGAGTTGGACCAGCTGCGGCAGCCGGTTTTCGCGCGCGGCCTGGATTTCGCCGCGATCTTCGCGCAGTTCGGGCGCGATCATGGGCAGGCCGACGGCGGCGTAGACGTCGGCCTCGGTCGTGCCGGCGATGCGCTTCGCGCCCCGGTAAACACCGTACTCGTTGATCTTCAATCCGCGTTGACGGGCGCCGCGCCGCAAGGCGATGGTGTGCGCCTTCGAGCCGGTGAAATAGACGAGCGCGGCACCGAAGCTGTGCGGCGCCACCACGCGCAGGTCGATTTGCAGACCGCTTTTCAGGATCGCGCTGCAACGCGTGTTTCCGCGCGCGAGCACGTGCGCGACGGGTGGATAGGCGAGGAATCGCGCAGCCGCTTGCGCCGGCTTGCGCGAGGACACCAGCACGTCGAGGTCGCCGACGGTTTCGCGCCTGCGCCGGAAACTTCCCGCCACCGCGATGTCGAGCACCGCATCGGTGCCGCTCAGATACGCCGTGATGGCATCGGCGTGCTGGCTGGCGACTGAAATCGGCCAGCGCTGTTCGCTGCCGAGATGGGCGAGGGCGGCTTGCAGCATCGTGTCTTCGCTGCGGCGACCGAAGCCCTTGAGCGTGCTGATGCGCCGCGCACGCGCGGCACGCACGAGACCCGACAACGTCGTGATGCCGAGTTCGCGATGCAGGCGCGCGACGCGCCTGGCCCCGATCCCGGGAACTTTCAACAATTCGGTGAGGCCGCGCGGGTGACTCTTGCGCAGGCGCACGAGCAGGCTGCAAGTTCCGCTGCGCAGGATTTCGCCGATTTTTTCGCCGAGGTCATTGCCGATACCAGGCAACTTGGCGAATTCGCGCGGCTCGTGCGGCATGCCGGCGAGTTGCCCGGGCCACGCCTCGATCGTGCGCGCGGCGTTGCGGTAAGCGTGAATGCGAAACGGATTTTCCGCGTCCAGCTCGAGCCAGTCGGCGATCTCGGCGAAGACGGCGGCGATTTCGGAATTCGTGACGTGCATGGGGCGGGCCACGGCGCAATGTGCATGCGTTTATTGCGCGCAAGGCGTGCGCCGGTATTGATCGCGATCAACCGGATACCTCGCGCGACTCGAACAGGACCTTGTGCGGGACCAACCCCCTGAGCGCGGGTCGTGCGGGAAATCCGGCGACCATTGACCTGCATCAATACGTGCCGCGCCGCGCGCCTTACATTTGCGCACGCCATGGAGCTCAAAGAAGCCATTTATACCCGGCGTGCGACGCGGGCCTTTACCGCCGAAGCGGTGGACGACAAGACCCTGCGCGAGCTCATCGACGCGGCGATTCAGGCGCCGAGCGCGGTGAACGCGCAGCCATGGTCGTTCTGCGTGGTGCGCGACAAGGCCACGCTCGCCGACATCTCGCGGCGGGCCAAGGCGCACACGCTCGCGACCACCCCGGCAGGATTGCTGTCTCACCACTTCGAGACGACATTGAACGATGCGCAGTTCAACATCTTCTACGATGCGCCCGTGCTGATCGTCATCTGCAGCCGCAGCGACAATGCGTGGGCCGTGGAAAATTGCGCGCTGGCGGCGGAGAACCTGATGCTTGCCGCGCGCGCGGCGGGACTGGGCACCTGCTGGATCGGCTTCGCCCAGGGCTGGCTGCGCACGAACGAGGGCAGGGCACTCTTGCGCTTGCCCGAAGGCTGGTTGCCCGTCGCCCCGATCATCGTCGGACACCCCAAAGCGCTGCCGGCGCCGGTGCCGCGCAAGGAACCCGAGATCCATTGGGTGTGACGCGGTTCCGCGCGAGCGACGCGCGCCGTTCGCGCGCCCTTGAATCCCGTGCGCCAGGATGAAATATCCGGCAGCCTGCCGCGGCAGTCACACGTCCGAGTAAGCTAGGCACCGGTCTGGCGTTCGTGCATGCGCCTCTTTTCCGAGAGATGCATGCTACGGATTTTCCTGCCCTCTTCTCGAATTTCGCGAGCGGATGCGAATTCGCTTCGAGGGTGGAGAATCCAAGCACACCTTTCCGGCGCCCCGTGAATCCGCATTCTCGCGAAATACGCAAGGGGCCTGTTGATCCGCCTCAATGATCCGCCTCCGGATTGCATGGGTCGATGTACTGCGATCGGGTTGATCAAGATCAATACATCGGATGGATGTTTCGGTCAGCCTTTGCGGCATCCTCGAACGGCTGCCAAGGTGCTGCAATGGGCACAAAATGCATTTTTGTTCTCTTGTGTCTGCTTGCATGTGCTGCCGCTCGCGATCTGGCTGCCGCCGAGGTGTCCAACGAGGCCGACGCGGCGGCGAAACTGCTCGCGACCGAGGTTTGCTACACTTGCCATGGCCCCGGCGGACGAAGCACGTTTCCCGCCATTCCAAACCTCGCGGCTCAGCCGTGGCCCTACTTGTCGGCCAAGATGAAATCGTTTCGCAATCGCGCGAGCGCCAAATCCGCAGGCCACATCGATGTGCTCGGTTTGATGCTGATCGATGACGCGACGGAAATCGCGCTCGCGCACTATTTCGCCGAACCAGCCGCCGGCGGCGCCGGTGGCAGGCGACGCACGCCCTGATCGCGGCAGGCGAGAAGATCTACACGCAGGGCGACGCCGCACGCGGCATCGCAGCCGTGCGCCGCTTGCCATGGCGCCGATGCCGCGGGGTTCTGGATTTTCCCGCGGCTGGCCGGGCAACACGCCGAATATGTCGCGCGTCAGCTCAGGCTGATCCAGTCGCGCCTGCGTGGCTCCCGCATCATGCATGGCGTCATCCAGAACATGAATGCCGACGAGATGAAGGCCGTGGCGGCCTTCGTGCAATCGAAATAGCCGCGCGCGCCCGGCCTGCGTCGAAATCGTTGTAGCGCACGAGCCTCGCCGCCGCATCGGCGCGCGTACTTGTGCGCCCGATCCGCAGCGATCTTGATTTGCGTCAACAGGGCCGCGCACCGCCTGATGTACATTGTCATCGTGCGCTGTTGGCCAGCAATGGCAGTTGCGCACAGCAGGCGCAATCCGCCTCGGGTTGCGCGCATTTGTGAGGAGGAAATCATCATGACAGCATTGACTCATTGGAATCCGTTCAAGGGAATGGCGCGTTATGAACCGGTCGCATCGTTCGACGACCTGTTTCGCGGTCTTGGTTTGGGCGCGCGCCCGTCGTGGGCCGATCTCGCCGCTACGCCGGACATCCGCATCGACGTGAGCGAAGACGACAAGGCGTTTCATGTAAAGGCGGAGATGCCCGGAGTGGAAAAAAAGGACATCGATATCTCGGTCGACGGCAACCAGATTTCGATCGGCGCGGAAATCAAGCGCGAAAGCAAGAAGAAGGAAGGCGAAACGGACATCTACACCGAGCGCTATGCCGGCAAAGTCTATCGCGCGTTTACCCTGCCGAAAGACGTGGACGAAGCCAAGGCGGACGCACAGTACGACAAGGGTGTGTTGATGCTCACGCTGCCGAAGAAAGCCAATGGCAACGGCCGCAAGATCGCGGTCGGCTGAAGATGCGAATGCGCCGTTGCTTCGTGCCGTCGCCGGCACGGGCAACGGTCGCAAGCTGGTCGCGGCGATGAACCCTGCGGATGACGATCCGCTCCGCCGCCGTGCGCCTGGACGGATCGGCGCGCGACTACGATGCCTTGCTGGAGGATATCGGCAAGCGCCCGCTTGTCCTGCTCGGCGAGGCGACCCACGGTACGCGCGAGTTCTACCGCATGCGCGCGCAGATCACGCAACGCCTCGTCGCGGAGCGTGACTTCAACGCCGTAGCCGTGGAGGCCGACTGGCCGGATGCCTATCGCCTGAACCGCTTCGTGCGCGGCGAGGGCGACGACGTGGACGCACGTTCCGCGTTCGGCGACTTCCAGCGTTTTCCGCACTGGATGTGGCGCAATCTCGAGGTTCTCGAATTCGTCGAATGGCTGCGAGAGTACAACGCAGCCCGGCCGCCGGAATCGCGCGTGGGCTTTTACGGTCTCGACATGTACAGCTTGTACCGCTCGGCGGAAGCGGTCATTGCCTACCTCGATCGCGTCGATTACGAACAGGCCGCGTATCGCGCGGCGTTACTACGCCGCACTCGATCATGTGCGCGATCCGCAACGGTATGGATACGAAGCCGCGGCGGGCTTGCGGCCGGATTGTCGCGATGGCGTGCGCCGGCAGCTGATCGAACTCGTGCGACGCGCTCCCGAATACGCGGCGCTCGACGGCCGCGCCGCGGCAGATGCCCAGTTTTTCGCCGAACGCAACGCCGACATCGTGGTGAGCGCGGAGGCCTACTACCGCACGATGTTCGGACCGCGTCACGAGAGCTGGAACCTGCGCGACGAGCACATGACGCGCACGCTGTTCGCGCTACGCCGCCACCTGCGCAGTTGCAATGAGGGCGAGCGCATCGTCGTCTGGGCGCACAACTCGCATCTCGGGGATGCGCGCGCGACGGAAATGGGGCAGGCGGGCGAATGCAACATAGGCCAACTCGTGCGCGAGAGCGCCGCTGCGCAGTCGTACCTTGTCGGCTTCACGACCTGTGCCGGAACGGTCATGGCGGCGCATGAATGGGATGAGCCGGGCGAGCGGCAGACGATCGTGCCCGCTCGTGAGGACAGTTGCGAGGGCGTGTTCCGGCGCACGCGGCTTGACCGGTTTTACCTGCGCCTGAGAAATGATGGGTTGGAATTCCTGAACCGCCCCATGCTCGAGCGCGCCATCGGCGTTTTGTATCGCCCGCAAACGGAATATGCGAGTCACTATTTCCTCGCCACGCTGGCTTCGCAATTCGACGCCATATTCCATCTTGACGAGACGGAAGCCGTCGAGCCGTTTTGATCGTCGGGATGGCCGGTCATCGGCGCGCCGGGGGCGCTGCTCGCCGTCGACGTCCTGATTGACCAGATGTCAATTTCGCCGTCGCCGGGACGACTAAGCTTGGCCGCGATATCCCATGGGAGAGCAATCATGGCTGACACTTGGGTTCTGGTGGCCGATTCGGCCCGCGCACGGGTGTTCGAGGTTACGCGCGAGGACCCCACGCTGAGAGAAGTCGCCGCGTTCACGAATCCCGAAGGCCGCATCGCGCAGCGGGAACTGCGCCACGACCGCCTGCCGCGCGTCAACGAGAGCATGGGGCACGCGCGCCACGCGATCGAGCCGCACACCTCGCTCAAACAGAAAATTACCGACCGCTTCGTGCGCACGCTGCGCGACGAACTCGATCGCGGCCATGCGGCGCACCGTTACAAGAACCTTGTGCTGGTCGCGGCGCCGCGCTTCATGGGGGCGCTGCACGGGGCACTCGACGATTCGTTGCGAAAGTGCGTGGTTGCCGAGGTGAGGCACAATCTGACGCTGATGTCGTCCACGAAAATTCGCGAGCGCCTCCCGCCGCGGCTGGCGTGACCTGTAAATGATGCGGTCACTTCCATCGCACCGGTTCCGCGACAGCAGGCCATGCGGTGGATGACGTACTGGTACTCGTCGGGAATTGCGAAACGTGGCAACCCCATGTCCGCTACGCGGCCAGGCTCGCGGCGAAGCTGCACGGCTCGCTCAACGGCATTTATGTGGCGCCATCCGCGATCCCCGTGCCGACCGATGCGTCGGCCGCCTTTTCCCGGGAGATCATCGAGATCTATCGCGAGGAGACGGAGCTGGCATCGCGCGCCGAGTCGCCGTTCAGGCGGTGGGCCAGCCGGGAGGGCATCGACCACAGCACGTGGCGTATCGCCAGGGGATCTCCAGCCGAAGTACTCGAATCGGCGGCGAAGTGGCACGACCTCGTGGTCCTTGAGGCGCACGCCGAACCGTTCGGTGGCGACATTCTTGAAACCGGATCCGCGATCGTTCGGGCCGATCTGCCCTGTGTCGTGGTTCCCGGGGGAATGGACAAGGCGAATCTGGACACAATCGCCATCGCCTGGAACGGATCGATCCAGTCCGCACGCGCGGTACACGCGGCGCTGCCTCTGCTGCAACAGGCAGGACGCATTGCTATCCTGCGCGTCGACGATGCCGATGCGGCGGGGGCGATCGATCGGATCGAACCCGATGAATTCCTGGGGCGGCATGGCCTGCGATGCGAGCATTTCGATCTGCAAGGTCGCGCCGACGATGCCGGGGCTGCCTTGCTCGCCGGCGCCGCGCAGATCTTCGCGGATCTACTCGTTCTGGGCGCCTACGGCACGGGGCGTTTCAGCGAATGGATATTCGGCGGCGTCACGCGCCACGTCCTGCAGCACGTGGCGCTGCCATTGTTCATGCGCCACTGACCCGCGAAGGCAACGCCGGCACTTGATCAAGATCAAGACGCCGGATGACTGCTTCGCCGAGAATTGCGCATATCTGCTGACGGGAAAAGCCATGCGCATCGCCGATATCTGCTCGCAGCGCGTCGTATGCGTCGCGCCGGACGCATCGATATCGGAAGCCGCGCAACTGATGCACGATCAGGACATCGGCGCCTTGGTCGTCACGCGTGACGGCAAACGCGAACCCATCGGGATCGTCACGGACCGTGACATCGTCACGCGGATCGTCGCGTCCGGCAGGGATCCTCGCGCCGTGCCGGTTTCCGAGGCGATGTCCGGCGCCCCGGCGACGTGTCACGGCAACCACGACTTGCTGGACGTGATGGAAATGATGCGTCAGCACGGCATTCGCCGCGTGCCTGTGGTTGACGCGCAATCCGGGCTGATCGGCATCGTGACGACGGACGACATCATCGGCGCGCTCGCCGAACACGTCCTCGTCCTTGCCCGCTCGGTGTTGAGCGAAGACGCGCTCGAACGTCGGCGCTATCGTGACCAGGGCGTTGCCGGCAGCGTCGGGCAGCGCGCCGGCAAAGCGTAACGGCAGACATCCGGATCGGATGTTGAGCATGTTCAATGGCCGCCACTGAAGCCAGACCGTGCGAGCATCGAGGCGTGGCATTGCGCTGTCCGCATTGTGGCGGCAATGCGTTCCGCATTCGCGAATATGCGTTGCGTACGATGGACGACGAGATGTACCGCTTGCCATGGGCCGCGGACTCGGTAAGAGCGTACATTTGCGGGCACTGCGGGAGCATCCAGTGGTTCGCCTGGAATTCCACGTCGCCGGGGGAAAGTGCAAATCCGGACGCTCCCGTCTCGAAAGCGGGCCGATAATCGCGCGAACGTCACCTGGCTTGCTGCGACAGGACCGGGTAAGGTGTATGCGTCGAATGCCGTTGCCGGCTTCTCGCCAATTGTCCGAGCCTTTTGAATTGCAGTGCTGGTAGCCTAGAATCGACATCGACATTCTTGAACCGTAACCGCGCTATGGAATCGGAAAGCGGCACAGGACGGGCTTGGCGGTCGTATCGGCTGGCCGTGAACGACGACGTGCAGGTTTCGGCGGCAGGCGCGAATGGCCGTGGCCGGGATGGATTGCACGTCGGTCCAGCGCAGCAACCGGCCTGAACGGATCGCCGCCCGTGTTCTCCAAATTCCTTGATGCCGTTCCGGACGCGATGATCCTGGTCGATCGCGACGGTCGGATCGTGAGCGTGAACACCCAGGCCGAGCAACTGTTCGGTTACGACCGGCAGGAACTGGTTGGCGCGCCGATCGGACAACTTATGCCGGAGCACGTGCGCCGCATGCACGAGGCCCACCTCGAGGGCTACGTGGCCGCCCCTCACGTACGGCAGATGGGCACCGGTCAGGATCTCGCTGGTCTGAAGCGAGACGGCACCAAGTTCCCGGCGGAAATCGCGCTCAGCCCGGTCGAGACTCCGGAAGGACGGATGTTCCTGGCCGCGGTGCGCGATGTTTCTGAAACGCATCGCGCCCATCAGGCGCGAACGCGGGTGCACTACGACGCCTGTGTCGCCAAGATTGGACAAATCGCGCTGGCCGCGACAAACCTCGGCGAGGCGATCGAGGACACCCCGGAACTGGTCGCGCAGACGCTCGGCGCCGACGCCACCCTCATCGCACTGCGTGCCGTTAATCGCATCAAGGAACCCAGCGTGCAGGCATCCTACGGCATCGACCGCAGCATGGTCGAGGCATTGCCGTGGCCGCTGCAGCTCTTGTCGGACGAAACCGCAGCACGTGCCGTCCGCGTTCCCGGATTCCGCAGCCACGCGCTGATACCGCTGATCGATCGCCACGAATCGGTCGGCATCTTGCTGGTGCTGAGCAGGTCGAACCGCGAATTCGATCGCGAAGCCATGCAGTTCTTGCAATCGGTCGCGAACCTGCTCGCGGTCGCGATGCAGCGCATTCGTGTGGAGGACCAGCTGGCGCATGCGCAGCGTCTGGAAAGTGTCGGGCAGCTCACCGGCGGCATCGCACACGATTTCAACAATCTGCTGACGGTGATCTGCGGCAATTTGCAGATCCTTGAAGACGAGCTCGCCGACCGGCCCTGCTGCCCGCGAGATCGTCGGCAACGCGCTGCGTGCAGCCGTTCGCGGCGCGGACCTTACGCACAAACTGCTGGTGTTCGCGCGTCGCCAGCGCCTTGCCCCGCGTGCCAGCGATCCGCACAAGCTGCTCGAGGAACTCGCGTCGATGCTGCGGCGCACGCTCGGCGAATCGGTGCAGCTGGCAATCCACATTGCAGCCGGTGTCGCGCCGGTTTTCGCCGATCCCGCCCAACTCGAATCGGCCCTGGTCAATCTGGCGCTTAACGCGCGCGATGCCATGCCGCGCGGCGGCGAACTGACGCTCGCGGTAGAGCAGCGGCTCATCGCGGGCGATGCGGCGAGCGCGGAGCTCAAGCCTGGTCGACTATGTCGTTTTCAGCGTACGCGATACCGGTCTTGGCATGGCGCAGGAAGTACTTGCGCGCGCATTCGAGCCGTTCTTCACGACCAAGGAGGTTGGCAAGGGCAGCGGTCTGGGCCTGAGCATGGTCTACGGTTTCGCCAAGCAGTCGGGCGGCCACGTGCAGGTACACAGCAAACTGGGATACGGCACGGGCGTGGAACTGTATCTGCCAGCGGCGCAGGCAGCGGAAACACCCAGCGAGGCCGCGCCAGCGACTTCGTCCCCGCGCGGCCGGGAGACGATCCTCGTCGTGGAGGACGAAGCCGCTGTGCGCGAGATCGCCATCGCGTTCCTGCGTTCGTTCGGCTACACGGTGCTGTCGGCAGCGCGCGCGGAGCCGGCGCTGGAAATGCTTTCCGCGCACGGCGAAATCGCGCTCTTGTTTTCCGATGTCGTGCTCGGCTCGGGCATGAACGGCAAGGAGCTCGCCGTCGCCGCGCGCCGGCTGCGCCCGACGCTTGGCGTCCTGCTGACTTCCGGGTACGAGCCTGACGCGGCCGGGCCGGACGCGGACGAGTTCGCCCTGTTGCCCAAGCCGTACCGGCGCGAAGAGTTGTCCGGGGCGGTGCGCGCGATCCTCGATCAGCGCTGATTTTCCGACCGTGCGCGGCACGCCGGGCTCACGCACGTCTGCACGCCGGATTGACCAGGATCAATTCACGGTTGTCCCGACCGGACATACTGCCATCGTCGCAGGCACGAGGATGCAAGAATGTATCGGCGAATTCTGGTTTGCACGGATGGATCGGCGCTGGCGCAGCACGCGGCCCACGAAGGCGTCGCGTTGGCCGCGAAACTGAAGGCCGGGGTTGTGGCCTTGCTGGTCACGCCGCCATTCGAACCGCCCAAGGGTTACGAATCCTCGCCGCTCGCCGTGCAGATCGAACGGCATATGCGCGAAAGCAAGGCGGCGGCGAAGCGCTGGCTCGGGGCAATCGCCGAGTGGGCCAAGGCGGCGCGTGTGCCATGCAAGACCTTGCACATCGGTCAATACCCGCCGGCAACGACGATCATCGAAACCGCGGCCAGGGAAAACTGCGACCTCATCGTGATGGGATCGCACGGACGTGGCGCACTGGGCCAGGTGATGCTGGGCTCGGTCACGACGCGCGTGGCGTCTGTTTGTTCCGTACCGCTGCTGATCGTGCGCATGCCCAAGGGCCGGCGCGGGCCGGCGGCTCGACCTGGCAAGGCCGCACGGGCGCAACCGCGTGCGTCCGCTGACTGACTAGGGTGACCGGGCCGTACTGGCGACCGTCGCGGCGGGTGGAGTCGGCTGTGCCGTGCCCGCTGTCGAGCGGTTGGCGAGATCGCCGTCTGCGCAGTCGCCGACGAATGCCGAGCGGTTCAGCCAGGTCTTGTCGGGGTAGTAGGCGACCACGAGCGAGCCGCCGCGGATCGCGTCGATGAGCTGGTGCGCGATCGATGGGCGCACCGCCGGGCAGCCCCAACTGCGGCCGATGCGTCCTTGCGTTGACGCCATTTGCGGGCTCACGTACCAGGCGCCGTGAATCACGATCGCGCGTTCGACTGGCGTGGTCGTTGAATCCGGCGTCGAGGCCTTGCAGGCGCAGGGAATAGCCGTTGTGTCCCGATGTAAGTGCCGGCCGTGCGGTAGACGCCCAGGCTCGACATCAGGCTGCCATCGCGGTCGGAGAATCGCGTGGCCGGGCCGTAGCCGCCGCTGTTGCGGCCGTGCGCGACGAGTTCCTCGAACAACAGGCGGCGTTGCGCCACGTCGAATACCCACAACCGCGGTTGCGAAGAAGGCAGCGAGTAGTCGATCAGGCTCAGGGTACGTGGCGCCTCGACGGCGTGCGCGCGCAGCGCGCAGGACAGGGCACGCGTCGCGACGTCGATGGCATGCGGATTCGCCCGGGGCGCGGCGGCGGCAAGCTCGTGCGCCAACGGGGCATCCGCCGTGTTTGCGCACGCGAGCGTCGGCAGTACCGCGACGCCGGCCATGCCGGCGAAAGAGAGCAGATTGGAAGCAAGGGAAGTCACGATGCGCGGCCGATGCTACAGCAGCCGCGCTAAACGCAGGTTAAGTCATTGGCCCCGGGTCGACGGCAAGTCGGTGACGAGCACGGTGGCGCCGGGCACAAGAATCGCGTACAGGCGCTGAGCAAAAACGCGCGGCAGGCGCAACGCTGCCGGCGCATCCGCGCGCGGAACGGGATGATTGCGCGTGGCGATCGGATAGGCGAACCACTGGTGCCGGGGCTGCGCCGGATCGAGCGGGCTGGGTGCGTACTGCGTGGTTTCGCCCATGACGTAGAGCATCGAGCCGCCGACAAACGGCGGTTCGGCGGCCTCGAATCCCGTCGTTGCGATCAGCGTGCCATCGCGGAAGACGCGCACGCGGCGATCGCGCGTGGTCACGAGAATGCTCACCGGCCCGGTTGTACCGGGCGCGTCGTTCCAGTAATCCGCAGCGTCTGCCGGTTGTGTGTGCGGCACGCCGTTGCCGGCGATCGGCGCGAGCAGGGCAGGATGGACGAGGTTTCCCGGCGCCGATGCCCTGTCCACGACCGCGACCACGACGCCGACTTTCGTCACCTCGAACAGTTTTTCCGCGAATTTCTGCGGCAGGCGGATGCAGCCGTGCGAAGCCGGATAGCCGGGCAGCACGCCGCCGTGCATGGCCACGCCGTCCCAGGTCAGCCGCTGCATGAACGGCATCGGCGCGTTGTCGTAGAGGTTGGAGTAGGCGATCACCTTCTTCTGCAGGATCGTGAACACGCCAGGCGGCGTGCGATAGCCGCGCTTGCCCGTGCTGATCGTGGTTACGCCGATGGCGATGCCGTTGCGATAGACGTAGGCGCGTTGCTCGTCGAGGCTCACCAGCAGCACGAGCGGGCCGCTCGGCGCGATTTCCGGATGCCAGACGAACTCGCCACGCCGCAACGCCGCCGGATCGGGATCGATGGCGGCGGCGCTGCGCAGTCCAAGGAACACGGTGACCAGGAGAGCCAGGATGCGCAAGCCCGACACGACACTCATGAATCAGCGGAGCGCTGGATCGGGGCTGCGGGATTTCGCGAGCGCCATGTCAGGGGAGCGAGGTCGAGTTGGCGCGCGAGCGTGTTCCAGGCTTCGAGATCGGATGCCTTCGGTTCGTTGCAGATGCTGAGCGGACAGGCAATGCGCTCGTCCAGCCAAGGCTGGATGGCGGCGCGCAAGCGCAATTGCGCCGCGACACCTGTGCATGCAGCATCGGTAACCGGATTAGCGCCGGCCGTGCACGGGAGCGGGTCCAGCGCATCGGCGACGCCATTGGCGAACAAGGCAAGACGCGGTTGCGATCGGATCGCCGTCAATCGGTCATGGCGCAGACCATGCCTCGTCGCCGCCTCAATCAATTCGCTCCGGTATCCGCGTCGTTGCGCCCGCGCATTCCAGTCGGCATCGCATTGGGCCCGTGCGCCGCGATCGCGTGCCAATACGATCGAGCCAGACAGGCAACCTTGTGCCATCGCTCGAGCAATGTTCGCGACCTGGGCACGGCCCGCATCGCTGTCGTAGGCGAAGCCCAGCAGTGCCAGGGCATCGCTGACACCGACGATCCCTACGCTTACGCCCGGCGTACTGCGCGATGAGTCGTCAGCCGCCAGGGCCGCCGCATCGTCGAGCGCGTGGACCGAGAGCGCGGCCACTTCCTCGAAATGCGCAAGATCGAAGTACCGATGCCGCGATCCCGAGGCACGCACGAAGCTTGCCGCATTCAGAACCGCATGCAGGTCGTGAGCGCTCCATTGCGGCGCGGGCGTGCCCGCACTGGCGGATACCCGTTCATCGAGCAGCAGATGCCAGCCCTCGAAGGCGTCGATGAGGCGGCGCTTGTAACCGGGTCGGCGCGACGCATCCCCGGCGAGTGCCGAGGCCAGGCGCTCCCACGTGTCTTCGAGGGTGACATCGCGCAATTGCCGGTCGTCACGCCAGCGAAACCAGGTGTCCCAAGCTTCGGCGGCCTGAGCGTTGACAAACGGGCTGGGCGATGCCCCGCCGTTGATCGTCGTGGAAACCTTCATGCGCCACACCGTACGCGACGACTAGGACGTCGTGTTGAGCAAGATCAATTGCATGGCGCGTGCCGACATCGCCGTTACAGGCCGTTACACAGTGTTTCCGCCGAGTCATGCTGTAGTCGCAGGTGCGTTGGAGGATGTTGCTGAACCCGAATCACCCGCCCGGAAAACGCCATGTTTAACGCAGCAACATCCAAACTGACCGCCGTTATCGAGGTGCCGAGGGACTCCGCCATGCTGGGCGGCATGGCGCTGGAGGAACTGAGTGCACAGGTGCCCGCGGTACGGCGCAAGCTGAGGGCCGGGCAATGCCTGCATCGTGCCGGCCAGCCGTTCCATGCGCTGTATCTCGTCACCAGCGGGTTTCTCAAGACCAGCATCATCGCCGCCGATGGACGCGAACAGATTACCGGGTTCTGCATGCGCGGCGACCTCATGGGCGTGGAATCGATCGGAATGGCTGCCTATGCCGGCGATGCGATCGCCCTCGATACCAGCGTGGTGTGGGAACTGTCTTATCCAGCCGTGCTCAATGCGTGCGTGCGCATCCCGCAACTGCATGCGCAATTGACGCGTGCGCTTGCCGCGCAAATCCGCAGCACGCACAGTTGGATGCTGGCTTTGGGCACGCTCAGTGCCGAACAGCGCGTCGCCGCGTTCTTGCTCGATGTCGCCGCGCGCCATGCGGCGCTGGGTTTCAGCGCCCGGCAATTCGTGCTGCGCATGAGCCGTGCCGACATGGGCAGCTTTCTTGCGCTCAAGCACGAAACCGTCACGCGTGCGCTGTCGGCGTTGAGTGCGCAGGGCTGCGTGTCCGTGAAGTGGCGCGAAGTGCAAATCCTCGACGCGCGCAGGCTGCACGCCATCGCGCGCGATGGGGACAGCACTGGCGAGGAGACGAAAGCCAGCCGGGAACTGCGTGCGCCGTCACGGCCGGCTTATCGCGGCGATGTGGTCCTGGCCGCAGCGTAAACGCCCCTGCGGCAGGGTGGCGGCACGCCGGTCAAGTCCGCTGCACATGCGGGGTGAACACGTAGCCCGCGCCGCGCACGGACTTGATCAGTTCCGGATTCGCGGCGTCGCGCTCTATCTTGCGCCGCAGGCGGCCGACCTGGACGTCGATCGAGCGGTCGAAGGGACCGGCCTCGTGGCCGTGCAGCTGGCTGACCAGCTGATCGCGCGACAATACGCGGCCCGGCGCACCGAGGAATGCGACAAGCAGCTCGTATTCGCCGGTGGTCAGTTGAATCTGGGCACCGTCCTGCCTATGCAGGCTGCGCATTTGCGCATCGAAGCGGAAACCGGCGAATTCCACCGCGTTTCCAGCGGTGCTGCGCGGCTGCGCGGTGAAATCCGGCGCAACACGCTGCGTACGCGCGCCAGCAGTTCGCGCAAGTCGAACGGCTTGGCGACGTAGTCGTCGGCCCCGAGCTCGAGGCCGACGACCCTGTCGACAGACTCGCCGCGGCCGGTAACGATGACGATGGCTCCCGTCCAGTGCGCGCGCAGGTATCGCGTCAGTTCCAGGCCGTCCTCTCCCGACAGCCCCAGATCGAGCAGAACGACGTCGACTGCCTGTTCCGCGATGGTCATCCGCATTGCCACGCCGTCGCTTGCGGCACTCACGCGAAAACCATGCCCGCCGAAATAGCGCAAGATCAATGCGCGGATCTCCGGATCGTCATCGACGATCAGAAGGTGCGGCTGCAAAACCCGATCGGTGCCGGCATTCTGTTCCATGGCCTGTTTGCGCTTCGGGAGAGCCAGGGCCAATCTTAGGGTTTTCGACACCGCAGTTCAAAGCGAAGGCAGCACCCGGCCATAAAGATCCGCGGCGGTTTGTGCGATTTCGCTCGTGACGTCGATCGCGTTGGTTTCGTGACGGATCGCGTTGCACGTCGCGATGACCCCGGGGCCGGCGGCGCGCAGCGTCGGCAGCGCGTCGCCGCAGAACAGGGCATGGACGCCTATGCAAACCGGCGGCGCCGCTCCGAGTTCGCGCAACCGGTGCGCGGCCGCAGCCATCGTCCGCGCCGTCGAGACGATGTCGTCGACGAGTACCGGCGTGCGTCCGGGCCAGGCCGTGATGTCAGGCACGGACACGGCGACGTCGCGATCGCCGCGGCGATCCTTGCGCAGCACGATCCACGGGCAGCCGACGCGCCCGGCAATCGCCGCCGCCCACTGCGCGCTTTCCTCGTCGGGGCCCATGATCAAGGGTTGCGCGACGTTCTCGACTATCCATCGGGCGATCGGCGTGGTGGACGAGGCGATCGCGGTGGGTATCGGGTAGATTTCATCGAGCGCGCGATAACGGTGCAGGTGCGGGTCCATCGTCACCAGCCAGTCGACCGCGCGCGCGAGCCACCGTGCGAAAGTCCGCGACGTGATCGCTTCGCCCGCGTTGAAGCGTGCATCCTGGCGCATGTACGCAAGATACGGCGTGACTAGGCCGATGCGCCGCGCGCCGTATTCGCGTGCGGCATCCGCGGCAAAGAGCAGGCCACAGACCTTGTCGTCGGGTTGCTCGAGACCGCACACCAGAATCACATCGCGGTCTTTTGGCAACGTCATCAGCCGCACATACGTCTCGCCGTCGGGAAAGCGCCGCAACGACACGGGTGCGATCTCGCCGTGCACGCGCGACGAGATCGCCGCGGCCAGCAGTTCCTGCCCGGGCCAGGCATAGATCAAGGAATTCATGTCGGCACCATTTCGATCACGCCGGCTTGCCGCCGCGCGTAGTCGAGTGCGTAGGCGAGCTCGCCGGGCGACTCGGCGTGCACGGCGTAAAGCGGCTGCCTTGCTTCCACGCGCGAACCGACGGCGGCAAACAGGTCGATGCCGGCACCGCGCGCGCGCGGCGCGCCGGCAAGCTTGGCGATGCGCGCCAGGCGCCGGTTGTCGATGCGTGCGACCGTCCCCGCGGCAGCGGTTTCGATCACGTGGCGCTGCCGGGCGACGACGGGTTCGCGAAGGCCGCCCTGCGCCAGCGCGATCGCCTGGAACTTGCGCCACGCGCGCCCGTCGTCGAGCACGGCGCGCGCCAGCGCTGCGCCACGCCCCGGCACCGCGCGACCGACATGTTCGAGGATGCGCCCGGCCAGATCGAGTGCGCGTTCGCGCAGATCGGCGGGCGCCTGCGGCTCGTTGCGCAGCACGGCCAGCACGTCGCGGGCCTCGAGTGCCGGACCGATGCCGCGTCCGACCGGTTGCGTCCCGTCGGTGAGGACGACCTCGACGTCGAGTCCCAGCGTGCGCCCGACTTCGACCAGGTGCGCGGCGAGCACGTTCGCCGCGGCTTCACTGCGGATTTTCGCGGTCGGGCCGACCGGTATGTCGATCAGGGCGTAGGTCGATCCCGCCGCAATCTTCTTCGAGATCACCGAAGCGATCATCTGCGCTTCGCTATCCAGGTCGAGCGGGCGTTCCACGCGGATGAGGATGTCGTCGACCGGGCTGAGGTTCACGCTTCCGCCCCAGATGATGCATCCGGCTTCGGCTTCGACCACTTTGCGCATGGAGGCGACGTCAAGCGCCACCGGCGCCAGCGTTTCCATGGTGTCGGCGGTTCCCGACGGCGAGGTGATCGCGCGCGAGGAGGTTTTCGGGATCGTCAGGCCCAACGCCGCGACGATCGGCACCACGATCAGCGTGGTCCGGTTGCCGGGTATGCCGCCGATGCAGTGCTTGTCCAGGACGCTTTGCTGCGGCCAGCGCAGGCGCGTTCCTTCGGCGACCATCGCCTGGGTGAGGGCCACGGTTTCGCCGATGCCCATGTTGTCGCCGGCGCAGGCGGTCAGAAACGCTGCCATCTCCACGGTCGAATAATGACCGGCGCGGATGTCCGACACGATGTCGCGCAGCGCGTTTGCGGAAAAGGCGTGGCCGAAAATCTTTGCGCGCACCTGGGCAAAAGACTCGACCGGGGCCGGATGGGCGAGGTGCACAGTTCCACTGCCGCAACCACCAAACATTCGCCACGCGGCTTCGGACAATCCCACCTCGTCCGCAGCCAGCGCGCCGAAGCCCTTGGGCGTCACGACATTGAGCGTGGCGACCATGTGCTTGTCATCCCAGCGCAGTTCGACGCGCGACAGCGACTCGAAACCCTCGGATTTGCACACGTGCGAATCCTCACGCAGATAGACGACGGGTTCCTGGTACGTGTCGATGCCGAGGCGGCGCGGCCTGAGCGCGTGCGAATCGGTGCCTGCCGCATCCTGAAACTGGATTTTCATCGAATCCGCATCTCCATGGAGCCTGCATGAATCTATCGCGGCAGCCCGGCATCGGACATGATACGGGTCAACACGGCATTCATCCTTGTGATGCAAGCGCTCTGCGGCATATCTTGACAACGATCAATGCCGGTCAATGCGCCGCGGTTAGCATTGCATGAGGATAACGGCGGAGCAGGTCATGGCAAGACTGTCCGGAAAGGTCGCGATCGTCACCGGTGCGGCAATGGGCATCGGACGCGCCTGCGTCGAGCGCATGGCGCAGGAAGGCGCGCACGTAGCCGTGGTCGACATGCAGGCGCAATCGGGCGAAGCCGTGGCCGCCGGCATCCGCCAGCGCGGCGGGCAAGCACGCTATTTCACCTGCGACGTGACCAGCGAAGCCGCCGTGCAGGCGCTCATGCAGCAGGTCGCGGATGCCTTCGGTCGCATCGACATCCTGGTCAACAACGCCGGCATCTCCGGCATCAACAAGCCGACGCACGAAGTGACCGAAGCCGAATGGGACCGCGTGCAGGCAGTCAACGTGAAGGGGCCGTTCTTCTGCACCAAGCACGCGATCGCGCACTTGCGCCGCGCCGGCGGCGGCAGCATCGTCAACCTGTCGTCGATCTACGGTCTGGTCGGCGCGGCGGACGTGCCGCCCTACCATGCCTCGAAGGGCGCGTTGCGCCTGATGACCAAGACCGACGCGATGATCTATGCGGCGGACAAGATTCGCGTCAACTCCGTCCATCCCGGCTTCATCTGGACGCCGATGGTGGACAACTTCATCGGACACGAGGGCGACGTGGAAGCGCGCAAACGCGACGTCGGCGCGCTGCATCCGCTTGGGCACATGGGCGAACCGGACGACATCGCCTGGGGCGTCGTGTACCTGGCCTCGGACGAGGCGCGTTTCGTCACCGGCGCGGAATTGGTGATCGACGGCGGTTACACGGCGCGCTAGCGCGAATTCATCCAAGTTCGAACGTTTGCAGGTGTTCGGGAATGTTCACGTCCCAGCGCAATCCACGTTCGATGCGCTGGCGCAGCGTGTCGGCCGCAACCGGCTCGCCGTGCGTGACGAACGCCACGCGCGGCGCCCGGCGGAATCTGCCGAGCCATTGCAGGATCTCGTTCGCGTCGGCGTGGGCCGACAACGACGACAATGCCGCAACTTCGGCGCGCACCGGCACATCCTGGCCATGGATGCGGATTTCCCGCGCGCCGCCGAGCATGGCCGCACCGCGCGTGCCGGCCGCCTGGTAGCCTGAAAACAGGATCGTGTTGCGCGGGTCCGGCGCGAACGCTTTCAAGTGATGGATCACGCGGCCGCCGGTGGCCATCCCGCTCGCGGCGACGACGATCATCGGATTGTGCAGGGTGTTCAGGCGTTTGGATTGTTCCACCGAGTTGACGAACGTGGCCGCGCGGCACATTTCGGCAACTTCGCTTTTCGGCAGACGCAATTCGCCGGCGAAACGTTCATACAGCGCGGTCACGTCGGTGGCCATCGGGCTGTTCAGGAATACGGGGAGCTGCGGGGGAATCCGGCCCTGCGCCTTGAGTTGGTGGATGAAATGCAGCAGGGTTTGCGTGCGCCCGACCGCGAATGCCGGCACGATGACGCAGCCGCCGCGATTGACGGTGCGCAGGATGATTTGCGCGAGCTCGTCGAGCGCATCCACGCTCGGGTGCGTGCGGTCGCCGTAGGTGGATTCGACCACGATGTAGTCGGCGTCGCTCAGCGGCGCCGGCGGATTCATGATGGGGTCGTGCGGGCGGCCCAGATCGCCGGAGAACACGAGCTTGCCAGCCGCACCCGTCACGGTGACGCAGGCCGCGCCGAGGATGTGCCCGGCGGGCGTGAACCGGCCTTGAAGTCCCGGGCCGATGGCGAAATCCTGGTCGAAGTCCACCGTGCGCAACTGGCGCAGGCAGCGCATGGCGTCTTCTTCCGTGTACAGCGGCAATGCCGGATGGTGCTTGGAAAAACCGCCGCGATTGGCGTATTCGGCGTCTTCTTCCTGGATGTGCCCGCTGTCGGGCAGCAGGATCTTGCACAGTTCCGCCGTCGCCGGCGTGCAATAAACCGGGCCGCTGAAGCCGCGCTTGACGAGCAGGGGCAGGTAGCCGCTGTGATCGAGGTGCGCGTGTGTCAGCACGACCGCGGAAATCGACGCCGCTTCGAACGGCAGTTCGGCCCAGTTGCGCAGGCGCAGGTTCTTCAGGCCCTGGAACAGGCCGCAGTCGACGAGTACGCGATTGTCCGCCTGCGTGACCAGGCACTTCGAACCGGTGACTGTTCCGGCGGCGCCGAGGAACTGGATTTTCATGTCGGGTGGTTTCCGCACCGATGCTCGGAATAGTCTAACGGCTTCGCCGGCACGCGCGCGCCGCCGGATCGCACAGGATGATTCCATGCCGGGGTCCGGAAGGGATTGATCGGGGTCAAGGAGCCCGCTGTCGAGCGCGCGTATGTTCGCGCATGGATTTTTCGGAAACGTACTTGCAGATCTTCGCGCTGGTCCTGGCCGTGCTGATGGGCACGATCGCGCTCGTCAACTGGCTGAACCGGCGCCACGGCGGTTTCCTCAAGGGCTGGGCCGGCATGGTGTTCATCGCGGTGTGCTGGGTCGCCGCGCTGGTGTTCATCGCGCTGCGGGTGCGCGGCTGAGCAATCTGCGTTCGTGCCGTATCATGCGGGCTTCGGTATGATGCACTCCGCCGGAGCCGAGCCATGAACGAAATCATTTTCCAGATCGACGAAGCACCCGAAGGCGGCTACACCGCCAAGGCGCTCGGCCATGCCATCTTCACCGAAGCCGACACGCTGGATGCCCTGCGCGCCAACGTGCGCGATGCCGTGCGCTGCCATTTCGACGAAGGCCAGGGACCGCGGCTGATCCGCCTGCATTTCGTCCACGACGAGGTGCTGGCGGCATGAAGTTGCCGCGCGATGTCGATGCGCGGCTACTCATCAAGGCACTCGGCCGGCTCGGCTACGTCGTGACGCGGCAAACTGGAAGCCACATTCGCCTGACTTGCGCCGAACCGTCGCCGCATTTGGTCACTGTGCCGAACCATGCGCCGCTGAAGATCGGCACGCTACACGCCATCCTCGCCGATGTCGCTGCACACCAGCACATCGAAAAATCCGCATTGCTCGAAAGGCTTTTTTCCTGACATGCTCGTACTGAACTGGATCGGCATAGGCGTGCTGGTTCGGCACGATGCCGATAGTGCCATTCCGTCTGCCGCACCCACGCGAGACGTTCCCATGTGGCTGGGCGAGGGCGACTGAAGTCGTCTCAATGCACGCGACGCTGCCGAGTATGATGGCGTGATTGCCAGAGGTCTCCATGCCGCGAACAGCAGTCAAACCGGAAGCATTCCCGAAACGCGGGAACTGGACGTTTGAGCAGTTGAAGCTGGCTTTTTATCTTTATTGCCAATTGCCGTTCGGCAAGCTTCATCAGCGAAACCCGCAAATCGTCGAGCTGGCGCAGCTGATTGGACGCACGCCAAGTTCACTGGCGATGAAGCTCGTGAATTTTGCCAGCTTGGACCCGTCCATCCGGGATTCCGGGCGCCACGGTCTCGGTAATGCGTCGGCGCTCGATAAGGCGGTCTGGGACGAATTCCATGCGGATTGGGAACGCCTCGTCGTGGAATGTCAGCACATTCGAAATGGCCTCACGCATGAGAAAGGGCAGATCGCCGATCCACCGCAGGAATCGAACAGCGATTTCTCGCTTGCGGATTTCACCGGCGAAACGCGTCGGGCGATGGTCGAGCAACGCGTCAAGCAATCCTTCTTCCGCAGAGCCGTGCTTGCCAGTTACCGCGGTCGCTGCTGCATTTCCGGTGTGAGCGACGCGCGGTTGCTGGTCGCAAGCCACATCGTGCCGTGGCGCGACGACAAGGCGAACCGTCTCAATCCGAGCAACGGCTTATGCCTTTCGGCAATCCACGACAAGGCGTTTGACAACTACTTGTTCTCGCTCACCGACGATACGCGCGTGCTGTTGTCGAGGCGGTTGAAGGACACTAAAGACGCGTTCTTGAAGGAAGTGTTCTGGTCAATCGAAGACCGGAGCATCGCGTTGCCAGAACGCTTTGTTCCCACCACAGCCTTCTTGCGCAGCCACCGTGAGCGCATGCTGGGGAGCGAGGCATGAAAAGCATCACTATCGGGTTGACTGGTGTCGATTGGGCGGTGCCTGCGTCTGCGCGCTATTACGCTGAGCGCGGCGACGGTGAGAACTACGCTTTCGGAATGACGCCATCTGAGGCGCTGGCGCGGCTTGAAGAACGCGAGGCTTTGATCTGTCCAAACCGCAACGATTCGGCTGATGAAATCGCATTCCTTGCATTGGGTGCCGCAAATCATCTGCGCGAGCATCCAGACGCCGACTTGAGTAGGTTCGGCGGCTATATGGGATTCATCGGTGAAGTCGCCCGTTGCGCGCCATTGCTTGCGAAACGCTGGAGTGAAATGGCGACTGGCGAATTCGACGGCGTTTGGCTCTACGACGTGACCGAGAGATTTGGGCGGGAGTGGGCTGAAGAACTCCTCTCTGGAACAGATGAAAGTCCGAGCGAACGGCTCGAATACATCATCGACGACGAGATGGAGAAATGGCGGTGAGTTAGCGCTATTGACCCTGGCATCAACCTGGAAGGCGCTTCGACCAGCAAGCCCAAGGCCAAGAAACGCAGCCAGTTTCGTGTCGCAAGCAGGAATCTGCCGGGCCTCTATGTCGCCAGCCGCATCGTGGATGCGTGCGAGGAGGCGCGCCGTTGACGGGAGACGTGCCTAATCCGTACCAATTTGGTACACTTTAGCGGTCGCCACCCGGGCAAAGCCCATGCTCCGCGTCAGCAAGCTCACCGATTACGCCACCGAAGTGATGACCGTGCTCGCCGCGGCGCCCGCGCGCGTGCACAACGCGCAGGAACTCGCCGAGCGCGCGCGGCTGGAGGCGCCGACGGTGAGCAAGCTGCTCAAGCAGCTTGCGCAGGCGGGTCTGGTCGAATCGTTCCGCGGCGTCAACGGCGGTTATCGCCTCGCGCGCGACCCGGCGCAGATCAGCATCGCCGACATCGTCGATCGCGATGGAAGGCCCGATCGGCATGACCGAGTGCAGCGCGCAGGCCGGTCTGTGCGACCACGAATCGCATTGCGGCGTGCGCGTGAACTGGCAGCGCATCAACGAGCGATCGCCGGCGCGCTCGCCGGCGTCAGCCTGGCCGACATGCTCAAGACCCGCGCCGCGCCGGCGCATGGCGACGATTCCGCTGCGCGTGGCGAGTGTCTGAAGGATCGAACATGGCCGTCGAACGCAAGCAGATCGAAACCGCCCTGAACCGCCGCTACGAGGCCGGTTTCGTCACCGACATCGAAAGCGAAAGCCTGCCGCCCGGGCTCGATGAGGACGTCGTGCGCGCGATTTCTCAGCGCAAGGAAGAACCCGAATGGATGACGGATTGGCGCCTTGAGGCCTATCGGCACTGGCTGACGATGACGCCGCCGCAGTGGGCGAAGCTGAAGATCGCGCCCATCGATTTCCAGGCGATCAGTTATTTCTCGCGGCCGAAGAACCAGCCCAAATCGCTGGCCGAAGTCGATCCGAAACTGCTGGAAACCTACGACAAGCTCGGCGTGCCGCTGCACGAGCGCGCCAAACTCGCCGGCGTCGCGGTCGATGTGGTGTTCGATTCGGTGTCGGTCCACACCACGGTGCACCAGCAACTGGCCGACGCAGGCGTCATCTTCTGCTCGATGTCCGCGGCGATCAAGGAACATCCCGAGCTGGTGCAAAAATACCTCGGTTCGGTGGTGCCGCAGGGCGACAATTATTTCGCGGCGCTGAATTCGGCGGTGTTTTCCGACGGCAGCTTCGTGTTCATCCCCAAGGGCGTGCGCTGCCCGATGGAATTGTGCACGTACTTCCGCATCAATGCCGGTCATACCGGCCAGTTCGAGCGCACCCTGATCATCGCCGAGGAAGGCGCGAGCGTTTCGTACCTGGAAGGCTGCACCGCGCCGATGCGCGACGAGAACCAGTTGCACGCGGCGGTCGTCGAACTCGTCGCACTGGACGACGCGAAGATCAAGTATTCGACGGTGCAGAACTGGTATCCGGGCGACGAGAATGGCGTTGGCGGCATCTACAACTTCGTCACCAAGCGCGGCGACTGCCGCGGCGCGCGTTCGCGCATCGTGTGGACGCAGGTCGAAACCGGTTCCGCGATCACCTGGAAATACCCGAGCTGCATCCTGCGTGGCGACGATTCGGCCGGCGAGTTCCACTCGGTGGCGCTGACCCATCATCGCCAGCAGGCCGACACCGGCACCAAGATGATCCACATTGGTAAAAATACAAAAAGCAAAATTGTTTCAAAAGGAATTTCCGCCGGACGCGGCCAGAACACCTATCGCGGCCTGGTCAAGATCGAAAAGGGCGCCAGCGGCGCGCGCAACCACACCCAGTGCGATTCCCTGCTGATCGGCAAGCAATGCGGCGCGCACACGTTCCCGTACATCGAAGTGAAGAATCCCGGCGCCATCGTCGAACACGAGGCGACCACGTCGAAAATCTCGGACGACCAGCTCTTTTATTGCCGTTCGCGCGGCATCGGCGAGGAAGATGCGGTGTCGATGATCGTGGATGGTTTCTGCAAACAGGTATTCCGCGAGTTGCCGATGGAGTTTGCCGTGGAAGCGAAGAAATTGCTGGAAGTGAGTCTTGAAGGAGCGGTGGGATGAATGCCGTCGAAGTGCGCAATTCAAGGCTGGCATTCGCCACGCTGGCCGGAGCCTCGATTGCCGTGATCGGCATGATCGCGGCGTTCGCCCTGCAAGCGAATTCCGGCAGGTCCGTGGCCCTCGCCGTCTTGATGGCGGCAAGCGTCGTGGCGGCGTTCGTCGGCGCCATTGGCGGACTGTTGTTGGCGAATTGGCGACGCAACGTGATGTGGATACTCGCGGTCGCCGTGTCGATGACGGCCATGCTGGCGGTGTTCGCCGGAGCGGTTGTTTCGTTTGCGGATGAATTGATGCCATGGTCATGCTGAAAATCGACAATCTCCACGTCCGCGTCGCGGGCAAGGAAATCCTCAAGGGCCTTTCGCTGGAAGTGAATCCGGGCGAAATGCACGCGATCATGGGGCCGAACGGCGCGGGCAAGTCCACGCTCGGATACGTGCTGGCGGGACGCGACGGCTACGAAGTCACGCAAGGCCGCATCGAATACGACGGCAGGAATCTGCTCGAACTCGAGCCCGAGGCGCGCGCGGCGGCCGGCATGTTCCTCGCGTTCCAGTATCCGGTTGAGATTCCCGGCGTCAACAACACGTATTTTCTCAAGGCCGCGCTCAACGCGCAGCGCAAGGCGCGCGGCGAGGTCGAACTGGACTCGATGCAGTTCCTCAAACTGGTGCGCGAGAAACTCGCCGTGCTGCAACTGAAGGAAGATTTGCTCAATCGCGCGGTCAATGCCGGTTTTTCCGGTGGCGAGAAGAAGCGCAACGAGATTTTCCAGATGGCGTTGCTCGAACCGAAACTCGCGATCCTCGACGAGACCGATTCGGGTCTGGACATCGATGCGCTGAAGATGGTCGCCGACGGCGTCAACGCGATGCGCGCGCCGGATCGCGCCTTCGTCGTGATCACGCATTACCAACGCCTGCTCGACTACATCGTGCCGGATTTCGTGCATGTGCTGGCCGATGGCCGCATCGTCGAATCCGGCGATGCGTCGCTCGCGCTCAAGCTCGAAGAACACGGCTACGCCTGGATCGCGCAGCGCCAGGCGCCCATCGAGCATCGTGCCGGAGCCGCCTGACGTGGACGGCCTGCTTGGTGAATTCGGCAGCGGCGATGCGCTGACGCGTGCGGAGTCCTGGCGCTACAGCCGCCATGCGCTGCGCGCGCTGGAACAGCTGCCATTCCGGAACGCCGCTGGCAATGCCGAATTGCCGCCGGCGCTGATCGAGCGTTTCGACTGGCCGCAGACTCGCGGCCACCGCCTTGTTTTCGTCAATGGCGTCCTCGATGCCGCGCATTCGGATGCAGGCTCGCCCGGTGCGATCATCGAGACTGCGGCCGACGGTGCGCACACGATCCGTTTCCGCGGCAAGGGCGCGCTGCACCTGGTGTTCGCGAATGTCGCGACGGACGCACCTTCGCGCTGGAACGCAACGCTGCATATCCGCGTCGAATCCGGCAAGGCCTGCGTCGCGGAACAACATGTCGGCACGGCAGGTGCGGATGTACTCGGCGCGCTGACCTCGGAAATCACGATTGGCGATGGCGCGGCCTTGCAAACCGCCACGCTCGGCGATTTGCCCGGTTCCGCTTCGCTGGTCCGGCGCACCCGGATTGCGCTCGGCAGCGGTGCCGGATTCGATTCCACCCATGCGCTGTGCGGCGGGCGTTTCCAGCGTTTCGACCTGGCCGCGGAACTCGCCGGCGCCAAGGCGCACCTGGCATCGCGCGGTGTGTTTGCGCTGCGCGGTCGCGAACACGTGGATGTGCATCTGGACGTGCGCCACGCGGCGCGTGACACCGTCAGCGACGTAATGTGGCGCGGCGTGGCCGATGGCCGCGCGCGCGGCATCCTGCATGGCGCGATCACGGTGGCACCGGGCGCCGATGGCGCCGACGCGCGCCTGGAAACCAAGAACCTGCTGCTCTCGCCGCATGCCGAGATCGACGCGCAACCGGTGCTGGAGATTCATGCCGACGAGGTGAAGGCCAGCCACGGCGCAACGGTCGGACAACTCGACGAGCGCGCGCTGTTTTACCTGCGCTCGCGCGGTGTGCCACTGGCAGCGGCACGCAGCCTGCTCATCGCCGGATTCTGCCGCGCCGCGTTTGCGCGCATCGAAGCGACCGACCTGTGCGGACCTTTCGAGGCTTTGCTCGATGCGCATCTGCCGCAGAACGCGGATGGCGCTGCATGAGCACGAATCCGGCATCGGCCGCGTTCGATCCCCTGCGCTATCGCGCGGATTTTCCGCTGCTTGCCCGTACCGTCCACGGCAAGCCGCTGGTTTACTTCGACAACGCCAACACCGCGCAGAAACCGCGCGCGGTGATCGAGGCGGTCGACACCTTCTATCGCGAACACAATGCGAACGTGTCGCGCGCCGTGCACACGCTCGGCGAGGAAGCGACCAGTGCCTACGAATCCGTGCGCGACAAGCTTGCGCGCTTCGTCAACGCGCCGTCGCGCGACGAGATCGTGTTCACCAGCGGCACCACGCAGGCAATCAATACTGTCGCCTACAGCCATGCGCTGCCGCGGCTCAAGCCCGGCGACGAAATCCTCGTCACCACGATGGAACACCACGCCAACATCGTGCCGTGGCAGCTCGTGTGCGAGCGCACCGGCGCGACGCTCAAGGCCGCGCCGATCACGCCGAGCGGCGAACTGATCTTCGAGCGTTTCGTCGAGATGCTCACGCCGCGCGTGAAGCTTGCCGGCGTGGTGCATGTGTCGAACGTGTTGGGCACGGTGAATCCGCTGCGCGAACTGGCGAAAGCCTGCCGCGCGCGCGGAATCCCGTTGCTGGTCGATGGATCGCAGGCCGCCCCGCACATGCCCGTCGATGTGCAGGCGCTGGGCTGCGATTTTTACGCGCTGACCGGGCACAAGCTGTTCGGTCCGACTGGCACCGGCATGCTGTGGGCGCGCAAGGAGCACCTCGCCGCGATGCCGCCGTTCTTCGGCGGCGGCGAGATGATCCGCGAAGTGCGCTTCGAAAAGACCACCTTTGCCGATCCGCCGCACAAGTTTGAGGCGGGCACGCCGAACATCGCCGGCGTTGTCGGACTCGGCGCCGCATTGGATTACGTCGAGGCCGTCGGCCGCGAACGCATCGCCGCCTACGAACAGGACTTGCTCGGCTACGCCACGGCCGCGCTGAAATCCGTGCCCGGCCTGCGCCTGTTCGGCGAGGCGCCGCACAAGGCCGCGGTGCTGTCGTTCCTGATCGACGGCGCGCATGCGCACGATCTCGCCACCTTGCTCGACCACGAAGGCGTGGCGGTGCGCTCGGGACATCACTGCGCGCATCCGCTGATGCAATTCTTCGGCGTGCCGGCGACGCTGCGCGCATCCTTGTCGTTCTACAACACTCGCGCCGAGGTCGACGCATTCGTCGATGCGATCGCGCGCGTGCGCAAGATGCTGGGATAAGTACCGATGGGATTGACGGAATTGGACTTGAACGCAACGCCGCTCGCGTTCCGCGCTGCAGGCGCGGCGGATATTCCTGCCATCGTGGTCCTGGTCGAATCGGCCTATCGCGGCGACTCCGGCCGCCGCGGCTGGACCACGGAATCAGATTTGCTCGATGGCCAGCGCGTGGATGCCGCGGGTGTCGCGGAAGTCGTCGCCAAGCCCGATAGCCGCGTGCTGCTCGGCGAATCCGGCGCAAAACTGCTGGTGTGCTGCCATATCGAGAAACAGGATGAGACGTGCTATTTCGGCATGTTCGCTGTGGATCCAACGTTGCAAGGCGGTGGCCTCGGCAGGCAAACCGTGGTCGAAGCCGAGCGCATCGCCCGCGACGTGTGGAAATGTACAAGAATGGAAATGGCCGTCATTTCAGTGCGAGACGAATTGATTGTCTGGTACGAACGCCGCGGTTATCGGCGCACGGGCAAATTCAAGCCGTTTCCCTACGGCGACGAACGATTTGGAATTCCCAAACGCCTAGATTTGAAGTTCGAGCTTCTGGAAAAACCGCTGTGAGTGCGGATTCCTTGCGAAATTGGGTCAATGTCTGCACCACGTCCGAATTGCTGCCGGGCGAATACAAAGTCGTTTATGACAGCGACACACCGATCGCGGTGTTCAACATCGATGGCGAGCTTTACGCCATCGAGGACGTGTGCACGCACGACGGCGGCGAGCTGACCGGCGGCGAATTGCGCGGCTACGAGATCGAGTGCCCGCGCCATGGCGCGAAGTTCGACGTGCGCAGCGGCGCGGTGCTGTGCCCGCCGGCCTACGAGCCGACCGCGAAATTTCCGGTGAAGGTCGAGAACGGCGCGGTCTTCACCCGCGACGACCGCTGGGATTGAGCGATCCGAACGCGGGTCGGCATCAGGGCGGTTGACACGGACTTTGTTGTAAGTGAGAATCGTTCGCATTACGGAACCCTCGGAATCTTGATCGGGAGTACCTCGAATGCGAACGTTTCTTGCCGGACTGGCATTGGCCGGCGGCTTTGCCATGCAGTCCATTCCCGCCCATGCCGACGACGCGGCGCTCAAGTCCGAAGTCCAGGCGCTGCGCGCCGAAGTGGCCGCGCTCAAGTCCGAAGTCGAGCAGATACGCGGCGGACTCGCGCAATCCGCCGCGTCGACGGTGCCGACCTCGCCGCAACCGGCTTCCGTTACCGTGGCGAATGACGTCACGACGAATTCCGAAGCGAGCGCGCCGAATCCCGGCACGACATCGCGCAATCCTGGCAATGCGGCCGGTGCGGGCACCACGCTGTGGGGCTACGGCCAGCTCGACTACAACCGGCCCACGGCGCGCCCCGCCGACGCGCAGTTCGATCTCAGCCGCGCGGTGATCGGCTTCAATCACGTCTTCGACGAATCCACGCGCATCTACGGTGAACTCGAGTGGGAGCACGCCATCGCCTCGTCGACGGATGCTGGCGAATCCGAGGTCGAACAGTTGTACATCGAGCACGCGCTGGCGCCCAGCTACGGCGTGCGCGCCGGCCTGATGCTGGTACCGATCGGCCTGCTCAACGAGCACCACGAGCCGACCCAGTTCTACGGTGTGGAACGCAATTTCGTCGAGCAGGCGATCATTCCCAGTACCTGGCGCGAGGGCGGCATCGCTGGCTATGGCAGTACCGATTCGGGTTGGCAATGGGATGTCGGCCTGGTCACGAGCCCGAACCTTGGCAAGTGGGATCCGACCTCCGACGAGGGTCGCGCCTCTCCGCTCGGCAGCATTCATCAGGAACTGCAATTGGCCAAGGCGCACGATGCCTCGCTCTGGGGCCGGCTGAACTGGCTCGGCGTGCCCGGGCTCAACATCGGCGCGGCGTTCTTCGCCGGCAAGATCGGCCAGGATACAAGCAGGCAGTTCGACGGCGACTCCAATTTCCCCGCGGACAATGCGCGGCTGCTGCTGGGCGAGGCGCACGCGCGCTGGCAGTCGGGACCATGGGATTTGTCTGCGCTGTACGCGCGCGGCACGATCAGCGACACGCAGGCGCTCAACCTGGGTTTCCTGGGCCAGCCGACACCAGTACCGAAATCGTTCTGGGGCGGTTACGCGCAGGGCGCCTGGCGCGCGCTGGAATGGAACCGCTCGAGCCTGGCACCGTTCCTGCGCTACGAGGAATTCAACACCGGCGCTTCGTATGCCGAGCAGCCGCAGGGGCTCGGCACGCCGGCATTGCCGACGCAGCGCGTGTGGACGGCGGGCATGAACTACTATCTGAATCCGAACGTGGTGTTCAAGATCGACTACCAGAATTTCCGCTACGATGACGTAGTGCTGAACTACGGCAATCGTTTCGACCTGGGCATCGGGTATCAATTCTGACCATGCGGGTGCGCTGGCTACTTCCGGTAGGCGTCGGCGCGACGGCGTTCGCGCAGGCCGCCTATGCCGTGCAGTACATGACGGTGGAACAGGCGCAGCAGGCCGCCTTCGCGCACGGGTCGCGCTTCGTGCCGGTCGCGGCCACAATCGACACGGCCGCGCTCGGGGCGCCGAACGGATGGCGGCCGCTGATCTGGCGTGTGCAACTCGATGCCGAAACGATCGGCTGGTTTTTCGAGGACGCGGTGATTGGCAAGAGCGAGCTCATCACCTATGCGCTCGCGCTCGACGCGTCCGGCAAGGTGACGTCGCTGGAAGTGCTCGAATACCGCGAATCGCACGGCGGCGAAGTGCGCCTTGCCGGCTGGCGCAAGCAGTTCACCGGCAAGACCGCGGCCGATGCGGTCGCGCTGGATCGCGACATCCGCAACATCTCCGGCGCGACGCTCTCGTGCCGGCACCTGACCGAGGGCGTGCACCGGTTGCTGCAACTTTACGCCCACGTCCTGGCGGCAAAGCCGTGAACCGCATTCGTCGCGCGCGTCCCTGGCTCGGCACGATCGTCGATATCCGCGTCGATGGCATGCAAGCGCCGCGCGCCCAGCATGCGATCGATGCCGCTTTCGCCGAAGTCGCCGCGGTGCATCGCCTGATGAGTTTCCACGCGCACAACAGCGACCTCGCGCGCCTGCGCCTTGTGCATGTGGGCACGACGGTGCGCGTCAACGCGCGCACGCATGAAGTGCTGGACTGGTCGTTGCGCGTCGCGGACGTGTCCGCTGGAGCGTTCGATCCCACCGTGGCGGCGGCACAGGTCGCGCGTGGCGTCTTGCCGGTTCCGCGTTCGGCGTTCGTGCCGGATGCGGACGCGTGCTGGCGCGACATCGAACTCCTCGACGGCGAACGCGTGCGCCTGCGCCGGCCGTTGTGGATCGACCTCGGCGGCATCGCGAAAGGCTACGCAGTGGATCGCGCCATCGAGGTATTGCGCGCGCACGGCGCGACCCACGCCTGCGTCAATGCCGGTGGGGACCTGCGCGTGGCCGGTGCGCTCGTCGAGCGCGTGCATGTGCGCGATGCGCGAGGCGGCATTGCGGCGGCGCTGGAACTCGCCGACGGCGCGGTCGCGACGAGCGACGGATCGGCTACCGTGCGCGGTGCGTCGGACCCGCGCGCCGGCGACGGCCTGACCGCCAGCGTCGTCGCATCACGCTGCATCATTGCGGACGCGTTGACCAAGGTCGTGCTTTCCGGCGGAGATGCAGCACAAGGCGCGCTCGCGAGCTTCGCGGCGCAGGCGTGGACGCATCGCGCCGCGCGCGGCTGGCGCCCGCTCGGTCGCGCGGCATGAAACGCTCGCGAAGCAAGGCGATGCGCGGCCGCGGCCACTTTTCACGACACCGCAAATTCGCCATCTACGGCGTTCTCGGCGCATTGTGGGTCAGCGGTGCGCTGTGGCTGGTGTTCCATTATTTCCTGCCGCAGCGTGGGCCGTTCGGGAACATGCCGAATCCGGCCGAACGCTGGCTGATCGGGCTGCATGGCGCGGCCGCGTTCGCGACTTTGTGGATGGGCGGATGGCTCTGGCACGCGCACATCGCGCCGTGGTGGCGCAACGGCCGGCGCCGCCGCAGCGGCATGTTCCTCGTGACTCTCGGCGGCTTGCTGATCGTCAGCGGCTATGCGCTGTATTACGCGAACGACGACGACTTGCGCCGTGGCGCCGCGACGCTGCATTGGCTGTCCGGCTTGCTGTTCGCGTTGCCGCTGGCGGTGCATGGCGTGCGCAGCGGGCGTTATCGCGCCCTGCAACACGGCTCAGGCCGGAAGGAATTTCACCAGCACGACTTCGCCGCCGCCATCAACGACGACGCGCTCGCCGGCGGTGTCCGCCAGCAGCAGGACAGCTTCGCCGGACGCGATGGCCGACGCTGACCCCTGGCCCTTCACGTTCGCCGTGCCGCCGGCGAGGTAGATGAACCAGGTCGCATCGGGAAAAAAAACCATCGGTCCGACCAGTGGACGCACGAGGATTTCGGCACGGCAGCGCTCGCGTCGCGTCATCACGTTGAAGTCACGCACGGGACCTGCGAGCAGTTTGCCGAATACGGGCGCTTCGCCGGCGAATGGCACGAAGCGCAGGCGTTGGTCCAGGCGTAGCGTTTCGGCATCGTCGAAGCGCAGCTCCATGCCGACGCCTTCGAGCAGGGCGATGTGGCGGTCGCAGCCGGGAAACGGCGAAAACGCGCTGTCGCTTTCGATCTCGGCGATGCTCACGCGCCAATCGAACGATGCCACCGTGTCTGTGCCGGATTGCGGGAAAACGGCGAGTTCGGTGGTCCAGCCGCCGCCGTTCTTCCAGCGCATGCGCCGGTAATCGGCGTGGCGCAACACGCGCACGCGCATCAGGCAGCGTCCATGAGCGCGTGTAACCGCGCGGTCGAAGCGGCCAGGCTTTCGCGCCAGTCGAAGCCGACGATGGGTTTGCCGGTGGCGGCATCGTCGAAGTCTTCGCGCTGGCCGGGCGCGAGCAAATGCCGGTAATCCACGGTGATCTCGGTGCCGGGCGCCAAGTCCGCGAGCGCGAACACGAAGCCCAGATGCCACAGTCCGCAAGGATCGAAGGAATGGTTGATGTAGCACTCGTCCGGCCATTCCGGCGTGACCGTGTAGCGATCCTCGAACCAGCGCACGGTGGAGGCGAGCAGGGCGCGCGCATCGGGCAGGGCCTCGATTTCTGGCCATTTGTATACTTTGCGGATATCGTCCGGCGCCGTGATGAGCTTGCCCGCCGGCACGGCTTCGTCGAGGAACAGGCCCTTGCCCGCGCCGGGGATCAGGGAAGGGCAAACGCGGTAGCGGGGCAGGATCATGGAGTCGGCTTGATTTTGCGGCGACGGATGATCGCACAATGGATGGCCGGCAGGGGACGGGAAGCACGCCGATCTGTCGCCAATTATGGAAAATGAGCACTGGCACCTACCGGCCAAAATGCGCCGCCCGATACTCTCAAATCGCTGCCATAAAGCGGTCTCTCAGGTAGGCTGTCGGTTGAATTGCGCACCGCCATGCTCTGTGCGCTAGCGTTCGAGTACGTCCTCGACTGGCGCTGCGTTATGCGTTGTGGCGAACAGAACACATGCGGGTGCGGGGTCCAATATGCTGCCACTATTGCGCTATGGTGACGCCACGGCATAGAGCGTACGATTTCGTGAGCGACGAAAAATCCAAGTGGGACACTCGCTCGATACGGCAAAATCGTTTGCTGCGAGGGTCACAAGCGGCAGTCCTGAGCAATTAGGCGAGATGTACCGGGAGGAAGCCTACAACTTACCAAATGGGAATTTCTGAGCTATCGCCGACATGATCCATCGAACACTTCGATTGGCTTCGACATGAACTCGCTTAATCTTCCTGATGACGAGCGAGCCGATCGCGAGCTGCGCGAAAGTGAACAGCACTTCCGCCAACTGGTGGAAAGCATCAACAGGGTGTTCTTCCTCACCAACCGGGACAACTCACAGGTGCTGTATGTCAGCCCTGCCTATGAGCAGATCTGGGGCCGAAGCTGCGCCTCGCTCTATGCCGACCCCGCTTCCTGGGCTGATCTGATTTACCCGGAAGATCGCGCGAGTGTGCTTGCCAGCAATCAACCCGGGTCGCGTGAAGCGGGATTCGATTTGGAGTACCGCATTGTGCGGCCGGATGGCGCAATTCGATGGATTCGCTCGCATGGCTTTCCGATCCGTGACGAGTCGGGAACGGTCTATCGTATTGCTGCGACAGCCGAGGACATCACCGAGCACAAACTAGCGCAGCACGAATTGCACGCAAGTCAGCAAAGCCTCAGCAGCATGATCACATCCGCAATGGATGCGATCGTGATGGTAAATGAGGCAAACCTCATTGTCCTATTCAATCCCGCCGCCGAGCGGATGTTCGGTTACACCGCGGCGGAACTTCAAGGAAAGCCGCTGGGATTGCTCTTGCCGGAACGATTTCGTGCAGAGCATCGGCGTCAGGTCGCCGCGTTTGGCGACCATGGCACGACCAAACGCAGGATGGGCGCTTTTGGCTTTGTTCACGGCGTACGCAAGAACGGCGAGGAGTTTCCGATCGAAGTGTCCATTTCCAGGGATCACTCGAATGGCAAGCATTCATATACCGCGATCCTTCGCGACATCACTGAGCGCATGGAGCAGGAGCGCAAGATCACGCGCTTGAATCGCATTCAGGCAGTCATCAGCGGCATCACCTCAGCGATGTTGCGCCTTCGCGACCGCACCGAATTGCTCCAGGAGGTATGTCGAGTTTGCGTTAGGGACGGCGTGTTTCCTTTGGCTTGGGTAGTATCGATCGACCCAGTGACGAAACAATCAGAGATCCTGGCCTTTGACAGTAACGATGCCACAGCGATCGATCTCGTTAAGAGTGCTCTCAGTACCGTACCGGTGGGAGAACTTCCTAGTTACAGAGCGGCGCGCACTGCGTGTGCTGTAATCGCGAATGACATATTGAGCGAGCTTGCATTAAAGCCGATGGCCGGCGAACTGATCCGTTACGGCATCTCTTCCTGCGCCGCGTTTCCGCTCATCGTTGATCGACACGTCTGCGCAGTAATGGTTTTCCTCGCTACCGAGAAGGGCTTTTTCGATAACGAAGAGGTGGCACTGCTCAAGTTGCTGACGGAGGACATCTCCTACGCGCTTGCGTACATCGAGAAGTCGCAACGCCTGGACAACCTCGCCTACTACGATTCCCTCACCACGCTTGCCAACACGCACCTTTTCCAAGACCGTCTGGAACAATTCATCAGTGCAGCGCGACAGAATGCAGGGCAGGTTTGTGTCGTCATCATCGACCTGGAGAATTTCACCCGGATCAACGATTCGCTCGGTCGCAATACTGGCGATAACCTCCTGCGCGCGGTCGGCGGACGTCTTTGGCAACGGTTGGTAGAGCCTTATGCTTTGGGCCGGATTGCCGGCGATACATTTGCGGCGGCGAGCCCGTGCAACGATGATCCTGCTTCTACCAAGCTGCTTGATGTGATGCTCGATGCGTTCAAGCAACCTTTCAACATCGATGGTAACGAAATCCACGTCTCCATACAGGCGGGAATCGCGTTCTTTCCCAACGATGGTGCTGATGGCAGCAGCGTGTTCAAGTGTGCAGAGGTGGCACTAAAGCTAGCTAAGTCGTCGGGGGATCGGTACATCTATTATTCGAGCGAGATGCACGCGCGAATGGCGCAGCGTCTTGCCCTTGAAGAGCAGCTGCGCGCGGCAATCGACACTCTGCAATTTGACCTGCACTATCAGGCGCGGGTGGACATGATCAGCGGCCAGATGGTGGGCGCGGAGGCGCTGGTTCGCTGGCAACATCCGGAGCGGGGTCTGGTCGCACCCGGCGAGTTCATTGCCTTCGCTGAAGAAACCGGCTTGATCGTGCCAATCGGCGAATGGGTTATCGACCGAGTGTGCGCCCAGCAGGCCACCTGGATCGCGGCAGGTATAGCTATCGTGCCGATCGCGGTCAACGTGTCGGCTGCGCAGTTGGAGACTGGCAACCTGGTACAAATAGTGCGTGATGCCCTCGCAACTCATTCACTCGATGCGAAGTGCCTGGAGCTGGAACTCACCGAGAGCGCGACGATGGCCAACCCGGAGGCAGCGACCCAGAGTCTGCAGATACTTAGCAAACTGGGCGTGCGGCTGGCGCTGGACGATTTCGGCACCGGTTATTCCTCGCTTGCACACCTCAAGCGATTCCCGTTCGATTCAGTAAAGATCGACCTGAGTTTCGTCACTGACATTACCACCAACCCCGAAGATGCCGCCATCGCCGGCGCGATCATCGCAATGGCGCACCGCCTCGGTTTGAATGTGATCGCTGAAGGAGTCGAGACTCAGGGACAATTCAACTATCTGCGCGGGCTAGGCTGCAATGAGATGCAGGGATTTTTTTTCAGCCCCGCCGTCGCAAAGGAAGAGTTCGAGACTCAGCTGCGCACGGGCAAATTCATCAACCTGCCTGCAGCGACGCTAGAGGACAAACGATCGCTGCTGCTTGTGGACGACGAACCCGGCATACGTTCTGCGCTGATGCGCACGTTGCGACGTGACGGCTACCACATTCTCAGTGCAGCCAGCGGTCCCGAGGCGCTGGAAATCCTTGCTCTGAACCCGGTCCAAGTGATCATTTCGGACCAGCGCATGCCTAAGATGTCAGGCACTGAGTTTCTGAATGTCGTCAAGCAACTTTACCCCGACACCATGCGCATCATTCTTTCCGGTTACACCGACCTTGATGTGGTGACTGATTCCGTCAACCGTGGTGCTGTGTTCAAGTTCTTGACGAAGCCCTGGGACGACAAACTGCTGCGCGAACAAGTGCGAGACGCGTTCGCTCGCTATCGCCCCGAATCGACGCGCAATTGAAGGGAGTGCATTAGGATGCGGCCCGCGCTGACGCCGCAACATTTATGCGGGCCGCAGTTCATGCTCGCACGTTGTCAACGATGCAAACGGCGTGATCATGGCAGATCGTGTCGCGCGACTGTTGGTGGCACGGCGCCACCACTACGGGACGCGTTAGAGCGGAGCCTAATAGACTCTCCCGAAAGCGCTGGTCGAGAGTTCTTGTAGTGGCTGATAGTCAACACACTCGCACCCCGTTGCAATACTGACAGCTCTCTTCGAAGTGCTGGCTCACGTCGCAGTGCAGGCGCCGTCCGCGAGGCTGACTAGCGGAGCGAGGTTTATGGCTGTCAGCGCCAGCGGCGATCAATCATGAACTCTGCGCGGCAGCCTTGCGTCACCCACACGCCGGCGCGATTCGAGCCCCAGTTCTCACCTTCGACGCAACGAGTTTGCGAGAGCTGACGCTCAAGCGTTGCGTGGCCAGCGGCGCCCAAGTCAACTTGACAGAAGTGGTCCTGTCCATCCTGGCTCTCGCACGCGACTGAGAAGCGGTGATTCCAGCCCGGATCAGGCTGCCAAGCGCCTGCTTCGTCACGTCCGTGTCGATCGCGTCCGTCGTCATGACTGTCACGACCGTAACCGCGATCATCGGCCGAGACGAAACGGCCAGAACAACCGCGATCTACCCACAGGCCACGTCGATCGATGTCCCAATTTTGCCCACGCACGCACTGCGTGTCCGAAAGCTGACGCTCCAGTCGGGCGTCGTGCCAAGGCACGCTACAACGCTCGTGTTTAAAGCCTTGGCTGCTGCATTCGACCGCGCCATCACCATCATGTCGTCGATCTTGCGCCTTGACGCCCGCAGATGCGACAAGACTTGCCGCCGCAAAAATAAGTCCGATTCCCACAACTTGAGTGCGCATGATGTTTCTCCTGTCTTTGCACAGCGCAGTAGATACACCGGATGTGCGTGCGCTTCCGTACGTCAACGCACACAGCTTTCCCAGGAATGCGTAGCTGACGCTTAGCTACGACTGACGATTGTCGGCCCCTGGCCCAAAGCGGCGATCGCCGGGGTTCGGGTAGGCAATCAGCTTAGCGGACAGCTTCAGATGGGCTGCGGTAGATTCCAGTTCATCAGGGCAGAGGCAGCTCTTGTTCAGCGTACGACTCGCCAATCAATCACGCTTACCCAACGTCCGTGTCATGCGCGAGGTTCGCGGCACCCGTCCAGCAACGCGTCGAGGTCGGCATCCTTGTCCTGCCACATGTCCGTTCATCCAGCGCTGGAAGCGCACGCGAAATTCGCGGTCTCCCTGATAGTCGCCGGTGGTGAATTCGGCGGGAATGGGGCGTTGGCGCACGCGCACGCGTATTTCGGGGACCTTTCCGGTGAGCAAGTCGCGCATCGATCGGCGCTCCCGCCGGGTAGGCGATGCTGACATCCAGGATCGCGTGCAAGGCTTCGCCCATGGCGCTGAGCACGAAGGCCACGCCGCCGGATTTGGGCTTGAGCAGATGCACGAAGGGCGAGGACTGCGAGGCCTTTTTGGCCGCGGTGAAACGCGTGCCTTCGACGAAGTTCATGATCGACACCGGCAGCGCGCGGAATTTTTCGCAGGCGCGGCGCGTGGCGGCGATGTCGCGCCCGGCCAGTTCCGGATGGCGCGCAATCTGCTTGGGCGTGTAGCGGCCCATGAACGGGAAATCCAGTGCCCACCACGCCAGTCCGAGCAACGGCACCCAGAACAGCTGGCGCTTGAGGAAGAAACGCAGTAAGGGAATGCGCCGGTTGAACACCTTCTGCAGCACGAGGATATCCACCCAGCTTTGGTGATTGGCAAGCACGAGATAGTGGCCGTCCCGGCGCAGATCGACGCCGTCGAGCAGGCGCACGTCGACGCGCGTGGGCGTGAAGTGGTCGAGCATGGCGTTGTTCACGCCGATCCAGCTTTGCGCGATGCCGGTGAGCAGGCGATTGCCGATCGCGCGCGTGCGCGCAAAGGGCAGGGCCGCCTTCAGCAGCGCCACGACGAACAGCGGCAGCACATGCAAAAGCGTGCTGGCCACGATGGGAATCAGCACAAGGCCAAGGCGGATGGCGGACATCTCAGTGCGGATCCGGATCCGGCGATGGCTGGCGCGTGCGTTGCAGGCGGGCTTCGTCCACGGCCTCAACGCGCTTGCAATTGCACCAGATCGCCGTTGCGATCCACTGCGAGGAAACGCGCGATGTGCCCGGCCCCGATCTGCTCGACCATCATGCGCAGCGGCTGCACGGCCTCGTCGTTGCTCGGCGCATGGCCGCCGCGGCCGGACATCGCCGCCACGAACAGAATGTCCCAGTGCTGGGCGGTGTGCCCGGCCTCGGCGCACAGGGCCGCGAAGTCCGCGATTTCCTCCGGGCGCTTGTCCACGCAGATCACCGGCGCCAGCGCGCCGCCTTCGCCACGTTCGAATTGCGCGCGTTCGGCCGGCGTGGCGTCGCGCGGCAATTCAGCGGCAGCGAACACCAGCAGCAGGCGTTGCGGTTCGGGCTCGGCGTGCGCGGCGGCGAGCAGGTCGGAGAAATGCTGCATGGCAGTGCGGCGGCGGTTGTGTCGGTTGAGATGCGAGTTTAGCAGGTTGCGGCGCGCGCCCCGGTTCGCTTCGGCCCGCCACGGCGCGTTAAAATGCGCGACTCCTATCCGCATGGTGCCGCATGGATTCCACCCAGTTCGACTCCGGCAAAATCCGCCAATCCGTTTCCGCGCTGTGGGACGACCAGATCGTGCCGCAGCTCGTCGAGTACATCCGCATTCCGAACAAGTCGCCGATGTTCGATGCGCAATGGGCCGAGCACGGCTACATGGACAAGGTGGTCGAGCAGTTCGCGGCCTGGGCGCGCGCGCAACCGATCCAGGGCATGACGCTGGAAGTGGCGCGACTGCCCGGGCGAACGCCCCTCATCTTTATCGATATTCCCGCATTCGGCGGCAACGCCGACGTGGAGGATTGCGTGCTGTTGTACGGGCACCTGGACAAGCAGCCGGAGATGACGGGCTGGGCCGCGCACCTGGGGCCGTGGACGCCGGTCATCGAGGGCGATCGCCTGTATGGCCGCGGTGGCGCCGACGACGGTTACGCGATGTTCGGTTCGCTCGCCGCGATCCGCGCGCTGCAGGAACAAGGCGTGCCGCATGCGCGCTGCGTGGTGCTGATCGAGGCCTGCGAGGAATCGGGCAGCTACGACTTGCCGTACTACGTGGATCATCTCGCCGCGCGTATCGGCAAGCCTTCGCTCGTCGTGTGCCTGGATTCGGGCTGCGGCAACTACGATCAATTGTGGCTGACGACGTCGCTGCGCGGCCTCTCCGGCGGCAACCTCACGGTGAAGGTGCTGGAAGAAGGCGTGCACTCGGGCGACGCCTCCGGCATCGTGCCGTCGAGCTTCCGCATCCTGCGCAACATCTTGTCGCGGCTCGAAGACGCGACGACCGGCAGGATTGTGCCGAAGGAACTGTACGTGGACATTCCCGCGCAGCGCATCGAACAGGCGCGACTCACCGCGCAGGTGCTCGGCGACGATGTCTTTTCCAAATTCCCGTTTGTGGACGGCATGCGTCCGGTCGAGTCCGATCCGGTCGAGCTCGTGCTCAACCGCACCTGGCGTCCCGCGCTTTCGGTGACCGGCGTCGCCGGCCTGCCGTCGCTGGAATCGGCCGGCAACGTGCTGCGTCCGTTCACCGCGGTCAAACTCTCGCTGCGCCTGCCGCCGACGCTCGACGGCGACGCGGCCGGCCCGTTCGTCAAGCGCCTGCTCGAGGCCGATCCGCCGTATGGCTGCAAGGTCGAATTCGCGCTGGAGAAAGCCTCGTCCGGCTGGAACGCGCCGGCGTTGGCACCGTGGCTGGAGGCATCCGTGGATGCCGCGTCGCGCGAATTCTTCGGCGCGCCGCCGGCCTACAACGGCGAAGGCGGCAGCATCCCGTTCATGGGCATGCTCGGCGAGAAATTCCCCGGCGCACAATTCCTCATCACCGGCGTGCTCGGTCCGCACTCGAACGCGCACGGGCCGAACGAGTTTCTGCACATTCCCACCGGCAAGCGCGTGAGCATGTGCGTGGCGCAGGTCGTCGCCGATCACGGCGCGGCGCAGCGCAAGGGCCTGACCACCGGCGTGGCGGCGAGCGGCAAGCACTCGCACCGCGACGCTTCGTGTTGCTGATCAGCCTTTGCCTGGCACGGTGCGCAAGTAAGCCCAGAGCGCGTCGAGCTCGGTGTCGCTCATCGTGCGCAGCGCGCGCCAGGGCATGAAAGGATCCACGTCCGTGCCGTCCGGGCGCTTGCCCTGGCGCAGCAGGGTGTAGAAATCCGCCTTGCTCCATTTGCCGATGCCGCGCACCGGGTCGGTGGTGATGTTGGCCGCATCTTTGAACGACGGTGGTGTTCCCGGGACGTGGCCGCCGGTGAAATCGGAACGATGGCAGCCGGTGCAGCCCTGCGCGAGGTAGCGGCCGTATTCGGCGGTCGCCGCGACTTGCACCGCGGCGATATGCGGCGCGTGCTGATCGACCTGCAGGCCATACGCCAGCGGTGCCTTGCCAAGCAGGAACAGCACCCGGATCAACGGTCCCGCCAGCGGCGGCGGCACGCTATGGTCGACCGGCGGGCGCGAGGCGATGTAGGCCATCAGATCGCTGTGTCGGCGTCGCAAAGCCCGGCAGAAATCGGTCGCCGGCATGTAAATCAGCAAGTGTCCGTCGCTGCCGATGCCGTGGCGGATCGCCCGTTCGAGTCGTATCGGATCCGGATCGCCGATGCCGCCCTTGCCGCGGGTCAGGTTCGGTCCGGCGATGCGGCCGACCGGGAAGGATTCGACGAGAATGTTTCCGCCGAGCTCCTTGCCATGGCATTCGCGGCAGCCGCGCGTGGTCGCCAGGTGTTCGCCGCGCGCGATCGACTCCGCGTTGGTCGGGATCGTCAACGCCGGTTCGTCAACCGTGATGCGCTGCGCCAGCAGGCGGTTGCTGCGCCAGTAAACGAAGATCATTCCAAGAAGCGCCAACACCACGCCGGCCAACACGATCTTGCCCAGCAAGCGCAGGTATCTCATGGCGTTCCTCCCCGACTGTCACCAAGAAAATGCTTCAGCGCGCCGCTTCGATCCGCAGTGTCCCCACACGGCAGGTGTTGCGCACGCGGCCACCGCAGGCCTGAGGCGCGAGCGTATCGCGGTTCAGGCAAACGCGCACCTCGCTCAGGGTCCCGCCGTCGTGGCAGACCACGCTGAGCATGTTCGCGCCCAGTCCCGGATTGCTCGCGGCGAACGCCTGCACGATCTCGTTTGCGCTCATCGACGGCGGTCTGCGCGGCGTGGTCAGCGGCGGTGGAATCTTCACGCTGGCGAAGGCGCGATCGGCCAGGTCGAAATAGCCGGCGGGATCCAGGCCCGAACACGCGCCGTGGGTCTCCCATTCGTGCTCGATCAGATGGCGGCTCGGCATGAACGCCAGCGCGTGCTGGATCGTGGCTTCGTCCGGCGCGGCAATGCTGGCGCAGTGCTCGGGCCCGAAGCCGTTGCGGTTCTGCGGCCACACCCCGTGCAGCACGAAGCCGTAGCCCTTGTGCCGGCATTGGCGCTCGTCGTCCGGATGGGTCACGCAATAACTCGGCGACCACGACAGCGACATCAGCCAGTAGTCGAACTTCCCGGCTTGTTGCGCATTGCCGCCGCGATGTCCGTGGCCGCGCGCAAAGGCAGGTGTTGCGACACTCAGGGCCAGCAAGCCGATCAGCAGGATGCGGCGGGGAAAGCTCATGTTCGATCTCCGTGGAGGGCGATGCGGATTGGCTCAGCGCTGCAGGTATTCGTGCAGGGCGACGGCATTGTTGTGTTCGGTGTCGGCCGCGGCGAATATGAAGGTGACGGTTCCCTTCGCGGTCAGTTCGCGCAGGCTCGCGAGAGTGGGATTCTTCTTCAGCTCGGCGAAATAGCGCTTGCGGAATTGGATCCACTTGGCCGGATCGTGGCCGAACCATTGGCGCAGCTCGGTGCTCGGCGCGACATCGCGCACCCAGGCGTCGAGCTCCAGGAATTCCTTGGACTTGCCGCGCGGCCACAGGCGGTCGACGAGGATACGCTTGCCGTCGGCCTTGGCCGGTGCCTTGCTGGCGTGTTTGAGTTTGATGGTTGCGGGCATGGCGCGGTCCTCGAACATCGCTTGTTGCAAGATTGCGCGCGCTTCGCATACGGGTCAAGGCGCCGACGCGGCGCGTTATAATCGCCGACTCTAACCGTATAACCATCGACATGACCAAACGCATCGTCCGCCGCCGCTCGCCGATCCACGGCAACGGCGTCTTCGCCGCCCGCGATCTGCCCGCACGCACCGAAATCATCGAATACCGCGGCCGCCGCCTGACCCATGCACAGGCCAACCGCGCCTACGGCAACGACGTCGACAGCGGGCACACGTTCCTGTTCACGCTCAACGAAAAATACCTGATCGATGCGAACGTCGACGGCAACGACGCGCGCTGGATCAACCACAGCTGCGCGCCGAACTGCCAGGCGTGGGTGATCGAACACGCGAGCGGCGATCCGCGCAAGGATCGCGTCGTCATCGAGACCCGACGCCGCATTCGTCAGGGTGAGGAACTCACCTACGATTACGGCATCACCCTGGAAGAACGCCAGACCGCGAAACTCAAGCGTATCTGGGCCTGCCGTTGCGGTGCGAAGAAATGCAGCGGAACCCTGCTCAAGCCCAAGCACTGACCGAACGGCTCAACCCAATGTTTCGCCGCGCTGGATGCGCAGCCAGGTGACTGCGGCCAGCGCGAGCAGTGCGCCAGCGATGAGCAGTCCGAGCCAGAACGTGTAGCCATCTGGCGCTTCGCCGCGACCACCGCCGGGATCGGCGGTTACCGCGGGTGCTGGCTCGTCCGGCTTTTTCTCCACCGGCGGTGCGCGATTGGGGTTCGGCGCGGGAACGATGGTTGGCTTTGCCGCCGGCTGCGCGGGTTTTTCCGGTGCATGCACTGGCTTTGGCGCTGTCGATGCGGCAGGCGGTGTCGGCGCCGGCGCGACGACGATTGCCGAGGTGACCGGTCGCATCCTGGATTCGTAGGTCGGCGGCGGTGGTGGAGGGGGCGGCGGCGCGGCAGGCGGCGCGTGTTCGGCTGCGGCACTGGATCCGCCGGGCTGTCCGGCCGGCGCACCACTGGTGCCGGCATTGCCGGCAGCGTTTTGGCCCGCTTGCGCGGTGCCCGCTACGCCATTGGGCAGCACGATCCCGCCATTGGCCGCGTTCTGCGCCTGCTGGTTCGCCGCGACGAATCCGGACGACTGCTGCTGCACGTCCGTGGATGGATTGTTCGGATCGACCGTGGTCACGCCCGGCCGACGTGGTGCCGACGCCGGCGAATGCGGAAGCTGCAAAGGCGAATCCCGGCGCACAGCGAAACATACAAGGCAATCGACGCACGGCAGCTCACCGCGGGGGTTGCGGTATCTTATCGCCGGGGTGGTGGGCAGTACAGGGATCGAACCTGTGACCCCTACCATGTCAAGGTAGTGCTCTACCGCTGAGCTAACTGCCCACAGGGGATGTTCCCGAAGGGGCGCGCATGATACCTTGTGCGGACCCTCCGCGCCAAGCGTGGCAGGCGCGCTTGGAGAGCGGCCGGCGCTCGCCGATAATCACGCGTCATCGAGAACGGGCCGCGCATGCAGTTCGATTCCTTCACCTTCGTCGTTTTCTTCGCGGTCGTCTTGTGCGCTTACAACGCCTTGCGCGGATGGGCGGCGAGAAAATGGTTTTTGCTGATTGCGAGCTACGTTTTCTACGCGGCCTGGAACCCGCTGTTCCTGCCGCTGCTGATCGGCTCGGCAACGCTGGATTTCTGGATCGCTCGGCGCATCCATGGGTCGACGGAGCGCGCTGCGCGCAAGCGCTGGATCGCGGCAACGCTGCTGATCAACCTCGGCGTGCTCGGGCTGTTCAAGTACCACGCCTTCCTGCTCGACAATTTCGCCGCCTTGCTGGCACTGGCTGGCCTGCGCTACGTGCCGGCGCGTTTCGACATCGTGCTGCCGATCGGTATCTCGTTCTACACCTTCCATTCGTTGTCGTATTGCCTGGATATCTACCGCGGCAAATTTGCACCGACGCGAAACTGGCGCGACTACGCGCTCTACGTCGCGTTCTTCCCGCAACTCGTGGCCGGCCCGATCACGCGCTTCACGCAGATGCGCGAGCAGATCGAATTGCCGCGCCGGACCACGCGCGCGAATCTCGGCCTGGGCTGCGCGTTGCTCGTGCTCGGTCTGTTCGAAAAATGCGTGCTTGCCGATACCGTTTTCGCACCGGTGGCGGACGCGTTCTTCAACGCCGTGGGCACCGCGCACGCGGCGGCCGCATGGAGCGGCACGCTGGCTTTCAGCGGGCAGATCTTCTGCGATTTCGCCGGCTATTCGACCTGCGCCATCGGCGCGGCGCTGGCCTTGGGATTCGTCTTGCCGACGAATTTCCGCTTTCCGTACGCCGCGATCGGTTTTTCGAATTTCTGGCGGCGCTGGCACATCTCGCTGTCGACCTGGCTGCGCGATTATCTGTACGTCTCGCTCGGCGGCAATCGGCGCGGCGCATGGCGCACCTACGTTAATTTGATGCTGACCATGCTGATCGGCGGCCTCTGGCACGGCGCGGCGTGGACGTTCGTGATCTGGGGTGGGTTGCACGGTTTGTTCCTGGCCGCCGAGCGTTTCGCGCGCGAACGCCTGTTGCCGGCGAAATGGCAGGCGCCGGCGCTGCTGCGCTTCGGCTATGGCCTGTTGACCTTGCTGCTGGTCACGCTGACCTGGATCTGGTTCCGCGCGCCGGATGCGGCAACGGCGTGGCAGGCTTTCGGCCATCTTCTGCCGGCCGCGGCCGGGGACGGTGCGGCCCTGGATAGCGGCCAGATGTTCGCCGTTGTCGGGTTCGCCCTGGTTACCGCGGTCCACTGGCTGATGCGCGATCGCGATCTGCTGACATGGCAGCAGCGCCTGCCGGCGCCGGTAATCGGCATCGCGCTCGGATTGATGCTGGCGATGATCGTGCTCTCGCCCGGAGACAATCATGCGTTCATCTACTTCCAGTTCTGACGCGCCCGCGGGTCGGCGTTGGTTCGGCGCGTGGCTGCTCGCCATCGCGCTGGCGGTGGCGGTCTGCGCCTTGGCCGAGGCGCACTGGCGTGCGCTAGGTTATCGTTCGAATGTCCTCGATTCGCGCCAGCTTTGGGCGCAGCAACGCGAGCGCGTGGATAGCGGAAGCGGCATCCCGCTCGCCCTGCTCGGCGCCTCGCGCACCGAATTTGGCATCGATCCGAAGCGCCTGCGCGAACGCCTGCCCGAGTATCGGCCGGTGATGCTTGCGGTGGATGCGCATTATCCGCTGGCGACCCTGCGCGACCTGGCGGCCGATGAAAGTTTCCGCGGCGTGGTGTTGTGCGACCTCGACGCGGTCGGCTACCTGCGCGTGTATTGGGACATGCAACAACCCTACGTCGACTATTTCCACAAACAGTGGACGCCGAGCTGGAACCTGCATCGCCGTCTGCTGACGGACTGGCAGCGCAGTGCGGTCATCGCCAATCCCGCTTTCGGCTGGAAAGCAGGCCTCACGCATGCGTTCGAAGGCAGCGTGCCGTTCCACGATTACATACACTATTACGCCAACCGCAGCGGCGACATCGATTACCGGCAGACCGATCCCGAATCCACCAAGCGGCATTTCGCCCAGGCAATGGAAGGCAACATCGCCGCCTTGCCGCCGCACGATCCGCAACGCTGGCTCGGGGATCTGGCGCCGATGCATGCCTGGATCGGCGCGATCGCTGCGCGCGGCGGTAGCGTGATTTTCTATTCCAGTCCGGTCAACGGACTGCAACGCGAAGCGCTGCAGCGCGTGTTTCCCCGCGAACAATACTGGGATCGCCTCGTCGCGGCGTTTCCCGAGGCGCATTTCCTCGATGCACTGGACGTTCCGACATTGTCGCGCTTCGATCTGCCGGACGATTCGCATATGGACTACCGCGACAAGCCGGCCTACACCGATGCGCTCGCCGCAACCCTGGTCGAACGCGGTTACTTGAGTCGCTGAAGGGGGCTCAACTGCGCAATCCTGCCTCGCGCAGGCGGTGCAGTTCGTCGCGCAGGCGCGCGGCGTCCTCGAACTCGAGGTTCTGCGCGTGCTTGTACATCTGCGCCTCGAGGCGCTTGAGTTCGGCGGCGAGTTTTTCGGGCGCCAGTGCGGCGTAATTGGCGGCTTCTTCGGCGACGCGCAATCCGCCGCGCGATTTGCGGCCCGTGCGCTCGGCCTCGGCGTCGGCGCGCGCGCCTTCCATGATGTCGGTGATTTTCTTGACCACCGATTTCGGCACGATGCCGTGCGCCGCGTTGTATTCCACCTGTTTCTGCCGGCGCCGGTCGGTTTCGTCGATCGCCGCGCGCATCGAGTTGGTGATGCGGTCGGCGTAGAGGATCGCCGTGCCGCGCAAGTTGCGCGCGGCGCGGCCGATGGTCTGGATCAGCGAACCGGTCGAACGCAGGAAGCCTTCCTTGTCCGCATCGAGGATCGCGACCAGCGACACCTCGGGCATGTCCAAACCTTCCCGCAACAGGTTGATGCCTACCAGTACGTCGAACTTGCCCAGGCGCAGGTCGCGCAGGATCTCAACGCGCTCAACGGTCTCGATGTCCGAGTGCAGATAGCGCACGCGCACGCCGTGTTCTTCCAGATAATCGGTCAAGTTCTCGGACATGCGCTTGGTCAGCGTGGTCACCAGCACGCGGTCGCCCATGGCCACGCGCAACTTGCATTCGCCGAGCAGGTCGTCGACCTGGGTGCGTACCGGGCGTACTTCGACTTGCGGGTCGACCAGTCCGGTCGGACGCACCACGAGTTCGACGATGCTGCCTTGCGTGTGCGCGAGTTCGTATTTGCCGGGCGTCGCGGAAACGAAGACGCAGCGCGGCGCGCGGCGTTCCCATTCCTCGAACTTGAGCGGTCGGTTGTCCAGCGCCGAGGGCAGGCGGAAACCGAATTCGACCAGCGTTTCCTTGCGCGAGCGGTCGCCCTTGTACATGGCGCCGAGCTGCGGAATCGTCACGTGCGATTCGTCCACGACGAGCAGCGCATCGGCGGGCAGGTAATCGAACAGGCAAGGCGGCGGCTCGCCCGGCGCGTGGCCGGTGAGATGCCGCGAATAATTCTCGATGCCGTTGCAATAGCCGATCTCGGCGAGCATTTCCAGGTCGAACTGGGTGCGTTGCTGCAGGCGCTGCGCCTCGACGAGCTTGCTCGCCGCGTACAATTGTTCGAGGCGTTCCTTCAACTCGACCTTGATCGTCTCCACCGCTTCGAGCACGGTGCGACGCGTGGTCACGTAATGCGAGCCGGGATAGATCGTGTAGCGCGGTATCTTGCGCTGCACTGCGCCGGTGAGCGGGTCGAACAGCGAGAGGTTTTCGATCTCGCCGTCGAACAATTCGATGCGCACGGCATCCATCTCGTTTTCGGCCGGGAACACGTCGACGGTTTCGCCGCGCACGCGGTAACTGCCGCGGTGCAGTTCGTAGTCGCCGCGCTCGTATTGCAATTCAGTCAGGCGCCGCAGCAGTTCGCGCTGGTCGAGGCGGTCGCCGCGCACCAGGTGCAGCACCATGCGATGGTATTCGCCGGGGTCGCCCAGTCCGTAAATTGCCGACACCGTCGACACGATCACCACGTCGCGGCGCTCGATCAGCGCCTTGGTCGCCGACAGGCGCATCTGCTCGATGTGCTCGTTGATCGACGAATCCTTTTCGATGTAGGTGTCGCTGGACGGAACATAGGCCTCGGGCTGGTAGTAGTCGTAATAGCTGACGAAGTATTCCACCGCGCTGCGCGGAAAAAATTCCTTGAACTCGCCGTAGAGTTGCGCCGCGAGCGTCTTGTTCGGCGCGAGGACGAGCGTTGGCTTCTGCACGCGCTCGATGACGTTCGCGATCGTGAACGTCTTGCCCGAGCCAGTGACGCCGAGCAGGGTCTGGTGGGCGAGGCCCTGCTCGAATCCGGCCACGAGTTTCTCGATCGCCTCGGGCTGATCGCCGGCGGGCTGGAAAGGCGCAACGAGTTGGAACGGGTCTGATTGAAGACGGTCGGACATCCACGACTCCAAAAGCGAACCGCTGATTATAGCCCTGTCGCGCAGACAGAGTCGGCGTTTTCCTACACGCGGCGAAGCCTCGCGCCGATCCCACGGGCGCGGCGCGATTACTAGCATGGCGTCGTCGTCGAGGAGCAACTGTCATGCGCCAGCCATCCAGCAAATCCGTCCGCGGAATCACCCTGATCGAACTGATCTTTACCGTCGCGATCGGGTCCATTTTGTGCGCCGTCAGCCTGCCCGCGCTCGGAAGCCTGATGCGAAGCGGGCAGTCGCGCAGCGCGCACAATGCCCTGGTTGCCGCGTTGAATCTGGCGCGCAGCACCGCCGTATCACGCCAGTCCGATATTTCGATCTGCGCGAGTGCGGATGGCGCCACGTGCGCCAACGCGATCTGGTGGCAGCGCGGCTGGATCGTATTCGCCGATGCCAACCACGACGGCGTACGCAGCCAGAGCGAGGCGATCGTCCACGTCGGGCAGTTGCACGACGGCATGGCCATCGCCAGCACGGCCGGCCGCCGGCACGTCACCTATCGCGGCGACGGCACTTCGGCCGGCACCAATCTCACCTTCACGTTCTGTGACCGACGCGGCCCGGCGAGTGCGGATACGGTGGTCATCAGCAATGCCGGCCGCATCCGTTCCGGCAAGGCCACCGCCAGCCAGGCGGCGGCCGCCTGCGTCGGGTTGCCGACACCTTGACCAAACTCCCGTTGTCCCTGAAAATACGCGGCTAGCTCCGAGCATTTCCCCGATAGCTCAGCGGTAGAGCAAGTGACTGTTAATCACTGGGTCGGCGGTTCGATCCCGTCTCGGGGAGCCATATGAAACAAGGGCTTGCAGTGATGCAAGCCCTTTTTCATTTCCAGAACTGAAAACAACAACGATACTTACAACGATACTTATGATTTTCTGATGCATTCGGAAGCAGCTAGAAATCCCTAGCTTTTCTGGGCGAACCTCGCTTTCCCTCGAATCACCGATTTATTTCTGGCGACACGAATTGAACCACACTTCGACATCAACGACGTCGAAGCGCACCGCCGTACCGAGTCGCACACACTTGAGCTGGCCCGACTCGATCGCGCGGTCGACCGTGGACCTGCTGCAGTCGGCCATCTGCATGACGTCTTTCTTCTTGATCAACTTCATGGTGTTTCTCCTTCGTAAGGTATTGGATGCCCGGCAGGGCGGATCGGAAATGCCAACGAAAAAATGTGCAGGCAGCCAAGCTGAGCAGTCGATATCAATGATGTCGACCGCAAGCGTGGCCGTGAATTGCGTTCGCCATGTCGAGCAGGCGCAACTTGCCTGTCTCGAGTTGGCCTTTAGGGCCTGCGCGTGACATTCCAAACGGAGCTGTCACGAAAATGCCTATCTCGAGGATAGGTGCGGCTAGATTTTAAGAGCTCGCCTCGTCACTCTAAGCAGCATCATGCGATGCATGGTGCTCGGAAAAAAAACTCATGTGCCGATCCTACCGGTTCGCACTCACGTGTCAAGCAAATGCAAGCAATTTCCTCACGCCGGGGCGGTGGCTGTGAGTTGCACGCCGCTGGCACGCGCCGTCTGCCAGAAGAGCCGGTCCGTTCCATCACGCGCCAGTACATCGCCTCGCTCAACATCGCCAAGACTCAGCTTGAGCAGGCGCGCGACAAGGCGCATGTGAGCGGCAACTACACGGTCATGGGCCTCGTGGCACTCACGGCCGTTGTGCTCTGGATCACGTGGGAGTCGTGCGGGGAAAACCCGTCGCCAAGAGACACGGGACGCGATTTCGGCAAGGCGCCGGCGGTTGCGGCTCCGATTTGATGTGCGCTGCTTTCGGGCCCGCTGCTGATCGAGCTGGCGCTTCCGCATCCGAGACCGGTGGCACTCGTGTCGTTCATCCTCGCCAACATCATGACCAGGACCGAGCGCGTGCGCAGCTTCAAGATCGCCGGCGCGGTGACGATCGCGAGCTTCGCCGCAATATGTCTTGCGGCGACGGCGTTCTTGATCAGCGCCAGGCAGGTCATCCAAGCAGACCCACCGTATGCGTGCGCGGGCGTCTTCTGACGGGACTCATGCACGACGAATCCATCTAACGCAAGCGACCCCAACCTGCCTGTCGTGAACGGCGGCTTTGTGGTAGTCCAAGGCAGACTTCCGACATTTTCCCATCTCTGCACACCTCGATCTCGATCTGTAGGTGTCAATGCTGCGAGAATAGTCAGCGCCATAGTTTCGCTGGCAGACCTGCGCGGGGAATGCGTCAATGAAGGTAGTCATCAACGGAGCCGGCATTGCAGGTACGGCGCTCGCCTATTGGCTGAGCAAGCTCGGCCACGACGTGTTACTGGTGGAGCGTGCGCCCGAATTGCGCACCGGCGGATTCGTGCTCAACCTCTGGGGCATTGGCTACGACGCGCTCGAGAAGATGGGTCTGCTGCCGAGGCTGCTGGAATTGCAGCACGTCTCTGACGAGTTGCGGATGGTTGACCGGTCGGGGCGAACTCGTGGCGGGTACCCCTCCAGTGTGCTGTTGAAACTCGCCAATGGACGCATGGCCACACTGGCGCGATCCGACATCGCCGCGGCCATCTACGGTTCTTTGGATAGCCGGGTGGAAACGTTATTTGGCGACAGTATCACCGCGGTTGACGATGACGGGACGCGGGTGCGGGTCGAATTCGAGCATTCGGCGCCGCGGGAAGTCGACCTCGTGATTGGCGCCGACGGGCTACACTCGCGCGTTCGCCAACTCGTCTTCGGGCCTGACGCCAAGTTCGAGTACCCGATGGGATGCCACGTCGCTTCGTTTGAGGTCGCCGGCTATCGGCCTCGCAACGGCAATGCCTATGTGGCGCACACGGCGCCCGGCCGGTTTGTGGGCCGCCTTCCCATGCGCGACGATCGGACGCTCTTCTTCGTGCTGCTGCGGGACGAATATCTCAAGGGACGGGTTCCCACCAACCATGCCGAGCGCAAGGCGGCGTTGACCGGCGCGCTGGCCGACATCGGCTGGGAATCGGCGGCCATCGTGTCAGCAGTCGAGCAGGTAGACGATATCTACTTCGACAGCATCAGCCAGATCCGCATGGATGCATGGGCCAAGGGCAAGGTTGTGCTGATATCCGATGCCGCGGCCTGCCCTTCCCTGATCGCGGGAGAAGGTGCAGGGTTGGCTCTGGCGGAGGCCTATGTGCTTGCAGGCGAACTGCATCAGCATGGCAGCGATACCGAAGCCGCAATTGTCCAATATCAGACGCGCCTGAAGGCGGTCGTCGCTCGCAAACAGAAGCTCGCGGAAAGGCTGGCAGCCTCATTTGTCCCAAGAACGGCGTTGGGGGTGCGCGTTCGCGACTATGCCACACTTCTTATGCGCCTCCCGGTATTCCCAAGGATCCTGATGGGGCGTTACTTTCATGATGAGATGGCACTGCCCGAATATGGAATCTGATGCCCCTGGTGGCCAAACTGAAAACGGATCGGCTTGGCGAGGTTGGCAGTACATACTGGCGGTATGCCGCCGAGCCGGCATCGCTTCGCGGCGCGACTCAACTCAAGGCGTTACGTGCAATCAATATGAAACTCAGCGATCTTGAAAAGTCAGCACTACAGCTAAACGAGCTCTACGAACAGCTTGAGATTAAGAGGTATGGGCGCATCTGGACCACGGAAGAACTTGCGCTTGGTTTCGTAGGGGACGTCGGTGATCTGGCAAAACTGATCCAGGCAAGCGCTGGTATCCGAACTATTGATGACTGCAAAGCGAAGCTTGGTCATGAACTGTCGGACTGCTTATGGTCGATCATTGTTCTTGCCAACAAGTGTGGTATCGATTTAGAGGCGGAGTTTGTCAGAAACACCCGAGAGCTCGCCGAACACGTATCAAGCGAGCTGAACACTTAGAAGAGGTTTTCGCCAGCGATTTTGCTGCCGAGGCGCTAACGACCCTGAGCTGCCGGCTAGGAGCGGCCGCTGTCGGGGAACACAAAAACCAGCACGCGCCCTGAATTGGCCTTGGCATGTTCATCGCACAGCAGGTTTGGCGTTAGATTCCGACCCCCAGCCCGTATTCGGATGGACTTGCGCGGTCGGTACGTCCAGAAGCGCGAATTGCGTACGAACCCAAGACCTGTCGCCGCGCGTGGTGTCGACCAGAACTTTGAAAATGTCGTACGCCATTTCCGGCTCGTCGTTGCTCGGCATGGCATGAATGTCGTAGTTGAGCATCGCCACGGTTTGTGTGGCCGCGTTGGTCAGGATGTCTTGCCATTGATCCGGCGATAACGAACCCCAGGCAGCGCCGCCGGGTGTCATTGTTGCGGGAAGAATAAACTCGAAGACTTGGCTGTAGCGCGTGGTTGTCTTCAGCTTGCCGTGAGCGTCTTTCGCCCGATCGACCAGTTTTGCCGACAGCGAATAGACAAAGTTTTTTTCGTCATAGCTGATGCTATAGCTGGGTACGAGTACCAGGATGCTGTCGCCCGTCGTGATCTGCTGGCGTTTTTCGTCTTCATCCGTCGAGCTCGACAGGCGTTCGATCTCCATGTCCGCCGCAAACTGGCTCTTGTCGAGGTCGTCGAAACTGCGATAGATGATCTGGTCGATGTCCAGCGACGACGTGCGCTGCTGAATAGGTGCGGCGATTTCCTCGGCTACATGCTCGCGATGCGCGTTGATAGCGCCGTCGACCAGCGCGCCGATCAGGCCCGCCGCGGCGCCGGCGGCAAACCCACCGGCGGCTACGTTCGGCGAACTCGCCTCCTGCAAGGCCGCCGTGGTCGCCGACGCGGACACGGCGTGGGACACGACGATCTTGTGCTGCATAAGCCGAACCTCTACATCCATGCGTGTCGCGATGGGTGTTGCGAGCGTTTGGGTCCGCTTGACGTCCAGCCCACCGCAGCCAGTCAGGATCAGCAGGGCGAAAGCAATAACAAATTGGCGAATCATTCCGCACTCCTTTGGCGGGTTAGATCGATCACATTGGGCACGTGGTCAGGGCGCCAGTGCCGCCTCGCGCACGATACGCGGTTGCTTGCGGTAGGTGTGTAATAGTAGCGCAACCAACCCTCAGCCGTCCGCTTGAGCGAATGGTTAGGCCTACATTGGCAGATTTACCATGACTTGCCGCTTTTGAGCAGCGAGAACTGCCGAACGTACCTCAGGCGGCAGTGGATACACCCGCACCTCGATGCCCATATGGCGAATTGCCTGCGCGAGCCAGCCCTTGCCCGTGAGGGAGGCGGACGCCTCAGAATCAGCGAAGCACAGGAATTTGCGCCAAGTCCCGCCGAGTGAGCGCTCAATGAAAATTAGCTTGAGCGCGTCCGATGCGACCTTGTGCAACTGCGCGGGCTTGAGCTTGCCATGACGAGAATATGCCTCGGCGAGAATGCGGTGATCAGGTGAATAACCGTCCAAGTTGGCAGGTGCACAGCCAAGACCCGAAACCACACCGGGAGCGACCGGAACGCCGAGCTCGATTGCAAGCGCAGAGAGTAGGTGTCTCTCGGCCGCTTGTTGCTCCGATGAGTCGGAAGCATGCTTTGACATAGCGAAGTAGGCCTAACGCTTTATCTCTTGGGATTCTCGTAGTCTAGGCGCCGAGAGCCCGGTGTGCACGCCCGATAACGCTTTGGTGTTCACAGCACCGCAGCTCAGCGTGGGCCACACACCGGTCCCATGCTCATCGCCCGACAGTTGCACGAGAAGGCTCTCGTACCGATAAGAGTGGGCAGAGCATGAGTGGCTCTCGGCAGTCTTACTCTAACGGAGTTCGCCGATGAAAGCAGTTGGCATTGATGTGGGCAAGAGCGCGCTGGACATGGCGGTGCACGGCGAGACGCACGTCGAGCGCTTTGCGAATACGAAGGTTGGGATCCGGCGTCTCCTGCGTGAGCTGGTGCGCTGGGGTGATGTCCGAATTGTCGTGGAAGCCACCGGCGGCTATGAAGATGCCGTGCTCGCGGCGTGTGCGAAGGAAGGCTTGTGGGTGTCGCGGGTCAATCCGCGCCAGGCCCGGGCGTTCGCCAAGGCCACCGGACAATTGGCCAAGACCGATCGATTGGATGCGCGCATGCTGGCCGAGATGGCGCACACGCTGCACGCCCGCCTGCGCGCGCATACCCCGCTAACGGGCTGGCAGCAGGAGCTGCGTGGCTGGTTGCGCCGGCGCCACCAGGTGACCGAAACCATCCAGCGCACGCGCCAGCAGTTGGCCACCACGCTGCCGGCCATTCGTGCACTGGTGAACAGGACCCTCGCCGCCCTGCGCCGCGAACAGGCCCTGATCGATCGCACCCTCAAGGACCTGCTGCAGACGCATGCGACGCCCGCAATGCGTTCGTCCAAGGGCATGGGGCCGATGTTCCAGGCCAGCCTCCTGGCGTTGCTGCCGGAACTGGGCCAGCTCACGCGCCGACAGATCGCCAAGCTCGTCGGCATCGCCCCGCTCAATCGCGACAGCGGCCAAAGCCAAGGCGTGAGACGTATCTATGGCGGCAGAGCCGAGGTGCGCGTCGCCCTGTACATGGCCACCCTGTCGGCCGTGCGCTGGGATGCCGTGATGAAGGCGCACTACCAACAGCTACGGGCACGCGGCAAGGTGGCCAAAGTCGCTCTGGTCGCGTGCATGCGCAAGTTGCTGACGATCGTCAACGCGAAGCGGCGGGACGAGCTTCGTCTAGCACCGGCAACGTGAATTTCAAGACAGTTGCTGAGCTAAGCGGCGGCTGCCGCGACGTGAATTATAGTACACGCTACCGACTCGCAGCCGTCCGCTTGAGCGAGTAAAAAGAGACTTCCCCCTCGTATCGGCCTCGAAGGCCATGATGGTCGTAACCGTCAACAGAAGAGGAAGTCTCCATGAGCACTATAACCATTGGCGTTGATCTGGCAAAGAACGCGTTTGCGGTATGCGTGGTGGATGACAGCGGGCGGGTCTTGCGGCGGCTGGAGTTCAAGCGCGCGGCGTTTGCGGCATGGCTCGCCCAATTGCCTGCCGGGACGATCGTGGCGATGGAGGCATGCGCGGATTCTGATCAATTCGGTACAGCAGTCTGGCGCAAGCCGGTATAGCGGTCTGGCCCAAGCCGGTACGTCAGTCTGATCGAAGCCGGTACGGTGCTGTGGGTAGTGGATTGTGATCGCGGATTGGCGATCGTGTCCAGCCGTGCCAAGGCTCAGGTGGCTTTTTTCTTCCTCATCGATTCGCCCTTGAGTTCGATCTTGTAGGAGTTGTGGACGACGCGATCGAGGATGGCGTCGGCCAGTGTGGGATCGTCCAGATAGTCGTGCCATTTGGCGATCGGCAATTGGCTGGTGACGATGGTGCTGGTTTTGTCGAAGCGATCTTCGATGATTTCCAGCAGGTCGCGCTTGGTCTCGTCGGCAAGCGGCGTCAGTCCGAAGTCGTCTAGGATCAGCAGGCGGAACTTGGCCAGGTGTTTGAATAGCTGGCTCTTCTTCTTGAGCGCTTCGGCGCGTGCCAGATCTTCGACGAGGCGCGGCAGGCGCACGTAGCGCACGCCGACGTTTTCGCGGCAGGCGTGCTGGCCGAGCGCGCAGGCGAGGTAACTCTTGCCGACGCCGGTGGGGCCGGTGATCAGGACGTTGAGCTTGTCGGCGACGAAGGCGAGCGTACCGAGCTGCTTGATCACGGTGCGATCCATGCCTCGCGGTGCGCGCGAGTCGAGATCTTCCAGACTGGCGCTTTGGCCGAACTTGGCCCAACGTACGCGCTGCGCGTAGCGATAGTTGCGGCGCTCGCTTTGCTCGGCATCGATCAACATCGCCAAGCGCTCGTGGAAGTTCAGATCAGCACTGGTGTCTTTCTCCTGTCCGGCGAACGCGCGCGCCATGCCGCGCAGTCCCAAGTCCTGCAAACCCTGGTACAGCGGTTCAGTGAGCATGCGGGCCTCCGAAGTAGTCGGGACCGCGCACGTTGTCGTGGGTGACGGCAACCACCTTCGGCGGTACGGGGCGCGGCACGATGGTGATCAGGTCGCGGATGCCGCGGTAGCTGAGGATGTTCAGCTCCAGCGCGCGACGGCAAGCTGCTTCCAGTTGTGCCGGACTATGATCCTTGGCCAAGCGCAGGATGCCGAGGCTGGATCGATAGGTCTGTTCGGGGTGCACCTTGCGCGTGATCTGGCGCGCAATCACCGCCGAGGTGCTCTCGCCGATCAGGTTGGCGCGGCGCTGCAACTGGTCTTGAGTGCGGTCCAGATACTGCCGGTGCGACTCGGGCATGTGCTCGGGTTTGGTCGAGAAGTCGCCGGGCTTGTAGCCGATGGAGTGCGCCGCCTGCAGCTTGCCCTTGTAATAAATCTCCAGCAACTTCTCGCCAATGCGCACATCCATCGTCTTGCCGATCAGCGGGTGCGGCACGGAGTAATAGCGCTTGTCGACTTCGATGTGGTAATCGACGTGGACTTTGGCCCGCTTCCACTGGCCGTACCGATATTCCTTGTCGGGCAACGGCTTCAGGTGCGCGCGTTCCTCGGCCAGCGCCGCATCGCGGTTGCCCTCGCGTTTGCTGAATGGCTGCGCGTTGAGCGCGCGCACGCCGTCGGCTATTACGCGATTGAGCTCGGCCAGCGAGAAGAAGGTGTGGTTGCGCAATGGCGCCAGGATGCGCCGCTCAACCTGCAACACCGCGTTCTCGACCTTGGCCTTGTCGTCCGGCGCCCGCACGCGTGCGGGCAGGATGGCTGTGCCGTAATGGTGCGCCCATTCCTGATAATCGTCCTGGATGCGCGGCTCGTACCGGTCCGGACTCGTCACGGCGGTCTTCAGGTTGTCCGGCACCGTCGCTTCGGGTACGCCGCCGAAGTAGTTCAGCGCCCGTGTGCTGGAACTGGTCCAGTCCACCGCCTTCTGGCTGGCACTGGCTTCGGCGAAGATCGCATGCGAGTAACCCAGCGCAGCGACGAAAATCTCGGCCTGCGTCTGCTCGCCGGTGTGCCGATCCGTGATCGGCATCGTCATGCCGGCATAATCGACGAACATCCGCGCGCCCGGCTTGTGCACCAGGCGCATTACCGGATCGGTGCGCCGCTCGAAGGCGGCAAAGCGCGCGCAGAACTGGGCGTACGCCAGTGCGCGGCCCGGGTGCTGCTCGGCATACTCGCGCCACAGCAGCTTGCGCGTCACGCCTTTGCGCGCCAGTTCCTTCGACAGCGCAGCAAAGTCCGGTTCCGCCGCGCTGCTCACCACCATCACCGGATACAGCCGCGCGTACAACGCATCCTCGTCCAGTTCCGGCGGTAGCGGCCAGCTCAGACCTGCCGAAGCAAACCGCCGCACGGCCTCCTGCACCGTCGAGCGCGCCACACCGAGGCTGCCCGAAATCTCCGTGTACGAGCGCTGCAGTCCATATCGCAGGCGTGCCAACTCCAACAACTGCTTCATGGGTAATCTCCGAAAACTCATCGACGCCTCCGCTCTGCGCAAAGGCGTCAGGATTACCCACATTCACCGTACCGGCTTGGACCAGATTGCCGTACCGGCTTGCGTCAGACAGGTGTACCGGCTTGGATCAGACACCCGTACCGACTTGGATCAGATTGCTGTACCGGCTTCGATCAGATTCCATGGGCATGCAGCGGTGCGCACCATTGGGCGCGCCTTTGCCTGGAACACGGTCTTGTTCCGCGCCTGATGGCTGCGCAGTTCGTGCGGCCGTTCCGCAAGAATCCGCTGGCCAAGAACGACCCCAACGATGCCGAGGCTATTGCCACGGCCGCACGACAGGGCAACATGCGCTTCGTGCCGATCAAGGACATCGGCCAGCAGGCGCGGCTGTCGTGGCACCGGGTGCGCGAAGGCTACAAGGTGGAAAGCCTCGCCATCGCCAATCGCCTGCGCGGGTTGCTGGCCGAGTTCGGTATCGTGGTGGCGCAGCGCGACGTTGCACTCCGGCAGACGCTGGCCGATCTGGATGCGCATCCGCAGCTGCCAACCGACTTCAAGGAACTGCTGCGCATGCTGGGCGAGCACTGGGCAACGGTGCGCGCGGCCATGGCCACGTGCGACGGCCGCATCGAGGCCCATGCACGCCGGGACGCTCGCTGCGTGCGCTTGCGTGAACTCATCGGCGTGGGTCCGCTCACCGCCGATGCGATGGTGGCCAGTGTCGGTTCGGCACGCGAGTTCAAGAATGGCAGGCAACTGGCCGCTTGGCTGGGCTTGGTGCCCAGCCAGCATTCCAGCGGCGGACGGGCACGCCTGGGCACGATCAGCTGTCGCGGCGATGGCTACCTGCGCACGCTGCTGATCCAGGGTGCGCGCAGCAGCCTGCAGCGCGCCAAGACGGTGGCGACCGAAAAGGCCACGCCGGAACAACAGTGGATCTGCTCGCTGGCCGGTCGCATGCCCTTCGGCAAGGTCATCGTCGCCATTGCCAACAAACACGCTCGCCAGCTCTGGGCGATGCTCGCCGATGACGTCGACTACGACCCGCATGCCTGCCTACGCCATCCGATGCACCAGCAAAGCCGACTGGCCCACGCCACTCACCCATGACGTTTCGATTCACCGTCAGCGCGAAGCAGTAAGCGACAGGTCAGACCGACCCGGCGAGAACCTGACTAACTTAGCGGCCGCCATCCAGATGTTCCGGCTGATCCCCGGGCATCGGCGACACCGGTGAACGAACGAGGTCGCCGGGTGCGGTTTATACAGTGGTCCGCACCAGCACCTTCGGTGCAACAAGACCGTTTACGGAAATGCAGTCTGACAACTGTTCGATGCTCGTCGCGCTGACACGCAGCACGCAAGAACAACACCGGCACCAGCGAAAGCACGAAAGCTCAAGGCAAGAACATCACGTGCGCGAAGTTGACGGGAAGTCTCTTACTGATTGAATGGACTCCTCTCGCCGGTATATCGGCATCGAAGTGCCAGACTGAGTGTGTTGCACTTCAGTTGACCTGACACGAGAGGAGTCCGCCATGAATGCTACGACTGTCGCTGTGGATTTGGCAAAAGACGTTTTTGAACTGGCTTTCGCCGATGCTGATCATCGCATCGTGCAGCGCAAGCGCGTATCGCGCCGTGTGTTTGCGCATGCTCTGGATAATCGCGGTCCGCTCCGCGTGGTAATGGAAGCGTGCGGTAGCGCGCACTTCTGGGCGCGGCGATTCGCTGCCCAGGGCCACACGCTGCGTTTGCTACCCGCGCGCGACGTGCGCCCGTACGTGCGCCGCAACAAGACGGATCGCACTGATGCAGCCGGTTTGCTCGAAGCCGATCGCTGTGGCGAGATCGATAGCGTGCCGATCAAGTCGCCCGAGCAGCAAGGAACATTGGCGTTGCACCGAATTCGTGAACGGCTCAAGGCACAGCGTACCGCAACCATCAATCTGGTGCGCGGCGTGCTGCGCGAATTCGGCATCGTGATCCCGCTCGGCGCAGCGAAGGTGCGTCCAGCGGTATTGGCTGCACTCGAAGATGCCAGCAACGATGTGCCGATGGCATTGCGCGATACGCTCAGTGAGTTGCTCGAGCGGCTGGCCGATCTCACGCGAGGCATGGCGGCAATCGAGCACAGGCTATCGGAGATCGCATGCCACGATCCGGTCAGCGCGCGTTTTCAGCAAGTACCCGGTATCGGCTTGCTGACCGCGACAGCCCTGCACGCCAGCGTCGGCTCCCTCGACCGCTTTCGTAACGGTCGCTACTTTGCGGCCTGGCTCGGTCTGACACCGCGTGAATATTCCTCGGGCAATCAACGTCGCCTCGGTCGCATCAGCAAACGCGGCGACGGCTATCTGCGCTTGCTCCTGATTCACGGTGCACGCGCATCGCTGCGGGCCGCGCGTCTACGACAACAACGTGCTCAGCCCCTGACCCAAATGCAATCCTGGGTCCTGTCCTTGGAACAGCGCGTCGGTCACAACAAAGCTGCGGTCGCTCTGGCCAACAAGACCGCGCGTCGATTGTGGGCCATGGAGCACCACCGTGCGGCATTCGACCCAAATCACATCAGCGTGCGAACACCCTGATCCCTTTTAACCGCTTCACTGAGTTGCCCGCGATCACAGTCATGGCGAATGTGTCGGTCCCGAATCGAATCAAGCCGATAACTTTTCTGGCTCACGAAGCCGCTTGTACCGATTGGCTTTCGATTCGCGGATTCCATGATGGCCCGAGCTCACGACGCTCACCCCAAGGCCGAATACACGACTGCAACCGATTCATTCACTTCATGCCAAGAGCTATTAATCCCGTCACTTGCGCGAGGAGTCCATACAGGAATAGTTAGCTTTCGGGATTCGACGCAGAGCGAACTGTGACGCTGGCCTTGCCGTCCTTTTGGCTGAAAATGAATCGATAGTCTTGGTGGAACGGGAGAGCGGTTGCTTTGCCTGGATATATGAACTGCGAACCTTCCCCATCAGGGAGCGCTGTGTAGGTGTTGCTAGGAATTACCTTGACCAACTGAGTGAATTTCCAGGCTAGCAGAGTAGAGCGAACGATTTCGACAAAAGGCAATTGACTGGAGGTAGCTTGCTCGGAACAGGTTACCGAGGTGACTTTGCCCAAATCATTTACTACGACCCGAACTTGTACAGAGACCGGAGGCAACCGCTGTAAAAGCAAATCGGATGGGTAGGCCGGCAACGCGTTGTCCGGTGAGCCAACCGGCTGCTCGTAGTGCGCACCCTCTTCGGCTACATAACTCTCCGACGCGGGCGCTGCGATAAGCCCACCAGTGACCTGACCAGAGAGCTTCGCCTGAGGAAGAGGCTGTGGCTTGGTAGCTTGCGACGAACAGCCGGAGAACACCAAAACAAAGACGACTAGACCAGAACGAGCGGACATTGATACTGCTCCGAAAGCTAACGCTAAGCTAAGTGGCGGCTGCCACGGAAGGAAGTATGACAGAAGAACGCGATAGCACGGCAGCCGTCCGCTTGGCTTAGCGTTGGTTTCGGAGCAGTATCGATGTTCCGCTCGTTCTCGTCTCAGTCGTCTTTTTTTGGTGTACTCGAGCTGTTCGTCGCGGCCTACCAAGCCGCAGGCCTCTTCCTCAGGCGAAGCCTGTGGTCGAGGTCACTGGTCGGGCTTGTCGCAGCGCCACATCAGAAGAGTTATGTCGCCGAAGAGGAGTACGCACTCAGCGTCAGTTGGCTCGCCCCGGACAACGCATTACCGGCCTACCCATCCGATTTTGCTTTTACGGCGGCTTGCCTCCGTGTCTCTAGTGTTCGGTCGTAGTAAATGCATTCGGCGCAAAGTCACCTCGGTAACCTGTTCCGAGCAAGCTCTGCCGTCAATTGCCTTTTGTGGGAATCGTTCACTCTATCTGCATTCCTGGAAATTCACTCAGTTCGTCAAGGTAAGGCTGAGCGACGCCTACACAGCGCTCCCTGATGGGGAAAGATTTCGCAGTTCATATATCCAGGCTGAAGCAACCGGCTTCTTCCCTTCCACCGGAGCTATAGATTCATTTTCAGCCAAAAGGACGGCAAGGCCAGCGTCACAGTTCGCTCTGCATGAAATCCCGAGAAGCTAACTCCTGGTACTATGGTCTCCTCGCCAAGTAGACAGGATTGATAGCTACTTCACATAGAAGTGAATGAATCGGTTGCATCGTGTGTTGGCCTTCGGGTGAGCGTGTCAGCTCGGCCATCATCAATGCGCGAATCGAAGCCAATCAGGGAGAGCAGCTTCATGAGGCAGAAAAGTTATCGGCTTGATCGATTCAGGACAGACACATTCGCCATGACTGTCATCAGGCAACTTCAGTGGAGCAGATTAAAGAGATAAGGTGTTCGCACGCTTAATGATTGAGTGGAATGCCGCACGGTAGTGCTCCATGGCCCACGATGACACGCGTCTTTTTAGCCAGAGCAAGCGCAGCTTTGTTGTGACGACGCACTTTTCAAGGATAGACCCATTTGATTCATGCTGGGCGCGGGCAAGTTTTCTCGTAGACGCGCCGCCCGCAGCGGTGCGCGTACCGCGAATCAGGGCAGAGCACGGATAGCCGTCGCCGCGTTCCTGATGCGACCGAGGCGGCGTTGATTGCCCGAGGAATATTCACGCGGTACGACCAGCAGGCCGCAAAGTAGCGACCGTTACGAAAGCGGTGAGGGAGCAGACGCTGGCGTGCAGGGCTGTCGCGGTCAGCAGGCCGATACCGGTACTTGCTGAAAAGCCGCCTGACCGGATCGTGGCATGCGATCTCCGATAGCCTGCTCGATTGCCGCCATGCCTCGCGTGAATCGGCCAGCCGTCGAGCGACTCACTGACGTCTCGCGCAATCCCATCGGCACATCGTTGCTGGCATCTTTGAGTGAGCCGATGCCGCTGGACGCACCTTCGCTGCGCCGAGCGGATAACGGTGCCGAATTCGCGCAGCACGCCGCGCACCAGATTGATCGTCGGTCGCTGTGCCTGAGCAGTTCACGAATTCGGTGCGACGCCAATGTTCCTTGCTGCTGCGGCTTTATGGGCGGCCGTGGATCTCGCCGCAGCGATGGGCTTCGAGCAATTCGCTTCATCAGTGCGATCCGTATTGTCGCGCCGAGTACGGCGCGCGTCGCGCGCGGTGCAAACGCGGCGTGTGGCCCTGGGCAGGCGGCCGCGCCCGGAAGTCCGCGCTACCGCACGCTTCCATTGCCACGCGGAGCGGACCACGATTATCCAGGGCGTCGCAACACACGGCGCGATCGCGCTTGCGCTGCACAATGCGATGATCAGCATCGGCGAAAGCCGGTTCAAAAACGTCTTTTGCCAGATCCACAGCGACAGTGGTCGCGCCCATCCGGTCCCTTCTCGTGCCAGGTCAACTGAAGTGGTCGACTCGAGTCTGGCGCCTCGATGCCGATATACCAGCGAGAGGGTCCATTGGATGTAGACTTGCATTGAACTTCCGCGCGTCATGTTCTTCCTTGAGCTTTCGTGCTTTCGCTGGTGCCGGTATTGTTCTTGCGTCTCGTGTCACCGCGATCAGCGTCGACGATTTGTAAGACTCGTTTTCGTAAACGGTCTTGTTCACCGAAGGTGTGGTGCGGACACTGTCTAAACCGCACCCGGCGTCCTGGTTCGTTCACCGGTGTCGCCGATGCCGAGGCGATCAGCCGGAACCTCTGGATGGCGGCCGCCGAGCGTCGTCAGGTTCTCGCCCGGGTGCAGGTCTGACCTGTCCCACTTACTGCTTCGCGCTGACAGTGAATCGAAACGTTTTAAGTGGCGTGGGCCAGTGCGGCTTTGTAGGTGCCGTCGGATGGCGCAGGCAGGCGTGCGGGTCGTAGTCGACGTCATGGGCGAGCACCGCCCAGAGCTGACGAGCCTGTTTGTTCGGCAATGGCAACGATGACCTTGCCGAAGAGCAGTGCGACCGGCCACAAGCAGATCCACTGTTGTTCCGCGGTAGGCCTTTCGGTCGCCACCGTAGTGGCACCCCTGCGGGCTCCTGCGTGCACCCTGGATCAGCAGCGTACGCAGGTATCCATCGCCGCGACAGCTGATCTCGCCCAGGCGCGCCCGTCCGCCGCTGGCAATGTTGGCTCGGCGCCACAGCCAGCCAGGCGGCGAGTTGCCTGCAACTCTTGAACTCGCGTGCCGAACCGACACTGGCCACCATCGCATCGCCAGTGAGCGGACCCACGCCGATGAGTTCACGCAAGCGCACGCGGCGAGCGTCCTGGCGGGCGTGGGCATCGATGCGGCCGTGGCACGTGGGCCATGGCCGCGCGCACCGTTGCCCAGTGCTCGCTCAGCATGCGCAGCAGCTCCTTGAAGTCGGTTGGCAGCTGCGGATGCGCATCCAGATCGGCCAGCGCCTGCCGGAGTGCAACGTCGCGCTGCGCCACCACGATACCGAACTCGGCCCCCACAACCCGCGTGGGCCGCTGGCGATGGCGAGGCTTTCCACCTTGTAGCCTTCGCGCACCCGATGCCAGGACAGCCGCGCCTGCTCGGCCGATGTGGTTGATCAGCGGCACGAAGCGCATGTTGCCCTGTCGTGCGGCAGTGGCAATCGCCTCGGCATCGTTGGGATCGTTCCCTCTCCAGGTGGATTCTTGCGGAACAGCCACACGAACTGTACCGGCGCGGGAAGACAAGAGACCATATTCCGCAAAGCGGCACCCAATGGTGCGCACGGTCCCGCATGCCCATGGAATCTGATCGAAGCCGGTACAGCGATCTGATCCAAGCCGGTACGGGTGTCTGATCCAAGCCGGTACACCTGTCTGACGCAAGCCGGTACAACAATGTCGTCCAAACCGTGCCGGTGAATGTGGGTAATACCTAGCGCCTTTGCGCAGAGCGGAGGCGTCGATGAGTTAACAGAGATTTCTCCGTGGAAAGCAGTTGTTGGAGTTGGCACGCCTGCGATATGACTGCAGCGCCTGGCGACGGAGATTTCGGGCAGCCTCGGTGGGTGCGCGCTCGACGGTGCAGGAGGCCGTGCGGCGGTTTCCTGCTTCGGCAGGTCTGAGCTGGCCGCTACCGCCGGAACTGGACGAAGATGCGTTGTACGCGCGGCTGTATCCGGTGATGGTGGTGAGCAGCGCGGCGGAGACCCCGGACTTTGCTGTGCTGTCGAAGGAACTGGCGCGCAAAGGCGGCAAGGGCGAGCTTCTGGTGAGCAGCGAGCCTGCCGAGCAGCACCAGAGGGGCACTGGCGTACGCCCAGTTCTTGCGCGCGCTTTGCCGCCTTCGAGCGGCGCACCGATCCGGTAATGCGCCTGAGGTGCACAAGCCGGGCGCACGGAGGGGCATCGATTATGCCGACATGTGCAGCGATGCCGATCACAGATAGGCACCCCGACGAACAGACGCAGGCCGAGATTTTTCGTCGCTGCGCTGGGTTACTCGCATGCGATCTTCACCTTTGCGAGTGCCAGCCGGAAGATGATGAGCTGGACCAGTTCCAGCACACGGGCGCTGAACTACTTAGGCGGCGTACCCGAAGCGACGGTGCCGGACAACCTGAAACCGCCGTGACGAGTCCGGACCAGTACGAGCCGCGCATCCAGGACGATTATCAGGAATGGGCGCACCGGTACCGGCGCAATGGTCGTGCCCGCACGCGTGCGGACGCCGGACGACAAGGCCAAGGTCGAGAAGAACGCGGTGTTGCAGGTTGAGCGGCGCATCCTGGCGCCATTGCGCGACCACACCTTTCTCGCTGCGCAACTGAGGGTAATCGCGTAATAGCCGACGGCGTGCGCGCGCTCAACGCGCGGCCGGATTCAGCAAACGCGAGGGCAACCGCAATGCGGCGCTGGCCGAGGAACGCGCGCACCTGAGACAAGGAATATCGGTACCGCCCATGGAAGCGGGCCAAAGGAATTGTTATTGACCACATGCAAAATCGACAAATTTACCTCGTGCCGCACCCGCTGATCGGCAAGACGATGGATGTGCGCATTGGCGAGAAGTTGGGTCTCTTAATTAAAGAAGCTCGAGGCGGCGCACTCCATCGGCTACAAGCGCGGCAACTTCTCAAGCAAACCCGAGCACCATGCCCGAGTCGCACCGGCCCGATCTGGACCGCCGGCTAGAAACCAAAAACAACGCAGCGGGAACCTGGATCGGCCAGAAGCACCTCGGCGGTGATTGCGCGCCAGATCCACGCGCGCAAGGTGCACCCCAAACAGAGCCTATCGATCCAGCCTCGGCAGTCCTGCACTGCACCAAGGATCATAGTCCGGCACAACTGGAAGCAGCTTTTCATGGCGAGCTGGGCTGAAACATATTTTTTTTTTGCGGCATCCGCGACCTAGAGCACCATTGTGCAGCGCCCAGTACCGCCGAAGGTGGTTGCCGTCACCCACCGACAACGTGCGCGGTCCCGACTACTTCGGAGGCCCGCCGTGCTCACTGAAACCGCTGTACCAGGGTTTGCAGGACTTGGAGCTGCGCGGCATGGCGCGCGCGTTTGCGCCGGACAGGAGAAAGACACCAGTGCTGATCTGAACTTCCACGAGCGCTTGGCGATGTTGATCGATGCCGAGCAAAGCAAGCGCCGCCGAGCTATCGCTACGCGCACGTTGGGCCAAGTTCGGCCAAAGCGCCAGTCTCGGAAGTCTCCGACTCGCGCGCACCGCCGAAGGCATGGATCAGCACCGTAATCAAGCAGCTTGGTACGCTCCACTTCATCACGACAACGTCCTGATCACCCGGCCCCGCCCGGCGTCGGCAAAGTATTTTCGCCTGCGCGCTCGGCGGCCTACCGCGAAAACGTCGGCGTGCGCTACGTGCGCTCCCCGCGCCTCGTCGAAGATCTGGCACGCGCCGAAGCGCTCCCGAACTTTTTTGTCTCTCGCCTGGCCAAGTATTTTCTGCTGATCTGACAGTTCGGACTGACGCCGCTTGCCGACGAGACCAAGCGCGCAATGTGCTGGAAATCATCGAAGATCGCTTCGACAAAACCAGCACCATCGTCACCAGCCGATTGCCGATGCACCACCTGGCACGGCGGTCTGGACGATCCCGCACTGGCCGACGCCATCCTCGATCAGCATAATCAACAACTCCTACAAGATCGAACTCAAGGGCGAATCGATGAGGAAGAAAAAAGCCACCTGAGCCTTGGGCACAGGCTGGACACGATCGCCAATCCGCGATCACAATCCACTACCGACAACACCGTACCGGCTTCGATCAGACTGAGCGTACCAACTTGGGCCAGACCGCTATACCGGCTTGCGCCAGACTGCTGCTACCGATTGATAAGAAGATCGCACATGCCTCCATCGCCACGATCGTCCCGGCAGGTAGTTGGGCGAGCCATAAAGCAAACGCCGCGCGCTTGAATTCCAGCCGCCGCAAGACCCACCCGCTGTCATCCACCACGCATACCGCAAACGCGTTCTTTGCCAGATCAACGCCAATGGTTATAGTGCTCATGGAGACTTCCTCTTCTGCTGACGGTTACGACCATCTGGCCTTCGAGGCCGATACGAGGGGGAAGTCTCTTTTTACCGCTGGAGTGGACGGCTGCTGGTAGTTTGCGGTACCTCGTGCGTCATGCGGCAGCGGCCGCTTAGCTCAGCAACTGTCTTGAAACTCAGGTGCTAGACGAAGCTCGTCCCGCCAGTCCCCGCGTTGACGATCGTCAGCAACTTGCGCATGCACGCGACCAGAGCGACTTCCGCCCCCTTGCCGCGTGCCAGTAGCTGTTGGTAGTGCGCCTTTCATCACGGCATCCCAGCGCACGGCCGACAGGGTGGTGCCTCTACAGGGCGACGCGCACCTCGGCTCTGCCGCCATCATACGTCTCACGCCCGGCTTGGCTTTGGCCGCTGTCGCGATTGAGCGGGGCGATTCCGATGTCGGCGCGTGAGCTCGCCCAGCTCCGGCAGCAACGCCAGCGGTAGGCCTGGAACATCGGCCCCATGCCCTTCAACAACGCATTGCCGGCATGGCGCATGCGTCTGCAGCAGCAGGTCCTTGAGGGTGCGATCGATCACTCGCACAGGGCGGCGAGGGTCCTGTTCACCAGTCCACGAATGGCCAGTAATCGTCAACTGTAGGCGCGTGCGCTGGACGGCTTCGGTCACCTGGTGGCGCCGGCGCAAGACCCGGCCACGCAGCTCCTGCCAGCCCGTTAGCAGGGGTATGCGCGTGTGCGCATCTCAGCCAGGCGTGCGCCCGGCGTCCAATCGATCGGTCTTGGCCAAATTGTCCGGTGGCCTTGGCGAACACCGGGCCTGGCGCGGATTTGACCCCGCGACACCCCACAAGCCTTCCTTCGCACACGCCGCGAGCACGGGCCCGTAGCCGCCGGTGGCTTCCACGACAATTCGGACGTCGCCGCGCAGTGCGCCAGCTCACGCAGGGAGCGCCGGGGTGCCCAACCTTCGTATTCGCAAAGCGCTCGAACATGGTCTCGCCCGCCATGTCCCAGCGCGCTCTTGCGCGTCAATGCCAACTGCTTTCATCGGCGAACCCGTTAGAGTAAGACTGCGAGCCACTCATGCTCTGCCCACTCTTATCGGTACGAGAGCTCTCGTGCAACTGTTGGGCGATGAGCATGGGACCGGTGTGTGGCCCACGCTTGAGCTGCGGGTGCTGCGCCAAAGCTCGTTATGGGGCCCCGTGCGCGCCGGGCTCTCAGCACAGCTTACGAGAATCCGAGAGAATAAAGCATTAGCCTACTTCGCTATGTCAAAGCATGCTTCCCGACTCATCGGAGCAACAAGCGACACCTACTCTCTGCACTTGCAATGGGCTCGTGGCTCGGGTGTCTGGGTCTTGGCTGTGCACCTGCCAACTTGGACGGTTATTGCCTGGATCACCGCATTCTCAGCGAGGTCTCGTCATGGCAAGCTCGAGCCCGCGCAGCCACGCTCAAGCTAATTTTCATTGAGCGCTCACTCGGCGGGAATTCAGCGCAATTCCTGCTCCACTGATTGTGATTCCTCACGGGCAAGGGCTGGCTCGCGCAGGCAATTCGCCATATGGGCGTGGAGGTGCAGGTGTATCAGCTCCACCTAGGATACGTCGGCAGTTCTCGCTGCTCAAAAGCGGCAAGTCATGGTAAATCTGCCAATGTAGGCTAATCATTCGCTCAAGCGACAGCTGAGGGTTGGTTGCGCTACTATTACACACCTACCGCAAGCAACCGCGTATGGCGGCACTGGCACCCTGACCACGTGCCAATGTGATCGATCTGACCCGCCAAAGGAGTGCGGAATGATTTTTCGCCAATTTGTTATTGCTTTCGCACTGCTGACCCTGACTGGCTGCAGTGGGGCTGGACGTCAAGCGGACCCAAACACTCGCAATTTCCATCGCGACACGCATGGATGTAGAGGTTCGGCTTATCCGCAGCACAAGATCATGGTGCGCGCCGTGTCCTAAGCAACCGCGGGCGGCCTTGCAGGAGGCGAGTTCGCGAACGGTGCCGCCGGCGGGTTTGCCGCCGCACGGCGGCCTGATCGGCGCGCTAGGTCAACGGCGCTATAGACGCGCATCGCGAGCGTGTCACCGAGGAAATGGTACCGCCTATTCGGCGGCGCCGTCGTCGCTGGACATCGACCAAATCATCTATCAGCAGGTCTCGACGGCCTCGACAAGAGCCTGCGTCGGATATGGAGATCGAACGCCTGTCGAGCTCGACGGATGAAGACGAAAACACCACATAAGCAAGCGCAGCATCCTGGTACTCGTACCCCAGCTGCGTCACTATGACGAAAAAAACCTTGTCTATATTGCACTATGGCGAAACTTGGTCATCAGTCAAAAAGTTCTCACGGCAACTACTGAAGACAACCACGCGCTACAGCCAAGTCTTCAAGTTTATTCTTCCCAGAAACGATGACGGCGCCCGGCGGCGCTGCCTGGGGTTCGTTATCGCCGGATCAATCGGCAATTTCAACTACAACACGTAGGTCGTGCCGAGCAACGACGAGCCATGGGCGTCGACGATTTTGCTGGTCGACACCACGCGCGGCGACAGGTCTTGGGTTGGTACGCAATTCGGCCGCTCCTGCCGACCACGCAAGTCATCCGAAGTAGGAATCTAACGCCAAACCTGCTGTGCGATGAAATGCCAAAGCAAATTCAGGGGCGTGCTGGTTTTTGTGTTGGCCTCCTAGCCGGCAGCTCAGGGTCGTTAGCGCCTCGGCAGCAAAATCGCTCGCGAAAACCTCTTCTAAGTGTTCAGCTCGCTTGATACGTGTTCGGCGAGCTCTCGGGTGTTTCTGACAAACTCCGCCTCTAAATCGATACCACACTTGTTGGCACAAGAACAATGATCGACCATAAGCAGTCCGACAGTTCATGACCAAGCTTCGCTTTGCAGTCATCAATAGTTCGGATACCAGCGCTTGCCTGGATCAGTTTTGCCAGATCACCGACGTCCCCTACGAAACCAAGCGCAAGTTCTTCCGTGGTCCAGATGTGCCCATACCTCTTAATCTCAAGCTGTTGTAGAGCTCGTTTAGCTGTAGTGCTGACTTTTCAAGATCGCTGAGTTTCATATTGATTGCACGTAACGCCTTGAGTTGAGTCGCGCCGCGAAGCGATGCCGGCTCGGCGGCATACCGCCAGTATGTACTGCCAACCTCGCCAAGCCGATCCGTTTTCAGTTTGGCCACCAGGGGCATCAGATTCCATATTCGGGCAGTGCCATCTCATCATGAAAATAACGCCCCATCAGGATCCTTGGGAATACCGGGAGGCGCATAGAGAAGTGTGGCATAGTCGCGAACGCGCACCCCCCAACGCCGTTCTTGGGACAAATGAGGCTGCCAGCCTTTCCGCGAGCTTCTGTTTGCGAGCGACGACCGCTTTCAGGGGCGTCTGTATTGGACAATTGCGGCTTCGGTATCGCTGCCATGCTGATGCAGTTCGCCTGCAAGCACATAGGCCTCCGCCAGAGCCAACCCTGCACCTTCTCCGCGATCAGGAAGGGCAAGCCGCGGCATCGGATATAGCACAACCTTGCCCTTGGCCCATGCATCCATGCGGATCTGGCTGATGCTGTCGAAGTAGATGTCGTCAACCCTCTCGACAGCTGACACGATGGCCGCCGATTCCCAGCCGATGTCGGCCAGCGCGCCGGTCAACGCCGCCTTGCGCTCGGCATGATTGGTGGGAACCCGCCCCTTGAGATATTCGTCCCGCAGCAGCACGAAGAAGAGCGTCCGATCGTCGCGCATGGGGAGGCGGCCCACATACGCGACCGGCCGCCGTGTGCGCCACATAGGCATTGCCGTTGCGAGGCCGATAGCCGGCGACCTCAAACGAAGCGACGTGGCATCCCATCGGGTACTCGAACTTGGCGTCAGGCCCGAAGACGAGCTGGCGAACGCGCGAGTGTAGCCCGTCGGCGCCAATCACGAGGTCGACTTCCCGCGGCGCCGAATGCTCGAATTCGACCCGCACCCGCGTCCCGTCATCGGCAACCGCGGTGATACTGTCGCCAAATAACGTTTCCACCCGGCTATCCAAAGAACCGTAGATGGCCGCGGCGATGTCGGATCGCGCCAGTGTGGCCATGCGTCCATTGGCGAGTTTCAACAGCACACTGGAGGGGTACCCGCCACGAGTTCGCCCCGACCGGTCAACCATCCGCAACTCGTCAGAGACGTGCTGCAATTCCAGCAGCCTCGGCAGCAGACCCATCTTCTCGAGCGCGTCGTAGCCAATGCCCCAGAGGTTGAGCACGAATCCGCCGGTGCGCAATTCGGGCGCACGCTCCACCAGTAACACGTCGTGGCCGAGCTTGCTCAGCCAATAGGCGAGCGCCGTACCTGCAATGCCGGCTCCGTTGATGACTACCTTCATTGACGCATTCCCCGCGCAGGTCTGCCAGCGAAACAATGGCGCTGACTATTCTCGCAGCATTGACACCTACAGATCGAGATCGAGGTGTGCAGAGATGGGAAAATGTCGGAAGTCTGCCTTGGACTACCACAAAGCCGCCGTTCACGACAGGCAGGTTGGGGTCGCTTGCGTTAGATGGATTCGTCGTGCATGAGTCCCGTGAAGACGCCCGCGCACGCATACGGTGGGTCTGCTTGATGGCCTGCCTGGCGCTGATCAAGAACGCCGTCGCCGCAAGACATATTGCGGCGAGCTCGCGATCGTCACCGCGCCGGCGATCTTGAAGCTGCGCACGCGCTCGGTCCTGGTCATGATGTTGGCGAGGATGAACGACACGCATGCCACCGGTTCCTCGGATGCGGAAGCGCCATCTCGATCAGCAGCGGGCCCGAAAGCAGCGCACATCAAATCGGAGCCGCAACCGCCGGCGCCTTGCCGAAATCGCGTCCCGTGTCTCTTGGCGACGGGTTTTCCCCGCACGACTCCCACGTGATCCAGAGCCCGGCCGCGAGTGCCACGAGGCCCATGACCGTGTAGTCGCCGCTCACATGCGCCTTGTCGGCGCCTCTCAAGCTGTCTTGGCGATGTTGAGCGAGGCGATGTACTGGCGCGTGATGGAACGGACCGGCTCTTCTGGCAGACGGCGCGTGCCAGCGGCGTGCAACTCACAGCCACCGCCCCGGGCGTGAGGAAATTGCTTGCATTTGCTTGACACGTGAGTGCGAACCGCTAGGCATCCGCACCATGAGTTTTTTCCGAGCACCATGCATCACATGATGCTGCTTAGAGTGACGAGGCGGAGCTCTTAAAATCTAGCCACACCGTTAGCCTCCAGATAGGCATTTTCGTGACAGCTCCGTTTGGAATGTCACGCGCAGCCCCTAAAGGCCAACCCGAGACCCCCCCCTTGACGCGTCGACACACATCGCGATTCACGGCCACGCTTGCGGTCGACATCATTGATATCGACTGCTCCACTTGGCTGCCTGGACATTTTTTCGTTGGCATTTCCGATCAGCCCTACCGGGCATCCAATACCTTACGAAGGAGAAACACCATAGTATGAAGTTGATCAAGAAGAGAAACATGATGCAGATGGCTGCCGGCACAGGTCCACGCTCGACCGCGCGATCGAGTCGGGCCAGCTCAAGTGTGTGCGACTCGGTACGCGGGGTGCGGTTTCGACGTCGTTGATGTCGAAGTGTGGTTCAATTCGTGTCGCCAGAAATAAATCGGTGATTCGAGGGAAAGCGAGGTTCCGCCCAGAAAAGCTAGGGACTTTGTAGGTCCTTCCCGAATGCATCAGAAAATCATAAATTATCGTTGTAATTATCGTTGTTGTTTTCAGTTCTGGAAATGAAAAAAGGGTTGCTTCACTGCAAGCTTCTTGTTTCATATGGCTCCCCGGGACGGGACTCGAACCGCCGACCCAGTGATTAACAGTCACTTGCTCTACCGACTGAGCTACCGGGGAAATGCTCCGAGCGAGCCGCGTATTTTGAGGGACAACGGGAGTCTGGTCAAGGTGCCGCCAACCCGGCGCAGGCTGCCGCGGCCTGAGCCGAGGCGTTGCCGCTGCGGATGCGGCCGGTGTTCTGATCACCAGCGGTATCGGCGCTCGCCGGCCGCGTTTGTCGCAGAACGTGAAGGTGAGGTTGCTCCGGCCGAGGTGCATCGGCACGATAGATGACGTGGCGGCGTCCGGCCGTGCTGGCGATGGCCATGCCGTCATGCATCTGCCCGACTTGGATGATCGCTTCGTTCGGGCCGCGCATACCATCGCGGTTCGAATCGGCAAACACGATCCAGCCGCGCTCCACCAGATCGCGTTGTCGCAGGTCGGCCATCGCGGCTCGGGCATATCGAAACATCGCGACTGTCGCGATGCGGCAGTGCTGCGCGCGAGATTCAGGGCTGCGACCGGTGCGTTGTGCGCGCTGCGGGACTGTCCGCTTTGCATCAGGTCGCCGAGCGCGGGCAGGCTGATGGCGCACAATCGACCCGATCGCGATGGTGAAGATCAGTTCGATCAGCGTGATTCCCGGATGGCCCTGGACGATGGCTGGCACATAACTTTTCTCCTCGAAGATGGCGTCATGCTAGGAATCGCACACATTGGACGGCATCGGCACCGGCCCCCGGCACATGTAGGAAAACGCCGACTCGAATCCGGCGCAGGGTATAATCACCGGTTCGCTTGCGGGGCCTTCATCTCCGACCGTCTTCAATCAGACCATTCGAACTCGTTGCCCCCTTCCAGCCCGCCGGCGACCAGCCGGAGGCGATCGAGCGACTGGTCGACGGCTTCGAGGCCGGGCTCGCGCACCAGACCCTGCTCGGCGTCACCGGCTCGGGCAAGACCTTCACGATCGCCAACGTCATCGAGCGCGGTGCAGCGGCCGACCCTGGTGCTGGCGCCGAACAAGACCCTGGCCGCGCAGCTCTACGGCGAGTTCAAGGAGTTCTTCCCGCACAACGCGGTCGAGTACTTCGTCAGCTATTACGACTACTACCAGCCCGAGGCCTACGTGCCGTCGCACCGACACCTTCATCGAGAAGGATTCCTCGATCAACGAGCACATCGAGCAGATGCGCCTGTCGGCGACCAAGGCGCTGCTCGAGCGCACGCGACGCGATCATCGTCGCCACGGTGTCGTGCATCTACGGCCTCGGCGAGCCGGAGGACTACCTCGCGCATGGTGCTGCACCTGGTGCGCGGCGACCGCATCGACCAGCGCGAGCTGATGCGCCGCCTCGACCGAGATGCAGTACGAGCGCAACGACATCGAGCTGCAGCCGCGGCACCTTCCGCGTGCGCGGCGACATCATCGACGTGTTCCCGGCCGAGATCGAGACGCGAAGCGGTGCGCATCGAGCTGTTCGACGACGAGGTCGAGAACCTGTCGCTGTTCGATCCGCTGACCGGCGAGGTGATGCGCAAGCGTGCCGCGCTACACGGTCTATCCCGGCACGCATTACGTGACCACGCGCGCGACGCGTGCTCGACGCGCTCGAGACGATCAAGGACGAGCTGCAGGAGCGCCTGCAGCAGCTGTACGCGGACAACAAGCTGGTCGAGGCGCAGCGCCTGCGAGCAGCGCACGCAGTTCGACCTCGAGATGATCGCGCGAGATCGGCTACTGCCACGGGCATCGAGAACTACTCGCGCCACCTGACCGGCCGCGCGCCGGGCGAGCCGCCGCCGACGCCTGTTCGACTACCTGCCGGCCGATGCGCTGCTGGTCGTCGACGAATCGCACGTCGACCGTGCCGCAGCTCGGCGCGATGTACAAGGGCGACCGCTCGCGCAAGGAAACGCTGGTCGAATTCGGCTTCCGCCTGCCGTCGGCGCTCGACAACCGCCCGCTGAACTTCGAGGAGTGGGAGCGCGCTGCGCCGCAGATGATCTTCGTCTCGGCCACGCCCGGCGCCTACGAGCTCGCGCACCGCGAGGCAGCGTCGTCGAGCAGATCATCCGCCCGACCGGGCTGGTCGATCCGGAAGTCGAGGTCCGGCCGGTGCGCACGCAGGTCGACGACCTGCTCGGCGAGATCCAACGCGCGTCGCGCATCGGCGAGCGCGTGCTGGTCACCACGCTGACCAAGCGCATGGCCGAGGACCTGACCGACTACCTCGACGAGCACGGCGTGAGGGTGCGCTACCTGCACTCGGACATCGACACCCTCGAGCGCGTCGAGATCATCCGCGACCTGCGCCTGGGCGAGTTCGACGTGCTGGTCGGCATCAACCTGCTGCGCGAGGGCCTGGACCTGCCCGAGGTCTCGCTGGTCGCGATCCTCGACGCCGACAAGGAGGGCTTCCTGCGCTCGGACCGCTCGCTGATCCAGACCATCGGCCGCGCCGCGCGCAACGTGCGCGGCAAGGCGATCCTGTACGCCGACCGCATCACCGGTTCGATGAAGCGCGCGATCGACGAAACCGACCGGCGCCGGCAGAGCAGGTGGAGTACAACGCCACGCACGGCATCACGCCGAAAGCGGTGGCGCGGATCACCGACATCATGGAAGGCGCAGCGCGGCGCCGTGCCGAGCGCACGGGCGCGAAGCGCGCGGCGGGCGCGCTCGCCGAGCCGGCCGACTACGCCGCGCTGTCGCCGGCCAGCTCGCGGCCGACTCAAGAAGCTCGAGGCGCAGATGTACAAGCACGCGCAGAACCTCGAGTTCGAGGACGCCGCCCGCCTGCGCGACGAACTGAACCGCCTGCGCGAGGCGGCATTGCGCCTGAGCTGGCGACCCGATCTATTGCTTGTCGACGGAGCGTCCCGTAACTGCGCTGTCTCGCGCCCCCTCCGTGGGCAGTTAGCTCAGCGGTAGAGCATTACCTTGACATGGTAGGGGTCACAGGTTCGATCCCTGTACTGCCCACCACCTCGACGCTAAGATACCGGCACCTCATCGCGGGAACTGCAGTACCGTGCGACTCGGTCTTGCTTGTTTGCCTTTGCGCCAGATACGCCTTTGCGGCTTGCGCATTTGCCCAGCATCGGCGCCACGCGGGCGGGCGTGACCACAATAGATCCGACAATCCATCCACGGACCTAGAGCGCGTCGTCCGGATTGGTCGCGGCGACCCACAGGCGAGGCACGCGGCCAATAGCGATATTA